>NZ_WPYP01000002.1 GCF_013030985.1 Ruegeria arenilitoris | reverse complement strand
TCGACAGGTACTTGACGCCGCGGCCAACACCCGACACAGCCGAGATGATCGACAGACCCATGATAACAACCAGACCTGCGATCAGACCGACTTTGCTGGGGGTCGGAACCTCACCGCCCAGATCCATGATCCATTCCATGCCGGTGATGGCATAAAGACCGTCGATGAACTGGCTGACACCAAAACCGATGGTGACGGACACACCCAGGATCGTTGCAACGACGCCCAGGACGTCAACCACATGGCCAAGGAACCCGTTCATCAGGCGACCGAACAACGGCGTCAGAGCCGCGCGAATGGTCAGAGGCATGTTGCGGGTATAGGCGTAGTAGGCCAGCGACAGGCCCGTAACCACGTAAATCGCCCACGCATGGAAGCCGTAGTGCAGGAAGGTATAGCGGTACGCAGACTGAATGGACTCAGGATCGTTGCCCGCAACCGCGCCTGCCACAACCTCGGGATTCGAGCCCCACAGGCCCAGTGGCTCGGCAGTGGCGAATACCATCAGGCCCACACCCAACCCCGCACCAAACATCATCGAGAACCAGGAGAAGTTCGAAAACTCGGGCTTTTCGCCTGCTGTTCCCATAACTCGCTTCCCGGTCGACGGGAGGATAGCAACAATTACAAGGAAGACGACAAACAGTCCGACAATGACCACGTAGAAGCTGTTGAAGACTTCCAAAAGCCGGCCGTTCCAGCTACCCAAAGTGCTGTTTGCATTGGCCGGGAAGACAAGCGCCCACAGCACAAGGGCAACCATGATGCCCTTGCTGATCAGCGCGATTGGAACGCTGTAATTCTCATAGAAACCGGCATCTGCCGTTTCTATCTCCAGATCCGTAAAGGGTTCAGGTACTGACATAAGGTTCCTCCCTGTTGTCACTCTTTCAATGCGATGCCACGCAAGTGAGCTGGCTTTGTCACAATGCGTCCGACGCGTCTCTGGTTCGGACCCGCGTACCGAACTTCTCAAGCAGCTTTGCGGTTAAGGCTACGCTTGCGGTAGCGGCGTACTCGGGGATTCCCCGGCGGTTGTTTTTCCTGCAATCGCATGATCTGTGCAGGATGGGTTCTTTTACCAGCATCAGTCAAATTCAAATTAATTAAGTATATTTCAGAAATTTTGAAATGAGGTGGCTAGGTTCAGGACCCACTGATTTCCGGCAGGCCTGGTGATTCACGGTTCGAAAGCCGATCGGTGAGCATGTCTGGTCTTTTCTGGCTGACGGATGCGCTGATGCTGCGTCTTGCGCCCGTCTTTCCTGAATCCCACGGTAAACCCCGCGCCGATGATCGGCGGGTCTTGAATGGCATTATCTTCAACCATCGCAATGGTTTGCGGTGGCGGGATGCGCCTAAGGGAAACGGGCCGCACAAGACACTCTGCAATCGTTGGAAGCGCTGGAGCGATAAGGGCATCTTTGCCAAGATGATCGGCCGGTCTTGCCGCCGAATATGACGAGCAGAAGACGGTCATGATCCCCTTTCGGGACATTGCCAGGCGATGCCCTGCCGGGCAGTGGACGCGACCGACCTGAAAGCGCATCGCACAGCGTCCAGCTTGGGCGTCAAAAAAGGGGGCGAACTAAGGGCGGCATGAACACCAAACTGCCTGCCGCCCTCCGGACCCTTTCGTGACCGCCGGGCAGGTCAGCGACCACATCGGTGCAAGGGCGCTGCTGAACAGCATTCCAGATGTGGATTGGCTGCTCGGGGATCGCGGCTATGACGGGCACTGGTTCAGAGAAGCATTACAAGACAAAGGGATACGCGCCTGTATTCCAGGGCGGAAACAACGCAAAAAACCGATCGGGTACGACAAGCGTTACAAACGCCGCAACCGTATCGAGATTATGTTCGGCAGATTGAAGGATTGGCGACATGTGGCAACGCGCTACGACCGCTGCCCAAAAGTCTTTCTGTCGGCCATCGCCCTCGCAGCGCTCGTCATTTACTGGCTATGAGGCCGGAGCCTAGCGGGCTTGGCACCTGAATTCTCACGAGAATGTGTTGTATTATCGCATGAAGGTGCCCAATCTGCGGATAGGGCACATTCCAATTTTGGTTACCTCAAGTCTTCATGGAGCCGGTGCGCGCATGGGCTTGCACTATGATATTCCCGCTACTTTATTAGGGATTTTGTGGCGAAGAAACAAAATGTTAATTCTGTTCTGTCGCGAACTGCCATGAGGTTTTTCTGTTGTGGCCGCGTTCTGCAAACCGGTACGGTCAAACCGGTTTCGCTGAGGTCCTCGCCTTGGCCAGAGGCCGATTCGCCGTAGTAAAAATTTCGTTAATGTTGCGTTAACGTCTCTTTTCCGCCTCATTTTACGTTGATAAGAGGTGCCAGTCAGTAGTGAAATGTTGAAGGTGCAGGCGGGTACAATGAGAGCCGGAAAAAACGGTCGAACGGCAGTATTTTGGAGTCAGACAGAAATCGATGGACTTGAGGCGGCGCCTTTGTCCTTTCTGTCTATCGGAGCAGCTTGGTCATGGCGCGGACAGGCGCGATACCTGGTTGAGACCTCCGCCCACGCGGTAGAGTGGACCGGACATGCCTGGGGTAACGCGGCTGCAACTCTTGATCATTGCGCTCAAGTCAAGGATTTGTCCGAAGAAGCAAGCGGATTGCTTGTTTTGACCAACGGTGCGCAAACCTTCACAGCAACCTTGTTCTCCGTGGACGGAGAGTCCGTTCCGATGCTGGTCTTTGAAGGCGACTGCCCCGAGCGGGATCAGGAATTCTGGATCAGCGAGATCACAGAAGGCGGGCTCCAAAGCCGCACGTCTGGGATGGCAAGCACGGTTGTCGCGTTCCCGGTTCGACCAAAGCAGGATATGAGCGGGTCGGACCTCCGGGTTGCAGCTACTGCCGGGCGCAGGGCCGAGTAGTTCTCAGTTTTTTGGCAGAAAACCTGTTTCCGCGTGGTGGGGCATGTTGACTCTGCCCGTTTCGCGGATATAAGCGCGGCTTCATTGGTGTTGGTGGCCCCCGCAAGGGGATGCCTGTCATGGGGGAAACCTCAAGAGGACAACGCCCTTCATAGTGGCCCGCAGGGCCTCGACCTAAACGAAGGAGATCAGCCGTGACCAAACGCACGTCTGCCAAGTACAAAATCGACCGCCGGATGGGCGAAAACATCTGGGGTCGTCCGAAATCCCCGATCAACCGTCGTGAATATGGCCCCGGCCAGCACGGTCAGCGCCGCAAGGGCAAGCTGTCTGACTTCGGTCTGCAGCTGCGCGCCAAGCAGAAGCTGAAAGGCTACTATGGCGACCTGACCGAGAAGCAGTTCCGCCGCATCTACGCCGAAGCCGAGCGTGTCAAGGGCGACACCGGTGAAAACCTGATCGGTCTGCTGGAGCGCCGCCTGGACGCCGTTGTTTACCGCGCCAAGTTCGTGCCGACCGTGTTTGCTGCACGTCAGTTCGTGAACCACGGCCACGTCAAAGTGAACGGCAAGCGGGTCAACATCCCGTCTTACCGTGTCAAAGAAGGCGACGTGATCGAAGTACGTGACAAGTCCAAGCAGATGGCTGTTGTTCTGGAAGCTGTTGCGCTGGCCGAGCGTGATGTTCCTGACTACATCGACGCCGACCATTCGAAAATGACCGCGACCTTCGTGCGCGCACCGGGCCTGAGCGATGTGCCTTACCCGGTCATGATGGAACCGAACCTGGTCGTCGAATTCTACGCGAAGAACTAATCTTCGCCGACACACAATCTTTCAAGGCCGCGCATTCTGCGCGGCCTTTTTTTGTTCAGGCCGCGCTTTGCGTTCCGATGTCCCGCCGCGGAGAAACGCCGAATTTGCGCGAATACTCCCGGCTGAACTGGGTCGGACTTTCATATCCCACGTCAAAGGCTGCCTGCGACACGCTGAGCGTGCCGTGGGACAAAAGCCGGCGCGCTTCGAGCAATCTGAGGTCTTTCTGGTATTGCAGCGGCGATTTGGCGGTCACCGCTTTGAAATGTGCGTGAAAGGCTGAAACGCTCATGCCGGCGGTCTGCGCAAGATCGGATACGGGCAGGGGGGTTCGGAAATCAGCCCGGATGACGTCAATCACCCGCGCGATCCGGCTGGCCGTGCTGTCGCGCCATAACATCTGGCGCAGCATTCCACCGTGATCGGCCTGCAACAGCCGGTAATGGACCTCGCGGCTGATCATCGGTGCCAGAACCTGCGCATCTGTCGGGTTCTGGCTGGCCCGAAACAGACGCGTCATGGCATCAACCAGATCGGATGAGGCTTTGGACGCCGCCAGGCTATGGACCGTCTCCATGTTTGGTGTGGCAGATCCTACCTCGTCATAAAGGCCCCTCAGGATGGACAAATCGAGCGAGAAGACGAGGCCGACATAAGGCCTCTGGCGGCTCGCTTCGGTGACTGCGGCCAGCACCGGTATCGAATGGCTGACGATCAAACAGTCGCCTGCTCCGAAGTGAACCAGCCGGTCGCCGATACGCGTTTCTTTCTTTCCTTGTAGAACTAGGCAGGCAATGGGTTCATAGACCTGCGCCTCGATGGATTTGGTTTTAACGTCGTGCAGCAGGCCGAAGCCCTCTAGCGCAGTAGGGTAGAACGCTGCATCTTCTGGATCCTCGCGCACGGTTTTACAAATTTCGGCAATCAGGTCGAAGTGTGTCATATCGGGCCTCACGGTCCTGCCCAGCGTATTTGGCGGAGCGCACCCGCACCAGTGAAAATCCCAAGGTTCAGAGAATCAGGCAGAACTTGCGGAGAATCCGGCAGGCAAGTTGCAACGCATGGGGCTATCTGACTGTCAGGCTTTTCATGGCGGAGAAAGACTATGGCACAGACAATCCTCATCACTGGCGCGTCGTCGGGCATCGGCAAAGTCACGGCGGAGCTGTTTCAGAAGCAAGGCTGGAACGTCATCGCCACTATGCGCAGTCCTGAAAAGGAAACCGAACTGACGCAGATGGATAACGTCTTGGTGACGCGGTTGGATGTCACTGATGAGGGCTCGATCACGGCGGCCGTGGCCGAGGGGATCGCGCGGTTCGGGCAGATTAACGTTCTGCTGAACAACGCAGGTTACGGCGCTTATGGTCCGCTGGAGGCATTCCCGATGGACCGTATCCGGCGGCAATTCGATACCAACGTGATCGGTCTGCTGGCCGTGACCAAAGCCGTTCTGCCGCATATGCGTGCCAATGGTTCGGGTTGCATCGTGAATATCTCGTCCATCGGCGGGCAGATCACCTTCCCGCTCGGGGCACTGTATCACGGTACGAAATTCGCAGTCGAAGGGATATCGGAGTCGCTGCATTACGAACTCGCCGCGGCTGGTATCAAGGTCAAGATTGTCGAACCCGGGTTGATTGCTACCGATTTCGGCGGCCGGTCCTTTGATTTCGTCAACGATGAAAGCATGACCGAATACCAGCCCGTGGTGCAGGCCCTGTTTGGCGCTTGGGGGTCCGAGGAAATGGCCGAACGCACCTCGCCGCCCAGCGTTGTGGCCGAAGTCATTCTGAACGCGGTGACGGACGGGACGGATACGCTGCGTTATCGGGCCGGGGCCGATGCGGTTGAGTTGCTGGACAACCGCAAGGCTCTGGATGACGCTACCTTCATCGGTGGTATGAAAACGATGCTTGGGCTGGCCTGACACTCAGATCGGTAGCGGTCGCCCCTCGGCGATCGCTTCCATCGCGAAATACGAGGTCACGCTGTCCAGCTCGACCTTCTCGATCAGGCGCTGATAGACCTTGTCATACGAGGCCATATCTTCGGTCACGACTTTCAACTGATAGTCATAGTCGCCGCCGATGCGGTGGAAATCGACCACCTCGGGGATCGTCAGGACGTGGCTGCGAAAGGCCTGCAGCCATTCGGACGAATGGTGCCGTGTGCGCAGCATGACGAAGACCACAAGGCTCAGCCCCAGTTTCTCGCGCGCGATCCGGGCGGTCGAGCCGGTGATTACGCCTTCCTCGTTTAGTGCCTTCAGACGCCGCCAACAGGCGTTCTGTGACAACCCGACCCGATCCGCCAATTCGCGTTGGGACAGTGTGGCGTTGGTTTGCAATTCACGTAGGATGCGTTTGTCGATTTGATCTATTTTTTCCGCCATATCTGATCATATGACACAAAGAATGACAAATCTATCAAAAGAAAGGTGAAGTTTTCTCAGAAGGGATCAATCATATTGGAAAGGCAATACGGAGCCTTTGCCATGACCCTGTCCAAATTTCGCTCAGAAATCCAAACCGCCACTCACGATTCCTCTCTGCGCGACGGACTGATCGGAGAGAACGTTCTGATCCCGGGTCTGCATGGGGACGTACCGCTGGTTTATGCGGATTACGTCGCCTCGGGCCGTGCGCTGCGGCAGGTTGAGGATTTTGTCGCCCATGAGGTGCTGCCCTTCTATGCCAACAGCCATACTGAGGCCTCCTATTGCGGGTCTCATATGACCCGTCTGCGTCGTGAGGCACGCGCAGAGATTGCCCGCATCGTTGGTGCGAGGGGAGAGGACGCGGTGATCTTCACCGGGTCCGGCGCCACTGCGGGTCTCAACCGGTTGGTCAGTTTGTTGGGTGTGGATGCGGCTGACCGGCCGGTTGTTTTGATCGGGCCGTATGAACACCACTCGAACATCCTGCCCTGGCGGGAAAGCAAAGCGCGGGTGATTGAAATCCCCGAAGCCGCCGAGGGGGGCGTTGACCTGGCTGCGTTGGAACAGGCCCTGGTCGACAATGCCTGTTCCGATCTGATCATCGGGTCCTTTTCGGCCGCATCGAACGTCACCGGCATCATCACTGACCCGGACCCGATCACCCGGGTGCTCAAGGCGCACGGGGCCGTGTCGGTTTGGGATTACGCAGGCGGCGGACCTTACCTGCCGATGGATATGGGCCCTGAGGACGCGCGTAAAGATGCCATCGTCGTTTCACCGCACAAGTTCCCGGGCGGGCCGGGCGCCTCGGGCGTGCTGATCCTCAACCAGAACGCTGTGAAACGCACATGTCCCAGTTGGCCCGGTGGCGGCACGGTCAGTTTCGTCTCACCGTGGCGGCATGATTACAGCGAGGATCTGGCCACCCGCGAAGAGGCCGGAACACCCAACGTGATAGGTGACATCCGCGCGGCGCTGGCCTTCATGGTCAAAGACGTGGTTGGCACCGATGAGATTGCCCGCCGTGAGGCAAAGTACAATCGCATGGCGCTGGAAGGCTGGGGCGACAACCCGAACCTGACCCTGCTGGGCACGGAAAACCCGCATCGCCTGCCGATCTATTCATTCCTGGTGCGTGACAACGCTGGGCACCCTGTTCATCAGCAACTGTTCACCCGGATGCTCAGCGATATCTACGGCATTCAGGCCCGTGGCGGCTGTGCCTGTGCCGGGCCTTATGCGCACCGCCTGTTGGGGATCGACCGTGAGACGTCGGAAGAACTGCACGCGGCATTGTCTGCCGGGGAAGAGATGAAAAAACCCGGTTGGGTGCGCCTGAACTTCTCGTATCTGATGAGCGAAGAGACGGTTCAGTTCATCATCGACAGCGTCAACGACCTGTCCCACCGGACCGAAGAATTCGCGCCCTATTACAGTGCCGACCCGGCAACGGCCCGCTTCAAAGCGGCGTGACGGAATTGCCGCTTTTCTCAACGCGTTGAGACAGGTATGAGAGGCTCCAATAAACGGAGCCTCTTATGAACAAGATCACCCCTCAACCCGGCATTATGGACATCGCGCTCTATCAGGGCGGCCAGTCGCATGTGGCCGGGGTCGAGCATGTGATCAAGCTGAGTTCAAACGAAAACCCGTTTGGCCCCAGCCCCAAGGCGATTGAGGCGGTGCGCGACAGTGCCGCAACCCTGCATCGCTATCCCAGCACTGACCACGCCAGCCTGCGCGCGGCGATTGGTGCGCGGCACGGCTTGGACCCGGCGCGGATCATCTGCGGTGTGGGCAGTGACGAGGTGTTGCAATTCATCGCTCAGGCCTATGCGGGGCCGGGGGATGAAGTCATCTATACCGAGCACGGGTTTTCCATGTACCCGATCATCGCCCGCATGGCTGGTGCGACGCCGGTGATGGTGTCCGAGCGGGACCGCCATGTGGATGTGGACAACATCCTTGCCGCTGTCACCGAACAGACACGGATCGTGTTCGTGACCAATCCGGGCAACCCGACCTCGACCATGATCCCCGAGGCGGAGCTGGTGCGGCTGGCAGAGGCGCTGCCGCAGACCTGTCTCATGGTAATCGACGGGGCCTATGCCGAGTTCGTTGACGGTTTTGACGGTGGTGCATCGCTGGTGGATCGGTTCGAGAACGTGATCATGACCCGGACCTTCTCGAAGGTTTTTGGTCTGGGTGGCATGCGGGTCGGCTGGGGTTATGCCGCGCAGTCGATCATCGATGTGCTGAACCGGGTGCGCCAGCCGTTCAACCTGTCCTTGACGGCCTTGGCGGCGGCTGAGGCTGCGGTTAAGGATGTGGAGTTCCTGTCGTTCTGTCAGGCCGAAAATGCCCGTCTGCGGGTGTGGCTGTCGGCGGAGTTGGACAAGATCGGCGTGCCGTCGGACGCGTCCTGCACCAACTTCATCCTCGCCCGGTTTGCGGATCAGGCCGAGGCTGAGGCGTGCGACGATTACTTCAAGACCCAAGGCCTGATCGTGCGCCGCGTGGCGGGCTACAACCTGCCCAACGCCTTACGGATCACCGTAGGTGACGAAGACGCCTGCCGCCGCGTCGTTGCGGCCATCGCCGCGTTCAAAGGGGGTGCCGCATGAGCCAGGTTTACGACCGTATTGCGCTGATCGGGCTGGGTCTGATTGCATCGTCCATGTTCTGGGCCATCAAACGTTCAGGCCTTGCGGGTGAAGTCACCGGCTATGCCAGGTCCGAGGCAACCCGTGATACGGCACGCCGGATCGGTCTGTGTGACCGTGTGTGCGATACAGCGCGCGAAGCGGTTGAGGGCGCGGACCTCGTGGTTCTGTGCGTCCCCGTCGGCGCGATGGAGGCTGTGGCCGCAGATATCGCCCCGGTTCTGAAACCGGGTGCGACGGTGACGGATGTGGGCTCGGTCAAACGGCACGTGATTCAGGCCGTGTCTCCACATATCCCTGAAGGTGTTCATTTCGTCCCTGCGCACCCGCTTGCCGGGACCGAACATTCCGGCCCCGAGGCTGGTTTTGCCGAGCTTTATGACAATCGCTGGTGCCTGCTGGTGCCGGTCGAAGGCTCGGACCCGGACGCCATCGCCCGTCTGCGGGCACTGTGGGAAGGCATGGGCGCGAATGTCGATGAGATGGATGCAGACCACCACGATCTGGTTCTGGCGGTCACGTCTCATGCGCCACACCTGATTGCCTATACGATGGTGGGTGTCGCCGATGACCTGCGTCGGGTGACCGATAGCGAAGTTATCAAATACTCCGCCGCCGGTTTCCGGGACTTCACGCGGATCGCTGCCTCGGACCCGACAATGTGGCGCGATGTGTTCCTGACCAACAAGGACGCAACGCTGGAAATCCTCGGGCGCTTTACCGAGGAGCTTTTCGCCCTGCAACGCGCCATCCGCACCGGCGATGGGGAGCACCTGTTTGACTATTTCACCCGCACGCGCGCGATCCGGCGCGGGATCATCGACGCCGGGCAGGATACGGACGCGCCGGACTTTGGACGAGGCAAAGCAAGCTCATGAGACGCAGCTGGAGGTTTCTGATGATTGGATGCGTGGCGGTCAGCGCCACATGGTCCAACGCGGCGCCTCTGGAACAGTCACTGGTTCCTGTCACGCGCCCTTCTGAGGCATCGGTACTGGCCTTCGCCGACCCTGTCCCTGCTGAAATTCGCCCCAAATTGCGGCCCGAGACGCAAGTCATCCTGGCCGCCGCCACCGCCCCGACGGATGTGTCGGTGTTGGAGCAAAACGCGCCGATCCGACCGCTTTTGCGCCCGAAAGCACTGGAGCTGGAAGTGCTGTTCAAGAAACGCAAGCTGCGCAAAACCTCGGTATGCGGGGACATAGATATTCAAGGCAAACCAGTCGGCAGCGTGCCGGGCAAAATCAAGGCGTGCGGCATCAAGGACGCCGTTCAGGTCACTTCGGTCTCGGGCGTGGCACTTAGCCGTCCGTCCACCATGGATTGTGGCACGGCCATTGCGCTGAACAAATGGGTCGACAAGACGGTCAAGCCGACCTTCAAGCGGCGCGGGCCGGTGGTCGAGATTCAGGTCGCCGCGCATTATGCCTGCCGGACCCGTAACAATCGAAAAGGTGCGAAGATCTCCGAGCACGGCAAGGGCAGGGCTATCGATATCTCGGGTTTCAAGATGGCCGATGGCGAAGTGGTCACGGTCCTGAACGGCTGGCGCAAGAACCCGTCAAAGCGGCAGCTGACCAAAGTCTGGCGGGGGGCGTGTGGGCCGTTTGGCACCGTGTTGGGGCCAAACGCGGATCGCTATCATAAGGACCATTTCCATCTGGACACAGCGCGCTACCGCCGGGGGCCGTACTGCCGTTAACGCAGGATCAGTCGTGGGGCCGGTCCAAGAGGCAGGGGACCCAGTGCCACAAAACCATCGCGGAAATTCAGCTGCAAATCCAGCGCGTTGGGATTGCCGCCCAGCCCGGCCATGAAGTTCAGCGCGCGGGTCACCGGGTCAACCGCCTGATCGGGCAGGGCACCTGCCGCATTGGCCATGGCTATCATGTCGCGCCAGTTCTCGGCCTTTACGGCAATCTCGCCAATCGGAATGCCTTGTTGATCAACATCCAGCTCTCCGGTGGCGAACAGACGTAGCGCGCCCCACTTCATCTCTGCCAGACGCAGATCAATCTTCACCGGCTGCGGCCTGCTTTCTTCCAACGCCGAACGATCCCAGGCCTTGTCGAAGGTGGCGGTCAAATCCAGCTCCAGCGTCTCGAACGCCTGGGGCAGGGTTGTGGCCGAGCGCATCAACTCGCGCAGGTCGTCACCGGGGGTGAAGCCGTCAATCCGGGCTCCAATCACATAGGCCTCGGGGGTCGGCGTCTGCTCCATCACAAGCGCAAGTGTGTCGCCGCCGGCCAGCGTCCCGGTTTCGTCAGTAATCGACCAAGGCCCGGCGGTCAGTGCCATCTTTTCCAGCACAAGCGCGACACCGGGTTGCAATTGCAGTTCAGCCTGCAAATCATCGGCTTCAATGGTGGCTGTCTGGTCGTAGTAGGACAGCCGTTGCGGCGTGTCGGCAAACCGCAGAACCTGTCGGCCAGGCCAGATCGCGGGGCTTTGGAACTCGATCCAGTCGGCGCTCCAAGCGGTGCCATTGACCGGATCGGCCAGCGCGGGGCTGTTCAGACGGGTCATGTGGTGGAAGGGGTATCCGGCGGTCTCAACCTCTGCAAACTCGGCCTGCCAGCCCCGTTCCTGCTGTTTGTCGAACCAAGTGGTGAGTGCATTGCGCAGCCCGAAACCGGCGATGAACCAGTAGGCGCTCCACGCGACAAAGATGAAAATGATAAACCGCACCAGACCGCGCATGACAGATGGCCCTTTTTCCCGCCTCGGAATTGATGTTTATAGGCGCAAACGGGCAAGGACCAGTGCTATGACGATGTGGGTTTTCGGATATGGATCGCTGCTGTGGAACCCGGGCTTTCCGGTGGCCCGCAGCGAACGCGCAACGCTGCACGGCTATGCCCGGTCCTTCTGCATGAGCTCGATCCACCACCGCGGAACCGAGGATCACCCCGGCCTTGTTCTGGCACTGGACGAGCAGGACGATGCCCATTGCAAGGGGTTGGCCCTGGCGGTCGAGGCCGGTCACGAAGACCGAACGCTGCACGAATTGCGCGAACGCGAGCTGATCTCGTCGGCCTATGTCGAGAAAATGCTGGATGTGCATCTGGACAGTAGCGAGGTGGTGACTGCGGTGACCTACGTGATCGACGCTGACCATGTGCAGTATTGCGGGGGAATGCCGCTGGAAGAACAGGCGCAGATCATCGCCCATGCCGTGGGCGGGCGCGGGCCAAACACCGAATATCTGTACAACACCGCCGAACATCTGGCCGAGATCGACCTGCGCGATCCCGATCTTGAGTGGTTGGCGCAACGGGTGCGGACCATCACCGCATAAACCCTTGGCGTCACCGGTGTATTTTCGCTAGATTCAGCGTAGAGCAGGCAAAATACCGGGAACCACGCGCATGGCGCAGGCACATCAGGGCGCGAGACCGCATTTCTCGCAACCCATTCGTCAGATCGTTACGATGCTGGTCGCGATCGCCTTGGCGGGGCTAGGGGTCTTCATGGCGTTGCCCTACGTGCTGCCGGTCTTTTACGCCAACCCCTACCTGAACGGTTTCATCATACTGGTGTTCGTCATCGGTGTGTTTGCCTGTTTCTATCAGGTGACACAGCTGATCGGGTCGGTCCGCTGGATCGAGGCGTTTGTCGGCGGGGTCGTTCGCGAAGACGCGCGCACGCCGCAATTGCTGGCACCGCTGGCGTCCCTTCTGCGCGAACGGGGCGCGCGGTCACAGATCAGTTCGACCTCAACCCGGTCCATTCTGGATTCGGTGGCCGAGCGGATCGAGGAAGAGCGTGAGATTACCCGATATATCACCAACGTCCTGATTTATCTTGGCCTTTTGGGTACGTTTTTCGGGCTGGCCACAACAGTTCCGGCCATCGTCGACACCATCCGCAGCCTCAACCCCCAACAGGGCGAAGAGGGTCTGGCCGTGTTCAACCGCCTGATGGTGGGACTGGAATCGCAGTTGCAGGGCATGGGCGTGGCCTTTGGGTCCTCGCTACTGGGTCTGGCCGGATCGCTGATCGTTGGCCTCTTGGAACTGTTTGCGGGCCACGGGCAAAACCGGTTCTACCGCGAGCTTGAGGAATGGTTGTCCTCGATCACCCGTGTCGGGTTTGCCGCCGGGGATGAGGGCAACGCCGAACTGGCCGTGCTGACCCCTGTGCTTGACGCCATGTCCGAACAGATGAACGCGCTGCAGGATCTGTTTTCCGCGCAAGGGGCGGATAGCGCGGCGGTGTCGACCAAGTTGGGCCAGTTGGCGGACTCGATCGGCGAAATGAACGCACGGCAGTCTAATAACGATAACGTGACGGCGGCGCTGGAGCGGGTGGCCCTTGGGCAGGACGCGCTTCTGGACCATATGCGCGAACAGGGTGCCGGCGATGGGATCGATGCTGAAAGCCGTATGCGTCTGCGCTCGATGGATGTACAGTTGCTGCGTATTCTTGAAGAGATTTCGGCCGGGCGGCAGGAAAGCATGAGCGAGCTGCGCAAGGATATCGAACTGCTTGTCAAAGCCCTGACATTGCCCCGAGGCGCCGTGCGCACCGCTCCGGAAAGCGAGTAAACCATGGCACTGTCCCGCCGCACAGGTCAGCGTTTCCAGGGCTCAGTCTGGCCCGGATTCGTGGATGCGATTACCGGGCTTTTGATGGTGCTGACCTTTGTGCTGACCATCTTCATGGTGGTGCAATACGTGCTGCGCGAAACCATTTCCGGACAAGAGGATGAATTGACGGCCCTGTCGGACGAAGTTGCGGCTCTGGCTGGGGCGCTAGGTCTGGAAGAGCGGGAGAACAGCCGGTTGCAGGCGCGGTTGGGGGTATTGAGCTCGACTCTGACGCAGGTCGAGACCGAGCTGGTGCAGGCCCAGATCCAACTGACCGACTTTGAAGCTCAGGTTGCGGCTCTGTTGTTGGATCAGGCCCGGTCGCAGGATGAAATCGCCGAATTGCAGAGCGAGCAGGAGGCTTTGAACCTGGCTTTGGCGCAAAGTCGGGCCGAGATCGACGAACAGACCGAGGCCGCGCGCTTGGCCGCTGCCCAACGCGAGGCACTTGAGGCGCTGGTGGCTGATCTTGAGCAAAGCGACGCGGCGCAGGGCGCCCGGATTTCTGAGCTTGAGGAACAACTGACTGCAGAAGAGGCCGCCAGACTGGCCGAGGCCGCTGCTGCCGAAAATCTGCGGACCCGTCTGCAGAATGCGGATGCTGAATTGACGGCCATGACCCTTGCGCTGGAGGCGCAGCGCAAGGAAGCCGAGGAAACACTGACTCTGTTGGCCGCAGCGCAGGCTGCAAAGGCAGAATTGGAACGACAGTTTGGGGACCTGAACACCGAAGAGTTGCGGGCACGGCTTGACGCCGCCCTTGCCGCGCAGAGCGAAGCCCAGGCCGAGGCGCAGGAGCAACGGACCTTGGCCGAAGAACGCGCGGCCCTGCTCTCGGTGGCGCGTGACACGCTGTCGGCCGAGCAGGCGATTTCGGAAAAGGCGCAACGTGAAACCGCACTACTGAACCAGCAGTTGGCCGCGCTGCGCGAACAGTTGGGTGGGTTGCAGGCTTTGCTGGACGATTACCGGGAACGCAACGCCGCTGCTGATATCCGTATCCAGACACTGGGGCAGGACCTGAACGCGGCGTTGGCGCGCGCGGCCTCGGAAGAGCGTCGCCGCCGCCTGCTGGAAGAGGCCGAACGTAAGCGTCTTGAAATCGAGGCGCAGGACCTTGCCGCGCAGGCCGAGGACCTGCAGCGCTATCGATCGGAATTCTTCGGCCGGCTGCGTGATGTGCTGGGCGATGAAGAAGGTGTTCGGATCGAAGGGGACCGTTTCGTGTTCTCGTCCGAAGTTCTGTTCGATACGGGATCGGCTGTCCTGTCCCAGGTCGGTCAGCAAGAGGTCGCCAAGGTGGCTGCCATCCTGCGCAGCGTGGCTGCGGAAATTCCTGAGGGTCTGAACTGGGTGATCCGGGTAGATGGCCACACGGACAACGTGCCGCTGGCGGGGTCCGGACGATATCGCGACAACTGGGAACTGAGTCAGGGTAGGGCTCTGTCAGTGGTGCGCTATATGGTCGACGCACTAGGCATCCCGCCGAACCGGTTGGCGGCCAACGGCTTTGGCGAATTCCAGCCCGTCAATCCCGCCGATACCCCCGAAGCGCGGGCACAGAACCGTCGGATCGAACTGAAGCTGACCGAGCGGTAGCCGCTCAACAATCAGGCCAACCCGTGAATTCGGGCAAACGGGTCGTGGGCTTTGTCCTTGTGCCACGTGTATTCGCACCAGATGGAGACTTTTTCGGCCACGTCTTCTCCGTGCATCAGGGCGACAGCGCCAAGCGCCATGTCCATGCCGGCAGATACGCCGGACGAGGTCAGGAACGGCCCGTCTTCTACCCACCGTGCCTGCGGAACCCACTCAACACGTGGCCCCTGTTCGCAGACCCAGGAAAACGCGGCCTTGTTGGTTGTGGCACGCCGATTGTCCAAAACGCCTGCTTTGGCAAGCAGGGCGCTGCCAGTGCAGACGCTGAGGGTGAATTCTGCGGTTTCCGAACGACGCGCGATCCAATCCAGCAGGCGAGTGCTGCCAATCTCGTGACGTGTTCCGGCCCCGCCGGGTACAAACAGGATGTCGTAGTTGGTGCCGTCGTCGAGCGATTTCTCGGCAAAGGCTTTCAGCCCTTGATTGCTTGCGACCGGACCCGCGCTTTCGGCCAAAAGCTCCAATGTGAAGTCACCCTCAAGCAGGCCGAACATCTCCATCGGGCCAAACACGTCCAACAACTCGAACCCTGGAAAGATCAACGCCCCGATTTTGCGCATTCCGGCTCTCCTTCCGCAGGCGGCTATCCGTTACATGAAAACGCCCGCCAACACAGGTCGGCGGGCGTAGGGATTTGTTTTTGGCCAGGATTAATCCGCCGTCAGCAATGGCGGTTTGTCACCCGGAATACGCGGCTGATCGGGGCCGAAGATTTCCAGGTTCAACTCGCCCTTTTTGACCGAAACGCGGACTACACCACCCTTGGCCAGCTTGCCGAACAGCAGTTCCTCGGCCAAAGGTTTCTTGATGTGCTCCTGGATCACGCGGCCCAGCGGCCGCGCGCCCATCTTGTCATCATAGCCCTTGTCGGCCAACCATTCGGCGGCCTTGGGCGTCAGGTCGATGGTCACGTTGCGGTCCAGCAGTTGCGCTTCAAGCTGCAGCACGAATTTCTCGACTACCTGCAGGATGACCTCTTTCGGCAGCGGTGCGAACGAGATCACCGCATCCAGACGGTTGCGGAATTCCGGCGTGAACATACGCTCGATTGCGGCGGTGTCTTCACCCTCGCGGCGGTCACGACCAAAGCCGATGGCGGCCTTGGCCTGTTCCTGTGCACCCGCGTTCGAGGTCATGATCAGCACTACGTTGCGGAAATTCACCGTACGGCCGTTGTGATCGGTCAGCTCACCGTGGTCCATCACCTGCAACAGGATGTTGAACACGTCCGGGTGCGCTTTTTCGATCTCATCCAGCAGCAGCACGCAGTGCGGGTGCTGGTCGACACCGTCGGTCAGCAGACCGCCCTGATCGAACCCGACATAACCCGGCGGAGCGCCGATCAGACGGGATACCGCGTGTTTCTCCATGTATTCCGACATGTCGAAACGCAGCAATTCGACGCCCAGCGTATCCGCCAGCTGTTTGGCGACTTCGGTTTTACCCACACCGGTCGGACCGGCGAACAGGTAGTTGCCGATGGGCTTTTCGGGCTCACGCAGACCGGCACGCGCCAGCTTGATCGCACTGGACAGCGCCACGATGGCGTCATCCTGACCGAACACCACACGTTTCAGCGAAGCCTCAAGATCTTTCAGAACCTCGGCATCGTCCTTAGTGACGTTCTTCGGCGGGATGCGGGCGATCTTGGCAACAACGGCCTCGATCTCTTTCACACCGATGGTTTTGCGGCGTTTGCTTTCCGCGACCAGATGCTGCGCGGCACCGGCTTCATCGATCACGTCGATGGCCTTGTCGGGCAGCTTGCGGTCATTGATATAGCGCGCCGAGAGTTCCACGGCGGTCTTGATCGCGTCTGCTGTGTATTTGATTTCGTGATGTTCTTCGAAATAGGGCTTGAGGCCGCGCAGGATTTTCACGCTGTCCTCGACCGAAGGTTCATTCACGTCGATTTTCTGGAACCGGCGGCTGAGCGCGCGGTCTTTTTCGAAATGCTGACGGAACTCTTTATAAGTGGTCGAGCCCATGGTCCGCAGCTTGCCGCCCTGCAGGGCAGGCTTCAGCAGGTTGGACGCATCCATCGCGCCACCCGAAGTGGCACCAGCACCGATCACGGTATGAATCTCGTCAATGAACAGCACCGCGTCGGGATGATCTTCCAGTTCGGTGACCACCGCTTTCAGCCGTTCTTCGAAATCACCGCGATAACGTGTGCCCGCCAAAAGAGCGCCCATGTCCAGCGAATAGATGGTGGTGTTGGCCAGCACGTCAGGTGCTTCGCCCGATACGATCTTATGTGCCAGACCTTCTGCTATGGCGGTTTTGCCCACGCCCGGATCACCCACCAGCAGCGGGTTGTTCTTGCGGCGGCGGCAGAGAACCTGAATACACCGTTCAACCTCATCGGCGCGGCCGATCAGCGGGTCAACGTCGCCTGCACGGGACTTCGCATTCAGATCAATGCAGTATTTCCCAAGTGCGCTTTCCTTCTGGTCGCCTTCACTCGCGGTGGACTGGACCTCTTCCTCGACCTGATCTGCGCCCGAAACCGAGCGGTTTTCTCCATAGGCCGGATCCTTGGCCACACCATGCGCGATAAAGTTCACTGCGTCATAGCGGGTCATGTCCTGTTCCTGCAGGAAATAGGCCGCGTTGCTTTCGCGTTCGGCGAAGATCGCGACCAGGACGTTCGCGCCAGTCACCTCGGTCCGACCCGAGCTTTGGACATGGATCGCGGCACGCTGGATAACGCGCTGGAACGCGGCGGTCGGCACCGCCTCGGAGCCATCGATATCGGTGACCAGATTGGACAGGTCTTCGTCAATGAATTCGACCAGAGTGCTGCGCAACTCGTCCAGATCGACGCTGCAGGCCTTCATGACGCGGATGGCGTCAGGTTCCTCCAGCAGCGCCAGCAGCAAATGCTCCAGCGTTGCGAATTCATGTCGCCGCTCATTCGCAGCCGCCAGGGCCGCGTGAATGGCTTGTTCTAATGTGCTCGAGAATGAAGGCACGCGGGTGCTCCTCTGTCTTGGGTCGAAGGGGGGCGGCTATGGCCCCAATCCAACCATGTCCTCATACTATTAGAGTTTGGTTGATCGTGGCCCGGCTTCAAGGGTTTTCTTTCTCTTGACAGTCACATTTCATGTGACCGTGGCCGTGAAGAGAGCGAAATAGGCACTAGAAGCGGTCTTTTCTAGCCCGGATTTCGGCGAAAACTGCCGCCGGGTCAGCATTTTCCATCCCCAGTTGCGCCTGAATCGCCGGATCGGCGGCGCGCAGAAATGGATTTGTGGCCTTTTCCAGTGCCAGTGTCGACGGCACCGTGGGCTGCCCGTCGGCACGGGCGCGGTCGATATCGACCATGCGTTGCTGCAGCGCGGCGTTGTCGGGATCGACTGTTATGGCAAATTTGGCGTTGGATTGTGTGTATTCGTGCCCGGAACAGACGATTGTTTCGTCCGGAAGGGCGGCCAGTTTGCTGAGCGACGCCCACATTTGTGGCGCGGTCCCTTCGAACAGGCGGCCACAGCCAAGCGCCATCAGGCTGTCGGCGGTGAAGACAACAGAGCATTGGGGCAAATAAAAAGCAACATGTCCGACCGTATGGCCGGACACGTCCAGCACCTGAACCGGTTCGCCTCCGATCTCGAACGTATCACCGTCCGAAACCTGCTGGTCCAGCGGGGGCAGGCGATGGGCGTCGGCAGCGGCCCCAATGACCTTGGCGGGATGCTTTTCAAGAATGCCGGGCAGACCGTCGACGTGGTCCCAATGGTGATGGGTCAGCAGTACATGGCTGAGCCTCCAGCCTCGCGCCTCCAGTACGGCCAGAATCGGGCCGGATTCGGGCGCGTCAACAAGGGCGGTCTGGCCACTGGCGGCGTCATGCGCCAGAAAAGCGTAGTTATCGCTGAGACATGGGATGGTGACGATCTCAAGAGGCATGGCCTTTTGCCCTTTCGTTGCTAGACTGCGCTCAGCTAAGCCGATTGACCGGGTGTCCGCAATGCATCTTGATGTGCAGGATCTGAGGAACTTTTACTACCGCAGCACATTGGGCCGTGCTGCGCAGGCGGCGATCCGTGGGCGGATGATCGAGATATGGCCCGAAGCCAAGGGGCAGACGGTGGTGGGTTTCGGGTTTGCGGTACCTCTGCTGCGTCCCTACCTGGCCGACGCGCGGCGTGTGATCGGCCTGATGCCGGGGCCGCAAGGGGTGATGCCGTGGCCTGCGGGGATGTCCAACGTGTCGGTCCTGACCGAGGAAACAATGTGGCCCATCGAGACCGGCCACGTGGACAAGCTGGTGGTGATGCACGGGCTTGAAACCTCGAGCCGCCCCAGCGAATTGCTGAACGAATGCTGGCGTGTTCTGGGGCCGGGCGGGCGTGCCCTGTTCGTTGTGCCGAACCGGGCCGGGTTGTGGTCGCGGACGGATCGGACGCCGTTCGGGTTCGGGCGACCGTACTCGGCATCGCAATTGGAAAGCCAGCTGAAAGCGCATCACTTCATCCCCGAAAGCCACTGTTCCGCCCTCTACATGCCGCCGTCATTTCGACGGTTCTGGCTGAAATCTGGAAATCTGATCGAGAAAACAGGTCAACGCGTGCCAACGATTATGGCGGGCGGCGTTCTGATGGTCGAAGTGACCAAACATATCCGCCCCCCCAGCGGTACCGTCTCGAAGGATACCGAGCGGCGCCCCATCAAAGCACTGGATGGGTTGTTGAAGCCCGCTTGACCATTCACCCGCCAAAAGGGCGGAAAACATGCGGGAAAAAAGTCACAGGAATCGCAAAAACCTGCATATCCGTAACATTTTTCAACTGACCTTAGGGGTTCAAACCGTCGCACTTGCTGTAAGTAATTGAAAAGCAAAGCTTTGTGGATAATTCCGTTACCGCTATAGTATATTGCTTGGTTGGTTCTGCTCTGCTACATCCCCGGTGATTTTGATCCCCGCCCTAAAAGGACGGGGTTTCCTCACGCCCCAAGGTAGCGGCCGCTACTCAAAATCGGGGCCTCAAATATCGGAAGGGTGGACGTGTCCGAACCAGCTTCGATTTCCACAGGCATCGCCGAGCGCTATGCCACCGCAATCTTTGAGATTGCCAAAGAGAACAATGACCTTGCAGGTCTGGAATCCGGCATCAACGATCTGTCTGCAGCTTTGGGCGAAAGCGCCGAGCTGCGCGACCTGATCGCATCTCCGCTGGTTTCGCGTGCCGAACAGGAAGGCGCAATTACCGCGGTTGCTGACAAGATGGGCCTGCACGCCATCCTGCGCAACACACTGGGTTTGATGGCGCAGAAACGCCGCCTGTTTGTCGTGCCGCAGCTGGTACAAGTTCTGCGCGACATGCTGGCTGACGAGCGTGGTGAAGTGACCGCCGATGTCGCCTCGGCCAAGGCGCTAACCAAGACACAACTGGAAAAACTGTCCAAGACGCTGTCCGAGCGTGTGGGCAAGACCGTGACTATCAATGCGACCGTTGATGAAAGCCTCATCGGCGGTCTAGTCGTTAAAGTGGGCTCGAAAATGATCGATAGCTCGATCCGTTCGAAGCTCAACTCCCTACAGAATGCAATGAAAGAGGTCGGATAAATGGGAATCCAAGCTGCAGAGATTTCTGCAATCCTGAAGGACCAGATCAAGAATTTTGGTCAGGAAGCCGAAGTAGCCGAGATCGGCCGCGTGCTGAGCGTCGGTGACGGGATTGCCCGTGTATACGGCCTGGACAACGTGCAAGCCGGTGAGATGGTCGAATTCCCCGGTGGCATCATGGGCATGGCGCTGAACCTGGAAAGCGACAACGTCGGTGTCGTTATCTTCGGCTCCGACCGTGACATCAAAGAAGGTGACACCGTCAAGCGCACCAACTCGATCGTGGACGTTCCGATCGGTGACGAACTGCTGGGCCGCGTTGTTGACGGTCTGGGCAACCCGCTGGACGGCAAAGGTCCGATCAACGCAACCAAGCGTGGCGTTGCAGACGTTAAAGCCCCCGGCATCATCCCGCGTAAATCGGTGCACGAGCCGATGGCAACCGGCCTGAAATCGGTTGACGCGATGATCCCGATTGGCCGTGGCCAGCGGGAACTGATCATTGGTGACCGTCAGACCGGTAAGACTGCCGTTGCTCTGGACGCGATCCTGAACCAGAAAACCTACAACGACGCAGCAGGCGACGACGAGTCGAAGAAACTGTACTGCGTTTACGTTGCGATCGGTCAGAAGCGTTCGACCGTTGCGCAGCTGGTGAAGAAACTGGAAGAGTCCGGCGCGATCGAATACTCGATCGTTGTGGCCGCAACCGCGTCCGACCCGGCGCCGATGCAGTTCCTGGCACCCTACGCCGCGACCGCGATGGCCGAATATTTCCGTGACAACGGTCGCCACGCGCTGATCATTTACGATGACCTGTCGAAACAGGCTGTGTCCTATCGTCAGATGTCCCTGCTGCTGCGCCGTCCGCCCGGACGTGAAGCCTATCCTGGCGACGTTTTCTACCTCCACTCCCGTCTGCTGGAGCGTTCGGCGAAGCTGAACGAAGATTTCGGTGCAGGCTCGCTGACCGCTCTGCCGGTTATCGAAACTCAGGGTGGTGACGTTTCGGCGTTTATTCCGACCAACGTGATCTCGATCACCGACGGTCAGATCTTCCTTGAAACCGAGCTGTTCTATCAGGGCATCCGTCCTGCCGTGAACACCGGTCTGTCGGTTTCGCGTGTGGGCTCTTCGGCTCAGACCAACTCGATGAAGTCGGTTGCCGGTCCGGTTAAGCTGGAACTGGCTCAGTACCGCGAAATGGCTGCGTTCGCGCAGTTCGGTTCTGACCTGGACGCCGCAACTCAGCAGCTGCTGAACCGTGGTGCCCGTCTGACCGAGCTGATGAAACAGCCGCAGTACTCGCCGCTGACCAACGCTGAAATCGTCTGCGTGATCTTCGCCGGCACCAACGGTTACCTCGACAAGATCGATGTGTCCGATGTTGGCCGTTACGAAGCTGGCCTGCTGGCGCACCTGCGTGGCAAGCACGCGGATCTGCTTCAGTGGATCACGGACGAAGATCCCAAGATCAAGGGTGATGCTTCCGACAAGATCAAGGCTGCGCTGGACGAATACGCCGCAACCTTCGCTTAAGGGAGAGGCGGGCATATGCCAAATCTTAAGGACCTTAAAAACAGGATCGAGTCGGTCAAATCGACCCGCAAGATCACCAAGGCCATGCAGATGGTCGCGGCTGCAAAACTGCGCCGCGCCCAGGAATCTGCCGAAGCCTCGCGTCCCTATGCCGAGCAGTTCAATGCTGTGATGGCCGGGCTTGCGGCTTCGGTCGGGGGTAGCGACAGCGCCCCCAAGCTGCTCCGTGGTACGGGCAGTGATGATGTCCATCTGCTGGTTGTGATGACAGCTGAACGCGGCCTGTGTGGCGGCTTCAACTCGAACATCGCCAAGCTGGCGCGTGTCAAAGCCTACGAGCTGACGGCCAAAGGCAAGACGGTCAAAATATTGACCGTCGGCAAAAAGGGTCGCGACGCACTGAAGCGCGACTATGGCGAACTGTTCGTTGGACATATCGACCTGAGCGAGGTCAAGCGTCTGGGTTACACCAACGCGCAAGACATCGCGAAGGACATCCTGTCCCGCTTTGACGGGGGTGAGTTCGATGTTGCCACGATCTTCTACTCGAAGTTCGTCAACGTTGTGACCCAGATCCCGTCGGCACAGCAAATCATCCCCGCCTCGTTTGAGGACGAAGCGGCAGGTGACGACAGCGGTGCGGTATTCGACTACGAGCCAAGCGAAGAGGCCATCCTGGCCGACCTGCTGCCCAAGGGGGTTGCGACCGCGATCTTCTCGGCTCTGCTCGAAAACGGAGCGTCTGAACAGGGTGCACGGATGTCCGCGATGGACAACGCAACACGCAACGCGGGTGAGATGATCGACAAGCTGACGATCCAGTTCAACCGCTCGCGTCAGGCCGTGATCACCAACGAGCTGATTGAAATTATTTCCGGCGCCGAAGCGCTGTAAGAAAACCGGAGACGAAACATGGCGAATGCAAAAGGCAAAGTCACACAGATCATCGGGGCCGTCGTCGACGTGCACTTCGAAGATCAGCTGCCTGAAATTCTGAACGCGCTGGAAACCACCAACAACGGCAAGCGCCTGGTGTTGGAAGTTGCTCAGCACCTGGGTGAAAACACTGTCCGCACCATCGCGATGGACGCGACCGAAGGTCTGGTCCGTGGCGAAGCGGTAAGCGACACCGGCGCACCGATCTCGGTTCCGGTTGGTAACGCCACCCTGGGCCGCATCCTGAACGTTGTCGGCGAGCCGATCGACGAAAAGGGCGCCGTTGAAGCAACTGAAACCCGCGCGATCCACCAGCCCGCACCCGAGTTCGACGAACAGTCGACCGAGTCGGAAATTCTGGTGACCGGCATCAAGGTTGTTGACCTGCTGGCTCCCTACGCAAAGGGCGGTAAGATCGGCCTGTTCGGCGGCGCCGGCGTGGGCAAAACCGTTCTGATCATGGAACTGATCAACAACATCGCAAAAGTGCATTCGGGCTTCTCGGTGTTTGCGGGTGTTGGTGAACGGACCCGTGAAGGGAACGACCTGTACCACGAGATGATCGAATCGAACGTTATCAAGCCGGACAACCTGTCGGAATCGCAGGTGGCCCTGGTTTACGGTCAGATGAACGAACCTCCGGGAGCACGTGCGCGTGTTGCTCTGACCGGCCTGACCCTGGCCGAGCAGTTCCGCGACCAGTCCGGTACCGACGTTCTGTTCTTCGTTGACAACATCTTCCGCTTCACGCAGGCGGGCTCCGAGGTTTCGGCTCTGCTGGGTCGTATTCCGTCAGCCGTGGGCTACCAGCCGACCCTGGCCACCGACATGGGCGCCCTGCAGGAACGCATCACCTCGACCAAGTCGGGCTCGATCACCTCGGTTCAGGCGATCTACGTGCCTGCGGACGACCTTACCGACCCCGCGCCGGCAACCTCGTTCGCTCACTTGGACGCGACCACCGTTCTTAACCGTGCGATCTCGGAAAAGGGTATCTACCCGGCGGTTGACCCGCTCGACTCGACCTCGCGTCTGCTCGACCCGGCCATCGTTGGTGAAGAGCACTACAAGGTTGCGACCGACGTTCAGCAGATCCTCCAGCGCTACAAGTCGCTGCAGGACATCATCGCCATCCTCGGCATGGACGAACTGTCGGAAGAGGACAAACTGACCGTGGCCCGCGCCCGTAAGATCGAACGCTTCCTGTCGCAGCCGTTCGACGTGGCCGAAGTCTTCACCGGTTCGCCCGGCGTTCAGGTTCCGCTGGATGAAACCATCTCGTCGTTCAAGGCCGTTGTGGCCGGCGAATACGATCACCTGCCCGAAGCGGCCTTCCTGATGGTTGGCGGCATCAACGAAGTGATCGCCAAAGCGGAAAAGATGGCCGCAGAAGCCGCCTAAGGAGTATCCCTGATGGCAAACACGATGCAATTCGACCTCGTCAGCCCCGAGCGGAGCCTAGCTTCGCTTGCGGCGACGGCGGTCCAGATTCCCGGCGCGGACGGGGACATGACGGCGATGCCCGATCATGCCCCCACCATCACCACCCTGCGCCCGGGCATCCTGAAGGTCGACTCACCCGAAGGGTCCAGCGAATACCTGGTCACCGGCGGGTTTGCTCAGATCAACGGCGACGGTCTGTCGGTTCTGGCCGAAAAGGCCATTCCAGTGACCGAGGTGACCCGGTCGCAACTGGATGACCTGATCGCCGAAGCTCGCGCCTCGCACGAAGTGGCGAAGAACGGCGATGATCAGACCATCGTCGACGACGCCGCCAAGCTGTTGGCCGACATGGAAGCCCTTGGAACGCATATGAGCCTGTAAGGTTCACTGCATTCAGAATGTCGAAAACGGCCTCGCTGGCGCGGGGCCGTTTTTTTGTGGTGATTTTGTCAAAGCGCCGGGATAAGGTGTCGGAATTCAAAGATAAAGACGATGTAATGAAGACATTTCGAACCCACCCGATTGGTATCGACCAAGGCGAGGCCGTGCTGTTTTCGGAATTTGCCGATGGTGGTGGCATGTGGACGGGCGAGGGCCCGCGCGAGCGGCGGAAATCCATCACCTTCAGTCAGCCCTTCCGATCCGTGCCGGTGGTCCAGATCGGCGTGTCGCTATGGGATGTGGACACGTCCTCGGCTCTGCGCGCGGAAGTTACGGCCGAGGATGTTTCCCCAGAGGGGTTCACCGCTGTGTTCCGAACGTGGTCCGACACCCGTATTGCCCGGATACGGGCCGCGTGGACCGCCATCGGCGAGGTTGCGCATGAGGACGACTGGGATATTTCCTAAAGGCCTGCGTAAAACGCATGGCGGCGGCTCTGTCTTCTTGTGCTGAAAACTCATGGCAACGCGGAAAGGATGTACGCTATTTCACGGGTTCCCATCCCCTTTTTTTGAGAATGCGCGGAACAGAACAAAGCAGCCGGTTAGAAAAAAGGTCACACCGAATAGTGCCGATGCGACTATGTATCCGACACCGGTGCTGTCACGGATTACTTCGTAATTTTCGTTTAGGTCTTTGATGATGAAAAAACCCAGACTCATCAAAATAGCACCGATACAAACAACGATGAGGTTTGGCTTTTTTGCGCCTGTGTCGGGGTGGTTTGCGGTCCGCCATACAAAACTGGCTGGGAATTCCCGGAACTGCCGTTAATGCGTTGAATGCGTTCTTGAAAGTTTGCGTTGGACATTTGGTGAATTCTTCGAGCTTCGTAGTCTATTTCACCGTGCCGCATGAGTATGGCGACAATTGGTTGAGATGTAGCGGCTATCAAAAACTGATAACCCGCCCGACGCACCCTTAGCTCACCGTTGAAAGTGGGTATGGGAATTGAAAAAGCGATCGGTTTTCACTGCTGCTCAATCTTTCGCCAAAGCCGGGTGTAGTGGATCGGTGTCTTGGGTTTAGATCAAGCAGGGATGGATGTCTGAGGAACGCTATTGAGCAGAAAAGTTGACGTCTGCTCAGCTTTGAAGGGGCTTTGGGCGGAAAACCTAGCCGTTTTCCGCCTCAATCATGTCCACCCGCGTTGCGTGACGGCCGCCTTCAAACTCGGCGGTCAGGAAGGCGTCGACGATGTCCAGCGCCTGACCTTCCCCGACGACGCGCGCGCCAATTGACAGCATGTTGGCGTTGTTGTGCTGGCGGATCATCCGGGCCGAAAATGCGTCCGAGCAGACGCCACAACGGATGCCGGGCACTTTGTTGGCCGCCATCATGATGCCCTGTCCGGTGCCGCACAGAATGATACCCAGCTGGCAGTCGCCCGAGGCCACGGCCTGCGCTGCGGCTTTGCCATGTTTGGGGTAATGCGTGCTTTCGGGTGTGGTCGGTCCGATATCGACTACGTCCCAGCCTTGGGCTGCAACATGGTCGGCGACGGCTTGGCGCAATTCGATGGCTGCGTGGTCGCTGGAAAGAACAATGCGTTTTGAGGCTGTCACGGAAACGTCCTGCTTTGGGTTTTCAACGAAAAAGGGCGGCTGTTGGGCCGCCCGTCTCAGTCAGTCCATGTGGTACATGGATTCATAGATCGGCGTCAGGGTCTTGTCCTCGAACAGCGACGACACGCTGGTGCCGTTCCAGATGTTCAGGATCGCCTGGGTAAAGATCGGCGCGGTCGGAACGATGCGGATATTCTTGGCCTTGGTGATCTCTTTGGTGGGCTGAATCGTGTCGGTCAGCACCAGCGACTTCATCACCGAGTTCGTCACACGTTCGACCGCAGGGCCGCTCATGACGCCATGAGTGATGTACGAGTGCACTTCTTTCGCGCCATTATCCAGCAGGACCTGCGCCGCTTTGCACAGCGTGCCGGCAGTGTCGCACATGTCGTCCACGATCAGGCAAATCTTGTCCTTCACGTCACCGATCACGGTCATCTCGGCCACTTCACCGGCTTTTTCGCGGCGTTTGTCCACGATCGACAGGGGGGCGTTGATGCGCTTTGCCAGTTCGCGCGCGCGGGCCACGCCGCCTACGTCAGGTGAGACCACCATGAGCTCATCTAGGCTGTCCTTGAACTGGTGCTTCACATCCAGCGCAAAAATCGGAGAAGCATAGAGGTTGTCGACCGGCATGTCGAAGAATCCCTGAATCTGGGCGGCATGCAGGTCCATGGTTAGAATCCGCTCGATCCCGGCACCGGTCAGCATGTTTGCGACCAGCTTGGCACTGATGGGCGTGCGGGCCTTGGTGCGGCGGTCCTGACGGGCATAACCGAAATAGGGGATCACGGCGGTGATCCGCTGGGCCGAAGACCGGCGCAGTGCGTCGGCGATGATCAGCAGTTCCATCAGATTGTCATTGGCCGGGTTCGAGGTCGGCTGGACGATGAACATATCCTCGCCCCGGACGTTTTCGAACACTTCGACAAAGATCTCGCCGTCGTTGAACCGTTCGACCCGCGCATCGACCAGACCTTGATCGACGCCGCGATACAGGCTCATGCGGCGAGCAATGGATTTGGCAAGCGGAAGATTTGCGTTCCCAGCGATAAGCTTGGGTTCGTTGAGTGTCGGCATCGGCTGAGGTCCCCGGGCAGCAATGGCAAATGTGACAGATTCGTGATGTTGACACCGCTTAGCATGGCCTTACCGTCCAGCAAAGATAACGCTGCGGAGAAAGTGAACATGGCCACCATTGACTACTATTTTGCGACAATTTCGCCATTCACCTATCTGGCGGGCGCGCGGCTGGAGGAGATCGCCGCCAAGCACGGTGCGACGATCAACTACAAGCCGCTGGACATCATGGCCCTGTTCGCGCGCACCGGGGGGACGCCGCCCAAGGGTCGGCATATCTCGCGCGTCGAATACCGGGCACAGGAATTGCAGCGGCAGTCCAGAAATTTGGGCGTGGAGTTCAATTTGCAGCCCGCGCATTGGCCGACCAATATGGCGCCGTCCTCTTATGCCGTGATTGCGGCGGCCAAGGATGGGTCTGGCGATGTGGGCAAGCTGGTCCAGTCTTTCCTGCGCGCCTGCTGGGCAGAGGAGAAGGACATCGCGCAGGATGACGTGGTCCGCGATTGCCTGTCTCAGGCCGGATTCGATCCGAACCTTGCGGATAGTGGCCTGCTGGTTGGTGCCGAAACCTATGCCGCCAATCTGGAAGAGGCAGTGGATCGCGGCGTCTTTGGTGCGCCCTTTTATATTACCGAGGATGATCAGAGGTTCTGGGGGCAGGATCGGTTGGACGATCTGGATCGGCACCTGACCGAGACGAAAGGGTGAAGGACCCGTCGTCGGTTCATGTCAGAACCTTGGGGCATGGCGCGCGCAAGGTGCTGACCCTGCACTGCACCATTGCGCATTCCGGGGCCTGGTCCGGTCTGGCAGCGGCGCTGGAGGGCGAGGCGACCCTGATCGCTCCCGACATGCTGTCGCATGGCCGCAGCCCGGATTGGGACGGGCAGGGGGATTATTTCGACCTCACAACGGAAATGGCGGCTGCGCAGTTGACCGAGCCGATGGACGTGATCGGTCATTCCTTCGGCGGCATGATCGCACTGCGTCTTGCGACCGAATATCCTGACCTGATCCGCAGCGCTGTGTTGATCGAGCCTGTGTTCTTTGCTATCGCGAAACAGGATGCGCCCGAGTTGGTGGAGAAACATGACCACGAGGCGCAGCCCTACACGGATGCTTTGGTCGCCGGAGACATGGCGCTGGCCGCGCGCCTGTTCAACCGGATGTGGAGCACCGATGACAGCCCCCGCTGGCCAGACCTGCCCGAGCGCACGCGCGCGGCGATGGTGCGGGGCGTGCACGTTGTTCCTGCGGTGGAAGATGTTCTGTTTCAGGATCAAAAGGGGCTGCTAAACCCCGGTGTTCTGGACCGCGCAACCATGCCGATACTGATCCTCAGCGGATCAAAGACGCACTCGGTGATGCCTGCAATTGGTCAGGGGCTGCAACGGCGGCTGACAAACGCATCCTGCGCCGTGGTCGAGCGCGCAGGGCACATGGTACCGATTTCGCATCCGCAAGACACAGCGCGATTGGTGCAGCAGTTCTGGCAGGACGCCCGTGACCGTTAAAGCAGGGCGAGGAACCGGTTGATATCCTCGGCGCTGACCGACCAGTCGCAAACCAGGCGACAGGCGAGGATTTCCGCGTCATCGGCCCCGTCCAGTTCCGCCCCCCACAGGTGATAGACGGCACCCGCGTCGTGCAGCTGTTTGTGTCGCGCCCGTGAGAATTGCGCGAAAATCATGTTCGCCTGCGGTTCGTGCAGGAACGAGGCACCCTTGGCGCGCAACCCCTCGGCCAGACGGGCGCAGTTTTCATTGGCCAGACGGGCCGTTTTCAGCCACAGATCATCCTGCAGATAAGCCGCCATTTGCGCCGACAGGTAGCGGTGTTTGGAAAACAGATGCGCGCCGCGCTTGCGCCGCAGTTCGAATTCCCAGGCTTTGGATTCGTCGAAGAAAACAACCGCCTCGACCCCCATCAACCCGTTCTTGGTGCCGCCAAAGCTGACCGCGTCCACACCCGCTTTCCAGGTCATCTCGGCCGGAGAGCAGTTCAGCCTGACCAGCGCGTTGGTGAACCGCGCGCCGTCCAGATGCACCGGCAGGCCGTATTCCTTGGCCACACCGCACAGCGCCTGCAATTCAGCCAGCGAATAGACTGATCCACGTTCCGTGACCTGGGTGATCGATACCGGTCCACGTTGAGGGCCGTGCACGCCGCGCGTCTCTTCGGCCAGAATAGAACGGCGCAGAGCCTCGGGGTCCATTTTGTCACCGCCCGGCACCAGCGTCAGCTTGGCACCGCTGTAGAACTCCGGAGCGTTGCACTCATCCTCGTGGATATGGGCAACAGGCGAGCAGAAGACTGTATCCCAAGGGTTGGCCAACGTCGCCAGCGCCAAGGAATTCGCGGCTGTCCCGGTTGCAACCAGATAGACCGCCGCGCCCGGAGCCTCAAAGATGCCGCGAATGCGATCCCGTACCTCGTTCATCAGCGTGTCGGCGCCATAGGCCATCTGATAGCCCTCATTGGCCGCGTTCAAAGCGGCCATGACCTGCGGGTGAACCGGCCCGGAATTGTCAGAGGCGAAATACATCAGCTGGGCTCCTCGATGATATGGTCTTCCCACTCTTCAAGCGGTGTTTCGAATTCGGATACCGTGCGCCCCCGAACCGACATTCCGGCCGCGTGCACGCTGTTTGGCGTACCAGATATCAACGGGTGCCAATCGTAAAGAGGTTTGCCTTCCCACAGCAGACGATAGGCGCAGGTCTGCGGCAGCCAATAGGCATGGTCGTCAATGTTATCGGGCTTCATCACGATACATTCCGGCACGAACTGGTGGCGGATGTCGTATTGGGTGCAGCGGCAGGTCTCATCATCCAGCAGGCGGCAGGCGACGCAGGTCAAGGCAACCTCACCGGTATCCTCGTCCTCCAACTTGTTCAGGCAGCATTTGCCGCAGCCGTCGCACAGCGCCTCCCACTCGCGCTGGTTCATCTTGGTCAGCGGCTTGCGTTCCCAGAAACGGGGGCTGAGGCCGTCGCGATCAATCGGATCGGCGGTCATAACGTCGCCAGAATGCTGCGGGCCTTGTCGCAATCGGCATCCATCTGCGCGACAAGCTCTTCCAGCCCGTCAAAGGTCATCTCGGGGCGCAGATAGTCGATCAAGCCGACCGACAAGGTCGCCCCATAGAGGTCGCCCGAGAAATCGAACAGGAAGGTTTCGATATTGGGCACTTCGCCATTGAACATCGGGCGCGTCCCGACCGACGCTGCACCGTGATAGCTGCCCTGATGGGGGCCGTCCAACACATCGACCAGCACCGCGTAGACGCCGAATTTCGGCGGGTGCAGGCCTTCGATGGACATGTTTGCCGTGGGGAAACCCAGCTCGCGGCCACGCTGTTCGCCACCTATCACTTCGCCCTCGATCCGGTGCCAATGACCCAGCATGGCGGCGGCATCGCGCGGGCGGCCTTCGGACAGGGCGGTGCGGATTGCGGTCGAGGACACCACGTTCTCAGACCGCTCCATCAGCGGAGCAATGGTGACACCGAACCCCATCTCCTGCCCAAAGCGGACCATGTCATCAGCCGTACCGCTGCGGCCTTTGCCGAAACAGAAATCGGCCCCCACGACGACGTGCGACAGGCCGAGCCCGTCGCAGATCACGTTGCGGGCGAACTCCTTGGGTGTCAGCCCGGCCAAGGCTGCGTTGAAGGGCAATTCGTACAGTTTCCGCACGCCCAGCTTTTCCAGCCGGTGCGCGCGGGCGTTGCCGCGCATCAGGCGAAAAGGGGGCGCATCAGGCGCAAAGTACTCGCGCGGGTGGGGTTCGAATGTCATCACGCCCAAAGGGGCATCCGGGGCGGCATTGCGCGCCAGTTCGATCACTGACTGGTGGCCGATATGAACGCCGTCAAAATTCCCGATCGCCACGCTGGCGCCGCGGTCCTGAGGCTCGATATATTGATAGTCCCGGATGATATGCATGCGCAGTGGGTACTGGTCCTTAGACCTATGTTCAAGCACATGATGTCAGGGGCGGGCCAAAATCCCCGATGAAGAATTGCGAAGCCGCCGACCGTCACAACGATCGCAGCCGACCGCGGATGTATTTTGCCGCTGACCTGAAGTGGCTGGCACCGGCGGCCTCGGCCCATCGGCCCGGTGTCCAGTTGTTTTTGGCGCCCTGCATGGGGCCCTCGTACAGCTCGGCGTTTGATCGTGTTTCAAGGAATTCAGCCAGATTGCGATAGCCCGCGTCCAGTTCCTGCACAGCTTCGTCCCAAGACAGGTTCGCCTGTTTTTGGCGCAGTTCTAAGTTATAGCGGCGTAGTTCATTCCACTTGTATCCCCGAGCCGGAAAGTACACTTCCTTTCCCGCCTGCCCGTCAGCATACCAGCCCAGGAACAGATCAATCCAGTGCGCCCTATGTCCGATAACATCCTTGATCGACGTCTCGTCGTCATCTTTCAAAAGGGCCTGCTGGGGTTCCAAAGGCGTAATCAGCGTCCTGAGTTTGGAGAACTCTTTTTCGGTGATTGCCAGCAGATCCGCTTTGCTTGATGCAGCCATGTTTCAAACCCAATGCAAATTAATTCGCATGGGAGCTTAGCGTGCCGACCCGCCACAGGAATGACGCAGATCAAAGGCTGTGGCGGCGAGGGCCGATCAGTCAAACTTGCGCGACGGGGCCAGCACCATGGCTTCGCCGATCAGCACTTTCTTACCGTCGACCGAGCAATGGCAGTCCAGCTTGACCCGACGCTTGGAAAAGTCGATGTCGATCACCTTGACTTCGGCATAGACCATGTCACCGGGGCGGACAGGAGCCAGGAACTTCAGCGACTGGCCCATGTATACCGTGCCGTGGCCGGGCAGCTGTTCCCCAATTACGGCCGAGATCAGGCCGGCAGTCAGCATCCCGTGCGCGATGCGGCCCTCAAAGATCGTGTCGCGGGCATAATCGTCATCCAGATGTACCGGATTCCGGTCAGTAGATACCTGCGCGAACATCTCGATGTCTTCGTCTGTCACCACTTTGCGCAGGTGACGGGTCATGCCCATTTCGATGTCTTCGATACAGATCGTGCCGCGCGGAAGATTGTCCAACATGTCGCCCTCACTTAAATCCGTAGGGCAACAAAACAACCGAAGTCACCCCTGTTCGGCAACTTTATTACTTCGCAGTCGCAGAAAATCAAGTCTTTTCTGACTATCTCAGGCGGCCGATTGTAAAGGTGGGGTTGATATTTTCCCTTGCGATATAATCGGTTAGGGATTCATGGTGCGGATGGTGCTCAGTTTTTGTTTCGGCCGCAGCCAATCCGCCTGAAATGAACAGAGAATCAATCCCCTCTCCCATGCCACCCAGAATGTCGGTATGGGGGCCATCACCGATCACCAGAATGTCGCCGTCAGGGATGTCATGACCCAGTTCCTGCAACCGGCGGCGGGCCAGATCATAGATCGGCGGATGCGGTTTGCCGAAGTAAAGGCTCTCTCCGCCCATCTCGGTGTAAAGCTTGGCCAGCGCGCCTGCGCACCATTCCCGGACCTCGCCCCGGTCAACTACGATATCGGGGTTGGCGCACAGCAGCTTCATGCCCTTTTGCTTGGCATAGAGGAAATCGGGACGGTTGACCGACGGGTCCGCCATCGGATCGAACGGACCGCAACAGACGATGCCTTCGGCCTCATCCAGCGGCACACGTTCGATGTGGATGGGGTGGTGCAGCAGTTTCAGCGGTTCAAAGAACCCGACATCACGCTCCCATTCCCCCATGAAATAGACCTTTTCACCAACCGCGCCCCGGAACATCGCCGAACGCGCCGAGTCACCGCTGGTGGCAATGGTGTCATAGGCATCGGCGGGCACGTTGAAGTGCTCGAGCTGCACAGCCACGCCTGCGCGGGGTTTCGGAGAGTTCGTGACCAACACCACAATCCCGCCTTTTGCCCGATAGGCCTGAAGGGCAGCGACAGCCTCGGGGAAGGCCGTGATGCCGTTGTGAACGCAACCCCAAAGGTCAACGAACAGCGCCTTATAGCGGTCGGATACTTCGGACAGGGCGTGGATGATCTCGGTCATAATGGCCTCGGAAAAGAAAGCAGGTTTGCGCTAGCTATGCCAAAGCCAGCGGGGAATGACCATCCCGATGGGCACGCGGCCAGATGATGCAAATCGTCAGATGACCGGATTCATGGTACATTATGGCCAGTCATTCTTTTATTTTTTTGGAGAAGCCATGCGCGAAGGAGGCAAAGGAAGCGGCTTTGCAGAGGCTTTTTTCCGATGGTTCCAAATCATTGCAATCACTCTGGCGGGGCTATGGGCTGTATTGCAGTTCGGTTTACTGGAGGCAGGAAAGAACTACGTGCTCGAGGTGGATGTCTCGGCAACTGTCGGCGCAGAATTCGAAAGCGGTGGCATGTTGCCGGTCAAGGTCACATCGGTGGTGAAAAACACCGGCCATCGCGGTCTGAACCTGATTTTTGCGAAAGCAATCTTTGGAGAGGAGGACTTCATGTACCATGATGGTGAATTCAACCCACCCATACGCGACTGGGCTTCTGCAAAACACGAACCGATTCGATACATGGAAATGATGGGCGAACGCAGGTTTATGGGCGCAACGGCGTTCGAGTTATTCTCGCCTTTGTATTGGCTGGACCGGAACGAGAAACAGAGAAATGAAATTCTGTTCTTTGCCAATACCGAACGGGCTTTCGTTTTCACTTACCAGATTTACTATTACGCGGCGCAGAGATGTCGTGGGTATCTGATGTTTGAAACCTGCTTCGAGTTCAAAGCCGAAACCAGTGAGAGACCGGAAGGCGGCAAATGTCCCGGCGATACATTGTGGGTCGGGGTGACCCGGCTATGCGTCCAGTATTTCAGCCGTGAAATCACAGAAGCAAACAGCAAATGGCAGCACATCAGCCAACAGGAATTGGCTGATGATCACAAATTGATCATCTACCGCAGGGACGGGACCATATTTCATATGCCAGCCGATACATCCGAGACCGAGACCTACGTTGAATAAAAAAGGGCGCCGAATGGGCGCCCTAAATGAGTTACCTCTGGTGCGGGTGTCTCAGACCTTGAGGTTCGGAATGATCTGCTTTTTGCGGCTCATGATGCCAGGCAGAACAACGGCGTCGCCATCGACCGATGCGCCAAAGCTCTTTTCGGCAACGCCTTTGACCAGATCGTTCGGCACCAGCAGGGTGGCTTCTTCGTTCAGGATGTCGACCACGAACAGCAGAACCTGATCGACACCATCTTCCTGGGCGACATTTACCATCGAATCCGCCAGGCTGGCTTTGCGGTCCAGCACGACGCCGGGTGCGGTGGTTTCCAGAACCGAGACGCGGAACTTGGTGCCGTCGACTTCGTATTCCTTGCTGTCCATGCGGATCAGTTCAGCGTCCGAGAAGGACGACACGTCCGATTTCGCCGCGAACATGTCGGCGGCATAGGCCGAGACGTCCAGACCAAGATCGGCGGCCAGTTTCTCGGCCACTTCGCGGTCATGCGCGGTGGTGGTGGGCGAGCGGAATTCCAGCGTGTCCGAAAGAATGCAGGTCAGCGCCGCGCCTTTGATGGCTTCGGGCATCTTGGCGGCGTCGTCGCCCATCAGGTCGACCATGATGGTCGCGGTGCAGGCCAGCGGGCGCACGGTGATGTCGATCGGGCCTTTGGTTTCCAGACCGCCAACCAGCTTGTGGTGGTCGATGATGGCGCGGATGTCGGCGCTGTTGACGCTGGCGGGCAGCTCGGCCGGGTTGTTGGTGTCGACGATGACAACCGGCGCATCGGCTTCGACGTCGTCGATGATGCGCGGCTTGGGCAGGTCCCAGCGCTGCAGCATGAACGCGGCTTCAGTGTTGGGTTCACCCAGCAGAACGGGCTCGGCCTGTTCGCCTTTGACTTCGTTCAGGTACCACGACCACAGGATCGGAGAGCCGGTGGAATCGGTGTCGGGGGATTTATGGCCAAATACAAGAGTTGTCATGTCAGCGTCCTGAGGATGATAAATTTGCGCGCCTTATAGGGCGGTCCGCCGGGGTTGTCACCCGGCAGAGTTTACGCTGCGACGGTTGGTCTGGATTTCGCTGGTTTCAGGTCAGAAAGGCGCGCGGGTCAGGGTGTATCCGGCCTGTTGCAACTGGTTCAGCAGGCCGTAAGTGTCACTTAGATGTCCCGCCCCCACGGCGATCACGGCGGTCTGATCCTGAATGCTGAGAATATGCGGCATCCAGTTGTTGTTCCGCTCGATCAGCAGGTGTTGTTCGAACGCTCCCCATTCCTCGTCGAAAACTTCGGGCGACATGCCGGAATACTTGCGCGCCATGATGCGGCCCAGTTCGATGGAGTGTGCGTGATTTTCGTCGAAATAGGCATTTGCCATGGTGACCATCTGGTCGTCGCTGTTTCCATATGCATTGGCCATCCGCGCCAGCGATTCCGCCTGTTCTTCGATGGTGTGGATTTCGAACATCGCCATCAGTTCCTCGATGCTCTCCAACGAGAATTGCGGGATGCCGTGTTCTTCGGCCAGTTCGGTCAGGCGTGCGTCCAGCCCGCGACTGGCCTCCGGGTTCCCAAGTAAACACGCAGGCATGGCCAGCGTCATGCCCAGAAACCAAGGGCGCATTTTTGCCCCCATCCAACTGGGTATACCGCGCTCGGCCATCGCAGACGACAGGGCCGTCCACGCCTCATCGGGCAGCAGGTCGATCAGGGTGGGGCCGGACGTGATCAGGATCGGGCTTGGGTCAAGGGCCAGTTCCTGTTCCCAGGCGTCCATCTCGTCCCGGGTCACTTCGAAATAGAAAGCATCGGCCTGGCTGAGTGTCGGTGTCAGGCGTTCGACAATTGCGTCCATTCGCGGATCGCTCAGGTGGAGCGTGCCGATCAGATGCAGCACCGTGTCGCCCTTGGTTGCGATCCAGTGGTTGCCTTCTGGGTAGGGGACGCCTTCAAGGGCCTGCTCCAGTTCCGCCCGCGCCGCGGGCGTCAGGTCGGCCTTCAGATCACGCCCTTCGCACGCGGCCTGAACGGTGGCGGGCAGCAGCAGGCAGATCAGAAACAGGAACAGGCGCATGTGTATCATCCCGGTGGTGTCATCTTGCCGGACCTTGCCTCGGTGCAGGGCGGTATGCAAGGCAGATCAGAGGCTTGCATGTGGCCTCTGGCAATCTTTGGCAATTCGCCTAGCATGTGGTTATGGACCGCGAGCAGGATCTCTATCCCCCCATCAAGGCGCTGCTGGAGCGTCAGGGCTATACCGTCAAAGGCGAGGTCGGCGCGGCCGATATCGTTGCCGTGCGGGATGGCGATGAGCCGGTGATCGTAGAGCTCAAGCTACGGTTTTCGCTGGCGTTGTTTCATCAGGCGATCACGCGGCTGAAAGTGACCGATCAGGTCTATATCGGTGTGTGCAAACCCAAAGGACGCACGGCCCGGCGGGCGTTGAAGGACAACCTCGCGCTGTGCCGTCGTCTGGGCCTGGGGCTGATCACCGTTCGGGCCGATGGCACGGTCGAGGTGCAATGCGATCCCGGCCCTTATGCGCCGCGCAAGAACAAGGCAAAGGCCACGTGGTTGCTGCGTGAGTTCGACCGGTTGGAAGGTGACCCCAATGCCGGAGGAGCGACCCGGCACGGCATTGTCACGGCCTACCGTCAAGACGCGTTGAAGTGTGCAGCTCATCTGGCTGAATGCGGCGCCTCCAAGGGGGCCGAGGTGGCGAAAGCGACCGGAGTACCCGCGGCCACCCGCCTGATGCGGGAAAACCATTATGGTTGGTTTGAGAAGGTTGAAAAGGGCGTTTACGCGCTTACCTCTCAGGGGACGGAAGGATTGAAGCATTGGGCTTATAGCTGGGAGCAGGCCAACTGATCCAAGCCGCAAAAAAATCCATCACAGCTTGTTGACTCGGGGTTTTGAACTCCCTAGCTATGCGTCGTTATCACTCTCCACCCTTGAGTGCTAACGCCTCGCCGTCCGGTGAGGGGAGGATAGATAAACTTTGAGCCCAAGGAGCTGCAAAGATGGCATTGAAACCGCTTCATGACCGCGTGCTGGTTCGCCGTACCGAAAGCGAAGAGAAAACCGCAGGCGGCCTGATCATTCCTGACAGCGCAAAAGAAAAGCCCAGCGAAGGCGAAGTCGTCGCAACCGGCGAAGGCGCACGCAAGGACAGCGGCGAACTGATCGCAATGGCTGTGAAAGCTGGCGACAAGATCCTGTTCGGCAAATGGTCGGGCACCGAGGTTCAGGTCAACGGCGAAGAGCTGCTGATGATGAAAGAAAGCGACATCATGGGGATCATCGAGTAAGCCCGCGCGCTTCTCTGATCTTCATTCCCAACTTATTTCTCAAGGAGAAACGACATGGCTGCAAAGGACGTCAAGTTCGACACCGATGCCCGTAACCGTATGCTGGCAGGTGTGAACATCCTGGCCGATGCTGTTAAAGTGACCCTGGGCCCCAAAGGCCGCAACGTGGTTCTGGACAAATCCTTCGGCGCACCGCGCATCACCAAAGACGGTGTTTCGGTTGCCAAGGAAATCGAACTGGAAGACAAGTTCGAAAACATGGGCGCGCAGATGGTGAAAGAAGTCGCCAGCCGCACCAATGACGAAGCCGGTGACGGTACCACCACCGCAACCGTTCTGGCCCAGGCGATCGTTCGCGAAGGTCTGAAGCAGGTTGCAGCTGGCCTGAACCCGATGGACCTGAAGCGTGGCATCGACCTGGCAACTGCCAAGGTTGTTGAAGGCATCAAAGACGCCTCGCGCGAAGTCAAAGACTCGTCTGAAGTCGCTCAGGTTGGCACCATCTCGGCCAACGGCGAAGCCGAAATCGGCCAGCAGATCGCAGACGCGATGCAGAAGGTTGGCAACGAAGGCGTCATCACCGTCGAAGAAAACAAAGGTCTGGAAACCGAGACTGATGTTGTCGAAGGTATGCAGTTCGACCGTGGCTACCTGTCGCCTTACTTCGTCACCAACGCAGACAAGATGATCGCAGAACTCGACGACTGCATGATCCTGCTGCACGAAAAGAAACTGTCCTCGCTGCAGCCGATGGTTCCGCTGCTCGAGCAGGTGATCCAGTCGCAAAAGCCGCTGCTGATCATTGCTGAAGACGTTGAAGGCGAAGCGCTGGCAACTCTGGTTGTCAACAAACTGCGCGGCGGCCTGAAAATTGCTGCTGTCAAAGCACCGGGCTTCGGCGATCGCCGCAAAGCCATGCTGCAGGACATCGCAATCCTGACCGGCGGTCAGGTCATCAGCGAAGATCTGGGCATGAAGCTCGAGTCCGTCACCATGGACATGCTGGGCACTGCCAAGAAGATCGAAATCACCAAAGACGAGACCACCATCGTCGACGGTGCTGGCGAGAAAGCCGAGATCGAAGCACGTGTTGCTCAGATCCGCACTCAGATCGAAGAAACCTCGTCGGACTACGACCGTGAGAAGCTGCAAGAGCGCGTTGCCAAACTGGCAGGTGGTGTTGCCGTTATCCGCGTCGGCGGCATGACCGAAGTCGAAGTGAAAGAGCGCAAGGACCGTGTGGACGATGCTCTGAACGCGACCCGCGCTGCCGTTCAGGAAGGCGTTGTTGTCGGCGGTGGTGTTGCTCTGGTTCAAGCCGGCAAAGCACTGGAAACTCTGGAAGGCGCAAACGCTGACCAGAATGCAGGCATCAACATTGTTCGCAAGGCAATCGAAGCGCCGCTGCGCCAGATCGCCGAGAACGCAGGTGTTGACGGTGCGGTTGTTGCGGGCAAAGTCCGTGAATCCGCTGACGCAGCATTCGGCTTCAACGCGCAGACCGAAGAATATGGCGACATGTTCTCGTTCGGCGTCATCGACCCGGCCAAAGTTGTCCGTACCGCTCTGGAAGATGCGGCATCGGTTGCTGGCCTGCTGGTCACCACCGAAGCAATGGTTGCCGACAAGCCGCAGAAAGATGCACCTGCTGCAGGCGGCATGCCCGACATGGGCGGCATGGGCGGCATGATGTAAGCTGCCTTAGCCTTAGTGCTTACGGACGGGGTCGCCTTCGGGCGGCCCCGTTTCGTTTTACGGACCGTTCCCGCAGGAAAGTGAGTGTGCAAATCGCCGAGGAACCGCTATGCGGTTGAGATGCGTCTGTTTCTGCTCACTGCCCTGACCATGTGCGCTTTTGCGGCGAACTCGATCCTGAACCGTCTGGCAATCGACAGCGGTGCCAGTGACCCTGCCGGGTTCGCCGTTGTTCGGGTTCTGGCCGGGGCCGTGGTGCTGGCTGGTCTGGTGTGGCTCAGAGCCGGACATTTGCCGCTGCGTAACCGGCGCAGGATCGCGGGGGCAGGGGCGTTGTCGCTTTATATGATCGGGTTCTCGCTGGCTTATCTGACGCTGGATGCCGGACTGGGGGCATTGATCCTGTTTGGTGTGGTGCAGGTCACCATGTTTGCCGTGACATCTGTGACAGCAAGCGCCCCGACCTTCCGCCAGATTGCCGGTGCCGCGATTGCGCTGGTTGGCCTGGCCTATGTGCTCTGGCCGTCGGGTGCAGTGCAGGTCGACCTTAATGGCGCAGTGCTGATGACGGCTGCGGGGGTCGGCTGGGCGATCTATTCTCTGGTCGGGCGATCTGAACCGGATGCCTTGGCAGGGACAGCGGCCAATTTCATCGTTGCGCTGCCGGTGACCGGGTTGGCCCTTTTGGTCAACGGAGCAGACTGGCAGATGACCGGTTCGGGCTACTTGCTGGCCGCCATCTCCGGTGGTGTCACGTCGGGGATGGGGTACGCGCTTTGGTATCGCGTCCTGCCGCAACTGGCCCCCACCACGGCGGCAGTGGTGCAGCTGAGCGTGCCTATCATCGCAATTCTCGGCGGCGTTCTCCTGCTGGGTGAGGTTGCCAGCCTGCGCCTGATCCTGGGGGCATCGCTGGTTCTGGGCGGCATCGCGCTGGCCGTCCTGCGTCTGACGCCGCGCTAGGGGTTTCATCACCTGCGCTTAAGGCTTATCTGGCGGCTATGAAATATCTGCTTGCCCTTTTTCTGTTTCTTGTTCCGGCCGTGGCCCAGGCAAAATGCGTGGTACTGCTGCATGGGCTTGCGCGGACCGAGGCATCGTTCACCGTCATGGAACAGCTTTTTCAGGCGCATGGCTACACCGTGGTACGCCCCGGCTATCCCTCGACGGACTTGCCGATCCCGGAGCTGGCCAATCAGACCTTGCCGGATGCCTTCGCGGCCTGTGGAGACGACACGGCAAATGTCGTAGCGCATTCGATGGGTGGGATTCTGCTGCGTTACTGGCTGCAGGACCACCACCCGGAAAATCTGGGACGTGTGGTCATGCTCGGCCCGCCCAATCAGGGCAGCCAGCTGGTCGATGAGCTGGGCGCCTGGGAGGTGTTCGGCATGTTGCACGGCCCCGCCGGTCTGGCGCTGGGCACTGGCCCCGAGGGCATTCCGCGCCAGTTGCCGCCGGTGGAATTCGAACTGGGCGTGATCGCGGGTGAGAACTCGCTGAACCCGGTGTTCTCGTCGATGATCGATGGCCGGGATGACGGCAAGGTGTCGATCGAGACGACGAAAGTCGAAGGCATGAAGGACCATATCGTTCTGCCGGTGACCCACACTTTCATGATGAACAACCCGCGCGTGATGGCGCAAGCGCTGCATTTCATCGAGTACGGTCAGTTTGATCCCCAGATCACCTGGCTGGACGGGGTGCTGGACATCATCGACGAAATCTGCATCGGGCGGGATTGCTCGGAACCTGCTTCGGAGCCCTCGCAATGACCGCATTGAACCTGACCCTGACCGGCGCAGAGGTGCTGTTGCCGGAGCAGGGCCTTGTGCATTCCGAGTTGACCATAGGGGATGGGGTCATTCAGTCGGACCGTACCGGGCGGGAAATCGACCTGGCCGGCTATCTGGTGTTGCCCGGGATCATCGATCTGCACGGGGACGGGTTCGAACGCCATATCGCGCCGCGTCGCGGGGCGATGAAACAGATGGACGAAGGCATCCTCTCGGTCGAGGCCGAACTGGCGGCCAACGGCATCACCACCGCCGTTCTGGCCCAGTTCCACAGCTGGGAGGGCGGCGTGCGCGGTCCCGAATTTGCTGGGCAGGTATTTGACGCCATTGCTGCGGTCAAAGATCGTGTGGTCACCGACCTGATGCCGCAATTGCGGTTCGAGACGCATATGCTCGACGATTACGCAGGTCTGCCCGAGCGTATTGCCGAATGGCAGGTGCCCTATGTGGTGTTCAACGACCATCTGCCACATGACCGGCTGGCTGAGCGCCGCAAACCGCCGCGCCTGACCGGACAGGCGCTCAAGGCCGGGCGCCACCCGGAGAAGCACTTCGAGTTGTTGCTGTCCATGCATGACCGCCGGACCGAGGTGCCTGCGGCGCTGGACACGCTGTGTGCGGACCTCGCAAAACAGGGCGTGCGCATGGGCAGCCATGACGACGCCACTGCACAAACCCGCGCTGACTGGCGCGCGCGGGGGGCACAGATCGCCGAGTTCCCCGAAACGCTCGAGGCCGCCGAGGCGGCGCGCGCCTCGGGCGACTACATCATTCTGGGTTCGCCCAATGTGGTGCGCGGGGGCTCGCATAAGGGCAACGTCAGCGCGTTGGACCTGATCACAATGGGGTATTGCGACGCGCTGGCCTCGGATTATCACTACCCGAGCCCGCGCCGAGCCGCGCTGATGCTGGCCAAGTCCGGGTTGGTGGACATGGCTGGGGCGTGGGCGCTGGTGTCGTCCGGGCCTGCGCGCGTGTTGGGGCTGCATGACCGGGGCACGCTGGCTTCGGGTCAACGCGCCGATCTGGTCATTCTGGATGCCGAAACCCACCGCGTTGCGGCGACGTTGGCAGGTGGTCGGGTCAGCTACATGGCCGGAGACATCGCGGCACGATTCGTCCGCTAACCCGCTTCATCTTTGCCAAATACTGCCGGAAGCATCGCGCGTTAGCGCGATACCCTAGCGCGAGATGCGGTTGAAGTGCCCCATCTTGCGACCGGCTTTGACCTCGGCCTTGCCATAAAGATGAAGGGCCACATCGCGTTCCTGCGCCAGTTCCGGCACACGGTCCATGTCGTCACCGATCAGGTTCTCCATGACCACGTCCGAATGCCGTTGCCCGTCGCCCAGAGGCCACCCGGCTACGGCGCGGATGTGCTGTTCGAACTGATCCACGGCGCAGCCGTTCTGAGTCCAGTGACCCGAGTTATGCACCCGCGGCGCAATCTCGTTCACGATCAGACCGGCGGGGGTGACAAACAGCTCAACGCCCATGACGCCAACATAGTCCAGCGCGTTCAGGATGTTGGCGGCCAGCAAGACCGCATCCGTGCGCTGCGCAGGGCGCAGGCGAGCAGGGACCGTCGTGGTGTGCAGGATGCCATCACGGTGCACGTTTTCGCCGGGGTCGAAACAGGCGACCTGTCCGTCCAACCCGCGCGCGGCGATGATCGAAACCTCGTGGCTGAACTCAACAAACCCCTCAAGAATCGCAGGCGCGCCCGCCATATCGGCCAGAGCGGTCTCAGCGTCTTCGGGCGTACGCAACCGTGCTTGCCCCTTGCCGTCATAGCCAAACCGGCGGGTTTTCAGGATCGCGGGCGTGCCGATCTGTTCGATCGCTGCATTCAGGCTGCCCAGATCGGTGATGTCGGCAAACGGTGCGGTTTGCAGACCCAGCCCCTGTAGAAAATTCTTCTCGGTCAGACGGTCCTGGCTGACCCGCAGCGCCTCGCGCCCCGGGCGGATCGGGCGATGGGCTTCCAGCAGGTCCAGCGCCTCGGTCGGGATGTTCTCGAACTCATAGGTGATGACATCGACCGACTCGGCAAACGCGCGCAAGGCGTCCGCATCGTCATAGGCCGCGGTTGTCACCCGGTCGGCTACCTGCCCTGCGGGCGGGTTGGCACCGGGTTCATAGATGTGGGTGACAAAGCCCAAACGCGCCGCCGCGATGGACAACATCCGGCCCAGTTGGCCACCGCCAAGGATGCCAATCGTGGCACCGGGTGCAAGCATGTCGGTCATTATTCAGGTCTCCAGCCGTTTGCCGATTGCAGTCAGGGCGTCGCGCAAGGCCTGATGCGCCTTGTCCGATTGCAGGGCCTGCGTCATTTGCAGGCTCAGCGTTCCGTCAGTTGCCAGAGCGTCGCGTTCGGCGGCAAGACGTCCGGCCTGACCTTTGTTCATGGTTGCAAGAAAGCCTGCCATCAACTGAGTTGTGTAGAACTCTGCGCCGTCGGCATCGCCCGTCTGATCGGCCAGCCATTCCGAACCGGTCGCCAACAGATCCAGAATGCCGGGAACCATTGCACAGATCGCAAAATGTGCATTCAGCGACGCTTCGCTTGCCACTTTGACGACAGGGTTTTCAGGGGCCAACAAGTCAGCCAGCAACTGATCGTTTCCATAAGCCGCCATCGGGCAGCCGCCTTGCTCCAGAAAGCCCAAAGGGATCGTTTGCACGAAATCCTCGGCAGGGGCACAAAGCGATTTGAGTTCAGGTTCGGAAACCGCGGCCATGACGGAAACGATCCGATGTTCGGATCCAAAGGTCAGCGGGCCAAGTACTTCGACTGCGATTTGCGGGCGCAGGCACAGAAACACGATTTCGGATTGGTCGATCACCGACTGCGGATCGCTGACCGTCGCGTTGATTTCGGCTTTCAGCGCAGCCGAGACCGAAGCGTTGCGCTCGGTCACATAGATCTCGTGCCCTTTGCGGGCGAGCAGGCGTGCGATCGGTGCCGCGATATGTCCTGTGCCGATGAACCCGATCCGGCTCATCCCTGTGGTTCCTCGGGGATTGAGGCCGACAAAGCCTCACGCCACGCGTCCAAACGCTGCGCCAGTGCGTCGTCCTGCAAGGCCAGAATACCAGCGGCCATAAGACCTGCATTCGCACCACCTGCCGACCCAATCGCCATGGTCGCCACGGGAAACCCTTTGGGCATCTGGACGATGGAGTAGAGGGAGTCGACGCCAGACAGCGCCCGCGTCTGCACCGGAACGCCAATCACCGGCACCCGCGTTTTCGAGGCCATCATGCCCGGCAGATGCGCGGCCCCACCGGCCCCTGCAATGATCACGTTCAGCCCGCGTGACACGGCGGTCTTGCCGTAGTCCCACAAACGGTCGGGGGTGCGGTGCGCCGAGACAATGCGTTTTTCATACGCAATGCCCAGCTCATCCAGAATGTCAGCTGCTTCCTTCATCGTGGGCCAGTCCGACTGGCTGCCCATGATGATCCCCACTTTTACGTCGCTCATCCGCTTGCTTCCCCGCCTTCTGAGAGAGCGCGCACTATAGCCAAATCCGACTTCGTGGCAATGCGTCAGGCGATGATGTCAGGGGTCAAACGGTCCTCGATCAGGCGAATGATGTCCTTCAGCCGCAGTTTTTGCTTTTTCAACCTTTTGATCGTCAGTTGATCGGCGGTGCCAGTGGCTTGCAGCGCCTCGATCGCCTCGTCCAGATCACGGTGCTGACGGCGGAAAACCTCCAGTTCAACCCGCAAAACCTCGTCTGTTTTCATCGAAAGATCGGTGGGCGCGTTCATGAGCGACTCAGTGCCTTTTGTGGTGCTTAACACACAAGATAGTGTGTCAGGCTTTATCCGGCCAGACCTTGTGGACATCCCCGCATATTCCCATATTCTATTCTACGCGGTTGCCAGAATGGGGCCGCGCCACACGTCGCTTTGACAATAAAGGACGAAAATACGTGTCGAAACTTACTCTTGGCTCATACCCGCATCTTTTGGGGTTCGAGCAGCTGGAACGCCTTCTGGAACGGTCTGCAAAGGCTGGCAACGAAGGATACCCGCCCTATAACATCGAGCAGACCTCGGACTTTTCGTATCGCATTACGCTGGCTGTTGCCGGTTTCGCGGAAGAGGATCTGTCGATCACCATCGAGGATCGCCAATTGGTGATCCGGGGCCGTCAACGCGACGACAGCGAGGGGCGTATTTTCCTGCACCGTGGCATCGCGGCGCGTCAGTTTCAGCGCATGTTTGTGCTGGCAGACGGTGTCGAGGTGGGCGAGGCGATCATGGAAAACGGTCTGCTGCATGTGGATCTGACCCGCGCCGTGCCCGAAACAGTGGTGCAGACAATCAACATAAGAAAGGGGTAAGAGCAATGAATACACCGATTGAACTGAACGCCGAAGGCGACCGGATCGTCTATGTGAAAGCTGTTGACGTCGCTGATCTGCCTCGTGAAGTGCGCGAGCAGGCGGGCGATCTGGATCAGCTTTACGCCGTTCACGATTCCGACGGTCAGCAACTGGCGCTGGTCGCCGACCGCAAGCTGGCCTTTGTTCTGGCGCGAGAGCATGACTTCTCGCCGGTAGCCGTCCACTGAGCCACACGATTCCCCGTGACATCTGCCGCCCCGCGGGCGAGATATGCGGACCTGTAACGGTTCGCATATCGAAAGGGCGCAACACATGAGCTGGTTTGACTTTGACTGGGTAGACGCCTTCAGCGACCGTGCGTTTGGCGGCAATGGCTGTGCCGTGGTTCATGGCGGCGCTGTGCTGTCGCAAGACGTCTGCATGGCTTATGTGCGCGAAACCTCTCTGGTTGAATGCACGTTTACCGGATCGTCCGATGTGGCTGATATCCGGGTGCGGTATTTCCTGGCCAGCCGCGAGATCCCCTTTGCCGGGCACCCCACCATCGCCACCGTGGCGGCGATGCGGTCTCGCGGCCTGTTTCAGGGTGATACTCTGACGCTTGAAACGGGCGCCGGGATTGTCTCGATCCGTCTGAACGGGGATGAGATTGAGATGACGCAGGTCGCGCCGCAATTCGGCAATTCGGTCCCGGCCAAGCTTGTCGCCGAAGCCATCAGCCTGCCGCAGGACGCCATCATTTCCCCACCTCAATTCGTATCCACCGGGCTACCATTCTGCATCACGGTTCTGCGTGATCATGAGGCCTTGCGCGCCGCAAAGCTGGACGAGGGCGCGCTGGGCAAAACTACTGAAATGGCAGGGTTTTCCGGGTCTGACATGGCCGAGCCTTTCCTCGTGACGCTTAAAGGTGCGACCCAAGCGGGCGACACGTTCTCGCGCCTGTTGATGGCGCCGCCCAGCCCGCCCGAGGACCCGTTCACCGGATCGGCCACCGGCGCGATGGCTGCCTACCTGTGGAAATATGGGCTGATGCCGAAAGACACATTCGTTGCCGAGCAGGGGCACGATATGGGGCGCCCAGGACAGGCGACCGTCAGCCGTGTTGGCCCAGCGGATGCAATGACCGGCATCAAGGTTGCCGGACGTGGCCATGTTCTTATGCGCGGTCAGGTCGATCTGCCCGAGGTCGAGCAATGACCCAGCCCGCCATTGCGATTCTGCCCTATGGGCACCGGTTAGGGCCGAAACTGGCCTCGGTCCCGTTGTCGGAAATTATCTGGCCCGAGGGCTGCCCTGATCGACTGACCGGCAAGACGGTTGGTGATCTGGAGCCCACCGATCATCTGATCATGTACCCGAACTCGACCGTGCATCTGCGCCTGCGTCGGGGTACCCGCGCGCGGATCTCTCTGATGATGGGCGAGCCCTCCGCGATCCATGGAAAACACGACCGGATGCTGCGCCATACGTGGCGGCGGTTCTTCCGGGTGCTGACCTTCCACGACGTGCTGCTGCAGAGTATTCCGAACGCGGTGTTCCTGCCCTATGGCGTCACCATGGTGCCCGACTGGCAGGATCTTGACGTCACTAAAACCAAATCCTGTTCGCTGATCGCCTCGGCCAAACGTGACTTTGAAGGGCACCAGCTGCGTCATTCGGTGATCGACTGGGTGCGGGAAACCGGCGCGGATGTGGACATCATGGGGCGGGGCTATACGCCGTTTGACCAGAAATCCGATGGGCTGGCCCCGTATCGCTATTCCGTGGTGATCGAGAATGTGCGCGAGAGGAACTATTTTTCGGAAAAGCTGACCGATGCGATCCTGTGCTCGACAGTGCCGATCTATTGGGGCTGTCCGAATATCGCTGACTTCTTCGACACCTCGGGCATGGTTTTGTGCGAGTCCGAGGATGATATTCATCGCGCCATTCAGGTCGCGTCAGTCGCGGATTATGACAGACGCTTGCCGTCGTTGAAGGCCATCCAACACAAGGCGGATGACTATGGTGATTTCCATGCCCGTGCCGTGCGGACCTTGCGTGCGCAATTGACCAGCGGGCCGCGCTAACTGGACGACCCCGCCGGGGCCAGCCAACCCACAGGCTGGATTGGGCGGTCGACCGGGTCAATGCCATGACGCTCACACAGCCTGCCTAAATATGACCCGGGTACGGGCAAGCCGTTGGTTTTCTGAGCCATAAATCGTTTTTGATGCCCGTAAATATGGACCGAATGAACAGAGTCATGCTCGATATCTAAGGTCACGACACGCGGATCATGCAGTTTCCACAATTCATGCACGGGCAGCGGATAGAATGTATCGGCCGGCATGGCGTGGTGATCTTCGTCGGTCTTGCGCAGAAAATGCCCAAAGGCTTTGGGGCCTGAACTACCCCAGGGGAGGGCTTCAACCCCCCAGGTTTCACCGTTTTTGACACGCTGTCGGTTGCGCCGGTGCAAAGGGCGGCCGCGCCAGGGCTGTGTTGGATTGGCCGATGTCAGAAACTCAAGCATCAGCGCAAGGGTTTCCGAGTCCGGTGGCAACCGCAAGACGCCTGTGGGAAAGATCCCGGTGTGCTCGGTTGCGAAAATGAACGGTGTGGTGAAATCGAACGACCGAACACAATAAGCATCCAGATCAACCCAGATAAAGTCGGTTTTCTGCGACAGGTGCAGGCGGAAGAGGTCGGAAAACACCGCGACCCTCAGCCGGTCATCCGAGGACATTTCGAATGGCGCGGGCCAGAGGATTTCATGGGCAGAGCGCTGCTCGGCCCCGGCGGGGATGCCGTCGACCTTATGCGCGGTATACAGGACGAACCTGTGACCCCGATCCAGATAGGATTGGATGCACAACACCTCGAGCCAGCTGAGGTCTGAACCGAACCAGAAACTGGCGATGGTGGGCAGGGTGGAGGTCATGAGCTCCATGCGCTTGCGTCGGGTCACTGCACCAATTGCGCCAAGACTTGTCAATTGCGGGCAACAAAAAACGGCCCCCAGAAACCGGAGGCCGTTTTGCAATTCTCAGCGGCGCTTAGGATGCAGCGATCAGACCCATGCTTTCCAGTTTCAGCAGAACCTGGTGGGCGCAGTTGTCGACATCCACATTCTCGGTCTCGACGCTCAGTTCGGGGTTCTGAGGCACGTCATAGGGGTCAGAGATACCGGTGAATTCCTTGATCTTGCCTTCACGCGCCAGCTTGTACAGGCCCTTGCGGTCGCGGCGTTCACATTCCTCGATCGAGGTCGCAACGTGCACTTCGCAGAACGCGCCGAACTGTTCGACGTCTTCCCGAACGGCGCGGCGAGTAGTGGCGTAAGGCGCGATCGGAGCGCAGATGGCGATACCGCCATTCTTGGTGATTTCCGAGGCGACATAGCCGATGCGGCGGATGTTCAGGTCGCGGTGCTCTTTCGAGAAGCCCAGTTCGGACGACAGGTTCTTACGAACGATGTCACCATCCAGCAGCGTCACCGGACGGCCACCCATCTCCATCAGCTTGACCATAAGGGCGTTGGCGATGGTGGATTTGCCCGAGCCCGAGAAACCGGTGAAGAACACGGTAAAGCCCTGCTGGCTGCGCGGCGGTTTGGTCTTGCGCAGTTCGGCCACAACTTCGGGGAAGCTGAACCATTCGGGGATTTCCAGACCTTCGGACAGACGGCGACGCAGTTCGGTGCCCGAGATGTTCAGGATCGTGACGTTTTCCTTGTCTTCGATCTCGTCGTTGGGCTCGTACTGGGCGCGTTCCTGCACATAGACCATGTGTTTGAAATCGACCATTTCGACGCCGACTTCATCCTGGAACTGGCGGAACAGATCCTGCGCGTCGTAGGGGCCATAGAAATCTTCGCCCTGGCTGTTCTTGCCGGGGCCGGCGTGGTCGCGACCGACGATAAAGTGGGTGCAGCCGTGGTTTGCGCGGATCAGGCCGTGCCAGACCGCCTCGCGCGGGCCAGCCATGCGCATCGCCAGGTTCAGCAGCGACATCGATGTGGTCGAGGCCGGGTACTTGTCCAGAACCGCCTCATAGCAGCGCACGCGGGTGAAGTGATCGACGTCGCCGGGCTTGGTCATGCCCACGACCGGGTGGATCAGCAGGTTGGCCTGCGCTTCTTTGGCAGCGCGGAAGGTCAGTTCCTGGTGCGCGCGGTGCAGCGGGTTACGGGTCTGGAATGCAACGATGCGGCGCCAGCCCAGCTTGCGGAAATAGGCACGCAGTTCGTTCGGGGTGTCGCGGCGGCCACGGAAATCATAGTGAACCGGCTGTTGAATGCCGACCACGGGCCCACCCAAATAGACCTTGCCAGCCACGTTGTGCAGGTAGTTCACGGCCGGGTGCGCATCGTCATCGGCGCCAAAGACCTTTTCGGCCTCGCGTGCCTTATCCGGGGTCCAGCGGTCGGTGACCGTCATGGTACCGAGGATGACGCCTTCCTGATCGCGCAGGGCGATGTCCTGACCCAGTTCAATGGTTTCGGCAAACTCTTCGCTGACGTCCAGCGTGATCGGCATAGGCCACAGGGTGCCATCAGCCAGTCGCATGTTTTCAACGACGTTGTCGTAGTCGGCCTCGGACAGGAAGCCTTTGAGCGGGTTGAACCCGCCATTCATCAGAAGCTCCAGATCGCAGATCTGACGCGGGCTCAAGTCCCAGCTGGTCAGGTCGGCGGCTTCCACTTTCAGCTTTTGGGCCGATTCATAAGATACATAAAGCTCGGGAATCGGAGCCAGATTGCTTAACATCGTCATGGGAATACTCTTGTCGAAGTGCGGTTTAACCGGTGATTCAGGGGTGCTTGCGGGGCATTTGCCCCGACTACTGGTCGAAGTCCATATACATTCACGAAATTAAGGACGATATGCGCCGTTTTTACCCGGATTGGAAGGAAATTTCGGCAGGGTCAACTTTTCACGACTTTATTCCCGCCGACGCGCGGTTGTTGCGCGGATTCAGCACGTCTGTTCCTAACCTGCGGTGACCGGCGACAAATCTGCTGCTCTTGCTACCGGCAGGGCTGGAATCGGGCGGGTTACGCCGCGCAATTCGAATGACTTCATACCGCTCTGGTCGCCTTCATAGCCTGCCATCTGCAGCAATTCAGTCGAAACCAGAAGCTCGACCCCCAGTGCCTTGGTTTCACCCTCAAGCCGACTGGCCACGTTGACCGCGTCGCCAATGATGGTGCGTGCGGCATGACCGGCGGCACCGATTTCCCCAAGTACCAGATCACCCAGATGCAACCCCATCCCTATGCGTATGCGGGGGCTGCCCTCGGCCTCAAGCCGTTGGTTGAACTGCGCGAGGGCGCGGCTGACATCGGCCGCAGCCCTCAATCCTGCCCGGGCCGAGCTTTCGGCGTCGGACGTTTCGAAAACGGCCAGCAGGCCATCGCCCATATATTTGTCGACCACGCCATCCTCGGTGATCGCCGGAACAATGGCGTCAAAGAACCGGTTCAGCAGGAACACGATGTCATAGGGCAGCTGGCCGGTGGTGCGTGACGTGAACCCGCGCATGTCCAGAAACAGAACGGCCAGTTTGCGCTCTTGCCCCTGGCTTGCATGGGCACGGTGCCGCCCTCCCTCCGGGCGGAACATGCGATACGCGGTAAGAGGTTCGGTTGGACGGATCTGACAGGCCAGCCGAGCGCCTTTCGGGGCGCCAACGGCGTTGAGACTGCGGGCCTCAACCTCTTCGGGGGCGGGGAGTGAGTCGGCACCGTCTTCGACGATCACTCGGCAGGTGGTGCACCGCCCCTTACCGCCGCACAGGGCGGTATGAGGGATGCCATTGGACTGCGAAATCTCAAGCAAGGTCATGCCTTTTTCGGCCACGACCTCGGGGCCTTCGACATATTTCACCCGCACGGAATGCCTGCGACGCCAGAGCTTGCGGATCGCAAACACCGCCAGTGCCGCCCCCAACGCGACCCAAAAGGCGATAAGCGCATTGTCCTTGACGCTGAACATGGCCTCGAATGCCTCGGGCGAGGGCCAGTTGTAATGCTCGATATATTGTTCGCGCAGGAACGGGTCGGCAAAATCCGCCCAGATGCGCCGCCCCTCGGTCAGCAGCCCGGCGAGCGCGAACGAGGGGATGAATACCGCTACACCGATCAGATAGGGCACAGTTTTCGACCACCAGTGGGTTAGCCGCAGCCACATATGCAGCCCGATGCAGCCATGAACCCACACCACCAACAACAGCAGGCTTTGCATCCAGATCACGGTGCCGGGCCACATCAGGACGATGATATAGCCCATCTCGTCATTTACGTCATAGATTTCATGTGCATAGCGCGTGTGCACGATATGAGAGATCAGCTGCAGCGGGATCAGCAAACCAAGCACAACCTGCAACCCCGTCGACAGCGGCATCCGCAGCGTTCTGCGCTGGCTGATCGAAAACAGCGCCAGCCCCGCATGTAGCAACAGCGCAGCATACAAAACCAAGCTCATGACATCGTGGCGGGTGACCGCTTTGCGACCATCCTGCATTCCGTGCAGATAATCGGTGTGAAACAGCCCCAGCCCGATATTGATGAAATGAAAGAAGGCAAAGGTAAACAGGATCAGGCCGCTGCCGATCCTCAGCCGGGTTGTCCACCCGCCTCGCCATAGAACGCTGTTCAATCAAGTCACCTGTATTCGCTTTGCGTGCACCCGAGTCTGATACGGGCGGGCGAGTGGGTCAAGAATAAGACGGGACCCATTCTGTTGCCGCGGCGTCCGTGCGGATCAGGGCAGGGGAGGGGTCAAACAGCACGACATGGCTGAGTTCGGGACGCGAGCGTGAGCTGTACAGCACCCCGTCGGCCCCCTCGGCGCGGGCTTCGTCTGAAAATTGCCATGTGGGTGAGCGTCCCTGAACGTCGCGGATGCCCTGCCAGACAATCGAAACGTCGGGTCGTCCGCGCAGGTCCACCAGTCGAGAGCCCATGATGCGCGCGCTGCATTACCCGTGGAGGGTCGCCGTCCGACACATACCGCCGGATCGCGACCCCGGCACCCTCTGCTGTGAGAGAGGCATACAGCGCCCTCTGACCCGCGTAATGAAAACGCCCCTCGGGCGCCTGTGCGGAGGCCAGAGGGGCGTCGATCTGTGACAGAAACAGAATTCTCCAGACGGGGCCGGAGAATTCCAGCACTGGGTTAGTCATGCTCCGCCAGGAAGCGTTCTGCGTCCAGCGCGGCCATGCAGCCCATGCCGGCGCTGGTGACGGCCTGACGATAAATGTGGTCGGTCAGGTCGCCAGCGGCGAAGACACCGGGGACCGAGGTCTCGGTCGAGCCCGGCTTGGTCACGACATAGCCGCCCATGTGGGTTTCCAACGTATCCTTGACCAGTTCGTTGGCCGGAGCGTGGCCGATGGCAACAAAGACGCCCTTACAGGGGATCTCGGTGATCTCGCCAGTTTTGACATTCTTGACGCGCACGCCTTCGACGCCCAGCGGGGCATCGGTGCCAACCACTTCTTCCAGTTCATGGAACCACAGCGGTTCGATTTTTTCGTGCTTCAGCAGCCGATCCTGCAGGATCTTCTCGGCGCGCAGCTCGTCGCGGCGGTGGACCAGGGTCACCTTGCTGGCGAAGTTGGTCAGGAACAGTGCCTCTTCCACGGCGGTGTTGCCGCCGCCGATCACCACGATCTCCTGCCCGCGATAGAAGAAGCCGTCACAGGTGGCACAAGCCGAAACGCCAAAGCCCTTGAATTTCTCTTCCGACGGCAGACCCAGCCATTTGGCACGCGCACCGGTGGCCAGAATGACAGCATCCGCGGTGTAGGTGGTGCCGCTGTCGCCCTTGGCGGTGAAGGGGCGTTTCGAAACATCCAGATCGCTGATGATGTCGCCGATCACCTCACAGCCCATAGCCTGAGCGTGTTCCTGCATCTTGACCATCAGATCAGGGCCCTGAACTTCGGTAAAGCCGGGGTAGTTTTCAACATCTGTGGTGGTGGTCAGCTGACCGCCGGGTTCGATGCCCTGAACCAGGATCGGCTCGAGCATCGCGCGGCTTGCATAGACGCCTGCAGTATAACCGGCCGGTCCCGACCCGATGATCAGAACCTTTGTGTGACGTGTTTCGGCCATGGTACCCCCAACTCGATCTGCCTGATTTGGGCGCATGGCCCCTGGCGGATGGATATAGCGACCCCTGTGCCGCGTATAAAGCCCCTTCCTGTTTCACACCCGCTATGAGCCCAACGAATGGCGCATAAAAAAAAGAACATTGAAAACAAACAATATTGCGCGACCGCGAAAGATTATTGCGCATCCCTTGGGGGCTGATATAACAACCGCAAAAATCAGGAGCATTTGATGGTCGCGATACGGCTGGATGAGATTGACCGCAAGATTCTGGCGGAATTGCAGGCAGACGGTCGCATGACCAATGTCGAGCTGGCAAAGCGCGTGGGTATTTCAGCGCCTCCGTGTCTGCGGCGCGTGCGGACATTGGAAGAATCGGGCCTGATCCGCGGCTACCACGCCGAAGTGAACTCGCGTGAGTTGGGGTTCGAGGTTCAAGTCTTTGCCATGGTCGGTCTGGAGAGCCAGGCAGAATCCGAGCTGAGCGCGTTCGAGGAACGCTGCCGCGAATGGCCGCTGGTCCGGGAATGCCACATGCTGAACGGCGAGGTGGATTTTATCCTGAAATGCGTCGCACCGGACCTGAGCAGTTTTCAGCAGTTCCTGACAGGCGAATTGCTGACCACGCCGAACGTGGCCAGCGTCAAGACCTCGCTGGTCATCCGCGGCGCAAAAGACGAGCCCGGCGTACCTTTTGATGTTCTGGAAGAACGAATGAGCCGGACGGCGTAAGCGCCGCCTTTGGATGTGGCTTCATCGATGGCAGAAAGGCTGCCACCGTCATATAAAACACCCAACTTAACAATAACTGCATAATGCCCCCACATTGCAGAATGAGCCCGGATTCAGGCGGTTATCGCATCCACCTCTCCGTCTCCGGCGCGTGGCAGGACCAGCGGTCCGAAGTCGTTCAGCGTATCGATATGCGCAAAAAGGTTGAGATAGATAGATTTCAGTGACCGGCTTACCTTGCGAATGGTGTTGGCGCCGGGATGATAGGATTCGAATTGCAGCCCGTCGACCCTGATCACCGCATGGCGTTTGAGGCAGATGTGAAACAGCTCGACCGGTGCTGGCGGCATCGTTTCGATGATGCTTGTCCCGTCCTGAAACTCGTGGACCGGAGTCAGAACCTGATCGTCGCCATGCAGATGCCGCAGGTGCGCAGGTGTTCCCAGCAGCCGCGCGGCAGGGCCGGCGATGACACCCGACATCGGCTTTTGCATCCCGAACGTGTCGGCCATGATCCGTGTCAGCGGTCGTGCCCGGCCACGAGAGTCCTCACGCCCAGGAACCAGCGTAACTGACCCTTTCCACAGCACCGTTTCCGAGGCGCCGCTTTGTGTCAGGACCGTATCGCCGGGCAGCAGGTCTTCGATCGCCATTGGCCCGAATTCGGTTTCGACCAGAGAACCGCGGGTAAAGGCACAGAACGCGTCTTCGAACATCGGCAGGGCAGGCGCGATGTGGCGGGTCTGTACGACATCCCCGTTTCTCATCAATGTGCTGACTTCATAGCGCCGCAGCTGCGCCTTTTTCTGTGTTGTCGGCCTTGGCGTGTCACGCAGCAGTGCCGAGGTTTCTACGGCGTTTCTGGCCGCGCGCGATAACGAACGTGGAATACCCATTTTCAATTTCGTCCCCTCTAACCTCCGCTCAGGCAAACCGAACCCCCGTACAGGCTCACCCAATCGGATATACTTTTGCCTGGAAAGAAGCTTGTGACCGCAGGACGGCAGGCGCGGTTGGCGCTAGTTGCAACGAAAATCCCTACGCTTTTAGTCACCACTGGTCCCCCCAGACAAACTCATACAAACGCGGGCGAAATTGCCTGCGCACACACGCCCCGAACCTCAACCGCACACAATATTGGCGGCAGGTCACACACCGGATCGGAGCCTTCCTCCGCTGTGCGTCTTCAATTCCCCAAAAACCGGCAGCTTGGCTGGTGGGGCCTTTTTTGATCAGCGACGTGCCGCCAGGCGACGTGCGACCCTGACCGAGTGGCTGGAAACCCGTTTCCACGGCATCTCCAACTGTTGCTCTCTGGTGGCCGCAACCACGGCGCTGAGAAAGCGTGATTTCGTCTTCATGTCATGTCCTGCCCGTTTGGGAACTTTTGCCCCGTTTTTCCTCTGGGCCCTCAATGTGCAGTGCCATTGCGGCGGCGATAAGGCTGATCCGGGATGAATTCAGGACAATGGAAGGTTTGCGTTTCCTCTTTTCCGGATATGTCGCGCTTGGTTGACTTTAGGACCGATAACCATCTGAGAGCGGACAATAAAAATCGAATTGCTACGACTCAGGTAGACAAAACAATTGTGGCAAAAAAGCGGCGATACCGCCGTAATCCGGGCGCGCTCTTAGAGTTTGATGGCAGAAATCAGGCGGCCATAGTCAGCCTCTTTCGCGTGGGTCGACCGGCGGTAGGAATAGAATCTGTCAGGATCAGAGTAGGTGCAGTGGCGCGTCCATTCGGCCTGACCGACCCCCGCCTGGCGTAGCCGATGCAGGCCAAAGGCAGGCAGGTCGAATTGCAGCCTGTCCCCGTTCCCGTTCGCAAAGAACTGCAGGTTTTCCGGAGAATCGGCAACGAACTCGTCCAGAAACTCGGGGCCTACTTCATAAGCGCGTTGCGAGATTGAGGGCCCGATCACGGCCACGGTGTTTTCCCGTTTCGCGCCCAGGGCTTCCATCGCGTCCAGTGTCGCTTCAAGCACCCCATCCAGCGCGCCGCGCCAACCAGCATGGGCAGCCCCGATCACATTCGCGTCAGAATCGGCGAACAGGACCGGCTGGCAATCAGCGGTGAGAATCGTCAGAACCAAACCGGGCGTTGCAGTGACCACGGCGTCGGCCTTGGGTTTTTCGCCATTTAGCGGCGCGTCGACGGTCAGCACGGTTGGCGAATGAACCTGATGAACGCCGATCAGCGCCTCGGGCGAGACATCCATTGCCTGCGCTACCCGCTTGCGATTCACCGTGACGGCCTCGGTCTGGTCGGACGACCCATAGCCGCAGTTGAGGCCGGCGAAGACACCCGATGAGGCGCCGCCGCGGCGGCTGAAGAACCCGTGGCGCATGGGCGACAGCAAATCTGAGGTCAGAATTTCCAGGGTCATGGCTCTAGTCCGGGTGGTGGCGAGGAAGGGGTGGGGTAGAGGCCCAGCACCTTGAACAGGTTTCCCATTTCCTCGGGGTGGGTCAACCGGCGATGTGCAGCAACCAGGGCTTCGAGCTCAGACCCGCCGAGCGGTGCCGCCAGCGCCTGCGCGCGAGTGGCGATTCCCAGCCGTTCAAGGAACACGCCTTGCGGTGTCAGACGGGAATGGGCGCATCCCGCCGCGCGGGTCGCCAGGGCCAGCGGTTCGAAATCCACATGCGCCGTCAGATCGGCCTGACCGGGCAGGGCCAATGGATCAGTGCGCTCATGCGTCTGCAGCGCCTGAAACGTATCGCCCAGCGAATGCCAGTCGCCGTAATCCACGATCAGACCTGCCCCGCCATGGGTGCCGATTCGCCCTGCGACCACGGTGATGATGGGTATGGCCGCTGCGCACAGCTCGACCAGTTCACCATCTCTGGTGTCATCCAGTCGATCCTTCAGCGCGACTTGCTCACCCTGCGGCCCCAGCCCCCAGGCCAGCGCATCACCCTCCAGACCGATGAGCCGTTCGCGCCAGCCATTGCCGTCACGCAGGAATTGGCGGATGGGCAGGGCGTCGAAAAACTCATTCGCGACCAGAAACAGCGGTGCTTCGGGCAGGTCGGCAGCCGAATCGATCCAGCGCGGCTTAAACTCCTTCAAGGTCTGCGCCTGAATATCCCGCAGGGCGGGTGAGGCCTCGACCAGCACCACCTCAGCGGCATCAAGAAACCCCGGCACGCGCGCCGTGGCACGCAGCATATCCGCCATCAGCGTGCCGCGCCCTGGCCCAAGCTCGGCCAGCACGAAATGGTCCGGATGCCCCTGATCCAGCCAGCTCTGCGCCAGAGATAGGCCGATCAGTTCCCCGAACATCTGGCTGATTTCCGGGGCAGTGATGAAATCCCCCTGCGCGCCCAGCGGGTCACGGGTGGTGTAATAGCCATGCGTCGGGTGCAGTAGACATTCGGCCATGTAGTCGGCCACGCTCATCGGGCCGTCCTGCGCGATCCGCGCCAGCAGATGATCTTTCAGGCTCATGATTCCGATCTTGCACGCAAGGCGAACCATAAGCCAAGCGCGATCATCGGCAGCGACAGCAATTGTCCCATCGTCAGGCCGTACCCACCGATTTGCAGGGCCAACCCCAGCGGGTTACCGGCCGAGATGAACTGTGCGTCGGGCTGCCGGAAGAATTCGACAATGAACCGCGAGGCGCCATAGCCCGCCATGAACAGGCCCATGATTAGGCCGGGCTTGTGGAAGGCTCCGCGCCGATAGGCCAGCCATAGCAACACGGCGCCCAGCAGCAGCCCCTCCAACGCGGCTTCATACAGTTGTGACGGATGTCGCGCGCACATGCCCGCGACCACTCCGGGGCAGTCCTGCGCGGCTGCACCCGGAAAGATAACCGCCCATGGCAACTCGCTGGGTCGGCCCCAGAGTTCGGCATTTATGAAATTCGCCAGCCGCCCCAGCAACAGCCCCGGCGGCACGGTATGGGCGATGAGGTCCGCCATGGACAGAACCGGAATCTGGTGACGCCGGGCATAGAGGTAAGATGCAATCACAACCCCCAGCAGCCCGCCATGGAAGGCCATGCCACCTTGCCAGACTTTCACGATCTCCAGCGGGTTCGAAAGGTAATAGGAGGGCTGATAGAACAGCACGAACCCCAGACGCCCGCCCAGAATCACGCCGAGGATGATCCAGGTGATCAGATCCTCAAGCTGTTCGGGTTTCATCGGCGGTGTCTTGTCGGGCCAAAGGGCCGGGCGCTTCAGCGCCATCACCCCCATCCGCCATGCAATCAGGATACCGGCGATATAGGCCAGCGCGTACCACCGCAGCGCGAACTCCATCCCGAACAGCGAGATCGAGAACAATTCGGGCGACAGATCGGGGAAATTCAAAACAGCCTGCATGTGCGTCTCATTGCCCGGGGTTTGCAGGGCAAGTCAACCTTGAGCCCGCGTCAATCATTCCCCATATAGAGACCAACCGCGATTTCGGAGTAACGCCATGCAAACCCGCAACAAGATCCTCGACGACGTATCCCAGCTGATGACCAACGCCATGGGCGTGGCACAGGGCGCGCGGGAAGAAGCCGAGAACGCGATGAAGTCGATGATCGACCGCTGGTTGGCCGACCGCGACTTTGTCACGCGTGAAGAATTTGATGCCGTCCGCGCGATGGCTCAGAAAGCACGTGAAGAGAACGCAGCGCTTGAAGCGCGCATTGCCGCGCTTGAGGCGAAACTGGACAAGTAACGTCCAACTCGGAATTTCCGGAAAAAAACTACCGCCGCGCAATCCGGGTCTGGGTTGCGCGGTGTTGTGCATCTTGCCGTCTTGCGGAATTTAATCAAGACAAAGCTGCGTGAAGTGCCAATATTTTGACCCTAGTTGCCTTCTGTCCACAACTTATTGCTGTTATCCCCAATAAATAGGGTTGCCAGAACCCATCTTGCGTCGCACCATATTTAGTACAGGCCTACGGGGGAAGCCCGGCTTGTAGAGCAGGCAACTAGCGCTGGGGCGCTGCCAGCCCCGAAATGCTAGAGATTAGTGAGGTGGCATTATGGCCCTTTCCGAGCAGTTTCTCGAAGAAGACCTTCATCCGATCGATATTGTTGAACATTTGGCTGAACACCACGACTGGGACTTTGACCGGATCGGGGATGATCAGATCGCCATGGCTGTCGAAGGGCAGTGGCGCACATACTCGATCACTCTGGCCTGGTCGCACTATGACGAAACCCTGCGGATGGTCTGTTCCTTTGAAATGGAGCCACCGTCCGCGCGTGAGAGCGAGCTGTACGAGCTGCTGAACAAGATGAACGATCAGTGCTGGGCGGGGGCGTTTACGTACTGGGCCAATCAGAAACTGATGGTCTATCGCTACGGTCTGGTTCTGGCCGGTGGTCAGATGGCGAGCCCGGAACAGATCGACACCCTGATCAACGCAGCGGTGCTGAGCGCCGAGCGTTACTACCCGGCGATCCAGTTGGTCACATGGGGCAACCGGACCCCTGAAGAGGCGATGCAAGTCGCCATTGCAGAGGCCTACGGCCGCGCGTAAAGCTTTGCCCCAAGCCGACTAAGGGGAGGGGCAATCATGGACATGTCACGCGTCGCCGAGCAGGGGCTGGTGCTTCTGGGCTGCGGCAAGATGGGATCGGCCATGCTCGCCGGATGGTTGGAGCATGGCCTTCCTGCGTCAGCCGTCTGGGTGATCGACCCGAACCCCTCGGACTGGTTGAAGGCGCAGGGCGTTAGCATCAACACTCCGTTGCCCGAAGCGCCCGCTGTGGTGCTGGTGGCCGTCAAGCCGCAGATGATGGGTGAGGCTCTGCCCGCGATCAAGGCGCTGGGCGGTGGTGGTAGCCTGTTCGTGTCTGTTGCTGCAGGCACCTCGATTGCCACCTTCGAATCCGTTTTGGGTGAGGGCACTCCGATCGTCCGTGCCATGCCGAACACACCTGCTGCGATCCGGCAGGGAATCACCGCGCTTATCGGCAATTCGGTTTCATCGGATGCTGATGTTGCGCTGGCCGAAAACCTGCTGTCGGCTATTGGCGAAACCGTCCGGCTCGACGATGAGGCGCAGATGGACGCTGTTACCGGTCTCAGCGGCTCGGGCCCGGCCTATGTATTCCACCTGATTGAAACGCTGGCCGCTGCCGGGCAGGCGCAGGGATTGCCGCATGAACTGGCGATGAAGCTGGCCAAATCAACCGTTGCCGGGGCTGGGGCGTTGGCCAAGGCGGCCGAGGAAGACCCGTCGCAGCTGCGCATCAACGTGACCTCGCCCAACGGCACCACGCAGGCCGCGCTTGAGGTGCTGATGCACGAAGAAGAGGGCTTTCCTGACCTGCTACACCGCGCCGTCAAAGCCGCAACCGACCGATCCAAGGAGCTGTCCCGTGAGTGAGATTACCTTCGACGATTTCCTCAAGGTAGATATCCGTGTGGGCGAGGTAATCCGCGCCGAACCCTATCCCGAAGCCCGCAAGCCCGCGATCAAGATGTGGATCGACTTCGGCGATGAGATCGGTGAGCGTAAAACCTCGGCCCAGGTCACGGCGCATTACGACCCGGCGACACTGGTGGGCAAACAGGTGATGGCCGTCGTCAATTTCCCGCCGCGTCAGATCGGTCGGTTCATGTCCGAAGTTCTGGTGCTGGGTTTGCCCGATGAAAACGGCGAGATCGTCCTGATCGGCCCGGATGGTGAAGTTCCCGTCGGCGGGCGGATGCACTGATGAAGCTGCTTATTGCCCGCCCCATGCCCGCCGAAGTCGAGGCCCGCGCCCGTGCCGAGTTCGACGTCGAGATTCGCAGTGAAACGCTGCCATTGACGCGCGATGAAATGCTGCAGGCGCTCAGGGATTTCGATGTGGTTGTGCCCACTCTGGGCGATCTTTTTTCGGCTCAGGTGTTCGCCGAAGCGCCCAATCCCCGATGCAAACTGCTGGCGAATTTTGGCGTCGGCTACAATCACATTGACGTGGACGCCGCCCGTGCCGCTGGCGTTGCGGTCACCAACACACCCGGTGCGGTGACCGATGCCACTGCCGACATAGCCATGACCCTGTTGCTGTCCACCGCCCGCCGCGCGGGTGAGGGTGAACGTCTGGTCCGTGCAGACGACTGGCAGGGTTGGCACCCGACGCAGATGCTGGGCCATCACGTCACCGGCAAACGCGTTGGTATCGTAGGCATGGGGCGCATCGGTCAAGCCATTGCGCGCCGGTGTCATTTCGGGTTTGGAATGCAGGTCGCCTATCAGTCGCGCAGCGCCAAAGATCTGGACTTTCCGGCCGTGTACACCGACGATCTCAAGGCGCTGGCCGGGTCTGTCGATTTCCTGATCCTCGCCGTCCCCGGTGGTGCCGAAACCCGCCACCTGATCAACGCTTTGGTGCTTGGGGCGATGAACCCTTCAGCCATCCTGATCAACATCGCGCGCGGAGAAGTCGTGGACGAGTCGGCTCTGATCGCGGCGTTGCAAGTCGGCGAGATCGCTGGTGCGGGGCTGGATGTCTACGAATTCGAACCCGCCGTCCCGCAAGCCCTGCGCGACATGCAGAACGTGACCCTGCTGCCCCATTTGGGTACTGCGACCGAGGAAGTTCGTACCGACATGGGCCACATGGCGTTGGACAACGTCGCGGCCTTTGTCGCAGGCCACGCGCTGCCGAATCCGGTTTAGGTTCCGACCGCCTCGCGCCAGTGTTTGCGGCAGAGTGAGACATAGGTTTCGTTCCCGCCGATCTGCACCTGTGCGCCTTCGGTGATGGCATTGCCGTTCTCGTCCTGACGAATCACCATCGTTGCCTTGCGGCCGCATTTGCAGATCGTGCGGACTTCGCGCATCTCATCGGCCAGCGCGAGCAGGACCGCCGACCCGGGGAACAGATGACCCTGAAAGTCCACCCGCAGCCCATAGGCCAGCACCGGAACACGCAGATCATCCACGGCGCGGGCCAGTTGCCAGACCTGATCTTCGGTCAGGAACTGCGCCTCGTCCACAAAGACACAGGCGATCTCGCCCCGGTTCAGGCGCGCTTCAATCATCGCAAACACGTCGTCGGCGACTGAAAACGTATCAGCATCGGCGGAAATGCCGATCCGCGAGGCGATCCTGCCCACTCCGGCCCGCCCATCCAGCGCAGCGGTCATCAGGTAGGTGTCCATGCCCCGTTCGCGATAGTTGTGCGAGGCCTGCAGCAACACGGTCGATTTGCCCGCGTTCATGGTCGAATAGTTGAAATACAGCTTTGCCATGCGCCCGGGTCTAAAACGCCTGATCCCCATGGGCAAGATGCCAAAACCGGGGGAAAGAAACGATGTCGCCGTTGTTGTGCGGGGGCCGAGCCTAAAGCTCAAGGGGGATGGATCCCCCGCATCAACAACAGCGACGCCGTTGGCCGACAGGCGGCCAATACTGAGCGAGGCTAATATTTGCCTCACAATTACTCATCACCGGCCGGAACTGCCGTCACTCACTCACAAAACCCCCGAATATCTGAGGGATAGCCAATGTATGACATTTCAATTAAGACTCGAGTATGGGAAATTTCTTTTCCCTTTCCCCCGCAGTGGCAGATATTGTGGGAGAGACAGGCAGAAAAGGTAAAAACATGGCAGATATCGGGGCCTATCTGAAAAAACACACAGAAGCGTTGGTCAAAGATGTCGGCATTGAATCCGCATGTGACATCACAGGCAAATCCAAGGCGACTTTGGGCCGATATTATTCAGACAACGCCGAGCACGTTGATCGGTTCATGCCGGTGGACGCCGTGGCCCGGCTAGAGGCCGTTTCGACCTATCCGCATGTCACCTCGGCGCTGGCCGATCTAAAGAACATCACCTTATCCTATGATGGCCGCAACACGGACAAACCGCGCACCGGAGGGGTGAACTCGGACGTCATCGCCCTGAGTCAGCGGTTTGCGATGCTGATGACCGAGTATCAGGCCGCCATCGAAGACGGTATCATCACCGTGAACGAGGCCAAGCGCCTGCTGAAGGAAACCAGCCTGCTGCAACAGGTGCTGATCGAGATGAAACTGCATCTGGAAGAGGAAAGCGTGAGCTGAGCAATTCTGGCGTTGTGGAGCGGCTAGCAACTTTGATTGGATTTGCTTGCGCACCACAATCACTCCGAGATCGCCAATCACCTAAGCACACTTACTCGTTTTCCTGACAAAGCTCGTATGTGTCGCCTTCAGTTCTCAAAAACCTGCTGCCGACAGGTTCTGAGAGCAGATGCACAAAACTGTCGTCGCAATTTAAAACTGCACCGATGGCGACATAGCTGCACGGTGTATCATCGTATTCCTCTTGCGATAGCTGTTCTACATCTGCGCGGATCCGCCAGCCGGTATCAGGATACTTGTCTTCCTCGTCGTGTTCGGGGTCTTCACGATATATAAACCCTACGCGGGCGCGTCGTTCCAGGACTGCATCATCTACAAAGCAACGCGCAAACCAGTTGTTGAAGTCGCTTGCAAAGCGCGCATTCAGTTCTGGGTCTTCCCAATCAACATCGATGACATGATGAATTTGGAACTCAACCGGGTCGCCGGGATTCAGCCCTGGAATGTCGTCTGGAGTATTGTCGAGCCTGCCCAGCAGGTTGGTGCCATCGCGGTGTTCAACTATAACCCACATTCGCTCTGCATCGTATTTCTCGGATGCAGGAACCGCACTGAAGATCAGTTTGACGGTTGTCCCGTTGGTGACTTCGGCAAGTTCTTCCTTGCTTGGGATATGGAATGTGTAAGGGTTTTCTTTTTGCGTCGGGCGCGGGTCTTGAAGACGAAAGGTAGGTTCTGTCACAAAAGGCGACCTTGATCAGCGTTGGTGGTTCACTTTGCTCCGTAGTATTCATCACCACCGTGATCAATTTCCAGAACCGGCGCAAGAACATACGGTAAAGAACTCCTCCGCTGGACCGAAGGGGCTACCTGCGCCTCTTCACGATCACCGACCCCACCGAATACCCGGCGCCGAAGGAACAGATCAGCCCGACATCGCCGTCCGTCAGGTCATCCGAATACTTTGAAAACGCAATGATCGACCCGGCCGAGGACGTGTTGGCATAGTCCTGCAGGATGTTGGGTTGTTCACCGGGCTCAGGCTCGCGGCCCAGCACCTTTTTACCGATGAAGTCGTTCATCGTTTTGTTGGCCTGATGCAGCCATAGGCGTTTCAGGTCGCTGCTGGCCACACCCTCGGACTCCATGTGGTCCGAGATGTGTTTGCTGACCATCGGCAGCACTTCCTTGAACACCTTGCGGCCGTTTTGCATGAACTGCATGTCGCGCCGATCGACCACCCCGTCGGGGCGCGATCGGCGCAGGAAGCCATTGTTGTTGCGGATGTTGTTCGAGAACGACGTGGCACAGCGGGTCGAGAGGATCTCGAAATGCGGGCCCTGCGCGTCTTCGATCCGTTCGATCAGGGTGGCCGTGGCCACGTCGCCAAAGATAAAGTGACAGTCGCGGTCACGCCATTCCAGATGGCCCGAACAAATCTCGGGGTTCACCACCAGCGCCGACCGTACGGACCCCGAGCGGATCATGTCCGCCGCCGCCTGAATGCCGAACGTGGCAGAGGAACAGGCGACGTTCATGTCGAAACCGAACCCTTTGATCCCCAGGGCCTGCTGGATCTCGATCGCAATCGCGGGATAGGCGCGTTCGTGGTTCGACGCGGCGCAGATCACCAGATCGACATCTTCGGCGCTGCGTCCGGCCTGAGCCAGCGCCTTGTTGCAGGCATCCACGGCCATCTCGGTCATGATGCCCGGCTCATCATCGCTGCGCTGGCGCAGCAGGGGGTGCATCACGTCCGGATCCAGAACGCCCGATTTGTCCATGACATAGCGGTTCTCGATACCCGACGCCTTTAGGATGAACTCTTCGGAGGAGTGCTGCATCGGCTCCATCTCGCCCGCTGCCAACGCGTCGGCATTCGCGGCGTTCTGCTTGTCGGCATAGGCGTTGAAGGCGGCGACAAGCTCGGCATTGGTGATAACGCTTTCGGGCGTGAAAACACCGGTGCCGGTGATTGCAGGGGTATACATGGCGGGTCCTGGATGTTTCGAGTTTGCCTAAAATGCAGTCACAGCCGGGTTTGATCAAGGTATGGTGACCTAACGGAATGCGCGGGGTTCAACCTAATTCCGCTTCATATCTTGAATAGTTCAAAATTCGAAGTATATGACCAGCCTGACTCATCCGGAGGGTTCGTATGTCAGACGATATCAGCACCAGGCTTGGCCGTCTCAGCCCTGAAATTCAGGCTATCATGGGGGTGTATGCGCTGTATTGGAAACTGGAAGAGGCCTTTGACTGCGTCGAAACCGATCTCAGCCATGCCGAATGCCACATGCTGATCAAACTGGATCAACCCAAGCGCATGGGCGTTCTGGCCACGGATATGCTGACCGTCCCTTCGACCATCACGGCGACGGCGGATGGTTTGGAAAAGGCGGGGCTGCTGACGCGAGAACGCGACCCAGAAGACCGCCGGGCCTGGCTGCTGGTTCTGACAGAGCAGGGCCAGGACCTGCGCAACATGCTGGTGTCCGTGGCCGGAGACCTGTTCCACCGCGCCTCTGGTCTGGATGCCGACGAGACTGCCCAATTCGCGCGGCTGGCGTGCAAAATTCGAGACAACATTCTGAAAACGGGAATTCCCGAGGGACTGACGAAATGAAACTCTTCTCTGTACTCAGTGCGACCCTGATCGCGCTGGCGACCACGGTTGTGGCACAAGACACGGCCAAACCTGTCAAGCTGATGCAGGTACGGGAAACCTCGCCCGGGTTTTCACGGCAGTTTTTCGGGCGCGTGGCCGCTCGGCAAACTGTTGATCTGGCCTTTCAGGTCTCCGGACAAATTGTGAAAATGCCGGTGACCGAGGGCTTTGTGATCCCAAAAGGCGGGTTGATTGCGCAACTGGACCAGACCCCATTCCAGCGCCGCTATGACCGGGCCGTGCTGCAAAAGGACCAAGCCGACCGAACCCTGGCCCGTCTGTCGCGCCTGCGCGGAACGACGGCCAGCCAGGTTGCAGTAGATGATGCGGAAACTGCAGCGCAACTGGCCGAGATCGCGGTACGGGATGCGGAATACGATCTGGAACACGCCACGCTATCCGCGCCGTTTGATGCGCTGGTATCCAGTCGGACGGTCGAGGCTTTTACCACGGTGTCGGCTGGTGCGCCCATCGTCCGCATCCACGACATGTCCGAGTTGCGGATCGAGGTCGACGTGCCCGAGATCCTGTTCCAGCGGTCTTCTCAAGAAAATGAGCTGGCAATTACGGCGAAGTTTCCTGCCAGTGAAGAAGTGTTTCCCCTTGAGATCCGCGAGTTTGATGCCGAAACCTCCAGCGTTGGCCAGACGTTCCGCATCCAGTTCGGACTGACACCGCCCGAGGGAATGCAGATTCTGCCAGGCTCGTCCGTGACTGTGAACGTGAAGGTGCAGGATGCCCGGACCGGCATCGTTGTCCCGGCTTCGGCCATTGTTGCGGATGCCGGCGGCGCGCTGGGCGTCATGGTGTTTTCGCCGGTAGGTGCCGATGAGGGCACCATTCGTCACGTACCTGTCACTATCGAGCCGACCCAGACAGGCGAGGTTCGCGTGCTGACCGGCCTGTCGGATGGCGACGAAATCGTTGTCGCCGGAGGAGGGGCGCTGACCGACGGTCAGGCGGTGCGCCGCTTTGTCGGTTTCGCGAATTGAGGGCAGACAGATGAACATCGCACGCGCCTCAATTGACCGGCCGCTCTATACTTGGCTGATAATCCTGCTTGCCCTGTTTGGGGGCATCTGGGGGTTCTTTTCGCTGGGCCGTCTGGAAGATCCGGCCTTCACCATCAAAAACGCTGTCATCGCAACACAGTATCCCGGCGCCACGGCGGAACAAGTGGCGCTGGAGGTTTCCGAGCCCTTGGAATCCGCGATTCAGAAAATGGGCGAGGTCAAGACGATCACGTCGGTCAACCAGCCCGGGTTTTCGCTGATCGAAGTTGAAATCAAGTCCACCTACGACGGGTCGGAGCTGCCGAGCATCTGGACCGAACTACGTGCCAAGATGCGCGATGCGGCGCGAAGCTTGCCTCCGGGCGTTGGTCAACCCATGGTGAATGACGGTTTTGGGGACGTGTTTGGCCTGTTCTATGCGGTCACCGCTGACGGCTTTTCAGATGCCGAGAAACACGAATTGGCAACCTTTCTGCGGCGCGAGCTGCTGACTGTATCCGGTGTCGCAGATGTCGAGGTGATGGGCCTGCCGCAAGAGGCGATCTTTGTTGAGCCTGACCTTGCCATTTCCGTGAACCAGAATGTGCCGATCCAGACCGTCAACGAAGCCATCGCCAACGCGGATTCGGTGAACGCGTCGGGTTCCCTACGGTCCGAGAACAACCGCACCACCATCCTGACGGCGGAAGGGTCGGATTCCGTCTCGGCCATTGCCGGCTTGTCTGTGGGGTCGCAAGGGCAGGTGATCAACCTGTTCGATATGTCCCACGTGTATCGGGGCCGCCAAACCGACCCGGATGTCATGATCCGTTTCAACGGCGCCGAAGCGTTCACGCTGGGCATCGCTGGGCTATCGACCGAGAACATTGTCGAAGTTGGCCAACGCGCCGATGCCAAGTTTGCCGAACTGGACGCCCAAATCCCCTTTGGCGTAGAGATCCTGCCGATTTATCAGCAGCACGTGGTGGTCGAGCAGGCCTCGAACGACTTTCTGGTGAACCTTGCAATGTCCGTCAGTATCGTGGTTGCGGTGCTGGGCATTTTCATGGGGTGGCGCGCGGCGGTGGTCGTAGGTTCGACCCTGTTGCTGACCGTTGTGGGGACGCTGTTGTTCATGTCGCTCTTCTCGATCGAGATGGAGCGGATATCACTGGGGGCCCTGATCATCGCCATGGGGATGCTGGTGGACAACGCCATCGTTGTCGCCGAGGGGATGCAGATCGCCATGCTGCGCGGCAAGACCTCGCGCGATGCGGCGGACGAGGCTGCGTCCAAGACGCAAATCCCGCTATTGGGGGCCACGGTCATCGGCATCATGGCTTTTGCGGGGATCGGTCTCAGCCCCGATGCGACAGGAGAGTTCCTGTTCTCACTGTTTGCGGTGATCGGCATCTCGCTGATGCTGAGCTGGGTGCTGGCGCTGACTGTGACGCCTCTGCTTGGACATTACTTCTTCAAACAGGGCAAAGAGGGCGCGGTTGATGCCTATGGCGGTGTTTTGTTCCGCGTCTACGGCGCGATCCTGCGCTGGTCTCTGCGGATGCGGTGGCTGGTGATTGCCGCCTTGACCGGGGTAACGGTGGTGTGTTTCGCGGGATTCGGTCTGGTGAAACAGCAGTTCTTTCCGGACTCGAATACGCCGCTGTTCTTTGTGCATTACAATCTTCCCCAAGGCACTCCGATTGCCCGCACCGCCGAAGATATGGCCGTGTTTGAAGGCTGGCTGGCCGAGCGTGACGACGTTGTGTCCGTCGCAACCTTTGTGGGGCAGGGCGCGACCCGGTTCCTGCTGACTTATTCGGCGGAAAAACCGAATCCCGGTTATGGCCACATGATCATCCGCACCGAAACGCTGGATGACATTCCGGCCCTGCAAGCGGATCTGGAAGCCTTTGGTCAGGCACAATTCCCCGAAGGCCAGTTCCGCACCAAGCGTCTGATCTTTGGCCCCGGTGGCGGCGATCCGATCCAGGCGCGGTTCTCGGGCAGTGATCCGGCGGTGCTGCGTGAACTGGCCGACGCTGCAGTGCTGAAAATGCGTGAGGCGTCGCCCAACGCGCTGAACGTCTATCACGACTGGCGCGAGCAGGAACTGGCTGTCCAGCCGATTTACGCGACCGAGCGGGCCCAGACCGCCGGTGTTTCGCGCGAAGATATCGCCGCAATGCTGCAGTTTTCGACGGATGGAATCTCCGCTGGCGGTTTCCGCGAGCGGGACCGCCTGATCCCGATCATCCTGCGCCGCCCCGTGGACGAAGATTACTCGATCGTGGATCAGGTCGTGTTCTCGGACGAGTCGCAGCGGTTTGTTCCTATCGAGCAAATGGTTGATGGGTTTGAATACAAGCCCCTCAACACGCTGGTCCATCGCCGCGACAGGGTGCTAACGATCACCGTTGGGGCCGATATCCCGCCGGACATGACGGCGGCGCAGGTCCACTCGGAAGTCCGCGCCGCCATCGAAGGCATGGAACTGCCGCCGGGTTACCGGATGGAATGGGGCGGCGAGTTCGAAAACGCGGGTGAAGCCAATGAAAGCCTCGGGCGTCAGTTGCCGCTGAGCCTGCTGATCATGGTGCTGATCTCGGTGCTGATCTTCAACGCCATCCGCCAGCCGATTATCATCTGGCTGCTGGTGCCGATGGCAGTGAACGGGGTGGTGATCGGCCTGCTGGGCACTGGTTTGCCGTTTACCTTCACCGCGCTGCTGGGCTTGCTCAGCCTGTCGGGGATGCTGATCAAGAACGGCATCGTTCTGGTCGAGGAAATCGACCTCGTCCGCGCCACCGGCAAACCTCTGCGCGAGGCAATTGTAGAAGCTTCGGTCTCGCGTCTGCGCCCCGTGTTGTTGGCGGCGATCACCACCATTCTGGGGATGGCGCCGCTGCTGGCGGATGCGTTCTTCCGGTCCATGGCGGTGACAATCATGGGCGGCCTGGCCTTTGCCACGATCCTGACGATGGTTGCGGCGCCGGTCTTTTATCTCGTGTTCTTTTCGCGGGATGAAAAACGCGAGGCCGCGGCCTGATAAATACCGGGCGGCTGTCTTAGCCGCCCGGGTCCTTTTCCAGGTCGTAGTGGTAGAAAAAACAGGACAGTTTGTTGCCGTCGGGGTCGCGTAAGTAGGCGACATAGAAATCGGGCGCGTAATAGTCACGAATACCCGGTTTGCCCTCATCAGTGCCGCCATGTTCCAGACCTGCGGCGTGAAACCGCCTGACTTGCGCGGCGCTGCCGGCCGGGAAAGCAATCATTGTCCCATTGCCCACGTTAGCAGGCTTGCCGTCAAAGGGTGTGCAGACCCAAAACCCGGTTCCGGATGCGGGGTCGGTTCCCCATCCCGCACGATCTTTGGTCCATCCCTTAAGGCGAGGCTGTTCAAGAACGGAAAAGACCGCGTCGTAGAACTGGATGGCCCGTTTCAGGTCGTTGGTGCCGTATGTAGTGTATAGGCGCATGGCTTCCTGTTGGTTTTAGAACAGCATCATGCAGCCTGCGCAGGCACAGGGACAGCGAAAACAGTGTTGAAAGCCGCGTCAGATCAGCGGAACCAGCGGCACATCACATGCGGCCAGCGTCATCAGAGCGGCGAATACCATAAACCTGCGCATTTCTTTTTTCCTTCTGCTCGTTTGCAGAAAAGATGCGCGCCCGAAGACACGGGGTCAACGGGCGCGTAAAATGTGTTGCATTTAAGCGAGTTCGGGCCGGTCAGCCCTGCAGCGATTTCACCTCGACATCCCCTTCGGCTTGCGCCTTGATCGCCAGCGCTGCGGCATGGCTGGCGGCCGCGGTGGTGAAATAGGGGATCTTGTCATACAGCGCGATCGAGCGGATGGACTTGCTGTCCTCAACCGCCTGCGCGCCTTCGGTGGTGTTCATCAGCAGTTGCACCTGACCGTCTTTCAGCATGTCAACGACGTCCGGACGGCCCTCATAGACCTTGTTCACCACGTCACACTCCACGCCGTGGCTGGACAGCCAGCTTTGCGTGCCACGGGTCGCAATCAGTTGGAACCCTTGCTCGGTCAGCACCTGCGCGGCCTCAAGCATCGCCGCGGTTTTGTCGGCATCCTTGATCGAGATGAACGCGCGCCCCGAGGACGGCAGTACCATACCGGCCCCCATCTGCGCCTTGAGGAAGGCGCGTGGGAAGTCACGGTCCCAGCCCATAACCTCACCAGTCGAACGCATTTCCGGGCCCAGAATGGTATCGACGCCGGGGAAGCGGGCAAAGGGCAGCACGGCCTCTTTCACCGAGAACCACGGCATGTCCGGGTCGGCCAGCGTCATTTGATCGGCGATCTTGGTGTCCTTGCCTTCTTGATACGGTGGGCGCATCGGGAAGTTGGACAGTTGCTCACCCGCCATCACACGCGCGGCGATGGATGCAATCGCGCTGTCGGTGGCCTTGGCCACAAAGGGCACGGTCCGCGAGGCACGCGGGTTCACTTCGATCAGGTAGATTTCATCATCCTTGATCGCGAACTGTACGTTCATCAGACCCACGACGTTCAGCGCCTTGGCCAGTTTGAATGCCTGATCCTTGATTTGGCCGATGATCTCTTTCGACAGCGAATAGGGCGGCAGCGAACAGGCCGAGTCGCCCGAGTGGACGCCCGCCTCTTCGATATGCTGCATGATGCCCGCAACGTGCACGTCGGTGCCGTCGCACAGCGCATCCACGTCCAGTTCAACCGCGCCGGCCAGATAGCTGTCCAGCAGAACGGGGCTGTCGCCGGAAACCACCACGGCCTCGTTGATATAGCGTTTCAGCTGCTCCATATCGCGGACGATTTCCATCGCGCGGCCGCCCAGCACGTACGAGGGGCGGATTACCAGCGGGAAGCCGATCTCTTCGGCGATTTCCAGCGCCTGTTCGTCGGTCGAGGCGATGCCGTTTTTCGGCTGTTTCAGGCCCAGATCATTGACCAGCGCCTGGAACCGTTCACGGTCTTCGGCCAGGTCAATCGCGTCCGGCGTGGTGCCGAGGATCGGAATGCCTTCAGCTTCCAACGCGTTGGCCAGTTTCAATGGCGTCTGGCCGCCGAATTGAACGATGACGCCGTGCAGGGTGCCGTTTTCCTGTTCCTTCGTCAGGATTTCCATGACGTGTTCGAATGTCAGCGGCTCGAAGTAAAGGCGGTCCGATGTATCATAGTCGGTGGATACGGTCTCGGGGTTGCAGTTGATCATGATGGTTTCATAACCCGCTTCGGTCAGCGCGAAACAGGCATGACAGCAGCAGTAATCGAACTCGATGCCCTGACCGATCCGGTTCGGGCCACCACCAAGGATGACAACCTTCTTACGGTCGGAGGGGCGTGCCTCGCACTCAACCTCACCCATCATCGGGGCCTCATAGGTCGAGTACATGTAGGGCGTCTGCGCTTCGAACTCGGCGGCGCAGGTATCGATGCGTTTGAACACGGCCTTCACGCCCAGATTGCGGCGGGCGCGGCGGACGTTGTCCTCATCCCGGCCGGTCAGGTTGCCCAGACGCGCGTCGGTGAAGCCCAGCATTTTGAGCTTGCGGATACCCTCCTCGGTCACCGGCAGGCCATCCTCGCGCACCCGACGCTCGGCCTCGATGATCTCGCGGATGCGGGCAAGGAACCACGGGTCGAACTTGGTGACGCCAAAGATCTCGTCATCTGTCAGACCGTGGCGCATGGCCTGCGCGATGGTGCGCAGGCGGTCGGGGGTCTGCTGGCTGATCGCCTTGATCACGGCTGCCTTGTCGTCAGCTTCTTCCCAGACACCCACATTTAGGCCGGGGATTTCGATTTCGTCAAAGCCGGTCAGACCCGATTCCATCGAGGCCAGCGCCTTTTGCATCGATTCGTGGATGGTGCGGCCGATAGACATGGCCTCTCCCACCGACTTCATGGCGGTAGTCAGGTAAGGCTCGGAGCCGGGGAACTTTTCAAAGGCAAATTTCGGGATCTTGGTGACGACATAGTCGATGGTCGGCTCGAACGATGCCGGGGTGACCTTGGTGATGTCGTTGTCCAATTCGTCCAGCGTGTAGCCCACGGCCAGTTTCGCGGCGATCTTGGCAATCGGGAAACCGGTCGCCTTGGAGGCCAGTGCCGAGGACCGCGACACGCGCGGGTTCATCTCGATCACCACCATGCGGCCGTCATCGGGGTTGATCGCCCATTGTACGTTTGAACCGCCGGTTTCGACCCCGATCTCACGCAGAACGGCAATCGAGCCGTTGCGCATGATCTGGTATTCCTTGTCGGTCAGCGTCAGGGCAGGGGCCACAGTGATCGAGTCGCCGGTGTGCACGCCCATCGGGTCGATGTTTTCGATGGAACAAACGATGATGGCGTTGTCGGCAGTGTCGCGCACCACCTCCATCTCATACTCTTTCCAGCCCAGCAGGCTTTCATCGACGAGGATTTGGTTCACCGGTGAGGCATCCATCCCCGAGCGGCAGAAATGGATATAATCCTCACGGTTATAAGCCACACCGCCGCCGGTGCCGCCCAGTGTAAATGCGGGGCGGATGATGGCGGGCAGGCCGATCTCTTCCAGCTCATCCAGTGCGATTTGCACACCCGCATCCAGATCGGCGCTGCCGTCTTCTTTCTTGGGGGCGGTCACGATGGTCGCTTTGGGGTTTTCAAGGCCCAGCCGGTCCATCGCCTCACGGAACAGGGCGCGGTCTTCGGCCATTTCGATGGCGTCGCGCTTGGCGCCGATCATCTCAACGCCGAACTTGTCCAGCACACCCATCTCTTCCAGCGCCAGCGAGGTGTTCAGGCCGGTCTGCCCGCCCATGGTGGGCAGAAGGGCGTCGGGGCGTTCTTTCTCGATGATCTTGGCAACAACTTCGGGGGTGATCGGCTCGATATAAGTGGCGTCCGCCAGCCCGGGATCGGTCATGATCGTGGCCGGGTTTGAGTTCACCAGAATGACCCGGTATCCTTCTTCGCGCAGAGCCTTGCAGGCCTGAGCACCGGAATAGTCGAACTCGCAGGCTTGACCGATAACAATGGGGCCCGCCCCGATGATCATGATCGACTTGATGTCGGTTCTTCTCGGCATGGCCACGTTCCTTCGATTGTTCGCGAGTCAGGGCGCCCCCAAGCGCCCAAATTGTCCTGCGTTATAGGGACCGCGCGAAAAGGTTCAAGGGGTATCGGAATTGGGTGTGAAATTGCCGCTTTCCCCTCTTTCCCTTGCCGCCGTATTCTCTATACCGCGCAACACGGCAAATGAGGATGCAATTGCGTATTCGTTTTGATCAGGGGCCAGCCGGGTCCGGAACCAGTTTCGACCGGCCTGCCAATGTGATCCGCGCAGACAAGGCGGAGGACGTGCCCCACGCGTTGGCGGCGCTGGATGAGGCGCGTGCCGAGGGTGCATGGTTGGCGGGCTATGCCTGCTATGAGCTGGGCTATGCGCTGGAACCCCGTCTGGCCGACCGTCTGCCACAGGACCGCCGCCTGCCTCTGCTGTGTTTTGGTGTCTATGATGCGCCTGCGCAACGTGATCTGCCCCGGGCGGCCGGCGGTGTCACCGGTTTTGAACCGCGCTGGGACGAGGCGCGTTATACAAGTGCCTTTCAGCAGGTCCACGATGCCATCGGGGCGGGGGATATTTATCAGGCCAACCTGACATTCCCAATTGACCTGACCATCGAGGGCGACAGCGCCGAGTTGTATGCCGCGCTGGCCTCGGGTCAGCCGGTGGGTCATGGCGCGTTGGTCGAGCAGGACGGTCTACCCGACTTGCTCAGTCGCTCGCCCGAGCTGTTTTTCCGCACCGATGCTGACCGCGGCATCGAAACACGCCCGATGAAGGGCACCCAGCCCCGCAGCGAGGACATGGCTGAGGACGCGCGCCGCCGCGCCTTCTTGTCGATCGACGAAAAGAACCGGGCCGAGAACCTAATGATCGTCGATCTGCTGCGCAACGATATCAGCCGTGTTGCGCTGCCCGGTTCGGTCAAGGTGCCCGAGCTTTTCAAGGTCGAGACCTACGCCACCGTGCACCAGATGATCTCGCTGGTGCAGGCGCAGCTGCATCTGGGGGCCGAGCTGTCCGATATCTTGATGGCGCTGTTCCCCTGCGGTTCAATCACCGGCGCGCCGAAAATCCGCGCGATGGAGATTCTGTCGGACCTCGAACCCTGGTCCCGCGATATTTACTGCGGTGCCATTGGCTGGGCGGCCCCGGACGGTCGGTCCGAGTTCAACGTGGCGATCCGCACGCTGATGGTCGAAGATGACAAAGCCACGCTGAACGTGGGCGGCGGCGTGGTCTGGGACAGCACGGCCCCATCGGAATATGAGGAAGCGCTATGGAAAGCCCGTTTTGCGAGCCAATTCCAGAAGGTACACGCCTGATCGAAACCTTCCGGTACGTGCCGGGCAAGGGGTTTCAGGACCTGTCTCGCCATTTGCGGCGCATGGAACGGTCCGCTCGCGCGCTTGACTTTCCTTTTGACAGGATGGGCGAGGCGCGCAAGCTGGAGAATTTCCGTGCCGAAACCGTAAAACGCTGTCGCCTGTCGCTGGGGGCTGACGGTGATGTGGAGTTCACTGAAACTGATCTGACCCAACCAAATGGCCGATGGGTAGTGGAGATTGCGGACCAGAGATTGCGTTCGGGTGATCCTTGGTTGCAACACAAGACCACTCAGCGGGCGGTCTACGACGAGGCGCGCCGGAACATGCCCGAAGGCGTTGATGAGCTGTTGTTCCTCAATGAGCGCGATGAACTCTGCGAGGGCACCATCACCAACCTGTTCGTAAAGCTACACCGAGGCGGCTACGTAACGCCGCCGCTTAGTTCCGGATGTCTGCCCGGAGTTTTGCGGCAGAGGTTGCTCGACAAAGGACGGGTGAGCGAGCGCGTGGTGACGCTGCAAGACTTGCGTCACGCACAGTTTATTTGCGTCGCTAATTCCCTGAGGGGAGAAATTGCCGTGGATTATCGCGGGCCGCGTGGCCCTTTGGTCTAGTCGGTAAGCCCTTGATCAACAGGCGAATAGCGATCAGATACGACAGTCTGAACCCAGCAGGAATGGAACCGGAATGAGTGAAGGGCAGGTGATAGCGATTGCAGCATTGACTCGGTTGCGACTGGAATTCGGACTGTTCTTCCTGGCCGTGCCAGTCTTGATCGCGGTGTTTTTCCCTCCGAACTGGATGTTCCCGTCGCTGTTTATCTTCACGGCTATCGGGATTTTGCTTCTGCACTCCACACCCGGCTTTTCCTGGGCCGAGCTGCGGTATAACTGGCGCAACTGGTCTTGGCGTGAAGTTGCGCTGTTTGCGGTTGCCATGACCTCATTCTGCGCCGCGCTTGTGATGGCCACCCGGCCCGAGGCGGCGTTCTTCCTTCTGCGCAACCGGCCCGAGTTTCTGTTGGTCATCTGGCTTGGTTACCCGCTGCTGTCAGCCTTGCCGCAGGAACTGTTGTTCCGCTCGCTGTTCTTCCGCCGCTACCACGCGATCCTTCCGAACGGGCGGGCGGCCTATCTGCTGAACGCCGCACTCTTTTCGCTGGCGCACCTGATGTACTGGAGTTGGATTGTTGCCGTCATGACCTTTGCCGGAGGGCTGCTGTTCACATGGGCCTATCGCAAGCGCGGCTCGTTTTTCTTTGCCGTCCTGCTGCACGCAATCGCCGGGAACATCATCTTCGCTGCGGGTCTGGGCATCTATTTCTACTCGGGCAACGTGCAAAGGCCGTTTTGAGCGGTATACCTGCCTTGACTTTCCAAGCCTGACGGGGTGTATCGGCGCGACGAATTCTGCGCCCGAAGGGATATGATCCATGCACGCCTATCGCAGCCACACCTGCGCCGCTCTGACCGCCGCCAATGTCGGTGAAACCGTCCGCCTGTCCGGTTGGGTGCATCGTGTCCGAGATCACGGCGGCGTGCTGTTCATCGACCTGCGTGATCATTTTGGTGTAACGCAGGTTCTGTGCGACGGCGACAGCGCGGCCTTTGCCGAGCTTGAGAAGGTGCGCTCTGAATGGTGTATCCGCATCGACGGTAACGTCAAAGCGCGCGACCCGGAACTGGTCAACCCGAAGCTGCCGACCGGCGAGATCGAGGTTTACGTGCGCGAACTGGAAGTTCTGGGTGCTGCCGATGAACTGCCGCTGATGGTGTTCGGCGATCAGGAATACCCCGAGGAAACCCGCCTGCGCTATCGTTATCTGGACCTGCGTCGCGAGGCGATGCAGCAGAACATGACTCTGCGTTCGGACGTTGTGGCCTCGATGCGCCGCCGCATGTGGGATCGGGGCTTCCGCGAGTATCAGACGCCGATCATCACCGCGTCCTCGCCCGAAGGAGCGCGCGACTTTCTGGTGCCCTCACGTCTGCATCCGGGCAAGTTCTACGCGCTGCCGCAGGCACCGCAGCTGTTCAAACAGCTGATCATGGTGTCGGGCTTCGACAAGTATTTCCAGATCGCGCCATGCTTCCGCGACGAAGACCCGCGTGCCGACCGCTCGCCCACCGATTTCTACCAGCTTGACCTCGAGATGTCGTTTGTCGAGCAGCAGGACGTATTCGACACGATCCAACCCGTTCTGACAGGGGTGTTCGAAGAGTTTGGCGGTGGCCGCAAGGTCGATCAGGACTGGCCGCAGATATCCTACAAGGATGCGGCCCTGTGGTACGGCACCGACAAGCCGGACCTGCGCAATCCTATTAAAATGCAAGTGGTCTCCGACCACTTCCGCGGGTCTGGCTTCGCGATTTTCGCGAAGCTGCTGGAACAGGAAGGCACCGAAATACGCGCCATCCCGGCACCGACCGGCGGCAGCCGCAAGTTCTGTGATCGCATGAATGCCTTTGCCCAGAAGGAAGGTCTGCCCGGCATGGGTTACATCTTCTGGCGGGATCAGGGCGAAGGGATGGAGGCTGCAGGCCCGCTGGCCAAGAACATCGGCCCCGAGCGGACCGAGGCGATCCGTCAGCAACTGGGTTTGGGCGTCGGCGATGCGGCGTTCTTCCTGGGTGGCAAACCGAAAGCCTTTGAAAAGGTCGCAGGCAAGGCGCGCGATGTGATCGGCGACGAACTGAAACTGACCGAGAAAGACCGTTTCGCCTTTGCCTGGATCGTGGATTTCCCGATCTATGAGCAGGACGAAGAAACCGGTGCGATCGACTTTGAACACAACCCGTTCTCGATGCCGCAGGGTGGTTTGGAAGCGCTGCAGGGTAATCCTCTGGACGTGCGTGGATATCAATATGACCTGGCCTGTAACGGCTATGAACTGGTGTCAGGTGCGATCCGGAACCACAAACCCGAGATCATGCTGAAAGCCTTTGAGCTGGCTGGCTATGGCGAGGATGAAGTGAAATCCCGCTTTGGTGCCCTGTTCAGCGCTTTCCACTATGGCGCCCCACCGCACGGTGGCTGTGCCGCCGGGATCGACCGGATCGTGATGTTGCTGGCAGATGAGGCCAACATCCGCGAGGTCATGATGTTCCCGATGAACCAGCGCGCCGAAGACCTGATGATGGATGCGCCATCCGATCCAACCTCGGATCAGTTGATGGAGCTGGGATTGCGCATCATCCCGCAGGATTGATCAACAGCCCGTCGCAGACTATGCGGCGGGTTTTTCTATTGATGGGGGTGCCGCGCCTGAGTGCGTTGCTAAGCACAAAGGGCAGGGGCGTGTACCACGCGCCGCACGAATATTCCGAGCTGTTGTTCTGGTCTGATAGTAAGCCCAGATACTCAGGATCGTGGCGGTCAGAAAGTAAGCCGTCACCATTTCAGATCGCCTCGCGTTGTTCCAGCCGCGCCTGAACGATGCCGGCAACTTGCGCAGCCAGGGCGGTAACGGGCATGCCGCCTGCACGCGATTCCGCCAGCTTTTGCGCCGCATCGGCCAGAATGGTATCTTCGGCATCGCGGGCAACACCGCGCAGGAATTGCGCCGCATAGTCCAATGTGCGGTGATCGTTCGGCCCTGCTAAAACATCCGCGATATGTGCCATGTCGTCCTGATAAGCCATCGGATCGGGGCGAATGACCTCATCCCGGACCGCGTGCAGGCTGTTGGGGCGGCGATCCTCGGGCAGGCTTTCCAGGATGAACTTCTGGAAGTGAGACAGTGATTTCAGAGGTTTGTGCAAGAAACCGTCTGCCCCGGCCTGCAACGCGGAGTCTTGCGCATCATCATCGCCGGACATCCCCAGAATGGCGCCGATCCGCGGGCTGGCCTCGGTCAGTTCAGCGATCAGTTCCGCGCCGGAGCCATCCGGTAGGCCGATATCAACCAGTATGACCGAAGGGCGGTATATCTGCAGATGCCGCCGTGCCGAGGTCAGGCAATCTGCGCGCCGGATGCGGGCACCGCTGTGCAGGCACATTAGCCGGATCGCGTCACAGGCATATCGGCTGTCTTCGACAACCAGAATGGTTTGACCCAGCAGAGGCCGCGTGGCCGTCGGCTGCGCGGGAGAGGCGAAGGGGCTCGAATCGTCCATGGCAGAACTCCTAGTCAGCAGATGCCCCACGCTAGGAAGTTCTGGCTAACACGACGTTAACGGCAATTTGGCGCACTTGTTCTTTGGCCAAACAGCCCCCATAACCGCTGCAACGCAGAACGGAGGAGAGTTCCATGATTGGTCGTCTGAACCATGTCGCCATTGCCGTGCCTGATCTTGAGGCCGCATCCGAGCAGTACCGCAGCGCGCTGGGTGCCAAGGTTGGGGCGCCGCAGGACGAACCAGATCATGGCGTGACCGTCGTGTTCATCGAACTGCCCAACACCAAGATCGAACTGCTGTATCCGCTGGGCGATGACAGCCCGATCAACGGCTTTCTGGAGAAGAACCCGGCCGGTGGTATTCACCATGTCTGCTATGAGGTCGATGACATCATCGCCGCCCGCGACCATCTGAAGGAAACCGGTGCCCGCGTTCTGGGGTCCGGAGAGCCCAAGATCGGCGCGCATGGCAAGCCGGTGCTGTTCCTGCACCCCAAGGATTTCAACGGCTGCCTGGTCGAGCTGGAACAGGTCTGACCCAAGCGAGGCTGTCATGACGATCACCGCTGCGCTGGTCCTCTTTGCCGTCATCTGGTTCATGACGCTGTTGATCGTGCTGCCGATCCGCATCAAGACGCAGGGTGATCTGGGCGATATCGTTCCGGGCACCCATGCGGGCGCGCCGGAAGTGCATCACATGAAGAAAAAGCTCTGGATCACCACCGGGATTTCGGTGGTGCTCTGGGCGATTATCGCCGGGATCATCATCTCGGGCGTGATCTCGGTGCGCGATTTCGACTGGCTGAACCAGCTTGAACCGCGCGAGTAAGCGTCAGGGCGCAGGCCCTGACAGCTTGTGATAGATATGGGTGAAGGTGGCGGCCCCGAGGATCGGGATCACCAGATTCACCAGCGGCACCGACAGCGGGATGGCCATCAAGGTGCCAGCCAGCCAGATTGTGGGCATATGCTTGGCGCGTAGCTTGCGCGCGCGTTCCCGCCCGATGCGCCGCATGGCGGCCAGCGTGAAGTATTCCCGGCCCAGCAGGAAGCCATTCATTGCCCAGAAAATGAACGGGGCCAGCGGCGTGAAGATGGCATAGAGGATCAGCGCCAGTAGGTTGGCGACGATCAGCACGCTCATGAACTCTGCCGCGTCGCGCATCCCTTCTCTGAACGGGATACCGGGTACGGCGGGCAGGGTGGGATAGTGTTTGTCCTCGACCGCCTGTGCGACCTCTTCCAGAAACATCGAGATGATGGCCGAGGCGACTGGCATCATCAGGAACACCGGCAGGATCAGCACCAAAAAGATGCCGGAATAATTCAACACGTCGTTCAACCACGGAACGGCACCGATCCAGGGCAGCGAAACCTCGTCCCCGGACAGCCAGTTGATCAGCCAGATTGCACCGGCACAGGCCGCGACCAGCAGGGCAATCGTCAGACCAACACCGCGCAGCAAGACGGCGCGGAACTTTGGGTCTCCGATTTGGCCAAGCGCCGCAAAGAACGCGTTGAGGATCATCATTCGGCAACCCACTCGGTCAGCGCCGCCACATCGGGGCGGGGACGCTCTGGTGGGGCCTTGCCTTCGGTGGCGATGTGGATCAGACCGGCGACGCGTTCGTTTTCCTGCAACCCAAAGGCCTGCCGACAGAACTCGGCGTCATGGACCTGCCAGCCGGACAGCCAGTTCGCGCCCCAACCAGCCGCCAGCGCTGCGTTCAGAAGCGCCAGACACACGGCACCGGCGGAATAGGTCTGTTCGATGGCCGGGACTTTTTCCGATGGCTTCTGGACCTCGATCACCGCCACGGCCAAATGGCCCATGTCGAACTGGCTGCGGGCTTTTGCGATATCCTCGGGGGCTTTGCCCAGCCGCGTGCCACAGTCCAGCGTCAGCGCCGACAGACGGTCCATTGCGCCCTTCTCGAGAACGATAAAACGCCACGGCTCCAACTTGCCGTGATCCGGGCTGCGGGCTGCGGCGGTCAGCAGGGGCAGCAGCTCTTCCCGTGTGGGGGCCGGAGCCACCAATGTCTTCGCGGGGCGCGACCGGCGCGATTGCAGAAACTCCAGGGCGGCCGGGTTCTTCAAGGACATATGTTAACTTCCTTTACATAAGCAGTCTGTATCTGGTTGAGCCTCTGGCGCGTTTCAAGTGCAAACAGCTGGAGATGCGGGATCAATTTCATTCCCCGGCCCCCCGTGCAAGAGTGTTTGCGAACAAGAGGAAAAAGATGGCGAAACCAAAACTGCGCGATGTGCCGGATTTAAGCGTCCATGCCACACCCGGCGCGGCGATTCCGGTCCGGGTGACGCCCAAAGCGGCGAAGGACAGCATTGCCTTGGACAAGGGCACGATCCGCATCACTGTGACGGCCCCGCCGGAAAACGGCAAGGCGAATGATGCGGTGCGCCGGATACTGGCCGCGGCCATGGGGGTTGCCCCATCCGAGCTTACCCTGAAACAGGGGCAGACCGCGCGCGACAAGCTGTTTGCCTATGCGCCCTGATCCGGCCTTTCGTGGATCTGATACACGCCCTCGGGCAGGTCCAGCGCGGCGGCCAGATCGCGCACTTGTTCGGGCGATAGGGTTATCTTGTGAATTTGGTCCGTACGGGGGTCCAATTGCTCAAGCGTCACACATTCGGCGAAGCTGTTTATGACGACATCCTCTTGCAAAGGCTTTTCGCCTTCGTCCACCAGAGTAATGACCGTCGAGTCGAATTCATGCTCAATCGAAAACATGTGGCGAGAGTGCAGGGCAAGGAACTGCAATGCAACCCGTTTCCATCCCAGACCGCAATGGTACAACCTGATCGCTGCGGCTATGGTGAGATCAACGCCTGACCGGCCCAAAGGACACTTGATGCGCTCTTTCTTTTTTCTTTTTGTTTCCCTGCTGTTGTCAGCTTGCGCGACGGACAGGCTGCGCGTGGTTCCTGCCTCGGAATGGCGTGGGTTCACGTCTGCCGAATCCGCCAGCGCCGCAGTCTTTCGCGAGGTCAACGGCGCGGTGAGTAAAGAGGCTCGAGCGGAGTGCTTGCGACAGGCTCGGGTCAACAATTGCGACTTCACGGTTCTTGTCGATTTGAACCCGCGTGCACCGGCCAACGCGTTTCAGACACTGGATGACAATGATCAGCCGGTGATCATCTTTACCCGGTCGATGATCCAATCGGCGCAAAACGCCGATGAGCTGGCCTTTGTGATGGGGCATGAGGCGGCGCATCACGTTTTGGGGCATATCGACCAGCAATCCAAAAATGCGCAAGAAAGTGCGGCGATCTTCAACGATTTGGGCAAACTGCATGGTGAAAACGGGAAAGACCTCGAACGTACTCAGAAACTTGGGGCCGAAGTTGGGGTGCAGGTCAACGTGAAAACCTTTGAGTTGGAAGCGGATCAGATGGGAACAATCATCACCTATAACGCGGGATACAACCCGCTGATCGGCGCAAAGTACTTCGACCGCCTTCCTGATCCGGGAGATAAATTTCTGAGCACGCATCCCCCAAACGCAGAGCGGGTTCAGATCGTTCTGGAGACAGCAAGGAAACTGGGGCTAACGCAATGACATCTTTGACACGGCTGGGGGTGATCCTGACAGACCGGGGATCGAAATATGCCGTTTCGGGTGCGACTGTCAGCACGCGTGCCGATGTTGATGCGGTACTGCAGGACCTCAAGTCGGACAAGGCCTATGCCAAAGCGACGCACAACACTTGGGCGGCTGTTTTGCCCACGGGCGCGCTCAAGGCGGATGACGGCGAAAGCGGTGCGGGCATGGTGATCCTGCGTATGCTGGAACGCGCCGGGATGGAAAATCACGTGGTGATCGTCACCCGCTGGTACGGCGGAAAAAAGCTGGGCGGAGATCGTTTCCGCCGGGTGCAGGACGCCACGCGGGCCTATCTGGATCACATCGGAACAGGGTCTTGACCTGAGTCAAAGGCCCATTTGGGGTGTTGAGCTATCCTGTTCTGGACGCGACAGAAAGGATCTTCGATGCCCAACCGTGAAGTTCTTAAACTCCATGCCGGTCTGGTGGACCGAATGGCGGCCAAGCTGGGGGTTGATTTGCAAGAGGCTGCGATCGACGGTGACGTGTCGATCGACCAGTTGTCCGACGCCGTGCTGAAATGTACGGACTGCCCGAATCCCGGCCATTGCCTGCGATATCTGGATCAGCCGACCTTGGTGGCCCGTACGCCGGAATACTGCCGCAATCAGGAGCTGCTTGGCAGGCTTGCCCCCTAACGACAGGAGAGATCGATGCCGCATCTCGGAGAGATCATGACTCATCTGCGTCTAGTCCTGCATATGGGACGGGTGACCGGAACGGACATGGTCGAGGCGCATCAGAAAGGGCACCTGACCCAGCAGGACTGGGCAGAGATGATTCAATACTGCCGTGGCTGCAGCTGGGCCAACCGGTGTCCCGACTGGCTGGATCAACATGAAACCGTAATTGGCGCTCCGCGGACCTGTAAAAACCGACAACGGTTTGCAGCGCTCAAACTAAGGCTAGAGCAGGAAAACGCATGAAACGGGTTGCTCTGGGCGATGTCGAGAAACACTTCTGGCTCACCCGGTCTGTGGCGAGGTGCATGAACATCTCGCTGACCGAAGCGATGGCCGAAGGTCGGCTGTCACCGGATCGATATGCTGAATTGGTGACTCGCTGCCGGGCTTCGAATTGCAGTGGACAATGCGCAATCTGGTTGTCGGAACAACAGTCCGAGGCCCACGCGGCCCCGGATTTTTGCGCCAATTCCGATCTGTTGAACGCATTGAAACCCTGATCAGACCTTGGAGTGAGTCCCGTCACACAACGGCGGTTTTGCGCTGTGTTTGCATCCACAGAAAAAGACTTTCTTGCTGCTGTCTGCCGTGTATTTGACCGGCTCGAATCCGGTGCCCTTGTGGGATCCGTCGCAAAACGGTTGCCGTTTGGATTGGCCGCATGCGCACCAGAAATAGCTTTTCCCTTCGGTTACCTCGACTGGAAAGGGGCCTTTTTGCGCGATGGTGGGGCTGTCTGACATGGGGCTACTCCGTCTTTGGCTGATGTCATCTGCAGATTGTAGACCGATGCGTGGAAAACGGTAGCTTTTGCTCATAAATCCGCTGTTTCTGAGGGGGTTACCAGCGTGGTTCCGCCTTTACTCACAAAGGCGTGATTGAATTCGTTGCAAAAATACCATCAAGGCCCTATTCTATGCCCGGCCCCGAATTCTTGGGCAATATCAGGAAATTAATAGAGGAATGACGGACATGAAACTCAAATTTGCTGCCGTTGGTGCATTTGCCCTTGTTTTGGCTGCTTGCTCGCAACAGGAAGAGCCGGCCCCGGTTTACATCACGCCTGAATACGACAAATTCGGCACGCCGAGCTGTCCGGCGGGTACCGAATTGGCCACGACCGAAGCGGGTCAGACCGTCTGTAACCCGGTCGCACAATAAGAATTCCGCGGGCGGTTTTTACCTAAGCCGCCCGCACAAATTTCACCGACACGGCCGCCCACGGGGCGGTTTTTTCTTGTCTGCAGGGCACGTTTCCGGTTTCAGTTTCAGCCAAAAAGTCGAGGGCAGATGAGAATCTTTTTTACCCGTCTCAAGGACCGCACCCGCTGGAGCTGGCAGGGCGTCGTTGCCACATGGCGCGCGGAATACTCGTTCCGGACATGGGTTTGGGCGAACCTGATATCCGCAGCGTTGGCGCTTTGGCTGCCATTGGACGACGGAATACGGGCGTTGATACTGGTCCTTGGACTTCTTGTTCTGGTGGTCGAATTGCTCAACACCGCGATAGAGCGTGCCGTTGACCACACCTCGACCGACCGCAGTGAACTGGCCGGTCAGGCCAAGGATGCAGCAAGCGCAGCAGTTGCGTTGACCGCGGTGGCCACTGGGGTGGCCTGGGTGGTCGGGTTAGTCAGCCTGTTCTGAGGAAACGACGGTTTTCCTACCAGCCAAAGCGATAAGCCCGGCGCTGAATGCCGTAGTTTTGCGGTATGTGGTAAGGCGAGGCGTGCCTGTTGGGGAAACCGCGCGCCGAACGGTGGTGTCGTTTTTTCGGTTTCACGTAATACACCTTGGGCTTTTGATAATAGACCTTGGGTTTTTTCTTGTGGTGATGAACCTTGCCCCTAGGGTGATGCACCTTGGCCTTGGGGTAGTGAGCTTTGGGCGCGCTGTAGTACCTGTGCACATGGTGCGTACTGCGAAGATGAAGGCTCAACTGTTTGGAGCCGATGACTATGAAGCCGCCCGAGCTGATGCTTTCAGCAATCGCGGGTACAGCATATAGCTGGGTCGCCAGAATTGCCGCGACACATTTCAGGCCTAAGGGGCGCATACAGGACATTGAACCCTCCTTCAGATAAGGCGGAATGTCCTGTCATGATCCACGAATCGCGCGGCGAAGGCCAATAAACTCGGCTCACGCTTTGCCGAGGCCGGGTGACAGGGTCAGACCAGCTTGCCCCACAGATCGTATTCGCCGGCCTCGTCGACCTCGACCGAGACGATATCGCCGGGATTGAGGGCTTCAAAGCCTTCGTCGATGAACAGGTTACCGTCGATCTCGGGTGCATCCGCCTTGGTGCGGCAGGTGGCGGCCTCGTCATCGACCTCGTCTACGATCACGTCGATGGTCTGGCCGACCTTTGCGGCCAACTTGGCCTCAGAGATCGCCTGAGCCTTTTCCATGAACCGTTCCCAGCGCTCTTGCTTGATCTCGGCCGGGACATGGTCGGGCAGGTCGTTCGACCGCGCACCATCCACGTTTTCGTATTGGAAGCAGCCGACGCGATCCAGCTGCGCCTCATCCATCCAATCCAGCAGCGTCTGGAACTCGGCCTCGGTCTCGCCGGGGTAACCGACGATGAAGGTTGACCGCAGGGTAATGTCGGGGCAGGTCGCGCGCCACGCGGCAATCTCGTCCAGCGTCTTGGCGGCCGCGGCCGGGCGGGCCATGCGTTTCAGAACGTCCGGGTGGGCGTGTTGGAACGGAATGTCCAGATAAGGCAGCACGTTGCAACCCGCATCCGCCATCAGCGGAATCAGCTCGCGCACATGCGGGTAGGGGTAGACATAGTGCAGGCGCACCCAGGCATCCATCTGCCCTAGCTCCCGCGACAGATCGGTGATGTGGCTGCGCACCTCGCGGTCTTTCCACGGGTTCACGTCGTATTTGCGATCCAGCCCATAGGCCGAGGTGTCCTGCGAAATCACCAGCAGTTCGCGCCCGCCATTGTCGACCAGCTTTTCGGCCTCGCGCAGGACGGCATGGGCCGGACGGCTGGCCAGTTTGCCGCGCATGTCGGGAATGATGCAGAACTTGCACTTGTGGTTACAGCCCTCGGAAATCTTGAGATAGCTGTAGTGGCGCGGGGTCAGTTGCACACTGGCGGCGGGCAGCAGATCCACGAAGGGGTCCGGGTCGGGTGGAACAGCTGTGTGCACCGCATCCAGAACTTGTTCGTACTGATGCGGCCCTGTCACGGCCATGATGCGCGGATGATGCTCGCGGATGTAGTCCGGTTCCGCCCCAAGACAGCCGGTCACGATGACCTTGCCGTTTTCAACCAGTGCCTCACCGATTGCATCCAGCGACTCGGCCTTGGCACTATCGAGGAACCCGCAGGTGTTCACAATCACGGCATCGGCCCCGGAATAGTCCGGTGAAATGCCGTATCCTTCGGCGCGCAGGCGGGTCAGAATCCGCTCACTATCGACCAGCGCCTTCGGGCAGCCCAGCGATACCATCCCAATTGTTGGTTGGTTCGGGCGCGGCATGTCGGTGATCCGGGCAGAGGGTGCCAGGTCGGGGCGGAGGTTTGGCGGGTTCGTGCTCATGGCGCGGCATATAGTGGGGAACGCTTCCCCTTGCAAATGGCGGCTAGGCTTTGAATGATCTTTTCAACGCATGCCCAATAAGCGGAGAGCAGAAAAATGAAGTGGCTGTTGCGCATACTCTTCCTATTCGTGGTCGCATTCGGCCTTGTCATCGGCGCATTGTTGCTGATGCCGGGTGACAAGCTGGCCGCGATTTTGGCAGAGCAGGTCAAGAGTGAGACCGGCCGTGAGCTGAAGTTGACCGGCGACGTAAACCTGTCCTTCTGGCCTGTACTGGGGATGGAGACCGGCCCGGTCACTTTTGGCAATGCGCCCTGGGCAAGCTCGGAGCCTATGCTGAGTGCCGAGAGCCTAGCCGTTGGTGTTGATGCCGCCGGCTTGTGGAATGGGGACTTTCGGATTCGTCGCGTCTTTGCGGAACAGCCGACTCTGCGGCTGGAATTGTCGGACGGTCGCGGGAACTGGGAGATGAGTGCCGCAAGTTCTCAGCCCAGCTCCGGTAGCAGTGCTGCGTCGTCTGAAACCTCGACGTCAGGGGTTGTGACATTGGACCGGCTGGAACTGACCAATGCGCGGCTGATCTATATTGAAAATGGTGCAACGAAATTTGACTTTTCGAACGTCGACCTGTCTGCCAGTTGGCCCGATCCAGCCGCGCCAATGACAATGGAAGCACGAATGGCCGTGCCGGGTGGCAAGGTGAAGGTGGACCTCAGGATACCCGACCTGCCCGCCTATGCCTCGGGTGCTGTCACGCCGCTGAAACTGGCGCTGACTGCGCCGGGCGGCGAGTTCGGGTTCGACGGTCGGGTCAACCTTGCCGGAGAGATGGACGGCAATCTGGAAGTCAAAACCAATGATACCGAAAAGATGCTGGCCGCCTTTGGTCAGGCGGGTGTCGGGGTTCCGCTGGGATTGGGGCGTGTGGCCGACGTGTCGGGGCATATGACGTATACGAAAGAGGGCCGCGCGTCGCTGCGCAATTTGGAGGCGCAACTGGACCACAATCGATTCACCGGCGAGGCAGATATCGAGATATCGGACCCGCCCAAAATCACCGCACGTCTGAAGGGTGGGGATATCGACCTGTCCCGCTATAATGATGCGCCCGCAACAGCCGGGGGTGGCTCCGGCACGGCATCTGCATCGGCGCCGGACAGTGGTTGGTCCACTGATCCAATTGATGCCTCAGCCCTTGCGTTAGCGAACGGAGAGATTCGCCTGACGGCCTCTTCCATTGCCGTGCCTGAACTTACCCTCGGGCCCAGCGATCTGACACTCAGCCTTGACCGGTCCCGGGCGGTTTTGCGGATGGCCCCGGCCACTTTGTTCGCAGGGCAGGTGACCGGGCAGGTGGTTGCCAATAACAGAAACGGCTTGTCCGTAGGCGGTAAACTGAATGCGCAAGGCATCGATCTGCAGCAAGCGCTGTCCACGCTTGCAGGGATCGATCGTTTGACAGGTTCGGGGTCGGGCGATTTCGAGTTTTTGGGCGTGGGCCAGACCGAGGACCAGATCATGCGGTCCCTCAGTGGCAAAGGCAGCCTGAACGTGGGGCAGGGTGTCATATCGGGCTTTGATCTGGATCGCCTGATGGGGCGGGGCAAGGATGCAGGCGGAACGACGGTATTCAACAGTCTGACCGCCAGTTTCAACATCGATCAAGGTATTCTGACAAACAATGATCTGCTGATGTCGCTGGATAATTTCCGTGCGGACGGAACCGGGCAGGTCAACATCGGGGCACGCACGATTGACTATCTGTTCACGCCTGTCGCGCTGCGTGCCAATTCCGGTCAGGGGCTCGCGGTGCCTGTTCGGATTGTCGGGCCGTGGAGCGATCCGTCCATCAAACCAGACCTGAGCAAGGTGATCGAAGCCGCCGCCGAAGGGAAACTCAAGGATATTGAAGACGACGCCAAGCAAAAGGTTCTGGACAAGGTCAGTGATGAGCTGGGAACCGCGGTGACCGACACCGAAAGCGCTGAGGGCGCTTTGAAGAACAAGCTGGAAGAAGAAGCCAGAAAAGGCCTGCTCAAACTGTTGGGTGGAAACTGAAAGGGGCGCCCTTGGGCGCCCCTATCTAATTTGGATCAAATCGTCTGATCATAGTCGCCAACGCCGGGCTCGGTCCGGATCACGGCGTCGATATCGGCGAAGATGGCACGCATTTCGTCTTCGCTGTCGCTGCTTTCGCAAACCACAACAAGGTTCGGCGTGTTCGAGGACGCACGCACCAGACCCCAGCTGCCATTGTCCAGAATGACCCGCGCGCCGTTGACGGTGACTACCTCTTTGATCGCGCGACCGGCAAACGCTTCGCCTGCGTCGGCCTTGGCGACCAGCTTGTCGACCAGACGTTTGAGGATGTCGTATTTTTCGGTGTCCGCGGCATAGGGCGACATGGTCGGCGTCGACCATGTCTTCGGCAGCGCCTTGCGCAGGTCTGACATGCTTTGGTCCGGGTTGCGATCCATCAGCTTGCAGATCTCAACCGCCACACGCATGCCGCAGTCGTAACCGCGCCCGATCGGCTCGGCCAGGAAATAGTGTCCCGATTTCTCAAACCCGGCCAAAGCGTTGATTTCCTTGACCCGGCGCTTCATGTGGCTGTGGCCGGTTTTCCAGTAATCCGCCTTGACGCCATGCGCCTGCAGTTCGGGGTCGCTGGCGAACAGGCCGGTCGATTTCACGTCGGCCACGAAGGTTGCGTTGGGGTACAGCTTGGCCAGATCGCGAGCCATGATCACGCCGACCTTATCGGCGAAAATCTCCTCACCCTCGTCATCCACGACACCGCAGCGGTCACCGTCGCCGTCAAACCCCAGCGCCAGATCGGCACCGCTGGACTTCACGGTGTCGGCCATGTCGTGCAACATCTCCATGGCTTCGGGGTTGGGGTTGTAGTTGGGGAAGGTGTAATCCAGCCGATTGTGGCTGGGCACCACTTCCACGCCCATCCGTTCGAAAATCTCGGGGGCAAAGGCCGAGGCCGTGCCGTTTCCGGTCGCGCAGACAACCTTGAGCGGCCGGGACATTTTGAAATCCCCGACCAGATCGTCGATATAAGCCTCTTTCACGCCGTCAACGAACTCGTACGAGCCGCCCTCGTGCGGAACGCCTTCACCATTCAGAACGATATCGCGCAGTTCCGACATCTCGTCTGGGCCGTGGGTCAGAGGGCGGTCAAAGCCCATTTTGACGCCCGTCCAGCCGTTCGGGTTGTGGCTGGCCGTGACCATGGCGACCGCGGGCACATCCAGATGGAACTGCGCGAAATAAGCCATCGGGCTGAGCGCCGGACCAATATCCTTGACCTGAATACCGGCCTGCATCAGGCCGAGGATCAGGGCGTTTTTGATCGCCAGAGAATAGTCGCGATAATCGTTGCCGACCGCGATCACAGGCTCGATCCCGCGTTTGCGCATCTGGGTGCCCAGACCCAGACCCAAGGCCGTCATGCCGGGCAGGTTGATCTCTTCGGGGTATTTCCAGCGGGCGTCGTATTCGCGGAACCCGGTGGGTTTGATCATCGGGTCGCGCAGAAAGCTCCAGGTGTTCGGGGTCACCTCGGGGATGGGTTTGGTCATATTATCGCTCTTGATTAAATCTGAATCGGGTTGGCTTTGGCCAATGCATCAAAGCGCATCAATGTGTCAATCAACTGAGGCATTTGATCCAGATAGATCATGTTCGGACCATCGCAGGGTGCGTTATCCGGATCCTGATGCGTTTCCATGAACACAGCGCCAGTACCAACGGCCACCGCGGCCCGTGCCATGACCGGGGCGAACTCTCTTTGACCGCCAGACGAACCGCCCTGTCCACCGGGTTGCTGCACCGAATGGGTGGCGTCCATCACCACTGGGTAGCCAGTCTGGGCCATTTGCGGCAGCGACCGCATGTCGGCAACCAGCGTGTTGTACCCAAATGACGAACCGCGTTCCGTCAGCAGGATGTTCGTGTTCCCGGTGCTTTCAATCTTGGCTACGATATTGGGCATTTCCCAAGGGGCAAGAAACTGACCCTTCTTGACGTTGATCACAGCGCCGGTGTTACCAGCAGCCAGCAACATATCGGTCTGGCGGCACAGGAAAGCCGGGATCTGCAGTACATCAACCGCGTCGGCGACAACGGCACACTGGGCCTCGGTGTGAACGTCAGTCAGAACCGGAATGCCCATCGTCTTGCGGATATCGTCCAGAACTTTCAGCCCGGCATCAATTCCCATGCCGCGGGCGCCGGACAGCGACGTCCGGTTGGCTTTGTCGTACGAGGCCTTGAAGACATACTGCGCACCGGCAGCATCGCAGGCCTCTTTCATTTTACCCGCGATCATTTGGGCGTGATCGGCGGTTTCAAGCTGGCAGGGGCCGGCAATGATCGTCAGAGGTAGATCATTGCCGACCGTGAGGTCGGAGATTTTTACATGTTTCATGTGTCTTACGAGGATACCTGTTCACGAAGGACCGACGCGGTAAGCGAGATCATCAGGTAGATACCAGCAAACAACAGGAAAGCCAAAATCGTATTTTCGAACTTGCGCGGATAGCTGGGTTCTTCGCTGGCGACCGGGTTTACCGAGACAGACAGGTAACGCACTTTGCGGTTGGCTTCGGTCCGGGTGGTTTCCATCTGTTCCATCGCGGTCTGCAGCATCATATCGCGCGCCACCAGGTCGGCCTGCGCCATCTGAATCCGCACGCTCAGCCGTGCCAGAGAGTTTTCACCCGCCGAGACGTCCAGCATTTCTTCGTTCAGATCCGCCAACACGACCTCGAGCCGTTTGATGTCTGCGCGGACACCGTCCACCTTGGCCTGGTTCGGGCGCAGGTTATCCAGAAGGGCCGCCAGTTGCAGTTCTTTTTCCTGCAACTCGATTTCGATAGCATTGATCCGTGCCCGCAGACCGGCGAGGACGTTTTCCGGGTCAAGCACGGCCCCCTGCAGCTGCAGCTCGATCAACTCTTCCTGCGCTTTCCTGCGTTCTTCCTGTGCCAGTTCAAAACCGGCCCGGGCATCGCGCATCTGGTCTTCGCGCTTCAGTTCCGTCAAACTGTTGATTTTTTCCTCGGCGTAGGACAGCAGCAGAGTGGACAGCTCGACCGATATTTCGGGACTCGGCGCCGCTACCTCCATGCGGATGATGCCGTCACTTGGGTCATACCCGATGGTGATCATCCGCTTGTACAGTTTATAGGTATCCTCAAGGGTCGCGTCCTGAGGCAGGCGCTGGATCGGGTCTATCCACTCCTGCTTGAAGATTTCCGAAAAGTTGGTGTCGTTCTCAAGCCGAACCAGCGCGGGTTTTGATTCCAGAAATTCCTGCGTGGCGACAGAATCCTGCGCGGTGGCGTATTGAGTGCCTGCCAGGAACCCGCCAAAGGACGCGCCACCCCCATCAGCCTGCAGGATCGAAAAGGCCGAGTCGCTTGCGTACATCGGTGTCGCAACCCGATAGAAATATATGCCGACGATCACGGTCGGAAGCAGAACAAACACAGCCAGCCGCGCGAACAGCGCGAACAATTTGCGTCTGCGACGGCGCGCGATGTTCTTTTGGATTTCACCGATTTCCAGGTTGCGCCGCTCCGCTGGGCTCAACTCGGGGCCGGGCAGAGTTTGGGGCGTTTCCTTGACCGTCTGCGGCAGTTGGATGGTGATTTTGTCTTTGGCCTTGTCTTCCGCGTCTTTCTTTTCGGCCGCCAGATCCAGTAGATTGGCTCGCTCAAAGGGATCAATGCCCTTTTGACGCAACAACCGCACCGCGTCGTAATCAGATGTCGCAGCTAGGCCGTTCTTCTGCGCCAGGCGCCGCGCCATGCGCAGTTGCCGCCCGGTCAGCCCTTCACGTTTGATCGCATCGATATCAGTCGCGGGCTGCGCGTCATTTGCGGCCTCGGACGGTTGCGTTGCCTTTCTGATGCGCGAAATGGCATCGGCCCGTGCGTCTGCCGAGTCAGCGCTCTGACGATTACGTCGCCAGCGATATTTCTTAGCCTTGGGTTTGGTAGTCATATAGCTGTCGTGCCTCTTCCAAGGTGTCGAACATGTAAATCTGACCGTCCATAAGAACGGCGGCCTGCTGTGCAAATTTCTCAAGAACGGTGGGGCTGTGCGATACGATGACCAGGGTCGTGGTGCGCAACCGTTCTTTCAGGATGTCGCCTGCCTTCCTGTTGAACTCGACATCCGTTGTCGCCGGCATCCCTTCGTCAATCAGGTACATGTCGAAATCCAGCGCCAACATCAGGGCAAAGGTAAAGCGTGCCCGCATACCGGATGAATAGGTTCCAAGCGGTTGGTCGAAATACTCACCCAGACCACACAGCCATTTGCAATACGCCTCGATATAGTCGGGGTCCATGCCATAGATTTTCGCGATGTAGCGGGCGTTTTCCAGCGCGGAAAGCTTCTTTGCCACGCCGCCTGCAAAGCCCATCGGGAACGAGACCCGGCAGGATTTGCGGATCACACCTTCGTCGGGTTTTTCCAGCCCGGCCATCATGTTGATCAGGGTCGTCTTGCCGGTGCCATTGGGGGCCAGAATGCCGATCGACCGGCCAAGTTCGATCCGGAACGAGACCCGGTCCAGGATCACCTTGCGGCGGGTCCCGGTCCAGAAGGACTTGCTGACATTCTCGAACTCAAGCATTCAAGGCCTGCTGCTCTTGCGTTTGTTGCACCGACCGGGCCGGTGAAGGAACGGAAAACTTACCGATCCATGTTGGCTACATTATGTCGAATTATGAAACAAATGATCAATGCGCGTGAAAGCGACCATTCGGCACTGTGACTAATGCATCGGTTGGACTGCGGCAACGCGTTGACTATCTTTCACTTCGACCGTCAACCAGTTTGATGCAGGAAATCTTGCGATCTGATGAATTCGCTGCAGAAAGAGATTGAAGCCTGCCGCATTTGCGCGGACAGATTTCGGGCCACGCATACGGCGCATGAGCCGCGCCCGGTGGTCTGGTTCCGGCAGGGAACACCACTGCTGATTGCAGGGCAGGCGCCGGGTGCGCGGGTTCATGCCTCGGGCCGTCCCTTCACTGACCCGTCCGGTGACCGTTTGCGCGACTGGCTGGGGATTGATGAAACCGTGTTCTATGACCGCGCGCGTGTGTCGATTGTGCCGATGGCGTTTTGTTTTCCGGGGTACAGCGAACGCAAGGCCGACCTGCCGCCTCCGCCGGTCTGCGGGCAGACATGGCACAACAAGGTGATGGACGAACTGGGGCAGGTGCCGCTGACCGTTCTGGTCGGCGGGCATGCGCACAAGTATCACCTTGGTGCGCGCGGTGCGGTCACGGATACAGTGCGGGGCTGGCAAGACCATGCGCCGCAGGTCTTTCCCTTGCCTCATCCGTCCTGGCGCAATACGGCATGGTTGAAGAAAAACCCGTGGTTCGAAGCTGAGCTGCTGCCGGTTCTGCGCGCGCGGGTGCAAGAGGTTCTGAATGACTGACGCAACTGCTCTTGATGCCGCCCATGCCGCGATGGAGGCCAGCCCGCAGGACGATGCGGCGCGGCTACGGTTCTTTGAACGGCTCGCCGACAGCGAGTTGTTTCTGCTGCTGGCCGAAGAGGCGGAAGACGAGAATATAACTCCTGAGCTGTTCGACGTGGCCGATGGCCGGTTCGTTCTGGCCTTCGACCGCGAGGACCGGCTGGCCCGGTTTGCAGAACGCCCCGTACCCTATGTGGCTTTGTCCGGGCGGGTTCTGTCCGGTATGCTGGCAGGGCAGGGGATGGGTCTGGGGCTGAACCTTGAGGTCGCGCCGTCCTCGATGCTGATCCCGGCCGAAGCGCTGGGCTGGCTGGCCACCACCCTGGAACACGCACCAGAAGAGGTGCAACAGCGGCTGGCTGAGTTTCTTCCCCCGGTTGGTCTGCCGGATGATCTTCTGAAGGCGCTGGACACAAAGCTGGCCACAGCTGTTGGCTTGGCCGAGGCCGCGTTTCTGGTCGGAACCAAATCAGAGGACGGAGGCGCGGGGCATCTGCTGGGCTTTGTCGGCGCGGTTGAGGGGGCTGAGCCTGCACTGGCCAAAGCGGCTTCCGAGGCGCTGACCTTTTCCGGTATCGAGGCCGGGGCGATGGATGTCGGGTTTTTCAGCCGGCATGACGCAGCCGCCGCCGCGTTGGCGCGTGTCGGCCTGAAATTCGATCTACCTCAGCCTGAACAAAGGGTCGTTCAGCACATCACACCGGGTAGTGATCCGGACAAGCCGCCGGTTCTGAAATAAGCAGACCCCGCAACCGGTCAGGTCGCGGGGCCGTGCGTTGTTATTCCGCTGCAGCTTCCAGTTTGTCCTGCGTGCGGGTTTCAAAGTCGTTGGCGTCGTGGCGCTCGTGCAGTTGGGTGTGCGGCTCGCCGAATGCGCGGTTGACCATACGGCCCCGCTGAACAGCAGGCCGCGCATCGATGGCCTTGGCCCAACGCATCACGTTTTTATAGGACTCCACATCCAGGAACTCGGCCGCGCTATACAGACGGCCCAGAACCAGTTGGCCGTACCAGGGCCAGATCGCCATGTCGGCGATGGTATAGTCGTCGCCCGCGATATAGGTGTTCTCGGCCAGTTGACGGTCCAGCACGTCCAGCTGACGCTTGGCCTCCATGGCGAAACGGTTGATCGGGTATTCCCATTTCTCGGGCGCGTAAGCGTAGAAATGCCCAAAACCGCCACCCAGATACGGCGCGCTGCCCATCTGCCAGAAGACCCAGTTCATGACCTCGGTCCGCTCGGGGCCGGATTTGGGCAGGAACGCGTCGAACCTCTCGGCCAGATGAAACAGGATTGAGGCACTTTCGAACACGCGCACAGGCGCGTCACCCGAGCGATCCCACAGCGCGGGGATTTTCGAGTTCGGATTCGCCTCGACAAAGCCCGAGCCGAACTGGTCGCCCTCGCCGATATTGATCAGCCAGGCATTGTATTCGGCGCCTTCATGACCCAGTGCCAGCAGTTCTTCCAGCATGACAGTCACTTTGACACCGTTGGGGGTCGCCAGCGAATACAGTTGCAGCGGGTGGCGCCCGACGGGCAGGTCCTTGTCATGGGTGGCGCCGGCGATGGGGCGGTTGATATTGGCAAACTGGCCGCCGCTTTCGCTGTCCCAGGTCCAGACTTTGGGGGGCGTGTATGGGGATTGCTCGGTCATCTGTTGTCTTTCTCAGCAAAATTCGGGTGAATTGTCCGTCCGTCACAACAGCTAATGTTGCAAAGCCCCGAGTCCAACCCCGGATGTCAAAGAGGTTTTGTAACAAACGGGGTCGAACCTTTCACGTTTCTTCATCCGACCTCACAGCGGCGCGAGCGGGACTGCCCATCAGGGCGAAAACACCTATCCTCTCAGCAACGCCAAACTCAAAGGACAAAAGGATTGACCATATGAAACGCTTTGCCCTGACTATTGCGACTGCTCTGACCCTTGCCGTTCCGGCTTTTGCCGGGGATCAATACGTGGACGGCACCGGGTTTGCCGTGTCGGGTTATGACGTTGTTGCCTATCGTGGCCTTGATCAGGCGCCGGTTGGCCAATCCCAGCCCGAGGCGGTGCGGGGTCATGCGGATATCACAGCAGAATATAACGGTGCGACCTGGGCATTCTCGACCGAAGAGAACCGTGACAAGTTCCTTGAAAACCCGGCTTACTACGCACCTGCCTATGACGGGCATTGCGCCTATGGTGTGTCGCGGGGCGGCAAGGTCCCGGCGAACCCGAACCTGTGGCGGATCGTCGATGACAAACTGTATCTGAACATCACAGATGTTGTTGTTGGCTTCTTTGAAGAGGATATCCCGGGAAACATCAATCTGGCCGAAGGTAACTGGCCGGGAATCGAGGCTGATGACGCATCGACCAGCGTGATCCCCAAATTCACCTCGGAAGGCCCGGTTGCGAACTAAACCACCACTCACGAAGAACAAACCCGGCTGTCACCAGGCCGGGTTTTGTTGCTGTCAGCCCGCCAGCCAGAAATCGTCGCGCATCTGCTGATCCGCGTCGAACTTAATGCGGACGCTCTTTGCACCGGGGAATTTGCGGGCGGTGATCGTTTCCGGAACCACAACCTCACCCGCGCCGGTGTCGTTGGACTGAAAGCTCAGCACCTCGGTTTCCATTCGCCGGGCCGAAGCCAGGAACGAGGTTGGCAGCGCCACCCGGTTCGCCCCTTCCTGCACCGGCGTCGGGACAAAATAGGTCAGATGGCGGCCATAGAACCCGACTGCGTCGGGGACATGGTCCGCATCGGTAGTGCCCTGAGGGTCCGGGTTTGGTCCGTTGCTGTCCGGGCTGTGCGACAGAGCATTATTCAGCAAACTGCGGCAGGCGTCGATATCGGTGCTTTCCAGTTCGATCACGCGCTTGCGCAGCTTCGGGCGCCGGGGCGCTCCGGTAGTTTTCCCTTTGGTGGTCAGTCCTTCGCGGCGCAAGAAGTCATATGCTTCTTTGGCGCGCGCAAAATGAGTGCAGTCGCCGTTTCTGTGATCTGGATGAGCGCGAAATGCGATGTGACGCCAGGCATCCCGAATATCGTCGGATCCTGCTGTCTGATCTAAACCCAGAGCCGCCAGCGCATCAGCGCGTGCATTTATCTTTTCGACAGGCTCCATACCTACAACAACTCTTTAAACACTCACTACAGCCTCAGTTTGAAGAGGCGCTTGGTTTTGTCAAATTTTATCGGAGTTTTATTGCGAATGCGGGGACAGTTGACCAAAGGGCAATATATTGTTCACACCTGATCTGCGGTTACCAAACGTACTGCAACTCCAAAAAAAAGGCCCGGAGCCTGAGTAGGATCCGGGCGAAGGTGACCAACAGGAAGGTTTAGGCGACGTTCTGCAGTTCGGCCCGGGGCGTGATACCCAGTGCAAAGCACACGTCACGCGTCAGTTCCGGGCGGTTCAGAGTGTAGAAATGCAGCTTGTCTACGCCGCCATCGATCAGATCGGAACACAGCTCGGTGCACAGGGCGGTGGCCAACAGATCCTCACGATCATCGCGAATCGCCTTTTCAAAGGCGTGTTCGATCCAGTCCGGGATATGTGCCCCGCAGCGGCGGGCAAAATTGCGGGCGCCTTTCCAGTTCTCGATCGGCAGGATGCCAGGCACGATGGGCTTGTCGATCCCAGCCTTTTCACAGGCATCGCGAAAGCGGAAAAACGTCTCGGCTTCGAAGAAGAACTGGGTCAGGGCCTCGTCCGCACCCGCGTCCAGCTTGGCCTTGAGCCAGTCAACATCGGCTTGAAAATCCTGTGCTTCGGGGTGCTTGTCGGGATAAGCGCCGACGCGGATGCTGAACATTTCGGTCTCGGCCAAGGCTTCGATCAGTTCGACCGAATTGGCAAATCCGTCGGGATGGGGCACGAACCGGTCCTGACCTTTGGGCGGATCGCCGCGCAAGGCGACAATGTCCTGAACTCCGGCGCGTGCGAAGGTGTCGGCGATCTCGAGCGTTTCCTGACGCGAAGCGTCAACACAGGTCAGATGTGCGGCAACCGGCAGGCCGGATGAATTGTGCAGCGTCGCCACCGCATCGCGCGTCAGCTCTCGGGTGGTGCCTCCCGCGCCATAGGTGACCGATACAAAGCGCGGCTCCAGCGGCGCCAGGGTCTGAACGGTATCCCAAAGGCGGAACGACGCCTCCAGCGTTTGCGGCGGGAAGAATTCGAATGAAATCTCAGGTGTCGTCATCACTGCCTCACAGGTCCAATCTGAGGCCCTTGTGCCAGTTCCTGCATTGTGAGACAAACTCATATTACTCAAGAACAACATGAGTCTCATTACAATGCACATCGAATTCCGGCACCTGCGCACGATCAAGGCCATTCATGAATGCGGAGGGCTGGCCCGTGCGGCGGATCAGCTGAACATCACGCAATCGGCTTTAAGCCATCAGATCAAAGGGTTGGAGGATCAGGCCGGGGTCGAGCTGTTCCTGCGCCGGTCCAAGCCGATGAAACTGTCCGCTGCAGGGTTGCGCCTGTTGCGGCTGGCGGAACAGATCCTGCCGCAGGTCGAGGCAACCCAGCAGGAGTTTTCATCCTTGCGCGACGGGCGGACCGGGCGGATGCATATCGCCATCGAATGCCACGCCTGTTTCGAATGGCTGTTCCCGGTGCTGGAATCGTTCCGCAAATCCTGGGGCGATGTCGATGTGGATATCCGTCCGGGTCTGGCGTTCGACGCCTTGCCTGCCTTGCAAAAGGAAGAGGTCGATCTGGTCGTCTCATCCGACCCCGAGGACCTGCCCGGCGTCGAGTTTATCGAATTGTTCGACTACGACGCGGTATTTGTCGCCGCCTCGTCGCACCCCTTGGCGCAGAAGGAATACATTGAGGCCGAGGATTTCCGGGGTCAGACACTGATTACCTACCCGGTCGAACGCACCCGTCTGGACATCTTCAGCCAGTTGCTGATCCCTGCGCGGGTCGAACCAGCTTCGATCCGGCAGGTCGAACTGACCGCAGTGATCCTGCTGCTGGTCGCCTCGAACCGGGGCGTGTCCGTGTTGCCCGACTGGGTAGTGCGTGAGGTGAAGTACAATTCCGACTACGTGACCCGCCCACTGACCAAAGATGGGATCACCCGCCGCCTGTATGCGGCGGTGCGGACCGAGGACCTTGAAAAACCCTATGTGCAGAAACTGATCGAACTGGCCGGGACAGAGGCGCGCAAGCTGCAAGAGCAATAGGCGAGAAATGCGTGTCTGCTATGCGCATCATTCCTCTTGGCAAGGGCGCATTGCCCCAGTATACGCGCGGTTTGACCGGACAGGAGCCTTTGGACAATGGTTGGCAGTGCAAACCTCAACATCATGATCAAAGCCGCGCGCAAAGCGGGGCGTTCTTTGGTCAAGGATTTTCGTGAAGTCGAGAACCTTCAGGTGTCGATGAAAGGCGCGGGCGACTTTGTCTCCAAGGCGGATATCGCAGCCGAAGCAATCCTGAAAGAGGAACTGCTGGGCGCGCGTCCGACCTATGGCTGGCTGGCCGAAGAGGGCGGCTCCATCGCAGGCGAAGACCCGACCCGCCGCTGGATCGTGGACCCGCTGGACGGCACCACCAACTTCCTGCACGGCTTACCGCACTGGGCGATTTCGATCGCGCTGGAGCACAAGGGCAAGATCGTCGCCGGTGTGATCTATGACGCCGCCAAGGATGAGATGTTCTTTGCCGAAAAGGGTGAAGGCGCGTGGATGAACGATACCCGCATCCGTGTTTCGGGCCGTCACCGCATGATCGAGTCGATCTTCGCGACCGGCCTGCCTTTCGGTGGCCGTTCGGACCTGCCTGCTACGCTGCAGGATTTGGCTCGATTGATGCCCGCCTGCGCCGGTGTGCGTCGTTGGGGTGCGGCAGCTCTGGACATGGCTTATGTGGCTGCTGGTCGTTACGAAGGGTTCTGGGAACGTCGTCTGAACGCTTGGGATCTGGCCGCCGGGATCATCATCGTGAAAGAGGCCGGTGGCTTCGTTCAGCCGATGAACCCCGAAGGCAGCGTGCTGGATGATGGCGAAGTGATCTGTTCGAACGAACCGATCTTTGATCAATTCGCCAAAGTGATCCGGGGTTAAGAACCCAACTGACCCGATGAGCAAGCGCGCCCGGTCCGAGGCGCGCTTTTTCGTTTCAAAGGGCTGCGCTCTGGGTCAGACCAGCTTCATCCGCCAAACGCGCGGCAACCGAGGCGACGGCGAGATCATTTAGCCCGACGCCGGTTCCATCGAACAAGGTGATCTCATCTGCGCCTGTCCGTCCGGGATGATCGCCGTTGATGACGGCGCCGATGGGAGTGATCTGCGCGGCAGGCCGAAATCGCTGTTCAAGGAAAGCTCGGTCGGGACCATGCAGTCACTGGATCGGGCACTGCGCGTGTTGACCACCGTGGCGCGGATGGAACGTGCCGCATTCAGCGATCTGGCGCGCGAGGTGGGCGTGCCAACGGCGACGACGCACCGCATATTGGCTATTCTGTAAAACCACGGTTTCGCCTCTTTTGACGACGAGCGGCAGGAATGGATGACCGGGATCGAGGCTTACCGGACCGGGACCTCTTTCCTGCGCAGCAACAGCGTGATCGAGATCGGGCACCCGATCCTGCGGCGTCTGATGCAGGATAGTGGCGAGACCGCCAACCTGGCGGTGCCGGATGGCGCCGAGGTGGTTTTGCCGGTCAAGTCGAGACGCTGAACCCGATCCGGGCTTTCTTTCCACCGGGAGCGCGCACGCCGATTTTTGCGTCCGGCACAGGCAAGGCGATACTGGCCGCGATGAACCCGGATGTGGCCGGCAAGACCCTTGCCTCAGTCAAGCCTGAGCGGTTCACGGACCACACGCTGATCCCCGGTCTGGACCTGACGGCGGATTTAGAGAAAACCGCGCGCGCGGTTGGTCGTATGACCACGAAGAGCGGTATGAAGGCATGTCCTGTATCGGGGCCGCCATCTACAACGACCGCGCCGAACCCTGTGCCGGAATATCTGTGTCTGGCCCATCTGTTCGCTTTCACGCGGACAAGGCCCCGGAGCTAGACGCCTTGGTCAAAGACGCTGCGCAAGAGATTACGCATTTCAGCGGGGGGCAGATGCCCCAATCAGAGGGCTGAGCTCTATTTGCGCGGGACGCGTGGAATGCGGGATTGCGACAGCTTGTATTTGTGCTCGGGGTGGGGCGGGTGTCCGTGAGTGCGGCTCCAGTACTCTGGTCCGCCGCGTTTCAGCCAAAGCGGGATGCACAGGATAAGGCCGACAAAGAAGCCGCCTGTATGCGCCCAATAGGCGACGCCGCCCTCATCCGGGTTGCTGGCAAGGCTACCCACGAACTGGATACCCAGCCAAATGCCCAGCATGATAAAGGCCGGAATTGTGAAAACCCGAAAATACACGATCAGGATCAACAGGACGTCTACGCGGGCCTTTGGGAATAGCAGAAGGTAGCCCCCCATTACCCCAGCAATTGCACCAGATGCGCCGATGGTCGGCACCACCGAGTCCGGGGCGGTGACGACATGGATCAGACCCGCACCAATGCCGGCAATCAGATAAAACAGCAGAAATGGCAGGTGGCCCATCTCGTCTTCGAGGTTGTCGCCGAAGATCCACAGAAACAGCATATTGCCCGCCAGATGCATCCAGCCGCCGTGCAGGAACATCGAGGTAAAAAGCGTTTCCAGTGCAAAACCATCGGCAATCCGCGCCGGGATGACGGCGTAGTCGAAATAGAACCGGCTGATCAGCCGGTCGTTTTCCATGATCCCCACATAGCTGATGAAAATCAGTATATTGGCCGCCATCAGAAGATAGACGACATAGGGCGTGCGCCCCGAGGGGTTATGGTCTCGGATCGGAAACATGGGGGGACGCTGGGCTTTTCCCGGCCCAGCGTCAAGGTACGGTTACGCCGCACCTCCCAATAGAGCGGCGTTGCCGCCTGCAGCGGTGGTGTCGACACAAACATGACGCTCGCCCAGCACCCGGGCGCGGTCTGGCTGCCCGGGGATCATTGGCAGGATGGGGCCGTCACGGCGGGCCAGATGGCACTCGATTTCACGTGCGATGTCCTCGTCTCCCCACCAGAGCACACCTGAAAACCCGGTGGCGTTTTCCAGCCTGTGCAGGTCAACCATTCCGGTTGCCTGGATGGCGGTGCCGCCCAAGGCTGTGACAGCCTCGGCCTGTGCCTTTGTGGCCTCTGCCCCCGGCCCCATGCACAGCAGGGGCGCGCGGGGGATTTCACTCAGCCGGTTGGACTCGCCGGTCGGGCCGGGCAGGGACTGGGTGCGGGTGGCGGCGGGTTGGCCCTGCGGGGCAGGTATGTCGCCCATGGTATTGTCCCATTCGGCCTCGCTGGACTGACGGTCGGGCGCACAGAAGCGCGCCATATAGTTCGGGCCGCCCGCCTTGGGCCCGGTGCCCGACAGACCTTCGCCGCCAAAGGGTTGCGAGCCGACGATGGCGCCGATCTGGTTGCGGTTGACATAGATGTTGCCGGCGTGAACCGCCTCGGTGATGTGTTGCACACGGTCGTCGATACGGGTGTGCAGGCCGAAGGTCAGCCCGTAGCCAGTGGCATTGATCGAGGCGATGACCTGATCGATCTCGGAGGCCTTGAACCGTACCACATGCAGCACGGGGCCAAAGACCTCGTGTTCAAGCGCCGCAATGCCGGAGATCTCGATCAGGGTAGGGGCGATGTAGGTGCCTTCGGGGGGTGTGTTCAGTTCTTTCAGAACCCGCCCTTCGGTACGTGCTTGGGCAATGTGATCGGCAATGCCCTTACGCGCATCTTCATCGACCACTGGGCCACAATCGGTGGACAGCAACCATGGGTTACCAACCTGCAACGCCTCCATCGCGCCGGTCAGCATGGTCAGCAGATCGTCAGCGATATCCTCCTGCACATAGAGGCAGCGCAGGGCCGAGCACCGCTGGCCCGCCGACTGAAAGGCGCTTTCGATGATGGATTGCACGGCCTGTTCAGGCAGCGCGGTACTGTCCACGATCATTGCATTCAGCCCGCCGGTTTCCGCGATCAGAGGCGTGCCGGGCCGCAGGTTCTCGGCCATGGCCTTGCGGATTTTAAGCGCCGTAGCGGTCGAGCCTGTGAAGGCCACCCCCGATACCCGCGGGTCCGAGGTCAGCGCCGCCCCGACGGACGGCCCGCCCGGCAGCAGTTGCAGCACATCGCGGGGGACGCCAGCCTCGTGCAGCAACTGGACTGCACGGTGGGCAATCAGCGGTGTCTGCGGCGCAGGTTTGGCCAGTACGGCGTTGCCTGTGGCCAATGCCGCCGAAATCTGGCCGGTAAAGATCGCCAGAGGAAAATTCCACGGGCTGATACAGGTGAACGTGCCTGCCGGTTCTGCCAGAGGGATGTTGGCCGCGTAATAACGCAGGAAGTCCACGGCCTCGCGCAGTTCGGCCACTGCGTCGGGGACGGACTTGCCGGCTTCGCGGGCCAGCAGAGCGAACAGTTCGCCGAAATGCGCCTCGTACAGATCGGCAGCGGCGTTCAGGACACGCGCCCGATCGGCGGCAGAGGCCTGCCACGTGCTGGCCGATGCCAGAGCCAACTCAACATCTTCTGCGCTGGCCGGGGCCACGGCACCCGGTCGATCCTGCGGTTGTGCCGGATTGATGACAGGTTCGTCCTCGCCGGGATGCGCATCCGCTGACAACAGCGGCTGTGCGTACCAGTGATGGGCGCGGAATTCGTCCCGGGCTGCGTCGACCCGGTCGAGCGTCGGAGTATGGTGCAGGTCGAACCCCTTGGAGTTCGGGCGTTCCGGCTGAAACAGCTCGGGCCCTGTTGGAAGGGGGGATTTCGGCGCCTGAATGGTGTTGAACGGGTCAGCGGCAACCTCCTCAGGCGGCACTGTTTCATCCACGATCTGGTTCACGAAGGATGAATTCGCGCCGTTTTCCAGCAAGCGCCGCACAAGATAAGCCAGAAGGTCCCGGTGCGCGCCAACGGGGGCGTAGATTCGGCAGCGCGTGTTGCTTTGGTCCTTGACGATCTGGTGCAGGGTTTCACCCATCCCGTGCAGGCGCTGAAACTCGAACGGCTGATCATCGGCCATATGCAGGATCGCGCTGACCGTATGCGCATTATGAGTGGCGAATTGCGGGTAAATCCGGTCGGTCATGCCCAGCAGTTTGCGCGCGTTGGCGATGTACGAGATATCGGTCGCCTCTTTGCGGGTGAACACGGGGAACCCATCGACACCCTCGACCTGAGCGCGCTTGATCTCGGTGTCCCAGTAGGCGCCTTTGACCAGCCGTACCATCAGCTTGCGGTCATGGCGTTCGGCCATTTCGTAGAGTGTGTCCAAAGCGATCCCGGCACGCGGACCGTAAGCCTGGACCACGATCCCGAACCCATCCCATCCGGCCAGGGCAGGTTCAGCCATCACCGCTTCGATCACCTGCAAGGACAGTGACAGACGGTCGGCCTCCTCGGCGTCCACGTTCAGGCCCATTCCGGCGGCTTTAGCCAACAGGCACAGGGCCCGTACGCGCGGCACCAGTTCGTCCATCACGCGTTGTTCCTGCGCGACTTCATAACGCGGATGCAGTGCCGACAGTTTTACCGAAATCCCCGGGTTGGAGCGGATATCGTTGTGGGTGCAGGCGTCCGCAATGGCCGCAATCGCGCGGGAATAGGACAGGTGATAGCGGGCGGCATCGGCCTCGGTTCGGGCGGCCTCGCCCAGCATGTCGTAGGAATAGGTGTACCCTTTGGCCTCCATCCCTTGCGCGCGGTCCATAGCGGCCTGGATGGTTTCGCCCAGAACGAACTGACGCCCCATCTCTTTCATCGCGCGGCCGACGGCGGTGCGGATGACCGGCTCACCCAGCCGCTTGATTGCCCCACGCAGGGCACTGACCGGAGACGTCTTGCCCTCGTCCAGAACCTTGCCCGTCAGCATCAGCGCCCAGGTCGACGCGTTCACCAGCGATGAGGAAGATTGCCCCAGGTGTTTGCCCCAATCGGACGGCGCGATCTTGTCCTCGATCAGCGCGTCGATCGTTTCGGCGTCCGGGACCCGCAGCAGCGCCTCAGCCAGACACATCAGCGCGACACCCTCATCTGTGGACAGGCCATATTCGGCGAGGAAGACCTCCATCATGCCCGGAGACGTGCTGGAGCGGATATCGCGCACCAACTGGGCCGCCGCCGCGCAGATCGCGGCGCGGTCAGGCTCGCTCAACTCGGCCTGAGCGATCAGGGCATTCAGAACTTCGGACTGATCGGCATAGGTCTGGCCGTCGATATGGGTGCGCAGGCTGTGTGTCATGTATCCTCCGGGCTTTTGGGGAGTATACAGTCGATTTTCCGGGACAATCGCCTTGATTTATGATTTTTGAGGGCAGGTGAACTGATTTGGTGAAGAAAAACGATGCAAATGAACCGCCCTGATCTGGACCGGTTTGACCGGTCGATCCTGACGATTCTGGCCGAGGACGGGCGTATCTCGGTCGCCGATCTTGCGCGGCGCATCGGGCTGTCGAAGTCCCCAACGCAAGCCCGTGTGAAAAGGCTGGAGGCCGAGGGGATCATCACCGGATACCGCGCCCTTCTGGACCCGATCCGCCTTGGGCTGGATCACGTCGCCTTTGTCGAGGTGCGCCTGACCGACACGCGCGAAAAGGCCCTGGCCGAGTTCAACGCAGCTGTGCGCAAGGTGGCCGAGATCGAACAGGCCCATATGATCGCGTCGAATTTCGACTATCTGCTGAAGATCCGCACTGGATCGATGTCAGAGTATCGCGCGGTGCTGGCCGAGAAGATCTCATCCCTGCCGCATGTGGCGAATACGTCGACCTTCGTTGCCATGGAGGCAGTGAAAGAGACGGGCGTGTCCGGGGCAATTGAAGGCGCGGGTTGACGAACCTTCCGGTGGCGTCACCATTGGATCATGAAACAGATCACCCTTGCTTCCATCCTACTTGTCGCGTCCACGGCTGCCCGTGCCGGGGACTGTCCTGTTGCACCGGACCATAACGCCGATGTCAGCGGAGTAATCGCGCAAATCCAGCAGGCCGAGACCGAACAGGCCGCCCGCGCCTTGTCGAGCCAGTTGTGGGAGTTCTGGACCGACGCGCCGGATGCAAATGCGCAGGCCGCACTGGATCGGGGAATGGCGCGTCTCAGGGCCTCGGACTTGTTGGGCGCGATCGAGGATTTTGATAAATTGATCGCCTACTGCCCGTCTTACGCTGAAGGGTATAACCAGCGCGCCTTTGCGTATTACTTGGGGCAGGATTTCGAGGCCGCCTTGCCCGATCTGGACAAGGCCATTGAACTGTCGCCCAACCATGTAGCTGCGATCAGCGGGCGGGCGTTGACCTTGTTGGGGTTGCAAAGATTGGATGAGGCGCGAGAGGCTCTGAACGAAGCTTTGGAACTCAACCCTTGGCTTTCGGAACGCCATCTTTTGGCGCCGGGAGGGCCACTGGAGCCTCCGGGCCAGGATATCTGACGGAAAACGCCCCCGAAGCCAAAAGGCCGGGGGCGTTTCATTCAGGTTTAGCCAATCAGTTCGTTATCGGCGCGCTTGATCGCAATGACCGAGGACCGTGGCGTGCCGCCATCGGGCCAGTTGCTACCCGGGTGCTGGATGCCAACAAACATGGTGCGCAGGTCGGTGGACCAGGCCAGCCCGGTAACCTCACAGCCGTTCGGGCCGGTCATGAAGCGCGCGATTTCACCGGTGACCGGATCACCAACCAGCATCTGGTTGTTGCCGTGGCCGGCAAAATCTTCCTCGTTGCCGTCATTGCCGTCGGTCTGAATCCAGATCAGGCCCGTCGAGTCGATGACCATGCCGTCGGGCGAGTTGAACAAGTTGCCCTCGTTTACGTTCGGCGAACCTGCATATGTGTCGGAATGTACGGTCGGGTTGCCGGCCATTACATACAGGTCCCAGTCGAAGGCCTCGGCGGCGTGATCATCATTTGCCGGACGCCAACGCACGATCTGGCCGTATTTGTTGGCCTCGCGCGGGTTAGGTCCGTTGACCGAGGTGTCGTCGCCACCGGCATTCGGTTTGACGCCGCGGTTCTTGTTGTTGGTCAGACAGCAATACGCCTCGACCGCAACAGGGCTGGAGGCCACCCATTCCGGACGGTCCATGGTGGTGCCACCTGCGGCCGACGCCGCCATGCGGGTAAAGATGCGAATCTCGGCATCATCCATGCCGGTGGTTTCCGGCGTCAGCGGCAGCCATTCACCGGTTGCGTCATCGTTGAACTTGGCCACATAGAGCGTGCCGTCGTTCAACAGGCTCTCGGTCTCGGCGCCCGGCTGGTAGGTGCCGTTCGAGACGAACTTGTACAGGTATTCGCCGCGCTCATCGTCGCCCATATAAACGACTACGCGGCCATCGGCGGCCAGCGTTACCTCGGCGTTTTCGTGCTTGAAGCGGCCCAGGCCGGTGTGTTTGACCGGCGTGCTGTCGGGCTTGGTCGGGTCGATTTCCACGATCCAGCCCGCGCGGTGCGGCTCGTTCGGGTTTTTCGAGGTGTCGAAACGTGGATCGAAGAACTCGTAGCCGTTCCAGCTTGCGACCGCGATGCCATACCGGGTCATGCCATCCGCGACCTTCTGGTCATAGCTGGCGTTTTCATCGGACGAGCCGAAATAGCCGTTAAAGTTTTCTTCGCAGGTCAGGTAGGTGCCCCATGGGGTCTTGCCTGCGCCACAGTTGTTCATAGTGCCCAGCGAGGTGGTGCCGGTCGGATCGGCCTCGGTCTTCAGCAGGTCGTGACCGGCTGCGGGGCCGACAATCTTCATGGGCGTGTTGTGGTGGATGCGGCGGTTGAAGGGGCTGTCTTTGACAACCGACCAGCCATCGGGACCTTCGGTGATTTCCATCACGGTGACGCCCTGGATGTTCTGCATCTTCAGTACGTCGCCGGCATTGGCCGGAACGCCTTCCTGCGCCGCGGGCAGGTTGATCTTGCGGTTCGGGAATTCGTGGTTGATCGCAATCAACTCGTGACCCTGGAACGAGAAGGTCTCCATCCCGTCGGTGTTTTCACCAAACACACGGTCCGAATTCTCGACCGCGCCGCCATCGGTCAGGTCATAACCGTCGGCGTCGGAAAACAACGGGTCGCCCCAGCGCATCAGCATTTTCCATTCGTACCCTTCCGGCACGTGCACGGTGCCATCGGTCTGCGCGGCAATCGGACTGAAGGAAAAGCGCGAGGCGGTTTGCGCCTGCACCGAAGTGGACCCCATCAGGCCCGCGCCCATGGCCGCAGCACCCGAGCCAAAGGCCAGCACGCCGCCCAGGAAGCCACGGCGCGAAATGGCGCGTTCGACAACGCGGTCAAAATCGTTTTCTTCCGGGCGGGGGAAGTGCACTTCGTCCCAGTCGTCGGCAGACAAAGTGGTGGGGTCTACGGTGGTCATGGATGGCTCCTGGCTATCGTATAAAGAGTGGTGAAATGGATTTAGGGTGCCTTTGTGACAGGTTGTTGACAGCAACCTTAAGGACGCAGCGTGAGGCATCAAAAAATGGCATTTCCGGTGCCCAAAAACAGGCTGAACACCGAAATATATACAAGCTATGCAGCGGATGAGGGCAACGGGCCAAGATCACCTTCTTGTGAAGTGTGTTCTCAGCGAAGGCGTTGGCCCGCTGGGTCGAACCGATAGACCTTGTCGGCGGAAAAGGCGAATCTCAGCTCCTGGCCTTCTGCGATCGCGTGCTGGCCGAACAGCCGTGCCGTCACCGCATGATCCTGCACCTTGGCAATGACGTTGGTGTCTCCGCCCAGTTTTTCCACGTGGCTGACCCGTGCGGCCAACGGGCCGTCGTCGGACAGGAACAGGTCTTCGGGGCGGATGCCAATGGTGTTCTGACCATCCCCCAGCAGATCTTCGGGCAGAAAGTTCATTGAAGGAGATCCCAGAAAACCGGCAACGAACTGGTTGGCGGGGTTGTTGTACAGCTCCATCGGGGTGCCGATCTGCTCCACCCGCCCGTCGCGCAGTACAACGATCTTGTCGGCCAGCGTCATCGCCTCGGTCTGATCATGGGTGACATAGATCATCGAGGCATCCAGCGCCCGGTGCAGGTTGGCGATCTCGATCCGTGTGTTCATCCGCAGGGCGGCGTCGAGGTTCGAGAGCGGCTCATCAAACAGGAAGAGTTTCGGTTCGCGCACGATGGCGCGCCCGATGGCGACGCGCTGGCGTTGGCCGCCGGACAGCTCGGACGGGTAGCGGTCCAGATAGTCCTCAAGGTTCAGCATCCGACTGGCTTTGGCGACACGTTCTTCGATCACTGCTTTCGGTTGCTTTTCCTGCTTCAGCGCCAGCGTCATGTTCCCGCGCACGTTCAGATGGGGGTAGAGCGCGTAGCTTTGGAACACCATCGCAATCCCGCGTTTGGACGGCGGCACCAGATTGACCTGTTGGCCGCCGATCGTGATCTCGCCCGAGGATGCATCCTCAAGCCCCGCAATCACCCGCAACAGGGTGGACTTGCCGCAGCCCGAGGGGCCGACGAAGACGACGAATTCGCCTTCCTCGACTTCAAGCGTGATGTCTTTCAGGACATGCACATTGCCGAAGGATTTATTCACATTGGTCAGGGTCAGAGCGGTCATGATGCGGGCTCCTTCAGTGATACGGGGTGGCCGGTGCGGATGCTTTCATCGGCGGCCAGGCAAATGGCGAGGGATTGGACGGCGTCATTCATGTGACGCGTCAGGTCGATGTCTTCTGAAACGGCACGCAGTATATAGGCCTGTTCGGCATCGCAGAGCTCCTGATGGCCGGGTTCATCAGGCATCTCGATGGTGCGATCTCCGCTTGGCGTGTGGACCAGTAAGCCCCCAACCTTGGTGTGGCCGTCGATATCGGCAGACGCGCCCTTGTTGCCGTCCGTGATCGAGACCGATCCGTTGGGCGAGACGATATCTTTTACGAAAAACGCCGTCTCGGACATCATCGGACCCCATCCGGCCTCGTACCAACCGACCGATCCATCGTCGAAGATCACCTGAAACTGGCCGTAATTATACATGTCCTCGGCGATCTCATCGGACAGGCGCAGGCCCATGCCGTGTACGCGGACTGGCTGCGCGTCGGTGATCTGGCACATCACGTCGACATAATGCACGCCGCAATCCACGATGGGCGAGGTGGTCTGCATCAGCGCCTTATGCGTCTCCCACTCAGCGCCCGAGGATTGCTGGTTCAGGTTCAGGCGAAACACATACGGTCCGCCCAGATCGCGCGCCTCGGCGATCAGGCGCATCCACGAGGGGTGGTGGCGCAGGATGTAACCCACGACCAGTTTGCGGTTCAGCCGGGTGGCGGTTTCGACCACGCGCCGCGCGTCGGTGACGTTGGTGGCCAGAGGCTTTTCGACAAACACATGCGCCCCGGTCTCCATCGCGGCACAGGCATAGTCGGCGTGGCTGTTGGAATAGGTGGCGATTACAACCAGATCAGGCTTCGTCTCGGTCAGGGCCGTCTGAAAATCGGAATATGCCGGATAGCCCGCAAGGTCCGAGTGGTCCACGCGGCCGGACCGGTTCACCAGCCCCACGATCCGCGCGTCGGGGTGATGGTGATGGGCCAGCGCATGACTCAGCCCCATATTGCCAAGGCCTGCAATCAGAACACGGGTCATTTGACAGCTCCTGAAGTGATGCCGCGGATCAATTGGCGCGAGAAGATAACATAGAGCACCAGCACCGGCAGGATCGCCATTGATAGCGCCGACAGAACCGCGTTCCAGTCTGTGACGAATTGGCCGATGAAGACCTGACTGCCCAGCGTGAGAGTCTTGGTCTCCTCAGCAGGTGCCAGAATCAGCGGGAACCAGAGGTCATTCCAGATCGGGATCATGTTGAACACGGCCACGGTTGCCATTGCCGGCCGAACCAGAGGCAGCACCAGCCGGAAAAATATCGTGTATTCCGACAGCCCGTCGATGCGGCCCGCGTTCTTCAGGTCATCGCTGACCTGTCGCATAAACTCGGACAGGATGAACACCGCCAACGGTAACCCCTGTGCCGTGTAGACAAGGATCAGCGCCCAGAGCGTGTTCACCAGCCCGGTGGCCACCATCATCTCGAGGATCGCGACGGTACCGATGCGGATCGGGATCATGATCCCCAGCGCCAGGTAGAGGCCCATCAGCAGGTTGCCTTTGAACTGATACTCCGACAGCGCATAAGCCGCCATTGCGCCGAACAGCAGGATAAAGAACAGCGACGCCACGGTCACGATCATCGAGTTCTGGAAGTAGAGGAAGAAGTCCCCCTGCTTCATAACCGTCTCATACCCGATCAACGAAAAACTGTCGGCATTCGGCAGCGCCAGAGGTTCTCGAAAAATCGCACGGCGGGTTTTGAAGCTGTTGATCAGGATCACGAAGACCGGGAACAGGGCGATCAGCGTGTAAAGGATCAGCGCCCCGTGCATCGCGGCAGTATTCAACGGGTTTTGACGTGCTTTGTTCATACCTGCGCCCTCACAGTTGGTACCGGCGCATCCGGGTTTGGATGCCGAACAGGTAGATACAGACGCCCACAAGGATGATCGCAAACATGGCCCCGGCGATGGCCGAACCCATATGCGGGTCGCCCAGTTGCAACTGGAAGCCAAAGAAGGTGCGATACATGAAGGTGCCCAGAATATCGGTCGAGAAATCCGGTCCCGCCAGTGCGCCTTGCGCGGCATAGATCAAGTCGAACGCATTGAAGTTCCCCACAAAGGTCAGGATCGAGATGATCCCGATCGATGGCAGGATCAGCGGCAGCTTGATCTTCCAGAAGGCCGAGGCGCCGGTGATGCCGTCGATCTCTCCGGCCTCGAGGATTTCTTCGGGGATGGTCAGCAGGGCGGCATAGATCAGCATCATCGGGATGCCCACGAACTGCCAGACCGAGATCAGCGCCAATGTGGTCAGGGCGTATTCCTCTTTCCCCAGCCACGGCGCGAACAGCGACTTCAATCCGATGGCGTCCAGCATCGAGGGGGCGATGCCCCAGATCGGCGAGAGGATCAGTTTCCACGCAAAACCGACGATCACGAAACTGAGGATCGTGGGGATGAAGATCGCCGAGCGGTACAGCGCCGCAAATCGCAGGCGCGGATGGCTGAGCAGGGCCGCCAAAGCGATGCCGATGGGGTTCTGCACCAGCATGTGGATCAGGAAGAACCAGAAATTGTTTCCCAGTGCATTCCAGAACTGCTCGGACCAGACCGGATCGAAAAACAGGGTCTGAAAGTTCTGCAATCCAACGAACACGCGGGTCTGATCGACTTCGGTAAACAGCGCCAGACGTAGCGTGTTGAACAGCGGAAAGATCATCACCGCCGTATAGACAAGTACGGCCGGTGCCAGAAACACGACGATATGCCAGCGGATGCGGGGGCGGTTCATAGGACTGCTTTCAACGGAGTGTCGGGTGTACCCGGGCAGGCATCGCCGCCCGGGTAAGTGTCAGCTTACTGGTGCGGCGCGTACCAGCTGGAAAGGCCTTCCTGCAGCTCGGCGCCCAGTTCTTCGGGCGATTTGGCGCCCTTGATGGCGGCGACCGACGCGCCCCAGGTCTCATTCTCAAGGTTCGGCGTGCCGCGCGACAGAATCTGATAGGTCGAGCGGATGGTCGACTCGCACTCCTCGCGCCAGCCGATGATTTCCTTGGCCAGCGGGTCCTGCAGATCGACCGGAGTGCTGGATAGCGGGAAGAAGCCGGGCAGGGCGTTGCCGAAGATTTCGGCGAATTCGGGGCTTGCGACCCAGGCCAGGAAGGTTTCGGCCGCCTCGGGGTGTTCGGTCGCGGCGTTCATGCCGATGCCGATATCGGTGTGGTCAGAGATATAGCAGGTGTCGCCCGCATTGCGGACCGGAGGTTTGAACGCGCCCATCTCGAAATCGGCCTGCGCGTTGAAGCCCGAGATTTCCCAGGACCCGGCGGGATAAATCGCGGCCCGGCCCAGCGTAAAGATGTTCTGGCTGTCGGGATAGGTCTGCGCCTCATACCCATCGCCCATATACTCAGCCCAGCGGGCAAGGGTTGCGTAGGGGGCGGTCCAGGCCTCATCGGTCAGCTTCTGCTCACCGGTAATCAGAGCCTGACGGCCTTCCTCACCTTTCCAATAGTTCGGGCCGATATTGTTGTACCCCATCGTGGCGGCTTCCCACTGATCGTTGGTGCCCATCGCCAGAGGGACGTAGGTGCCGTCTTCTCTGATCTTGTCCAGCGCGGCAAAGAACTCATCTTCGGTCGTCGGAACCTCGATGCCCAGTTCGGCAAAGGCGTCCTTGTTGTAGATGAAGCCATGGATAACCGAGGCCATCGGAACGCAGAAGCTGACCGCGCCGTCATCTGTCTGCCAAGCCGATTTCGCCACGTCCGAGAAGTTGCCCATCGCCTCGACGCCCGAAAGATCGGTCAGGTGTCCCGCCTCGTACAGCGCCAGAGAGGCGTCGAACGGCCGGCAGGTGATCAGGTCGCCAGCCGAGCCCGCGTCGAGTTTCGAGTTCAGAACGGCGTTGTATTCTGCCGGGGCCGAGGGGGTGAACTGAATCTTGATACCGGGATGGCTTGCTTCGAAGGCAGGGATGATCTGGTCCTGCCACAGGGTCAGGTCATCATTGCGCCAGCTTTCGATGGTCAGCGTCACGTCCTCGGCAAGGGCGCTTGTGGCTATCAGGGTCGTGCCTAGCAAGGCCAACTTCAGGCTTCTGTAAGTCATTGTTCTCTCCCGTTTGTTTGTCTTTGTCAGTTTCTCGTCAATGCAGCGGCCAGGATCCCTCTGCTGGCCTTCAGCTGCGTGTGGGCCTGTGCCAGCGACAGGCCCTTCGCGGCGATCAGGATGGCGGGCTTCACCTCTCCGTTTGCTGTTTCCAGTGCCTGCTGTGCGGTGTTGGTGTCCACGTCGGCGATCCGGGCGACGATCCCGGTAGCCCGTGCCCGCAGTTTGTCATTATCGGCGCGCAGATTGACCATCATCCCGCCATGCACATGTCCCAACTCGACCGCCATCAGCGAAGACAGCATGTTCAGCGCGATCTTCTGCGCCGTTCCTGCGCCCATGCGGGTCGAGCCCGAGATCAGCTCGGGCGGTGTGGCCAGAAGGATCGGAATGTCCGCGCCCTGCAGCAGTGGGCTGTCGGCGTTGTTGGCGATGCCGATTACGGTCGCTTTGCGCGCGCGGGCGATCTTCGCGGCTGCCACTGTGTAGGGTGTGGACCCACTGGCCGACACCGCGATCACCGTGTCGCGCGAGGTCAGTGCGCTCAGTGCGTCTTCGAGGTCGTCGGTCGCGTCTTCGGCTCCACCCGGCATCTGGACACCAGTTGGCAGGCCTCCGGCCATATGGATGCGTAGGCGGGCAGGGGCAATTGAGAATGTGCCGCCCAGCTCCTGCGCGTCGGCTGCCGCCATCAGGCCGGACGACCCGGCGGCCACGAAATGCAGCACGCCATGGGTACGGATCGTTTCTGCCATGGCCTCGGCGCCGCGGGCGATGTTGTCCAGCGCGTCGCGGACGGCGGTGGCCGCGGCGATCTGCCCCTCGGCCAGCGCACGCGCCGCACTGACCAGATTGCCTGGGGTCAGCTGTAGAGCGTCAGGGTGCAATTGTTCGGTCGGCGGCAGCGTCAAGAGAATCCCCTCGTGTGTTTGTTATACGATACCTATCTAATACCACTTGTAAATAATTTTCTTTCATCATGAGATTTTTTCGGCGTTTTCAATGAAATCGAGGTTGTTGCAGGGGTTTTTGCGGCATATGGGCTTTCCCTATCTCAAAAGGTATTATAATGGTATTGTCATGACTGAGTCTCGAAATAGCGCCGTATTGGCGGTGGATGGCGGCGGAACGCGCTGCCGGGTGGCCTGTGAGGTCAATGGTGTGACCCATTGCGTTGAAACGGGCGCCGCCAATGTCTCGACCGATTTTGACGGGGCGCTTGCCCAGATACAGGTTGGGCTTGATACCTTGTCCCGGCAGGTCGAGGTCACGGACCTGCGCGACTGGCCAGCTTTCATCGGACTTGCGGGTGTGACTGATGCCGCGATTGCCGGACGATTGCGCGATGCGCTGGGCCTGACCTGCGCGCGGGTCGAGGATGATCGCCCCGCCGCCGTGCGCGGCGCTTTGGGTGCGCAGGACGGTTTGGTCGCGCATTGCGGCACCGGGTCATTCCTTGCGGTTCAAGTGGATGGTGCGATACGGTTCGCCGGGGGCTGGGGATCGGTTCTGGGGGATGAGGCCTCGGCCCAGTGGGTCGGGCGCAGGGCCTTGTCCGAAGCGCTATGCGCCCATGACGGTACGCAGGTTCAGACCGGCTTGATGCAAAAGCTGCTGGCCGACCTGCACGGTCCGGCAGGCATCGTGTCTTTCGCCGGGTCTGCGACGCCTGGGCAGTTCGGCTCGCTTGCGCCCGCGGTGACGTCTGCCGCGCAAGCGGGCGATTCTGTTGCTGTGGAAATCCTGAAGGCCGGGGCGGATTACATTGCTGAAACCGCTAAGCGGCTGGGCTGGCAGTCGGACAGGGCGGTCTGTCTGACCGGCGGAATCGCAGGACATTACGCGCCCTATCTGCCGGACGAGATGCAATCCGTCATTCGTCCACCGCAAGGTGAGCCCCTGACCGGCGCATTGGCCATGGCCAAGGAGATACGTCATGAGCATCTCTGACTTCCTGCGTGCCGATCAGTGGCTGAGCCCCGAAAAAGGCCCGCGCTATGTGCAGTTGCGGCGCAGGCTGCAAGAGGGGATAGACACCGGCGTGCTGGCCCCGAACACTTCGCTGCCTTCGGAACGGGAACTGGTCGAGATCACCGATCTGTCGCGGGTCACCGTGCGCAAGGCGATACAGGAATTGGTCCAGGAGGGCGTGATCGAACAGCGTCAGGGCTCGGGCTCGTTCATTCGCGAGCGTATGCCGCGGGTCGAGCAATCGCTGACGCATCTGACATCCTTCACCGAGGACATGTCGAGCCGGGGTATGCTCACGACTTCGAAATGGCTGGAGCGCGGGGTCTTTGCGCCTACGCCGGAAGAGGTCGAGGCGCTGAGCCTGAAAGACGGTGAACAGATTTCCCGTATCTACCGCCTGCGCGAGGCTGACGGCCGCCCGCTGGCGCTGGAGCGCGCCGCGCTGCCGTTGGACATCTTGCCGAACCCGATCGAGGTGACGACCTCGCTTTACGAGGTTCTGGACGGTCTGGGTCGACGGCCAGTGCGCGCGGTGCAGAAGATTTCGGCGCTCAATCTGGCCGCGCGTGAAGCCGAGTTGCTGGATGTGCCCGAAGGGGCCGCCGGGCTGAACATCGAACGGATTTCATTCCTCAAGAACGGGCGGGTCGCGGAACTGACCCGGTCGCTATATCGCGGTGACGCCTATGACTTTGTCGCCGAATTGCGGTTGTAACCGGAAAGGCCGGAAAACATGACTGAACACAGTTCGAAAATGCGTCAGGAGATTCTGGAAATCCCCGATGCCGTTGATCGGTTACTGAGCCAGGGCACACCCAACATTCAGGGCGCCGTAAGGCTGGTCAAAGACGCCGATCCCCGGTTTCTGATCACGGTGGCGCGGGGGTCGTCTGATCATGCCTGCCTTTATCTGAAATATGCCGCCGAGCTTCTGCTGAAGCTGCCTGCGGCGTCGGTCGGGCCGTCGGTCAGTTCGATCTATGGCGTGGACTTGCAGGCCAAGGGGGCGTTGTGCCTGTCGGTATCCCAGTCCGGTCAAAGCCCCGACATCGTGGGAATGACACGGTCACTGAAATCCGGGGGCGGGGTGACCGTGGCCATCACCAATGACGAAAGCTCGCGACTGGCCGGGGTGACGGACGCCGTTCTGCCTTTGCACGCGGGGCCGGAACTGAGCGTGGCCGCGACCAAGACCTTTGTCACCTCGCTGGTGGCAGGACTTTGGTTGGTGGCCGAGATCAACGGCGACAGTGAATTGTCCGGCGCGATCCGATCCCTGCCGGAGCATCTGGCGCAGGCCGCGCAATGCGACTGGTCGGTGGCAGCCGAGGCGATCACGGGCCGGTCGCTGTTCACGCTGGGCCGCGGTCCATCCTTCGCGATGTCCAACGAGGCCGCGCTGAAAATCAAGGAAACCTGCCAGATACACGCCGAAAGCTATTCGGCGGCCGAGGTTCTGCATGGGCCGGTCTCGATCGTCGAAGAAGGATTCCCGACCATCGTCTTCGCCGCAGGCGACGCGGCAGAGCTGACAACAGCAGAGGCTGCGGATGCTCTGGCCGTCAAAGGGGCTGCGGTTTTTGCGGCCACCGACAAGGTGACCCGTGCTCAGCGCCTGCCGGTGACGCGCACCGATCACTGGCTGACTGATCCCATTGCAACCATCACCTCGTTTTACAGTATGGTCGAGGCCGTGGCCCGCGCCCGTGGAATCGATCCAGACACGCCGCGCCATCTGAGAAAGGTGACAGAGACGGTATGACCTCAGGTTCAGTGACATTTCGCAATGGGGCCCTGTTCGATGGTGGGCAGCTGCATTCCGGTCAGGCGATTGTATTTCGGGACGGGGCGCTGGCCGCGCATGTACCTGAAGGGCAGGCGAATAACGAAGGGCAGGTCATCGACCTCAATGGGGATATCCTGTGCCCCGGATATGTCGATCTGCAGGTGAACGGCGGCGATGGGGTGATGTTCAACGACGACCCCTCGGTTGAGACGATCCGACGGATCGCCGGTGCGCATCGCCGGCTTGGTGTGGCGTCCTTGCTGCCGACGTTGATCACCGACACGCCCGAGAAAACGCAGGTCGCCATCGGGGCCGCGATACAGGCGGTGCGCGCGGGTGTTCCCGGCGTGGCCGGGCTGCATCTGGAGGGGCCGCACCTGTCCGTTGCGCGAAAGGGGGCCCATGATGGGACGCTGATCCGCCCGATGGAGGACGCGGATCTGGCGGATCTGATCGCGGCGGCGAGGGAACTGCCGTGCCTCAAGGTGACCCTGGCGCCCGAATCCGTGTCCGAGCTGCAGGTGAAATCCCTGTTCGACGCAGGCATTCTGGTTTCACTGGGTCATACCAATGCGGATTTCGCGACGTGCCAGCGTTATGCTGCCGCAGGTGCGCGCTGTGTGACGCATCTGTTCAACGCCATGAGCCAACTGGGCAGCCGCGAACCGGGCCTGGTTGGGGCGGCGCTGGCCAATGGCGGCTTGTCGGCGGGGCTGATCGCCGATGGCATCCATGTTCACCCCGAGGTGATGCGCACTGCGTGGGCCGCCAAAACCGCGCCCGGTCAGGTGTTTCTGGTCAGCGATGCCATGGCTGTTGCAGGTACGGATCAGACTTCGTTCGAACTGGAAGGCCGCCGGATTGGGCGGACCGACGGTCGTTTGACGCTTGACGACGGAACCCTGGCCGGGGCCGATCTGGACCTGACCACAGCCATCCACAACCTTGTCACTCAGGTGGGGGTGCCGTTGCACGAGGCGCTGGCCGCCGCAACGACCTATCCGGCGTCATTGATCGGCCAAACGGCTGCGCAACCGCTGCAATATGCGGCGACGATCCGGATTTCGTCTGGCCTCGACTCATGTTGCTGGCTTCCGGCGCAGGGCTAGTTGGGCCGGTATTTACGGTTCGCCGGACCCGTCGGAAAAAGCGTGCGTAGAAATTGAACTCTACCGTCGAACGGCGCTTGACGGCGTCAGGTGCATCGCTTAAACCGACCTGCGCTGAGCGGGCGTCGTATACTGGCTATTACCTCAGCCTTCCAAGCTGATGAAGCGGGTTCGATTCCCGCCGCCCGCTCCAAGTCAGCCCGAAAATTCTGCGTCAAATGGCCCTGCGAAGGGACCAATTCGCGACGCACAGCTTGACCCCGCGTTTCCGTACCTCCAAGAAGCGGGCAAATGAATGCGAACATGAGTTAAGGGCCAAGCATGGCAAGACAAGCCTCAGCCAGTCCAGCACAACAATCCGCACCAGGCGCCAGCGAAGAGCGCGCCGGGTCCAAGAAAATTGGCGTTCTGGCGTCACTGTGGCCGTTCATGCGGCCATACCGGTTGTTGATGGTCGGTGCGACTCTGGCGCTGGTTCTGACCGCCAGCATGACCCTGACACTTCCGCTGGCCGTGCGCCGTGTGGTCGATAATTTCCGCATCGAAGATGGCGAGCTGCTGGATTGGTATTTTCTGGCCGCTCTGGTCATTGCCGGGGTTCTGGCAGTCGGAACCGGCCTGCGCTATGCGCTGGTGACGCGTTTGGGGGAACGCGTGGTGGCCGATATCCGCAAAGCGGTGTTCGATCGTGTCATCGGCATGAGCCCCGAATTCTACGAACGCATCATGACCGGTGAGGTCCTGAGCCGGATCACCACCGACACGACCCTGATTCAGTCGGTTTTGGGCTCGTCCGTCTCGATTGCCCTGCGAAATGTGCTGTTGTTCCTGGGCGGTCTGGTGCTGATGCTGCTGACCTCGGCCAAGTTGACCGGGATGGTGATGCTGCTGATCCCGATCGTCGTGGTGCCGATTCTGCTGTTGGGGCGGCGTTTGCGCGTCATCAGTCGCGAGAATCAGGACTGGATCGCGGCGTCGTCCGGTAACGCGGGCGAGGCGCTGAGCGCAGTGCAAACGGTGCAAGCCTTTACCCACGAACAGGCCAGCCGCAAACAGTTCGATGACATGACCGAGACCTCATATGTCGTCTCTCTGCGTCGGATTAAGACCCGCGCGGTGCTGACGGTCATCGTGATATTCCTGGTGTTCACCGGCATCGTTGGCGTGCTGTGGATGGGCGCCAATGACGTCCGCAACGGCGTGATGACCGAAGGGGTGCTGATCCAGTTCGTGATTTACTCGATCATCATGGCGGGATCGGTCGCGGCCTTGTCCGAAATCTGGAGCGAACTGCAACGTGCCGCCGGCGCGACCGAGCGTCTTGTCGAGCTGCTGAACGCGCAGGACACCGTCAACGATCCGGCCAAACCGACCGCATTGCCGTCACCGGTCCGGGGTGAGATTCGTTTTGACGATGTGACCTTCCGCTATCCCTCACGCCCCGATGTTGTGGCGCTGGAGCACCTGTCGTTGCAGGTCAACCCGGGTGAGACGGTCGCATTTGTCGGCCCCTCGGGCGCGGGCAAGACAACCGTCATCCAGATGATCCAGCGGTTCTATGATCCGGCCTCGGGGCGGGTCATGCTCGACGGCATCGATCTGCGGGACGTCGACCGGGACGACTTCCGCCGCCACATGGCGCTGGTGCCACAGGATCCGATCATCTTTGCCACCTCGGCCCGTGAGAACATCCGCTTTGGCCGTCTGGACGCTTCGGATGCCGAGGTTGAGGCCGCAGCCCTCGCCGCCGCCGCGCATGATTTCATCTCGGCGCTGCCCGAGGGCTATGACAGTTTTGTCGGCGAACGCGGCGTGATGCTGTCGGGCGGCCAGAAACAACGCATCGCCATCGCCCGCGCGATCCTGCGCGACGCGCCGGTTCTGCTGCTGGACGAAGCGACCTCGGCGCTGGATGCGGAAAGCGAACGTGCGGTGCAGGGGGCCGTCGATCAGATGCGGGCGGGCCGCACCACACTGATCGTGGCGCACCGTCTGGCGACGGTGAAAAAGGCCGACCGGATCGTGGTGATGGAGGCCGGGCGCATCGTTGCACAGGGCACTCATGACGATCTGGTGGCGCAGGATGGACTGTATGCCCGCCTTGCACGTCTGCAGTTCACCGACGGTATGGCCGCCGAATAAAGTGACGCTGGGGCAATACAGTTAAGTCCGCAGCGTAATTCTACCTCTTTGCTGCCTTCACAGCTAAGGCCTTTCTTGAACCTGCGCGGTTTTGCTTCCATCTTGGCGATGGATTCAAAACCCGTGCTGGACATGGGAGAGATAAGGGAGGAACCACATGGCCTTTGTGGGTTTGGAAGACAAGGCAAGGATGGAGCAGGAAATGTCGTGGGAGGACCGCGACGTTCCGGTCACGTTCCACCAGTTGCTGTCACGCACGGCAGAAAAATTTCCCAACAGCAATGCGATCAGCTTTCAGCTGTTGTCCGGCCCGACCGACAAGGCCGAGACGCTGACCTGGTCCCAACTGCTGGGCAAGGTCAACCAGGCCGCCAACCTATTCCGGTCGCTGGGTGTGGGCGAAAAGGACGTGGTCGCTTATGTGCTGCCCAACTGTAACGAGACGCTGGTCACCATGATGGGCGGCGCGGTAGCCGGGATCGTCAACCCGATCAACCCGCTGCTTGAGCCGGAACAAATCGCCGCAATCCTGCGCGAGACCGGCGCAAAGGTGGTGGTGACGCTGAAGTCCTTCCCCAAGACCGATGTGGCGCAAAAGGTCGAAGAGGCGGTACGCCACGCACCCAAGGTCAACACCATTCTGGAAATTGACCTGAACCGCTATCTGACACCGCCGAAGTCCTGGTTGGTGCCGTTCCTGCGCCCCAAGATGGGGGACAAGGAACATCTGGCTCATGCGGATTACAAGAACTTCAATCGGGAACTGGCCAAGCAACCCACGACGCTGACCTTCGAGGACAGCAAGGAAGACCGTGTTGCCTGCTATTTCCATACCGGGGGCACGACAGGTATGCCCAAGGTGGCGCAGCACAAGTATTCGGGCCTGATCTATAACGGTTGGCTGGGCAATACGCTGCTGTTCACGGACGAAGACGTGATCATGTGCCCGCTACCGATGTTCCACGTCTTTGCCGTGCATGTGATCGTGATGGCTGCTGTGTCGTCGGGCGCGCATGTGGTTTTCCCAACCCCCGCGGGGTATCGCGGCGACGGTGTGTTCGACAACTTCTGGAAACTGATCGAACGTTGGAAAGTGTCCTTCATCATCACCGTGCCGACCGCCATTGCCGCCAAGATGCAGCGCCCGGTGGACGCAGATATCTCGACGGTGAAGACAGCCTTCTCAGGCTCGGCCCCATTGCCGGTTGAACTGTTCCGCCGCTTTGAAGACGCGACCGGCGTGACCATCGTCGAAGGCTATGGTCTGACCGAGGCGACCTGTCTGGTGTCGTGCAACCCTGTGGATGGCGAAAAGAAGATCGGCTCGATCGGGATCCCGTTCCCCTATACGGATGTGAAAATCCTGCAGGACGGACCGGATGGACCCAAGGAATGCGGCGCGGATGAGATCGGTGAAATCTGCATCTCGAACCCCGGTGTCTATGCGGGCAATACCTATACCGAGGTCGACAAGAACGTAGACCTCTACCACTTCGACAAATACCTGCGCACCGGCGATCTGGGGCGGTTTGACGAGGATGGCTATCTGTGGATCACCGGCCGCGCCAAGGACCTGATCATTCGCGGCGGTCACAATATCGACCCGGCCGAGATCGAAGAAGCTCTGCTGGGTCATGATGCCGTCGCGTTTGCAGGTGCCATCGGTCAGCCCGACGCTTATTCGGGCGAGGTGCCGTGTGCCTTTGTCGAACTGGTCGAAGGTGCCAGCGTGACCGAGAAAGAGCTGATGGAGTATTGCGGTGTGCATGTCCATGAGCGCGCGGCACAGCCCAAGCACATGACCATTCTGGATGAACTGCCGAAAACCGCGGTGGGCAAGGTGTTCAAACCCGAACTTCGCAAACAGGCGATCACCCGCATCTATAACGGCGCGCTTGAAAAGGCCGGGGTGGATGCGCGCGTTGTCTCGGTGATCGACGACAAGAAGCGCGGGCTTGTCGCACAGCTTGACGCGAACGGCTCCTCGGAGGACGATGTCGGTAAGGTGCTGGGATCGTTCACCCGGCCATGGGAATGGGCTGCCTGACCGCGGAGGGACAATGGATTATGAACGTCTGATCGATGAAGAAACCTGGACGTTCATAAGACGAACGACTGAAAGCTATCCTGACAACGCGGTTGATCTCACAATAGAAGACCAGCGCCGCGTCTATAACGAGATGTGTCAGGACTTTCGCCAGCCCCGGCCTCCGGGTCTTGAGGTACAGGACAGGTCCGCCGATGGCGTGCCTGTCCGGGTTTACACCGCCGGAGATCCAACACGAACCGTTGTCTATTTTCATGGCGGCGGTTTTGTTGTCGGCGGGCTGGACAGCCACGACGACGTCTGCGCCGAGATTTGCGCACAGACCGGGTATCGGGTGGTTGCTGTGGATTATCGCCTTTGCCCGGAACATGTGCATCCCGCGCAGTTCGCGGACAGCTGGACAGCCACGAACTGGGCGGCCACAGAGTTCGGCGACCCTCTGGTTCTGGCCGGGGACAGCGCGGGGGGGAACCTCGCGGCTGCGGTCGCGCATTATGGCCGCAAGCGTCTTGAGGGCGTGCTGGGGCAGGTTCTGGTCTATCCCGGTCTGGGCGGCGACGCATCGGCCGGGTCTTACATCGAACATGCCCATGCGCCGCTTTTGACGCTCGACGAAATCAAGTTTTACGAGAAAGTTCGCTGTGGCGGCACAGTTCCGCAAAACGACCCGACATTTGCGCCTCTGCAAGATACCGATTTCTCTGGCCTGCCGCCGACCGTTGTCGTGACAGCGGACTGCGACCCGTTGCGCGATGACGGGGCGATTTATTGCGAACAGATCGCTGCCGCCGGCGGGCAGGCGCATTGGATCAACGAACCCGGCCTTGTGCATGGCTATCTGCGGGCGCGAACCTCGGTAAAGCGCGCCGCAGACAGTTTTGAACGGATTTCGATCGCCATCGAGGCGTTGGGCCAAGAGGTCTGGCCCTACGACTGATCCCCTATTTCAGGAACGGCGCGGCCTTCATCGTTTCGGCAATCGGTGCGCCCATGCGGTTCAGGATCGTGGGGGCCAACTGTAGCTGGTCGATCACAGCGTCCGCCTCGGGGCCTTTTGCGTCGCCAAAGTAGTACAGCGCGGTTTCCTGCTGCAACGGGCTGCGCCCGCCGTGGTGGCCACGCTCATCCTGGCCGTGGTCGGCGGTGACAATAACCTCGTAGCCCAGTTGCCGCCAACGTGGGATGAAGGGGGCCAGCATTTCGTCGGCGACGAAACAGGCGTGGTCCATCTCTTCACAGTCGTGGTGGAATCGGTGCCCCATGCTGTCCAGTGTGCAGGTGTGCAGGATGCCGTAATCCAGGCCGAAACGCAGGCAAAGGTTTGTTAGTGTTCCGTACAGATCAACGTCCGACGGGGTCATCTGATTGGCTTTGCCATAGCCGGTCATGGTGTGGAACCGCCCATGGTTGATGGTCTTGCTGTCCGGCTCGTCATATTCGATGTCGCGCACGTAGTCGAACGGGTGGCGATTGAAGAATTGCGACCAATAGCTGTGGGTCACCGCCCCGGTCACACCACCCGCCTCACGCACCTGGCTGAAGACGTCCTTGTGGTTCAGGCGGAAGACATTGCCATTGCCGGTGCAGCCATGTTCCTGCGGTGTGACGCCGGTATGGATCGAGGCATAGCAGCTGGCCGAAGTCGACGGCAGAACCGCGCGCAGCTTCCAGATCTGCGCCTCGCCACTGTCGACCCAGCCTTCGAGGTTGCCGAACAACCGACGAAAATTGCGCCACGGGACGCCGTCCAGAATGATGAGGAGGAGTTTGCGGTCCATTATCTGACCCTTTTCTTAAACGCTTCAGGTGAACCTAGGGGATTCGCCGCGGATGGGCTGCCAATTCGCGCCCCGAATAGCAAAATCCCGACACCTGTTTGTGACAAATGCCGGGATTTCGAAGCTATTAAGAGGGCAGGGATCAGTTCCCCGCGCTCTCCATCTTGCGGTGGGCGACGACCTCTTCCAGCCAACCCAGATGCATTTCGGGCACCGAGCTGAGCAGCAGGTCGGTATAGTCGTCGAACGGTGGGCTCAGCACCTCGCTCTTCGACCCGTACCGCGCTACGCGGCCCTGATACATCACCGCGATACTGTCGCTGATCGCGCGGACCGTCGCCAGATCGTGGGTGATGAACAGATAGGCTACGTCCTCGATCTGTTGCAGGTCCAGCAGCAGTTTGAGGATGCCATCCGCCACCAGCGGGTCCAGCGCCGAGGTGACCTCATCACAGATAATCATCTTGGGCTTGGCTGCCAGCGACCGGGCGATACAGACACGCTGTTTCTGACCACCCGACAGCTCTGCCGGATAGCGGTCGATGAACTTTTCGCCCAGCTCGATCTCATCCAGCAGCTCGATGACACGCTTGCGTTTTTCGGACCCTCGCATGTTGAAGTAGAACTCCAACGGGCGACCGATGATCGTGCCTACGGTCTGACGCGGATTCATTGCCGTGTCAGCCATCTGATAGATCATCTGCAGCTCACGCACGTCTTCCAGAGAACGACCTTTCAGATCGGGGCTCAGCTTGCGCCCGTTAAAGGTGATCTCACCATCACGCGGCGGCAGCAGGCCGGTGATCACCCGCGCCAGCGTCGATTTGCCCGAGCCGGACTCCCCCACAACCGCCAGTGTCTGCCCCGGATGAAGCTCGACATTGACGTTGTGCAGCACGTCGAAATTCAGACCCTTGTAGCGCGCGGTGATACCGTCAACGCTCAGCACCGGTTCGGGTGTGGGCTTTTTCTCTTCGTGCTCGATCGACCGCACCGAGACCAGCGCCTTGGTGTAGTCTTCCTGCGGGTTGTTGATGATCTGATCGGTATTGCCGTATTCGACCGTGTTACCCATCCGCAGCACCATGATGTCGTCGCTCACCTGCGCCACAACCGCCAGGTCGTGGGTAATGTAGAGCGCGGCAACGCCGGTCGCTGCGATGGCTTCCTTGATGGCCATCAGAACGTCGATCTGAGTGGTCACGTCCAGAGCCGTGGTGGGTTCGTCGAACACCACCAGATCAGGCTCGGGACACAGCGCCAGCGCTGTCATGCAACGCTGCAGCTGACCGCCCGAAACCTGGTGCGGGTAGCGATCACCGATATTGTCCGGGTCAGGCAGACCCAGCTTGCCGAACAGCTCACGCGCGCGGGCCTCGGCCTCTTTGCGGGTGAATTTCTTCTGTTCGACAGCCGCTTCGACCACCTGATCCATGATCTTCTTGGCGGGGTTGAACGACGCGGCAGCGGATTGGGACACATAGGTGACCTCGCCCCCGCGCAGCTTGCGAATGTCCCCATGAGATGTCTTGAGGATATCGCGCCCGTTCACCCAGACCTCGCCGCCGGTGATTTTCACACCACCCCGGCCATAGGCCATCGAGGCCAGACCGATGGTGGATTTACCGGCACCGGATTCGCCGATCAGACCCAGCACCTTGCCGCGTTCGAGGTCAAAGCTGACCCCGTGCACGATTTCGATGTCATGGGGCTTTTCACCCGGCGGATAGACGGTCGCGCCGATCTTGAGGTCGCGGACCTTGAGAAGGATATCACTCATCCCCGGCCTCCTTTCAGCGATGTGGTACGGTTCAGAACCCAGTCAGCCACAAGGTTGACCGAGATAGCCAGCGTCGCGATGGCGACAGCAGGGTAGAGCGCCGCGCCGATGCCATAGACGATGCCGTCCTTGTTTTCCTTCACGATGCCGCCCCAATCCGCCAACGGCGGCTGAACGCCCAGACCCAGGAACGACAGGGTCGAGATGAACAGAACCATGAAGATGAACCGCAGCCCGAACTCAGCAACCAAAGGCGACAGGGCGTTGGGCAGGATTTCCCGGAAGATGATCCAGCCGCGTCCTTCACCGCGCAGTTTGGCGGCCTCGACATAGTCCATCACGTTGATGTCCACGGCGACAGATCGCGACAGGCGATAGGGACGTGTGGCGTCCAGCAGGCCCATCACAAGGATCAGGATCGGAACAGTCACCGGAACAATCGCCAGAATAACCAGCGCCAGGATCAGCGTCGGAATCGACATGACCAGATCAACCGCCCGGCTGAGCACTTGATCGGCCCAACCGCCCAGCACAGCTGCCAGCAGGCCCAGCGACGTGCCGGTGACAAAGCTGAGGATCGTGGCTGCCGCGGCGATAAAGATGGTCGTACGGCCGCCGTAGATCATGCGGGTCAACAGATCGCGCCCGATATTGTCGGTGCCCAGAAGGTGCTCGGCGCTTGAGGGTTCCCATACATCGCCGACCACTTCGGCCATGCCATAGGGGGCAATCAGCGGTGCGGTGAAGGCCACAAAGAAGTAAAGCCCTGTGAAAAACAGACCGATCATGGCCGAAATAGGAATATTCTTCATCATTTCGGATGCCTCAGTCTTGGGTTGGCAAGGATGGACACAATATCGGCCACCATGTTCAGTCCGATATAAACGGCGGCGAAGACGACGCCGCAGGCCAGAACGACCGGCACATCACGTTTGGTCACCGAGTCCACCAGATACTGCCCCATGCCGGGATAGACGAACACCACCTCGACAACGACGACGCCCACGACCAGGTAGGCCAGGTTCAGCATCACGACGTTGACGATGGGGGAAATCGCGTTGGGAAACGCATGGCGTGCAATGACCTGAAAGTTCGACAGGCCCTTCAGTTCGGCTGTTTCAATATAGGCCGATTGCATCAGGTTCAGGATCGCCGCGCGGGTCATCCGCATCATCTGCGCCAGAACCACCAGCGTCAGCACGAAGGCAGGCAAAGCGATCGCATTGAGTTTTTCCCCGAAGGACATCGATTCGTTGATCATTGCGAGCGAGGAAAACCAGCCCAGTTTCACTGAGATGAAGTAGATGACCACGTAACCGATCAGGAATTCCGGAATGGAAACTGTTGTAAGGGTGATCGCCGAAATCAGTTTGTCCGGCCAGCGGTTGCGGAACCGAACAGCCAGCAGGCCCAGAAAGATGGCCAACGGAACCGATACGATCGCTGCTACACAGGCCAGAAACAGGGTGTTCCCCAATCGTTTGCCGATGCTTTCCGCGATGTCGAGCTTGTTGGTCAGAGACTGACCCAGATCACCTTGTAAGATGCCGCCCAACCATTCGAAATAGCGGGTCAGAGCGGGGCGGTTGAGGCCCATTTCCTCGCGCAGGTTTGCCAGCGCCTCGGGGGTTGCGGATTGACCAAGGACCGCTTGCGCAGCGTCCCCGGGAAGGGCTTCGGTGAGGCCGAAAATCAGAGCCGATGCGCCGAAGAGAAGCAGGAGTCCCAGCGCAAGGCGCTGGGAAACCAGTTTGACGATAGGATGCATGATCCGTGGTTCCTATCAGGCGAACCACATCTTGCGGGACATGTTGCCGTTCATCATCTCTTGGGTCGGGTCGCTTTCCCAACCTTCCAGCTGATTGCTGACGCCTTCGACAAAATCGTTGAACATTGGGCAGATCAGGCCGCCTTCGTCGCGGACCATCATGCCCATCTGGCGGTAGATGTCCTTCCGCTTGTCGTTGTCCAGCTCGGCGCGCGCCGCAAACAGCATCTCGTCGAATGCCGGTACCTTGAAACGGGTGTCGTTCCAGTCTGCGGTCGACAGGTAAGCGGTCGAGTACATCTGGTCCTGCACCGGACGGCCGCCCCAGTAGGACGCGCAGAAGGGCTGAACGTTCCAAACCTCGGACCAGTAGCCATCGTTGGGCTCGCGCTTGATTTCCAGCGGAATTCCGGCCTGTGCGGCGGTCTGCTGGAACAGGGCTGCGGCATCCACGGCACCCGGGAAGGCGCCATCGGCAACGCGCAGGATGATCGGCGAACCGTCGTGTCCCGAGTTCTTGTAGTGCTCGGCCGCTTTTTCGACGCTGAATTCGCGCTGCGGGATCGAGCCGTCAAACAGCGGGTAGGCTGCGTTGACCGGCATGTCGTTGCCCACGGTGCCATAGCCGCGCAGGACCTTGTCGACCAGTTCCTGACGGTTGATTGCATACTTCAGCGCCAGACGCAGTTCGTTCTGGTCGAACGGCGCGGTGTCGCAATGCATGATGAACACATAGTGGCCACGGCCAGCGGTCGAATGCACTGTCAGGTTAGGTGCGCGGCCCAGCAGGTCAGCCACCTTCGGCTCGACTCGGTTGATCGCATGAACCTGACCGGATTGCAGCGCAGCGGTACGGGCGGTTGCATCGTTGATGACAACCACTTCGACGCCGTCGAAGTGACCGAAATCCGGGTTCCAGTGGTTGGCGAACTTCTTGTACACGTGGCGGACGCCGGGTTCGTTGACTTCCACCTGATAGGGGCCGGTGCCGATACCCGCGCCGGGATCTTCCATGCCGCCATCCGGCTGAATGATCAGGTGGTAGTCAGCCATCAGGTAGGGCAGGTCGGCGTTCGGCTCGGACAGGGTGACTTGGAAATTTTCGCCATCGGCCTTCATCGATTCGATGCCCTTCATGATGCCCAGGGCACCGGACTTCGAATCTTCGTTCGAGTGACGCTGCATGGTCTTCAGCACGTCCTCGCTGGTCATGGTCTTGCCGTTGTGGAATTCCACACCCTGACGCAGCTTGAAGGTCCAGACCTTGGCATCCGCGCTGCCTTCGACGCTTTCGGCCAGACGGGGTTCGATTGTTCCGTCAGGCGCAACCTCGACCAGTTGGTCGCCAAACTGCTTGCCGTTCTGGAACGGAACCGAGCTTGCATAGGTTGCCGGGTCCAGCGAGTTGGTGGATTCACCGCCCTGCAGGCCGAACTTCAGGGTGCCGCCCTTTTTCGGGCCAGCCGCGCGTGCGGCATCTGCAAACAAGGTGCTGGCCATGGCCGCAGAAACACCCAAAGCCGCGGCTTTCCCCATGAATTCGCGGCGGGTGAGCTTGCCGGCTGTGACCTGTTTGGTCATGTGAGTGATTTGTTCGTTCATTATGGTCTCCCAGTTGATTGGATTGTTGCCCTTTTGGGCTTTTTATTGACGCATGAGTCAAAGTAGGCGGAATTTGGTCGGGCGGGCAAGAACAAATGTCTGACACTTGAGCGACCTGCATCACATTTGATCCCGAGGTACGGCATCCTCCAGTTGCTTGGTTGATACCAGTGTGTCGCCCTCATAGGCATCCATGCGGGCCTTGAGGAAAAAGGTGTTCTTATCCGCCCACATTTCGCAGGAGGTTTCGGTGCGCAGGGTGATACTGCCTCGAATGACTTCTTGGGTCCATTCGCAATATCCCCGGGCCGAGAGGGGGTCGTCCGGGTGGATCGACCAGCGTTCAAACGCCGTCCCGCCATGGGTCAGGCCGTGGTCGTTGTTGGTGACCAGGCCAAAATCATCCTCAATGATCAGGTGGGTTTCGCCCGAGTTCATGTCCGTTTCCATCCGTCGTGAATTGCGCGCTGCGCGAAGGGAAGTCTGACCCAGGGCCGGGGCCGACTCGGGCGGTGGAAACGCGTATTCGTCATCACCAGACGGGCGTTGCGGTATGGTGATGTCGCCCTGCGTCAGGTGCAGTTCGGTGCCTTCGGGCGATGGCCAGATCAGCGGCCAATAGGCGCTGGAGATTGCGACCCGCAACCTGTGCCCCCTCGGCACGCGATAGGCGATGTGGTCCAGATCCAGCGAAACGTCATAATCGGTGCCCGGTGTCAGCGGTGTTGGTTCTGCGTGGCTGTCGCGATGCGACAGGTTCAGCACACCATAGGTAATGCGCGTCGAGGCCCCATCCGGGTGCACATGGTTTAGCCGAACAGCGATCTGAGCCTGCGGTCGGTTGGCACTCAGGCGCAGGCGGATACGCGGCGCACCCACGATGTCCATGTCCTCGGCCAGTGGAGCGCCGTCGAAACAGGCCGAAAGCGCGTCATCTGTGCGCTGATCTCCGGGCATGTCGGGGCCTAGCCAGATGGCGCAGTATTCTCCGCCCTCCAGGCCGCAGGTCTGCGGTGACCGCACACGAATGTCCAGCGGGCCGTCCTGCCCAAGACCCTCATCCGACAGGCCCAGCGTCAGGCCGGGCAGGTGGGATGTGGCCCCGTCAGCCTCGGCGATCCAGCGCCCGGGTCGTTCGCTATACCAGTGCTGCGGTCGCACGCCATCCATCAGGTAAGCGCGGTAGGCGGGGTCGGTGTCGACGCCGGTGTCGATGCCTTTCAGCCAGTGATCCCACCAGCGCAGAGCCTCCTGCAGGAACCCGATTCGCGGTTCGGGCACCGCAAAATGAGGGTACTTGTGCACCCAAGGCCCAACGATCCCTTTAACCGGTGCCTTAAGTTGCTCAACCAGCAAAGGTACAGTGTTCTTATAGGCATCCCCCCAGCCACCGACCGCCAGGGTCGCCGCCTGAATGGCACCGAAATCCTCGCAAACCGAGCCGTGCTGCCAATACGCGTCCCGCCGTTGATGACGCAGCCAAACCGAGGGCAGAAATGGCTCATGTTTTAGCCGCTCCAACCATAGTTCACGCCAGTTTCCACGCAGGTCGGGGTCGGGTGGACGGGACGAGTACGACCACATCGTTGCGCCCCAGCCCAGATTCTCGTTCAGCAGGCAGCCGCCTTTATAATGGATGTCGTCCGCATAGCGGTCGGCAGTCGAGCACAGGGTGATGATCGCCTTCAGCGGCTCGGGTTGCAGCGCAGCCACCTGCAGCGCGTTGAACCCGCCCCAGCTGATCCCCATCATCCCAACCGAACCGGTGCACCAGGGTTGCTGCGCCAGCCAATGGATGGTTGCAACGGCGTCGTCCAGCTCTTGCTGGGTGTACTCGTCCTCCATCAGCCCTTCGCTGTCACCATTGCCACGCATATCGACGCGAATGCAGGCATAGCCGCGTTCGGCAATCCAAGGGTGGGTCAGCGCGTCCCGCACGGTCGTTCCGTCGCGTTTTCGATAAGGCAGAAACTCCAGAATAGCGGGAACGGGATTGTCCGTTGCATCCGTCGGACGCCAGACGCGCGCAGACAAGCGGCAACCATCGGGCATCTCGATGCCTACGTCAGGAAGGTCTTCGATGGTGCGTAGCGCGTTGGCAGGCGGCGTCATTTCCACACTGTCCGGGGGAATTTCAAATCAAGTTGGGTCAAAATCGTCAGTTCAGTCGCGGATTGCGACAAGCAGATCCATTACGTTGGTTCCCGTCGGCCCCGTCACCAGCAATGCACCCGCGCGATCCAGATAGCTGCCGCTATCCGCCTGCAGCAGGGCCTGTTCTGCACCTTCGCCCCAGGTGGTTCCGTCAATGACCGCCCCGGCGGCATCTGTCGGGCCGTCCGTTCCGTCGGTTCCACCCACGACGACGGTGAGGTCTTCGGTACCCGCAATCTCTTGGGCCAATGCCAGCGCCAGCCCCTGATTGCGCCCGCCACGTCCCGGGTTTTCGGGCAGGACAACCGTCGGCTCTCCGCCAAAGACCATGACGCCGCTTGGCATGGACCGGATACGCGCGCCCAGCGATTCGGCGATTTTCAGAAAGTCATCGTGCAGACATTCTTCGTTGGCGAGTACCTTCAAGCCTTCGTCCTGCGCCAATTCCGTAGCGGCCGCGCGAGCATGGGCATTTGACGCCACGATCTGCGTTGTTGCCTCAAAACCGTAGCTGTCCGGCAACGCTCCGATCCCCGAGCCGACAACATTCAGATCATCCCCGGGCACATCCGAGATCGCCAGAACGGTTGCTGTTTCTCCTTTGAAATGAGACAGCAGATCACCGCCTTTAATCCGCGACAGCTTGCGGCGTTCGGCGTTCATGGCAGTGATGTCCAACCCTTCGGCCAGCAGCTTTTTGTTCAGCTGTTCCAGATCGGACAGGGTTTTGCCCGGCAGCAAATCCTCGGCCAGCGAGGATGCCCCACCGGATACCAGCAACAGCAGATGCGAGCCGGGCTGCATGGCTTCGACCGCTTCGCGCAGGGCTTGACCACCCTGAAGGCTGCGGTTGTCGGGAACGGGATGAGAGGCCTCGATCACCGTGACATGATCCGGCAGGTCGCGCCCGTGGTCGTCCTTGGTGACCACCAGCGTCGGGCGTGGTCCAAAGTGTTCCAGTGCGGCGCGGGCCATGGCAGCGGCGGGTTTGCCCACGGCCAGGATCTGATCTGGCGACGGGATATCGTGCAGCACCTTGCTGGTCGCCGCATGGCCGCCCACGGCATCAACGCCGGCCTGCCAGATGCGAATTGCCTGTTCTTTTCTGTCCATCAGCTTTCCATCCAAATTGTGACCGGCCCGTCATTGACTAGCTCTACCGCCATATCCGCCCCGAACTCGCCGGTTTCCACCGGCACGCCATGCGCCGCAAGCCGTTGGGCGAACACCTTATACAGATGCTTGCCAAGGTCCGGCGCCGCGGCTTCGGAAAAGCCGGGCCTGTTGCCGCGCGACGTATCGGCGGCCAGTGTGAACTGGCTGATCACCAGCGCCGAGCCCTCTATATCCTTCACCGACCGGTTCATTTTTCCAGCGTCATCTTTGAAGATGCGAAGTTTCGAGACCTTTGCGGCCAGTTGATCCGCCTTCGTTTCATCATCGCCCTGCATCGCGCAAACCAGAATCATCAATCCCGGTCCGGTCTGGCCGATGACCTGACCGTCCACTGATACGCTGGCGCGTGAAACTCGTTGTAGGACTGCGCGCAAGTTTACTCTCCGCTTGGTGCGTTTGTTATCCGACCCATTCGACGATCTCACTCAGATCGGCGCGGTCGGTGCGAAATTTGTTGGCTGGGTGGTCCGTATCCGCATAGCCAAAGGAAATTGCGCATAAAATCATCCGGTCGTCCGGGATGTCGAAATAGCGGCGCAGGAACGGGCTGTAGGTAGCCAGTGCCGCCTGCGGGATCGTGGCGACGCCCAGGGCTTGTGCGGCCAATGAAAACGCTGTGACGAACCCGCCGCAATCCAGCGCGCCATAGCCCCCAAGCTCGACCGGGCTGGTGATGATCGCGCAATGGGGTGCGCCGAACAGCGAGAAATTCTCCATCATCTGCCGGGCCGAGGCCGTGCGGTCGCCGCGTTCAACTCCAACCGCCTTGTACAAGGCCCAGCCGCACGCCCGGCGGCGGTTTTGATAGACACCGGAATACGAGGACGGAAAGGGCAGATCAGGGGCAGGGGCGCCGGTCATGGCCTCGTTCCGCATCGCCTCTCGAAAGTGGTCGGTTTCCTCGCCGCTGGTGAGAACCACGTGCCAAGGTTGGGCATTGCACCAACTGGGCACACGTGCGGCGCTGGTCAGGATTTGTTCGATCTGCTCTTTTGGTACTGGGTCGGAGCGGAACGCGCGACATGAATGCCGTGCGGTCAGCAACTGGTTCAGATCGGATAATGTCACACAGGCCTCCCCGCTCGGCGTTGACGCGGCGCAGAATGGCGTCTGATCGCGCGAAGTTCAAGCGCTAACAGTTGCGGTTTCCGGAGCTGTGTTAGCCTTGCTGGCCGGTTGCCATCAGATACCCGACACCCGCGGCCACAAGTAGACCCAGAATAACGGCGATGGTGATCTTGATGGCGGACCACGGACGTTCACCCTGAACGCGGCCGGTGCGGCCGTTTACCACGAAACGATAGGTCTGGCCGCGATACTTGTAGGCCGCCATCCAGACCGGCAGCAGGATATGCTTGAAGGTCACGTTGCGTACATCCGTATCGATCGCGTGAATCCGCTGGCGGTCGCCACCGATGTCAAAGCGCACATCCCGCTCGATCACCCGCGCCATATACCCGCGCGCCTCGGTGTAGCCCTCCTGCAACTCGACCGTGTAGGCCTCAGCCCGAAAGCCTGCCAGAAATTCCGGCTGGTAGGGCTCCAACGCTGGCAGGTCCCAGGGTTCCAGTGCGTCGGTATAGCTTTTGGGCAAGGACCGCGAGGCCAGCACAAGCACGTCGTCAAAGAACCGCTTTACCCGCCCGGATTTCGGAGACCAACGCACCTTGGGCACCTGCTGCTGCACGCGCTTGCCGTCACGCATGACGGTTCGGGTCTCATAGTAGACGGTGCCGCGCTCACCGCGATAGCTTGACTGCGTATCCGCATCAAACGTCCAGTATGGGACGTAAATACCCTGCATCTTGCGGCCTTTGCGGGCGTAATCCTTCAACCCGTTCGGTGCGAACCAGAGCCGCCCCAGCCAATCCCCCATCGCCTTGTGCGCGGCGCGTTCGTCCAGCGCAAAGGGCAGAACGCCCCGGGGCTTGATGTGTCGATTGACCCCAGTATCGGTCACAACCGGCGTCGCGCAAAACGGACACTCAGCGGCGTGAATGGCCGGGTCGAACTCGACCTGAGCTGCGCAGTTGGGGCAGGACAGAACACGTGCTTCTTCGATCTCGCTGTCCGGCAGGCGGTCCGCAATGGCCGCATCGAAATCCAGTTCTTTCAGGCTGGCACCGCCCCAAGGGCCAGCGCCGATAGCTTCGGAATGCCCACAATGATTGCAGGTCAAACTGCCATCGTCGGGGTTGAACCGGTAATCCGCGCCGCATTGCTCGCAGGGAAATCTGTGTTCTACGGTCATCGTGCAACCCTGTTCCTACGCCGATGTCTGACAGGTCAGGCTCCGGGCGGCGGCGGTGGCAGGATCGTAAACAGCTGCGCCAGTTCCTGCACGTCTCCGGCCTTTTTCCAGCCGTCCTGACCGGCGGTCCAGACATAGGTGTCGCGGGTGATCTCTCCGTCCGTCGCCATACGCCCCATCTTGGCCTTCGAGAACGGCCCGCTGGTCTGCCCATCGACTGCGATATGCCACACATGTTCCACGGGCGGAGGTGGCGGCGTCGCCACATGCGCTGTCGGTTGCGGGGCAGCGGGGGCGGAACTGCCCCACGGGCCGCTCGGGTTTCCCGCTGCCATGTTCGACATCTGCTGCGCCATGGCCATTCCCATGCCCATGCCAAGACCCGCGCCCATACCGCCGCCCTGACCGGGGTTGTTGGCGGCGGCGGTCATTGCTTCGGCTGCGGAATACTGGGTGAATTTGCCCAGATCACCCGCCAGCCCCATCGAGGTGCGCTTATCCAACGCGGCCTCAACCGCAGGCGGAAGCGAGATGTTTTCGATGTAGAACTCAGGCATCTCCAGCCCATAGCTGTCCAATACGGGTGATACCTCTGCCGCGATCAGTTTGCCCAGGTCGGCGGTATTGGCGGCCATGTCCAGAACCGGAATGCCGGACCCCGCGATCACGCGACTGAATTCCTGCACGATGATGTTGCGAATCTGAAAGCTGATCTCGTCCATGGTGAACTCACCATCGGTGCCCACGATCTCAGTCAGGAATTTCGCCGCATCTTTCACACGCACGGTATAGGTGCCAAAAGCCCGAATGCGCGTGGGCCCGAACTCGGGATCGCGCAGCATGATCGGATTCTTGGTGCCCCATTTCAGGTCATTGAACCGGGTCGTGTTGACGAAGTAGATCTCGGACTTGAACGGGGACTGAAAGCCGTGATCCCAGTGCTGCAGCGTCGTCATGATCGGCATGTTATTGGTCTCGAGCATATAAAGACCCGGCGTGAACACATCCGCCAGCTGCCCCTCATGCACGAACACGGCCGCCTGACCTTCGCGCACGGTCAGCTTGGCGCCGTATTTGATCTCATGCCCCTCGCGCTCGAACCGCCAGACCATGGTGTCGCGGGTGTCATCGACCCAGTGAATGACGTCGATAAACTCTCCGGTCAGAAAATCGAAAATACCCATCGGGGTCTCCTTTCCTTGGGCTCAGAGCTGCTGGCCCATCAATTCACGCGCAATGATCCGCACCACGGGGCGGGCGTCCTCGGCCGTCACGCCGGGTGTCAGACGCGGATCATAAAGCATTGTCAGTAATTTTTCGTCATGGCTGGTCAGCAGCGCAAACTCATCATCGTCGTTGAAGATCGAGGGCCGCGCGGCAGGGCTGTCATTGGACAGTCCAAGGCCCTGCGCAATCTCTTCGTGGATACAACTGCGGCGCAACAGATCGGGCAGTTCGGTCCGGATCAGTGTCACCGCCCGCACATATCGGTTCGGAGCATTGCTCGTGGCCGAGGCAAACACGAAACAGTCGATATTGGCGCGCGGGTTCGCGACCAGATCAAGCGAGGCCTGGCTGATATTCGGGATCAACTGCTTGAGGCGCATGACCACATAGCTGCTGTCATCCTTGCCCGCAAAGAAAACGTGGAAGTTCGCCTTTCGATTGACGACCGAGATCGGATGGTCGGTCAGTTTGGCCAACCGCGCCGTGAAAGCTTCGACCTGCGCGGCGTCCTGTTCCCGTGCCCCGGGGGCAACTGACGGGGCGAATTCGGTCTGCACACGTACCGGGCCCGTCCACCGGCTGAGCTGCCCGTCCGTCTTGCGCGAAGACGCGGTCACCGCGTGGTCGGGATATTCGCTATAGAAGGCTATGGCTTCGAAGTTCCGCGCCAGATCGTCAGCGTCATAGGGCGTGTCGGGGCCGCCCCCGTCTATGCGCAACAAACCACGGGTCAGCAGGTCTCGTTCCACCCGCTGATAGAACCGGGCCAGATCCTGACTGGCCGCGGACGGTGGGACATAGGCATTGGGTGCAGGCGCGGGCGCCGCGGGGCGCGGTTGCGGGACAACAGAAGACGTCAGAGTTTCATCGCAATTGGCCAAAACCAACAGCGCGACAAAACCCAACAGGGGCTTCAGATATCCCAAAAACCGCACGCGCAGCCCGCCGTCAGCCCGGAACCGCCGTTCCGGCATTTTCGCCGATGCCGTCCTGCCGCGCCTTGGCCGAAGCCAGCGTGTCACGCAGTTCGGCTTCCATCTTCTGCAGTTCCTGCTCGGCGGCAGCGCGTTTGGCTTTGCCTTCGTCGGCGATGGCAAGGCTTTCGTTGATGGTGCCGATCAGGTCAGCATTGGCCTGCTTGACGGCTTCGATATCGAACACGCCGCGCTCCATCTCTTCGCGGATCATCTTGTTCGACTGCCGCAGATTGGCCGCGTTCGAGGTCAGCAGTTCGTTGGTCAGGTCATTGGCATCACGCACTGCGGCGGCAGCCTCGGTGCTGCGCTGGATGGTGACGGCCTGTGCCAGCTGGGTTTCCCACAGCGGCACGGTGTTGACCAAGGTCGAGTTGATCTTGGTCACCAGAGACTTGTCATTCTCCTGCACCAGACGGATCGAGGGCAGCGACTGCATCGTCACCTGACGGGTCAGTTTCAGGTCATGGACCCGACGTTCCAGATCGTCGCGCGCAGCACGCATGTCGCGCAGTTCCTGCGCTTTCATCACCTGCTGGTCTTCGGGCACGGCCTGAACCTCGGCCTCTTTTTCCGGGATGTCGTGGCTGTCCAGCTCGGTCAGCTTTTCCTCACCCGCCGCGATGTAAAGCGCCAGTTCGTCATAGAACCCCAGCGTCTTTTCATAGAGCAGGTCGAGCGACTTGATGTCCTTGAGCAGCGTGTGTTCATGGCCCAGCAGATCATCGGTGATGCGGTCGATCTGGCCCTGAACATCTTCGTATTGCGCGGTGAACTTGGCAAAAGGCGCGGCGCGGCCCAGCAGTTTCTCCCACCAGCTCCGCTCGCGGCGCACGTCCAATTCGCTGACCGAGAAACCACGGATCGTGGTCACGATGTTGCGCAGGCTGTCCCCGGCGGGGCCCACATCCTTGTTGCGCACATCCGCCAGCATAGCCTGGCTGATTTCCTGCAGCTCGGCCTGGGCGGACGAACCGAAGGACACGATCGAGTTGGTGTTCTCCATGTCGATCTCATCCATCCGCTTGCGGATTTCGGCGCTGACCGGTTCGTCGGCCTCTTCCAGTGAGACGACTTCGGTCGCAGGCTCGGGCAGGGCGACGGCTGTGACTTCCTGCACCAGCGTCTCGGCTTCGACCGCCTTGTTCTTGATCGCATCGGACATGGGGTAATCCTTTCTCAAATAACTGTCCGGTCAGTCCAACCGGACGCCCTCGCGCTGCAGACGTTCGCGCAACACGTCAATTTCAACCGTCAGATCACTGCGGTCATCCAAAAGCATCTTGCGGGTACGGGCCGCGAAATTCTGTTCCAGATCGTCCAGCAAGGCCGTGTAATCGGCCAGCGCCTGCGCATCACGCGTGCGGGCATAGACATCGGCAAACTTCACCGTCGCGTCCCGCGCACCTTGCAGGTAGACAGTCAGGTATTTGCGGGCACCGGCCAGATCGCGCGGGTCTTCCTCGACCGTGCGGAACAGGTCGCGGGCAGTGTCCTGAAAGCGTTCAACCCGCGCCTCGATCCGGCGGTCGCCCGCGCGTTTGACGGCGTCGGTCATCTCGGTCAGATGGGTTTCAGCGTCCTCAACCACCCGGGCCACGCGGTCCTGCTGAAAGGTGTCGATCCCTTCCATGCCCTTGTCCTTCATCGGGTCCAGCCCGAAGGACACGGAATGCAGCACCGTGGCAACCGCTCCAAAGAGGATCGGGGCCACTAGGCTCGCCTGCGCGGCGGTCTCGGCGTCCAGATACTCGGACCGATACGCGGCCAGCGCGGTGCCCACCCCGGTCAGAACACTGGCGAAAATCTTGCGGGGAAAGGCCGGGCGGCGAGCAGTGCGGCGCGCGTTATAGGCGGCCTCGGCGCGCAAGCCCTCGCGCAGCAGAAAGGCGGCACCGGTCAGCAGGCCGGCAGCAATCAGCCCGATGGTCATCCCGACTGCGCCGTCGTTCAACGACAGAAACACCAGGGGAATAGCCGGCAGGAACAGGATATTCACTCGCGCGCCCGCCGGTTCGACCCGTGCGCCATGGAATTGACCCCGAGGGGGTTTGTCGTCGTCAGGCCCGCCGCCCTGAGGGCTGAATTTTCCGCCATACCGCTGTGACATGCGCTACAGCCCTCCCAGCACGCCGGTGCAGACGCCGAACAACAGTACCAGCAGGGCCGCGTAGGCCAGTTTTTGCACTCCGGTCCCTGACATGACGCCCCCCAATGGCTCTCCTTTCGGAAAATTTAGGCGATACGAGGGCTTGGCGCTAGGGGGAAGGTTGCCAAACCCGCGTCACTTGCGAGTTTTCTTGCCGATAGGGGGGCGTTTTCTTTGCGGTCGTGCGGGGCGTTTGGCCGGGGTTTCGGGTTCCGCGTCCAGCCCAAGCTGATCCCGCATCACACGGCGGCGGATTTCCTCGACCTCTCCGGGTTTCAGGCTGCCCAGTTGGAACGGGCCGTAGGACACGCGCAGCAGGCGGTTCACGGCATAGCCGATATCCTCCATTGCGCGGCGAATTTCGCGGTTCTTGCCTTCGCGCAGACCGATGGTCAGCCAGGCGTTTGCGCCCTGTTGGCGGTCCAGTGAAACGTCCATGGGCAGAAATCGCTCTCCGTCGATCACCAGCCCCTTGCGCAGGGGGGCAAAGTCTTCGTCCTTGGGGCGGCCATTCACCCGCACTCGGTATTTGCGCAGCCATCCGGTCGAGGGCAGCTCCAGCTTGCGCTTGATGCCGCCGTCGTTGGTCAGCAGCAGCAGCCCTTCCGAGTTCAGGTCCAACCGCCCAACGCTCATGACGCGGGGCATGTCCTCGGGCAGGTTGTCGAATATGGTCGCGCGACCCTTTTCGTCGCGTGTCGTCGTCACCAGACCGGACGGTTTGTGATACAGCCACAGGCGCGAGGGTTCGGGCTCGGACACCGGTTTGCCGTCCACGGTAATCTTGTCTTTGCCGGTAACGTTCAGCGCAGGGCTGTCGATGGCCTTGCCATTCACGGTCACACGACCGGCTTCGATCATGCGTTCGGCTTCACGGCGCGAGGCAACGCCCGCGCGGGCAAGCACTTTGGCGATGCGGTCGCCGGGAGGAGGGGTTTTGGTCATCCGCAGCCCATAGCGCATCCCGCCCGCTTGCGAAAGACAGGTTTCTGATGCAGTCAGAGGCATGGAGTTCAGATCGCATATGGACAAGGCGTTGGCCGAGGCGCGCGCAGCGGCAGGTCGCGGAGAGGTGCCGGTGGGCGCCGTGATCGTGTACGGCGACCGGGTGGTGGCCGCAGCGGGCAACCGGACGCGTGAGCTGAACGACCCCACCGCCCATGCCGAGATTCTGGCCCTGCGCGCCGCCTGCGCCGAGGCCGGGTCCGAGCGGCTGCCGGACCATGATCTTTACGTCACGCTGGAACCCTGCGCGATGTGCGCTGCGGCTTTGGCCGCTGCGCGTATCCGACGGATCTACTACGGCGCCTCCGATCCGAAATCCGGCGGTGTGGCCCACGGCGCGCGCGTTTTTTCGCATCCGCAAACTCATCATGTACCCGAAGTCTACGACGGCATCTCGGCAACGGAATCCGAAAATCTGCTGAAATCCTTTTTTGCAGGGCGGCGCGCGCCCTGAGATTGGGGCCGCAAATAGCCGTTATTTCTGCCAATCAAGCTTGTAGATCTTGTGAGCGCCCTTCAGGCCTTTCAACGGCACGGTTGCGGCATCTGAAAACGAGAACCGAGCCCCACTTCCGACCATGATCCTGGTCGCGTCGGAGACCCGAATCTCGTCCGGCGCACACATTGAGGCAATCCGCGCCGCCTTGTTGACTACAGTTCCAAAAAAGTCCCCGTCGTTTTCCAGAACATCACCAGTATGAATGCCAATTCTAGCCCGAAGGCGTGGCTCGACTTTTTCTGTGTGCAGTTTCCGTTGGATGGACTGGGCGGCCTCAAGTGCGCTACGGGCCGTTGGGAACGCGGACATTGTTCCGTCTCCCAGCGACTTTATCATTCTGCCACCTGTTCGATCGATCTCCGCTTCGACGTTTTCCAAGTGGTATCTGACGGCCCGATTCCAAAGGTGGTCACCGATCGTCTGTGCAATGGTCGAGCTATCGGCGATATCGGTAAACATGATCGACGCTATACCGGACGGGCTTTGCTGCAATTCTTCCTGATCTACGGCCAGCAACAAATCGTCGAAACTTTGGGTTTCAAACCCCATTGCCTCAATATTCGAAACGGGGTTGGAGTTGTGGATCTGAACGATGCGCCACACCGCGTCCTCAAGGATGAAAACAAAGGAAATTCGAAAATCCACGGCTTTTTCGGTTTTCGGCGCGTAGACCTTGGCCCGCCAAATAGCCCAACCGACCGAGCCAACTTCGTGCGCGACGATGTTGGACTCGTTGATAATGAACTTCGGGACGTCCTCAATGTATGCCTTATACCCGGTCCGCAGCGTGTCTCCGGTCCAGAACTCGTCATCCGCTGATCCCAGATATGTCAGAGCTTTGGACCTTGAAAACAGGTTGACCACGACATCTGTATCACGCGCGCCGAATGCCGAGACCCACCTTTGAACTATGGCCTCCAATTCAGGAGATGTGGCGATACGGTCTTTCATTCCATGAGGATTTTGGCTCGAAATACGTCTCGGACTATATCTTATAGCCTCAGCGGCGTCATCACTTCCGGTTCAATAACGTCCACGCCCGGCAATCCGTCGATCAGTGCTTTCGCCGATTGGTCCAGAATCGGGAAGGTCTTGTAGTGGCAGGGGATCACGGTCTTGAAGTTGAAGTACCGCTTGGCCGCATAGGCCGTCGCTTTCATGTCCATGGTGAAATGTCCGCCCGCCGACAGGATGCCGATATCGGGTTTGTAGTAGTCCCCCATCCACTCCATATCCGCCATGATATCTGTGTCGCCGGAGACGTAGAGCATGTGCCCTTCCGAGGCGATCATGAAACCAACCTCGCTGCCACCGGTGCGCAGACCGTCTGGCGTCGAGAAGGTCGAGCTGTGAGACGCCGGAACCATCGACACCATGACCCCGTTCAGGTTCACCGTGCCGCCCTTGTTGAAACCGATGGTCTCCAGCTCTTCGGCCTCGCTCCAATACCCCATCAGGTCATACTGGCCCACCACCGGCACCTTCAGGTGCTTGGCCAGTGACACAACGTCGGCCACATGATCGAAATGCGTGTGCGTCAATAGGATATGCGTCGCACCGTCCACGGCGGCATCGTGCTGGTCTTCGGACAGTGCCGGATTACCGGTCAGCCAGGGGTCGATCAGCAGAACCTGCCCTTCGGTTTCAATACGGAAACTGCCGTGTCCCAGCCAGATGATGTTCATGAAAACGTCCTCCCAAAACAAACTCTTGGCATCAACCTAGCATCGGATATGTAAAAGTTCATGGATTGGTTTCAGGAAATTGACGGGTATTGCGAACGCCTGTCGCCCGCCTATTGGGCCGAGCCGATCAACGCGGTGACAAACGCGGCGTTTCTGATCACGGCGTTCATCATGTGGCGGCGCGTGCGCGGGCAGGGGATGCCGCTGGCGATGGGCTTGGTGGTCATCCTCGCGGTAATCGGGGTGGGCAGCTATCTGTTCCACACCCATGCGCAGGTCTGGGCCGCAATGGCCGACATCGCGCCGATTCTGCTGTATATTCTGGTCTATATCTTCGCGATCAATCGGGATGTCTGGCACATGCGGACGGTCTATGCCCTGATCGTCACCGTCCTGTTCGTGCCCTATGCCGCAGCCACGATCCCCCTGTTCCAGTTCATTCCGGGTCTGGGCGGGTCGTCGGCATATGCCCCGGTGCCGCTGCTGATTCTGATCTACGCATTTCTGCTGCGCAATCGCGTGCCCGAAACAGCCTGCGGCCTTGCAATCGGGGCGGTCATCCTGATCGCCTCAATCACTTTCCGGGCTCTGGACGAACCCCTTTGCGCCCAGCTTCCACTGGGCACACATTTCATGTGGCACATCCTGAACGCCACAATGCTGGGCTGGATGATCGAGGTCTATCGCAGGCACATGGCCCGCGCGCCTCAGTCTTGAAGCTCAGATTTGAAAGGCAGAGGCCAGATGCTCGGGCAGGTCGAATTCGGACAGGACCCGGGTGCGGCCCTCGGCCGACATCTTGCGGGCGGTCTTTTCGACGATGCTTTGGATTTTCTCGGCTGAGTGTTTCGCGGCGAAGGGTGCGAAGTACCATTTCAGGAACACGAAACAGATCACATCTTCCAGCGCCTGAACCTCGTCGTCCCGCTTGATGCCCTGTTTGCGCAGCATCCGTCCGGCGGCTTCGATCTCATCCGCGCCGTAACCGGCCTGTTCCATCATCGCCATGACGACCTCGGCGTGATGGACACCTTGCGCTTTGCGCCAGGCCAGATACCCGGCGCGGCCCTCGGGGTATTCGCTACGCGCCAGCTTCCAGCGCTCGACGTGCTGACCCCGAGCCGCAATCTGCAGCACGTCCGAAGCGTTCGGGAAAAGCCTGTCCATCTCGGCGCTCATGCGCTGGCCATACAGCAGCTCGATCGGCTGGCCGTCATCAAGGTTGGGGTCTTGGGTGTTGGCCGCATCAATTGCGTCCAGAACTGCTTGTTTGCGCGCGCTCATCTACTGCTCCGTTGGCTTGCCGAACCTGAGTTCGGCCCGGCGGATCACTTTGTTCACCCTAGCGGTTGGACGCAATAAGCGCAGCAGTCAATTGCAGTTTTTCCGGGCCGGGCGTCGAATACCCGACCCGGACAGGGGGTCATGTCATTTACCCAGCTTGGCCTGATCCTGCGTGACAGGTTGAGAGACAGTTTCGGGGAATGTCAGGTCGCGTGTCAGGGTGTTCATGGTGGGGCCAAAGGCCTGCGCCTGGGCGGCAAGAACCGTGGTGGCAAATACAAAAGCAGTCATGAACGTTTTCATTGTCTTTCTCCGGTTAATGGCTGTGCCGTAACATTTGAAATGAACAGTTCGGTTTACTTTTTCAATGCGCGAAATGAACTAATCGGTTTACTTTTGCGTATAGGGGATATGCAAAATTGAATGGCAGTTACCATGCGCAGGTCGAAACGGGACGGATCGATTCCCAGCCGGTCTTGCGACCCGGACCCCAGACAGGTAAATGCCCCCTAACGCATATGAGGTTTTCCGATGTCGATTGACCAAAGCACCGCCGCCAAGGTGGCCAAACTGGCCCGGATCAAGGTCGAGGATGACGCGCTGCCCGCGCTGGCGTCCGAGTTCAACACCATCCTCGGGTTCATCGAGCAACTGAACGAAGTGGATGTCGAAGGCGTCGAGCCGATGGTCTCGGTCGAGCCGATGCGCCTGAAACGTCGCGAGGATGTGGTCACCGACGGAAACCAGCAGGACAAGGTTCTGGCCAACGCCCCCGACGCGCGCGAGGGCTTTTTCGCAGTCCCCAAAGTGGTGGAGTAAGACATGAGCGATCTGAACAAACTGGGCCTGGCCGAGGCCCGCGACGCGCTGCGCAAGGGTGAAGTGACCTCGGTCGAGCTGACCGAATCCTGCCTGAAGGCCATTGATGAGGCCGACGCGCTGAACGCTTTTGTCCATAAGACGCCCGAGATCGCGCTGGAACGCGCCAAGGCTGCGGATGAGCGGATCAAGGGCGGCGACGCGCCGTCGATGTGCGGCCTGCCGATTGGCATCAAGGATCTGTTCTGCACCAAAGGCGTGCCCTCGCAGGCGGCCTCGAAGATTCTGGAAGGGTTCAAGCCCGAATACGAATCCACCGTGTCGCAGCAACTGGCCGACGCCGGTGCCGTGATGCTGGGCAAGCTGAACATGGACGAGTTTGCCATGGGCTCGTCCAACGAAACATCGGTCTATGGCAACGCGGTCAGCCCGTGGCGCCGGGGCAATGACGACGCGCAGCTGACACCGGGTGGCTCATCGGGTGGTTCGGCTTCGGCTGTCGCCGCTGATCTGTGTCTGGCCGCGACCGGCACCGACACAGGCGGCTCGATCCGTCAGCCTGCTGCCTTTACCGGCATCACCGGCATCAAACCGACCTATGGCCGCTGCTCGCGTTGGGGCATCGTGGCCTTTGCCTCTTCGCTGGATCAGGCCGGTCCGATGACCAAGAACGTGCGCGACGCGGCGATCATGCTGGAAACCATGTGCGGTCACGACCCCAAGGATTCGACCAGCGCCGAACTGGCCGTGCCGAATTTTGAGGCGATGCTGACCGGCGACATCAAAGGCAAGAAGATCGGTATCCCGAAAGAATACCGCATGGATGGTATGCCCGCCGAGATCGAAAAGCTCTGGGCCGACGGTGCCGAGATGCTGAAAGCCGCGGGTGCCGAGATTGTCGATATCTCGCTGCCGCACACCAAATACGCGCTGCCTGCTTATTACGTGATTGCTCCGGCCGAGGCATCCTCGAACCTGGCGCGCTATGACGGTGTCCGCTATGGCCGCCGCGCTACGCTGGCGCAGGGAGACGGCATCACCGAGATGTACGAGAAAACCCGCGCCGAGGGCTTCGGCCACGAGGTACAGCGCCGCGTCATGATCGGCACCTATGTGCTGTCCGCAGGTTTCTACGATGCCTATTACAACCGCGCGCGCCGCGTCCGCACCTTGATCAAGAAAGACTTCGAGGATGTCTTTGCCGCAGGTGTCGATGCGATCCTGACTCCGGCCACGCCGTCGGCGTCCTTTGGTCTCGGCGAAATGACCGAGGCCGATCCGGTTCAGATGTATCTCAACGACGTCTTCACCGTGACGGTGAACCTTGCCGGCCTGCCGGGTGTTTCGGTGCCTGCTGGCCTGGACAAGCAAGGTCTGCCGCTTGGCCTGCAACTGATCGGGCGCCCGTGGGAAGAGGGTGATCTGCTGAACACGGCCTACGCGTTGGAGAACGCAGCCGGGTTTGTGGCCAAGCCGGGCAAATGGTGGTAAGCCTCAGGTCAGGCAAGACAACACAAGACGGAGCAGCTGGATGCGCTTTACGCTTCTGATCCCCGCAATCGGGTTGGTGGCCGCCTGTGATACGGTGGCACCGGTAGGTGGCCCGGATTTCAACACGCCCGCTTATCAGGCGCAGCGTGAGGCGCAATTGGCAGGGCAGGGATATACCGGAAACCCGTTGCTTGGCCCCTCTGAGGTGACCGAGGAACAACTGGGCGCGCCCGGCTCTGGCGCCCCTCTGCCAACCGGCGAAAATGCCGACCTTGCGTCTGCAACCGCAGCCGCGCTGGCCACCACATCCGGGCAACCCACATATGTACCGCCTGCGTCGCCCGTCGAGGACCCCATCAACAGCGGAATCTCCGACGAACAGGATTTCGATGCGGTTTCGGATCGCAGAACCATCGAATCCGATGCAGCGCGGATCGAACAGAACCGTCAGACCTATGAGGTTGTTGCACCAACCGCCGTTCCCGCGCGTGGTTCGGACGGTCAGCCCAATATCGTGCAATATGCGCTGAACACCTCGAACCCGGTCGGAACCCAGCTCTACAGCCGCGCCGGGTTTAATCTGCAGGCCAAGGCGCAACGCAACTGCGCCCGCTACCCGTCGGCCGACCAAGCTCAGATCGATTTCCTGTCCAATGGCGGCCCGCAAAAGGATCGCAAAGGCCTGGACCCGGATGGTGACGGTTTCGCCTGCGGTTGGGACCCAAGCGCGTTCCGCAGTGCCGTCAACAACTGAACCACCGACACCCATCTGGCACCCGTCCCCGAATTATGGCGAGCGAAGGGACGGGCTGACTCCGTCCTTGGTGGTCATCCACTACACCGCAATGGACAGCGCACAAGCGGCGCTGGATCGCTTGTGTAACCCCGAACATGAGGTCTCGGCCCACTACTTGATCGGCGGAGACGGCACGCTTTGGCAGATGGTACACGAGGAACACCGCGCCTGGCACGCAGGTGCAGGCGAGTGGCACGGCCAAAGCGATATCAACTCCCGCTCAATCGGTATCGAACTGGACAATACCGGGGCGCATCCGTTTTCAGAGCCTCAGATAGCAGTGCTTGAAACCTTGCTGCGCCAGATCCTGATACGGTGGTCGATCAGCCCGGACCACGTGATCGGCCATTCCGACATGGCGCCGGGTCGAAAATGCGACCCCGGACCCCGATTCCCGTGGCAACGACTGGAACATCAGAACCTTGCAGGCCGTCGTGGAGTGGGAGAAGCTCCGCAAAACCCGACAATGCAATCATTCCGGGCCGCGGCCCGCGCCGCTGGGTATACACTTGAGGCCGACGACAACACGCTGCTGGCCGCAGTTCGCCTCAGATCCCGCCCATGGGCCAAAGGCCCGTTAGAGCCTGCTGATTTCTCGCCATTGGGCCATGCGGCGCTATGGACCTGATCCGCTCTTCATCTGGCTAAAAATATCTCGGGGTAGAATTGGCCGCAGGCCAAGAAGGGGCTGGCCCCTTCACGCCCTAACCACTTGACGCCACCCAACCCAAAGCATACCCACCGCACTGCGCGGAGGGCCGGATGGCCGCTGGGGCGTAAGCCCGAGAGGAAAGTCCGGACTCCACAAGACAACGGTGCCGGGTAACGCCCGGGCGGGGCAACCCGACGGAAAGCGCCACAGAAATCAGACCGCCCGCGACTTCGGTCAACGGTAAGGGTGAAACGGTGGGGTAAGAGCCCACCGCGCCGCTGGCAACAGGGGCGGCACGGCAAGCCCCACCGGGAGCAATGCCAAATAGGGTCCCCGCGCGGGCAGGTCGGCGTCAGCCGATACCACCGCTAAGCGCGTCTTGGCCGAGAGGGACCGGGTTGGCAGCTTGAGCCGCGCAGCAATGCGCGGCCTAGAGGAATGGTCATCGAAGGGGGCAACCCCGGAACAAGATCCGGCTTACAGGCCCTCCGCGCGTCTTTCCAATCACTTGCCCGGTGGAGCATAGGCGCCGGTCAGTTTCGCGGCTTTCTTGGTGACGGCGACAAAATCCTTCGCCTTCCAGGCGCGTACCGTATGGACTTTTGACACCGCGCCTGATGCCGCAACCGCCATTCCAACTGCCACGGCATCCGTGCCGTCCGGTGCTTCGCTGATGACCACAACGTCATTTTCGCCCGTCGTCATATAGAAACCTAAAAGCTTGCCGCCGACCTTTTTTAGCAAAGCCCTGACAGGTGCCGTACGGTCCACAGGCTTTTTCAGCATCCCCTTGACTCCATCCTGCGAATAGGACGCGTAGGTAATGAAAATAGGCATGTCTAACTCCTGTAAAAGTTGATGCAGGACCTTTAATCAGGCTGGCCCTTTAGCCTTCTTGCACGTGTCAGCCTGCCGCCCGCGACCGGTCAACGCCGCTCTGAGACCGGGAACACGCATGTGAACCCGGCCGGTAATGGGCAGATTGATCGCCTTGACTGTCAGGAGCGAATTGCGAAAGCAGTCACGCCCCCCAAGTTTTTCCCGGTCTCGGTTCCCGGGAACATGCGAAGAAGTTTGCGTCGTCGGAGACCTGGATTCGAAGACATACCGCGTCGCCATCCCGCCGGTGTCTTCACCTGTCATGACAACTTCCCCCAAAGTGATCATTTCGATTCTGCTGGCAGAACGTCTCGCCTGGTTGCGGCGCCTCGGGGTTCGAGCCTGATGTCGGCTTCTTTTTCTAGAGTATAATCGCGTGAGCATATCACAGAACCGTGAGCCGACCAAACCGGGGCGGGCTTCGAGTGCAGGATTTGTGCGCTTTCCGGGCGGAATCCGGTTGACTCGGCTGCGCGACCGGGTAAAAGCGCACGCTCATAGGAATTCAACCGAAAGGCCCCTGCCTTTTCGGACGCAGGAGATAACCATGGCGAAGCCGACGACAATCAAGATCCGTCTGAACTCGACCGCGGGCACGGGCCACTTCTACGTGACCAAGAAAAACGCGCGCACCATGACCGAGAAGATGACCGTTCGTAAATACGACCCGGTTGCTCGGAAGCATGTCGAGTACAAAGAAGGCAAGATTAAGTAATCTGCCGTCCAGCTTGGACAGTTTCAAAGGGTTCTGCCTCGGCAGGGCCCTTTTTCGTTGCGGGCCATTTTGGAGCGGGTTTCATGGCGCTTCACGCCGTTGCAACGAAGCATCAGCGGGCAGGGCAATCGGGTCCGCAGTGGGTTGCTTTTTGCAGAGGCTTGCCCATACGCTTCAACAAACCGTTCCAAAATGTTGGCCGTCATGAAAAAAATCTTGTTTTCCACAATGACCGTTCTGGCCCTTGCGGCCTGCGAAGACCCCTATAACCGCGAAGGCGTCGGGTTCACGGGGATCGATGGTGAACCCCGTTCTATCTCGGATGTGCAGGGCGCGGCTGCCTTCCTGTCACCTGCGACGAATGTTCCGGCTGAACTGGCCGTGCTGCCCGCAGTTCCTGTAGTAACCGACCAGACCGATCCGCAGAAAGTGGCGCGTGTCGCAATCGACAATGGCGGGCGCAGCGACACTGATGCGGTGGTTCTGACCGGGTCGGACACCAACCTGTTCCTGAGCACGGTCAACGTGAACGGTACTCTGTACGGCGTCCTGCGCACAGCGAACAACAGCACTCGCGTGGATAACGCGATCGGTGCAACGTTTGGCCGCGATGCCGAGCAGTTCACCGGCTGCCTGCCGGCGGGTGATGTGTATCGCAAGGGCAATTCCGATCGTAGTTCGGGTTTCGCCGTAGCGCTGAACTGCAGCTGACCGAACAAACATATGCAATGATTGAGGCCCCGCCATCTGGACGGGGCCTTTTTTGTACGTGCCGGGGCGGCGGAGCACAGGGCGTATTGGTCGATTTTCCAACCCATCAAAAGAAAAGGGCGGGTCCGCAAAGACCCGCCCTTTGGACATTTATGTCGCTGTAGCCTTATTCGCGGCTGCCGAAGAGCTGCAGCAGGAACATGAACATGTTGATGAAGTCCAGATACAGGCTCAGCGCACCCATGATAGCGGCTTTACCCAGCCATTCCTGATCGCCCGAGTGAGCCATCTGGAGGTAGGTGTTCTTGATGCTCTGCGTGTCATAGGCTGTCAGACCGGCGAAGATCAGAACGCCGATGATCGAGATGGCAAATGCCATCGCAGAGGACGCCAGGAAGATGTTGACAATCATCGCGACGATCAGACCGATCAGGCCCATCATCAGGAACGTGCCCATGCCCGACAGGTCTTTCTTGGTGATGTAACCATAGAGAGACAGGCCCGCGAAGGCGATGGATGTGATCAGGAACACCTGAATGATCGACTGCCCGGTAAAGACCAGGAAAATCCAGCTGATCGACACGCCCATAACGGCCGCGAACACATAGAATACCGTCTGTGCCGCTGCTGCGGACAGGCGATTGATACCGGCGCTGAAGCCGAACACAAAGGCCAGCGGGGCAAACATGATGACCCACTTGAGGGGCGAGGCGAACAGTGTTGCACCGAACTGTGTCAGATAAGTGCTTGCACTGATCTGATATTCTGTCGGGACGGACGAAACCGCCAGACCGGCAATTGCCCAGGCCGCTGCAAACGTAATCAGCATGCCTACGGACATCGTGCCGTAGACTTTGTTCATGTGGGCGCGCAGGCCCTCGTCAATCTGGGCAGCGCGCGCGCCGGTCGCCGTCCGGATCGTGTCAAATTGTGCCATAAAAGGGTCTCCCTTCACATAATTCTTGTCGTGGTCCGAAAATCGGACCCCGTTCCTCGCAAATATCGGCAACTGCGGGTCATGTTTCAAGGGTTTAGCGCTGGAATCCGGCTAAAACACGAAACAAAAATGGCGACCTGCGGGTGCGGGTCGCCATTCATTGAGGAAAGGTGAGTGTCAGATTCATTTTTGCCAGAATTCCGGCGCATCCCAAAGGGGACGCGCGGCTTCGGCTTGGGCCTGTTCACGCGTGATTCCGATATCTTCCAGCGCCCGGGCGTCCAGCCTTGCCAGAGTACGACGCTGGCGGTGCAGGGAAAGTGCATCCCACAGCAGGGTCAGGCCGCGGCGGCGGCGGGGCGGGCAGGGTCTGTTAATCGCAATTTGGGTCATAATGTATGTCCTTTCATGGTTTCTCGATGAATTTTTGTCGTTTCATCAAGTTCCTTGATTTATATGGCGCAATGGGGCACATTTTGAAAATGAATGTTTATGAAGTGACACATAAGGATTCGTGAAGATGCGAAATCTGGACATTACAACCTTGCGTTCTTTTGTGGCGGTGGCGGATCAGGGTGGCGTGACACGCGCCGCCGGGTTCCTGCACCTGACGCAATCTGCCGTTTCGATGCAGTTGAAGCGGCTGGAAGAATTGCTGGGCCTTGAGCTACTGGACCGCAGCGGCCGCACCATCGCGCTGACCGCGTCCGGTGAACAACTGCTGGCCTATGCCCGCCGCATGATCGCGCTGAATGATGAGGTGATCTCGAAACTCACCGATCAGGCGTTCGAGGGTGAAGTGGTGCTGGGCGTGCCACATGACATCGTTTACCCGGCGATTCCCCGGGTGTTGCAGCGGTTCAATGCGGATTTCCCGCGGGTGCGGGTGCAATTGGTGTCTTCATACTCGCTGCAACTGAAAGACATGCTCAAACGCGGCGAATGTGACCTGATCCTGACGACCGAAGCGAATGGGGGCGAGGGGGCGGAAACCATTGCCGAGCTGCCGCTGCGCTGGATTGGTGCGCCTGGCGGGTCGGCCTGGCGCAAACGGCCAATCCCCATTGCGGTTGGGCGTCGTTGCATGTTCCGGCCGCAGATGATCGCGGCGCTGGATGAAGCAGGCCTTCCGTGGGAGCTGTCGGTGGAAACTGAAAACGACCGCACCATCGAGGCGACCGTGTCTGCCGATCTGGCGATTCACGCCATGCTGGATGGCACCGAGGCCGCGCATCTGGTGCAGATCGATGACGGCGGTGTGCTGCCCGATTTGCCTGCGCATATGATCAACCTGTACGGCGGGGAGCCCGGACGTGGCCCCGTGGTCGAGGCGCTGGCCGATCTCGTCCGGCAGAATTTCCGTATGCTCGGCAGCAGCCCCCTGAAGGCCGTTGTCGGCTAAGGCGTGATCACGACCTTGCCGGTCGCCGTACGGTCTCGAAGCAGTTGCAGACCTTTTTCGGCGTCCGACAAGGGCAGGACGTGGCTGATATGGGGCTTGATTTTCCCCTCGGCGTGCCAGCGAAACAGAGTCTCAAAGCTGTTCTGCACGATCTGAGGCCGGAAGGTCAGGTACCCTCCGATGTAGAATCCGATCACCGTCAGGTTCTTGACCAGGAGGTGATTGGCAGGAATCTGCGGAACCTCTCCGCCCGCAAAACCGATGGGCAGCAGGCGCCCTTCGGGGTTGGTCGCGCGGAAGGCGGCTTTGAACACATCCCCGCCGATTGCGTCATACACGACATCCGCGCCGCCAAGTTCCTTGACGCGCGTGCGCAGATCCTCGGACGCGTCGATCAGGTGGTCCGCCCCGGCGGCCTGCGCCACGGCCAGCTTGTCCGCGCCCCGGGCCTGGGCGATCACTGTTGCACTCATCAGTTTGCCGATTTCGACCGCCGTCAGGCCGACACCGCCTGCTGCGCCCGTGACCAGCAGGGTCTCGCCGGGTTGCAGGCGGGCGCGGTGATCCAATGCGATGTGGCTGGTGCCATAGGCGATCTGGATGGCGGCGGCGTCTTCGAAGCCCATCGAATCGGGCAGGGGAATTGCGCGGTCCGCGTCGAACACTCCGAACTCTGCCAGGCCGCCCTGACCGGAATAGACCGCGATCCGATCACCTGGTTGCAGGTGCGACACGCCGGGACCCGTCGCATCGACCACGCCGGCGATTTCCATACCCTGCGTGAACGGGGCGGGCGGCGTATCCTGATACGTACCCTTCTGCATCAGCAAATCTGCAAAGTTCAGGCCGCAGGCTTTGATCGCGACCCGCACCTGGCCTTCCAAAGGTTGAGGGACGTCCATTTCGCAAAGCCGGGCGGCGGCGCCTTGGGACAGAATTCTGTAGGCCAGCATGAATGTGCTCCTGTGGTTTGGGGCATAGGTTCTTGCTGCTTGGGGTTTGTCAATCTCTTACCCGGCAAGAGGGCGTGGCAGCCACGTCAGCCTTACCTGACGGCAGGGACGTGTGCGGGCCTTGTGCGGCACAACTTTAAATCTCTGCGCCGCGAAACGGATTCAACCTCCTTGAAAAAATACCTGAAAAGCGCAATATTGTCTGAGGTGCTGATTTGGGGGCATGTTCCTAATTAGGAAGTAGTTAAGGGCGGCTCGCTAGTGTTGCGTAAAAAGGCAGGTCGCGCACTCAGATCGGTTGTGTGTGTAGTTTAGAGGAGAATACCAATGACCCATCACGTCGATGTCCATGTGGGCAAGCGCGTCCGGCATCGCCGCTGGCTGATTGGCATGACCCAGCAGCAGTTGGCGCAGCAAGTTGGTATTAAGTTTCAACAGATTCAGAAATACGAGACAGGTGCCAACCGCATCAGCGCTTCCCGTTTGTGGGACATCGCCGAGGCATTGGATGTGCCTGTCAGCTTTTTCTTTGAAGGTCTGGAAGAGGCCGAAAAAGAAGCAACCGGCAAGAAATCGGTTCCGGCTGATCTGATGGGGGACAAGGAAGCTCTGGATCTGGTGCGTTCCTACTATGCGATCCCTGAAAACCAGCGCCGCCGCCTGTTCGAGCTCGCCCGTGTGCTGAGCGACGTCGCCTGAGCGAACGGGGTTGACTCTGGCACGCGCGGGCCGCACGGGTAGCGTATGCAAGAGACTATTCTAAGCGATCAGGAAGTTGCTGAAGAAATGGCCGACGCTGCGCGCGCGGCCATTCTTCCGTTTTTCAGACAATCCAATCTTGAGGCCGACAACAAACTGGACGAGGGGTTCGACCCTGTAACGGTTGCCGACCGGAATGCCGAGCAGGCCATGCGCGCGGTTCTGGCCAAGCACCGGCCCGATGACGGTATCTTTGGCGAAGAGTTCGGCCAGGTTCAGGGCAGCAGCGGCCGGACATGGGTACTGGACCCGATCGACGGCACCCGCGGTTTCATAAGCGGCACGCCCACTTGGGGTGTATTGATCGCGCTAAGCACGCAGGACGGCCCGATCATGGGCGTCATTGACCAGCCCTATGTCGCTGAGCGTTTCGTGGGATCTGCCGACATCGCGCAGGTGACCGGCCCTACCGGCACCGCACCACTGAAGACCCGCCCGACATCCGATCTAAACCAGGCGATTCTGTTCACCACTTTCCCCGAGGTCGGCACCCCCGACGAACGCGCCGGGTTCGAGGCCGTGGCGCAGCATGTGCGGCTGACGCGATATGGCATGGATTGTTATGCCTATGCTTTGTTGGCTGCGGGGCAGGTCGATTTGGTGATCGAGGCTGGCCTCAACGCTTATGATATTCAGGCACCGATCGCGGTGATCGAAGCCGCAGGCGGTGTTGTCACCAATTGGCAGGGTGGTCCGGCGCATGAAGGTGGCCGCGTTTTGGCGGCCGCGAACGCTGAACTACACGCGGCAGCGCTGGAGCTTTTACGCAAGCACTGAAAAATGATTGCCGGGTCCAAACCAGTCGGGTAGGATTTGCCTGGCTGGTTCTTGTACCCGTTTTCCGCCAGCCAAAGCTCTTCTTGCACGAAACGGGTGTATCGCAAGGAGGGCGGAATGACCGAAACCCTGATCAAGAACGCAGACACCATCCTGACGATGGATGACTCGCGCCGTGAACTTTCTGGCGCGGATATCCTGATCCGTGGCGGGAAGATCGTGCAGATCGGCCACGGCCTGCAGACCACTGGCGAGGTTCACGATGCCGCCGGGTGCGTTGTGACGCCGGGCTTGGTGAACACCCATCACCACCTGTATCAAACCCTGACGCGCGCGGTGCCCGGCGGACAGGATGCGCTTTTGTTCGGCTGGTTGAAAACGCTCTATCCAATCTGGTCCCGCTTTGGACCGGAAGAGATGTTTGTCTCGGCCCAGATCGGTCTGGCCGAACTGGCGCTGTCCGGATGCACGCTCAGTTCTGACCACCTGTACTTGTACCCGAACGGCGCGCGGCTGGATGACACGATTGCCGCGGCGGCTGAGATTGGCTTGCGGTTCCACCCTACGCGCGGTGCCATGAGCATTGGAGAAAGTGACGGCGGCCTGCCGCCGGACGCGCTGGTCGAAGGTGAGGCCGCGATCCTCGAAGACATGATCCGCGTCGTCGATGCGTTTCACGATCCATCCGAGGGCGCAATGTGCCGCGTCGGACTGGCACCGTGTTCTCCGTTCTCGGTCAGCCGCGACCTGATGCGTGATGCAGCAATTCTGGCGCGTGACAAGGGGGTGATGCTGCACACCCATCTGGCGGAAAACGATGAAGACATCGCCTATTCGCAGGCGCAGTTCGGCTGTCGCCCGGGGCAATATGCCGAGGATCTGGGCTGGACCGGTTCGGATGTCTGGCACGCCCATTGCGTCAAACTGGACGGGGCCGAGATCGACCTGTTTGCCAAAACCCAAACCGGTGTTGCCCATTGCCCCTGTTCCAATTGCCGTCTGGGGTCGGGTATCGCGCCGGTTCGCGCCATGCGTGATCGCGGCGTTCCGGTTGGTCTGGGGGCGGATGGCTCGGCCAGCAACGACAATGGCAACCTCGTCCTCGAGGCGCGGCAGGCCATGCTATTGCAACGGGTCGCAAACGGTGCGGATGCGATGTCGTCTCGGGAAGCGCTGGAGATTGCCACGCGCGGTGGTGCCGACGTTCTGAACCGCCCCGATTGTGGAAGGCTGGAACCCGGCAAGCGCGCCGACATTGCTGTTTGGGACACGCGCGGCATCGAAAGCGCGGGCAGTTGGGACCCGGCGGCGTTGCTATTGTCCGGGCCGATGAATGTGAAGCATCTGTTCGTGGAAGGACGCCAGATTGTCCGCCACGGGCAAGTTACGACGGTAGACCTGCCAAGGGTCATCAAGCGTCAGAACGGTCTGGCGCAGGCGTTGCAACATTAGGCTGAGTATCGCCAGCCTTCACAAGGCTGGGTGCGGTGGCTGATTGGCTGGAACAGCAAGCGAAGACACCCTGTGGTGAGGTCGTTGGAGCGGCCGGATTTTTGAGAAACCTGCGCTTTTGTCGTATCTTTCCATCATTTTAGAAGGAGTGGATAGATGAAATTTCAAGCAATTTCTGTTGGCGCTGCCGTCCTGATCGTTCTGAATTCAGCAACCGCCTGGGCTGGCCCCAAACCGCAAGGTGCGAAACCCGCCGACCCCAATGTGATTGCACAGCTCTAGGGGGTTAAGACGCAAATCTGGCGCAGTTGGCCGGACGACAAGGAATGGTGGCGGGCAACCGTGGATAGCACCCTAATGAAGGGTGACAAATTCAAATCGAAGAAACGGAGAAATATACGGAAGTTAGGCTTATAGGCTTCCGTTCACCTTCGACCAATCGGGGTATTCGGGCAGCGGTCATCCAGCTGCCCGATGGTGTGAACAAGAAGCCTTTGGCGCCTTCGGGTCCGGTTCGGCCTCAAATCTAGGCGATGCACGTTTTACCGTGCGACGGGCTCTCCGCCGATCCAAACCGCCGAGATCGCGCGGTCGTCGCCCATCATAATGGTGGGGAAGATGGCTTCCCACAGGTCGTCGGCGCAGGCCTCGCGCTGGGCAATGGCCGGGGTCGAGGCGAGGTCGAGGACAATCAGATCGGCCTCCATCCCCGGTGCGATATTGCCGACGCATTCGTCCATCCGCAATGTGCGCGCAGACCCTACGGTGCCTAGCCACAACAACTGCGCGGCGTGCAAAGGTGCGCCCCGCAGTTGCCCGATTTCATAGGCGGCAGCCATCGTGCGCAGCATCGAAAAGCTGGACCCGCCGCCGGTATCCGTCGCAAGCCCGACCCGGTGACCGTCACGCATCAGCCCGGTCATGTCGAACAGACCCGAGCCGATGAAGGTGTTCGAGGTCGGGCAGTGAATCAGCGCCGCGTCCACCTCTCGCAGCCGGTCGCGTTCGCGGGATTCCAGGTGGATGACGTGGCCGTAGACACCGTGCGCGCCCAGCAGGCCGAATTTCTCGTAGGTATCCAGATAGTCGCGCGCTTCGGGGAACAGCTCGCGGACCCAGGCAATCTCGTCTGTTTGTTCGCTCAGGTGGGTTTGCATCAGGCAATGCGGATGTTCGGCCCAGAGCGCGCCCATCGCCTCAAGCTGTTCGGGCGTGGAGGTGGGGGAAAAGCGTGGGGTGATGGCATAAGACAACCGGTCGACTCCGTGCCATTTCTCCAGCAAGGCTGCTGACTGGTCATAGGCCGTTTGAGCGGTGTCCCGCAGCCCCTCGGGCGCATTGCGGTCCATGCAGGTTTTACCGGCAACCACACGTTGATTGCGCTGTTGCGCAGCGGTGAAGAAGGCATCGACGCTTTCGGGATGAATGGTGCAGAAACTGCACATGGTCGTCGTGCCGTGCGCCGCCGTCAGGTCCAGATACCGGTTGGCGATCTCGGACGCATAGGCGGGGTCGCCGAATTTCATCTCTTCGGGGAAAGTATAGGTGTTCAGCCAGTCGATCAGGCGCTTGCCCCAACTGGCGATCATTGCCGTCTGCGGATAGTGGACATGGGCGTCCACGAACCCGGCCATGATGACGTGCTGGCCGTAGTCGATCAGGTCTGCGTTCGGATGGGCGGCGCGCAGGCTGTCGGCATCCGCCACGGCGGCAATGCGGCCGTTTTCGACCAGAACCGCCTCGCTGAATTTCACGGCTTCGGTCGGCTCACCTTCGAACGGGGAACCGGTGAAACTCAGAACACGCCCTTTCAGCAGCGTTTTTTGCGCCATTTTCCTTCATCTCCGCGTGTATGGGACTGCGAAACAGCATAGGCGGGCGAAACTTGTCGGTAAATCGCCGCATTGTCATTGTTTTCCGGTAGCAGCTTCTTCTAATTAGGGGCCAATGACCGAATGATACGGGGGCAGACATGACGACAGGCTTTGATGAACCCGTAAACGAGTCCACCAGTGACGACGATGTCTATGCGCTGGATCGCAAGACAGTTGCGGCCATTCTGTACGCGGTTGATGTAGACGACCGCGACAAGCTGGTTGAGCTGATGGAGCCGCTACACCCGGCCGACATCGCCGACCTTTTGGAACAGATCAATCCCTATGACCGTGCCCGCCTGATCCGCCTGTACGACAAGGAATTCGACGGCGACATCCTCTCGGAACTCGATGAGGCGGTGCGCGAAGAGATCATCGGAATCCTGAAGCCCGACGTTCTGGCAGACGCTGTCCGTGACATGGAAAGCGACGATGTTGTCGACCTGCTGGAAGACCTTGAAGAGCCGCAGCAGGAGGCCATCCTTGACGCGCTGGAGGATTCCGAACGGGTCGCGGCTGAACAGGCGCTGTCCTACCCCGAGAACTCGGCCGGCCGTCTCATGCAGCGCGAAGTGGTCATGGCGCCCGAGCATTGGGCGGTGGGGCAAGCCATCGACTTCATGCGGGCCAATGACGATTTGCCGGAACAGTTCTATCACGTGGTATTGGTCGATCCGCGGTTGAAACCCGTGGCGCAGGTCACGCTGGGCAAGCTGATGGCGACCCGGCGCGACGTGCCGCTGCACGACATCGCCGAAGAGGAATTCCACTCCATCCCCGTCGATCAGGACGAAGAGGATGTGGCCTATGCCTTCAACCAGTACCACCTGATCTCGGCTCCGGTGGTCGATGCAGATGGGCGGCTGGTCGGTGTAATCACCATCGACGACGCGATGGTCGTTCTGGATGAAGAGCACGAAGAAGACATTCTGCGCCTTGCAGGCGTGAGCGACGAAAGCTCGATCTCGGACAGCGTGGCGGCCACTAGCCGGCGGCGTTTGCCGTGGCTGGCGGTGAACCTGTGTACGGCGATCTGTGCTTCGCTGGTGATTTCACAGTTCGAGGCGGCGATTGATCAGTTGGTGGCGCTGGCGATTCTGATGCCGATCGTGGCGTCAATGGGAGGCAATGCCGGGACGCAATCACTGACAGTGGCCGTGCGGGCGCTGGCGACGCGCGACCTGACCAACGCCAACGTCATGCGCGTGATCCGGCGAGAGTTGCTGGTGGGGATGCTGAACGGGCTGTGTTTTGCCATCGTCCTGGGGACGGTGGGGATGATGTGGTTCGATTCTCCGATGTTGGGTGTCGTGATCGGATCGGCCTTGGTCGTGAATATGATCATCGCGGGCTTTGCAGGTACGGTAGTACCGGTGGTGCTGGACCGCATGGGCGTTGACCCTGCGCTGGCGTCGGGGACTTTTGTGACAACCACAACGGATGTCATGGGGTTCTTCATTTTTCTGGGGCTTGCCAGCGTGGTGCTACTGTGACCGATCTGACCGACATCAAAGCCGCCGCGCGCAAGGCGGCTTTTGCGCGCCGCAAGGCTGCGTTTGACACCCGTTTGCCCGGAGCCGCCGGGCGTCTGTCCGAAGTTCTGGCCGGGCATCGGGGCGTGCCCCTGTCGGGTTATATGCCGATCCGGACCGAAATTGATCCGCTGGCTGCGATGGCCGAAGCCTCGGCTTATGGCCCGGTTGGTGTGCCGGTGATCCAAGCCGCCGGGCAACCGCTGAAGTTTTCGCGCTGGACGCCCGAAGGGGTGCTGAAAGACGGGCCTTTCGGCGCCAAGGTGCCCGAGGTCGATGACTATTTTGACCCCGAAATTCTGATCGTACCTCTGGTCGCCTTCGATGCGCAGGGCGGGCGGCTGGGCTATGGCGGCGGGTTCTATGACCGCACGCTGGAAGGGCTGCGCGCCAAGCGCCCGACGCTGGCCATCGGGTTTGCCTTTGACGCGCAAGAGGCCGAAGGGCTGCCGCTGGAGCCCACCGATCAGCCGCTGGATATGGTGATCACAGAAAGCCGGGTATTGACCTTTTCGAGCTGATTACCTCAGGTCGGGCTGTTTTCGCGGAAATACTCCCAGGCATCGACTTCGCGCCCATCCGGCAGAATGCAGACGCCCGATTGCCCGTTGTCGCCGTCGCGGATTTCGTATTTCGCACCGCTTTCCACGCAGAAGGTGGCTGCTGGGTTCGCCAGTTCGGCGGATGAATCCGATGTAGGGACGTCATCACAAGCAGCGAGTGCGATCAGGCCAAGAGCGACAATAAGGGGGCGAGGCATCAAGAATCTCCTGTTGAAAGGGCTTTGGCAGTTTATGCAGGCAGCTTAACCACTTGTGCTTGGCCATGACCACACTTAGGACAGGTCGGATGAGGATACTTTTTCTGGGTGACGTCATGGGACGTGCGGGACGCACGGCCGTACAGCAACATCTGCCGCGTCTGCGCGATGAATGGCGGCTGGATTTTGTTGTGGTCAACGGCGAGAACGCCTCGAACGGGATGGGTCTGACCGGAGATCACGCCAAGCTGCTGCTGGACGCCGGTGCGGATTGTCTGACGCTGGGCGACCATGCCTTCGACCAGAAAGACATGCTGCAGTTCATCGAGAAAGAGGCGCGCATCGTACGCCCGGTGAACTTTGCCAAAGGCGCGCCGGGGCGGGGACATCGCTTGTTCAACGCACCCGGAGGCCGCAAGGTGCTGGTCGTGCAGGTGCTGGGGCAGGTGTTCATGAAACGGCCCTTCGATGATCCCTTCTCGGCCATTGAACCGATCCTCAAATCCCATCCGCGCGGGGGGCAGGCGCAGGCAATCATCGTTGATATGCATTGCGAGGCAACGTCCGAGAAGATGGCGATGGGCCACTATTGCGACAAGCGCACCAGCCTTGTGGTGGGGACGCACACCCATGTGCCAACGGCAGACGCGCAGATCCTGCCGGGTGGTACCGCCTATCTGACCGATGCAGGGATGTGCGGGGACTATGACTCGGTGATCGGCATGGACAAGGTCGAACCGATGCGCCGCTTCATCACCGGAATGCCCAAGGCTCGGTTCACGCCGGCAAATGGCGAGGCAACGCTGAGCGGTGTGTTTGTCGAAACCGATGACCGCGACGGGCAGGCAAAATCTGTGCAGATGGTGCGCGTAGGCGGGCGCCTGCAACAAGCTGGGCCGCAGTAAGGCTTGCTCTGCCGCGCGCAATGCGGGAAACTGCCCGACGGGCGCGCAAGCCAGGCCAAGGTTCGGACACAAAACCAAGAATGCAATTCCTTCAACTGACAGAAACGGGCAGCGCGATATTGGCGCTGATGGTCGTTGCGGGCATGTTCGTCATGTTCCTGCGCGAGGTTTACCCGACCGAGGTTGTCGCCATCGGTGGTGTTGCCATCATGCTGGTGACGGGCATTCTGCCGTATCAGAGCGCGCTGGCCGTGCTGTCCAACCCCGCGCCCTGGACGATTGCGGCGATGTTCATCATCATGGGGGCCTTGGTGCGTACCGGGGCGCTGGATGCGTTTACCTCGACTGCGCAAAAGCAGGCACAGGTGAATCCGCGCTTTGCCATCGGACTGTTGATGGCGTTTGTCGTGTTGGCCTCGGCCGTGGTGTCGAACACGCCGGTCGTGGTCGTGATGATCCCGGTCTTTGTGCAGATCGCGCGCACGCTGAACGTTCCGGCCTCTAAACTGCTGATCCCGCTGAGCTATGCGGCAATTCTGGGCGGTACGCTGACCCTGATCGGGACCTCGACCAACCTGCTGGTGGACGGTGTGGCCCGGGCGCAGGGGATGAAGGCGTTCTCGATCCTCGAGGTTACGCCGCTGGGCATCGCGTTGGTGATCTATGGCATGGTCTACCTGCGTTTCATCGCGCCGCGCCTGTTGCCGGACCGCGACAGCATGGCCTCGCTGCTGTCCGACCGGTCCAAGATGAAGTTTTTTACCGAAGCCGTCATCCCCCCCGAAAGCAACCTGATCGGGCGAGAAGTGACGGGGGTGCAGCTGTTCAAACGCCCCGGTGTGCGTCTGATCGACGTGATCAGAGGCGACGAGTCGCTGCGGCGCAACCTCAAAGGGGTCGAGCTGAAACTCGGCGATCGCGTGGTTCTGCGTACTGAAATGACCGAGTTGCTGAGTCTGCAAAGCAACAAGGAACTCAAGCGCGTCGATCAGGTTTCGGCAGTTGAGACCAAAACGGTCGAGGTCCTGATCACACCCGGCTGCCGTATGGTCGGTCGAACGCTTGGCGCGCTGCGCCTGCGCCGCCGATATGGTGTCTATGTGCTGGCGGTGCATCGGCGGAACCAGAATATCGGGCGTCAGCTGGATGATCTGGTGGTCCGCGTCGGCGATACGCTGCTGCTGGAGGGGTCCCCTGCAGATATCCAAAAGCTGGCGTCTGACATGGATATGGTCGACGTCACGCAACCCTCGGCCCGTGCATTCCGGCGCAGCCATGCGCCGATTGCGATTGGCGCGCTGGTGGGGATTGTCGTGCTGGCTGCTCTGGGCGTGGCGCCGATCCTGTTGCTGTCGGTTCTGGCCGTCGCGGTGGTGCTGCTGACCCGCTGCATCGACGCGGATGAGGCGTTTTCCTTTGTCGAGGGTCGCTTGCTGGCATTGATCTTTTCCATGCTGGCAATCGGTGCGGCGCTGGACAAGTCCGGGGCCGTTTCGTTGATTGTCGAAGCGATAGCGCCGGGCCTGAGTGTCCTGCCGCCCTTCCTGATCATCTGGGCCGTCTACCTGCTGACCTCGGTGCTGACTGAACTCGTGTCGAACAACGCGGTGGCCGTGGTGGTGACGCCGATTGCCATCGGTCTGGCACAGGCGGTCGGGATCGACCCGCGCCCGCTGGTTGTGGCGGTGATGGTGGCGGCCTCGGCCTCGTTCGCGACGCCGATCGGATATCAGACCAACATGATGGTTTACGGCCCCGGCGGCTACAGGTTTACAGATTTCCTCAAGGTCGGTGTGCCGCTGAACCTGACGGTCGGCTTGCTGGCCTCTTTGCTGATCCCGTTTATCTGGCCTCTTTAAGATCGGCGCGGAACCGCTGGTTTTTAGGGGCTTACCTTGTAATCTCTGATCCCACCCCAATCTTTCTCTTCAAAGCGTCTGAAGAGAAAGGACAGGATCATGCCTTTTCCAAAGATAGGTCAGGCTATTGTGGCCAGTGCGGTTGTATTGGGGTTGCTGGGCGGTCACAGCTCGGCCCAAACCACAAACGAGCCGGTGAGTCTTGAGAACACCAAGTGGTCCGCCATCGGGTTGAACGGTGGCGTTCTGGATATGGAAAAACGCCCCGAAATCGCGTTTGAGGCCGGTGGGGTATTTGGCGGCAGCGGAGGCTGCAACCGTTTCAAAGGGCAGGCTGAGATGTCGGGTGGGCAGATCGACTTTCCGGACAATATCGCAGCAACCCTGATGGCCTGCCCGCCCGAAACGGAACAGGTCGAGCGTCAGTTTTTGGACGCGCTGCAGAATGTTGTGACCTACGCAGTCGCCGGAGACAATTTGGTCATGCTGGACAGCGCAGGTGAGCCGGTGCTGAAATTCGTGAGAATGCAATAAAGCCGGGCGGTCAGGCCACCGCCCGCGACCGCCCCGCATTACGGCCTGAAAAGATACAGCCGCCCAGAAACGAGCCTTCCAGCGCGTTGTAACCGTGATAGCCGCCGCCGCCGAATCCGGCGACCTCTCCGGCGGCGAACAGGCCGGGGACGACCTGACCATCCGCGCCGATCATCTGGCTGTCGAGATTGGTTTGCAGCCCGCCCAGCGTCTTGCGTGTCAGCACGTGCAGCTTCACCGCGATCAGCGGACCGTTGGCCGGATCAAGGAATTTGTGCGGTTTGGCGGTGCGGATCAGCTTGTCCCCCCGGTAATTGCGCGCGGCAAGAATGGCTGCCATCTGCGCGTCCTTTGTGAACGGGTTGTCAACCTGACTATCCCGCGCCTCGATCTGGGCGCGCAGATGAGATTCGTCGATCAGACCGCCGCCCAACTGGTTCATGCCACTGACCAGCTCGGTCAGGGTATTGGCGACGATGAAATCCTCACCGTGTTCCTTGAAGGCCTCAACCGGTGCGGTGGCTTTTGAACCCGTCAGGACGCGCTGGAACAGCACTTCGCGCCAGCCACCATCGGTCATGTCGGGGTTCTGTTCCGAGCCGGACAGGGCGAATTCCTTCTTGATCACTTTCTGGGTCAGTACGAACCAGCTGTATTCATGACCGGTATTCAGGATTTCCCTCAACGTGCCCAGCGTATCGAATCCTGGCATACAGGGCGGTTTCAGCCGATTGCCCCGCGCGTCGAACCACATCGAGCTGGGGCCGGGCAGAATGCGGATGCCATGCGACGGCCAGATCGGGTTCCAGTTGCGCACACCTTCGGTGTAATGCCACATCCGGTCGCCGTTGATCACGTGGCCGCCAGCCTTTTCGCTGATGCCGATCATGCGACCGTCGACATGGAAGGGCACACCCGCCACCATATCCGAAGGCGGCTCGCCCAGCCGGTCGCGGGGCCAGTTCTTGCGCACCATCTCGAAATTGCCGCCAATCCCGCCTGAGGTGACGATGACCGAGGGCGCATAGACCTCGAACTCACCCACCTCATCGCGGTTGGTTTTTGCTCCGTGAGCGGCTGTATCATCGGCCAGAACCTCGCCCGACACCCCCTTGGCGCCACCGTTCTGCATGATGATATGGCTGACCTGGTGGCGGAACTTCAGTTCAATCAGCCCTGCGCTGACATGGTCCTGCACACGGCGGATGAAGTGTTTCAGAACGCCCGGCCCGGTGCCCCATGTGATATGAAACCGCGGAACCGAATTGCCGTGACCATCCGCATAAGATCCTCCGCGCTCGGCCCAGCCGACGATGGGGAACCAGCGCAGGCCCATCTCATGCAGCCAGGGGCGCATTTCTCCGGCGGCGAATTCCACATAGGCCTCGGCCCATTTACGTGGCCAGGCGTCTTCGGCGCGGTCGAACTGCGCGCTGCCCATCCAGTCGCGTAAGGCCAGATCGTGGCTGTCTTTGATCCCCATCCGCCGCTGTTCCGGTGTATCGACCATGAACAGCCCGCCAAGGCTCCAGAACGCTTGTCCACCCAAAAAATGTTCGGGCTCCTGATCCAGCACGATCACTTTCTTGCCGCGGTCCCCCAACTCGGCTGCGGCAGCCAGCCCGGCCAAACCAGCCCCCACGACGATTGCATCAGCAGTGTTGTTGGTCATGTCTTGTCCTTTCAGCGGCTGCGGAGCCAGGTGATATAGGGCAGGGCCACGACATACATCATGATCCCATAAACGGCCGAGGGCAGGGCAAGCGGGCTGAACCCGCTGTCCGTACCCGTGATCAGCGCCGCCAGCGTAATCCCAAGTGTCGAATTCTGGATGCCGGTTTCGATTGAGACCGTCTTACTCTCATTCCAAGACAGTTTCGCGGCACGCGCCAACCCCAGCCCGATGGTCAGCAGGGCGATGTTCAAGGTGACCAACCCGGCCCCCATGATCCCAAGATTGTCGATGAACAGCTGCCAGTTCCCTGCCAGTGCCGCGAGGACGATCAAGACAAAAAGGGCAGTTGCCAGTTTGGACAGCGGCGCGTCGATCCGTTCTGCCAATGTGGGCGCGAAACGGCGCAGGCTGACGCCGATGGCCACGGGTAGGGTGGTGATCAGAAACAAGGCGATGGCCAGCCCGGTGATCGAGACTTCGGGGGCGTCTTCCCCCATGAAGTGGTTGATCGACCAGGCGGCCAGAATGGGCACTGTCACCATCGACAACAGGCTGATCACCGCAGTCAGGCTGACCGACAGGGCGACATCTCCCTTGGCCAGTTTCGACAGGATATTGCTGGTCACACCGCCGGGGCAAAAGCTGAGCAGCATGAATCCCACGGCGATTTCGGGCGGCAGGGCGAACAGCTTGACGGTGACGAAGGCCGCGATGGGCAGCAGCACCACCTGGCTCAGTGCACCTATGGCGAAAGGGTAGCCCCGGGTCAGAACGCGCTGGAAATCAGCGACATGCAACCCGACGCCCAAAGACAGCATGATTACGGCCAGCGACAACGGCAGGCCGACATTGATAAGCAGATCCAAAAACAACTCCTCCCAAAGCCGTTCGGACCAGCCTATGCGAGGGGCGAAGTTACAGGCAACCGCGCCGTTGGGTCATCCGTAGCGCTGGGTAAAACGGCGCAGGATTTCGCCGGGCTGGGTAACGTCGGCCGCGTGACAGATATCGATCAGGCGCTGCGCGTCGTCAGGCGGGAAATAGCCGTGGTGCTTGTAGATATTGATGCGCTCTTCAAAGTCGCGGGCGTTGGCCTCGGGGTGGAATTGCGTGGCATAGACGTTCTGGCCCCAGCGGATCATCTGAAACGGGCAGGGGTCCGAGGCGACAAGGTGAACGCACCCGTCGGGCAGGGTCTGCACAGCCTCTTTATGGCCGACGAAAGCGTCGAACGTCTGATCCAGCCCGGCAGTCAACGGATCGCGCGCGCCGTCTTCGGTCAGATGACAGGTCGAGGGACCGACGGGTTCTCCGTACTGGTCCTTGCTGACGTCGCCGTCCAGATGCGCGGCCAGAATGCCCAGACCATAACAACAGCCCATGAACGGGTGATCCTTCGCGGTGATCTGCGGCATCAGACCCATGATGGCCGCTTCGATGCGGGCATCCATTGGGGATTTCGTGGCCGGGTCGTCACTGACGCAGCCGGGGCCGCCACCGACGATCACTCCGGCATAGTCCGTAACATTCAGCCCTGCGGGCAGGTCCTCGCAGTCCAGACGGATGCGATGGGTCTGGTCCGGCGATAGGCCGGTCTTATCGAGGATCGAGGCGTATTCGGCGTCCGACGCCTCGGTTTCGGGGCGCAGTTGCAGGATCAGAAATCGTTTCATGCGCTGCCTTTACCCGTCAAAGCGGCCAGAAGACAAGAATGGCGGGAATGGAAACCGCGACGATGAGGATTTCCAGCGGCAGCCCCATGCGCCAATAGTCACCAAAGCGATAGCCGCCGGGGCCAAGAACCAGCGTATTGTTCTTATGCCCGATCGGCGTGAGGAACGCGGCCGAGGCCGCAACGGCGACCGTCATCAGGAACGGGTCGGGTGAAACCTCGAGCGTCCGCGCCATCTGGATACCGACCGGGGCGGCAACGATGGCGGTGGCGGTGTTGTTCAGCACGTCCGACAGGGTCATGGTGACGATCATCAGCACCGTCAGAATGGCCCAGGCGGGCAACCCGTCGGTCAGTTGCACCAGCGCATTGGCGATCAACTCGGTGCCGCCCGAGGTCTCTAACGCGCTGCCCAGTGGAATCATCGAGCCCAAAAGCACCACGACCGGCCATTCGATATGGTTGTAGAGATCGGCAATCGGCATGATCTTGGTCAACACATAGCCTACCACGACCAGCCCCAACGCAATCGGCAAATAGATCAGCCCAACACTGGCCGCCAGCACGGCGGCTGCAAACAGTCCGATGGCCAGCCAGGCCTTGTCATTGGCGGTGACGTTCAGGCCACGCTCGGCCAGTGGCAGACAACGCAGCCACTCGGTCACATCCACGCTTCGGTCACGCGGGCAAAGCAGAAGCAGGATATCGCCCGCCTCAACCTCGGTCTTGCGGACCTGTTCGGTGATGCGGCGGCCCTGGCGTGAGATACCCATCAGCACGGTGCTTTGTCGCCAGGCCAAGCCCAGCCCTTGCGCCGTGCGTCCGGTGATGCGGGAACTTTCGGGGGCGACGACCTCGATCACTTCCAGCCCGTCGCCTTCGGCGGTCAGCAATTCCTGCCGCCGTGTGTCCGAGAAATCGAGGTTAAGTGCCGCGCGAAATTCATCCAGCGCCTCGGGTCGGGCCTCAAGCACCAGCGCGTCGCCCTGTTTCAGCGTGGCATGGGCGGAGCGGCCATAGCGCCGCTTGCCGTCCCGGATCAGGCCGAGGATGGCAACGTCGGACTTCTCGGCGGCCTCATAAAGCTCGCTCACCCGCTTGCCGATATGCGGCGATTCCGGGGGGACGGTCAGTTCGGCGATATATTCCGCCAGCGCCTCGGAGGTCTCTTCCTGCGGACCCCGGTTCGGGATCAACCGCCACCCGATCAGTGAGACAAAGGCCAGCCCGGCAATCGCTGCCAACCCACCGACCGGGGCGAAATCGAACATCTTGAACGGCTCGCCCAATGTCTCTTGCCGGATTGAGGCGATGATGATGTTCGGAGGCGTGCCGATCAGCGTCGCCATGCCGCCCAGAATGGTGGCAAAGCTCAGCGGCATCAGGGTCAGGCCCACCGACCGCCCCGCCTTGCGCGCGGTCTGGATATCGACCGGCATCAGCAGCGCTAGTGCGGCGACGTTGTTCATGAAGGCCGACAGAACCGCGCCAATGCCGCCCATCAGTGCGATATGCGCGCCAAGGCCACGCGAGGCATCGACCAGAGTGCGGGTGATCAGGAACACAGCGCCCGACCGGACCAACCCGGCCGACACGACCAGAACCAGCGCCACAATTATGGTCGCCGGATGGCCAAACCCGGCAAAAGCGTCGTCTACGGGCACAACCCCTAGCACGACCCCAATCAACAGCGCGGAAAAGGCCACAAGATCATAACGAAAGCGCCCCCAGAGGAGCATTCCGAATACAGTGGCGAAAAGGGCAAAAAGAATAATCTGATCTGTCGTCATGCCGCCACCATACCCGCACGGCGGTCTTGAACAAGCCGCTCTCTTGATCCCAAGCCCCGCAAACGTCTATATGAGCGCCGAATACGCAATCACTATCACGAGGACGCAACATGGCAGGCCATTCCAAATGGGCCAACATCCAGCACCGCAAGGGGCGTCAGGACGCCGCGCGATCCAAACTGTTTTCCAAGCTGTCGAAAGAGATCACCGTCGCCGCCAAGATGGGCGACCCCGATCCCGACAAGAACCCGCGCCTGCGTCTGGCCGTTAAAGAAGCCAAGTCGAACTCGGTCCCCAAGGACGTGATCGACCGCGCGATCAAGAAGTCGGTTGCAGGCGAAGGCGACGATTACGAAGAAATCCGGTACGAGGGCTATGGCCCGAACGGTGTGGCCGTCATCGTTGAGACGATGACCGACAACCGCAACCGGACCGCTTCGACCGTGCGCTCGACCTTCTCGAAGAACGGCGGCAATCTGGGCGAGACCGGCTCGGTCGGGTTCTTGTTCGAACGCAAGGGTGAGGTGGTTTACTCCGCCGCTGTCGGCGATGCCGACACCGTGTTCGAAGCAGCCATCGAGGCGGGTGCCGAAGATGTCGAAAGCTCGGACGAAGGGCACATCATCTGGTGCGCCGATACTGATCTGAATGACGTGTCGAACGCACTGGAAGCAGCGCTGGGTGAGACCGAGTCGACCAAGCTGGTCTGGAAACCGACCACAACGACCGAGCTGGGTCTGGACGACATGCAAAAGCTGATGAAGCTGGTCGACGCGTTGGAAGATGACGATGACGTGCAGCGCGTCACCACCAACTTCGAAGCCACGGACGAGGTCATGGCGCAGCTCTGATCCGCGCCGAACAGCAGTCTTTGAAAACCCGGCCCTTGGTCGGGTTTTTCTTTTTCCGTTCATGTGCTTCTTGGCCGGTTGTCCGGAACCCTATAGGCTGGCAGGCAGTTCTTTCCGTGGGGCAGATGAAACAAGTGATCGTATGACCGACGCCATACCCAAGCGGAACATTCCGGTTCTGGCCGGGCAGAGCATTCTGTCTCAGGTCGCTTGGACGCTGGGCAGCCCCTCCGTGGTACTGCCGTTTCTGGCCGTATCGCTGGAGTTGCCGATGTTCATTGCCGGGGCTCTGGTATCGATCCGGATGGCGGGCAGTATGATTTCGGACGTGTTTCTGGCGCAGCCGATTGCGGCCCGCCAACAGAAGAAACGCGGGATTGCCCTGACCGAAATCGCCATCGGTGCCTGCCTTGTAATGGCGGTGGTGGTGGCATCGACCGGAGTGGTTCCCGCCATTGGCATGGCCTTCGTCGCGGCGTTCTTTCTGATTGGTCTGATCGAAGAGATACAGTCGTTGATGTACACTGACCTCATCGGCGATCACGTGCATTCCAAATCGCGGATGGTCCTGCATTACCTGCAACTGGGCATCGGCGGGTTGGGGGCCATCGGGCTGGCCCTGCTGGTGCATGAGATCACTAAAGAAAACCCGCCCTTTTCACGCCATTCCGCGGTGATTGCCGTCTCGGTCACGTTCTTCGTTCTGTCAGGCTTGTGCATTCTGGCCATGGCTGAGACCGCCAAGAAGACTGAGGACAAGGGTGACGCCCCGGCTGTGCGGAAACGAAAGCTCTCGGAGAATTTCACCGATATCATTGCCATGTTCGATCAGGCCTGGTTCCGCCGCTACATGGTGATGCGCCTACCTTTGGTCGTGGTGTCCCTGTCGGTGCCGTTCTTTGCCCTGATCGCGGCCGAAGCGCATCACGCGTCAGCCAAAGGTCTGACGGCCATGATCATCTCATCCGCGTCGGGGTATCTGGTCTCGGCCCCCTTGTGGCAGTTGGTCAATTTGAAATCGCACCGCGCAGTGATGGTGGTGGGCAACCTGATGGTGGCCTTCACCGGGGGTACGCTGTTGGCGGTGCATTTTCTGGGGATCGACCACGCAGTGCATCTTCACGCGGTGGCGCTGTTCATTGTCACCGTGGCCGTGACGGGCATCAGCGGGGCGAGGAAACTGTATTTTTGGGACGTGGCCCCCAAAGATCAGCGTGTCAAAGGCGCGGCTGCGATCAAGAGCATTTGTCGGATTACAGCGGTTACCCTGTCGGCCGCACTGGCGGCGGTCGCGCATATACACGAGGTCGCCTGGGCGGTTTTCTTCATCGTGCTCGTCAGCCTGTTTGCTGCCGTCACCTGTTACCGGGTGGTGTTGCCGAACACAAAGAAGCCTGAGGCGGCCTGAGACGTTCCATCAGCGCTGAGTGGTCAGCAGCGCCTGTGCCGCACCCCGTTTGACCGCACCGGTCAGCGGGGCCAGCGCAGGGGACAAAACACGGCCCACCTGCCATGTCAGCGGTACGTCCAGAGGCGCGTCGGGCAGCAACGAAACCAATCGCCCGTCATCCAACGCCTGCTGTGCCAACCCGATCGGGTTCATGCCCCAGCCCATCCCGGCAATGGCCGCGTCTACGAACCCTTGCGGTGAGGGCAGGAAATGCGAGGGCGGAGCAATCCGTTGGCCGGTCTGTTCGGTGATCCACGATTTCTGCAGGCCGTCTTTGCGGTTGAAGGTCAGGCAGGGCGCCTCGGCCAACGAGCCCGCGTTCACCCCATCGGCAAACCACTTGTTCATGAAATCCGGACTTGCAGTCGCGATATAACGCAGTGCCCCCAAATCCAAGGCATCGCAGCCCGCCACCAGTTGGCTGCCCACCGTGATGGCGGCGCTGACCTCTCCGCGCCGTAGCCATTCCGCGGAATGGTCCTGATCGTCGACCACAAGATCGAACAGCAATCCATCAACCTGTGCCATGGCATCGATGAACCACGTCGCCAGAACGTCAGCGGGAACGGCCACGCGGACGCGGGCCGGGCCACTTGCCTGGTTCAGAGTCAGCTCCCGAGCCAGTTTGGCCTCAAGTAGCCCGATATCCTCGGCATGTTGCGCAATCCGCAGTCCGGCCGGGGTCCCCGTGCAGGGCGTGCCGCGATGGATCAGGGCCGCGCCAACGCGATCCTCCAGCGCCTTGATCCGTTGCGATATGGCCGAGGGCGTCACGGCCAATTCGGCTGCGGCGGCTTCAAAGCTGCCGTGGCGCAGAATGGAAGACAGCGCCGACAGGTGATTGGGATCAAGCAGCATTAGGTAAACTTAACTGAGGTCAACATCTTTAATTTGATAGAAGACCACAATAGCCGTAGTCAATGCCTCGAAACCACAGGAGGTCACATGTCTACATCCCTGATCGCAGGCTTCGCATTGGGCTTTAGCCTGATCCTTGCCATCGGAGCGCAGAACGCCTTTGTGCTGCGTCAGGGCTTGCGGCGCGAGCATGTGCTGCCTCTGTGCCTGACTTGCGCAGTGTCCGACGCCATCCTGATCGCGGCAGGTGTGGCGGGGTTCGGCGCGCTGGCGTCGGCAGCGCCCTGGTTCGAAACGGTCATGCGCTACGGCGGCGCGATCTTCCTGACTTGGTACGGCCTGCGCAGCCTGCAATCGGCCTGGCGCGGAGGCGCGGTGATGGACGTTGCCGAAGGTCAGCGTGCCAGCCTGAGGTCGGTACTGCTGACCGTTTTGGCCTTCACCTGGCTGAATCCACATGTCTATCTGGATACGGTTGTTCTGATCGGGTCAATCTCGGCCCAGTATGATGACCGCATGGCCTTTGCGCTGGGCGCGATGTCGTCCAGTTTCGTGTTCTTCTTTTCCTTGGGCTATGGGGCCGGAGTTCTGTCCCCTGTCTTCGCCCGCCCGCGCGCCTGGCAGGTTCTGGATGTTGTGATTGGGGTGGTCATGCTGGGGATTGCTCTCAAACTTGTGGTGATGTGACGGGTTGCCCCGGCTGGGGTTTCGGTGTTCAACCCTTTAACATGACAACTCTTGCCCCGACTTACCGCCCATTGGTGGGCATGTTCTGGATGTTCGCTGCCGGGGTGTCCTTTGTTGTCATGACCGCGCTGGTCAAGTCTCTGGGCTCGACGATGGACCCGATTCAGGCGGCGTTTATTCGGTTCGTCTTTGGTCTGGTCTTTCTGCTGCCAGCCCTGCGGCTTGTCCTGACAACACATCTGACACGACGACACCTGACCCTGTTCGGAATACGCGGGATCGTGCACGCCGTGGCAGTGATGCTGTGGTTTTTCTCGATGACACAGATACCCTTGGCCGAAGTCACCGCGATGAACTACATGACGCCCGTCTATGTCACCTTGGGTGCGGCGCTGTTTCTGGGCGAGAAGCTGGCTTTTCGCCGGATTGCCGCGATCTGTGTGGCGATAATTGGCGTCCTCATCATTCTGCGCCCCGGTTTCCGCGAGATTTCGGCAGGCCACCTGACCATGCTGGGTACGTCTCTGGCGCTAGGCGGCTCTTACCTGATTGCCAAGGCGCTTGTGCGGGATCTTCCGCCGTCGGTCGTCGTGGCGCATATGTCGATCTGGGTGACGATTGCCCTGATCCCGTTTGCGGTGGCGGTCTGGACGCCGCCCAGCCTGCGCGATCTGGGCGTTCTGTTTCTGGTCGCCAGCTTTGCCACAGCGGGGCACTATTTCATGACGATAGCGCTGAAAGCGGCACCTGTGGCGGTTACGCAACCGGTAACCTTCCTGCAACTGATCTGGGCCACGTTGCTGGGGGCGTTGGTCTTTCACGAAAGCGTCGATATCTGGGTCGTCGCCGGTGGTACACTGATCCTGTCGGCCGTCAGCTTCATCGCCTGGCGCGAGGCGATTTTGAACCGCAGCAACCTGACCACTCCCAGTATTGCGCCCAAGATTTAGCGGTATTCAGCGCGCGAGTACGGTTATTAATTGACGAGTCAATAAAAACCCCGTAGCGTTTTCCCACTTATCGTTGGGAGGGGACAGCTATGCCGAAACTCGGAATGGAGCCAATCCGTCGCGACGCGATCGTTCGCGCGACGATCGCCGAGCTTGGGTCGAAAAAGTCCCTTGACGTGACTGTCAGCCAAATCGCCAAGCGGGCCGGAATGTCCAGCGCTCTGGCGCATCACTATTTTGGCGGTAAGGACCAGATATTTCTGGCCGCGATGCGTCGCATCCTGTCGGATTTTGGGGCCGAGGCGCGGGGGGAGCTGAAGACAGCCACGCCAAAGAAACGGGCACAGGCCATCATCCGCGCCTGCTTTGCACCATCCTGTTTTACGCCTGACGTCATCTCTGCATGGATGACGTTTTACGTTCTGGCCCAAACAAACGAAGACGCCCTGCGTTTGTGGCAGATTTATCAGGCGCGCCTCCGGTCCAATCTGGTTGACGCTTTGCGCCCGTTGCTGAGCGACCCGGTCGAAGCCGCCGAGAATATGATCGCGCTGATCGACGGGTTGTATATTCGCGCTGCGCTCAGCGCCCCTGAGGAACCCCAACTGGCGGTGGATCACGCGATGCGTGTTCTCAACACTCTGCTCGAGGCTGAAAAATGACAAAACCCAACATTCTGATCCTGATGGTGGATCAGCTCAACGGTACCCTCTTTCCCGACGGTCCCGCAGACTGGCTGCATGCACCGAACCTGAAAAAGCTGGCGGAACGGTCGACACGATTTGCCAATACCTACACGGCGTCGCCGTTGTGTGCGCCGGGGCGGGCGAGCTTCATGTCCGGTCAGCTGCCCTCGCGCACTGGCGTTTATGACAACGCCGCTGAGTTCAACAGCGACATCCCCACCTATGCGCACCACCTACGCCGCGCGGGCTATTACACCTGCCTGTCCGGCAAGATGCATTTCGTCGGCCCTGATCAGTTACACGGGTTCGAAGACCGCCTGACCACCGACATCTATCCCGCCGACTTCGGCTGGACCCCCGATTACCGCAAGCCGGGTGAGCGGATCGACTGGTGGTATCACAACATGGGCTCGGTGACCGGCGCGGGTGTGGCCGAAATCTCGAACCAGATGGAGTATGACGACGAGGTTGCCTACAACGCCAAGGCCAAGCTGTATGATCTGGCGCGCGGCAATGATGACCGCCCCTGGTGCGTGACCGTCAGCTTTACTCATCCGCATGATCCCTATGTGGCGCGCCGGAAATACTGGGACCTGTATGAGGATTGCGAACACCTGCTGCCCGAGGTCTCGGACCTGGGCTATGACAATCAGGACCCGCATTCCAAACGCATCTTCGATGCCAACGATTGGCGCAGTTTTGACATCACTGAAGAAGATATTCGCAAATCGCGCCGCGCGTATTTCGCCAATATCTCATATCTGGACGACAAGATCGGAGAGATTCTCGAGGTTCTGGAAACCACTCGGCAAGAGGCGATCATCCTCTTCGTTTCGGATCACGGCGATATGCTGGGTGAGCGTGGTCTGTGGTTCAAGATGACCTTCTTCGAAGGTTCGTCGCGTGTGCCGCTGATGATCTCGGCGCCTGACATGCCTGCAGGGCGCATTGATACGCCGGTTTCGACGATAGATGTAACGCCCACATTGGGCGCGCTGGCGGGTGTGGACATGGCCGAGATTGCACCATGGACGGACGGCGAAGACCTCGTGCCTTTGGCGCAAGGGGGCGAGCGGACCGCGCCGGTGGCAATGGAATACGCGGCCGAGGCGTCCTACGCCCCGCTGGTTTCGTTGCGCTACGGTAAGTGGAAGTACAACCGTTGCGCGCTGGATCCCGATCAGCTGTTCGACGTTGAGGCCGACCCGCACGAGCAGGTCAACCTTGCCGAAGACCCCGCTCATGCCGAAACGCTGGAATCCCTGCGCGCGAAATCCGAAGCCCGCTGGGACCTCGACCAATTCGACGCCGACGTGCGCGCCAGCCAGGCCCGCCGCTGGGTCGTGTACGAGGCGCTGCGGCAGGGTGGTTATTACCCGTGGGATTACCAACCGCTGCAGAAAGCGTCCGAACGCTACATGCGCAATCACATGGATCTGAACACCGTTGAGGAAAGCCAGCGTTTCCCGCGCGGCGAATAACCTCTTCACCTTTTGAAAATACGCCCGCCGAACAGTTTCAATCGGGGTTCGGCAGGCTATGGAGACCTGAATATGGAAGCAGATTTCGTCATCGTTGGCGCAGGGTCCGCAGGCTGCGCGATGGCTTTTCGCCTGAGCGAGGCCGGGGCCTCGGTTCTGGTGATCGAACATGGCGGCACCGATGCCGGGCCGTTCATCCAGATGCCCGCCGCGCTGAGCTATCCGATGAACATGGCGCGCTATGACTGGGGTTATCAGTCCGAGCCCGAGCCGCATCTGAACAACCGCCGTCTGGCCTGTCCGCGCGGCAAGGTGATCGGTGGGTCGTCCTCGATCAACGGGATGGTCTATGTGCGTGGCCACGCGCGCGACTTTGACACTTGGTCTGAGATGGGCGCGGATGGCTGGTCCTATGCGGACGTGTTGCCCTACTACAAGCGCATGGAAACATGGCATGATGGCGGCCATGGTGGTGATCCCGAGTGGCGCGGCAAAGACGGCCCGCTGCACGTGTCGCGCGGCCCGCGTGAGAACCCTCTGTTCCAGGCCTTCGTCGATGCCGGCCAGCAGGCAGGCTATGAGGTCACTGGCGACTACAACGGCGAAAAGCAGGAGGGCTTTGGCCCGATGGAGCAGACCGTCTGGAAAGGACGGCGCTGGTCGGCGGCAAATGCCTACCTGAAGCCTGCCCTCAAGCGTGAAAATTGCGAAGTTGTGCGCGGCTTGGCGTCGCGTGTGGTCATGGAAAATGGCCGTGCGACCGGCGTTGAGCTGATCCGTGGTGGCAAAAAGGAGATCATCCGCGCCCAGCGCGAGGTGGTTCTGGCTGCCTCCTCAATCAACTCGCCCAAGTTGCTGATGCTGTCAGGTATCGGTCCTGCGGCGCATCTGGCCGAGCACGGGATCGATGTTGTGGCCGACCGCCCCGGTGTGGGCGCGAACCTGCAGGACCATCTGGAGCTGTATATTCAGCAGGCCTCGTTGCAACCGATCACGTTGTATAAGCACTGGAATCTGGTCAGCAAAGGCCTGATCGGGGCGCAGTGGTTGTTCACGAAAACCGGTCTTGGGGCGTCGAACCAGTTCGAAAGCGCGGCCTTCATCCGCTCGAACCCGGGTGTGGAGTATCCCGACATCCAGTATCACTTCCTGCCCATCGCTGTGCGTTACGACGGCCAAGCCGCAGCAGAGGGGCATGGGTTCCAGGCGCATGTAGGACCGATGCGCTCGCCATCGCGCGGGGCGGTCACGCTGCGCTCGGGCAGGCCCGAGGATGCGCCGGTGATCCGGTTCAACTACATGAGCCATGAAAAGGACTGGGAGGATTTCCGTAAATGTATCCGCCTGACTCGCGAGATTTTCGGGCAGGACGCATTCAAACCCTTTGCGGGCAAGGAAATCCAGCCGGGTGTCGACGTGCAGACGGATGAAGAGCTGAACGGCTTTATCGCAGAACATGCCGAGAGCGCCTATCACCCCTGTGGCACCTGCCGCATGGGCCGTGCCGACGACAAGAGCGCGGTTGTTGACCCTGAAGGTCGGGTGATCGGTGTGGACGGGCTGCGGGTCGCTGACAGTTCGATCTTCCCGCAGATCACCAATGGCAACCTCAACGCGCCGTCAATCATGGTGGGTGAGAAGATGTCGGATCACCTGCTGGGCAAAGACGCCTTGCCAATGGCCAATGATCGCCCGTGGATTCACCCGGCATGGGCGACTGCGCAGCGGTGATTTGATCCGCGTCAAAGCGGGGTGTGAGAAATATCTATAGACCTGAATCGCAACGACATATTTTAGGAGCGAACAGGAATGTCCCACACCCCGCATGAACTGGCCGAAGAGTTTCCGGATAAAGTCGAACTGATGAGCCAGCTCAAGCAATCGGATGCGCATTTTGCCCGGCTGGCGGATGAGTATCACGAGGTCAACCGCGTCGTTCACCGCGCGGAAACCAATATTGAGCCGATGGAAGATCTGGCCGAAGGCGAGTTGCGCAAGAAGCGCGCTGCGCTGAAGGATGAAATCTGGTCGATCCTGTCGAAGGCCTGAGGCAAAAGGGCGGGGGCTCTGCCCCCGTCGCGGCAGGCCGCGACTCGCCCGAGGTGTTTTCAAGCCAGGTGAAGATCAGGTGACTTCATAGGGCAGGGTGCCGCGGGTATGGGCGTCGATGGCCAGGCGGCGTTCCAATGGTGGAACTGATCGCTGGTGGCAGTTTTGCCGCTCGCAGATGCGGCAGGAAATGCCGATGGGTTCGTATGCGCTTGCGTTGTTGATATCGAGGTTGTCGGCGTAGACCAGAGCCTCTGCGTGCCGAACCTCACACCCCAATGCGATGGCATAGCGGCGTACGGGCGCGCCGTAAGAGCCGCCTGATTTCGATACATCCCTTGCCAGTGAGATATAGCGAACGCCGTCCGGTGTTTCCGCCAGTTGCCGCAAGAAATGGCCTGGGGTCTCAAAGGCGCGGTGGACGTTCCACAGGGGGCAGGCGCCGCCGAAGCGGGCAAATTGCAGGCGCGTGGCCGAGTGGCGTTTGGTGATGGTGCCCGCCTGGTCGACGCGCACGAAGAAAAACGGGATACCCTTGGCGCCGGGGCGCTGCATCGTCGAAAGTCGGTGTGCGATCTGTTCGATGGATGCGCCAAACCGATTGCTGAGCAGTTCCAGGTCGTGCCGGTAATCCTGTGCGGCGGCCAAAAACACATCATAGGGCATCAGCGAAGCCCCGGCGAAATAATTGGCCAGGCCGATTTTGGCGATGGCGCGGGCCTCGTCGCTTTGGAACTTGGCAAAATCCAGCGTGGCTTCGAGCAGCTTGTCCTGGCTGATCAGCGCCACCTGTAGCAGCAATTGAAACACCTGCGTCTGCGGTGCCGTGCGCGACGAGAGTTTCAGCGTTTTGCTGTCGGCGTCGTATTTTCGGGTTTCGGGAATGTCCACGAACTGCACCCGAATGCCACGCTCTCCCAAGCTGTTTATGGCTGCAGCGCGAATGCCTCCGGCCTCTTCGGCTCGTTGAGAAAATCGCTCAGCCGCGCGGTCGACCGCGTCGATGTAATTGTCGCAATAGTGGAAAAAGTCGCGCACTTCCTCCCACGGGCTGGCCTGGATCTGTGCGTCTTCACGACCGAGTGCTTCGTCCAGCGAAGCCAGCCGTTCGTGCGTTTGGCGGTAGGTTCTGTGCAGTGCGATGAAGGCACGGGCCAGCGCGGGAGCGTTCGAGGCCGTTAAACGCAGATCGGCCAGCGGCGGCATGTCGTCGAAAACCGGATCAGCCAACGCCTCGCGCATATCCGAGACCAGACGTTCGCTGTCGCCGGTGCTCAGCTCGGTTACGTCCATGCCGAATTCCTGTGCCAGCGCCAGGACAACCGTGGTCGAGATCGGCCGGTTGTTGTTCTCCATCTGGTTCAGGTAGGGCAGCGAAACCCCCAGTTTCGTGGCGAATTCCTTTTGCGTCAGGGTCAGGCGCGTGCGCATTTCACGCAGCTTTGCACCGGCATAAAGTTTTTGGGTGGCCATGGCGTGCCTTTGCAACTTTTCTGTCGCTGCAGGCTAACTTTGCAAACCGATCGGTGCAAGTCGTGTTACAGGCCCAGATGTCTTTCGCGTCTTATGACCGAGGCGATGGCACAGATTGCCAGGACGGATGTGGCCAGCATAAGCCATAGCAGTGGCATCGCACCGGTTTCGCGGGTCAGCAAGGCTCCGGCCAGGGCGCTGAGGCCAGCACCGCCGCCCAGCATGATTGCGCCGCTCAGGCCCGAGGCGGTGGCGGCCAGATGGGGCCGCACAGACAGCGCGCCCGAAGTGGCATTGGGGATTGTCATGCCGTTGCCGATGCCCACGAAGGTCATGAAGCCGAAAAAGCTGAGCGCAGTGCCGAAGCCTGCAAGAAACAGGATGGCCGACAGGGCGACGCCGATTGCGTTCAGCCAGCATCCCCAGAACACCATCCGGTTCACGCCAAACCGGACCGAATAGCGCCCGCTGAAGAAGTTGCCGAAGAAATACCCAACGGCGGGCGCGCCAAAATAGATACCGACCTGAGCGGCGCTGAGGCCGAAGAGTTCGGTGCCGATAAAGGGTGCTCCACCCAGATAGGCGAAAAACGCACCCGAAGACAAAGCGGAGGACAGCGAATAGCCCCAGAACCGGGGTGAGCGCAGCAACTCCGGGTATTCGCGGAATTGTTGTATCAGTGTCTTGCCGCTTTTGGCTGAAGTTTCGCCAAAGTCGACATAGGTCAGTGCCAGCGTCATCGCGCCCAGTGCGAAGGGTAGCCAGAAATTGGCCTTCCAGCCAAAGCTCTCTTCCAGCAGGCCGCCAATCGCCGGACCGATCATGGGGACTACTGCCATGCCCATCGTCACATAGCCGATCATCGAGGCGGCCTGATCTTGATCGTACAGGTCGCGCACCGCCGCCCGGCTGAGCACCATGCCCACCACCACAATGGCCTGGCACATGCGGAAGGCCAGAAATACTTCGATATTCGGGGCGTAGATGCAGCCCAGCGTGGCGATCAGAAACAGCGACAGCCCCCACAGCATGACAGGGCGGCGCCCGGCCTTGTCCGCAATCGGGCCGATCAGAATCTGCAGTACTGCATTGACCAGAAGGTACAGCGCAATCGACAGCTGCATGACTTTGTAGTCAGTCTGAAAATGCAGCGCCATGTTTGGCAGGCTTGGCAGGAACAGGTTCAGGCTGAGCGCGGACAGCCCAGATAGTAAAACCAGCGTTGAGATCGTAGGGGGCGAGCGGTGCGCCCGGGATGAACTGAACTGCATGGTTCACAGGTATAGTGGCCGTTTCAGGGAATGCTATCCAAGACTGCGTTTCACGATGATACTTAGCAAATTTACAGTTTTCCAGAAGTTTGTTGCGGTAAGTTTGCAAATTTGCCGAAAGATGCTTTGGACCTGATGCGTATGCGTATAGTGTCGCCCGAAATCTCACAGGGAATGAGCGCCATGAAAGACATCCTTACCGAGCTTGAAGACCGCCGCAACGATGCCCGGATGGGCGGGGGGCAAAAGCGTATCGACGCGCAGCATGGGCGTGGCAAGCTGACCGCGCGCGAACGGATCGAACTGCTTCTGGACGAAGGCAGCTTTGAAGAATTCGACATGTTCGTCAGCCACCGCTGTACCGATTTCGGGATGGAAAAACAAAAGACTGCAGGCGATGGCGTGGTCACCGGCTGGGGCACGATCAACGGCCGGATGGTCTATGTGTTCAGTCAGGATTTCACCGTGTTTGGTGGCTCGCTTTCGGAAACCCATGCACAGAAAATCTGCAAGATCATGGATATGGCGATCCAGAACGGCGCGCCGGTCATTGGAATCAACGACTCGGGCGGTGCGCGAATCCAGGAAGGCGTAGCCTCGCTGGCGGGGTATGCCGAGGTGTTCCAGCGCAACATCATGGCCTCGGGCGTGGTGCCGCAAATCAGTGTGATCATGGGCCCCTGTGCCGGTGGCGCTGTTTACAGCCCGGCAATGACCGACTTTATCTTCATGGTCAAAGACACGTCCTACATGTTCGTGACCGGCCCCGACGTTGTGAAAACCGTCACCAACGAGGTTGTCACCGCCGAGGAACTGGGCGGGGCGTCGACCCACACCAAGAAGTCATCGGTCGCCGATGGCGCGTTCGAAAACGATGTCGAGGCGCTGGCCGAAGTGCGCCGTCTGGTCGATTTCCTGCCGCTCAACAACCGCGAGAAACCTCCGGTGCGCCCGTTCTTTGACGAACCTGATCGGGTCGAGACCTCGCTGGACACGCTGATCCCGGACAACCCGAACACGCCTTACGACATGAAGGAACTCATCACCAAAGTGGCGGATGAGGGCGATTTCTACGAAATCCAGGAGGATTTCGCCAAAAACATCATTACCGGTTTCATCCGCCTGGAAGGGCAGACCGTGGGCGTTGTGGCCAACCAGCCGATGGTTCTGGCCGGGTGTCTGGACATCGACAGCTCGCGCAAGGCCGCGCGGTTTGTGCGCTTCTGCGACTGTTTCGAGATCCCGATCCTGACGCTGGTGGACGTGCCGGGCTTCCTGCCGGGTACGTCGCAGGAGTATGGCGGTGTGATCAAGCACGGCGCCAAGCTGCTGTTCGCCTATGGTGAAGCCACCGTTCCAAAGGTCACCGTGATCACTCGTAAAGCTTACGGCGGTGCATACGACGTTATGGCCTCCAAGCACCTGCGCGGCGATTTCAACTATGCCTGGCCCACCGCTGAGATTGCGGTGATGGGTGCCAAGGGGGCGACCGAGATCATCCACCGCGCCGATCTGGGCGATGCGGAAAAGATCGCGCAGCACACGCAGGATTACGAGGACCGGTTCGCCAACCCCTTCGTCGCCGCCGAGCGTGGATTCATCGATGAGGTGATCATGCCGCAATCCACCCGTCGCCGTGTGTCGCGCGCGTTTGCCAGCCTGCGCAACAAGCAGCTGAAAAACCCGTGGAAGAAGCACGACAACATCCCGCTGTAAGGGGGGGCTCGAATGATCCGCCTGGCAGAGTTCACTCCTTAGGCGGATCATAGCGTGACTGTCGGATCCAAGTTTGACTTTGAGACTAAAGCTGATAGATGACTGACCGTATCAGACATAGAAAAGCGCGGGCCACAAGCCATGCGCGCGCGACCCCGGAGAGAGGAGCCCGCGTCAACCGGGGCTGGGGTCGCGCCTTTATTCTGATGTGTCTCGGATGGTCATCTACTGCTGTTGCGCAAGCCGACAACCTGTTGCCTGTTCCCTCGGGGCAGCCCGTGCATCTGAGCGATGTACTGTTGGACAACAACCCGGGCGAGTTGTGGGTCAGGTTCCGTTTCGTCGCGCCCAAGATCGGTTACACTGCTGGGCGCATTGGTTATGACGTCGCCTCGAGCGACATGCAGCACCTTTGCCAGACCCTCGCGGTTGCTTATGTGGCGCATCACGAGCTTGATCCGGCACGTGTTGTGATCTCGCTGTCTGACAGGCCTGTCGAATTCGGTCGATCTGAACCTGATGCCACTCAGTTCTTTGAAGCCTACCGGTTGGAGCAATCCCAATGTATCTGGGAGGGGCTCTGACCATGAAACCCCGTTTTCACCACCTCAGAGCGTTTCTGAACACCCATGCGGCTTTGGAGGTGCGCGATATGATTCCGTCTGCTTTTGGGGGCGTCTCTGCTTCCCTGATTACTGTGAACAGTGAGGTGCCGACATGCTGAAGCACCGCGGTTTTCCCGGACGCCTTCCGGGGACGGATTTCCAGTTCACCATTCGCCGGGCCAACCCCAAAGGGGTTACACCGATTACGCGGCGCGAGCGGTTTCGCGATCGCAAACCCGCCGACCGTCGTGCGGATGCGGCATTCATGGAAGCGCTGTGGCAGACCTTCGGGGATCAGCCATTCGAGCGTGGCAATCTGGACGCCGGCCGCCTGAGCTGGCTGTTCGAGCGTGAAGTGATTCCGGCTGAGGATCCGTTTGATCCGGCCAGCTATGACGCGCTGCTGGTGATCGATGTGGATGCGGCGCGGATGTCGTTCCCCGATATCTTCGACGGGGTGCGCTGAGCCGTGCAGACCGCTGTCGCACATATCCATCCGGAGGTACCTTCGGAAAAAACCCTGCCCGGTCGCGGGCAGGGTGGTTCTGTGCGTTCAGAAATTCAGTTGTGCGGCGACCTGAACACGGTTGCCGTCAAAGGTCCGGCCTGTAGGTTCGTCGTTCCGTTCACCATAGATGTACTCGGCGCTCAGCGTCAGATTCTCCGTTGCCTGGTAGAAGGCGTTGACGTGTATCGTCTCCAGCTCGGTAAAGGACAACGTGCCGGTCGAGGTGGGCAGGTCATAATCTTCCTTGCCGTAAGCGATGCCGACATTCCACTTTTCCCCAAGGTCCTGCCGGAATTCGATGGTGTAGCCGTCCACGTCGTTGGCCTGACCGCCAACAACGGCATCACCAAGGCCGATCAGATAGGGGCCAAGCGCCTCGCCGGTCACGTAGTTGACCTGAAACAGGCCACCCGCCCATGGGCGCACCGATCCGGACAAGGTAAAGCCGGTCTGGTCTACCTCGACCCCGCCACCTTCGGCCTTGCCATAGAGGGCCGACGCGCGGGCGATATAGGTGCCGTCATTGAACTCTGCCGAGGCAGTCAGCACCGGATCATCCGAATTCGACCCACCGACGTTTTCTTCGACCGAAACGGCAAAGGACGTGTTTGTCCCGAAACTGTTGGTGTAGCGGACCTGCGGTACACGGGCGAAGGCAATACCAACGGGGCCGTTGAATTCGACCGAGGTCGGATAGGTGTCCAGCGGCTGAAAGTTGGTCCAGTACTGACCGATCAGCCAAGTGTCCCCGATTCGGATATTGGCGTGGCGCAGTCGAAATTCGGCGGTGCCGTTCGACGCAAAAAGATCAACCTCCAGTTGACCGCCAATATCGCCAATGGCGCTGGGTGTGGTGGTCAGCAAACCGACTCGCGACTGACGTACAGTGGCGCCAAAGGTGCCGTCAGTGGCAGCCGAGGGCTCACCGATGACGTTCACGAATGCGGTGTCGCCCTGGTCGAACTCGAAGTCATAAAAGAAGTCGGCTTTGACATAGCCGTAGACGTCCAGAGTGGTGTTGCCGATTCTGAATTCCCCGGGCGTGGCGCCTGGCCCTGTGGATTCCAGCGCTTCGATCCGGGCACGCAACGCATCCAGTTCGGCCTGGGTCTCGGCATCCTGAGCAAAGGCCAGCGTGCCGGACACGCCAAGAGCAGAGGCAGCAAGCAGGAATGCCTTTTTTCTCTTTATAATCATGTGGGTGTTCCCTTGTGTGCAGAAGTGCACGGGCAAGGTTTCACGCAAATGTCAGCGTGGGAAATCACGAGAACGGGACGGAAATGGCTTGATTTCTCAAGGAAAATTGTGCGAGGGCACGATGAATTTCACAACTGGGTGAACAGATCGGTTAACCATACGGTTGCGAACGAAATTTTGCTGCCTTGGGTCGTGACAAGCCGTGATGATGCACATGCAGAAACGCGGATCGATAGTGAGTTTTGTAACGCTAATGTGACAGGGTGGGCGGTCGGTATCGCGCGCCGGGCGGTGCAGGGTGTCGGCGCAATTCTGCGCGCAGATTCAGCGTATGGGCGAATTCCAGCCGGAATCTCGCTTGGAAACAATACTTTGTTTGCGGCCGTTATTGTGCCGTGCAATGTGAACGGGCCGTGCGGCTCTACTTTGCCTGCGCCGCACAAGCACCTACTATTCCGTACCCCTTCCTTCCGCGGGCAGGTTTGTGAAACTCACAAAACCTCGCCCGCGTTTTTCTTTGAGCGTGTTCTGCGCTTAAAGCGGCATAAATCTGCGCAAAATGCAGATTTTTGGGGGCTGTTATTGAATAACAACCCCCGCTTACGCCATCTGCGCCCCGACGCATCAAAAAACCAAAAGGGGCAGAGCGTATGCGAATCTCAAAACTCATCCTGGCAGTTGCGACCTGCGCGGGGCTTGCGGCCTGTGGCGACTCGACCGGCGAACAGGCCTTGCTTGGCGGTGGCGCAGGGGCGCTGGGTTCGGCGGTCCTGGGGGCCGATCCGTTCGTCGGAGCGGCAGTCGGTGCCGCCGGCAACGTGCTTTACTGCAAGACGCAGAAGAACTGCTACTAACGTAAATTGCGGGGCGCCCGTCGCCCCGACCGTCATCGCGCAATACGCCGTTGCGGGGTTCATGCCCTGCGGCGGCGTTTTGCGTTTCCAGAACACCAAGACAAAGGACGTTCCATGTTCAACAAGATCCTGATCGCCAACAGGGGCGAGATCGCCTGCCGGGTCATCAAGACCGCTCGTAAAATGGGCATTGGCACCGTTGCCATATACTCGGACGCGGACAGAAACGCGTTGCACGTGTCGATGGCGGATGAGGCCGTTCACATCGGTCCCCCGCCCGCGAACCAGTCCTATATCGTGATCGACAAGGTGATGGACGCTATCCGCCAAAGCGGCGCGCAGGCGGTTCACCCCGGCTATGGCTTCCTGTCCGAAAACTCGAAATTCGCCGAGGCGCTGGAAGCCGAAGGCGTGGCTTTTGTCGGCCCCCCGGTTGGCGCGATTGAAAGCATGGGGGACAAGATTACCTCGAAGAAGATCGCTCAGGATGCGGGCGTTTCGACGGTTCCCGGATACATGGGCCTGATCGAGGACGCGGATGAGGCCGTGAAAATCTCAAACGACATCGGCTATCCGGTGATGATTAAGGCCAGCGCCGGTGGCGGTGGCAAAGGCATGCGGATCGCGTGGAACGATGACGAGGCGCGTGAGGGTTTCCAATCCTCCAAAAACGAGGCCGCGAACTCGTTCGGTGACGACCGGATCTTTATCGAGAAATTCGTGACCCAGCCGCGTCACATCGAAATTCAGGTTCTGTGTGACAGCCACGGCAACGGCATCTATCTGGGCGAACGCGAATGCTCGATCCAGCGCCGGAACCAGAAAGTTGTGGAAGAGGCACCGTCGCCGTTCCTTGACCCCGAGACCCGCAAGGCGATGGGGGAACAGGCGGTCGCTCTGGCCAAGGCGGTGAACTATGCCAGCGCCGGTACGGTGGAGTTCATCGTCGATGGTGAGAAGAACTTCTACTTCCTCGAAATGAACACCCGCCTGCAGGTGGAACACCCGGTGACCGAACTGATCACCGGTGTCGATCTGGTCGAACAGATGATCCGGGTTGCTGCGGGTGAGAAGCTGACGATCACTCAGGATGACGTGACCCTGACCGGTTGGGCCATTGAAAACCGTCTGTATGCCGAGGACCCGTATCGTGGCTTCCTGCCATCGATCGGCCGTTTGACCCGCTATCGCCCGCCGCAGGAAACGGCCGCTGGCCCGATGCTGGTCAACGGCAAATGGCAGGGTGACGCGCCCGAAGGCGACGCTGCAGTTCGTAACGATACCGGCGTCTACGAGGGCGGCGAGATCAGCATGTATTACGACCCGATGATCGCCAAGCTTTGCACTTGGGCCCCGACCCGCGAGCAGGCGATTGAAGCGATGCGCGTGGCGCTGGACAGTTTCGAGGTGGAAGGTATTGGCCACAACCTGCCATTCCTGTCCGCTGTGATGGACCATCCGAAATTCGTGAGCGGCGACATGACGACTGCGTTCATTGCCGAGGAATATCCGGACGGGTTCGAAGGTGTTGAGCTGTCCGCAGTTGATCTGCGCCGGATCTCGGCGTCCTGCGCGGCGATGTACCGTGTGGCCGAGATCCGTCGCACGCGTGTTTCAGGCCGTATGGACAATCACGAACGCAAGGTCGGCAAGCGCTGGAACGTGGCGCTGCAGGGGCAGGAGTTCGACGTCAAGGTCAAGGCCGACAAAGAGGGCGCGACCGTCAAGTTTGCCGACGGAGAAAGCTTGCGCGTTGTGTCGGATTGGACCCCGGGCGATCAGCTGGCCGTCGTTGATGTGGACGGCAGCCCGCTGGTCATGAAGGTCGGCAAAATCTCGGGCGGGTTCCGCATTCGCAACCGGGGCGCGGACCTGAAAGTGCATGTGCGCCGTCCGCATCAGGCCGCACTGGCCAGGCTGATGCCCGAGAAGCTGCCGCCCGATACTTCGAAAATGCTGCTCTGCCCGATGCCCGGCCTGATCGTGAAGATCGACGTCGAAGTGGGTCAGGAGGTGCAGGAAGGTCAGGCGCTGTGCACCGTCGAGGCGATGAAGATGGAAAACATCTTGCGCGCCGAGAAGAAGGGCACCGTCGCCAAGATCAACGCAGGCCCCGGCGACAGCCTCGCCGTGGACGATGTGATCATCGAGTTCGAGTGATCATGACCGCGCTTTTGCCATATCGCACTGGGTCCCCGGCGTTTCGCGCCGGAGGCCTTGGGCGTGGCGAAAGCGCTCAGCCGCCCTCGCGCCGTTCGCGAATCTCGCGTTGGCGCAGGGGGGTCTTGTCGATGGACCGGCCAATCTCGCGCACGCTCCAAGGGGACGGTTTGCGTAGCTTAACGACGCCGTCCTTGTCGACGAACACCATCTGGAACCCGCGTGGCCGCAACTCCGACCGGATCGGGGACCGCGAGGCCGGGTCGGTATCGGTCAGTACGACCACGTCGCGGTCGCGCATGGCTGCTTCGCCCTCGACCAGCATGTCGATCTGCTGCTGGAACCGCGGGTCGGCGGGCGTGTCGGCGAAGACAATGATGGGCCGGTTGACCCAGAGAAACTCGCTGAGTTCGCTGTCACCAGCAGGGCGGACGAATTCGTCCTCTGCCGGTGCAGTCCCGTCGGCGGCCATCGCTGCCAGCGGGAATAGTGCCGAGAAAACAAGGGCAAGCGTTCGTGTCATGGGGCCTCCTGTTGCATTGAATATAGCCCCTGCGCCGGCGAATGCGACCGGCGAATTGCACCAGACGTTCAAAATCTTGCGTCTGATCGCGGCCGGATCGGCCATCCCGAACATCATATCGCGGGGGTCATGCCCTGCCGCGACCCGAATTGAGAAAAGGATATCGCTATGACCGATACGAAAGACTGGCAGGCGCTGGCCGAGAAAGAGCTGCGCGGTCGTCCACTGGAAGACCTGACCAGAGAGACACTGGAAGGCATCGACGTCAAACCGCTTTATACGCAGGACGATACAGCCGATCTGCCGCATATGGGCTCGCTGCCCGGGATTGGGCCGTTCACGCGCGGCGTGAAGGCGACGATGTATGCCGGGCGTCCGTGGACGATCCGTCAGTATGCGGGTTTTTCGACCGCCGAGGAATCGAACGCCTTCTATCGCCGCAATCTGGCTGCGGGCCAGCAGGGCGTTTCAGTTGCCTTCGATCTGGCGACGCACCGCGGTTATGACAGTGACCACCCGCGCGTTGTGGGCGATGTCGGCAAGGCCGGTGTTGCCATCGACAGCGTTGAAGACATGAAAATCCTGTTCGACGGCATCCCGCTGGACAAGGTCTCGGTCTCGATGACCATGAACGGCGCGGTGATCCCGATCCTGGCGAGCTTCATCGTGGCAGGCGAAGAGCAGGGGCATGACAAGTCTGTCCTGTCCGGCACCATTCAGAACGACATTCTGAAAGAGTTCATGGTGCGCAACACCTATATCTACCCGCCTGAGCCGTCGATGAAGATCATCTCGGACATCATCGAATACACGTCGAACGAGATGCCGAAATTCAACTCGATCTCGATCTCGGGCTATCACATGCAAGAGGCCGGGGCGAACCTGGTGCAAGAGCTGGCCTATACGCTGGCCGATGGGCGCGAATACGTGCGCGCTGCGACCGAAGCCGGGATGGACGTCGACAAGTTCGCGGGCCGTCTGTCGTTCTTCTTTGCCATCGGCATGAACTTTTTCATGGAAATCGCCAAGCTGCGTGCGGCCCGTACGTTGTGGCACCGGGTGATGACAGATTTCGGCGCGAAATCCGAGCGGTCCAAGATGCTGCGCACCCACTGCCAGACTTCGGGCGTGTCGCTGCAGGAACAAGACCCCTATAACAACGTGATCCGCACCGCCTATGAAGCGATGAGCGCGGTTCTGGGCGGCACCCAGTCGCTGCACACCAACGCTCTGGACGAGGCGATCGCGCTGCCAACTGATTTCTCGGCCCGCATCGCGCGGAACACGCAGTTGGTGCTGCAGGAAGAGACCGGCGTGACCGATGTGGTCGATCCGCTGGCGGGTTCTTACTATGTCGAAAGCCTGACCAGCGAGTTGATCGAAAAAGCCTGGGCCCTGATGGAAGAGGTCGAAGAGATGGGCGGCATGACCAAGGCCGTCGCTTCCGGCATGCCCAAGCTGCGGATCGAAGAAAGTGCGGCGCGGCGCCAGGCCATGATCGACCGGGGCGACGAGGTGATCGTCGGCGTCAACAAATACCGCAAGGAGCAGGAAGACCCGATCGACATTCTGGATGTCGACAACGTCGCCGTGCGCGAGGCTCAGGTCGCGCGTCTGGAACGTATCCGCGCCACCCGGGATGAGGCTGCGTGCCAACAGGCGCTGGCCGCCTTGACCAAGGCTGCCCAAGAGGGTGGAAACCTGCTGGCTGCCGCGGTCGAGGCCGCCCGCGCCCGCGCATCCGTAGGAGAGATCAGCATGGCAATGGAAAAGGAATTCGGTCGTCACCGCGCCGAGGTGAAAACTCTGGCCGGTGTCTATGGTGCGGCCTACGAAGGCGACGAAGGCTTTGCCGCGATCCAGAAATCCATCGAAGAGTTCGCCGAGGCAGAAGGTCGTCGTCCCCGTCTGCTGGTCGTCAAGATGGGCCAAGATGGGCACGACCGGGGCGCCAAGGTGATCGCCACCGCCTTTGCCGATATCGGGTTTGACGTGGATGTTGGACCATTGTTCCAAACCCCGGCCGAAGCTGCACAGGATGCGGTGGACAATGACGTGCACGTGGTCGGGATTTCGTCGCAGGCGGCGGGGCACAAAACACTTGCACCGCAGCTGGTCGAAGAGCTGAAAAAGGCAGGGGCCGAGGATATCATCGTGATCTGTGGTGGTGTCATCCCGCAGCAGGATTACCAGTTCCTCTATGATCACGGCGTCAAGGCGATCTTCGGGCCAGGCACCAATATCCCCGAGGCCGCGCAGGACATCCTGCGTTTGATCGGCGAGGCCAAAGGCTGACCCCACCAAGATTTTCGACGAAAAATCTTGTGATCCTGCGCCTTTGACGAAAACATGCGACCAGGCCCTTTGTGGGTCTGGTCGCAATTCGTAGGAGGCTGCGCATGTTACTGGATCATCTGGCCGTCGCGGGCGAGACGCTCGAAGAAGCCTCAGCCCATGTCGAACAGGCCTTGGGTGTGTCACTACAGGACGGCGGCAAGCACGAAGCCTTCGGCACTCACAACCGTCTGCTGGGGTTGCGGGACGGTCTGTATCTGGAGGCCATCGCAATCGACCCTCAGGCGCCCACAGTGAAGCGTACGCGGTGGTTCGACCTCGACCGGTTTGCAGGCACGCCGCGTCTGACCAACTGGATTTGCCGGGTCTCGGATATTGCTGCCACACTTTCCGCCTTTCCAGATGAGGTCGGGCAACCCATCGACCTGGCCCGAGGCGCATTGCGGTGGCAAATGGCGGTTCCTTCCGACGGACGGCTGCCCTTCGACAACCTGTTTCCCGCCCTCATCCAATGGCACGGAGATCTGCATCCGGCACAAATGCTGCAGGACAGCGGGTGCCGCCTGCGGCGCCTTGTGGTTTATCATCCTGACGCATTGGGCCTGGCGCGATTGCTGGGCGAATTGGAAACCGTCGTGTTCGACACCGGCCCCGCGGCCTTGCGGGCCGAGTTCGAAACGCCGCATGGCCCGCGCGTGTTGGAATGATCATTAGACCGGCGCAGGTTTCAGACGCCCCCTCAATCGCTGAAATCACCAACGCGATTATTCGCGATACGCTGGTGACCTTTACCACCGATGAACGCAGCGTGGATGTCATTGTTGCGGATATCAAAACCCGCGGCCCCTCCTATCTGGTGGCCGAAAAGGACGGGCAGGTTCTGGGGTTTTCCACCTACGGCCCCTTTCGCGGCGGCCCGGGCTATGCGCAGTGCCGCGAGCATACGATCCAACTGGCCCCACAGATGCGCGGGCAGGGGGCGGGACGGGCCTTGATGTCCGCGCTTGAAAACGCGGCGCGGGCAGAGGGCGTGCATGTGCTGGTCGCTGGAATCTCCTCGGCCAATCCGGGCGCAATCGCCTTTCATTCCGCGATTGGCTACACGCAGGTTGGTCAGATGCCCGAGGTCGGGTTCAAGTGGGGCAAACGGCTGGATCTTGTGCTGATGCAGAAAATTCTTGCAAACGACGAATAGGTCGCACCTGACAGTTGCGATTTGGGACGCTAGGGTGCGCTCATGTCGATCTGGACCCGCATATCCGACGCGCTGAGTGCGCTTGCCCAAGGCGAAAGCCTGACGGCTGTTTTTGAGAAACTGCGCACGCCGCCCGAACGCTCGGTCGCGTTTGCGATTGCCGTGATCGCGCTGGGCGCAAAGATGGCCAAGGCCGACGGGCAGGTGACGCGGGACGAGGTCACCGCCTTTCGCGACGTCTTCCAGATCGCGCGCGAGGATGAGGCCGGCGCGGCGCGTGTGTTCGACATGGCGCGTACGGATGTTGCCGGCTATCAGGATTATGCCCGCAAGATCGCTCGGATGTTTTCAGATGACAACACCACGCTTTGCGACCTGATGGAGGGGCTGTTTCACATCGCCATGGCCGACGGGTTCTATCACCCCAACGAAAACGAGTTTCTGGAAGAGGTCAGCCGCATTTTTGGCCAGTCTGAGGCGCAGTTCCTCGCCCTGCGCGAACGCTTTGTTCCCGATGCGCCCAAGGACCCCTACACGGTTCTGGGTGTACCCCGTGACATGCCGCTGCCTGATATTCGCAAGGTCTGGCGGCAATTGGTGCGTGACACCCATCCCGATGCCATGATGGCCCGTGGCGTACCCGAGGAAGCCATTCGTCTGGCTGAAAAGAAGATGATCGACATCAACCGTGCCTGGGACGAGATCAACGGCGCGCGGGCTTAAGTAGGATGCGACTGGCGACCTACAATATCGAATGGTTCGCCAACCTGTTTGATCGCAACGACAATCTGGTCGTGGATGACAGCTGGTCCGGTCGCCACAACGTCACCAAGGCACAGCAGGTCGAGGCCATCGCTAAGGTTCTGACGGCGGTCGACGCAGACGCGATCCTGATCGTCGAGGCGCCGAACTCGGGCAAATCACAGGACACGATCCGCGCGTTGCAGAGTTTTGCCGAGGCCTTCGACCTGCGCACCACGCACGCGGTGATGGGGTTTGCCAACGACACCCATCAGGAACTGGCCTTGCTGTATGATCCTGACGTGCTGACGGTGCGGCATGATCCGATCACAGGCGACAGGGCGGCCCCCCGTTTCGACGAGGTGTTTCAGATCGACCTCGATATTGACGCAACCGAGGATCACGTGCGCTTTTCCAAGCCACCGATGGAGTTGGCGGTGCAAACCCGGACCGGGGCGCAGGTACGGCTGATCGGCGCGCATCTGAAATCCAAGGCTCCGCACGGGGCGGGGTCGCGGGATGAGGCGATCCGCATTTCAATTGCGAACCGCCGGAAACAGCTGGCTCAGGCCGTCTGGCTGTCTCGTCGGGTCAGGGCACATATCGAGGGCGGAGAGCATGTCATTCTGTTGGGCGATCTGAACGACGGTCCGGGGCTGGATGAGTTCGAACATCTGTTCGGGCGGTCCTCGGTCGAGATTTTGCTGCTGGCCGGGTTGTTCGACCCCCACGCGAAAGGGGCAGATCCGGCCCCGTCCACGGCCCGGTTTGCCCGCGAAGGGGGGGAATACCTCGAGGCGCTTCTGGACTACATCATGATCAGTGAAACCCTGCGCGCCCGGCGTCCCGTCTGGCGGATCTGGCACCCGCTCAAGGATGACGATCTCCGGGCTCTGCCGGACTTGCAGCAGGCGTTGCTGACGGCATCCGACCATTTCCCGGTGACATTGGATATCGACCTCTGACCTTTCATCATGGGGCGTCACCGCCTATATTTGGGGCATGAAACATCTTGTTCCGATCTGTGCGGTAACGGTTGCACTGGCCTTGCCGGCGTATGCCGAGGAAGAAACCGGCAAATCCCTGATGGAGCAGGGGGCCGAGCTTTTCTTTGAGGGGCTGCGGCAGGAAATGGAGCCCGCGCTTGAGGATCTGCAAGGCCTGGTCACCCAGTTCGGCCCGGCGATGCAGTCGTTCTTTGAGCAGATGGGCCCCGCTCTGGCTGACCTCGCGGGCGAAGTCGAGGATTGGAGCGCCTATGAGCCGCCCGAGATTCTGCCCAATGGGGATATCATCATCCGCAAGAAGCCGCTGCAGGACCAGCCGGACATCCCGGAAAACTTGGAAGAAGAACCGGACGAAGGAACGGAAATCTGACCCTTAGTCGCGGAGGATCACGCGGGTGTCCGACCTCAGCGCGTTCGCCAGTGACGTCAGCCGCGCCTCGGCCACTTCGTTGAACAACGGGCGTGCTGCCTTTGGCAGTAGCAGGTCAAGCTGACGTTTCTTGGGATAAAAGCGTAAAGTCCCCATAGGAGCGTCATTCTGCATCCAGAGCATCGCGCCAAAACGCATGGCCTTGCCCAAAATCTCCGCCTGCCGCTGATCTTTCTCGTCCAACAACTTGTAAAGCGGTTCGAACCTGTTGCCTTCGCGTTTGTTGCGATACCGGTGCTGCAGGGCGAGGCCGATGAAGACCCTTTCAGAGTGCTTCAACCCGCCCAGATTGGCACGGGTGACATAGTCAAAGCAGACTTCGGCCCGGTAGTCGGGATGGGCGCGCCAGCTGACGTCATGCAACAGGCAGGCCGCCTTGACCAGACGCACGCGCGTCTCGGGGGCCGATTTGAACAGCGGCATCACAAAGTCATAGAGGTGCTTGCCAAACCCAGGCAGGCGGGCGTCCTTGGCTTCGGAAAACCGGCTGGCCTCGATCAGCGGATCACGGTCACGCAGCATTTGCGGCATCTGTTCGTAAAGCAACCCTTCGCGAATGCCATAGCTTGAGATCGCGATGTCCTTGGGTTTGAACGTCCGGATCAGCCGCGCCAGCACGTCCATCGCATAAGGGATCAGCGCCATGCGCGAGCTGGAAACACCAGCCAGGCTGCGCATTTCGTCCGGGTCGCCCTTTTCGATGAACTTGATGGTCTGATGAACCTGCTTGGTGGTCATGCGGTATTCGTGCAGCACGTTCAGCGGGTAACCCCGGCGCAACATGTCCAGCCGGGCGAAGGCGCGCCAGCTGCCGCCGACAAGGAACAGACGGTCACGCTGCTTACCCATCTCGCCGCGCAGCTCTTCCATGGTCGCCTTGATTTGGGCCTTGCGCGCCCGCCGCCCACCTTTTATGTCGCGCAGTTTCAGCGGACCCAGGGGCGATGTTACCCGGCGGCCCACGTCACCATCACCGATCTCGGCCAGTTCCATGGAGGAGCCACCGATGTCGCAGATCAGCCCATAGGCTCCGGGCCAGCCCAGCAGCACGCCCTGCGCGGACAGCCGGGCCTCTTCTCCGCCATCAATGACCGCAACGGTCAGGCCGGTTTCGGATTTGACCTCATCGCAGAAGTCCGGGCCGTCTTTTGCCTCGCGCACGGCGGCAGTGGCGACGACATGCAGGCCCGGCAGACCCAGATCATCAGCCAGACGCCGAAACCGGCGCAGCGCGGCCAGCGCGCGCACCCGTCCGCGCGGATTCAGGCGGCCGGTCTCGGACAGGCCTGCCCCCAGCTCGCACATTACCTTTTCGTTGTAGAAATAGGCCGGAGACCGCGCGGCCCCGTCAAAGATCACCATCCGGACCGAGTTGGACCCGACGTCAACAACGCCGACACGCGACAGGGCGCGGGCTTCGGGGTTGTCAAACAACGGTTTACCGAAAGACCCCCAGTCCGGAATGTCGGTTTCGACAGTCTGTTTCATGTCTGTTCCAGATGTTCCGGTCACAGTTTGCGAAATCACCGGGTGTGGGTCAATTGTCTGGTTCGACATCGTTTCCGTCCGAATTCAATACTCTGACTGCCAGAGTGCGCGTTATTTCGCGCTTTTCCGAGAGGGCAATTTGATCCAGTCGCGCCACAACTTCAGCTGCGGTTTCAAAGCGTCGGTCCATATGCTTGACCAGATAGGCAATGACCTCGGGGCCGGGGTTTAGCTGGCGGTCGATGAACAGCTTGGCCAGGACAGCTCCCAACAGCGCATCGTCGGGCGGATCAAGTGCTACGTGATGCGCGCCTTCGATGCGGCTTTGCAGGTCGGGCAGCGGCAGCTGCCACAGCTTTGGGACCAATCGCCCGGTCATCAGCAGGGCGTGGCCCTCGGCCAGAACCAGATTGTGCAGGTGGAACAGGACCTTCTGCTGTTCGGGATCGTCCGCGATCATCGGCACGTCTTCGACCGCAATCGGCGTTTGGGCCAAGGCTGGCACGTCGTCATACCGCAGATCGCGGGCCTGAATGATCCGGCCCCCGGTTTCGGCTGCCCAGACATGGGCCAGATGGGTCTTGCCGGCCCCGGCCGGGCCGCTGAGCACCAATTTGTTGCCGGGCCAGGATGTGGCCGAAATCATCGCAACTGCCAGCGCATTGGCGGGCGAGACAAAGAAATCCTCGCGGCCCAGAGCGGTTTTGGCCGGGAGATCAAAGCTCAGTTGTCGGTGCATTTATTCGTCTTCCTGTTTCAGCCCTTCAAGGCCGGTATACAGAGGGCTTTCCAGATAGAGCGAGGTCAGGAACCGCGCCACGACACCCAGCGCCGCGGCAACGGGCACCGCAACCAGCATGCCCACAAAGCCGAACAATGCGCCGAACACCGACAAGGCCAACAGCAACCAGACAGGATGCAGCCCTACCGAGCTGCCGACCAGTTTGGGGGTCAGGAAGTTGCCCTCGGTCACCTGGCCCAAGGCAAAAATACCAGCGACCAACCCGATATGAACCCAATCCCCCCAGAACTGGAACAGCGCGAGGCCAATCGCCAGAGTGCCTCCGATCAGGGCACCCAGATAGGGGATGAAGGTGACCAGCCCGGCGATGAACCCGACGATCAGGCCGAATTGCAGGCCAACGATCATCAGTGCCACCGCGTAATAGGTTCCAAGGATCAGACAGACGGTTCCCATCCCGCGCACGAATGAGGCCAGCACGTCATCAATCTCACCCGCAAGGCGTTTGATCGTGGGGGCGTGATCGCGGGGCAGCAGCTGTCCGATGCGGGCGATCATGCGGTCCCAGTCCATCAGCAGGTAAACCGCCACGACCGGCGCGATCACCAACAGAACCGCGACGTTGATGGCAGAACCAAGCGATGCAACGACAGATTGCAACACATCACCGGTTTTCGATTGTAGTGTTTCGCCGATTGAGACCAGCGCCTGATGCGTGCTGGAATTGCTGTCCAGCAGAGACGGGAATCGTTGTTCGATAAAACCGCGCAGTTCTTTGAACAGGCTGGGCAGGACCTCGACCAGATCGATCAACTGGGTGATCAATGCCGGCACCACCATCAGGATCATCAGGACAAAGCCCAGAACGCCGACAATCGTGATGATCCCGGTTGCCGCCATGCGCGACAGGCCCAGGTTTTCCAGCCGGTCCGCGATTGGATCAAGGAAATAGGCAATCGCCCCGCCGATGACGAAGGGCAGCAAAACGTCGCCAAGTGCCCACAACAGCAGCACAAAAACTGCGGCGGCAATGCCCCAGTATCTGAGCTGATCCTTCACCGGCAAAGCCATGGCTGTCCCCTTGTTGTCGGCTATTGCAGATGTTCTTCGCTTATGCAGCGTCGTGATGCAAGCGCTTCATGACCCGGGGAAACCGGCGTTTCAGTCGCTGAGCGTGCCCAGTTCGGGGGTTGCCGCGTCCGCCGTTTCGTCCGGCCAGTTGGTGCGCCAAATTTCGGCCGACCAATGGCCGCAATGCACGGATGGGCGATCAAAGCCGGGCAGGGGGTCCAGCAAAGGCGCAACGATCACATCATGTCGGGGCACGGCGAAATAGGGAAAGGAATAACGTTCCCGGCCCGAGCGGTTGACCACGCGGTGTGGTGTGGATTTCAGGCGGCCACCCGACCACAGCTCGAGCATGTCGCCGATGTTGACGATAAAGCCGCCCGGTGGGCAGTCGGGGGTGATCCAGCCGCCGTCGCGAGTCTGGACCTCAAGCCCGCCGACCGGATCGGGGGCGATGATCGTCAGCGCGTCGGTGTCCTTGTGCGGATGGATACCGTATCCGCCTTCATCCGGGGCTTGCGGCGGGTAGTGCAACAACGTCATGTTGGTCATCGGATCACGGAACGCATCGCACAATTGGCCGGAAGGCAGGCTCAACCCGACTTCCAGTGCGCCAAGCAACATGTCCGCCACGCGATCCAGCTGTTCCCAATAGCCAAGGATCACCGCGCCAGCTTCGGGCACCTCGCACGGCCAGATGTTGGGGCCGTAGAGCGCGCAGTCCTTGCGAATGGGGGCATCCGCATCCGTCTCGCAATGCAGCTTGTAACCTTCGTACTTGTCGGCCTTACCCGAGCCGTCATTTGGCGTGAAGAACCCCATCGGAATAAAACCACGATAGTTCTCGCGGGTGATGGCCTGATCCCATTTAGCGCTTTCGTCGATGTCAAAGATGGCTCGCACGCAGCTGCGCACCTCAGAGACCGTGTCCTGTGGGATGCCTGTTCCAGTGATCGACAGAAACCCGATCTCGGTGCAGGCGTCCATCACCTGTCGGACGGTTTGGCCATAGCCGGCATGGGCGGGATCATGCAGCGGGGCGATGTCGATCGTTGGGATATGGTCCATCAGTGAAACCTCACACCCTGACGGTCCAGCTCGGTATGGACCGGAGCAAGGTTCAACTCGTGCACATCCTGATTGCTTTTCAGTGACAGCGCAGCGGCGATCCCGGCGCCCTGACCCATGACCGCGCAGCACGCCATGTTGCGGGTGGCAGCGTGCGCCACCTTGTCCGCCCCGTGCGAGCGCCCCGCAACCAACAGACCCTTGATCCCTTTCGGCAGCATCGAACGATAGGGCACCTGCATATACCGCCCGGTGGTCGGCAGGATCAGGATGCCATAACCGTCGATGAATTCGGGGTAGATGCCGATCGTATCCTCGAACCGGCCCTGATGGCGGGCGTCGTTCTCGGTCATGTTATACACCGCGTCGATCTTTCGGGTGTCGCGGATGCCGATCGTCATTCCAAAGTTCCGAAGTCGTGCGTTTTCGCAACCGGGCATGTAGCGCCGCAGAGCGTCGATCGCCAGCATGGTCTGACGGCGCCCTTCGATCTCGCCACGGGTTAGGCTGTCGGGGTCGGTGCCGTCAATCTCGGCCAGATGGATGAGGTTCATATAGGTCAGCTCGCCCGTGTCATGCATCGCACCCCATGTGCCCGCGATGGTGTTCAGATGCGGCGGGATCAATCCCTCTTCGATGGCCTGCTGGAACGGTTTCTTGACGAAGGGCGAGAACATGTCGTCCTCTTTGCCGCTGGTCTCGATGTTCCACTCACCACCGCCACCCCAGTCCTTGTAGGTCTGCGGGTCGGCCTTGACGCCCTCCATAAAGGCGCGTTTGTCGACGCCTGCCAGATGGAACATGACCGAAGCGGCCATCATGTCTTCGCGGGCGGTCTTGTGGGTGGGAGCGCCTGCGCGGTGGGCCACATCCGCGTCTCCGGTGGCGTCGATCACGACCTTGGCCAAAATCGCCTCGCGCCCGGCTTTGGATTCGGTGATGATACCGGTGATCCGGTCGCCCTCCATGATCGGAGCGACAAACTGACGGTGCAGCATCGGATGTACACCGGCCTCTTCGACCAGCTTGTCAGCAACCAGCTTGAAGCCCTCGCTATCCAGCTCATAGCTCAGCGATTGGCTTTCCGGCACGGCGGCTCCCATATCCTTGGCGCGGGTCTCGAACTCCATACCGATGCCGCCAGCCTCGACCGTCTGTTCATGGCGGTACCAGGCGAACCCCTCGACGCCCACGGCGGTGATGTTGCCCCCCATGCAGCCGAAGCGGTCAACCAGGGACACTTCGGCCCCCGCACGTGCTGCGGCCAATGCGGCGGCCAGCCCGGCAGGGCCAGAGCCAACGACCAGAACGTCGGTCTGGTGAACTACGGGGATCTGACGGGCGGGTTCCTGAATGGTCTGCATCGGCGCCTCTTGGGTTCTACATTTCCGTCACAATTGAAAACCCTGACTGGCGGGTCAATCAAATTTCCGACTGACCTGAGGTCGCAAAATCGCCATTGGCCGATTGCCCCCGGCGGGGCTTTGGAATAAGGACCTTTGAAGTCGAATTCACACCTTTAAAGGTTCACCAATGCGCCTCAGCCGTTACTTTCTGCCCGTTCTCAAGGAAAACCCCTCCGAGGCTCAGATCGTCAGCCACCGGCTGATGCTGCGCGCCGGGATGATCAAACAGGCCGCGGCCGGGATCTACTCGTGGCTGCCGCTGGGCTTCAAGGTGCTGCGCAAGCTGGAAAACATCATCCACGAAGAACAGGCGCGCGCGGGCCACATCGCGATCCAGATGCCCATTATCCAATCGGCAGACCTGTGGCGCGAGTCCGGTCGTTACGACGATTACGGCCAAGAAATGCTGCGCATGAAAGATCGCCACGATCGTGACATGCTGTTTACGCCGACTGCCGAAGAACTGGTGACCGACATCTTTCGGGGGCATGTCAGCAGCTACAAAGACCTGCCGCTGACGCTCTACCAAATCCAGTGGAAATTCCGCGATGAAATCCGCCCGCGTTTCGGCGTGATGCGGGGCCGCGAGTTCTACATGAAAGACGGCTACAATTTCGACCTGACCAAAGAGGACGCGCTGCACGCCTATAACCGCCATTTGGTCACCTATCTGCGCACTTACGAGCGCATGGGCCTGCAAGCCATCCCGATGCGTGCTGACTCCGGTCCTATCGGTGGCGACAACACGCACGAATTCCTCGTGCTGGCTGATACAGGTGAATCCGAGGTGTTCTATGACAGCGCCGTCACCGACCTGACCTTTGGTGATCGTCAGATTGACTATGACAGCCGCGAACAGTGTCAGGCCATCCTGGAAGAGTTCACGTCGAAATACGCCCGCACGGACGAAACCCATGACGAGGCTCTGTTCAATCAGGTCCCTGAAGAGCGTCGCCGCGTGGCGCGCGGGATCGAGGTTGGTCAGATTTTCTACTTTGGCACCAAGTATTCCGAGGCGATGGGCGCGACCGTGCAAGGCCCCGACGGCAAGCCGGTTCCGGTCCATATGGGCAGCCACGGCATCGGCGTCAGCCGCCTGATCGGTGCGATCATTGAGGCCAGCCATGATGACAAGGGCATCATCTGGCCCGAAGGCGTGACGCCGTTCCATTGCGGGATCGTCAACCTCAAGCAGGGCGACGACGAAGCGGACGCTGCGTGTGAGAAGCTCTATGGCGCGCTGACCGCGCTGGGGCTGGAGCCGCTGTATGACGACCGCAACGAGCGGGCAGGGGGCAAGTTCGCCACCATGGACCTGATCGGCCTGCCGTGGCGCATCACCGTCGGTCCGCGCGGTCTGAAAAACGGTGTTGTCGAACTGACCAGCCGCCGCACCGGCGAAAGCGAAGAGCTGAGCCCCGAGGCCGCAGTGACCAAGATCGCTGAAATTTACCAGCTTGCAAACAGCGCCTGATATGGCTGGATCGGACATAGCTCTGCCTACGGTTTCCATCATTACCGTAACGCGCAACCTCATTGATGAGGGGCGTGTCGATGCAATACGGGCGGCACTGGAGGCCGCCCAGGATCAAGGCGACGCGATTGTCGAGCATGTCATTTGGGATGGTGCGTCCACCGACGGGACGGTTGAGCTGTTGAAAGAGCTGATCGCCGAGATCGAGGCGCGCCCAAGCTTTGTCCCGATCCGCTTTCAAAGTTTGCCGGACAAAAGTCTTTATGACGCCATGAACCGGGGGGTTGAGATTTCCCAGGGCGAGTACGTGGTCTTCCTCAATTCAGATGACCTGCTGGTGTCGCCGGATTGTCTGCAAAAGGCGCGTGAAGAGATTGGTTCGGGCCGTCCCGATTTCTGTTTTGGGCGAACCATCTTTGTAGAAAAGGATGGAAGCAAGCGCCTGTCGCGAGAGCGCAAGGTCCATTCGATTTTGCAACGCATTCCGTTCTGCCACAATTCCATGTTGATCCGGCGCGACGTGTTTGACCGTTTCGGAGGTCACGATCTGGATCTCCGCATCGTGGCTGACTATGACCTCGTGCTGCGCATGTTGTTTGCAGGATGCGAATACCAGATGCTGTCGGTTCCGATTGCGGTTTTCCATCCCGGAGGCGTCTCGGCGGATCAGATGAAAACGGCGCTGGAAATGACGAAGAGCTGGCGCAAGAACTACGCTCCGTTCTTCGGTGGGCGGACGTATTCCGAAGATGAAATGCTGAATTGGTTCCGGATCGGTCAGCTGCCGCTTGGGTTCTGTGTAAATCTGCTGCGCCAGTCCCGAAACCGGCCGCAATTGCGGAACGCTGCCTTGCACAGTTTGAAAGTGACTTTGAGGCGCAGGCTACAGCCATGGCGAACCTGGGATTACTTTGCGGACTGATCCCATGGGGTGTCCGCAGAGATCCGCGCCAAGATTTGTGAAATAGGCTGGACGTCAAAGCCACCGGGCAACCGGGGCTGTCAAAACCCTCGTGCCGCGCGGTCAAGCACTGGCCGCGCTTCTAGGTTTGTTTCGGTTCAGGCCGTTCCGCCAGAACGTCTCCGTCCGCGCTGTTGCCGCGTGGCACAACGATCGGACGACCCAGGCGTCTTACCAGTTCCCTGAATTCAAAACCCAGAAAGTGCAAACCGCAAATCCTTGCGTCGGTTGCGCGATCCGTAATGCACAACCGCCCCTGACGGAACGCCAGGCGATAGCCTTTGTCTTTCAGGATATCGGTCAAACTTGCCCAACTTGCCGCAGTATCGAAAAGTGGGCGCATCGTGGCACGCAATAGCGCCGCAGTCTCGCAATCCAGTTCTGATGATGCGTTTCGGACCAAAATAGGGTCCAACAATTCCGTATTACTCTTTACAAACATGAGCGACCCCCGCTCTTTAAAATGGTATCCCCCTTAATCCTAGGGTGACAAAGTTTCTCAAAATAAGCAAAAGGCGAAATAATATTGCTTAATGAATGTTGCATTTTGAGTTCAGTTCCTCACGCAACAGCCATATTGACTTCATAGCTGAAACAATCAGGGTTTGTCTGTGAACCGCGTCACAACCAAGGGTGTAGCTTTCGAATTCATCATCTCCTTTTGCCAGAGCGCGCGACCCGGATTCAGAAGCGATTCGCCCCGCCCCGCGCTCTGAACAGGCCGCTGGTCCGCTGATCCCGAGCAGGGCGCGCATAACCAGCTTGACCATCCGGTGAAATGCCGAAAGGGTCGCGCCGAACAAAATAACCGGAGCAGACATGGCCAAGACGCCCCCGCCCTTTGCCCCATTCGAATGGAAGATCGCCTGGCGATACCTGCGCGCGCGCAAGGCTGAAGGCGGCGTCAGCGTGATGACGTGGATTTCGTTGATCGGGATCACACTGGCCGTGTTCGCCCTGATTGCCACGCTGGCCGTGCGGTCGGGGTTCCGCTCTGAATTCGTGGGCACGATTCTGGGCGCCAACGCGCATGTCACCGTCTATTCCGCAGGCAGCTTGGACGCGCAGGGGCGTCTGGACCGCACCATCGAGGATTTTGACGGTGTCGCCGACCGCATCGCACAGGTACCGGGCGTGGTCCGTGCAGCGCCGCTGGTCAAAGGCCAGGTGCTGATCACCAATCGCGATCGCAGCAGCGGCGTCGAAGTGTTCGGCATTCAGCCCGATGACCTGCTAGACCTGCCCGGGGTCGCCGAAAGCGAGCAGGCCGCAGGCGACCTGTCCGAATTTCAGAATGAGGAGTTCGTCATCGCCATCGGTTCTGGCGTTGCGCGCAGCATTGGGGCGACGGTGGGGGATACGGTCAAGCTGACCTCGCCCAACGGTGTGAAAACGGCCTTCGGCACCTCGCCGCGCGTCAGCGCCTATCGGGTGGTCTATGTGTTTTCGGCCGGGCGCTATGACATCGACCGCACGCGGGTCTATATGCCGTTCGAGCAGGCACAGAGCTTTTTCAACCGTGACGGTGTGGCGGATGAGATCGAGGTTATGGTTGAACGCCCCGAAGAGCTGACCCCGATCCTGATCCCGATCCTTGAAGCCGCGGGAGAGCGCAGCCAGATCTGGACGTGGCAGGATGCGTCGGGCGGGTTCCTGCGCGCGTTGGAGGTTGAAGACAACGTGATGTTCATCATCCTGTCGATCCTCGTGCTGATCGCGGCGATGAATATCGTCTCGGGTCTGATCATGCTGGTGAAGAACAAGGGGCGCGATATCGGCATCCTGCGCACCATCGGTTTAAGCGAAGGTTCAGTCCTGCGCGTGTTCTTCATCTGCGGCGCTTTCACCGGCATCATCGGCACGGTGATGGGCGTGGTTCTGGGGTGCCTGTTCGCGATCTATATCGATCCGATTTTCAGCTTCGTGAATTTCGTCATGGGCGGCGGTGTCTGGGACCCGTCCATTCGCGGTATCTATGCCTTGCCGGCCGAGCTGCACCTGTCGGATGTGCTCAAGGCCATCGGTCTGTCGCTGGGTCTGTCCTTCTTTGTTACCTATTTCCCCGCCCGCCGCGCGGCGCGGCTGAACCCGGTTGAGGCGCTGCGCTATGAATGATGTGACGATGCGGCTGAACGGCCTGGCCAAGACCTATCTGAAGGGCACGCCGGGCGAGGTCCAGGTGCTGCGTGGTGCAGATCTGGAACTGCGCGCAGGTGAGGCGGTGGCGCTGGTTGCGCCCTCTGGTGCGGGTAAATCGACCCTGTTGCACATCGCGGGTCTGCTGGATACACCCGATGAGGGCTCGGTCGAGATCGCCGGCCAGAGCGCGACGGGCAAGGGCGACCGGACCCGCACCGCGCTGCGGCGGCGGGATGTGGGGTTTGTCTATCAGTTCCACCATCTGCTGCCCGAGTTCACTGCGTTGGAGAACATCACCCTGCCGCAGCTGGCCAATGGCGTGTCCGAAAAGGCGGCGCAGGACAGGGCGATGTCGCTGCTGGACCGCGTAGGTGTGGCTCCGCGTGCGGATCACCGCCCTGCGGCCCTGTCAGGGGGTGAGCAGCAGCGGGTGGCTTTCTGCCGGGCGCTGGCCAACAAACCGCGCGTCCTGCTGGCGGATGAGCCGACAGGTAACCTGGACCCCGAGACCTCGGATCAGGTGTTCGACGCGCTGATGGCGCTGGTCCGGGACGAGGGGCTTTCGGCGTTGATTGCCACGCACAACATGGAGCTTGCGGCGCGGATGGATCGCAAGCTGCGGCTGGACGGGGGCATGCTTAAGCCAGTTGAGTGATGGCGACCCCTGCGGCCATCACGGCGATCCCGCCCGCGCGCACCCATGTCAGCGGGGTGATCTGGGCTCCGAACAAGCCGAAATGATCGATGGCGGCCGTGCTGATCAACTGCCCCAGCAGCACGAAAAACACCGCGTTGCCGACGCCGAAATGCGGGGCGACATGGGTGATCGACAGCACGTAGAATGCAATCAGAACGCCAGCCAGCAACAGGTGTTTTGGCGCCTGTGCAACTTTGGACAGCGCTCCGAACCCCGGAAACAGCAGCATCAACACCGCCGAGGCTCCAAAGGCAATGGCAAACAGGACAACGGCGGCGGTGGTCGGCGATCCGATCAACCGACCCAAAGCCGCATTCAGCGCCGCAAGGATCGGCACGCCAATCCCGGCGGCCAGCATGATGGCTGCGTATTGTGTCATTGCCCGTATCCTCCTGCTGCGTTGATCTGGATCATTGCGGCAAGCTGGCACTCGGGCAAGCCTGTAAATGTCAATCAGGGCAGGAGGATGCGATGATCGGACGGGTACTGAATGCAGTTTCAATTGGCGTGATGGCGCTGGCGTCGCAAGCCGGTGCCCAGGATGTCGAGACGGGTGCCGAGCTGTATCGGCACTATTGCGCGACGTGTCACGGGATCGACGCAACCGGATACGGCCCGATGGCCGGAGTGCTGGTGATTCAACCGGTTGATCTGACCAAGCTGACCGGAGAAGATGGCGTGTTTCCAACCGCCCGCGTCGTGGCGCGGATCGACGGGCGCGACCCGCTGGTCAGCCATGGCAGCCCGATGCCGGTCTATGGGCCTTACTTCGATGGCCAGGACACTTCGATGAAAACGCCCGAGGGGCAGCCGATCCTGACCAGCCAACCGATTGTGGATCTGGTCGCCTATCTGCAAACATTGCAGGGACAATAAGCCTTAGCGGCAGATACCGTCGATTTCGGCACCGCTCCATGGGATAACGATGTCGCGTTCGCGCGGTTGGTTCGACAAGGGTGACAGGTCGAAATGCGCACCCAGCATGTCGTGCAGGCGCTGGGTACGGGGGGCCTTGGGGTCCAGCGCCCGGCAGCAGACATATTCTTCGACAATCGCACCTTGCTGTTCGAACCCGAACGACAGGAAATCGGACGAGGTTTCGATATCGAACAAATACGGGTCCTTGTTGCCGCCATGTTCGGCAGCGGCCCGCAGCGGGTGATAGCCGGTGGTTTCCCGGTTCTGCCATTGCCAGACATGGGTCAGCTCATGCGCCAGCAACATGGCTGCGACCAGATTCATCTGCTCGGGGAAGTCGGACATATAGTCCTCAAGATACCAGTCGCGTGTGAAGTAGACCCTGTTGAACAGGGCAACGGCGGCGGGTTTTGCGGTCACGACGCCCTCGACCGGCGGCGGCAGGATACGTTCGCGGCAGGCGAGGCGCGGGCGTTCCTTGCGGTAGAAGGTGATCGGTGCGACCGGGGCCCCTTCGACCAGACGCACCCGGTCCAGATTCAGCGTTTCACCCTGCACGGCACCGGCAAAAGCACGCTCCTGATCCGTTAGCGGGCGACCGCAGGAGGCGAGTAGCAAGAGAAACGTCATCAAAATGCGCCGAGCCATATTCAAAGCCTAATCCGAAGCGCCTGCTCTGCAACTGATTTTCACAGGCTCATCGCCAATACGCGGCTTATTTCCGTTAGCGACCGCCCGGATTGGTCCATCCATGTGTTAAAGGCCTCTTGCACCGCTGCCATCGCTTTTTTCGAACTGGGGGCCTTGTCGACCACGCCCTCGGCAATCAACCGCGCGGTGACATCGCGCGACAGGATGAAACTGTCCCGCCCGGCGAACCGCATGGCGTATTGGGCCGAGGCCCCGCCCAGACGCGACCCGCGTTTTCCCAGCATCGCCAGCAGACCCACATAATCGGTCGAGGGCCAGCCGCCCAGAATCTGACCGACCCCGCCTTCCTGCCGCAACTCCAGCAGAAACGCCGCGTTGTCCCGGACGGTGGCAATCTTGGTGCCATTGCGCACGATGCGGGTGTCCTGCAGCAGGGCGTCGAACTTCTCATCATCCATGAAGGCACAGCGGCCCACATCGAAGTTGTCAAATGCGGTCTCGAACCCGTCCCACTTGTTTTCGATGACCTTCCAGTTGAATCCGGCCTGAAAGACGCATTTGGTGATGATCGACAGCCATCGATCATCCGGCATGGCAGTCAATTCAGCCACGCTTTTGGGCTTGCTCAGCTTTGACTCCAAAGCGTCGGGCCCGCCGTGGCGGTTGGCGGCCATGGTAAAGATGTCGTCGAAATGGTGCATCAGACTCCTCCGACGGCAGGGTCGCGTGTTCGCTGCCGGGTTGCAAGCACTGGTTCCGCGTCGAATAATGCTTGTGCCCTCGACTTGACTTCGGACAAAGACCGTCCAGCGCCCGAGGACTAAACCCGGGGCACCATTTACGGAGACTACCATGCTGGGTTGGGGCCTTTTCCTTGCTGCACTTGTCACATTTCTGCTGACGCACATGATTCCGGCGCGGCCCGCGATGCGCGGCCGGTTGATTGAGGTGATGGGGCGCAGGACGTATTTCGCCGCGTATTCGGTTCTGTCTTTGTTTGTTCTCGGCTGGCTGATCGTTGCCGCCGCGCAGGCGCCCTATGTCGAGGTTATCCCACCGTTTCCTGTTTTGCGCTGGGTGCCGCTGCTGGTGATGCCGGTCGTGTGTTGGCTGGCCGTCACCGGCATCTCGATCCAGAACCCGTTTTCATTCGGGGGCTTGGGGCACCGCCCATTCGATCCGGAAAATCCCGGTATCCTGCGCACGACGCGTCATCCTTTGCTGGCGGCGCTGATGCTGTGGGCACTGGCGCATTTGCTGGCCAATGGCAGCCTGTCCCATGTCATCCTGTTCGGTCTGTTTGCGGGATTTGCTGCACTAGGCATGGCCCTGATCGACCGCCGCAAGGCGCGTGAGATGGGGATCGAATGGACACGCCTGTCCCGCAACACCGCGCGGTTTTCGTTGCGGGCTCCGCGCCCCTGGCCCAGCCTGTGGGTCGGGCTGGTTTCACTTGCCGCCTTTGCGGTTCTGCTTCACCTGCACGCACCTGTGATTGGTCTGTCCCCGTTACCATAACGCGGGGAGTGGCCGGGCAGGGTCATGCGTGCTATCTGGAATGTCACAGTTTTAATACGAGGGTCTTTCAATGTATCTGGCCTATGTCACCACCACCGAACGCGGCGCCACCGACCGCCTGCTGAGCGCCGTTGCCGCGCATTTGCAAGCCGCCGGTGCCCATCTGGCCGGTGTGGTTCAAACCAACACCGAATGCGCCGACAGCAGCAAATGCGACATGGACGTACGTGTCCTGCCGGACGGAGAGGTCATACGTATCTCACAGTCCCTGGGTGAACATGCGCGTGGCTGCCGACTGGACCCGGCGGCGCTGGAGCAGGCGGTGGGATATGTCACCAACTCGCTTGAAGACGCGCCGCAATTGCTGATCATCAACAAGTTCGGCAAGCACGAGGCTGATGGACGCGGTTTCCGCCCGGTGATCGCCGAGGCGCTGGCACAGGATATCCCGGTACTGGTCGGCGTGAACGGCCTGAACACTGAAAAGTTCCAGGAATTCACCGGCGACGCGGCTGAACAAATTGAGCCAAGCGTCGAGGCTGTTACCGAATGGTTCAACCGCGTCACAGCACAACGCTCGGCTGCGGCGTGACGTAAGTTTCGTTGGGTAACTCTCTGTAAACTTGACTTGTTTCAACCTTCATGTGCTGCAATCCTCTGTTTCCGGAGGAGGCAGCACATGTGGATCAATTGGGCCGGAAACCAGAGCGCGGATACGGTGATCACGCGCCCCGACTCGATTACCGAGTTGCGGCAGACAATAGCGGAAGCGCCCAGCCTGCGCGTTGTGGGGGCAGGGCATTCGTTCACGCCTATTGTTGCAGGCGGGGACCGAATTCTGGACCTGTCCAGGCTGGATTTACCGACGCTGGGCGACCGGGACGGTGACCGGATCTGGGTCAATGCAAATGCACGGCTGCGGGATCTGTCTCCGGCGCTGGCCGCGCAGGGGCTGGCTTTTCGCAACCTCGGCGACATCAACGTACAATCTCTGGCCGGGGCGGCCTCGACCGCGACACATGGCACCGGGCGGACGCTGCCGTGTCTTGCCGCCGAAATCACCGCCGCGAAACTGATCAGCGCGGGCGGAGATATCCTGTCCACCGATGATATCCCGCTTGAGATGGCGCAAGTCACGCTTGGGATGCTGGGCGTGCTGACCGAGGCGCAAATCTCGGTCGTGCCAAAATATAACCTGCGCCGCAGGGTGCGCCTGGCTGATCTGCAAGACAGTCTCGCCAACATGCACCGGAACTGGGCTGAGAACCGAAACTTTGAATTCTTCTGTATCCCCTTTACCGGCAAATCCGTCGAAATACGCCACGACCTGTCTGACGGTCCCGAGGGGACGGCTCCGCGTGATCTGGACATGATCGCCGTTAAGGTTCTGAAGCTTGCGCGCAACGCTGGTAAGCTCAGCGATGGGGTGCGCAGAATGCTGCTGAAGCTGCTGACGCTTGCGCAATCGGACGAAGACTATGTCGGGGAAAGTTGGCGAGTTCTTTGCAGCGATCGGCATATTCGGTTCAACGAGATGGAATATCACCTGCCGCCTGACATGGCCGGGGATGTGCTGCAAGAGGTCCTTACCCGACTGCACCGCGATCACAAGGATATCTATTTCCCCATCGAGGTCCGCCAAACCGCAGGGGACACGGCCTGTCTGTCTCCGTTTCAGGGCGGGCCGCGGGTTTCGATTGCCGTGCACACGGATGCGAATGAAGATCACCGCCGGTATTTTGATGCGTTGGAACCCTTGTTTGTCGAGGCGGGGGGACGCCCGCACTGGGGGAAGATGCACAGTTTGACCTACAAAGAGTTGTCGGGAATGTACCCGGATTTCGACCGGTTCTGCACATTACGAGAGCAGCTCGATCCCGGTGGCAAGTTCCTGACCCCCGCTTTGTCCAAGCTGTTTCGACCATGACCGAATACCTGCGAACCCTGTCCGAAACACTGCGCGCCCATGGCGTGGACAAGCCGGTCACCGTCGTCGATCTGGATCGGCTGGATGCGAACTGCGCCCTTGCCGTCAGCGGCTCAGACGCCGGGTTGGATCGCCGTCTGGTCGCCAAGTCTCTGCCCTGCCTGCCCCTGCTGGACCACATACGGGGGCGGATTTCGACCTCGGGCCTGATGACCTTTTCCGAGACGATGTTGCTGGCGCTTTTGCAGGCTGAGCCCAAGACGGATCACTTGATCGGTAAACCGCTGCCGGTCAGTTCGGCCGCGCGGGTTCTGGCCGCGTGCCCGGACGCTGCGGCGCGCGTTCAGTGGCTGATCGACACGCCGGAGCGTTTGCGGGACTATCTGGCGCTTGCGGCGGAAAGACAGTCCACCCTTCGCCTGTCGCTTGAGGTGGATATCGGTCTGCATCGCGGAGGGTTTCAGCCGGAAAACATCGCGGATATCGCGCGGGAAATCGAAGCCAACCCCAACGCGCGCCTGTCGGGCCTGATGGGGTATGAAGCGCATCTGGCCAAGCTGCCGGGATTCCTTAAGAAACGTGCCACTCTGGTCAGCGCGGATGCTTATCGGCGCGCGGTTTCCAGCTTACCCAAGGGCGGGGAAGGGCTGTGCCTGAACACCGGTGGCAGTCTGACCTTTCAGTCCTATGGGGTCGGTGATGGCGCCACCGAGGTCGCCTTTGGGTCGGTTCTGGTCAAGCCGAGCGATTTCGACCACGCCTCGACGCAAGAGTTTCAGCCCGCAGCTTTCATCGCCACGCCGATTCTCAAGGCAATGCCTGGTAATACTCTGCCCGGATTGGATTTTCTGAAGCGAACGAAAACGGATATCGCGGTGTTTGGCGGGCATTTTCTGGCACAGCCTGTTTTTCCCGATGGGTTCGGATATTCCACGGTTTTTGGCCGTTCCAGCAATCAGGAGGTCTGGACCGGGCCGCGCTCGGCCGTGGTCACGCCCGGAGATATCGCCATACTGCGCCCAACCCAAAGCGAGGCGATGCTGAATCAGTTCGGAACCATGCTGGCGGTGCGTGGCAATCAGGTGGTCGCAGAATGGGAATGCCTGCCGAATTAACGGCCCGTTGCACTTTGTCACCATCTGAGGAAGATGGTGGGCGACCCTGGAATCGAACCAGGCGTGCGTCTCCGCGAGGGAGTTACAGTCCCCTGCCACACCTTGCGGCCTGTCGCCCACTGTCAGGCGTTGCACCTGACGTGGAGGCGTGATTACTAGCGCCTTAAAGGAGCGTCAACAGGAAAATACCGCTTTGACGCAGGAAACCGAATTCCCGGCCCGGAGGCCCAAGAAATGAAGAAACCCAAGTGGGTCGTTGAAAAGGAACAGGCGCGCAAAGCGGCCGCTGCGGAGACCGTTTGGCTGTTCGGTCTGCACGCAGTGCGCGATGCGTTGATGAACCCCAAACGGCAGAAATTGCGTCTGATCGTGACGCGAAACGCGCGCGATAAACTGGCCGAAGCGATTGAATTTGCTGGGATTGAGACCGAAATGGTCGATCCGCGCAAATTCACCGCGCCCATTGATCCGGGGTCCGTCCATCAGGGTGCCGCGCTTGAGGTCAAGCCGCTGGACTGGGGTGGGCTGGCCGAAAACTGCATCGGGCGCGAACACCCCCGCGTGATTCTGTTGGATCGTGTGACCGACCCGCACAATGTCGGGGCGATTCTGCGCTCGGCCGAGGTTCTGGGGGCCAGTGCGGTGATCGGCACGCGGCACCACTCGGCACCGGAAACCGGCGCGCTGGCGAAAACTGCGAGCGGTGCGCTGGAACGTCAGCCCTATCTGCGGGTTCGCAATCTGGCGGATGCGATCGTGGAATTGCAGAACATGGGGTTTCTGGTGCTGGGGCTGGATGGTGAGGCCGACGACACCATCGAATCGGCCCTGGGCGGGAAGTTGGACCAGCCTGTCGCCTTGGTGCTGGGGGCCGAAGGGCCGGGATTGCGCCAGAAAACCAAGGAAACCGTTGACCGGCTGGTGAAAATCGACGCAGCCGGCGGATTTGGATCACTCAACGTCTCAAACGCGGCCGCACTCGCCCTATATGCCTCTAGGCACAGATAAACAGGAGAGACTCATTTCCAGCCCGTCCAAAATCGCCACCTGCTGCTATTGCGGGACCCGCGCTGCGCTGGTCCTGAAGGGAAAACAACGTCACGAGTTGAGCTGTTCCAGTTGCGGTGCGCCGTTGCATGACCTCAAGATGGTGCCCAAGCGTAAGTTGACCGGAGGCAAGACGCGACGTGACACCCTAAATGCAGCGGGCAACAACAGGAAAAAGAAGCAGAAAAAGAAGAAGAGTATGTTCTCGCGCGTGTTCGACGAGGCATGGGACGTCATCGAGGACATCTTCGACTGACGTGGCGTCTGGGCGACACAGGTGATCACAACCCCGTTAAATGGGGTTCCACTGGGCTGCAAAACTTGCATCTTGAGACCCTGATGTCTGAAACTCGAATACCGTTATGCTGACCCGACGTTTCCTTCTTGGCGCGATGGCCGCCGCTATGATTGCTCCTGCCGTGACAGCGCAGGAAATGCCTGTGTTTTATGAGGCCGATGGCGCGGCCATGGCAGGGTACGATCCGGTCTCCTATTTCAAAGGCGATGCGCCGGTACTTGGTCAGCCGCAATATGCGATCGTCTGGAAGGGGGCCGAATGGCATTTTGCCTCAGATGAAAACCGTGAGGCGTTCGAGCGTGATCCGCGCGCCTTTGCACCCCAGTTCGGGGGGTATTGTGCGTATGCTATGGCCAAGGGGATTCTGGTCAGCACTGACCCGCTGGCATGGCAGGTGATCGATGGCCGTCTGTACCTGACCCACTCGCCCGAGATCGAGGAGATGTGGCGCGAAGCAACGGCCGAATACATCCGCATGGCCGAGGCGCACTGGCCCGTAATTCTGTACGAACAATAGGCGGAGCTCCGCTTTTTGCGGCGTGTCATCACAAAAATGCGCGCGCCCCCTTTTTTTCTCTCAACTTATGCCTAAATGTCACAGTGACCGCGGAACGGAACTGCCGCGGGTCATTTCACTGTCCCTCGTTCCAACAACTGGCGCTCAGGTTCGACCTGGGCGCTTTTTTCTTTGGGACACCCGGATTAGGGTGCCCGCATGAGCGACTATTCTGACGATTTTCTGAAAGACATCCTGCAGCGCACCAAGGTGATCGCCGTTGTGGGTGTGTCGATGAACCCGGTGCGGCCCAGCTATTACGTGGCGCGGTATCTGTCGTTGAAGGGATTTACGGTCATTCCGGTCAATCCGGGCCATGCCGGGGCTGAGCTGTTTGGTCAGACCGTTCGGGCCTCATTGTCCGAGATTTCCGAACCGGTGGACATGGTCGATATCTTCCGCCGCTCTGAGGCTGTGCCGCCGATTGTCGATGAGGCGCTGGCCGCTTTTCCGAACCTGCGCACGGTCTGGATGCAAATCGGTGTCGAACACCCCGACGCCGCCGCCAAAGCGCAGGCGCGCGGGGTGGATGTGGTCATGAACCGCTGCCCCAAGATCGAATATCAACGCCTGTTCGGAGAGCTGCGCATGGGCGGTTTTGCCACCGGCGTGATCTCGTCCAAGATCTAGCCGCCGACATAGGGTAACAGCTCACCGTATTGTTCTGCCCGGCGCTTCTCCAGAACGACGTCGCGCGGCACCCATTCGTATTTCGTGTCTTCGACCAGCGGAGACCAGAACAACACCCCGCCATAGCGCCACGGGTCCAGTACCACGCCGTCATACATCGTCTCACCCTTGCGGCTGATAATGGCCGTGCTGTGGTCGATTCTGAACGGGTTGTCCGCATTGGCAATGGCGCGGTGCAGGTCCAGCGTCTGGAAATCTTCCTGCTTCAGCCGTCGCTCGATGTCTTCGGCCCAGTGCCAGCAAAGCCCGCGCGGGCGCAGGCCCTTGTTGACCTTAGCGTTGTGGATCAGCGGAGGGTCGGTGATCTCATATTCCTGCACCAGCTGCGCGGTATATGAATAGGCGATACGGGCGGCGCGGTCGGCCTCTTCGGGGTCGATGTCGGGGCCAAGATTGCGGATTTCGGTCGCCAACCGCTGCACCTCATCCCCCGAGGAGGACGGCGGCGTCGAACACGCGCCCAGCGTCACAAGGGCCAGAATGGCCAAAGCTCGGATCATCTCATGCCCTTCGATCTGTGGACCGTGAGGTCCGATCATAAAGGGTAGGGCGGGAGGACGAAACCCTGTCGCTTACCCCTTGGGGCGGGCGGCTTTTTCAGCGATGCCGCTGATGCCCTGGCGGCGTGCCAGTTCGGCCAGAACGTCATCCAGCACTACGTCCCGCGCGGCCAGCATCACCAGCAGGTGATAGAGCACATCCGCAGCCTCGGTCGTCAGACCTGCCTTGTCGTTCTTGACGGCTTCGATGATGGCTTCAACGGCTTCTTCCCCGAATTTCTCGGCGCATTTCTCGGGGCCTTTGGCCAGCAGCTTGGCGGTCCAGCTGGACTCGGGGTCGGCACCCTTGCGGGCCTCGATGGTGGCGGCCAGATCGTGCAAAATGCTCATGTCAGCCTCATGGGAATGCCCGCGGCGGCCATGTGTTCCTTGGCCTCGCGGATGGTGTATTCGCCGAAATGGAAGATCGAGGCTGCAAGAACCGCACTGGCGCCGCCTTCGGTGACGCCCTCGACCAGGTGGTCCAGATTGCCGACGCCGCCCGAGGCGATGACCGGCACGTCCACCGCGTCCGAGATGGCGCGGGTCAGGGGCAGGTTGAAGCCCGCCTTGGTGCCGTCGCGATCCATCGAGGTCAGCAGAATCTCTCCTGCGCCTTTGGCGACAACGGTTTTGGCGAATTCCACCGCGTCGATGCCGGTGGGTTTGCGGCCGCCATGGGTAAAGATCTCCCACTTTCCGGGGCTGACGGTCTTGGCGTCGATGGCGCAGACGATGCACTGGCTGCCGAACTGATCCGCCGATTCCGCGATCACGTCCGGGTTGGCCACCGCGGCCGAGTTGAAGCTGACCTTGTCTGCCCCCGCCAGCAGCAAGGCACGCACGTCGTCCTTGGTACGTACGCCGCCGCCAACGGTCAGAGGAACAAAACACTGTTCTGCCGTGCGTTGAACCACGTCAAACATGGTGCCGCGGTTTTCATGGGTGGCGTGGATGTCCAGAAAACAAATCTCATCCGCGCCGGCGGCATCATAGGCCTTGGCCGATTCCACCGGGTCACCCGCGTCGCGCAGGCCAACGAAGTTCACGCCCTTGACCACGCGGCCATCGGCGACATCAAGACAGGGAATGATGCGGGTTTTCAGCATGTCGGCGTCCTTTGTTGCCGCACCTCTAGCGACAAAGCCCCGCCGATGCCAGACCTGAGAGATTTGAAATCGCTACGCCACACGGTGTACGGCGCCGCGTTGAATCAATGCGCGGCCAGTATTCTTAGTGCCGACAGAAGATTACCCTTGTTGTCTGTCCATGGAATCTGACCATCGGTGGTCAGCTTGGTCCACCTGCCGGTGTCGACAAACGTGGCGATGCGGCTTTCGTCACGGCTCAGGATAACGACATGCGTATCTGACGCGCCCTGACTTTTGGCCTGCTCGTCAGCGTTGTACTTCTGAAGCGCGGCATGCAGGTCAAGCGTTGCAGCAGAGCGCGCCAGTTGCGGTGCAAGATCATAGTACTGGTTCGAGATGTGAAAGACTAAAGTGCCGCCCGGATTCAACTGGCTTAGATAGGTCTCGATCGCTTCGCGTGTAATCAGGTGCAGTGGAATCGCATCCGAGCTGTAAGCGTCGAGCACCATGATATCAAACGCGAACTTTTGATGCTCCAGCACGACTCGTGCATCACCCATTTGAGTTTTCGAATCCGGGGCGCATTCAGACATATACGTGAACAGGTTCGGATTGCGGGCAATGCGATCGACGGTTTCATCGATCTCGAAGAACTCCCACGTTTGGTGGGGTTGCCCGTAACAGGCCAGCGCACCAGTCCCGAGGCCGACAATGCCAATACTGTCGGTGCTCAAACCGTATTCGGATGTCAGGACTTCCGCCATCGGCCCGTTAGGGTGGTAATACGAAGACGCAACTGGTCGCTCTCCGGGATCGGTTGGCGTTTGCCAGCCATGCATGGTGGTGCCGTTCTGGTAGACACGGAAACCGCCGCTATCAAAAACAGCGTGGGTTCCGAAAAAGCTGCGATCGCGGTAGAGCATCTCATATTTCGGGAGAACGGTTGGAACCAGGAACACCACTAGCACCGTTGCAATACGGGTCGGCGCGTTCCGGAAGGTCAGCAATACCATGGCGACCAATGCGGCAGTTACGATCGTGGTGATGGCGTTTGCATCCGCTGCGCGCCCTTCGTTCAATACGCTGATCGCGACTGAAATCGGGGCGGCAACGGCAACCCCGATCAGGGCATGGCGAAGACTGAATGTTCCAGCCTGAAGCAGAAACAAACCGCCTGCGGCAAGAAGTGTCAGGCCAAACTCAATTTCCCGGTTAAACATCGCAGGCGCGATGATCGAGTTGAACAGCCCGCCGCAGGCACCTCCGACCGACAGTGCAAGGTAGAATACTGTGAGATGTTCTGCCGGTGGTCGGAACTCATAGAGAAGCCTGTGTGCGAACAGGGCGACCAGAAACAACAGCGGAATATACACCAGCATAGCGGCCAGAGGCTGTTGTGAAGAACCGATTTTGGACAACATTGCAATGCCGATCGCCATGACAAGCAAAACCGAAGTCCTTAGGCCGTCCAGAGTATGTCGGCGCCATTTTGCGAAAGCAAGAATGAACGTCAGGATGTAGGTCGCAAGCGGCACGACCCAGATCAGTGGGATGGCGCCAAGGTCGGTGCTGAGCTTGGTTGTCGTGGCCAGCATCAGCGACGAGGGGATGAAGGCAATAAACACCCATGAGGCAATCGTTGTCGCGCTTAGGGCTTTGCCCGCCTTGCGCGGCTCTGCCGGGTTCGCTGTTTCGTCAGGTCCGCGCAGTGCAATCAGGCCGCTGAGCGCCAGAAGGACGCCAAAGACGACAAATCCGACAGACCAGAACAGGCTGATTTCCTGCGCGCCGAAGAAGGGGTCGGCAAGCAGTGGAAAAGACAATAAAGCCAGCAGCGATCCAACATTGCTGGCCGCATATAGAAAATAGGGATCATTGGCCGACGGCCCGCCGGATCGTGAATACCAGGCCTGAAGCAGCGGCGCGTTTGCGGACAGCACGGCGAATGGAACACCTACACCCGCCGCAAACAGCAATAGAGTTTGCAATGCGATGTATTGCGAGGAATCGAACCTCCAGCCTTCCTGTGTGGCCAAAGGCAGAAAGCCAAGCGCCAGCAGCCACAGGGCCAGATGCGTCACAAGTTGCCAGCGCAAGGTAAACCAGCGGGTCAGCATATGGGCATACAGATATCCGAGGATCAGCATCAGCTGGAAAAACAGCATTGCGGTGGTCCAGACCGCTGGGGTCCCGCCGATTTTGGGCAAAACGAGCTTGGCAAACAGCGGTTGAACAAAAAACAACAGGCTGGCGCTGACAAAAATTGACGCGCAAAAGCTGATGACCGGAGCGTAGGTGCGCCAACTCTTTGCTGGCAGCGATATGTTCGAAAAGGACACGGTGGGACTCCGGCATAAGATCACGGTCCAGCCGTATCGGTGAATCTTGACCTTTTTGCGGCTGATCGGTGCAAACTCATTGCGCATAGGTGGAATTGTTCACGATTAGTAATCGATCAGAAGAGGGCGTTCATGGCGCGCGCCAGGAACAGGCGAAGCCTTGCCGATGCCAGACTTGTGATTGTCACGTCTCTTAAACCTGTGAACACTGTCCCCTAATTCATCAGGAGATCAATGAGATGCGTAAATTCTTTTTGGCAACCGCTTTCGTAGTTGGAGGAGCTGTCACAGCAATGGCAGATGACATCATCAAGGTGAACACCGCCAAATCCGTACCCGAGGCGATGGATGCACTGGTGGCAGCTGTTGGTAACGCTGGTGCGACCGTATTCGCCCGTATTGACCATGCGGCGGGGGCCGAAAAGGTTGGGCTGACCATTCCGGCCAATCAGGTTCTGATCTTCGGCAACCCGGCGCTGGGAACACCAGCCATGCAGATCGATCCGCGCGCTGGCCTGTTCCTGCCGCTGAAAGTGCAGGCCTACGAGGATGAAAACGGCCAGGTCTGGCTGGCCTATGAAGACCCGAAAGAGACCATGGACGAGCTGGACGCCGTCGAAAAATCTCCGGTCATCGAAAAGATGCGCGGCGCGCTGGCCAAGCTGACCTCGGTCGCCGCGCAGTAACCTAGCTCAGGGCGCGAATGGCTTCGTTCAGGTCAATCGCGCCATCATAGAGCGCCCGGCCGGAGATTGCGCCGTTCAGGTCTACCCCACAATCGCGCAACGCGACCAGGTCGTCCAGGGAGCTGACACCGCCTGAAGCAATGACCGGTATCGAAACGGCGCGGGCCAGATCGGCGGTGGCTTGGATGTTCGGTCCCTGCATCGCGCCGTCGCGGTTGATGTCGGTATAAATGATGGCGGCGACACCCGCGTCTTCGAAACTGCGGGCCAGATCGGTGACCTGCACGTCGGTTTCTTCGGCCCAACCTTTGGTGGCGACCATGCCGTTGCGGGCGTCGATGCCTACGGCGACCTTGCCGGGGAATTCCCGCGCGGCCTCACGCACCAGATCGGGGTTTTCGACTGCGACCGTGCCCAGAATCACGCGGGCCAGTCCCTTTCTGATCCAGGTTTCGATCGTGGCCATGTCGCGGATACCGCCGCCCAACTGGGCGGGCACGTCGCAGGCTTTAAGGATCGCTTCAACCGGGGCTGCGTTGACCGGCTCACCCGCGAAGGCGCCGTTCAAGTCCACAAGGTGCAGCCATTCGCAGCCAGCCTCTACAAAGGCACGCGCCTGCGCGGCCGGGTCTTCGTTGAACACGGTTGCCTTGTCCATCTCTCCGCGCAGCAGGCGCACGGCCTGGCCGTCTTTGAGGTCGATGGCGGGGTAAAGGATCATGATCGGCGGCCCTATATCAGTGTTACACGCGCGGGATATCGCACAGGCGGGGCAGGGGATGCAACGCGACGCAAAGTCATTCTTGCCCCAGCTGGCGCGGCTCGTCAGACTGGCGGCAAAACAGGGAGGATATGATGAAGAAACTTCTACTCGCAGCAGGATTGGCAGGGCTGGCGACCTCTGCGTTTGCCGCCGATCCGGTTGATGGGCTGTGGAAAACCCAGCCAGGCGATACCGGCGGCTATTTGCACGTGTCTATTGCGGAATGCGGCAGCGCGATTTGCGGAACCATCGACAGCGCTTTTGACGGCGAGGGCAACCAGCAACTGGAATATGAGAATCTCGGCAAACAGATCATTTGGGACATGGTGCCCGAGGGCGGTGGCCAATATGACAGCGGCAAGATCTGGGCGCCGGATCGCGACAAGACCTACAACTCGAAAATGACCTTGAACAGTCAGAACGAGCTGACTGTCAAAGGCTGTGTCGCAGGTGGTCTGATCTGCCGCGGACAGACCTGGACACGCGTTCAGTAAACCGTCAGGGCGTCCAGGTCAGAAAGTTCCCGATCATGCGCAGGCCCACATCCTGACTTTTTTCTGGGTGGAACTGCATTCCAACCATCGTGTCGCGGCCGATCACGGCCGTGACTTCCTGCCCATAGTCCACATAAGCCAGCCGCTGTGCCGGATCGGTGACGCGAAAATGGTAGGAGTGGACGAAATAGACGTGATCGCCGGATTTTACACCTTTGAACACCGGATGATCGCTTTCCAGAACCAGATCGTTCCAGCCCATATGCGGGACTTTCAACGCAGTGTCTGACGGCTCGATCCGGACTACGTCGCCGGCGACCCAGTCCAACCCGTCGGTCTCGATGTATTCGTGACCCTTTGAGGCCATCAACTGCATCCCGACGCAGATGCCCAGAAACGGGCGGCCTTTCTGTTCGACCGCCTCGACCATCGCGTCATAGATACCCTTGTGGCCGCGCAGTTCGGCGGCACAGGCCGGAAAAGCACCGTCACCGGGCAGAACCAACCGATCAGCCCGCGCAACAACATCCGCGTCCGAGGTCACAACAACCTCACCCGCGTCCACTTCGCGCGCCATGCGCTGAAACGCCTTTTCGGCCGAGTGCAGGTTGCCGCTTTCGTAATCAATGATGGCGGTCAGCATTTACAGCGCGCCCTTGGTGGACGGGATCGCATCCGCTTTGCGTGAGTCGGTTTCAACTGCCAGCCGCAGAGCGCGGGCGACGGCCTTAAAGGCAGCCTCGGCAATGTGGTGGCTGTTGAACCCGTGCAACTGGTCGATGTGCAGGGTGATGCCGCCATGGGTGCTGAGCGCCTGAAAGAATTCGCGCACAAGCTCGGTGTCAAAGGTGCCGATCTTGGGGGTGGGCAGGTCCACGTTCCAGATCAGGAACGGACGGCCCGACAGGTCCAGCGCGCAACGGACCTGTGCGTCGTCCATCGGCAGGTGGCACTCGCCATACCGTCGAATGCCCTTCTTGTCGCCCAGTGCCTGTGTCAGCGCCTGACCCAGCGCGATGCCGGTATCCTCGACTGTGTGGTGGTCGTCGATGTGATAATCACCCTTGGCGCGGATCGTCATGTCGATCAGCGAGTGGCGCGCCAACTGGTCCAGCATGTGATCGAAGAACCCGACGCCGGTCTGGTTGTCATAGGTGCCGGTGCCGTCCAGATTGACCTCGACCGAGATCTCGGTCTCGGCGGTCTGACGGCTGATCTTTGCGCTGCGCATGGGCGAATTCCTTTTGCTACAGGCGCGCTTATAGACGGGGAAGGGCGGGCTTTTCCAGACCACCCGTCGCATTCACCGCAAACTGTTGCAGGGGATTGCACCCGGACGCGGCCCATGCCAGCCTGCGGACAAGTCAACAAACAAGGCCCGGCCCATGTCCACCTGCGTTTTCATCCAGATCCGCTGTAAACCCGGCACCACTTACAAGGTGGCCGAGGAAATCGCCCTGCGCGAAATCCATTCCGAACTGTATTCGACCAGCGGAGAATTTGACCTGCTGCTGAAACTCTACATCCCCGAGACCGAGGATGTCGGGCATTTCATCAACGAAAACCTGCTGGTGATTCCGAATATCGAACGGTCGCTGACTACGATGACCTTCAAGGCGTTTTAGCCAAGCTCGAACGTGGTCACGCCAAAGATTCGGCTCAGGTCAATATCGGGTTCGTGATCGGAATACATCCGCGCCGTTTCAAAGACCTTGTCCAGCCCAAGTTCATCGGCCAAAGCGAAGGCTGATGCGTTGGGCTGTGGCATGTCCACAAAAATCTCGTGTTCGTTGTGGTCCTCGGGGATTGCGGTCAAAAGCGCCGCCAGCAAGGCCCGTGCTATGTCGGGCGTATCCGCAAACAGAGGTCCAACTTTATACCCCATTAGGCAGGGGCGCAGCGTCGCATATCCTCTGATCCTGCCGTTTTCGGTATAAAGCTTCGAGACATGGCTGTCGGCGCTCAGCCAGCTTTCCAGAAAAACGTCGCGCGGTGCAGGAAACAGGTTGCGGTCGTAGGTCTTCAATTCGTCGGATGTACGGGTCAGATCGGTGATCTGATCGCTGGGTCCGGCATCCAATTTGGCCAGCATCCGGGTTTTCGTACCTGCAAAGCGATAGTTGTTGTAGGCAAAGGTGAAACCGGATTTGCGGTAATTGTCCTGCTGCTCGACCACACCGTCCAGCCCCATGTTGCGCCCCGTGCAATGGGCCAGCGCGTGCCCTGCGATCTCAAGCCCGTGGCCGTGGTGCCGGAATTCGGGCTTCACGATGTAGAATCCCAGAAAAGAAAATGCGTCGTCGTAGTTCACCGCTGAAACGGAGGCGATCATCTCGCCGTCCAGAAACCCGCCCAGAAACCCGTCGGGGTCTGTCGGGCGAAAGCACGCGGCATCATGAACGCCCGGATTCCACCCTTCACGGCCAGCCCAGTCCACGGCGTGTTCGACCTCGTCAGCGGTGAGGGGGCGAATGACATAGTCCGACATGGGCGAATTCCGTGCATGATTGAAATCACGGCCAGAATGGCGCATTGCCTGCCAAAGAACCAGAGTGTTTGGAGAAGGTTGGTATCTGGAGCGGGCGAGGCGATTCGAACGCCCGACCCTAACCTTGGCAAGGTTATGCTCTACCCCTGAGCTACGCCCGCATCAGATACATATTTGGTCCGAAGACCTCTCAATGGAGCGGGCGAGGCGATTCGAACGCCCGACCCTAACCTTGGCAAGGTTATGCTCTACCCCTGAGCTACGCCCGCGCCGTTGAGTGAGGAGGGATGTATAAATTCCCACGCGGGGCTGCAAGCGGAAAAACACAAAAATGCGGAAAAATCTTTCGACGGAAATCCAGGGCCAGCGCGTTGAACACTTAGAGTATTGCAAAACAAGAGGGATCGAGAAGAAGAAATGACACGGATTGCAGATATGAAGATGGCCCTGCTGGCGGCGCTAATCGTGTTGACATCGGCACTTTGTTTACCGGAGAAGGACAGGCTGGGTGAGGTTGAGCCTGTCCTGAGGGGTGCACCGCAGGTCGAAACGCGGGTACTGGCGGGGTAAGCCCCGCCCATCAGATCACAGTGCCAGTACGAGATTCGCGATGGCGGCCACCAGAATCGCAGCAAATGTCAGCAGCATCCCGATCTGGCGCAAAATGATGATCTGCGGGCTGCGTCCGAACCCATAGGCGTGCAACAGCCGCCCGCTCAGCAATGTCAGGCCCAGAAGGTTCAGCAAAAGCCCGCCCGCGCCCTGCAACTCGACCATCGCGATCAACAGCAGGGCAAAGGGTGTGTATTCGATAAAGTTGGAATGCGTCCGCATCACCTTGAGCATCGCCGTATTCCCGCCGTCACCGTAGGAAATCTTGTCGCTGCGCCGCTGACTGATGACCCTGACGCTGAGCGCGATAAACAGGATTGCCAGCAATGCGGCATAGACTGGTGTGACAGACAGCATGGCATTTAATCTCCTCGGGCCAAGAAAAAGGCCGCCCGGTTCCCCGAGCGGCCCCTGTTAGTCCAGAAAGCTAAACTGGTTATTCCAGTTCGACCAGCAGGTCCTTTGCGTCAATTTGGCCGCCGGGTTGAACGTGGACGGCTTTGACGGTGGCGTCGCGTTCCGCGTGGATACCGGTCTCCATCTTCATCGCTTCGATGGTCAGCAGCATGTCGCCTTCTTTGACCTCCTGACCGGCTGTGACGGCGACAGTGGCCACAACGCCCGGCATCGGTGCACCCACGTGGTTGGCGTTGCCGGCTTCGGCCTTGGGACGGGCCTGGGTGGTTGAGGTCACCAGACGGTTCGGCACCCGGATCACGCGCGGTTGGCCGTTGAGTTCAAAGAAGACTTTGACCTCGCCGTTCTCATCCGTCTCACCAATGGCCTGACAGCGGATTTCCAGCGTCTTGCCGGGATCGATTTCGGCGGTGATCTCTTCGCCCGGGTCCATGCCATAGAAGAAGGTGCGTGTGGGCAGAGTGCGGACCGGGCCATAGACGCGGTGACGCCCCATGTAATCCAGGAACACCTTGGGATACATCAGGTAGCCGTTCAGATCTTCGTCATCGACCTCTTTGCCTTCCAGCTGCTTGGACAGGTCGGCGCGGGTGGCTTCCAGATCGACCGCAGGGACGTCCTTGCCGGGGCGATTCGTATTCGGGGCCTCGTCCTTCAACACCTTCTTGATGATGGTGTCAGGGAACCCGCCCGGAGGCTGGCCCAGGTTGCCGCGCATCATATCGACCACCGAGTCCGGGAAGGCCACATCGGTCGAGGGGCTTTCCACATCTTCGCGGGTCAGGCCCTGGCTGACCATCATCAGTGCCATGTCACCGACAACCTTGGACGACGGCGTCACTTTCACGATGTCACCGAACATCTGGTTAACGTCGGCATACATCTGCGCCACTTCGTGCCAGCGTTCTTCCAGACCCAATGAGCGCGCCTGCGCCTTGAGGTTGGTGAACTGACCGCCGGGCATTTCGTGCAGATAGACTTCGGATGCAGGGGCCTGCAGGCTGGATTCAAAGGCCGCGTATTGACCGCGGACGGCTTCGAAGTAATCGCTGATCTCGCGGATGGCCTTGATGTCCAGCCCGGTGTCACGCTCGGTGTGGCGCAGCGCCTCGACCACGGTGCCCAACGTCGCTTGGCTGGTGTTGCCCGAGAAGCTGTCCATCGCGCAATCCACCGCGTCCACGCCAGCCTCAGAGGCGGCCAGAATGGTCGCGCTGGCGATACCGGCTGTGTCATGCGTGTGGAAGTGGATCGGCAGACCGACCTCTTCCTTCAGCGCGCGGATCAGGATTTTGGCCGAGGCCGGTTTCAGCAGACCCGCCATGTCCTTCAGGCCCAGAATATGGGCACCTGCATCGCGCAGCTCTTTCGCCATGCCGACATAATATTTCAGGTCATATTTCGAGCGATCCGGGTCCAGAATGTCGCCGGTATAACAAACAGTGCCTTCGCAAATTTTGCCGTTCTCGATCACCGCGTCCATGGCGACGCGCATGTTCTCGACCCAGTTGAGCGAGTCGAATACGCGGAACACGTCGATGCCTTTGGACGCCTGGCGCACGAACTCCTGCACCACGTTGTCCGGGTAGTTGGTATAGCCAACGCCGTTTGCGCCACGTAGCAGCATCTGGGTCATCAGGTTCGGCATCGCCTCGCGCAGGTCGCGCAGACGTTGCCACGGGCATTCCTGCAAGAAGCGATAGGCCACATCGAAAGTCGCGCCGCCCCAGCATTCGACCGAGAACAGCTGCGGCAGGTTGGCGGCATAGGTCGGTGCCACCTTGATCATGTCGATCGAGCGCATCCGGGTCGCCAGCAGCGACTGGTGACCATCCCGCATGGTGGTGTCGGTGATCAGCAACTGACGCTGCGCCTTCATCCAGTCGGCGACCGCCTGCGGGCCTTTCTGCTCCAGCAGGTTGCGGGTGCCCATTTGGGGCTCACCCTTCAGCGCGGGGGCCTTGGCCTCTTTCAGGTCGGCGCGGGGTTCCGGGCGGTCCTTGGTTTCGGGATGCCCGTTCACGGTGATATCCGCGATATAGGTCAGAACCTTGGTGCCCCGGTCACGGCGACGCTTGAAGGTGAACAGGTCCGGCGTCGTGTCGATAAACTTGGTGGTGTACTCGTTCGACAGGAAGGTCGGATGCTTCAGCAGGTTGATGACAAAGTCGATATTGGTGCTGACACCGCGAATACGGAATTCACGCAGCGCGCGGTCCATCCGCGCGATCGCAGCCTCGGGCGTCGGTGCCTTGGCGGTAACCTTGGTCAGCAGCGAGTCATAATACCGCGTGATGACGCCGCCCGCATAGGCGGTGCCACCGTCCAGACGGATGCCCATACCGGTGGCCGAGCGATAGGCGGTAATACGGCCATAGTCAGGGATGAAGTTGTTCTGCGGGTCCTCGGTGGTGATCCGGGTCTGCAATGCGTGGCCGTTCAGATGCACATCGGCCTGGCTGGCGGCACCTGTGGCCTCGGCCAGGGTTTTGCCCTCGGCGATCAGGATCTGCGCCTGCACGATGTCGATGCCGGTGACTTCTTCGGTGACGGTGTGTTCCACCTGCACGCGCGGGTTCACTTCGATGAAGTAGAACTTGCCGGTTTCCATATCCATCAGGAATTCGACGGTGCCCGCGCATTCATAGTTCACATGGGCGCAGATTTTGCGGCCCAGCTCACAAATTTCGGCACGCTGTTCTTCGGACAGATACGGGGCAGGGGCGCGTTCGACAACTTTCTGGTTCCGGCGCTGGACCGAACAGTCGCGTTCGTAGAGGTGATAAATCTCACCATGCTTGTCGCCGAGGATCTGAACCTCAACGTGGCGGGCACGGATGATCATCTTTTCCAGATAGCCCTCGCCGTTGCCGAATGCGGCTTCAGCCTCACGACGGCCTTCCAGAACTTTCTCTTCCAGCTCGTCTTCCGAGTGGATCGGGCGCATACCGCGTCCTCCACCGCCCCATGAGGCCTTGAGCATCAGCGGGTAGCCGATCTCTTTGGCCTCGGCCCGGATCGCGTCCATGTCATCGCCCAGCACTTCGGTCGCCGGGATTACCGGGACATCCGCCGCGATGGCCACGCGACGTGCACTGGCTTTGTCGCCCAGGGCGCGCATGGTTTCCGCCTTGGGGCCGATGAAGGTGATGCCGTTCTGCACGCAGGCATCTACGAAATCGGGGTTTTCAGACAGCAGGCCATAGCCCGGGTGGATCGCATCCGCGCCGCATTCCTTAGCTACGCGGATGATCTCGTCAATGCTCAGATAAGCAGCAACCGGTCCCATGCCTTCGCCGATGCGATACGCTTCGTCCGCCTTGAAACGATGCAAGCCAAGCTTGTCTTCTTCGGCGAACACCGCGACGGTGCGTTTGCCCATCTCGTTCGCTGCGCGCATCACGCGAATGGCAATCTCGCCGCGATTGGCGATCAGGATCTTGTTGAAGTCGGTCATATCAGGTCCCGGTCTTAGAGGTTTGGCCGTGTTATTAGGCGGACAATACGCGCTCGTATATCAGTCCTTCTGGGTAGAACCGGCATGTTATCGCTCGCAAACGCCGCCTTTTGGCGTGATTGTCTTACACACGCTGCGCTGCAGCATCAATATTTGTGATCACCGAACGAATTTCCCGCAGGTTTGAAAGGCCCATTTGGCCCATATTGGCGATCATGTCCTGTCGCAGGATGTCGATGACATGCGCGGGGCCTTTTGCGCCCAAGGCGCTGAGACCATACAGGAATCCGCGCCCGAGCATGACAAAATCCGCGCCCAGTGCCAGTGCGCGCAGGATGTCCAGACCGCCTTCTATGCCGCCGTCGAAGATCAGCGGCATACTTGTCGCCTCTCGGATCAGTGGTAGCACATTGATACTTGCAGGGGCTCCGTCAAACTGGCGTCCACCGTGATTCGAGACCCAAATGGCATCAACGCCGGCCTGTTGCAGCCGCTCGGCGTCCTCGGCCCGCATCACGCCTTTTACGATAAATGGCCCCTCCCAAGCGTCACGCAGCCATTTGACATACTCCATGTCGGGCGAGGTACGCAGCAGGTAACCCACATGGGCGGTCGGTGGCAGAGCGCTGTCCCCGTCAATATACTTGTCCAGCGTCCGCATCCTGGGCATCCCGTTTTGGGCCATGCCCAAAGCCCAGGCCGGACGCAGGGCAATCTGGGCCAGCAGGCGCGGGGTTAGTCGCGGAGGATTGGTCAAGCCGGATCGTGTTTGCCGTTCACGGCGTGAGGCGACCGGAACGTCAACGGTCAGCACGAGGGTCGAGAATCCCGCCGATCTGGCACGATTCAGCATGTCGGTGCGAATGTCCGGGTCTTTCGGTGGGTACAGCTGAAACCAGGCGTTCTGCCCCAGATGGGGGGCCAGATCCTCGGGGCTTTGGCTGGCGACCGTTGAGAGCGTATAGGGCAGGCCCGCCTTGGCCGCAGCATGTGCCAGCAGCCTTTCTGCGTCCGGCCAGACCAAGCCGGCCATCCCGATAGGCGCAATACCAAAGGGCAAGGGAAAATCCTGTCCCAGAAAACGCGTGCCGGTATCGCATTCAATCGGGCCATGCAGGATCGAGGGCAGAAACTGCACCTGATCCAGCGCGGTTCGGTTTCGGTGCAGCGTGGTCTCGGTGCCAGTGCCGCTTGCCAGAAACTCCCAGACGAAAAACGGAATCCTGCGCTTTGCGCGGCGCTTCAGGTCGGCAATGCCGGGGAATGAGCTGTGCAGGTCCATATGGATTGATCCAACCTGCCGGGCGATTCTGCAAGGTTTTCAGGCGGCTGAAGCCGGAGGCTCGGGTTTGCGCGGACGTTTGCGCTGTGCTTTTGCCACCGTTGAGGTGGCCGATTTTGCACCGTTGGCGACCTGCACCTGATTGCGGCCCTTGTCTTTGGCCATGTACAGGGCGTCATCCGCCGCGCGCATCAGGTCTTGAGGCATTGTGCCATGTGCCGGGTAGTGGGCGACGCCCACAGAGATCGTGATGCGCGGCAGGGATTTCTCACCATACCGGACCGAGACAGCCTCGACCGCCTGCCGTAATTGCTCGGCCCGTGTCATGGCATCGTCGGGCGTGTTGTCCGGCAGGATCAGCATGAACTCCTCACCTCCGATGCGGCAGGCAACCTCATCCCGGTCACAGCCCTGTTCCAGAGCCGATCCGACCGCGCGCAGCACCATGTCTCCGGCGTCATGCCCATGGGTGTCGTTGAACTTCTTGAAATGGTCGACATCCACGGCAATCAAGCTCAGAGATGCACCGGTCTGTTGGCTGCGGCTGATGGATTTGCGCAGCATTTCCGTCATGTGGCGACGGTTGAAAAGTCCTGTCAGCGGGTCGCGCACCGACTGGTCATGCAGTTGATCACGCATCCGGACATTCGCAATCGCCATGCTGATCTGTTCGGCGCAAAGCTGGGCCAGCTTCTTGCTGGAATGAAACACCTCATCACAACCCTCATGCGCCCGCAGATGCAAAAGACCAACCGTTTCCCCGTGCGCCAGAATAGGAAAGCAGAAATAGGGCCGCCCGTCATGCGGCTCGGCATGTTCACAGACAAAGTCGATCTCGGATGCACCGTATTCATAAGTGCGCCCCCGGCGCAGACCCCAGCACCCTTCCGGGTGGATATGCGCCTTGTGCGTGCCGCCATTCCAGCTGGCGCAGCCATCCAGTACATCGCGTGAATTGGAATAGACATACACGCTGCCCTCAGCCTCGGGCAGGATGTGCGTCATGAAGCGCGAGACCATATCAAACAGCTCGTCCAATGACCGGCTGGATTGCAGCCATTCGTTCAACTCGCCCAGCAAGCGGACCTCGCGCGCAAGGCGCAGTTGGTCGTCCATCAGCTCGCGCTCTTTGGCGGCGCGGCCCCGCAGGCTGCGCACCTGCCGCCGGTTCGCGCGGAAAATGACCAGCGTCACCACCGACAAGGCAAGCAGGGCGACGCCGCTGAGCACGGTCAGCAACAACCGGACTCGATTGATGAACAGATTCCGAACCTGCGTGATGTCCGAGTAAAACTCGATCGCGCCGATAAAACGCCCTTCGCGGATGACAGGGGTATAAATCTCGGCCACATGGCGGGTTTGCGGGCCGCTGACCTCAAGCATATTGCCGTCCAAATTGTCGACTTCGGTCAGAGGGTTTTCTTCGTGTTTGTATACAATGTTGCCCCGGCCCAGCACGTCGCTGAAGTAGGCGTCGCTGTTGACCGTACCCACCTCCGATGGGCGGGTTGACCACAGGACGCGCCCCGCATCGTTAAAGAGTTTGAACCGGTAGATATCCGAGGTCGCGGGCAGCAATTCCAGAAACTCTTCATCGTGGGCGTCCAGCGCGCCGGTGCGAAAGGTGGCGTCAACGTCTTCAAGGTGCGAGACCACCTGCCGGTTCATTTGTGTTGCGGCGTGGCGCAGGTCGGATTCGAGCATCCTGTCGACCACCGGCGCGGGAATCGCGTAGATTCCCCAGCCTGACAGGGCAGTCAGTCCGCCCATGGTCAGAAAGATGCCGGCAAGTTTCAGGCGGGACATCATGCCCGATCCTTCAGTGTTTTTCATGATCCGCGCTCCCACAGCTTTGAACTCAGCATCGGATGCAAGCTTTGACAGTGGGTTAACGCAGGCGCGGCACACCCAAGCGTATTGGTTAGAATTGGCGGGAAATGGAGTAAAAAACTGTGCGAACAAGGGGTGAACAAACTCTTTCCCTCGGCGCGCATCCGGCGTAGTTTGGGGGCATGAGCAGTTTCGACGAAATGGACGCCTTTGAGGGCGCATCGCTGTCACAGCGGGCTATGGCCGCGCGGCCTACGCCTTATCTGGACGAACTGAACCCGGCCCAACGCGACGCGGTGGAGCGGCTGGACGGTCCGGTCTTGATGCTGGCCGGGGCGGGGACGGGTAAGACCAAGGCCCTGACCGCGCGTATCGCGCATCTGCTGAGCACCGGACGGGCGCGCCCGAACGAGATTTTGTCAGTGACCTTTACCAACAAGGCTGCGCGCGAGATGAAAGAGCGTGTAGGTCGCTTGCTCGGCCAACCGGCCGAGGGGATGCCATGGCTGGGCACATTCCACTCGATCTGTGTCAAGCTGCTGCGCCGCCACGCGGAATTGGTCGATCTGAAATCGAACTTCACCATTCTGGATACGGACGATCAGCTGCGTCTGCTCAAGCAGTTGATTCAGGCCGCCAATATCGACGACAAACGCTGGCCCGCGCGGATGCTGTCCGGAATCATCGATGATTGGAAAAACCGGGCGCTGACGCCCGACAAGGTGCCCGCGGCGGATGCCGGGGCCTATAACAACAAGGGTATTGAGCTTTACGCGCAATACCAGACCCGCCTGCGCGAACTGAACGCGGTGGATTTCGGTGACCTGCTGCTGCACATGGTCACGATTTTCCAGACCCATCAGGACGTTCTGGAGCAATACCAACGCTGGTTCCGCTATATTCTGGTGGACGAGTATCAGGATACCAACGTTGCCCAGTACCTGTGGCTGCGGCTGTTGGCCGGGGCGCATAAGAACATCTGTTGTGTGGGCGATGACGACCAGTCGATCTATGGCTGGCGTGGGGCCGAAGTGGGCAACATCCTGCGGTTTGAAAAGGACTTTCCCGGCGCGTATGTGGTGCGGCTGGAGCAGAACTACCGCTCGACCCCGCATATTCTGGCCGCCGCGTCGAATGTCATCCGCGGCAATGAAAGCCGCTTGGGCAAAGAGCTGTGGACCGACGCGGAAGACGGCGAAAAGGTTCGCCTGATCGGCCATTGGGATGGCGAGGAAGAGGCTCGCTGGATCGGCGAGGAAATCGACGCGATGCAGGGCGGCACGCGCGGCGTGCGGCCAATCGGACTGGATGAGATCGCGATACTGGTCCGTGCCTCCCACCAAATGCGCGCGTTCGAAGATCGGTTCCTGACCATCGGTCTGCCCTACAAGGTGATCGGTGGTCCGCGGTTCTATGAGCGGATGGAGATCCGCGATGCTATGGCCTATTTCCGGCTGGTGGTCAGCCCGGGCGACGATCTGGCGTTTGAGCGGATCGTGAATACGCCGAAGCGCGGTTTGGGCGATAAGGCGCAGCAGACGATTCAGATGACGGCACGAGAGAATGGCGTGTCACTGATCGATGGGGCGCGGATTGCGGTTGATAATGGGTTGATCAAGGGCAAAGGCGGCAAAGCCCTGCGCGAGTTGATCGACGGGCTGGCCCGATGGAATGCGATGACGCGCGGACCGCGTATCGAGGTGGAAGACGACTCGGTGATTGATGACGGTGCCCCGGTGCGGTTCGGAGAGCCCGAGGTGTCGCATATCGAACTGGCGCAGATCATTCTGGACGAATCCGGCTATACCGCCCACTGGCAGAACGAAAAAACCCCCGAGGCTCCGGGGAGGTTGGAAAACCTCAAGGAACTGGTCAATCAACTGGACAACTTTGAGAACCTTCAGGGTTTCTTGGAACATGTCAGCCTGGTCATGGATAATGAGCAAGAGGGCGACGGGGCCAAGGTCTCGATCATGACACTGCACGCGGCCAAGGGGCTGGAGTTTCCTGCGGTCTTCCTGCCGGGGTGGGAAGACGGCCTGTTCCCGTCGCAACGGTCGATGGACGAATCGGGGCTCAAGGGGCTCGAGGAAGAGCGGCGGCTAGCCTATGTCGGCATCACCCGCGCGGAAGAGATCTGCACGATTTCTTTCGCCGCGAACAGGAGGGTGTTTGGGCAGTGGCAGAACGCGATGCCGTCGCGATTCATCGACGAACTGCCCGAGGATCATGTGGAGGTGCTGACGCCGCCGGGCCTGTATGGCGGTGGGCAACCTGCGGCGGGTATCGAGACCCGCGCGGCCGAGGCGAATGTCTACAACTCGCCCGGCTGGAAGCGGATGCAGGCGCGGCAGGGGCAATATGGTACGTCGCAGCCGCGCGAGAGCCGTAACACGGTGATCGATGCCACTGCGCTGGCCAGTTTCACGCTGGGCGAGCGCGTGTTTCACCAGAAATTCGGCTATGGCGCGGTGATTGGGATCGAAGGCGATAAGGTCGAGGTCGATTTCGACAAGGCGGGCACGAAAAAGGTGGTCTCGCGGTTTTTGTCGGCCAAGGACGATGTGCCGTTCTAAAGCCCTTCGACCAGAGCCATATTCGTCGTCGCAGTCCGTTGCCGGATTTCGGCCAGTTTGATGTAGTCAGGGTCGTCCTTCCAGGCCTTTGCCGCCTCGAGAGAGGGAAACTCCATCAGGACGATTCCGTTTTCGGCCCAGGTGCCTTCGATCACGTCGACGGGTTTGGATGAAACTGTCAGCAAGCGACCGCCGTGGCGGTCAAAGATCGGCATGAAGCCCTCTAGGTACGCTTGATATCCCTCGGGGTCGTGAATGGAAATCTGCGCGATGAAATAGGCGGCCATTGGGAACTCCTCACAACGTGTTCGAGCTTCCATTCTACCTGCAGGTCCAAAAAACAAAAACGGCGGTTCCCAGGGAGGAGGAGGGGAACCGCCGTTCTTTTCAACACCAGAGCAGGGAGGAGGAGAGCCCTGATGTATCCGAACCCGGGTGTGATCCCGGTATGAGGAAGACGCGGCAACGTCAGGGAGGAGGAGAGACGTTGCCGCGCGCTTTCAACACCGGGAAAGGGAGGAGGAGTACCCGGTGTGTCAGTGTCCGGCGTTCAGGGCCGGTATAAGGTGCGGCAACATCAGGGAGGAGGAGAGATGTCGCCGCAGAAATACAGGTCCAAAAGGGAGGAGGAAGGACCTGATCTCGGTTATGTCATTGCGCGCTTAGTGCGCGGTGTATTCTTCGGCCGCTTGCTGTGCCAGGCGGCGGATCATCGAGCGGTGCAGGCCCAGATCGGCCAGTTCGCGGTTCGACAGCTCGGACAGTTCGTTGACTGTCTGGCTGTAGACGCGATACCGAACGAACCGCGTTTTGACGGCATCGATCAGCGAAGCCAGGACAGTTGCTGGTGCGCCCTTGATTGCGCTCTGATGTGTTGCTGCAGCCATCTGCGTATCCCGATAGTTCTTGTCGTTGCCGGTGTGGCCCGGCGTTTGCTTGAGATTGAAAATAGGTAAATGCTGCGATTGCACAATAGCCCGCGTCGTCAATGCCGCTATGCAGCAATTGCATAGTTATCAATGCGTTGGGTACCTGATTGTCCAAAGGCCTTTAAAGTAAGGGTTTTGCGACCTTATTCACGACCTTTGTATGTTGTTGCGCGGTGCGGTGCGTGTGTGGCTGCTTCCCCTTTGTGCGCCTTCTGATGAAATTTGTGCGTTTTGAGATTGCCGAAAGGTGATGAGGCCAGTTGGTGGAATTTCCCGTGTATGGGAAATCATGGGCGCAGGGTGGGGTGGTTTGGATTTATGGCCTTAAATCACGTCGGCCTGAGTGATTCGCGGGGTTTTCAGCAGGAAACGGTGCATGAAATCGAAAATTCCTGGGTGAATGAAAATTTTTTTGGGAATTCATGGGACCTAATGGAGTTCAGGCGTTTCGTCTACATATTGTGTCTCAATCTTGAGTGATATCCGATTGTGGTGTGTTTTTCTCGATTTCCTTTTGTTTTTAGTTTGGATATGTTGTGAGTCCATTTGTGAATCAGTGAAATTTCCTGTTGATTTCCATGAATTCCCATGGCATCCCTAATACATCCGATGAGGACGAGGCACATGGGGCGCCAAACGACCCCGAAACAATAAAAACAGGTTTCATACAGGCATCTCGCTTTCATCACTCAAGAGATCCGGCGCGCGGGCGAGCAGACATCCCCCCAGGTGGCGCGCGCAGCTGGACATCCCGCACAGCGGGTCAATGCGGCGGGTTGATCAGTGGCAGCAGATCAACCCGCCGTTTTTCATCCGGGGGGACGTGAGATTTAGGTGGGGCGCAAGCGAAAGGGACAATCGTCTTGGCGCGCAGGTTTAGAGGTGAAAGCCACCACAAGGTGGATACGAAGGGCAGGGTGTCAATCCCGGCCTCGTTTCGCCGTGTGCTTGAGGCCTCTGACCCCAACTGGCAGCCCGGTGACACGCCTGAACTGGTGATTGTCTATGGCGACCACCGCCGCAAGTTCCTAGAATGCTATACCATGCAGGCGATCGAAGAGGTCGACGATAAGATTGATGCGTTGCCGCGCGGCTCGATGCAGCGGAAGATGCTGCAACGCATGTTCCATGGTCAGTCCTTCCCGACAACGGTGGATGAGACGGGGCGTCTGGTGCTGCCTGCCAAGCTGCGCAAGAAGATCGGGCTTGAGGCCGAGGCATTCTTTATTGCCGCTGGTGATACTTTCCAGATCTGGAAGCCTGAAACCTACGAATCCGAAGAATTGGCGGCCGCTGAGGAATGGCTGGACGAACAGCCCGAGGACTTTGATCCTCTGGTGTACCTAGACGGCGCCGGGGACGCGTAGCGGCATGGCCGGCGCTGAAACCCCTTCCGATAAACCTCATATCCCTGTTCTGTTGCGTCCCTTGCTGGCCGCGGTGGCGCCGGTGTCCGGGGTCTGGCTTGATGGCACGTTTGGTGCGGGCGGCTATACGCGCGGGTTGCTGGAGGCCGGGGCGGACAAGGTCATCGGCGTGGACCGCGATCCGCTGGCCTTCGATATGGCTGCCGACTGGGCAAGTGATTATGGCGACCGGCTGGTGATGCAGCCCGGTGTGTTCTCGCGCATGGATGAATACGCGCAGGATCTGGACGGCGTGGTGCTGGACCTCGGTGTATCTTCGATGCAGCTGGATCAGGCCGAGCGTGGCTTTTCCTTCATGAAGGATGGCCCGCTGGACATGCGGATGAGTCAAGACGGCGAAAGCGCTGCTGACCTGGTGAACACGGCGACCGAAGCGCAACTGGCGGATATCCTGTTCCATTACGGTGAGGAACGTGCCAGCCGCCGGATCGCTAAAGCCATCGTCAAAGCGCGGGCGGAGGAACCGATCACCACGACCTTGCGTCTGGTCGAGATCATCGAATCCTGCCTGCCGCGCCCCAAACCGGGTCAGTCGCACCCTGCGACGCGCAGCTTTCAGGGGCTGCGCATTGCAGTGAATGCGGAATATGAAGAGTTGTTTCAGGGTTTGATGGCTGCCGAGCGGGCTTTGAAACCCGGCGGGCAACTGGCCGTTGTGACGTTTCATTCCATCGAAGACCGCATGGTCAAACGGTTTTTTCAATCTCGGGCTGGCAAAACGGGCCGAGCCAACCGCTATGCGCCCGAGGTGGAACAGGAACTGCCGCAATTCACGCTCAAGACCCGCAAGGCTGTGGGTCCGGATGAGCAGGAGTTGCAGGAAAACCCGCGCGCGCGCTCGGCCAAGCTGCGCGTCGCCATTCGAACCGATGCCCCGGCGGGGGAAATTGATGCCCGCGCCATCGGAATGCCGCAACTTGGGGGAAGGGCGAAATGAAGAGTGTTTTGTATGTGTTGACCGCTCTGGCCGTGTTCGGACTGGCGCTTTGGGCGTATCAGGAGAATTACCGCACCCAGCAGGTGGCGAAGGAAACGCAGAAACTTCAGCGTGAGATCGGCATGGCGCAGGTGCGGCTGGCCGTTCTGAATGCGGAATGGGCCTACCTGAACCGACCCGACCGGCTGCGCGAACTGGCTGACCTGAATTTTGAACGTCTGGGCCTGCTGCCGCTGCGGGCCGAGCAATTTGGCCGCGCCGATCAGATTTCATATGCCGAGGACCCGGATCTGCCCATCGTCGATCCGATCGAGTTGCAGGCCATCACGAATATTCAGGCGTTGGGCGAGGTGCAGATCCCATGACCCGCACGCCCCTGCGCCCTCTGGCCCGAGTCCTCGACGCGCGCGCCCGGGGCGAGAACCCCAAGGCGATTGAGCGCGAGAACATCCGTCAGCGCCACGAAGACATGAAAGACCGCGCCCGCGCCCGTGCCGAGGGGCGTTTGCTGGTTCTGGGCCTGTTTTTCTTCTGCGCCTTCTCGGTGGTTGGCGTCCGCATGGGCATGTTGGCCACATCCGAGGCGCAAGAACCACTGGCCAGCGCGCCCGGTGCCGCGATTGCCATGCAGCGGGCCAATATCGTGGACCGTGAAGGGCGCATTCTGGCGACCAATTTGGACACTTATTCCGTTTACGCTCAGCCGCCTCTGATGATTGATCCGGTTGCCGCCGCTGATCAACTGGTGGCGATCTTCCCCGATTTGGACAAAGAGCGGCTGGTTAAGGACTTCACCGGCAACCGCAAGTTCCTGTGGATCAAGAAACGTATCTCGCCCGAACAGAAACAGGCGGTGCATGATATCGGCGATCCCGGCATCCTGTTCGGCCCGCGTGAGATGCGACTGTACCCGAACGGGCGTCTGGCCGCGCATATCTTGGGTGGATCCGGCTTTGGTCGTGAGGGTGTCAGTGCCGCCGAGGTGATCGGTGTTGCGGGAGTGGAAAAACAGTTCGACGACTACCTGCGTGATCCGGCCAACGGCAATAAACCGTTGCAACTCTCGCTGGACCTGACCGTTCAGGCGGCGGTCGAGCAGGTGCTGTACGGCGGTATGAAGATCATGAACGCCAAGGGCGCCTCGGCTGTCTTGATGAACGCGCATACGGGTGAGGTCGTTTCGGCCGCCTCGTTGCCGTCTTTTGACCCCAACGATCGCCCGCGTCCGCCTACCTCGGGCTTTGATCCATCCGATAGCCCGCTGTTCAACCGCTATGTGCAGGGCGTGTATGAGCTGGGCTCGGTTTTCAAAATCTTCACCGCGGCGCAGGCCGTGCAGCTGGGGCTGGTGAACTCCGAGACGATTATCGACACCTCCGGCCCGATGCGGATCGGACGTTTCCCGATTGGTGAGTTTAACGGCAAGAACTACGGCAAGATCAGTGTGGCGGATGTGATCGTCCACAGCTCGAACCGGGGTACGGGGCGGCTGGCGCTGCAGATCGGTGCAAAACGGCAGCAGAACTTCTTGAAATCGCTGGGCATGTTCGACCCGACCCCGTTCGAGATTGTCGAGGCGAAAGGTGGTGAACCGCTCAAACCCAGGAAATGGGGCGAACTGAGCACGGTGACCATTTCTTATGGCCACGGGCTGTCGACAAGCCCGATGCACCTTGCCGCTGGCTATGCAGCGATTGCCAATGGCGGGCACTATGTCAGCCCGACCATCCTGCGCAAGAACGGTCCTCAGTACGGTCCGCGTGTGTTGTCTGAAAACGCGGCCACGCAGGCGCAGAGAATGCTTCGCAAAGTGGTGACAGACGGCACGGCCAGCTTTGGCGACGTCGCCGGTTATGATGTGGCTGGCAAGACCGGCACCGCGGACAAGCCAAAGCCGCGCGGCGGCTACTACGATGACAAGGTGATCGCGACCTTTGCGACGATCTTTCCGGCTTATGATCCCAAATACGTGCTGATTGTCACGCTGGATGAACCGTCCATCGTGGCCTATGGCGAAAAGCGCCGCACGGCGGGCTGGACGGCGGTTCCTGTGGCCGCGGAACTGATCGGTCGCATTGCCCCGTTGCTGGGCCTGCGTCCCCGGCTTGAGCCTGAGGCACGCGCTGCTATAACCCTGACCTCAAATTAGGCTGTCCAACAAAAGGTGGGTCATGGGCACAAGGACGAAAACACTCAGCCAACTGGCCCTGACTGCTCGGGGTGGTGCTAACCCCGACATTACCGGGCTGGCCGTTGACAGCCGCGAGGTCAAGGATGGCTACCTGTTTGCCGCCCTTCCCGGTACCCGCGTTCATGGCGGAGAGTTCATCCAGTTCGCCCTGCGCATGGGCGCCGCGGCGATTCTGACCGATGCCGAAGGGGCCGAGATCGCAGCTGAAGAACTGGCAGCATCAGACGCGGCATTGATCGTGGTTGAAGACCCGCGTCAGGCGTTGGCGGGATGCGCTGCGCTGTGGTTTGGCGCTCAACCGCAGACGATTGTGGCTGTAACCGGAACCAACGGCAAAACCTCGGTCTCGACCTTTGTGCGCCAGATCTGGATGGAGCTTGGGCACGCGGCGGTAAACCTCGGCACCACAGGTGTTGAGGGCGCATGGACCGCACCGCTGGCACACACCACGCCCGAGCCGATTACCCTGCATCGTTGCCTGGCCGAAGCAGCCGAGAATGGCGTGACCCATGCGGCGATGGAGGCATCTTCGCACGGGTTGGAACAGCGCCGTTTAGATGGTGTGCATCTGGCCGCTGCCGGGTTTTCGAACTTCACGCAGGATCATCTGGATTATCACGAAACGTTCGAGGCTTATTTCGCCGCCAAGGCCGGGCTGTTCGATCGGGTCCTGCCGCAGGACGGCACCGTGGTTGTCAATATGAACGACCCGAAAGGCGCCGAGGTCCGCAAGATTGCTGAGGCGCGCGGGCAGTCGGTTCTGACCGTCGGATCAGCCGATGCCGATCTTTGCCTGACGAACCAGCGTTTCGATTCCACCGGACAGGACCTGCGTTTTTCCTGGCAAGGCAAGGTGTTCCAGAGCCGTCTGAATCTGATCGGAGGGTTTCAGGCCGAGAATATCCTGCTTGCCTGCGGTCTGGTCATTGCTGCTGGTGAAGAGCCCGAGCGCGTATTCGAAACCCTGCCGCATCTGACAACCGTGCGGGGGCGTATGCAATTGGCCGCCACGCGCGAAAATGGTGCTGCGGTTTTTGTCGACTACGCGCACACCCCGGATGCTGTGGCAACGGCGCTCAAGGCGATGCGCCCGCATGTCATGGGCCGTCTGATTGCCATCGTTGGCGCGGGCGGGGACCGCGACGCCACCAAGCGCCCGCTGATGGGGCAGGCCGCCACTGAAAACGCCGACGTTGTCTTTGTCACCGATGACAATCCGCGCAGCGAAGATCCGGCCTCTATCCGCGCCGCTGTTTTACTGGGCGCGCCGGAGGCCACAGAAGTCGGCGACCGGGCCGAGGCCATCTTGCGCGGCATCGATGCTTTGCAACCGGGTGATGCCTTGTTGATTGCAGGGAAGGGTCATGAGACCGGTCAGATCGTCGGCGATCAGGTTCTGCCCTTCGACGATGTGGAACAGGCCAGCATCAGCGTCGCCGCGCTGGACGGGAGGGTGGCATGACGCTCTGGACCGCGGCCGAGGCTGCTGAGGCTACCGGTGGGCGCGCCACCAACGATTGGGTGGTGAACGGCGTGTCGATCGACACCAGAACCCTCCAGCCCGGAGACCTGTTTGTGGCGCTCAAAGCCGCGCGGGACGGACATAATTTTGTGGCGCAGGCGTTGGAAAAAGGGGCGGGCGCGGCGTTGGTGTCCCGCATCCCCGAAGGCGTATCTGAAGACGCGCCGCTGTTGATCGTTGATGACGTGCAGGCCGGGCTTGAGGCGCTTGGGCAGGCAGGTCGCGCCCGGACGGGCGCACGCGTCGTGGGGGTTACCGGTAGTGTCGGCAAAACCTCGACCAAGGAAATGCTGGCCACCATTCTGGAAACGCAGGGAAAAACCCATGCCAGCGTGGCCAGTTACAACAACCATTGGGGGGTGCCGCTGACACTGGCACGGATGCCGCGCGACACTGAGTTTGCAGTGATCGAGATCGGTATGAACCATCCCGGAGAGATTGCTCCGCTGGCGCGGCAGGCCCGCCCTCATGTGGCGTTGGTGACGACCGTGGCGGCAGTGCATCTTGAGGCCTTCGAGTCGGTTGCAGGCATTGCCCATGAAAAGGCCGCGATCTTCGAAGGGCTTGAACCCGGCGGCGCGGCTATCGTGAATGCCGATATTGATCACGCCGACATCCTGCGCCAGACCGCGCAGGAACATGGGGCCGGGATCGTGGATTTTGGTCGCAAGGCTGTGGACTACAACCTGACCGACGTGACGCAAAGCGCTGACTCGGTTCATGCCGGGGCGACCGTCGGCGACGCTGTCATCACATATTATGTGCAGTCGGCAGGGACGCATTTTGCCATGAACGCGCTGGGTGCACTGGCGGCTTGTGTTGAGATGGGTGTCGACCTGGATGAGGCCATCGCCGGGCTGGGTCAATGGTCTCCGGTCAAAGGGCGGGGCGTGCGGGAAACGCTGCCTTTGGCGACGGGCGGGCAAATCGAGTTGCTGGACGACAGCTACAATGCCAACCCAACCTCGATGGAGGCCGCGCTGGATGTGCTGGCCGCGTCGCAAGGCGCCCGTCGGATCGCGTTTCTGGGCGATATGAAAGAGTTGGGCGCGCAGGAAATTGCCATGCACGCCGGAATGGCCGAAGTCGCGGCGATGACGCGTGTGGATCAGGTTCATTGCATCGGGCCGCTGATGAAAGCGTTGCATGAAGCGCTGCCCGAGGAAAAACGCGGGCTGTGGAGCGAGACCAGCGCCGAAATGGCCGAGCGCCTGCCGGAGTTGATCCGTGCGGGGGATACGGTGCTGGCCAAGGGCTCGCTTAGCATGGCGCTGGCTCAGATTGTTGACGGTTTGCGGAAAATGGGGCAAGGGAGCGCGCTTGACCCATGATCGCCGCCTAGGAAAGGTATTGTAATGCTCTATTGGTTGACCGCCCTGTCGGATGGAGGGGATTTCTTTAACCTCTTCCGCTACATCACATTCCGTGCGGGCGGGGCCTTTCTGACGGCGCTGATCTTTGGCTTTATTTTCGGTAAACCGCTGATCAATGTGCTGCGTCGCAAACAGGGCAAGGGGCAGCCGATCCGGGATGATGGCCCTGAGGGGCATTTTTCCAAGGCCGGAACGCCGACCATGGGCGGCTTGCTGATCGTAGGGGCGCTGGTGACCTCGACGCTGGTCTGGGCGCGTTGGGACAACCCCTATGTCTGGATGGTACTTTTCGTGACATTGGCCTACGCGGCGATTGGTTTTGCGGATGATTACGCCAAGGTTTCGAAACAGAATACCAAGGGCGTATCGGGCAAAATGCGGCTGGCGCTGGGGGTAATAATTGCGGTTTTGGCCTCGCTCTGGGCGACCTTGCACCATCCCGAAGCACTGCAGTACCAATTGGCGGTGCCGGTGTTCAAGGATACGCTGGTCAATCTGGGGATGTTCTACATTCCGTTCTCGATCGTGGTCATCGTCGGGGCGGCCAACGCGGTGAACCTGACCGATGGTCTGGACGGTTTGGCGATCATGCCGGCCATGATTGCGGCGACGACCCTAGGGGTGATTGCCTACGCGGTCGGCCGGGTCGACTTTACCGAATATCTGGACGTGCATTACGTGCCGGGAACCGGTGAAATCCTGATCTTTACAGCCGCTTTGTTCGGAGGTGGGTTGGGCTTTTTGTGGTACAACGCCCCACCAGCAGCCGTATTCATGGGCGATACCGGGTCGTTGGCTTTGGGCGGTGCGCTGGGCGCGATTGCGGTAGCGACCAAGCACGAGCTGGTTCTGGCCGTGGTCGGTGGCCTGTTCGTGGTCGAGGCGCTGAGTGTGATCATCCAGGTCCTGTATTTCAAACGCACGGGACGCCGGGTGTTCCTGATGGCGCCGATCCACCACCATTATGAGAAAAAGGGTTGGGCTGAGCCGACCATCGTGATCCGGTTCTGGATCATCTCGCTGATCCTCGCGATGATCGGTTTGGCAACTTTGAAGGTCCGGTAACGCTCCCGCCAGGTTCGGCGGACCTGCGGTCCACCTGCCACCTGTTGGGCCCGGCTCGCGCTGATGCGCGAGCCTTTTGCCGCTCTTGCCATCGGTGATTTCTTCTGCGCAGTGTGGCGGCCAATTCGACGTCAGAGGAAGGTGGGCGGCATGATCCCGGTCAAAGGGTTTTCAGGGCAGAAGGTTGCGGTTCTGGGGCTTGGCCGATCGGGTCTTGCAACAGCGCGCGCGTTGCGGGCGGGCAAGGCCGAACCGGTGTGCTGGGATGACAACCCGGCCGCGCGTGAAAAGGCCGAGGCCGAGGGGTTTACCTGCCTTGACCTGCACCGCCACGGGGCGTTTGACGACATCGCCTCGTTGATCGTTTCGCCGGGTATCCCGCATCTGTATCCCGAACCGAACCCGGTTGTAGCTGCGGCGCTTGCGGCAGGGGTGCCGGTGGATAACGATATCGGGCTGTTCTTTCAGTCTTTTGCGGGTCCGGAATGGAGCAATTTTGACGCCCCTCCGCGTGTGATCGCGGTGACCGGGTCGAACGGCAAATCGACCACGGCCGCCCTGATCCACCACATCCTGATTGAAGCTGGTCGCGAGGCGCAGTTGGCGGGGAATATCGGGCGTGGGGTGCTGGATATCGAACCGGGCGGGGATGGCTCGGTCGTGGTGCTGGAGTTGAGCAGTTTTCAGACTGAGCTTGCCCGGTCGTTGACGCCGGATGTGGCGGTATTCACCAACCTGTCGCCGGATCATCTGGATCGACACGGCGGGATGGGAGGATATTTTGCAGCCAAAAGGCGCCTGTTTGCCGAAGGTGGCCCGGATCGTGCTGTGATCGGAATTGACGAAAAGGAAGGCGCGTTTTTGGCGGGGCAACTGGCCGAGGGGGCAGCGGATGATCGCGTGATCCGTGTCTCGGTGGCGCGCAAACTGACGGGGCCGGGTTGGCAGGTTTTTGCGCGCAAGGGGTTCCTGTCGGAGTACCGCAAGGGGCGGCAGGCCGGGTCGATCGATCTGCGCCAGATCAAGGGCCTGCCCGGCGCGCATAACCACCAGAATGCATGTGCGGCCTATGCCGCGTGCCGCGCGCTGGGGCTGGCACCGCGCGTGATCGAGGACGCGCTGCACAGCTATCCCGGATTGCCGCATCGCAGCCAGATCATAGCCGAGGCGGGCGGTGTGACCTATGTGAACGATTCCAAGGCAACCAACGTGGACAGTGCGCTGAAGGCATTGTCGGCGTTCAAGAAGATCCGGTGGATCTGTGGGGGGCTTGAGAAAGAAGGTGGTCTGGCGGCATTGAACGGCGCGGTGGACCAGGTTCTCAAAGCCTATGTGATCGGGCGCGAGGCGGCCGGTTTCGCCATGCAGCTTGAGGCTGAGGCGCAGGTCTGCACCACCATGGAAGAGGCCGTAGCGCAAGCCATGTCGGACTCCCAACCAGGTGAGACCGTGCTGTTGGCTCCGGCGGCGGCCAGTTTTGACCAATATGACAACTTCGAACAGCGCGGAGACGACTTTACCGAACAGGTGCTGAAGCGGCTGGCAGGCCAGTAATTTGCAATAGACCGCCGGTTGGGCCAAGCTGCGGTGCTATCAGCTTGACGCGCCAAGACAATTACGTTTGGCTCCGGGCAAATTCAACACGAGGTTATGACTATGCCATACCGTAAGCTTTCTTTAATCCTGCCTGCCATTCTGGTTGTGGGTGCCTGTGCAAATACCGGCGCAGGTTATCAGCCGGTTGTCGACGGTCCGGTCGGTCCGAACTACAACTTTGATCTGCAGCAATGTCAGCAGCTTGCCGCGTCACAGGCCAGCGTGGATGGGTCCACCGCTGGTAATGCGGCAATTGGTGCAGCGGGTGCTGCTGCGACGACGGCGATTATTCAGGACAGCAGTGACAACCTGGGTCGCGCGGCGGCGGCGGGTGCGCTTATCGGCGCTGGCGCAGATGTCTATGCGAAGAACCAGAACAAAGAAGTCATCGTGCGCAACTGTATGCGCGGTCGCGGCTACAACGTCGTAGGCTAACGGCCCGTGATTGCACTTCCTGCGGCGTGGCCCGAGGACCACGCCCACTGGAAATTGTAGCCGCCCAGCCAGCCGGTGACATCCACCGCTTCACCAATCGCATAGAGGCCGGGGACATCCCTGGCCTCCATCGTTTTTGACGACAAGTCATCCGTATCGATCCCGCCCAGCGTGACCTCGGCGGTGCGATAGCCTTCGGTGCCCGACGGCGTCAGGTGCCAGTTGGACAAGGCCGAGATCAGCTCGGTCAGCGCGGTGTCGGACTGGTCGGCCAGATTACCCTGCATCGGGAAGTGTTGGCTCAGATAATCCACCAACCGCGCGGGCAGGTGACGTGCCAGTTCCGTTGTCAGCGCCTTGCGGCCACTGCTTTGCCGTTGTTCGCGCAGCAGGTCGAACAGGGGCAGATCGGGGATCAGGTTGACGCGGATCGCCTCACCCTCGTGCCAGTAGGAGGACAGTTGCAGCACCGATGGCCCGCTGAGGCCGCGATGGGTGAACAGCAGTGCCTCGTCAAAACTGGTGCGGTCGTTTGACAGGCGCGCGGGTAGGGAAACGCCTGAGAGGTCCTTGAACTTTCCATCCGAAAACGTGAACGGCACCAGTGCCGCGCGTGTCTCGGTCATCCGCAAGCCGAACTGTTTTGCGATGTCATAGGCCAACCCGGTTGCGCCCATCTTGGGGATCGACTTGCCCCCCGTGGCCAGCACCAGATTGGTGCAGCTCAGGCTGAGGCGCTGTCCCTCGCGGTCAACCTCCAGCGCGAACCCCTCTTCGGTCTTGCGCAGGCCTTTCACCTCGGTTCGCACCCACAGCTCGGCCCTTGCGCGCTCCATCTCGGCCAGCAGCATCTGGATGACCTGTTTCGAGGACCCGTCGCAGAACAACTGCCCCAGTGTTTTCTCATGCCACGTGATGTCGTGGCGCCCGACCAGATCGACGAAATCCCACTGCGTGTAACGTGCCAGCGCGGATTTGCAGAAATGCGGGTTCTGCGACAGGAAATTGGCAGGCCCCGCATACATATTGGTAAAGTTGCAGCGCCCACCGCCCGAGATACGGATTTTCTCACCCGGAGCCTTCGCGTGGTCGATCACCAGAACCTGCCCGCCGCAATGGGCGGCGCACATCATACCGGCGGCACCGGCCCCAAGGATGATCGTGTCATAGGTCATGCGCAGCGCATGGCGTGAAATGGCTGGGATGGCAAGTGGAAGCCTTCTCAACGGATGTGCGGGCTTTGTGATAAAGTCCAACCATAAGGAGCTGAAATCCGACCAGCGCATAGGAGGGCGCCCCGATGATCATGCGAGTATTTCAAGTCACAGTTCGCCCCGGAAAAGAGGCTGAGTTTTCAAAGTTCTTCCACGAAACCGCGATCCCTTTGATGCAAAACACCGATGGCATCGTTCAGGTTCTGCCGGGTGCTGCGCGGTCGGACACACCGCGCGAGTTCAGCTTTGTGATGGTTTGGAGCAGCTTGGACGCACTGAAAGCCTTTGTCGGTGACGATTATCAAAGCCCGCACATTGATCCGGCCGAGGCTGAATTGGTCGAATCCAGAACGATCAAACACTACGATCTTGTTGCCTAAGGGATCCGAAACTGAGGGTGTGGCGCCTTGAATTCAAACCGTTGGCCTTAGGGCGCTAATTTCCGCAGCTGGCCCGTCATTTCCCTAGCCCAAACGCCAAAATCGCTGTAGTCTCTCAATCAGACCCCGAAAACGGGGCGTTAACGAGGCAGATAGTGGCGGTATCTCATGACTGAGATGGTGTATGGCGCGGTCCAGGACCAGCGCGGCGAACCGATTCTACCAAAGTGGTGGCGAACAATTGACCGCTGGACGATGTCCTGCGTTCTGATTCTGTTTGTTATCGGGCTTTTGTTGGGGCTGGCCTCATCGCCACCGCTGGCTGGTCGTAACGGGTTTGATCCGTTCCACTATGTCGAGCGTCAGGCGCTGTTCGGCGGATTGGCGCTGATTGCGATGCTACTAACCTCGATGATGTCGCCGACGCTGGTGCGGCGTCTGGCGGTGCTGGGCTTTCTGGGTGCATTCGTGGCGCTGGCCTTTCTGCCGGTCTTCGGGACCGATTTCGGCAAGGGTGCGGTGCGCTGGTATTCACTGGGCTTTGCATCGCTGCAGCCGTCCGAGTTTCTGAAGCCCGGCTTTGTGGTCGTGGCCGCATGGTTGCTGGCAGCCTCGCAGGAGATCAATGGCCCTCCGGGGCGGTTGTGGTCCTTTGCACTGTGCATGGCCATCGTGGGGATGCTGGTGCTGCAGCCCGATTTCGGTCAGGCCTGTCTGATCCTGTTCGGTTGGGGCGTGATGTATTTCGTCGCCGGCGCGCCGATGCTGCTGCTGGTGGGTATGGCCGGAGCGGTGGTTCTGGGCGGAATGCTGGCTTATTCGAACTCGGAGCATTTTGCTCGCCGGATTGATGGCTTCCTGAACCAAGAGGTCGATCCGACCACTCAGATCGGTTACGCCACCAACGCAATTCGCGAGGGCGGCCTGTTCGGCGTGGGCGTGGGCGAAGGGCAGGTGAAGTGGTCTCTGCCCGATGCGCATACGGATTTCATCATCGCCGTCGCGGCCGAAGAATTCGGCCTGATCCTGGTGCTGATCATCATTGCTCTGTACTCGATCATCGTGGTGCGCTCGTTGCTGCGGCTGATGAAGGAACGCGACATGTTCATCCGTCTGGCGGGCACTGGTTTGGCCTGCATGTTCGGTGTGCAGGCGATGATCAACATGGGCGTCGCGGTGCGCCTGTTGCCTGCCAAGGGCATGACGCTGCCCTTTGTCAGCTACGGCGGTTCGTCGCTGATTGCAGGCGGCATCGCGGTTGGTATGCTGTTGGCTTTCACCAGAACCCGCCCACAGGGCGAGCTTGGCGATATTCTGCGCGGACGAGGTTGATGACCAAACCCTACCTACTGATTGCGGCGGGCGGCACCGGGGGCCACATGTTCCCGGCGCAGGCCCTGACCGAGGCGATGCTGCAAAAGGGCTGGCGTGTGCGCCTGTCCACGGATGCGCGCGGCGCGCGCTATACCAGCGGCTTTCCGCATTCGACCGAGATTGTCGAGGCATCCTCGGCCACCTTTGCCCGTGGTGGTCTGGCGGCGAAAGCGCTGGTGGGACCGAAGATTGCCGCTGGCGTGAGTGGCATGGCCGTTCAGATGATGCGCGACCGCCCGGATGTGGTGGTGGGCTTTGGCGGTTACCCGTCGATCCCGGCGTTGGGCGCGGCGACGATGCTGAAAATCCCGCGCATGATCCACGAACAGAACGGCATTCTGGGTCGGGTGAACCAACTGTTCGCAACCCGCGTATCTCAAGTGGCCTGCGGTATCTGGCCCACTGATCTGCCCGAGGGCGCAAAGGGCGTGCATACCGGCAACCCGGTTCGCGCCGCCGTGCTCGAGCGTGCTGCGGCTGGGTATATTCCGCCCGGCGATTACCCGATGTCGATCCTTGTGATGGGCGGATCGCAGGGCGCGCGCATCCTTAGCGAAGTGGTGCCGGACGCGATAGCTGCGCTGCCTGATGCGCTGCGCGATCATATCCGCGTCGCCCATCAGGCCCGAGATGAGGACGCAGAGCGGGTCACCGCCTTTTACGCCGATCACGGCATTCGGGCTGAGGTCAAACCGTTCTTTCAGGACGTCCCGCGGCGTATGTCTGACGCGCAGCTGGTCATCAGCCGTTCGGGCGCGTCCAGCGTCGCCGATATCTCGGTGATAGGGCGGCCTTCGATCCTGATCCCCTTCGCTGCCGCCGCTGGCGACCACCAAACCGCCAACGCGCGTGGGTTGGTTCAGGCCGGTGGGGCGATCATGATCCCGGAAAACCTGCTTGACGTTTCCGTGCTGACCGAGCAAATCACCGCAGTTCTGACAAACCCCGAAGCCGCACAAAAGATGGCCCATGCCGCCCTCTCGACCGGCGCGCCGGATGCGACCGAGCGTCTGGTGCACCTTGTCGAAGACCTGGCGCAGAAGGAGACCGCATGAATCCTGCAACCAAACTGCCGCAAGACGTAGGTCCGATCCACTTCGTAGGGATCGGTGGGATCGGGATGTCAGGGATTGCCGAGGTGCTGCTGAACCTGGGTTACAGGGTGCAGGGGTCGGACCTGAAGGCATCCAAGATCACCGATCGTCTGGCCGGTTTGGGGGCTGAGATTTTTGTCGGTCAGCGTGCTGAAAATCTGGAGAACGCGGCCGTTGTGGTGGTGTCGACTGCGATCAAACCTGGCAACCCGGAGCTGGACGGCGCCCGCGCGCAGGGTCTGCCGGTGGTACGCCGTGCGGATATGCTGGCCGAACTGATGCGGTTGAAATCTAATATCGCCATCGCCGGGACTCACGGTAAGACCACCACCACCACGATGATGGCCGAGCTGATGGTGGCGGGCGATTTCGACCCGACCGTGATCAATGGCGGTATCATTCACGCCTACGGCTCGAACGCGCGGATGGGGCAGGGCGAATGGATGGTGGTCGAGGCCGACGAATCCGACGGCTCGTTCAACCGTCTGCCCGCGACCATTGCCATCGTCACCAATATCGACCCCGAGCATATGGAACATTGGGGCGACTTCGACAGGTTGCGCGACGGGTTCTACGAGTTCGTCTCGAACCTGCCGTTCTATGGCCTTGCCGTGTGCTGCACCGACCATGCCGAAGTGCAGACGCTGGTGGGCCGCATCACCGATCGCCGCGTGCGCACTTATGGCTTTAACGCACAAGCCGATGTGCGGGCGGTGAACCTGACCTACAAGGGCGGCGTGGCCCATTTCGACATTCACCTGCAATACGAAGACACGGTGATTGAGGGCTGCACCCTGCCGATGCCGGGGGATCACAACGTTTCGAACGCGCTGTCGGCGGCTGCGGTGGCGCGTCATCTGGGTATGAAAGCCTCGGAAATTCGCGATGCGCTGGCCAATTTTGGCGGCGTCAACCGCCGCTTTACCAAGGTGGGTGAAGTGGATGGCATCACCATCATCGACGATTACGGCCACCACCCGGTTGAAATCAACGCCGTGCTGAAAGCCGCGCGTCAGGCGACCGAGGGGCGCGTCATCGCCGTGCACCAGCCGCACCGCTATTCCCGCCTGTCCAACCTGTTCGACGATTTCTGCACCTGTTTCAACGATGCAGACGTGGTGGCCATCGCCGATATCTTTGCCGCCGGGGAAGACCCGATCGAGGGCGCATCCCGCGATGATCTGGTGCAGGGCCTGATCCGCCACGGCCACCGCCATGCGCGCGCCTTGCTGGATGAAAACGATCTGGAACGCCTGGTCCGCGAACAGGCCCGCCCCGGTGACATGGTCGTGTGTCTGGGCGCTGGCACGATCAGCACCTGGGCCAATGGTTTGCCCGACAGGCTTCAAACGGGTGCATAGTGAGTTACTTCTTCTGTTTGAGTTTCGTATTCGGGCTAATCATGGGCGTAGTCCCAAACTACGTTTTCTGGGGTGCTACTGCAGGGGCTGCAGGCGCCATCACACGGGAGTTGTTCTTTGAGACGCCAAGCGAGGCCGCAGGGATGCTCTATACGCTCAAGACGCTCTGGCCTTTCGCTGCGATTGGTTGGCTTTGTGGCCGATGGGTTCGCCGAAAACTTACGGCATTGGCTTAGAGGAAATTGTAAGCGGTGATCAAAAAAGCAAACCGTTTGACGCAATGGACTTTTGGGCGGCGCAACTTTAAGGTGTAGCGTCGCAACGTCCTTGGAAGGGGCAACAGGTGTTATCAGTTGTGTTCGCATCCCTATGGGTCGTGGCCGCGACGGTCGTGGCCATGCTGCCGATGCGGCTGCAGTTTCCTCCGGGCATTGTGCTGCTGATCTCTGCGCCCGTGCTGATCGTCTGGCTGGGGTATGACTATGGCTGGTTCCTTTCAGTACTGGCCTTCGCCGGTTTTGCATCCATGTTCCGCAAACCGATCCAGTACTACTGGCGTCGCTGGACGGGCAGAGGGGTCGAGGAATGAACTGGTCCATCGCCCTGGCAGCCCTGTGGGGGATTGCCGCAAACGTGCTGGCGATGCTTCCCAGCAAAGACAATCACTGGACGCGCGCTTACATCCTGATCGCGGTAGGTATCCCGATATTGGGCTATGTCACCTTGCAGAACGGCCCGTGGATCGGGTTGCTGGTTCTGGCGATGGGCATGTCGGTGCTGCGCTGGCCGATAATTTACCTGACCCGTTGGACAAAGGCGAAAATGCAGGGCATGAAGGCGACCAACAAGTAACGACCGCTTTCAGGAGGCCCCCATGGTCGACATCGCTACATTCGCTTATCTGCCACTGATCACGCTGGTCCTTGGGGCCGTGGCGGGCTTTGTTGCGGGGCGCTGGATCGGCTTCAGGGGTCTGCTGTGGCTGATCGGGCTGACCTGCGTTGTTTCGCTGGGGCTGATCGTGATGCTGGCAGGCGTCGGCACTGGCGAAGAAGAGCAAGCCTTTGGTCCGTTCATTTGGCTGACCGGTGGCGTCCTGCCCTTCCTTTTGGCGGTCATTGTGGGTGGCGTCGGCGGACGCAGCCTGGCGGCAAGGGCAAATACATGATCAATGTGACCGAAGTCCGGGGGCGCCTGACACAGGCACGACCTCTGAACGACTTGACGTGGCTGCGTGTTGGTGGCCCGGCGGATTACCTGTTTCAGCCTGCCGATATCGAAGACCTGCAGAGTTTTCTGCGCGATCTGCCCGCTGAGGTGCCGGTCTTTCCGATGGGTGTCGGGTCGAACCTGATCGTGCGGGATGGCGGTCTGCGCGCTGTAGTGATCCGGCTGGGGCGCGGGTTCAACGGAATCTCAGTCGAGGGCAACGCCGTCACCGCAGGTGCTGCCGCGTTGGACGCGCATGTGGCGCGCAAGGCGGCGGATGCGGGCGTGGACTTGACCTTTCTGCGTACGATCCCCGGCTCGATCGGTGGCGCTGTGCGAATGAACGCGGGCTGTTACGGCAGCTACACGGCGGACGTGCTGCGCAAGGCCACCATTGTAACCCGGCAGGGAGAGGTGGTGGACCTGTTCCCCGAAGACCTCAATTTCCGCTATCGTCAATCTGAGTTGCCCGAAGGGGCGGTGCTGGTTTCGGCCACGTTCGAAGGCCCCCCGGGTAACCCGCAGGACCTGCACGACCGCATGGCGGCGCAGTTGCAGAAACGCGACGAAACCCAACCCACCAAGGACCGCAGCGCCGGGTCGACGTTCCGCAACCCGGCCGGGTTTTCCTCGACCGGGCGGGCGGATGATGTGCATGACCTCAAGGCATGGAAGGTGATCGACAACGCCGGGATGCGCGGGGCGACGCTGGGCGGGGCGCAGATGAGCCCGAAGCACTCGAACTTCCTGATCAATACCGGCACCGCTACCGCTGCCGACCTTGAAGGCCTGGGTGAAGAGGTGCGAAAAAAGGTTTACGAAACAAGCGGCATCACGCTAGAGTGGGAAATCATGCGGGTCGGTGATCCGCTGACAGAATAAAGCCCCAACCGTCAGACCATAACAGGCAATTAACGGCGACGGATCAAAGGCATAACACAGTACGGACCACCACATAAGGTCCGGGGACATTGAGGCGCACGTTGGGTAAGTCGAGCAGGACAAACCCCAAAGTGGCGGTATTGATGGGTGGCCCCTCGGCGGAACGCGAGGTGTCTCTCAGCTCTGGGCGCGAATGCGCAGCCGCCCTACGGGGAGAAGGCTTTGAAGTGGTTGAGCTGGACGCAGGTCCCGACCTCTACGCGCGCCTTTTGGATATCAAGCCGGATGTGGTTTTTAACGCCTTGCATGGCCGCTGGGGCGAAGATGGCTGTGTGCAGGGCCTGCTGGAATGGATGCGCATCCCCTATACGCATTCGGGTGTGCTGGCCTCGGCGCTGGCGATGGACAAGCAGCGCAGCAAAGAGGTGTTTCAGGTCGAAGGTCTGCCCGTTGTCCCCAGCGTGATCGTGCCCAAGGTCGAGGTGATCAAGGTCCACGTGATGGACCCCCCTTACGTGGCTAAGCCGAACAACGAAGGCTCCAGCGTCGGTATCTATATCGTGCACGAAGGCTCGAACGGGCCGCCGCAGCTGTCAGATGAGATGCCCGAATTTGTGATGGTCGAGAAATATATCGCAGGCCGCGAGTTGACCGTGACCGTGATGGGTGATCGCGCCCTGACCGTGACCGAGATCATGACCGACGGCGGCTGGTATGACTATGACGCCAAGTACAAACCCGGCGGGTCGTGGCACGTGCTTCCCGCAGATATCCCGCAAGCCATCTTTGATCAGTGTATGGATTACGCCCTGCGCGCGCACAATGCGCTGGGGTGCAAGGGCGTTTCCCGTACCGATTTCCGCTGGGATGACAGCATGGGCGCGGATGGGCTGTTCCTGCTGGAAACCAACACCCAGCCTGGCATGACGCCGACCTCACTGGTGCCGGAACAGGCCGAGCATCGCGGCATGACGTTTGGCCAGCTTTGCGCATGGATGGTGGAGGACGCCTCATGCAACCGCTGAGAGCCACCCGCGCGCCGGTGATCCACCGCTCGAAACCGCTGGCCGGGCCGGATGCCGATTTCGCGTCGGGTGACCGCCATGAGGCAGAGCCGAAACTGCGTCTGCACGGCGGCAAACTGTTCGGGCGCAAGTCACAACGGATCGACCCAGCCCCGTCCCGGATGAGCTATCGCCTGCAGCGCTGGATGCTGACACCGGGCGTTCGGCGTGGGCTTAAAGTCGGGCTGCCGATAGTCGCAGTTTGCGCCGCTGTCGGGCTGTATTTCGGCGCGGAAAACCGGCGCGAGGCCGTGGTGGCCTATGTCAACGACATCAAGACCTCGATCCAGCAACGCCCCGAATTCATGGTCAATCTGATGGCGATCGACGGAGCAGGTACCAACCTGTCCGAAGATATTCGCGAGGTTGTGCCGCTGGATTTCCCGATGAGTTCCTGGGATCTGGATGTTGAGCAGATCCGAGACACGATCACCGGGCTGGACCCGGTCAAATCCGCCACAGTTCGCGTCCGCCCCGGCGGTGTTCTTCAGGTCGATGTGGTCGAGCGGAAGCCGGTCATCGTCTGGCGCACACGCAGCGGGATCGAGTTGCTGGATGAAACCGGCGCGCATGTTGAGCGGATCGCGTCGCGCAAGGATCATGCGCAGCTGCCGCTGATCGCGGGAAAGGGCGCGGATGCGCATGTGGGCGAAGCGTTGCAGTTGATGACAACCGCTCGCAGTCTTGGCGCTCGGGTTCGTGGTTTGGTGCGGATAGGCGAGCGCCGCTGGGATCTGGTTCTGGATCGCGGTCAACGCATCATGTTGCCAACCGAACGCCCCGTGCGTGCGCTTGAACGTGTGCTGGCGGTGAACGAAGTGCAGGACCTTTTAGAGCGTGACGTTGCTGTGGTGGACATGCGCCTCGGGCAGCGTCCGACAATCAGAATGACCAAAGCCGCCAGCGAAGACTGGTGGAATACAAAAGTGACAGTGGGTAACGGGCAGTAACGACCATGATGACCGATCTTTATCAGTCCCAACGGGCCATGCGGCAGATGCGCAGACAGGCGATGCAACGCGGTGTTGTCGCCATTCTGGACGTAGGCAGTTCCAAGATTGCCTGCCTTGTGCTGCGGTTCGACGGTACGGGTCGGTTGAGTGAGGACAACAGCATCGGATCACTGGCCGGTCAGACCGGGTTCCGGGTGATCGGGGCGGCGACCACGCGGTCGCGCGGCGTGCAATTTGGCGAAGTCACCGCCATGCAGGAAACTGAACGCGCGATCCGGACGGCTCTGCAAGCCGCACAGAAGATGGCTGACATTCGGGTCGATCACGTGATTGCCTGTTTCTCGGGTGCGAACCCGCGCTCTTACGGTCTGGATGCGCAGGTCGATCTGGAAGGGCAGGTCGTTAGCGAAGCCGAAGTCGGCCGCGTGCTGAACGCCTGCGATGTGCCGGATTACGGGGCGGGCCGCGAGGTGCTACACGCCCAGCCCGTGAACTTCGCGCTCGATAACCGCTCGGGTCTGATCGACCCGCGGGGGCAGATGGGGCAATCGTTGGCCGTGGATATGCATATGCTGACCGTCGACGCGGTCGCGATCCAGAATATTGTCCGCTGCATCAAGCGTTGCGATCTGGAACTGGCGGGGATTGCGAACTCGGCCTATGTGTCGGGTATCTCGGCGCTGGTCGAGGATGAACAGGAGCTGGGCGCGGCCTGTATCGACATGGGTGGCGGCACGACCAGTGTCTCGATTTTCATGAAGAAACACATGATTTACACCGATTGTGTACGTATGGGTGGTGATCACGTGACCGCCGATATCTCGATGGGGCTGGGCGTTCCGGCGGCTGTGGCCGAGCGGATCAAGACTTTCAACGGCGGGGTCCATGCGACTGGCGCCGATGACCGTGACCTGATCGACATTGGTGGTGACACCGGCGATTGGGAACATGACCGCCGCACCGTTAGTCGGGCTGAACTGATCGGCATCATGCGCCCGCGCGTCGAAGAGATTCTGGAAGAAGTGCGTGTGCGCCTGGATGCAGCCGGATTCGAACATATGCCCAGCCAGCAGATCGTGCTGACCGGTGGCGGAAGCCAGATCATGGGGCTTGATGGCCTTGCGACCCGTATTCTGGGCCAGCGTGTCCGCTTGGGCCGTCCGCTGCGTGTCCACGGCCTGCCGCAATCGGCAACCGGGCCGGGATTCTCGTCGGCCGTAGGGCTCAGCCTGTTCGCCGCGCATCCGCAGGACGAATGGTGGGATTTCGAAATTCCGGTCGACACTTATGCCGCACGCCCTTTCAAGCGTGCTATGCGTTGGTTCCGTGACAATTGGTAAACGGGCAGGGGTCGCGGCGCTGCTCGCCCTGGCCCCGTTCGCGGCGCAAGCCCAGACCCGGATCACACCCGAAGCCTTTCTGGCCGCAGTCCAAGGCAAGACGGTCACATTCTATGATTACCCCAGCGGTTTTCTGGTGGGCACCGAGGAATTCCTAAGCCCCACTCTGTCCGTTTGGCGGATGGAGGGGCGGGGTTGCGTTTACGGGCAAATCACCACGCCGAACGGCCAGATCTGCTTTTTGTACGATGACGATCCGGATGACGTACCGGTTTGCTGGTGGCCTTTTCTGCACGAAGACCGCCTGATGGTGCGACTGGCCAGTTTCAGCCGCCGCGAAATTCAAGAGGTACGCAGCATCACCGAGGACGGGCTGAATTGTCCAAGTGTCCCAATTAGCTAAAGAAATGGGTTGCGGCCCGCTGCTTTATCCCGCAAGATATCCACAAGGCCCGTCAGAGGCCCCGCGGCAGGACTTGAGCAGTTTTCCGCATCTGGAAATCGATAGAATCCTCAAGTGACGTGCATGGTGGCTGCGGCTCATGCGTCGCTTGTTTTGTGGTGGGTTGAGTTGTTTCCGCAACATCTGGCGATCAATGCGAAATACCGCGTTCAGCTGCCTTATTTCCTCCATATTTTGTGGAATTCGACGATTTTTGGCGTGACGTTTGCGGTTTGGATCGGTAGGATTGTAAGCGGATAGGTAAGAAAAACACCGCTTTGGCGGGTCAATAAAACAGGCGGACAGAGCATGACATTGAATCTTTCGATGCCCGGGCACGACGAACTGAAGCCTCGGATTACAGTATTTGGCGTTGGTGGTGCAGGCGGCAACGCTGTCAACAACATGATTGAGAAACAGCTGGACGGCGTCGATTTCGTGGTCGCCAACACCGACGCGCAGGCGCTGCAGCAAAGCCAGTCCTCGGCGCGGGTGCAGCTGGGCGTGAAAGTCACCGAAGGTCTGGGCGCCGGTGCGCGTCCCGCAGTAGGTGCCGCAGCTGCCGAAGAAAGCATCGAACAGATCGTCGATCATCTGGCTGGCGCGCATATGTGCTTCATCACCGCTGGCATGGGTGGCGGCACCGGTACGGGCGCAGCTCCGATCATCGCGCAGGCCGCGCGGGAACTGGGTGTGCTGACCGTTGGTGTTGTCACCAAACCCTTCCAGTTCGAAGGTGCCAAGCGGATGCGTCAGGCCGAAGACGGCGTTGAATCGCTGCAGAAGGTCGTCGACACGTTGATCATCATTCCGAACCAGAACCTGTTCCGTCTGGCCAACGAGAAGACCACCTTTACCGAGGCGTTCTCGATGGCAGATGACGTTCTGTATCAGGGTGTCAAAGGCGTGACCGACCTGATGGTGCGTCCGGGCCTGATCAACCTCGACTTTGCAGACGTTCGCGCTGTGATGGACGAGATGGGCAAGGCGATGATGGGCACCGGTGAGGCCACCGGCGAGGATCGCGCGGTTCAGGCGGCCGAGAAGGCGATTGCCAACCCGTTGCTGGACGAAATCAGCCTCAAGGGCGCCAAAGGCGTGCTGATCAACATCACCGGTTCGCACGACCTGACCCTGTTCGAGCTGGACGAAGCCGCCAACCGCATCCGCGAGGAAGTGGACCCCGAAGCCAACATCATCGTCGGTTCGACCCTCGATACCGCGATGGAAGGCGGGATGCGCGTTTCGGTCGTGGCCACCGGCATTGATGCCAGCGAGAAAACCGAAGAAGTACCGGTTGCGCGCCGCAGCATGTCGGCACCGCTGACCCGCACCGTTTCGGCAGAAGAGCCGCTGCAGGAAGAGACCCCTGCCGCAGTGACTGAAGTGGCTGAACCTGCGCCGCAGCCCGAAGTGAATCGTGAACCTTCGCTGTTCGAAACAGCCGAGGAGCCTGCGCAGCAGCAGTTCCAGCCGCGCGCAGAGCAGGACGATGACGGTTTGCCGCCCCCGGCCTATCAGCCGCGCGTGGCTGAATTCGAGCCGACCCCCGAACCGGTTGAACCCGCGCCCGAAAGCTTTGTTGCACCGCAGCCTCAGCCTGCGGCAGGGACCCCGTCACCTGAGGCGCTGCAGCGTCTGCAGGCCGCCGTTCAGAATATCCCGGCGGCTGAACGTGGCCATCCCGCGCCCCGTCCGCAGGCCCATCAACCGGCCCCGGCCCCGCAGCCGGATGCGCAGGATCGTCCCCGATTTGGCTTTAACCGCCTGATCGACCGGATGACCGGCCACGCCGCGGATACCCCGGCCCAACCGGTGCGCCAGCAGCCTCCGATGCGCCAAACTGACGCTACGGCACCTGCGCATGACGAGGCCGACCCCGAGCAGGACCGGATCGAAATTCCAGCCTTCCTGCGCCGTCAGGCCAACTGAACCCGGTAACAAAATAGCTAAAAAGGGTCGCCGTTTGGCGGCCCTTTTATTTTTTATTACAGAGCTTTAACCACATGTAAGCAGGCTTTTGCCGATCTGTTACATAGATGTTTCATTCAGTTACAAAGAGTGAGTTGAGCCTTGACGCGACCTTCCTTAGTTGAGTGTCCAACACGGACCGTAAAGGCCGGAAACCACTCACCGAGGTTCACCTTGCAACATACGCTCAAATCTCCGATCACGTTTACAGGCGTCGGGCTGCACAGCGGCAAGCCTGCGACGATGGTCCTGAAGCCGGCAGCCGCCGGTCACGGCATCTGGTTCAAACGTACGGATATCGAGCTGGGCAATGCGTTGATCCCTGCGATCTATGACGTGGTCGAGCGCACGCCGCTCTGCACCCGTTTGGTGAACGAAGCAAACGTTTCGGTGTCGACTGTCGAGCATATCATGGCCGCTCTGGCCGGATGCGGCGTGCATAACGCGCTGATTGAGATCGATGGCCCCGAAGTACCGATCATGGACGGCTCGTCGATTGATTTCGTGCGCGGCATCATGGCCAAGGGTGTGCGCCGTCAGGCCAGCCCGGTTCTGGCCTTCGAGGTTCTCAAGCCGGTGACTGCGTCTCGCGAAGGCGCCAGCGCGTCGATTGTACCGGCGGACGGGCTGATCATCGACTTCCACATCGATTTTGAGGACAGCGCGATTGGCCGCCAGACCAAGCGGCTGGATATGCGCAACGGCTCGTTCGCGCGTGAGCTTAGCGATTGCCGCACCTTCTGCCGTCGTACCGACGTAGAAGCGATGCGCGAAAACGGTCTGGCCCTGGGCGGGACGCTGGAAAATGCCGTCGTTGTTCAAGGCGACGAAGTGCTGACCCCGGGCGGTTTCCGCCACGCGGATGAGGCGGTGCGCCACAAGATGCTGGACGCTCTGGGTGACCTCTATCTGGCGGGCGGTCCGATTCTGGGCCACTTCACCGGCGACAAATCCGGCCACGCCATGACCAACACGCTGCTGCGCAAGCTGTTCGAAACACCAGGCGCGGTGCGTCCGGTGCTGTGCACCCCCGAACAGGCAGCACGCCTGCCGGGACAAGGCCTTGTCTGGGACGAAATTCCCGAAGTTGCCTGATTAGATCAACTCGGTCGACAATTCCGCCAGCGGGTGTACTAAGGCGTTTTGCCCCGGAACTATATGTGCTAAACCGAAGCCCAATCCGGGGCTTACCCCGATAAGCAATACGACAAGGATAGGCGGAATGGTTGGCACCAAAGCGGCAGTCAGATTCGCGGGCGCGATACTTCTGACAGCAGTTTTGACGGCCTGCGGCGACAAAGGCGCAGACCGCAATCAGAACCTGGAAGGCTTTACGCCAGAACAGATTTTCACACGTGGTGAGTATGAGCTGTCGCAGAATCGCTCGGACGATGCGGCGTGGTATTTCTCGGAAGTGGAGCGCCTGTATCCGTATTCCGATTGGGCCAAACGCGCGCTGATCATGCAGGCGTTTTCGTTCCACGCGGACAAGAACTACGAAGAAAGCCGCGCCGCTGCGCAGCGCTATATCGATTTCTACCCGACGGACGAAGACGCGGCTTACGCGCAGTACCTTCTGGCGCTCAGCTACTATGACCAGATTGACGAGGTCGGTCGCGATCAGGGCCTGACGTTCCAGGCACTGCAATCGCTGCGGACGGTGATCGAGGTCTATCCCGACAGTGAATATGCCACTTCGGCAGTTCTGAAATTCGATCTGGCCTTTGACCATCTGGCGGGTAAAGAGATGGAGATCGGGCGCTATTACCTGCGTCAGGATCACTATACAGCGGCCATCAACCGGTTCCGCGTGGTGGTCGAGGATTTCCAGACCACCACCCACACCGCCGAGGCACTGTATCGTCTGATCGAAGCGTATCTGTCGCTGGGTCTGGTGGATGAGGCGCAGTCGGCCGGTGCCATTCTGGGATACAATTACCAGTCGTCCGAGTGGTACGATGCGGGCTACAAGCTGTTGACCTCGCGCGGGTTGGAGCTGAAGAGCCGTGGTAATAACTGGCTGAGCCAGATTTACCGCCAGACGATCAAAGGTGAGTGGTTGTAATCGCCATGGCTACAGGCGTGGGACGCTGAGACCCGATGCTGCGCGCCCTTGATATCCGCGACATGCTGATCATCGACCGGCTGGAACTGACGTTTCAGCCGGGTTTGAACGCTTTGACCGGGGAAACCGGTGCGGGTAAGTCGATTCTGCTGGATTCGTTGGGTTTCGTGCTGGGCTGGCGCGGACGGGCCGAGCTGGTCCGTCAGGGTGCGGCTCAGGGTGAGGTGGTCGCCGAGTTCGAACTCGGTCCCGATCACGCCGCCCATGCGGTTCTGGCCGAGGCGGGCTTGCCCGGAGGTGAGGAGTTGATCCTGCGCCGGGTTAACACCGCCGAGGGCCGCAAGACCGCTTGGGTCAATGACCGGCGTTGCTCCGGTGAGGTGCTGCGGGCGCTGTCCGAGACTTTGATCGAACTGCATGGTCAGCACGATGACCGCGGGTTGCTGAACCCGCGCGGGCATCGGGCGATGCTGGATGACTATGCCGGGGCGGGGGCGCACCTGGCCGCTGTACGTGCAGCGTGGACCGAGATGTCGCGTATGCGTAAGGCTCTGGCAGAGACCGAGGCGACCCTCGCGGCCATGCGCGCCGAAGAGGAATTCCTGCGCCATGCCGTTGCGGAACTGGACAAGCTGGACCCGCAGCCGGGTGAGGATGGCGAACTGGACGCACGTCGCCGGATGATGCAGGGGGCCGAACGTATCCGTGATGATGTGGCTCGTGCTTTTGATCTGTTGGGCGGGGACGGGGCAGAAGGGTCCATGTCTGACGCAGTTCGCTGGTTGGAAGGTGTGTCGGACAATGCGGGCGGGCAGCTAGAGGAGCCCATCGCCGCGCTTGGCCGTGCCCTGATCGAATTGGGTGAGGCGCAGGATGGCGTGAATGCCTGCCTTCAGGCGCTGGATTTCAACCCGGCAGAGCTTGAGGCGGCCGAGGAGCGCCTGTTCGCTATCCGCGCGTTGGCGCGCAAGCATGACGTGGCCCCGGACGATCTGGGGGCATTTGCCGATACGCTGCGTGACCGGCTGAACCGTTTGGACGCGGGCGATGCCGATCTGGCCGATCAGCGGGCAGCGGTCGAGGCCGCTCAGGCCGCCTATGACAAGGCCGCCGCCGCGCTCAGCGCCACGCGGCATCAGGCTGCCGGACAGCTGGACGCTGCGGTGATGGCCGAACTCGCGCCGCTGAAAATGGAACGCGCGGTGTTTCAGACTGAAATCACTGCCGCCGATCCCGGCCCTGAAGGCACCGATGCGGTGGCCTTTACCGTCGCCACCAATCCGGGTGCACCGTCCGGGCCGTTGAACAAGATCGCTTCGGGGGGTGAACTCAGCCGCTTTTTGCTGGCGCTTAAGGTCTGTCTGACGGGTGACGACAGCGCTCGCACCATGATCTTTGACGAAATTGACCGAGGCGTCGGCGGGGCGACTGCCGACGCGGTGGGGCGGCGATTGGCGTCGCTGGCGCAGGGGGGGCAGGTGCTGGTGGTGACGCACTCGCCGCAAGTGGCCGCCCGCGCGGCGCATCACTGGCGGGTGCAGAAACAAGTCAGCGACGGGCAGACATTGTCCACCGTGATCCCGCTGGCCGATCCCGACCGCGTGGACGAAATCGCCCGCATGGTTGCCGGGGACACCATCACGGATGAGGCCCGCGCTGCCGCCCGCGCCCTGCTGGGTGCCTGAGACAATTCTGCCGCTTTCCGGTTCTCAAACCGTCGCGATCCCACTTTTATCAAAACGCTCCGTGGCTTAGTAAGGGATAAGACTTGATCCCCGAGGGCCAATGACCCAATCGACCCGCACCGTTCTGCGCAACCAGCTTAATCAGGCTCTGGCCGCGATGAAGGATGCGTGGCGGGTGATGCGGCGGCGCGGCCCCAGCCAGATCCAGTTCTGGTTCATCGCGCTGGCCATCGGGGTCGCGGCGGGGTTCATGGCGCTGGGGTTCCGAAAAGCGATCCGGTCGCTGCAGGCCTATGTCTATGACACCGAGGACATCCTGCTGCTGCACAGCCATGCCGAAAAACTGCCGTGGTTTCTGATCCTGATTATCCCGATCATCGGCGGCCTGATCGTGGGTGTGATTCTGCACAATTTCACGGATGACGGGCGTGTGCGCTCGGTTGCGGACGTCATCGAAGGTGCCGCGCTGACAGATGGCCGGGTCGAGGGTAAGGCGGGAATCGCCTCGTTCTTTGCCTCGCTGATCACGCTCAGCACTGGCGGCTCGTCCGGGCGAGAAGGGCCAGTGGTGCACATGGCCGGGGTGATCTCAACCTGGGTCAGCGACCGCATCCACGCCGATGGCATCACCGGGCGCGACCTGCTGGGTTGCGCCGTTGCAGCGGCGGTTTCAGCCAGCTTCAACTCGCCCATCGCCGGGGCATTGTTCGCGCTTGAGGTCGTGCTGCGCCACTTTGCCGTGCATGCCTTTGCGCCCATCGTCATCGCCTCGGTCGCGGGAACCGTGATCAACCGGCTGGAATACGGCGACGTGACCGAGTTCATTCTGGAAACGCCAGGATCACTGCAATTCTATGTGGAACTGCCCGCGTTCCTGATCCTCGGCCTGATCTGCGGGCTGGTGTCGCTGCTGCTGATGCGCTCGATCTTTTTTGCCGAGGATATTGGCAGCCATATCCAAAGCCGGCTGTCCCTGCCGCGCTGGCTGCGCCCGGCAGTGTCCGGTGCAATGCTGGGCCTGCTGGCGATCTGGTTCCCGCATATCATCGGCGTCGGGTACGAAACTACGATCCGCGCCCTGGCCGGGGACCTGACCCTGACGGTGGCGATCGTGTTTGCAGTGGTCAAGACGGTGGCGCTGGCCATCACCATGGGCGGGCGTATGGGGGGCGGGGTGTTCTCGCCCTCGCTGATGATTGGGGCGCTGACCGGATTGGCCTTTGGCCTGATCGCCACCGGTCTGCTGCCGGATGTATCCGGGACCCATACGCTTTATGCCTTTGCCGGAATGGGGGCCGTAGCCGCCGCCGTACTGGGCGCGCCGATTTCCACCACCATGATCGTGTTTGAACTGACCGGAGACTGGCAGATCGGTCTGGCGGTGATGGTCTCGGTCTCGATGTCTACGGCGCTGGCCTCGCGCCTTGTGGACCGGTCGTTCTTTTTGACCCAGTTGGAACGCCGCAACGTGCATCTGGCCGCAGGACCGCAGGCCTATCTGCTGGCGATGCTGCGCGCCGGGGCGGTGATGCGTCCCATTGGTGATGCTAAGTCGATCACCCGGGAAGAGGCGCTGGAACTGGTCGAACAGGGCCTGTGTGTGCAGGCCAGTGCCACGCTGGAAGCGGCGATGCCTTATTTCGACCGCGATGACATCCCCTGCATTCCGGTCGTGACCGTCGAGGAAGACGGTAGCGAAAACCCGGTTGGGGCGCTTTACCATATTGATGCGTTGAAGGCTTATAACCGGGCGCTGGCGGCCACGGCGGCCGAAGAGCATTCCTAGCCGGGATACACCGTCGCCGCGTCACCCAGATAGTTGTCCCACGCGAACCAGTACGAGATATGGCCCGCGACCCGCGGCAGCCGGATACCGTCCGGCCCGATCAGGGCCTCTTCGGTCAGGGTCCATTTCTGACCGGTCTGGTCCACAAGACCGCCGTCTAATGCTTTGAACCGGTGCGATTTCCGCTCATAAGCCCGGACGGTGCGCTTGTCGGAGTTTCCGATCAGAACCAGAGGACGGTTGGCAATCGCGTCATTGATCACGCGGGTTCTGCTGAACGCCTCAAGCGGCCAGGCCCGTGCCGCGCCGAACTGGCGGATGGCAAAGACGTAATCCTTCTGTCGATGTGCGGATTGATCGACCAGCGCGGGAAACATCAACTCGGGCGAGGCGAAGTATTCGCGATACACCACCCCCGAGCCGTAGTTGCGCCGATGCCCGGTGTTCAGCGACAGGACGCGGGTGCCAGGGAGCGAGACCTTCCAGCTTTCCCATGTGGTGATCACCACGGGGCGTTGTTTCAACTCGATTCCGCTGCCCGCCAGCGGACCCACGACAGGCTTTCCGGTGTACTGGTTCCAAAGCGAATGCGTTTCCCGGTCAAACATCAGTTTGTTCGACCGATACAGGAACCCTGACGAGCCGAAGATCAACGGTTTTCGCCGCCCAGGGATCTGCGTTTCGAACAGAATGCCCGAGCCGCACAACGTGCAATAGGCCAGCGCGACGGGCACGCCGCCGATCACCTCATTGAACATTTCGTGCCAGCCCATGATGCGCAACGGATAGGCGCGCTCGTCTCCGTTGATTGAGACCCCAAAAACCAGATCGTCATCTTTCAGGTAATTGGCCTGCGCGGCCTGTATCAGCGTCGGGTTGTCCAGCGACGGGATACCATCCTTGCTCACGCCGCCCCAAGCAATCTCTTCCAGCCGGATCTTCATCTTGTCCCGCTGCAGGTATTCGAGGCGCAGGAAATCGTCAAAATTCTGGTCGATCCCCAGCAACACTTCGCGCTTGAACGGGATCAGCGAGGGGTGGGGGACAAGTTGCGGGTTCCTTTCCTGCCACAGCATCCAGTCGAACCAATCGGCGCCGATGCTTTCGCCGGTCAGGGCTTGCATGACATCGGCGATTTCATCACTGCGCCGCCGGCCATAGCGCATACCGGTCAGCAGGGCAGGAACGACGTCCGGATTGCCGCGCTGCACCAGAAAGGCCATGCCCTGTTCAAATTCTGCGTTGCTGCCAAAAAGCGTTGACCTGACGGCCTCTAGTACAGGATCCTGTTGCGCCCAGAGCGAATTGGGCAACGCGGCGGCGCCCAAAAGTCCAACGAAAAAGCGGCGAGTGATCGACATGGCATCCTCCGGTGGTAGACACCTGTATTCTGCCCAGTCTGCTGCTCACATGCACTCAACAGCCGCGTGAGCTGGCGTGACCATTTCCGGCATCTGCCAGTTGCCAAAAGGACCCGCGAACCACACTCGCCGATCTCGGCAGTTGGAAAAGGCCAGCCGGGTTGATACTGCCAGGAAATCCAGTTTCTATGTATGCGAGCAGTACCTTTTCGCGCGTTGGCAAACGAAAAAAAAATGAGGTCAGGGAATGAAATTTTTGAAACGGCTTTTGACAAGCCCGTTCGTTGTGGTGGCCCTGGCAGCGGCGGTTGTCCTGCTGGTTCTTGAGGTTGAGAACCTGCGCAAAAGCCATGGGGGTGTGACGCATACCGCGCCAGTCTTGTCCGACGATCAGACCACACAGGTCGAGACCATTTTTACCGCGCTGAACATGCGCGCTCTGGACGTTCCGGTGGAACGTGCCGGAGGCGGAGGTGCGCTGGCCAGCCTGGGGAACGATCTGCTTTTGATGACGCACGAAGGCGGGTTCTTCGAAGTAAGCGGGGACAAGGCCAACAAACTGGAGATCGCCCCCCCGCCGAATGGATGGAAGGCCATGCTGGATTTCGAGGCGGCAAATCCGAACTACGACTTCGCCCATTTTTTCTTTCGCTATAACGATGTGGACGTTGTCGACGATGTGCTGCTCGTTTCGTTTACTGAATGGGTCGAAGGTGAAAACTGCTACCGTACCTCGATCGCACGGGCGGATCTGAATGGAACAGCCGCGGCGGATGTGTCGATCGGTGCAGATGATTGGACCCTTGTGTTTTCAACAGAGCCCTGCCTTGCGCCCAACCCGAACGGCCGCGCCATTCAAGGGCACATGGCCGGGGGACGCTTTCGTGTAGACGAAGATGGAACGCTTTATCTTGCGGCCGGTGACTATGCGCAGGATGGGATTTATGCGCCGGTGCCGCTGTCTCAGGACCCCGAGCAGATGTATGGCAAGGTAATAGCGATTGATCTTGAAACCGGCGAGAACCGTATTGTCAGCCAGGGTCACTCGAACATGCAGGGCATTGCCTTTGATGCCGATGGCAAGCTGTGGGCGGTTGAACATGGTCGACGGGGCGGGGATGAGTTGAACCTCATCCGTGAAGGCAACGATTACGGCTGGCCGAAGGTATCGCTGGGAACACGGTATAACCGGTTGCCGTTGCCCGATACGCTGGATTACGGGCGCCACCCTGAATTCGAACTGCCTGCTTATTCCTGGTTGCCGTCTGTCGCTGTCAGTTCGCTGGCACCTATTGAGAACTTCCATCCCGCCTGGGATGGCGATCTGATCGCCGGTTCACTGGCAGGCAACAGCTTGTTCCGTATCCGCACGAAGGGCGACAGCATTCTGTTTAATGAACGTATCCCGTTGGGTTTCCGTATCCGGTATGTCCATCAACATGGTGACGCGATTGTTCTGTGGACGGACCAAAAAAAGGTGCTGCACCTGACTGTCGGCGAGTTTGATCCCAGCTATCAGTTTGCGGTTTCAAAAATCGCGAATCTTGATCTGTCCGAACACACGGCCGAAGCGGTAGAAACCGCGCTGGAAGGCTGCGCCGAATGCCACGGTTTTGGTGTGTTGCCCAGTGCCAGCGCCCCGTCTTTGGGTGAGGTTTACGGGCGCAAAATTGGGGGTTTGGCTGATTTCGACTACTCGCAATCCCTTTCTGCCGTCGGCGGTGAGTGGGACCGCGATCAACTCGTCGCCTTCCTCAGCAATCCGCAGTCTGTAGCGGGCGAGACTTCTATGCCGGACCCCGCCCTGGATGATCCCGAGGTGATCAACGCGGTCGTGGACATTCTGATCTCGCTGCGCCGACAAGCAGAGTAAGAAATGAATGGGATCTGAGCCCTAAGACAATAAAGCACAGGCTTTCGGGCCTGTGCTTTTGGTTTTGCCTTTAACAAACAGGCTATCGGACCAAGCGCTTCAAGCGGCGGATGGCCTAAAGCTGCTCAACCTTTACCGACTCGATAGGATAGAAGGCCACATAGTCCTTGATATCGGCCATGGCGGGGACCGGGTCCTGATAACTCCAGGCCGCGTTCTCGGTCACCGATGATTTGTTGACGATCGAGAAATGTGTTGCGTTCCCTTTATGCGGGCAATGCGTGACCTTGTCGGTCATGTCCAGAAAGGCCATCGCAATGTCCGAGCGGGGGAAATAGATCACCGGGGTCAGGTCCCCTTCCGACAATTCCAAGGCGCCGGTGCTTTCGCCCAGTACAGCGCCGCCCGAACGCACACTCCATTTGCCCGGTAGCTTGCGGATCGTGATCTCAACCATTTTGCATTCCTCGTCTTTCCTGGGCCACTCCTCTGCCCGGTGTATGTAACAGTCCGGTGTCAGACCGGCGCGGTTGCGGCATCCAACCACAGTTGGGCGTCATCGCCCAGCCTTGGACGGACCTTTTCCGCAACGTCGCGGTGATAGGCGTTCAGCCAGGCGCGCTCTGCGCTTGTCAGCATGTCGACCACAATCAAGCGCCGGTCGATGGGCACATAGGTCAGCGTTCGCCAGTTCAGCATGGCGCGCTCGTCGTCACCGCCGGGCAGGGACGGGGCCTCTTGCACGACGACGAGGTTTTCGATGCGGATGCCAAACGCGCCTTCGCGATAATATCCCGGCTCATTCGACAGGATCATGCCGGGCTGCAATGGCACATGGCTGACCTTCGACAGGCGTTGGGGGCCTTCGTGAACGCTCAGATACGCGCCGACCCCGTGACCGACACCGTGGTTGAAATCCTGTCCCGCCGCCCAAAGCGGTGCACGTGCGATACCTTCGATATCGCGCCCGGCCAGCCCGACGGGCCAGCGCAGCATAGACAGGTTAATCATGCCCTTCAACACGCGGGTGAAACAGGATTTTTCCTCGTCACCCACTTCACCAATGGCGATGGTGCGAGTGATGTCCGTAGTGCCGTCCAGATATTGCCCGCCGCTGTCGAGTACCAGTATCTGCCCATCGTCAAGGCGGCTGTCGGTCTCTTCAGTCACGCGGTAATGCATGATCGCGCCATTGGGTCCGGTGCCCGCGATGGTATCGAATGAAATATCCTGCAGCGCATTGTCCTTGCGGCGGTTTTCCTCAAGCCGGGTGACCACCTGAGTTTCCGTCAGCGTGCCGGGCGCTTGCGCGTCCAGCCAGCACAGGGTTTCGATCACGGCCACCGCGTCGCGCAGATGCGCTTCGGCGCTGCCAGCGATTTCGGCGGCGTTCTTGCAGGCCTTGGGCAGGGCGCAAGGATCGCCGTTATCCACCATCCGATCCTGCAACACATCTGCAACTGCCCGAGGCAAGGTGCCCAGATCGACCTGAACTTTGCCTTCCAGCGCTTCGACAAAGGTCAGGAACGTGTCCGGTGCATGGACCCGAACCTGATCACCCAGAGCGACCGTCAGCTTTTCCTCGGCCATGAACAGATCCATTGTCCCGTCGGCGTTCAAAATGGCAAAACCATGCGCCACCGGGTTATAGCCGATATCCGAGCCGCGAATGTTCAGCAGCCACATGATCGAATCCGGCAATGTGATTGCAGCCGCAGTGCAACCGGCTTCGCGCAGAGCCTCAGAAAGACGGGCGATTTTGCTTTCTGCCGATTCCCCGGCAAACTCGATCGGATGCGCCTTGACCGGGTTCATCGGCGGGGCAGGCTGATTTTCCCAAATCCGGTCCACCAGATTGTCACACCGCAGCAGTTCGATCCCGGTGCCTGCCAGTTCTTTACGGACGCTGTCGATCTGACCAGCGGCGTGAAGCCACGGATCAAAACCCACCTTGCCGCCTTTCGGCAACTGCTCTTTCAGCCATGCGCTCAGGCTAACTTCGGGCCAGGGAACCGGCGTAAATTCCGTCGCGACCTGCGCCTTCACCTGCGTCCGATAGCGGCCATCCACGAACACTCCTGCGATGTCGGTCAAAGCGGCGCAAAATCCTGCTGACCCAGTGAAGCCGGTCAACCAGGCCAGCCGCTCGTCCCGTGGGGCCACATATTCGCCCTGATAAGCATCCGCGCGTGGGATCAGGAACCCGTCCAGCCCCTCGCGCGCAATCTCTTTTCGCAACGCAGCCAACCGTGGCGGTCCCTGTTCCGGACGCGCGGTGACTTCAAAGGACTGAATCATTTCCTACTTCTCCTAACCCGGGCTTACCCCTTCATCTTTTTGGAAAAAACTGCCGTCGGAGGCAAGGCCAGCCTCAGCTGGCCCTCTTCATTCCCATCACGCGGGCCCGGGCCCGTGGATCGCTGTCGAACAGTGCCGCCAGTTGCTCGGTCATCGCACCTGCCAGCTGTTCCACATCCGTGATCGTCACCGCGCGGTCATAGTAGCGGGTCACGTCATGTCCGATCCCGATGGCCAGAAGCTCCACCATCTTGCGCTTTTCGACCATGGCGATCACATCACGCAGGTGTTTCTCCAGATAATTCGCGGGGTTGACGCTGAGTGTTGAATCGTCAACCGGCGCCCCGTCCGAGATTACCATCAGAATCTTGCGCTGCTCGCGCCGCGCCAGCATCCGACGATGCGCCCATTCCAGCGCCTCACCGTCGATGTTTTCCTTCAGCAGGCCCTCTTTCATCATCAGACCCAGATTGGGTCGTGCCCGACGCCAAGGGGCATCGGCCCCCTTATAGATGATGTGGCGCAGGTCGTTCAGACGTCCGGGTTGCTGAGGACGGCCATCGTTCAGCCACGCCTCGCGGGCTTGACCGCCTTTCCACGCGCGAGTGGTGAAGCCCAGAATCTCGACCTTCACGTTGCAACGCTCCAGCGTCCGCGCCAGAACGTCCGCGCAGATTGCCGCAATCGAGATCGGACGGCCCCGCATCGAACCGGAGTTGTCCAGCAGCAGCGTCACCACCGTATCGCGGAACTCTGTATCCTTTTCGACCTTGAAGCTCAGCGGAGTGGTTGGGTTCGCCACCACGCGCGCCAGACGGCCAGCGTCCAGAATGCCCTCCTCGCGGTCAAATTCCCAAGATCGGTTCTGCTGCGCCTGCAGGCGACGCTGAAGCTTGTTGGCCAGTCGGCTGACCGCGCCTTTCAACGGCTCTAGCTGCTGATCCAAATAGGCGCGCAGCCGTTCCAACTCGGCCGGTTCGGCCAGATCCTCGGCGGCGATCTCTTCGTCATAGGTGTTCAGATATACCTTGTAATCCGGATCGGCCTCGGATGCGGGCGGCGGGGCAGGCGGCTCCAGCGGAGCCTCGCCTTCGGGCATCTCAGCCTCTTCGCCCATCTCCTCATCGGCCATCTCGTCCATCGAGACCTGGGCCTGAGACTGGTCCTGCTGTTCTTCCTGGGTCTGCTCAGGGGTCGCGTCAGCGTCCTGTTCATCCTGATCGTCCTGGCCGGTGCTGTCGGGATCGGGCTGTTCCTCTGCGTCTTCCTCGGCCTGATCTTCCTGCTCGTCGTCCAGTTCATCCGGGTCGTCGCCCAACTGGTCGCCATAGCCCAGATCCTTGATCATCTGCCGCGCGAACTTGGCAAATTCGGCTTGATCCGAGAGGGTTTCATCCAGGTTTTCCAGCGTCCCGCCAGCCTGTTCCTCGATGAACCCGCGCCACAGGTTCATGATGTTTTCAGCCGCCGGAGGCAGGTCGCGCCCTGTGGCCAGATGGCGGATCAGATAGCCCGCGGCAACGGCCAGAGGCGCGTCGGCAGGCTGCTTGCACTGGTCATAGCCACGACGCAGCGCCTCGTGCCCGATCTTGACGTCGATATTGCTGGCCGTCCCGGGCATGTCCCGCGCGCCCATCGCTTCGCACCGGGCGACTTCCATCGCTTCATAGAGGTCCCGCGCCATGTCGCCCGGAGGCGCATAGCGTGCATGGGTCGCATCGTCGTGATACCGGCGCTGCAACGCCAGCGCATCCGCCGTACCACGCGCCAGCAGAACCTCTTCGCGGGTCATCCGGCGACTGACCTGCGGCAGGCGCATCGATTCACCCGACAGGCCTGACGGATCGACCGTGTAAGAGACGTTCAGTTCCGGGTCGTCAGCCATGACCTTGGTGGCCTCGGCCAGAGCCTTCTTGAACGGATCGGCGGGGTTGTCGTTGGGTTTGCTCATCGGCGGCAGGTCCGGACTTGTTCTGTTCGGGCAACCTAGAGCCATTCCGGGGACTTGACCATAGGGCCAACCCCGTTTTCCCATGAAACCAGCGCGGTGCTTACAGCAGGACTTCGCGGCATTCGGAAATCCGGAGCCCAAGCTGCCGTTTCGCACCTGCGGCAGTTCGTTCGTCAAAGCTGTAGCCCATGTCGGCCAGCAGATGGGCCACCTCGACCCAGTCCCGCACGGGCCGACTGCCTCAACCCTTTCGGACAGGGGCCAGAGGAAAATTCTGTCCAGCTTAAGGTCGAATTCCTTCTGCAGATCGGTAACCGACGCGACCTGTTCTTCCATCTGATGCGTTGACGTTTGGCCAGCGTCTCGAGCCATCCGGAGCACTATGTAAACAGCTCGATGCGGTAGATGTTCCGGCGGGAAGCACCTGCAACGGCATTGAACTAGTCAGTGTAACGGCAGAGGCAATTAAAGAAGCACTTTGAAAACGACATGCTTCGAATGTCTCACGGGCAATGCTTGTATATACAAACGCTTGCGCGCAATAACTCAACCGGTTGTGAAAACACCACACAAAAGGGGTGCCGCGCCGAACAGTCGCGTTTGCGCCTATGCGTACAGGTTGAACCACCTTGAAACGCTTTCCAACACACCTTTCAGACCAGTCGCAGGAAAGAACTCCTGATCTTTACCGTGATGTGAATCCAGGACGGTTTCCGCCAAACGGTCCATTTGACCGGCATTCAGTGCAGTCGGATTGTTGACAGCGCTCGAATTCACCTTTTCGGCGGGAATGTCGGTCAGATCGAACCCGTTTTTCCGCCCGAACCTTTTCAGCCCACTTTGCAGATTCGCAAAATTCAGCAGCGAAACACTTGCTCCGGATGCGTGCAGGGCACTGGTGTTGAGCATCAAGCGCGCCGGGATATTCTGGGTGTCGAGCAGATCCGAGATGGAATGGTTGGACGACACAAGCGCCTCAAATTCCTGCAGATTGATGGGCTCGTTGCGGGCGTCGAGGTCAAAGCCTCCGCCTTCCTGTTCGCGCATCCAGCGGTGGGGGGAATAATACAATGAGATCATTCGCTCGACCGGGGGACGGGCAAAGGCATAGGCTGTATAATTGGCAAAGGCCGGGCCAATCAATTCACTGTATTCAGCCAGCGTCTGATGTTTGGTCTTGGTCGCGTCGCCGGCCAGCTCAAACCGATCGGCGCCGTCCTGATGACCGCTGGTGACCATTGAATCGCCGGAAAACCGCAGGAAACATCGAGTGAAGAAGTTCCCTCCGGTCTTCGGGACGTGGACAAAAACGCATTTTTGTTCGGGAAAGTGCAAGTGTTTAACCCAGGCTTGCGCTTGCTGCGCTTTCCGGCAGTTCCTCGTCAAAGCAACGCTGATAGAACTCGGCCACGGTCTGACGTTCCAACTCGTCGCACTTGTTCAGGAAGGACAGGCGGAAGGCGTAGCCCACATCGCGGAAAATCTCGGCGTTTTGGGCCCAGTTGATCACGGTCCGGGGGCTCATCACTGTGGACAGGTCGCCGTTCATGAAGGCGGTCCGGGTCAGGTCGGCAACGGTGACCATCTGGCTCACGGTCTTGCGGCCCTTTTCGGTGTTGTAGTGCGGCGCCTTGGACAGAACGATCATCGTCTCGGCATCGTGGCTGAGGTAGTTCAGCGTCGAGACCAGCGACCAGCGGTCCATCTGCGCCTGGTTGATCTGCTGCGTGCCGTGGTACAGCCCGGTTGTGTCACCCAGACCCACGGTGTTTGCTGTGGCGAACAGGCGGAAGTTCGGGTTCGGCGTGATGATCTCGTTCTGGTCCAGAAGGGTCAGCTTGCCGTCATGCTCCAAAACGCGCTGGATCACGAACATCACGTCTGCACGGCCTGCGTCGTATTCGTCGAACACGATGGCGACCGGGTTGCGCAGGGCCCAGGGCAGAATGCCTTCGTGGAACTCGGTGACCTGCTTGCCGTCGCGCAGCTTGATCGCGTCTTTACCGATCAGGTCGATCCGGCTGATATGGCTGTCCAGGTTCACGCGGACGGCGGGCCAGTTCAGACGGGCAGCGACCTGTTCGATATGGGTCGATTTACCAGTGCCGTGATAGCCCTGAATCATCACCCGACGATTGTGGGCAAAGCCTGCCAGAATCGCCAGCGTGGTTTCGGGGTCGAACTTGTAGGTGTGGTCGATGGCGGGGACGCGATCACTTGCCTCGGCGAAGCCCTTGACCGCCATGTCGCTGTCAATGCCAAACACCTCACGGACCGAGATATCCTCGGTGGGTTTTGCGTTGATATCAATCGATCCGTCAGCCATGCGCGTCGTCCTTATCCTTTGGCCCGTATTGCCGGGTTTGAACCCGTGTGTGGTGCAACATATTGCGGGCAAGGGCAAGGGAAAGCCGCGCGTGCCGCGGCTTCGGTAAATCTTTCTTTGAAACTGGCCTTATCGGCGCGCTTTGATCAGTCGAGAATTGCGTTCCGCACCCGGATCAGGCTGCGTTCGTCCACAAAGCGCGGGGTGGATTGCATGTAGTCCCGGAACGCCTGACCATAGCCCTGCAGCAACCAGCGTTCCTCGTTCAGGACAAACATGAAATAGATCACGAACAGCGCCGCAGCCAGGCCCAGCGTCATCCACGATCCGCTGGCGATGCCCAGTCCCACCGTAGCCAGCACCGAGGTCACATATTGCGGGTTGCGCGAATAGGCATACATGCCGCCGGTCACCAACCTCTCGCTTTCGCAGTAGGTGTTGTCGAGACCCAGAAAGCGATAGCCCCACAACGTGATCCCGAAAGACAGCAGCATGACGGGTACGCCGATTGCATAGCGCAACCAGTGACCCCAGCCGTTCATCCAGACCTCGGACAAGGCGAATATAACAGTCGCGCCGCAGAACAGCCGGAACAGACCAAAGGCCGTGTGGTGCCGCCAACCGCTGGCGCTGGGCCACAGACCCAGATGCGGTAGACGCAGGTTAAGGGCGAGGTAGCCGCTAAGTAGCAGGGCCGAAGTGATGGCAACCAAAAGAACATTCGCATGTACGAAAGAAATGAAGTGTTCCATACCGTGTTCCATAGGGGAAAGTTCACAGGTTGGATGTGGGCAAAAGGGCCCACTCGTGGAACATGGCGTAACAAGCATTTGTAACAGGGTGAGGACGGTGAAGAGGTGCAGAAGAATGAAATGCCGAGCTTATCCGCTTATGTTCCAGTCGGCGTTGTTTTCGATAACGCTAGCTATGGCCAACGCCTTCTCTGACAGGTTCTGTGGAGTGTTCTCGTCGAGTGCAAAGCGAGCAACCCTGTCGTACAATGCTTTAGACGTATAGAATTCGAAGGCTTTCGTGTTGCCCGGGCTTTCCCAGAACGCGGTGATCCAGACGGATTCGCGCCCTGGAATGCAATGCGTGCACCAGTCGTGCCAAAAACGTTGTACCAATATCGGGTCTGGTGTAGCGGCAACCTGTTCAAACAGTACCTCTTGGGACCACCCCGCCAAGCCAAACATGCAAATAGTGTCGTCCAGATAGCAATTGTCTCGCCCGATTTCGCGTTTGAGATAGGCGCGCTGAAACCGATCCAGAACCTGCCATTCATTGGTGGACCAGTTGTCCGGGTTTCCGGTTTCAAACCGGTTCAGGCTGACCTCCAACCCGACGCTGGCAAGGTCTTCGTCCACGGCCAGAACTTCGAGTATCCGGGGCAGGAGGTAACCCCATGTCGCCTTGGCAATACCCTTCGGATCGTACGCGGCGAAAAACCAGTCCTGCAGATAGTGAAGAGGAAGTTCTGCAATCGGGGGCGCGAAAAAGTCCGCCTCGAAATCTGCTTCCATGCAGCAGCCTTCACAGACTTCGATGCTGGGAGGTTTTGAATAGGCAAAGACCCTGTACGCATCGTTGATGATGTCAGAAAATGGATGATCCGGCTTTATCTTTGCCTTCAGCGGTTTTTGCTGTTTTCGCGCCATGGGCTTCGTATCTCGAAAGGCCCAGGCGGGTGATACCGCCTGTTTCATCCACGCAAGGTACGAAACTCGTTTTGTCGCGTAAAGGTTTGCAAGGCTTATTTAAAATTCCGGCTGTCCTTGATCTGATCCCAGGCCCAGACGACCTCTTGCAGCTGTTCTTCCTGAGACCGGTCGCCGCCGTTCATGTCAGGGTGCAGCACCTTGATCAGCTTTTTATAGGCTTTGCGCACCTCAGCCTTGGTCCAGCTGTCCTTGGCCTCGAGAATCTCGATCGCGCGGCGTTCGGTGGGGGGCAGGCGGCGACCGCCGCCACCCGAGGTGCGGCCCTTGTTCTGCGTGCTGTTTGCGCCCAGCACCTGATGCGGGTCCTCGATGCCCAGACGGGCCCAGGCGCGCGCCTCAGGATCGCCCATGGGCTTGGTCTCACGCTCCCACACTTTGTCCTTGGAGCGTTGCGCGTTCAGTTCGGCCTCGGTGGTGCCGTCGAAGAAGTTCCATTTCTGGTTATACTCGCGCACGTGCTGCTGGCAGAACCAAAAGAAATCATCCAAAACATCCGGCGCTTTCGGCGCGCGGAACTTACCTGGCTCGTTACAGCCTTCGTGGTCACAGATACGGACCGAGGTCTCAGACGCGCCCGACATCCCCCGACGCCCGCGCGGGTTCTTTTTCTTGGCGCTGGAGACGGACATATCGAATCCGAAAGGGTCTGATTTCGTCATGCTGTGATCCTTAAGAACGCATCTTCTCGACTCGGAGGCAGCAGTTTAATCTAAGCAGCCGAAAGTAGAAGAGGGGGGCGGTAAAATTTTTACCGCTGAGCGAAAAAATGACCGTGACTGACGAAATCCGAACCCGCCTGCAGGCGGCATTTGATCCGCGCGAGCTGGAAGTTGTCGACGACAGCGAAAGCCACCGTGGCCACGCGGGCTATCAGGACGGTGGTGAGAGCCATTTCAACGTCCGTATCCGCGCCAGCGCGTTCGAAGGCCAGTCGCGCGTCGCCTGCCACCGTGCGATTCACAAGGCGCTGGGCGATATCGTGCCGCGCATTCACGCCCTGGCGCTGGATATCGGGTCCTAGGCGGTAAATCTGCCAAGCTACTGGCAGGTTTGCCCGGGATCAAATTCCGGGTCGGGCTCAAAGGCGGCCAGCAGTGATTTGGTTCTCAGGGTGAGCATCTTTCCTGTAAATCGGGAAAGATACGCTGCATCCGCGTTTTTTGCACGCAAATGGGTCCGTACCGCCACATGGTCATTGATCCAGCGGAGCGTCGTAACATCGCACCCTTTTGCGGTCTCACAAGCCCCGGTCCAGACGCCTGACAGATCGTTTTTGGCAGAGTTCAATCCTTTGAACGGCGGACAAGGGAAGGTCTTGGTGATCCTGCAGTCGCTGTTCGCCGGATTTTGACGTTCGAAATCGGGTTGTGGTTCAAAATAGAACACCAACTCATTCACGCCTTCGGCGATCTGCGCATCAGAGGTGTTTTGCCAATTGGCTCCCGGTGACTGTGACCATGAGCGTGTGTCGACGACCGAAATACTGTCTGCGTCGCGCTGCAGTATCTCCACCTCTTCGCCGAACAGGCGAAAGTTACGTGCCGCAATGTCGAGGTTTTCTGCAGCCCAGATGTTTGCTTTTTCCTTGGTCGTCGCGACAACATTTGCATGAGCTGCCGCGGCGTTCTGCATAGCGATACCGGGCTGGACCTGCGCTTTCTCCAGGCTTCGCAGAATGTACTCTATGTGTTGCACATTCTCGATCCGACCCCGCATTTCGCCGAGATACCGCGCCTTGATCTGGTCATCCGCATCATCCGGGATTTCGAACGAGGCTGGCGTCCAGACGAGATCGGCGGTCAAACCCCACTTGTTTTGCAACGGAAGGGCATTTGCCAATAGATCGTTTAGCGAAATGGTCTCTTCCGAGTTTGTCTTTGTAGACGCAGAACTTTCGGGTTCGGGATGAAACGTTATGTCGATGCCCGCAGCTTCAAGTTCCTCAAGTGTCTCTTCAATACTTTGCGCAATATCCTCAATCGCTGTTTGGAAAGCGTTTACGAGTTCCGGGTTCGAAATGCTGTGAATCGCGCCCAGAATCATCAATCCGGATCGGGCAGCATCGCGCTGTTCTTTGTCAGGTAATTGAAAACTCAGTGTGGTGGTCAGGTTTGAGTAACCGTTGAGGCAAGTCCAGGAAAACTCAGGATTCTTTTGCCAGTCAGTATTTGCGTTGACGAAGTCTTCGTCGCCGCAGGCAACCTGATCGGGTCTGTTGAGAATGTCGTGCAGCCATTGCCAGACCGTCGCACGGTTCTCCTGCAATTTGGCTGCGCTTTCAGACCATTCGGCCTCAAGACATTGCAGGTCTGTGACGGGATCGGCGACGGCCGCATGCGCCATCAAGGTGACAGCCAACAAAGGCATTGAAAAGAAAAATGCGGGTTTCACTACGGCTAGTAAATTCGTGCAAATATAAGAGGATGGAAGGACAGCTAGGGCGTTTTTTCGTCGTCTGGCTTCTCGGACTCCCTTTCAGCCCCTCTCAAAGACAGCGGAGGCTCTTTGGCTTCTTCGGCAATCGGCGCGGGAGGCGAAACCGTCTCGGGGCCAGGAATAGGCTTTGCCTGCGCAGTATCTTCATCAGACCGCGTTGAAACAAAGTCAGCTGTGACCTCACGCCGGAACACCAGAACATTGCGCCAGTTCACGGTCGAACCGGTCAGGCCCACGCGTTCCTCGCTGGGCAGCAGTTCGGCACGCTGATATTCCCAGCCGTCCTGACCCATCTGGTTCAGAACCTGTTCAACCGATGCGGCAAACCGGCCCTCTGCGGTTTTCTCACCCTTGGCCTTGATGCCTTTTTGCGGGGCGGGGACAACTTTGTATTCGTAGCGCTGCATCGGATCTTCCTGGTGGTCGGTTCCCGGCAATCTAACATGCTGGAGATTTTGGGAAAGTCATCTTCGCGCGGAAACTGGCGGAAAAGAAAAACGGCGGGGTTTTGCGCAAACCCCGCCGTCAGCATTTCGTACCCTAATCGGTTTACGAACCCAGCTTTTGGCTGACCAGTTCGTTGACCGCCTTCGGGTTTGCCTTCCCGCCGGTGGCTTTCATCACCTGGCCGACGAACCAGCCTGCCAGTTTCGGGTTCACCTTGGCCTTTTCGACCTGTGCCGGGTTGGCGGCGATGATCTCATCCAATGCGGCCTCGATGGCGCCGGTGTCGGTCACCTGCTTCATGCCACGCTCTTCGACGATCTGCGCCGGGTCACCACCTTCGGTATAAACGATCTCGAACAGGTCCTTGGCGATTTTGCCCGAGATGGCGTCCGAGGAAATCAGGTCGATGATTGCACCCAGTTGCGCCGGGGAAACCGGAGATTCGGTGATGTCGTGATCTTCTTTCTTCAGGCGGCCGAACAGTTCGTTGATCACCCAGTTCGCGGCCAGTTTGCCGTTGCGGCCCTTGGCGACCTCTTCGAAATAGGCAGCCGATTCCACTTCGGCGGTCAGCACCGAGGCGTCATAGTCGGTCAGGCCAAACTCGCTGATAAACCGGGCTTTCTTGCCGTCGGGCAGTTCCGGCAGCTTGGCGGCGATGTCATCCACCCATGCCTGCTCGATCTCAAGCGGCAGCAGGTCAGGGTCGGGGAAATAGCGGTAGTCATGCGCTTCTTCCTTGGACCGCATCGAGCGCGTCTCACCCTTGTCCGGGTCGTACAGGCGGGTTTCCTGATCGACCTTGCCGCCAGCTTCGACGATGGCAATCTGACGACGGGCTTCAACCTCGATCGCTTGCTGAATAAAGCGCATCGAGTTCATGTTCTTGATCTCGCAGCGCGTACCCAGATGCGAGAAGTCCTGCGTTTCCTGATACTTCTCATAAGCACCCGGCAAACAGATCGAGACGTTCACATCCGCCCGCAGGTTGCCGTTTTGCATGTTGCCGTCGCAGGTGCCCAGATAGCGCATGATCTGGCGCAGCTTCGCGATATAAGCGGCGGCCTCTTCAGGGCCACGGATATCGGGGCGGCTAACGATCTCCATCAGGCAGACGCCGGTCCGGTTCAGGTCGACGAAGGACATATGCGGGTCCATGTCGTGGATCGATTTACCCGCGTCCTGCTCCATGTGGATGCGTTCAATACGGACCATGCGCGCGGTGCCGTCGCCCATCTCAACCAGCACTTCGCCTTCACCTACGATGGGGTGGTAGAGCTGCGAGATCTGATAGCCCTGCGGCAGGTCAGGGTAGAAATAGTTTTTGCGGTCAAAGGCCGATTTCAGGTTGATGTCCGCCTTCAGGCCCAGCCCGGTGCGCACCGCCTGTTCCACGCAATACTCGTTGATGACCGGCAGCATCCCCGGCATCGCCGCATCCACGAAGGCCACGTTCGAGTTCGGCTCGGCCCCGAATTGGGTCGACGCGCCCGAGAACAGCTTGGCATTCGATGAGACCTGCGCATGCACCTCCATCCCGATTACCAGTTCCCAATCGTGCTTGGCCCCGGCAATGGTTTTGGGTTTGGGCATTTCGTATGTCAGGTCGAGCATGGCGCGCCTCATTTCCGCAGAAGTCTAAGCCTGCGTATTAGGCCCGGCAGTGGCTAGGGGCAAGGGGGAATCAGTGCTGAGACAGGCGCAGGCCCGACGGCGTGAAGGTCACGTCCATACCGCTGCGCAGTTCCTCGCGGAACAGATCGCCGATGGCGCGCAGGGCCTGGCGCTGGCCGCGGGCCGCAAACCGTTCGGCCGAGTTGATACGGACCGAGTTGTTGAACCCGCTCGCAGCGTGCGCCCAGATCAGCGGGTGCAATTCGGTCATGTGGTCTCGGATCAACCAGTTGGCGGCCTCGTGAATTTGCAGACGCACCAGATCGGCCTTGTCGTTCAGGCCCTGTCCGCTCTGGATCGTGATGGCGCAATAGGCCGACAGCATGTTGACGGTCTGCTGATCCGGGCGGCGGTGCAGAATGTCGTGGAGCCCTTCCAGAAAATACTCGACGTCCAGCCGTGCGCACGCCTCTTCATCCAATGCGATGGCGTCAAACTGGACCCATGTATACCCGCCGGCGCCCCAGACATCGTGCGTGCGGGCCGCGTTGCGCAGGGCCTGAACCTCAAGCTCTTCGTAGCTGCCGAACCAGCGCGGCAGAAGATGGGTGCCCATCGCCCGCATATGGCGCTGGTTGTTCGGGTCCAGCGTGATCAGCCGTTCGTACTCCTCGGCCACGCGCAGGTCGGTTTTGCGCTGACCGGCCATCAGTGCGCACGCGGCTGCGGCAACCAATGGGCTGTCCGGCGCGGCTGTACGGCACTTCGGCAAGAGGGCTGCGGCCCGGTCGAAATGCGCGGCACAGCGCGACCGGTGCAACGGAGGCAAAGTGGCATCCGTCGCGGTTCCGCGCCACGCCCAGGCCAGGTCGATATGCGCCAGGGCGACCACCAGGAAGATCATCGGATCATCGGGATGCGCGCGCATTTCGTCTTCCAACTCGGAGATACCGCCCAGCAGGTCATATTCGGACAGGGCAGCCCCGTCAGACAGGGCGTGTTCGACCGCCAGAACAACATCGGACCGGGCCCCAAAGGCCAGCAGATCCGCAATTGGCATCCCGTCAGGCGCAGTAGTACGGGATTCGTCTGCGGCACGCATCTGTCGGGACAGTTCGGCCCAGCGGTCCTGCCTGGCCAGCGTCCGCCCTTGTTCAATGGTGTCGCGGGCAATCAGGTCCTCGGCACGGGCACGGGCCAGCGGAATATTCAGTTGCCCCGTGTCCGGCAGACCAGCCGCCACAGCACAATCGGCTGCGCGCATGTCCTGCGTAAACTGACGGGAAGGCAAAGAAGAACGGGCCTGACGCGCCCTGAAAAACCGAAACATGGTAAAACTCGAAACCGAAACAAACAGATAGGCTGACTTGAGATTTTGGCTGAAATTCACCTCAAATTCAAGCTTTTTGCGGGGTGGGAGGGGCTGCGCCGGGTGAATGGCATCCTTTTGGACACATTGTTTCAGAAAACGGTGAAATGATGCCGCTCGACCCGGAAACCAACCTCTTGCAGGGTGATTTCAAACTCTTTGTGGGGTGGCGTGGACTCGTCAGGCAGCCGAATCCGCTTGCCCGATGCCAGCACCAGAGAGACGCGAACCGAGAAATCCCAGCGGGTGTCGAACCGGATATAGTCGATATCCGCGAGAGGGATTTCGCCCTCACGATTGCCCGAGAACCACTTTATCCGGTCGTGATCCAGCGTCATCCCCGCGCGCGTGCCATGCACGACATCCCACAGTGCGGGCAGGGTGGACAGGGCCAGCAGCCCGACCAGCCACCACGCGGCATCGAACAGGATCAGCAAGGCCGCCAGCGCCGCGTAGACACAGATCAGGATCAGGATCGTGCGCGGCGTCCGATTGTGGCGCGTGAAGGTGAACGGGGTCATGCGTCGAGGATTCGGGTCACCATTTCCGTGGTATCGCGCGACAGATCCGGCGTGTCGGAGATGCGGGTCAGTTGAGTTCGGATCAGGGCCTGACGATCGGCATCATAGCGTTTCCAAGTCTGGAAAGCCGTGCACATCCGCGCCGTTGTCTGCGGGTTCACCGGGTCCAGCCGGATCAGCCAGTCCGCCAGCAAAGCATATCCGGACCCGTCCGCATGATGGAAACCGGCATGGTTCATGGCCAGCGCCCCCATGACCGCACGAAAGCGGTTGGGGTTTTTCCAATTGAAATCAGCGTGCTCGGTCAGAGCGCGAGCGATACCCGCAGTGGCCTCGGGGGCGGCCGTTGTCACCTGAAGGCCGAACCACTTGTCCATCACCAGTCGATCATGCTGCCATTGGTCATAAAACGCGGCCAGTTCCTGCTGGCCCGTTCCGGCGCGCAACAGGCACGAAAGGGCGGCCAACTGGTACGTCATGTTGTTGGCGGCCGCGTATTCCTCGGCCGCTTTGGAGCCGCCATCCAGCCGCGACGTCAGATACAGCGCGGCCCCACCAAGCGCGCGTTTGCCTGCCTGATCAGCGTCGGGGCTGAACGGCGCGTCGATCAGGGTCTCGCTGTGCAGCCGGGGCAACAGGTCCTGTACATGTTGTGCTGTTGCCTGCCGCAGGGTTTCAACGGCCCTCCAGATCGCCATCGGGTCGGGGGTTTCTCCGGCTTCGAACTGTGCGGCGGCCAGTTCGGATTGGGTCGGAAGGCCCAGCATCAGTGAGCGATAGGCCGGGTCCAGATCGCCGTCGCGCAGCACGGCCAGAATGCCGTCCAGATAGTCGGTGCCGGGTGCGCTGTCTTCGCGGATCATGCGCAGCAGCGTGTCCTCTGCCAGCGACCGTCCGGCCTGCCAGCGATTGAACGGGTCGGTGTCGTGGGCCAGCAAAAAGGCGCGCTCGGCATCCGTGTGGTCGTGCTCCAGGATGATCGGCGCCGAAAAATCGCGCAGGATCGAGGCCACTGGCTTGGCGGCCAACCCGGAGAACTGAAAGCTCTGTTCGGCCTCGGTCAGTTCCAGAATTTCGCTCGCGCGGACTTCATCCCCATTGGGGCCTAGCAGGCCAACAGCAACCGGGATCACCTGAGGCAGTTTTTCGGCCTGGCCGGGGGTCGGTTCGGTGCGCTGCGACAGGGTCAGGGTGTAGGTGCCGTCCGCGTACTCCTCGGCCACGGCCACGCGCGGGGTGCCGGACTGGCTGTACCAGCGTTTGAATTGGGTCAGATCACGGCCCGTCGTATCCTCGAACACCTTAATCCAGTCTTCGATGGTGCAGGCCTGCCCGTCATGACGGTCGAAGTATAGGTCCAGTGCCTGTGTATAGGCCTCATCCCCCACCAGCCGTTTCAGCATCCCGATCACCTCAGCGCCTTTTTCATAAACGGTAGCGGTGTAGAAGTTGTTGATTTCCTGAAAACTCTCCGGTCGAACGGGGTGTGAGAGCGGCCCGTTATCCTCGGGGAACTGCCGCGCCCGCAGGTCGATGGCATCCTGGATGCGTTTTACCGAGTCCGACCGCAAATCGGAAGTAAATTGCGCGTCGCGGAAGACAGTCAGGCCCTCTTTCAGGCACAGTTGGAACCAGTCGCGGCAGGTGATGCGGTTGCCGGTCCAGTTGTGGAAATACTCGTGCGCGATGATTGCCTCGATCCGTTCGAAATTGGCATCGGTCGAGGTCTCGGGGCTGGCCAAAACGGCCGATGAGTTGAAGATGTTCAACCCCTTGTTCTCCATCGCGCCCATGTTGAAATCATCCACGGCGACGATGTTGAACACGTCCAGATCGTATTCACGGCCATAGACGTCCTCGTCCCATTTCATCGACTTCTTCAGTGCCTCCATGCCGAAGGCGCATTTGCCCTCGTCACCGGGGCGGACCCAAAGGTTCAGTTCCACATCACGGCCCGACATGGTGGTGAACTGACCGGGGTGGGCGATGAGGTCGCCAGCGACCAGCGCGAACAGGTAGGCCGGTTTGGGCCACGGGTCGGTCCATTCTGCCCAACCTTGGCCTTTGCCCGTGGGGTTGCCGTTGGACAACAGCACCGGAAGGTCCCCGTTGATGCGCACGGTGAAGGTGGACATCACATCGGGGCGGTCGGGGTAATAGGTGATCTTGCGAAAGCCCTCGGCCTCGCACTGGGTGCAGTACATGCCGTTCGACATATACAGCCCTTCAAGCGCGGTGTTGTTGGCAGGGTCGATCTCGACCACGGCCTCCCAGACAAAGGGCGCGTCGGGGGCGTCTGCCGTCAGGCCCTTGTCGGTGACCTCGGGGGTGATTTCTGCCCCGTCGATGACCGCGCGGATCAGGGTCAGGTCTTCGCCATGCAGGAAAAAGGTGGGGTCGGTGGCCTCGGGGTTTGGCCGGAAGGCAATGCGAGAGGTGACGCGGGTGGCGTTTGCGGCCAGATCAAATGTCAAATGCACACTGTCCACCAGATAGCCGAACGGCGTGTAGTCTTTCAGGTAGATCGTCGTGGGGGCAGCGTCGCGCATCGGGGGCCTCGCATCAGTTGGTTCGGCGCGACGTTAGGGGCTTCGCCAGGTGGCTGCAACCGCAGCTTCTTTGCCTTGCTGTTTTTGAAGCAGTTTCGCGCAAATTCGAAGGGTCTGAACGTGGCGTTGAAAGTTGCCTATCGGAAACAATCAGCCTAAATGCTGACGGCATACAGTGGCGCACAATGGCGGAGAGACACCAAATGAGCATCAGGCAGGCACGCAGCGGACTTCAGATCGATACGGTTCTGGCCGAGTTTATCGAAGGCAAGGCCCTGCCGGGAACCGGTGTCACGGCTGATACGTTCTGGGATGGTCTGTCGCGGATGGTTGCCGAGCTGGGCCCGAAGAATCGAGCGTTGCTGGCCAAGCGGGAAAAGATTCAGGTGCAGGTGGATGCCTGGCATCTGGATCGTAAAGGTCAGGCGCATGACCCCGCCGCCTATCAGGCTTTTCTGCGTGAGATTGGGTATCTGGTCGATGAGGGCGCGGATTTCCAGATTGAAACCGCCAATGTTGACCCCGAGATCGCGCTGATCCCCGGTCCGCAATTGGTTGTGCCCATCACCAACGCCCGTTTTGCGCTGAACGCTGCCAACGCGCGCTGGGGCAGCCTGTATGATGCGCTTTATGGCACCGATGCGATGGGCGATCTGCCCTCTGGCAGAGGCTATGACGCAGAACGTGGCGCACGTGTGATTGCGTGGGCCAAAGGATTTCTGGACGATGCCGTGCCGTTGACCAACGGGTCTTGGGCGGATGTGTCCGAGCTGCGGGTTGAAAACGGAACACTGACGCCTGCTCTGGCCGACCCGACGCAGTTTGTCGGTTTCGGTGAGGCAGCAGAGCAGCCAGACTTCGTGCTGCTGAAGAACAATGGCCTGCACATCAAGATCGTGATCGACCCGTCCAGCGATATCGGTGCCTTCGACCCGGCGGGTATCGCGGATGTTCATCTGGAATCGGCCCTTTCGACCATCATGGACTGCGAGGACTCGGTCGCCTGCGTCGATGCCGAGGACAAAGTCGTTGCCTATGGCAACTGGCTGGGCCTGATGAAAAGCGATCTGACCGAAGAAATGACAAAAGGCGGCAACACCTTCACCAGAAAACTGGCAGGCGACGTGGACTACACCACCGCCAACGGCAACCAAGCCACGCTGAAAGGCCGCTCGCTGATGCTGGTGCGCAATGTGGGCCACCTGATGACCAACCCGGCCGTTCTGGACGCCGAAGGCGATGAGATCGGCGAGGGCCTGATGGATGCGCTCTGCACCACTCTGGTCGCAATGCACGATTTGGCTCGTGAAGGCGGAAACTCGGTCACCGGGTCTGTCTATGTGGTGAAGCCCAAGATGCACGGTCCGGAAGAGGTGGCGTTCTCGGTCGAGATTTTCGATATGGTCGAAGACATCCTCGGCCTGCCGCGCAACACCGTAAAGCTGGGCATCATGGATGAGGAACGCCGCACCTCGGCCAACCTCAAGGAATGTATCCGCGCCGCGAAATCGCGCGTGGCCTTCATCAATACCGGTTTCCTGGATCGGACGGGGGATGAGATTCATACCTCAATGGAAGCTGGCCCGATGTTGCCCAAGGGCGACATCAAGAACACGCCGTGGATTGCCTCTTATGAGGATCGCAACGTCGATATCGGTCTGGCCTGCGGCCTGAAGGGTAAGGCGCAGATCGGCAAGGGGATGTGGGCGATGCCCGACCGGATGGGCGACATGCTGGATGCCAAGATCGGCCACCCGCAATCCGGCGCCACCTGCGCCTGGGTACCGTCACCGACCGCCGCGACCCTGCACGCGACGCATTACCACAAGGTCGACGTTCTGGCCCGTCAGGACGAACTGGCCGCGGGTGGTGCCCGTGGCACGCTGGGCGATCTGCTGACCCTGCCGCTGCTGGGTGGCCGCAACCTTGGCGATGACGAGATCACGCGTGAGATCGAGAACAACGCGCAAGGCATTCTGGGCTATGTGGTGCGTTGGGTCGATCAGGGCGTGGGCTGCTCGAAAGTGCCCGACATCAACGATATCAGCCTGATGGAAGACCGCGCGACCTGCCGGATTTCCAGCCAGGCGCTGGCCAACTGGCTGCACCATGACGTTGTCTGGGAAGAACAGGTCATGGCGGCGATGCGCAAAATGGCCGCTGTGGTGGACCGCCAGAACGAAGGCGACCCCGCCTACATTCCAATGGCGCCTGGCTTCGACGGCATCGCCTTTCAAGCCGCCTGCGATCTGGTATTCAAGGGGCGGATCCAACCCTCGGGTTATACCGAGCCGGTCCTGCACGCCCGCCGTCTGGAGCTGAAAGCCAGCCTTTAAACCCGAATACAGAGAGGAAAGAACATGGCAGTTACTCTGCGCAAAGCCCGCACGATCATTCGCAAAACGCTGGAAAAAGGCCGCGAGATGGAGCTAAAGCCTCTGTCCGTTGTGGTGCTGGACGCAGGCGGCCACGTGATCGCGTTTGAGCGTGAGGACGGTGCGGCCCCCGGCCGATTTGCTATTGCCCATGGCAAAGCCTACGGCTCGGTCATGCTGGGTATGGCGGGTACGGCGCAAATGCAGAGGGCCGAAGCGCAGGCCTATTTCATGGCCGCTGTGAACGGCGTCTATGGCGGACAAGTTGTACCGGTTCCGGGCGGCATTCTTCTTCGCGACCGCAAAGGCGCAATCATTGGAGCTGTTGGTGTAACCGGCGATACCTCGGACAATGATGCGACCGCAGGAGTGACCGGAATTGAGGAGGCAGGTCTGATCGGAGAAATCTGATCTCGACCGGCCTTCATTGGTGGGAAAGGGCGGTTTCCGGGATATTTTTCCGGAAATCCAGCTAGTGCCGAAACAGAGTTCTGGAGAAATCAAAAAAATCGGAACGCTGTGTGCGTGATTGAACACGTCCTTGCGCTGTCATGCAGGGCGTGTTCTGTTGCACGTTTCCATTGCTGCGGATAGCTTTCCTGTTAAGCAAAATAACTGCAAGGAATACGGAATGTCTCGGCCCGTCGTCGGTATCATCGGCAACTCTTACCTCATGAACGATGAATACCCGACCCACGCGGGTGGTACTATGAATTCTGAAGCTGTGGCCAACGTTTCGCACTGCCTGCCGCTGCTGATCCCGTCTGATCCGCGTTATGTCACGGTCGAGGAATTGCTTGAGGTCTGCGACGGCTTTCTGCTGACCGGCGGGCGGCCGAATGTGCATCCCGAGGAATATGGCGAGGACGCCACCGACGCGCATGGAGAATTCGACCGGGCGCGGGACGCGATCACCTTGCCTCTGGTCCGGGCCTGCGTGGAACGCGGCCAGCCGTTCATGGGCATCTGCCGCGGGTTCCAAGAGGTCAACGTGGCGATGGGCGGGACGCTCTATCCGGAAATCCGCGATCTGCCGGGCCGGATGAACCACCGGATGCCGCCGGACGGTACGCTGGAGGAGAAATTCGCCCTGCGCCATGTGGTGGCATTGAACGACGGTGGCGTGTTTCACCAACTGTTCGGTGCTCCCGAGGTGATGACCAACACACTGCACGGTCAGGGCATCAAAACCGTCGGGCAGCGCGTCGTGATTGACGGGCACGCGCCTGATGGCACTCCCGAGGCGATCTATATCAAGGACGCACCTGGATTTACCCTGTCGGTGCAATGGCACCCGGAATGGGATGCGATCAACGATCCTGTCTCGCGGCCACTTTTTGAGGCATTCGGCGCGGCCGTACGTGCTTGGGCGACAGGATCGGACGCCGGGTTGATGCAGCAAACGGCGTGAATTTCGCGCCGGCCCGTAAGAGAGGGACCGGACCGGCGCAACGCGATCAGACCAGCAGGTTGAACTGATTGATCAGTGGTAGGGTGCGGGCGCGTTTTCCGGTCAGGTCGAACAGAGCATTGCCCAAGGCGGGCATGGACGGTGGCGTGCCGGGTTCACCCGCGCCACCCATATGACGGTTGGTTTCCAGCACCCTGACTTCGACCTGCGGCGCGGTGTGCATGCGCAGCGCGTCATAGTCGGGGAAGTTGAACTGCTCGACCTCACCCTCGGCAAAGGTGATCTCGCCATAGCAGGCTGCAGACAGACCGTACATCATGCCGCCGAACATCTGCGCCTTGACGTTTTCGGGATCCAGAGCCAGCCCCATGTCACAAGCAATCCACGCCTTGTTGATGCGGATGGTACCGTCTTCGTCGACCACTTCGATCACCTGAGCGACCGGAGTGCCGAAGCTGTAGGTGAACGCCACGCCGCGCCCGACACCATCCGGCGTTTGGCCGGTCCAGCCCGACATCTCTTTGACAGCTCCCAGGCAGCCCGCCGAAGGCGCGTGCTCGGATTTCATCAGTTCCAGTCGGAATTCCAGCGGGTCCTGACCGGCGGCGTGGGCCATCTCGTCCATGAAGGTTTCATGGAAGAACCCGTTGTGGCTGTTGCCGACCGAGCGCCAGAATCCGACGGGGACGTCAAGCTTGGCGATGTGGCCGCTCATCCGGTAATTCGGCACCGCGTAGGGTTGGTTGAAAAAGCCTTCGACCAGCACCTTGTCCGGGCCTGCGCCGGGCATTCCAGTGTACCGCGTCACTGCCTGTTGGGTGCAGGATTGCGCCGCCACCTTGCCGTCGATCAGAACCGCTTTGCCGTCCTGCACTGCTCCGCGCATCCGGGCGATGGCGCCGGGGCGGAAGTAGTCATGGCGCATGTCCTCTTCGCGGCTCCACGTGGTCTGAACCGGAGTGCCAGGCATGGCCATCGCAACCTTGGTGGCGATATCACCAAAGTCCAACTCACCCCGGCGACCAAAGCCACCGCCTAGATAGGTGGTGTGGATTTGCACGGCTTCGGTATCCAGGCCGGCTGTGTTGGCCACACGAAAGCGGATCAGGGTCGGGGCCTGGTTGCCGCACCACAGTTCCAAAGCGTCACCGGTATAAAGCGCGGTTGCGTTCATCGGTTCCATCGTGGCGTGAGCCAGATAGGGCAGACGATACTCTGCCGTGATCTCTGTCGCACCCTCGGGCGTTACATCGACATCGCCGTCATCGCGCATGGTCGAGTTTGGGGCGCCGTCAAATGCCTCGGCAATCTTGGCAAAGATACCATCCGTGTCGGGCGGATAGGGGGCGTCACCCCAATCAACGTCGATGGCCTCGACCGCCTGATTGGCGAGCCATGTGTTGTTGGCGATCACCGCAATGCCGGTGCCCAGATCGACAATCTTCTCGACCCCCGGCATGGATTTTGCGGTACTGTCATCGAAACCGTTCATTGCGCCGCCCAGCTTGGGGTTCATGCGGACGGCAGCAAATTTCATGCCGGGCAGGCGGACGTCCACACCGAACTCAGCTGTCCCAGTCACCTTTTCGACCATGTCCAGACGCGGCTGGGTCTGGCCCAGATAGCGCCACTCGGACGGATCACGCAAAGGTGCCTCGATCGGCTCAAGCTTGGCGACATCGACGGCAAGCTCGGTATAGGGAATCCGGTCTCCGTTTGCGGCGACGACGTGGCCCGAGGCGGTTTTCAGCTCGCTGCGATCCACGCCCAACCGGTCAGCTGCGGCCTGTTTCAGCGTCTCGCGAGCCGAGGCTCCGGCCTGACGCATCCGCTCGAACCCGTCTTTCATCGAGGTCGACCCACCAGTGACCTGCAGACTCAACGCCTTACCGAGCACACCCAGCGCCTCGCCCAGATTGTGTTGGAAGTCTGAGATGTCATAACCCTTGTTGGGCAGGCTTTCCCCCATCAGGGCCGAGTTGTAATAGGCCGCTGCCGCCGGACCGTGCAGAACGGTGATCTGGTCCAGATCCACGTCCAGTTCCTCGGCGATCAGCGCGGCCCATGTGGTTTTGACCCCTTGGCCCATCTCAGCGCGTGGAGCGAAGAGCGTCACGCCGTTCTGGTCTATCAGGACAAACGGGTTCAGCGCCGCCTGACCTTCACCGGGTTTCAGCGGGTTTGCAGCGGGGCGGCTGACGTAATAGGCGCCGAACGCCACGCCGCCGACAATCGCGGCGGAACCGATCAGGAAGGTGCGGCGGAGGATTTTTCCAACAGACGCCATCGTTTACGCCTCCTTCAGTTTAGCAGCCGCGTCATGGATCGCGGCGCGAATACGGGGGTAGGTGCCGCAGCGGCACAGGTTGCCTTGCATGGCTTCGTCGATTTCTTCGTCCGAGGGGGCAGGGTTTTCAGCCAGCAACACAGCGGCCTGCATGATCTGGCCTGACTGACAGTAACCACACTGCGCCACCTGATGATCGACCCAAGCCTGTTGGAGCGTGCTCATCGCACCGGGCGAGCCAATCCCCTCAATGGTGGTCACATCGCCCCAGACATCCGACAGCGTCACCTGGCAGGACCGCACGGCCTCGCCATTGATATGCACGGTGCAGGCTCCGCAGGCGGCCACGCCGCAGCCGAACTTGGTTCCGGTCAGGCCGACTTCATCCCGCAGCACCCAAAGCAGGGGGACGTCATCGGGCAGGTCAACCTGATGTTGCTTTCCATTGATCTTCAGGGCGGTCGCCATGGCGCACCTCATCTAGCTGTGGCAGGTTATGTGACATAATTGGCTTAAAGTGTCAGTATGTCAATTGACAAAATGTACAAAAAATGTCACGAGTTCTATCATGGTGGAAACAGTTGACGATTCACGGCAAAAGGCGATCCTGAATTCTGCTTTTCAGGCCTTTGCCACTTATGGATTTCGAAAAACCTCGATGGATGACATAGCGCGCGGGGCGGGAATGTCCCGGCCAGCCGTCTATCTGCATTTCAGGAATAAAGAAGCGATCGTCAGCAAACTGACCGAGATTTATTATGCCGAGAAAAGCGCGGCAGTCGCCGAAGCTCTGGCAGCTTCAGGGTCGGTGTCCGACGTTCTGGCCCGCGCGATAAAAGCCCAGACCGAGGGGATGGCAACGATACTGGCCTCACCTCATGGGCTCGAGATGCTGGACAATACCAAGTCCATGGCGGCCGAGATCATCTCGGAAGGTGAGGCCAGGATGGCGGGCCTCTATGCCGATTGGTTGACGCAACAGGCGCAAGCCGGGCGGGTGCGCCTGCTGGCCGATGCGGTCGAGACCGGTCGGACGATCACCGCCACGCTCAAGGGGCTCAAGCTGATTGGGGCCGGGGCCGAGGTCTATGAACAGCAGGTGGCGCAGGTCGCCGCGCTGATCGGCGCGGGGCTTGAGGTCAGGTAACCCGCTGGCGCACCTTGTATTCCGGTGCATCCCACAAACGGTTCTGCATGATGTCGGTCAGGATTTCGACGGCGCGCTCCACATCCTGTTCGTCGATGTAAAGCGGCGTGAACCCGAACCGCATGATATTGGGTGAACGGAAATCTCCGATCACGCCGCGGGCGATCAGGGCCTGTATGGCGGCGTACCCGTCAGCAAACCGGAACGAGACCTGACTGCCGCGCTGGCTCGGATCGCGCGGGCTTGCCAGTTGCAGTTCGGGGCAAGCGGCTTCGACGCGAGCGATGAACAGCTCGGTCAGGGCGATGGACTTGGCGCGCACATCCGCCATGTCCGCCATGTCCCAGATATCCATCGCCGCCGAAAGAGCGGTCATCTGGATGATCGGAGGGGTGCCAACCCGCATTCTCTCGATCCCGCTGCCCGGGCGGTAGTCCAGATCAAAGGCAAAGGGGGCCTCGTGCCCCAGCCATCCGGATAGGGCGGGGCGCGCACGATCGGCCAGACGCGGGGCGACATAGATGAAGGCGGGCGCGCCGGGGCCGCCGTTCAGGTATTTATACGTACACCCGACAGCGAAATCGGCATTGCAACCGGACAGGTCCACAGGGATCGCCCCGGCGGAATGGGCCAGATCCCAGACGGTCACCGAGCCGTTGGCATGGGCCAGTTCGGTCAGCGCCTTCATGTCGTGCATACGGCCACTGCGATAGTCGACCTCGGTCAGCATCAGGACGGCGACGTCTTCAGTGATGTGAGCGGCCACGTCCTCGGGCGCGACAACTCGCAATTCGTAACCCGGCCCCAGCGACTTCAACAGGCCGTCCACCATATACAGGTCCGAGGGGAAGTTGCCGTTATCCGAAAGGACAACCTTGCGATCCGGGCGCAGCTCAAGGGCCGAAGCCACGGCCTGATATACTTTGATCGACAGCGTGTCGCCGGTCACAACCGTTCCGGGTTCCGCGCCGATCAATCGGCCGATACGGTCGCCCAGCCCGGTCGGCAACGCCATCCACCCGGCCTTGTTCCATCCGGTGATCAGCATCTGGCCCCATTCGTTGACCAACATCTGGTTCACCCGATCAGTGGCGGCGCGCGGCAGCGGACCCAGCGAGTTGCCATCAAGGTAGATGACGCCCTCGGGCAGATCGAACATGGCTTTGGTCGCAGAGAAATCGGTCATCGGGGGGCTCGCCAGACTGTGTCACGAATTGGTGGTGTTCTTCGAACTATCCGATCCGCATTTGCCTGTCCATTGATGCGACATACTGAGCTTTTGCCAATTTGTTCCGAAAACGGTAGGACATCGTCCGGAAGCGACACTTTTTTCGCTTCGTCAATTGCGGAGAGTGAACATGCGCCGGATCGACTTACCGCCTGTCTGGCTGGTTGGATTTGCTTTGCTGGCTTGGCTGCAAGCGCGCCATTTTTCGCTGGGGCTGTCTTTGGACAGCGGCGTTACCGACCTGCTGAGCGGCATCCTGATCGGGGGCGGTATCCTGTTCGCAGTCCTGGCAATCGTCGAATTTCGCCGTCACAAAACGACGGTCATCCCGCATGAAACGCCCTCGTCTTTGGTGCAAACGGGTATCTACACCCGCAGTCGCAACCCGATTTACGTGGGCGATGTTCTGATCCTGGCCGGGCTTGTTCTGCGGTTTGATGCGGTGTTGTCTCTGATTTTGGTACCTGTCTTCGTGTGGGTACTGGAACGCCGCTTCATACTGCCCGAAGAAGACCGCCTGCGCCGCACATTTCGCGCGGATTTCGCTCGATACGAGCGTAAAACCCGCCGGTGGATTTAGAGTGGCCCATGTCATGACATTACGTAACAAATGCTGCGCTTGCGAAATAATGTTGCGCAGGATACATGTTTGCTGAACAAACATAACCGACCACACGCTCGGATCGAGTGAAAACTAGGGGGACTGCCAGTGAAGATAGGCACACCAAAGGAAATACTGGACGGTGAGAACCGGGTCGCGATGACCCCGGATTCGGCTGTGCAGTTGCAGAAGCTGGGCTATGAATGCGCCATCGAAAAAGGGGCGGGTGCTGCTGCTGGTTTTTCGGATGAGGCCTATGAGGCTGCGGGCGTCGAGATCGTGAAAACTGCCGCGTCGCTGTGGAAAACCGCCGATATCGTCGCCAAGGTCCGGATCCCGACCGAGGCCGAGATGAAGCGTCTGACCAAGGGCAAGACGCTGATTTCCTTCTTCAACCCTGCAGGCAACGAAGAGGGGATGGAGTTGGCAAAGTCCAAGGGCGCCAACGTCATCGCCATGGAAATGGTGCCGCGGATTTCGCGTGCTCAGAAAATGGACGCGCTGTCGTCGATGGCCAATATCGCCGGTTACCGCGCGGTGATCGAAGCAGGCAACAACTTTGGCCGCTTCTTCACCGGTCAGGTGACGGCGGCCGGTAAGGTTCCGCCTGCGAAGGTTCTGATCGTCGGGGCCGGTGTGGCCGGTCTGGCCGCCATCGGAACCTCGACCTCTCTGGGTGCGATCACCTACGCGTTCGACGTGCGCCCCGAAGTGGCCGAGCAGGTCGAATCCATGGGTGCCGAGTTTGTCTATCTGGACTTCGAGGAAGACCAGCAGGACGGCGCGGCGACCGGCGGCTATGCTTCGGTTCAGTCCGAGGAGTTCCGCGAAGCGCAGCTGGCCAAGTTCCGTGAGCTTGCTCCGGAAATGGACATCGTCATCACTACCGCCCTGATCCCCAACCGTCCGGCTCCCAAGCTGTGGCTGGAGGACATGGTCAAGGCGATGAAGCCGGGCTCGGTCATCGTTGACCTTGCAGCCGAGCGTGGCGGCAACGTGGAAGGCACCGTGCCGGACGAGAAGGTCGTCACCAACAATGGCGTGACCATCATCGGCTATACCGACTTCCCCAGCCGGATGGCGGCGCAGTCCTCGTCTCTGTACGCGACCAACATCCGCCACATGATGACCGACCTGACTCCTGAAAAAGACGGTCAGATCAATCATGACATGGAAGATGACGTGATCCGCGGCGCGACCGTGACCCACGAGGGCGAGATCACCTTCCCGCCGCCGCCGCCCAAGGTGCAGGCGATCGCGGCGCAGAAAAAGCCCGAGGTCAAGGAACTGACCGCGGAAGAGAAAAAGGCGCAGGAGATTGCGGCCTTCAAAGCGCAGACCAAGCAGCAGTTCACCCTGCTGGGTGTCGGCGGCGCGCTGATGCTGCTGGTGGGGCTGATCGCTCCGGCCAGCTTCATGCAACACTTCATCGTCTTCGTGCTGGCGATCTTTGTGGGCTTCCAGGTGATCTGGAATGTCTCGCACAGCTTGCACACACCGCTGATGGCGATCACCAACGCGATCTCGTCGATCATTATCGTTGGGGCCTTGATGCAGATCGGGTCGGGTTCGTTCCTGGTCATCCTGCTGGCGGCGTTGTCCGTCTTCATGGCCGGGATCAACATCTTCGGCGGCTTCCTCGTAACCCGGCGCATGCTCGCCATGTTCCAGAAATCTTAAGGAGGCCGGGCACATGGAATTTGGCTTCACCACTGCCGCCTATGTTGTTGCGGCTGTTCTGTTCATCCTTTCGCTCGGCGGTCTGTCGAACCAGGAAAGCGCCAAACGCGCGGTTTGGTACGGCATCGTCGGTATGGCTCTGGCGGTCTTTGCCACGCTTGTTGGCCCCGGTTCCGGCCTGTGGCTGCTGTCGCTGCTGCTGATCGCCGGTGGCGGCTTCATTGGCCAGTATGTTGCGCAGCGCGTGCAGATGACCGAAATGCCGCAGCTGGTGGCCGCGATGCACTCGCTGGTCGGTCTGGCAGCTGTGTTCGTCGGCTTCAACGCGCATTTCGAAGTTCTGAACGTCGCCGAAGTGATGGCGGTTGCAGATGCCTCGAAAGAGGTGCTGTACACCGGGCTCGGAGGGTTTGGGCAGCTGATCGCCAAGAAAACCCCGGCGGAACTGTCGATCCTGCATGTCGAGCTGTTCCTGGGTGTCTTCATCGGTGCGATCACCTTTACCGGCTCGGTCGTGGCCTATGGCAAGCTGGCGGGCAAGGTGACTTCGGCGGCAACCAAGCTGCCCGGCGGTCACGCGCTGAACGCAGCCGCAGCGGGTCTCTCGCTGATCTGCCTGATCTGGTACACCGCTTCGGGCGGCTTCTTCCCGCTGTTCCTGATGACGCTGGCGGCACTGTTCATCGGCTATCACCTGATCATGGGTATCGGTGGCGCCGACATGCCGGTGGTTGTGTCGATGCTGAACAGCTACTCGGGCTGGGCGGCCGCGGCCATTGGCTTCTCGCTGGGCAACGACCTGCTGATCGTGGTCGGTGCGCTGGTCGGCTCGTCAGGTGCGATTCTGTCTTACATCATGTGTAAGGCGATGAACCGGCACTTTGTCAGCGTGATCCTGGGCGGCTTTGGTGGCCCACAAGGGGAGCAGATGGCAGTGGAAGGTGAACAGGTTGCCATCGATGCCGACGGCGTTGCGGCCGCTTTGAACGACGCCGACAGTGTGATCATCATCCCCGGTTACGGCATGGCGGTGGCGCAGGCGCAGCAGTCGGTCTCAGAACTGGTCCGCAAGCTGCGGGCCAAAGGCAAAGAGGTGCGCTTTGCGATCCACCCCGTTGCCGGTCGTCTGCCGGGTCACATGAACGTGCTGCTGGCCGAGGCGAAGGTGCCGTATGACATCGTTCTGGAAATGGACGAGATCAACGACGACTTCCCGGACACAGACGTGGCCATCGTCATCGGCTCAAACGACATCGTGAACCCTGCGGCGCAGGAAGATCCCAACAGCCCCATCGCCGGCATGCCGGTTCTGGAATGCTGGAAGGCCAAGCAGGTATTCGTCTCGAAACGCGGTCAGGGTACCGGCTATTCGGGCATCGAAAACCCGCTGTTCTTCAAGGAGAACACCCGCATGTTCTATGGCGACGCAAAACAGTCGCTCGACAAACTCCTGCCAATGATCGACTGATCAGCAGGTTTAGCCAAACTGCAAAGGGCGCCTACGGGCGCCCTTTTCTCTTTTTCTTGGCAGGGGGGCTTTGCCCCCAAACCCCCCAAGATATTTTTGGCCAGATGAAGCAAGCGGGGTATCATTGGGCAACGCAACTCTGGGAGGCCGGTGATGCAAAAGGTGAATGGTATAGGCGGCATGTTCTTTCGCGCGCGCGATCCTGATACCCTGAGTGCCTGGTACGAAAAGCACCTTGGCGTCAATTACTATGATCCTGTGCCTTGGAAGCAGCGCGAGGGGTACACGGTGTTTGCCCCCTTTGCGCAGGACACCGAGTATTTCGGGCGGGCAGAGCAGCAATGGATGATCAACTTCCGCGTGGATGATCTGGCCGCGATGATTGCGCAGCTACAAGGTGCCGGGATCATGGTTGAAACCCGCGATGAATGGGACAGTGAAGTCGGAAAATTCGCCCGCATTCACGACCCCGAGGGCAATCCGATTGAGCTGTGGCAGCCAAATCAATGACATAGCTGGAAATGTATACAGTCGTATCCATGTAAGTATATGAAATAAAAAGAGAATTGATGTATTTCCGATGTCCCGTATAGTGCCGGGGTGAATCGGAGCCCTATATGACGCCCATCGACGACCATCCGCTGCGCTATGCGCTGGCCAATGAGCTGCACGCGCGCCCTTTTCCGGTGGCGGGAACCCCGTGCACTGTGGCTTTTCTTGCGATCAAAAAGCCCGAAGCCGCCGCGGCGCGGGATCGGGCTGAGGATCTGGCCCATTTGATCAATCTGCTGGATCGACACGGTGCACAGCATCCGCAGCCGCAGGCCACTCACTACGCAGGGCAGATCGGTCGTCACTGGTTGAAATGGGAACAGCATACCGAATTTGTTACTTACACCGCGATCACTCAAAACGTCAGTGACCGTGCCTTCAACCCTGCTGACTTTGAGGTCTTTCCACCTGATTGGTTGATGTCCAGCCCCGGCCAGCGCGTTACCTCGGCCATGATCCGTGTGGTCGAACGGCAGGAGGATGAAGCGGTCCAGGCGTCGCTGGCGGATTGGTTTGAGCCCGAAAGCCTGGCCGTGGCGCGGGTGTTGGACGATGCAGCCATCTGCGCCTGCGATTTCCGCATCGATCCGGCCGGTCACATGCGTTTTGCGCTGTTTGTAACCAAGGGCTCCGGGCGGCGCAGGACCGGTCGCATCATCCAGCGCCTGTGTGAGATCGAGACCTACAAGGCGATGTCGATGCTGGGTTTCGCTCGGGTCAAACAGCTGATGCCGCGCATTGGCGAGTTGGACAGAAGGCTGACCGGCTTGATGGGGCAAATGACCGACAATTCGGCGCATCCCGACGAATTGCTGCCCGACCTACTGTCAACCTCGACCGAGCTTGAGACCCTCTCGGCCCAATGCTCATTCCGCTTTGGGGCCACCGGCGCATACGAGGCGATTGTGAACCAACGGATCGAGGTGCTGCGGGAGGAGCGGTTTGAGGGGCGTCAGAGCTTTGCCGACTTCATGATGCGTCGTTACGATCCTGCCATGCGTACCGTGAAATCTACGGAACGTCGCCTGCAGGCGTTGTCTGACCGGGCCATTCGGGCGGGTGAATTGTTGCGTACGCGGGTTGACGTGGAGCGCAGTGCGCAGAACCAGGCGCTGTTGGAAAGCATGGATCGCCGCGCCGATCTGGCCCTGCGCCTTCAGCACACGGTCGAGGGGCTCTCGGTCGTGGCGATCAGCTATTATGCCGTCTCGCTGGTCAGCTATGTGCTGTACCCACTGACCAAGGCCGGGATGAGCAAGGGGATGTTGACGGCGGCGGTGACGATCCCGGTGGTGCTGGCGGTCTGGTTCTTTATCCGGCAGGTCCGCAAGCGGCTGGAATGAACGGCATTTGCCAATCCGCTGCAAGCCTGTAGAACGGGGGTGAGTGGCGCTTTTTGCGAAGGAAACCCGGTGATCGGACTTGTGGCCGCGTGGCGGGCCGTGGCTGCCATGTTCATCCTGAACGGTGCGCTGTTCGGCATCTGGGCGTCTCGTATTCCCGCCGTGCGCGACCGGCTGGACCTGACGCATGAGGCGCTGGGTTTTGGCCTTTTGTTCATGGCGGCTGGGGCTGTGTGTTCCTTCCCGGTGACCGGGCGGCTGACCGACCGGTTTGGTGCCGTAGCGCTGACTCGGGTCATAGCGGTTCTCTATACGCTGTCTCTAATCCTGCTGGCCATGGCGGGTGGGTTCTGGACGTTGGCGGCGTTCCTGTTTGTTTTCGGGGCATTTCACGGCTCGATGGACGTGGCGATGAACGCCTGGGCGGCCGAGGTGGAACAAGCCTATCGCAAGCCGGTCATGTCCTCGTTTCACGCGATGTGGAGCCTTGGGGCCGGGCTGGGAGCGCTCAGCGGATATGGCGCGGTGCAGATGGGGCTGACAGTGATGCAGCACTTCTTGCTGGCCGGTGGCGTGGTCGTGGCCTTGGCGCTGGCTTTATCTTGGGTGCGCTGGTCGTCCCGCAAGGCCGCATCGCCTGGGGGCACGTTTTTTGCACTACCCTCCGGCGCGCTGATCCTTGTCGGTTTCACTGCCCTGTGCGGAGCGCTGGGAGAAGGTGCCGTGGCGGATTGGAGCGCGATTTTCCTGCGCGACGTGACCGGAGCAGCGGAAAGCACCGCGGCCCTCGGGTACGCCGTGTTTTCGGTGACCATGGTGGCTTTCCGGTTGGTCGGGGGCTTTGTGATAGCCCGTTTTGGCCCTGTTGCCACCGCCCGTTTCGGTGGCGTTTGCGCGGCGTTGGGCGTGCTTGGAGTAGTCTTGGCAGGCGAGGCTGGGCTGGCGCTGGCAGGCTTTGCCATGATGGGGGTTGGTTATGCCGTGATCATGCCGCTGGCCTTCAGTCGCGCGGCCAATGACCCGCATGTCCCGCCCGGACAGGCCATAGCCAGCGTTGCGACGCTAGGTTACGGAGGGCTGTTGATCGGCCCGCCGCTTATTGGGTTTCTGGCGGAAATGCTTACATTACGACTGGCGTTCACAGCCTTGCTGCCTTTGGCTGTTCTAATTGTCCTGTTGTCCGGCGCGCTGCGGCCTGCGCCTCTGGATTGACGCCACGAATTCAAGCCGAGGTGTGCCTCGGTGAAAAGAACAAGATGGGAGATAACCATGCCGATCAAGAACCGTTTCGCCGAGTTGCAGGGTGAAATCACCGAATGGCGCCGGGACATTCATGAAAACCCCGAGATCCTGTTTGAGACCCACCGCACAAGCGCGTTGGTCGCGGACAAGCTTAAGGAATTCGGCTGTGACGAGGTCGTGACAGGTATAGGTCGCACCGGGGTTGTTGGTGTTATCAAGGGCAAGGTCGATACAGGCGGTAAGGTGATCGGCCTGCGGGCGGATATGGATGCGCTGCCGATCCATGAGGCGACGGGTCTGGACTATGCCTCCAAGACCGACGGGGCGATGCACGCTTGTGGTCATGATGGGCACACGGCGATGTTGTTGGGGGCGGCGAAATACCTCTCGGAAACCCGGAATTTCGACGGAACCGTTGTGGTGATTTTCCAGCCGGCGGAAGAGGGCGGCGGCGGCGGTCGCGAAATGTGCGAAGACGGCATGATGGACCGCTGGGGCATTCAGGAGGTCTATGGGATGCACAATTGGCCCGGCCGCCCTGTAGGCAGTTTCGCCATTCGTCCGGGCGCGTTTTTTGCGGCCACTGATCAGTTCGACATTACCTTCGAAGGCAAGGGTGGGCATGCGGCCAAACCGCATGAGACGATCGATACCACCGTGATGGCCGCGCAAGCGGTGCTGGCTTTGCAGACGGTTGCTGCGCGCAATGCTGATCCGGTGGACCAAGTGGTGGTTTCGGTGACGTCGTTTGAAACATCCACCACCGCCTTCAATGTGATCCCGCAGAGGGTGCAGGTGAAAGGAACCGTCCGTACGATGAGTTCGGAGATGCGCGATCTGGCAGAGAAACGTATCAAGGAGATTTGCAACGGTGTGGCCGCAACCTTTGGCGGGACCGTCGAGGTGACCTATTACCGGGGATACCCGGTGATGGTGAACAGTGACGCGCAGACCGATTTCGCGGCTGATGTGGCGCGATCCATTTCCGGCAGCTGCGACGAGGCGCCTTTGATCATGGGCGGCGAGGATTTTGCCTTTATGCTCGAGGAGCGTCCGGGGGCTTATATCCTGGTCGGCAATGGCGACACGGCCGCCGTGCATCATCCCGAATACAACTTCAACGATGAGGCTATTCCGGCAGGGTGCAGTTGGTGGGCCGAGATTGTGGAACAGCGGATGCCTGCGGCTTGATCTTGGGATGCCGAAGCGAGGGGCCAGCCCCTCGCGCTCCCCGAGATATTTTTAGACAGATGAAGTTGGATCCCGGTCAGACAAGCTGAGTTGGGTGCAGAGCGTTTCGACGATGGAATCCAGTGCGGTTTTTTGGGTGTTCACGCAGGATTTTGCAGCGCTGCGCGCCGTGTCCAGAGCGTTCTGATCCGACAGCCAGGTTGCCACGCCGGCGGCCAGGTCGGGGGCGGATTGGACTTGCAGCGCTCCACCTGTTTCGATCAGCGGGGCAAAGGTTTCGGCGAAGTTGAAATAGCCCGGTCCGGTGATCACTGCGGCTCCGGCCTGTGCGGGTTCGAACGGGTTGTGGCCGCCGATCTCTTTCAGTGATCCGCCCAGAAACACGATGGGGCAAAGGGCGTACCATGTGCCGGTCTCACCCAGAGTGTCAGCCACGTAGATCTGCGTTTCCCCGGTGATCTGATCTCCGGCAGACCGGAATGCCGCGGTTTGTCCGGCCTGCTCAATCAGCGCGGCCACGTCATTGCGGCGTTCAGGGTGGCGGGGGATCAGCAACAAAAGCAGATCGGGCCAGCGTTTGAGCAAATCTGCATGGGCCGTCAGTACGGTTTCTTCTTCACCCGCATGGGTGGAACTGGCGATCCAGACAGGGCGGTTTCCGATTTGCGCGCGGATGTCCGATAGCGTGGGTTCATCCACCGGCAGCGGGTCGGACATCGCCTTGAGGTTTGTGCCGGGTTGAACACGATCCGCCCGCGCGCCCATGTCGATCAGGTTTGCCGCCGTCTTGTCATTCTGTGTCAGGAACAGGCGGAAGTGGTCCAGAATGAAGCGCGCCGTGTCGGGGCGTTTCTTCCAACCTTGGACGGATTTGTCCGACAAGCGCGCGTTGAGCAGCGCCAGAGGGATACCACGCGCCGCGCCTTCGACGATCAGGCGCGGCCAGATTTCGCTTTCGACAAAGATACCGGCGTCGGGGCGCCAGTGATCCAGAAAACGCCGAACGGGGCCGGGCATGTCGAGGGGTGGGTATTGGTGGCGTGCGCGCGCCGGCATTCGCTTTTCGATCAGCGCGGCCGAGGTGGGCGTCCCCGAGGTGATCAGAAACTCGGCATCGGGCAGACGCTCACCCAACCGTTTGATCAGACTGATCACCGACAGGGTTTCGCCGACGCTTGCGGCGTGGAACCAGATCAGACGTCCATCGGGGCGGGGCAGGCTGGCGTGGCCCAGACGTTCTTGCTGTCGTAGCTCGGGAACGTCAGCGGCCTGCAGCTTGTTCCGCACCGTGCGCCAGACCAGAGGGCCGGCAACAGAGGTCAGGCCGCAATACAGTTGATAGAGCAGCGTTGGTCGACCCGGTTGATCCGGCATGTCAGCCGCCCGTGTGGCTCATGTGACGGCTCATCTGGCCGTCAACCGCCTGACGGGAATAGTCGAAATCGTGGCCTTTGGGCTTGAGGTTGATCGCGGCGCGGATCGCATCCTCGAGCGGTTGCTCGGTGTCGGTATGGTCGCGCAGGGCACCGCGCAGGTCGGCCATGTCCTCTTGGCCGAGGCACATATACAGCTCACCTGTGCAGGTCAGGCGCACGCGGTTGCAGCTTTCACAGAAGTTATGGGACAGCGGCGTGATGAAGCCGATCTTTTGCCCGGTCTCCTCCAACCGCACATAGCGCGCAGGTCCGCCGGTGCGTTCGGCCAGATCGGTCACCGTATAGTGGTTCTCGTATTCCTTGCGCACGTCTTTCAGCGACCAGTACTGGTCCAGCCGATCCTCGTTGCCGATATCACCCATGGGCATGACCTCGATCCAGGTCAGGTCCATGTCGCGTTCAGCGCACCAGTTCGTGATCGTCGGCAGCTCTGCTTCGTTAAAACCCTTCAGGGCCACCGCGTTGATCTTGATCCGCAGTCCGGCTTTTTGCGCCGCGTCGATGCCGTTCAGCACCTGTTTCAGGCGGCCCCAGCGGGTGATCTGCGCGAATTTGTCCTCGTCCAGCGTATCCAGTGAGATATTCACCCGGCGTACGCCTGCGGCATAGAGATCATCCGCAAAGCGATGCAGCTGCGAACCGTTGGTGGTCAGCGTCAGCTCTTTCAACGCGCCGCTGTCCAGGTGGCGGGTCATGCTGTTGAAAAACGTCATGATATTGCGGCGGACCAGAGGCTCACCACCGGTGATCCGCAGCTTTTCCACCCCCATTTTCACGAAGATGGTACACATGCGGTCCAGCTCTTCCAGCGTCAGCAGGTCTTTCTTAGGCAGGAACTTCATGTCCTCGGACATGCAGTACACACAGCGGAAATCGCAGCGGTCCGTGACGGAGACGCGGAGATAGGTAATCGCACGAGCGAACGGGTCGATAAGCGGAGCAGTCATTCGGTATAGGTAAAGCTGCGACATGGTCGCGACAAGGGCGAAGTTTCCTTTGCGCTGGTACAGATGCGCGCAGGGCAGTAGGCTGTCGGCATGAGATATTTGCTTTTGACTATGTGTGTTCTTATTGCGGGCTGCGACACTGTGCGGTCGACGACGGATCGCGTGTTGGGGTCGGATAGCGCACCTGTTGAAGCGGAAGAGGCCGTGACAGAGGAAACCGTCGAACCCGAACTGGTTGCGACCGCGCCTGCTGGCTGGGTCGGGGCAAAGACCACCATTGCCGGGTTGGGCGACCCGACGACGCCGGGCCGTTGGCTGCAGACGCCGCTGGTCGATACCGAGTTCACCGGCCGCGTGGTTGTGCCGAAAACCGGATCGCAGGCCTATATCACTCTGGTTCCGGCGCCCGGGCCGGAGAGTGGTGGCAGCCGATTGTCGCTGGACGCGATGCGAGCCTTGCTGCTGCCGTTTGACGAGTTGGTAGAACTTGAGGTCTATTCCAACTGATCTTTCAGGAACTTTCCGGCTTCGCGGCGGGCAAAGGGTTTCATTGCGCCGCCGTGATTGTTCAGGAAGGTGATTACGCGATCCGGGTCGTGTTTGGACAACTCACGCAGCCACCATGCGATGGCTTTCTGGATGAACCAATCGCGGTCGGGCACATAGCCTGCAGCCCAGCCGAGGATACGGTCGCGCCGCGCCAGATCATCGGGTTTGGGGTGGTTCTGCTTGGTCCAGGGCAGCGTCGCCACCAGCGCCGCGCGTCGCGTCCACATATGTTCCGATTGAGTCCAGCCTTCGACCTGATCCAGCCGGGACGGATCAGCCGATAAGCGTTTCTGCATCGCCATGCAGGCGTGATCGGCCACCGCCCAGGCATCGAAATCAGGCAGCCAGCTTTGCAGCAGCTCCCAAACCGCCTCATCGGGGCGAATGCGTGCCTGTGTCAGCAGTTTGGCTGCGGCCAGACGGCCTTCGTGGATGTTGGTCTGCCAGAGCGCATTTGCCAGTTCCACGCGCGCGGGCACATCCAGTTCCTGGCGCCAGGCTTTGGTCAGGTCATTCAGCACCGGGTTTCCAACGCCCAGATAGGGGCGGTCGGCCTTGTGATAGGCCGCCATCTGCTCGGCACGTTCGGCATCCGCATGAGCTTTGATCTGATCGAGGTAAGTGTTCAGCATCGATTTAGTTTGCGCGGGTCGGTTTGCCGTCGATGGTATGTTGGTTCTTTTCCACCCAATAGGCGCGGATATCGTTATCCGACTTGCCATCCACCCATTTCTGCATGGTTTCCCGGTCGGACTGATACTCCATAAATGGCACCGCATAGCCACAGGAGGTCTGAACGAGGTCGATATCCAGATCATAAATCTGCCGGGCGCTGCGGTGGTCGGGGAACAGATCGGCCAGTTCGTCCCAGCCAGTGTCCCCAACATGCAAAGTGCGCGCGGTCCCATAAGTGCGCAGGATCAGCGGGCGTGTGGTGAAAGAACACCACATCAGCGTCATGCGATTGGTTTCCAGCAGATGTCCGGCGGTTTCATTGCCACTGCCGGTCAGGTTCATCCAGACAATCCGGTTCGGCCCCAGAACGCGCAGCGAGTCCATTCCCTTGGGTGAGATATTCACCCGCCCATCAGGTGCGGCGGTGCCGACGAAAAAGATGTGCTGATCTTGGATGAACTTGCGCTGGGCGTCATCCAGTTCCGGGAATTGCTTGGCCATGCTTCACTCCACCGTGACGGATTTCGCCAGATTGCGCGGTTGGTCCACATCTGTGCCTTTGGCCACTGCCGTGTGATAGGCCAGCAGTTGCGCCGGAACCGAATACAGGATCGGGGCAAGGCTGGGGTGAATGTGGGGCATACGGATGGTGCTCCAGACACCGTCTTCCGCCTCGGCAATGCCATCATCGTCCGAGACCAGGATGACCTTGCCCTTGCGCGCCATGACTTCCTGCATGTTCGAGACGGTCTTGTCGAACACCGTATCGCGCGGGGCCATGACGACCACCGGCATGTGTTTGTCGATCAGGGCGATGGGGCCGTGTTTCAGCTCACCTGACGCATAACCTTCGGCGTGGATATAGCTGATTTCCTTGAGTTTCAGCGCGCCTTCCATGGCCAAAGGATACATCAGGCCGCGGCCCAGAAACAGCACGTCGCGGGCCTCGGACAGGCGCTGGGCCGATTTCTTTATGGCGCGGTTCTGATCCAGCGCGGTGTTGAGCGCCGTCGGCAGCCCGCGCAGCGCGGCGGCGTGATCAGCCAGTTCTTCGTCGCTGAGCGTGCCGCGGTCCGCCGCAGCCTTCAACGCCAGCATCAGCAACACGCTCAGCTGGCAGGTGAATGCCTTGGTCGAGGCCACGCCGATCTCGACCCCAGCATGGATGGGCAGGGCGAGGTCGCTTTCCCGGGCGATCGAGCTTTCGGGGACATTGATCACCGACACGATCTTGTCGGCCTTGCCCTCGCAATAGCGCAGGGCAGCCAGCGTGTCGGCAGTTTCGCCCGACTGGCTGACAAACAGTGCCGCCGTCCGGCCCGGGATCGGGGGTTCGCGATAGCGGAACTCGCTGGCGATATCGACCTCGACAGGCATCTTGGCCAACTGTTCGAACCAGTATTTCGCGGTCAGGCAGGCGTAGAAAGCCGTGCCACAGGCGACCATGGTCAGACGGTCAAGCTTGGTGAAGTCCAGATCACCGGGCAAGACGACCTCATCCCCGCCGGTGGGCAGGTAAGATCGGATCGCCTCGGCCACCACCACGGGCTGCTCGGCCATTTCCTTGGCCATGAAGTGTTTGTGACCGGCTTTGTCGGCCCGCGTCTGATCCAGCTTGATCTTCCGGGTTTCGCGGTTGGCCAGCTCTCCGGCCTCGTTGCGGATTTCCAGCGAAGTGCGGGTCAGGACCGCACGGTCGCCTTCCTCAAGATAGGTGATGCGGTCGGTCAGCGGCGCCAGCGCAATCGCGTCCGAACCCACGAACATCTCGCCAACCCCATGCCCGATGGCCAGAGGTGAGCCCTTGCGGGCCGCAACGATCAGATCGTCCTGTCCATCGAACAGGAAGGCCAACGCAAAAGCACCCTTGAGGCGGTTGATGGTCTTGAAGGCGGCGTCAACCGGGGACAGACCGGTGTTCAGGTAATGCTCGGCCATCAGGGCAACTGTTTCGGTGTCGGTTTCGGTCACGAAGTCCACGCCATGTTCAGCCAGTTCCGCCCGCAACTCACGATAGTTCTCGACGATACCGTTATGTACCACGGCGACCGGGCCGGCCTGGTGGGGGTGCGCATTGGTGACCGAGGGCGCGCCATGAGTGGCCCAGCGAGTGTGTCCGATGCCGGATTTGCCCGGCAGCGGGTCGTGCACCAGCAGATCGCTGAGGTTGACCAGCTTGCCCACCGCACGGCGCCGCCCAAGCGCGCCGTTATTGACCGTGGCGATGCCCGCGCTGTCATAGCCGCGATATTCCAGCCGTTTCAGGGCTTCGACCAGAATGGGGGCGGCTTCGTGTTCGCCCAGAACACCTACGATTCCACACATGGATCAGGCTCCTTTGTCGCGGCGAGCCTTCTTCGCCTTCAACATGTCAAACAGTTTACGCGCATAACCCGGCTTGTTGTCCTGCTTGGCGCGGGCCACAGCCAGCGCGTCAGCCTCTACGTCGCGGGTCACTACGGTTCCGGTTGCCGTCATCGCGCCGTCTCCCAGCGTGACCGGGGCCACCAGCATGGTGTTCGAGCCGATAAAGACATTCTCGCCAATCGTAGTGCGGTGCTTCATCACGCCGTCATAGTTGCAGGTGATCGTTCCCGCGCCGATATTCGTGGCCGCCCCGACCGAGGCATCGCCGATATAGCTGAGGTGGTTGACCTTGGCGCCCTCGGCGATTTCAGCGTTCTTGATCTCAACAAAATTGCCGATTCGGGTGTTTTCCGCCAACTCTGCGCCGGGGCGCAGGCGGGCATAAGGGCCAACGACGGCACCACGGCTGACATGGCAACCCTCCAGATGCGAAAACGCCCGGATCGTCGCGCCGCTTTCGACGGTGACACCGGGACCGAAGACCACGTTGGGCTCTATCACCGTATCGCGACCGATGACCGTGTCGGCGGCCAGATAGACGGTTTCAGGGGCCATCAGGGTGACGCCCAGTTCCAACAAGGCGGCACGTGCATTGGCTTGAAACACGGCATCCGCCGCGGCCAGATCAACACGCGAGTTCACGCCCAGCGTTTGTGCTTCGTCGCAGGCGACGGCGGTGACTTTCAGGTCGCGGTTGCGGGCGATTTCAACCACGTCGGTCAGGTAATATTCACCTGCTGCGTTGTCATTTTCCACTGCATCAATCAGGGAGAACAGCGTCTTTGCATCACACGCCAAAAGGCCCGAGTTACAGAAAGTTATGGCGCGTTCCTGATCCGAGGCATCCTTGAACTCGACGATCCGTTCCAGACTGTTGCCATTCATGACCAGGCGGCCATAGCGGGCGGGGTCGGCGGCCTCGAAACCCAGAATGACCAGATCGTTGTCCGTCCGGGCTGCGATCATGCGCTCCAGCGTGTCGGGTTGCAGAAACGGCGTGTCACCGTAGAGAACGACCACATCGCCTTCGAACCCCGTCAGCGCGTCACGAGCCTGTGCTACGGCATGGGCAGTGCCCAGTTGTTCTTCCTGTACCGCGATCTGCGCGGTGTCGTCCTCGTCCGCGGCGACTTTTGCCACGGCCTCGGCCCCATGGCCGGTGACGATCACGGTGCGCTCGGGCGACAGCACGGCACCGGCGCGCATGGCATGGACCAGCATGGGGGTCTGGGCGATGGGGTGCAGAACCTTGGGGGTATCCGAATGCATCCTGGTGCCTTTCCCGGCGGCAAGGATGACAAGGGCAGTGCTCATGAAATCGATTTCTCTTTGTGTTTTGTTGCCGTCCGTTTTATCCGCTGAGGTCAAAGGCGCAAGCGGTTCAGCCATCAAACAAGATTGCCGTTTGCAACAGGACACGGCAAAAAACCGCCGAGGCAGGAGGCACAATGCGCACGGTTATCTTCGATCTGGACGGAACTCTGGCCGATACGTCGGGCGATCTGCTGGCTGCGGCGAACCACTGTTTTCGGCAGATGGGACATGGCGATGTGCTGGTGCACGAGCAGGACGCGGCGGTTGCGTTGCGAGGCGGGCGGATGATGCTGACGCATGGGCTCAGGCGGGTCGGGGCCTATGACGAAGATACGGTTCACGCCTATTATCCAACGCTGCTCGAGGCGTATTCCCAGGCCATCGACACTCACACGCAGTTCTATCCCGGCGCGTTGGACGCGGTCGAGGTTTTGCGGTCGGCGGGCTATGGCGTGGGCATCTGCACCAACAAGCCAGAGGCGCTGGCGCATCAGTTGCTGACCCAGATGGGAGTGCGGGATGCGTTCGCTTCTCTGGTCGGGGCCGACACGTTGCCAGTGCGCAAGCCGGATCCGGAACCCCTGCGTGAGGCCGCGCGCCGTGCGGGTGGGCATCCCGATCTGTGCGTGCTGATCGGAGATTCAGATACTGACCGCAACACAGCGCGTGCGGCAGGTGTGCCCTCGGTTCTTGTCACGTTCGGCCCGTCCGGCGATGACATGGCCGCGCTGGAGCCCGAGGCGTTGCTGCATCACTTCGACGATCTGCATTCGGTGGTCGAAGGGTTGATCGGTGCGGCGGCGTGATCTCTTGACCCTCAACCTATGCAGCATCAGAAAAAGCCTATGACTGAGATATTCACTGGCAGCTTCACCCAGCAGGAACCTATCCCCGAAGAGGCGATCGAGGCCGCGATGGCCGTCCTGCGCCACGGACGCCTGCACCGTTACAACGTCGTGCCCGGTGAGTTGGGCGAAACCGCTTTGCTGGAGCAGGAATTTGCTGCGCAGATGGGGGCGAAATACTGTCTGGCGGTGTCCTCCGGCGGCTATGCATTGGCGACGGCGCTGCGGGCAGTAGGAGTGCAGCCGGGCGATCCGGTTCTTACCAATGCTTTCACACTGGCCCCGGTGCCGGGGGCGATTGCCTCGGTCGGGGCGCGGCCGATCTTTGTTGGGGTGACCGAGAGCCTGACGATTGATCTGGCTGACCTTGAGGCAAAGCTGGATCAGGCGAAGGTCCTGATGCTCAGCCATATGCGCGGACATTTGTGCGACATGGATCGACTGATGCAGATGTGCGATGCGGCAGGCGTTATCGTGATCGAGGATTGCGCCCACACGATGGGCGCGGCGTGGCACGGGCAGCTTTCGGGGCGGCAGGGGGCGATAGGGTGCTATTCCTGTCAGACCTATAAGCACGTCAATTCCGGTGAAGGCGGGTTGCTGATCACCGATGACGAAGAACTGGCGGCCAAGGCGACGATGCTGTCGGGGTCCTATATGCTCTACGAACGCCATCTTGCCGCGCCGGTGCCCGAGGTGTTCGAGCGGATCAAGTACACAACGCCAAACGTATCCGGCCGTATGGACAACCTACGCGCGGCCATTCTACGTCCGCAACTGCGCGATCTGGACCGGCAGGTCCAGCGCTGGAACGAACGCTATGATGAGATTGTCGCAGGGTTGCGCGGAACACCGGGTCTGACCATCGTCGAACGCCCCGAAGAGGAAACCTATGTCGGGTCGTCGATCCAGTTCCTGCTACTCGAGTGGTCGCCGGAGCGCATTGCCGAGGTGATCCGACGCTGTGCTGCGCGTGGGGTGGAGCTCAAATGGTTCGGCGGGGCTGAGCCGAGCGGGTTCACCTCCCGCTATGACAGTTGGCGTTATGCGGACAGCGTGCCTATGCCCGCCAGTGATCGCATTCTGGCCGGTATCATGGACATGCGTGTGCCTCTGACCTTTTCGCTGGAGGATTGCCGCCTGATCGCGCGTATCATCCGATCCGAGGTTGGCGCGGTCTATCAGTCCTGATCCAATTGAGTGCACCTGCGGTGCACGCTCTATTTGACAGCCGCCTTTGGGGCGGCTGTCTGCGTTTTGGGAGGTCGTGCCGATCAGGGTCGTTGACCAGATGCAATCCGGCTGCTATCAGTTTATTGAACATGTGTTCATTTATGCGAAGGAGGAGATCGCGTATGTTCTCGGCCACAATGCAATTTGATCTGGGCGAAGACGTGAATGCCCTGCGCGAGATGGTGCACCGCTGGGCGCAGGATCGGGTCAAGCCGATCGCGGCTGAGGTCGACAAGTCCAACGCTTTTCCCAATGAATTGTGGAAAGAGATGGGCGATTTGGGGATGCTTGGGATCACCGTGCCCGAAGAATACGGTGGGGCGGGGATGTCGTACCTGGCCCATACCGTTGCGGTAGAGGAGGTGGCGCGGGCGTCGGCCTCGGTTTCGTTGTCTTACGGGGCGCATTCGAATCTGTGCGTCAACCAGATCAAGCTGAATGGAACCGACGAGCAGAAGGCGAAGTATCTGCCGCGTCTGATTTCGGGAGAGCATGTGGGCGCATTGGCGATGTCCGAGGCCTCGGCGGGATCTGATGTGGTTTCGATGAAACTGCGCGCGGAAAAGCGCAACGATCATTATCGGCTGAACGGCAACAAGTACTGGATCACCAACGGGCCGGATGCTGACACTCTGGTTGTCTATGCCAAGACAGACCCGGAGGCAGGGTCAAAGGGGATCACGGCCTTTCTGATCGAAAAAGAGATGAAGGGATTTTCGACCTCGCCCCATTTCGACAAGCTGGGGATGCGTGGTTCGAACACGGCCGAGCTGATTTTTGAAGACGTCGAAGTGCCGTTCGAAAACGTTCTGGGCGAAGAGGGTAGGGGCATCGCTGTACTGATGTCCGGTCTGGACTATGAGCGCGTGGTTCTGGCCGGGATCGGGACGGGCATCATGGCGGCCTGTCTGGACGAGATCATGCCCTATCTGGCTGAGCGCAAGCAGTTCGGCAAACCCATCGGCAACTTTCAACTGATGCAGGGCAAGATCGCCGACATGTACACCGCGATGAATTCCGCGCGGGCTTATGTGTATGAGGTTGCCAAGGCTTGTGACCGGGGGGATGTGACCCGTCAGGACGCGGCGGCGTGCTGTCTTTACGCCTCAGAACAGGCGATGGTGCAGGCGCATCAGGCGGTGCAGGCGATGGGTGGGGCCGGGTTCCTGTCGGATTCGGCGGTCAGCCGAATTTTCCGTGATGCCAAGCTGATGGAGATCGGCGCGGGGACCAGCGAAATTCGCCGGATGCTGATCGGGCGCGAGTTGATGAGCGAAATGCTGTGATGAAAAAACGCCCCACATACAGGGAACTGTGGGGCGTTCTTTCAAAGGATCAGAAGCTATGGACGTAGGATACGCCGACCAGCCAAGGATCGATTTCGGCGGTGCCGACATCGGTGCCGCCCAGCGAAACGTCCGAGTCGATGTCGAACCAGCGGACGTTCAGACGTACGGCACCTTTTTCGGTGACCATGTAATCCAGACCAGCCTGCAGCGCGATGCCGAAGGAGTTGTCAAGCTCGAGTCCGGGCAGCTCTTCGTCGAAGAAAATTGTGTAGTTCAGGCCTGCACCGACATAGGGTTTCCAAACGCTGTTGGTCGGGAAGTGGTAGTTCAGCGACAGGGTGGGCGGCAGGTGCTTGACGCTGCCCGCATCAATGCTGCCGTTCAGAGTGATATCGTGTTTGAACGGGGTAGCCGCCAGAAGTTCGATACCCAGGTTGTCGCGGACGAAATATTCCACGGTAAAGATCGGGCGCGTGTCCGAATCCACTTCGACGTCGAGGCCACCGGTCAGTGTGCCATTGTCGGATTTCGGGTCGAGGTAGCCAACACCAATACCCACGGTCCAGTCACCTTGGTTCTGGGCCATTGCAGGGGCGGCAAGCGCGACAAGCGCTGTAGAGAGTGTCAAAGCGGCGAGTGTTTTGGTCATTTTAAGGCCTTTGAATTTGATGATGGGTTGGTTTTGCCGACCGAGGGCAAGGTAAACTCTGATCTGCATCAAGTTTCCGTGGGATATGAGGCGGGTATCCGTTCTGAAAATGTCATGAAAACAAGGGCTTTTGAGCATGCGTCCCGTTGAAATCATACCGGGTATGCGGGAATCGGGGAGGTGGGACATACCTGCCCGGCTCAACATGGCGCGGCAGTGCCTGAGCCATCCCGGTGACAGTATCGCCATCATTGATCTGACAGCGGGGGCGCGGGACGTCGTCACGTATGGCCAGCTTGGGCGCATGACCGATGGGATCGCGCGGACGATGCAGGAACAGGTGCAACCCGGTGACCGCGTCGGCGTGCTGCTCAGCCAATCGCCGTGGTGCGCGGCGGCGCATCTGGCGGTCTGGAAGCTCGGGGCGATTTCGGTGCCGCTTTTTAAGCTGTTCAAACATGACGCGCTGGCCTCTCGGGTTGGCGACGCCGGGGCGCAGGCGGTGCTGACGGATGGTGACGGTGCCGCATTGCTGGGCGATCTGGCGCAGCCGATCCGGGTTGATCAGATTGCGCCGTCCGATGATCCGCTGCCCTTTGCCGATACCGGCCCCGAGGACCCGGCGGTTTTGATCTATACCTCGGGCACCACCGGCAGCCCGAAGGGGGCGCTGCACGGGCACAGGGTTCTGACCGGGCATCTGCCGGGCGTTTCGATCAGCCACAACCACCTGCGGGACGGAGACTGCCTTTGGACGCCCGCCGACTGGGCCTGGATCGGAGGGTTGTTCGACGTGTTGATGCCAGGCTTGGCGCTGGGCATTCCCGTGGTGGCGGCGCGGCTCGAGAAGTTCACCCCTGAAGCCTGCGCCGATGTGATCGCGCGCGGCAATGTGCGCAACGTCTTCTTCCCGCCCACGGCCCTGCGAATGCTGAAGGCGGCGGATCAGAGCCTCCTGGGCCTGCGTTCGGTTGCGTCAGGTGGTGAACCTCTGGGGGCCGAAATGCTGACCTGGGGGCAAAAGGCGTTTGGCCTGACGATCAACGAGTTTTACGGCCAGACCGAATGCAACATGGTCGTGTCCTCCTGCGCCGAGGATTTCCAGGTGCGTCCCGGCTGTATTGGCAAGCCGGTGCTGGGGCATGAGGTGGAGGTGATCGACGAAAGCGGCAACCCGACCAGCGAGGAAGGCGACGTGGCCATCCGGCGCGGCTCGGCCTCGATGCTGCTGGAATACTGGAGCCGGCCCGATGCGACCGCTGAAAAGTTCCGCGGCGATTGGCTGATCACCGGAGACCGCGGCGTGTGGGAGGGTGACTATCTGCGCTTTGTGGGTCGTGATGACGACGTGATCACCTCGGCGGGCTATCGCATTGGCCCGGCTGAGATCGAGGATTGTTTGCTGACCCACCCGGCGGTGGCGACGGTGGGCGTGGTCGGCAAGCCCGACCCGCTGCGGACCGAGATCGTGAAGGCCTATGTGGTGCTGAAACCGGGGGCTGAAGTCGATGAGCGGGAGTTGCAAGAGTGGGTCAAGGACCGTCTGGCGCAGTATTCCTATCCGCGCGAGGTGACCTTTCTGGAGGAACTGCCGATGACGGTGACGGGGAAGGTGATCCGGAAAGAGTTGAAGCGATTGGCGAACGCGGAATTTCTAGAAAGCAGAGATGCCCGATGATAAAGTCAATTATCCTTTTGTTTTCTCTGATCGCGCTTGTTGTCTCTACTGGTTTCAGTTTGGCGCAGAATGAAGAAGAGTATTCCATCTCTGAACCAGAAGAGCCTATCGTTTGGATCGAAGACTGGTTTGATGGTTGCGCGGCACTGAGCAATTCAACAAAAGTCACCATCTCAAAAATGACACTTGATTCAGATTGCGTTACGCAAGCTCTAGACTATTGCATCGGTGACATTTCGACGGATTTAGAAGAATGGTGCCAAATGGTCTTAATTGATCATCTACGGCACACAAGCGGTGAAATTTTGAGTTCCCTGCCTTCACAAGTCAGTCTCAGAGGCTTCGAGCAGAAATCCTACGAACGTGCGGTGTCACGTGCATCAAGATCGACTTCGAAAATTTGCGATGACACTGTGCCAGAACTGGAGTGTCAACTGCTGGACACAACTTTGAGATGGCTTGACTTGAGGTACGCTCAAAGGTTGCTGAAGGACAAAGGTGAATGAAACTCACATCCAAAGCCATGCCCGCCTCTGAGGGCTTCAAGACAAACCGCGCGGCGCATCTCGACGCTCTGGCTCAAATCTCAGACGCTGCCGAAAAGGCCCGCATGGGGGGCGGTGAGAAATCTCGCGCGCGGCATGAATCGCGGGGCAAAATGCTGCCGCGTCGTCGGGTGGCGAACCTGCTGGACCCGGGGTCTCCGTTTCTGGAAATCGGCGCGACTGCGGCGCATGGAATGTATGGCGACGCCGCGCCTTGCGCCGGGGTGATTGCGGGCATTGGCCGGGTGCAGGGGCGTGAGGTTATGGTGGTCTGCAACGATGCCACCGTGAAGGGCGGCACATACTATCCGATGACCGTCAAGAAACACCTCCGCGCGCAGGAGATTGCCGAGGAAAACCATCTGCCCTGCGTCTACCTGGTCGACAGCGGCGGTGCGAATCTACCAAATCAAGATGAGGTCTTCCCCGACCGCGACCACTTTGGCCGCATCTTCTATAACCAAGCACGGATGAGCGCGAAGGGGATCGCTCAGATCGCGGTTGTGATGGGGTCCTGTACGGCGGGCGGAGCCTATGTGCCTGCAATGTCCGATGTGACCATCATCGTGAAGGAACAGGGCACGATCTTTCTGGCCGGGCCGCCTCTGGTCAAGGCCGCGACGGGTGAGGTGGTCAGTGCTGAGGACTTGGGCGGTGGAGATGTGCATACCCGCCTGTCCGGCGTGGCGGATTACCTGGCTGAAGATGACGCCCATGCGCTGGCCTTAGCCCGCCGCGCCGTCGGTTCGCTGAACCTGCGCAAGCCGCAAACTGTGGATTGGGCCAGCCCCGAGGACCCGGCCTATGACCCCGAGGAAATTCTCGGTGTCGTCCCGGCTGATCTGCGCACGCCCTATGACATCCGCGAGGTGATTGCGCGGCTGGTCGATGGTTCCCGCTTCGATGAATTCAAGCCTCGGTTCGGCGAGACTCTGGTAACCGGATTTGCCCATGTCAAAGGCTGTCCGGTCGGGATCATCGCCAATAACGGTGTGCTGTTTTCCGAGTCGGCGCAGAAAGGTGCGCATTTTGTTGAGCTGTGTTCTCAGCGTCGTATCCCGCTGGTGTTCCTGCAGAACATCACCGGCTTCATGGTCGGTCGCAAATACGAGAACGAAGGCATCGCGCGGCACGGCGCCAAGATGGTGACGGCGGTCGCGACGACGAACGTGCCGAAGGTTACGATGCTGGTCGGCGGGTCCTTCGGGGCCGGTAATTACGGCATGTCGGGGCGGGCTTATCAGCCGCGGTTCCTGTGGACCTGGCCAAACTCACGCATTTCCGTGATGGGCGGAGAGCAGGCCGCAGGCGTTCTGGCCACTGTCAAGCGCGACGGGATCGAGCGGCAGGGCGGCACGTGGTCGGCCGAGGAAGAGGCCGAGTTCAAGCGCCCGACGCTTGAGATGTTCGAGGAGCAATCGCACCCGCTCTATGCCTCGGCGCGGTTGTGGGATGACGGCATAATCGACCCGCGCAAAAGCCGCGGCGTGCTGGCCCTGTCGCTGAGCGCGGCATTGAACGCCCCGATCGAGGAGACACGTTTCGGCGTGTTCAGGATGTGATGAACATGACAATGCAAGATGTATTGATCCGGTATCCCGGCGCACAAACTTTCAAATTTGGCGACAGCGCAAAGATGAGTGCCGAGTTGCTTTCACTGGTGCGTGCGGGCCGGAAAACGGCAACCTGTGGAGCGCTGAGGGACTATCCCGATGGCAGCCCCGAAACACCGGTCGTTGGGCGCCGCGACATCGCTTTGGAATGGGATGAAAGCCCTGCTTTGGTGATCGAGACCGTCGATGTTTCGGTCTGTCGTTTCTGCGATATGACCGAGGATTTCGCGTTGGCCGAGGGCGAAAATGAAACGCTTGAGGGATGGCGCGAAGATCATCGCCGGTACTTTGAGCGTAATGGTGGTTTTGATCCAGAGATGGAACTGTTGTGCGAACGGTTCCGCCTAATCGAAGATCTGGCGGTTGAGGGGTAAGAGATGTTTAACAAAATCCTGATTGCCAATCGTGGCGAAATTGCCTGTCGCGTGATGGAAACCGCCCAAAAGATGGGTGTAGCCTGCGTCGCGGTTTATTCGGATGCGGATGCGTCAGCCAAGCATGTGCAGATGGCGGATGAGGCCGTGCATATTGGTGCGGCCGCCCCGGCACAGAGTTACCTGAAAGGTGATGTGATCATTCAGGCCGCGCTGGAAACCGGCGCGCAGGCAATCCATCCGGGTTATGGTTTTCTCTCCGAAAACCCCGAATTCGTGGATGCCGTTGAGGCCGCGGGTCTGACCTTTATCGGTCCCTCGGCGAATGCGATCCGCCAGATGGGCCTGAAAGACGCGGCCAAGGTTGTGATGGAGCAGGCGGGCGTGCCTGTCGTGCCCGGCTATCACGGTGACAATCAAGACCCCGAGCACTTGGCCGGGGCCGCGGACACCATCGGCTATCCGGTATTGATCAAGGCCGTGGCCGGCGGCGGAGGCAAGGGGATGCGGCTGGTCGAACGCCCTGAGGATTTCGCCTCGGCATTGGACAGCGCCCGCAGCGAGGCCCGCACCGCCTTTGGCAATGATGCGGTGCTGGTCGAGAGATTCGTCGCCAAACCTCGCCATATCGAAGTGCAGGTGTTCGGAGACGGCACCCACGCCGTGCATCTGTTCGAGCGCGACTGCTCGCTGCAACGGCGGCACCAAAAGGTGATCGAAGAGGCTCCGGCCCCCGGCATGACATCCGAGATGCGCGAGGCGATGGGGCAGGCGGGCGTCCGCGCCGCTGAGGCGATCGGTTACAAGGGGGCAGGGACGGTTGAATTCATCGTCGATGCCTCGGACGGGCTGCGCCCGGATCGGTTCTGGTTCATGGAGATGAACACGCGCCTGCAGGTCGAACATCCGGTGACCGAAGCGATAACCGGTGTGGATCTGGTCGAATGGCAGTTGCGGGTCGCCTCGGGTGAGACTCTGCCAAAGCAGCAGGACGACTTGTCGATCAATGGCCACGCGTTCGAAGCCCGGCTGTACGCCGAAGACGTGCCCAAAGGGTTCTTGCCTGCAACCGGCACTCTGACGCATCTGCAGTTCCCGTCTGCTTGTCGCGCTGACAGCGGTGTGCGTACGGGGGACACGATCAGCCCGTGGTATGACCCGATGATCGCAAAGGTCATTGTCCACGGCCCAACCCGCGAGGTTGCGTTGGAGCAGCTTCACCGTGCCCTGCAAAAGACCGAAGTGGCGGGTACTGTCACCAATCTGGCCTTTCTTGGCGCACTGACCCGACATCAGGGATTTGCGGCGGGGGACGTGGATACCGGGCTGATCGGCCGGGATCTGGATGCACTGACACAGGATACCCCGGCCTCTGCCGCGACGTGCGTGGCCGCCGCCATGACCGCGCTAGGTCTGGTCGAGACCTCTGATGAGACCGGGTTCTCTCTGTGGGCGCCCTTGCATCGTGCTGTTCAGTTGATGGCCGACGAGTTGATTGATCTGGATGTGCAGGTCGAGGGTCCTGACCGGCAGGTCTGGCAGATCGGCGAGGAAACCCTCATCGCAGAACGCAGTGGCGAGGGCTGGTTGATCAGTGGTGCGCCTATGCCGCGTGTTGCGGTGTCTGGTTCACGGATCACTGTGTTTGAGAATTATGGGCGGGCCTTCGATGTCGTTGACCCCCTGGACCGTGACACCAGCGCTGCCGGTGATACCAATGTGATCGAGGCTCCCATGCCGGGTCTTGTGAAGGCCGTGTTTGCCGCGGTCGGGCAAGCGGTGAAAGGGGGGGATCGGCTGGCCATTCTGGAGGCCATGAAGATGGAGCACTCGCTGCTGGCTGCCCGTGACGGCATCGTGGCCGAGGTTCTGGCCGAAGACGGCGCGCAGGTTGAGGCCGGAGCCGCCCTTGTCCGGTTGGAAGAGGAGTAGCCTGTTCCTGCGCCGCATCGCGTGGCACAGTCGGGTCAACATGTTGGGAACGAAACCGGGAGGAACGCTGTAATGGACGAGCGGGTCGAGATTTTCGAAGCGGGGCCACGCGATGGCCTGCAAAACGAACAGCGTGAAATTCCTGTGTCCGAGAAGGTTGCGCTGATCGACTGCCTCAGCCGCGCCGGGTTCAACCGGATCGAAGTGGCCAGCTTCGTCTCGCCCAAATGGGTGCCGCAGATGGCGGGCAGCGCTGACGTGCTGGCCGGAATCAAACGCGCGGAGGGGGTGCGCTATGCCGCGCTGACGCCGAATATGCGTGGCTACGAGGACGCTCTGGCGGCCAAGGCGGATGAGATCGCGGTGTTCGCCTCGGCGTCCGAAGGGTTCTCGAAGGCCAATATCAACGCCACGATTGAGGAATCCATCGAACGGTTCACTCCGATCCTCGAGGCCGCGCGCCACATTGACCTGCCGGTGCGTGGATATGTCTCTTGTGTGACCGATTGCCCCTATGACGGGCCAACCCCGCCCGAGAAAGTGGCTGAGGTCGCGGATCGTCTGTTCGCGCTGGGCTGTTATGAAGTCTCGCTGGGCGACACCATCGGGCAGGGGACGCCGGATACCATCGCGCATATGCTGCTTGCGGTGCGGGAGCGGGTTCCGGTCACCCGGTTGGCGGGCCATTTCCATGACACCAATGGCCGCGCCATCGACAATATTGACGCCGCGCTGGCGCTGGGCGTCCGGACCTTCGACTCGGCGGTCGGTGGGTTGGGCGGCTGTCCCTATGCGCCGGGTGCTTCGGGTAATGTCGCAACCGAAGCCGTCGTCGCGCATCTGGAACGGCTGGGATATCAGACCGGGATAGATCAGGCAGTTGTCGAAGAGGCCGCTCAGTTGGCCCGAGCAATGCGAGCGGAGTAAAGGGCCATGTTCGAAACAATTTCGGTTACGCAGGACGCGCGCGGTGTGGCGACTTTGACGCTCGACCGTCCGGAAAAGCACAACGCAATGTCAGCGCAGATGATTTCCGAGCTGACGCAGGCGGCGGCGCAGTTAGGGGCGGATGACACGGTTCGGGTCGTGGTTCTGACCGGCGCAGGGAAAAGCTTTTGTGCCGGTGGGGATCTGGGTTGGATGCAAGCGCAGATGGCTGCCGACCCTGAAACCCGGTTTGCCGAGGCACGCAAGCTGGCCGAGATGCTGCAGGCACTGAACACGATGCCCAAACCTTTGATCGGGGCGCTTCAGGGTAATGCTTTTGGTGGTGGTATCGGGCTGGCTGCGGTTTGCGATGTGGCCGTGGGCGTGGATGGGATAAAGATGGCGCTGACCGAAACCCGATTGGGCCTGATCCCGGCAACCATCGGCCCCTATGTCATCGCCCGCATGGGTGCGACCCGCGCCCGACGCGTGTTCATGTCGGCCCGGGTGTTCGACGCTGCGGAAGCCGTGGACCTTGGGCTGTTGGCCAAAGCTGTCCCAGCAGCGGATCTGCAGGATGCGGTCGAGGCCGAAGTCCAACCCTACCTCTCCTGCGCGCCGGGGGCCGTGGCGTCGGCCAAGAACCTTGTGCAGGCGTTGGGCCCACGCATTGACGATGCCGTGATTGACCGGACGATCCAATCGCTGGTCGAACGGTGGGAAACAGACGAGGCGCGGGAAGGCATCAGCGCCTTCTTCGATAAACGAAAACCTGCATGGAATACTCAGGTTTAGCGCGTTTTCAGGGTGAAAACAGATTCGCTCAAATGCCAGGTTTTCCATTTGTGGAAGCAAGTGGATTATTAAGCCCCTGCGCGTTTGTGTTCGGTTGACCCTCTGACCCGGCGCGGATAGAGAATGTCCAGTCAACACGCCAATTGACGGCGCGTCCCCGGGGGGTATGCGCAGGAAAGGAGCTATTCGTGGAAGACCTGCTGCGGGAGTACCTCCCGATTCTGGTGTTTCTGGCCGTCGCCGTGGGCCTTGGAATCGTACTGATTCTTGCCGCTGTGGTACTGGCCGTCCGCAATCCCGACCCTGAAAAGGTCAGCGCATATGAGTGCGGTTTCAACGCCTTCGACGATGCGCGGATGAAATTCGACGTCCGATTCTATCTGGTTTCGATTCTCTTCATCATCTTCGATCTGGAAATTGCCTTCCTGTTTCCGTGGGCCGTGGGCTTCAAGGACATCAGTGATGTGGGCTTCTGGTCCATGATGGTGTTCCTGGCGGTGCTGACCATCGGCTTTGCCTATGAATGGAAGAAAGGGGCCCTGGAATGGGAGTGATGACGGGTGCAAACACCGCTGGCGTCGATAAAGAAGTCGCCACCCAGGCCCTGAATGCCGAGCTGCAGGATAAAGGGTTCCTGCTGACCTCGACCGAGGACATCATCAACTGGGCGCGCACCGGCTCGCTGCATTGGATGACATTCGGTCTGGCCTGCTGCGCGGTTGAGATGATGCACACCTCGATGCCGCGTTATGATGCGGAACGGTTTGGCATCGCGCCGCGCGCCTCTCCGCGTCAGTCCGACGTGATGATCGTGGCCGGCACCCTGACCAACAAGATGGCCCCGGCGCTGCGCAAGGTCTACGATCAGATGCCAGAGCCGCGCTATGTGATCTCAATGGGGTCCTGCGCCAATGGCGGTGGCTATTACCACTATTCCTATTCCGTTGTGCGTGGTTGCGACCGGGTTGTTCCGGTGGACATCTACGTGCCCGGTTGCCCTCCGACGGCTGAGGCGTTGCTGTACGGTCTGATGCAGCTGCAACGCAAAATCCGCCGCACCGGCACCATCGTACGCTGAGGAGAGGGCAGATGAGCGAAGCACTCAAGGAACTCGGCGCCCAGCTGGAGCTGAAGCGGGCTGATTGTGTCCTGTCCTGGGACGTGACCCATGGCGAGCTGAACGTTGATGTGGCCCCGTCGAACATCGTGGAGTTCGTGGAATTCCTGCGGTCCGACCAGAACTGCAAGTTCTCGACCCTGGTGGATATCACCGGTGTCGATTACCCCGAACGCGCCAAGCGGTTCGACGTGGTTTACCACTTCCTGTCGATGTACCAGAACCAGCGCATCCGCCTGCGGGTCTCGATCCGCGAGGAGGACATGGTACCCTCGATCGTGGACGTTCACCCCTCGGCCAACTGGTTCGAGCGCGAGGTGTTCGACATGTTCGGCATCCTGTTCTCGGGCCACCCGGATCTGCGGCGCATCCTGACCGACTATGGCTTCCGCGGCTATCCGCTGCGCAAGGATTTCCCGACCACCGGTTACACCGAGGTTCGGTATGACGAGGCGCAAAAGCGCGTGGTCTACGAACCGGTCAGCCTGGTGCAGGAATACCGGCAATTCGATTTCATGTCCCCATGGGAAGGTGCGAATTACATTCTGCCGGGGGATGAAAAACAGGAGTAGTCATCATGTTTGAGTTCCTGATCTGGATTGTACTGGTGGTTGCAACGGTCGTACCGATGACCAAGCTGCTGCCGCATTTCGGGATCAACAAGAACTGGGCGTTTGCATGCATCATCTCTCCGGTCGTGATTGTCCTGCTGTGGATGATGGCGATGAAGCTGCAAGAGATGGAGCGACGCTGACATGATGGGCGAATTGATCATTTTAGGCGCATTGGGCGTCTTGCTTGCAGGGGCTGCTGCAAAAGCGGCCGAAGCCGAAAAGGTCCGGGTCCGGGCCGAGGCGAAAAAGAACAAACGAGGGCGTTGATGGACGGCTCAAGATACGATGACGGCAGCACAGACGCGCTGAGCGGAGAACAGAAGATCCGCAACTTTAACATCAACTTCGGCCCGCAACACCCTGCGGCGCACGGAGTTTTGCGTCTTGTGCTTGAGTTGGACGGCGAGATTGTCGAGCGTTGCGACCCGCATATCGGCTTGCTGCACCGAGGCACCGAAAAGCTGATGGAAAGCCGGACGTATCTGCAGAACCTGCCGTATTTCGATCGTCTGGATTACGTGGCGCCGATGAACCAGGAACATGCCTGGTGTCTCGCCATCGAAAAGCTGACCGGTGTGGAAGTGCCGCGCCGGGGCTCGCTGATCCGGGTTCTGTATTCCGAGATCGGCCGCATTCTGAACCACCTGCTGAACGTGACCACGCAGGCGATGGACGTGGGCGCGCTGACGCCGCCGCTCTGGGGCTTTGAAGAACGCGAAAAGCTGATGGTGTTCTATGAGCGTGCTTGTGGTGCGCGTCTGCACGCCGCCTATTTCCGCCCCGGTGGTGTACACCAGGACCTGCCGCCGGAACTGCTGGACGATATCGAAGCGTGGAGCCACGAATTCCCCGCTGTTCTGGATGACATTGACGGTCTGCTGACCGAAAACCGCATCTTCAAGCAGCGTAACGCCGATATTGGCGTCGTGACCGAGGATGACATCCAGAAATACGGCTTCTCGGGCGTGATGGTTCGTGGATCGGGGCTGGCATGGGACCTGCGCCGCGCGCAGCCTTATGAATGTTATGATGAGTTCGAATTCCAGATCCCCGTCGGCAAGAACGGCGACTGCTATGACCGTTACCTCGTCCGCATGGAAGAGATGCGCCAGTCGCTGCACATCATCCGACAGGCTATCGGCAAGCTGCGCGACTGCCCGGGCGACGTTCTGGCCCGTGGTAAGATCACCCCGCCGAAACGCTCGGACATGAAGACCTCGATGGAGAGCCTGATCCATCACTTCAAACTGTATACCGAAGGCTTCCACGTCCCTGCGGGCGAGGTCTACGCCGCCGTCGAGGCCCCCAAGGGCGAGTTCGGCGTCTATCTGGTCGCTGACGGCTCCAACAAACCCTACCGCGCCAAACTGCGCGCACCGGGTTATCTGCACCTGCAAGCCATGGACCACGTCGCCAAGGGCCACCAACTGGCCGACGTCGCCGCCATCATCGGCACCATGGATGTGGTGTTTGGGGAGATTGACCGGTGAGAGTTACCTTGCTCATAGCAGGGGTGCTCGGAATGTGCCTGAGTTCTGCAGCATTGGCGGCAGAAGAGACCCGGGAACAACGTTTCATCGGATGGATGGACTTTGTCGATTCAGGGAATGACAGTTTCAGCGCGAATTTGGACGCAATGCTCGCACTTGTTGATGGGTGCGAGTTGCCTGGTTCAATTTGCGAAGACATCATCAATGTTTCGCAAGAGATGCACAAATTCGTCCCTCATGCCGTTTCAGCACGAGTTTTGAGTTCTGCTAGCTTGGGTTTCAAAGACATCACATCCGCTTGCCTTAGCGAGCGAGCCGGAATTGTTCAGTCGTGGATAATACCCACTGGAACTCGCAACTTTGTAATTATGTCAAACGAAAGCGACGCACATACCTTGTGTTTTGTGCGCGACTTAGGAGCCAGTTGATGCTCAGACGCCTCCACCCCGAACAACCCGAGAGCTTTGCCTTTTCCGCTGCAAACCAGCAATGGGCAGAAGCGCAGATCACCAAATACCCCGAAGGGCGTCAGGCCAGCGCGGTCATTCCGCTGCTGTGGCGTGCGCAGGAGCAGGAGGGCTGGCTGAGCCGCCCGGCGATTGAATCCGTCGCTGACATGCTGGGCATGGCCTATATCCGCGTGCTTGAGGTTGCGTCATTCTACTTCATGTTCCAGCTGCAGCCGGTTGGCTCGGTTGCGCATATTCAGGTCTGCGGCACGACGTCCTGCATGATCTGCGGGGCCGAAGATCTGATCGCGGTCTGCAAGGAAAAGATCGCGGCCAAGCCGCATGAACTGTCCGCCGATGGCAAGCTGAGCTGGGAAGAGGTGGAATGCCTCGGGTCCTGCACCAACGCGCCGATGGCGCAGATCGGCAAGGATTATTACGAAGACCTGACTGCCGAGAGCTTTGGCAAGATCGTCGACGATCTGGTGGCGGGCAGGGTACCGACCCCGGGTCCGCAGAACGGGCGTTATGCAGCGGAACCGCTGAAGGGCCTGAGCAGTCTGGCTGAATATGAAGCGGGCAAGCCTCAGTACAACGCAAGTGTCGAATTGGCGATTGATCTGGGTGACACGGTCAAGCGCATTGACGGGACCGAGGTTCCGATCCTGACCCCTTGGCTGGGCAAGGACGGTAAGGCGGCGGCGACCAAGGCGGCTCCGAAACCTCCGAAAGCGCCTGAAACGCCCAAGCCGGCTGTAAAGCAGGCAGAAGAGGCGAAAGCCAAGCCCGAACCGGCAGAGGTCAAAGAGGACCAGCCCGAAACGCTGACCGCGGCGCGGGACGGCAAGGCGGATGACCTCAAGCTGCTGAAAGGCGTTGGGCCAAAGCTGGAAGAAACACTGAACGAGCTGGGCTTCTTCCACTACGACCAGATCGCGGCCTGGACGCCTGAACAGGTGGCCTGGGTGGATGCGCGTCTGAAGTTCAAAGGCCGGATCGAACGCGATGGCTGGATCGAACAGGCGGCCAAGCTTGCGGCGGGTGAGGAGACCGAATTCGCCAAACGTGCCAAGGAAGACGGCACTTACGAAGACTAAACGACGGTGCCCATCCGGGGCATCAGGGTAAGATGGACAAGGACAAGGAACAGGCCATAGCCCGAAAGGGCCGACATATCGGCGTTGTCATTGCGGTGACGATGGTGATCTGGCTTGCCATGAACCTGTACGTCGGCCCCGCACTGGAACTGACGACGCGCCACGCGCTGTTGTTCGATCTCGCCGCTCTGGCAGGATTTATCTATGCGGGCGTCAACATATTTCAACTCTGGCGTATGCGTCAGGACAGCTGAAGGTAACACACGATGCTGAAGGATCAGGACCGGATCTTTACCAACATCTACGGGATGCATGAGCGCACGCTGAAAGGCGCGCAGGCCCGGGGGCATTGGGACGGCACTGCTGGCCTGATCGAAAAGGGCCGTGACTGGATCATCCAGACCATGAAGGACTCGGGTCTGCGCGGTCGCGGCGGCGCGGGCTTTCCGACTGGTTTAAAATGGTCGTTCATGCCGAAGGAAAGCGACGGGCGTCCGGCCTATCTGGTGGTGAACGCCGACGAATCCGAGCCCGGCACCTGTAAAGACCGCGAGATCATGCGCCATGATCCGCATACGCTGATCGAGGGTTGCCTGATCGCGTCCTTCGCGATGAACGCACATACCTGCTACATCTACCTGCGCGGCGAATACATCCGCGAGCGTGAGGCGCTGCAGGCCGCGATTGATGAAGCCTATGATGCGGGCCTGCTTGGCAAGAACGCGGCTGGTTCGGGCTGGGATTTCGACCTGTTCCTGCATCACGGCGCGGGTGCCTATATCTGTGGCGAGGAAACTGCCCTGATTGAAAGCCTTGAGGGTAAAAAGGGTATGCCGCGGATGAAACCTCCGTTCCCGGCGGGTGCGGGTCTCTATGGCTGCCCGACCACGGTGAACAACGTGGAATCCATCGCCGTTGTGCCCACCATCCTGCGCCGCGGCGCGGATTGGTTCGCGGGCTTTGGTCGCCAAAACAACGCAGGTACCAAGCTGTTTGCGATCTCGGGCCATGTGAACAACCCCTGTGTCGTCGAAGAGGCGATGTCGATTTCCTTTGAGGACCTGATCGAGACCCATTGCGGCGGCATTCGTGGCGGCTGGGACAATCTGCTGGCTGTAATCCCGGGTGGGTCGTCGGTGCCCTGTGTGCGCGGCGAGAACATGCGTGATGCGATCATGGATTTCGACTATCTGCGCAACGATCTGGGTTCGGGGCTTGGAACGGCGGCGGTGATCGTGATGGACAAGTCCACCGACATCATCAAGGCGATCTGGCGTCTGTCCAAGTTCTACAAACACGAAAGCTGCGGCCAGTGTACGCCGTGCCGCGAAGGCACCGGCTGGATGATGCGCGTCATGGACCGCCTGGTGCGCGGCGAGGCCGAGCTGGAAGAGATCGACATGCTGTTCGACGTGACCAAGCAGGTCGAGGGCCACACGATCTGTGCCCTTGGGGACGCGGCAGCATGGCCGATCCAGGGTCTGATCCGTAACTTCCGCGAAGAGATCGAAGATCGCATCAAGGCGCAGAAGTCGGGTCGCATGGGTGCGATGGCGGCGGAGTAAAACAGATGGAAGTCTTCGCGGAATATGGGCATGCAGTTGCGTCGCTGGTGATCTTCACCCTGGTGGTGCTGTTCTTGTCACCGTTTTCGGCCTTGGCCAAGCAAGGTAAAGGACTGGCGCCCGGGGCGACACCCGATCAGGACTATTCCGACAAGGCGTACCGCCTGAACCGGGCCTACCTGAACGGGACCGAAACGCTGCCTGCCTATCTGACGGTCACTGTCGCCGCGATCCTGATGGGGGTCAGCCCGTTTTGGGTGAACCTTCTCGCTTCGGTTGCGCTGTTGGCGCGTCTGTTGATGTTGGTCGTGCATATGCGCGGAATCGGCAAACCTCACAGCGGGTTGCGATCGGTTCTTTATGTCGTTGGCTGGGCCTGCATGTTTGTCATGGGCCTCATGGCGCTTGTTGCAGCGTTCTGATGAAGGGGCTGGGGAAACATCGGATGTTGGGGCTAAGGCATCTTAGAAATCACAGCGTTGTGCTGAGTGTGGTTGTCGCGATGGCAACGGTTTCGGCTTGCGGGATTGTCACCCCGTCTTCGGATCGGATTCTGTTTGACGGTCACGCGTTCCGGGCCAAGGCGAAACCCGTCGACAAAAAAGCGTCACCCGCTGACTTTACGGTTGTCGTGAACGAAGTCTCTGCCTCGCTGGATGGCGCGCGCGAGGCTGGCCGGTTTGAGGGAACCAAGTTCTGTATCAAGAACTTCGGCTCTTCCAAAATCGTTTGGAAGGTCGGTCCGGATACCGAGCCGCAGAACCTGCGCATCAGTGACGACAAACTGACATTTGCCGGAACGTGCCAGCGACCATGAAGTGTGTTTTTGCATATCAGGCCATGAAGCGGGAGGTGTTATTGCATAGCGCCCCGACAGCCCTTCGTCTTGGGTTTCCCAAGACGAAAGGAATTGTCATGTCTGGTATGAAAACGCTCGCATTGATCTCGGTATTGGCCCTGCCTACCCTAGCCGAAGCCAAACCGCCCTTGCGCGAAGTCAAAGAGATCGACAACGAACTCTACTACATCGCCATTGCAAACGAGATTTCAGAGTATTGCCCGTCGATCAGCGGGCGCCGTCTGAAGGCGATAGGTGTGATGTGGGATCTGCGATCTAAGGCGAACAAGCTGGGCTACTCGGACAAGGAAATCCGGGCCTATGTGGATTCCGACGCTGAAAAGGACAGGATGCGCGCCAAGGGCGAGGCGTACTTGGCCCAGCACGGCGTCACGTATGAAAATCCGAACTCTTTCTGCACGTTGGGGCAGAAGGAAATCGAAAGAAACAGCGCCATTGGCGTTTATTTGAGGGCAAATTGACGGATGGGTATTGAAACTCTGAAAACTGGCGCAATCGGTGTCGCGCTGCTGTTGGCACTTAGTGCCTGCGCGACCACGACTGACAGCTCTGCCAACTCTTCCGTTTCCCGTGCCGAGTTCCGAGGCGAGCTGCCATCAGACGTTTACGACTTCGCATTTGCGAATGCGATAGCCGATCAAATAGCAAGCGAATGTCGTTCTCTGACTCTCAACCGTTCGCAGATAAACAAAACGAGCAAATCCCTGACTGAGAAATACGAAGCAGAGGGATACCGTGAGAGCGATTTTAAGTATCTTGCTCGAAACCTGCCACGCAAGCGGGTTCAGGATGATGCAATTGCGTACATACAAAAACGCGGGATCGTAATTGGAGAAGCTGAGACTTTCTGCGCAGCCGGTCGGCTCGAAATTTCCAATGAAACCTCGATTGGCGCTTTTCTGAAAGGGTAACGTCATTATGTCTGACCTCCGCAAAGTGAATATCGACGGGCAGGAAATCGAAGTCGATGGTGCGATGACCCTGATCCAGGCCTGTGAAGAGGCCGGGGTCGAAGTGCCGCGTTTCTGCTATCACGAACGTCTGTCGATCGCCGGCAACTGCCGGATGTGTCTGGTTGAGGTTGTCGGCGGTCCGCCGAAACCTGCCGCCTCCTGCGCGATGCAGGTGCGTGACTTGCGCCCGGGACCGGAAGGTCAGCCGCCGGTGGTCAAAACGAACTCACCGATGGTCAAGAAGGCCCGTGAAGGGGTGATGGAGTTCATGCTCATCAATCACCCGCTGGATTGTCCGATCTGCGATCAGGGTGGCGAATGTGACCTGCAGGATCAGGCGATGGCCTATGGTCTGTCGGGTACGCGCTTCAAGGAAGCCAAGCGCGCAGTTGACGATCTGGACCTTGGTCCTCTGGTCAGCACCGCGATGACCCGCTGCATCAGCTGCACCCGGTGTGTGCGCTTTACCACCGAGGTTGCCGGGATTACCCAGATGGGCCAGACCGGGCGGGGTGAGGATGCCGAGATTACCTCGTATCTGAACCAGACGCTCGATTCCAACATGCAGGGCAACATCATCGACCTGTGCCCGGTCGGCGCGCTGACCTCGAAGCCCTACGCCTTTACCGCGCGTCCTTGGGAACTGACCAAGACCGAGAGCATCGACGTGATGGACGCTCTGGGGTCGAACATCCGCGTGGATACCAAGGGCCGTGAAGTAATGCGCTTTTTGCCGCGCAACCATGACGGCGTGAACGAAGAGTGGATCAGCGACAAGACCCGCTTTGTCTGGGACGGCCTGCGTCGCCAGCGTCTGGACAAGCCTTACATCCGCGAAAACGGCAAACTGCGCCCGGCTACGTGGCCCGAGGCACTGACGAAAGCCGCCGAAGCGCTGAAGGGTGCCGAGAAGCCAGCTGGCATCGTGGGTGATCTGGCCCCGGTCGAGGCGATCTTTGCGCTGAAGCAGATGATCGAGGGGCAGGGCGGCGTTGTTGAATGTCGCACCGACGGTGCCAAGCTGCCAGCGGGGAACCGTGGCGCCTATGCCGGGACTGCGGCGATCGAAGACATCGACGGCGCCGAGCGTATCCTGCTGATCGGAACCAACCCGCGCGACGAAGCGCCGGTACTGAACGCCCGTATCCGCAAGGCTTGGGCGCACGGGGCCGAGGTTGCTCTGGTCGGTCCGGCTGCGGATCTGACTTATGAATATCACCACATGGGTAACGACCGCGCGGCACTGCAAAAAGTTGTCGGCATGGGCGGCGATGATGAGATCAAGAGCAAGCGCTCGTTGGTCATCATCGGGCAGGGCGCGTTGCAAGAGGCTGACGGCACTGCCGTTCTGGCCGCCGCGCAAACCATTGCGGCCAATACCGAAAGTGGTCTGATCGTTCTGCACACTGCGGCCTCGCGCGTCGGCGCAATGGATGTGGATGCAACCAATGAAGGCGGCATGGATGCGGTCAGTGCGGCGGATGTCATCTACAACCTCGGCGCGGATGAGGTCGAAATCGGTGACGGTGCCTTTGTGATCTATCAGGGCAGCCATGGTGACCGGGGCGCACATCGCGCCGACGTGATCCTGCCAGGCGCGGCCTATACCGAGGAAAACGGCCTGTTCGTGAACACCGAAGGACGCCCGCAACTGGCGATGCGCGCCGGGTTTGCGCCGGGTGAGGCCAAGGAAAACTGGGCCATTCTGCGGGCGCTGTCGGCAGAACTGGGCGCGACGCTGCCCTTCGACTCGCTGGCGCAGCTGCGCACTGCATTGATTGAGGCGGTTCCACATCTGGCCCGCATCGACGAAGTGGCCCAGAACGAGGTTCAGCCGCTGGAGGCAGGCCCTCTGGGCAAAGCAACCTTCCGCAACGCGGTCAAGGATTTCTACCTGACCAACCCGATTGCGCGCGCTTCGCAACTGATGGCCGAGCTTTCGGCACAGGCGCTGGCCCGTAAATCCGAGAAGATCGCAGCGGAATGAACCAGACCTGTTTCATACCACAGGCAAACGCGACTGCCGGGTGGCAGTACGCCGCGGCTGATTTGTGTGTGAAACCCAAGATTAAGGGTGGCGTAATGGCGGCAGATGCTGTTTACACCAACGCGCCGACCCAGCCGCAGTTTGCGCAGGCACATGGCCTTTGCATCGCTCGCGGAAAACGGAATACCCACGGTGTGAGGACCAATGGCTGATTTCTTTAACACCCCAGGCGGAATAGCCATCATCATTCTGGCGCAAGTGCTTGCTGTCGTTGCCTTTGTGATGATCTCGCTGTTGTTCCTTGTTTATGGCGACCGCAAGATCTGGGCGGCAGTTCAGATGCGCCGCGGACCCAACGTGGTTGGCGTCTATGGCATTTTGCAATCGGTAGCCGACGCGCTGAAATACGTCGTGAAAGAGGTCGTGATCCCCGCCGGGGCAGATCGCGCCGTCTTTATTCTGGCCCCGATGACAAGCTTTGTTCTGTCGCTGATCGCCTGGGCGGTGATCCCGTTCAACGACGGCTGGGTTTTGTCAGACCTGAACGTGGCGGTTCTGTATGTGTTTGCTGTGTCCTCGCTTGAGGTTTATGGCGTGATAATGGGCGGTTGGGCGTCGAACTCAAAGTATCCGTTCCTTGGGTCGCTGCGGTCTGCGGCGCAAATGATCTCATACGAAGTGTCAATTGGATTGATCATCATCGGTGTGATCATCTCGACTGGATCAATGAATTTTGGCTCCATCGTGGGCGCGCAGGATACCGGCTATGGCTTCTTTGGCTGGTACTGGCTGCCGCATTTCCCGATGGTCTTCCTGTTCTTTATCTCGGCGCTCGCCGAAACCAACCGCCCGCCCTTCGACCTGCCCGAGGCGGAATCGGAACTCGTGGCCGGATATCAGGTGGAATATTCTGCCACGATGTTCCTGCTGTTCATGGCTGGTGAATATATCGCGATCTTCCTGATGTGCGCGCTGACCACGCTGCTGTTCTTCGGCGGCTGGCTGTCGCCGATCCCGGGTCTTCCCGACGGTGTCCTGTGGATGGTCGGCAAGATGGCGTTCTTCTTCTTCATCTTCGCGATGGTCAAGGCAATCACGCCCCGCTACCGCTATGACCAGTTGATGCGGTTGGGCTGGAAAGTGTTCCTGCCGTTCTCGCTGGCCTGGGTGGTGTTCGTGGCCTTTGCGGCGAAATTCGAATGGTTCTGGGGCATCTTCGCCCGGTGGAGCGTAGGAGGCTGATCATGACGCAAATCGACTATACCCGCGCCGCCAAGTATTTTCTTCTGCAGGACTTCTGGGTCGGCTTCAAACTTGGAATGAAGTACTTTTTCGCCCCCAAAGCCACCATCAACTATCCGCATGAGAAGGGCCCTCTGTCCCCGCGTTTCCGCGGTGAGCACGCCCTGCGCCGTTACCCGAATGGCGAGGAGCGCTGCATCGCCTGCAAGTTGTGCGAGGCCGTGTGCCCGGCGCAAGCCATCACCATCGACGCCGAACCGCGTGAGGACGGCAGCCGCCGCACCACACGCTATGACATCGACATGACCAAGTGCATCTATTGCGGTTTCTGCCAAGAAGCCTGCCCGGTCGATGCCATCGTCGAAGGCCCGAACTTCGAATTTGCCACGGAAACCCGTGAAGAGCTGTTCTACGACAAGCAGAAGCTGCTGGATAACGGCGAACGCTGGGAAGCCGAGATCGCCCGCAATCTGGAAATGGACGCGCCGTACCGATGAGTGACACGCCGACAAATCCGTTCGAGCTGATGATGAAGCAGGCTCAGGACATGGCCAAGGCGATGAACCCGGCGATGGAAAACTTCTCGCCCAAGGGGTTCGAGGCGCTGTGGCCGACCATGCCCAAAGAGGTCATGGAAATGATGTTCGGCAACACCGTCAACAAGGACGGTCTGGATGCCAAAACCCGCCTGCTGCTGACACTTGCCGGGCTGACCTGTCAGGGCGCACAGGCGGACTCGGCTGTTCGTCAGACCGTGCGTCACGCGCTGGAAGCGGGTGCCAAGAAACAAGAGATCGTGGAAACGATCGGTCAGATGTCGGTCTTTGCCGGCATCCCGGCCATGACCCGCGCGCTGGATCTGGCGCAGGAGGTCATGGGCGACAACGAGGATGAGGATCAATGACCGTCTTTGCCTTCTATCTGTTTGCCATCAGCGCCATCACCGGCGGGCTGTTCACGGTGATCAGCCGCCAGCCGGTGCACTCGGTGCTGTGGCTGATCCTGGCGTTCCTGTCCTCGGCGGGGCTGTTCGTTCTGCTGGGCGCCGAGTTCGTGGCGATGCTGCTGATCATCGTCTATGTGGGCGCGGTCGCGGTTCTGTTCCTTTTTGTGGTGATGATGCTGGATGTGGACTTTGCCGAGCTCAAGGCCGAGATGGCGCGCTATATGCCGCTGGCCCTGCTGATCGGTCTGGTGATCCTGATGCAGTTCGTCATGGCCTTTGGGGCATGGGACAGCGCGCAGGGCGCGGCGGCCAATCTTGCCCAGCCGGTGCCAGTGGACCGCCACAACACCGAGGCGCTCGGCGTCATTCTTTATGATCAATACTTCCTTCTGTTCCAACTGGCAGGCCTGATCCTGCTGGTGGCCATGATCGGTGCCATCGTTCTGACGCTGCGCCATCGCAAGGACATCAAGCGTCAGGACATCGTCGGCCAAATGATGCGCGACCCGGCCGAGGCGATGGAGCTGAAGGACGTGAAACCGGGGCAGGGGTTGTGATGAAGAAACTAATTCTCGGCACTACCTTGGTCGCGTTGTTCGTTGTGCAGTTTGCTTCCAACGATCTTGGCGGGACTCACTATTGGGCTTCCGACATGGGGCCGACTATTCATTCGATTGTCGCAAAAGAACTGGATTTTACCAAAAGCTTGGCGGGTGAAGACGGCTACTACCACTGTGGCTACTCTGGTGTGTGCTCTTGGATTCCGTCGATCGAAAACTACCGGGCAGAGGTCATGCTATGATCGGACTTGAACACTATCTTACGGTCGCGGCGACGCTGTTCGTCATCGGCATCTTCGGGCTCTTCCTGAACCGCAAGAACGTCATCATCCTGCTGATGAGCATCGAATTGATGCTGCTGGCGGTGAATATCAACCTCGTGGCGTTTTCCAGTTTCCTCGGCGATCTGGTCGGGCAGGTGTTTACACTGTTCGTTCTGACCGTTGCGGCGGCCGAGGCGGCGATTGGCCTGGCCATTCTGGTCTGTTTCTTCCGCAACCGTGGCACCATCGCGGTTGAAGACGTCAACATGATGAAGGGGTAAGGGAACATGGAAACCACCATCCTCTTTGCCCCGCTTGTGGGCGCACTGATCTGCGGCTTTGGCTGGCGCTTCATTGGCGAGAAAGCCGCCATGTGGACCGCCACGGGCCTGCTGTTTCTGGCCTGTTTGCTGTCGTGGCTGGTTTTCTTCAGCTTTGATCCCTCGGCCTATCCCGGGGGATCCTATTCGGTGCCGGTACTTCGGTTCATTGAAAGCGGTTCGCTATCGACCGAATGGGGCATCCGTCTGGACCGGCTGACAGCAATCATGCTGATCGTGGTGACGACTGTCTCGGCGCTCGTGCACCTCTATTCCTTCGGGTACATGGATCACGACCCGCAATGGCGCGAAGGTGAAAGCTATAAGCCGCGCTTCTTTGCCTATCTGTCCTTCTTCACCTTTGCCATGCTGGCGCTGGTGACATCGGACAACCTGGTTCAGATGTTCTTTGGCTGGGAAGGCGTGGGTGTCGCGTCCTACCTGCTGATCGGGTTCTACTACCGCAAACCCTCTGCCAACGCCGCTGCGATCAAGGCCTTCGTGGTGAACCGGGTCGGTGACTTTGGTTTTGCGCTGGGGATCTTTGCGCTGTTCTTCCTGACCGACAGCATCAACTTCTCTGACATCTTCGCGTCGGCACCGGAACTGGCGGAAACGCAGCTGCACTTCCTGTGGGGTGAGTGGACCGCCATCGAGGTGATCTGTGTGTTGCTGTTCATCGGTGCGATGGGTAAATCGGCGCAGCTGATCCTGCACACGTGGTTGCCGGACGCGATGGAAGGCCCGACGCCTGTGTCGGCACTGATCCACGCCGCGACCATGGTGACCGCCGGTGTGTTTCTGGTCTGCCGCATGTCGCCGCTGATGGAGTTCGCACCGGGTGCCACCGGGTTCATCACCGTGCTGGGTGCATCGACCGCGTTCTTTGCCGCAACGGTGGGTCTGGTGCAGACCGACATCAAGCGCGTCATCGCCTATTCGACCTGTTCGCAGCTGGGCTACATGTTCGTGGCTGCGGGTGTGGGCATGTACTCGGCGGCGATGTTCCACCTGTTCACGCACGCCTTCTTCAAAGCGCTGCTGTTCCTTGGCGCCGGTTCGGTGATCCATGCGATGCACCACGAGCAGGAGATGACCGAATACGGCGGTCTGCGGAAAAAGATCCCCTATACATTCTGGGCGATGATGGTCGGTACGCTGGCCATCACCGGCGTTGGCATTCCGCTGACCACATTCGGGTTCGCCGGGTTCCTGTCCAAGGATGCGATCATCGAGAGCGCCTATGCAGGTGGGTCGGCCTATGGCTTCTGGCTGCTGGTGGTCGCCGCTGCGTTCACCTCGTTCTATAGCTGGCGTCTGATTTTCCTGACCTTCTACGGCAAGCCACGCGGCGACCAGCATACGCATGATCATGCGCATGAAAGTCCGATGTCCATGCTGGTGCCTTTGGGCGTGCTGTCGCTGGGTGCGGTCTTTGCCGGCATGATCTGGTACGGCAACTTCTTTGGTCACGCGGACAAGGTCGGCAAGTTCTACGGCATTCCGGTTGCCGAGGCGTCCGAGCATGCTGAGGCGGGCGAACACGGCCAGGCGGATGCACATGCTGATACGGCTCATGCACATGCTGATACGGCTCATGCGGATGATGACCACGCGTCGGACACTCAAGCGGATGACGGCCACGGAGATGAGGCTGCGCACGCTGACGAGGCAGCCCATGGTGGGGATCACCACTATGTCTTCACGGGCAAGCCGGGCGAGGGTGCCCTGTATATCGCGCCGGATAACCATATTCTGGACGACGCACACGCGGCTCCGAAATGGGTCAAGGTTTCGCCCTTCGTTGCGATGGTGCTGGGTTTTGTCATGGCCTACTGGTTCTATATCGTGAACCCGTCTCTGCCGGGACGTCTGGCACAGAACCAGCGGCCGCTGTACCTGTTCCTGCTGAACAAGTGGTACTTTGACGAAATCTATGACGCGATCTTCGTCAAACCCACCGTGGCGCTTGGCCGGTTCCTGTGGAAACGCGGCGATGGCAACACCATCGACGGCTTCCTGAACGGTGTCGCCATGGGCGTTGTTCCCTTCTTCACCCGCCTCGCAGGCAAGGCGCAGACGGGCTACATCTTTACTTACGCCTTCTGGATGGTTCTGGGCATCGCTGCCCTGGTCACCTGGATGTCGATCGGCGGAGGCGCACAATAATGGATAATATCCTCTCCATCGTCACCTTCATCCCCGCAGTGGCGGCCGGTATTCTGGCCCTGTTCCTGCATGGCGATGACGTGGCCGCGCAGCGCAACGCGAAATGGGTTGCACTCGTGGCGACCACGGTGACCTTCCTTGTCTCGATCGGCATCTATACGGGCTTTGACCCATCAAACACCGGCTTCCAGATGGTGGAAGAGGGTGAGTGGTTGCTGGGCCTGAAATACAAGATGGGCGTGGATGGCATCAGCGTTCTGTTCGTGCTGCTGACCACCTTCATCATGCCGCTGACCATTCTGGCCAGCTGGCAGGTCACGGACCGGGTCAAGGAATACATGATCGCCTTCCTGATGCTGGAAACGCTGATGCTGGGCGTGTTCATGGCGCTGGATCTGGTGCTGTTCTACCTGTTCTTCGAGGCAGGCCTGATCCCGATGTTCCTGATCATCGGCGTCTGGGGCGGCAAGGACCGCATCTATGCCAGCTTCAAGTTCTTCCTCTACACCTTCCTCGGTTCGGTGCTGATGCTGGTGGCGATGGTTGCCATGTATTCGGACGCGGGCACCACGGACATTGAAGCTCTGATGAGCCACCACTTCTCGTCCGAAGGGTTCAGCGTACTTGGCATCTATGTCGTTGGCGGGATGCAGACACTGATGTTCCTGGCTTTCTTTGCTTCGTTTGCTGTGAAGATGCCGATGTGGCCAGTGCACACCTGGTTGCCGGACGCGCACGTTCAGGCGCCGACGGCGGGTTCGGTTGTGCTGGCGGCGATCCTGCTGAAGATGGGCGGCTATGGCTTCCTGCGGTTCAGCCTTCCGATGTTCCCTGTCGGCTCGGCGGTGATGACTGATCTGGTGCTGTGGATGTCGGCCATCGCGGTTGTCTACACCTCGTTGGTGGCGCTGGTGCAGGAGGACATGAAAAAGCTGATCGCGTATTCCTCGGTCGCGCATATGGGCTTTGTGACCATGGGTATCTTTGCGGCGAACCAGCAGGGTATCGACGGCGCGATCTTCCAGATGCTCAGCCACGGTTTCATCTCGGCCGCGCTCTTCCTGTGTGTTGGCGTGATCTATGACCGGATGCACACCCGCGACATCGAGGCTTATGGCGGTCTGGTGATCCGGATGCCCGCCTATGCTCTGGTCTTCATGCTGTTCACCATGGCCAATGTCGGCTTGCCGGGCACCTCTGGATTTATCGGTGAATTCCTGACCCTGATGGGCACGTTCCAGGTCAACACCTGGGTCACCGCTGTGGCGGCGTCCGGTGTGATCTTCTCGGCGGCCTACGCGCTGTGGCTGTATCGCCGAGTGGTCTTTGGCGATCTGATCAAGGAAAGCCTCAAGGCGATGACCGACATGAACTCGCGCGAGCGGCTGATCTTCGCACCGCTGGTCGTGATGACCATTCTGCTGGGCGTTTACCCGTCGCTGGTCACGGATGTGATCGGTAACTCGACCGCTGCACTGATTTCGAACTATGACACGGCTCTGGCCGCGGCTGAGGCCGCGCTCCAGACGGCCGCTTCGCATTAAGGAGGCTTTGGAGACATGATCCAGGCTGATCTGACAATAATCCTGCCAGAGATCGTTCTGGCCGTATATGCGATGGCCGCTCTGATCGGGGCTGTCTACACGGCGAAGGACGCGCTGGCGCCGATCCTGGTGTGGTCGACCGCTGGCCTGATGGCGCTGCTGGCCATCTGGATTGCCACAAATGGCGACGGCGTCAATGTTGCCTTCAACGGCATGTTCATCGACGACGGGTTCTCGCGCTTTGCCAAGGTCGCGATCCTGCTGTCCGCCGCTGCCGTTCTGGTAATGAGCCAGGATTACATGTCGCGCCGCGGGCTGCTGCGGTTCGAATACCCGCTGCTGGTGGCTCTGGCTGCCGTGGGCATGATGATGATGGTCAGCGCCGGTGATCTGATGTCCCTTTACATGGGGCTTGAACTGCAATCGCTGTCGCTCTACGTCGTGGCCGCCTTGCGCCGTGACAGCGCGAAATCGACCGAGGCCGGTCTAAAATACTTCGTGCTGGGCGCGCTCAGCTCGGGCCTGCTGCTGTACGGCGCGTCGCTGGTCTATGGCTTTACCGGAACCACGCTGTTCTCGGGCATCATCCAGACCGTGCATCACGGAGACATTTCGGTTGGTCTGCTGTTCGGTCTGATCTTCCTGATCTCGGGCCTGGCATTCAAGGTCTCGGCCGTGCCGTTCCACATGTGGACACCGGACGTCTACGAAGGCTCGCCCACGCCGATCACTGCCTTCTTTGCCACCGCGCCGAAAGTGGCCGCGATGGCGCTGTTTGCCCGCCTGATGCACGACGCCTTTGGCGGAGTGGTCAAGGACTGGCAGCAAGTGATCGTTCTGCTGTCCGTTCTGTCGATGCTGCTGGGCGCGGTTGCCGCGATTGGTCAGCGCAACATCAAGCGTCTGATGGCGTTTTCGTCGATTGCCCATATGGGCTATGCACTGATCGGTCTGGCGGCCGGTACGGAACTGGGCATCAAGGCGATGCTAATGTATCTGGCGATCTACGTGACCATGAATATCGGCACCTTTGCCTTCATCCTGATGATGGAGCGTGACGGCAAACCCGTCACCGATATCGACGCGCTGCGTCAATACTCCAAGCGTGATCCCGGCAAGGCTCTGGCCGTGCTGATCCTGATGTTCAGCCTTGCGGGTGTGCCGCCGATGCTGGGCTTTTTCGCCAAGTTCGGCGTATGGCAGGCCGGTGTCGGCGCGGGTCTGACCGGGCTGGTCATTGTCTCGGCCATCGCATCTGTGATTGGTGCGTTCTATTACCTGCGGATCGTGTTCTACATGTACTTCGGGGAAGAGAACGAAGATCCAATCGAAACGCGCTCCACTCCGGTTCTGTGGGTGGCGCTGATGGGCTCGGCCGCGCTGATGCTGGTTGGTGTGTTCTATCAATTCGGCATTGAAGGCGCGGCAGCTGCTGCGGCGGCAACGCTTGTCAACTGATTTGCCTAACATCCAATTGCAGGAGGCTCGGTCAAAAGACCGGGCCTTTTTGCCATGACCGATTGGCCGCAAGGATACGGCCTGCACATTGTGCAGGAGGTCGACAGCACCCTGAACGAGGCCGCTCGGCTTGCCCCGACGGCACCGGGTCCGGTTTGGATCATGGCGCATCATCAGACCGCCGCGCGCGGACGGCGAGGCCGCGCCTGGGCCAACCCCAAGGGCAATCTGGCAGCGACCTTGTTGATGCGCCCGCAGGGTAATCCGGAACAGGCGGCGCTGCGCAGCTTTGTCGCGGCGCTGGCACTGTTTGACGCCTGCGTTGCGGTCACCGGTCGGGCGGCGGGGCTGTCATTGAAATGGCCCAATGACGTGCTGCTGAACGGCGGCAAGCTGGCTGGCATCCTGCTGGAAAGCACCGGGCAGGGGCGTGAGCTGTCGCATCTGGCCATCGGCATCGGTGTGAACCTTTCTGAGGCGCCCCCGGCCTACGCAGTCGAACAAAGCGCCGTTCGGCCCGTGTCTTTGCTGTCTGAAACCGGTGCGGCCGTCATCCCCGAGGATTTTCTGACCGAACTGGCCTCGGCCTATGCGGGGTATGAAACTCAATTTGTCACCTACGGTTTCGAACCGATCCGAACGGCCTGGTTATCCCGCGCCGCCAAATTGGGCGAGGTGATCACCGCCCGGACCTCGACCTCTGAGACGGTGGGAACATTTGAAACCGTGGACTCGAACGGCAACCTTGTCCTAAAGACGGCCAAGGGCCGCGTCAGCATTCCGGCGGCGGATGTGTTTTTCTGAAGGAGGCGCAGATGCTTCTGGCAATTGACTGCGGCAACACCAACACCGTTTTCTCGATTTGGGATGGCGAGAAGTTCCTGTGCACGCTGCGCACCTCGACCCACCATTCCCGCACGGCGGACGCCTATTTCACCTGGTATTCGACGCTGGTGAAACACTATGGGATTCACGCAGATATCACCGATGTGGTAATTGCCTCGACCGTGCCGCGCGTGGTGTTCAACCTGCGCATTTTTGCCGACCGCTTCTTTGGCTGCCGCCCTTTGGTTGTGGGCAAGCCGGAATGTCTGCTGCCCGTGGCACCGCGCGTTGACGAGGGCACCGTTCCCGGACCCGACCGGCTGGCCAACGCGGTCGGTGCGTTCGACCGTCACGGCGGTGACGTGGTGGTTGTCGATTTCGGGACGGCGACGAATTTCGACGTGGTCGCCTCGGACGGGGCCTATGTTGGGGGCATCATCGCGCCCGGCGTGAACCTCAGCCTTGAGGCGCTGCACCAGGGGGCGGCGGCCCTGCCGCATATCGATATCACCCGTCCGGAAAAAGTGATTGGTACGAATACGGTTGGCTGCATTCAATCCGGCGTGTATTGGGGCTATTCCGGTTTGATCGAGGGACTGATTGCCCGGATCAAAGAGGAATACGGGATGCCGATGAAAGTGGTCGGCACCGGCGGGCTTGCGCCTTTGTTCGATCAGGCGGATGTCGGGTTTGACGCAATCGAAGACGATTTGACGATGCACGGTCTCACCGTGATCCATCGCTATAACAAGGAAAATGGCTCATCATGAGCAGTGAACGACTGATCTATCTGCCGCTGGGCGGTGCCGGTGAAATCGGGATGAACGCCTATGTCTATGGCTACGGCAAGCCGGGGCAGGAGCGGCTGATCCTCGTCGATTTGGGGGTGACCTTTCCGGACATGGACACGACGCCCGGTGTCGATCTGATCCACGCCGATATCTCATGGCTGCAGGAACGTGCTGACCGGCTGGATGCCGTGTTCGTCACCCATGCGCACGAGGATCACGTGGGCGCGGTTGCGCATTGCTATGAAGCACTGGGGGCTCCGGTCTATGCGCGTGCCTTCACTGCCAATATTGCGCGCCGCAAGATGGAAGAACATGGTCACCCGGAGGACGCGGTTCAGACGGTGTCCGCCTGGCCCGAGCAGATTTCGGTTGGACCGTTCAAGGTCGGGTTCCTGCCGGTTTCGCATTCGATCCCCGAAAGCGCCGCGCTGGTGATCGACACACCCGAAGGCCGGATCGTACATTCCGGGGACTTCAAGCTGGATACGCAGCCGGTGGTGGGCGAACCCTTCGATCCCGATCTGTGGGCAGAGGTTGCCAAACCCGGCGTCAAAGCGCTGGTCTGTGACAGCACCAATGTGTTTTCGCCCCATGATGGACGCTCGGAATCCGAGGTTGGCCCCGAGATCACCAAGCTGGTCGAAAGCGCCGAGGGCATGGTGATCGCGACCACCTTTGCTTCGAACGTGGCGCGGGTGAAGACACTGGCCGAAGCGGGCGCGCGGGCAGGGCGCTCGGTCGTGTTGCTGGGCCGTGCGATGCGGCGGATGATCGAAGCGGCGACTGAAACCGGCATCCTGTCGGATTTCCCCAAAGTCATCAGCGCGGAAGAGGCTGTGGACCTGCCGCGCCAGAACCTGATGCTGATCGTGACCGGAAGCCAGGGCGAACGCCGCGCCGCCAGCGCGCAACTGGCACGTGGCAAGTATCGGGGGATCGAACTGAAAGAGGGCGACTTGTTCCTGTTTTCATCCAAGACCATCCCCGGCAACGAGCGTGGTGTGATCTTCATCATCAACCAGCTCAGCGAAAAGGGCGTGGACGTGGTGGATGACAGCTCGGGCCTGTACCACGTGTCCGGTCACGCCAATCGCCCCGATCTTGAAAGGGTGCACGCGCTTATCGACCCGCAGATGGTGATCCCGATGCATGGCGAACACCGGCATCTGCGTGAACATGCCAAGCTGGCCGAAGCAGGTGGACGGACGGGCATCTTGGCCGTGAACGGCACGATGCTGGACCTGACCGGCAATGAACCCAAGGTGGCCGACTATATCGAAACCGGCCGAACCTATCTGGACGGCACCGTCAAGGTCGGTGCGCTGGACGGGATCGTGCGCGATCGTATCCGCATGGCTCTGAACGGGCACGTGACGGTCACGGTCATTCTGGACGAAGAGGATGAGCCGCTGGGCGAGCCGTGGTGCGATACAATGGGCTTGCCCGAGATCGGAACCTCCAAGGCCGCGCTTGTCGAAGTGCTGGAGGAGGATCTGAACCAGTTCCTGATGCGCGCCGACGCCAAGACCTTGCGCGACGATGACAAGCTGGAAGAAGCCATGCGCCGCATCGTGCGTCAGACCGCCAAGGCCGAGATCGGCAAAAAGCCCGAAGTGACGACGGTAATCAGCCGTATGAAGTGACGCCTAGTCGGCGTCCGGCATCGGGTAGCCTTTGAGCTGCAGAAACAGGCTTTGTTCCTCGGTATGCAGGTAAAGTGGCACGATCGCAGGCGGCTCGGGATTTGAAGCCCGGGCCGCGATTTCGGCCAGAACCACCTCGGTAATAAACGGCAGGTCCAGATCGCGCGCGCGGTCAAGCGGGACCCATTGCAGGTGGGACAACTCATCCGAGGCACGGCTGAAGTCGTCCAGATCGCCCTGAATCGCGCTGGCATCGACCAAAAAGAACCGCGCGTCGAACCGACGAGGGCGGCCCGGCGGTGTCACCGCGCGGAACACAAATTGCAGGGCATCGGCAGCGGGGCGAAAGCCCATGGCGGCAAAGCCCTGCCAGTCCTCGGGCACCGTGTCGTCCCACGTGCCGGGTTCACCCAGAATCAACCCGGTTTCTTCCCACAACTCGCGGATTGCTGCCGCGGCCAGCGCAGTCTGAAGCCCCGGTTCGGACTTCTCGTCCAGCCGTTCTCGGCAAAGCTCGGGCATAGGGGCGGTCAGAGGGATGTCCTTGTCCGCCGCATCGACCGCGCCACCGGGAAACACGAACTTGTTGGGCATGAAGACGGCTTTTGCGCCTCGCTGTCCCATCAAAATCGACGGTTCGGTCAAACGGTTCCGCAGAACGATGACTGTCGCCGCGTTCCGAATCGCTGATTTGTCTTCTGTCATAAGCTGATCGACCTGTTCACGCGGATCACTATGCTTTTTCAAACCCGTGCATCCGGCGCGCCCACTGATAGGCGATCATAGCGCCTTTCAACCGGGGCAGAAGGAACAGCGACAGCGCCGTGCATCCGATGGCAAAGATCAGGAACATGGTCAGGGGCTCGGGGCGAAATTCGACATATGTCACGTGCAGCGCCGGGGCCAGCAGGTGACCAACCAGCAGAATGGTCAGATAGGCCGGGCCATCATCTGCCCGGTGATGAAACAGCTCCTGCCCGCAATCGCTGCAGGTATCGTTGACCTTCAGGTAACCGTGCAAAATTTTGCCTTCACCGCATTTCGGGCAACGGCCGCGAAACCCTTTGATCAAAGCTGGCCGTGTCGGACGGTCACTCTCGGTCGTGGTGTCGATCGTCTGATCTGTCATTTTGAAACTCGCGCGTTCGATTGCGCAGGATAATGCGCTTGTTTTGTTCCGCTGAAAAGGGGGTGCGGCGCTTTGTGACTTAGGTTGACTACAACCGGTTGCCAAAATTTATCCAGTATTTGCGACGGAACCCGCGTACCGAGCCGTTTGAACTTATGTGAGCAGCGGCGATGGGGCCGCAAAACAAAGGAAAAACGATATGAAAAGCGCGAAATTCATTCCGGCCATCCTGATCTCGGCCGTTGCAGTCACAGGCACCTCGGTTCTGGCGGCCGGGCCGAAAGATCGCGAACCGGTGAGCTTTCAGGAACTGGATGCCAATGGTGACGGTCAACTGACCAAGGAAGAGATGGAGGCCCACCGGACGCAGAAATTTACCGAGGCCGACACGAATGGCGACGGTAAGCTGAGCGTCGAGGAAATGCAGGCCGCTGCGCAAAAAAGAGCAAATGACCGCGTGACCAAGATGTTCGAAAGGCAAGACGCCAACAAGGACGGTTTTCTGAGCGAGGACGAGTTGCCCAAACCGCGCCGCGCTGGCAAGATGTTTGACCGTATTGACGCGGATGACAGCGGAACGATCTCGGAACAGGAATATACCGATGCGAAAGAGCGGATGGGCCGGAAGCATAAAAAGCATGGCAATGCGGGCTCTGACGACAGCTGATGAAGGATGGAGGATCTGACCTCCCCCCTGCACGAAATCCGTGGCGCGTCTTGCGCCGCGGATATGTCGGACGACGTGTTGTTGCGGCAGTTCGCCAACGGCGATGCTGCCGCTGCACGCGAATTGACTGATCGGCTGGCGCCGCGGTGTTTGTCGGTGGCTATGCGGATGCTGGGCAACCGGGCCGAGGCCGAAGACGTGACGCAGGACGCGATGATGCGGTTGTGGCAGATGGCACCGAACTGGGTGTCCGGTCAGGCCAAGGTGTCAACCTGGCTCTACCGCGTGACGCTGAACCTGTGTGTGGACGTACAGCGAAAGAAACGGCCGGACCGGCTGGACGATGTGCCCGAGCCCGAGGATGGCGATCTCAGCGCGGCGGAGCGTTTGCAGGACGCGGCGCGCAAGGACGCGCTGCAGGCGGCGTTATCGCAGCTGCCGGATCGTCAACGGCAGGCGGTGATCTTGCGGCATATCGAGGAATTGCCCAACCCGGAAATCGCCGGGATCATGGGCGTTTCGACGGAAGCAGTGGAGAGCCTGACCGCGCGCGGAAAACGCGCTTTGGCGGCGATATTGGCCGGACGACAGGATGAACTGGGGTACGAAGATGGCTGAGAACGACATGGAACTTGACCAGTTGTTTGCCCAAGCACGGCAAACCCGACCCGAACTGCCCGATGATCTGTCGGTGCGCATTCTGACGGATGCCGAAGCGGTGCGTCTGGATCGGCTGAAACCTGCAGCACCGCCGCGCTCTGTCTGGGCGCGGATACTGGACGGGATCGGAGGCTGGCAGAGCATGAGCGGCTTGGTTGCGGCTAGCGCGGCAGGGGTCTGGATCGGAGTGTCGGCGCCAGACTTTCTGCCTGACCCGGCGACGATTATCTACCCGCAAGAGACCAGCTTTGTGGTCGCCGACCTTGGCCTGGACACAACATTTCTGGAGGACGCCGAATGAGCGATAATGCCAAGCCCAAAAGACGGTGGGTAACGGTTCTTTTGACCGTATCACTGGCGTTGAACCTTTTGGTTGTCGGGGTTGCTCTGGGCACGGTTTACCGGATCAAGGGCGGGGATCGCGGTAAGCCGCCTCCCGGGTTTGGACCGGCGATTTATCGGGCGCTGCCCAAAGAGGATCGGAAAGCCCTGCGCGGGGAATTGTCCGAGCGGCATGTGAAGGGGGCAAAACTTCGGTCACAAGATTTTGCCGCGCTGGAAGCCGCCTTGCGGGCAGAGCCATTCGATCCAATGGTTGTTCAGGCCCTGCTGCAACAACAGGCGCAGGCCATGGCAGACTTGCAAGGCGCCTTGCAGAAGGAATGGCTGGACCGGGTCACCGCGATGACGGATGCCGAACGTCAGGTCTATGCAGACCGCCTGCAAGAGGTGGTGCAGCACAAACGTCACGGTCGTAAGCGCAAGGATTGACGGTCTCAGGCCGCGCTTTGCCGGACCCGAACCTGATTGCGCCCGGCGGTTTTGGCGGCATAGAGCGCGGTGTCGGCCGATTTGATCAACCCCTCGAGCCTTGCGGGCTGATATGATGGTGATGCCACATTGGGCTGGGTTGCGATCAACCCGATACTGATTGTGACCGGGACCGGGGCAGGTGTGTCCGGCAGGTCGAAAGGCCTCTCGCGGATGCAATCACACAGGCTGCGGGCCAGTTTGAGGGCCTGGGCCTGCGTGGTCTCTGACAGGCCGATCATGAATTCTTCCCCTCCGATCCGGGCAATGAACCCGGCCGAACCGACGGTCTGCTTCAACCGTTTGGCCGCCGCGGTTAGAACCAAATCCCCGCCGGTATGGCCGAACTTGTCATTGATGGCCTTGAAGTGGTCCAGATCGGCCAGCATCACCGCAAAACCTTTTCCGGTGCGGGTGGCCTGATGGGCGATCTGATCCATCGCACGCATCGCATAACGGCGGTTGTGCAACCCGGTCAGAGGGTCCACCCAGGATTCGACCAGCCCGCGTCGCAGCGACGCGCGCATCTGATCCAGCCGAGCTTTGCGCTTGATCTGGCTGTCCAGACGCAACAGTGCCTCTTCCGCACAGAATCCGTCCATGCAGATCGCGTCAGTACCCCGGTCCAGCGCCTCCGACGCCAATCCTGCATTATCATCCGCAAGAATGCCGATCAGAACCGTATGCCGGGTGGTGCTGCGAGATTTCAGATCGGCCAGCAGGTTCAGGCCAGATGGGTCTGCGTTGATTTCAAAGATGATGGCGTCCGGTACAGGCCCGGACAAAACGCCCTGAAGATTTGTCGTAGTATGCGCCGACAGGTTGTGCTGCGTGCGTTTCGACAGGGCGTTCTGCCACAACGCTCCGGTCCGTGCGGTTTGCGTCAGAATGGCCACGCGGGCCGCTTTGGGGGGCATGATGGGCGCGGCACCGGGTTCCGCAAATCCGATGGGATGCGAACCGGACTCCACATGTAGATCCTGCGTCTCGGCCCGTGCGCGCAAAAGGCTGCGCACCCTTGCCAGCAGGAACGTGTCTTTGAACGGGTGCACCAGAACATCGTCCAGCCCGTCCGCCAAGGCTTTCAACCGGGCGGCCTTGTCGTTTTGCGGCGCGATCGCAACTACCGGCACCCCGATCAAATCCGGATCAGCCAAGACCAGCCTTTTGACATCCGCCGCCGCCCCATCCGGCAAGGTCTGAGATGTCAGCACCAGATCGGGCTTGGCGCGCCGCAACAATCCGGCAAGTCCTTGAAGCCGTTCGCCTTGAACGACGTGATACCATGCCGCAGTCAGCTGAACCTTCAGCATGATGCGATTGGTTGAGGTCCCGTCGAGGACAAGGATGGTTCCCTGCACGGACATATCAGTCACCATTGATTGCATGCGTTGCCAAAGTGTTTATGAGTCTGGTTAACAAACCCTTTCCGTGACCTGATCCGGGGCAATTTTATGTCAATCTCTGCCCAATCTGCAGAAACGCTGGCGCTCAATGTTCTGGGCTGGCTGGTCGGTAACGACGAATTGCTGCCGATTTTTCTGGGATCTACGGGCGCCTCGGCGCAGGACCTGCGCGACCGGGCGGGTGAACCGGAGTTTCTGGGATCGGTGCTGGAATTTCTAATGCTTGACGATTCGTGGGTGATCGCTTTCTGTGACGCTAACTCCGTGCCCTATGATCAGCCCGGTCAGGCCCGTGCGGTGTTGTCCGGTGGCGCCGACGTTCACTGGACCTGATCCAACAACCTTGCAGGAGCATTCAATGCCCATCGACGCAATCCTGTTCGACAAGGACGGAACCTTGTTTGATTTTGCCAATACCTGGGGCGCGTTTGGGCGCAACATGGTGTTGCGTCTGGCCGATGGTGACCACGTGCGCGCCGCCGAACTGGGGCGGGTTATCGGGTTCGATCTGGAACAGGTCACCTATTCTGAAGACAGCATCGTCATCGCTGGTACGGTCGAAGAAATCGCCGAGGACCTCGCTCCGCATTTGCCGGATATGACGCAGGACGAGCTGATCGATGTGCTGAACGCCGAATCGGCCTCGGCCCCGCAGGCGCAGGCGGTTCCGTTAGAGCCTTTTCTCGAAGGGTTGCGGCAGGCCGGGTTCAAGCTTGGCGTGGCAACAAATGACGGAGAGATGCCCGCGCTGCAGCATCTGGCCTCGGTCGGGATTCGCGATCATTTCGACTTTGTCGCTGGCTATGACAGTGGCCACGGGTTCAAGCCCGGTCCCGGGCAATTGCTGGCCTTTGCAACTCATGTGGGCGTGGACCCGGACCGGGTCGCGATGGTCGGAGACAGCTTGCATGACCTGCAGGCCGGACGTGCCGCCGGGATGACCACCATCGGTGTCCTCACGGGAATGGCTCCGGCGGAAGCGCTGGCACCGATGGCGGATGTCGTGCTGCCGGATATCGGGCATATTCCCGACTGGCTGTCCAAAAACTGATCGCCGGCGGTCAATTTCGGCGCATCGGAATAAGAAACCGACATAGACTGTCGCAGACAGAGCGGCCAGACACCCGCCTTCGGGGCTTGCATGGGATAAAGCAAGTTCCGGAGGATCAAATGGCTGACACGAAAACGCGCAGACGTCGCAGTGGGGGACGTGCCGGCGCTGCTGAACGCAGGGGCAGTGCGGTGATCGATCAGATGCCGTGGAGCCCTCCGATCAATATCGACAATCCGACCGAACCACTGGATCAGGCGGGGATCGAGGCGATCCATGACGGCGCCATGCGTATCCTCGAAGAGATCGGGATCGAGTTTTACAACGAAGAGGCCATCGGCATCTTGCGCCAAGCCGGATGTACAATCGACGGCAGTAATATCCGCATGGGTCGGGACTTCGTCATGGAGATGGTGGCCAAAGCGCCATCGCGTTTTACCATCACGCCACGTAACCCCGACCGGACGATTGAAATCGGTGGCCGGACCATGTTGTTCGGCAACGTGTCGTCTCCGCCAAACTACTGGGACATGGAGATCGGCACCAAGGTACCCGGCAGTCGTGAGATGTGTCGGAATCTGTTGAAACTGACGCAGTATTTCAACTGTATCCACTTTGCCGGGGGCTACCCGGTCGAGCCGGTCGATATCCACGCCAGCGTCCGGCATCTGGATGTCCTGTACGATAAACTCACTTTGACCGACAAGGCGATGCACGCCTATTCGCTGGGCAAGGAACGCGTCGAAGACGTGATGGAGATGGTCAGAATCGCGGGCGGCCTGAGCCATGAAGAGTTCGAATCCACGCCGCGGATGTACACCAACATCAACTCGACCTCGCCGCTGAAACACGATCACCCGATGATCGACGGCTGTTTGCGCCTGGCACGTCGGGGGCAGGCGATCGTGGTAACTCCGTTCACCTTGGCCGGGGCGATGGCCCCGGTGACGATGGCCGGGGCTGTGGCGCAATCTCTGGCCGAGGCGCTGTGTGCAATTGCTCTGTTCCAATATGTCCGTCCGGGAATTCCCTGCGTGATCGGGACGTTCACGTCGAATGTGGACATGAAGTCGGGGGCACCGGCCTTTGGAACGCCGGAATATATGCGGTCGACTCAGATGACCGGGCAAATGGCGCGGTATTACGGCTTGCCAATGCGGTCATCGGGGGTGTGTGCGGCCAACGTGCCTGATGGGCAGTCAGTGTGGGAGACGTCGAACTCTTTGTGGGCGGCCGTCCAGTCGGGCACCAACATGGTCTATCACGCGGCGGGATGGCTTGAGGGCGGGCTGATCGCCAGCCCTGAAAAATTCATCATGGATTGCGAAATCCTGCAGCAAATTCAACGCTATATGCAGCCAGAGGTAACGGCGACCGGGCCAGATGAGATCGCTCTGGATGCGATCCGCGCGGTTGGCAATGATGGTCATTTCTTTGGCGTTCAGCACACGCAGGATCGATACTCCACGGCGTTTTACCAGCCTTTCCTCAGCGACTGGAGAAACTACGAAGGCTGGAACGTTGCGGGCGGTATCTGGACGGCCGAACGGGCGCATCACATGTTCAAGGAAATCATCACCAGCTTTGAACCACCGGCGATGGATGAAGGTATCCGCGAGGAACTGGCCGAATTTGTCACCCGCCGGAAGGCCGAAGGCGGGGCACCGACGGATTTCTAGTTTTCTGTCAGTGGCTTCCAGTGTGAAACTTGATCAGAATGTGGGTATCTCACCGGCTGTATTGGGGGTTTGTTAAGGATTGTCAGGCCAGATTGGTGCAGAAACCAATCTGGGGCATCTCATGCATGGTCTGATCAATCGGGCGGTACAGTCTTTTGTATGCGCGACTTACGGACAATCGTGCTGGCTGCGCGTAACCGAGGCCGCCGAACTTGGATTTGTCGAGTTTGAGGCCATGCTGGTCTATGACGATGACATGACCATTCGGGTTCTGAACGCGCTGTGTGTTGACCTGAACCGCCCGCGCGCCGAAATCCTTGAGGATCTGGGGACCTATCTGGTTTCTCATCCCAACATGGAGGATTTGCGGCGGCTGTTGCGCTTTGGCGGTGTCACCTATGTCGAGTTTCTGCATTCGCTTGACGATCTGTCCGACCGGGTGCGGCTGGCCGTTTCGGACCTCAGCCTGCCAGCACTGGAGCTGAGAGAGATGGCGCCAACGGAATACCAGTTGTTCTGCCACCCAGGTCTGCCCGGCTATTCCAGTGTGATGGTCGGGGTTTTGCGCGCCATGGCCGATGACTACGGAGCTTTGGCGATACTGTCCCATGACGGGCAGGAAGGTGAGGCTGAGGTCATCTCGATTGTTCTTGTTGAAAGCGCATTTTCCGAAGGGCGTCATTTCGATCTGGGGGCGCGAAAAACATGATGGAAACCGGTGATCTGGCGGCGCTTTTGGAAACGCTGTGTCCGATGTTTGTGCTGGTGGACGATAACGGGCGCATATTGCGCGTTGGACCGACATTGCAAAAACTGCGCCCTGATCAGCCGATGGCCGGAAAAGACTTTCTGGAGGTCTTCGAACTGGTTCGACCGCGCGCCGTGACGACGCTGTCGGCGCTGATGTCGCTCGCCGGGGCCAAGCTTCACCTCAAGCTTCATGACACGCCACGCACGGCGCTGAAAGGGCTGATCGCCCCTCTGCCGCAGGGGAAGGGGGCGGTCATCAACCTGTCCTTTGGTATCTCGATTCTGGATGCGGTGCGCGACTATGCCCTGACCAGTGCGGATTTCTCGGGCACCGATCTGGCCATCGAATTGCTGTACCTGGTCGAGGCCAAATCCGCCGCGATGGAGGCCTCGCGGTCGCTGAACCTGCGGCTGCAAGGGGCGATGTTGGCAGCCGAAGAGCAAGCCTTTACCGACATGCTGACTGGGCTTAAAAACCGGCGCGCGATGGATGTGTTGTTGGGGCATCTGATCTCTGGGAATTCCCCGTTTGCCCTGATGCATCTGGATCTGGATTTCTTCAAATCGGTCAACGATCAGTACGGGCACGCCGCGGGGGACTATGTGCTGCAACAGGCTGCCCGGATCATGGTGGAAGAGACCCGCAACGATGACACGGTTGCGCGCGTTGGTGGGGATGAGTTTGTTATAATTTTCAAAGGTTTGTCGGACGAATCTGTTCTGTCTGCAATTGCGGCCCGCCTCGTAGACCGGTTGCGAAAGCCGATGGAGTTCGAAGACAATATCTGCCGGATCTCTGCCAGTATCGGAACCGCTTTGTCCACTCAGTTCAAGCCCCCCAAAGCCGCTGAGATCCTGAATGCGGCGGACTTGGCGCTGTATGAAGCCAAAAGAAAGGGCAGGTCGCGCCACTGCCTTTACTCGGCGCTTGTGGGGCAGCGATAGAGAGGCGCTTCCGAGATTACTTTAGGGTAGCCCCGGTTGCGTCAAACCCTGCAGCTTCTCGGTCGGTCATGTCTCGTGGAAAAGACGGGACAGGGTGGTTGCTATGTGGTGCTTGATCCGGGGCAGCTCTCCGACCACGGGCATCACTTGGCCCTGGAACGCTGCCGCGTTCAACTCTTGCGGAACGTCCTCAAGCACATGGCCGCCGTGGCATGCGAAATACGGCAGACACAGCGCCTGAGCCGACAGCCCAGCTGCGGCTTCTGCAATGGAGGGCGGCTCTTCTACAAAGCCCAGACGCATCGACTTGAATGTCAGGTGTTGCGCCAAGTCAGTCGCAAAGGCGCGGGCAACCGAAGATGGGTTGCGGCTGCGGCCGGATCCGTGGGCGGCCAACACAAGATCGGTTTCCTCTGGGGTCCATTGGCATTCGTTCAGCGTATCACGCAGAGCGGCCGCGACCAGGCTTGGCAGGTCGGCATCAACCCCCAGCGGATCGAGTATACGCAGGTTTCGCCCGGCAAGACGTTTGGGTAGGGCACCGGTTACGAACCACCCTTTGGCCATGAACAGCGGATAGATCACAGCATCATCCGGCAGCTGTGACACGCGCTGCTCGAATACGCCCGGAGCGGCCAGAGTAGCTGAGCGAACGGTCACGCCGTCACAAAGGGCTTCCACCTCGGCGGCGTAGGCGGCCAACGCCTGTTCTGCCGGGATCGGCTCAGACGGTTGGCCATGGGCAACTATGAGGGCGTGAGGCATCTACTTGATCCTGTGTTCTTTCCCGATAGGTGTTCCCTGACGTGCCAAAGTCAATCCAATCCGTCCCAACATCAGCCCAAAAGTGTCAGCCAGAACCAGACCGTTAGGATGGAAGCTGCCGTCCCGACCAGTACGGACGATGCCGCGACCCTTTTGGCCCGGCCATACATGCTGGCAAAGATATAAGCGTTAAAACCGGGGGCCATTGCTGCGGTCAGAACGCCCGAGCGGAACAGGTCCTGCGGCAAGCCCACCGTCGTACCAAACAGCCACACGAGGCTGGGGTGCAGCATCAGCGAAATGGCGCAGACATAGACAATCGCACGCAGGTCGCCCTCGGGCTTGTATTTGACCAGTACACCGCCCAACGCAAACAGGGCTCCGGGAAGGGCGGCGCGGGTAATGAGGCCAAGCGCTTCGTCCACTACTGATGGCACGCCTATTCCGGACAGGTTGACGACAAAACCCAACGCGATGCCAAGGATCAGGGCGTTGCGGAACATGGCCGTCAGGACCGACCGCACCATAAGTGTGCCACCGTTGCCCCGGTTACGAACCACCTCCATCACGGTGATGCCGACGGCATAGCAAAACGGGGCGTGGAAGGCGATGATCGCGTAGTTGCCGGACAGGTTTCCGGGCCCGTAGGCGCGTTCGGTAATCGGCAGGCCCAGTAGCACCGAGTTCGAGAACAGGCAGCAAAACCCGATGGCGACACAATCCTCCCACTCGCGGCGAAAGATCAGGCGGGCACCGACCAGGCCGGCCGTGAAACACAGTGCCGCCGCCGTATAAAAGCTGGCCAACAGTCGGGGGTCGAAGCTGGCGCTCAGGTCCAGATGCGCGATGGCCAGAAACAGCAGGCAGGGGATGGCGAACCCTTGGGTGAACTTCATCAGGCCGTCTACATGGACCTCTTTAAAGTACCCCAATAGTGTCGCCGTGTATCCCGCTCCGATCACAAGAAAAACCGGCAGAATGACGTCGATCAGATTTTGCAGCATCTTGCCACCCCGGGGGATATCGCAGGCCGCATCCGCAGCGTTCTAAAGAGCCTGACGGATCACCATGCCGTCATAGGCCGGGGTGATGTGACTGGCGGTCTCAGATTCGACCGTGGCATAGTCGAGGTCGATATGCATGTTGGTCAGAACCGCACGTTTGGGTTTCAACTGGTCGATCCATCCCAGCGTCTTTTCCAGATGCGCGTGGGTGGGGTGCGGTGACCGGCGCAGGGCGTCGATGACCAGACAGTCCAACCCCTCCAACAAAGGCCAGGAGTCGTCGTAGAATTCGGCCACGTCCGGCAGATAGACCAGCTTGCCCATCTTGAAGCCCAGCGAGTCGATCGAGCCGTGGTTGACCTTGAACGGATGAAACGGGATCGGACCACCGGGGCCGTCGATCTCGAACGGGCCGTCGATGGTCTTCAGGTCCAGGATCGGCGGGTACGGAGAGCTTTCGGGCTGAATGAAGGCATATCCGAACCGCCCCAACAGGTCGTTTTGGGTGTCCCCATCCGCCCAGACGGGAACGCGCGTTTTCATGTTGAAGACAATCATGCGCAGGTCGTCGATGCCATGAACATGGTCCGCGTGGCTGTGCGTGTAGACTACACCGTCCAGCCGCCCGGTGCCGGTGCTCAGCAACTGGCTGCGCATATCTGGCGTGGTGTCGATCAGGACAGATGTGGTGCCCTCGGGGCCGTCGCGCTCCACCAGCATCGAACAGCGGCGGCGGATGTTTCGGGGGTTGTTCGGATCACACGCGCCCCAATGCCCACCCAGCCGGGGCACACCGCCGGAAGAGCCGCAGCCGAGGATGGTGCAGCGCAGCTCGGTCATGCGGCTGCCTTGTAGGTTGCGGCTTTGGTGAACAGCCGGTCGAAATTGGCCTGCGTCTGGGCGGCGAAATCGGCAAAGCCCATGCCGAATACCTCGGCCCCTTTGCGGGCGGTGTGGGCGGTATAGGCCGGCTCGTTGCGTTTGCCGCGATAGGGGGGCGGGGCCAGATAGGGCGCGTCGGTTTCCACCAATACGCGGTCAACCGGGGCAGCAGCGAAGATATCGCGCAGTTCCTGACTTTTGGGGAAGGCGGCGATGCCGGACATGGACAGGTAAAACCCCAGGTCCAGCGCGGCTTTGGCCAGTTCCGCCGAGGACGAAAAGCAGTGCATCACGCAGGAGTAGGGCGCGTTGCGGTGTTCCTCGGACAGAATACGCGCCATATCATCGTCTGCGGCACGCGCGTGAATGATCAGGGGTAGGCCGGTGCGCTGGGCGGCCTCGATATGGATGCGCAGCGATTGCTTTTGCACCTCGGCGCTGTCGGCGGTGTAGTGGTAATCCAGCCCGGTTTCACCAATGCCCACGAATTTGGGGTGCTGAGACAGCGCGACCAGTTCGTCAACGGTTGCCATCGGTTCATCCGCCGCGCTCATGGGGTGGGTGCCGGCGGCATAGAAGACGGGTGCGTGGGCCTCGGCAATTGCGCGGACGGTGGGTTCGTTGCGCAGGCGCGTGCAGATCGTGACCATGCGGGTCACGCCTGCCTCGGCGGCGTTGGCGATGATCTGGTGCAGTTGCCCCTCGAAGTCGGGGAAGTCCAGATGGCAATGGCTGTCGGTGATCTGGGGGGTGTCGCTCATCTGCTCTGACCGGCGGTTTCCTGTATCTTGAACACCGTATCTAGGACCAGAGCGGCAGGGTCAAGGTTCACCGCCTGACCATGTCGCGCGCGGGCTGTGATTGTCGCCGAGACCTCGGCCCATTGGCGAGCCTGATGCGGAGAGGTGGACAGGCGCGCCAGCGTTTCAGCCTCATTCGGGGCAGCCTCGGGGCTGGGTGGCGCACCGGTTGCACCGGTCAGCGCAAGGCGCGACAGGGCGACGTCGATCAGGGTCAACAGCAGCTCGAACCGGTCCGCCGCACCGCGCTGGGCGGCGGCCTCGGCCAGGGCCAGTGCGCGCTGACGGTCCATCCGGGGCAGGGTACCCAGAATGGCGATCAGCTCGGCGTAAGTCTCCATCCCACCCAGATTGATCAGCCGCACCGCATCACCCACAGACCCTGCGGCCAGTGCGGCCAGGTGATCTGTTTGGACGGGCAGTTCGGAACCGGTTTGGGAGAGCGCAGCCTGCATGTCCTCGGCCCCCAACGGCGACAGCCGCAGGGTGCGACAGCGCGACCGGATCGTCGGCAACAGACGCGACGGCTGGTGCGAGATCAGCAGCAGTGTCGTGCGCGCGGGCGGTTCTTCGAGCATTTTCAGCAACGCATTGGCTGCGCTGACATTCATTTCGTCCGCCGAATCCACGATCACAACCCGGCGACCGCCATCCGCCGAGGATAGGCCGAAGAACTTCCCAAGCTTGCGGATGTCGTCGACCACGATTTCGTTGCGCAGCCGCCCCTGATCGTTCAGCGAACGGGTGATGCCCGCAAGGCCCGGCTCGGCACCAGCCAGAATACGGTGCGCGACGGGATGGTCGGGATCAATCTCCAGCGACTCAGGCGGCGGCGGAGCGCCGAACAGCCCATCGTCCTCAGCCGGTGGCGTTGCCAGCAGAAAACGGGCGATCCGCCAGGCCAGCGTTGCTTTACCCACCCCACGCGGGCCGGTCAGAAGCCAGCCATGATGCAGTCGGTCCGAGGTGTAAGCGCTCAGAAACGCCTGCTCGGCCTCGGCCTGTCCAAACAGGTGCTGGGTTTCGCGCGGGTGTGGCGCTCCGGGGGCCTGATCCGGGGTTGGGGTGTCGTCGCTCATCTATCGCCGTTCACAGTGTTTGCTGAACGATTTCTGTCACATCCTGTGCAACGCTGTCCATGTCCCGGTTGCCGTCGATGACGCGGAAACGGTCCGAGAACTCAGCAGCCAGCGCCAGAAAGCCCGCGCGCATCTTTTCCTGCAAGTCGATGCCGAAATCTTCGAACCGTTCCTCGGTGCCTTGTCGCCCCTTGGCGCGGGTCAGGCCGGTTTGGGGGTCCATGTCGATCAGCAGGGTCAGGTCCGGCTCGCGCCCGATCATGAGTGCGTGCAACTGATCAACCAATCCACGCAGGTTTCCCCGTGACAAACCCTGATACATGCGGGTGCTGTCCGCGAAACGGTCGCAGATCACCACTTTGCCTGCCGCCAGCGCCGGTTCGATGGTGCGTTCCAGATGGTCCCGCCGCGCGGCAGTGAACAGCAGCAGTTCGGTTTCGGCCGACCAGCGGTCGGGGTCGCCCTCCAGAACCAGCCGCCGGATCTCCTCGGCCCCGGGCGAGCCACCGGGCTCGCGCGTCAGCACAACTTCACGGCCCAGATCGCGCAGGTGATCCGCAAGCATTCGCGCCTGCGAGGATTTGCCCGATCCGTCAATGCCTTCGAAGGTCAGAAACAACCCGGATCCCGTCACAATGCGTCCAGTGGATTGCCGATCACATCGGTCAGAACGATCCCGCCCACAGTCATCATGCGGACCACGAACCCTCCGGTCGCGATGCTTTCAGCAGCCACCAGCGGGCGCCGGATTTCCGGCAGACCTTCGGGTTTGATCACCAGCTCTGCCAGTTGTTGACCCTTTTCAACAGGGGCATTTACTGGACCGTCATAGACTACCTCGGCCTCGACATTCTTGTCGCCCAGCACCGGAAACAACAGGGACAGATCCTCTTCGGGAACCAGGTCCACGGTCTTCTTCGCCCCCATCCAGATCTTGGCCTGGGCTATCGGCGTGTCCGCGTTGGCAACTGTCCTCTCGACAAAATTTCGAAACGACCAGTTAACCACGGCCTCAGCCTCCTCTGCCCGCTTGCCGGTGCTGTCGAGGCCAGTGAGAACGAATATCACCCGGCGATCCCCCTGCTTGGCGGAGCCAACAAGGCCATACCCGGCCTCTTGCGTGTGGCCGGTTTTCAGGCCGTCGGCACCGATCCCCAGTTTCAGCAGCGGGTTGCGGTTGCGCTTGTTCGATGGCGCGCGGCCGTCAAATTCAAACACTTCCTCGGCGAACAGGGGATAGTATTCGGGGAAGTCGGAAATCAGCCGATCCGCCAGGATGGCGAGATCATGGACCGACATCATGTGACCCGCCGCAGGCCAGCCGTTGGAATTCGAGAAGTTCGAGTGGTCCATGCCCATCTGCTTGGCGCGCTGGGTCATGTAGCGGGCAAAACCGGCCTCGGTCCCATCGGGGCTGAGCGCCTCGGCGATCACCACGCAGGCGTCATTCCCCGACAGAACGATGATGCCGCGCAATAGGTCCTCGACCCGGACGCGGTCCTGTGTGTTCAGGAACATGGTCGAGCCGCCATAGCTCATCGCGTGTTCGGAAACCGGCAGGGTTTCATCCAGCGTCAGGCGGCCATCGCGCAGCGCCTCGAACGCGACGTAGAGCGTCATCAGTTTGGACATCGACGCCGGCGGAAGCGGCTGATCCGCCTCTTTGGACAGAAGCACGGTCCCGGTTGTCTGGTCCATCACATAGGCCGCGCGGGCCTGTGTGTCGAAAGCATGGGCAGGCAGGGCCAGCAACGCCAGGCCGAGGGTCAAAACAGATGATCGCAGTGAGGACAGCACAGGGGGCCTCCTTTGTTTCAGTTTTTGACGGTGAACGCGTCGGTAAAGCCAAGATCCTTGACGTCGCGCTGTATCGCATTGCGTTCCGCGCGGGTATTTGCCGGGCCAACCAGCACGCGCCAGACAGTTTTGTCGTCGGTCTTGAGTTCGCGAATATCGGCGGACATACCATTCCGTTCGATCTTCGAGACCGCGCTTTTGGCGTTGGCTTCGACATTGAAGGTTCCGACTTGAACATAAGGCTTGGACAGCGAGCGCGCAGCCTTTTGCTGAGAGGTTGCAGCGGCGGTTGCGGCGACCGGGGTCGGCTCTGACGCGTCAATGGCTGCGGCTGCGCCCGCGATGGGGTCCAGCGGCGTTTCGGTGATCGTGTCGGATTTTTTCTTCTGCCACCATTTCCGTTTGGCGGGTTTTTCTTCGGGTGCGGTGATTTCGGGGTCCGAAAGGGTGGGGGTCGGAGTTGCCTCGGCGGCTGTTTCAACCACTTGTTCTGCCGCCTCGGTCGTTGCCTCGGCTGCAGTTTCGGTTGCCGCTGCCGCGGCTGCTCCGGTTGCGCCAGCTGCGGCAACCGTTTCCTTCTTTTGCCACCACTTGCGCTTGGCGGGCTTTTCAGTTTCAGCCGCTGCGGTATCGACTGCATCGTCCTGGGGCTTGGCGTCTTCGGCAGCAGGCGTGTTTTCTGCGGTTTCGATTTCCGGGGTCTCTTCCGGTTCTGGTTCTTTTTCTTCGACCGGTTTGCGCCGCAGGGCGGTGACCTCGACCTTGGTTGGCGCTCCGGCCAGGATGCCCAGCTTCTCAGCCGCTGCTGAGGACAGTTGCAACGCTGGTCCGGGCTGGCTTCTTTCCCGCCGGAACAAAGCGCCGGTGATGGATTTGTTGTTGGTCGTGTTCTTGATCACCACACGTTCGGGTTGGGTGACGTCGGGATGGGCAACCCAGATACCGCCCAAGGATGGGCGGCCATCCCAAAGGCCCGCCTCAACCACGTTGAACACGTCTGGTGCCTCGACGGATGCACCTGAGGCGTTCGAAAAATCCGGGAACAGCTCGACCTTGTCATCGGCCTGGGCGTCATCACTTGGGGCTTCTTTTGAGGCCCCCTCCGGAGACAACCCCTCCTCACAACCAGCCAGAACTGCCAATGCCACGATAAGTGCCGCCAGCGATCGCGGATTTGCGGGTGTCTCACTCGCTCGATTCATTTTGTCATCCCTTGCCTGAAGGACCTCATTTCCTGAGCCCTGCCGCCGATCACCGGTTCTGTCGTGCCGGCCTGCTACGGTCTTTCCTGCGAAGCATAACGTGGGCAATGTGTCATGGAAAGACCACTGCGCGCGCTTCGGCGAGATTTCCCTATTTGCTCTTGCCACCGTTTCAACTTGGCCTTAGACCCGGCCCCACGCGGGGAGGTGGCAGAGTGGTCGAATGCGGCGGTCTTGAAAACCGTTGAACGTGAGAGCGTTCCCAGGGTTCGAATCCCTGTCTCCCCGCCACCCATACCTGTCTCACTTCAATTATGTTTTCTGACCCGGAATTGCGTCGCAATACCCGCGAGTTGGCACGTGGGTTCTCAATCAGAGACAGAGCAGACCGTACACTCAGGGTGAAAATCAGGCCCCAGTCTCAGTGCTGCATTAGGGCGGGGTCGCTTTGGGCGAGATATGCCTGATAACCACCAATTTACAGGGAATTTTCGCTAAGCGGGTCTGACTTCCACCATTTCTCCTGTCAGAACTGTATGTTTTTCAGAGGCTTATGTTGCAAATTCCCTAAAAGGTGGAGCAGGGGGTCTTTTTAGAAGAACTTTGGTTGAGCGGGGCAGGGCGGTTGCGTAGCTTTTGCCCATGACCAGACCTGCCTCCTTTAAATACTTCAAAATCGGTCCCGAGATCATCCGCCTTGCGGTGATGCTGTACATCCGTTTCCCGCTCTCGCTTCGGAATGTCGAAGATCTGCTGCACGAGCGAGGCATCGACGTGAGCCACGAAACTGTCCGATATTGGTGGAACTAGTTTGGCCCGATGTTTGCTGCTGAGATCAGACGGAAGCGTGTTCAGCAGCTGCGCGTTCTCCAAATGAAAATGGCACGTGGACGAGGTTTTAGTGAAGGTGAATGGCAAGCGGCATAATCTTTGGCGGGCTGTTGATCACGAAGGTGAGGTGCTGGAAGCCGTTGTCAGCAAACGCCGAAACAAAGCTTCCGCATTGAAATTCCTAAAGAAATTGATGAAGCGACACGGTAAAGCGGAAACCGTCACCACGGATCGCTTCGCATCGTATCGGGCTGCTCTCAGAAAGCTTGGTGCTACAGAAAAACAGCAGACCGGCAGGTGGCTCAACAACCGCGTTGAGAATTCGCACCTCCCGTTTCGACGACGCGAACGCGCCATGCAGCGTTTCAGGCGCATACGCAGTTTACAGACATTCGCTGCCGTCCACTCCTCCGTCTATAACCATTTCAACCAGGAAAGATCGCTAACTAGCCGGCACACCTTCAAGCTGACACGCACCGCCGCTCTTGCCGAGTGGCGTCAACTTTGCTCCGGATAGGTTCACGGTTTGCGCGGCAAACTGAGACTGGTTCGAATTCGTCTGACAGCACCTAAATTATGTTAGGTCCAATGCAAGATGGGCCAGAGCACTCCGGTCAGAGGTAGACTTGCTTGGAGATCCTGAGACGTAGACTTCCTCGATCGCGCGATCGTCTCCCATCATCTGCAAAACAAATAATTCCTCTGCTAGGCTACCGACGCGATCCATGCGCAGGGCCATGGCTGGTGTGCTGCGCGCGTTCAGGATAACGACGTCCGCCTCGGTTCCGGGATCGAGATTGCCGATTTTGTCTTCCAGACCCAGAACACAGGCATTTCCATGTGTTGCCCAATGGAAGGCTTGCAGTGGATGCAGGGCCAATCCTTGCAATTGCAGGATCTTGTAACCTTCGTTGAGAGTTTGGAGCATCGAGTAACTGGTGCCAGCACCAACATCTGTTGCAATTCCGTTTGCGATACCGCGTGCCCTCAGACCCCCATGGTCAAATAGGCCGCTGCCAAGAAACAGGTTCGAGGTCGGGCAGAAAACGGGATGCGCGCCGGTTTCGGCAAGCGCGTCGATCTCGCGCGACTCCAGGTGGATGGAGTGACCCAGCAATGTCTTTTGTCCCAGCAGGCCGTAAGACTGATAGACATCCAGATAATCGCGCGCTTGTGGGTAGAGTTGCTTGGTAAAGGCGATCTCATCCTTGTTTTCCGACAGGTGCGTCTGGATGTGGCAGTCCGGATGCTCCCGCGCGAGCGCCTGTGCCATTGCCATCTGTTCCGGCGTTGATGTGATCGCGAACCGAGGGGTGATGACATAGCCGTTGCGACCCTTCGCGTGCCAGTCCGCGATCAGGGCGTTGGTGTCATCGTATCCGGATTGCGGTGTGTCCTGCAGGCCCTCTGGCGCATTGCGATCCATCAGGACTTTGCCGCCAAGCATGCGCATGTTTCGTCTGGTTGCTTCGGTAAAGAAAGCGTCCGCCGATGTCCTGTGGACCGAGCAATAGGCCACGGCGGTCGTGGTGCCGTGGGTAACGAGCTGATCGAAGAATGCCCGCGCCATGAGGGCGCTATGTTCGTCCGAAGCGAAGCGGGTCTCTTCCGGGAAGGTGTAGTTGTTCAGCCAGTCCAAAAGCTGCGCGCCCCACGAGGCGATCACTTGCACTTGCGGGAAGTGAATATGCGTGTCGATGAAACCGGCCATCATCAGGTGCGGACGATGGTCTGTCACCGGCACTTCCCCGGCTTTTACGCTGATCTCGGCGAACGGGCCGGCATTCTGGATGATCCCGTCCTGGATCAGCAGGGCGCCGTCCTCAAGATAAGTATACGCGCCGGAATCTTCACCGCTCTCGGGTTCGCGATGAAAGGTCAGTAGACGACCGCGCAGCAATCTCTGTGTCATGAATGGTCTCGTTCATAGGGTAGGGGATGGGTAGGGGGCAGTCATGCGACTGCCCCGCTATGGGTCAGGCCTGTTGTGCAGGCGAGTCGTCGTCGATCAGATCGGGCTCGTCAGGTACGATAACGCGATGTTCGAGGTCCTCTTTGGGTGCGAATATCGGGTAGAGGTACAAGAATGCGCCAATGATCAGGTAGCCGACGGTGATCCCGTCAAACTGCGGCATCTGCAGCGTGTAGGAGTGAATGATCCCGACGGACGACATCAGCCCGCCTGCCGCAGCAAACAACCCTGCCATCCGAAAGCGTCCGTCGATCACATCAGCCACAATGGCACCCCAGATCAGACCGGTAATGATCGCACCCTGGCTCAGGGCAAGATGACCCTCGTAATGGGCGCCTTCCATCAGAAGGGCCGCAGTCAGGCCTTCGTCACCCAGCGCGGGCAAACCTTCGACACCGGTGCTGCGCAGCGCATTCATCAATGATCCCCATTTGACCATCAGGAAGGCCGAGATGTGGGGCAGGATCGCAAAGGACACGGCAGCCATGTGCATCGGCTTCACAGCCCATGCCGTATTGGTGATCAGGCTCACAGAGACAAAGACCAGAACGGGTGCGGCGGCAGCAATCGGGATCAGGCCTGCAAGGAATGACAGGAAGCCGAGGAAAGCTGCCGCAGCGATTACAACAGCCACACCGACGATGTAGCCTGCGTGCGCATCAAGCCGCTTGTAGGCCGGGTGACCGATGTAAACGGTTGTCGGGAAAGGCGAGCCAAACAGCGCACCCAGCATCGTACCCGCACCATCCGTCACCTGGCACAATCCGACCGGGTAGTGGTCCCCAGCTGCTTCGGCCGACTCCACGTTGTTCATGGTTTCGATGAAGTTGTAGATTTGCACGGGGATCAGCACCAGGAACAGCTCGGGGTTTGCGAACAGGTACTGCACGCCAGCGATGAGGTCGCCGATATAGGGAATCGGAGGATAGAAGCCGATGCCGCTTACGTCGATCTTGGACTCACCAAGAATGATAGCAATCACGGTACCGGCAGCAATCGCAACAAGACCGGCTGGTACGTTACCCGGAAGGCGGAACCGACCGATCAGACCCCAAAGGATGAACAGTAGTGACGTGAAGCCGATGATGGGGTTTTCGAAAACTTCGGCCAGCGGCACGGAGCCAATGAAGACCAAGGCGATGCCGCAAAGCGTGCCCAGCATCCCGGCGCGTGGTGTGATCCGTTTAAGATATGGCCCCACGATGGCGCCCAAAGCCGCAACGATGCCGCCCATGAACCCGGCGCCGATGCCCACTTGCCATGCCAGCATTGGGTCATTTGTGGCCCAGTAGATGGGTCCTATCACACCGAACAGGTAGACGAACATAACCGGCGTCGAGATGCCGTACGGCAAGGCGGTTACATCCTTACCCTGCTTGTTCGCGGCATATTTGGCGAGGTATGTGTAAACAGCAACCCCGGCCAAAATCGCGATGGCCGCCCCGGGAACGATGCGGCCAAAGACGATTTCCGCCGGCATCTGGAACACGAACTGGCAAACTCCTGACAGGATCAGCAGGTTCACAAGGTTGTCGGTAAACAGCGCCCAAAAAGCGCTGAAATCGCTGCGGGTAAACAGCTTGTAGTCGTAGGTCCTCCCGTCCATGACGGTCTCCTCCTCTGATGTGCCGGAATGGCCCGACAGATGTCAGGCCGATCTCCCTTTCCGGTCGTGATGGTGGGCCTGCAAGGGCGCCTGGTTTGCCCCGGTCGGGGCGGTCGCGGCAGTTTCAGAGGTCAATTCAGCCATCACCTCGGCCACCACGAAGGCGGCGATGACGCTGGGCCGCTTGTCGCGGCTACCGCTTGCCCCGATGGGGCATTTCAAGTGTTCGATAGACTGTCCGTCACAGTGTTTGTTCGCCCAGTTTCTCAGCTTTACCCGCTTTGTGGCGGAACCGATCATCCCCACATAAGCGGCGTCCTGACGTTCAAGTGCTGCGGACGTGAGCAGGAAATCCAGCCCGTGATCATGGGTCAGAATGATAAAGGCACTGCCCGCGGGCGCCCCCCAGATATCGGCTTCGGGGAGTGCGCTGACCCGGGATTCGACATTGGCTGTGCAAAGCTCAATCTCTTCGGGCCGGGTATCGACGAGGATGCAGCGCACTGGCAGATGCTGAAGTTGATTGGCCAGCGCACGTCCAACGTGGCCCGCACCCATGACATACACATGGGGCAAAGCATCTTCGCGTTGGGTCGCGCGTTCTGTTGCGGCCCATTTGTCCGACACGCGCATGCGAGACAGTTTCATCTCGACCCGTCCGCCGCAGCATTGCCCGATTTCAGGGCCAAGGGGCACATCCAGATCTTGGTGCAGCGCGCCGTCGCGCAGCATGTCCCGTGCGGCGTTGATAGCAATATACTCAAGTTGCCCACCGCCGATGGTTCCCCACAGTGCGCCGGGCGCCACGAACATTTCAGTGCCTTCATCGCGCGGAGAGGACCCGCGCACGCGCGTCAGCGCAACGTGGATCACGCAATGCTTCGCGGATAGAAATTCGCTCAGAGAACCCAGGGCAGCCATGGCTCAGGAAACTTCCTGCAGCCGCGTAACAGCCATCAGGACACGCTCAGGGGTGGCCGGAGCGTCCAGGCGTGGGCATTCCCGGTAATCGGCAACAGAGGCCACAGCCATCGACAGCGCTTCGAATACCGAGATTCCCAGCATGAACGGAGGTTCACCAACCGCCTTGGACCGTTTGATGGTCAACTCACGGTTTTCCGACCAGTCAGCGAGGTTCACGTTGAAGATGCGCGGGCGATCCGAGGCGAGCGGAATTTTGTATGTCGACGGTGCATGCGTGCGCAGGCGGCCTGCATCGTCCCACCAAAGTTCTTCGGTGGTCAGCCACCCCATTCCCTGAATAAAGGCACCTTCGACCTGCCCCTTGTCGAGTACTGGGTTCAGCGAGCGGCCAACGTCGTGCAATAGATCAGTACGCTCTACCCGGTACTCACCTGTCAGGGTGTCAATCGTCACCTCGGAACACGAAGCGCCGTAAGAGTAGTAGTAGAACGGACGGCCTTGTCCCTTGTCCCGGTCCCAGTGGATTTTGGGGGTTTTGTAGAACCCGGCCGCCGACAGCTGCACACGTGCCAGATAGGCTTGTTTGATGAACGCATCGAAGGGCAGAACTTCGTCGCCGATGAACACCTGATTGGCGTGGAAGGCCACCTCCTCAGGGGTGACGTTCCAGTTCTCGGCTGCGAACTTTACCAGACGCGCTTTGATCTGCTCGACCGCGTTCAACGCGGCCATGCCGTTCAGGTCGGTCCCGCTGGAGGCTGCAGTGGCCGAGGTGTTCGGAACCTTCTCGGTGGTTGTTTTGGTAATCTTGATCCGGCTGAAGTCAACCTGAAAGGCCTCAGCCACGACCTGCGCAACCTTGGTGTTTAGACCTTGCCCCATTTCGGTACCACCGTGGTTCAGGTGGATCGAACCGTCATTGTAGACATGCACCAGTGCGCCAGCCTGATTGTACCAGGTCGCGGTAAACGAAATGCCAAACTTGACCGGTGTAAGCGCGATGCCTTTTTTCAGGATTGGCGATGTCTTGTTGAATTCAATGATGTCCTGACGGCGTTGGCGGTATTCCGATGTCTCTTCCAATTCTCCGATCAACCGGTCGAGGATGCTGTCTTCGACCACTTGGTGATACGGCGTTATGTTGCGATCTTCGGTGCCGTAGAAATTCGCTTTGCGCACATCCAGCGGGTCCTGCCCGGTGGCATAGGCGATTTCTTCGATCATCCGCTCTGCTGCGATCACGCCCTGTGGCCCGCCAAACCCGCGGAACGCGGTATTGGACACAGTGTTGGTTTTCATCGGATGGCTGTTCAGGCGCACATTCGGATAGAAATAGGCGTTATCCGCGTGGAAAAGCGCCCGGTCGGTCACAGGGCCGGACAAGTCCGCCGAGAACCCGCAGCGCGCGGCAAAGCTGCCTTCGACCGCCTGAATACGGCCGTCGTCATCAAAGGCGACGTCATAGTCGATTACGAAGTCATGACGTTTTCCCGTCGCCGTCATGTCCTGATCCCGATCAGGGCGGATTTTCACGGCGCGGTTCCACTTTTTGGCAGCCATAGCGGCAACAGCGCAGAACAGGTTCATCTGGCTTTCTTTGCCACCAAATCCGCCGCCCATGCGGCGCACGTTAACGACAACGGCGTTGGACGGTACCCCAAGAACATGCGCCACCATATGCTGCGCTTCGGACGGGTGCTGGGTGGAGCAATGCACGACCACATCGTCGTCTTCGCCCGGAATGGCAAAGGCGATGTGACCCTCGAGGTACATGTGATCCTGGCCGCCAACGTTCATGCGGCCTTTGATCCGGTTTGGTGCCGCGGCCTGCGCCGGGGCGACGTCGCCGCGTTCCAGCTTGAGGGGGGCTGTGACATGCGGGTAACCGGCTTCCTGCGCGGCAATCGGGTCCAGCGCGTGAGGCAGGGTTTCGTATTCGATCTTTGCCAGTTCTGCGGCCCGGCGTGCAATGTCACGGGTTTCCGCTACAACGGCAAACAAAGGCTGCCCGTGAAACTGAATGGCGTCGGTCGGGAAAACCGGCTCGTCGTTCAGATGTGTCGGGCTGATATCATTGGCCCCCGGCACGTCGTCTGCGGTCAGTACGCCGACAACGCCGGATGTGGCCAGAACGTCGGTGAAATCGATGCCCAAAAGCTTGGCATGCGCGACGTCAGAGACACCAAGATATGCGTGCAATGTGCCTTCGGGCTGTGCAATATCGTCGGTGTAGTCGGCCCGGCCGGTGACATGCTTGATCGCACTGTCATGATTGACGTTGGTGTGGGCTGATCCAATGATGGAAACGTTATCTTTCATTTTCTCGTCTCCTAATTAGGCGCAAGCCAGTTGAACGGGGGTGTCGGTTTTGGCGTCGTTTTCAAGGAAGAACCGACGCAGAAGGTTTTGGGCAGACAGCATTCGGTAGTCGGACGATGCACGCCAATCGGTGAGAGGGCTGAAATCCTCTGCCAGTGCTACGGCGGCAGCTTCAAAGCTTTCGCGCGCCCAGGGTTGACCGTTCAGCGCGGCTTCGGCCGCAGCCGCACGCTTGGGCGTGGCGGCCATACCGCCGAATGCAATGCGCGCATTGCTGATGGTGCCGTCTGTGGTCGTCATATGTATACCCGCAGCGACGGAAGAGATGTCTTCGTCACGACGCTTGGAAATCTTGTAGGCAGCGTCCAGATCGTTGGGTCCGGGCAGAGGCACGCGGATGCTTGCGACAAATTCGTCGGGTTGGCGGTCTTGCTTGCCGTAGTCGATGAAGAAATCAGCCAGAGGCAGCGTCCGGCTTTCGGAACCGCGCCGCAGTGTGATTTCTGCGCCAAGCGCGATCAGAACCGGTGGCGTATCCCCGATAGGGGAGCCGTTGGCGATATTCCCGCCAACAGTTCCCATATTCCGCACCTGCCACCCTGCGATGCGATCCCAGTAGGAGGACAGGTGTGGCAGGTGCACAGACAGAAGTTCCTGGCAATCGGTGTAGCTGGCGCCAGCACCAATCAGGAGGAGGGAACCTTGTCTTTCGACTGTTTTCAGGTCTTCGAGATGACCGGTGAAGATGGCAGGCCCGATGTTGCGCAGGAATTTGGTGACCCAAAGCCCTACATCCGTGGCACCAGCCACGATTGTTGCGTTTGGATAGGTCTGCAGACACTCGGCAAGATCATCAATGCTGGACGGGATAATGCTCAGGTTATCCTCTGGCCCGGATACAACGCGCCGTCCGTCTTTGAGGGCGGTCAGACGCGCGGTCATGGTTTCACGTTCGGTGTTCAGGTGGTCCGACGCAGGGGTGCCATAGCGGCTGACGGCAACAGCCGCGCGGATGATCGGTTCATACCCGGTGCAGCGGCACAGATTGCCTTGCAACGCGGTTTCGACCTGTGTCTCGGTCGGCTCAGGCGTTTGCATCCACATCGCATAAAGCGCCATGACGAAACCCGGCGTGCAGAACCCGCACTGGCTGCCGTGATGATCGATCATCGCTTGTTGAACCGGGTGCAGACGACCGTCCGGGCCGGACAAGTGCTCCACTGTTACGACATGACAGCCATCGACCGAGGCAAGAAACCGGATGCAGGCATTCACGGGAACATAGACCAGCCCTGCATTGCCAAGCCGACCGACAAGCACGGTGCACGCGCCGCAGTCGCCTTCGGCGCAACCTTCTTTTGTGCCTGTCAGCCGACGTTCCAACCGCAAGAAGTCCAAAAGCGTCTGGTCTGCTGATACGTTTGGAACGGACACATCCTTGCCATTCAGGACAAATTGGATGTCGGTGCGATGCGTCATGGTATTCTCCCTATGCCCCTGCCTGTCAGGTGGGTGATCTGGGGGACCATAGGCGCAACGATTGAGTCTTAAAATCGCCGGAAACGGCAAATACTTTCAACAGATCGTTGAAAAAGAAAACGCCATGGCGCAGTCTTTCTGCAAGGAGAGGATCGAATGTCGTACATCGAAAGCCTGCGTGTTTTTGTCAGAGTGATGGAGCTGGGCAGCATTACATCCGGCGGGCGCGACCTGCGGTTAACCCCGGCTGTGGCCAGCAAACGGTTGAAAGAGCTTGAGAACCATTTGGGCGTGCGACTGTTCAACAGAACGACCAGGTCAATGACACCAACCGAAGTTGGATCGGTTTTTTACGATGAGGCCAAGGCCGTTCTGCTTGCGCTCGATCATGCCGAGGCGCGTGTCGCCAGCTTTTCAGACGCCCCGCGAGGCGCGATTCGCATAACCGCACCGCTTGGAGTTGGGCGCAGAATCGTTGCGCCACTGGTTCCGGATTTCTCGGATCGCTACCCCGAGACAGAGATTCGGATGCGACTGTCCGACCGCAAGGTGGACATTCTGGCCGACGGTCTGGACATTGCCTTTTTCATTGGCGATCTGGACGACTCCACGATGAAACTGCGGAAGTTCGCGGACTGTGATCGCGTTCTATGTGCGTCGCCAGAGTATCTATCGCAATTTGGTGTGCCCAAGACACCTGATGACCTGTTGCATACGCCCCATAATTGCCTGTTGCTGCGCTACCCCAGATCACCCGAATATTTCTGGACGCTCCGCACCGACATGGGCCCGCGAAAACTTGAGGTTCGGGGCAAGTATGATGCAGATGACGGTGACGTCCTGACCGACTGGGCCTTGGCGGGTAGGGGGATCGTCAACAAGCCGCGATTTGATGTGCGCGAGTTTCTTGAAGATGGTCGGTTGGTTGAAGTTTTGCCCAACACGCCCCCGTTGCCAACGATTTTCGGATGTCTTTATCCACACAAAAAGCTTCAGGACCCAAAGGTGCGTCTGTTCGTCGAACATATTGCGCAACACAGCAAAAGATTTTTTGAGTAGTACGCAGAGTTTGGTGAAATTACCTAATTTGTCTGTCGGTGATCACTGGATGGATGCCTACTGATCCCTGACTTCGCGCACCCATGCGATGATTGTCTGGCGTGCTTCGTCATCCATTTGAACCGCAGATGGCGGTGGCATTGCGTGGCTGATCCCGGCCTGCAGGTAAATCTGGTCGGCCTGACGCGCCACATCGCCGGGTGTTTCGAGGTAGACTTTCTTTGGGGCCCATTTCATCGTGCCATAAACCGGTTCTCGGGCATGACACATTGAACAGTTGCCCAGAACAGTATCGTAGGCTTCCTCGAAACCGGCGGCTGACGCATATTTCTGCTCATATGGCGTCATTTCGCGCGCTTCGGCGTCTTCCCAGGTCTCACCGTTTCTGACCGAAGACAGCCAGGCAATTACGACCATAAGCAGAACCGTGACAGCCCAGGTCCAGTGAGGGCCTTTTCCGGTTGCATGCATCGTGTTGAAGTAATGACGGATGGTGACACCAGTCAGGAAGATCAGGCTGGCGATGATCCACGAATACTCGGTGCCGAAAGCCAGCGGATAGTGGTTCGACAGCATCAGGAACACGACCGGTAAGGTCAGATAGTTATTGTGCGTGGAACGCACCTTGGCGATCTTCCCGTATTTCGCGTCTGGGGTGCGACCGGCCTTAAGGTCTTCAACGACGATCCGCTGGTTCGGCATGATCTGGAAGAACACATTGGCCGTCATGATCGTCGCTGTGAAGGCACCAAGATGCAAAAGCGCAGCGCGGCCCGTGAAGATCTGGTTATAGCCCCAGGACATGATCACCAGGATCACGAACAGCAGCAGCATCAGAACGGTCGGGTGATCGCTCAACTTCGATTTGCACATCTGATCGTAAAGCAGCCAACCAATTGTCAGCGATCCGCCAGAGATCAGAATCCCCTGCCAAAGCGACAGATCCACTTTGGTTGGATCAAGCAAGAATAGTTCGCCCCCAACCCAGTAGATGATCATGAGCAAGGCCGCGCCAGAGAGCCACGTCGTATAACTCTGCCATTTGTGCCAGGTCAGATGCTCGGGCATGCGTGCGGGCGCCACGAGGTATTTGACGGTGTGATAGAACCCGCCCCCGTGCACTTCCCATTCCTCGCCGTAGGCCCCTTCCGGCAGTGCAGGGTTCGGCTTGAGCATGAGGTCAAGCGCGATAAAGTAAAACGACGCTCCAATCCACGCCATCGCGGTGATCACATGCAGCCAGCGGACGGAAAAGGCGATCCACTCCCACATTACGGCCAGGTCATACATGGCTTTGCTCCTAAGAATCTTTGGTTCCAACCACTCTATGCGAGACTGCTTTATTCTGGTATTGCTGGTAAAGACCAAGCAGTATCAAAAAACACAAAATAATGTCCTATCTTGATAACATCAGAACCTTTGTCCGCGTTTACGAGTTGGGTAGCATGTCTGCCGCCGGCCGCGATCTGCGGGTTTCACCTGCCGTGACTTCTGCGCGAATTGCGCAATTGGAAGAGCATCTTGGGGTGCGACTGTTTCAACGCACGACACGCAGCCTGACGCCCACTGAGCAAGGAAAATCTTTCTATAGGGGAGCAGCCGAAATCCTTGAGGCGGTGGAAAGCGCGGAAGCTCAGATCGTCAACTTGACAGAGAACCTGAAAGGGTCACTCTACGTTGCCGCACCACTGGGCGTCGGTCGGCGTTTAATAGCTCCACAGGTGCCCAAGTTCCTCGCCGAGTATGCTGAGGTGAGTGTTAGGCTGCGGCTGACCGATCGAAATGTGGATCTGACGACCGAAGGTCTGGACCTGGCCTTTTTTCTTGGTCAGCCTGAGGACAGCAATCTACGAATTCGCAAGATTGCTGATGTTGAGAGAGTTCTTTGTGCATCGCCGAAATACATCAAGCAACGTGGGATGCCTCAAAGTGGCGACGATATTATCACAGATGAGCATGAGTGCCTTAATTTACGCTTTCCGGGCGCGACGGAATTCCAATGGCTCTTAAAAACCGACACGGGACCAAAACGGTTCCGTGTGTCCGGACGCTACGAGTCAGACGACGGCGACGTGTTGACGGACTGGGCCCTTGCCGGTCATGGCATCGCGTTGAAGCCAGTATTTGAGGTAGCTCAGCACCTTAAGGCCGGAAACCTGGTTCCGGTGGCAGAAAAAACGCCGCCGGAACCGATTCAAATGGCATGTCTTTTTACGCACCGCCGGATGCAGGATCCCAAAACACGGCTATTCATGGAGTTCATAATAGAACGTATCGGATCATCGATTGCCGCAGCAAATACGTCCCGGTAAGTCGCTCAGCTGCCGCGATAGGTCGAGTAACCGAAGGGCGAAAGAAGCAGTGGGACGTGATAATGCGAGTGCTCAGACATTCCAAAGCGGATCGGGATGACGTTCAGAAAACGGGGGTCCTCAGGCGGGGTGCCAGAGGCATCCAGGTATTCTCCGGCGTAGAAGACCAGTTCGTACTCGCCTGTTGAAAACTCTGTTTCGGGCAGAATCTGTTCGTCGGTCCTGCCATCGTCATTGGTGATCAGAGTTTTCAGCAAGGTGCGCTCTGTGCCTTCGACCCGAAAAAGTTCAATTTTCAAGCCTTCAGCGGGACACCCCCGAGCCGTATCCAGAACATGTGTTGAAAGGTATCCAGTCATTTGTGCCTCTCCAATAGTTAAGACGTTACTAATCCGATCACCTTGCAAGAGGCAAAGGCAGTCTGTTCGAAGCTGTTTTCCGTATTTTTTGAAAAACATCTCAGATTATTTGGGGTAAGGATCAAAAGAAGAAAAAGGAAACTGATGTGACGCGCTATCCACGAGACATGACCGGTTATGGTGGGCAAGTGCCTAAAGCCAACTGGCCCAATGATGCCAAGATCGCAGTTCAGATTGTACTGAACTATGAAGAGGGCGGCGAAAACAACGTTTTGCACGGCGATGCCGCGTCTGAGGCGTTCTTGTCCGAGATCACTGGTGCTGCGCCGTGGCCGGCGCAAAGGCACTGGAATATGGAGTCGATCTACGAATATGGCAGCCGCGCCGGGTTCTGGCGGGTGCATCATCTTTTGCAGGATCTGCCTGTTACCGTCTATGGCGTCGCGACCGCGCTTGCCCGCGCACCGGCGCAGGTAGCGGCGATGAAGGATGCGGGCTGGGAGATCGCCAGCCACGGTCTCAAGTGGATTGAACACAAGGACATGGACGCAGAAGAAGAGCGCGCCCAGATCCGGGAAGCAATTCGGCTGCATGCCGAGGTCACGGGCCAACCGCCGCGCGGTTGGTACACGGGTCGCTGTTCGATGAATACAGTCGATCTGGCCGCTGAAGAAGGCGACTTTGCCTATATCGCTGACAGCTACGCCGATGATTTACCGTACTGGGTAAAGGCAGGGGGTAAGGATCAGCTGATCATGCCCTACACAATGGATTGCAACGATATGCGTTTTGCGATCCAGGCGGGCTACACCAATGGCGAACAGTTCGAGAGCTATCTCAAAGACAGCTTTGACATGCTCTATGCCGAGGGTGAAGCTGGTGCGCCGAAGATGCTGTCGATTGGACTGCACTGCCGGTTAATTGGTCGCCCGGGACGCGCGATGGCGCTGAAACGCGCGTTGGAACACTTCATGAAGCATGAGGGCGTCTGGTTCGCCACACGCGAACAGATCGCTGATCACTGGGCAAAGGAGCACCCACCAATGCAACGCCTGACCCCGTCTGAAATGGATCAGCAATCCTTTGTCGCCGAGTTCGGCGGTGTGTTTGAACACAGCCCATGGATTGCAGAAGGTGCATTTGAACTGGAGCTGGGACCGACGCATGACAATGCAGCCGGTGTTCACAACGCACTGGCGCGTGTATTCCGGACGGCCACTAGCGAACAGCGCCTCGGTGTTCTGACTGCACACCCGGATCTGGCCGGCAAGCTTGCTGCGGCCGGTCGTCTGACCAAGGAAAGCACGGCGGAGCAGGCCGGTGCCGGCCTGGACATGTTGACCGATGAAGAACGTGCGACGTTCACGGCGTTGAACGAGGCTTACACGACCAAATTTGGCTTTCCGTTTATTATCGCGGTCAAGGACAACACCAAGGCCAGCATTCTAGACGCTTTTCACCGCCGCATTGACAGTGACCGCGACACCGAATTTGCCGAAGCCTGCCGTCAGGTCGAGCGGATCGCCGAATTGCGCCTGATCGAGAAGTTTGCGGAATGACGACCGCATTGAAACTCCAGCCTCTGACGGCCGAGGCCTTTGCGCCGTTTGGTAATGTCATCGAAGCGTCGGGCCAAGTCGACAAACTCATCAATCAGGGCAAGTGCGCGCGGTACCACGACCGCGCCGCGCTGGATTTCCATGACGGGCGCGCTGGGATCAGCGTGTTTCAGTCCGAGGCTTTCAGCCTGCCGATCAAACTGGAAATGGTTGAGCGTCACCCAGATGGTAGCCAGGCCTTTCTGCCCTTGTCCGATAAGCCTTTTGTTGTGGTTGTGGCCCCGGACGAAGACGGAACGCCGGGGAGGCCCATCGCATTCAAAACAGCGCCCGGACAGGGCGTAAATTATCATCGCAACACTTGGCATGGCGTGCTGACCCCACTTCATGCGCCCGGACTATTTGCGGTGGTCGACCGAATTGGAGCCGGGCCCAACCTCGAAGAGCATTGGTTCGAGGAGGCTTTTGCAATCACGGAATGAGGAACGTTGCCGGAAGAGGAGCCGGCCAACGTATCTCAAGGGAGGAAAGACAAAATGTCAGATGCATCCATCGGAACGCCGGAACAGCTCCGCGATCCGAATTACACGCCACCGCTGATCAAAGCGGTTCCGCTGGGAATTCAGCATGTGCTGGCGATGTTCGTGTCCAACGTCACGCCAGCCATTATCGTTTGTGGCGCGGCCGGATTCGGGTTCGGTTCAAACAGTCCCGATTTTCCACAGATGATCTACATGATTCAGATGTCGATGTTCTTTGCGGGTGTCGCCACTTTGTTTCAGTCCATTGGCCTGGGTCCTGTAGGCGCCCGGCTGCCCATCGTGCAGGGGACTTCGTTTGCCTTCATCCCGATCATGATCCCCTTGGTGGTTGGAAAGGGCGTTGATGCCATTGCCGTTTTGATGGGCGGTGTCGTCGTCGGTGGTTTGTTCCATGCCTTCCTTGGGTTGTTCATCGGGCGCATTCGCTTTGCGCTTCCGCCGTTGGTGACGGGCCTTGTGGTAACCATGATCGGATTGGCTCTTGTTAAGGTCGGCGTTCAATACGCCGCTGGAGGTGTTCCTGCCATCGGCACCGAGGAATATGGCTCGGGCCTGAACTGGTTCATGGCCGGAATTGTGATCGTTGTGACACTGGGACTGAAGTTCTTTGCGCGTGGTATGCTGTCTGTATCAGCTGTTTTGATCGGCCTACTGGTCGGCTACGCAGTCGCATTCGTCCTTGGACAAGTAAATTTGGGTAACGTCGGTAACGCTGCTTCGTTCGCACTGCCGAATCCGCTGCATTTCGGCATTGAATTCTCGGTCGCTGCCATCATCGGTTTCTGCGCGATGTCCTTTGTCTCGGCGGTCGAGACGGTGGGGGACGTGTCCGGGATCACCAAAGGCGGCGCCGGGCGCGAAGCGACCGACAAGGAGATACAGGGTGCCACTTACGCTGATGGTATCGGAACCGCGATTTCTGGTCTCTTTGGAGCGTTGCCAAACACCTCGTTCAGTCAGAATGTCGGCTTGATTGCCATGACCGGGGTCATGAGCCGGATGGTGGTGACCATCGGCGCACTCTTCCTGATACTGTGCGGGCTGGTTCCGAAAATCGGCGCAATTATCTCGTCGATCCCGATTGAAGTTCTTGGCGGCGGTGTCATCGTGATGTTCGGCATGGTGGTTGCAGCCGGTGTCTCGATGCTGTCCGATGTGAACTGGAACCGCCGCAATATGGTGATCTTTGCAATTTCCCTGAGCCTTGGTTTGGGTCTGCAACTGGAACCAGGTGCACTGCAGTATCTTCCGGGTACGTTAAAGGTTCTAGCAACATCGGGTATCCTACCCGCTGCGGTCATCGCCATTATCTTGAACCTTGTTTTGCCCGAGGAGCTATCGGACGAAGCGACGGAAGAAGTTTCTGGCGGTATGGCCGGACACGGTCTTGGCTCCATTGGGCATGACGATCACGTCTGATGAATCTGGCGTGATGCGCTGAATCCCAACGCAAAAAAAAGAAAAGCGGCGTGCCGGGGGGGCGCGCCGCTTTTTTCGTGGTGCTCATTCGAGAGAGCAGGCTGATATCTTTAGCCGTAGGTCGATACGTCTGTTCCCGCCAGCGCCGCGATATTGAGCAGTCCACGCGGGGTCACTCCAGGCGTCACGATATGGGCGCGATTGCCCATGCCCATCAGGATAGGGCCGACCTCAAGGCCGTCTGCCGCGCTTTTCAAAAGATTGCGGGCCGCTCCTGCCGCATCCGTGTTGGCATAGATCAGAACGTTTGCGCGACCGGTCAGGCGATTGCCGGGCAATAGCTTTTCGCGCAGCTCCGGATCAAGGGCGGCATCTGTGTGCATTTCGCCTTCGTATTCGAAATCGCAGGGTTCGTCGTCCAGAATGTCCAGCGCCGCACGCATGGTACGACCGGAACGGCTGTCGAGATTGCCAAACTGAGAGCCCGAGCACAGACCAACGCGTGGTTCCAACCCAAAGCGCCGGACGTGCCGCGCGGCCGCAATGACCGTTCGCGCCAGAGTTTCCGGCGTGTGTTCTACATTCACGTGGGTATCCGCAACAAACAGCGGTCCGTCATCGAGGATCACCAGCGACAATGCTCCGGCAGGGGACAGCTGGTCTGTTTGCAGCATCTGAGAGACGTAGTTCAGGTGCCAGTGATATTGGCCAACAGCGCCACAAACCATGCTGTCCGCATCTCCGAGATGAACCATCGTCGCGGCGATCGCTGTCGTGTTTGTGCGCATGATCGCCTTGGCGAGATCCGGCGTGACCCCATGGCGCTGCATTTGCGTATGATAGGCCCGCCAATAGTCGCGATAGCGTTGGTCACATTCCGGGTTCACGATCTCAAAATCGATATTTGGCCTTATGGTCATTCCGGCTCTTTCAAGACGCTGTGTGATGACTTCGGGGCGACCGACGAGGATGGGGGTGTCAACTCTGTCTTCCACCAAGGCCTGCGCGGCGCGCAGGACACGATGGTCCTCTCCCTCGGCAAAGACGATCCGACGCTTTGATTTCCGCGTCGCTTCGAAGACGCGGCGCATAATCTGCGATGACTTGAACACCTCGGCCTCAAGCGTCTGATGATACGCGTCGAGATCAAGAATGCGACGGGCGGTTCCAGATTCAATTGCAGCTTTGGCCACAGCTACGGCAACCGTCGGCAAAAGGCGGGGATCAAAGGGTTTGGGGATCAGGTAATCCGGGCCGAACGTCAGTTCTTCGCCCTCGTAGGCTACACCGACTTCTGCCGAAGTGGTCTGACGAGCCAGAGACGCGATTGCATCGACGCAAGCCAGCTTCATTGCATCGTTGATTTCCTTGGCCTCTGCATCCAGCGCCCCGCGAAAGATGAAGGGGAAACACAGTACGTTGTTGACCTGATTGGGGAAATCCGACCGGCCGGTCGCGATCATCGCCCCGGGCGCTGCCGCCCGTGCCTCTTCCGGCATGATTTCCGGAACCGGGTTCGCGAGCGCAAAAATAATGGGTTTCTCCGCCATTTTGCCGACCAGATCTGCCGCAAGCGCTCCCGGACCGGACAGGCCAAGAAACATATCCGCACCTTTCAGTGCTTGCTCGAGCGTGGTGCCCTCGACCGCGTTGGCGAAGATCGCCTGTTCCGGTGCAAGGTTTTCGCTGTTTTCGTGAATTACGCCCGAGCGGTTGAACACGGTCATGTTCTTAAGTGGAACGCCCATTTTATTGAGCATCGTAAGGCATGCGACGCCGGCCGCGCCGGCGCCAAGTGCCACAATCCGAATATCTTCGGGCCGTTTGCCCGCGATGCGCAGCGCATTCTGGGCGGCAGCGGCAACCACAATGGCGGTGCCGTGCTGATCGTCATGAAACACCGGAATTCCCATGCGTTCGCGACAGAGACGTTCGACCGTAAAGCAATCCGGGGCTTTGATGTCTTCAAGGTTCACCGCACCAAAGGTTGGCTCCAGGCGACACACCAGATCCGCCAGCTTTTCAGGATCGGCTTCGTCGACCTCAATATCAAAGCAGTCAATTCCGGCAAATTTCTTAAACAGTACAGCCTTGCCTTCCATCACGGGCTTTGACGCCTGCGCCCCGATATTGCCAAGCCCAAGAACGGCCGTGCCATTCGAGATTACGGCAACAAGGTTGCGCTTGGCTGTATAGCGCGTGGCAAGGGCCGGATCGGTCGCAATCTCTGTGCACGCCTCGGCCACACCCGGTGAATAGGCTCGGGACAGGTCACGGGCCGTGGCCATGGGTTTTGTTGGCCGTATCTCCAGTTTTCCCGGCTTGGGAAACTCGTGATAATCCAGCGCAGCCTGTCGTTCGATGTCCTTTTTGGACCCGTCCAAAGCCATTTCAATTCCTCCAGTAAAAAGTTGTGCTGCAAACGTGCTGAACCGGCCCGCAAAGGGCGGGATCAATCGCACATGCGTTGTTGGCTGACCTCAGCCTTTGTTGGTGAGATAGTTGAGAACTGTTTCCGCGTTCCCGGCAGGGTTCGTTATGGGATGGAGCACACGCAGAATTTGCCCATCACGAAGGACCATGGCAAAACGCTCTAGCAGCGCCATGCCACCAGCTTCGAAAGCCGGAAGCGACAGTGCAGTTTGCAGCTTCAGGTCTTCGTCAGACAGAATGTCGAATAGTAAGTGCAACCTGTCCGCGTCGAAAGGTCGATATCGCTTCCACTAGTCGCCTTAAGCAGCACACTAGGAATGGATGTACCAACAAGGCGATGGGGCAGGTTGCTACCGTTTTGCATCAGAAATCGACCTCGATTGCGATCCCTTTCTGAACGGCAAGGTCAACCACGGACGCGGCAACAGCAAGATCCTGAAGTCCCACACCTGTACCATCGAACAAGGTGATCTGATCGTCCGATGCCCGGCCCGGGTTCGTGCCGTTGATTACCGCGCCGAGCTGCGCCACATCACTTTCTTTGATCAGGCCCTGAGCGACCGCGTGTTGCGCCTCACCGATGGAGATTGATTGCGCGACTTCGTCAGTGAAGACTGACGCTTTGGTCAGCAGAGCGGCTTCCACCTCTTGCTTGCCTTTGGTGTCCGTTCCCATGCAGGCGACATGCGTCCCGGGGCTGACGTGGTCCGCCATCAGCGACGGCGCGAATGCTGAGGTGATCGAGATGATCACGTCCGCCTCTGTCATGCCGTCAAGTTCGACCGCTTCAAAAGGAATACCGGCTTCATTGGCGACCTTTTCGATGTTCGGCAACATCTCGGGGTGATAGTTCCAGCCAATGACTTTTTCAAAGACGCGTTGTTCCAGTGCCGCGCGCAGCTGAAAGGCCGCTTGGTGGCCAGCGCCGATCATGCCGATGACCTTGGCGTCCGCACGAGCGAGGTGTTTGATCGACACGGAGGACGCCGCTGCAGTACGTAGGGCTGTCAAAAGATTTCCGCCAACCATCGCCGACGGCTTTCCAGTGTCGGGGTCAAAAAGAAATACGGTGGACTGGTGGTTTATCAGCCCACGTTTTTCTAGGTTGTTTGGCCAATAACCACCCGCTTTTAAGCCAAGTGTGAGGCCCGCGCGGTCAAACCCACCCTTGAAGCCGTATAGTGCATCTTCGTGCCCGATGGCTTCGCGCACGACGGGAAAATTGTAGGCGTCGCCGGACGCCATGGCAGCAAAGACCTGTTCGACGGCATCAAAGGCCGCTTGGCGGGTCATGAGGTCAGCGATCTCGCGCTCGGGTACGATCAGCATATCTTTCTCCAATCAAAAATTCGTGCGCCCGTGTGCCACCGCCGGAAGGAGAGCATACACACAGGCGACTACCTGACTTCCTCCGAGTCAGACCTCCCTACCTACGTAAGGTTGGATCAGTAAGCGCGGCCGCGCGCGGACACCGGCCAAACGGATTCGACCTTGCCGTTGCGAACGCCAACATACCAATCGTGTACGTTTGCGGTCGGGTCGCAGTGTCCCGGCACCAGCTTCAGCTTGTCGTTGACCTTGAGCACACCGTTCGGGTCCATAACAACGCCATGTTCGTCCGAACACTTGATGTACTCGACATCGTCGCGCCCGAAGACAACTGGCAGACCGCTGTCAACCGACTGAGCTTTAAGACCCGCGTCGACAATTGCTTTGTCCGCTTTGGCGTGGCTCATGACACTGGTCAGGATGAAGAAGGCATTTTCCCACTCGCCCTGGTCGATCCGGTTGCCGTCCTTGTCCAGGATGCGACCGTAATCGGCATCCATGAACGCGTAGGATCCGCACTGCAGTTCATTGTACACGCCCGAGTTGGCCTCAAAGTAGTAGGAACCGGTGCCACCGCCCGAGACCAGCTCGCATTCGATACCTTCGGCTTTGAGGCCCTCAACGGCGTCTTTCACCATCGCGATTGCGGTGTCGAGCTTTTCCTTGCGCGCCTCGTAACTGTCGAGATGCTGCATCGCGCCCTGATAGGCTTGGATGCCGGTGAATTTCAGGTTGTCGGCGGCTTCCACTGCTTTGGCGATCTCGATCACTGCGGGTGTCGTGGTCACACCGCAACGGCCGGCTCCGCAGTCGATTTCGACGAAAACTTCCAACTGTGTCCCGTGATCGACCGCTGCACCCGAAAGATCTGCGACGTTGTCCAGATCATCAACACAAACGATAATGCGGCTGCCCAGCTTCGGCAGGCTGGCAAGGCGGTCGATTTTGGCGGGATCGCGCACCTGGTTCGACACCAGAACGTCCTTGATGCCACCGCGCACGAAGACTTCGGCCTCGGAAACTTTCTGACAGCAGACACCGACGGCTCCGCCGATTTTCTCCTGCAATTTGGCCACGTCCACCGATTTGTGCATTTTTCCGTGCACTCGGTGACGCATGCCATGAGCCTTGGCATAATCGCCCATCTTCTTGATGTTGCGCTCAAGCGCGTCGAGATCCAGAATCAGACTGGGGGTCTGGATATCTGCTTCATCCATTCCGGGCTTGGCCGGAATGTCATAGCCTACTTCGAAGTTGTCGAGATTGGTCATATCTTTCATTTCCGTATTCCTATGTCGGGATTGATGTCTGTTGGGTTACTGTCACGCATTCAGCCACGGCAGCTTGTCCAGATCGACATTGCCCCCGGTGATGATCAGACCCACACGCTTACCTTTGAAAGCGTCCGGGTTCTTCAGGATTGTGGCCAGCGGAACGGCCGAGGATGGTTCCATCACGATCCGCAGGTGTTTCCACGTCAGCTTCATCGCATCGATGATCTCTTGTTCCGAGGCGGTGTAGATCTCGGATACGTGGTTTGACACGAAGTGCCAGGTGAGGTCCTTCAGCGGGACCAGCAGCCCGTCGGCAATCGTCTTTGGGGCATCATCGGCGATGATGTGGCCAGCCTTGAAGCTTCGATAAGCATCGTCGGCCTGTTCGGGTTCTGCCGCGATGATCGCAGTTTCAGGAGCCAGAGTAGACAATGTCAGGCAGGTGCCGGACACCATGCCGCCACCTCCGATTGGGGCGACAACCGCATCAAGACCATCGGTCTGCTCGATGAACTCGCGCGAACACGTTCCCTGTCCCGCGATCACACGCGGATCGTTGTAGGGATGTACAAAATCCCCACCTGTGGCCGCCTGAACCTCGGCAAAGGTCGCTTCACGAGACGAGGTCGAGGGTTCACATTCGGTGATTTTCCCGCCGTAGCGTCGAACCGTGTCTTTCTTTGCCTGTGGCGCTGTACGCGGCATGACCACGTTACAGGGAATGCCCCGCTTCATTGCGGCATAGGACAGGCACGAGGCATGGTTGCCCGAAGAATGCGTCGCAACGCCTTTCTTGGCCTGCTCGTCATCAAGCCCGAAGACCGCATTGGTGGCACCGCGTACCTTGAATGCACCCGGTTCCTGAAAGTTCTCACACTTGAAGAACAGTTGCGCTCCGGTCAACTCGTTCAGATAGTCGGAAGTGCGGACCGGGGTGCGGCGGATGAAAGGTTTTATCCGATCATGCGCCGCGAGCATGTCCTCATACGTTGGGATGTACATGTTACAATCCTTCATCATGCAGCGTCCTTCTGAACTTCCGCTGGATGACCGCGGTAGTATTCTTGTGCCGCGGCCACGCCGGAACCCAGTTGGATGTTCAGGCCGAGGTCGGCCATGCACATTTCTGCGGTGGCGATTCCGGACAGAGCCATAACATCCGTCAGGCTGCCAAGGTGGCCGATCCGGAATACCTTGCCGGCGACTTCTCCAAGGCCCACACCGAAGGCAACGCCGTATTTTTCCGCTGCATGTGTGACGATATCGGTTGCATTGAAGCCGTCAGGCGTGCGGATCGCGCTTACGGTGTCAGAATACACCGATGGGTTGGCGGCGCAAAGCTCCAGCCCCCAGGCACCTACGGCGGCGCGAACACCTTCGGCGATCCGATGATGCCGGGCAAAAACGTTTTCCAGACCTTCACTCAGCAGCATATCGCAGGCCTGATTGAGGCCATTCATCAGTCCAACCGCTGGCGTGTAGGGATAGGCGTTGTTGGCGTAGCCCTTTGCCATGTCGTGTACATCAAAGAAGGTGCGGGGCAGGGTGCCGGTCTTGGTCGCATCCATTGCCTTCTGGCTGAAGCCGACGATGGCCAGGCCCGCCGTCAGCATGAACCCTTTTTGCGAACCCGTGACGGCAACATCGACGCCCCATTCGTCAAAGCGGAAGTCCATGGACGCGATTGAAGACACCCCATCAACGAACAGCAGGGCCGGGTGCCCCGCAGCATTCAGTGCTTTGCGCACAGCAGCAATATCCGACTTTACGCCTGTCGCCGTTTCGTTATGCGTGGCAAGAACAACCTTGATTTCATGGTTTGTATCGGCGGTCAGAATCTCTTCGTAACGATCGGCTGGCAGCCCTTCGCCCCATGGGGTTTCGACGATCTCGACATTCAACCCATGACGTTGGCACATATCGATCCAGCGATGGCTGAACATGCCGTTGCGCGCCGCCAGAACCTTGTCACCGGCGGACAGGGTGTTGGTCAATGCGGTCTCCCAGCCTCCGGTCCCGGTCGACGGGAAAATGAAGACTTCGGCGCTGTCGCTTTTCAGAATTTTCTGCACACCCGCGCGCGCAGGATGAAGAATTTGTCCGAACAGCGGCGAGCGATGGTCGATCGTGGGCATATCGCAGGCCTTGCGCAGGCTTTCAGGGATATTGGTCGGGCCCGGGATGAAAACAGGGTTTTGAAAGCTCATGGGTGGTCTCCTTCCGTCGTTGACCACACAGTAGATTCCCGCCGCTCACCCCGATATATTTTTGAAAAAAGCCATTAAAGTAACCAGAGGCGAATATAATTTATAGTTGTCAATGGGTTATATTTTTCATATGGTGAATTAGTCTTTCACAATTAGTCAAAGGGTTTTTATGGATTCTCGAGATAATGACCCCGGATCCCGCCGGAAAGCCCGTGGAAGACCACGGGGGTGGGACGACAAGACGGCGCAGAACACGATCAAATCTCTTGATCGTGCGATGGAGGTTTTTGAGTATTTGAGCGAGACGCGCGGCAAAGCTTTGACCGCGCTGTCCGATGAATTGAAACAGTCGCCAGCCACCGTTTACCGAATACTGATCACACTGGAAGGCAGGGGGCTTGTAGAGTTCGATCATAACGAGCAGGTTTGGCACATAGGTCCACGTGCGTTTGTAATCGGCTCACGTTTCCTGCGCCAAACCAGCCTTGTGGACCGGGCCAGGCCAATCATGCGGAAATTGATGGAATCCACAGGCGAGACCGCTAATCTGGGCGTCGAGAAGGAAGGTTCGGTGCTATTCCTGAGCCAGGTGGAAACCCACGCCAGCATCCGTGCGTTCTTTCCACCCGGAACGCTATCACCAATGCACGCGTCGGGAATTGGGAAGGCTCTGCTGGCTCACATGGACGAAGACAGGTTGGACCGGCTGCTGGCCACTGTGGAGTTACAGGCATTCACGAGCCGATCCATTACCGACCCTGGAGCGCTGAAGGAGGACCTCGCAAGCATCAGGGCTAGGGGTTTCTCATTCGACGACGAAGAGAAGAACTCGGGCATGCGGTGTATTGCAGCGCCAGTCTTCGATATCAACAAAGAGGCGATTGCCGGAATTTCGGTTTCCGGGCCAACCAGCCGGGTCAGTGAGGCTGAAATCGAAAGATTAAGCCACCTCGTCATGGAGGCGGCTCATCTGTTGACCCTTGCAATCGGCGGTATTGTTACTCGGCCGCCGTCCTGAGGCGCTGGTTCTGCGGGTACGCGGAATGTGCGGGTCGCAGTGACATATGCCGATTCACGTCCTTGTAAAGCAGGTAGCGGAACTTGCCCGGCCCACCTGCATAGCAAGCTTGGGGGCAGAACGCGCGCAACCACATGTAGTCGCCTGCCTCAACTTCGACCCAGTCATTGTTCAGCCGATAGACTGCTTTTCCCTCAAGAACGTAGAGACCATGTTCCATCACATGGGTTTCCAGAAACGGGATGACGGCGCCGGGCTCAAACGTCACCACGGTTACATGCATGTCGTGGCGCAGATCACTTGGGTCGACAAATCGCGTTGTGGCCCATTTGCCGTCTGTCCCGGGCATTGGGGTTGGCTCAATGTCATTTTCGTTGAGGATCAGAACATCGGGAGTTTCCAGCCCTTCGACCGGTTCGAAAGCCTTTCGAATCCAATGGAACCGCAGCGTAGCATCCGCACGATTGTGTAAGGTCCATTCACTTTTTGGCGGCAGATAGGCATAGCCGCCGGGCGTCAGATCATAGGTCTTGTCTTCGACGACCAACGTTGCTGTACCTTCGACTATGAACAAAACGCCCTCGGCCTCGGGATCGGTCTCGGGTCGATCAGAGCCGCCACCCGGTTGAACTTCCATGATGTATTGCGAGAAGGTTTCAGCAAAACCACTCAGCGGTCGCGAGATCACCCACAGACGCGTTTCTTCCCAAAACGGCAGGTAACTGGTCACAATGTCCCGCATCGTGCCCTTCGGAATCACGGCATAAGCGTCAGTAAAAACAGCGCGGTCGGTCAACAATTGCTCCTGACCGGGATGACCACCCTTTGGTGCAAAATACTTGGTGCTCATGTGTGCTCCTGAAGAAATAGTATGTGTTCCGAAATATGCGCCGGGTGAGTTGTGTGGACCACCCGCAAAAATGCGACAGCACTATTCAGGAAGATTTGAAAAATCCGAATAACCCAAACGAATAGGGCTCCGTTGCAACCGTTTGACTGATGAGGCAATTGAATCCAGGCTCAGGACTCATAGCCAGTAGATGACGGTTGCTGCCAAAGCGATGACCGACAGGAACACCTTTGGGCATCTGTCTTAGCCGGTTGCCATGCGCCGCCAGTCCTTGAGCTTGCCGAACATAATCGCGATCCGATTGCGCCGCTAATAGCGGCGTTTGTCGTATTTCACGCCCGTCTTGCCGTGGGGCTTGGAAAATATGGTTGCAGACGGGCCATTTGGTCGTCGGTCAGCCAGAAGAGATCGCCCATATCACCGCTCGTGAATCATGCCACTTGGCTGAAATCAATGGGTCCTGAGCCTTGTGCGACCGATTTTAGTCGGGCTGAGCTGCACCTCTCCATTGCTATGAAGTAGACTAGCAAGACCTTTTCTTTCCCTTGTGAGCTAGCTCCAAGTGTTGCACTTGCAGCGAATAGCGGAAATGCGGGCTGCAAACGCAGCATGGCGATCTGCTGCCAGATGTCTACTTTGGGCCGTCCGCGTGATCGGCTGCTATCGGGGCAGGGAGCTTTGCTGCATCGGCACCGAAGTCGGCTTCGAGCCCTCCCTGTTTCTTCTGGTTTGTCGCTGCACGCGCTCGCAGCGCGACAATAGCTGCAGTCGCATCAGTTTTGGTGCCTCCGCGAGGTGTATAAACCGGTCAATTAAGGTGCCCGCAGCGAACAAAAAAAGAATTGAACTTATTGATCGCTGACAATCTGAACTTGCGCTAAAGTATAATTAATAAAGGGAAATATTTCTTTGGTCACCGCCATCTGAACACAAATCTCACGCAATCAAGTGACCGAATAGTACCCTCTAGATCGCGAGTTTGTTCTCTATGACTGGCCAGCGAATAAGGGGAACGAACTCGGTTTTCGAACTTTTAGCGCCAAGCGGTTGTGTTCGAAATCTAAGGAAGAAACGCTCTCAGAATGGGATGTTTCGAATTCAATGGGCCTCTGCTTTGTGTTGGCTAATTGCGGCATCGCCTGTGTAGGGCAACCTTCTAGCGATACAGGCGTAAGGGATTTTTTCCAGATCGCAGAGAAAAGTACCAGGCGAAGAGACCGGAAATACATCTCCTGCAATCGGTTCGAAGTCTGCTCGAAAGTGTGTGGTGCTCTTGACGCATATCACCGAATAACTTTTCGGATTCAGCCCAATGTGCGTAAAATGCGCGCGATCCAGACATTGGTTACGTACGCTTGTGGCGACGAGGTCAATCTCGGCCTCGTGTCCAACCAGACGCAGCGCTGCCGTCTTGCCCAGTGTTGCTACACCACCTCCATACATTTCTCCGGTATAGCGGCAAGTGCCGTCCCCCAAAGCCAAAACTTCAAACTCGGCCTTGACCGGAACATGTCCCGCCAAGCCGGACTTTGCACCGATGGCCAGTTGGACCAATGCACCTTCTCCGGCCTCATGAGCTTGTCTTGCGCTTTCCGGATCGTAGAACAGACCCATCAGGGCCTTCTTTGCACCGCCTTTAATCAATGCTGCCAGCAACCCTGTGGTATCAGATGTCCCACCTGCACCAGCGTTGTCCTGAACATCTGCGAGAACAATGGGTTTACCCCACTTCTGACGACATTTCGAAACGGCTTCGTCTAGTGACAACATCGAGCAATCAAGATCAGCTTCCCGGGCCAAAAACAAATCGACAATTTCCCCGGCGGCAGCGGTGGCTTGCTGGGCCGTGGCTGCATAGGCAACGCAGGACGGGCCGGTGTCGGGGAAATCCGCCGCTGTGAAACCCAGAGCGATTTCGGCCAGGACGTCCTTCTGCTCAAATTCTACCGGCAATTGATAGATTTCATCGAACGGTGTGGAACCTGTATATTGAGCATGCAGGGGAATGAGATACGGTACCGCTTGGAATGCTTTGTATAGTGGTTCACCTGCCAGCAAGCGCTTCAGGACGGGAACACACCGTGCACCCGTATCTGCCATGTCCAGATGTGGGTAAGTGCGAAAAATTGCCAGATAATCTGCATGTTCGACCATTTCGGCTGAAATGTTGGCATGAAGGTCCAGACTTGCGACCACTGGAAATTCTGGACCCACAACTTCGCGCACGCGTCGCAAAATCTCCCCTTCGCCATCAGCAAGGCTTTCGGTGACCATTGCCCCGTGGAGATCCAGATAAACGCCGTCAATGTGGCCGGCATCTCGGATTCCATTCAACAACATCCCGCAAATCGCTTCGAATGCATGATCGGTTACATGTGCGGACGGTTCGGCAGAACACCAAAGGATTGGAACAACCTCAATCCCTGCGGCTTGAGCAGCCGCGGCAAAACCTGCGATGGGTAAGTTCATACCTTCAGTTTCCAAGATGACCTTTTCGCCATGCAACAAGCCGGGCCAGGAATCTGCCATCTCAAACTCGGGGAGACCAGCTTTTGTTACACCAAAGCAATTGGTTTCATGCTGAAACCCCGCGATCGCGATACGCTTGGCCGTCATTATATGTGCTCGATTTCTTGTTCGGCGTGCGGTGCGGCAAATACACTCTGACCGTTGCGAATTGTTTCAAGCACTCGTGTATCTGTCAGGCGCTCTGGCGCGTGCAAAGGATTGCGCGAAAGGACAGCAAAATCAGCAACCTTGCCCGGCTCGATAGACCCGCGTTGATCCTCCTTGAAAACCTGCCAAGCCGCGTCGATGGTCTGCGCGCGTAGCGCTGACAGTACGCTGATCTTTTGATCCTCGCCGAGCACACGGCCCGAAGCGGTTGTGCGATTCACCGCGCAATGTGCCAAGTGGATCGGACGTGTTGGCGTAACCGACGCATCGTTGTGAATCGTATATCGCACGCCGCACCGTTCAGCTGACGCTGCCGGTGATATCCGCGCAGCCCGCTCGGGTCCCAGGAAAGTGTCGTAATGACGATCCCCCCAAAAATACACATGAGCGGGAAAGAAGCTGACGGTGAGACCAAGCTGGGCCATACGCTCTAGCTGATCGTCCCTTAGGGCCTGACCGTGGATGATGGTATGACGATGATCTGTGCGCGGGTGCGCATGCAGAGCTTTTTCAACCGCATCAATGAACATCTCGGCGCCGGCATCACCATTGCAATGGCAATGAATTTGCAAGCCACTGCCATGAAGCTTGCTGACGTCGACATCCAGCTGCTTTTGCGAGGTGTAAACCATTCCGCACGGATGATCCGGATCCGTAGGTCTGAAATACGGGGCCGACAGATAGGCGGTCTGCAGCTGAAAAGCTCCATCCGTGAAAAGCTTGCGCGGACCCAATGTGAAATGTGGATTGCCGGGCCAGTTCGGTTCAATCCAGTGCGTGGTTAACTCGGGCTCTAGGTTTCCGACAGGTAAAAGCTCGATGTCAATGCCCGGGTCCTGATCCGCGGGCAGGCTGGCAAAGTGCTCCAGCATGGCTTGCGACGTCCAGGCATTCTGGGCGTAGGTCACGCCGTGGGCGAGGTATTCGTCGCGGCAGGCGTCAAAGCCTTGCCAAAACCTTTCCCGGTTGATGAGAAAATCAGTATCGCCCATCTCGCCCATGGCCGATAGACCATCAATCAATCCGGTCAGCGCTCCGGTTTCAGGGTCACGGCCAAAGCGGCCGCCTTCCGGATCAGGTGTTTGACGATTTACTCCGCTCCTCTCAAGCGCCAGAGAATTGGCTGCACCATTGTGACCTGACGCGTGAATAACCCAGATTGGATGACGCCGTGATACACCGTCCAACTCGGCCCGCGTGGGCATACGACCTTCGAGAATGGACGTATTGTCGAAAGACACCCCCATGACCCAATCACCCTCGGGCGTTGCGTCGGCCTTCTCTCGCAGCCTGTCCAGCGCCTGTGCCATTTGCCTGCAATCCCCCAAAGGAGGCGGAGACAGATCAACGCGGAACAGCCGGATGAACCCCGGATCCGGGAAATGCCCATGTGGATCAATAAACGCGGGCATCAGAGTGTGGCCTTGCAGGTCGTGTTCCTGAAAACCTGCGGGCCTGCGTGCGCGCAGGTCAGCCTCGGTCCCCACGGCCTGAATCCTGTCTCCTTCGGTCAGAACTGCCTCGGGTGAAGAATTCTGCGCATCCATAGTCAGGATTGTGCCGTTAAAATAGAGTGTGCTTGGCATCGGATTTCCTATTGCGACAGCGGGGCCAGACAACGCAGCCCGTGGCTGCCGTCGACTTCCCATTGAGGGGTCTGGGTGCAAATGTCCTTGGCAAAGGGACAACGCTCGCGGAATTCGCACCCCGAAGGCCGTTTGAGCAGGCTGGGTGGTTCCCCCTTGAGGGCAATCCGTTCCAATCGCGCATCAGGATCAGGCTCTGGGTTGGCGCTCAGCAGGCACCGCGTATAGGGATGGCGCGGATCGTTGAAAATCGTCTCGGTTGAGCCTTCCTCGACCAAACGACCCAGATACATGATGCCCATTCTGTCGGCCACGTGGCGCACGACGCTGAGGTTATGGGTGATGATCACCATCGCCAGTCCCAGCCGTTCGCGAAGATCGTTGAGCAGGTTCAGCAACTCGCCCTGTACCGAGACATCGAGGCCCGCGGTCGGTTCATCCGCTAGGATCAGCTTGGGTTCCAACGCCAACGCGCGTGCCACACCCACGCGCCGTGCCTGACCGCCAGACAGCTGATAAGGGTAACGATCCGCGAAATGCGTGGGCAGGTTTACCATTTCCAACAGGCGCTTAGCCTCGGCATCCAGATCGCGATCCTTCATGCCCTGAATGCGGTAGGGTTCGGTGATCAGACTGCGGATTGTCAGGCGCGGAGACAGGCTTCCGACCGGGTCTTGAAACATCATTGCCATGTCTTTGCGCAGGGGGCGCATGACACTTTCCGGCGCTCCACGGATTTCCTGACCCTCAAAGGTAACCGAGCCATCCTGCGCAGGTGCAAGCCCAGCAATGGCACGAATAACCGTTGTTTTGCCAGAACCGCTTTCACCGACTAGCGCGTAGGTCTCGCCGGGTTCTACGGTGAAGCTGACACCCGCCAGCACATTGACCGGCCCATAGCTGGTGTGTAGGTCCACAACGTTCAGCAAGCTCATGATGTGACCTCCTCGTGGTTCAGCCAGCATGCAGCGTGATGACCTTCTTTCAATTGATCCAGCGGTGGCACTTCGGTCGCGCAGCGTGGCATGGACTGATCGCAACGATCCCGGAAAATGCAGCCCCCCGGCAGGTTGGCCAGATCGGGCACTTCGCCGGGAATGGTGGGCAATACACGGGCGCGCTCTTTGATGTGACCGGGATCGCATTCGATCAGACGGCGGGTGTAGGGGTGTTTGGGGTTGTGGAAAATCTCACGCACATCCCCGCTTTCGACAACTGCACCGGCATACATCACAACCACCCGGTCGCAGAGTTCTGCAATCACGCCCAGATGGTGCGAGATAAACAGGATGGCACAGTGAAATTCGCGCTGTAGTTCTTGCAGGCGTTCGATGATCTGCACCTCAAGCGTTGCATCTAGCGCCGTGGTCGGCTCATCCGCGATCAAAAGATCGGGCTCGGACATCAGCGCCATGGCGATAGCGATCCGTTGGCGCATACCGCCGGAGAATTCATGCGGATACTGTTTCAGGCGCGCTTCGGGATCGGGAATGCCAACAGCACCTAGCATCTTGGCTGCGTGGGCCAGCTTGTCCACCTTTGACTGTTTGGAGCGATGCTGAATATCCAGCATCTGCTGCCCAATGGTCAGAACCGGATTATGCGTTTGCATCGGGTCCTGAAAGACAATGGATATGTCCGCCCCACGCAGATCACGCATCTGACGCTCAGACGCCTTCAGCAAGTCCTGTCCTTTGAACCGAACCTCTCCCTCACGGAACCGCGTATTGGGTGCGGTCAGGCGTAGGATGGATGAGATCAGGGTGGATTTGCCGCAGCCGGATTCCCCGACGATGCCGACAATTTCACCTTTGTTGACGTTGAAGGTGATGTCTCTCAGCGCCTTGAGATCGCCACGGCCAGTTTCGTAGTCGACGCTGAGATGGTCGATTTCCAGAAGTGTGTCGGTCATCGCTGTTTCCTCAGTTTCGGGTCAACCACGTCGCGCAGGCTTTCACCCAGAAAGGTGAATCCAAGCGTTGCCAGAATGATTGGCAGGCCCCCGCCCACCACCAACCACGGTGTTTGGCGGATCAGCGAATAGCCATCCTTGAGCAATGCGCCCCAGCTGGGTGTCGGGGGTTTAACGCCCAGTCCCAAGAAGGACAGGCCAGCCTCAAGCGCGATGACGGTGGGGATATCCATCGCCGCCAACACCGCCAGAACGCCGATGATGTTGGGCAGCATATGTACACCAAGGATGCGCGCCATGCTGGCCCCCATCGAACGTTCGGCCAATATGAACTCGGAGTTGCGCAGCGTCAGTGTCTGGGTCCGCGCCACGCGCCCGTATGTCGGGATTGAGGTCGCCATGACCACAAACACCACCGTCTGCAAGCTGGGCCCAACCAAGGCAACAACAGCCAGCGCGAACATCACGGTCGGAAAGGACCTGATGGTGTCGAAAAACAGCATCAGAAGGTTATCCAGCCATTTCGGCCCATACCCGGCAATCATGCCCAGCGTCAGGCCAATCGCCATCGCGCCGAACACGGCGGGCAACGCCACCTTGAGCGCGACCTGACCCCCGGCGATAACCCGAGAAAACGTATCGCGGCCCAGCTGGTCGGTACCCAGCAGGTGCGCAGCAGACGGGCCTTGCATGCGGGATTTGATATCCATCGCAATCGGATCATAGGGTACGATCCAATAGGCGAAGATGGCGCAGAACACGATAACACCGACGATGATCAACCCCATAAGGCCAAGCGGGTCACGGGCAACGCCGACGATGATCTGACCCAGTTCGGAACGAGATTTTTCCATGCCTCTCTCCCCTCAGTGAGCCGTGCGTGCACGTGGATCGAGCAACGCATTGATCAGGTCTGACAAGGCCGTCGACACCACGAACAATGCCGTTGATATGAGGACCGAGCCCATCACAATCGGATAGTTTCGGGTGGTGATGCTATCGATCACCAACTTGCCCAGGCCGGGGCGGGCAAAGACGATTTCCGCAAAAACGGCCGAGCTGAGAAGAAAGCCCATCCCAACGCCGATCACGGTAACCACCGGCAGAATGGCGATGCGCAGCGCATAAACCATGACCACGCGACGTTCGGCGATGCCAAAAGCCCGCGCTGTGCGCACATGGCTTTCGCCCATAACCTCCAACATCGAGGCCCGCACCAGCCGGGCAATATAGCCAACCCAGCTGAGCCCGATGGCAAAGGCGGGTAGAACCAGATGGTCGAGACGGTCCCAAAACCCTTCGCCCGCGCCAATGGCAGGGAACCATTGCAGATGCACGGCAAAAACTAAAAGCGCCAGAAGCGCGACAACAAAGGCAGGTGCAGCCACGAAGCTGACAGATATTGCGGCCGCGATGCGATCAATCAACGTGTTGGGGTGCGCAGCCGCATAGGCGCCAAGTGCAATGCCCAGTGTTGCAGACCACAGAATCGACGCAAAAATCAGTTCCAGCGTGAATGGCAATTGCTGGAATACGATGTCCGTCACGGGCCGGCCCGAAAAGACATCGGTCCCTAGGTCACCCTGCAGAAGATTCCCATAAAAGATCAAAAGCTGTTTCCAGATAGGTTGATCCAATCCCAGCGCCGCGGTGAGTTGAGCCTGAAGCTCGGGCGTGGCGCGCGGGCCCAGCATGATTTGGACCGGATCGCCAGGCACAGCGCGGATCATCAGGAACATGACGGTGACCGCCACGAACAGGATGAGCAGCGACAGCCCGAAGCGACGGGTTGCGAAATTCAGCATGGCCAACTGGCTCCTTATGGCTTGATGGCGTTCAATTTGGCACGGCGAGCATCACGCGCTCGCCGTACCCGGTCGACCTGGGGAGATCAGGTCGCCTTGCCGAAATAGCGCAGCAACGACAGGCCATCCGGCCGCAGCGCTGGAATGACACGAGCACTGTGAATTACCGGTGTCGCCTCGTGGGTGATGAAGCGATAAGCGCCGCTTTCTTCCATCAGATCCTGCGCGCGCTGGTACATCTCCGCCCGCTTTGCGATGTCCGTTTCAGCAGCCGCAGTTTCATGAATTTCGTTGAATTCCGGGCTGTTAAAGCGCTCCCAGTTCCATTTTCCGATCTGTTCAGGCGTGAACCACGACGTCGCATAATACGGGTCCGGGGTCATCGAGAAACGGTTCAGAACAAGCTGCAGACTTTCATTGTCACCAGACGCCCAGAACGCCCCGGATTCCAGAACGTTGACTTCAACCGTGATCCCGATCTGTGCCAGCGTCGCCTGAATGATCTGGGCAGTTGTCGTAAAGGTCGTCTTGTTTAGCGTGTCGAGGGTCAGCGTGACATTGGTTTCACCGGATTCCGCGAGCAACTGCGCCGCTTTTTCGAAATTTGCCTCAGGTGGCACAAGCGACGAAGGCCGATGCCCGGCAAGTCCAGGTGCTATGATACCGGTTGCCGGTTCCGCAGCACCAAAATAGGCCGCTTCAAGAATGCTGGGCACATCTACCGCGTGCTGAATCGCCTGCCGCAGCTTTTGGTTTTGCAGCTTCGGATGCTCGACGTTCATGCCCATCCAGACATAGTAAAGCGAGGGTTTCTCAACCAGCGATCCGCCATTGGGAACCCCGGCGCGGTATCGTTCGACCGAACCCAGCGACACGCGGGTGACGTCCAGTTCACCTGCCTCAAACGCAATCTCGGCCGTGTTTTCATCGTCGATCGGGTAGATCTCGACAGTGTCCCAAGCGGGAGCATCGCCTTTCCAGTCCGGGTTGCGCTTGAGGACCGTCTTTTCCTTGGGCGACCAGCTGTCTCGCAGATACGGGCCGGATTCCGCAACCGGATCAGCGCCGATCCGACCACCAGCGGCTTCGACCGCCGCTTTCGAGACGATGTTCCCAGTTATGTAAGGCAGGGCAATCGACCAGATTGGTGCGAACGGCTTGTTCAGAACGATCGTCCCTTCGCGTTCACCGGTCACTTCAACATGGCTGAACGGTCCCAGGTCGGGCTTGTTCGGACTGTCGGTCGCGTCGTCCACGATCCGTTCCATGCTGAATTTGACGTCCCCGGCCGTCATGGCGCCAAACCCGTTGGTGAACCCGATATCGTCACGCAATGCGAACTTGATATGGGTCGGATCAACCTGCTCGATCATCGTCGCCGCATCCATCTGCCAGCCCCATTCCTCGCCCGGCTTGTACTGGATCAGCTTGTTGTAGATCGAGGCATGTACTTCTTCTTCGACGACACCAACGGAATGGGCCGGATCCATGTTTTGCGCGTCACCATAAGCCCGCACCCGCAGAACGCCGTCATCTGCCGCGAATGCGCGGTTCGCCCACCCCATCGGAAGCGCTGTAGCGGCCCCAAGCGCGGTCGCGCCCTTTAAGAACCCTCGGCGACCAACATTGGCCTTTGTCCATTCGATCTTCATAGTATCCTCCCTTGGATTAAGTCAGAGAAGCCCGCGCGGAACGGTTTCGGACCATTCCTTTGTCAGGACTTCGATTTCATCTGCGCCTTCGGTGGCGCGTAGTTTGCGGTAGAGATAGAAATTCTGCGTGTCGCAACTCATGCGGCATTCGGTCGAAATGGCGACCTGCCAATCCGTCCGTTCAAAGGTAAAACTCCAGGCGGTCTCGAAACATGCGGAGGCCGGATCGTTGGGGTGAATGCTGTAGTGCATGCGCACGTCGCTGCCGACGATCAACTCGTGGTAGGGGTCGCAAGTTTTACCGTAATCATCAAAAGTCTCCAGAACCACCCGGCCATCTTCAGTCATAGAATGTTCGGACTGCGCCCCAGGTGACCGCAGTTGATCGGCTGCAAGAACTGGATACTCCTGCGCCGGACCGGGTTCCGAGGCTTGAATTTCATGTGCGACTTCGCGCACTGGCAGATGCAGACCACAATCCTGCAAGTGCAATGTCACCTTGGCCGAACGTGGCGCCGGCCAGACGATCGGCCAGTAAGACGTCGACAAGGCCAATCGCAAAACATGGCCCTCGCGCAAATGGTGCGCACATTCATTCAGGGAAATCTCAGCCTCATAAATCTCACCCGGTTGCAAGGCTTCGGGCGTTTCGTGACTGCTGTAGTGGCACAGGTTCAACGGACGATAGCTGATACGCTGCGATACACCTTCAGGTGAAACATCGCATAACCGCGCGACAAGCTGGGCAACAGGCTGATCCACGGAAAACCGAAACTTCAGCTTCGCGCGGCCCAACAACTCCAGCGGCGCCTGCAGTGGCGCGCTGTCAAAACACGCCGACAAGGCATCATCACGTGCCTGATCTCCGGCAAGTTCGTTATCAATTCGCAATCCCGCACAGAAGTACCCGCCTTCCGCACCGACATGGCTGGGCGACGTGACGGCGACCGTGCCAGCAGTCGGTTCCTGAGAAAACCCGCCGGGTGTCAAATGCCAAACCTGTTCAGAAACATGCGGCGACGGCCATGTGGCTTCCGCAACCCAACGACCTTGCCGGGCAGAGTTGTGCGCTGTCGGATTGAAGTGTTCCTGCATGTATGTCCTGTACGCAGGCAGGTCCTCGGCCCCATTTTCCTGCCCTTTCAGCCAGCGGTCAAACCAGCCGATGACTTCGGAATGAAAGTCCGCAGGATCAAGCTGCGAGATATGTGCATAGCGGTGCTCCCACGGCCCAATGACGGCCTTTGTCGGCACCGTCAGGTTCTCCGCCAAAGCCGGGGGTGCATTGACGTAGGCATCTGCCCAACCTGTAATAGCTAAAACAGGAGATTGGATCGCGGACCAATCCTCGCAAACCGAGCCATGTTTCCAAAATGAATCACGCGTCTGATGGCGCAGCCAATCCGCGGCAGAGAATGGAACGCTTTGCAGTCGATCCAGCCAATCCTTGCGCCAATCTGGACGAAGGTCAGGATCAGCGGGACGGGTCAGATAAGCAAACATCTGACTGCCCCAGTTCATATTGTCGCTCAGCAGGCACCCACCCATGAAATGGATGTCATCGGCATATCGATCCACGGTCGAGGCAACGCTGACCACCGCTTTCAACGCTGGTGGTCGCCGGAAGGCCAATTGCAGACCATTGAACCCGCCCCACGAAATTCCGATCATCCCGACATGGCCGTCACACCAATCCTGCGCAGCGATCCAGGCTATGACCTCTTCACCATCACGTAGTTCCTGCTCGGAGTACTCGTCGTCGAAATGCCCTTCGCTGTCCCCGGTACCAGCTATGTCGACCCGAATGCAGGCATAGCCAGCCTCGGCAAATACCGTGTGTGTTGTTTCATCTCTCGGCGCAGTGCCGTCGCGTTTGCGATAAGGCAGGTATTCCAGAATGGCCGGTGCAGGGCCCGTTTTGGGTAGCCAGAGTCGCGCAGCAAGCCTCCGCCCGTCGGAGAGTGTGATCCATGTGTTTTCGATGGTTTCAATGGGCATCTGGAAGCTTGTCTGTTGCGAGCTGATGCCGAAGAAGAAACCGATTTGCAGATAAATCAAATTGTGCGATCTTGCGCGAGTTGACGCTGTTTGCTGTGATATAGCGTCAGAACGCGAAAGGTTTTGCTTGTGACAGAGAATTTTTCTGCCAACCTAAGGTCGTTATGCGCAGAACACGGCAGTATTTCACAGATTTGTCGTGATATCGGCGTCAACAGACAGCAATTCAATCGCTACCTGAATGGCTCCAGCCTGCCTTCGGCCCACAACATGCGCCGGATTGCGCGTCATTTCGACCTGACAGAAGCTGAGCTGTTCGCTGAAACTGCGAGCTTTGAACGAATGCTAAAGGGTGTCCTACCACAAGTTGGTAAAACGCCCACAGACGCATTTATGGATCCATTTCGCGGGCAACAGAAAAACCTCAGGCGCTATGTTGGTTTCTACCATTCATTTTTCTGTACACCTTCTTGGGAAGGAAAAATCTTCTGTTCTTTGATCCGCATTCAGGAAGTCGACGGGCTTTTCACGATCCGCTCTCGCGAAATTGCCACATCCCCAGACAAAAGCACGCACCAGATTTCGCGTTACGCTGGTTTGGTGACTATGCGAGGAAACAGGATATTCGTGACTGAACACGAACTCGTACGAGAAGGCAGCGTCGCCAATACAATCTTGTACTCCGCACACCGTCAACAATTGAAATATCTGCGAGGAATGACCATGGGTGTTGCATGGCGCCCCTACCCACATCCCTACGCAGCCAAAACAATCTGGAAACGCTTGCACGAGCGTGTACCAGCGCGCGAGGCTATAGCCGCTTGTGGTATCTATCCGATCCAAAGCACTAAGATTGATCCGACGGTCAGGAAGCACCTGACCGAGGCTTGAAGCGTCGAACTGGTCTTGTCAGAAGAACTTGTCTTGAGGCGGGCAGGGGGCTTTCGTAGCTTCTATTCACGAAAAGGCGATCGCCTTTTAAGTACTTTAAAACCAGCCCCGAGATCATTCGGCTAGCCGTAATGCTATATGTTCGGTTTCCACTATCGCTTCGCAATGTAGAAGACCTGCTGCATGAACGTGGCATCGAAGTGAGCCACGAGACAGTGCGGTATTGGTGGAACCGTTTCGGCCCGATTTTCGCATCGGAAATCCGGAGAAAACGGGTCCAGCAATTGCGGGCATACTCAAAATCGAAGTGGCATGTGGATGAGGTCTTCGTAAAGGTGAACGGCAAGCGGCACTACCTGTGGCGCGCAGTAGATCATGAAGGCGAGGTGCTTGAAGCAGTTGTCACCAAACGTCGAAACAAGCTGGCGGCATTGAAATTCCTCAAGAAATTGATGAAGAGACACGGCACAGCGGAAACCGTCATCACAGATCGCTTCGCATCGTATCGGGCTGCTCTCGCCGAGTGGCGGGAACTTGGCGTGGCGTAAAGGGCAGCGATACTAGCCTAGCTGAGACTGGTTCGAATTCGTCTGACAGCACCGCCACTTATACCCATCTCATGTCATCAGCGGTTTTAACCCGGTATTGTGCTGCAATTCCCGCGCGTTCCGAAACAGAGACTGTTTAGTTCGCACTCCCTTGGCGCAACTAGAGCCCAAGTCTCTGAGAGGGATCACATAGGGCGGCTTCCCCTGCTCACCGGCTATTGCTAGGAAATTATGGGGGACCGACCGAAGAGCCGAGTTTCATGCGCGAGTAGTCGATATTTTTGAAGGGCATGGGGAAATCCCTGAGACTCAGATCAGAGAGCTTTCGTTCGCGAACAGTGGCTATGAGTCCTGAGCCTCGTCTGCTATTTCCTTTATCAACCGTGTCTCCAACAGTTGACCATTCCGGTAAAGGACCGGGTAGGCGACAGAAGCTATGTGACTGTTGAACTCTCGGAATGCCCGCAAAGTCTCCAGATGAATGTCGCTGGTTTCGAAGCTTTCCCTGGTGCCGCGTTGCAATCGGCGCAGATGCCGCTTGCGGCTGTCACGTTCCACGCGTTTGATTTCGGTTTTTTCCAGGCTGAGAAGCCGCGCGCTTTCCAAATCGTCTGAAATGAGCACGTTCGAAGCCAGCTTCATGTTTGCCAGAATACCCTCGTGCATCTGAACAAGTTCCGACCAGCCGTCCTGTGAGAAACTTGATCCCTTGGTCCGCATTTCGCTGGCCAATACGGTTAGGCGTTTGGCGACAACATCCCCCGCCGTTTCAAGCCGGATTGCAATCTCCATAAGATCGCGCGCGGTTTTTGCATCCTGTTTTTCATATAGATCAGGGGGGATCGCGGCGACAAAGGCGCGAATACCCGAGAGGCACTGGTTAACGTCCTCGTCAATAGCCTGAACCGACTGAATCTGTTCTTTGTCCCCGCTGCGGTATAGCTCCAGGGTAGGGCGGAACATGGTTTCGAGAAGGTCGCTCATCCGCAGCAACTCACGCTTGAGGCTCGGCAAAGCCTGGCTGGGATTTGCCACGGTTTCCATGTCCAATGCGCTGACCGGCCGTGCGGGTTTCGGTTTTTGCTCTTTGTTCCGGTCTGGCAAGAACCTTTCGTACAAGGCTGCCAATCGTCCGCAAAACGGAAGGGCCAAAACCAACAGTGACAGGTTGAATGCAATATGCACGTTGACCAGCATTTGCCCCCCTTGCGGGTCGCCCAAAAGTCCGGTTCGCAGGGCAAGGTTTGCCGCAAACAAGGTTGCCAGCGCCCAACTGCCACGCAGCGCCAGATTTGCGTAGGGTATTCGCTGGGCGGTCACTGGCATGCCTCGGGTCAGCCAGACCGGAAGAAAAGCCGATCCGAAATTCGCACCAAAGACCAATGACATACCAGCGGCGAACGGGATTGCACCGATCTGCACAAGCGTCACACACATTAGGATTGCCGCGACCGACGAGTGCATAACAAAAGCAAGGGCACCGCCGACAAGGAAAGCCGTGATGTAATCGCGCGCCAGATAATCGGCCACAGCAGGTAAAAACGCACTGTCCCGGATGGGGTCCATCGCTTCGCGCAGGAACCTGAGCGAGATCAGGATAAAAGCCACGCCCATCAGGATGCGTCCAAGCTGCCGTGCTTTCTTGGCCTCGGTCTTGACGAACAGATAGCCCCCGATCGCCAAAAGCATCGGCACGAGCCAATCCAGTTGGAAAGACAGGACCTGGATAATCAACGCCGAGCCCAGATCACCACCGAGAACAATTGCCAGCCCCACTGGAAAACTCAGCATTCCACTGGCGGCAAAACCCGAGGTCAACAACGCCACGGCTGCCGAACTTTGCAAGACGACCGCCATCGTCAACCCAACCAACGAGGCCTGCAGGTAACTGCGCTGCCGCGTCATCACTCGCTGGAATGACGCACCGTAGCTGCGTTCAATCCCAGTGCGCACCATACGTACCGCGAAAAGCAACAGCATGGTTGCCCCGGTCAGGCTTATTAGGAATGTGACAATTGCCATACTTCACTCCGACGTCACAGCTGGTTCAGTCGATTTCGCAGTTTCCTTTTCAAGTTGCTCCGTGTGCTTCCCTTGCCAATCCGAATAGACGAATGTCCCCCGGCATTTTTTGCGTTTATCGCGTACTACGGCCAGACAGGTCAAATTTCGTCCTTGATCGCAGCAATGACGATGTCGATTGCCCGATCCAGTTCAGCTTGCGAAATTGTCAGTGGCGGCGACAGGGTCAGAACGCATCCCTGGCTAATCTTAAAGCTCAACCCCGCCTCGAGGCAGGCATAATAGATCTGTTCTGCACGCGCATTCCCCGGTGTCTTGCTGGAACGGTCATCGACAATCTCGACCCCGAACATAAGGCCACGGCCCCGGATGTCGCCGACGACGGGAACATTCTGAAGCGCGTCCATCAAGCGCCCGATCGCGTGCTCGCCCAATTTAGCCGAGCGTTCGACCAACCCTTCATCTTCGATGATCTGGAGTGTCGTCAGTGCGGCGCGGGCGGTAACGGGGTTCTTTTCGTGCGTATAGTGCCCGATGGCAAAATCCCCGCAAACATCCAGATTTTCCCGGGCGATGCAGGCGGCGATGGGTAGGATACCCCCGCCCAACGATTTGCCGATGGTGACAATGTCGGGAACGATTTCGTCATGCTGGAACGAGAACATCTGCCCGGTCTTGCCCAAACCTGTCGGGATCTCGTCCAGGATCAGCAATGCGCCGTGGCGGTTGCAAATCTCGCGCACCCGCTTCCAGAAACCCGGCGGCGGTACGATGGGCACGGCGCGCATCGCCTCGGCCACCACGGCGCAAATGTCGCCTTCGCGCTCCAGCACATAATCGATCATGTTGGCGCAGGCTTCGGCGCTGGCCTCAAGCGTTGTGTGACCATAAGGACAACGGGAGGGGTGGAAAGGGGCCACATGCTCGGTTCCTGGCAAAAGAGGCCCGGCAATGTGGCTGCGGAACGTGGCCTCGCCGCCAATGCTTGCGGCTCCAAAGCCTGCGCCGTGGAAGGCGTCCCAAAAACTGAGTGTCTTGAAGCGGCCCGTCGCTGCACGGGCGATCTTGAGTGCGACTTCATTGGCGTCCGAACCGCCAGTGGTGAATAGCACCTTGCCCAGATCACCAGGGGTGATGGCCACCAGCTTTTCGGCCAGTTCCACCGCCGGGTCATTGGTGAAGCGGCGCGGGGCAAAGGGCAGGTCGTCCAGCTGATCCTTGATCGCCTGAACCAGCCGGGGGTGGCCATACCCGATGTGATGCACCGAATTGCCGTGAAAATCCATGTAGCGGCGACCATCGAGATCCTCGATCCAGATGCCTTCGGCCTTGGCAATCGTACTGACGCAGGGGCTGGACAGAGATTGATGCAGGAACACATCCGCATCGCGTTTCAGCAACGGCGAGGATTTGGGCCCGATGGACTTTTTCAGCCAGTTTTTGCGGGCTTCAGAGGTGTTTGATTCCCCTTCGGTATGGACAATCTGTGGCATATCCGCTCCTCGTTGTCGTTTTGAAAAGATGCGGACCTCGTAAGGTCCGCCAGTTCCGGCGAGGAATTGTTCGTGCCCCTCCCGATTGCGAGAGGGGCCTGTTTCTCACTCTGGCCAGGGTAGTGAGTATGTTTTGACGTTTGTGAAGAACTT
>NZ_WPYP01000019.1 GCF_013030985.1 Ruegeria arenilitoris | reverse complement strand
AGCCCGTCGCAGTCGCCGGCATCAGCGCCGACGACATGACACCTCAGGCAGGGGTCGCTTAAGCAGACGTCAAACCCGGGCCTAATCGGGCCCGGGTTCCATTGAGCTTTCCGGCCAGGATGGCGCAATAATTACACAAAGGAAACATGATGCAGGCGTTAGATGCATCCCGGACGCCCCTGTCGTGGGCGCAAGATTTCGTTCGCAAGAACGGCCACGGATTTCTGATTTCCGTGGTTGTGGCTGTTGCGGCGCAGTTTCTGTCGGAACACTACGGTGCGCCGGCGATGCTGATGGCGCTTTTGCTTGGCATTGCGTTTCATTTTCTGGCCGAGGAAGACACCGGAAGCTGCAAGGCCGGGATCGATTTCACGGCGCGTACTGTCCTGCGTTTTGGCGTCGCGCTTTTGGGTGCACGTATCTCTGTCGAACTGATGGTTGGCCTGGGGCCGCAATTGATTGCAGTTGTCATCACGGGCGTCATTCTGACGATCCTGTTTGGGTTGCTCGGCGCGCGCTTGCTTGGACGTGGTTGGCGGTTCGGTGTTCTGACCGGCGGTTCGGTTGCGATTTGCGGTGCCTCCGCCGCGATGGCGCTGTCCGCCATTCTGCCCAAAAACGAGCATTCCGAGCGTAATCTGATCTTCACCGTCCTGTCGGTGACTGTCTTGTCCACGGTTGCGATGATCGCCTATCCGATCCTGACCGAGACCTTTGATTTCGACGATCAGATTTCGGGGGTATTTCTGGGCGGCACCATTCACGACGTCGCCCAGGTCGTCGGCGCGGGTTTTTCGGTTTCGGACGAGGCCGGTGAAGTCGCGACGATGGTGAAGTTGATCCGCGTTGCCATGCTGGCCCCGGTCGTTCTGGTAATTTCGACGCTCGTCCGCCGTTACGCGGAATTCAGCGAAGAAGAGGGCAAGCGACCACCGATTTTGCCGATGTTTGTCGTGGGTTTCCTGATCTTCGCGACCCTGAACTCACTGGGGTTCATCCCTGAGTTAATCTCTTCGGCTATGGCCAGTCTCAGCCGCTGGGCGCTGCTGGTGTCGATCGCAGCGGTCGGGATGAAAACTTCGCTCAAGCGCATTCTGGATGTCGGCGGACAAGCCATCGCACTGATTGTTGCCGAGACCGTCTTTATCGCCGTGCTGGTTCTGGCGGGCGTCTACCTTGTGCATTTTTGAAAGGACCTGCCATGAAGCCGTTGGAAGAACTGCTCAGGAATGCTGCGCAATCGCAAAAGAAGATTGCCCTGTCGGAAGGGTCTGACCCTCGCGCGGTCGTAGCCGCGCTTGAAGCCAGGGAAAAGGGCGTTGCCCAAATTGTGCTGGTGGGGGACGAGGGGCTTATTTTGCGCCAGCTTGCATCACTGAACGCCCAACCGGGTGACGGAATCGAAATTGAAGATCCCGCCTCGTCAGCACATTTCGATGAACTGACGGCGTTGTATTTAGAACTGCGCAAGCACAAGGGCGTCACGCGGGAACAGGCCATGCTTGAAACGCGCAAACCGCATGTTTTCGCCGCGCTGATGGTGAAGAAAGGGCTTGCGGACGGAACCCTTGGCGGTGCGGTGGCTACCACGGCTGAGATCGTGCGGACTGCCATTCAGGTCATTGGCCCAAAGCGTGGTCAAAAGCTTGTTTCCAGCTTTTTTCTGATGCTGTTCTGCGAAAGCCATCACATCAAAAAAGGCGCGCATGTCTTTGCGGATAGCGGTCTGGTCGTCGATCCGTCGGCGGAAGAAATGGCTCAGATCGCGCTGGCGTCGGCCAACAGCTTCCGGGCGCTGACGCAGGACACTCCTCGAGTTGCGATGTTGTCCTTCTCGACCCGTGGCAGCGCCAGCAATGCAGCCGTGTCGAAGGTCGTTGAGGCCACACAATTGGCCAGAGACGCGGCACCTGATCTTCTCATTGACGGCGAATTGCAGTTCGACGCAGCCTTCGTGCCCGAGGTTGCGGCGAAAAAGGCCAAGGACTCACCCCTGGGCGGTGACGCAAACATCTTTGTCTTTCCCAACCTCGAAGCCGGCAACATCGCCTACAAGATCGCCCAGCGGGTCGGAGGAGCGGTAGCCGTCGGCCCGATCATGCAGGGGCTGGACAAGCCCGCCAATGATCTGTCCCGCGGGTGCTCAGCCGAGGATATTCTGCACATGATCGCCGTAACCGCAGCCCAGGCCGAGGCAAACGAAACAAAGACACAACCGAATCTGGAGGTTTCGCGATGAACGTACATGTCATCAACCTGTTTGACGAACCCGCAACGCGCAGCGAGCGACGCCTTCGTGATCTGCCTGACCGCGTGGTAGAGGGTGATCCCTACCACAAGATCGGGATGCATTTTTCCAGCCCCGATGGTGCACTCTCGGCGGGCACTTGGACATCAACTCCTGGGAAATGGCACGCGTTCACGGACAAGGATGAATATTGCTATATCGTTGAGGGGCATTGCGCGTTGATTCACAATGACGGAACACGGCAGGATTTTCGCACCGGGGACAGCTTCATGATTCCAAACGGTTTTCAGGGCTACTGGGAAGTTATTGAGACAACAACTAAGCACTTTGTCATTCGGGATTTGTCCGAGTAGGGCAATATGTTTTGGCGCAGACTTTAGGGTCTGAATTGACGATCATGCAGATTCCGGCGTTTGTTCTCAGCGTTTAGTTCTCTAACAGGTTTCAGCATGATCTCTTTGAACGGCCGCCATATCCCAAGGGATGCGGTTTTGTACGCTGTTTGCTATTATCTGCGGTACACTGTGTCCTATCGTAATTTGGAAGAGATCATGGCCGAACGCGGTGTTCGCGTTGACCAAGCGCTTCTCAACAGATGGGTTGTGAAATACTCGCCGATGCTCGCAACGAGAACTCATTCGAAGAAACGCCCAACCAAAGTACAGACCATCAGGTCAAAATTTTTGGACAACATGTTCGAGCTGGTGAGCCTCCCCATTTGAATGTGTCCACCGTTGAGATTGGGAAACGGAGGACCAGGGATGGCAAACAAGATCAAGCCTTGCGCAGATGAAGCCGGAAGAAATTGTCTCGAAGTTGCGACAGGTTGAAGTTCTGATGGGCCAAGGCATGCCGCGTCTGGATGCGATCGGACAGGTCGGCATTGTGGACCAAACCCATTACCGCTGGCGCAGGCAATATGGCGGAATGGGTGTAGACCATTTGAAGGAACCAAAACGGCTTCAGAAGGAAAATGAGCGGCTGAGGCGTGCGGTATCAGAGCTGACGCTCGACAAACTTATCCTGACGGAAGCCTCGAAGGGAAACCTTCCACCCACTCAGAGAAGCGCAGATCATCATCGAAGAATGGAGGAAACACTACACCACCAAACGACCACACAGTGCACCGGGCTATCGTCCTCCGGCACCGGAAACCATCATCCCAATGGAACACAGGCCGATCATGAACTAACAATCACGGTGGACCCGTCAGATAGGGCCGCTCAGCACCAGCCCTCGAAAACGGCACCTCAAATAGGGCGTCAGTAGCAAGCGTCATAGTGTAACACCAGGCTTTCGATTAATGGCTGTCCGCACCAGTCCCGCTTGCGTTCCGCACCAATCCACCTATGAACGTGCTGTATATTGTCCCCGGGGGAAAGCTAACGATGCGCATGCGCGATACGTTCATCAAACCGATGCATCCCGAAGGTATTCGGTTTGTCGCGATCTTTGCCGCCATAACGGTTGGTCTCTTTCTACTGTCCGACATTTTGGGCTGGATTGGGGTCGGTCTCACGATCTGGTGCTACTATTTCTTTCGCGACCCTGAACGTGTGCCCCCCACAGGAGAAGGGTTGATCGTCAGCCCTGCGGACGGGGTGGTTTCGTTGATCGAAGCGGCGGTACCGCCGAACGAGCTTGGGATGCCCGACGCGCCTCTCACCCGTGTCAGTGTGTTCATGAGTGTCTTCAATTGCCATGTGAACCGCACACCAATTGAAGGTGAGATTACCGCTGTTGCATACCGCCCCGGCAAGTTCTTCAACGCATCCCTGGACAAGGCCAGTGCCGATAACGAGCGCAACAGCCTGCGTATTCGCATGGCAAACGGTCAGGACCTGGCTGTTGTCCAGATTGCCGGCCTTGTGGCCAGACGGATCGTCTGTTTTGTAAAACCCGGTGCCGCGCTGCAAACCGGAGAGAGATTTGGATTGATCCGCTTCGGGTCGCGACTGGATGTCTATCTTCCTGATGGCGTGAACCCAAAGGTGCGTGTCGGGCAAACAATGATTGCGGGTGAAACCATCATTGCCAGCTTGCCCTCGCCTGAAGAAAAGTAGGTAGCTGGATCAGTGGAAAAACCTCCCAAACAGGAAGAGACCGGGTTTGCGCTGATCCATTTGTTGCCCAATGCGCTGACCATAACGGCCATATGCGCGGGTCTGTCGGCAATCAGATTTGGTGTTCAGGGCAACTACGTGCTTGCGGTGCAACTTATAATTGCCGCCTGTGTTCTGGATGGGTTGGATGGGCGCATTGCCCGCCTACTGAACAGTGACAGCAAGCTGGGGGCCGAGCTAGACTCACTTGCTGACTTCCTGAACTTCGGAGTGGCTCCGCCGCTTGTTCTCTATTTCTGGGCCTTGCAGGATATACGCAGTACTGCGTGGCTCGCGGTTCTGTTATTTGCGGTGTGCTGCGTCATGCGCCTTGCCCGGTTCAACGCGGGTAGCAAATCCGAGACCTGTGATCAGGACAACGCCTATTTCGAGGGGGTCCCGGCCCCTGCAGGTGCCTTGCTGGTCATGTTGCCAATGTATCTGTCCTTCGCTTTCGCGGATGTTCCATTGCTGCCCAGTATATTGATCTGCCTCTACATGGTGATCATCGGTCTTTTGCTTATCAGCCGCATACCGACCTGGTCGTTCAAGACCACAAAGATCTCGCGTGAGAACGTAAAGTACTTCCTTATTGGCGTCGCCGTTGCGGGCGCCGCTCTTCTGACCTTTGCCTGGGTCACGCTGATCGCACTCTGTGTCACATATGTGGGGATAGTCTTGTGGGCATGGCTCGACAGAAAAATTCCTTCTAACCGGTAAGGACTCGATATGGACATCAAAGCCGTTCAAACCTCCTACGCTCGCTGGGCGCCCGTCTATGACAAGACATTCGGGGCCGTTACCAATGCCGGGCGACAGCACGCAGTTGAGTATATTAACAGGCGCGGCGGAAAGATTCTTGAGGTTGGCGTAGGCACCGGGCTGTCACTGGAGCATTACGGGGCCGAGACGCAAGTGACCGGGATCGATTTCAGCGAGGAGATGCTGCAAAAGGCCCGCGACAAGGTCAAAGCATTGTCGCTCAGCCATGTCACCGAGTTGAGGCAAATGGATGCCCGCGCGCTTGATTTTCCAGACAACCATTTTGATACGGTTGCGGCGATGCACGTTCTGTCGGTCGTTCCGGAACCGGAAAGGGTGATGACAGAAATAGCGAGGGTCTGCAAACCGGGTGGCAAAGTGGTGATTACGAACCATTTCCTACGAGAGCGGGGGCTGCTTGCCTCTCTGGAACGTACTTTTGCCCCGCTGGCAAACACAATCGGCTGGCATTCCGATTTCGAAATCGAAACGTTGTTGCAAGAGGAATCGCTCACAGTCGAAGAACAAAGACCCCTGCCGCCGCTGGGAATTATGACTTTTTTGGTATTGGGGAAGTCAAAAATCTCATAGAAGAGGATCTAAGGATCATACGCAACTCGCGCACAGCGTGACCGCACAGCACATCCCGGACCTGGATTGTTTTTTAAGGCATCTGCACCTTCAGAACCATGCCTGCTAAGAGGCCAGTGAAATGTCATTGGCGATAGGCTGCCTTCCTAGGAAATCGAGGATTGCCTCAACTTGACTGTTTACCGTTCGAGTATTCGAAATGGCGGCGCCCTCGGTTGCCGCGCTTTCCGGCGCAATTTGAAAGGCGGGCACTGGTAGATCGCAATAAGATGCGTGTATTCACTTCTACGTTTCGAAAAGAACGCAACAGTGCAACTGCTCACTACCATGCCCCGCTGCAAAGTGAAGCGCACATGATACCCGTCTTGCAGCAACCCAAATCCAACATTCATCGTGAAATCAAGCGGCAGATTTTTTCACGAATGCCGGCTAAAAGGTGATCGTGGCTAACCGGAACGCACGGAAACACAAGTTGGTCCGTTTTCCCAAGCTACTCGAGCGCTATGTCGAGGACCTATAGTATGGCGAATGCGGCATCCTGCACTGAGTGAGGCTTTTTGTGGGACCACAGCGCTCCAGATCTACTTGATACGTACCGCATCGCATTGCCGTGTGCGATAAGTTGCAAGCTCAGTCGGCCCCCCTTTTTCACCCTATACATCCGCTTCTTCACTCGGTAAGGACTGCGCTTCGATTTTGATCCGTATGTTGGACGCTCTGAGGGTGACAGCATCACCCAAGAGAGCCAAACCATGAAACAAACACTCGAAGCTGCGCTAAAGCGCAAAGGATATGACACACTGACCCCTGTCCAAGAGGCCGTGACCGCGCCGGATTTGCAGGGGCGGGACCTGTTGGTTTCTGCGCAGACCGGATCGGGGAAAACCATCGGGTTTGGCCTGGCCATCGCGCCAACCACTTTGGGAGACGCGCAGGTTTTCCATACCGCAGATGCGCCTTTAGCACTAGTCATCGCGCCGACGCGAGAGCTTGCAATGCAAGTCAAACGAGAGCTGGGATGGCTTTACGCCGATGCAAGGGCTTTCATTGCCTCGTGCGTTGGTGGCATGGACATGCGGGATGAACGCCGGGCGCTGTCCCGAGGGGCACATATCGTTGTCGCGACGCCGGGGCGGTTGCGCGATCATATCATGCGCGGCTCGATCGATCTGACGGCTGTGCGCGCCGTGGTTCTGGACGAGGCCGATGAAATGCTCGACCTCGGGTTCCGCGAGGATCTGGAGTTCATTCTCGAGCAAACGCCGACGGACCGCCAAACGCTGCTGTTCTCAGCCACGGTCCCCCGCGCCATTGTCAGCCTTGCCACCCAGTACCAACGGGATGCCGAGCGTGTCAGCACTGTCAGTGAACGGACGCAGCACGCGGATATCGAATACCGCGCGATGAGCGTGGCCCCTCGTGATGGTGAAAACGCGATCATCAACGTGTTGCGGTTTTATGAGGCGCCAAACGCCATCGTGTTTTGCAACACGCGCGCCATGGTCAGCCGGCTGACGGCCCGACTGTCGAACCGCGGATTCTCTGTCGTGGCACTGTCCGGTGAGCTGACGCAAAGCGAGCGGTCCAACGCCCTGCAAGCCATGCGAGACGGGCGTGCCCGCGTCTGTGTGGCAACCGACGTCGCTGCCCGCGGCATTGACCTGCCAAACCTGGATCTGGTGGTCCATGCCGAGCTTCCAAATAGTCATGAAACCCTTCTGCACCGCTCGGGCCGAACCGGGCGCGCAGGGCGCAAAGGGGTCAGTGCCCTGATCGTTCCCCCGGCGTCGTTCAAAAAGGCGCAGCGTCTGCTGAAATTCGCCAAACTGACGGCCGAATGGGGTGCTGCCCCTTCCGCCGACGAGATCAACGCGCAGGACTTGCAGCGGATGTTCGGGTCAGACGATTGGCTGACGGAAATAACTGAGACCGAACGCCCATCCGTAGATGAACTGGTGGCAAGGTTCTCGCCAGAACAACTGGCAACGGCCTATGTCCGCCAATACCAGCAGCAGCATTCCGCTCCAGAAGAGTTGAGCGACGTCAAGGACGCCAGTCCAAAGCCGAACGTGCCCTTTGGCCCGAGCGTCTGGTTCTCTCTGTCGGAAGGGCGCAATGACAATGCGTCTCCGCGTTATCTTCTCCCCATGATTTGTAAGGCGGGGAATATCACCAAATCCGATGTCGGCGCGATCCGTATCGCGGACGATGTGACCTATATCGAAATTCGCGAAAGCAGCGTTTCTGGCTTTTTGAACGCGATCGGGCCCGAGATGAAGATCGAGGGCACAAAAGACATCGTGCAGCTGGATACGGCACCCGATTTTTCAAGCTCTGCCAAGGCAGGCCCCAAAAGGGGCGCAAAAGGCAAAAGAGGTCCGGAGAAAACCTGGCAAAAGCCGTCTCGCCTTACCGAACCGAAGCCTGCGAAGGCGCGAAAGAAGACGGAACCCAAGCCTTCTGACAAGGTGAAAGCTGAATCCAAGCCCAAACGCGACAGCCTCAGCGGCCCTGGCAAAAAACCGAGCAGCCGCCCGAAAGGCCCGCCGCCACCCAAAGGTAAGCCAAGCAGCAAGAAAAATCGTGCTCGTGCGGCCGCCGCTAAGGGTGGCAATGCTGTGCCAAGGCGCCCGAAATAAGCGAGGCGCTCGCGTATCTTGACAGGTTTTACCTGCGTAGCATCGCGGCTTTTCCGATGCGGTCTCTAGGCCAAGAACGCAAAGCTGCGCCTGGGCGCCTCAGCCCTACCCTCACAAAAAGACTGCGCGGGTTGGCCCGCGCAGTCTGAAAGCCAGAATTGTTGCCTTAGTGTTATTGCGCTGCGGCGCGTGCGGCTTCCAGCCAGCTGTCATATGCGGCCTGATTAGCTGCGATCCACTCGTCGACGTGACGGTCGATATCTTCCGAGCTGTCTTCGCCATCCGCGATCTTTTTGTTTTGTGCCGAGATATCGTTGATGTCGATCTTGGCAAGTTCGAACAGTTTCTCAGCGGCCAGGTTTGCGGCCAGAAACTCATCGGTGGCCACGACACGGATGCTGTCAACCGCAAAGCCGAGGTCTTTGCCTTCGAATGTGGTCTCGGCGGTTGCGCCATCTGGCAGCGACGAATACGGCACGGCCAGGAATTCCACATTTTCACCCGGAACCAGAACGCCCGACACCCAGTAAGGGGTCCAGGTGTAGTACAGGACGTTCTCGCCACCTTCGCTGCGCGCGATGGTGTCCGCGATGATCGCGTTATATTCACCCTGGTTGTGGTTGACGGTGTCACGCAGTCCGAACTCATCCAGTTGGTGCTCGATCACACGCTCGCAGCCCCATCCGGGAACGCAGCCAGCCAGATCAGCTTTGCCATCACCATCGGCATCGAACAAAGCAGCCTTTTCCGGGTCTTGCAGATCAGCCAGGTTCTGAACACCTGCATCATAAGCGGCTTTGTTGACCAGATAGCCCTGCAGAGCGCCGTCAATCAGGGTTCCAACCTTCTCAAGAACGTCGTCACCACCCGATTCCTGAAAGAATGTGTCATGCAGGCCGTTCCAGTGTACAGCGGTGAAATCCGCGTCGCCCGTGCCCAGAGCCAGGTGCAGGGTCTGTGCCTGCACTTCTTCGGGCTCGGCAACGTCGTAACCCAGATCATTCAGCGCCTTGAACAGGATACGGTGCTGGAAAATCTCTTCCGCAATCGGCTGAATAACCGGGCGAACGGTGACGCCCTCGCCGGGCTTGTCACCGGCAGCAATTGCCGCAGTGGCAAGGATGGTTGTGGCAGCAAACGCGGCCAGAGTTGATTTGACGAACATTGTGAAAGGTCCTCCCAATAGATCAGTTCGTTTTCTGTGGTTCGGGTGTTTGATCGGGCTGAGGCTTTTTGATCAGACGCAGCACAAGGCCGACCGGGCCGCCTTCGTACCAATGGCGGTGTCCGCGCTCGCGCCCGGATTGGCCCATACCCTGAGTGATGCGGTCCAGCACGATAGCAAGGATCACGATACCAAGGCCGCCAACCAGCGCCTTACCGGCGTCCAGTCGCCCCATGGCCCGCAGCACCTCGTTGCCGAGCCCTTTGACTGAAATCATCGAGGCAATCACGACCATCGACAGCGACAGCATGATCGTCTGGTTCACACCGGCCAGAATGGTGGGAGTGGCAAGGGGCAGCTCGACCTTGAACAGGACCTGACGCGGATTGGCGCCAAAAGCCCGGGCGGCCTCGACCACCGACGGGTTGACGCCCCGAATGCCCAGCGACGTCAGGCGGATCAACGGCGGCAGCGCAAAGATGATCGTAACGACCACACCCGACACGTTGCCGATACCGATCAACATGACCACCGGCACAAGATAGACGAAGGCCGGAATGGTCTGCATGGTATCCAGGATCGGGCGGATTGCGGCCTCGAACCGGTCGTTCTTACCGGCCAGAATGCCAAGTGGCAGGCCAATGAAGAACGACAGGATCACCGCAGAAACCACAATGGCAAGCGTGGTCATCGCCAGCCCCCAGGCATTTGGTGAAAGGAACCCAAGTGCGGTCATGAGGATGCCGACCAGAATGGCAGTGCGCCGTCCCGCGGCCTGCCAGGCAATCAGGATAATGATGATCAGCATGATCAGAGGCGGCACTGCGTTCAAAGCCGTATCGATGCCGACGATCATTTCGTTGAAGAAGTTCTTGATGGGTTGGATGATCGCCCTGTTGGCGATAGCCCAACCTTTGACGCCATCCGCACTTTCGGCGATTCCCAGATCAACCGACGAGAAGGGATCGAGGATGCTGAATTCAGAGTCTGCCATGGTACCCTCTCTCAGTGTTTCATTGTTGCGGGGTCTTCGACATCACCCTGGATGCCGCGCAGCAGTGCGTTCTTGGTAACGATGCCAATCGGCTTTCCATCCGCCTTCACCACAACGGGGTGCTGTGTCGCGATGGAAAGATTGACCAGATCATCCAGCGAGTGATCCGGATGCGCTTCGGGCCATTGGTCGTGATCGACCGGGCCCTGGCGCTGCTCAAACGCGGCCACCGGCTCCATGATCTTGCCAGCCGAGATCAGTTCCAGCTTGGAAATGCCAGCGACAAAATCGGCCACATAGTCGTCGACCGGGTTGGTCACGATGTCTTCGGGCGTACCGACCTGGACCAGGGCACCGTCTTTCATGATGGCGATGCGGTCGCCAATGCGGATCGCCTCATCCAGGTCGTGCGTGATGAAAAGCGTAGTTTTTTTCATCTCGGCCGACAGCGACATGAACTTGTCCTGCAACTGACGCCGGATCAGCGGGTCAAGGGCAGAGAAGGGTTCGTCCATCAACAGGATCGACGGGTCGGCAGCAATGGCACGGGCGAGGCCCACGCGTTGTTGCATACCGCCTGACAGTTCATCGGGATACTTTTGGTCCCAGCCGTTCAGATCGACCGCATCGATGGCGCGCATGGCGTTTTCATGACGCTCTTTTGCATCGTGCCCCCGAACCTCTTGACTGAAGGACACATTATCCAACACCGTACGATGCGGCATCAGCGCCATGTTCTGGAAAACCATGCCGATTTTCTCGGCCCGAACCTCACGCAGGTCGCGCGCATTCAGCTTATTGACGTCCTGACCTTCGATGAACAGCTGACCCGAAGTCGGCTCGATCAGGCGGTTCACATGACGAATCAGGGTCGATTTACCCGAGCCTGACAGCCCCATTATGCAGAAAATCTCACCCCGCCCGACTGTGAAAGTGGCGTCCTGAACGCCGACAACACAGTCAAAGCGATCCCGCACCTCAAGCTTACCAAGCCCCTGTTCCTGAACGGCTTTCATGGCCTCTGCGGAACGTTTGCCAAAAATCTTCCATAGATTCCGGCAATCGATGACGGCGTCACCATGTGAATTTCTCACCACTTCCTCCCAACCTAAAACTCGCACTGCATACTGCATATTTTTTTCTTGTACACAATTTGAATTTTCTTCTATTGTGTCGAACCAGTGGAAGCACAGCGGCGATTCCGTTACTGCACAGGCGCGTGTATTCTTTTGGGAGGTCGAACATGAAAGACGCGTCGCGACGCAGAAAGCAGCAGCTTTATGACCATTTGAAAGTGTCTGTTTTGACGCTTGCGCTTCAGCCTGGAACGGACCTAGACGAGGCGACGCTATCGGAAGAGTTTGCGCTTTCGCGGACGCCATTGCGCGAAGTTTTTCGGCAATTGGCGGGCGAAGGATATCTTGAGCTGCGCGAGAACCGTGGCGCGCGGGTGTCCGGGATGTCCTATACGACGCTGCGCGATTTCTTTCTTGCGGCTCCGATGATCTATGGCGCAATTCTGCAACTGGCGGCAAAAAATGCCCGGCCTGCGCAGATCGAGCAACTCAAGCAGGCGCAGGAGGATTTCAAATCGGCGCTGCGCGACGGGTCCGGTGCCGACCGGGCCATGGCCAACAACCGCTTTCACGAGATTACCGGCGATATGGCCGATAACATCTATCTACTGCCGTCTTTCAAACGGCTGCTGATCGATCATGCCCGGATCGGCATGACCTTCTACCGACCGCAGGACCCGGTCATGACTGAGAACCTGTCCGAGGCCAGCGCCCAGCATGATGCCATCATCGCGGCCATCGAGGCGGGGGCTGAGTCAATTGCGGGGGAGTTGGCGATTGATCATTGGAATCTGTCGCGCGA
>NZ_WPYP01000018.1 GCF_013030985.1 Ruegeria arenilitoris | reverse complement strand
GTTGACCGGCCCAATGTACCATAGATGCTGCATTGCATCTGATGGCAGGAGAGAGTCCAACTCGGACATAGCATAATCGTTTTGCGTGCGCTCGCGGCGCAGATTTCGCTGCAAGCCGATCTGGAAGAATGGCTGCACCACTACAACCAAGAGCAAACTCATCAGGGCAAAATGTGTTGCAGAAGAACGCCCTTCCAAACCATGATCGAGAGCAAAGAGATCAGGAAGGAAAAGATCCGGAACCAAACTTAATCTGGCATACACCACGGGAAAAACGGCCAACTGTCAGATCACATCGGAACCACTACATGTCAGTACATCAGCGACGCCGAGCAAACCCAGGGCTTTCCGATACGCCATTTCGCCACGCGTTCAACCCCTTGCAGCGTCGACAAATCCGCTCTCCGAACCCTTCGCTCCAGAATGGAGTTCTGCAACGAAGACACGGGCGTTCTTGCGGCACGTCATTGTGGGCGCGAGCCATGATCGTATCTGCTTCGTTGTCGGAGTCTTCCATCAGTTCTTAGCCTCGATTTCTGTTTTGGTTTATACAGCGACTGGAAAAGAAAGTTCCGAGCCCTAAGCCTTGAGATTGAAGGAACTGCCTGGTTCAGACTGTCCGATGGGACGGCCTGTAATCCGAGGGGTTTTATTAGGACGAACCGGCATTCCTTCGTTCTCAGCAGCTTGGACAGCGAAAGTATACCGAGAACCGTTTCCGCATCCTTGCGGTAGGGCTCGTTGATCTGATGATCTGTCGTCTGCCTCAGAGATGAGCGACTCCGAGTAGAGGTGCCGAAGTTGAGTCTCTGAAACGCCATCCGCTTCCATAATCAATTGCACCATGGGATCGGCCAAAAGTTGGTCGAGCAAGAACTGCGACAACTGCTTTGAAGACAATTTATCCTTTGCGCGGGCTCTCTCCAAATCAGTAAGAGAAACGGTCAAGGTACGCGCCAGACCGGGGTGAGATTTCCGTGGATGCAGAAAGATTAGCACTGATGCTTTCCAGGCTTCTGGATCCAAATAATCTGGTGGTGCGGAAAGCTCAGTTTCTATGTCGTATTCGCCTGCCGGGAGTAATTCGTCGAAGCCAGGGAAAGTAAACGGCCTGGAAAAGACTGCGATTGTCTTGCTGATTAGTTGGTTCATTTGGGTAGTTCTCCTTTGCTGATACCGCTCGCTCGGAGATGTAAACAAGAACAAGCCACCCGCTCCCGGCAGGGTATTATCAGTTTTGAGGTTTAGGCTTTGGTTTTTCGGGGACGGTGTCCTGCCCTTTCGACGTCACTTCTTTTTTTGACGCGTCCGCATCGTTTTCCTTCAGTGCGGCAGCCGCTCTGGTCGTCAGGTCTTTGAAAGACATCATTTTGATCCTTTGATTGTCCGCAACACTCACGAGCCCAGATGGGGTGTGAAAAGTAAATGCGGCTACATCCAATATAGGGATTGGGTGCCTCATTTACTACGTAAAGCCGTAGAATAAGACGGGTGGCTGAAGCAGAACCGAGGCGGCGGCAACCCTGGCGCGCTACTTTCGCTTCGAATATGGGCGATCAGTGTTCGCTGCGGTGCAGTCAACCAATGCGCCATCACCATGGAAGACTTTTGCTACATCGGGTGCAGCCATGCCGCGCGAGAGCGCGCTATAGTTCAATTTCAGCTTCACCTCGCCACCGGGGCGAAGCAGACAATTGGTGTTTTCAACAACGATATGATCACTGGTGGCTCCGACGAACGTGACGCCAGCAGGGAATATTAGACCCGCCGCATCAGTGTCCTGGAGTCCAATCGCAAGGATCGACCGAGTATTCGAAGGACTGTCTAAAGTCACACACTGCATTGAAGGTATAGGATAAATCATTTGCAAGGGATTTGGATTTGATTTGGTCTTCGTTTCGATCACTTCCGCCCAAAGCGTAAAAACATCTGTGTAAAGCCCGTCGATCGCGTACCCCGAAACGGGATCGGTACCCAGCAGGATGGCCTCACCCAGACGCAGGTTGTTGATCTTTCCGGTCGCCCCCTTGCCAAGCGCCCATGGCAAACTGGCAGAGCCGCCGCCTGACACTGTTTCCAGAGCGGGTCCACTTGCAAGTTCGGTGTCGGCGGCAAGCGACGAAAGCAATTCCATTGCTCCTGCAGAGGGTGCCACATGACCCAGACAGGCAAAATTTGCGCCAATCCCCTTCAGAGAAATCCCTTCCATTCTAAGAATTTGAGACACAGTGCTTTCAAGGTGTTCAGGCAAGATGCCATCCCGCATATCCCCCATTTCCACCATCAGGATAATATTGTGAGTAATGTTCTTCCCCAGCGCCTCGATGGCCAGGCTGGCGATAATGTCCATCTCAGTGTTGAAGCTGACATCGCAGTTATCAAGGACTTGCGCGACCTGGCTCAGCATGGGCGTTCGGATCAAGGATATGGAGCACGAGATTCCAGCATCGCGCATACGCATGATATTGCTGATCCGCGCGTCCGCCAGCCCTGTCGCGCCACCTTCAAGCATAGCATTCGCAATCTCAGGATGACCGCAAACGGCTTTTGTCACACCTGTCACCGTAATTCCGCGGGGTCTAAGGTGGTCGACCAGGAACCGTGTGTTGTACCGAATTTTGTCCAGATCAACGTCGATACGCAGCTTGCTCATTCAATCGTCGTAGCACGTACGGGTTGCAAGCGCGGAAAGGCAGATAGAACCATATTCACCAAGTTTTTTGGAGGACGGTTCAATGCGTCAGTGACCGGGAGATACAATTTGCAGTTGTAGTCTGTGATGGCCTTTGAAATCTCAACATCATTCATTCCTTCATGGTTGATCGTCATGCCAATTACCTCTGTGTTCGAAAAAGCCTCGATCAGGGTGATTTCATCGCAAGGGTCGGGCATAGTCATGTTGGGGAAATCACATCGACGTTTTCGTTTAGGCGCGTGTTGAAGAATAACTGCATGTGGCTGACTGCCTCGCAGAATGAAGGCTGATGTGCAAAAAGCCGGATGGCTTAGCGCGCCCTGGCCCTCGATCACTATTACATCCGGGTGCTCACCCTCGGATGCCGCAACGACAGCGCGCTCAAGTTCGCCACAACAAAATTGCGGCGGCACCGAATCCATCGCGACACCATACTTGGCGCCCTGCATCAAACCAGTTTGGCCGGTGCCGACCAAAACTGTTTTGATCCCATGCGCGTTAAGTGCGCCTGTCAGGATTGTCGCTGTTGTACGCTTTCCAATTGCACAATCGGTGCCGAACACCGCGATGCGGATCGCCTGGACGTCTCCAATACTGCCATCTAACAGGCGCAGGTCGGGATTTGGCCGCGGCTTGCGAATGTCGCGTATCGTGACATCGTGAATTTTGGCAAATCCGGCGAGCTCCTTGTCATCGCTAAGAAATTCATGCAGCCCACTGACGATGTTCATTCCGAGCGTTATCGCATCCACAACAACTTCGCGATCCTCAAGGGACATTCTGCCGCTGGCCGGCGCCATTCCGTAAATAAAAGTGTCGGGGATCGTAGCTTCATTAGCGACGGCGGCATCAAGATCATCGAAGATGGGAACCTGATTTGCGATATTATCAAGCACTTTGCCACTGTCACAACCGCCATACGTGCTGTCGATCACCGAAAGAACGCGATAGGCCTGTGAATGTCGAACGAGACCATTAGCCGTCTTGCCATCGATCTTTGCGAAGTTTCCTTCGCAATACACAATTGCAGTCGGTGTATCTGTCACGAGTGTCTTGCGGTGAAGCTCTGGAAAAATTGCTTGTTCAGGCGCCAGCTTTTGCGCATCGCTGGCAATGAACTGCTTGGCATCCGACGCAATGGGTACGGGTTTCATATTTGTTCCTTTTTAGAGTGTGAAACGCGCGTCCTTGGTAAGGACGGGCAAAAATTGTGAAGTTTGGGAAAGTGGGCTTTCTGTCTGAATTCTCACTGGTTCAGAACACACAGCCCTTCTGATCGATGATAGTTTTTGTGGCATTGCCACCCATTGCCGGATCGGTCGATATGGGCATTTGCCGGTAGCTCGATTGCATTGCAGCGATCACCGGACGCCTCGTAGCCACGTTCGCATTTCCATCCAACTCCATGGATCGCGTCATCGTAGAAAGCATTTTCAGGCACAAACACGGCATCGCACCGTCCGTCGCGCTCAAAATACCCACGCTCGCACGTCCAGGGACGCCCGCTGGTTGATGCGTTCAGAAAAGCGTTTTCCGGCACCGCTACTGCCACGCATGCTTCTCCGTCTTTTTCGTAGCCACGGTTGCAACGCCATGCAGATCCATAAGTGCTATTCGTCAGGTAAGCATTATCCGGCACCACGATTTTCTGGCAGCTATCGTCTACTCTTGTGTATCCACGCAGGCACCGCCACCTCTCACCTGATGGATCGAGATATCCACCCTCAGGCACAATCACTTCAGTGCATGAGGTGCCGCCAACTTCAACAAAGCCATGCATACATGCCCACCCTGAGCCATAGGTTCTGTTTGTGGGGTAGGCATTTCCCGGCACGACAATGGCCACGCATTCTTCGCCTTTCAACCGATAGGACAAATCGCATTCCCAACCGTCGCCATACTTTTTGGGATGCGCGTTATCCGGGATCGAATTTGTTTCGGCCGATGCGGGACTTGATGAGATAAAGGAGCCCGCCAAACTGCTGAAGACGACAACAAACAACGCAGCCATTAAGTGAGCGCAAAACCGGTACTGATTTTTTCGATTTGCCCTGATGCAAACGGCGTTGTCCGAATGTTGAGTGATTGAGTTACGATCCATCCAGGTTCAGCCCCTCGATACAGGCCTGCGCCAGGTCTTTGTTAGGAGTTTGGGATCCCGGCACCGTTGCCCAGCCAGCCGCCATGACGGCATCCTTCTGCTTGAAAGAAGAAGCCTCTTTGATCGTCGTTATTTTTTCGGCGCGTTGGGCGTCAGTTCTCGCCATGTCGACGCAGACCGGAACCAACGCAGCGATTACATTGTCGCGGGACATGGCGTTGGCCATCTTGTCCGCGCTACCGCCGGTCATCCATCCACCCCATGAAAATCCAACGACGCCTACGAAAACCCCGCCGATCAGAGCACCGTAGATTCCGGGTTTAAGCCATTCGGGCGTGTTCATAATCTATTCCTCCTGCGGGGAAAGCGCCGCATCGCTGTCATTGTTAGATGTGGCCAAGGTCTGGTCGTGCTTAAGCGCCAGTTCAAAATCTTCTGGGTCAATTGGGCGCATTTCCGTGCGGCCTGGCTTGCTGCCTTTGCCCCGAACTGTCAGGTAGGTTCCGGTTCTGCGATATGCTTCGAAACTCAGGCCCTGCAGTAGCTCTTCTTCGACAACTACTTCATACTCGCCTGCAGGAAGTACATCCGGGTAGCCGGACAAAGAGAACGGATTTGAAAACGTCACCAAAGAACTGGACGATCTTGTGCTCACCTTTGTCCTCCATTTAGTTTGTTGGATCTTCCCCGCGCAGTCTGCCGCGGTACACGCTCGTAAGCGCCGCGGTAGTACTGGCGTTGTAATTTAGAATAATGTGCAAATGGCAGGCGCGCGCTGATCGATGTTAGTCGGCGGCCAATGACCTGAGATTTTATTGGAATCTCAAATGCATTTGGTGCCCGAGGATCAGGCACACTGCCAAAAATTGACTAACCTGCGTCAGTGCAACGATGTTTGGATTCCGGCAACGTGATGTGTGTTGGCGGGATATTTGCTGGCGTGTTCTTAACGAGTAATTGAGAAGCGCAGGAAATCCAGTACCGCAATCGGACTGTATTTATCTTGCGCTTCTTTTTCAGTGAAATCCCAAATCTGCCGAAGCGAATTCCGTCTCTAACAGGCAACGATCATCAAAATCCCGGCATCGCTGTAGGGGTGAACTTATTGCTTCAACAGTGGCCCGGCCTGATCCAGATAAGTGGGGTCAAAACCGGCCAACGTCACCAGTCCTTCATAATCATCAAATACCACTTGCCCGGATTGAAAAGTAACCAGCCCCTTCTCCCGCAGTTGCCGTAGGACACGATTAACATGTACGGCACTCAGTCCCAGTGCATCGGCAAGGTGGTATTGTGTCAGTGGGCAGGCGTATCCCGTCTTGCTTGCCATCCCGACCTGAGTCAGCCTCACACCAAGTTCCAATAGAAAATGCGCCATGCGCTCACCCGCATCTCGCCGTCCTATGTTGACCAGGTGCTCAACCACCATCGCTTCATCTCGAGAGACCGCCCAAAGAATTGCTGTCGCCAGCCGGGGCGTTTGCGCAAATGCTTCCAGGAGATCATCCACTACTACTTCAATGGCTTGGATTTCCATGATTGGTTCTATGCTGTGATCCGAGGTGTGCAGCAGAACGCTTCGCAAGCCCAGAAAGTCACCCGGTATTTGGAAATCGACGATCTGACGCGACCCGTCAGTCTGGGTTTTGTAGGAACAAACCCAGCCCGAGGCCAGAATGTAGGCAGCCTGCTCTGATTGCCCTTGATGCACAAGGTCACGTCCGGCTTCAAAGGTTCTGCGACGCTTGTGCAGGCGTGCCAATACCGCAAGTTCAACCTCAGTCAGAGCGACGAAGTTTGAAAGCTTTCGGGTGAGTGGACTGTTTTTGATAGTGCGCAAGTGTTCTTCCTTCATCGATGAGCAGCCCGCGAAACTATCCGACGCCAAGACTGCTTTCGATCAGTTAAGTATACAGCAATCTATGCCAGTATGATGCAATTCATTGTGGCGCTTCCTTGCTTGGACGCCTGTTAAAAAAGGACGTCTACCATGGCTGACCGGCAAGACCACTCAGGAATGGCCGCACTCTCAATTTGTGAAGCGCTTTTGCTTGCAATCAAAGATCGTGAGCTCCTGCCCGAACATGAAATTGTGGGAGTTCTGCGTGACGCAGCTGCTGCCCACGAAACAGCGGTCGGCAATAACGATGAAAAGGATATGCACCAGGCCGTCGCCCTTCTCATTAACCGGATCATTGCTTCCGGCTATCGGGTTCGTCAGTAGCGTAAAGTCCCGTATCGGAAAAACAAGATTATGCTCGTCAAAAAAGCTTAACAGCAAGAAGACACAAAATTGGCGTCTCGTTTCTAATCAGTTCAAACACGAAGCAAAAACCAATGTTTCAATACTTGCCATATCCCGCGTCTTGCTCGTCCGACCGAGCCGCGGCGAAGGTACGGTTCCCGTTAACGCAAATACAACGGCTGCGAATGACCTGATTGGTGACACTTGCCGCGACGCAACAATAAGTATGCCGCGACCGCGAGCAAGTGCTGCTTTAGCGAAGGCTCCAGATCGAAAGACGGCAAAGTCAGCTTACCGTGAGTTCACCAAAGCCCAGATTTCGCTTGCGCAGCGAACGGCAGGAACGCGGGCAGCAGCCGCAGCATCCGAGGGGTGCACTGGATGTCTCCTTTGGGCCGCCAACGAAAGCGGCCCGTAGTATTCAGATTTCAATGGCCTCTGCTATGGCAAGTGCATCCTCAAGCTCAACACCGAGATACCGAACGGTACTGTCCATCTTTGTATGCCCAAGTAAGAGTTGCACCGCGCGCAGATTGCCCGTCTTTTTGTAAATTTGGGTGACCTTGGTCCGACGCATTGAATGTGTGCCATAAGCGCTTGCTTCCAAACCTATAGACGTTACCCAATCACGTACAATCCGCGCATACTGGCGTGTTGAAATGTGCAAACGCTCATGGAAACGCCCTGGCCAAAGGTATTCGGACCCAACCATGTGCTCGTCTTCCATCCACTTCTCGACAGAGGCCCGAGTTCCTTCAGAAATTTCGAAGCGGACCGGTTTCTGAGTTTTACTTTGCAGGACGGAAGCCCGCTCCTTGATCTGACCAGAGGCCATAATGTCAACGACTTTCATCTTAACCAAATCGCAGCCGCGCAACTTACTGTCGATGGCCATATTGAAGAGAGCGAGGTCGCGATGGTTCTCTGCGAGTTCTAACCTTACTCGAATTGCCCAGACGTGTTTGGGTTTCAACGGTCGTTTCTGACCGACGATGCGTCCCTTGTTCCAAGCTGGGCGAAGTGCGCGAATGGCAGGTAAATTTGGTGTTTCCATAACTGATCCTCCGATCCGCCATGCCCGCCCACAACGACAACCCGACGTTGACGAAAGAGGATATCACAGGATGCCGCGTTGCCGCCGAGGTCGGCTGTGGGCCCTAACTCTCAAATGCCGCAAAGTGAAATTCTTGCAGGTACGCCAAATGCAGACCTTGGTCGCTGTGAGACCTGCTTATCACCGCTGATTTCACAGGGCAAAGTTACTGACATGTTGCAGGCGCCAGCGTCACAGTCGGAGTACATGCACCGAACACTGAGCGTGGCGAACGACAAGAGCGGCGGTCGATCCCAGAAAGAACTCCTTCATCCCAGGTTTATGCGAAGCGAGGACGATACAGTCGATGCCATGTTTGTTTGCGTATTCGGTGATTGCGCGACCTGCGGATTGGCTCTCGAGCAGGATAGACGATACCTCGGTCTCACTTTTTAGGCGCTCGGCCAAGCGCGCCTTTGCTTTTTGGAGAGATTTTTCTGCGATCCCTTCATCCATATAGTACATTATCTGTCTGTTTGGGGGTTCATGGATATGCGCGGCAGTGATTTTTCCACCTTCGGACACAAGAGCATGTGACGCCGCAAGTGCGTGTTCACTGATGCCGTGTTCTAGAGACAGCGCGACTAGGATATTTTTATACACTTCAATCCTCCGTATCTGGGTTTTCAGTTATCTTCTACTAACTGGCCTCTCCCACTTCATCTTCGGGAGGGCGCTCAGGCACCCCAACCGTAAGATTGGGGTGTGTGCTGTTTCGTCCTGGGCTTTTGTGCTTTCCCGTCGCTACCTGCTGAGCAGGAGGTCCGGCAGGAAGAGGGCCAACTCTGGTACGAAAGTTGTCAGCATCAGCGTGGGAAGCCAGGCAAAGACAATGAAGATCAAAGTCGGCCAAAGCATACGAGACACCGGCTCGTCACAGACCTGGGCACCAAGATAGAGCAGTGGTGCAGTTGGTGGCGTGATGTTTGCCATGCCCAGGTTCACGCCAATCACAGCCGCAAAGTGGATAGGATCCATGCCAGTGCTCTGAGCAATGGGCAGCAAGATCGGTGTCGCCAAAAGCAGACCCGAGATGTCATCCATCAGCATCCCGATCAGGATCAACACGATGTTGATCATCAACAGAACCACAATCGGATTTTCAGATACTGAATAGACCATTTGTTTTGCCAGCTGTGGCGCACCTTGCGCAATCAGGTTATCGGATACGATCAGAACCATGAAGATCATGACCATGACTACGCCAATCGTAACGCCCGAGTTTTGGATAGTTTGAGCCAGCGTTTTCCACGTCAGACCACGGTAGAAGTAGATCGCGATCGGGATCGAGTAGACCACGGCGATACCGGCGGCCTCGGTTGGTGTCATGATGCCGCCATAGATTCCACCCAAAATGATAAGAGGCATCATCAGTGCTGGCCCAGCTAGGCGCGCCTGTACACCAAATGTTGGCAGAAACGGCTTGGGACGCTCCGTCAGGTTAATGTCGTCGTATTTCCGCAGCATGAACTGGTTGACCACAATCAGAAGCGTGATCAGGATGAACGCTGGCAGAACCGTAGAAAGAAAGCACTTCAGGACGTGTTGCTGTGCGACCCAGCCATACAGGATCATCGTAGAGCTTGGCGGGATTAAAAGGCCCAGCGGACTTGCAGCCACGATCAGTGCCGCTGATTGCCCGCCTGGATAGTTGGCCTTTTTCAGGTGGGGCATCATGATGCCGCCAATACAGGTCAGCGTGGCATTGGCGCTACCAGAGATGGAGCCAAATACACCGCAGGCCAATACTCCAGCGGCGCTGAGCCCACCTTTGATATGGCCAATGAACATTTCAGCCAACGAGACAAGAGGGGCTGCGATCTTACCCTTTTCCATGATGCCACCAGCGATCATGAAGAGCGGGATCGCCAGAAGCACCAGGGAACGGATGCCCGTAGAGCCGGTCGGCAGATAGCCCGTGATGCCTTGGTCCCCAACAAGGGCGATGAAGATCAGGACCGCTCCGAATGCCACATATACGCTTACACCCAACAGCAGCATAAGGCAGACGATTAGGAGACTTCCTCCGATAATCATTGGGCTTCTCCTTTTTGCATTTCTGATCTCAGGGGCAGACCCAGCCCCTTACGGATATGCACGTACAGATAAGCAGCCGTGAACGTTGCCATGAAGCCAAAGGCTATCATGATAAAAATCCGCCAAGTGACAAACGGAATTCGCAGCACCGGGGTTGCCCGCAACCGTGGGAAAGAGAAGTCATCGAGCAGCGAGACATAACACGCGTACATGAGGAACAGGATCACCAGAACCTCAATCGTCAGGACGACAAAGCCGCGCCACCAGATCAGTCTGGGGTTCTGTATCACGATGCCAAGAATATCTGCGTTGATATGCAGGTTGCGTGCAGAGGCCAAAACAGCGCCTGCAAAAAAGCCGATGATGCTGATGCCCAGAAGCCATTCTTCATAGGCGAAAAGATCGCCCCCAAACCCATACCGGATGACAACAACAGCTCCAAACGTGAATGCCATCAGGAAACCGGAAAACATGACGATCTGTCTCATGACAAACGCGACTGCTTTCAATGGGTACCCGATAACAACTGGCAGCTCGTCGGTGATTTTTTGCGAAGTCTTGTTCTCTGCGCTTTCGACGACCAGTGGACGGTCAGCTTCTGAGCTAGACATCTTTCTCCCTCCCTTTGTTGAGCCAAAGACAAAGAAGGGCCAACTGATGTGCTGGCCCTTCTTTTAGTGTTTATTGTTGTTCTTTGGCTGCCAGCAGCCGGTCGATGATGTCCTGACCGACGTTTTGAGCCATCGAAGGCCAGACCTTCTCCTGGACATGTGCAGCCATTGCAGCCTGCTCTTCGTCGTTCAGGCGCAGGATGGTGTAACCTTTGTCCAGCAGTTTCTGACCGAACACTTCGTCATTCTCGCGGTTGTAAGCAAAGAAGTCTTCTGAGGCTTTGGTCATCGCCGCCTGCAGCACCGCGCGCTGCTCGTCATTCAGCTTGTCGAGCGTCCGTTGCGAGGCGTAAAATGTTGTGAGTTCCGAAATCGAGTTATACTCGACAAAGTGGGTCCCAACATCCGATTTGGCGAAGATGGAATAGGTTGCTGTCTTTGTGCAGCAGATTGCGCCATCGACGATACCGGCCTGAAGTGCCGGGAAGATGTCGCCCCAAGCCATAGTTGTCGCCTGGTAGCCCAGCTCTTCGACCATCGATTTTACAACGCTGGACGACCAAACACGAATGTTCATGCCCTTGTCGTCAAAGTTGCTCCAGTTCTCCGGCTCTTGCGAAGCGACGATACCGATGAACCCTTCAGGGTTCTGCGCCATCACAGTCACACCATATTCGTCGGTGATCTCCTGCAGGATGGTGTTGAACTCGGAATCCATGTTGAGCAGGGTGCTCTGCATGTCATCCCAACCGCCCAACAGGAACGGCATGGACAAAAACTCAAGGCGCGGGTCGGTATCGGCATAGATAAACGCCGAGGCCAGATCGATATTGCCGCGTGCGACATCTTCGAACAGCGCTTCACCAGAACCCAGCTGGTTCGCAGGGAAGACTTCAACCGTAAGGCCAACATCTGCAGCGGCAACATCTGCTGCGACCTGCTCCATCATCTTTGTGCCCTGGTGGTCGATCGGGAACACGCCGGCAAAACGCAGCGTCATGTCTTCCGCAATTGCGACAGTTGACATCAGGGCGCTCAGTGCGCCAGCTGCCATACCTGTGGTAAACTTATTAAAACTCATCGAGTATCTCCTCCTAGTTGACGAGTAACGCCCGCCCGGCAGCATGCCGAAGCGGGCGATAAATTTGCTGGTGTCAGCAAAGTTCCGGGGCGACGAACTTGTATCCGAGATCATCAGCCACAGCCTTGTATGTCACCTTGCCGTGGGCCACGTTCAGGCCGTTCATCAGGTGACGATTATCCGCAAGCGCCCGCTTCCAGCCATTGTTGGCGATCGCCAGAGCGTGCGGCAGCGTGACGTTATTGAGCGCGTAGGTCGAAGTTCGGGCGACTGCGCCCGGCATGTTGGCGACGCAATAATGTACAACATCGTCGACAACATACGTGGGCTCTGCGTGAGTGGTAGCTTTGGACGTTTCAAAGCAGCCGCCCTGATCAATCGCCACGTCCACGACGACCGCACCGGGCTTCATTTTCGAAATCAGGTCGCGCGTGACCAGCTTGGGCGCAGCAGCACCCGGGATCAGAACCGCGCCCACAACCAGATCGGCGTTGGTGACTTCTTCTTCAAGCGCGACCTTGGTCGAATAGACAACCTTGGCCGAAGCTTCGAAATGGTTCTCCAACTTTTCCAGGACCGCCGGATTGCGGTCCAGAATGGTAACATCCGCGTGCAGGCCAACCGCCATTTGAGCTGCGTTGAACCCAACAACACCGCCACCGATTACGACGACCTTGCCGGGCTTCACGCCGGGCACCCCGCCCAGCAACACACCCAGACCGCCCTTGGCCTTCTCCAATGCGCTGGCACCGGCCTGGATCGACATGCGACCGGCAACCTGGCTCATCGGTTTCAGCAAAGGCAGGCCACCATTTTCGTCGGTTACTGTCTCATAGGCGATGCAAACCGCACCCGAGTTCACCAGATCTTTGGTTTGCTCCGGATCGGGTGCCAGATGCAGATAGGTATAGAGGATCTGGCCTTCGCGCAGCATGGCGCGCTCGACAGCCTGCGGTTCCTTCACCTTCACGATCATTTCCGTGTTGGCAAAGATATCGGCCGCGGCTTCGGCAATTTCCGCACCAGCGGCACGATAGGCATCGTCGTCCGCGCCAATGCCAACACCAGCATTGGTCTCCACGATGACGTTGTGACTCTGCGAGACCAGTTCCGCGACGCTTTCCGGGGTCAGACCCACACGGTATTCGTGGTTCTTGATTTCCTTGGGAACACCAATGAACATGTTCTTCACTCCTTGGATCGAATGATCATTTTGCCGTTGGCATGACGAACTCAGCACCTTCCGAGATGCTTTCGGGCCAGCGCTGCATGATGGATTTCTGCTTGGTGTAGAAACGAACACCCTCTTCGCCATAGGCGTGCATGTCGCCGAACAGGCTCTTCTTCCAGCCGCCAAACCCATGCCAGGCCATCGGCACCGGGATCGGCACGTTCACACCGACCATGCCAACCTGAACCTGCTTGCCGAATTCGCGCGCGACGTTGCCGTCACGGGTGAACAGCGACACGCCATTGCCGAACTCGTGGTCGTTGATCAGTTGCAGACCTTCCGCGAAGCTCGAAACGCGTACGCAGGACAGAACCGGGCCAAAGATCTCTTCCTTGTAGATCTTCATGTCCGGGGTGACATTGTCGAATAGGGTGCCACCCAGAAAATAACCTTCCTCGTGCCCTTCGACGCTGTAGTCGCGGCCATCGACCAGCAAGTCAGCACCTTCTTCAACGCCAGAGTCGATGTAACCCTTGATCCGGTCACGCGCAGCGGCGGTGACAATCGGGCCCATCTCTGCGTCCAGCTCAATCCCGTTCTTTACTTTCAGCGTCTCAGCACGCTCCTTCAGAACCGGCATCAGCTTGTCAGCGGCATCGCCAACCAGAAGGGCCACCGAAATCGCCATGCAGCGTTCGCCCGCCGACCCATAGGCCGCTCCGATCAGAGCATCGGCTGCCTTGTTCATGTCGGCGTCCGGCATCACCAGCATGTGGTTTTTTGCGCCACCCAGAGCCTGAACGCGTTTGCCGTGCCGCGCACCAACCTCGTAGATATAGTTGGCAATCGGGGTCGAGCCGACGAAGGAAATGGCCTTAACGTCGTCGTTCTCCAGCAAAGCATCCACGGCGACCTTGTCACCCTGAACGACGTTGAAGACGCCATCGGGGAAACCAGCCTTCTGCATCAGATCCGCATATAGCAGGGATGCGGACGGGTCGGTTGGCGACGGCTTCAGGATAAAGGTATTGCCTGCGGCGACGGCGATCGGGAACATCCACATCGGCACCATGACCGGGAAGTTGAAGGGAGTGATCCCGGCGACAACACCCAACGCCTGACGCGTGGTCCAGTTGTCCATGCCAGTGGAGACTTGCTCCGTGTAGTCGCCCTTGAGGAGTTGCGGAATGCCGCAGGCAAACTCGATGATATCAATACCGCGCTCAACCTCGCCCTGAGCGTCGGTGAAAACCTTGCCGTGCTCAACCGTAATGGCACGAGCGAGCTCGTCCTTGTGTTCACGAACGAGGGCTAGGAAATTGTTCATCAGGCGGGCGCGCCGGATCGGTGGCGTGTTCGACCACTTAGGAAACGCCGCTTTGGCAGCAGCAACCGCGTCGCCAACTGTTTGTACTGTCGCCAGCGACACTTCGCCGGTTTGAGCACCGGTTGCGGGGTTGAAGACCGGTTGAGTGTTTTCGCCGGAACGAACAGTAATTTGGCCATTAATGTAGTGGCCGATCAAAGTGATCGGGGATGCATCTTTCATGATGTCAGTCCTTTTGGGGTTAGCAGTCAGGGGTTATGGCAGGTCAGCCAATACCTCTCCAAGTGTTTGACAGAGTGTCTCTATTTCAGGTTCCGAGATGATAAGCGGCGGCGACAGCGCGATGATGTCGCCGGTGACCCGGATCATGATCCCGGCATCCCAGGCCCGTTTCATCGCATCAAAGCCCCGCGCTCCCGGCGTACCCTCTCGTGGTGCAAGCTCGATTGCGCCCACCAGTCCCAAATTGCGAATGTCGATGACATTTGGCAGGCCTTTGAGGCCGTGAAGCTGATCCTCCCAAGGCCCCGAAAGCAACGCTGCGCGGCGGAACAGATCGTTTTGCTTGTAGCATTCCAACGTAGCCAATGCGGCGGCGCAGGACACAGGATTGGCGGAATAGGTATAGCCATGGAACAACTCAATCGGCGCATCTGCGTTTTCCATCGCCGAGTCATAAATCGCATCGGAAACAACGACAGCCCCCATCGGGATGACACCGTTGGTTAGGCCTTTTGCCGTCGTTATGATGTCCGGCTTAACATCGAAATACTCCGAAGCAGTCGCGGTACCCAAACGACCAAAGGCGGTGATGACCTCGTCGAAAATCAGCAGAATTCCATGGCGGTCACAAATTCCCCGTAACCGCTTCAGGTATCCTTTCGGCGGTAGAAGCACACCGGTGGACCCCGCCATCGGCTCAACGATAACGGCTGCAATGGTCGACGCATCGTGAAGCGCGATCAACCGTTCAAGATCGTCCGCCAGTTCTGCCCCATGTTGCGGGCATCCACGTGAGAATGCGTTTTTCTCCAGATCATGGGTATGGCGCAGGTGATCGACACCGGTGAGAAGCGTGCCAAAATGCATGCGGTTCTTAACAATACCGCCGACCGAGATTCCGCCGAAGCCAGTGCCGTGGTAGCCGCGCTCTCGCCCGATCAAACGGGTGCGGGCCCCGTCACCGCGCATCCGGTGATAATGCAGCGCAATCTTGAGCGCCGTATCAACGGACTCGGAGCCAGAGTTGGTGAAAAAGGTGTGATTCATTCCCTCAGGCATCATCGCGGTCAGCTTTGCCGACAACTCAAACGCCTGAGGGTGGGAGAACTGGAAATTCGGTGCGTAATCCAGCTCGTGCACCTGTTTTTGCACCGCTTCGACGATCAGCGGATCACGATGACCAGCGTTGACGCACCACAGTCCGGCGGTACCATCCATGACCTTTCGACCATCGGAACTGGTGTAATACATCCCGTCGGCCGACTGGATCATTCGGGGCTCGCGAAGGAAATCACGATTGGCTGAAAACGGCATCCAAAACGATGACATTGTGTTGGGTTGATCAAGCACGTTCATTCCTCGTGAGGCAGATTTTCATTTGATGCCAAATCTTTGCAGAGTTCAGACATTCCGCACACCCGGCTTTGTGGGAAAGTGTAAGTTGTTGAAAAACAGACCGTGCTCACATAAAGTGCTTTCGATCAAACGCGAGAAATCATTGAGGTAACGGTTTTGTCATCAGATTTGGAAACGGCTCGTCGCCTAAAACTGATTCGTACCTCAAAGGGTCTCAGCCAGCGTGAGATGGCCAAGCGTGCTGGAGTTGGTAGCGGGACAATTTCTCAAATCGAAAGCGGATCGACCCAACCCTCTGTTGCTTTGCTCAAGAAGATTCTGGCGGGCGTTGATATCAATCTGGGGTTCTTTTTTAGTTTTGAACTCAAAAATGAAGACAGCTTTTACTTTCCCCATGGAACCATGCGCGATCTTGGGTCACCTGGGGTTTCCTATTTGTTGGTTGCAGGTGAGCGCCGAGACAGGAAACTACAGATGCTGATTGAGGAGTACGAAGTAGGTGCTGACTCGGGTCGAGCTGAACTGTCTCACGAAGGTGAGGAATGCGCTGTTGTGATAGAAGGACGGCTGGAAGTCACGGTAGACGGGCAGTCCAGGGTTCTGGGTCCCGGAGACGCTTATTATTTCTCGAGCATACTGCCACACAGGTTTCGGAATGCCGGTGATACGCCCTGCAAAGTCATTAGTGCATGCACTCCTTCGTCGTTCTGACTGAAACACAAGCACTCTTCTGTGAGCGCTTCAATAGTTCGCGGGTTGTTCAAATTCGATAACCAACTCAGAATGCGGAAATGAAATCGACATTCGCGATCAGGAGCCAATTGTCGCCTTTCTCGCGCAATCCCCGACGGCTGGCTTTTTAGATTTTGCGCTTGCAGCGAATGGCCGGAATGCGGGCTGCGGCTGCAGAAATCCAACAGGGTGCTCAAAGTCGGCTATGGGCCGTGTTTTCTCCGTCAAAGTGCGCCGCTTGCATGCAGTCGCGCCACAACGCGATCGGCCATGTTGGCGCAGCGATTGCCGCCGAATGGGAAGATTGCTTCGAACCCGCCCCGAACTCGGTGTTCGATGATGGTGCGCAACCGGCGACGGGCGCGGAATAGGCGTGTTTTTACGGTTATCGGGTTGATCTGAAGCTCGCTTGCAATGGCAAGAATGCTCATATCCTCTGCCTCGCGCAGAAGAAACGGCAGTCTCAGATTTGGCGGCAGCTCGGAAACGGCCGTTTCGAGAATGTCTCTCAGTTGCGCGCGTCCAAGCATTGCATCGGGAAGCTCAGAACATTGCCCTGGGAAAGTTATCACCCTAGGTGAGCTGGACTCGTCCACTGTGTTATACTCTTCAGAAGTACGTGCTCGTCTGCGTTGCATTCGCGCGGTATTGATCACGATCCGGGTGATCCAGGTAGAAAAGCGGGCATTTTCACGAAATCCCTCCAGCCTGCTGAACGCCGAGAGATAAGCCTCCTGCAACGCTTCTTCCGCCTCGGCTTCGCTGTCCACTATACCTCGGGCAACGCGAAACAGGCGGGGGTTCAGGCGGCGGATGAGTTCCCGGACGGCCAGTTCGCTTCCTTCACGCGCAGCCTTTACAAGCTCGGCTTCCGATTTGGCTACATCGTTCGAGGCTTGTTGTCTGAGGCTCATTTGAACTTTCATGATCCGTCTTCCTTGCGAACGGTCCCTTCTGAAAGGATTTTCTGCACCAAGGGCAATGCTTTCAGGACGTCTTCCGACACATCGCTTTTGTCGTTTGAACTTCCCTCCCAGTCGGTGTCGTCTGGTGTTCCAACCACAATGCGACCGACCATCGCCGCCATCTCGTGCGGTAGGCAATAATAGTCATAAACGCCGGGTGCCGTCAGGGTGATTTCAAAATACTCATCCGGAAGCAAAAAGTTGCTGTCCCATGAGTCGGCCTTAGCGGGGATGCGACGCCTTCGATCATGGTTTACCGGATGATAGGCCGTTGCCGTATGGCTGTTGCCGGGATCGCGATTGATGAATCGGATGGTGGTACCCGGAGCCACCGCAGTTCCAATAGGATCATACCAGATGCGCTCACCCCGCGGGCTTCCGCGCATCTCTATCGTAGTGGCAAGGCGCGCGAGCGCGACCCGGGAACCAGCGGCGGTAGCAATTGCACATCCCCCCAGCCAAACGGCATGGCGTCGCGTGCAGATCATTCTGCCAGACGCTCTTTGGCGGTTTCGTCGTGAAAAAGAACGACATGCGCGTGTGGCTTGTCCACCCCGGGATGCCCGGCATTGAAGTATATGTCAGTCGAGCTGACGGTGTGCGATCCGATGTTCAGGCCGTCAAACGATGTACCGTTTTGCAGATCGTCGAGCGGTGTCATGTAAACCGTGGCTGACAATCGACCGTCGCGATCATAGGCGAGGAACGGACCAGCGGGCAGCGTGGCCGGGTCTACAAAAAGTGTTCCCAGACCTGGGATGAACTCGGGTAAGGGGAGAACGTCGCTCACTTTTACATAAGGATCTCCGGCGGGGGCATTCGCGAGGGCTTGCTCATCATGCGCTTTGGCGGCTGGCACAGCAGCGACGATAAATCCGGCAACAATTGCTGTTTTTCTAAGCATGGTTGGGTCCTCTCCAGGTTTGTCTTCAGATGCGCATTTGTGCGCACCTGGTTCTTTGGATGCAGGACGGGCGGAAAGGTTCCCGAAAATCAACGAAATCTCGCAAAAAGATCGTAATGCGCTGAAGGCCAGCTTTGTTAGCGATGTATGAATTCAATTGCTTCCAGATTTTGCTCTCGCGGCGAATGTCCGGAAAGCAGGCTGCATCTGCAAAATTGCGGGGTACATCCAGAGTCGCCTTTGGGCCGCTCCGGTTGATTGTTGCCTTGGAAAAATTGGTATTGATGAAATGGTCTGTCGCTTAGCATGTTCCCTAAGGAAGTATGAGCGTATAGGTCGGAGGCCATTGAATGGCAAAAATCAGAGTAAATTTTGTCGGTGCCGGTCGCGTGGGTCAAACCATCCTCGGCCTTTTGCGACACTCATCCAAGTATTCGGTTCAAGACATAGTGAGTTCTCGGTTTAGATCAGCGGAAAACGCCGCCCAATTTGCGGGAACGGGCAGAGCAGTGGAGAAATACGCGGACCTAGCGCCGGCCGACTTGTGGATTTTGGCGGTGCCGGATTCTCAGATTTCAATTGCAGCAACCGAACTCGCAAAAGTTGTTGGTCAACACGATGCCAATGAACCGCCTCCAGTTGCGTTTCACTGCAGTGGTTTCTTTCCGGCAGACAAAATGGCGCCACTTAAGAAGTTAGCTTGGCGACTGGCCAGCGTGCACCCGGTACTTACGTTCGCAGAGCCGGCAATCGCGATCCAGCAATTCGAGGGAACGCTTTGTGGCATTGAGGGCGACGACTCTGCCTTGGATATTATCAAAGGCTTTCTGGCCGAGATTGGTGGAATCCCATTTCAGATCAAATCCGATAGCAAAAGCCTTTATCATGCGGCCGCCGTGATTTCGAATAACTTCACTGTGGTTTTGCAGGCGATCGCGCGTGAGGCTTGGGTTACCGCAGGAGTGCCTGATGACATTGCAAAGCAACTGAACACCACACTGCTTCAAGCCACCTGTGAGAATGTTGCCGCCTATGGACCACTGGGAGCGCTTACGGGACCTGCATCACGAGGCGACACCTTTGTCGTCTCGCAACAAGGGAAAGATATAGCCGCTTGGCACCCCGCTGCAGGAATCATCTACAAAGAGCTGAGTTTGCTCGCTCAGAAATTGAAGGCCGACGGTAAGACACAGGATTGGTTGGGTCCCGAAGCCTAGTCTGACCTACAATTCAAATGTGAATTTGTAATTTCTTGGGGCCTCTTATTTCGCGCTTGCGGCGAGCGGCAGGTTCGACGGGCGCACTGCGACATCTTGATGTCAGCTCATCAGTCCGGAATGGGCCGTCCTTGCCACGGTCCAAGGTCGGTCCGCGAAAGACAGAGCGTGCGAGGTAGACAACCCTACGCTTTGAACGCGGTCCGCCAACCCTCACCTGCGGTGTGGGAAGACAGCATAATCCAGGCGCCGGCTTTGCGCAGAGCCTGCTCTGGTACGGCTAACACCACGGCGGTTGCGCACCTTGATGAAGCATTCAGTATGGGTGCACGCAGCGCCTTCTCTATGTGGCGGAAGCTTTTGGCGCGACTAGAATTGCCTGAACGATCGTTGGCGCTCAAGATCGGTCAGAAAACCAGTCGGACCAATGCTCCCAGCGGTCCACTATGTCCGCCATGATGGCGTATCCTGATCCGTCGCAATGCATACGATCTCCACGCGTCAGGCTGTCCATATAGCGGTCATTGGCGAGCAACGGCGTTTGAATGTCAAGATAAGGTACATTCAATTGTTCAGCCAACTCCCGGTAGCGCCGATTCAGTGCGACCGCGGATTCCTGGCTGAAGACAATCTCCATATCGGTACTTGGCCGCATGGGCGAGCAAGCAACGTTTGCCGGAGGAACACCAACCCAGAGAGTCGGATACAGACCAGAAACCTCACGAACGATGGCCTCTGCGTTGGCGATCGATACGTCTTCCTCAACGCGCCGTCCAGATCCCGTCAACTCCGCGACATCGTTAATCCCGAACTGTAATACCACCCGATTGTCGGCGCCTTCAGGAAACCGTGCCGTCGCCTCCCGCTTCCAGCGGCCCCGGATCTCATCGGTGGTCGCCCCACGAATGCCGAGATCATAGAATGTAAGTCGAAAGCTGCGATCGAAACGCCCTTGGCAAAGCCGCCCGATCCAACCCAGGCAGTCTTCGTCGCCGGAGCCGTTAACATAGCTGTCGCCGATGAAGCAGACGCGTAAGTCCCGCAAGGATTGTGCCTCAGGATTTTGATTGCAATTGCAGATGGCAGTCCTGTGCCAGACTGCCCGGCCCGAAAGCGTTTTTCAAGGGCCAAGCGCTGGCGCGACCTATATTCGAGGTTTGGTCAACAGGCCCTACCTGCAACTGAGTTGCAACCAACACCTGAGTCTGTGACCGACCTCACGAAAGGTGCCGAGTTGCCCCTGATCCGTCTCTCGCGACCCGGGGCAGGGGCTTTGGGTCATGGTCGATCTATGCTGTGGTGATCTACCCATTCGGGTGATGATCTCTTTTGCGTTCCAGCAGGATCGAAGATCCTTTGGCATCTTTGCCCATGTCAGGCGGGATTTGGACAAGCCAAACGCCGCCTTCCGGCAAGGGGAAGGCGCGGCCTCCCCCCTCGGACAAGACAAATAGACAAGACCGTGTCCTTGCGCAGGGCGCTGTGGGCCGCACCACTCTTGTCGATTTGTCCTGTCTCGCCCCTCTCCGCGTTCGCCACGGGGCAGGTTTTAGAGACGACGCGCTTTCAGGGCTCGGCTCAAAACCTGCACCAAAGGGGATCAGCCCCGGAGGTCCCACCACAAAAGGAGAGACGGTTTTGAACACCGAAGCGACAAATAATATCGAAAATGACACCAGCCTTCAGGCGGCAGAGATTGCGGCCCAGAATGACCTGTTTCGGAAAGCCCTGATCGATCCGAATGCAGCAATTGAGATGCACTCCAATGGGCATTCAGGGTCAGGTTTTCGTCACGCCCGGCGTGTCAGGTGAAAGCGTGGACTTCCAAGTAACGGTTGTTGGGCAACGCAAGTCACGTAGGGCCAAGCTGACGTTCCTGCAGCTTGCGGAGAATGGCGGGAAGGAGCCCATAGAGGAAGTGTCTAATTCTCGCTGCGCGTGCTCGCAGCACGATTTTTGCTGCAGCTGCGTATAATTTGGTGCTGCAAGGCCGTGTAAACGCGGACTCTAAGGGGCGCACCTCAAGGCCGCTCCCAAGCGATTTGTGAAATCGTAGGCGAGGGAAAGATATCAGGATCGCCGTACAGCGTTTTTAACGGTGGTTTTAACGCAGGTAACGGAATTTCGGGTGCCACGGATAGCGGCAAGGTGGTTTGTGGGGCTGTAGGAGGCTTAAATCAAGTTATCCTTGGGCAGTGCAATTGGTCACCGCCCAGGGGTAGAGATTTTTATACGAACGAGAATTGATCTTCTGTCAGCGATGCTACAGCAATGCCATCGAGTTCAACCGAGCCGTTGTCCCATTCGACTAGTGTGCCGGATCCAGTGTCAACGAATGTAAGATCTGCGTAGGAGCTTCCAGCAAGTTGAATTTGGTCTGAATTCAACTCAAAATCGGTGATCCGATCAGCACCACTGGCCGTCTGGGTATCAAATACGAACTCATCAGCGCCAGCTCCGCCAGTCAGAACGTCATCCCCAGCACCGCCAGAAAGCACGTCGTCTGTTGAAAAGCCGACAATGGTGTCATCACCGGAGCCACCCAATAGGGACTTCGCGGCGATCCCGGCCAGATCTAGTACGGTACCGTCCGCAAACTCAATCTGCTCCATCTGTTCCTTGGAATTGTCGAAGTGGTCGGTGATTGTAACCGTTTCGCCATTGCTCAGCGTAATCACCAGATCCTTACCGCCATTCTGCGAAAAGGTCACGTCATCGGCATTCACATCCGTGAAGACCAAGCGGTCGGTCCCGTAGGAACTGTTATCGTTGATCGTGTCGCTGCCATTGCCAAGACTGTAGATGTAGGTATCCGCGCCAGCACCCCCGATCAGTGTGTCGTTGCCGACCCCGCCGTGGAACGTGTCAGCGCCATTGCTGCCGCGCACCACATCGTCGCCGTCCCCATTCTGATCGCTGATCGTTTTTGCGGCGATCCCGGCCAAATCGAGCACGGTACCGTCAGCAAACTCGATCAACTCCATATCTTCCCAACCATTGTCGAAATGGTCGG
>NZ_WPYP01000017.1 GCF_013030985.1 Ruegeria arenilitoris | reverse complement strand
CGTGAAGCTGCAGAACCTTAACAAAGGCCTCTTCCGTCGTCATTTTCATCTGAGTGTTCTCCGCGCATAGATGGGTGGAACTGAGCCATCAGCCCAGCCTTTGAATACGGTTTAGGCGCAAGGGACCGGGCGGCGTTAGGGCCAGAATTTGCGGCGGATTAGGTCCAGAATCGCGTCAGACGGCGCGAATGGCATCAGCGATCAGTTTTACACCAGGAGCGATCCGGTCCTGCTGAATCGAAGAATAGCCGAGGCGATAGAAATTCTGCGGCCGATCCGGCCCCGAAAAAAACGACGCGCCGGGCTCGATGTGGACGCTTTGGTCCTGCAACGTGCGGGCCAGTCGGGTTGTGTCGACATGTTCGGGGGCGGACATCCACAAAGAAGACCCGCCCAGAATGCCGCGCCCGGCCACAGTCAGCCCGTGTTCCTCGACGGCATTGTCCAGCGCTTCGCGCCGTTGCGCCAGAACCTTGGACATGCGCCTGATCTGCGCATCGTAGTGGCCCAGCGACAGGAAATAGGCTGCCGTGCGCTGGATATGGCCCGGCGGATGACGCAGCACCAGCGACCGCAGTGCTCGGGCCTCGCGGATAAACGGCTCGGACCCGACCATGTAACCAAGCCGCAATCCAGGAAACAGAGATTTCGAGAAGCTGCCCACATAGATCACCCGCCCATCCCGGTCCATCGACTTCAACGCCGGGGAAGGCGCGCCCAGAAAGGCCATTTCGAATTCATAGTCGTCCTCGACCACCATCGCGTCCAGTTCCCGCGCCCGTTCCAGTAATCTGTTCCGACGGCTGACCGGCATGGTCGAAGTTGTCGGGCTTTGGTGGCTGGGCGTGGTGAAGATGACGTCAGTGTCGTCGGGCAGGGCATCCGGCGGCAGCCCGTCGCGATCGACCTGCAGCGCGGTGATGTCGCAATCCCAATGCGCCAACAGGCTGCGCAGGGCGTAATAGCAAGGGTCCTCGATCACCGCCGTCCGGTTGTGGGTCAGCAAGATGCGCGAGGCCAGCCACAGCGCGTTCTGCGCGCCCATGGTGATCAGAATCTCTTCGGGCCGGGCGGCAATGCCGCGGCGGGGCAGGGTGTGGCGGGCAATGAACTCGACCAGCAGCGGATCGTCCTGATCGACGTAGTCGGCGGTCAGAGAATCGAAATCCTTGTGGCCGAGTGCGCGCACGGCGCACAGGCGCCAGTTGGCGTGGTCGAACAGGGTTCGGTCGGCCTGCCCGTAAATGAACGGATAGCGGTAGTCGCGCCAGTCGGCCGGTTTCGACAGCATATCGCTGCCCGAGAACCGCCGGGCCAGCGCCGCGTCCCAGTCGACGGTCTCGGTGCCCCGCTGGACGGGTGTGTATTTCGGCGGCACCGGTGCGTTTTGCGAGACGTAGTACCCGGACCGGCCTTTGGCGGTGAGGTAGTCATTGGCCAGCAGCTCGGTATAAGCCAGCGTCACCGTGATCCGGCTGACGCCCAGATGCGCGGCCAGTTTGCGGGACGAGGGCAGCTTTTCCCCGACATGGAACCTGCCGGAAAGAATGCCCTCGGCAATCATCTGCTGGATCTGCGCCTGCAGCGTGCCTTGCCCGTTCAACTCAAGAAAGAATGTATCGACCGATATTGCCATAGGGTCTTATAGGTTGGACTTATGGGGTGAGCAATCTGGACTTAAGCAATTCTCGAGAATTCGTGATGCGGATGGTTGACCACATCCTCTGATTAAACTAAATAACCAGAAATCTAGTTTAATGGAGTAAGCGAGATGTGGGAAACCGCTGCAGCAGGATTTTCAGCCATGGGGTCCGAGGCCCGGCTGAAGGTTCTGAAGACACTGGTCCGGGCCGGACAGGCCGGTCTGACGGTTGGCGAGATACAGGAGCGGACGGGGATCGCCCCATCGACCCTGGCGCATCACCTGCGGTTTCTGGCCGCCGGTGGCGTGGTCGAGCAGGAGAAAGTCGGGCGCAGCACGATCAATCGGGCCTGCTATGACGAGTTGAGAAATCTGGCGCAGTTCATCCTTGCCGAATGCTGCGCGGACGAAGTGGGAAAGGCTGCGAACGATGGCTGATCTGACACAAAACCCCAAGGTCCCGGCCAAGGCCGCACTTGATCTGATCAAGACTCCATGGGCGTTGATCATGGCGATCCTGGCGGCCGTCGCCGTTCTGGACCCCGGCAACTGGGGTGAGGTCGTCTCCTTTGCCGGTAAGGCGCTGGTTCATACCGGTCAGTACATCCTGTTTGCCGTATTGCTGCTGTCCTACCTCAAAGCGACCGGGGCCGAGGTGATGGTCGCACGCGCCTTTGAAGGGCGCGAGACGCGGATGATATTTCTTGCCGCGGTGTTCGGTGGGCTGGCTCCGTTCTGCTCTTGCGAGGTCATTCCCTTCATCGCCGGTTTGCTGGCACTGGGCGCGCCGCTGTCTGCAGTGATGGCGTTCTGGTTGAGTTCGCCTTTGATCGACCCACCGACCTTGCTGATCACGGCGGGCGCGCTGGGGTGGCCGTTTGCCATCGGCAAAGCCGTCGCAGCCGTTGCGTTGGGTCTGTTCGGAGGGTTCGTCGTGCGGGGCCTGATGCGCTCGGGTGCATTTGCCGAACCTCTGCGTGAATACAAGCCTGCCGGATGTTGTGGATGTGGTCCGAAACAGGATGACAAGCCGGTCTGGCGGTTCTGGCAGGTACCTGAACGCCGTCAGCGGTTCCGGTCCGAGTTTGTTCACAACGGATTGTTCCTGTTGAAATGGCTGGCGCTGGCCTATGTGCTTGAGGCGCTGCTGGTCAGCTATGTGCCTGCGGACCTGATCGCCCGAGTGGTTGGCGGTGAAGGTGTCGTGCCCATCGTGGTCGCTGCGCTGGTCGGGATGCCTGCCTATCTGAACTCGTACGTTGCGCCGCCACTGTTGGCCGGGCTGACGGAGCAGGGGATGAGCGCAGGGGCTGCGATGTCGTTCATGGTTGCAGGCGCGGTCAGTTCGATCCCGGCGATGGCGGCGGTCTGGTCGCTGGTCAAGCCACGTGTCTTTGCGACCTATCTGGGACTGGGAATCACAGGAGCGATTATCGCGGGGATCATCTTTCAGATGATCTGAAGGAAAAACCGCCCGGTGTTGCCACCGGGCGGTTTTGCTTATTGTTTGGCCTCGCACAGGCTTGGCAGTTTGAACCTGTATCGGGGTTCGCCACTTTCGACGTAGACACGTTTTTCCACGCAGGCTGTCGTGCCGACGGTTCGAGCGATATGCTCTTTGGGTTCGTTAATGGAGGTGGCCGAGCCATCGGGTAGCTGTACTGAGGCAATGACGCCGTATTTCAGATCCCCATTCACAGGAGTTGCCGACAGGACCGAAACGGTCAGATACGAGTCATGTTCGTGCGTGCCATCGTCATTGAACACCAGCAGCGCAGTGGCAACCGTGACAATGCCGACGATACCCACCACCAGCAGGCCCCAGGTTTTCAGGAAAGCATAGATCGACACGGCGCGGTGCGGGCCGAAGAGATTGGACAGAATGGTCAGCATGGTTTGCCTGCAAAAAAGCCCCGGTTTGATTGAACCGGGGCTGTCTGTGCGTTACGGGCGCAGATCGTCTTCGTCTTCATCCTCGGCCCCGCCTTTGGGCAGGTTGAAGAAGCTGTCGGCGTCGATGATCGGCTCGTCGTCTTTCTCGGCTTCCGGTTCGTCGGACAGCGAGAAAGTTTCGAGCCCTTCGATGGCGGTCGGGATCTTCGGCGCGGCGTCCATCTCCAGCGACTGCTCGGTGGAAACCAGTTTGCGGCGTTCGTCGTCGCTCATGACGCCACCTTCGGCGGCTTTCTTGGCAGCGGCCTTCTGAACGATGGCGTCCAGCTCAGACTGTTTACACAGGCCCAGTGCGACCGGGTCGATCGGCTGCATGTTGGCGATGTTCCAATGGGTGCGCTCGCGGATCGACTGGATGGTCGGCTTGGTGGTGCCCACCAGCTTGGCGATCTGGCCGTCGCTGAGTTCAGGGTGGAACTTGACCAGCCACAGGATCGAGTTCGGACGGTCCTGACGCTTGGACAGCGGGGTGTAGCGCGGGCCACGGCGCTTTTCCTCGCCCGAGGCGGCCGGGTTGAACTTGAGCCTCAGCTTGTGCAGCGGGTTGTTCTGCGCCGAGTCGATCTCTTCCTGGGTCAGCTGGTTGTTGGCGATCGGGTCGAACCCTTTCACGCCAGCGGCCACGTCGCCATCGGCGATGCCCTGCACCTCAAGCTCGTGCATGCCCACGAAATCCGCGATCTGCTTGAAGCTGATCGTGGTGTTGTCCACCAGCCATACGGCTGTTGCCTTGGCCATAAGCGGTTTTGCCATCAGCCCGTCTCCTATAAATACATCTGTCCCGTCGCCGGAATTCGGCGGCCCCGTGGTCTTGGGGCAGGTTTCCGTTGTCGGGGAACTTGGCCCGTATATAGTCGCGCCAAGGCAAGAAGGGAAGAGGCGAATGCGCCAGGGCATTATAGGGCTGGTTTTGTGGGTGTTCAGCGCAATGGCGGCGCTGGCCGATGGCGAAAAGGCGGGGGAGTTCGACTATTACGTTCTGTCGCTGAGCTGGTCGCCCAACTGGTGCGCCCGTGAAGGCGATGCGCGCGGGTCAGACCAATGCGATGCGCGGCACGATCACGGGTGGGTATTGCACGGGCTCTGGCCACAATACCATCAAGGCTGGCCTGCCTATTGCCGCACGCCCGAGGCACCACCGTCGCGCGCCATGACCCGCGACATGGCTGATATTCAGGGCTCACCCGGCTTGGCATGGCATCAGTGGAAGAAGCATGGCACCTGTTCCGGCCTCAGCGCGCCTGGCTATTTCGCGCTGTCTCGGCAGGCTTATGAGGGCGTTCAGCGTCCGCCTGTGTTCCGCAAATTGGACTCTACGGTCAAATTGCCCGCCTCGGTGGTGGAAGAGGCCTTTCTAAAAGCCAATCCGGGGTTGGAGCGGGATATGATCACAATCACCTGCAAACAGGGCTACATCGAAGAGGTTCGTGTGTGCCTGTCCCGCGATCTTGAACCGGTGCCCTGCGGTCGGGACGTGATCCGTGACTGCACGGCCAAGGACGCGCTGTTCGATCCGATTCGTTAGAGCTTTTTGTTCTGGCAATCCCGCGCATAGTCCAGCGCCTTGGCGGTGCCGTTGAGATCGATCGCCATCACCACTTCACCTGCCGGGTTGTAGACGGTCATCGTCTTGTTCTGAGCGATGGCGTTGACGAAGTTCCGGTCGGTGAAAAACACCGTCGCGCCGGGTACATCGCGCTGATTGAAGCCGATGGCGGTGGCGTCAAAGCTCTTGCCGTCTAATTCGAACAGGATCGGATAGCTCTCGCCCTGTTTGATGTCGCCCCATGCCTTGTTGTACACGGCGAAATACCCGCGATTGTCCAGCGCATCATAGCCGATACGCACCACCGAGAGGTCTTGATAGATCGTTTGGATCAGACACCCGTTGCCAAGCGCGGGGTCCATCATGATGTTCCAGCCCTCAACAAAGCCCTTATCGATCAGTTCCTGCGACCAAGCGGCGGTTGCGGTAAAGGCGGCGAAGGTGAGGGCGAGAAAGTGGCGCATGTGGCGTTTCCTAGTATAGCAGCTTGTTAGTCTGGATAGCTATTACCTAGCTTCCAGAGACGGTTTCAAAAATGGTTTTCGTAGACTGTAGCTTCGGTTCAACCTGATAGCTGCAGTTTTCTACCTTCTTCGACCCACGTGTACGCCATTGAAAAGATGGAGGCGGTAAGGGCGGTGTTGAAGATTCCTAGAAACCCAGCCACCGTATGGTACGTGGCATTTGAAACTGTGATACCTGCGAAGGTTTCTGGAATAGCTGGGTCAAGGCCCTGTTGTGCCAGCGTAAGAGTAACGCCCACGAAAACCAAAGTAAAAACCGTGGGGCCAGTTATAAGCCTCCAAAGAATAAACCAGAAGCTTCTCCGTGCCCGCTTCAATGCAGCGCGAACACCCGTTGACGCCTGAATCGCTGCAGCTGGTATCATTGTTCCGATCGCGGCGAGTAGCAGGCCAAACAACGGAAGTGAAACGAGCATGGCAAACCCCAGTGCCGCGTCTCCAGGAAGCATCTCAGCTGGCAGTTTGGCTTTGACGATGAAAAAGGCGATTCCCATCGCCAAAAGCAAGAAAAAAATCGGAAGAATAAATGCGACCCAGAAGCTCCAATTCGGAGAAGGAGTTTGGCCCGATGTTTTAAACACCGAAGTAGTGGCTCCGGTGAGCAGTGTGTAATGAAATGCGAACGCTAAGTAGCCATATACCATTAGTGTTGGCACAAGAGATCGACCGATACTTCCTTGCCCCCAAATATCCAACAAAAACAAGATCACTGACGCAAACAATACTGGCAGCCAGTACATACGAAAGACGTGGAATGCTAGTTTGTACAAGGGTAGTGCCTTAGTTCTCGGTAGTATTAAATCGGGACGGTGCTAGTTGAATAAAATAAATGAGTAAAGGCTTACAATTCCTTCCGCGCCCTCAGTGCCGCCGTAATCGTTCCGTCATCCAGATAATCCAGTTCGCCGCCAATTGGCACGCCCTGCGCCAGCGAGGTCAGGCGGACCTGCCCCTCCAACTGGTCCGCGATGTAGTGGGCGGTGGTCTGGCCATCGACAGTGGCGTTCAGCGCCAAAATGACTTCGCTGATCCCCTCGGCCAAGACCCGATCCTTGAGGCGGGGAATGCGCAGCTCGTCCGGGCCAACGCCGTCCAGCGCCGACAATGTGCCACCCAGAACGTGATAACGGCCTTTGAACACTCCGGCGCGCTCCATGGCCCAAAGGTCGGCCACGTCCTCGACCACGCACAGCTCTCCGGTCGCGCGGGCCTCGTTGTCGCAGATGTCGCAGATATCGGTGGTGCCGACGTTGCCGCAGTTCAGGCATTCGCGGGCGGTCACGGCCACTTGCTGCATCGTGTCCGAGAGCGGCGTCAGCAGCAGGGCGCGTTTTCGGATCAGGTGCAATACCGCGCGGCGGGCCGAGCGGGGGCCGAGGCCCGGCAGCTTGGCCATCAGGTCGATCAGATTGTCGATATCGCTGTTCGAACTCACCGCGGATGCTCCTGCAAAAGGGCCGGGCAGGGGCGCCCGGCCGGTATTCCGTCAGGAGTGTCTATCAGAACGGCAGCTTGATGTCTTTGGGCAGGCCCATGCTTTCGGTCAGCTTGGTCATCTCTTCCTGCGAGCGTTCGGCCGCCTTGGTCTGCGCGTCCTTGATGGCGGCCAGGATCAGGTCCTCGACCACTTCCTTGTCGTCGCCGTTGAAGATCGACGGGTCGATATCCAGACCTTTGAGTTCCCCTTTGGCAGAGGCGGTTGCCTTGACCAGGCCAGCACCGGATTCGCCAACAACCGTCAGGTTGTTCAGATCTTCCTGCATTTCGGTCATCTTGGCCTGCAAATCCTGCGCCGATTTCATCATCTTGGCCATATCGCCCAGACCGCCGAGTCCTTTGAGCATCGTTTTTCTCCTGTGTATCGGTTTGCCGCCTAAATACGGATGCCAACCGCGTGGCACAAGGGGCGAGGGGGCTCCCGCCCGTCGTCAAGGTCTTTGGCAAGACCTGTCCTCCCGTTGGGCCCGGCAGCGTGGGCTTTGCCCGCGCTGCCGGGCCCAACGGGAGGACAGGGATATCGGCGATAGCCGATGGACCATGGCGGGCGCGGGAGGTTTCCGGTTTCGAAGCAGTTTTTTATCAGTCTTCCTCGAACGGGTCCCATTCGTCTTCGACCTCGGGCAGAGCTTCGGTTTCGACCTTGGCGGCCCGCTGCTCCGGGGTTTCGATGCTTTTGATCCGGGCTTTGGGAAACTGCATGAGCACGGCCTGAACCAGAGGGTGTTGTTCGGCCTGCGCTTTCAGGGCCAGCTCAGCCGCGTCGCGCACTTCGGCGATGGTCGCCGCGTCTCCGTCGGCGACGATAGACACGGCCCAACGATTTCCGGTCCATCGTTGCAACGCTGTGCCGAGTCTTTGAGCCAAATCCGTTGGGGCGCTGTCCGTCGGCGTAAACTCGATCCGACCGGGCGAATAGGACACAAGGCGCACGCCGTTTTCAACCTCGACCAGCAGTTTCACGTCGCGGTTCGTCCGGATCAGTTCAACGACGTGGTCAAAGCTGGGATAGCGCGCAAGGGCTGCCTGGGTTTCCTGAGCCAGCGCGGCTGTTGGTGCTCCGGCCGGACCGCGCGCGGTTGATGTATACGCAGCAGGAGCAGGCTGAGCAGGCGCATGGGACGGCACGGCCATGCCGCCGCCGGGGCCCCCGTTCGGTGGCGGAGGCGGTGCGTCCTGCAGCCGTTTGATCAGTTCTTCCGGGCTGGGCAAGTCGGCCACATGGGTCAGGCGGATCACGGCCATTTCCGCAGCCATCATCGCATTCGGAGCCGCCGAGACTTCTTCGAGCGCTTTCAGCAGCATTTGCCACATCCGGGTCAGCACCCGCATAGGCAGGGCTTCGGCCATCTGTTGACCGCGGGCGCGCTCATCCGGTGACACGGTCGGGTCCTCGGCTGCATCCGGCGTGATTTTCACAACTGAAACCCAGTGGGTGATTTCAGCCAGATCGCGCAGCACGGCCAGCGGGTCGGCGCCCTCGGCATATTGCGCGCTCAGTTCGGTCAGGGCGCCCGCCGCGTCGCCGCGCAGGATCATGTCCATCAGGTCCAGCACCCGCCCGCGATCGGCCAGGCCCAGCATCGCACGTACCTGATCGGCGCTGGTTTCCCCGGCGCCGTGCGAGATCGCCTGATCCAGCAGAGAGGTCGCATCCCGGGCCGAGCCCTCGGCCGCACGGGTGATCAATGCCAGCGCGTCATCGGCGATTTGGGCATTCTCAGCCGCCGCGATCTTGCTGAGCAGGCCGATCATGTCCTCGGGCTCGATCCGGCGCAGGTCGAACCGCTGACAACGGGACAGCACCGTCACCGGCACTTTGCGAATCTCGGTTGTGGCAAAGATGAACTTCACATGCTCGGGCGGTTCCTCAAGCGTCTTGAGCAGCGCGTTGAACGCACTGGTCGACAGCATGTGGACCTCGTCGATAATGTAGATCTTGTAGCGCGCACTAGCCGCGCGATAGCGGACGCTGTCGATGATCTCGCGAATATCGTTCACACCGGTGCGGCTGGCGGCGTCCATCTCCATCACATCGACGTGGCGGCCTTCCATGATGGCCACGCAATGCTCGCATTGGCCGCAGGGTTCCGTGGTCGGCTTACCCTCGCCATCGGGGCCGATGCAGTTCATGCCCTTGGCGATGATCCGGGCCGTAGTGGTTTTGCCGGTACCGCGAATGCCGGTCATGATGAAGGCCTGCGCGATGCGGTCGGCCTCGAACGCGTTTTTCAGCGTGCGCACCATGGCATCCTGACCAACGAGGTCGGCAAAGGTTTCGGGGCGGTATTTGCGGGCAAGAACCTGATAGGCGGGGCTGGGCGTGTCGGTCATGTCTGCTCTGTCGGATTCGGGTTCCGATGCAGCGTAGAGACCCCCGCCGCCCGCGTCCACATCCCCCTTGGCGAATTTCCGTTTGCGTCGCAGTTTATGTACCATAGGCGTGTACGTAGGAGGGCTATCACTTGAGACTGTTCGCAATTCATCCCGTGCAGGTGGGGAACGGTATGGTTGCCCTGTCGCCGCTGCCGGGGCGTGCGGGTAACTACCTGCAGGATCTTGGTGTAATTCGCGACTGGCAGCCTGATCTGGTGATTTCCATGACCACCGAAGCTGAGATGCTGCAGGAGGGGGCCGCCGAACTTGGCGGTGACCTGCGCGCTGCGGCAATCGGGTGGGCGCATTTGCCGGTCACGGATTTTGGCGCGCCGCCGCCGGAGGTTCAGGCCGCATGGCCCGAGGTCAGCGCAGCGGCGGCACAGGTTCTGGCCCGCGGAGGGCGGGTGTTAGTACATTGCCGGGGCGGTTGCGGGCGGTCCGGGATGATCGCCCTGCGCCTTTTGGTCGAACACGGCGAACGCCCCGAGGCAGCGCTGAAACGCCTACGCGCCGTGCGACCCTGTGCCGTTGAAACCGACGGCCAGTTGGATTGGGCCGCACAGGCGCCCGTCACCCGGCCTTACAACTAGTTCAGAGCGCCGCGTGTCGTTCCGGCTGTACGATCGGGCATTGCGCGATGGCAGTGACCTCAAGCATCGCGCAGGGCGGTGTCGGCAACAGCCTGGCCGGGCGTGTCGTGAATTCAAGGCCGAACATCATATCTGCATAGTCGTCCAGCGTTTCGATCGCGGTGTCGGCATCGGTCCCGCAAAACACGCGAATCTGCTCCGCCTGTGCGCGAAACCGAGCAAGGCAACCCTGTGCACAATGGGTCAGTTCGCTGCTGCCTTCGAATTCGAAATCCGGTGTGGTCGCAGGTACGGCGGCCTCCATCGCCTGCACGACGGCGCGGGCCATCTGTGCCAGAGCGGGACAGGTCTTGCCGGTTTTCTGGCACACGGTTGCAGTGAATTGATGTGTCTTCGTCTTCCAGATCATGGTGCGCCCTCCGCGCGCAGGACGGGGCGTAGATCAGGTGTGACAGCGTGCTGACGACCTGCCCGGACACCCCGCCCGAGTTTCGGTTTTGGTTCGATGGCAGGTCTCCTGACTTGCGGGTCATCGCTTTGCCGACCTTCCCAGCCTTTCGGCCAGTGGTGTTTCGGCATTGCTCACCGCTTACAGTTGCGGGGGCAGTCGCGGCCTTGGTTCGTTCCGGCATCACCGGGCAGAACCGCACCGTGTTCCCTTTTCATCCCGCCCCGGGACCGGGGACGAGAACCATCACCGCATCGCTAGCGGGTGCGGGCGGCCCGAGTCAAGCGGGCAATTTGCGCGACTAAGTGGACGTGTGGTCATGTCTGGCCACTGTTGACTTGTGGCGGGAAACACGGCGGACTGGAAGAAGTGAACCAATCGGTTCAAAACCCGGAGACCGCACCATGCTGGACGCTGCACAGACTGTATCCACCGAGGACTTTCAGTTTCCGTCAGGCGCGGGCACTTTGTCTGCGCGTCTGTATCTGCCGGCGTCGGCGCCTCGGGTGGCCGTGGTCATTCACGGCGCAACGGGAGTGCCGAGGGAATACTATCAGCATTTTGCCCGCTGGCTGGCTGAGGTGCAGGGGATGGCCTGTCTGACCTATGACTACAGCGATTTCGGCCATTCGCTGAACGGGCCGTTGAAGGCATCGCGGGTGAAGATGGCCGACTGGGCCCTGACCGACATGCCCGCGGCCCGGGTCGAAATGCGGCGCAGGTTCCCTGATGCGCAGCAGTGGAGCATCGGTCATTCCGTCGGCGGGATGCTGGGGCCAATACAACCCGATGTCGATCAGATCGACCGAATGATCTGCGTCTGTTCCGGCCCTGTGACGGTATCGGATCACCCCTGGCCCTATCGGGCGCTGGCGTTGTTGTTCTGGTATGGTCACGCGCCTTTGGCGGTAAAAGCCCTTGGGTATCTTCCGGGCAAAGCGCTGGGATTTGGGGCGGACCTGCCTGCGTCGGTCTATTGGCAGTGGCGGCGATGGTGCACCGCGCCGCGCAACTACCTGCCCGAAATCGGGATCACTCTGCCCGAAGCGCGCTGGGCGCAGTCTGAGACCCCCGTGGACCTGTTCACCTTCGAAGATGACGATTTGGTGCCACCAGCGGCAGTCTGGCGGCTGGCTGATTTGTATGGGCCGCACGCGCAGCGCCATCTGTTGTCACCCGGTGAATTCGGCCTGTCGGAAGTGGGGCATATCGGTGCCTTCGCGCGCCGCAACGCCGCCGTCTGGCCGCGACTGATCGCTTGAGTTTTCTTTTTAGTTTTCGGCGGGAGCTAAAGTGAGAGGTTGGACATCGACCCAAGCGGGGCTCGTTGTGGCTGCTTCCTTCCGGACCTGACCAGGTTGGCGAGGCGCTCGCCCGCGCCAACCTCTCGACGCTCGATATAGGCAACAGGCGCGGAAAAGACAACCCGTCAGAGCGTCAAACGGATCAGCAAAAAGCCCTCATCGTCTTCTCCGAGCAGCTCTGGGGCGTATTCCTCAAGCTCGGCAATGTGATCGCGGGCCTTCGGACCGGTTCGGAGCAAGGTTGTCGCTTCGGGCAATGGCGCAAACCGAAAGGCGCGGGGCGCGTTTTCCAGCGGATCCCGCGGCAGGGCACCCGAGAAGTAGTCCTGCAGGATGCGCTGGACGGGTTGCGCGGGCAGTGGGATGGGCTCGGCGTGGTCGACGAAAGGGAAATGGCCACCCCCGTTGGCGCGGTAATTGTTCAGCGCAACGACAAAGCGCCGGTTGGGGGCTACCGGGCGCCCCTCGAATCGGATGTCGTGAATACGGTGATGCGCGGGGTCGGTCAGATGACCGGAGGCAGCAAAGCGCGGCGGGTGCGAAAGGTCGATTTTATAGCTCAACCCCTGCAGAACGTCGAAATTGTGCACGGCCCGGCTGGGATCGACCAGATCGGTTTCACAGCCCGGTTCGACCTGAGTGAAAATGCCCGCCGACATTTCAAGCCAGTCGCCGATCTGCGCGCCATTGACGACAACGGCCTGCAATTCGTTGGGAAAGACATACAGGTCGTTAATGTGACGCAGGAAAACCTGCCCCGGCGGCACATCGGTATAAAACCGAGGCCCGGCGCGCCCGCCGAATTTAGAAGGGGCCACTGCGGACAGAACAGGCAGCTTTGCAATGGGTGTCCCCTTCAGATGCGGACGCAGGGCAGCCGCCTGCGCCGCCGCGGCCAATGCAAGCCCCCTGTCCGGAGCGCAAAAGCTGAAATAGCTGTGCAAATGCCGGTCGGTCCGGCCCACTGGCTGCGCCGTGTGACGACGCGTTTCCGTGTGTCCCTCGTCGAAAAGGCGCAGCAAATCAGGGTCTTCTGCAACCGGATGGACCGTTCCGCCCGACATCGACGGGCACACCGAGCGCAGTTCGGTACCGTGGTCCTGTATTGCCCACGTCCCGCCATCCGCCCTGCACAGAGTCAGGTCAATCAGCCCCAGATTCGATCCGGCCGGGCCCGGCATGACCACCGGCTTCCCGTGCACCCGGCCCAGGGTGGCATCGACATGATCCAGCCCCTCATGCGCAGGGCCGGGGAGCGTCAGGTGGGAATGTCCGGCAATTATGACATCAATGCCGTCAATGGCAGCCAGCGGGATAACAGCGTTTTCCATGTCAGGTTCCGCAATGGGTGATCCCAACCCTGTATGTGCCAGGGCAATGATTAGATCACAGCCCTTTGCCCGCAGATCCCGCACCTTGTTGCGGGCGCAGGTCAGGATATCGTCCATGACGACTCGATCCTGTAGCTGGTGCGCCTCCCACTTAGCAGTCTGCGGGGGAAGAACCGAAAACACACCGATCTTCAGCGCAACCTGATGACCTTGGTACAGAGCCATGCGCGTCAGGACCGCATCACTTTGCCAAAGAGTATCGGTGTCCTGCCGGTACGCATTGCTGCACACCACCGGACAGGGAGCATCGGTCAGAATACGATCCAGAACCCCCAGACCAAAACCGAAATCATGGTTGCCCAGCCCAATGGCGTCATAGCCCAGATCACCGAATGCCTGCATCAGGATATGCGGCGCATTGGCCGGTTCCGCAGCCCAGTCTCCGATCGGAGTACCCTGCAGCGAATCTCCGTTGTCGAACAGCAAAACCAGCGCGCCAGCCGTCACCGCCTCGGCCCGCGCGGCCCGGATCAGGCTGGCGGTCCTCGTGAACCCGATTGAGGGCTCCGGGGTGTCCGAGTAATAGTCGAAGCCGCTCAGGTTCATATGCAGATCGGAGGTTGCCAAAATCCGTATTTTCATTTCGGAACAGGGCGGATGAGCGGAACGTGTCAAGTTTCTACTTCTGGCAGTTGGTTGTCAGTCATATTCCCTAAAAAGTATAGTACATGCAATTTTCAAGACGTGCCTGCGATCATTTGACGACGTCTGGCGTCCGGGTGTTTGGAATTGCCATTGCAACGCTGCTGCTGGCGTGGCAGCCCTGTGCCGAAGATCCAAAGGAACACTCATGAAGCATGCGGAACTTGTGACGTTTGGCGGGTCAGGCCTGGAGCGTGCGGCGCATATCCGGGGGGATGCGGACCAGCTTGCGCGGATGCGCGCCCATCCGCAGGCGTCCTGCCTGCTGCTGTGGCGGGGAAAGCCACTGGTTCGGGGCGAGGCGCTGGATCGGCTGGGTCTGATCCCCATGACGCACGAATTGGTGCAGAACGGACCGGGCGGCAGAGTGGAGGAACCCGTGTTTCTGGGTCTCTCGGACGGGTCGCCGGTTTTTGCCCTCGATATCTCGAACTGGTCACCCGAGGGGCTGGACATGTCCCAGTTGGGGGCGTTTGTCGATCGGACCGAACAGCAGCATCCGGACCTGCCCCAAGGCTATGTCTTTGCCGAGCTGCGTCGGATCATGACCCGCCTGTCGGCCCGCGATGCGGAACTGGCCGCAGCGGCCAAGGCGGTCATCGGATGGCATGAAACCCACCGGTTCTGCGCCCGCTGCGGTGCCGCCAGCGAAATATCACAAGCCGGGTGGCAGCGCAGTTGCCCGTCCTGCGGCGGACAGCATTTCCCGCGCACCGATCCGGTGGTCATCATGTTGATCACGCACGGGGATTCGGTGCTTATGGGGCGGTCTCCGGGCTGGCCTGAGGGGATGTATTCCCTGCTGGCAGGTTTCGTTGAGCCTGGCGAAACGCTTGAGGCCGCGGTCCGGCGCGAGGTGATGGAAGAGGCCGGTGTGCCGGTCGGTGCGGTCAGCTATCTGTCCAGCCAGCCCTGGCCGTTTCCGGCCTCGCTGATGTTTGGCTGCGTCGGTGAGGCGCTGTCGCGCGAGATCACTATCGATCCGGTGGAAATCGAGGACGCGATGTGGGTCAGCAAGCCCGAGATGATGCAGGCCTTTGCCGGAGAGCATCCGAAGCTGCTGCCGGCCCGCAAGGGGGCCATTGCGCATTTCCTGCTGCAAAACTGGCTTGCGGATACGCTGGACTGACAGATACTGAGCCTACAGCCAAGAGAACCACGAAACCGTCATGCAGTTTACAGCGCGCGAAGATATCGAAGCTCCCATCAACGCGGTGTTCGAAATGGTCGCTGATTTTGAGCGGTTCGAACGTATGGCAATGCGCCGCGGGATCGAGGTGCGGCGTCTGTCGGGCCATATGGGCGTGGTGCCGGGTACGCAGTGGGAAACCGAGTTCAAGCTGCGCGGCAAACCCAGGCAAGTCGCGATTGAGATGGCCGAATGCGACCCACCATCCCTTTTGCGGTTCGATGCGGTCAGCAAGGGCATGAACGGCGTGACGATCATTGAATTCCTGGCCCTGTCGCAGCGCCGCACCCGGCTGAGCGTCGACATGTCGCTGGCCGCCAGATCTCTGCCTGCGCGGCTGTTGCTGCAATCGCTGCGGCTGGGTCAGGCGCGGTTCCGGCGGCAGTTTCAATTTCGGCTCAGCGAATTCGCCCGAGAGATGGAAGAGCGCCATTTGCACGGCGGCTGAGAAGGGGGCGGCAATGGACAATCTGATTATCCGAGAGGTTAGACTGGAGGATGTCGCGGGCATCTCGGAGGTGTTGCAGGAAATTACGGCTGCCGGAAAACGCACCAGACCAAGCGATCCGGGTTTTGTGGAGGCGCTCTATGTTGCGCATCCGGATCAGCTAACGTGTTTCGTTGCCACGCGTGAAACCCGGATTCTGGGGTTCCAGTCCCTGAAACGGGCGGCTGTAGACAATCCTTATGGGGCGCCGGTCGGCTGGGGCGTTATTGGAACCCATATTCGACCCTCGGCCGCGCGTTGCGGCGTGGGGCGGGCGATGTTTCAGGCGACAGTGTCGGTTGCGAAAGCGCAGGGCCTCCCCGCCATCGACGCAACGATTGATGCCAACAATGCCGAAGGTCTGGCTTACTACGCAGCCATGGGGTTCGTCGAATACAAGTCCCAAGAAGGAACGGTAAGCAAAGCTTACACCTTTGCGTGAGTCAGCGGGCCCTACCCGCGAGGATGCGCTGCGGGATAGACGCCCAGCACTTCGACATTGGTTGTGAAGTGCTCCAGTTCGTCCATGGCCAGTTGCACATTGTGGTCGTCAGGGTGACCGACGATATCGGCATAGAACTGTGTTGCGGTGAACGATCCATCGACCATGTAGCTTTCCAGCTTGGTCATGTTGATCCCGTTGGTGGCAAAGCCTCCCATCGCCTTGTACAGCGCCGCCGGAATGTTGCGCACCTGAAAGACAAAGCTGGTGATCATGCCATGCGGGCCACGCCGCGACAGGTCTGACTGGCGCGACATGACAAGAAAGCGGGTGGTGTTGTTGTCTTGATCCTCGATGTGACGCGCCAGCACGTTCAAACCATATATTTCGCCCGCCAGTTCGCTGGCCAGCGCCGCCGAGTGCGGTTCGCCCTGCTCTGACACTTCACGCGCGGCGCGCGCGTTGTCGGGGCTGACCCGGCCCCGGATGTTATGTTCTTTCAGGAACCCGGCGCATTGCGGCAGCAGGACCAGATGCGAATGCGCCTCGGTGATATCGGCCAAAGTCGCCCCGGGCACGGCCAGCAGGTTGATATGCACGCGCACGAAAGCCTCGTCGATGATATGCAGCCCGCTATGCGGCAGCAGCCGGTGAATATCGGCCACCCGGCCATAGGTCGTGTTTTCGACCGGCAGCATCGCCAGATCCGCCTCGCCCGAGCGAACCGATTCGATCACGTCTTCGAACGTGCGGCAGGGCAGTGCCTCCATATCGGGGCGCGCATTTCGGCAGGCCTCGTGGCTATAAGCACCGGGTTCCCCCTGAAATGCGATACGATTGGTCATTTGATCGATTCCGTGCAACAAGTTCTAGAATTGGGCGTTTAGTCGCGGTGTCTATACCTTGCCTCTTGCGAGGGGAAGCCTTAGACACCCCGCAGACAGCTGAAATGGACACGCGATCAATGTTCGACACGATGACAGTTACCAAGGCCGCCGCAGGCCTGTTTGGCACCTTTCTGGTGCTGCTTCTGGCCAAATGGGGCGCCGAGGCGCTGTACCATGCCGATGGGCATGGCGAGACGGCCTCTTACATTATCGAAACCGAAAGCTCTGGTGAAAGCGCGGACGGTGAAGAAGTAGTCTTCGAAGACATGCTGGCTGCCGCCGATCCGGACAAGGGCGCGCGCGTCTTCCGTAAATGCTCGGCATGCCACAAGCTGGAAGATGGTGCCAACGGTACCGGCCCGTATCTGTATGGTGTTGTGGATCGCCCGGTCGCATCGGCGAACGGATTTGGCGGCTATTCGCCGTCGATGCAGGCCCATGGCGGCAACTGGACACCCGAAGCACTGGACGCATTCCTGACGAACCCGAAAAGCTATATCTCGGGTACTTCCATGAGCTTTGCCGGCCTGAAAAAACCGCAGGACCGCGCCGATCTGATTGCCTACCTGCAGACCATCGGCAACTGATCCTGTGATCAACCGCACTGAATTTCAAAGCCGCTGCCCCAAGCAGCGGCTTTATTTTTTTGCCTAACAACATCTTCACAAAGCGTTCACGCATTCTAAACTTGCACCTGACAGTGCTGGTCATTTAGCTGGCACGCAAAAGATTAAAGGCAGAGGCCAAGCAGGGGATGAGCAAAATGAGATCCGGCAAAACAACCGTACAGGCGCGCGCATTGGATTTCAGGGGCTGGGCATATACGTCAATGCTGGGGCTGTTTCTGGTCCTGTTGGCGGCGACGCAGTTGTTTGCCGAAGAAAAGATCATCAAAAGCCACGGTTTCTCGGAATTTGGCGATCTGAAATACACCGAGGGCTTTGCCCATTTCGACTATGTGAACCCAAACGCGCCGCGGGGTGGAGAGCTGTCCTATGCCGCACAAGGTACGTTTGACAGTTTCAACCCGTTCACGCGGCAGGGTCGCGCGGGTGCACGGTCGGCGGATCAGTACGAATCCCTGTTGTTTCCGTCTTATGATGAGCCCGCGTCCTACTACGGCCTGCTTGCGGAAAGCCTGGAGTACCCGGAAAGTCAGGATTGGGTGATCTTCAACATGCGCCCCGAGGCGCGGTTTTCCGATGGCACGCCCGTGACCGCCGAGGATGTCGTGTTTTCCCATAACCTGCTGCTGGACCAGGGGTTGAAGTCCTACGCGGATGCCGTGCGCAAGCGCATTCCACGCGCCGAGGCATTGGATGAGCATCGGGTTAAGTTCTATTTCGCGCCGGATATCCCGCGCCGGGCGCTGATTTCGCAGGTGGGCGGTACGCCGGTATTTTCCAAAGCGTGGTTCGAAGCGGACCCGGAAAACCGCCGTCTGGACAAGTCCCGCTTGGTGCCGGGGATCGGGTCAGCCCCGTATTTGCTGGACAGTTACGACATCAACCGGCGCATCGTGTACAAACGCAACCCGGACTATTGGGGTGACCACATCAATGTGAACGTGGGCCGCAACAACTACGACAGCATCCGCATTGAGTATTTCAGTGACTCGATTGCCGCGATGGAGGGGTTCAAAGCGGGAACTTTCACACTGCGGCAGGAAAACAACTCGAAAAGCTGGGCGACAGCTTACGATTTTCCCGCGATCGCAAATGGCTCTGTGGTCCGGGCTGAGCTTGAGGATGGCAACGTGCCGACGGCTTCGGGTTTTGTCATGAACCTCGACCGCCCGCAGTTTCAGGACCCCCGCGTGCGCGAGGCGGTTCAGCTTGCCTATAATTTCGAATGGACCAATGAAAGTCTGCAATACGGGCTGTTTCAGCAACGGCATTCGTTCTGGGAAGGTACGCATCTTGAAGCCACCGGCCTGCCCGAGGGGCGCGAGCTTGAAGTGTTGCAAGCGCTTGGTAACGCCGTGGACCCGGCGGTTCTGACCGAAGAGCCGGTCACGGCGCATGAATCCCGTCCGGCCCGTCAGAATGACCGCCGCAACCTGCGCGCAGCGATGAAGCTGTTGGATGAGGCCGGTTGGCTGGTTGGTGACGACGGCATCCGCCGCAACGCCAATGGCGAAGTGCTGTCGATCGAGTTCCTGTCGGATCAGCCGACCCTGGACCGGATCATCCAGCCTTTCGTCGACAACCTGCGCGCCATGGGTGTGGACGCGAAGTACAACCGCGTCGACAATGCCCAGTTCACCCTGCGCCGCAGGGACCGGGACTTCGACATGATCGTTGGCGGTTATCCCACGTCGCTGCAGCCTTCGACCGGCCTGTATCAGCAATTCGGGACCGAGGCGGCCTCGTATTCCGTGTTCAACCCGTCGGGCGCGCATGGCCCCGATATCGAACCGCTGATCGACAATATCGTCGCCGCAACCGAAAGCGAGGAGCTTTTCGCCAATGTCCGCGCGTTGGACCGCGTGCTGCGCGCAAAGCGGATCATGGTGCCCACATGGTATCTGGGCAAATACTGGGTCGCGTATTGGGATATGTACGAATACCCGGAAAACCTGCCGCCCTATGACTTGGGCATCCAGGACCTGTGGTGGATCAATGCCGAGAAAGAAGCCGAGTTGAAGTCCTCGGGCGCGTTGAGGTAATCCGCCCCCATGGGAGCATATATTCTAAGACGCCTGTTGCTGGTTATCCCCACTTTGCTTGGGATCATGATCGTCAACTTCACGCTGGTTCAGTTTGTCCCTGGCGGCCCGATCGAACAGATCATCGCTCAGATGGAGGGCGGTGGTGACGTGTTCGAAGGTATCGCCGGCGGCGGCAGCGATATCGAACAGCAGACCGGCGGCGCAAACGACCGCTATGTCGGTGCGCGTGGCTTGCCACCCGAATTCATTGAAGAACTGGAACGAGAGTTCGGCTTCGACAAACCTCCGGTCGAACGGTTCCTAGACATGATGGGCAACTATCTGACGCTGGATTTCGGTGAGAGCTATTTCCGGTCAATTAGCGTGACCGATCTGGTTCTTGAGAAAATGCCGGTCTCGATCTCGCTGGGTCTGTGGTCGACATTGATTGCTTATCTGGTGTCAATTCCGCTGGGTATTCGCAAGGCCGTCAAGGACGGGTCGCGCTTCGATACCTGGACCAGCGGCACCATCATCGTAGCCTATGCTATTCCGGGCTTCCTGTTTGCGATTCTGCTGCTGGTGCTGTTTGCGGGTGGCTCTTACTGGCAAATCTTCCCGCTGCGGGGGCTGACCTCGGACAATTGGGACAGCCTCAGCCTGTTTGGCAAGATCGCCGACTATTTCTGGCACATTACCCTGCCGGTGATTGCCCTGACAATTTCCGCCTTTGCGACGCTGACCCTGCTGACCAAGAACTCGTTTCTGGATGAGATCAAAAAGCAATACGTCATGACCGCGCGTGCAAAGGGCCTGAGCGAGCAGAAAGTGCTGTATGGCCATGTCTTCCGCAATGCCATGCTGATCGTCATCGCGGGGTTCCCGGCGGTGTTCATCGGTGTGTTCTTCAGCGGGTCGATCATCATCGAAACCATCTTCTCGCTGGACGGTCTGGGCCGTCTGGGGTTCGAGGCCGCCGTGGCGCGGGATTACCCGGTGATCTTCGGAACGTTGTTCATTTTTGGTCTGATGAGCCTTGTCGTCGGTATCATCAGCGACCTGATGTATGTGCTGGTCGATCCGCGCATCGATTTCGAAAAGCGGGAGGGGTAAATGGCGCTGTCCCCACTCAACCAGCGCCGCTGGCGTAACTTCCGCCGCAATGGCCGGGCATTCTGGTCGTTGATCATCTTCTCGGTGGTGTTCGGCCTTTCGCTGTTCGCCGAGTTCATCGCCAATGACAAACCGATCCTTGTGAAATACCGGGGTGAGTTCTACACGCCGATCTTCAACTTCTACCCCGAGACCGAGTTCGGTGGTGATTTCCAGACCGAAGCAATCTATCGCGACCCCGAGGTGAAGTGCCTGATCGACAGTGGCGGGATCGAAGACTGTTTCGACGACCCCGAAGGCATCATTGATGAGATCAAGGCCGGGACCTACCAGGCTGACGGGTTTGAACGCGGCTGGGCCATCTGGCCGCTGATCCCGTATTCCTTCAACACCAGCGTAGACCGTCCGGGGGCCGCGCCATTGCCGCCCAACGGGCAGAACCTGTTGGGTACGGATGACACCAAACGCGATGTGCTGGCGCGGGTGATCTACGGCTTCCGCCTGTCGATCCTGTTCACGCTGATGGTTACGGGTGCTGCCAGTATTGTCGGTATCTTCGCAGGGGCCATTCAGGGGTTCTTTGGCGGTTGGCTGGACCTTGTGTTCCAGCGCATCATCGAAATCTGGTCGGCCACGCCGTCGCTTTACGTGATCATCATCATGTTCGCCATTCTGGGACGAAGTTTCTGGCTGCTTGTGGCGTTGATGATCTTGTTCAGCTGGACCGGATTGGTCGGTGTTGTACGAGCCGAATTCCTGCGGGCACGGAACCTAGAATATGTGCGGGCCGCGCGGGCGCTGGGTGTGGGCAACATGACCATCATGTTCCGCCACATGCTGCCCAATGCAATGGTGGCGACGCTGACCTTTATGCCGTTCATTGTGACCGGAACCATCGCGGGTCTGGCGTCATTGGACTTCCTCGGCTTCGGTCTGCCTTCTTCGGCCCCGTCGCTGGGGGAACTGACCTTGCAGGCAAAACAGAACCTGCAGGCTCCGTGGCTGGCCTTTACCGCGTTTTTCACCTTTGCCATCATGCTGTCACTGCTGGTCTTCATTTTTGAGGGCGTGCGCGACGCGTTTGATCCCAGAAAGACCTTCTCATGAGCCTGTTGGATGTGAACAACCTCAAGGTCTCGTTCCGGCAGGACGGGCAGGTGAGCGCTGCGGTCAAGGGTGTGTCCTTCACCGTGGATCGGGGGGAAACCGTGGCTTTGGTTGGCGAATCCGGCTCGGGCAAGTCCGTCACGGCGCTGTCCACTGTGTCGCTGCTGGGCGACAGCGCCATTGTTGAGGGCTCGGTGAAATACGATGGCGACGAGATGATCGGTGCCTCGCAGGACAAGCTGATGGATGTGCGCGGTAATGACATCAGCTTTATCTTTCAGGAGCCGATGACCTCGCTGAACCCGCTGCACACGATCCAGAAGCAGATGGCCGAGTCGTTGGCTCTGCACCAGGGGCTGACAGGTGACGCGGCGCGGGAACGTATTGTCGAATTGCTGACCAAGGTGGGTATTCGTGATCCGCGCGAGCGGTTGGACAGCTACCCACACCAACTGTCCGGCGGGCAGCGGCAGCGTGTGATGATTGCCATGGCGCTGGCCAACAAGCCGGACATTCTGATTGCGGACGAGCCAACGACTGCGCTGGACGTGACCATTCAGGCGCAGATCCTCGAACTGCTGGCCGAGCTGCAGAAATCTGAAAACATGGGGATGCTGTTCATCACCCACGACCTTGGGATCGTGCGGCGCATTGCCGACCGGGTCTGCGTGATGAAGGATGGTGAAATCGTCGAAACCGGCGTGACCACCGAGATTTTCGACAACCCGCAACATCCCTATACGCGCAAGCTGCTGGGGGCCGAACCCTCGGGCCATCCTGACCCGGTCGCGCCCGACGCCGAAGAGGTCGCCCGGACGAACAACCTGAAGGTCTGGTTCCCGATCCAGCGCGGATTTTTGAAGCGTACCGTGGGCTATGTGAAGGCAGTTAACGACGCCACACTGAACGTCCGCGCAGGTGAAACGCTGGGTATTGTCGGTGAAAGCGGCTCCGGCAAGACAACGCTGGCTTTGGCAATTATGCGGCTGATCGCGTCCGAGGGCGGGATTACCTTCCGCGATCAGGACGTGCGTCGCTGGTCCACACGACAGCTGCGGCGGCTGCGCAAGGATATGCAGATCGTGTTCCAGGACCCGTTCGGCAGCCTCAGCCCGCGGATGACCTGCCAGCAGATCATTGCCGAGGGGTTGGCGATCCATAAGATCGACCCCCACCGCGCCCCGCGTGAACTGGTCGCCGAGGTGATGACCGAGGTGGGCCTCGATCCGGCGGCGATGGACCGTTACCCGCATGAGTTCTCAGGCGGGCAACGCCAACGGATCGCCATCGCGCGCGCCATGGTGTTGCGGCCCAAGCTGCTGGTGCTGGACGAACCGACCAGCGCGCTGGATATGACCGTACAGGTGCAGATCGTCGACTTGCTGCGTGATCTGCAACGGAAATACGGGCTGGCCTATCTGTTCATCAGCCATGACCTGAAGGTCGTTCGTGCCATGTCCCACAAGGTGATCGTGATGCGGAACGGGGATGTGGTCGAAATGGGCACAGCCGAGGACCTGTTCGAAAACGCCCAGACAGACTATACCCGCGAGTTGATTGCGGCGGCCGGGTAGCATGAGGGAGCAAGGAAATGACTACATTGGGAAGGCGTTCTTTATTGGCGTCTCTTGCTTAGTTGCGTTCACAAGCGAAGAATTCTGGGGTTCCCTAAAGGCTCAAATAGGTCTCTGCGTCGCAATTCTTGTGGTGTTGTTTGGCAAAACCTTTTGGGAGTGGTTCAAAACCAAACTCTAGAGGTGTAAAGGCAGAGGCGATGGCGCGGTTGGCGCCTTCGACCTCCTCAAGCTTGTTGGGCAAAGCAAATTTGCTCAGGCGTTGGCCGTTTCTTTTGAAGCTGATTTCGGCACCGGCCCGCGCAACTCTTCATAGTGATCGAAGCTCAGCTTGACCCAGCCGGTGCCGCGCGTGGCGCTGGCGAGGGTGCGGTGCAGCTCGTCCTCGGCCACGGCGGGAAGCTGGGCGTTGAAAATCTCCCAGCCCGAAGCGTTGGGATTGCCTTCAAATCCCAGCACCTGGCCCTGCAATGAACTGATGGTCGGAACCAGATCGCCCACGAAATCCGAGGGCAGGTGAATCTCAGCATTCAGGATCGGTTGCAAGACCACGGGTTTGGCCTGCGGCAGAGCCTCGCGCACGGCGTTCTTGCCGGCGGTGCGGAAGGCATAGTCGGAGCTGTCCACATTGTGGTGTTTGCCATCGCTGAGCGTGACTTTCACATCGACCACCGGAAAGCCCTCGGGGCCTTGCGCCAGCGCGTCCTTGGCCCCGTGTTCGACCGAGGGGATATAGTTCTTGGGAACTGCACCGCCCTTGACGATTTCCTCGAACTGAAAGCCCGCCCCGCGCGGCATCGGCGCGACCGAAATCACCACATCGGCAAACTGCCCCGCGCCACCGGATTGCTTGCGGTGACGGTGGCGATGTTCGACGGGCGCGCGGATGGTTTCGCGATAAGCGGTTTCCACCTGCTCGGTCGCGATCTCAATGCCGAAATCCTCGGCCAGCTTGGCGGTGACGCGCCGCATATGCTGCGGCCCTTGCGAGCCCAAGACTGCGTGACCGCTCAGTTCATCCTGTTCCAGATGCAGGCCGGGGTCGATCTCGACCAGACGGGTCAGGGCGTTTGACAGGCGCACGTCGTCGCGCTCATGGGCCGGGGACACGATTTGGCGGAAAGCGATGGGATGGGATGAGGCCCATTCCGGCAGCGGTGTCGCCTCGGTACTGTCATACAGGTTGCCGGGGTTCAGGTGGTCAGACTTGACCGCCAGCCCGATCTGTCCAGCAGGCAGATCCGCGATCTGCGTCTTGGCGTCCAGCGTGGTCAGGTTGCCGACGGTTTCACCGCCCAGATTCTCATGCGCTTTCACGCCATCGCCCAAACCACGCAGAACGACGATCTTGCCGATATGCTTTTTCACATCGGCGAATCCGGCGATGGCGCGGGCATTTTCGGCGGCTTCGTCGCGGTTGGCCGCGATGTTGAACTCGGGTGCCTCATGCCGCAGCGCCTTCATCAGCCGGGTCAGGCCGTTGCCGTGGCTGGCCACGCCCAGACAGGCCGGGATCAGCTGGTGGTTCTGCAGCACTTGCGCGGCCAGATCATAGACCTCGGCACTGGGGGGCTGCTTGTCCTCGATCAGTTGTTCCAGCAGATGGTCATCGAAATCCGACAGGGTTTCCAACAACTCGGTGCGGGCCTCCTGTTCGCGGTCCTCGACCGATTGCGGCAGCTCAATCAGGGCTGAAGGCTGCCCCTCCTGATACTTCCAAGCCCGTTCCGAGATCAGGTCGACCGCGCCGATGATTGTGTCGCCCTCGCGGATCGGCACCTGACGCAGAGCGATGTGATGGGTGCAATAGGTCTGCAACGTCGCGATGATGTCGCGGATGCGGCCATTGGGGTGATCCATACGGTTGATGAACAGGAAACAGGGAATGCCCGCCTCTTCGACCAGCCGCAGGTAGGGGGCGCACAGGACGGCCGCGTTCGGGTCGGGCGGGACGACCACCACGGCAGCGTCCGAGATCGCCATGGCGGGGCCGACATAAGCCAGATTGTCGCCGCCGCCATCGACGTCAATCGCGCACCAGGGTTCGTCCAAGTAAGAAAAACCGTGCAAATGCACGGTTCCGGATACATCGAATGTGGTGGGCCGGTCATCGAGGCGGCTGATGGCCTCGACCAGGGTGGTTTTGCCCGATTGGCTGGGGCCGAGGACGGTGAAAACGCGCATAGGTGCTGTCCCTCTTTCAAATTGCAGATCGACTGCACGAAAAGGGTAGCCTTACGCGAATGCGTCGGCGCAATTGTCTGTTACTCGGCCTGCCTCAGGTGCGGGCGAGGTGTCGCCCGCCCTGCAAGTGTGTGAAAAACCGACCCGTCGCGTCAAGTCCTGACCTCTTGGCGGGTCAGATTGCTGAGCTGTGGCCGGCTTTACTTAGATCATAGGCGTCAAAGCTGCGTGCGATCATGCGGGTCAGCGGGCGCGCCTCGGGCGGGATGAACAACCCGTCCTCGCTGATGCTTAGCAACCCGTCAAAGGCGCTGTTGGCGTCGTCATACATGCCCTGCAGCTCGGCGGCTGTGATATCGTGGTCGCGCAGAATCTCGGCGCTGTCGATCTGGAAATCGCACATCAGCGCCTCGATCAGCCGCGAACGCAAGATGTCCTGTCCTTTGAACAAGTGCCCGCGCGAGGTCGAGAATCGCCCTTCGCGGATCGCTTTGGTATGGGCGGACGTCGCGGGCGCGTTCTGGGCATAGCCCTGCGGGAAGCGCGAGATCGAGCTGGCGCCGACACCGATCAGAACCTCGGCCTGATCGTCGGTATAGCCCTGGAAGTTCCGCTTGAGCCGCCCGGCTTTCAGCGCGTGGGTCAGGCCATCATCCTGCGTTGCAAAATGGTCGATGCCGATTTCCGCGTAGTTGTCCCACATGAACAGACGGCGGGCGGTGTCGAACAGGTCCAGCCGCTCTTCGGGGGTGGGCAGGGCGTCCGAGGGAATCAGCTGTTGCCGCTTGGCCATCCACGGTACGTGCGCATAGCCATAGAGCGCCACCCGATCCGGGCTGAGTGACAGCAGTTTTTGCACGCTTTCCGTCATCCGGGTTTTGGTCTGATGTGGCAGGCCATACAGGATGTCGGCGTTCAGACTGTTGATCCCCCGCGCGCGGATCATGTCCACGGCTGCGCGGGTGGTGTCATAGCTTTGGATACGCCCGATGGTCTTTTGAATCTCGTCGTCGAAATCCTGCACCCCGATCGAGGCACGGTTCATACCGGCCTCGGCCAGCGCATCCAGACGGCCTTCGTCGATCTCATTCGGGTCGATTTCAACCGAAAACTCGGCGTCAGGTCCCAGCGGCACCACGTCCAGAATCCGTGCCGCCAGATCGCGCATCAGATCCGGGTTCAGCAGGGTCGGCGTGCCGCCACCCCAATGCAGGCGCGACAGGGTGATCCCCTCGGGCAGACGCTCGGCCAGCAGGTCCAGCTCAGCCTTCAGCACGTCGACATAGGCGATGACCGGGTTGTCCGTCTGCGTGCCCTGCGTCCGGCAGGCACAGAACCAGCACAGCCTGCGGCAGAAGGGGACATGAATGTACAGCGATACGGAACTTCCGGGCTTGAGGCCGGAAATCCAGTCGCTATAAAGACTTGACCCCACATCATTGCTGAAGTGGGGAGCGGTGGGGTAGCTTGTGTAACGCGGTACTTTCGCGTCAAAAAGTCCAAGCTTTGCCAATTGTGGTTTCACTATCATGGCGATACGTTTAAGGGACGGACCGGCCAGTTGCATTGACCGAGATCAAGTGGAAACGCGCATGACACCGATATTCAAGATCGACCATACGAACTGTGGAGACTGCCCCATCCGGCATCGCGCAGTGTGCGCGCATTGCGATGCGAACGAGCTGGAAGAGCTTGAAGGCATTAAATATTACCGCAGTTTCGAAGCAGGCCAGACGATCATCTGGTCCGGGGACCAGATGAATTTTGTCGGCTCTGTCGTGTCAGGTATCGCATCGTTGACACAGACGATGGAGGACGGGCGCACGCAAATGGTTGGCCTTTTGCTGCCCAGCGACTTTGTCGGCCGGCCGGGGCGTGATTCTGCGCCCTATGACGTGCAGGCGACAACTGATCTGGTCATGTGCTGCTTTCGCAAGAAGCCATTCGAAGACCTGATGAACAAAACGCCGCATATCGCGCATCGTTTGCTGCAGATGACACTGGACGAGCTGGACGCAGCGCGCGAATGGATGCTGGTGCTGGGGCGCAAGACCGCACGTGAGAAAATTGCCAGTCTGCTGTCGATCATCGCCCGCCGCGATGCCTCGGTCCACAAGAAGGGCAATTCCGGCCCGATCGTATTCGACCTGCCCCTGACCCGCGAGGCGATGGCGGACTACCTTGGCCTGACGCTGGAAACGGTCAGCCGTCAGATATCGGCCCTGAAAAAGGAACAGGTCATTCTGCTGGAAGGTAAGCGCCACGTCACGATCCCGGATATGGGGCGCCTGATGGAAGAGGCCGGCGACGACTCGGATGGCGGGTTTCTGGTCTGACACGCGTACGGCGTGACTGAGGCTGCGCGCCGTGTTTAACTTGGCCCGAAGGAAGCAATCCTCGGGAGAAAATCATGGAATTCAGTAGTATTCTGGCGATGCTGGTCATCGGCGCTGTCGCCGGATGGCTGGCGGGCAAAATCATGGAAGGCCGCGGCTTTGGCCTGATCGGCAATGTCATTGTCGGCGTCGTGGGTGCGTTTCTGGCGGGTACGATCTTTCCCGCGCTGGGTTTCGCTGTCGGAGGCGGTATCTTCTCCTCCATCTTCTTTGCCACGATCGGCGCAGTGATTCTGCTGTTCCTGATCGGATTGGTGAAAAGATAGAAAAGCCGCCCTGGGGGCGGCTTTTGCGATCATTGTTGCCTTAGTGGGCCAAAAACACCGGTACTGAGGCTTGTTCCAGCATGTTCCGGGTCGCACCGCCCAGTATGGCTTCGCGGAACCGTGAATGACCATAGGCCCCCATCACGATCATGTCCGCTTCGGTGTCTGCGGCGTGCCGGTTCAGGATGTCCGACACGCGGGACATGGTCTTGCTCAGCACGTCAATCTCGCATTTCACCCCATGGCGGGCCAGCATTTGTGACAGCAGTCCGCCGGGGTCCGACCGGTCAGGCCCGTGGCGCGGCGGGTCGATGACGACGATGCGTACCAGATCGGCCGCGATCAGGAAGGGCAGGGCGCAGCGAATGGCGCGCATGGCCTCGACGCTTTCGTTCCAGCCGATCAGGATCGTGCCGGGCCGTGCGAACGGTGCGGAGTTCTGCGGCGTGATCAGAACCGGCGCGTGACCCTCGAACATCGCGGCTTCGACTATGGGCTCGGCCTCGGCGCCGCGATCTTCGCCATAGGGTTGCGGTAGGATGACAAGGTCGGAAAACCGTGCGCGATGGGCAACATGGCGGCCGATGTCCGAAATCTGCGCCACCCCGCTTTCGGCAGACCAGCGGGTGTCGGTCTTGCCCAGATAGGTTTTGGCGTGGGTCAGGATTTCCTCGGCTTCGGCGTTGGCGCGGGTCAGTGTTTCCTGAAGAATCAGGGCGTTGGCACCCGCGTAATAATACCCGGTCTGGCTGCGGTCGACGCCAAGACAGAGCGCCTCGATATGTGCATCCTGCGCTGATGCCAGCGCAGCCATTTGGGCCAGAGCCGGATCGCTCTGGCCTGTATCCGTCATGACGGTGAGAAGTGATTTGTAAGCCATTTTGACCTCGTGCCTGCAGAGAGCCTTGCTGCGGCCTGATGACCCAGCTGCAAGATTACGATTGTCACAGAAAACAGGCTATTGTCTTGACACAGATCAAAGCAGTTCTGGCCACTGTCCGACAAAACAGCAGCCAGTCAAATAAGCCCTGTGACACATAAAGAATCGCGCGGGGCATGGCAAAGGGACGCAATATGTCAAATTACATCAAGCTGATCGTGCTTGGTCTGATCGCGATATTCGCGGCGATCGGAACCAATTATGCACGCGATTTGGCGTATCAGGTGCACGCAATTCTGGTGATGGTGATCGCCGTTGGTTTGTTCATCTGGACGCTTAGAAATACCGATGAGCCAGATATTCTCGTGGATCGTTCGGGCGAATACATGGACGGCGTTATTCGTTACGGCGTGATCGCAACCGCCCTCTGGGGCGTTGTCGGGTTTCTGGCGGGAACCTTTATTGCGTTCCAATTGGCCTTTCCGGCGCTGAACTTCGAATGGGCGCAAGGTTACATGAATTTTGGCCGCTTGCGCCCGCTGCACACCTCGGCGGTGATTTTTGCATTTGGCGGCAACGCGCTGATCGCGACCTCGTTCTATGTCGTGCAACGCACCAGTGCCGCACGCCTGTGGGGCGGCAACCTGGCGTGGTTCGTGTTCTGGGGCTACCAGCTTTTCATCGTGCTGGCCGCGACCGGCTACGTGCTGGGCGGGACCCAGTCGAAAGAATACGCCGAGCCCGAATGGTATGTTGACCTGTGGCTGACCATTGTCTGGGTCGCCTATCTGGCCGTTTACCTGGGCACTGTCGTCAAACGGAAAGAACCCCACATCTATGTGGCGAACTGGTTCTATCTGGCCTTCATCGTCACCGTTGCGATGCTGCACCTAGTCAACAACATGACCATCCCTGTCAGCATCTGGGGCTCGAAATCGGTCATCGTCTGGTCGGGCGTACAGGACGCCATGATCCAGTGGTGGTACGGCCACAACGCTGTGGGCTTCTTCCTGACCGCGGGCTTCCTGGGCATGATGTACTATTTCATCCCGAAACAGGCCGACCGTCCGGTGTTCTCGTACAAGCTGTCGATCATCCACTTCTGGGCACTGATCTTCCTGTACATCTGGGCCGGTCCGCACCACCTGCACTATACCGCGCTGCCAGACTGGGCCTCGACGCTGGGCATGGTATTCTCGATCATCCTGTGGATGCCGTCCTGGGGTGGAATGATCAACGGTCTGATGACCCTGTCGGGTGCTTGGGACAAGCTGCGTACCGACCCGGTGATCCGGATGATGGTGATCTCGGTCGGCTTCTACGGCATGTCCACCTTTGAAGGTCCGATGATGTCGATCCGTGCTGTGAACTCGCTCAGCCACTACACCGACTGGACCATTGGTCACGTGCATTCGGGTGCGCTGGGTTGGAACGGCATGATCACCTTTGGTGCGCTGTACTTCTTGGTGCCTGTCCTGTGGAAGCGTGAGCGTCTGTACTCGCTGCAGATGGTCAGCTGGCACTTCTGGCTCGCCACCATCGGCATCGTGCTATACGCCGCGTCGATGTGGGTGACCGGTATCATGGAAGGCCTGATGTGGCGTGAAGTGGATGCCAACGGCTTCCTGGTGAACTCGTTCGCTGACACCGTGGCGGCCAAGTTCCCGATGTATGTGGTGCGTGCTCTGGGTGGCGTCTTGTTCGTCGCTGGCGCTGTGATCATGTGCTACAACCTGTGGATGACTGTGCGGAAGGCACCGGCCAAAGAGGCCAGCCTGACCGTCGCGGTCCCGGCTGAATAAGGAGGGCCGGAGCAATGGCAATTCTCGACAAACACAAGATCCTCGAGACCAACGCGACCCTCCTGCTGATCTTCAGCTTTTTGGTCGTGACCATCGGTGGCCTGGTTCAGATCACCCCGCTGTTCTACCTTGAGAACACGATCGAGAAGGTGGAGGGCATGCGCCCTTACACCCCTCTTGAGCTGGCGGGACGTGACATCTACATCCGTGAAGGCTGCTATGTCTGCCATAGCCAGATGATCCGTCCGATGCGGGACGAGGTCGAGCGCTATGGCCACTATTCGCTGGCGGCCGAGTCGATGTATGACCACCCGTTCCAGTGGGGCTCCAAGCGCACCGGGCCTGACCTGGCCCGTGTCGGTGGCCGCTATTCGGACCAGTGGCAGGTGGACCACCTGCGCGATCCGCAGTCGGTGGTGCCGGAATCGGTGATGCCGAAATACGGCTACCTTGAGCATCGCAAGATCGACGGCAAGTATATCGGCGATGTGATGGCGGCGAATGCCATGGTTGGCACGCCCTATACCGACGAGATGGTCGATAACGCGCAGGCCGATTTCCGCGCGCAAGCCGATCCGGACAGCGACTATGACGGGCTGCTCGAACGCTATGGTGACAAGGTCAATGTGCGCAACTTCGACGGTCAGCCTGAACTGACCGAAGCGGACGCGCTGGTCGCTTATCTGCAGATGCTGGGTACGCTGGTCGACTTCTCGACCTTTACCCCGGACGCGAGCCGCTAAGGAGGGTGTGATGGAAGAATATACACTCCTGAGGCAATTCGCGGATAGCTGGATGCTGCTGCTGTTGTTTGCGTTCTTTGTCGGCATCGTGATCTGGGTTTTCCGCCCCGGTGCCAGCAAGGAATACAAAGACACCGCCAACATCCCGTTCCGGCATCAAGACAAACCCGCCACATCCGAGGAGGCGCGGCAATGAGCAAGACACCTGAAAAACTGCCGGGCGATCCTAAGACAACCGGACACAGCTGGGATGGCTTGGAAGAGTTCGACAACCCGATGCCCCGCTGGTGGCTGTGGACCTTCTACGTCACCATTATCTGGGGTGTGATCTACACGATCATGTATCCCGCATGGCCCCTGGTTCAGTCGGCAACGGCTGGTGTGACCGGCTGGTCCTCGCGCGCGGAAGTGCAGGAGGAGATGGTTTCCTTCGAAGAGGCCAACGCGCCGTGGAATGCCAAGCTGGTTGAAACTCCGCTGGAGCAAATCTCGGCCGATGCTGAGCTGCAGCAATATGCGGTGAACGCGGGCGGCGCTGTGTTCCGCACATGGTGTGCGCAGTGCCACGGCTCGGGCGCGCAGGGTGCCACCGGCTTCCCGAACCTGCTGGATGACGCCTGGCTGTGGGGCGGTACACTCGAAGACATCGAGTACACAATTGCCCACGGTATCCGGAACGAGGAAAGCGACGATGCGCGCTATTCCGAGATGCCGGCCTTTGGCGAGATTCTTGAAGGTGACGAGATCACCCAAGTGGTTCAGTACGTCATGTCGCTGACCAATGCGCAGACCGACGATGCGGCGGCGCAGGCGGGCAAGGTTGTCTTTGAAGACAACTGTGCGGCCTGTCACGGCGAAGACGGCAAAGGCGATGTCTTCCAGGGCGCGCCGAACCTGACCGACGCGATCTGGCTCTATGGCGGCAGCGAAGAGGCTCTGACCGAAACGGTCACTTACAGCCGCTTTGGTGTGATGCCTGCTTGGGAAAACCGTCTGACCGACGCGCAAATCCGCGCCGTCACTGCCTATGTCCACCAGCTTGGTGGTGGTCAGTAAGGTTTAAGGAATACCTTCGGACGGTTCGCCGCCCGAAGGTTGAGGCACCGGCTGTTCCATCTGTTCGCGCGTTTCCTGAACAGCCGGTGCTACATATCCAGACTAGTGATCCACAATGTACCGGTCCAGAGGACCTATTACTTGGAGCACGAACCTTTGGCGCGCAAGCTTTTCTTCCACCAGTGATCATCAGAAAGCCACTTTGGCTTTGGAGGTTCGTCGCGCGGCTCGGTTTGGGTGGCGACCATGAAAGTTCTGGCAAGAATAGACAGCATCTGATCTCTCCTGAATGTGGGTCCAACTGGATTCAGGATTGATCTGCGGGCGCGGAAATGCGACTCAATTGATATGTGAAAGTGTAAGGTAGACTTACATATGGATTGGTTGAAGATGCCGCCCCTTGCGTCGCTGAAGGCCTTCAATGCCTTTGCGGAAACCGGAAATGTAGTGCAGGCGGGTACAATGCTGAATGTCAGCCACGCTGCCATCAGCCAGCAATTGCGCGCGTTGGAGAAGTACCTGGGCGCCGCGTTACTGGACCGAAGCGGAAAGTCCATGACCCTGACCCCCGAAGGCGAGAAACTGGCCCGCGCCCTGCATCTGGGGTTTGGGGCCATCGGCGATGCGGTGGCCGACCTGATGCATCTGGCCGAGGATCGTCCGGTTCACATTACGCTGACCGCGTCTTTTGCGGCTTCGTGGCTGATGCCGCGCCTGCCTGCTTTTCAACTCGACCACCCCGATATCCCTCTGGTGCTGGACCCCTCGCCAGAATTGGTCAGCCTGCGCCCGGGCGGGGTGGACGTTGCGATCCGGTACGGGGATGGGAACTGGCCCGGTATGACATCGGAACTGTTACTGCAAAGCCCGATCGTGATCGTCGCTGCGCCCTCGCTGCTGCAGGGCAGGGCGTCGATGACCCCGGACGAGCTAAGCCAGCTGCCCTGGCTTGAAGAGCTTGGAACCACCGAGGCGACCTCGTGGCTCGCCCGACAAGGCGTTGATCACGGCCCTAGCGCCGGACGTATTGTGTTGCCGGGAAATCTTGTGCTTGAGGGGTTGCGCGCCGGGCAGGGTGTGACTGCCACGGCGCGGCATTTCGTTGAACACGACATAAAGGCAGGTCGCATTGTCGAACTATTTTGCGAACCCGGTGAACGGGGCTATCATATAGTTACCGCTGACGCCGCGCTGCGGCCGGCTGTCAAGGTTTTTGTGGCATGGCTCAGGCGGCAATCTGGTCGCATGTGACAAAAGGTGTCTGTGCGATGCGCTTTTGACCCATGTCAAAGTGGGACCCGTTGTGATTTGGGACAAGACGCCTAAAAAACAGCCACATCTGGAGCCAGCTCGTGAGCGATTCCGACCCCGCCCCCAGCCTTTACGCTGCTAGGGAGCCCATTTTTCCCCGACGCGTGTCCGGTCCTTTCCGAAACCTGAAATGGATCATCCTCGCGGTCACATTGGGGATTTATTATCTGACGCCCTGGATCAGGTGGGACCGCGGCCCCAGCCTGCCGGATCAGGCGGTACTGCTGGATCTGGCGAACCGGCGGTTCTATTTCTTCTGGATCGAAATCTGGCCGCATGAATTCTACTTCGTCGCGGGCCTGCTGATCATGGCGGGCCTCGGCCTGTTCCTGTTCACTTCGGCGCTGGGACGCGTGTGGTGCGGCTATGCCTGCCCGCAGACAGTGTGGACCGACCTTTACATTCTGGTCGAACGCTGGATCGAGGGGGACAGAAACGCCCGTCTGCGTTTGCACCGGCAGGAAAAACTGGACTTCCGCAAGGCGCGGCTGCGCCTGACAAAGTGGACCGTGTGGCTGTTGATCGGCGTGGCCACCGGCGGCGCCTGGGTTTTCTATTTTGCAGACGCGCCGACATTGTTGCGCGATCTGGTCACCGGCAATGCCCATCCGGTTGCCTATACAACCGTTCTGATTCTGACCGGCACGACCTTTCTGTTCGGTGGCTTCGCCCGCGAGCAGATTTGTATCTATGCCTGCCCGTGGCCGCGCATTCAGGCTGCGATGATGGATGAGGACACCCTGGTCGTCGGCTACCGCGAATGGCGGGGTGAGCCGCGCGGCAAGGGTAAGCGGACAGCGGATTCCGAGTTGGGCGATTGTATCGACTGCATGGCCTGCGTGAATGTCTGCCCCGTTGGGATCGACATCCGCGACGGTCAGCAACTGGAATGCATCACCTGCGCCCTGTGCATTGATGCCTGCGACGACATGATGGCAAAGATCGGCAAGCCGCGCGGCCTGATCGATTATATGGCGCTGAGCGATGAGACCCACGAACGCGCGGGCCAGCCGCCTAAGAATGTTTGGAAACACATCCTGCGGCCACGGACGATCATGTACACGTCCCTGTGGTCTCTGGTCGGTTTCGGCCTTCTGTTCGCGCTGTTCATCCGCTCGGATATCGATCTGACCGTGGCACCGGTGCGCAACCCGACCTTCGTGACCCTGTCCGACGGCACCATCCGCAACACCTATGACGTGCGCCTGCGCAACAAACATGGTGAGGACCGGCCGTTCGAGCTGACGCTGGCCGGTGATCCGGCGCTGCAGCTGCAAATCGAAGGGATCGAGGGCAGCACTGTTAATGTCACCGCAGATACGGCACAATTGACCCGCGTTTACATCGTTTCGGAGAAAGGCACCGGACCTGCGGCTGCGGCGTCCACTCCGGTACGTATCTGGGTCGAAGATGTGGAAAGTGGTGAACGGGCATACAAGGACACCACGTTCAACGGACGAGGAAACTAAGATGGCCGAGCGTCAGTTTACCGGAAAGCACGCCCTGGCGGTGTTCGTCGCCGCCTTTGGCGTGATCATCGCCGTCAACCTAGTGTTGGCCTATAGCGCGGTGAAAACCTTTCCGGGGCTCGAGGTCAAAAACTCGTATGTCGCCAGTCAGGAGTTCAATGAGCGTCTGCAGGAACAGCAAGCGCTGGGTTGGAACATCCGTGCCGAGGTGTCCGGCGGGTTGCTGATCCTGCACATCACCGACAAGACCGGTGCCCCGGTCGAAGTGACGGAATTGCAGGCTGTAGTTGGCCGAGCCACCCATGTGAAAGAGGACTTCTCGCCCGATTTCACCTTTGACGGTCAGACCTACGCAACCCCTGCGGCTTTGGGCAAGGGCAACTGGAACATCCGTCTGGTGGCCAAGGACAGCTCGGGCGCCGAGTTCGCGCAGCGTGTGCCGCTGTATGTGAAGGGGTGAACGGATGACGGCGCAGCTTACATCCGGCACGGCGGCCTGCCCGGGCTGCATCGCCAGCCCGGCGGAACCGGCGCGCCCGATTCCGCAGGATGTGCAGATCGCGCTGTCGCTACCGGGCATTCACTGCTCGGCGTGTATAGCCACGGTCGAGCGTGAACTGAACGCTCATCCCGGCGTGGAAGATGCGCGGGTGAACCTGACCCTGAAACGCGCGATGATCAAAGCCGCACCCGATCTGCGCGCCGCCGACCTGATCCCGGTTCTGGAGAATGCGGGCTTCGAGGCGCATGAGCTGGACCCCGGTGCCCTGTCGGCCACGCAGGCGGGCAAGGCGGGCCGTGACTTGTTGATGCGGCTGGCGGTGGCTGGCTTTGCCTCGATGAACGTGATGCTGTTGTCGGTGTCTGTCTGGTCGGGGGCATCGGACGCTACGCGCGACATGTTCCACTGGATATCGGCGGCGATTGCGCTGCCTGCGATTGCCTTTTCCGCGCAGCCCTTCTTTGCCAACGCCTGGAGCGCGCTGCGGGTCAAACGCCTGAACATGGACGTGCCGATTGTTCTGGCCATCGTGCTGGCGCTGGTGACGTCGCTGTGGGAAACCGCGCTCAGCGGTGAGCACGCCTATTTTGACGCCGCGTTGACGCTGACCTTCTTCCTGTTGGCAGGCCGGTATCTGGATTACCGCACCCGTGCCGCCGCCCGGTCTGCGGCCGAGGAACTGACGGCGCTCGAGGTGCCCCGTGCCATCAAGCTGGTCGATGGGGCCGAAGAAGAGGTTGCCGTGGCCACGCTGGCCGTCGGTGATCTGATCCTTGTCCGCCCCGGGGGCCGTATGCCGGTGGATGGTGAGATTGTCTCTGGTCAATCCGAACTGGATCGCTCTTTGCTGACCGGGGAAACCCTGCCTGTTTTTGCCGAGGCCGGCCTGACCATCAGTGCTGGTGAGGTCAACCTGACCGGCCCCCTGACCATCCGTGCGACGGCTGTGGGCGAGGATACTTCGCTGCATCGCATGGCCGATCTGGTTGCCATCGCTGAATCGGGCCGGTCGCGCTATACCTCGCTGGCGGACAAGGCGGCCAAGCTTTATGCGCCCGGTGTGCACATCCTGTCGGCGCTCAGCTTTCTGGGCTGGTACATCTATTCCGGCGACATCCGCACCGCACTGAACATTGCCGCAGCCGTTTTGATCATTACCTGCCCCTGTGCGCTGGGTCTGGCCGTGCCTGCGGTGACCACGGCGGCCTCGGGGCGGCTGTTCCGCAAGGGGATGCTGATCAAACACGCCACCGCGCTGGAGCGTCTGGCCGAAGTCGATACGGTTGTCTTCGACAAAACCGGCACGCTGACCTCGGGCACGCCTGAGCTGACCAATCTGGGCGATCATTCCCGCGCGGACCTTGAGATCGCGCTGGCATTGGCTGAGGCGTCTTCGCATCCGTTGTCGGTGGCCCTGACCAAAGCTGCACGGGAAGCCGGGATCAAACCGGCCAGCCTCAAGGGCATTACCGAAGCTCCGGGTTATGGCACTGAAGGCACCTGGCGCGGCCAGCAGGTTCGTCTGGGTCGCGCGGTATGGACCGGCGCGGAAGAGGGGAACCAGACAGCAGCCTGGCTGTCGGTTGGCGGGCAAGCCCCCGCAACCTTCCTGTTCACGGACAGCCTGCGCCCCGGCGCGGCCGAGGCGGTTCAGGCCCTTCGCGACGCAGGCAAGGACGTTGTCCTGATTTCCGGCGACACGCAGGGCGCGGTGCAGGCGCTGGCTGCAAAACTGGGGATTGATAACTGGGTTGCGCAGGCCCTGCCGCAGGAAAAGGCGGCCCGCGTGCAGGAGCTGAGCGAGCAGGACCGTCACGTTCTGATGGTCGGCGATGGTCTGAATGACACCGCCGCGCTGGCGGCAGCGCATGTGTCGATCTCTCCGGCCTCGGCGCTGGATGCGGCGCGTGTGGCGTCGGATATCGTGCTACTGGGCAATGATCTTGCCCCGATTGCGGATGCCTGCGATACGGCGGTGAAGGCGACCAAACGGATTCGTGAAAACTTCCGCATCGCCACCGTGTATAATATCATCGCGGTACCACTGGCTGTGGTTGGTCTGGCCACACCGCTGATCGCGGCGCTGGCGATGTCGACTTCGTCCATCACCGTGTCCCTGAACGCCCTGCGTCTGAGGTAGTTAATTTGGAAGTTCTGGCCTATCTGATACCGATTTCCCTGCTGCTGGGCGGGGTTGGCCTTGTGGCGTTCATCTATACGGTGCGGTCGAACCAGTATGATGACCCCGAAGGCGATGCGCGCCGTATCCTCAGTGATGAATGGGACGACAAGCCCAAGCCCTGACGGCCCTTGAAATTGCCGCAATGCCCGGTTATGTCCGGCCCATCCGCTAGCAGAGAGAACCAAGCCAAATGGCAACTATGAATCCGATCCAGTTCATTCAGCAAGTCCGCGCCGAAGTCTCAAAGGTCGTCTGGCCGACCCGGCGTGAAGTTCTGCTGACCACGGTCATGGTGTTCATCATGGCGGCGCTGACGGCTGTGTTCTTTGCGCTGGTCGATCTGGCCATTCGCGGCGGGCTTCAGGCGATCCTGGGCGCGTTCAGCTAAACGGCCCCGGGCAGGCGGAAACGCCACTGCCCCCTTGCACAGCGCGCGATGTCAGAGTAGGTGACGCGGTACTATTCGGAATGGGCGTGCGGCGATTCGGGCTGCGCGCCGCTTTTTGTTCCGGGTGATGCGATAGAATTTCAATGACGGTGCTTGCGGCCTTCCGAACGCACCGAAAGTAAACAAGGACGACAGGTTCATGGCGAAACGGTGGTACTCGGTCAGCGTTCTTTCGAATTTCGAAAAGAAGATCGCAGAGCAGATCCGCACGTCGGTGGCCGAGCAGGGCCTTGAGGACGATATTGACGAGGTTCTGGTGCCCACCGAAGAGGTGATCGAAGTGCGCCGGGGCAAGAAGGTCACAACCGAACGCCGTTTCATGCCCGGCTACGTGCTGGTGCACATGGAAATGTCGGATCAGGGCTATCACCTTGTGAACTCGATCAACCGCGTCACCGGCTTCCTGGGCCCGCAAGGCCGCCCGATGCCGATGCGCGACGCCGAGGTGAACCAGATCCTCAACCGCGTTCAGGAAGGTGAAGAAGCGCCCAAGCTGATGATCACCTTCGAAATCGGTGAGAAGGTCAAGGTCAACGACGGCCCGTTCGAGGATTTCGACGGCATGGTCGAAGGCGTGGACGACGAGAACCAGAAGCTGAAGGTTTCGGTCTCGATCTTTGGCCGCGAAACCCCGGTCGAGCTGGACTTTACACAGGTTACCAAGCAGAGCTAAACAGCTTCTCAACGTATTTTGCAGCGCCGCAATGCCATAAGCATCGCGGCGTTTTTGTTGTTGTAACGAGCCGGTTTCAAGGCCCGAAGACAAAGGGCTGGCTACTTCAGTGACACTGAAAGACCTTGGAAACTACGGCGGACCGGGGATCAGGTCTTTTTGTTGAAGGACTGTCAGAATGTCGAGGATTGTCGAAGGGCTGAAATCCACTGACCCCTCCAGGAAGACACCCAGCCCACCTTCTCCGATCTCTTTTGGACCGCCATTGTCATAAATCGGGTCAAGTGATGCCAGTTCTGCCGGCAGTTCCGGGCACAATGGCGTATCGTTCAATACAAGATCTACGGCGGCCAGCATAAGCTTTTTTACAGAGTCGAGGGTGTCGTCCTCCAGAAGTTGCTCTCGCTGTGCTTCAGGCGCAGTAAGCGTAAGATCAATGAGTTTGAAATAAGCGCAATTGTCACGCAGTTCGACCGTCGCTTCGGTGGACATGTTCGCCGAGATAACCTTTTTTTGGTCACCCCGCTGAAAGTCGCGTTCACTGGTTCGGCTGCATTCAAAGACCGTGATGGTTACATCCCCATCCAGATCTATCGCATCGCCCCGGGCATTAACGCTCAGTTCATCAAGTCTGACTTGCAGGCCGCAATTGTCGACCACCGCGTTGTCAGCCAACCGCTCTGGCACAGTTTTCTGTATTTCACGCAGGTCGAGAAGAGCCCCCACCCCGATCCGTGTGGGCGCCGCAGCGGTGAGGTTCAGATCAAGCGTATAGGGAAGTTCCGCATCACGTACCGGTAATGACGCGTCGATAACAAAATTCACTTGTTGCGCTTCTGGAACTCGGGCATCCAGAGCGGCGGCCACTAAGACCGGGAAAATCAACCAAAGTCTCATTCCGCAAACTCCAATACGCCAAGCTCTTTCAGCCCTCCAAGGACTTTGACTATTGTCTCGGCGCTGACATCAGCAGATCCGACAACAGCTGCTCCCATCCCGCCAGGAGCGATTTCGCGGGTGCCTCCGGATTCGTAGATCGGGTCGAGAACGGTGAATTCTTCGGGCAGCGGCGGGCAAACCGGGTTGGCGGCCAAAAACTCGCCACCCTTGTCCAGAACGGCATCGTTGATGCGATTGGTCAGACCGAAGAGGTTGGAGATGAAGCCGATGAACCCGCGCGGGTTCAGATCAACGTCTTCAATGCTGAATGTAAGGCATTGGCCCTTCACCTCTGCCTTGGCGACCGCAACAGCGTCTACCGTCGCCCCAAAGTAACGAAGACCCGGTTCTTCGCGCCTGTTACACCTTGTAAACTGCGCACGGGCTGAACCTTCGATCTTTACGGTGTCGCCTATGGCAGTGACGTTTCGAACCTCGACATAGATTTGGCGCTTGCAGCTCTCTTCCAAGGGGCCGGTCAGTATCTGAGGTGCCTTTTCCTGCAATCCGCGCAAGTCCATGAATGCCCTTATCCGCAAACGGGTGGGGCTGGCCTCTTCGAGGCCGCTGTAGACAGTGAAGGGAACGGGAATATCGCGCAGCGGGACTTCCTTGGTCAGTTTCATCTGAAACCGACCGGCATAGGTGGCAGGATCAATTCCTGTTGCCGCAAACGAAGCAGTGGTGTTGGTGCTGTCGGTTTGCGCGGCCATCTCGGACGCTGCGCCCCGATCCTGAGCCTTGCTGCCACAGCCAGGCAACATTGCGACAAGAACGCTAATCAGAAGCCCCCTGTTTAGTCGAGATGATGCCATCCCAGACTACCCCTTTTTTTCAACAAGCTGCACCAAGATACCTGCCTTCGTCTCGTAAGCAACTTATGTATTCAAAAAAGTTGTTGTGTTCTTTTGATCCCAGTCGGCGTTAAGGCTCGATTAGGGGGCAAGCAGGTCATCTGTGAACGTAGGCGCTATCGCGTCCCACACCTCCTTTCCCCTTTTAGTTTGGGCTTCGAGGATTTCGAAAGCATGGTCGAAAGCGTGGACGACGGGAACCAGAAGCTGAGGGTTTCGGTTTCGATCTTCGGTCGAGCTGGATTTTACTCAGGTTGCAAAGCAGAGTTGATCGGCGTTGCAGCAAGTTTCGAAACGCCGCGATGCATTAGGCAACGCGGCGTTTTTTTGTTTCGGTATTGCCGATTTAGTGCCTCGACTTATTGAGCCTGCACCATGGCCGCTCGCAAGAGTTGCGGACGGTCGGACTGAGACGGCAAGAAGACCGCTTCCGACCCTGCGTCCAGCGCGGAAAGGCTCGCATCATACCATTGCATTGCAAGATCGCGGCGTTGCTGCACTCCGAAACCTTCGCGCAGATGGTGCCCGATCAGCTCTCCGTAGGCAGGCTCACCCATTGCTACTAACATCAGGGCAGAGCCGATCGCAGTATCCATGTTGTCCTGGCGGTAGCCAATTGCCAAGCAAACCTTGCTTGTTGCTGCGAGGTCTTCGGGGCTGTGCCCGGAATCCAACGCAAGCTTACGCATCTGGGTTTCCGCGTCTACTTTTGAGCTTAGAGACAGCGCAACAACCTGCGGCGTCAGCATTTCACCATACGAGTCGCACTGAGCGGCCACCTGATCTGGTGTCAGCCCCTGAATGTCTTGCATCAAATCCTCACCGCGTCCCATTGCGTAGCTGCGGGCGAGGCAGAACTGTTCGCTAAGCGCAAAATCAGGGTCGGACATGTTTGTCAGAGTTGTGTAGCCGCCATTGGTTGACGTTTGGAGCATAACCGCGCTGCAGCGATTGGCGAGCGAAGGACCTCCGGTACCGCCGGAAAACAGGCTTGGCAGGCTGGCAGACGTGGTTTCGACCGCGTCTGGCTGAGGTTCGGTCACCTCAGGCGTAGCAACCGGCGTGGGCGCTACCTGGGCCTGAGGAGCAGCCGCCACCGGAGCCAGAGGTACTGGTGTCACCGGAGCCTGAGGCGCAGCCGCTAAAGCAGAACCGCCATGGACTTGTTGACGGTAGGCCATAAGCAGCGGCTGGCCCGAAAGCTGGGTTGTAGCCTGTCCGCCGCTGGTCGCCCAGTAGTAAGCCTGCATCAGGAAATCACGCTGATACGGTTGGAAGTCATAGCCGTTCACAGGGTAACCCATTGAGACTTGATAGCGTTCGATCGCTCCACGGGTGCCGCGGCCGACCTGTCCGTCAACCCTTCCGGCATTGTAGCCGAAATAGTTGAGCGCTGTCTGAGTCTGCGCACCTTGCGTGGTCGACGGTATGCCCGACCGATAGGTTCGCGTCGTTGTCGTCGTCCGAGCCTTTTTCTTCTGTTGGTCCTTGCCAATTGCGTAACCGACGACTCCACCGACGACAGCGCCGCCCAAGAAGTCGCCTGCATCGGCCCGTGCAATCTGAGGAGAGGTCGCAGCAAAGGAAACCGCGATACCAAGCGCTACTACAAAACGAATGATCATAATTAACCTCCACTGAAAAAACCAATTTTCAGGAGTATAGCACGGCAGATAGTATCAATGTGATATTGTGGCCAAATCTTGCCCGAAGAGTAGGCTAATGCAGTCTTTTTACTGTGCTATTAAGTTCTTAGCGGAGTGCGGTATCACATCTGTAGCGGTCCACCTTCATTGAGTAATTGAAAGCCTGCAGGGGTATCGATTCGATTGCTCCGAATGGAGTGGCCTCTGGGCTTGCCATCCCCAACATTCCCCTTTAAACGCCACCCCTATCGTCTTCGGGCGAGATTCTCTCGTGGGAGGTTGCTGGGATCGCGATCCCGGATCGGACCACGCAACATAATCTAGGTGGAACGCGTTTCACCTAAGTTGAAAGGAAAACCAAATGGCCAAGAAGCTTGCTGGTACAATGAAACTGCAGGTTCCTGCAGGTCAGGCGAACCCGTCGCCGCCAGTTGGTCCGGCGCTGGGTCAGCGCGGCATCAACATCATGGAATTCTGCAAGGCGTTCAACGCCAAGACCGCAGACATGGAGCCCGGCGCTCCGTGCCCGACCGTGATCACCTACTATCAGGACAAGTCCTTCACCATGGACATCAAGACGCCGCCCGCGTCTTACTACCTGAAAAAAGCAGCTGGTCTGAAGCCGGTTGGCAAGCGTAACCGCCCCCGTGGCGCGGAAAACCCCGGTCGTGAGACCGTGGCCACCGTGACCTCGAAGCAGGTTCGTGAAATCGCCGAAGCCAAAATGAAAGATCTGAACGCCAACGACGTCGAAGGCGCAATGCAGATCATCCTGGGCTCGGCCCGCTCCATGGGCATCGAGGTGAAGTAAGATGGCAAAACTTGGTAAACGCACCCGCGCTGCGCGCGAAGCTGTCGCCGGCAAGGAAAACCTGTCGGTCGAAGAAGCAGTTGCCCTGGTCAAAGCCAACGCAACCTCGAAATTCGACGAGACCATCGAAATCGCACTGAACCTGGGCGTTGACACCCGCCACGCAGACCAGATGGTTCGCGGCGTTGTCGGTCTGCCGAACGGCACCGGTAAAGCGATGCGCGTTGCTGTTTTCGCTCGCGGCCCCAAGGCCGACGAAGCGAAAGAAGCAGGTGCGGACATCGTTGGCGCAGAAGACCTGATGGAAACCATTCAGGGCGGCACCATCGAATTCGATCGCTGCATTGCCACCCCGGACATGATGCCGATCGTCGGTCGTCTGGGTAAAGTTCTGGGCCCCCGCAACCTGATGCCGAACCCCAAGGTCGGCACCGTGACCATGGACGTGAAAGCGGCCGTGGAAGCAGCCAAGGGCGGTGAAGTTCAGTTCAAGGCGGAAAAAGGCGGCGTTGTGCACGCTGGCGTTGGCAAAGCGTCCTTCGACGAAGCCAAGCTGGCCGAAAACGTCCGTGCTTTCGTCTCGGCTGTTGCCAAGGCCAAGCCGTCGGGCGCCAAGGGCACCTACATGAAGAAAATCGCACTGAGCTCGACCATGGGCCCGGGCGTGACTCTGGACGTGGCGGCTGCGGCGGGCGAATAAGCCTTAACGCAAAGTTGCAAAGATTTGGTCCCGGGTGGTGTGAACTGCCCGGGAATTTCTTTTGGCCTTGCAGGTGAATTACGCGTTTTCAGCGATGTTGAAACGCGATCTGCAGCCGATCGCCCAAACGCCGACGTCTGTCTTCCTCGTAGGGGCTGCAACTGTGATCGACGTGCCAAGACGCAAGCCAGTCTTTCAGCAGGCGCCCGCGGATGCAGAAATCCAGTATCCCCATATGGACCGGATGCCGATAGCGGCGAAAGAACATGTCCTTGTTCAGTTTCAGGATGCCGCTGCAGTCCACATTGGATGGGTCCGCGTCGCGGAAAATATCCGACTTGAGGAAGTCGACGATGTCGTAGACGGCGAGCTTCTCGCGCATTTCGGTGAAGTCCAGCCCGATCATCTCGCCCTTTCCGACTATCAGGTTCTGGCCGTGAAAGTCGCCATGCGACAACACCCGCGTATCGGGGATGCCCTTCAGGTGTAATGCGGAATTTTCCAGGCTTTCTGCCATCTGGCCGCCTGCTGCCTGGACGTGCGGCGGCACGAATGGCAGCAGCGCGTTGATGGCATCGGTCATCCAGCGCGGCCGAAATTCATACTCGGTGGCTGGCTGGCAGCCATGCAGGTCGTGCAACCACGCCCCTGCGCGGCGGTAGATCCGGGCGACCTGATCGTCCTCGCTGTTGTGGATCACGTCCACGGCGGTGGGCCGGTCGATGAATTCTGTTACGAAGAACATGTGGCCCGGCGACAGGTAATAGGGGTGCACCACGCGCGATGTCTCGAATTGCAAAAACTGCTGCGACAAATCGGTCAGCAACTCAAATTCTCTCTGTAACCTGCCAGAGGTAGGAGACAGCGTGTCAATCTTCAGGGCATAATCCTGTTGTTTTCCCTTGACCCTGAGAACCATTCGCGTGTCGGAAAAATCATGTGACCGGTATACGCAGTCGAAGTGCAGCACTTCGTCAGTGGCATGTTGTCTGGAAAACTCATCCACGCAAGAGGCCGCGCGTGCCCTTTCTTCATCGGTAATCGGCAACATTGAAGCGAACGCACCATGCCTCGAATAACTTTTTGCTGCGATTACAGGATCGGAGTTCAGGCGCACTGTCAACGAGAAGAGCGGCGTTAGCTGTTTGTTGCGGCGGAGCCTCGCAGTGCAGTTATCTGAAAGTCGCAGGCTCGGAATTCTACGTGCGCAGCCAGATGTGTGACTTTCGCCACGGGAGAGACAAAAGCGGAAAAACAACCCTCGGCTGTCTCCCCTTTCCATGTGCCGGTCTCTATAGGCTCCCGAAAAGAGTTATGAGAAATCAAAATGACAATAAAGACAGTGATGGCCGCAGTGATTGGCGGGGCGTTTCTTTTTTCAGGCTGCGCATATGACACCCCGGAATACCGGGCGGAACAGGCAGAACAGAACAAGCGTGCATCTGCTGCCGATACAAAACTGGTGACCGCTGAGCTTGCTCCGTTGATCGATGTCTGTCTGGATGTTCTTGAAACGGGTCAGCCGGCCTCCAGCGACAAGATGGCGGCCCTGGGCTTTTCGAAGATGAACACATTAAGGGGAGAAGGGTACAAGAAAAAACGCGGCGATTCAGGGTGGGACCGGGTGAACGGCTCCAACACGATCTTAAACTACCCGCCCAAAAAGAACTGGTGCCAGTTCTTAATCGGGAATTTTTCCGGCTATCGCGAAGCCTTTGTCTTTGTTGCCAATTCGCTCAATTCCAGGGGATACAAGCCAGTGGACAATCCCAAAAATGGCTTAAAATACCAAAAAGGTGATCAGGTGTATGTTGTGAGAGGAGCTTACATAAGGCAAGCCTACCAAACTGCGGTGTCTATCTCCCGAGAGAACTGAGCGACTTGACACACTTCAGAAATGGCAAGCTTGTGTAATTTACCCCTTGGAAACCCCGCGTGTCTGGCCTAAATAGAGCTGCGGAATAAAGCGTGCGATTCGTCGTGCGCTTTATTTTGTTTCGTCCAAGACGGTGGGTGGGTCCATTCGGTCCCTTAATTCCCTGCCTGAGACGGGTAAGACCAAAGAATTCTGAGGGTCACGATCCTCGGGCGAGTTTTGGCCAATCCCGTAACAACGGACCTGAACGCCGGGGTTAACCCTTCGGCAAATATGAGCCGGGGTGAGATATCACCCCTAACTTGGAGAGAACTGTGGATAGAGCCCAGAAAGAGAAAGTGGTCGAGGAACTCGGCCAAATCTTCGAAAGCTCTGGCGTCGTAGTGGTTTCGCACTACGCCGGTCTGACAGTTGCCGAGATGCAGGACCTTCGCGCACGTGCTCGTGACGCGGGTGGTGCCGTGCGTGTTGCCAAGAACAGGCTCGCCAAAATCGCCCTTGAGGGTAAGCCGTGTGAAAGCATGGCCGACCTGCTGACAGGGATGACCGTTCTGACCTATTCCGAGGACCCCGTGGCAGCTGCCAAGGTGGCCGAGGACTTCGCCAAGGAGAACCAAAAGTTCGAAATCCTTGGCGGTGCAATGGGCGAGAACGCTCTGGACCGCAAAGGCGTCGAAACAGTTTCGAAAATGCCGTCTCGCGAGGAGCTCATTGCTTCGATCGCGGGCTGCATTGGCGCACCTGCTTCGAACATCGCTGGCGCGATTGGCGCACCTGCAAGCAACATCGCAAGCATCCTTTCCACCATCGAAGAGAAGGCGGAAGCTGCGTAAGCGGTTGGCACTGAATGATCTGCGTGGGGCATTTGCCCTGACGTTGGAACACACACTGTAAACGGAAAGAGCTGATAAAATGGCTGATCTGAAAGCACTCGCAGAAAGCATCGTGGGTCTGACCCTGCTGGAAGCACAAGAACTGAAAACCATCCTCAAAGACGAATACGGCATCGAGCCCGCAGCAGGCGGCGCAGTTGTCATGGCTGCTGGTGGCGACGCCGGCGGTGCAGCTGAGGAAGAAAAAACCGAATTCGACGTCGTTCTGAAGAACGCCGGCGCATCGAAAATCAACGTCATCAAAGAAGTTCGCGGCATCACCGGCCTGGGCCTGAAAGAAGCCAAGGAACTGGTCGAAGCCGGCGGCAAGATCAAAGAAGGCGTGGACAAAGCAGAAGCAGAAGACATCAAAGGCAAGCTGGAAGCAGCTGGCGCCGAAGTCGAGCTGGCCTAAGCTTGGTCTCTGGTGCATCGCTGATGCGCCAAAAAATTTGGCTGGGTCCGGAGAAATCCGGGTCCAGCCGAACCTGTCTTAGAAAGGGCCTCATTTACGGGGGCGTTTTCTAAGACGCGGTTCGCGGATCGGGAGGCTGCCTTCGGGACGGTGGCCATGAATTGATCCGGACGTGTCGTCTCGAATGTGCAAGGCGCCGGGGCCCGACGGTGTCTTTGCCCGCTGAGAACATCGAAAGGTGACATCTGACATGGCTCAAACGTTCCTTGGCCAGAAACGTCTTCGTAAATATTACGGCAAAATCCGCGAAGTGCTGGAGATGCCGAACCTCATTGAGGTCCAGAAATCTTCTTATGATCTTTTCCTGCGCTCCGGCGATGCAGAGCAGCCCACTGACGGCGAAGGCATCAAAGGTGTGTTCCAGTCGGTTTTCCCGATCAAGGATTTCAACGAAACCTCCGTTCTGGAGTTCGTGAAATACGATCTGGAAAAACCCAAGTATGACGTCGAAGAGTGCATGCAGCGCGACATGACCTACAGCGCGCCGCTGAAGGTCACTCTGCGTCTGATCGTGTTTGATGTCGATGAGGACACCGGCGCCAAGTCGGTCAAAGACATCAAGGAACAGGATGTGTTCATGGGCGACATGCCCCTGATGACGCCGAACGGTACGTTCATCGTGAACGGCACCGAGCGTGTGATCGTGTCCCAGATGCACCGTTCGCCTGGTGTGTTCTTTGATCACGACAAGGGCAAGACCCATTCCTCGGGCAAGCTGCTGTTTGCCTGCCGCATCATCCCGTATCGCGGCAGCTGGCTGGATTTCGAGTTCGACGCCAAGGACATCGTGTTCGCCCGTATCGACCGTCGCCGTAAGCTGCCTGTGACAACCCTGCTGTATGCGCTGGGTCTGGATCAGGAAGCGATCATGGACGCGTATTACAACACCGTGTCCTACAAGCTGGACAAGAAGAAGGGCTGGATCGCGCCGTTCTTCCCCGAGCGTGTGCGCGGCACCCGTCCGACCTATGATCTGATTGACGCCAAATCTGGTGAAGTGATTGCCGAAGCCGGCAAGAAAGTCACCCCGCGCGCGGTCAAGAAACTGATCGAAGAAGGCGTGGTCACCGACCTGCTGGTTCCGTTCGATCACATCGTTGGCAAGTACGTCGCCAAGGACATCATCAACGAAGAAAACGGCGCGATCTATGTCGAAGCCGGTGATGAACTGACGCTGGAATACGACAAGGATGGCGACCTGATCGGTGGCACCGTCAAGGAACTGATCGATGCGGGTATCACCGACATCCCGGTTCTGGACATCGACAACGTCAACGTCGGCCCCTACATGCGCAACACCATGGCTCAGGACAAGAACCTGAACCGTGAAAGCGCGCTGATGGACATCTACCGCGTCATGCGCCCGGGCGAGCCGCCCACCGTCGAAGCTGCGTCGGCTCTGTTCGACACCCTATTCTTCGATAGCGAGCGTTATGACCTGTCCGCCGTTGGCCGCGTGAAGATGAACATGCGTCTGGCTCTGGACGCGCCGGACACCCTGCGCACCCTGCGCCGCGAAGACATCGTGGCCTGCATCAAGGCGCTGGTGGAACTGCGTGACGGCAAGGGCGACGTGGACGACATCGACCACCTCGGCAACCGTCGTGTGCGTTCGGTCGGCGAGCTGATGGAAAACCAGTACCGTGTCGGTCTGCTGCGCATGGAGCGCGCGATCAAAGAGCGTATGTCGTCGGTCGAAATCGACACCGTCATGCCGCAGGACCTGATCAACGCGAAACCGGCTGCGGCTGCTGTTCGTGAATTCTTCGGCTCGTCGCAGCTGTCGCAGTTCATGGACCAGACCAACCCGCTGTCCGAGGTTACCCACAAACGCCGTCTCTCGGCGCTTGGCCCGGGTGGTCTGACGCGTGAGCGTGCGGGCTTTGAGGTTCGCGACGTGCACCCGACCCACTATGGCCGGATGTGCCCGATTGAAACGCCGGAAGGTCCGAACATCGGTCTGATCAACTCGCTGGCCACCTTCGCCCGCGTGAACAAGTATGGCTTCATTGAAACACCGTACCGCGTTGTGAAAGACGCCGAGGTGACCGATGAGGTTCACTACATGTCCGCGACCGAGGAAATGCGTCACACCGTGGCGCAGGCGAACGCGACGCTGGACGCTGATGGCAAGTTCATCAACGATCTGGTTTCGACCCGTCAGGCCGGTGACTACACGCTTGCCCCGCGCGAGAATGTGGACCTGATCGACGTGTCGCCGAAACAGCTGGTATCAGTAGCTGCATCGCTGATCCCGTTCCTCGAAAATGACGACGCCAACCGCGCTCTGATGGGCTCGAACATGCAACGTCAGGCGGTTCCGCTGCTGCGCGCCGAAGCGCCGCTGGTCGGTACCGGTATCGAGGAAAAGGTTGCGATCGACTCGGGTGCTGCGATTCAGGCGAAGCGCGCCGGTATCATCGACCAGGTCGATGCCCAGCGTATCGTTATCCGCGCCACCGAAGATCTGGAACTGGGCGACGCTGGCGTTGACATCTATCGTCTGCGCAAATTCCAGCGTTCGAACCAGAACACCTGCATCAACCAGCGTCCGCTGATCAAGGTAGGTGACACCGTCCAGAAGGGCGAAGTCATTGCCGATGGTCCGTCGACCGACATGGGTGAACTGGCCCTTGGTAAGAACGTGGTCGTCGCGTTCATGCCGTGGAACGGCTACAACTACGAAGACTCGATCCTGATCTCGGAACGTATCGCGCGTGACGACGTCTTTACCTCGGTCCATATCGAGGAATTCGAAGTCGCAGCCCGTGACACCAAGCTGGGCCCGGAAGAGATCACCCGCGACATTCCGAACGTCGGTGAAGAAGCGCTGCGCAACCTCGACGAGGCGGGCATCGTTTACATCGGTGCGGATGTTGAGCCGGGCGATATTCTGGTCGGCAAGATCACTCCGAAGGGCGAAAGCCCGATGACCCCGGAAGAAAAGCTGCTGCGCGCCATCTTTGGTGAAAAAGCATCTGACGTGCGCGATACCTCGCTGCGCGTGAAGCCGGGCGATTACGGTACGGTCGTTGAGGTTCGTGTCTTCAACCGTCACGGCGTCGAAAAAGACGAGCGTGCGCTGCAGATCGAGCGTGAGGAAGTCGAACGTCTGGCCCGTGACCGGGACGACGAGCTGGCGATCCTTGACCGCAACATCTATGCGCGTCTGAAAGGCCTGATCCTGGGTAAAACCGCTGTCAAAGGCCCGAAAGGCGTCAAGGCAGGGTCGGTGATCACCGAGGATCTGCTGGAAACTCTGACCCGTGGTCAGTGGTGGCAGCTGGCGCTGGAAGACGAGCAGGATGCACAGATCGTTGAGGCTCTGAACGAGCAGTACGAAGTGCAAAAGCGTGCTCTGGACGCCCGTTTTGAGGACAAGGTCGAAAAGGTCCGCCGTGGCGACGACCTGCCGCCGGGTGTGATGAAGATGGTCAAAGTCTTCATCGCCGTTAAGCGCAAGCTGCAGCCGGGCGACAAGATGGCCGGTCGTCACGGGAACAAAGGTGTGATTTCCAAGGTTGTTCCGATGGAAGACATGCCGTTCCTGGCCGATGGTACTCCGGTTGACTTCTGTCTGAACCCGCTGGGTGTGCCTTCGCGTATGAACGTTGGTCAGATCCTTGAGACCCACATGGGTTGGGCCGCGCGCGGTCTGGGTCTGAACATCGACGACGCTCTGGGTGAATACCGCCGGTCCGGCGACCTGACCCCGGTTCGCGAAGCGATGAAGCTGGCCTATGGCGAGAATGTCTACGAAGAAGGCATCACCGGTCTGGACGAGGATGGCCTGATCGAGGCCGCGGGCAACGTGACCCGCGGTGTTCCGATCGCTACCCCGGTCTTCGACGGTGCCAAAGAGGCTGACGTCAACGACGCGCTGGTGCGTGCGGGCTTCTCGGAAAGCGGTCAGTCGGTTCTGTTCGACGGTCGTACCGGTGAGCAATTCGCACGTCCGGTCACCGTGGGCATCAAGTACCTGCTGAAACTGCACCACCTGGTGGACGACAAGATCCACGCGCGTTCGACCGGGCCGTACAGCCTGGTTACCCAGCAGCCGCTGGGTGGTAAGGCGCAGTTCGGTGGTCAGCGCTTTGGTGAGATGGAGGTCTGGGCTCTGGAAGCTTACGGCGCCGCCTACACCCTGCAGGAGATGCTGACGGTGAAATCGGATGACGTCGCCGGTCGGACCAAGGTCTATGAATCGATCGTCAAGGGCGAGGATAACTTTGAAGCGGGCGTACCGGAATCGTTCAACGTTCTGGTTAAAGAAGTCCGTGGCCTCGGCCTGAATATGGAACTCCTGGATGCGGAGGTTGAGGAGTGAGGATAATAGTTAGCTCTGCTACTGCCTCGCTTGTCGCAACAGCCGCGTTGGGGGCTTGTAGCTGGACTGTTGGCTCCACGGTTGACAAAGTCACCGTGGAACCGACGGACGAACAATTGCTTGCCGAGCGAAAGATCACCACTCGGTCAGGGCCAGTCCCTGCGTTTACTTATGAAGTGAACGAAGACGATGGCAGAACTACAAAGCTGGTGTCCACTGACCCGGACGCCCCGCGATGCGAGTTTGCCCGACCCGTCGAGCGTCCTAAATGGCGTGAGGTGCGCCTAACCGATACCGGAGACAGAATGCGGCCGAAAGACTATCACCGTTCTGTCTTCTATGAATGTATTGAGCCTGGAAAGGTTGTCCAATGAACCAGGAAATCACCAACAACCCGTTCAACCCGCTGACGCCCCCGAAGGTTTTCGACGAGATCAAGGTCTCGCTGGCGTCGCCCGAGCGGATCCTGTCTTGGTCCTATGGCGAGATCAAGAAACCCGAAACCATCAACTACCGGACGTTCAAGCCCGAGCGTGACGGTCTGTTCTGCGCGCGTATCTTTGGCCCGATCAAAGATTACGAATGTCTGTGTGGCAAATATAAGCGGATGAAGTATCGCGGCGTTGTCTGCGAGAAATGCGGTGTGGAAGTCACCCTGCAAAAAGTCCGCCGCGAGCGTATGGGCCATATCGAACTGGCCGCGCCTGTTGCACACATCTGGTTCCTGAAATCGCTGCCGTCCCGCATCGGTCTGATGCTGGACATGACGCTGCGCGATCTGGAACGCGTTCTGTACTTTGAAAACTATGTCGTTATCGAGCCCGGTCTGACCGACCTGACCTATGGCCAGATGCTGACCGAAGAAGAGTACATGGATGCGCAGGATGCCTATGGCATGGACGCGTTCACCGCCAATATTGGTGCCGAAGCCATCCGTGAGATGCTGGCCCAGATCGATCTGGAAGCCGAAGCCGAGCAGCTGCGCGCTGATCTGGCCGAAGCAACCGGCGAGCTGAAGCCCAAGAAGATCATCAAGCGTCTGAAGGTTGTTGAATCCTTCCTCGAGTCGGGCAACCGGCCCGAGTGGATGGTGATGACCGTGATCCCGGTCATTCCGCCGGAACTGCGTCCGCTGGTTCCGCTGGATGGTGGCCGTTTCGCGACTTCGGATCTGAACGATCTGTATCGCCGCGTCATCAACCGGAACAACCGTCTGAAGCGTCTGATCGAACTGCGCGCGCCTGACATCATCGTCCGCAACGAAAAGCGGATGCTGCAGGAATCTGTTGACGCTCTGTTCGACAACGGCCGTCGTGGCCGCGTGATCACCGGCGCCAACAAGCGTCCGCTGAAATCGCTGTCGGACATGCTGAAAGGTAAGCAGGGTCGCTTCCGTCAGAACCTTCTGGGTAAGCGCGTCGACTTCTCGGGCCGTTCGGTCATCGTGACCGGTCCGGAGCTGAAGCTGCACCAGTGTGGTCTGCCCAAGAAGATGGCGCTGGAGCTGTTCAAGCCGTTCATCTACTCGCGCCTTGAAGCCAAGGGTCTGTCTTCGACCGTGAAACAGGCGAAGAAACTGGTCGAGAAAGAGCGTCCCGAAGTGTGGGATATCCTCGACGAGGTGATCCGCGAACACCCTGTCATGCTGAACCGTGCACCGACGCTGCACCGTCTTGGCATTCAGGCGTTCGAGCCGGTCCTGATCGAAGGTAAAGCGATCCAGCTGCACCCGCTGGTCTGTTCGGCCTTTAACGCCGACTTCGACGGTGACCAGATGGCCGTTCACGTCCCGCTGAGCCTTGAGGCCCAGCTGGAAGCGCGCGTTCTGATGATGTCGACGAACAACGTTCTGTCGCCCGCAAACGGCGCACCGATCATCGTTCCCTCGCAGGATATGATCCTGGGTCTCTACTATGTGACCCTGGAACGTGAAGGCATGCCTGGCGAAGGCAAGGTGTTCGGTTCGATCGACGAAGTTCAGCACGCACTGGATTCGGGCGAAGTGCACCTGCACTCGAAAATCACCGCGCGGATCACGCAGATCGACGACGAAGGCAACGAAGTTCAGAAGCGTTACGAGACCACTCCGGGCCGTCTGCGCCTGGGTGCTCTGCTGCCGATGAACAACAAGGCGCCGTTCGAGCTGGTCAACCGCCTGCTGCGGAAGAAAGAAGTGCAGCAGGTGATCGACACCGTCTACCGTTACTGCGGTCAGAAAGAGTCGGTCATCTTCTGTGACCAGATCATGTCGATGGGCTTCAAAGAAGCGTTCAAGGCGGGCATCTCGTTCGGTAAGGACGACATGGTCATTCCGGATGACAAGTGGGGCATCGTTGATGACACCCGCGGTCAGGTGAAGGACTTTGAACAGCAGTACATGGACGGCCTGATCACTCAGGGCGAAAAGTACAACAAAGTTGTCGATGCCTGGTCGAAGTGTAACGACCGCGTCACCGAGGCGATGATGAGCACGATCTCGTCGTCAGATCGGGCTGCGGACGGATCCGAGCAGGAACCGAACTCGGTCTACATGATGGCCCACTCGGGTGCGCGTGGTTCGGTCACTCAGATGAAACAGCTGGGCGGTATGCGCGGCCTGATGGCCAAGCCGAACGGTGACATCATCGAGACGCCGATCATCTCGAACTTTAAAGAAGGTCTGACCGTTCTCGAGTACTTCAACTCGACCCACGGTGCCCGTAAGGGTCTGTCGGATACCGCTCTGAAGACGGCGAACTCGGGTTATCTGACCCGTCGTCTGGTGGACGTCGCTCAGGACTGTATCGTTCGTGAGATCGACTGTGGCACCGAACGTGCGATCACCGCCGAAGCTGCCGTCAACGACGGTGAGGTTGTTGCCTCGCTGGCCGAACGTGTGCTGGGCCGCGTCTCTGCCGATGACGTTCTGCGTCCGGGCACGGACGAGGTTCTGGTCGCTGCAGGCCAGCTGATCGATGAGCGTATGGCTGACATGATCGACGAGGCTGCCGTTGCGTCGATGCGCATCCGTTCGCCTCTGACCTGTGAGTCCGAGGAAGGCGTCTGTGCAACCTGCTACGGTCGTGACCTTGCACGCGGCACCATGGTAAACACGGGTGAGGCTGTCGGCATCATCGCCGCCCAGTCCATCGGTGAACCCGGTACGCAGCTGACGATGCGGACCTTCCACATCGGTGGTGTTGCGCAAGGTGGTCAGCAGTCGTTCCAGGAAGCCAACCAGGACGGTGTTGTCGCGTTCGAGAACCCGCAGATTCTGGTCAATGCCGCAGGCGAAAGCCTGGTCATGGGCCGGAACATGAAGGTTGTCATCAACGACGAGCACGGCGAAGAGCGCGCCAGCTTCAAGCTGGGCTACGGCTCCAAGCTGTTCGTCAAGGACGGCACCAAGGTGGCACGTGGCGACAAGCTGTTCGAGTGGGATCCCTACACTCTGCCGATCATCGCCGAGAAAGCCGGTACCGCGAAATACGTCGACCTGGTTTCGGGCCTTGCCGTCCGCGACGAGACCGACGAAGCAACCGGTATGACCCAGAAGATCGTGATCGACTGGCGCGCCGCCCCCAAAGGCAGCGACCTGAAGCCCGAGATCATTCTGGTCGGTGAAGATGGCGAGCCGGTCCGCAACGATGCGGGCAACCCGGTTCACTATCCGATGTCGGTGGACGCGATCCTGTCGGTCGAAGATGGCCAGACCATCGAAGCCGGTGACGTTGTCGCGCGTATCCCGCGTGAAGGCGCCAAGACTAAGGACATCACCGGTGGTCTGCCGCGTGTGGCCGAACTGTTCGAAGCCCGCCGTCCGAAAGATCACGCGATCATCGCAGAAGCCGATGGTTACGTGCGCTTTGGCCGCGACTACAAGAACAAGCGCCGCATCAGCATCGAACCAGCTGACGAGTCGATGGAAACGATCGAGTACATGGTGCCCAAGGGCAAGCACATCCCGGTGCAGGAAGGCGACTTCGTGCAGAAGGGTGACTACATCATGGACGGTAACCCGGCTCCGCATGACATCCTGTCCATCATGGGTGTCGAAGCGCTGGCGGATTACATGATCGACGAGGTGCAGGACGTGTATCGTCTGCAGGGCGTGAAGATCAACGACAAGCACATCGAAGTCATCGTGCGCCAGATGCTGCAGAAGTGGGAGATCCTGGATTCAGGCGACACCACCCTGCTGAAAGGCGAGCATGTCGACAAGCAGGAGTTCGACGCGGCCAACGAGAAGACCATCGCCCGCGGTGGTCGTCCGGCACAGGGCGAGCCGATCCTTCTGGGGATCACCAAAGCCTCGCTGCAGACGCGTTCGTTCATCTCGGCGGCGTCGTTCCAGGAAACCACCCGCGTGCTGACCGAAGCGTCGGTTCAGGGCAAGAAGGACAAACTGGTAGGCCTGAAAGAGAACGTCATCGTCGGTCGTCTGATCCCTGCCGGTACCGGTGGTGCGACCCAGGCCGTGCGTCAGGTTGCGCAATCGCGCGACAACGTCGTGATCGAAGCCCGCCGGGAAGAGGCCGAAGCGGCCGCTGCCCTGGCTGCGCCGATGATGGACGACGACATGGTCGGCGACGAGCTGGACGTTCTGGTGGAAACCCCGGAAAGCCGCGAGTAAGCGCACTGGCATAAATTCAGGAAAGGCCCTGCGGAAACGTGGGGCCTTTTCTTTTGGCACCGTGGAAGAAGCCTGAGAGCTTGCGTTTGCAGCGCATTCTGGTGTTCGTTTGCTGTATGAGTGAAAACGAATTTGAATCAGTCATTTACTTCTATGCGCAAACGGACCCATATGCCGAGTTCTCGAACTTTGCACCATTTGGCGTTGCCATGGATGGGATGTGGTGGCGCACGGTCGAGCACTTTTTCCAAGCCCAGAAATTCCATGATGCAGGATATCGTGAACGTATTCGGCTTTGCAGCAAACCGAAGAACGCCAAGGCGCTGGGTATGACCCGGAACGTTGCTCTTCGGTCGGATTGGGATGAGGTGAAAGATCAGATCATGCTGGATGCCGTTCGGGTCAAGTTTGCCACGCACGAGCGCCCTTGTGAATTGCTGCTGAATACTGGAACGGCGAAAATCGTCGAGAACGCGCCGATGGATTCCTATTGGGGGTGCGGGTCGGACGGACAGGGATTGAACAAGCTTGGTAAGATATTGATGAAGGTTCGTAGGGAATTGCAGACGCGCGAGAGGGTAGATCAATGAAAACTGTAAAAGGCGACCTGATCCAATTGGCGACCGATGGCGAGTTCGATGTCATTGTCCACGGATGTAACTGTTTCCACACGATGGGGGCCGGGATTGCGAAAACGATTGCGGCGCGGTTTCCCGCAGCGCTCGAGGCTGACAAGCGCACTGAATATGGCGTCCGTACTAAGTTGGGGACAATCTCAATTGCTTCGGTAAGGGTCGATGCAGTTAATTTCACCATCGTGAATGCCTACACTCAGTTCGATTGGAGGGGGCGTGGGCTGAAAGCTGATTACAACGCGATCTCAAGCTGTTTTGACGACGTCGCGCAAAGATTTCCCGCTGCGCGGATTGGCTATCCACTTATCGGTGCGGGGCTGGCGCGCGGTGATTGGGGCGAGATTGAGCCACGCATCCAAAAGGCGCTTGAGGGATTGGATCATACGCTGGTTGTATATTCCGGCTGACAAAATCCAACGGAAAGGGCCGTTGACAAGACCATTGTACGTTTTGTCTATGGGTTGAGCTGTCGTTAGTTTTGGATGCCGCCACTATGAACTCGAACATGAAGGGCGCGCTGCTGATGATGGGCAGTATGGCGGCCTTTACGATCAATGATGCGCTGATCAAGGCCGCGGGGGCAGAGGTGCCGCTGTTCCAGATGGTGGCAATGCGCGGGGTTCTGGCGACGGTTCTGGTGTATCTGCTGGCGCGGCATTTGGGGGCGCTGCATCTGAACTTCCCACGCCACGACAAATGGCTGGTGGCGGCGCGGTGTCTGGCCGAGCTGTCGGCAACATTCTTCTTTCTGACTGCGCTGCTGCATATGCCGCTGGCCAATGTGACAGCTGTATTGCAGGCCCTGCCGCTGACGGTGACCCTTGGTGCGGTGGTGTTCTTCGGTGAACAGATCGGTTGGCGGCGCGTTCTGGCCATTGCGCTGGGGTTTCTCGGTATGCTGCTGATTGTGCGACCGGGCCCCGAAGGGTTCAGCATCTATGCCATCTACGCGCTGATCGCGGTTGTGTCGGTCACGATCCGCGATCTGATCACGCGGCGTATGTCGATCCATGTGCCCTCGTTGGCCGTTACATTGGCGACCTCGTTCACCATCACCGTTGCAGCCGCGTGTGCCTCTCTCGCCTCCGGCTGGCAGCCGGTGCCGACAGGGGCAGGGCTGATGGTCGCGTGCGCGGCGGTGTTTGTGCTGACCGGGTACCTGTGCAGCGTCATGGTCATGCGCGTTGGGGATGTCGGATTTGTCGCGCCGTTTCGCTATTCCAGCCTGATCTGGGCGCTGGTCCTGGGCTGGCTGGTGTTCGGCGACTGGCCGGACTCGGTTACATTGCTCGGGGCGGCATTGGTCGTGGGGGCCGGGTTGTTCACGCTTTTCCGCGAGCGGCACTCTCACACCGCAGAGTGAGCCTGCCGGACCGCATCCTGTTCGATAGCAAAGCGTGCAATGAATTCGCCCTCCTGCTCGGGCGTCAGCGGAGACAACTCTGTGGTGCTGTTGCGGGCATGGGGTGAATCGTTGAACTGGTTCAGCGTGCGCACCCACATCGGCGCATCCGGGTAGCTGATTACGGGCATGAAGTTCCCGATGCGGTGATGGGCGAAATTCATGATCGTCTGCTCACAGCCGCCGCGTACATGCATGGCGAATCCGACACCTAACAGAGGCCGAAACACCTGCGCGGCCCGAATGCCGTCTGCCCCGAAGCGGGCCAGAAAACCCTGATTATAGTCGATGGCGACGGTTTTGTTGTTCGCCATCAGACCTTCAGCCTCGACCGCAGCGCTGCGCAGGCGTTCGACAAAATCCACCGACACGGAATCGTCATCGTCGTGGCGGAATTGCAGGCAGGGCGCACTGGGGTTGTCGCGCGCGGCGTTCAGGACCTCTTTCATCACTTTGCGGTGCCGGGCGGGCGCACGGGCGATGATCCGGACCTGCTTCATCCCGGCGGTCAGATCGTGCAGCCGGTCAAAAGCGGGTTTCGGCAGGCAATCCCCGATCACGATCAGGAACTGGAAGTCCTCATCGGTCTGTTCCTTGAAACAGGGCAGGGTGGTGGTTTCGAACAGTCTGAACCGCTCTTCCAGACGGGCCGGATTGTAAAGGTACCGTCGGCGTTCCTCGATCGTGTCATGTTCGACCTGAAAGCCGCCATGGGCGGGGTAGGAAAAGCGGCAAAGGCCTATGACTTGCATGAATCATCCGTGGTGCAGACCGTTGAACAGACTATGCCTGCGCACCGAGGAACCCGCAACGGGCGGTCGTGCTGGAAATCCCCGCCGAGCCCTGATAAATCCCGGCGGACCGGCCAGTTGATCCCCTAATTAGGCGTACTGTTGACACTCGGGCCGACTCCCCCTATTACGCGCGTCATCTCGGTGCCGGGGGCCGCCCCATAACCGATTCCAGTAATGAACTGGTCAAGACCCGGACAATTTTGCAGTTCGCGTCCTCTGATAACCAACCGCGACGTTCACCTCGGAATGGGAACGCTCGCGGGTTTTGCGCTTGTGGACGCATAAGTGCAGCAAGTTTAACCGCACGCAACGCGCGTGCATGTCATGTGTGTTGCAAAACGGGGAAGAAACCGGAATGCCAACTATTCAACAGCTGATCCGCAAGCCGCGGCAGCCCAAAGTAAAACGCTCGAAGTCCATGCACCTGGAGCAGTGCCCGCAGAAACGCGGCGTCTGCACACGTGTTTACACCACCACGCCGAAGAAGCCGAACTCAGCTATGCGTAAGGTTGCCAAAGTGCGCCTGACCAACGGGTTCGAGGTCATCTCGTACATCCCCGGTGAAAGCCACAACCTGCAGGAACACTCGGTTGTTCTGATCCGTGGCGGCCGTGTAAAAGACCTTCCCGGTGTGCGTTACCACATCCTGCGCGGTGTTCTGGATACTCAGGGCGTCAAAGATCGTAAGCAACGTCGTTCGAAATACGGCGCGAAGCGTCCCAAGTAAGAAGGAGAGGCTGATATGTCACGTCGTCACGCCGCCGAAAAACGCGAAGTCCTGCCTGACGCCAAATTTGGCGACAAGGTTCTGACCAAATTCATGAACAACCTGATGATCGACGGCAAGAAGTCGGTCGCAGAGCGCATCGTTTACAACGCGTTTGACCGCGTTGAGAACAAGATCAAGCGCGCTCCTGTCGAAGTGTTCCACGAAGCGCTCGACAACATCAAACCGTCGGTCGAGGTTCGCTCGCGCCGGGTTGGTGGTGCAACCTATCAGGTTCCGGTCGAAGTGCGCCCCGAGCGCCGCGAAGCACTGGCCATCCGCTGGCTGATCACTGCTGCGCGTGGCCGCAACGAAAACACCATGGAAGAGCGCCTTGCTGGCGAGCTGCTGGATGCTGTTCAGTCCCGTGGTACTGCCGTCAAGAAACGCGAAGACACCCACAAGATGGCCGAGGCGAACAAAGCCTTCAGCCATTACCGTTGGTAATCCTAGAGGCTTAGACAAATGTCACGCGAATATCCTCTCGAACTGTACCGTAACTTCGGTATCATGGCGCACATCGACGCAGGTAAGACCACCTGCTCGGAGCGTATCCTGTATTACACTGGTAAATCCCACAACATCGGTGAGGTGCACGATGGTGCAGCCACCATGGACTGGATGGAGCAGGAGCAGGAACGCGGCATCACCATCACTTCGGCTGCGACCACCACTTTCTGGGAGCGCACCGAGGACGGTCAGACCGCAGAAACGCCCAAGCACCGCCTGAACATCATCGACACCCCCGGCCACGTTGACTTCACCATCGAAGTCGAACGCTCGCTGGCGGTTCTCGACGGTGCCGTCTGCGTTCTGGACGCAAACGCCGGTGTTGAGCCCCAAACCGAAACCGTGTGGCGTCAGGCTGACCGCTACAAGGTTCCGCGTATGGTTTTCGTCAACAAAATGGACAAGATCGGCGCAGACTTCTTCAACTGCGTTCGCATGATCGAAGACCGCACCGGCGCACGCGCTGTTCCGGTTGGTATTCCGATCGGCGCCGAGTCCGAGCTGGAAGGTCTGATCGACCTGGTCACCATGGAAGAGTGGCTGTGGCAGGGCGAAGATCTGGGTGCAAGCTGGATCAAAGCTCCGATCCGCGACAGCCTGAAAGACATGGCTGACGAATGGCGCGGCAAGATGATCGAAGCGGCCGTCGAAATGGACGACGACGCGATGATGGAATACCTGGAAGGCAATGAGCCCGACGTTCCGACCCTGCGCGCCCTGCTGCGCAAAGGTACCCTAGACATCGCGTTCGTTCCGGTTCTGGGTGGTTCGGCGTTCAAGAACAAAGGCGTTCAGCCGCTGCTCAACGCTGTGATCGACTATCTGCCCAGCCCGCTGGACGTTGTTGATTACATGGGCTTCAAACCCGGCGACGAGGAAGAAGTTCGTGACATCGCCCGTCGTGCAGACGACGACATGGCCTTCTCGGGCCTGGCGTTCAAAATCATGAACGACCCCTTCGTTGGCTCGCTGACCTTCACCCGGATCTACTCGGGCACCATGAACAAGGGTGACTCGATCCTGAACTCGACCAAAGGTAAGAAAGAGCGCATCGGTCGTATGATGATGATGCACTCGAACAACCGGGAAGAGATCGAAGAAGCGTTTGCAGGCGACATCATCGCGCTGGCGGGTCTGAAAGACACCACCACCGGTGACACCCTGTGTGACGCGAAGGATCCGGTGGTTCTGGAAACCATGACCTTCCCCGATCCGGTGATCGAGATCGCGGTTGAGCCCAAAACCAAGGGCGACCAAGAGAAGATGTCCCAGGGTCTGGCCCGTCTGGCCGCTGAAGACCCGTCCTTCCGTGTGGAAACCGACCTGGAATCGGGTCAGACCATCATGAAAGGCATGGGCGAACTTCACCTGGACATCCTGGTTGACCGTCTGAAGCGCGAGTTCAAGGTTGAAGCGAACATTGGTGCACCGCAGGTGGCCTATCGTGAAACCATCTCGATGCCGGTCGAGCACACCTACACCCACAAGAAACAGTCGGGTGGTTCGGGTCAGTTCGCGGAAGTCAAGCTGGAGATCCAGCCGACCGAAGCGGGCGAAGGCTATTCGTTCGAAAGCCGCATCGTTGGTGGTGCCGTTCCGAAGGAATACATCCCGGGTGTTGAAAAAGGCATCAACTCGGTCATGGACAGCGGCCCGCTGGCTGGCTTCCCCGTGATCGACTTCAAGGTTGCCCTGCTGGACGGTAAGTTCCACGACGTCGACTCGAGCGTTCTGGCGTTCGAAATCGCATCGCGGATGTGTATGCGTGAAGGCATGCGCAAAGCTGGCGCGAAGCTGCTGGAACCGATCATGAAGGTCGAAGTGATCACCCCGGAAGAATACACCGGCGGTATCATCGGCGACCTGACCTCGCGTCGTGGCCAGGTATCTGGACAAGAGCCGCGCGGCAACGCGATCGCGATCGACGCGTTCGTTCCGCTGGCGAACATGTTCGGCTACATCAACACTCTGCGTTCGATGTCGTCGGGCCGTGCCCAGTTCACCATGCAGTTCGACCACTACGATCCGGTTCCGCAGAACATCTCGGACGAGATCCAGGCGAAATACGCATAAGCGAAGATTTGAGGGAGCTCGGGTACCGGGCTCCCTTCATTACCGAAAAAGGAGGCCATCATGGCAAAGGAAAAGTTTGAGCGTAATAAGCCGCACGTCAACATCGGCACGATTG
>NZ_WPYP01000016.1 GCF_013030985.1 Ruegeria arenilitoris | reverse complement strand
TCCAGGTCGCCGACTTCGGACTGGTCGCAGACCTGTTCCAGGCCGTCCCGGAACTGACCGAGAAACTCGGCTGAGAAACGCGCATGTAATGCGCGGGGTTCGGTGGCGCCACTCCTCTCCCTCCGTCGCCACCGAACCCGAAATGGAATGGCTTCCAGATCAAATCCCGAACGAGGCCCAATGCTGCGGAGAAAGTGAATTGATGACACGGAAACTCTTGGATGTGACCAGCAAGGATGGCGTCGCGGAAATGCGGTTGAACAATCCCGAGAGAATGAACACGCTTGGGTCCGACATGACCAGAGCGTTTCTGGAGGCAACGGCTGGTCTTGTAGAAGACCGGAGCATTCGTGTCATCATCCTGTCCGGAGAGGGCAGGTGTTTTTCGGCCGGAGGTGATCTTGCGGAATTGCACGGAGCAGAGGACAAAGAGCGAGCCGCGCACCGGGTCATTCGCCCAATACATAAAGCACTTATCCTGCTTGCGAACACGTCCAAGATCGTTGTCGCAAGTGTTCAAGGCCCTGTTTCCGGCGCTGGCTTCTCTATCGCATTGGGGTCCGATCTGTGTGTTGCTGCAAGCGATGCGATTTTCAACCTGGCTTACCTGAAAGTCGCCGTCCCTCCAGATTGTGGTGCGAGTTGGAATCTGCCCAGGTTGGTCGGAACACGAAGGGCGTTCGAGTTGGCGTTGCTGTCAAACTCGATTGACTCGCAAAAGGCCTTGGAACTTGGTTTGGTGAATCGTGTGGTCGACCCCGAAAGCCTTACTTCAGAAACTTGGGCACTAGCCAAAAAAATTGCTGAAGGTCCGGCTACTGCACAAGGGATGTTGAAACGCCTGATGCAGGGTAGCTGGCCAAACAGCTTTTCCGAGCAGCTTGCCGATGAAGAGCTGGCGTTTTCCAAGTGTGTCGCGGGACCAGATTTCAAAGAAGCGGCGTCAGCTTTCTTCGAGAAGCGCTCCCCGAAATTCTCAAGCAAAAAAGAACTGACCTTTATGACCGATCACTGATTGGGTCAACTCTTGCTGAAAATACAATGAGGAAAAGGAAAACTTCATGAAGCTCAATGAAACAACTGCCATCGTCACCGGAGGCGCTTCCGGTCTCGGGGAAGCCTGTGCCCGCCGGATCGTCGAAAATGGAGGTCGGGTGGGTGTCTTGGATCTGAACCATGCCGGTGGTGAGGCTCTTGCAGAAGAGCTGGGACAAGCGGCAGTGTTTGTGCCAACAAATGTCACCTCAGCCGATGATGTCACTGTTGCTTTGGACGTCGTGGCAGCAGAGCTTGGACGCGTGAATGCCGTTGTCAATTGCGCGGGAATCGCGATTGCTCAAAAAACCTTGGGGAAAGACGGAGCACACTCGCTTGATGATTTCCGCAAGGTTCAGGAAATCAACCTGATCGGCAGTTTCAACGTGGCCAGATTAACCGCTGAGCGGATGCAATCGAACACCCCTAACGAAGACGGCGAGCGTGGGGTCATAATCAATACCGCATCTATCGCTGCATTTGATGGTCAGAAGGGGCAGTCAGCTTATGCCGCATCAAAAGGTGGCATTGCCAGCATGACGCTGCCCATGGCACGGGATCTTGCAGCCCACGGTATTCGCGTCAACACGATGGCGCCTGGCCTGTTCCTGACACCCATGATGGCCTCGCTCCCGGAAGCGGCTCAGGACGCTCTGGCGCAACAGCCGTTGTTTCCCAAGCGACTTGGCGATCCATCAGAAATTGCCGCGCTGGCCTGTTTCATGATCGAGAACGCCTATTTGAACGCCTCGATTATCCGTCTGGATGGCGGTGTACGCCTTCCCTAAGAACTTGCACATTGGGACGATTTGTACTTCTGCCGATGCCTAGAAATGGTTGGGGAAGAAACTTCGAACCACATAAAGACAGGTTTCTTCCGCCCGCTTGCGATCGAAGTGATCTGAATGAAGGTGGAAGTCTGTCCACATCCCTTCAAGAAGCGCTATAAGGCTATTGGCGGCCAGAGTTGCATCGGCATTCGCGTATTGCCCCTCCTCGATCAGTTGCGTGCAAATAACGAGGATGCCCGCGCGAAATCCTTCATCACGGGAATCAATGTACTTTCCATATTCCGGGTGAGAGGCTACTTCAGAGCGAAATGCGAACCAGATGGCAACGTCGCGGGCGTTCAAAACCTCTTCCGACAAGTCAGTAGTAATGATGCCTCGAAGCTTTTCCGCTGGAGAAAGTTCCGGATCCTTTACGACGTGCTCCCAGTGTTCCGCGTAATGTCGCGAGAGGTCTTGGGCAACCGCCAGAAGCAGGTTTTCCTTTGTTTCGAAATGAAGGTTTATCATTCCACGGGATAGTCCGGATTCCTTTTGAATATTGGCAATTGTGGCGCCACGAAAGCCGTATTTGAAAATGGCATTTGCCGCACTGTCGAGGAGATGGCGTCGGTTTTTCGATTTGCCCAGTTCCCGTGTGTTCAGCAAGCTGTCCGTTTGATCGAGCTTGTCCATATTTTCGCGAGTCCCTCTTCCACAAGCCAGCAATCCTATGTCGTACAAATTTGGATGTTACTGATCAAGTTTCAGATATGCAATGAATGAACGTATGTACATTTTTATTGACTCACGATGAACGATCATTCATTTTGAAATGGAGACAACATAAGGATTCGATCCATGACGCTGTTGAACACCGATTTCCAAACGGTTCGTGGCTGGGACAACCAGAACTTCGTTCACCCCTGGGAGGGAATGGAATACATTGGAAAGAACGAGAGAACTTTCACCGAAGGTGGTGAGGGTATCTATGTTACTACCGAAACTGGCGAGCGTTTAATTGATGGTCCAGCGGGCATGTGGTGTGTTCAGGTGGGCTACGGCAATTCCGAAATTGCCGAAGCCATGGCCAAACAAGCTATGGAGATGGCCTATTTCTCGCCATTCAACAATGCCAACTCGGTGCCATCCAGGCTTGCTCATGAAATCGCCAAGCGTACCCCTGGTGACCTGAACCACGTGTTTTTTACCACCGGCGGATCGACTGCGGTGGATTCAGCACTTCGTTTTATCCAATTCCGCAACAATGTGATGGGGCGTCCCGAGAAAAAGATCGTGATTTCGCGCCAGAAGGCCTATCATGGCTCGACCTATCTGGCCGCTTCGATGAGCGGAAAGGAGCGAGACAAGGGATGGCTGGACCAAGCCTCGCACCTGACCCACTTCCTTCCCAACGTGAACCCCTATGTTAGGCCTGAAGGCCAGAGCGTTGAGGCATTTCTGGACGAAAAGATTGCCGATCTTGAGAACGCGATCATCACCATAGGAGCTGATAAGGTCGCAGCCTTTATTGCCGAGCCAATCTTGTGTTCGGGTGGCGTAATCGTGCCGCCTGCCGGCTACCATAAGCGCTGCCTCGAAGTCTGCCGCAAGCATGATGTGCTCTATATTTCGGATGAAGTAGTCACCGGATTTGGGCGTCTTGGTCATTGGTTTGCGTCCGAAGAAGTGTTTGACATCGTGCCGGACATCATCACTTGCGCCAAAGGCATGACCTCTGGCTATGTTCCGATGGGGGCCTGTATCATTTCCGATCGCTTGATCGAGGACGTAGCCGGCGACAAGTCGCAAGGTGCGACCTTTTCCAACGGGTACACCTATTCGGGCCACCCGGTCAGCGCAGCTGCGGCGCTGAAAAACATCGAGATTATCGAGCGCGAGGGCATCCTTGAGCACGTGAGAAATGTTTCTCCCCATTTCGAAGCACGTCTCGGAGCCCTCGCCGACCTTCCTCTAGTTGGCGATGCGCGTGGCAAAGGGTTGGTCGGCTGTGTCGAGTGCGTGGCTGATGCTTCGGCTGAAGACGTGCTTGCACTCGATAAATCGGTTGGTGCGATGATTGATGCGCATTGTCAGGAGAATGGCCTGATCCTGCGCCCGATTATCAATATGTGCGTTTTTTCGCCACCACTGATCATCACCGACGGTCAGATCGACCAAATGTTCGACATTCTTGAGGATGGCATCCGCAAAACAACCGACGACCTCGTCAAACAGGGAGTTAAAATCGCATGAAACGTTATGTAATGCCACCCGAATGGGCCCCTCATACCCGCACCTGGATGGCATGGCCTTGCGCCGAGCTGACCTATGGCGAAACGCTGCCGCAGGCACGCAGGGAATATGCGGACGTTGCACTTGCCATTGCGCAGTTTGAGCCCTTGACCATGCTCTATGACCCTGAAAGCTGCGACGGTATCGACGCGCTCAAAGGTCAAAACAACATCGACCTCGTGGAATGTCCGCTGGATGACAGTTGGCTGCGCGACAATGGTCCGACCTTTGTGTTGGATGAGGACGGTGCATTAGCCGGTGTGGATTGGGTATTTGACGGTTGGGGCGGGGAATGGCCCCATGACAGGGATGCGAAGGTTGCCGCGCGGGTGATCGAGCTAGCCGGCGCCGAGCACAACGCGTCCGAAATGATCTACGAAGGCGGTGCGCTGAATATCGATGACAAGGGCACCTGCGTGGTGACGCGCCAGTGCTACGAACATCGCACACGGAATGGCGGCCCGACCCCGGAAGAATTTGAGAAAGAGCTGTGTGACCAGCTGGGGCTCTCCAAGGTAATCTGGCTGAACCGGACGCTGGAGAATGACTCAACCAACGGTCACGTTGACGTGGTGGCCGCCTTTGTGCCTGGCGGCATCCTGTGTCAGGTCAGCGCGGATCCAGAAGATTCGGACTATGAAAACCTGCTGGCTAATCGGGCTATTCTGGAATCCGAAACGGACGCAGAGGGCAATCCTCTCGTTATCCATCAGGTGACCTCGCCACCCGTTGATCGGAAGGCGGACGGCTCGCGTCGCTTCCTGTCATATATCAACTTCTACCTCGTGAATGGCGGTGTGATCGTCCCGCAATATGGTTTTCCGGAACACGACAAGGAAGCAATGGACGTTCTGGCAGGACTGTTCCCGGACCGGAAAGTCGTGGGCGTCATGACAAATACGATCGCGGATGGCGGCGGCAACATCCACTGCATCACCCAACAGCAACCGAAAGCTGGAGCATCTTCAAATGCGTAAAGTGACACTTGCCGCAACACAGATGAGCTGTTCCTGGGACAAGCAGGACAACATTGCCAAAGCCGAAGCGCTTGTTCGAGAGGCCGCAGGCAAGGGTGCGAATGTCATCCTGATTCAGGAATTGTTCGAAGCGCCCTATTTCTGCATCGAACAGGCCCACAAACACTTCGATCTGGCAACCGCAACTGAAGAAAACGTTGCCATCCGGCACTTTTCTTCGATTGCAAAAGAACTTGGTGTGGTTCTTCCCATCTCGTTCTTTGAGCGTGCCGGACAGAGTTATTTCAATTCGCTTGCGATGATCGACGCGGATGGTTCCGTGATGGGCATTTATCGCAAAGCCCATATTCCTAATGATGTCGCCTATCAGGAAAAACAGTTTTTTAGCCCCGGCGACACTGGTTTCAAAGTTTGGGACACAGCCTTCGGGCGCATCGGTGCGGCGATCTGCTGGGATCAATGGTTCCCCGAAGCGGCGCGATGCATGGTCCTGCAAGGGGCTGAAATGCTGCTTTACCCTACCGCGATCGGTTCAGAGCCCACCAAACCAGGTGCGGACTGCATTCCGCATTGGCAAACAGTTATGTGCGGCCATGCCGGGGCCAATCTGGTGCCAGTTTTGGCGTCGAACCGTGTTGGCGAAGAAGTGGCAACCGAAGATTCCACCCTGAGAATGGAGTTCTTTGGTGGTTCCTTTATTGCCGATCATTTCGGCCAAAAAATCGTCGAAGCCGAGCGGGAAGATGGTGTGGTTCTGACGGCCGAATTCGATCTTGATGAAATTGCCGAAACCCGTCGGTACTGGGGCGTTTTTCGTGACCGGCGTCCGGATCTCTACGGCGCGATTTCCACCTTTGATGGCCAAACGAAATAACTTGGTCTGCCTTGGGAGGAGGCCGAAATGATAGTAACAAAGGAAACGAAGACGGGACTATTGTTGTCGGCTCCTGCCACGCTCTATGTACTTCTTCTCATAGCCGCGCCAGTAGCGCTGACAATCGCCTATTCCTTCTGGACGCAGGATTTTGTCGAAGTGCGGCGAGAGTTCACCTGGGCAAACTATGCGGAAGTGTTTTCCGATCCGTTGTATCGCACCTTAATCTTCCGCTCGGTGCGTATCGCGGCCATGGTCACGTTTCTGACGGTGCTGCTTGCTTACCCGATAGCCTACTACATTGCCTTCAACGTAAAGAAGAGCAAGGCGCTGTGGTTGTTCCTGGTGACCATTCCGTTCTGGACCAGCTACCTGCTGCGCGTCTTCTCGTGGAAAATTGTCCTGGCCCAAAATGGTGTAGTAAATTCAGCGCTGCTTTCGCTTGGAATCATCGATGCGCCGCTCGACACACTGCTTTACAATTCAGAAGCCGTTGTCGTGACGTTGGCACATGCCTGGGCGCCATTCGCCATCCTCCCGATATTTGTTTCGTTGGAGAAGATCGATCGTAGCCTTCTGGAAGCCTCGAAAGACCTTGGTGAAGGTCCCGTGCGCAGTTTCCTACGCGTTACTCTTCCCCTTTCGATCCCGGGCATTGTCGGTGCTTGCCTGATCATTTTCATACCTACCGTTGGCGACTACGTAACTCCGGCGCTGGTTGGCGGGTCTGATGGTGCAATGGTTGCCAACATGATTCAGGTCCAGTTCGGAAAAGCCAACAACTGGCCGTTGGGTTCAGCATTGGCGCTGAGCGCAGTCGTTTGCGTGACCATCGCTGCCTGCATTGTTGTCGGTGCATTGAAACTTCTGGAAAGGAGCCTGAAATGAGCCTCGTCTCGACACTCACTTCGCGGATCGGTCGACTGCTGCCAATCTATGCGGTGCTCTATGTGGCGTTTCTTTATTTGCCCATCTTGCTCCTGCCCCTGTTTTCCTTCAACGATTCCAAGGTTCTTGGCTTTCCGCTGACAGGATTTACCACCAAATGGTATGGCAGCCTCGCAGAGCAGACGGCACTGTTCGATGCTTTGAAAAACAGTCTGATCGTCGCTATCCTTTCGGCGATCGTTGCCACAAGCCTGGGAACGCTGATCTCTCGGGCTATCGCCAAATACCGCTATCCGATGCGCCGGGTCAGCCACACCATCGTCATGGTGCCGTTGGTCATGCCGGAGATCATTATAGCGATTTCTTTGTTGATCCTGTTTCTCGGGATTGGTCTCGGCACGACCCTTTTCACGGTCATTCTTGCACATTCGCTCCTCACAATCCCATTTTGTGTCTCGATCATGACTTCAGCCTTCGGGCAATTCGACGATTCACTGGAAGAGGCAGCGATTGACCTGGGTGAAGGCACTTGGGGTGCCCTGAGGCGTGTAACATTGCCGGTGGTCGCACCCGGTATCATCTCATGTTTGCTGATCAGCTTCACAGTCTCGTTTGACGAATTCATCCTGGCGTTCTTTCTGTCGGGCAACAGCCCAACGCTTCCAGTCTATATTTGGAGCCAGGTGCGCTTCCCGGCAAAGCTGCCCAACGTCATTGCGCTTGGTTCGCTTCTAATCCTCGTTTCCGTGCTGTTCCTGCTTGTGGCCGAGCATTTCCGCCGCCGCAGTGCACGTCTCACCACCAAGTCAGAATAGGACACTATGACATGGATACCCCAATCGCTGTAAATATCGCGGATGTCAGCAAGTCATTTGGCCAGTTCGAAGCTGTCAAGAATGTGGACCTGCAACTGAAACAGGGAGAGTTCTTTTCTCTTCTTGGGCCCTCTGGTTGCGGCAAATCCACCCTGCTGAGGATGATTGCCGGCTTCGAAGATCCGACTGAGGGATCGATCACCATCGACGGGCGCGAGATGAAGGGCATCGAAGCCAACCACCGACCTACCAACATGGTGTTTCAGAGCTATGCAATCTTTCCCCATCTCAATGTTGAAGAGAACATTGTGTTCGGATTGGCCCGCTCTGGACTGAACAAGGGCGAAAAACGCGCCAAAGCCAATGAAATGCTCGAAAAAGTTGGGCTTGCCGGGTTGGGGCGCCGAGGGGCGCACGAACTTTCGGGTGGTCAGAGGCAGCGGGTTGCTCTTGCACGGGCGTTGGTTCTGGAACCGAAAGTCCTGTTGTTAGACGAACCGATGTCTGCTCTGGACAAGAAACTGCGTGAGCAGATGCAAATGGAGTTGCGGGCACTTCAGCGATCCGTTGGGATCACCTTCCTCATGGTGACCCATGACCAGCACGAAGCGATGACGATTTCGGATCGGTGCGGCGTGATGTTTGGCGGCAAACTTGCACAGGTTGATGCGCCGGAAATTCTTTATCAAGCGCCACGCACCAAACAAGTCGCGGACTTTATCGGGGGTATGAATTTCATCGAAGGTCAAATCGGCGCGCACGAGGGTGGATCTCTGGAGATCGATCTTCCAGTCTTCGGCAAAGTTTCTGTCGACGAACACGGGGTGTCAGAAAGGGCAGGGGCTCCGATTACGATCGGATTGCGCCCGGAACGCATTCACGTCGAGAAAAACCGTCCTGAAGGTGCCGATGTTTTTGCTGAAGCAGAAGTGGTTGATCGGGCCTTCTATGGCGAAACCATACATTACTATCTCGCTCTCAATGGACGCAAGGATCCGATCATAGCGTCTATCACCAACTTCGAACGCCGTGAACATTTTGAGATTGGCGAAAAGGTTTGGTCGGGTTTCCGTGGCGCTGCCGCAGTCGCCTTGCCGCAGGACTAAAATCACCAGTGGAGGAAATATGATGAAAGTAACTTCTATTGCGCTCGGAGCGACGTTTGCAAGCCTACTGTCAGGTACTGCCATGGCCGAGCAAATCACGGTCTTTGATTGGTCGGGCTACGACGATCCTGGCTTTTTCGGTGCGTATGTCGAAAAATATGGTGAGGCTCCGAACTTCTCTTTCTTTGCTGATGACCACGAGGGCTTTAACAAGCTGCGCTCGGGTTTCAAGGCTGATCTGGCGCACCCATGTACCAGCGTAATCGGGAAAATGCGGGCAACCGACATGCTCTCTCCGATTGACGTGTCGCGGCTTGAAGCCTGGGGTGATCTGCTGCCGACGCTTGCCAACTTGCCTTTCGTCTCAGCTGATGGTCAGGTGTGGATGCTGCCGTTTGATTGGGGCAATACCGGTCTGGTCTATCGTACAGATCTGGTAACAGGTGATATCAACCTTCAGACGCTTGCGGATCCGGCCATGGCCGGAAAAATCTCGTTGCCCGACGCAGTTGAGGATGCCTATGCTCTGGCCGCATTGGCCGTTGGCGTTAGCGACTGGAGCCAGATGACCGATGAGAAATTCCAGGAAGCCTCGGACTTCCTGCGTGCGGTCCACACGAACGTGCGTTTCTATTGGAGCGACCAGGGACAACTGGATGCGGCCATCAAGTCGGGCGAGATTCATGCTGCCTGGGCCTGGAATGCAACCGAACTGGCGATGATCTTTGATGAAATTCCCGCCAAGATGATCCGAGACCCCGAGGTCGGCGTGGCCAGCTGGGCCTGCGGCTACGTGCACCTGAACAATGGGGAAGGCGGTGATGAAGAAGTCTATGATTTCCTTAATGCGCTGTCATCTGCCGAAAGCGGCAAATACTTGATCGAGTCCTGGGGCTACGCCCACGCTAACGCAAAGTCATATGAAATCGCAGATCAGGATGCGGTGGCGGCGTATGGCTATTCCGACCCCGAAGGGTTCATGGCGTCGAGCTTGTTCGGCTTTAATCCGTCGCAGGAAATTGCCGCGAAAATGCTGAAGGAGTTCGAGCGGATCAAAGCTGGCTTCTGAATTATTTCAGACTGTTTTTTGCGGCGGCCACTCGGGCCGCCGCTTCTCGTACCAAACATAACAGGAGACGATCATGGTACACACTCCATTCTCAGACGGTTTCCGCATGCCTGCACGTTTCGCGCCCCACGCACGCACGTTTATTGGCTGGCCGACGGAACTGAGCTATCGGAGTGACCTGACACGCACGCGGGCGGAATACGCCGGTGTAATGCGGGCGGTGGCTGAGTTTGAGCCCGTAACCGTAATTGTTGATCCTGATGATGCCGATGGCGCTCGTACCGCTCTTGAGGGCTACGGCAACATCGAAATTCTGGAAGTCCCGATCAATGACGCCTGGCTCCGTGACAGTGGCTGGATCTTTGTGAAGAACGAGGACGATGAAGTTGCCTTGGTGCAGTTCCAGTTCAATGGGTGGGGCGGCAAGTTTGCCTGTGACAGGGATATGCGGGTGGCTGAGCACCTGGCCGGTCACTACGGCTTCAAGGTGTATAACGCTCCCTTTATCTGCGAGGGCGGCGGTATTACTGTTGATGGTGAGGGTACGTTGATCACCACAGAACAGGTGATGCTTAATGCCAATCGCTATAATGGGCTGTCGCGTGAGGATATTGAGGGCCATCTGAGAGATTACCTCGGCATCGAAAAGGTGATTTGGCTCGGATTGGGGCTTGTCGAGGACGAAGGCACAGATGGGCATGCCGACAACGTAGTGGAATATCTCGCACCCGGTGTTGTGTTGGCTCAGACAGTAAATGATCCAAAAAATCCGAACTACCAATTGTGCCAGGAAAACCTGCGCCGTCTCAAGGAAGCGACGGATGCCAAGGGCCGTAAGCTTGAAGTAATCGAGATGGAGCGACTGCCCTATACCGATCCCACGCATGGGGAACAGATGCCCGTTCCATACGTCAACGCCTATGCGATCAATGATGCCCTGATCACACCGATGCTGGGTGGACCGGACGACGAATCCGCACGATCGGTACTGGCAAAACTGTTCCCGGGTCGCAAGATTGTCGGTGTCGACAGCACGTTCATCGCGCTTGATGGTGGTGGGGTCGGCTGCATCACCCAGCAACAACCGGCAGGACCATTGGCCGTGCGGTAACGCTCCGTCTATTTTGCATGAGCTCTTAAGGCGGCTTGATGTCGCCTTGAGGCTTTGGATTCCGCACTTAGGCATCCCTTTGATGCTTATTGCTCGAGAAATGCGATGTGCGGCAAGACTGATCGTTAGATCTTTGTACTCACAGACGATTTCGGACCTGCGATAAAAGCCCGTTGCTGCCGTCGACTAAGCTTCGGTCCTTTGCATGTGCGGCACGTTGAGAACCGTGTAAACCGGACATCAACGTTTAGCGTGCCAATGTCCGGTCATTGCTCGTCAGCCTTCAAGCGGGGCTTTGTTGATGCGACTGACCTCCTCCATAATGTCGAAAACATGGTCGGCGGTCACTGTGATCCCTATCGCTTCCAGCCGCTTCAGGTGCATACTTTTATAGCTTTCCAGGTATTCGCGGTTCCGAAACAGGTATGTGGACCCATAGTGATTGGTGCCATCTTCGACAGTCCAGATTTTCCAGATTATTCCGGGCTCCTCCGCGATACTCTTGGCAAGCTGCTCAGTTCCTGCGATAAATTCTTCGGTGATCGGACCATCATAGGTCATATGCAGGTCCCAGATCTTCAGCGTACTCATGTTCAGTTTCCTTTGTGAGTTTGAGAAGGTTCAGCGGTTTTTTCCGAGCTGGAAGAAGCACAAGACCGCAAGCAAGGCGAAGAAGAGGGGGTCAGACCAACCAAACCCGGTGAAAACCCCTGTCAGGCAGGCATAAAGCGTGATGAGGACGCCAAGTAGATTGGTCCACATCAATCCCGTAAGAATGGCGAGAGCGGCTTCACTGCCGTGTTCAACGTCCCGAAACAGGAAGCTGATGATCCCAATACCGCACAGAAATATCGAGTTATGCTGTGACAGGAACACAGCGTATTGGTCGTTTAATTGCAGGCCGTAGTTCGGCCAGAGGATGGCCGGGGCAAAGAACAGCGCGAGCGCGAAAAACATGTAAATCACGCCATGCACGGTCAGGAATGTTTTGTTGGGCATGTTACGACTTTCTAAGGTTGAGGCAGTTTTTTTCGGAGTTGGTTGAGTGTCTTGATCGTCTGGCGTTTGTCCTGCACGCTGAGACCACCAAAAATCTGTTCCAGAGCTTGATTGTGGAGTGGCCGAAATTCGGCCACTTTTTGGCGCCCGGCTGCGGTCAGTAACAGAACACGCGCCCGTCTGTCGGTTTCATCGACACTCTTTTCCACCCATCCGGCTTGAATCAGGTTTTTGACAACCACATCCAGATTGCCGGATGTAGACAGTGTCAGCTGCATCAGATCGTTAATTGAAAGCGGACCCTTGTTGCTAAGTGTCTCCAGAGCGTCCCATTGCGGTGCGGTCAGGCCTGCCGAACGAAACGCTGATACCATGGCGCGCATGAACAATTGCTGACTGCGCAGCAGGGCCAGCACTAGCGCTTGATTTTCTCGGGTGTGATTTTCGTGCTTCATATCGCGTGATATATCCCTAATTAGGGATAATTCAAGTGCGCCCCTGAATTTGACCTAAACCGGGCACTTGCACAATGTGCAGCGATCTCAAACAGGTCTTTAGAGCCCTATCCGGCCGTTCACCAACTTTTAGGGCTTCGCACGTGTAGCAGGTAGTGAACTGAACATTCTGGACGTTCAAAACCTGTTGGTAAATAGCCGTTGAGCAGACAAACCCGCCGTTCGTGTTTGCCGCCACTGTGTCCGTAGGCAATCCAAATCCAGACATGCGCCGATCCGAGAACTTTTGATAGCATTGCTGGATTTCGCAGTTATTTGGGAACTACTGAGGCCATGGATTGCGGCTTCGATCCAATAGAAGTGTTTTGTTCTCAATCGGCAATTCGGTACTTTTACCCCTCGTGTTATCGGGAGTATCAGACTTGCGCCTTTCCGATGGCAGAACGCTTACCTTTGCGCAATATAGACCTACCAATGGAGTAGCTGTCGTTCACTCAAATGGGTCCGGCGGATCTCGGCTGGAATGGCCAGGTGACGAGGCAATGCTACACCGAATAGGTGTTCGCTTCATCTCGGTGGATCGACCTGGTCACGGCCATTCCGACCCAGATCCAGATAGAACACTGCAAGACTGGCCGAGCGATATCGCGGAACCGGCGGACCATCTGCGCCTCGACAGGTTCTATGTCGAAGGCTGGTCTGGGGGCGGCGCATATCGTTTGAGCTGAATACTTCGTTTGTGGATCCGTCGGAGAGGTAGCACCAGTGAAGAGGCCTACGATTTGTGGAGGGTCGAATACCCTTGCTCCGGTTCCTGAGCGATCTCAGGACTTGAAAAAAAGACTCTCACAGAGTTTTCTTGCCCATTCTGTGCAAGAGAACGCAGCACGCCAAACAATATTTGATAAGCCGCTACGCAACTTCAAATTGAATAGAAACTGCCAACCCAGGTGAATTGTTTGTAGCCGTCAAGAGCGCTGAATGATGGTCTGCAATTGCCTTCACCAGTGCTAAACCCAAACCATTGCCAACACTGCTTCGCTCGCTTTCAAGCTTATAAAACGGAACAAAAAGCTTACCCAGTGTGTTTTCGGGAACGCCGGGGCCATCGTCAACAACCGAGAGCGTAATGGTGTTTTCATCTTGTTCAACGGTCAGGCGAACATTGGAATGTTGCGGGCAGTGATCGATTGAGTTCTGCAAAAGGTTTGCACAAAGCTGTTTCAGCATACCTTCATCGCCTTCGATTAGTGTACGTCCTGACGGGTTCTCTACAAAACTGAGACTTTGGCCCTTAACTTCCGCAAGTGGTATCATGTTCTCAACTGCTTCTCGACCCAGTCTGTTCAAATTCAGATAGCTGAAAGCTTTGGGACTGTTACCTTCTTCGATACGGTTGATCCGTAAAACTGTTTCGAAGGTCCATTTGAGACGATCAAGTTCAGATTGAATTTTGTCAATCGGCTCTAAAGATTGACCATCTGATTGTAGGGAATCCTTCGCTTCCTGGAGCGCGATATAAGCATGAGTGAGCGGGTTTTTCAGATCATGCGCAATGGCGGCAGCGGCCGATCGAGTCGTTGACATCAATGCTGTCAGGTTGTCGAGATGGCCGTTCATCAGCCGTGCAACCCGGTCTATCTGATCGTTGTTTTTGCCGACTGAAAGCCTCGCTTTTACTTCACCTTTAGAGACTTTGTTCAGCGTCTTCGCAATTTGATCGAGTTTGCGATATGTCCTTATGCTGGAGACGTACCCAACTAACAAAGTGCACAACGTTGCTCCAAATCCGATTGCGACCAAGGACCATGCCAACGAACGAAGTGTGCTTTTCACAAATGCAAGATCGCGACCAACCACGATTACAAAGCCACGGTAGGTTTGCACATTTACCCGATGGATACGTTTTTCACCGCCCAGATTTATGCCGTCATCTTCAATTTCTCCCCAACCTCGAAAGGAGGGGTAATTATCGATGTTTCCAGCCAGACGCGTCCCTTGGCTATCGAACAGGCCGATCAAACTGGTGTCGAACGGCAACCAGAGGGTCGCATCATCGATCGCTTGTACGACATCGGAATCGTTGTCGTTGTCGTCCAGAATTTCCTGAATGAAACGCATTTCGTCGATCAACAACGAGTCCATTTCCCGCTGCAGGTCGCCACGAATTCTTTCGAATGTCAAAAATGCCAATGCTGTAACGGAAAGCAGTATCACCACTGCTGCATATAACGCTGTGGTAAACGCTGCCCCAGATACTATGTTTGAGCGTTTCATTAGTCTTTTCATCCGGTGATAGTGAAGACCACATCCAGATTCGAAAAAACAAACCTATTCTGGCCAGCCAAGCGCGTGATCCGACGGTTGTACCTAATATTGGAATAAAAGTATGGGGAAATTGCCTGAGATTGTCGCACCACTGGTAATTTAGGCTCGGCGAAGTGCAAAAAGGTCGATGCACTGAGTTTTACGCGTATCTTGTTAGCTGAGCGTTTCCGCCCAATACAGCAACGAATAGACTGTAAGTTAGGGCGAATTTGCAGCGCCCCTTTCCGAGGGGGGTGGAAAGGAGCGCTGCTTTGGCTGAGGGACGCTTGCTTACGAGTGAGTGGCCCATGTTTTCACGGTACCGGTGACACCCTATAGGAGGGCTACGAGTGCTTCCTCAGCCGAGTGATTGGTTTTAGTTTCAACCCCGATGACATCTTCTGCAGCGCGTTCTTTCCAATGGGTTTTCATCAACCTTACATTTTTGAAAGGTTCTCGTATCTGGGCCCCTGATTAATAAGGGCTCCATGTCGATCACTCACCCTTTGTGCAATGCCCGTGGTCTTCGATTGATGAGGCCCCATGCGTGGATAACTCATAGGTCATAGTTGGAAAATGAAGCGCCAAGGTCCAGACTTCGTCGGGCTTGATGTGGATGAATGTCACGCCATCCAAACCGTGCGCAACGGAGGCCATGCCCTCTGTGTTCTTAACTATCAGGCGCGCTTCTGAGAGATCAGCTTCCTGAAAGATTTGAATGACTTCGCCATTTGTATCCGACGTGCATCGGAATTCTGTTTCGTCTGCAAACGCCGCAGCCGCAGGCAGGACTGCCGACAGGAATATTGCTTTCTTCATCGTTGTTCTTCCGTTCAAAATGTTGAGCCTTCAGGTTTGAGTTGTCCGAGAGTTGGTTGAAATTTAGAGCGGTATATGTCTTTCACTTGTATTCAGGCGGCGATGAGGGGCTTCCCGAAGCTCACGCAAACCCGCAAGCCTGGTTCGTTGCTCTCAGCGGTGACTATTGCGCCGTGCCGTATCGCGACGGCCTTCACAAGCGATAAGCCAAGTCCATTGCCAGCTTCGTTTCTTGCGCTGTCAGCTCGGAAAAAAGCTTCAAATATCTTGCTGATTTGAGGTTCCGGAACCCCAGGCCCGTTGTCCGCAACGACCAGTTCAATAGCTTCAGACTTGGCCGTAAGGGAAATACTGATCCAAGTTCCCGAGGGGCAATATCGAAGTGAGTTGTGCACAAGATTGACGAGCAGCTGTTTCAGCATGCTTTCGTCGCCTCGTATCAAAATCGTGTCGGCGTTGTATTCAGCCGAGATGTGTTTGCCCTCGTCGACCGCAACCGGATAGAAAGCCGCTGCAACTTTCTCAACGAGTGCACTCAAATTGACTGTTTTAAAGTTGTTTTGATGCCCGCCCGTCTCGATCTGAGACACTTTGAGTATTGTGTCGAAGACAGTTCTGATGCGCTTAAGGTTGCACTCTAAGTCGTTGAGGCTTGGTTTCGGATCGCCCCCATACTCAACTTCGCTGTGAACCTTCTGCAACGACATGAACCCGTTCGTTAATGGTACTCTCAAGTCGCGTGCAATTGCGACTGCAGTGGTTTGAGTGCTGTTGAGTAAATTCGAGATCCAGTCGAGACGCTGGTTAACTATTTGGAAAATCCGATCGAATTGATCACCTGTACCTGTGACCGGAAGACGAATAGCCGCGTTTTCTTGAAAAGACTGATCGAGAGTCCTCTCGATCCACTCGAGTTTCCGAAAGCTCTGAGAACTGAAGTAGTAACCAAGCCCCAAGACAGCGGCAGTTGTCGCAAGTGTTAGTAGCAACAACCCTTCCCAAAGCGTCGTCAAAGCCTGATTAAGTGAAGTCAGGCTGCGGGCGACGACTGTGCGAAATCCAAGATAATCCGACGTATGAAGCATATAGACAGGGAATGCTCCACCGATTTGAACAAAATCCGGATCGACCTCGTGCCAACCAATCTCGTCGGGCGATTTCGCAATTGATCCAGCAAGGGCTGTACCGTGCTGGTCGAACAATGCGATAATGTGAAGCTTGGTTCGATTGGGACTGTTCAAGTGTTCAATCGCTCGCTGAACTGCGTCTGCACCACCGTCCAGCAATATCTCATGAAGCAGGAGCTCTTCGTCGAGGATTTGTTGCTCAAGGTCAGAACGGAGCCGGTCTTCCAGCGCCAGATATGCAGCGTATCCGAAGACAGCAGTAATGATCCATACGATCAATGCTGCGAAACAAGCTGTCTGGAAGGGAGCGCCTGAGAGAATGCTAGCGCGGCCCATGAAGGCTGTATCCAACGTTTCGAGACGTGTGCAGAAGAGGCGTCTCAAAGGGTTTGTCGATCTTCGACCTCAGACGGCTGATATACGTCTCGATCACAGTCGAATTTGGATCGAAGTTGTAATCCCAGACTTGCTCCAGAAGCATGGTGCGTGTCACCACTCGCCCTGCGTTTCGCATCAAAACTTCCAACAGCGCAAATTCACGGGGCAGCAAGTCAATTGTAACATCCTGCCGCTTCACCATCCGGCTGAGCAGATCCATTGATAGATCGTGGACTTGAAGCTTAGTCGTCGAGACGCCGGATGGTTGTCGCCTGACAATGCTGTTCAAACGGGCCAGCAGTTCTGAAAAATGAAAAGGCTTGACCAAGTAGTCATCTGCACCTTCGGTCAAGCCCTCAACTCTGTCCTGAACGTCTCCTAAAGACGTGAGAAACAGAACTGGGGTTTGTTTCCGCGCAGCCCTTAGGGCCTTTAGAACGGAAAGACCATCCATTCCTGGCAACATACGGTCTAGGATGATGGCGTCACATTCATTGTACAAACAATATGATAGGGCATCCCGACCATCTTCGTACCACTCAACACTAAAACCGTTTGACCTTAGTCCAGAATTGACAAAGTCGGCAGTCTTTTTGTCGTCTTCTGCGACGAGTATTTTCATTTCAAGACCTCCGAATTAGTCAGTGGTTCCGCTTGTCGCAATTGCCAATAGTCGGTTAAGTGAACCCAGCCATAACCAGATGGCTAAGTCCATTTGGCAAATCGTTGCAGACTAGAGGCTCAACGTTTCTTCGACAGCTTTCACCTGAAGCCGCGCGAGACCCAGATTGGCGGTCTTCTTGTCTAACGCGACATACACAAAGATGTTTGGGTTTTTGTCCAGCGGGCGGACCAGATGAAACTGTTTGCCAAGTGTGATCAGAATGTCTTCGATAGTATCGTTAAGTTTCAGTGCTTCGATTGCCTGAAGCTTGGCGCGAACGACTTCAACATTCGCTGCGCCTGCAGTTTCAAGATCAAACTTTGAACCACCCTCTGTGTCTAGGACCAGGCCTGTGTCACTGTCGACGAGACACGCCCCCAAAAGACCTTTGATTTCACTTAGTTTAGAAATGTCCAATGACATGTTTGGCTCCTTTTTGGCCTTGGATTTGTTTGTCTGAATCGCACCAGATATTTGATTGACTGGACGAACTCTGTTGTTTGCTGGTGGAATGGTGATGACGTATCTTTGAACCAGACCAAATCTTTCGTTAAATCTGGCCAGCACAGAGGTGGCATCACCTTTGGGTTTCGACATTCGCTATCCAATTCTCGCTGTGATCCTAGTGGTAGAACGTCGAACTGGATGCCTGCCGCTTCGAATTGCCTGGGCATGAAGGAATAGCTGATCCACCAATCTGTCATCCAAACTTGGGAGGGTGCTTGTGCTCCGATGGGCGTGACACTTGGGATTTGAAGTCACTTTCAGAACTGATGCACCGAGGTCCTGAGAATGATTGCGGTCTCTATGCAAAAAACTAAGTGCGGCAATGCAGGCTAGGGCCAAATATTGGGCATTGTTGGCTGAAAGGGCCAAGACACTTTCGGGGCTCAGAAGGAATGCGAAGCACAGATGCCCGAGTTCAAAAAGAACACCAGCCAAAATGGGTAAAACAGAACTCAGCATAAGACCCTCGCCTCGTTACCAATCAACTAAGCGGTCCGTAGAGTACTGGGAGTTTTAACCGACCTTTCAGGCAGTTTAAAAATTTGTAAAGATGTGTTTTTACGTTGGTGTGAAGTGAAGCCTTAGGCGCAATTGGCTCTTTGACTGTCCTTGCGAGTATTCAGCCGCGGCAGTGGTTTAGAACGAGCTGGACAACAGTTCTTAATTGGCAATTGTGTGCGCATTACCGATCTTCGTGCAGAGCGCAGCATTCGTTTCTCTGGGCTCCCTGCCGACATACTCTGCGATGCGCCCGAGCTGGCGCATTGAGCCCATTGCCGACCCGTAATTCGTTCCATTCCCATTCATTTTGGTCGCTGGGAGAAGGGTTCTGTCGCAAAACTCACCCCTACCTGTCAGTTCGAGTGCATTTCTGGAAGCGCGCCCTATAACATGGCAGGAGTAGGCTGTGACAATCTCATTTAAGGGCGCTCATTTTCCGAAAGACGTGATCTTGCACGCGGTTTTCTTCTACCTACGCTACGGTGTTTCATACCGGGATCTGGAAGAAATCATGGCGGAACGCGGCGTTGATCTGGATCATGCAACACTGAACTGCTGGGTCAGTCGATATGCTGGTCTCATTGCGGACACAACGCGGTTTAGAAAGCGTCCCGCCGACCGTTCGCGGCGCTTGGATGAGACCTATGTGAAAGTAAAAGGTGAATGGGTTTATCTTTACCGAGCGATCGACAAACACGGCAAGACCCTGGATTTCATGTTGTCCGAGCGCCGGAACAAAGCCGCTGCGACGAGGTTCTTCGCCCGCGCTCTCGAGGTGAACGGACTGCCACGCAAGATCGTCATCGACAAAAGTGGTGCCAACACAGCTGGCATCAAGGTGATCAACAAGATGTTGAAAGGCTTTGGTTGTCCGATCCCGATCGAGATGGTCAGGCGGAAATACCTCAATAACATTGTTGAACAGGATCGCCGTTTCATCAAACGAAGGATCAGATCCATGCTGGGATTCAAATCTTTCGCTTCAGCCGCATCTGTCCTGGCAGGCATAGAAATGGTCAACATGATCCGCAAAGGTCAATTCACACCCGGACTCCGTCCGTTTCAGCAGTTCGCCCAACTGGCAGGGTAAACTGCCCTCTAATTCCATTGATGCTCTGCCAACCAAAAAAGTTTGCGACAGAACCGGTGTAACTTCTGTCGTCGAAAGATGAACTTTCTGGCTTTTGATCTAGTAAGTATTGCCGGTCCCGATTGGCCTGTTCGCCAGGCTCCATTCCCATGCCACATGCATGGGCGGGAGTTCATTGATGTACGTGTCCGGTGCCCAACATCAGAGGATCTCGGTCGGATTCCGGTTCGACGGACGGGCCGCATTATTCAGACCTGACAAACAGTGTTACTGGGGGATGAGTAAGAGAGCCAGGGCCGAGATGCCTAAATGCATCCACGTCGCTGTCGGTCGATCAGAGGGTGGTCTCTGATGCTCTCGCTGTATTGCCAGTGCGGCGCTCGACGATTCCATGGGTTTGTGCTATTTTTGTTACAGTGTTGCAACGCTTGGGGGCCTCAATGGACGACAAGGACTGGTTTCAGTTTCAACTTGGCGCTCAAGGCATTCAAACCGGTTCGATGATGAACCAGGTTGGGCTCGACCATCAGTGGAAGCCACCGAAGCTTCCACCGATCAAGAAGCCGGAGCCAAAAAACACAAACACTTATGGCCCTACACCTTCGAGTGTTCGGCAAGTCAAACCTCGGAAACTGACACGTAGAGAGCTCCGTCAGCGTGAACGCGAGCGAGCACGGCTGGAGAGAGATAGAGCGCATCGGGAATGGGTGGCCGGGCTCGCGTCGACGGCAAAATTTCATGCTTGGAAAGCGCGGCTCGAACGTTTGCTGTCCCGAGTCCGTAAGCCGCTTCTTAGACTGATATTACTGTGTATTGCGGGTGTCGCAATCGGTCTTTTGACGAGTGCGAATTGGGGCAAGGGTCCCTGGGCCGAGATAATTAATGTGAGTCTCTGGATAGCATTCTATACTGCGATTTTCGCGCTCTATGTTCTCTATTTTATCAAAGGGGTGGCGATGCACGTTCCATCGGCAATTCGCACTTGGTCTGGCATGGGAGAACGAGGCATTATCGCAACGCCATTTCAATTCGGGTTCTTTCTGGTGAAGGTGGCCTTCGTAATCGCAATTCTCGCGGCTCCGCCGATTGTCATATTGGTCGTGGCAAACGCGTCGGGGCTAATCTGAGGAAAGCGTCTTGCGGCGGACGGCTATTCTTCCCCCGTGGCCTGCGCCGAAAGCTTGCTCTCCGGAGAATTCTGAACTGATAATCGGGAGCCCAGAAACGATTGCTAAAGCGCGATCCAGAACTTCATTGGTTCGAATGTCAGAGTCGTAGTTGGTGTCATAGATTTCTTGAATCGCGATCACGTCTGGATTCATTAGCTGGGTGTACAACAACATGCAGCTACTTCAGGTGATTTAGTGGAAATTCTATTTTCAACGGCTCTCAAGCCGATGGCCGACTTCGAAGTAGAAGAAATCGGTCTCTGCAACTTTGGCGCAAACGGCACGCAGCTTGGTATTCATGCTGCTCTTGTCGACCCCAGTCATCTTGGGAATTCCGTTGGAAGCTAGTTCGCACGCCTGACCAGGAAGTTCAGAAAAAACTGACCATCGATACGTCGGGGCTCGTACACGAGGCGTCGGTCGGGTTGCAGTCCTTGAGGCAACTTTACATCAATTCGAACTTTGTAGGGCGTCACCGGTGGACCAAAATGTGAGCTTAGGGTGAAGCGGAGTTTCAGTTGACCGTTGTCATCCAATGACCCTTGGAAATCCTTGAACCACGGACCACCTCCGGTAAACGCTTGGGCGGACACAAGAGTCACTTTGCTGCCTTTCCGGTTGATCCGCAATGACGCGAGTGGTTCGATTTTTCCGGGGTAGTAGGATTCGTCCCCGCGCGTTGCAGTCTGCCAATAGTCATCATCCCATCTACGCCGAATGGAGATGACGTAATCGCCGTCAAAACCTACAGCAACCGCAACTTCCTTGCAGACGCGACCCTGTTCTTTCTTAAGCGCAATGAGTGTCTGTTGTTGGTTCAGACCTTCCGCCGGAAGACCTAGTTTTTTTCGGGCGTTCCGGTATCTGGTATATGCCGCTCTTGTGCGAGGACCTGCAACGCCGTCCGCCGCGCCCGCACTGCATCCGACGCGGTTCAATTCGCTCTGAATATCACGGACCAGGCTGCGTGTTTGTGCTTCCTCAGTCGGCTTGTCCGGCGGAGCCACAACGGCGACTTCCGTGCCGTTCGTTCTGAGGTTGTTGTCAGGAGCAGCTTGTTGCCTTGCCTTCTCACGCAGATCATCCCGAAGCGAAAGGGCGAGCGTTACCGCAAAGTGATCATTCTGTTCCTGATAACGGTTCAGAAAGGATTCAATTGCATCCAGCGTTCCGAGTGAACGAGCCAACTCAAAATCAGCGTAAATTTCACCGCTGTCAGGCCCGACACGCTTGGCTTCCGACGGCACGGGCGCTGCCACCGGAACCAGGTAGATATCTTGGCTTGGTAAAGAACCGTAAGTGAAAGGTTCCTGAAACCCATCTGTCAATTTAAACACGGTGTCGCGGACCTTGCGGAACATCTTACCTAGTTCCAACCCGGGCTCTTCGATGTGCTTTAGCAGCGCTGTGGCATACGGACTGTTACGCCCCTCTCCATCAAGAGCCAACGTTCCGCTCTTGGCTGCGTAGCTTACCAAAACTCCGCTGGGGTCAATACGACCCAAGCCGCGACCAACTGAGCGTGTGCTGCCATTTCTTTCCATCGTGCTCAGGAATGGGTTGTTCCGGCACGCATCAATCAAAACGACCTTTAACCCATCGGCACCCGACAAGGAACTGATGACGGAATCAAGCCGTATCGCTTCAAATTCGATATCCTGATCGCTGCGCAGCTCTGAGTTGACAGGAATGAGATAGTTAGTGTTGTCGATCTCAATCCCGTGACCCGCAAAGTAGATGATGGCCATATCCGCATCTTTCGCCGCTCGACCAAAGTCGCGCAACGCAATGCGGAGACCGCGGTAATCTAGATCCTGATTGTGCCAAACCGTGAAGCCGATGCGTTGCAAGGCTTCGGCCAGATCCGAGGCATCATTGCCGGCATTTGGAAGATTGGCGACAAATTGATACTCGGCATTCCCTATCACCAATGCGACCCGTTTGGTGTTCGCGTGCGCAACATGCGAGACCGCGAACCAAATCGCAAAGCCTATTAGCGCTAAGAGAATCCTGATCGGATATTGAAATGAACTGTAAAACAAACTGCCTCCGACCGGAACAAGTTGAGACGCCTGAACATTACCACAAAACCTCATTGAAGCGAATATGCCGATCCGATTTCCAGCGTAACCTCATAAAAACAAATAGATTCGCTGAAACCCTTTGGGCAGAGCGCGTTATTTCAGAGAACCTTCCAAGACCACGGAACGTGCATTCCATCCAGAGCCATCGAACCATTTTGTCGGGATCACATCGTCAAGGTCGCGCCGTCCTCGCGCTTCGTACTGAAACTGGGCGAATGATTTGTTGCCTTTGCCGTGGGTTCTGTTTGGCTTGGATGGCAACCAGTTGGTATAGCTCACGGGTTCTCCGCTGAACCATCGCCATCCGATGATGGCGCCGTCTTCTTTGGGGTCCTTTCTGAACCCGAAATAAGGTCCGGCCTTGTAGCTGATTTTCGTTTTGCTGTCGTATCCCATTTCAAAGAAATCCGGGTCACTTGAAATCATCCGGACGATGAACGCATTCTCTGCAGCCGATGTGATTGCGGCCAAATCCAAGCCACATTTTTGCGCCTCGCTGCGCGCACTCTGCACACTGCCTGAATAGACCAGCGCAATGTAAAGGTTGCCACGAAACGTGCCATAGACACTTTTACGTAGGCCCAAACAGCCAAGAATTTGCGTGACTTCTTCGGACTCACCTAACACTTCCAACTCGGAAATATTCTGTCGGACAGCAAAGGGATTGCTGATAAAGTTCGCGCCATCCTCCGCCTGCGGCCTGATCCCCAGGCCGGAAAGGACGGCAAGATCGGCATATCCGGTTTGTTCCAACCCCAATTTGGCCTGAAGCGCCTTGATGCCTGATCGGGTCCGCGGCCCGAAAACTCCGTCGGGCGCGCCGACGTCAAAGCCTGCGTTGTTAAGACTTTGTTGTACTTCCTTTTTCTGAGCGGGGCCCGGCAAAAGCGCGGCTTCTATCTCATCGAACCGCCCGCTCTTTCTGATCCAGGCAGGTGTGATCTGGGCCATCCGCTTCAGCATTTCGGGCTCGGATAACGTTGCTGTGCGATAGGATCTGGCAACCAAATCCCACCCCCTGACTGTGTTCACTTTCATAGCCGCTGCTAGCGCGTCTTCCCGAGTTTCCTGTGGCTGCAAGACTGGTACGTCAAGCTCTTGAAGGCCCAACGCGGGCAATGCAGCCTGTTCTACCTTGGGAACCAAAAAAATGTCCTCGCCCGGAAGTGAGCCATAGACAAAAGGCTCCTGATACCCGTCGGTCAGCGCGAACACCCGGTCGCGCACCTTGCGGAACAGTTTACCCAACTCCAGACCCGGTTGTTCAACATGTTCCAGAAACGCCTGCGCGTAAGGGCTGTTCCGACCGTCGCCATCCTGCGCCAGAGTCCCACCTCGGGCCGCGTATCCGACCACGACGCCTCCTGGTTCAACCGCGGCCAGACCGCGCCCGATCGAACGAGTGTTCGATGCCTTTTTCATCTGGGCTAAAAACGGGTTGTTTCGGCATGCGTCGACAATCACGATTTTTAGACCGGATGAGCCAGCAATGGCATTCACGATAGTGTCCAGACGAATGGCTTCGAATTCTACATCCCGGTCACTTTTCAGCGCTGCATTCACGGGTATCAGATAGTTTGTGTTCTCGATTTCGATTCCATGACCCGCGAAATACACAAGCGCCACTTCCGCATTGGCTGCGGCTTCGGCAAAGTCGCGCAATGTAATGCGCATGTCGGTGTAATTCAGGTTTTGACGCTGTGTAACCAAAAACCCAATGCGCTGTAACGCCTTGGATATGTCCTCGGCATCATTGGCCGGATTGCGCAGGTCCGGGACGTATTGATAGGCAGAGTTACCTATTACAAGCGCGACGCGCTCGCCCTTGGCCTCTGCCGCAAGCGGCACGATCAAGAGCAAACAAACCACCAGCAAACACCAGGCGCCGCTTCGCCATTTGCTTTCAGGAATCATGAGCACTGACTCAACTCTGAACCGAACAGGTTCTCATTTTAGCATGAAAAAGCCTGGCTACCGAGCTTAGGATCAGTTGCAGCGAGATAGAGCAGGAACTGGACTCAACGTAGTTTCAAGCCTACGCTAAACCTTCAAAAGGCGGATTTATTAGCAATTTTCTTCGCGAGGCGTCCTGTGTCGTGGAATTGGGTATCACAAGCTGTTTTTGTCTTCCTACTGGCGGCAGGCTTGTTTCCCAGCGGTTTTGCACTGGCTGCCGGCGATGAAGCAGACACCGACAAATCCCCAGAAATTGTGTTTGTTCCTCCCGAAATAGGTACGCCAAAGGATCGAATGGGCGCAGGCACCCGTAATGTAACTTCGGATGCGGCTTCTGACCTATTGCTACTGGTCCCGGCAGACGGTGGGTTAACAACTCAGGCTTTTCCGCCTTTGATCTGGCGTCTGACCCGCGGCCATCGTGGAGATGCAATCGTTAAACTTGGCCCGTCCGGGATGACTGCAACAGAGTTACACATCAGTGGTCCTTTCCCACCCGGCGATTACGGTCTGGACCTCAGTAGGTCGAATATTCTGCTGGACACCAACCGGGTTTACCTTTGGCAACTCGAGCTGCTCGATCCAAACACCAACGCGGTGGTCGAACGATCATCAGGGTTGATTGAGCGTTTGCCGAAAGGATTTAGATCCGACACCCCGGCCGCAGCTGGTCTGTGGTTCGATGCGCTTTCTGAACTTGTGGATATAGGCCTAAGCGGCCGAGTTCAAACTACGAATCCAGCCGAACTCGAACAATTGCTGAATTCAGCTGGCGTAAGTCAGTGACATTGAAGCGTCAAAGGCATGCATGGCAGAAAACGTCATCGCTAATGCCGGTTTGGCAACGCTGGGTTTTGGTCTGTGTCATTACACTGATTGTCGGCATACCTCTGATCGAACTCCGGAAAAAAGGCATGCTCGAACCACTCGAGCTCCTCCAATACGATTGGACAACATCGGCCTTTGCGGCAGATGAACCTATAGCAGACGTTTATCTGGCTGCCATCACCGACCGAGATTTGGGCGAATGGGGTTGGCCTGTCCCCGATCGGCAATTGGCGCAGATTGTAAGCACCTTGCTCGCCTCTGGTGCAACTACGGTGGGTGTAGACATTTACAGGGACGTTCCGGCAGGTGAAGGTCGGGACGCCTTGCTTGAGGTGCTGAGCGATCCCAGAGTTTTCGTGATCTCGAAACTAAAGGACGGCGAGACTGCTGGCATTGCCGCGCCGCCGGACACGCATACGGGGTTCGCTGATATTCCAATTGACCCTGATGGCGTTGCCCGACGCGCCTTGCTGCTGGTCAATACCCAGGATGGTATTTCCCTGTCACTGCCTATGCATATGGCCGCGACCCATACCGGGCAACCCGCATTGAAAAGTGATCCCGACAATCCGCGCTTTTTGATGTTTGGCGATACAATTGTAAAACCTTTGGCCCCGGGTGCGAACCTGTTTCGCAACGTGGATACGTCTGGTTATCAAACCATCATTGACTACAAAAATGCATTGCCGATCGCGCGCAGTGTTCCCGCCGCAGAGATTCTGACTCAAACTGGGCTGGATCGCTTTGAGGGAAATGCCGTGATAATCGGCGTTACCAGTCATTCCGTAAAAGATTACTTTTCAACACCACTCAACCGATCAACCGGGTCAGATTTTACCTTTGGTGCCGAGATTCACGCCGCCATCGTTCAACAGTTGATTGACTACTTCAACGGCCAAGCCTCTCCGCTGCGCGCCTTGGACGGTCGGAATCCTGCGTTCATCATCCTCGCTTCGGTCTTCTGTGGTGCCTGTGTGTCCATTTTCATCAGGGTCACCGGCAATGCGGTGTTGCTGGCTGGGATAGGTGGCGTCCTGCTAACGGTTGCGTTGTCCGTGTTTCAACAGTTCGCGTTGTTAATGCCTGTCGCGCCTTCTCTGCTGGGCTGGACTTTCGGGTTTCTTTTCGGCTTTGGGATCATCTCAGGCTTTTCGCGCAACCAAAGACGCGCCATCGCACAGGTTTTTTCATCTCATCTGTCCGAAGAGTTGTCAGCTGAGATCTGGAAACAGCGCAAAAATCTAATGTCGGGTGGAAAGCCCCGATCTCGGCAGCTGTATGTCACGGCGCTGCTTGCGGATATTGAAGGGTCGACCCTCGCCGGGAATGCGATGGATGCAGACGAGTTTATGACGTGGATCGCGCGAATTCTTGATCGGCTGGGTGAAATCGCTCGCGCGCATGGTGGGTTTGTCGAGAAATATACAGGAGACGGCATACTAGTTGTGTTTGGCGCGCCAATTCCAAGCGAAACACACGAGCAAAGGCAATCGGACGCACAGGCCGGACTACGTTGTGCCAACGCCATGCGCGACGCCGTAGCATCACTTAACAACACTTTTCGAAATCAACGTGCATACAAGCTACGCATTGCACTGAACAGCGGAGACGCAATCGGTGGCACACTGGGCGTCAGCGGATCCATGCACTATAACGTCATCGGTGATACGATAAATGTCGCTGCACGCCTGGAAAGCTGGATCAAGACCCTAGCACCGGATGCCGATGGGCTTCGTCCCATTTGTATGACCATGGCGACGGCAAAAACTGTGGACGCTGCCCGACAATGGCCAGTGGCTGCGAGTTTCATTCACGATGATGGCGAAACAGAAATTCAAGTGGTTGAACTTAGCAGGCGCGTACCCGAGTAGCTGCGAACAATTTGAGTTGTGAGTTTCAACGTTTTGTTATCGTCACATCCACGAAATAGGCTTTGTCGAACTGGCCTTGGTTGGAGTGTAGGGTTTGCCCCCTGGAAAAGTCTGCAGGAATTCTCTGAGTGATTGAGAAGGGGACAACTCTTACTTTACCAAACAGGTACCCTGTATTTCCCGAAATACGCAGCCTCCCCTTGTCTGATAGCGATGCGCGAAATCGTTTTGGTCGACTTGCACCACCTTTCGTCAGATCCTGAGCACTGATCATCTGAAACCCGGCGGACGACTTCCGGTACACCATCTGCAACACTATTTTGGGCCGCTCATTGGCAACCTCCGGGTCTTTGTAGTTTGGATTGGGTCGTCTTCTGACCACGACCGAGTAATCCCCATAGTAGCTGTTGGCTATCGCGCCATTTTGGCTTGTCTTCGGCAAGGCAGCAAGCGTTTGGCCCCTCGTTTGTTCCTCGCTCTGCGCCGAGGGTGGCGGCTTTGCGACGTTCTTTAACACAGCAAGGCTTTGCGCCGTCAGATACCCCGTTCTGGCCGAACCGCTTTTGCTCTGAAATTGCTTTAGTGCCGCACGAGAGCGCGTGCCGAATATCCCATCAACAGGCCCGGCTGAATACCCCAGGAAATTCAGACCACGTTGAATATTGCGATAATCGTTTTGGCTGAGGTTAAGATCCTTTTCTGCCACAAGGGCGGGATCTGGTCGTTGCTCCGTGGCGATTTCCTGGTTCGCTGTGCTGACCGAGCCTTGGGACACAGCAGCAGGCTCTCTGGGCACGCTGGCGTTGTTCTTATTCGGTTGTGAACGGCTGAGTACATCGGCTACGTCACCCGCGTATTGACCGGCGCGTGTATTCGGATAGAGCTGCGCGATCATCTTCAAAGCGCCTAGCCTGACTGTCTGATCATCCAATTTCAACGCTTCGCGCAGAACGCGTTGGGCAGATTTTTCACGCTCATCTTCAGGCGAGGACTCGGCAATGGGGGCAGGCGTATTTTTAATAATGGCAGGTGTCTTGACCGCAGCTGGGACAAGGAAAATATCCCGTCCTGGCAATGAGCCATAAGTGAAGGGCTCCTGATACCCATTGGTAAGTTCAAAGACTGTATCCCGCACTTTGCGAAACAATTTCCCAAGTTCCAGTCCGGGAACCTCAATATGTTCAAGCAGGGCTTCGGCATATGGGCTGTTGCGGCCTTTTCCATCCAAAGCCAAAGTTCCACCACGCGCAGAATAGCCTACCAGAACACCTCCGGGGTCAATACTGCCCAAACCGCGCCCGATCGACCGCGTCGCGGTTGTGCGCTCCATATCAGAAAGGAACGGATTGTTTCTACAGGCGTCAATAAGGACAAGCTTGAGACCTTTCGCCGTAGATACCGCATTTAGCACCGAGTCCAGCCGTATAGCCTCGAATTCCACATCCTTGTCGCTTTTGAGTTCCGCATTGGTGGGGATCAGGTAATTTGTGTTGTCTATTTCGATGCCATGACCCGCAAAATAGACCAAAACCACGTCGGCCGTCGCAGCCTTGTCGGAAAAATCCCGAAGGGCCAGCCTCATTTGACGATAGTCGAGATCGTATAACTCGGTCACATTAAAACTTATCCGACCAAGCGCGGCTGCTATATCCCGGGCGTCATTTGCCGAGTTCGGAATATTCGAAACGTACTCATACTGCGAATTTCCTATGACAATCGCCATGCGTCTGGCATCAGATACGTCCGCCAGTGCAATAGCAGGTCCGAACATCACAATAGCAATGAGGCTAGACCTAAGTCGCAAAAAACCCAGATAAACAAGGTGTACCAGCATAATAACTTCGTCCACGAAAGTTGCAGTTACTTTAACATAATCCAGATCGAATCGCGATATGGCTAAAATATCTTGCTAAGTGCGTCGCCGACTTCATCGTATTAACTGCGCTAAAATTTGGATCTGTTGCAAAGATTTAGGTCAGTGAAAAAGATCTGCGATCACTTCAGGTTCAGATTGCCAATTCGGAAAATTGACGAAACGGGCAGATTCCGGGCGACAATTGACCCTTGCGGTTCATGTGCGCAACTTCAATCAGCAAAAACTTCGCAACAGAACCTGCGCAAGAGATTTTCAGCTGGTGTCACACCCGTCTTGGCGTGAAGCGGGTTTCAATTTGCAATGATACTGGAGCTCAACGTTCTGCTATGATCGACAATCCAGATACTAGCTGCCTCAATCCAAGTGCAGCTCCGGTGAATATCGCAGCAAAGGTTACAGGTGCGCTGTAAGCCAAAAGCGAAAACGCGGAAATACCTTGTCCAACACTGCACCCGACCGCAATGATTGCGCCGGGTCCCATGATCGCGGCCCCAAGCATCTGGCGCTTGAGTTCTCGTGGGTCCTCGCACGCCTCCCAACGGAAATGACCTTTGGACCATGACCCCAGAAAGGCACCGATGAGAACGCCGGAAACCGATCCAACAGCGAAGGAAAGCGTGGTTCCCGAAGCAGTCATCAGGTAAAACATTGTATCGCCAAGAGGTGCGGCAAACGTATGGGTTTGAACTGTCTCACCATCGAAACCGTGCATCGCGACCCAGCTTGTTCCAATCCAGCCCGAGAATATCGCGAGACCAACGGCCGTGCCCCACATAATCTGGGAAGGAGATTTGCGAAAACGTTCGCTAGCCATTGCGAACACAAGCAAAGCCGCTCCGATGATCACGCCAAATACCCATGCAGGAAATGCGGTCAGCCGCTCCGCAAGCATGCTGATGCTTTGAGGATCTCTGACATCCATTTCCACCGGGAAGATCAAGACCCTGAGATATGCCAACGGACCAGACATGACGACATAGGCGGAAAGACCCAAAATCAACACGATAACAAAGGATCTCAAGTCCCCGCCGCCAAGGCGCGCCAACGCGCCGTAGCCGCAGTTTCCGCTGATGGCCATTCCATATCCGAACATCAAGCCGCCGACGATCGAGCCGATGGGGTTCCAGGTCTGGGCGAGGTATGCCGAGCTTGCCGGGTCTAGCCAGCCAAACGCCATACCCAGATGGCTGCCGATGATCGCGACACCGATGGCCACCGCCCACATACGCAGCCGTCGATCATCATTTGCGTAAAGGTAATCCTCGATTGCACCCAAGGTGCAAAAACGACCGATGCGAGCGGCCAAACCCAACACAATTCCGCCGACAAGCCCGATCAGGGCGACTGTATTGGCGTCTCCTAAAACCTCGAACATGGCCAGTCTCCTCCAACAGTTGGCGGACCTACCGACTGATTGTTATTTCTCTCGGCAGAATAGATCGTAGACGACCTCAAGGATTTGCGTGGACCGGTCATCTGCCAATCTGTAGTAGATAGCTTTCCCTTCGCGCCGTGTTTTGACCAACCCTTCAAAGCGCAGGCGGGACAGTTGCTGTGATACCGCTGCCTGGCGGGCCGACAGCATTTCCTCCATTTGCGTGACGGATTTTTCACCTGAAGACAAATAACACAGGATCATCAGCCGCCCTTCGTGACTGATCGCCTTCAGGAAGTTGGATGCCGTCTGGGCGTTTTCCATCATCCTGTCCAGATCCTCGGCACACATGTCCTTGGTGAACACGGGCAGTTTCGATGGTTTGTCCAACAAGATCGCCTCGCTTTCTTGGTTTCAAGTATTCAAAACAGTATATGTAATATAACGCATTTTAGCCAGAGGTCTCAATCACTACTCCGGCATCCCGAAGCAGAACGCTGAGTAATCCCCAGAAAAAGTCTTCACCCGGATAACCTTCGATGCGTCCAACCTCTTGCCCATCGTCAAGCAACACAAAAGTGGGCGTGTAATATAGGGGTCGTTTCAGGGTAACATCAGCTGGAGTAGAGTCTTGAATCTCCAAACGTCGAAGTGGAGCGACCTTTCCTTCGGGCGTTTTGGGATAGATCTCTGAGATTTCTGAATCCCAGCGTGCACACCACATGCAGCCGTCCTCTTCCGCCATTAGCAGCGTCATTTCGGCGTGAGATGCCGCAGGCCAGGTGAACAGCGCTATTGCCGGCAAAAAGAAGATTAGAAGGCGCATCACAAGCTCCGATTGACCGCAGTGCAATATCTTTATTATTTTGAATGTATGAATGATAACCTGTCCGAACGGATTTGACTATGCTCGACATTACATTTGCAGGAGCTTGGGTCGCAGGTCTGTTGTCGTTTCTCTCTCCGTGCATATTGCCTATTGTTCCGTTCTACCTCAGCTATCTGGCTGGTGTCGGGATGGAGCGGATTTCAGCAGGCTCTGACATTCCCGTAGATGTGCGCCGTAAAGCAACGATTTCAGCCATGGCTTTTGCAGCGGGAATCATAACGATTTTCATGGCACTGGGGGCAACAGCGTCAATACTTGGCCAGTTAATTCGTGAGTATTTTGACATTCTGCGCTGGATCGCAGCGGCCATCATCATGGCGATGGGCCTGCACTTTCTGGGGATCATCCGCATTGGATTCCTCTATCGCCAGTTTCGGGCGGACATCGGCGAGACGTCGAATGTAAACCCGGTCGGGGCATATGTTCTAGGGCTGGCCTTTGCCTTTGGTTGGACGCCATGCGTCGGACCGGTTCTGGCGGCCATCCTGTTCACCGCCGCAGGAACGGAAACAGCTTGGCGCGGTGCCTGGCTTTTATTCGTCTACGGCATTGGCATGACCGCGCCGTTTGTTCTGGCGGCATTTCTTGTGCGCCCCTTCATGCAGTGGATGGCGCGGTTCAGAAAACATTTGGGGCTGATCGAGAAGGCGATGGGGGCCTTGCTGATCCTCTTTGGCGTTTTGATCGCCACCAACTCCATAAATCACATTGCCCAGTGGATGCTGGTTCATATGCCTTGGCTGGCGGTCATTGGCTAATTCTGGAGGATATTATGAGACGGTTTCTTTTTTCTTTTTTCGCCGTTCTGTTTGCCGGGGCAGTGTCCGCAGCAGAGCTTGGAGATGATGGCCTGCACAAAACGCCCTGGATGCGGGATACATTCAAGGACCTGCGCGAGGATCTTGAGGAAGCGTCTGCTGAAGGGAAACGTCTGGTCTTGCTCATCGAGCAGCAGGGTTGCATCTACTGTAAGAAGATGCACGAGGAGGTTTTTCCACAACCAGACCTTTCTGCCTATATCGAAGACAACTTCTTTGTCGTTCAACTGGATTTGCACGGAAGCGCGACGGCTGTCGACTTTGATGGAGAAGAGGCCGAGCAGCGGGCGTTAATGCGCAAGTGGGGAATCCTGTTCACGCCGACGCTTATCTTCCTGCCTGAAAACGTACCTGGGGATTCGACGGCCGCCGAAGCTGCCGTCGCGGCCATGCCGGGCGCTTTTTCCAAGGTAACCACCTTGGACCTGTTTACCTGGGTCAACGAAAATCGATACGAATTTGATAACGGGGAGGATTTTCAAAGATACCATGCGCGACGCATTCAAGAGCGCAACAATGTTTCAAGTGATTGACTAGAGTTATTACAAATAAAAAAATTCACAAAAATGAATTTTATGTTGCGATCAGCCCTGTGCGTCGACTACGGTACACAAAGGCTTTGGGTCGCATAGCGCCAAAGGCGCGGAAAAAAATGGGAGGGATCATGAAGCTGAGGCTTATAACATTGGTCTGTGCAATGACGGGCGGTGCTGCATTTGCTGCAGAGACAGGCCCGAAAGACGTTCAGTTCGACGACTATGGCGCGATTGAGCAATCGTTGACCGGAGTCCCTGGCGACGCAGCGAACGGCGCGCTCATTGTAGGAGAAAAGTCCAAGGGCAATTGTGTCGCTTGTCATGAGCTTACTGCGCTTGCCGACATTCCGTTTCATGGCGAGGTCGGCCCGATGCTGGATGGTGCAGGCGACCGTTGGTCTGAGGCGGAACTTCGCGGTCTGGTAGCAAACGCAAAGATGACGTTTGAGGGCACGGTTATGCCGGCCTTCTACAAGGATGACGGCTATATCCGGCCGGGTGATGCCTATACCGGCAAAGCTGCCTCGGCAGCTTTGACGTCAATTCTGACAGCACAGGAAATCGAGGACGTTGTCGCGTTTCTTACAACCCTGAAAGAGCAATAATCGCGCTTGAAAGCGCGAAATCTTGAGGATTCATAGGAGATTGAAAATGGAACTTTCTCGTCGCGAGACTCTGGCCTTGGGCCTGGGCGCCGCGGTTATGGCATTGGTACCGTTCCGTGCAAATGCGGCCGCCGCCGATGCGATTTCGGCCTTCACGGGTGGTGCGGAAATGGCCGATGGAGGTGTCTCCCTGACAGCGCCTGAAATCGCCGAGAACGGTAACACTGTTCCGATTGAAGTTAGCGCTCCGGGTGCGGTTTCGATCCTGATTGTGGCCGCGGGCAACCCCGAACCGGGTGTCGCCACGTTCAACTTCGGTCCGCTTGCTGCCGAGCAGGCTGCCTCAACACGCATCCGGCTTGCCGGAACTCAGGATGTGATTGCAGTGGCCAAGATGGCTGATGGCAACTTTGCCAAGGCCTCGGCGACCGTAAAAGTGACAATTGGCGGCTGCGGTGGCTGATCGCCGCGCGCCCTGAAGAACAGGAGAACACCCCCATGGCATCCGGTGTAAAACCCCGCGTCAAGGTTCCAAAGACTGCTGCTGCTGGCGAAACGATCACGATCAAGACTCTGATCAGCCACAAGATGGAAAGCGGCCAGCGTAAAGACAAAGAAGGCAATGTCATTCCACGTTCCATCATTAACCGCTTTACCTGCGAGTTTAATGGTGAGTTGGTGATCGATGTGACAATGGAACCGGCGATTTCAACCAACCCGTATTTCCAGTTCGACGCCACCGTGCCCGAAGCGGGTGAGTTCGTCTTTACCTGGTATGACGACGACGGCTCTGTCTACGACACCAAAAAATCGATCGAGATCGCCTGACGGCTCGACCGCTAAGGAAGATCAGTGCCGACTGTGATCGTTGGCGCTGGTCCACCAAGGGAGGAACGTAATGAATACAAAGGCACTAGCGACGATGGCGGCGGTCTGGGTCTTTCCAGTTACTGTGAACGCTGGACCGGACGACGACAATCTGGTGATCAACGATGAGTTGAACATGACCTCAGTCACCGAGGCACCGGCGCATACTGAAAACCTTGATACGATCTATTCGGGATGGCATTTCCGGACGGACGAAACGCAGGCATTGCAGATCGATGACTTTGACAACCCGGCGATGATTTTTGTCGATCAGGCAGCAGATCTCTTTGAAACCGTTGACGGAGCGGCCGAAAAAAGCTGCGCATCCTGTCACGATGGGGTGGAAAGCTTTGAAGGGCTTCATGCATCAATGCCCAAGGTCGACGCCGAAAGCGGTAGGCTGGTCGTGATGGAAGACCTGATCAACAAATGCCGCACCGATCACATGGAAGCGGATGCCTTGAAATGGTCAGGTGCTGACATGCAGGGACTGGTCGCTTTGATAGGTCTGCAGTCGCGTGGCATGCCCATGAACGTGGCCATTGATGGTGCTGCTGCTCCGTACTGGGAGCAGGGCAAAGAGATGTACTATACTCGCTACGGCCAGCTTGAGTTGAGCTGTGCCAATTGCCACGAAGAAAACTGGGGCAACATGATCCGGGCTGATCACCTGAGCCAGGGCATGATCAATGGTTTCCCGACCTACCGGCTGAAACAAGCGAAGCTGATCTCGCGCCACAACCGTTTCCGCGGCTGTATTCGGGATACGCGGGCCGAGACTTTTGCGGAAGGCTCTGACGAGTTCCGAGCGCTGGAGCTTTACGTAGCATCGCGCGGCAACGGGCTTTCGGTCGAAACTCCAGCGGTGCGCCAGTAACGCCTTACCCGCGTCGGACATGTCCTGCGCGGGTTCTTCACGGAAGTAACATTCACACATTTATATGTGAAATAGGAAAGCCGATAGATGATTTCGCGACGTGATTTTCTACAGGTCTCAATGGCAGCCTCGGCGCTGTATGGGGCGTCCGGGTTTGGCAACTGGGCCAGACTTGCTGCTCAGCAAAGCCTGACGCAAGACCAACTGTTGGAATTCGAGACCTTTGGCAATATCAGCCTGATCCATGTCACAGACATACACGCGCAACTCAAACCGATCTTTTTCCGTGAGCCAGAGGTCAATCTAGGTATCGGCAATGCCCAAGGACAGATGCCACATGTCACGGGCGCAGCGTTCCGCAAGGCTTACGGAATCGAAGATGGCAGCCCATCTGCCTATGCATTGACCTACAACGATTTCTCTGCGCTGGCGCAAGCTTACGGTCGGGTAGGGGGGCTGGATCGGGTTTCAACAGTCATCAACGCCATTCGTGCAGACCGTCCCGACGCCTTGCTGTTGGATGGCGGCGATACCTGGCACGGATCCTACACCTGCTATCAGACAGCGGGGCAGGACATGGTCAATGTGATGAACGCACTCAAGCCCGATGCGATGACCTTCCATTGGGAGTTCACGCTGGGCAGCGAACGGGTCAACGAGATCGTCGAAGGCTTACCTTTTGCGTCGTTGGGCCAGAACGTTTTTGATGCCGAATGGGACGAACCGGCCGAGTTGTTTAAGCCCTATAAGTTCTTCGAACGTGGCGGGGCGAAGGTTGCCGTAATCGGCCAGGCTTTCCCTTATATGCCGATTGCCAACCCCAGCTGGATGTTCCCTGAGTATTCATTCGGTATCCGGGATGAGAACATGCAGGCCATGGTGGATGAGGTCCGCGATGCCGGGGCCGATGTTGTCGTCGTGCTCAGCCACAATGGTTTCGATGTCGACAAGAAGATGGCGGGCCGGGTGCGGGGGATTGATGTGATCCTTAGCGGCCATACCCATGACGCGTTGCCCGAGCCGGTTCTGGTCGGAAAAACACACATCATCGCATCAGGTTCGAATGGAAAATTTGTCAGCCGCGTCGACCTGGATGTACGGGATGGCCAGATGATGGGATTAAAGCACAAGCTGATCCCGATCTTTTCAGACGTTATTGCACCCGATCCTGTGATCACGGCGCTGATCGATGAACAGCGCGCACCCTATGAGGCAGCGCTGAGCGAGGTGATTGGCAAGACGGATTCGCTTCTCTATCGGCGGGGTAACTTCAACGGCACATGGGACGACCTGATCTGCGACGCGCTGCTTAGCGAACGCGAAGCCGATATTGCCATGTCGCCGGGCGTGCGCTGGGGGCCATCGATCCTGCCGGGTCAGGAGATCACCCGCGAGGATATCTGGAATGTCACCTCGATGACTTATCCGAATGCCTATCGCACTGAAATGACGGGTGAATTCATCCATATCATCCTAGAAGATGTCGGTGACAACCTGTTCAACCCCGATCCTTATTACCAGCAGGGTGGTGACATGGTCCGCGTCGGGGGGCTTGGCTATCGCATCGACGTCACCAAGCCACAGGGGCAGCGGATTACCGATATGACGTTACTCAAAACAGGTGAAGCGATTGATCCGGCCAAGACTTACGTTGTCGCGGGTTGGGCAAGCGTCAACGCAGGCACCGAAGGTCCGCCGATCTGGGATGTCGTCGAAAGCCATATTCGCAATCAGGGCACCGTGACCGTCGCGCCGAACACCTCGGTCGAAGTGATCGGTGCATGACACCGCAATCTCGAGCGTCATACCCAAAAAACAAGAATTGCTGATCGAGTAACGGAGGCAAACCAGATGAGTGAGAACTCCAAAGAAAAAGCACCTTCCCGCCGCCAGTTTCTGAGCGGAGCGGCTGCCGTAGGAGTGGGCGCCGTCGGTGCCGGAGCAGCCCGCGCTGCGGGGCCAGACCCATTGATAACGCAGGTCCAAGAATGGGCACAGGCCACTGGGGAAGGCGTGGATGCTACCCCATATGGGCTGCCGATCCAGTTTGAAAAGGATGTCGTTCGGCGCAATGTCGAATGGCTGACTGCGGATACGATCAGTTCGATTAACTTTACGCCTATCCACGCCTTGGATGGAACGATCACACCGCAGGGATGTGCGTTCGAGCGGCACCATTCCGGTGCCATCGAATTGCGCAAGCCGGACTACCGCCTGATGATCAACGGTCTTGTGGATACGCCGCTTGTGTTTACTTACGAGGACCTTGAGCGTTTTCCGCGCGAAAACCGGGTCTATTTTTGCGAATGCGCCGCGAACACCGGCATGGAATGGGCCGGCGCGCAGCTTAACGGTGCACAGTTCACCCATGGCATGATCCACAATATGGAATATTCCGGCGTGCCGCTGCGCACCTTGTTGGAAGAGGCCGGTGTCAAACCCGAAGGCAAGTGGGTTTATGTTGAAGGCGCGGATGCGTCTTCCAACGGGCGCTCGATCCCGTTGGAAAAGGCGATGGATGACGTGCTCGTTGCGTTCAAGGCCAATGGTGAGGCTCTGCGCAAAGAACACGGATATCCCGTTCGTCTTGTCGTTCCCGGCTGGGAAGGCAACATGTGGGTCAAGTGGCTGCGCCGTGTCGAAGTCACCGAGACGGCCATCGAAAGTCGCGAGGAGACATCCAAGTACACGGATACCCTCGAAGACGGAACATCGCGCAAATGGACGTGGGTGATGGACGCCAAATCGGTTGTCACTTCGCCCAGCCCACAAGCGCCGATCACACATGGTCCGGGGCCGTTGGTAATCACGGGTCTGGCATGGTCGGGCCGAGGCTCGATTACCGGCGTCGATGTGTCGGTTGATGGCGGCAAGAACTGGCTTCCGGCGCGTTTGGCTGCACCGGGGACTGACAAAGCACTGACCCGCTTCTATCTGGACTTTAATTGGGACGGCTCGGAAATGTTGCTGCAGGCCCGGGCCAAAGATTCCACCGGATATGTGCAGCCAAGCAAGGCACAGTTGCGCGAAGCGCGGGGCGAGAACTCGATCTATCACAACAACTGTATCCAGACCTGGTGGATCAAGGAAACCGGAGAGGCGGAAAATGTCGAAGTATCTTAAGTTGTTCACCGCCTCCGCCATTGGCCTGAGCTTGGCAATCCCCGCCTCGGCGGAAAAACTGGGACTAGGGCGACCGGCGCTGCCGGAAGAGATTGCGGCATGGAACCTGGACGTGGCACCGGACGGAACAGGATTGCCTGTGGGGTCCGGCGATGTCTTCACCGGAGAAGAGGTTTTCGCCGAGAAGTGTGCCATTTGTCATGGCGATTTCGCCGAAGGCGTGGACAACTGGCCCAAACTGGCAGGCGGTGAAGGCACACTCGCCGATAAGGACCCTTTGAAAACGGTGGGCTCCTACTGGCCCTATCTTTCCACGGTGTGGGATTATGTGAACCGTTCCATGCCGTTCGGCGATGCCCAGTCGCTGGAACCGGATGAGGTCTATGCGATTGTGGCCTACATCCTGTATTCGAACGATCTGGTGGATGATGAGTTCACCTTGTCACAAGAGAACTTCCTGGACGTGGAAATGCCGAACGCCGACGGGTTCATCATGGACGACCGCGAGACATCTGAGGCACATTTCTGGACGGCTGAGCCGTGCATGACCAATTGCAAAGACAGTGTCGAAATCACAATGCGCGCGGCTGTGCTGGACGTGACGCCGGAAGAAACCGAAGCCAATGCTGCAGCGGCAGAGGCCGTACCGGCCGCTCAGGAAACCTCGGCAGAAGCTGAGGTCACGACAGAAGAAGCCACAGCGCTTGATCCTGAGATGATCGCAAGCGGTGAGAAGGTTTTCAAGAAATGCAAATCTTGCCATCAGATTGGTGAGGGGGCCAAACATCGCACAGGGCCTGCCTTGAACGGAATTGTCGGTGCAAGTGCTGGTACTGTTGAGGGGTTCAAATACTCCAAAGCCATGAAGGCTGCGGCCGAAGGCGGGTTGGTGTGGACTGATGAGGAAATGGCCGCGTTTCTTGCCAAGCCCAAAGCTTATATGAAGGGGACCCGGATGTCCTTTGCTGGTCTTAAAAAACAGGACGATATCGATGCGGTTATCGTCTATCTCAGGTCATTTGGAAGCTGACCATGCGGTTGCCGCATCAACTGTTCTTTGTGATCGTCGGCGGGGTTCTTACCCCGGTGATAGCGACTGCAGAGGATCTGGGTGATGCAGAAGCAGGGAAAGTTGTTTTTGAAAAATGCAGTAGCTGTCATCAGGTGGGTAAAGGCGCCGAGAACAAGATTGGGCCGCATCTGAACGGGGTCTTTGGAAGAAAGGCGGCAGGTCTTGAAGGGTTCAATTACTCCAAGAGTCTAACTCGTGCGGGAAATTCTGGTCTGGAATGGCATGCCGATACTCTGTCTGACTATGTTGAAAACCCGCGCGCGTTTGCGTCTGGAACCCGGATGAACTTTGCTGGTCTGAAAAACCCGGAAGACCGCGCGAATGTAGTTGCCTATTTGCGTGGGTTCTCCGACAACCCAAGCGACATCCCAGAGGCTGACCCGACGGCCAAGGGGACCGATCACTCGATAGACCCCGAAATCCTGGCGATTCAGGGTGATCCTGAATACGGCGCTTACCTCAGCAATGAATGCACCACTTGCCACCAGATCGAAGGGGGCGACGAAGGCATCCCCTCAATCGTCTACTGGCCTGCTGAGGATTTTGTTGTCGCCCTTCACGCCTACAAGGAAAAGAAACGGCCCCATCCGGTCATGCAGATGATCGCAGGCCGCCTGAACAACGACGAGATCGCGGCCCTGGCTGCGTATTTCAACAACCCAGAGTAGTTGTGTTTAACGGGAGGAAACGCGATGAAGCTCAATAGACGTACCTTTATTGGATCCGCTGGAGTGGTTGCTGCCGGATTTTCGGCGCCAATGGTGTTGGCTCAGGGCAAGCCAAGGGTTGTGGTTGTCGGCGGCGGGGCGGGCGGTGCAACCGCAGCGCGTTACGTCGCCAAGGACAGCAAAGGTGAAATTGACGTTACACTGATTGAACCGTCACGGACCTACTACACCTGTTTCTTCTCGAACCTCTATCTGGGTGGTTTTCAAGAGCTTTCGGACATCGCACATAGTTATGGAACGCTGGCTGCGGATTATGGCATCAATGTCGTCCATGATTGGGCTGTAGGTGTGGATCGCGATACCAAATCCGTTGCTTTGGCAGGCGGAGGGTCTGTTCCTTATGACAAGCTGATCCTCAGCCCAGGTATCGATTTCGTCGGTGGCGCTGTTGAAGGCTGGGATTTGTCGTCGCAAAACAAGATGCCACACGCCTACAAAGCCGGTTCCCAGACCGAGCTGCTCAAGGCGCAGATCATGGCGATGCCCGAGGGTGGAACCTTTGCGATGGTTGCCCCGCCCAACCCGTATCGCTGTCCTCCGGGACCCTATGAGCGGGTTTCGATGGTGGCGCATGTTCTGAAAGCCAATAACCCGACGGCCAAGATCATCGTGGCTGACCCAAAGCCCAAGTTTTCCAAGATGTCGCTCTTTCAGGAAGGATGGTCGAACCATTACGAAGGCATGGTCGACTGGATCGGTGAGGATTTTGGCGGTGGCAGTGTCTCGGTAAATCCCGAAGCGATGACTGTGACCATCGACGGAGAGGAAACCAAGGTCGATGTGTGCAACGTCATCCCCGCGATGAAAGCGGGACGTATCGCGGAAATGGCAGGCGTGACCGAAGGTAACTGGGCGCCTGTAAACGCAGCAGACATGTCCTCAAAGGCAGACCCGGATATCTATGTCCTTGGGGATGCCAGTCAGCAGGGCGATATGCCAAAATCCGGCTTTTCGGCCAATAGCCAGGCGAAAGTCTGTGCAAATGCTGTTCGTGGCGCACTAACCGGTTCCAAAGTGTTCCCGGCCAAGTTCTCGAATACTTGTTGGTCGCTCATCGATGCGAATGACGGGGTCAAGGTTGGCGCAACCTACGAGGCGACGCCGGACAAGATCGCCAAGGTGGATGGTTTCATTAGTCAGACCGGTGAAAACGCCGACCTGCGCAAGGCCACATACGAAGAGTCGCTTGGTTGGTACGCCGGTATTACCTCGGACATGTTCGGCTAGGAAAACAGGGGATTTTTAACTGGTGTCAAAGCTTCAACCTCGCAGTCTGAGAAAATTCGGTTCAAGTGGAGGAACAAAATCATGAAACGCTATATCGCTACGGCCGCATTTTCTGCCTTGCTGGCAAGTCAGGTGCTTGCAGAAGAGATTGTTGCTGTACCCTTTGACGGCAGCTTTGATGATGCGACATTTGCGGTAGAATCCGCGATCGTCGGTCAGGGCCTGGTCATCGACTATGTAAGCCATGTTGGTGACATGCTGAACCGAACGGGCGCCGACGTCGGCAGTGACAAACAGATATTCTCGGCCGCTGATATCTTTGTTTTCTGCTCTGCCAAAATTTCGCGCGAAGTGATGGAGGCGGACCCGATGAACATCGGCTACTGCCCTTACACGATTTTTGTGGCCGAGAACGAAAGTGGCGTTCAGGTCGGGTATAGAAGCTATCCTGACGGTCCCATGGAGAAAGTCGAAGCCCTGCTTGCAGGGATCGTCGAAGAGGCCGCTGGAAACTGAGATGAACTACCGAGAGTTTTTTCAGGACCAGCTGGAGCAGCTGAAGGAGGAAGGCAACTACAGGGTCTTTGCCGAGCTAGAACGGCAATGCGGGACATTCCCGGCAGCTCAAAGTTATTCCTCGCAGGGTCCAGAAGATGTCACTGTGTGGTGCTCCAACGACTATCTGGGAATGGGGCAACATCCCAAGGTTCTTGCGGCAATGCACAAGGCCATAGATCACTGTGGCGCCGGGGCAGGAGGAACGCGCAATATCTCGGGAACCACCCACCAACATGTTCTGCTTGAGCAAGAGCTTGCTGACTTGCATGGCAAAGACGCAGCGCTGCTGTTCACGTCCGGCTATGTCTCGAACTGGGCCGCCTTGGGCACTCTGGCCGCCCGCATACCCGGTATCACGGTCCTGTCCGACGAATTGAATCATGCTTCGATGATCGAGGGTATCCGTCACAGCCGGTGTCAAAAAAGGATATGGAAGCACAACGATCTGGAAAACCTTGAGAGGCAACTTGCAAGTCTTCCATCGAACGCACCGAAGCTTATTGCTTTTGAGAGCGTCTACTCAATGGATGGTGATATCGCACCCATAGCCGAGATATGCGACTTGGCAGATCGCTACGGGGCGATGACCTATCTTGACGAAGTCCATGCCGTTGGCCTCTACGGACCGCGTGGCGGAGGAATTGCCGAACGCGAAGGATTGATGGACAGGCTGACGGTTATCGAAGGCACGTTGGGCAAAGCATATGGAGTAGTTGGCGGGTACATAGCCGCATCGACTGACCTAGTGGATTTTGTCCGCTCCTTTGCCAGCGGATTTATCTTCACCACAGCGTTGCCCCCTGCGATCGCGGCAGGCGCAGCGGCCTCGGTCCGGCATCTGAAACAAAGCGCCGAGGAACGAAAACTGCACCAGAGCCGTGTGCTTGAAGTCAGAAACAGGCTGGACGAGCTGGGCATTCCGCACACTCCAAACCCAAGCCATATCATCCCGGTGATGGTGGGCGACCCGATTAAGTGCCGCTTTATCTCGGACATGCTGATGCGCGACTATGGCATCTACATCCAGCCGATCAATTATCCAACCGTTCCGAAGGGGACCGAGCGACTGCGGATTACTCCTTCACCGGTGCATTCCCCTGAAGATGTTAAACGGCTGGTGTTCGCTCTGGGAGAGCTCTGGACCCAATGCCAACTGGCGCGCAAGCCGATGGCGGCTCAATGAGAAATTGACCAAACACAAGGACGAACAGCCAACGAGGTGAGAGATTCAATTCATGGAGATGCTCATCGATCTGCTAGGTGATGAGGGCGCACTGGCTTTTGCCGGAGTGCTGGTTGGCATCTTGTTCGGACTTACGGCACAAAGATCTCAGTTCTGCTTGCGTGCATCGACAATCGAAGTCGCCGGGGGCAGACTTGGCCCTAGATTGGCTGTCTGGCTGATTGCATTCACGGCGGCACTCACTTTGGTTCAGGGATTTGTTGCACTCGAGTGGCTGGAGCTGTCCGAGGCACGTGCATTTGCGTCGACGGGAAGCTTAAGCGGTGCGTTGATCGGTGGCATGATGTTCGGGGTGGGAATGATCCTGGCGCGAGGGTGTGCTTCTCGTCTGCTGGTTCTTGCGTCCTGTGGTAACTTGCGCGCCTTAGTAACAGGGCTGATCCTGACTTTGGTGGCGCAGGCAGCCTATACCGGCGTGCTAAGTCCTGTGCGTGAGTGGATCGCCGGGATCTGGACGATCTCAGGTGGGGAGGCACGCAGCCTGTCATTGATAATCGGCTTTTCGCCAGTGGTTTACACTGTGCTGGCAATGGCCGGTTTGGTGCTGACAGTTCTATTTGCCATCCGGAAGAATGTCTCTCTATCCAGGATTGTCTCAGCCATAGGTGTAGGGGTTGCCGTGGCGATTGGTTGGTTGATGACATTCGCAATTGCTCAGGCATCATTTGAAGTCGTGCCGGTATCGTCTGTAACATTTACTGGCCCGGCCACAGATACTCTGATGGCCCTGGTTACGGAGCGAAGCGTCGTGTTGTCCTTCGGCATCGGCCTTGTCCCCGGCGTGGCGATCGGAGCGGCAATGTCGGCAATTTTGACAGGGAAATGGAAGGTCGAAAGGTTCAGTTCGGATACGCCGATGGAGCGCTATCTCGTGGGTGCAGTTCTAATGGGTTTTGGCGCGATGCTGGCAGGAGGGTGCGCAGTTGGCGCCGGGCTGTCCGGTGGGTCGGCCCTTTCATTGACTGCATGGTTGGCCGTGTTTTCTATGTGGGTTGGGGCAATTGCCGCTCATAGGTTAATGGCGCGAATGCCCGTATTTCAGCAAACTTGAGCTACTCGAATTCCATCTGTTCAAAGACTCGACCGGCATTTTTCGTGGCAAGCTCTTCGAATGTATCCAGATGAGCATAAGGGGATTGGTCGACATAATAGGCTTGGGCCAGTTCTCCTCCGGCGTCCATATGCTCCTGAATCTTGTTCCGCAGATACACCAGATAGTCGCGCGTATATCGGCGTACCTGATCCATGTTCGTCGGATGCCCGTGGCCCGGAATGACATAAGTGGCCTCTAGCGCCTCAAATTCATTGTCCCAGGTTTCCAGCCAATCTGCGGTGTAGGTTTCCTGAAAGATCGGAAGCATACGTTCGTGAAACGCCATGTCCCCTGCGATAACAAGGCTTTGGTTGGGCAGCCAAATAGAGATATCACCGGCGCTATGCGCGGGCCCAAGATACTTGGCCTCAATACGAAACGTGCCCATTTCGACCACGTATTCATCATCGAAGGTTTTGGTTGGGCCTGCCAGGAACGTTCCTTCGGCCTTGTCTTTGTTGTACCCTTTCATCCCTTCAAGGATTTGGGCTCCATACTCTTCAAACTCCGCTGCGGCATCAGCATGGGCTACGATCGGCACGCCAATCATGGACCAGTAGGCATTACCCAGCATTGCGTGCCCCTGACCGTTTTCGTTGAAAACAAGTTTCACAGGCTGATCGGTGATCGCCTGAATTTCCTGGTGAAGCGCCTCGGCAAGTACATATGCCGCTCCACCGTTAACGACGACAACACCCTCTCCGGTCACGATGAAGCTGAGGTTGTTGTTATGGCCCGAATTTTCATAAGTGGGCGGTGCAGTCGCGCCGATGGCGGTATATACCCCGGGAATATACTCAACGGGTTTGGAATAGAGCGGACTTTGCGGGTATTGATCGACAATATCCTCACTGGCCAAGGCATTTGTTGCCAGGAGGCAAGCGAACAAAGTGGATTTCTTCATGAAGGTTCTCCGATAAATCGATAGGTAGACCCATTCCGTTCGACGCGGCCAATTCCACTGTCAGGCAAGTGAAACCCAATGACTTTCATTTGCTCATGCGCGATTTGATCCAGCAGTAATTTGCGCGTGGTTGCTGCTGTATCGGGCTCCTGATCCGTGCCACTGTGCCAGTCGGGGCGTTCGAATGCGACATGGGGATTACTGATCGCATCGCCGACAATCATCACTGCATCGCTGCCATCGCGGATTTCAAAGGCCATATGTCCGGGGGTGTGTCCGAAACTTGCCCGGGCAGCAATACCGGGGAGGATTTCCTGCCCATCATCAACGAATTCGACACGATCCTCGATCGCTTCCATGCGCCGCTTTGCGCCCACCGCGAATGATGCGCGATCTGCACCTATGGAATCTACGGTCGCAGGATTCCACCAATAGTCCCATTCCGTACGACCGAAGTGATAAGTTGCATTAGGAAAAAGAGGATCGTCGAAATCATCCAGCACCCCCCAGATGTGATCCGGGTGCGCATGGGTGAAGACCACCTGTGTGACATCATCGGGTGATACCCCAATCGCGCCCAGGGTCTCCGGAAGCTGACCGGATGTCGGCATGAAATCCGGCCCGGCACCAACGTCGAACAAAACCGTGTTTTCATCATCGCGGTACAGCACGACATTGCAGCTTGGCTCATATTTGGTCAGGTCTGCTTGGTGGTGGGCCAACAACTCAATGAGTTCATTCTGTGGCATTGCTCCAAAGACCATTTCAGGGGGCAGGACCAAATATCCATCAGACAATGTCGCTAAGCGCTTCGAGGAACCTAACCGCAAGTCGGCAAACACAGGTTTGGTTTGAATGGCTAATGCAGCAAAACATGTACCATAGGAAAGAAAAGCGCGGCGGTGCAGCGGTTTTGGGGGGTTATGACGATTCATAACGAAATCAATAAAATGAATGTGTTAATTTGTAAAGGCTTGGTAGCAATATATAGATGCGAGCAGTTGTAGTGAAACCTCTTACGGCATTGATGCAAAAGTCCGGATGGGTTGCGAAATGACACTCTGCACTATGAGATGCGTTTAAGACTTGATACTCATGAACAGTGACAGCAGCAGATTTTGGGCGAGCTATGCATACAGATCTTAAAGTCAGACGCCGAGTTCTTCAGCTAAAATTCCAACGCTATCTAGATGCGGACAGAGCCCTGATGTCAGCATTACAGGAAATGTGGTTGTGGTTTCCATCGAAGAAACATCCATCCGTATCGTCTCTTGGCAACCCGGGATCACCTATTAGAAGACTTCACGATCAACGAGATAGAGCGCTACGACAATTGGAGGTTGCGCGATTGAAGCTTAATCTCGCTAAAGCGCGCCTTGAGAAGAGGCGGCGTGACAAAAAAACGGTCAAGCTTTTGCAGATATCATGTGGCGGTAGTTAGGGTCAGCTGGCATCGTCAAGATTTGTCCTTCCCGTATCATCTGCATAGCGCGGCACATTTATTGCCTCTACGCCAATTTTGGATATGACAACATCTGAGAGGACGTCTTCGCCCTCAGATGTGTACAGCCCGACGATCTTGCCATCGTTAGTCAGAAGTGTCTCGACCTTTACACCGGTCCGTGCTTCACCGTTTGCAACCGTGATTGTCGGAAACAGATGTTCCGTAAATGCATTGCCGCCATCGACCGGATACCAAAAACCGCCTGCCAGATAGCTGTCCCAGACCAAGGTATGTACCGGAACCGACAACTATCGCGTCCCAATGACTGCTTTCTGTGTCTGTCATCGAATAGGGAGCTCGTCACTCAATCGTTCGCTAGTTCACGCCATCGTCTCTGTTGCCATGCCGAGCATCCAGCATTCGACTTGGAGCACCTGCCACATGACGACTCAGCGGATCACGTGGACAGAACAATTGGCGTGGTGAACGACCCGGTTCGCAGTCGACCCAATAAAAATGTTCTCGATCCCCGGCTTGTGTGAGGCCAGTACTATGCAATCGATGTCATTTTCATTTGCGAAATCAACGATCGCTCGGCCAGCGCTCCCCGAGATAAGCCGCGGCTTCGCGCCCGGTAGCTCTGCAGCGTTCCGATGTAAGCCTTCCTGAAGCTCTTTTCGCGTGTTTGCCAGAACTTCCTCGGGTATCTGAGATGCCACATATGCAGGGATCGGTTCCTGCACATGAAGCACTGTGAATTCCGCATCGGCATTCGCCAGCAAACGAGCAGCTTCAAATGAGGCCTGTGTATCGTGATCTTTGTCCAGCGCGACTGGTACCAGAATGTTTTTATACATATTAGCTACCTTCCATTGCTCCAGCTGCGATCATTCCGACCTCTGCGGTGATGCGGCTCATTATACCGGATCGGATTTCGAAGACTTACCCGCCTTCTTTGCTGTGCTTGAAACATCATCCATTGTCTTTTCCACAGCTTGGGCTTCGGTTTCCGCTGCATATGCTGCACATCGGGCAACTGTTTCGAACCATTCCTGAGCGTCAGCCACAAGGCGTTCAGCTGAATGCTTCTGCCACTCAGCTATGGATTGCAGTGCTTTTGCTGGATCAGTCGGGTCTGCAGCAGATGCCGAGCGCGCAGCTTCAAGCGCGGTTCGAACAGCCTCGTGACGCCTCTCAAACCAATGCTGAGCAAAGGCCTCTGCCTCTTTCAGTGATTTTTCCTGCGTGTCCCAGAATTGCTCAAGCTGAGCGTCTAAAAACGGATTGGCTGTAGCAGACGGCTGCATCTGCTTGAAGATATCGACAAGTGGGTTGGAGTAACTTGATTTTGGTTTCTCTTCAGGCATCGGAGATTCCTCCTCATCTCTAAATGCTGAATATTAGCTGAGATCGTGAAAACTTGCCTTAATGTAAATCAACCAGTGCCGGCAAACGTGGTAGAGGTGTCCTGCGTTCCAAAGGTGGACTTTGTGCCAAACTATTCGGTCTGTATAGCCTCAAGATACGCAATCACATTCGCCAGTGGCACGCCGACTATCATCGGTTGGCCGTCAGGCATGGAAATCGCTACTTTTTTATCCGAATCCAATGCTGGACCAAAAATGGGCATTTCCCCGCCATGTGCCAGCAGTGGCGCGCGACCATCAATTTGACGCGCCACCGCCTCAGTCGGAAAAACGCCGCCATTTTGCACTTCGAGCCTTGTCAGATCGGGCGTCCTTATCGCCAGCATCTCCGCCATTGGGCCATCTCCGGTGGCCTCGAAACCATGGCATTGCCAACAATAGGTTCTGTAGAGATCATGCCCGTTTTGAGGGTCAATATCCTGCGCCAGTGCGGCACTTGCAGCAAACATCGACAAAAGAAGTGCGCGGCAAACTGGCATCTGTTCCTCCTCCAAAGTCAGCATTTCTAGTTGAGAATACGCGGCATCGAATGAACGCTTCATTGATCTCGCTCATATTCCGTCATTGAGTGCCAGTTGGGAAAAGCGGCATCAGAAAGGGGGCGCCGCAGTCGATCCTGCCTCGCTGATCGGTCCATCGCACCCAATGATGTAGATCAACGCAAAGCGGCATACTACAAAGTGAAGTATGAATGCTTGAGCAAGGACTCGAAATCAGCAGTGCGAGGCCCTCGTTCGTGACCAGTGTTCTTAATCGCGCTGTAGTTTCGGTACACAGGCGTTTGTCCATCGAGGAGGGAAGCCAATGCACACGGCCGATCCACCAGCACCTAAACTTCGGCGCGCGCTCAACACCCCGATGCTTACGCTTTATGGGCTCGGCGTCACCGTCGGGGCTGGAATCTATGTGCTTGTTGGTGCCACCGCTGAGGCCGCCGGTCCTTACGCTGCTGTTTCGTTTCTTATTGCAGCGCTCGTCGTTTCGCTGACGGCTTTGTCGTACGCTGAACTCGCAACACGTTATCCCGTAAGTGCAGGAGAAGCGGCATATGTCGAAGCGGGGTTTCAAAGAAACTGGATGGCGGTTCTGGTTGGGCTCGCGGTCGCTGCATCTGGGATAATATCAGCCTCGGCCGTTGCCATCGGGGCGGCTTCATACCTTCACACCTTAACTGGCATTGGAACCTCGGTACTCACTATCGGTGTTGTAGCAGTCATGGGGCTGATCGCGTTGTGGGGTATCGCGCAATCGGTGTTTATTGCAGCGGTGATCACGATCATCGAGATTTCCGGGCTTCTGTTTGTGATCGGCTGGGGCATGTCCGTGCAGGACCCGCAAGGTTATGAAATCAGTGAGATGGTTCCCGGACTCGAGCTTAATGCCTGGCGCGGTGTTTTTGCGGCATCTCTGCTGGCTTTTTTTGCCTTTGTCGGGTTCGAGGACATGGCGAATGTTGCTGAAGAGGTAAAAGACCCACTCCACACAATCCCAAAAGCTATCCTACTGACGCTCGTTCTGGCGACAGGTCTGTATCTGGCAACCTCGATGACGGTTCTGCTTGTTGTGCCGATCGATACCTTGTCGACTTCGGCTGCGCCGCTTGCGTTGGTTTTTTCAGGTGCACCCGAAGTAATCAAACAAGGGTTCGCTGCAGTTGCGGTCGTTGCAACAGTCAATGGCGTCCTGATCCAGATGATCATGGCGTCACGGGTGATCTACGGCCTTGCCGACCGGGATCATTTACCGAGGGTACTGGCGACTGTCCCACAGATGACGCAGACACCGGTCGTTGCGACCCTGTTGGTTGTGGCGATTATCCTTCTGCTGACGCAAACCCTGCCGATTGGCATCTTGGCAGAACGCACGTCCCAGATCGTTTTGGGAGTGTTTGTCTTGGTCAATATCTCGTTGATATTGTTGAAGGCCAAACCAAGCTCAGCTCGGGAACATTTCCGCGTACCGCTTATCGTGCCAATTTTGGGGGTGCTGACCAGCGCGCTGCTTTTTGGCACCGGATTACTTTGAGAGGAAAACCGACAGCACTGGGTCACCAGAACGGGGTCCGACTGACGCATGAATACTGATCGACCAGCATTTGGAAGGCGGTTCTCCGACTGGTGGCACCGGACTTTCGTTGACCTGGTCGCACAATTGCAATGGTCCTACTTGCCACCGTTGATGGTTTACTTCGCAGCTGGAGTTTCGGGGCTGACATCCGTCGTCGGTGCATTTTTCCTCAAGGACTATCTGGATTTGTCCGCTGCTTTTGTTGCCGGGCTGGCGTTCTGGGCCGGGTTGCCCTGGATCCTGAAAATGCCGCTTGGGCATCTGGTGGATCTGTTCTGGCGTTGGAAATCGCTGCTGATATTGGTTGGCGCGTCCCTTATTACGGCGTCGTTGCTTATCATGTACGGGCTTGTGACTGCGCCCAATCAGATGGCGGGCGTTATGCTGCTTGAGGACTGGTACGTCGTTGCCTTGATCCTGGCACCTTCAGGTTATGCCATTCAGGACGTCGTGGCAGATGCCATGACAGTCGAGGCGGTGCCGCACGTTGATCAAGATGGGCGCGCATTTACCCAGGAAGAAGTTCGTACCCGGCACACCACCATGCAGACCCTCGGCAGGATCGCGATCATATCCGGGTTTGCAGGGGTCGCCGCAGTAAACATCTGGATTTTTTCGGGGGCGGAGGATTTCGAAAAAGAGGATCGTTTGGTTCTCTACGGTCAGGTCTATCTCGTCGCTCTGGTCATCCCCTTGCTATCGGTCAGCGGAGTAGTTCTTCATGCTTTTATACAGCGTCGCCTCATTCGTCTTGGCCATCTCCCACACAAACCGGACCAAACCACCAAAGTCAGATGGCCGATACTGCTAGGGGGACTTGCGTTTGTTGTACTCAGCGTAGTGTTGGGAACCGCAGATTTCGCCTTTGCGCAAGAGACTGTATTTGCGGTGTCGCTCACAGTCATTCTCTACCTCATGTCGCGGTTGCTTAGAGAGCTGAAGCCGAAACAGGCCAAAGTTCTGATCGGGACTGCGACCATCATTTTCGTTTTTCGCGCAGTCCCTCTGCCAGGGCCGGGTTTGACCTGGTTCGAGATTGACGAGCTTGGGTTTGACGAACAGTTTCTCGCAATTCTGGCGCTCCTGACCTCACTGCTAGCACTGCTTGGCCTGATCATCCTCAGGCCGTTTATGGCCAGTCGTTCGATTGCGCAGGTTGTGGTGTTACTAACGATTGCCGCCGGTGTGCTGGCTCTTCCGAACCTTGCCTTGTACTACGGGGTGCATGAGTGGACGGCTGCGCGCACTGGCGGGGTCGTGGATGCAAGGTTCATCGCCATACTCGACACAGCCGTCGAGTCACCGCTGGGCCAGATCGCGATGGTTCCGATGTTGGCCTGGATCGCACGCAACGCTCCAACACATCTGAAGGCTACCTTTTTTGCGGTCATGGCGTCATTCACCAACATGGCATTGTCAGCAAGCAGCCTGGGCACAAAATACCTGAACCAGGTATTTGTCGTGACCCGCGCCGTGACCGACCCCAGATCGGGCACGGTTACCTCCGTCGCTGACTATAGTCACTTGGGGAATTTGCTGATTGCTGTGGGCGCGATCTCTGTCATCGTTCCACTGGCCGTGGTTTTTCTTGTGCAGAATTCACCTTATCGGACAAGCGAGTGAATACGCGATTCAATCGCTTTCATCGAGAAGTGTCTTGAGGTGCGACACCGGAACGCCAATGTTCGAGCCGCCAAATTCGGGTAAGATCGCGGCGTTGATCGCGACCACCCTACCGCTTCGGTTCAATGCAGGTCCTCCGCTTCCTCCGGTTGTGGTCTCCGCATCATACACTATCGCGCCGGGACTGGTCTGGGCTACTATCCCCCGGCTGGCCAAGGGTCGGATCTTACTTTGTTCCGAAAGGTGGGTCGCAATGGTCCAGAAATCAACGCCGCCTTTGCTTTCAAGTGTTTTCAGAAAGTCCGGACCAGCCTGCGCGATCAGCGCCTTGAGGCCTGTCGGATACCCGAGCAGAAAAACTTCTTCGCCCGCTCGCGGAGGTTCATCGGCAAGCAACAGCCCAAGACCCTGAACGCGTGTGGCATCAATAGACAGAAGCGCCAGATCTGCGGTTTCGCTCGCTGCGTGCAAGACAGCTTTTATTGGTGCCGTCTGATCTGGCAGATAGACCAACAAACTCAGCATCTCGGCCTCCAGGCCGGCGGCTTGCAGGGCTTGCGCCCGGTCGCCTGTGGTCCAGGGCAATGCGACATGACGGTTGGTCACCAACAGCGGCGGGTCCTGCAAGAGAAACCCGGTTCCGGTGAACTGGAATTCTGCAGGCTTGCCCATTGCATCTGGTTCGAGCCACGGCTGTCCAAATGGTGTTTTCAGATTCTCGCCATCGGAGCCAACCACATGCCGCAGCAATTTCCCGCTTTCGATCTGTCGCAATCCATAGGCACCCTGAACGAATGCGACGGAACGTGTAGAGGCTGTGATTATCCGCGTTGATGCGCCTGCGCGCTCCTCCAGCGTGCCAAGACGTTGCTCGGTGGACAGCACCTGGCTCTCGAAAGCGTCTTTGAGTGCCCCCAAATCCTCGGGCGTCAGCGCATCTTCCCGGGTCTGCGCCAGCATGACGGCTACCGCTTCAATCTTGCGGGATTCTCGTTCCAGGCTGTCCGCCAGCTTCCTGTCGTTCTTAAAGAGCAAATGCCCAAATACGGCGATCAGTATGATTGCGCCGATAACAGTGACTCTGAACAGAATTGTGGTTTGTGACGCCAGCCTACGCCCGCTGTCGCGTAGAGCGCCGGACATTTTTCTGGTGAACGGTCGACGGCTTGTCCTCGTATAAGCAAACGCGTCACTTAATATATCTTCGACCGTGTGATGCGCGGGGAATGAGTGATTGCACACCCTGTAGCGCGACATCGGGCCTTCTTCGCCAAACTCGATCATGTCGCCATGCCTAAGATCAGCCGAAACGACCTTTTGACCATTGACCCAGATTTCCCGATCAAACAACGCGTTTAACGTGTACCCGTCATTTGACCACTGAAAGGTCGCAATGTCTTCGTCATGAGTTGGCACGTCTTCTTTCGGTCTCAGCCTCAAGGTACGGTCCGGACCGACCGAGGCGGAAACAGCGTTATCGGCAAGCCAGACTACGGCTCCACGGGATGGGCCAGTCAAGCTCTCCAAGAATGCACGCACGCTAACTGTATCATCTCCCGTGTTGCCTTGATCAGATGTCCGCATGGTCCATCCCTGTTCAATAGAGCTACGAGCACATTACCATGTGCAACCTCAGTACCGCTACGTTTGGGAGCAACGCATGCAATCAGAATACTCCCGGGAAGAGTCTCCGGTGGCCAATCATGTCCGCCGGATAAACAGGCGCAAAGGTGACGTAATCAAAGAACGGGCCGTCACAGACCAGCCTTTCGCGCAGGTGGCCCCGATCTGATGAAAGCGGTAGGACAGACAACGCGCCTATTTGGATGAGACCTCAATCTTTCGCCTGGGATCCTGAGGTTCGGTTTTCGGCATGTTGATGTGCAGGACACCTTTGTCGAATTCGGCAGTTATCTTCTCGCAGTCAACAGTATCCGGGAGCGTCATTGTCCGGGCGAAGCTTCCATAGCTTCTCTCGCTGACGCGCAGGTCGCCCGCATCGTCATGCGTGATCTTCTTCTGGCCACGCAGTGTCAACCGACGGTCCTTGATTTCGACTTCGACGTCGTCTTCTTTTAGGCCGGGCAATTCAGCTGTCAAAGCTATCGCGGTATCTGTCTCGTGAATGTCAATTGCTGGCGAAATCGCACCCGTCATATCAAGAGATGGAAAACCGGTGCGCTGAGCGGCTGTTCCCAGTGGCAAGAATGGTGCCGCACCTCCGAAAAACCGCGACATCACGGTTTCCATTTCGCGTCGAAAACTATCGGAGAGCGGATGTGTTCCGGCGAACAGTTGCGGGGACTTTTTGTCTTCAAGCATTTTCTGAACCTCCTTCTTTAGTGCGACAAGGGCGAAGTAGAATTATGCCGAATTACGGGCCTTCGGGCCTTGATCTTGCGCAAACGGGTGTTCTGTCAGACGCCTAGCTTGGCTCAGGTTCAACGGCTTATTCTAAGACTCTTGCGCCACCGAGCGTCTAAAAAGCAGCAGGCTTGTTGCCAGAAGGATCGCCCCGAGACACGCCATCCACACAAACTCTGCCCAGACCGTCTCAATCCCGGCACCTTTGAAAATGATGGACTGGCTGGCCGACATGTAGTGGCGGGACGGGAGGATGGATGTTCCGATCTGAAGCCAGCCGGGTTGCCCCTCGATTGGCGTCTCTCCCCCTGACAGCATCAACATCGGAAGGACCGTCAGCATAACCAAAAGTGCGAACTGCGCCATTGAGCGCGCAATCGTCGCAAGAAACACCCCAAGCGCCGTCGCTGTGAAGAGAAAAAGCGCGGTTCCAAACAGAAACAACACCTTCGATCCCGCGATGCTGATCCCTAGGAAACCTTGCATAACAAAGGACAACGACAAGGCAGTTGCGACCAGAACCACCGCCGCGTTTGCCCAAATCTTGGCGACTGCAATGTCAAACGGGGTAAGCGGCATCGCCAGCAGATGTTCGATTGTTCCATGCTCACGCTCGCGGATCATGGCGGCACCCGTGAGGATTGTGGTCAGCCACATAATCTGGCCGATCAGCGCGACGATACCGGCGAAACGGACAGTGTCGCGGTTCGGATTGAAGGCACTGCGCACGATGATGTCGATGGGAGGCGGGTTCAACAAGTTCGCACCGATGGCAAAACGCCGGATCTCGGCGTTCAGGATATTGATGATGTAGTTCGCACCGATCCCGGCCTGCTCCATCGCTGTCGCATCAATCAGAACCTGAATTTCTGGTGAGCGTCCGGCACGAACATCTTTCTCGAACCCCGGTGGTACCGCCACCACAAACAGGAACAGCCCGGCATCCATCATTTCGGCCCCGGTGCCCGGTGCGATCTCGGCGACGGGCTGAAATTCGGGCGGAAAAAATGCAGAGGCAAGTGAGCGTGAAAGGGTCGATCCATCCTCGTCGGCAAAAGCGATGGATGCGTTGTTGACCGAGTTTGAAACACCCGTTGCCTCCATGACGGGTGCTAGCGTGAATGACCAGACAAGCAGCGCCATCATCACCCAGTCACGCCGGAGGCTCATCATTTCTTTCAAACCAAGCCAGAATATGCAGGACAATCGTTGCATTCACTTCTCCTGCGCTCGGAGTAACAGTGCAGCGATCACGGTTAGCGCCGGTCCAAAACAGGCCAGGGCCAGAAGGTCGGGGGCAAGTGCATTCCAGCCAAGGCCTTTGGTGAACGCGCCGACGTTCAGATGCAGAAAGTAGGATGACGGCCAAAGCGATCCAATCGCCTGAGCACCGCCTTCCAAAGTCGAGACCGGTTGTAACAGCCCGGAGAATTGAATGGTGGGCACCACCGACGCAATAGCTGTGGCAAAGGTTGCGGCCACCTGGCTCGACGTCATGGTCGCAATAAGCAGTCCATAAGATGTGGTTGCCCAGACATACAGGAAAGCACCAATTGCAAGCGGCACCGGATTTCCTTTCAGGGGCACGCCAAAAATGAAGATGGTCATCGCCGCCAAAAGCAGGAAATTGACGAATGCTATTGCGATGTATGGGATCTGTTTACCAACCAGAAACTCGAGCCGCGTAGTTGGCGTCGCGTAGAAATTGGTGATCGTGCCCAACTCTTTTTCCCGCGCGACACTGACTGCCATCAAAACGGCCGGCAGCATTATCAACAGGATCGCGGGCATGGCTGGGGCCATCGCAGCGATACTCTCAAAGCTTTGATTGTATCGGAAGCGTGGTTCGATACGGGCAATTTCGACCGGGTGCTCACCACTTTGGCGGGCCATTACTTCCAGAAACGAACTGTGAAGCCCAGCCACATATCCCTCTATTGTCTCACCCTTGAACGGTATTGCACCGTCCACAATTGCCAAGACTTCAGTTGGCTCACCAGCGCGCAGCTTGCGACCAAAATCGGGTGGGAGTTCGACAACCAGCGAAATGTCTCCTTTGGCCAACCTCTCGCGGCCATCTTCAGAACTGGCCAGTGGCCCCGTAGGGTTGAAATAGCGCGAACCAGATATCTCGGCGATATAGTCACGACTCTCTGGTCCCTGAGACAGGTCGAGTACCGCAAAATCCAGATCTTCGATGTCCAGAGTGATCCCATAGCAAAAGACCAGCATCAGGATCACTGAGCCAAGGAACGCAAAAGCCAAACGCACGCGATCGCGCAGAACCTCGATTGTTTCGCGCCGTGCATAGGCCAGAATGCGCCCGATACTCCCGGCGGCGCCCGGATAGACCGCATCAACCGAGACATCGGGCGCTGCTACCGGTGCCGGGGTCTCGGCGGCTTCCAGGACAGCGATGAACGCTTCTTCCAGGCTGTCCGCCTGCGCTGCTGCAATCAACTCATCTGGCGTGCCTTCAGCCAATACCCGGCCTGCGTGCATGAAAGAGACCCGGTCACAGCGCTCCGCTTCGGTCATGAAATGGGTCGAGACGAATATCGTTACATCATCGTCTCGCGACAGTTCGATTAACAATGCCCAAAACGAGTCGCGGGCCTCGGGGTCCACGCCAGAGGTTGGCTCATCCAGGATCAGCACGCGGGGCTGGTGGATCACGGCGACGGCCAGGGAAAGACGCTGCTTGATACCCAACGGCAGCGCCGTCGCCAGCGTGTCCATATGTGCGGTCAGGCCAAAACGTTCGGCCAATTCATCAATGCGTTCCACACGATTTTTGATCGCAAAAATGCGGGCGTGCAGTTGGAGGTTTTGTTGAACGGTTAACTCGCCGTAAAGCGAGAATGCCTGGCTCATATACCCGATCTCGCGGCGCATCCTAAGATCGCGCGCATCTACCGGCCTGCCGAACAGCAATGCCTCTCCCTCACTTGCTGGCAGAAGGCCCGTCAGCATTTTCATGGTAGTTGACTTGCCGCAGCCATTCGATCCTAGGAAGCCAAAGATTTCGCCTCGGCGGATCGAGAATTTGACACCGTCTACCGCGGTGAAATCGCCAAAGCGCCGGGTCAACCCACGCGCCGTGATCACCGGGTCTGCGCCTTGATGGTGCATTGGTGCCTTGTTCGGCACAAACCGGGGCTCTCCTTGCGCCTGAAGCTGTCGGTATGACGTTTCAAGGTCCCTGGCTTCACCCTTCAGCTCGGCTGGAGAGCCATGAAATATCACCCGACCGGCATCCATCGCGACGATAAAATCGAATTGTTCAGCTTCCTCCATATATGCCGTTGAAACCAGTATGGAGAGACCGGGCGTTTCCTCCCGGACCGCGTGGATCAGCGCCCAGAATTGGCGCCGCGACAGGGGATCAATTCCGGTCGTCGGCTCGTCCAGCACCAGAAGTTTCGGGTCGTGGATCAACGCACAACACAGTCCGAGTTTCTGCTTCATTCCACCCGAAAGCTTGCCCATAAGCCGGTCCGAAAAAGGCGCAAGCCCCGTCGCTGACAGCAAGGCCGGGATCCGGATTTCACGTTCCTGTTGCCCCTGTCCGAAAAGACGCGAAAAGAACTCGAGATTCTCACGCACCGACAGTTCCGCGTACAAGTTGCGGCCCAACCCCTGTGGCATATATGCGATCGCCGGGCACACGCGGTGACGGTGCGCGCGGCTGTCTATCGAGCCCCCGAGAACATCAATATTTCCGGACTGAAGCTTCTTTGCGCCGGTGATCAATCCCAGCAGCGTAGATTTCCCAACCCCATCCGGCCCGATCAATCCGATAAGCTGACCAGTTGGCAGATCGAGCGACAGGTTATCCAGCGCGACATGCTGCCGGTACCTGTGTGTGACACCGTTGATGCAAAAACGAGATGAGCCCGCCTCGGCGCTCATTCGAACAGCTCGGGCGGAATTCGTCTGTCCAGATATTCTGGCCATGCGCCATCGGAAGAAAGCCGGATCACCGCAATGCCGCGCAGGCCGGTTTTAACATGCTCGATCCGCTCTAAAACCAGATCTTTGGGAATGCGAACCCGAACGCGAAAAACCAGCTGCTCGCGTTCGCTCAAAGTTTCGACTTGCTTGGGAGTGAATTGAGCCTCGGGAGAGACGAAGGTGACGGTTGCAGGAATGGCAAATTCCGGCAACGCATCAAGCACGATACGCGCTTCGGCGCCAATGGGCAAAAGCCCCGCTTCGCGGGCAGGCAGGAAGACCTCCATATAGACGTTTTCCAAACTCAGCAACGTCAGGATCGGTTCGCCCGCTCCGACAACCTCGCCGGGCTCGGCCAGTCGATACAGAACACGCCCGGGCACGGGAGCGATGAGAGAACCATCCTCTATCTGTGCCGCGATCCGGCGTACCTCAGCCTCTGCGGCGGCAATCTGGCTATCCGCCGTTGCTACCCGGGCCTTAGCCGCGCCCAGCACGGCATCGGCAACCTGAAACGCGGTCTCACGATCTTCAAAGACAGTCATCGAGATATTCTGACCGGCCAGCAATGCCTTTGCCCGGTCAAGCTCTTGCGATGCGCGACGCTGCTGGCTTTCTCGCTGGATGACAACAGCCTCAGCTTCGGCCTTGGATTGGCGGGCCAGTGCAACTTCGGCACTGGCCCGGTCAAGGGCGGCAGACAATTCATCTGTATCCATTTCAACCAGCAGTGCACCCGACGAAACCAAGCTGCCCTCGGCCGCCATGACCTGTGCAACGCGCCCCGCAAAGGTAGGGGCTATTTCTACTTGTTCAGCCTCGATCCGCCCATTGCCCTGTACAAACCCAACAGGCAATTCATTGTTGCCGTTTGAGACCAGCATGTACGCGCCCGCACCCACAAGAAGCAGGGTAATGACAATCAGCATTGCACTTAGGCGCTTTTTCATAATCCAGCGAACATCAGTTAATAATACAAGTAGAACATACTTAAAACGCGACACGGTGCATTGCGTTAAATCAAAATAGCTTGCCTCTATTAGGCAGGAGCAGCCAATAGAAATTTCATTCTACGCGCTCTATCGCGCCCCGCGTCACCCAATGCTGTCAAGGCAGCACGGGTTCTTTTCGCCATTTCCGTTTGCCAGAAATCGTCCTTGGCGGACCTTTCTGAACCTCAGTGGAGCGGAGAACACTTGCGGTTCTATTCGCGCATTTTTCAGGTCACAAGACAGGCCGTTAGCTTCCTGTTACGTTTATCCGCACTAACATTGGAGGGCCATATGAACACCCCGACCCCGTTTGATGCTCACAAGCCTGCCGAAATTGCAGCGTTAGTCGAGACTGCCGGGGTGGCAAAAGCAAAGTTGCCAGTGGCGCCCATGTTTGTTCTTGCAATGCTCGCCGGAGCGTTCATAGGGTTTGGCGCAGCAGCATATACAATGGCGATCACTGGAGCAGACAGCACTTCGGGGCCGGTCCGTGTTCTGGGTGGCGCAGTGTTTTCGCTTGGACTTATCCTGGTAATCGCAGGCGGGGCAGAATTGTTCACAGGCAATGTTCTGATGGTAATGGCGGCAGTTGACCGCAAGATACCGCTGAGCTTGTTGTTCCGAAGCTGGGGAATTGTCTATGTTGGCAACCTCGCGGGTGCCATCGGACTTGCGTTGGCTTTTGTCTTTACCGGCCTGCTCGAGGGGCCGATGGGTAGCACTGCTGCGGCGATAGCCAATGCCAAAGCGGGATTGGAGCCGATGGAAGCATTCGCCCGCGGGGCTTTATGCAATGGACTGGTTTGCCTTGCCGTATGGCTGTCCTTCGCCGCCCGCACTGTAGCTGGTAAAGTCCTGGCTGTCTTGTGGCCCGTCACCGCATTTGTGTTGTTGGGGCTCGAGCACTCGATTGCAAATATGTATTTCTTCCCGCAGGGCTGGGCAGCGGGGGCAACTGTGCCGATTTTCGCTGCAGCGACCAATCTGCTGTGGGTTACTTTGGGCAATATTGTTGGTGGGGCAGGTGGCGTCGCCCTGGCTTATTGGTTTGCCTTTATTGGTGGCACCAAACGGCAGGACCCGCTTTACCAATCTGAGCGCTCAACGGAGCAGGACGACCAGAAGCACGTTGCAGAAAAAGTAGTGAAACCACGAAACTGATGATCGCCCGGCAGCCACAATAATTCTTTTGCAGTTAGCACAGGTGAAAAAGAAGCTGATCAAAAGTGCGTTTACGGTGTTGTCCGTTGTACGGTAACCTACCTTCTATTCAATAAAAAATGTGTGTCTGTGGGCAGGCTATTAACACCGAGTTTAGGAGGAAGAAATGTTCAATAAAATTGTTGTCGGACTGGATGGTTCGGAAGCTTCAGAAAAAGCGCTTAGCGTGGCTTGCGATCTAGCGCAGAAGTACGGCTCGGATATTCATCTGGTGCACACTCCGCAGCCGCAGACGGTTGCGTTCGCGCTGGGAGCTGTTGCAGGCTACCATGCAGCCACTACAATGCCATCAGCCGAAGAAGTGCAAAAAGCGGGGGAGACAATTCTTTCTGCTGGAAAGGCTATTGCAGAAAAATACAGTCAAGCCGTTACAGAAACACATCTGGAAACTGGTGATCCAGCAGAGAATATCATCAATTGTGCGAAGGATTGCAATGCTGATTTGATTGTGACTGGGCGTCGCGGATTGGGCTCAGTTGGAGCCCTTATTCAAGGCAGCACAACCCAGCGTGTCAATCACCTTGCGGAATGTGCCTGTCTTTCAGTCGTGTAATTAACGTGGGAATGCCGTTCGAAGCAAACGCTGAGAGTGTGCTGCAATGATAAAATCATTGCCTTCGTAGCAGGCCTAAGTTGGTTATGTCGCAAACTTTATTGAGCGGTAAGTTCTGGCATTTCACTGGGAACACTTTTTCTGCCAACTGAACGAACAGTCGAAATCCGGATATAGTTGTATTTGGAAATTGTCTCTTTCGGATCATGTTGGCGACCTCGATACCGTCCCGGTTAGTGACGCAGATTCGAAAGATCTGAACCCACACATGTGACGCACGCGACGTTTGATAAATCTATGATCCTGTTCCACGATGTTGTTTAGGTATTTGGACCTGATCACCTGCACAGTGGCCGGACAACCGTAGCGCTTCAGGATTCTGTTGATTTCGCGAATTCCGAATTTGTTTGCTCCGCTCTTGTCGATGACGATCTTGGCGGGGGTTTCATTTGACGACAGCGCTTTGGCAAAGAATTTTGTTGCCGCAGTTCCGTTCCGGCGCTCAGACAGCATGAAATCAAGAGTGTCTCCTGCTTTGTCGACCGCTCAATAGAGGTACATCCATTTGCCACGAACACGTACGTAGGTTTCGTCCATGCGCCAGGAATTCTGTGTCGGGCGCTTCTTCGATTTCGCACGTGCAGCAACCACCGGCGAATACTTCACAACCCACCTATTGAGAGTAGCGTGGTCAACCAGAACACCGCGTTCGGCAATGATCTCTTCAAGGTCACGATAAGACACTGTGTACCGCAGATAAAAGTAAACTGCGTACAAAACCACATCCTTGAGGGAATGGCAGCCTTTCAAGGAGATCGTTCTGAAACCTGTTCAATTCCTATTCGATAGGAACAAACGTCAATCCCTGCATGCTCGTCAATTGGGCAACAAATTTTGCGACACATCCGTCAGGAGTTACCTTGAGTCAGAGTGCGAGCAACACGTGGTTAGGATCTCACTACTCGCGTTTGTTTACGTCTCGGTCACGTCCGAAATCCACGTTCCCGCTGCGACGGCACGCGGAAGCCCGTGCGGACCAATCGCCAAAAGCGCGACCTGTTGCAAATCTTCGACCGGAATTCCCTCGGCCAGCCCCCGACGGCTATGTGAATGTACCGCTCCCTCGGACGCAGCGCCGATCGCGAGTGCCAGTTTAACAAGTCGACGTTCGCGTTCCGTGAGGTTCCCCGCCTCTGCGGTTGCTGATCCGAGTGCGGAATAGGCGTCCCAGATGGCGGGGTGTTTATTGGCAAGCGCACCTGCGGCGCCGGGCAGATCTCTGGTCATCTTCAACTCTCCTTTTTGTTAGCTCATGCTTTCGGAAATGATTTCTTCACATGCTTTCTTGGGTAACTTGGCGTTGAGGAACCCGTCCTGCATAGCAAGAGCGCCGTCCTCCATGACCATAACCATACCCATCCCGAGATGCGGTTTGAATTTAACCCCGATCATGCCATCGGAAGTCAGCTCAACCTCTTCATTGATCTTGCCTACGAAAGGCGCTTGCCCGCCGGGAACCACACCTTTGACGGTTTCGGCATTGTGACCCTTGTCCGCTGCGCGGAAGACCACGATATCACCGACCAGAGCAGAGACAAATCGCGGTTCAAACACAATTGTTCCCGCTTCACCTTGGTTCAGCATCTGGACCTCAATGGTTTCGGCAAACACCGAAACCGGGGCAAGAGCATGCGGGGTGGCTGTGGTTGGAGATCCGAGTTTCATCTTACGTTTCGCTGTGAGGTTATAAGAGGTTCATCCGCCAAGCGCGGACATGTGCCGCGCTACGGCTGGTTTTGACATCTGGGAAATGTCGAAGCGGTGACGTTCAGGCTTGGTCAGCAACGCGCTTCGAATGGCGGACGATACCTCGTCCTCGGATCGGCGCAGGCTTGCGCGCAGATCAACCGATCCTTCGTCGCCCATGCAGGTGTAAAGGCGTCCGGTGCAACTGACCCGCACCCGATTGCAGAGTGCGCAGAAATTGCAGGACATCGGGGAAATGAACCCAAGCTGGCCACCAGTCTCTGCAACCCGAACGTAGCGCGCCGGACCGCCAGAGCTACGGGTTAGCGGGGTCAGCGTCCATCGGCGCGCCAGGTCCGATTGCAGAACACGCAGGGACAACACACTATTATTTCGGTCCAGGCCAGTATCGCCCAGTGGCATTTCCTCGATCAGGGTCAAACCCATGCCGCGCCCATGGGCAAAGCGGATCAATTCGTCAACTTCGTCTTCGAACGCACCTCGGCTGGCAACCGCGTTCAGCTTGACCTTCAGGCCCGCGTCCTGCGCGGCATCCAGCCCAGCCAGAACCATGCGAATATCACCAAGCCGTGTCATGCTGCGGTATCGATCCGGGTTTAGCGTGTCGAGCGAGACGTTGATCCGCTTTATACCGCAAGCCGCCAAGCAATCCGCGTGGTGTGCCAGCAATGTTCCGTTGGTGGTGAGTGTCAATTCATCCAGCACGCCGGATCGCAGGTGCCGCGACACATCCCGAAACAAATCCATTACATCGCGGCGCACCAGAGGCTCGCCTCCGGTAATGCGCAGCTTGCGCACACCGCGCCGAATGAAAATGTCGCTGAGGCGGGCCAGCTCTTCGAGGCTCAGAAGGTCGCGCCTGGGAAGAAAGGACATCTTCTCGGCCATGCAATAGGTGCAGCGCAGGTCGCAGCGGTCGGTGACGGACAGGCGCAGATAATTGACGGTTCGGCCAAAACCATCGACCAGCGGAGTTAGCGGATACCGCGCTTTTCTTTTGGATGTCGAAGATGCGCTAATGCGCGCAGTTTTGATGGGGGTCAGGTCAGAAGGGTAGGCATTCTGGCCGCAACCACTGCTGTTTGTGTTGTCCAGCATCGGACCCTCCTGCAAGTAATGGGGATTATCTTAAGTGTTGCGCGGCCGGGCGTTGACCCGGCCGCGCTGGTCTCCGGTGTCTTAGTTGGCGTCGGCCGCGTTCATCATCAAGTATTCCATGACAAGTTCGCGTTCGCTGTCATCAAGGCCGGCCCGTTCGAACATCGACGGCACGATACCTTTCCACTGTTGTTGCGTGTAATGGGTCACTTCCCGTGGGGCGTGACAGACAGTACAGCGCTGGAAGAACATCTTCTCGCCCGGGGTCATGTCAGCATAAAGAGATGCCGTCAAAGCTTCGAGCCGCTCCAGACCAAGCTTGTCGTCATCAATCGCGGCAAGCTCCATGTCTTCGATGATCGCCGGTTTATCGTAGGCCATGTTCGGCCCTTCCGGGTCTTCGCATTTGCGCATTTCGATCAGTACCGTGTTGGCAGACGTGGCCTCGCTGAGACCCGATGCGCGCTGTGTCGAAGTCAGGAAGTTCACCAGACCCGAGTTACAACGTCCCTTGCTGTCCAGCGACGGCCAGCAACCTTCGTAGATCGAAACGACGCCTGGCATGATCTCGTCACTGACAACGGCCCCGGCGATAACGGTGCCCCGGTCGTTGTAAAGCTCGACCAGATCGCCGTCTTCGATACCGCGTGCTGCGGCGTCTTCGGCATTGATCCGCACCGGCTCGCGCCCCTGAACTTTATAGATACCACGCAGCGTTGCCGACTGGTCCATCTGACTGTGAAGGCGGTACCACGGGTGGGGTGACACGACATGCAACTGACCTTCCTTGGCGTTGCCGAGGTATTCGTGTTTCTCCATCCACATGGGCATACCGGGACAGTCCTCGATCTCCATATTTGCGATATTTTCGCAGAACATCTCGATCTTGCCCGAGGCTGTGTGCAACGGGTTTGCTTCCGGGTCGGTATAGAATTCGCCGTGCCGTACCCATTTCCGGGCCTCTGCAGGTACCGGCATCCGGGCATAACCCTTTTCCCAGAACTCCTCGAACGGGGTTTCTTTGGCCGCGCCCGAAGCCTCGTAGGCCAGTTTGATGTGATACATCTTGTCTTCGCTGTCGGTAAACTGCGCCCACAGACCCAGCTTGTCAGCCAGACCTTCGAAAATTTCGTAGTCGGGCAGACTTTCGCCAATGGGTTCGATCACTTTCTTCATCGCGTAGACACGGTCGTTCGAATAGGTGCCGCCCGACGTGATGTCATCCTGTTCCAGTGTCGAGGCCGCAGGCAGAACGATATCGGCCCAACGGGTTGCAGCTGTCCACCACACATCGACAGAGACGATGGTGTCGACCTTCTCAAGCGCGCGGATCAGCCGGTTGGTATCCTGCTGGTGCGACATGAAGTTGTTGCCGGCGTTGAAGATCATCTTGATGTCGGGATAGGTGTTGGTCTGTCCGTTATAGAAGAAATCCACGCCCGGGCTTTCCAGCGCCTCGGTAATGCGCGAGGCCGGGACGATCTTCTTGACGAAGTTCCGGCCCTGACTCATGCCGACCGGTGTGGCGTTGCCACCCTGAGGCATACCGCCGTTACCGTAGTGCCACGAGAACCCGACACCCTCGCCCGGTTTACCGATCTTGCCAAGCAAGGCCGCAAAGTTGATCAGCGACCAATAGGCCATTTCGCCATGCTGGGCGCGTTGGATGGCCCAGGAACCCGCGATGCTGGTTTTCGACGACGCGATGAGTTCGGCAAGATCCTTGATTTCCTGCTCGTCAATGCCGGTGATTGCCGAGGCCCAGGCGGGTGTTTTCGGTGTGCCGTCGGTTTCACCTTTCACATAGGCAATCCACTTGTCGCTGCCGACTGTGTACTTGTCCATATAGGTCTGATCTTCCAGACCGTTTTCCAGCGCATGATAGGCCATCGACAGGAACAGGGCGGTATCGGTGTTTGGTATGATCCGCTTCCATTCTGCGTTCAGATAGTCGTCGCTGGCGGTGCGCTGCGGGTTGATCGAGATGAACTTGACGCCCGCATCGCGGATTTCTTCCCAATGGGCATACATGCCGTGGTCAGCCACGCGGTACTCGATCCGGTTGTTCTTGATCGGGTCACAGCCGACAAGCACAAACAGTTCGGTATTGTCGCGGATGGTTTCCCAGGCGGATTGCGCGGAATAAACTTCCATGTCGCCGATGATATGAGGCAGGCAAACCTGTCCGGCACCGGCCGACCAGTCGCCCGCAGTGTTCGTGCAGCCGCCCATCAGATTGATCAAACGCCCCTGCAGAACATTCGGACGGAACACGCCGGCATTCGACCAGCCGCCATAGGACGAGCTGAAGATTGCTTCGTTTCCGTGGTTGGTGGCAGTATCCAGCAAAGCCTTCGCTGCCAGGCTCCAGGCGGTATCCCAATCGACGCGGACATATTCCTCCTTGCCGCGCAATTCAGGCTTGATGTCGCCACTTTCCCAACCTTCCAGATAGGATTTTCGCACCATTGGATAGTTGATCCGGCTCTTGTCATAGGTACGGTCCATGACGCCGTAGGCCAGCATCTCGGTGGGACGGGCATCAAGCTCCATGATTTTGTTGATGCCGATCAGCTTGCCATCGCGGACCACGGCCTCAAACGGACCGAAATGGGTCGCGTGGAATGTGCGGCCCCCGAATGAGTTGGGGTCAAGCGCTGCAAGTGCAGTGGAATTCATCAGAGCAGTTGCGCCGAAGGTGGCGATACCCCCTTGCAAAAAGGCGCGGCGGGTTGGCGTTGAGAAAGACATATCGGGCCTCCTGTGGCTGGCTTCTGGGCGCACAATATTTCTTGGGCAAAGCTGTCGCTTTGATTGCGCACAACTGCGGTTGTCCGAATATGTAAAGAAATGTAAAAGCAGCATATGGCGCAGCATATCCTCATTGTCGAAGACGACCGCACAACCCGGTTGCGGCTTGCCGCTTACCTGCAAGAACAGGGGCATCGTGTCAGCATGGCCGAGGACGCGGACGAGATGGAGAGCATCATCGAATACGATCCGCCGGATCTGTTGTTGGTTGATATCAACATGGACGGAAAGGATGGCCTGACGATCACCCGTGAACAGCGGGCAAAATCACGGGTCGGTATCATTCTGCTGACAGCCCGCGATGATCAGGTCGACAAGATCGTCGGATTGGAAATGGGCGCCGACGACTATGTGACGAAACCATTCGACAAACGTGAGTTGGCGGCGCGCGTGAAAAACCTGTTGGCCCGGATTGCGGATATCGGGCAGGCACCCGAGGGCCCTCCACCGGTCGAATTATTTGGCGTTTGGTGTTTTGATCGGATTCGACACCGGTTGGTCTCGGCAGCAAGAACAGAAACACTTACACCTCAGGAATTCGCGATCATGACCGCGCTTGCGGATCACCCTGGGCAGACGCTCAGCCGCGCGCGGCTCTCCGAATTGATCGGCCGCAGCTCCAACCGCGCCAACGACCGGATGATCGATGTGGTGGTTGGACGGCTGCGCAAGAAGCTGGAAAAGGACCCGGCCAATCCAGAATGGATTCTGACCCAACATGGTCAGGGCTATCACTTCGTTGATCCGGCCTCGACCTGAAGCCCCGCCTCTGCAGCCGCCGCTTCAAGGGTTGATGCCGCGGTCTTGGCACTGGCGCTAACCCGATCCAACAGGGCCTCGCTGGCATCACAGTCTTGTGCCTCCAACTCGGCAAGCAGCGTACACAGCGCCTCAAGCTGGAAATTCGAGGCGGCCCCTTTCAACCGGTGGGCGGCCTTGCGTTGTTGATCGGCCCGTGTGGATTTGATCGTTTCCAAAGCCTCGGGCAATGCGCGCAGAAACTCGGAAACGATCAGCCCGGTTGTTTCCGGGCCCAGATCTGAAATATCGCTGCGAAGACTGTCCAGAACCGCGGTTTCGCGCAGGGGTGTTTCGGTTGGGCTGACGGGCGAAAGAACTTCCGTCAAAGCTCTGGGCGAGATCGGCTTGGCTAGAATGCGGGCAACACCTAATTGGGCGCGGTTCTGTTTCGTGTCGTCAATCAGATGCGCCGTCAACGCGACCAGCATCGGTGCGTGTTCCCCGGCACCGATCCGTGCGGCCACTTCCTCGCCCCGCATGTCCGGCAAATCAAGATCGATCAGGATCAGATCGAAGCGGTTGTCGCGGCAGCACTTCAATCCGGCCATTCCGGTTTCGGCTTCCTGCACCCGACAGCCCAGCCGCTCAAGATATCCGCGTGCGACCATGCGATTCACCGCATGATCGTCGATCACCAGGACATTGCGGTTGAGATCAGCCTCGGACAAGTGGGTTTCGTCTTCGGCCACACAATCGGCATCGCCGGGCATCAACGGGACGGTCAGAGTAAACCGGGTGCCGACGCCGGGCTCACTTTCAATGCTCAGCGCCCCGCCGAGCGCTTCGGTCAGATTACGCGATATTGCAAGGCCGAGGCCGAGCCCTTCAATTCCCGCGCGTTTCACGGTTGCTGTCCGCGAATAGGCGTCAAAGGCCTGAGCGATAGCTTCGCGCGTCATGCCTATTCCGGTGTCGTCCACCGTGAAGCTGACAACAGGTTGTCCGGTGTCGTCCGCCACCGCATGGTCCACGGTAAGCGTGACAGTCCCGCGCTTGGTGTACTTGACCGCGTTCGAGATCAGGTTGCCCAGTATCTGACGGATTTTCACAACATCGCCGAACAGCACCGGAGGGGCGGGCTCTGCGAGTTCAACAACGGTTTGCAGCCCCGTCTTTGCTGCCAGCGACTGCAGCTGGTGACCAAGCTGGCCAACCAGATCGCGCAGGTGAAAATGCACAGGGTTCGTGCGATTGCCGCTGTCTTCACTGCTGGCATAATTCAGGATGTCATTGGTGATCTCCAGCAATTCGCGGGCCGAGCGGTGTGCCGTTCGCACCCGGTCTTGCCGGGCCTTGTCCGTCACTTCGGCCTCCAGCAACCCCAACATCCCGATAATACCGTTCAGCGGGGTGCGGATTTCATGACTCATCCGGGCCAGAAACTCGGTCTTACTGCGGTTTGCAGCCTCGGCCTCTGTGCGTGCCGCGTCCGAGGCCTGCATCTCGGCAACGACATCGCCGGTACGTGCGATCACCGCCTCTTCCAGATGTTCGCGCAGATCGGCCGCTTCGCTTGCACGGCGACGCAGGATATTGAGCGCTTTTTCCATACGCCCGATCTCATCATGGCCGCTGATCTTCATCGGAGCGCCATATTCCCCTTCCGCCACGGCCACGATGCGTCGGGCCAGCTCTCCCAGACGGTCGACCAGTTGCTGTCGGGCGTAAAGCCACAATATCGAACCGGTGATTACTGCTGCAGCGACCACCACAAGCAATGCGATGTTCATCACTGACGACTGCCGTTCTGCTGCCGCGATCTGGGCGACCCCCTGGGCCTGCACGGCGTCGCGTGCCTGTCGGGCTTGCGACGACAGGCTGGCGATCATGGATTGCAGGCGTTGACTGTCGTCAGCAATCGCCATCTGCAAGGCGATTCTGTCCCGCTGCGTATCGACCAGCCCACCTTGCGCAACGGTATCCTGCAGCTGGTGCAGCGCAGCCTGCGCCGCTTCCCGCGCCGTAGGTGTCGGCAGATAGCGGATTCGGCGGTCGGCCAAATTCAGACGATCCGATAGCTCGGCGCGCAGATCCGCCAGCGCATCCGGCGCGGCAATCACCTGAACCTGCTGCAGCTTCAGCCGGATCGCATCAACCACGTTTGCAAGCTCGGTCAACCGTTCAAAGGCAAAGAAATGGCGATCCGCAAGCTCGTCCAGTGCCAGGCGCGGGTCACCGTCAGAATCGGTATAAATCCCTACGATGCCGGCTGTTATCCTAAGTCGCGCCAGATCGGTATCGTCGCTGACGAGTGAATCCAGTTGGCCCGCCAACTGGATGATCTCGTTTGTTTGTTCCGCGATCCGTATGGCAAGCTGCAACTCCTCTTGTCCGTTTTCGGCCATTTGCGCAACAATTTCGCTGGCGCGAGAGTCCGGCCCTGCGCCTGCCATGGCTGGGGTCATGCCTTGCAAGACCTTAACTCCACCTTCGATGCTTTCGACGGTCTGGCCAAGCGCGACTGAAATTCGATCAAGGTCATCGCTGGTATCCGCCTGCGTGAATGCTGTGGCAAGTGTACCAACTACCTCGGCAGAGGCACCGATCCGACTGGCCAGCTCAATCGCGGGCAGATTTGTTTCGATCAGCTCGTTCTGCGTGCGTATAAGATATCGGTTGACGGCAATCGCGACGATACCCACCATAATGGCAAGCGCCCCCATTGCTGAAAGGATCTGGATCAGCCGCGTGTCAAATCTCGTCCGTCGCATTGTCAGACACTACGGGGCCATCTGGGTTGGTTCAATCTTGGCGACCGGACTATGTGTCGCGTTCTGGTCTGCTGCCACGGCAGGTCCGCGCCCCTTGGTGTGCGTTCTTGTTCCTCATTTCAAGGATGAATATTGGCTAAGCGTCGGCTATGGCCTGGAACAGCAGGCTGAACGGTTGGAATTGGACCTGCTGCTCTATGAGGCGGGCGGCTACCGCGCCCGGTCACGGCAGATCAGGCAGATTGATACCTGCATTGAACAGGGCGTTGACGCGATCCTCATCGGCGCAGTGACGTCTGATCATCCGGATCTGATCGCGTCAATAGAACAGGCCGCGCGGAAGACCCCCGTTATTGGTCTGGTCAACGAGCTCCATGCAGATACCCTGAGTGGACGCATCGGAGTCGACTGGCAGGATATGGGACAAGCCGTTGGACATCATTTGACCAAGCTGCATCCCGACGGATCGCCGCGCAAAACCGCAATCTTCATTTCAGGCCCGTCAGAAGCCGGATGGACCGGGCCACTGGAGACCGGGCTGCGTAACGGCTTGAGCGGCAGCGAGGTAACAATCCTTGAAGTCTTTGGTGCCGACACGGGCCTTAGTCAGCAATTGGCGCAGGTCGAAGCGGCCTTGGAGCGCTATCCCGATGCCGATTATCTGATCGGCAGCGCCCCCGCGATTGAGGCGGCAATTGGTGTACTTGTGAACTCAGATGATCCTGAGCCGCCGCAGCTGATCTCTACCTATATCAGCCATACGGTCATGCGTGGCTTGATGAATGGAAGGGTCTTAGCAGCTCCATTTGACGATCCGGCCATGCAGGGTGACATGGCACTCAATCAGGTTGTGTCCGTTCTGGCATCCGGAAAGCCGGCCGGTCTGGTTGGGCCTGACATAGTCCTTTTGACCCGGTCAGATCCGACGCTGACCGATATCCAGATATCTCCGGCAGAGTACTTTCCAAGCATTCAGTAAGACTTCTCACATGTTGTACTCAAAACCCACTCTTACCAAAGTTCGGGCCGGCTGACATTTGTCTTTCAGCGCGACACGGTAAGTGCCATTTTCCGTGATCAACTCTTGCAAGTGGTAACGGTCGGGGTGGTTTACAGGATTGGAACCCGACGGGCTGATATCTTCGTGACCGTTTGTAACCTCCCACCAAGCGCTGCAGAAGAAGAGCACTGCGGCTTCGCTTTTGAACGAAAACGCCCAATAGCATGAAATTCCCTTGGTGCCGGCCAACCCCACAAGTGTCTCACAGACCCCCTTCAATCTGGCAGTGCTGCGGTGCTCCAACCCATCATGTGCCTGATGTTATGCAGATAGTCACACGTAGGGACGATTTCGCAGGCACCCGCTGCGTAACTGGTTTAGACTCTGCCCATGTCCAGGCCGGTTTCCAGAAACGTAACACTCAAGCAGCTTCGTGCCTTCGTGCAGGTGGCGAAATGCGGGTCGTTCAGCAAGGCGGCGGACGAGCTCGCTATTTCCCAGCCTGCCCTGACCCTCAGCATCCAGCAATTCGAAGAACACGTTGAGGCGGCTTTGCTGCAACGCACCACACGTTCAGTTTCGCTGACAGCTCAGGGGAAGGAGTTTCTACACAAGGCCGAAGCCATCCTGAGCGACCTTGACGATGCGATCCTTTCGGCACGGACCAGCGCCAGGAAACAACGCAATCGGGTACGTATCGCTGCGCTGCCTTCCGTCGCAATCCGGGTACTGCCGCAGGCTATCCGGGATTATGCAACTGTCAATCCGGATGTCTCGGTGCAAATTCAGGACGATAACGGACGTGGGGTTGAAACGCAGGTTCTCAACGGGGTCGCCGATTTCGGGATTGCGAATATGTGGTCCGGCAATCCGGTTTTGACCTATACTCCTTTCCTCCGGGATCATGTGGGTTTGATTTGTCGGGCGGATCACCCTCTGGCGCGGCGCAAGGACAGGTTGACATGGGCCTGTCTTGGGGATCAATCGTTTGTCGGCATGGCCGATGACACCGGGATCAGCCGTCTGACCGATGGCGTGCGGAGTTTGCCTGTCTCCGTATCCGAGCCCGACTATACTGTCCTGACCATTGCCGCGCTGGTCGGAATCGTCGAACAGGGGAGGGCAGTGTCGGCGTTGCCTGCTCTGGCCTCGCCGGATTACCTGAACCCGTCTCTGGTCTACCGGCGACTGTCCGAACCCGATCTGTACCGTGATCTGTGCATGATTACCTCGGGCAAGCAGCCGCTGCCGACCGCCGCGCAGGAGTTTCTGACGTTTCTGCAATCCCGGTCAAACAAGATGTCATCCATGTTTCCTAACAATACAGTCCAGGCAAATGCCGATAATTTATAATTTCTGCAAATAAATACCCAGAAAGTTCAAATTTTACTCTACCGTCCGTTCCGGCGAAGCATTCCCTCAACGCATATCAGACGTAGGAGGGTCAAATGATTGCTGCAATTTCCGACAGAATGCGTCCCGAAGCCGAGGTCATGGACCTTGCGCGATTGGGGTCGTTGCATTCGTCGACACTCAGCTTCATGCGCACGTTGGTGCGCCGGATCATGAAAGAGGAATGGTCCATCGATCGACAGCGCTTCGATCTCGACAACGATGGTTATGGCACCGCGGTCTACCGAATTGAAACACCGAATGATGTATTCAGCTTCGTGCTGTTTTCTAACTTCCTGTCCGACGAAGACCGCAACGACCGCGTGATCGCCACCAGCTGGGATCTGACCATGGCGCTCTGTGAGGGCGAGGTGGATGATATCTGGCTGGAGGACATGCGGAGCAACGTGCCTCGACAGGAAGCGGGCCGGGTGGATGCGCGCGTCTTCAGCCTGTCGCGGGCCAACCGCAGCTCGCGCCTGTTCAGTTATGTGCTTGAGGAGCTCGGCGCCGGACGCCAGCCTGACGCGGGGCGGATCGCCGATGTAGGATACCTGTACCGCACCACTGCAGTTTACGGTAGTGGCAAGCTGGGCATGGCGGACTGGAACAAGGTGCGAGCCAAGTTTGCTGACTTCAACCGCCCCTTCGCCCCCGAGATGTTCATCTGCTACATGCTCCGACAGTTCAGTCTGGATCAGGTGGATCAAATTGCGAAGTCGCGTTCGCCCGAAACCGCCGTGGCCCTGGACAGTCGGCTGAAACGGTTCTTTGGTATCGGCAACTCGACCGGTTTGGGCATGGCGCCTTATCTGGTGAACCACGGAGAATTGCTGAGCCAGTGGATAGAGATGCGCGAAACTGCTCTGGCGCAGGTCTTGCACAAGGCCACCCCGACCGACTGGCGCATAAAGCTGTTTCATGAGTTGATCGACCGGGCTGAGCAACACTTTAACGAAAGTCGCACCGGAGACGAAGAGCAGGTCGAACGCAACCGGGTTCTGATTGCGGAACTGGCTGAGGTGCGCGACTGGTTGTCGGCGCAGGGTGATGCGTTAGAGACATGGTCGGCTCTGTCGGATCACGCCCGCGACGCGTGGAGCCTTGAGACGCAGGAACTTATCCACGCTTTGTGTCTGGAGATTCATCCCGAACTGGTGAACGAGCTGGAAGACAGCTTTGCCGTCGTCCCCAATCCGGTAATTGACCCCGACATGAGCACCGAACAGCTGCGTACGCTGATCGAGGATCGCTATGACTGGGCGCTGGCCATCGACTTTTCTGATCCCCAGCAATCGGATGCGTTCTGGTATCGCTCGGAAGAAAAGCTGGAACCACGCCTGGGTTTTGCCGGTGCTGATCCGGGGGTAGAAAAACAGATGCCGCTGCCCATCGCCCGCCGTGTTCGCGCATGTTATGACGTGTTGCTGGAGGATCTTGAAGAACATCCGGACAGTGATGTTATTCATTTCCTGCTACGCAGCCCGGCTCTGAAAAGCATCGTGCGCCGCATCCAAACCATGAGCAAACACAAATACGCCGAAATTCAGGCCAACCTTGCGGACCGGAACGTGCGGCCCATGGATCTGTTACGCTGCAAACTGGCCTTCTTTGGCGTCAGCAAGTTCGACCCGCGTTCGAAACTGTGGGTACGTAACACGATGTATCAGGGAGCGCCGCTGATTGATGACATTGGCCAGACTTATGAAAGCTGGTTCCTGCCACTGAAACCGCAGATCGAGGAGGCACAGGCATGAAAGTATCCCGTAACGAAATGATCGCCGCGCTGTCCCGCGCGTATGAAGGAGCCGGGCATGAGATCGGCGACTACGAGGACGCTGCCCAATTGGTCACCTGGTCGCAAATGGCGGGCCTGGGCGGGTTCGACCGCATTGCCCTGCCGCCACTGGCCCCCAAGGGTGGCGCGACTCCGCGGTTGGTTTTCGAGAATGACGATATCTCCGTTCTGGATGCGGGTGGCGCGGATGTCTGCGAACACGGCACGCTGGCGGCCTATCTGATGCACTCCAAGGCCAACAAGTCGGGCTTTGCGATCATCGAATTGGCCAACTGCCGCTATCCTGGCCTGATCCTGCACGGCCTGTCGATAGTCGCGCAGCAGGGCGTGTATATATCGGCCTATTGGAAGGATCAGGCGGGATCGCACGGTGCGAGCTTTGAAAGCGGCGCGACTTTCCCGCATTACTGGCGTGTAGACAATGCAGATGACAGCAAAGAAATCTCGACCGTCACGATCATCTGCACAACTCAGCCCGCATTGCTGGCGGATGCGGTGACACGTCAGGTCGAACAACCCGAACTTCAGCGACATGAAATTTCGGCGGCGCAGTTTGCAGCCAACTACAACCAAGCGCTGGAACTGGGGATTGAGGTTGATCCAGATCACTGGGACGCACTAAACGCCGCCGCATGGCCCATTCTCGTTCCCTCGAATGCCCAGTCCCGCGCGGGTGCCGGGCCTGCGTGAAGCTTGAAAAACGGAACACTGGGCAGCGCCTGCGTTGTCTGTAAACGAAAAACGCCGCCCCGGTTGGGGCGGCGTTTGTTTTGACATTTGGACTTGTGCTTATTCAGCGGCCTGCGTGCTTGAGTCAGCGTGTTTGTCGCGCTGACCATCACGGTAGAGAGCCTTGGCCAGTGAAACCATCATCAGGCCCATCACCATGGTAAAGGGCAGTGCACCAATGATCATTGCATTGCGCAGCGCATCCATCGGGTTGTTTTCCCCCGCCGCCAGGA
>NZ_WPYP01000015.1 GCF_013030985.1 Ruegeria arenilitoris | reverse complement strand
TCCTGCAGGGGCTGAGCATGCGTGGAGATGTGGTCGGCATCGACTTGGTCGAGGTCGCCCCAGCTTATGATCAAACGGAAAGCACCCAGATTCTGGCAGCTCAATTGTTGTTGAACTTCATCGGGTTCATTTTCCACAACAGAAAGTAGGCTCCCTCCCAAGGCATTCTTCATCTCGAATGCCTGGATACCCCGACACGCAGTCAGCCAGAACAGCGTGCCGGGGTTTTTCCATTTTTTCGGGTCAATTTTTCGTTGCGACAGGGAGGTCACCTGCGTGTCATCCACCCCAATAGCTCGCCGGTGCTTTCCTCGCGCTTTGCAAGTTCATTACCTGACCGAGTCCTCGCCTCAAAATTCTTATGGCAGCTTTCGATCCTTATGCTGACATCAAATCGCAATTCGCTAAGTGTAGGTATGTTGCGCGGGATCTGTTGCAGACTTAGGCAGTTGACGTTCTCGTGGTGAGCGGCCTCATCTGGCTGGCCTAAAGGTGAGGAGAGCATTGCCGCGCTGTGTCGCGGGGAGGGGGTCGCCGAGAGCCTGTATTTTTCCTGGCCGAGGGAATGCCTCATTTTGTCTCGGAACACTCGGCTTACCGCATCCTCAAGGCAGAGGACCTGATCACAGCCCCGGCCCATGTCGTTGTCCGGACGAGTTCCGGGACAAAACCATCCGCCCAAACGAACCTTGGCAGGCCGACTTCACATTTCTCAAGGTCATCGGCTGGGGCTGGTTCTATCTCGGAACGATCCTCGACGATTAAAGCCGCTACATCCTTGCTCGGAAACTTTGCATGGCGATGAAGGCCAGAGATGTCACCGATACGCTGGAACTGGCGGTGGAGGCACCCGGATGCAATCACGCCACCGTCGCTGCCGAATTGGCGGATTATCTCGACGCCAAACTGAAGCTGTAAGCGAACCAGAGCTTCCGCTTCGAAACAGACACAACCTCCGAAAAACTCTGAGGACGAACATTGACCCTCCTCACGCGAGGTCAACCCTGACGCGTAGGCGCGGGCCGACACCATCGCCTCTTGGGCGCTAGGCATATCGCCATCATACATTCGAGCCCGAGCAGGCCCAGCGTGACCGAGGGCGAAACCCGGATCGGCTGTAACGGCAGCGGAAAAAGTGTCGCTTGCGCCAAAAGTGGCTGCAAGGATGTGATCAAGCCCCGTGATCTAAGCGTCCCGCGCCTCTGGCACGCTGGTCGTCAGCGTCAATCCATATCCGTCAGCCAGCATTTCCAAGTGTGCGTGTCTGTAACTGCTCAATGCTGGCGCAAAAAATGAAACCCTAAGTTTTTTGGGGGATAATCGATTACCCCGCGGGTCTTCTGGCCATTCGTCCCGCCTATACGCCTGGCCGCTTTCTGCGTTTTGCTGGCAATCACGCTCAGTGCAGCATCTGGTAATTTGAGCTCTTCCCTGCCTTCAGCCGCGCCTTGCATGAACGTTGGGTTTGGAGTTCGACTCTCGTATCCCCTCATAGCGATCCTTGGTGCAACGGACGTGGCGGCCAACCCTATGTGAGGACCTTCCATCACCTGTGCTTCCAGTTGCTGATCTGCCGGAATTCTCAAAGTCAGTGTATTCTTTCATCTGCGCAGCAGTCGTCTGATACACTAACTTCACGATAGAATGCGATTATCCATCCAGAGCTTTCCGACAGGAGAAGAGCATTGACACTAAAGAGATTTCTAAAGGCGGTTGCTCGGGCCAGCGTCGCGTTGATTGCCTCCGTATCAATGGCGTGGGCTTGCACCGGGATCATGCTGACGGGAACCGACGGCAGCATCATTCGTGCTCGAACCGCAGAGTGGGGCCCGTTCGATCTGGAAACGAAGGTAAACATAATTCCCAGGGGCTTTACCTACAGCGCAGGCGCGATGCCGGACGGGCAGGATGGCGCGACGTGGACCGGTCGCTATGGCATGGTCGGCGTCAGTATGCTGGATCATGGCGCGCCCGCCGACGGGATCAATGAGGTTGGTTTGACTGCGGGGCTGTTTTACTTGCCCGGCTTCACAGAGTATCAGGAATACCTTCCCGACCTTGCTGATAACTCCATCCCCGGTGACTTGCTGGCCAGCTACGTCCTCTCGCAGTTCGAAACGGTTGAAGAGGCGCAGGCCGGTCTCAAGGACATACGTGTCGTAGGCGTAGTGGATGAGGCCCTCGGTTTTCCGTTTCCACTTCACATGCTGGTGGCAGACCGTTTCGGTGGGCGGATCGTCGTCGAGTACATTGATGGTGAACTGACGGTTTTTGATGCCCCCCTTGGTGTCATCACCAATTCTCCAACCTATGACTGGCACATGACAAACCTCAACAATTACGTCAACTTGTCGGCGATTGGCCTTCCGGAAGTCGAGGCCAGCGGTGTTACCTTTGCTCCACTTGGAGCGGGAAGCGGCATGATGGGCTTGCCGGGTGACTTCACACCTCCGTCACGTTTTGTCCGAGCCGTAGCGTTTTCACAAACTGCACGTGATACCGAAGGCGGTTACGATACGGTGCGTGAAGCGTTCCGTATCCTCGACAACTTCAACATTCCCCCCGACGCCGCCGAGGGCGCGCAGGATGATGTCCAGTCGAGTGATTTACTCTACAGTGCAACACAAATCACGACCGCCAGCGACTCCCAGAACCTCGTCTACTATTATCACACGATGTATGATCGGACGGTCCACATGGTTGATATGAAGCAAATCGATTTCGCGGCAATGGGCGATGAAATGATTGTCTTCGACACAAGTGGCAATCGCGAACCCACAATCGTGGACATGACGCCGAGCAACTAAGGTCGGAATTATGAGGCGCGGTCTTCGGTCAGCGCATCTTTTAAGGCGAAGTAAGAGGCTTTTGGGGTGCGTTTCATCGTATCGAAATCAACGTCAACCAGGCCAAAGCGTTTTTCATACCCCAGGGCCCATTCGTAGTTGTCTAACAGGGACCAGACAAAGTATCCCCTGATCGGCACATTCTGGTTCAGGGCCACCTGAACGGCGGAAAAGTGTTGGTCCAGATACCCGATGCGATCACCGTCTTGTTTGCGCTCAGGGCTGGCCATGCCATTTTCGGTCACGTAGATCGGCAAACCACCGGTATACTCGCGCGCCGTTCGGATCAGGAACCGACTTAGAGCGGCGGGGTCGATTTCCCATCCCATTTGTGTTTTGGGCAAGGGGCCCGGGATTTCGGTCAGGCCGGGCCAGGCGGTGTCCGCAGGGGCGATGAGTTTGCGGGTATAGTAGTTTATCCCGCACCAGTCGACAGGAACACCGATGACATCGAAATCCTCTTGCCAGCCGGAAGGAAGGTAGGGTTCCAACCCCTCCAGCACGTTCTGAGGATAGGCTTTTTTAAAAACGCCACCCAGGAAAAACCGGTTGTAGATCCCATCGTACAGATCGGCCGCTTTCCGCGCCTCCGGACTGTCATCGGCGGGTTCGGCCCATTCCAGATTGAACACCCCGCCCAGATTAGACATGCCCAACCCTCGCATCGCCTGAATGGCGTGGCCATGGGCCAGCAGGACGTGATGCATGGCACGAGCCGTGGCGCGTATGTCTCGCAGTCCCGGGGCATGGTGCCCCTCGAAATGGCTGAGCCAACTGACACACCACGGTTCATTGATCGGGGCAACGCTGTACATCCGATCGCCGATCCGGCCCATGATGACTTCGGTGAAATCGGCAAACCAACTGGCGATATCCCGATTGCGCCAACCGCCCAGATCAGCCAGAGCTGACGGCAGTTCCCAGTGATACAGTGTCGCACAGGGGCGGATGCCACGTTCCAATAACGCGTCAGCAAGGCGGTCGTAAAAGTCTAGGCCAGCTTGGTTAATCGACCCACGCCCTTCCGGCATCACGCGCGCCCAACTGGTCGAGAAACGATAGCAATCAAACCCCGCATCGCGCACAAGATCGAGATCCTGTTCGAACCGGTTCAGGTGATCACAGGCCAGATCGCCGTTTTCCCCACGCACCACATTGCCCGGCGTCGCCGCAAACGTATCCCAATGTGTCGAACCGGCACCACCTTGGGCGTGACCTTCGATCTGATAGGCCGAGGTGGCAACGCCAAAGAGGAAATCCGCCGGAAAGTCGCTGCGCTTAAACTTCATCGTCATATCCTGTTGGGCGCGGGGCCAGTTGATTTACCAACAACCAGTTCCGCCTCAAGCAATCTGGTTTTGACCGGGTCCCCGGGCGATTTGATCCGCTCGATCAGCATCTCGGCAGCCAGCTCGCCTGCATGTCGGACAGAGGATCGCGTTGCAGTGAAAATTGGCACATCCTGCCCGTTCTTTAGGTAAGAGAGGTCGTCGTCATGGGCAATGACCGAGACATCCCGGCCGATCCGAAGCCCTGCCTCGTCCAATGCCCGCCTCACGCCAATGGCTGAAATCATCGAGGACGCCAGAATGGCCGTCGGCGGGTCATCTAACTGCAGCATATTGCGGGTTTCGCAATGCCCGTAGACTTCGGTCATCTCGGCGCTGCGCATCAGTTGCGGGTCCGGTTTCAAACCCGCCTGATCCAGTGCCTGAAGGTACCCGGCGCGGCGGCGCTGCGCGAAATCCATATCCTCAAGCCCGTTGATCAGAGCAATCCGGCAATGCCCCAAATCGATCAGAAACTGCGTGGCGCGCAGGAACGAGCTTTTGTTGTTCACATCAATCCAGTCATACTCTGCGTCCACCCCGGTCGAACGCCCGTGTACGATAAACGGCACCGCCATCTGGTTCAGGAGGTCGATGCGCCGCTCGTTGACTTTGGGGCCTTGCAAAACGACGCCATCCACGGCGCCGCGCTGAAACAGGCTGCGATAAGTTCCTTCGAGCGAGGTGTCATCGGCTGTGGTGAACATCATGTCATAGCCATGCGCGGCGTACGTTCGTGCAGCACCGGCAACGAAGTCACCGAAGATCGGATTCACCATCTCGTGTTGGGACGAGCTGGGAATCACGTGACCGATCACCATGGATTTGCCCGTCGCCAGCCCTTTGGCCCGGCTGTTTGGGCGATAGCCATGCTTGGCTGCAGCAGCCTGAACGCGCATCCGGGTTTCCTCGCTCACTTCGGGGTAGCCGTTCAGCGCACGGCTGACCGTCGTTTGCGAAAGGGCAAGAATTTCTGAGAGCTGCTTCAGGTTCATGGTCGTTTCAAAGCGCTTTCAAGTTTTCTGGTTTTCTTTGTTGTGTGGGCAAACGCTCTTTCCGTCAACCCGTTTCAGTTAGTTTATTTAAGTTCCAAGTTTCTAACGTGGATATTGACAGGCGAAGGATGTTAGCGGATAAACTGCAGAACCAAAGCGCTTTGAGAACTGAGTCTCAGCGGCGCATGGAATTGTTGGGAGGAAGATTCATGAGAAACGCGCTTTATGCAGGTGCGGCCACATTTGCTTTGGTGGCTGGGGCGGCCCAGGCGCAGGGTGAGCTGATCCACCCCGTCGGCGAAGGCGGGTTTGACTGGGACGGTTTTCAGGCATTTGCCGACGCCCATGATCTGAGCGGCCAGGACCTGACCATTTTCGGGCCGTGGCTTGCGAGTGAAGGAAAGTCATTCGAAAATCTCGTTGCCTATTTTGATCAGGCTACCGGAGCGAATTCCAGCTATGTCGGTTCGGATTCTCTGGAACAGCAGATCCTGATCGACGCTGCCGCTGGTTCGGCGCCAAACCTGACGGTCTTTCCGCAGCCGGGTCTCGCGGCGAACATGGCCAGGAACGGATATCTGACGCCACTTGCCGAAGGGTCTGCGGACTGGATCAAGGACAATTTCGCGGCCGGTCAGTCCTGGGTCGATCTGGGTACCTTTGAAAACGCCGAGGGGGCCAAGAATTTCTACGGTTTCTTCTTCAATGTGAACGTCAAGTCGCTGGTCTGGTATGTGCCGGAAAACTTTGAAGACTTTGGTTATGAAGTCCCGCAGACCATGGAAGAGTTCAAGGCTCTGATGGACCAGATGGTCGAGGATGGCGAGACGCCGCTTTGTGTGGGTCTTGCGTCCGGTGGCGCAACCGGCTGGCCCGCGACTGACTGGGTCGAAGACCTGATGCTGCGCACACAGCCGCCTGAAGTCTACGACCAATGGGTGTCGAATGAGATGAAGTTCGACGACCCGCGCGTGATCGAAGTGATCGAGGAGTACGGTAGCTTTACCCGCAATGATGACTATGTTGTGGGTGGCGCCGATGACACCGCCGCGATTGACTTTCGCGACAGCCCCAAGGGTCTGTTCGACAGCCCGCCAGCCTGTATGATGCACCGTCAGGCGTCGTTCATCCCTGCTTACTTCCCGGAAGGAACCGAGTTGGGCGTGGATGCGGATTTCTTCTACTTCCCGGCCTTTGCCGAAAAAGATCTGGGCACCCCGGTTCTGGGGGCAGGCACATTGTTCACGATCACCAACCCGAACCCTGCGGCCGAAGTGTTCATGGAGTTTCTCAAGACCCCCTTTGCGCATGAGATCATGATGTCGCAAGACGGATTCCTGACACCGCATCTTGGCGCTAATCCCGAGAATTACGCCAACGACACCCAGCGGGGGCAGGGCGAAATTCTGACCAATGCCACCACGTTCCGTTTTGACGGGTCCGACCTGATGCCCGGCGCGGTCGGTGCAGGGACGTTCTGGACCGGCATGGTCGACTATTCTTCGGGCGCGAAGGATGCCGCTACGGTTGCCGGAGAAATCCAATCTTCGTGGGATGCCGCGAAGTAAATGAGACTGCGGGGCGGTTCTGCGACCGCCCTGTTCCCAAACCGATGAGGGTATCATGACACCGGCACTTCAGGGCCTGCTGACCATCATTATCGGTGTGTCGGGTTGCGTGGGCTACTTCTACCTATCGAACCAGTTTCTGGATAAGGTCCTGTTCCCGCCGCGTGGTCCGAACGCGGGGCGCAATATCAACCGAGCGAACATGATCAGGCCTTGGCTGTTCCTGTTCCCCGCACTTGCTGCACTAGGGCTATACCTGGCCTATCCGGTGGTTGAGACACTGCGACTGTCACTCACGGAACGCGTGCCCGGCGGCGGGTACAGGTGGGTCGGGCTGGACAATTACACCCAGATGGCGGCCGAGCCGAAATTCTGGGAAGCCATGCGCAACAATATGTTCTGGCTCATCGTGGTGCCTGCCATGTCCACCGCTTTCGGCCTGCTGGTTGCGCAACTGACCGACCGCATCCGCTGGGGCAACTTCGCCAAGTCGCTGATCTTTATGCCAATGGCGATTTCATTTGTCGGTGCTTCTGTGATCTGGAAACTGGTCTACGATGCCCGTCCGGCAGAGCAGGATCAGATTGGCATCCTGAACGCGCTTTATATTTTCTTTGGTGGGACCGAACCGCAGACCTGGCTGACGGTTCCTTTTTGGAACAGCTTCTTCCTGATGATTGTTCTGGTTTGGATTCAAACCGGATTTGCCATGGTGATCCTTTCGGCGGCCCTGCGTGGTATCCCCGAAGAAACAGTCGAGGCCGCCATTCTCGACGGAGCCAATCCGTTTCAGATATTCTTCAGGATCAAGGTGCCGCAGATCAAGACCACGATATTGGTCGTCTGGACCACGATCACGATCACGGTCCTAAAGGTCTTCGACATCGTCTTTGCCATGACAAACGGCCAGTGGGAGACGCAGGTTCTGGCCAATTACATGTATGACAAGCTGTTTCGCGCCAACGACTGGGGCGTGGGCTCGGCCTCAGCCATGGTGATCATGCTGTTGGTGACCCCAATCCTGGTCTGGAACGTGCGCAATGCGCGCAAGGAGATGGAGTAGGCCATGAACAATATTGCGGGAACCAAACCGGCTCTGCGCTGGGTTGTCCATGCCTCGGTCGTCTTTCTGGTGGTCTTATGGGTCATTCCGACGCTTGGGCTCTTGATCTCGTCCTTTCGCACAGCGGACCAGATTTCCGGCAGCGGATGGTGGCGATCACTGTTCCCGTCCGAGCAGAATCTGACCTTGCGCAGCGCAGCACCGGACACGCAGGTGCTTGAAGGTGAACTCTATGTCATCGAGGGTCAGCTGTTTGGTGATGACGAACCGATCACAATCTCCAAATGGGGTATCAGTGCGCGGGATGTAGGTGCCTTTGCGCCCGGCGAAACGGCCGAGCTTCGCCGAGGCGGCACAATCACCGTCGATGCAGATGGCAACTACCGGATGGAAAACAGCGAAGAGTTCAGCGGCAAGCGCGGCGCGCGCGTATTTGTGACCGCGGAACTGCCGCCTGAATTCACGTTGGACAACTACAAAAAAATTCTACTGGACCAAAGCAGTACGGACAGTATGGCCAAAGCGTTTTTTAACACGTTGACGGTCACAATCCCCGCAACGATCATCCCGATCCTTGTTGCAGCCTTCGCGGCCTATGCATTGGCATGGATGGAGTTTCCGGGCCGCGCCTTGCTGATCGCGGCCGTGGTTGGCCTGCTGGTGGTCCCGTTGCAACTGGCATTGATTCCGCTCTTGAAGTTCCACCTGAATATCGGGATCGGGAAAGGGTATCTGGGCGTCTGGCTGGCCCATACGGGCTTTGGGATGCCCCTGGCGATCTATCTGTTACGCAACTACATGGCCGGGCTGCCCCGCGACCTGATCGAGAACGCCCGCGTCGATGGCGCGACCGAGTTCCAGATTTTCACAAAGTTAATCCTTCCGCTTAGCTTTCCGGCGCTCGCGTCCTTCGCGATCTTTCAGTTCCTATGGACATGGAACGATCTTCTGGTGGCGAAGGTCTTTCTGATCGATGCCACCGGCCAAACCACCGTGATGACCAACCGCATCGTCGAGCTGCTGGGTACCCGTGGGGGCAACTGGGAAATTCTGGCAACCGCGGCATTTGTGTCGATCTTCGTGCCGCTGGTCGTCTTCTTCGCAATGCAAAAATACCTGGTCCGGGGCCTGTTGGCCGGATCCGTCAAATAGAGGCGTCTGATGAACGTGCAGAATACTGTGGAACTTTCCAAATCAACCAAAGCAGTATCAGATTGGTGGCGCGGCGGGGTGATCTATCAGATCTATCCGCGCAGCTTTCAGGACAGCAATGGGGACGGGATCGGAGACCTGAAGGGGATCACTCAACGTCTGGACTATATCGCCTCGCTGGGGGTCGATGCGATCTGGATTTCACCCTTCTTCAAATCTCCGATGAAGGATTTCGGTTATGACGTCAGCGATTACCGCGACGTTGATCCGATGTTCGGCTCGCTTGAAGATTTCCGCGAAATGCTGGATCGGGCCCATGACAAGGGTCTGAAAGTGATGATCGATCTGGTGCTGTCGCACACTTCCGACCAGCACCCGTGGTTTGGTGAAAGCCGTGCCAGCCGGGATAACCCGAAATCCGACTGGTATGTCTGGGCCGATCCGAAACCGGACGGTACACCGCCCAACAACTGGCTGTCGATCTTTGGGGGCTCGGCATGGCAGTGGGACCCGCGCCGCCTGCAGTATTACCTGCACAACTTCCTGACCTCGCAGCCGGATCTGAATTTCCACAGTCCAGACGTTCAGGACGCTTTGCTGGATGTCGCCCGGTTCTGGCTGGATTTGGGCGTGGATGGATTCCGTCTGGACACCATCAACTTTTATTTCCACGACAAACAGCTGCGCGACAATCCCGCCCTTCCAATCGAAGCGCGCAACGCTTCAATCGCGCCTGCGGTGAACCCGTATAACCACCAAGACCATCTGTATTCTAAAAGTCAGCCTGAAAACATCACCTTCCTGGAACGGTTGCGGGAGCTGACAGACGAATATGAAGGCCGCGCCTGTCTGGGTGAGGTCGGCGACGCGCAGCGCGGGCTGGAAATCATGGGTGAGTACACGTCGGGCGATAAGCGGATGCATATGTGCTATGCCTTCGAATTTCTTGAAAAACGCGCACTGACAGCCACTTATGCGAAGCAGGTATTCGATCAGCTTCAGGCCAAGGCCGGGGATGCCTGGCCATGCTGGGCGTTCTCAAACCATGACGTGCAACGCCATGCCTCACGCTGGGGCTTGGATGATGCGGCCATTCGTCAGCATACGGTCCTGATGATGTGCCTGCGAGGATCAGCCTGTCTTTATCAGGGTGAGGAGCTAGGCCTGCATGAGGCGGATGTTCCGTTTGAAATGCTGCAAGACCCCTACGGCATCGAATTCTGGCCCGAGTTCAAAGGCCGGGATGGCTGCCGCACTCCGATGGTCTGGACGGCGCAGGGCGAACAGTCGGGGTTCAGTACAGGTGAGCCATGGTTGCCGGTCAGCGCCGCGCAATCTGAAAAGGCCGTGGATCGGTTGGAGGCGGATCGCCAGTCTATGCTTCACCATTATCGCCGCGCGATCGCGCTGCGCCGCGCCCATCCGGCGCTCGCCTCGGGTGCGCAATCCGAGATGCGACAGGTCGGGTCTGTCTTGATGTTTCAAAGAGAAAACGCGTCTGAAACGGTTTTTTGTGCTTTCAATCAGGGGGCAGAAGCGAAGCGGGTCGACCTGCCCGAAGGCAACTGGCGGGTCATCGGGCAAGACCTTGGCGGCGTCGACGGCGAGGGCAGCGTGACGTTGCACCCCGCCCAATTCTGTCTGATGGTCAGGGACGAGGGGTAAACCATGTCAGAACTCAAACTCACGGATGTGGCGAAATCCTATGGTCCAGTCGATATTCTGAAACACATCGATCTGGATATTGATAAGGGTGAATTGATCGTCTTCGTCGGTCCTTCGGGCTGCGGCAAATCTACGTTGCTGCGGATGATTGCCGGCTTGGAAAAGATCACCGGCGGCACGTTGGAAATCGAAGGGCAGGTCATGAATGACGTGCCACCCGCCCAACGAGGCATTGCAATGGTGTTCCAGTCCTATGCGCTTTACCCGCATATGACTGTGCGTGAAAACATGGCCTTTGCGCTCAAGATCGCGAAAATGCCCGCCGCAGAAATCGACAGCGCGGTCGAGCGCGCCGCGCAGATCCTGCAATTGGATCCGTACTTGGACCGCTTGCCCAAGGCCCTATCCGGCGGCCAACGCCAGCGTGTTGCCATCGGGCGGGCGATCGTACGGGACCCCAAGGTTTACCTGTTCGACGAACCGCTGTCGAACCTCGACGCTGCGCTGCGCGTCGCGACCCGTATCGAGATCGCACGTCTGAAAGAAGCAATGCCTGACAGCACCATGATCTACGTGACCCATGATCAGGTCGAAGCGATGACGCTGGCCAGTCGGATCGTCGTTTTGGCCAATAAGGGCATTGCGCAGGTCGGTACGCCGCTGGAATTATACGAGGCGCCGGACAACGAATTTGTGGCGCAGTTCATCGGCTCTCCTGCCATGAACTTGTTGCCTGGGAAAATATCCAAAACCGGGGAACAGACCTCGGTCACTCTGGATGCAGGTGGTACGGCCGTTTCGTCCATTCCGACCAACCCCGAACAAATGGGGTTGCAGGTCAATATTGGCGTGCGTCCAGAAGATTTCTTTGCCGACGACGCTTCTGGATTTTTTGAAGGCAATGTCGATTTCATCGAAGCCCTGGGAGAAGTCACACTGCTATATTTCGCCAGCAGGGCTGATGCTGAGGGTATTGTCGCCAAGTTTCCCGGTGTCGAACGAAACCTGCGCGGGCAGAATATCAAGCTGAACGCTGATCCGAGCAAAGTGCATCTTTTTCACAATGGCCTGTCGTTGCGGCAACGATCATAGAAGAGATGAACCACCCATCCAAAGTTGAGAGGCAGCGCACGCGATAAAACTTTGTCTGAGGTCAGGGTCCGGCCCCACTAATTTGGTTGCCGTTATCACGGTTGCATGGCTCAACCCCCAAGATTCAGGGATATTTCGTACGCAATCTATCTAATACCAGCGGGTCAAAATCGGGAACGCGAACGCGCCGCCGATCCGGTTCCACGTCGCGCAAGGGATCAACCGCAACAACTTCATCTGCTGCCCTTCGTGCAAGCTCCTGATATACACCGGTCCCACGGGTCTTCCAGTCGATTTCAGACTCCGTCAATGGGCGCAAGACCCGCGCCGGCGAGCCCGCGATCATCTGCTTGGGTTCAAATTTGGACTTCGCTTTCACAAAGCTGAGCGCGCCGACAATGCATGATTGTCCGATCCGCACCTCGTCCATAATGACGCTGTTCATACCAATCAGAACGTTCTCTTCCAGATGGCACCCGTGCAGAACTGCTCCGTGGCCCACATGGCCGAACCGTTCAACAACGACATCCCGCCCCGGGAAGCTGTGTAAAACGCAGGTCTCTTGAATATTGGCACCTTCTCCGATGACAATTCGCCCAAAGTCACCGCGCAGAACCGCGGCCGGTCCGATGTAGCAGCCGTCCGCAATGATCACGTCGCCAATAACAACGGCATCCGGATGCACAAATGCCGACTGAGCGACGACCGGAACGACATCGTCGAATGCATAAAATCCACCCATGCCCTTAGCCCCCTGATCCACCTGCAGACGCTGCTTCGAACCGTTCTGCGAATTCTCGACGCAAGGAACGACGTAGCCTTGCGGCTTGCTGCCTGCGTTTGCCATGTTCCGTTTCAGGATTGAGTGTTGGCACCGGTGCAGGGTTGCCATCGTCATCCACGGCAACCATGGTAAAATAGCAAGAGTTCGTATGACGGCGCATCCCACTGCGGATGTTTTCCGCTTCGACGCGAATACCGACCTCCATAGAGGTGCGACCGGTGTCGTTTACATTGGCTTTAAACGTCACCAGTTGTCCGACGCGAACGGGTTGCTTAAAGGTGACCTGGTCAACACTCAGCGTCACACAATACAGACCTGAATACCGCGATGCGCAGGAAAAAGCGATGCGATCCAATAAATTAAGGAGCGCTCCCCCATGTACTTTTCCGCTGAAATTGGCCATGTCTGGAGTCATCAGCACCGTCATTTCTAGCTTTGGATCGCCGGGCATTTGATTGTTTCCTCCATCGGTAGAGCGTTCGACTTTGAGGAGGCTTCAGTACGGAAGCCAACTATTGCCTACCACGCGAAAGAAGAAAGCTCAGGCCTACAGTTTTCGTATCCCGTGGATGGTCAACGTGCAGACGAGGTCAGCATAATCTTCACGTGCCTGGGTTCCGGCCCCTGTGTTCCACATGTAGTACCAGTTCAGCATTCCAAAGACTGACATGGTGGCGCCGCGCAACTTGGCTTTGTCGTCACCCAAAGTCTCTGGAGACAGCTCTCTCAGGATCTCGCGGATGAAGCCTACCATCTCAAGCTGATATTCGCGCAATTTCTTTTGCCGTTCTTCCGCCAAGGCATTCATGCCGCTGATTTGGACCCGATGCTCGTCATCGGCACCCTGATATGCAAACAGGATTTCGCGGACAGCCTTTCGAAGTTTTTCCTCAGGATTAAGTCCGCTCAAATCCACATTGCAAATGCGGTCACGCAGCTCGCGAAGATAAGTCTCAAGGATGTCATACAAGATGGCATCCTTGCCGTCGTAATAGTGGTAGATGTTCGCCTTGGATATTCCGCACTCTTTTGCCAACAAAGTCATCGAGGCGCGATCAAACCCTTGGTCTGCAAAAATTTTTGCAGCCCGTTTGAGGATTTGCTTCCGCTTCTGGTCGTGGTCTTTGGCAATTGTCCGGGCCAAGGCTTAATCCTTATCACGATTGTCAATGACGCGCTTCGCTTTGCCCTGAGAGCGTTCGACGTCGCCAGGGTCACCTACAACAATTTCTGTGGAAACGCCAACAACGTCCTTAATGCGTTTGGTCAGCATCCGGGCTGCTGCCGTTCTGGACATCTCGTCAGTCGAATCCGCTGACGCTTCGACAAACACCCGCATCGCATCCATGCGACCAGATTTGTACAGCTCGATCTGATAATAGGGGGACAGACCACCTGTCGCCATGACCTGCTCTTCGATCTGACTGGGGAAAACATTTACGCCCCGCAGGATCATCATGTCGTCACTGCGGCCGGTTATCTTTGCCATCCGTCGCATCGAACGGGCCGTTCCGGGCATCAGGCAGGTCAGATCGCGCGTGCGATAGCGGATCATGGGCAACCCTTCTTTGGTCAAGGTTGTGAATACCAACTCGCCGGTTTCACCGTCCGGCAGAACCTCGCCGGTGGCGGGATCGATGATCTCTGGAAGGAAGTGGTCCTCCCAGATCACGGGGCCATCCTTTGTTTCGACACACTCACTCGCGACGCCGGGGCCCATGATTTCCGACAGGCCATAGATGTCGACCGCGTGCATATCGAACGCGGCTTCGACTTCTGTGCGCATTGCGTCTGTCCAGGGTTCTGCGCCGAAAATCCCAACTTTTAGCGAGCTTTTCTTGGGGTCGAGCCCAGCTTTGTGAAACTGTTCTAGGATGTTGAGCATGTAAGACGGGGTCACCATGATCCCATCGGGTTGGAAATCGGTTATCAAACCGACTTGCTTTTCGGTTTGCCCGCCGCTCATGGGTACTACGGTCGCGCCCAATCGTTCGATTCCGTAATGTGCGCCCAAGCCGCCTGTGAACAGACCATAGCCATACGCGTTGTGGACCATATCGCCTTTTCGCAATCCCGCCGCCCGCAGCGAGCGCGCGACAAGATCCGCCCAATTCTCGATGTCGCCCTTGGTGTAACCCACCACCGTCGGTTTGCCGGTCGTGCCCGATGACGCATGCAGTCGTATCAATTCACTTCGTGGCACCGCGAAAAGCCCGAAGGGGTAGTTGTCGCGCAGATCGTTTTTGTAAGTGAACGGAAATTTCGACAGGTCAGAGAGCTGTTGGAGATCATCCGGATGCACCCCAACCTCATCAAAGCGCTGCTTGTACATCGCCACGTTGTCATAAGCATGCCGAACCGACCATTTCAGGCGTTCAAGCTGTGTCGCTCGGATTTCATCAATCGAGGCAATTTCGATCGGGTCCAATTCAGCTTTGTTCGGGGACAGGTCGCCCATCGCGTTGCTCCTCCAGCGTATTTCTATTCGTCAAAATTCTGACCGCCAATCGCGCGGGACATCCCCCGGAATTCGGCGATAACGATGCCATCTTGATTGGTTACGCGCACGTCATAGACTCCGCTGCGGCCTGCAACGGCGGTTTCGGTGGCGGCTGCAGTCAGGCGGTCACCCAGCCGCCCAGGCGCGAGGTAACTCACCATTGTGTGTTGGGCGACAGTGGCCTTGTTGCGACTGTTGCAGGCAAAGGCAAAGGCGCTGTCGGCCAAGGCGTGGGTGACACCACCGTGACAAATGCCATGCCCGTTGCAGTGATGAGCCGCAACTGTCAGGGCCAGAACCGCACGGCCTTCGTCAACCTCGACGAGTTCCATGCCGAACCATTTGCTGGCCTCATCCTTTGCCCACATCGCAGCGGCTGATTTGGTGGCGCGTTCTTTCGGGGTCATCGTCATTTGCCCTGAAAAATTGGCGCGCGTTTTTCAAGAAAGCTGGACACGCCCTCTGCGTAATCCGCGCTTTCCCCGCAGATTTTCATAGCGTCCGCCTCGATCTCAAGATGATCCGAAAGGGTGGTGGTCGCTGCAGTCTGGATGCACTGCTTGGTCTTGCCCAGCCCAATGGTAGGCCCGTTGGCAAATTGATCGGCCAAAGAACGGGCTTCCGTCAACAGCTGTTCGTCGGGCAATGCTTTCCAGATCAGACCCCAGTCTTCCGCTTGCTTTGCAGACAGAGGTTGTGCCGTTAGCGCCAGCCCTTTGGCTCTGGCCTCTCCCAGCAGGCGAGGCAGATGCCAACTGCCGCCGGTGTCAGGGATCAGGCCAACTTTGGCGAAACTCTGAATGAACTTGGCACTTTCACCAGCCAGAACCATATCGCAGGCCAGTGCCAGATTGGCCCCGGCGCCTGCAGCGACCCCGTTCACGGCACAAATGACCGGGAAGTTCAGTGATCGGATCAAACGCACCAATGGCGCATAGAAGGTCCGTACGGTTTTGCTCAGATCAGGAGGGCTGTCCATTTTCGATGGGTCACGGTCGCCAAGATCCTGTCCGGCGCAAAATCCTCGCCCCGCACCCGTCAACAGGATCGCGCGCGCGCCGTTGTCTCGAGCGGACTTCAGCGCGTTTTGTAGCGCGTTGTGCATCTCATCGTTGAAGGAGTTCAGCTTGTCGGGACGATTCAGGGTAACTTCCACCCAGTTCCCGTGATCTTCTACAAGAATCGTATCGTTCATGACCGTCCTACCCGATGCCATTTCAACTTTATCATTGCATTAACCGAACGGTTGGTCAATATATAAACAAGTCTCGAATCTGAATCGCTTGAAGGGCACAGTCATGTCGCGCAGGTCACTTGTGAATGTTGAGCTGAAGGGCGATGTTGCGTGGGTCACCGTTGACAATCCGCCGGTAAATGCGACCTCGATTGGTGTCCGGCAGGGGCTGGTGGATGCAGTTGCAGCGGTCAGAGGCGCGCGGGTGGCCGTGCTGCGATGCGCGGGCAGAACCTTTGTCGCGGGCGGCGACATGTCCGAATTCGACGCGGCTCCGGTCGAGCCACATTTGCCCGACGTGGTGCAAATGATCGAAGACAGTGAGGTTCCATTTGTCGCGTGTATGCACGGAAATGTACTGGGTGGCGGGTTCGAAATAGCCATGGCCTGTGCATGGCGGATAGCGGCGCCTGGCACAGGGTTTGGCCTGCCAGAGGTTAACGTCGGCCTGATCCCCGGCGCGGGTGGTACACAGCGTTTGCCACGTCTTGTGGGGATGGAGGTTGCGATCGATGTAGCCTGTTCAGGCAAGGTAATGAAGGCCGAGACGTTGCAGCAGCTTGGCGCCATCGATTTGGTGGCAGACAATCTTGAAAGTGCGGTGGAAAGCTTTGTGGCCGATCTGCCGAAATGCCCTGTACCGGTAAGTCAACGCCCCGTCGGTGATTTTGCTCCTGATCTGATCGAGACCTCTCGTGAGCTATTAATAAAACGCGCCAAAGGACAGCAGTCCCCGCTGGAAAACTTGACTGCGCTGAGCTGGGCTAAAATGCCCTTCACCGAAGCGCAACCAATGGAGCGCGCGCGCCATCTGGCGCTTCGCCAAAGCGCGGAAAGCCGTGCTCTGCGGCATGCTTTCTTTGCTGAACGAGGCGTATCCAAGCCCGCGTTGATCAAAGACGCCGAGGCGCGGGACATCAACCGCATCGCAGTTGTCGGTGGTGGTTTGATGGGCGCCGGTATCGCAACCGCGGCTCTAAACGGTGGTTTGTCTGTAACGCTAATTGAGCGGAATTCTGAGGCCGCGACTTCCGCCTACGACCGGGTTGATGGGTTGTTGAAAGGCGCGGTCAAACGCGGGAAGTTGACTGAGGCGCATTATCTGGACTGTCTTTCAAAGTTTCGCGCCGTAGACAGCTATGCCGATGCAGCGGACGCACAACTGGCTGTCGAAGCGGTGTTCGAGGACATATCGGTAAAACAGCAGGTCTTTGCCGAATTGGCACAATATATGGACGCCAATGCAATTCTCGCCACCAACACGTCTTACTTGGATCCTGCCGAAATCTTCGCAGGCATCGATAATCAAGCGCGTTGTATCGGGCTGCATTTCTTCAGCCCGGCCCATGTCATGAAGTTGCTCGAAATTGTGCATACACCCCAGACGGCACCCGAAGTGGTGGCCACGGGATTTGCGCTGGGGAAGAAGCTGCGCAAGATTTCGGTCCTATCCGGTATTTGCGACGGGTTCATCGGAAATCGCATGCTTGCCGCTTATCGGCGCGAGGCTGATTATCTGCTGGCGGATGGGGCGTTGCCCTTCCAAATCGATCAGGCGATGCGGGACTTTGGAATGCCCATGGGGCCATACGAGCTACAGGACCTGACCGGGCTACAGATCGCTTGGGCCAACCGAAAACGCAATGCGGCTACGCGTGACCCGAACGAACGCTATGTCACCATCGCTGACCAGTTGTGTGAGATGGAGCGGTTTGGTCAGCGTACGGGCAAAGGCTGGTACCGATATGAAGAGGGAAAGCGCAAACCGATCCGGGATCCCGAAGTCGAGGCTTTGATCGAAAGCTACTCTTCTGCGCAGGGCATTGTCCGCCGTAGGTTTTCGACAGAGGATATTTCCTCTCGCCTTCTTGCCGTATTGGCCAATGAGGGCGCACTGATCATTGAGGAAGGCGTCGCCGAAAACGCTGAAGCCGTAGATATGGTTCAAATTCATGGCTACGGTTTTCCACGATGGCGTGGTGGACCTATGAACTACCGAAATGAAATCGGAGTGCCAGCGTCCCGCGCGAAGATGGATATTGTAGCGTCCGAAAGCCCCGGCTCATGGAGGGTTGCGCGGGAAAACTTTTGAAGCCCTCGATTAACCTACTGCATTCAGGCCGCATCTCGGGGCCATGAACTTAAACAGCCATCATCAGGGAGGATCCAATGGCTAAGTTTACAAAACTCACTTCTTTTCTGGCTGGTGCGACACTGGCTTTGACAGGTTCTGCGGTTTTTGCCGCTGACTACACGCTGACCATTTCCAGTTGGGCGCCGCCAACCCACGGCATCAACGCCAAGATGTGGCCGAAGTTCGTCGAGATGGTTGAAGAAGCCACAGATGGGCAGGTCACCGCTGAGTTGAAACTGGGCATTGCACCGCCGCCAGCACAGATGGACTTGATCATGGACGGTGCGGCGGATGCCTCGATCATTTTCCACGGCTACCAGCCCGGTCGCTTCGTCACCACCAAGATGATCGAATTGCCCGGGTATGAAGGCTCAGCCGAGGCTGCGTCGGTTGCCTATTGGCGCGCTTATGACAAGCACCTCAAGGCCGCCGACGAACATCGCGGTGTCAAAGTGATCGCGCTGCATACGCATGGACCGGCACAATTGCATTCCAGCAGCCCTGTCACCACGCTGGACGAGGTGTCTGGTCTCAAGGTTCGCATCCCCGGCGGTGTGGGTGGTGATGTCGGCACAGCGCTTGGCGCGACCGGTATCCAGGTGCCCGCACCGAAAGTGTACGAAACGCTGGCTTCGAAAGCAGCAGATGGTGTTGTGATGCCATTTGAGTCGCGCAAGGGTTTCAAGCTGACTGAAGTGGCCCAGAACGTCTACGAAGTTCCGGGCGGCCTGTATCGCGGTTCTTTCGCCTTTATCATGAATGAGGATACTTTTGCCGACCTGCCTGCAGAGTTGCAACAAGCGTTGGAAGAGCAGGTATTTGGCGAACCATTGAGCCGCGAAATCGGAAAAATCTGGGATGAGATTGATGCGATCGGCCGTGAAGAGACCGAAGTCACCGAGGGCAACGCGATCAACGAAGCGTCTGCCGACGACCTCGAAAAGTTCAATGCGATTGCAGTTGATGTGCGCGCCAAGGTCATTGACGAAGTGAACGGAACTGGCGTCGATGCTCAGGCCGCATATGACATGATCGTAACCGAAATGGCTGCGCAGTAACGCGACCCGGTTGGCGGTGTCTAACCGCCAACCATTTCGACCCGACGGGGAATAAATATGCAATCTCTCGTAACGTTAGCGCGCCGAATAAGTGTTTTTCCTACGCTGATGGCTTGTGTGGCGCTGTTTATCCTCATGGTCATGACGTTCTGCGACGTTGTCCTTCGGTCCATGTTCAACGCTCCGATCGAGGCGGCGACAGAGCTGACGCGCATTCTGATGGCAGTCCTCGTTTTCTCGGTTCTTCCGATGATCTCAGCTGGAAAGGGTCAAATTGCAGTTGACCTGACGGACGGGTTGTTTTCGCGTTTCCGTCTGAGCCGTGCACGGGATGCGATTGTCTATCTGACTTCAGGCATCATACTCTTCTGGCCGATTCAACGGGTGTGGGTTCTGGCGGAACGGGCGCGAGACTATGGTGATGTCACCGAGTACTTGTCGATCCCCGTTTTCTATGTGGGCTGGTTCATTGCCGCGTCTACTGCGATCACGGCCGTTGCGATGATCACGACCGGCCTTCTGTACATCTTTGCCCCCCATACTTTGTCGGAGCACACCCAATGACTGCCGCGCTGATCGGTTTTGCCCTTGTTCTTTTTCTCGTGCTTCTGCGCTTGCCGATTGTATTCGCAATGGGCCTCGTCGGGACGCTGGGTTTTGCATATGAGCGCGGAGGCAGCATTGTCTCGGAACGCGGCCTGAAGGCGGCAATGTCAATGGTGGGCCGCCAGATCACCGACACCGCACAGGACTACGGTCTTTCTGTTATTCCGCTGTTTATCCTGATGGGATTGTTCGTGAACAAAGGCGGGCTTGCGCGCGAACTCTACGCCGTTTCGAACGCTTTTCTGGGGCATTTCAAGGGCGGGATTGCGATGGCTACGGTTGCGGCCTGTGGTGGGTTTTCGGCCATCTGCGGCTCGTCCCTGGCAACGGCGGCAACGATGTCCAAGGTCGCCATGCCGGAAATGCGCCGCTATCGGTATTCGGATGAACTATCAACCGCTTCGATTGCGGCAGGCGGCACGCTGGGCATTCTGATCCCGCCGTCCGTGATCCTTGTTATCTACGGCTTGTTGACCGAAACATCCATCGGCAAGCTGTTCGTCGCCGGTATCCTTCCCGGTGTGCTTGGCATTCTTCTGTACCTGTTTGCTGTCCGCTGGACCGTCTGGCGCAAACCGGAATCCGGTCCGGCCGGTGAGAAACACGGTTGGGGTGAACGGCTGACAGCACTGCGATCGGTTTGGGCAGTGTTGTTGCTGTTCTTCCTGGTCATTGGCGGGCTTTATGGCGCGTTTGATTTTCACCCGCTGAACCTGACGTTCAGCCCGACGGAAGCCGCAGGAATGGGGGCCATGGGGGCCTTCCTGATTGCCCTGTCGCGCGGTGGGCTGAGTCTGAGTTCAACCTTCGAGGTCCTGAAGGAAACCACGTATACCGCTGCGGCCCTGTTCTCGGTTCTGATCGGGGCTCAGATCTTTTCGAACTTCATCAATCTTGCGGGTTTGCCCGAGGCGCTAATCGCTTTGGTCACGGCGTATGACGTGGAACCTTTTGTGGTGATCCTGATGATCCTCGGCATCTACATCATCTTGGGCTGCGTGTTTGAATCGCTTTCGATGCTCTTGCTGACCGTGCCGATCTTCTTTCCACTGGTGACGTCACTGGGATATGATCCGATCTGGTTTGGCATCGTGGTTGTTGTGGTAACAGAGATCAGCCTGATCACCCCGCCGGTCGGTTTGAATGTGTTCATTCTGAAAGGTGTGGTCGGGGATGTTTCCACCGGAACGATCTTCAAGGGTGTTACTCCGTTCTGGATTGCCGATATCTTCCGTCTGGCGCTGATTGTGCTGGTGCCTTGGCTGGTGCTGGTTCTGCCCGAGAATATGGGGGCGATGGGTCACTGATGTTCTCGCTGACGGCGCTTCCTGACGGGTTTCACGAGAACCCTTATCCAGCCTATGCTGCGTTGCGCGAGGATATGCCGGTTTGCCTTCAGTATGACGGCTCGGTGATCCTGTCGCGGTATGAGGACCTGGATCTGGTCTATCGGGATACGGCGCGGTTTATCTCGGACAAGAAAGCGGTGTTTGGCCCAAAGTATGGGGTCGGCAGTCCGCTATATGAACACCACACCACCAGTCTGGTGTTCAACGACCCACCCCTGCACACCCGCGTGCGAAAGGTGATGGTCGGTGCGATGAACCCACGTGCCTTGGCGCAGATGGAACCGGGATTGATTGAGCTTGTCGATAACTTGCTGGACCAGATGCAGGCCAAAGGTTCAGTCGAATTGATCGAGGATTTCGCCGGGGCGATCCCAATCGAAATCATTGGCAACCTGCTGGGTATTCCCAGATCCGAACGCGGACCATTGCGGGACTGGTCCCTGGCCATTCTTGGCGCCTTGGAACCGCGATTGACACCCGAACAGGAAGAGTGGGGGAACTGCGCCGTCACCGAGTTCAAGGCTTTCTTGCGGCATATTATCGATGATCGAGGAGCCAACCCGGGAAACCCGGAAACGGATGTATTGACGCGACTGATGCAGGATGACTCGGACGGCGGCTTGACCGAGGTTGAACTGTATCAGAACTGCATTTTCATCCTGAATGCAGGGCATGAAACCACGACAAACCTAATAGGCAACGCGCTGGCCCTGCTGGATCAGCACCGTGACAAAAGGGCCGAGTTGCAAAGCAAGCCAGACCTGATCGCCACGGCAGTGGACGAGTTCTTGCGCCTGGAAAGCCCGAACCAGTTTGGCAATCGTCTGACTACAGAAGATGTGACACTTCACGGTCACACCATTCCTGCTGGCACGGATATTCACCTGTGTATTGGCGCCGCCAATCGCGACCCAAGGCAGTTTGACCGGCCAGACGACATGTTGCTGGACCGCCGACCCAACAAGCACCACGCTTTTGCCGGTGGCCCGCACACCTGCGTTGGTCTGACGCTTGCACGGATGGAGGGCAAGATAGCAGTCAGCCGGTTCTTGAACCGCTTTCCAAACTATCAGATCGCAGACGGTGCAAAACGCGCGGGTCGAATTCGCTTTCGTGGGTTCGCTCAACTACCCGCGCAGGTTTGAGATGCCTGGGCGCGGAAATGAGTCTGTCTTTTTATTGACCGACCGTACGGTAGATATTATAGCTAACATAACCGCGCGCATAGGGCCGCGTTGATCATCTCAGGACTGAGGAGAGATTCATGACGATCCAACAGATTTCAAGTTTCGCGGCGGGCGAATGGATTGCACCGGGCGAAGGAGCCCGCAACATTGCCAGCGCTGTGACAGGCGAGGTGATTGGGACCGCAGGAAACAACGACCTGGATGTACAAGGCATGCTGGACTATGCGCGCAATGTTGGTGGGCCGGCGTTGCGTCAGATGACCTTCCACGAGCGTGCCAAGATGCTCAAAGCGCTGTCGGTGCATCTGGGCCAGCACAAGCAGGCCATGTATGATCTGTCCTTCAATACGGGCGCGACGCAGTCGGATCATCTGATCGATATCGACGGTGGGATCGGCACAATGTTTGTGTTCGCCTCGAAAGGCCGCCGCGAAATGCCCGACGGTCACGTGTATCTGGATGGTGACGTCGAACAGCTCTCGCGCAATGGTACGTTTCTCGGCCAGCATATCTGCACGCCGCTGCATGGTGTGGCCGTCCATATTAACGCGTTCAACTTTCCGGTTTGGGGTATGTTGGAAAAGTTGGCTCCGACCTTGCTGGCTGGTGTTCCGGCCATCGTCAAACCAGCGACGAATTCCTGCTATGTGACCGAATTGTGCGTGCGGCTGATGCTGGAGTCAGGCATTTTGCCTGCCGGGGCGCTACAACTCGTGTCGGGTGGCCTGAGTGACATGCTGAATCGTCTAACCATGCAGGACGTGGTCAGCTTTACCGGATCTGCCGACACAGCGCTGAAACTACGGTCCAACCGTGTCATTCTTGAAAATTCCGTGCGTTTCGTGGCGGAACAGGACAGTCTGAACTGTTCGGTGCTGGGCGTTGACGCCGAGCCGGGAACGCCAGAATTTGACCTGTTCATCAAGGAAGTTCAGCGCGAGATGACGACAAAAGCGGGTCAGAAATGTACCGCAATCCGCCGGATTATTGCGCCTGAACCTCATGTGCAGGCTGTGATCGAAGCGCTTTCCGCACGGCTGGCAAAAACAGTTATCGGCGACCCGAAACTTGAAACGACGCGCATGGGCGCCCTGGTCTCCAATGGCCAGAAACGGGATGTACTGGAAAAGGCAGCGATCATTGGCCAGGAGGCGGAACGCGTATTCGGTGACCCGGAAGATTTCGCCGTTGACGGCGCCGATGCCGAAAAAGGGGCCTTCCTGCCGCCGATGCTGTTCCATTGCGCCAACCCGGACGCGGCAAAGCGTGTTCACGACACCGAAGCCTTTGGTCCAGTCAGTACGATCATGGGGTATCGGGATACCGATCACGCAATTGAGCTGGCTAACAAGGGGCAGGGGTCTCTGGTCGCTTCGGTCATTACCCGCGACACAGATGTCGCGCGCAAATTCGCCATGGGCGCCGGGGCCTATCACGGACGGCTTTACTTCAACAACCGTGACTCGATGAAAGAGTCAACCGGCCACGGCTCGCCCTTGCCGCACATGGTTCATGGCGGCCCAGGTCGCGCAGGCGGCGGTGAGGAAATGGGCGGCGTGCGTGGTGTTAAACACTACATGCAGCGCACAGCCATTCAGGGTTCACCCGACCTGTTGACCGCGATCGGGTCGAAATGGGTCTCGGGCGCGACCGAGATCGAAGGTCCGGCCCATCCATTCACCCGTCGCTACAACGATCTGGCTATTGGTGAGACAATCCACACAGCATCGCGAACTGTTACGATCGAAGACATCGAACATTTTGCGGAATTCACCGGCGACACATTTTATGCGCATACGGATCAGGCCGCAGCGGAACGGAACCCGTTCTTTCCAGGTCGTGTCGCGCATGGATATCTGCTGTTGTCCTTCGCGGCCGGGTTGTTTGTCGAACCGAACGAAGGACCGGTTCTGGCCAACACGGGTCTGGACGGGCTGCGCTTTATGAAACCGGTTGTGGCGGGGGATTCCATCAAGGTTCGCCTGACCGTCAAGTCCAAGACAAAACGAAACGATCAGTATGGAGAGGTGCGCTGGCACGTCACGCTGACGCAACAGGATGATGAGCCTGTCGCGGAATACGAACTGCTGACAATGGTGGCATACTGACAATGACGGGCCGGATGGTAATTCGATCCGGCCCGCCTATACTGGGATCATGAAAGACGCTTCCTCAGATTGGTTCGACTCTTGTGTCAGTCATTTGACGTCCGAGGGTTCGCTGCGGGTGTGGTCGGTGCTTGTCACGATTTTTGGCGATCTGGCGCAAAACAAATCTGATCAGGTAAGCGGATCACTGATCACTGCATTGACAAGTCTTGTCGGGATCAAGGCCGAAGCGACCAGAGTCGCATTGCATCGATTGCGTAAAGAGGGGTGGATTGAAAGTACTCGTGTTGGACGCGCGAGTGTCCATCGACTTACGGAATATGGTCGCAACCAAAGCGCAGCTGCCGCGCCGCGCATCTATGCCCGCGAAACGAGCAAGCCGGAAACCTGGCATGTGCTGGTTTCGAGTAACTCGGAAACATCCCGAAAGGAATTGGCAGATCAGTTGCTGACAGGGGAATACGTCTCTTTGAACCCGGTAATGGCAATGGCATCGGGACCGATGCCGGATGATCTGGAGGAATTGCTGGGTTTTGAAGCCAGCGCGATTTCGGTTCCCGAGTGGTTACGAGAATTGTTCGGGCCGGAGCCGTTGAAGACCGCATACGATGATTTTTGGAAATCCGTTCGGATTATCGATGAATTGTTGCCGCAGACTGGGGTGGACGACCCAATGAAAACGGCGGTGCTGCGAATTCTTGTTGTCCACAACTGGCGCCGCATCATACTGCGCCACCCGGTCTTGCCTGCGGATTTTCTGCCAGCTGACTGGAAAGGTCCAGCCTGTCGCGAGGAAGTTTCCAGGCTTTTGGACAGGTTGCCTCGACCGCATCTCGCAACTCTGGAAGCAGAGCTGAATACTTAGGATCTGGATCGAGTTCCTTTCTGACTTTGACCTGCAAGCTGGTTTTGCTTCCGTAGCAGGGGCAACAGGTGGACAGACATTTTTAAATGTTACTAAATGGGGTTCATCATACTTTTTTTGGTAACATGACGCTTGCCTCGAATCGGCTGAAACACTATAAACCGACCATACGGTCTATAATAGACGCGAACGTACAGGAGACATCACAGATGGATGCATTCATTTGCGACGCGACGCGCACTCCGATTGGTCGGTATGGTGGTGCGTTGTCGTCGGTCCGCACGGATGATCTGGCGGCCATTCCGCTGGCTGCCTTGAAAGAGCGGAATCCGCAGGTCGACTGGTCCAGCGTCGATGATGTCATCTATGGGGATGCCAATCAGGCCGGTGAAAGCAACCGGAACGTGGCACGGATGGCGGCCCTGTTGGCCGGTTTGCCGATTGAAGTTCCGGGAACCACGGTGAACCGCCTGTGTGCCAGTGGCATGGATGCGGTTGGAATGGTTGCCCGAGGCATCAAGGCGGGCGACTATGATCTGGCTGTCGCGGGTGGCGTTGAAAGCATGTCCCGTGCGCCCTTTGTGATGCCCAAGGCGACATCTGCCTTTACGCGCAGCAACGCGGTTTACGACACCACCATTGGCTGGCGCTTTGTGAACCCGAAGATGAAGCAGGGCTATGGCATCGACTCGATGCCGCAAACCGCTGATAACGTTGCCGACGACTATGGTATCAGCCGCGCGGATCAGGACAGTTTCGCCGCGCGCAGTCAGGCCCGATGGGCAGCCGCGCATGAGGCAGGCCTGTTCGCGGATGAAATCACTCCGGTCTCGGTTCCGCAGCGCAAGGGTGATCCAATAGTGGTCGATACCGATGAGCATCCCCGCCCGGGAACAACGGCTGAAAAACTGTCTGGCCTCAAGGGTGTGAACGGCCCGGACAAAACGGTCACGGCGGGTAATGCCTCGGGCGTCAACGACGGTGCCGCAGCCATTTTGATGGCGAATAAGGCGGCAGCTGCAATGAACGGTCTTACTCCGATTGCACGGGTTGTGGGCATGTCCGTTGCCGGCGTCGAGCCGCGCATAATGGGTATTGGCCCTGTTCCGGCCAGCCGCAAGGTGTTGGCACGGGCCGGGCTGACCATTGAGCAGATGGATGTGGTAGAGTTGAACGAAGCCTTCGCGTCGCAAGGGCTGGCGACACTTCGCGAATTGGGCCTCGCTGACGACGCACCGCACGTTAACCCGAATGGCGGTGCTATTGCCATGGGACACCCTTTGGGCATGTCCGGAGCACGGCTCGTGATGGCTGCGGCCTACCAACTGCGCCGGACAGGCGGGCGGTACGCGCTCTGCACTATGTGCGTGGGTGTCGGACAGGGCGCAGCCTTGATCCTGGAACGGGTTTGATAGGGAGAGCACTGTTTTGACTGAGGCGATCCAGATTATCGACCACAGCAAACGGGCCGAGACGGCTTTTGTTGATCACCACATCGGGCTGGGGACAAAACACGAGCTGGCCTACTTGGAACCGCCCGAAGAATTGGCGCTTCGGGAAAACGCCGAAAATGGTTGGGAATTGGACTGCGAACCGCTGCGCAAAGAACCTTGGCGGCCCCGCATTTAAAGAAAACATGCGGGTTTTGAGCCACATATTCAAAATCTGATCCCATCCGATAGGAGGAAACACGATGTACGCACAAATGGTGAAGTCTGAAGCCACAAACGATGACCCCGAAAAGCTTGCCGAATTCCAGGCAAAGATTGACGCGGACATCAAGATTGAGCCGAAGGATTGGATGCCGCAAGGCTATCGCAAAACCCTGATCCGCCAAATTGGTCAGCACGCCCATTCCGAGATTGTCGGACAACTGCCCGAGGGCAACTGGATCACGCGCGCGCCCACGTTGGAACGTAAGGCGATCCTGCTGGCAAAGGTTCAAGACGAAGCCGGGCACGGGCTGTACCTCTACTGCGCGGCAGAAACCCTGGGCGTCAGCCGGGACGAAATCACCGAGATGCTGCTGGATGGTCGGATGAAATACTCGTCGATCTTCAACTACCCGACACTGAACTGGGCCGATATTGGCGCGGTCGGTTGGCTGGTCGACGGTGCGGCGATCATGAACCAGGTGCCGTTGCAGCGTACATCTTACGGACCCTACTCACGCGCCATGATCCGCATCTGCAAGGAAGAAAGCTTCCACCAGCGTCAGGGCTACGATGCCATTCGAAAGATGGCCGAGGGGACCCCGGAACAGAAGAAGATGGCACAAGACGCTCTGAATCGGTTCTGGTACCCCTCGCTGATGATGTTCGGGCCCTCGGACAAGGACTCGGTGCATTCGGCCCAATCCATGGCCTGGAAAATCAAGATAAACACCAATGACGAACTGCGTCAGAAATTTGTCGATCAGACCGTGCCACAGGCCGAATACCTTGGGCTGACCGTCCCCGACCCGGACCTGAAATGGAACGAAGAACGCGGTCACTATGATTTTTCCGAACCGGATTGGTCCGAGTTTTTTGACGTCATCCAAGGCAATGGGCCTTGCAACACAGATCGCCTGGCCGCCCGAAACAAAGCCTGGGACGACGGGCAGTGGGTGCGTGATGGTTTGCTGGCCCACGCAAAGAAGAAACGCGCCGGTCAAGTGGCCGCTGAATAAGTCTGACCTGAGGAGGAAACCCTATGAAAAACGAATGGCCCCTGTGGGAAATCTTTATCCGCGGTCAGCATGGTATGAGCCACCGCCATGTTGGTTCATTGCACGCCCCTGACGCGGAAATGGCTATCAAGAACGCCCGCGATGTGTATACGCGCCGTAACGAAGGCGTGTCGATCTGGGTGGTAGAAGCGAACAATATCTCGGCTTCGTCACCCAGCGATAAAGGTCCGCTTTATGAGCCCAGCGAAAGCAAGGTGTATCGTCACCCAACATTTTTCGATATCCCCGAAGAAGTGGGAGCGATGTAATGACCCGCGACGAAGCTTTCCTGCAATTTCTGCTGAGAATGGGTGACAACACACTCATCCTTGGTCACCGTGTGAGTGAGTGGTGCGGCCATGCGCCTGTACTTGAAGAAGATATCGCGCTGGCCAATACCGCGCTGGATCTAATCGGCCAAACCCAGATGTGGTTGGGTCTTGCCGGAGAGATCGAGGGCAATAAGAGCGCTGATGACCTGGCGTTCCTGCGCGACGCCTGGGATTTCCGTAACCTTCTGTTGGTCGAGGTTCCGAACGAAGACTTTGGGCGGACTTTGATGCGCCAGTTCCTGTTTGATGCTTGGCACTCGATCATGCTGGGGCGTCTGATCAAGTCGTCAGATGAACGTGTTTCCGCTATTGCGGCCAAAGCCAGCAAAGAGGTTGCCTATCATCTGGAACGTTCTGGTGACACGGTTGTCGGATTGGGCGACGGAACGGCTGAAAGCCATGACCGGATGCAGGCGGCGCTGGACTATCTGTGGCCATATGTTGGTGAGATGTTCGCCAGCGACGAGGTGGACGCCGAAATGGCAAAGGCAGGTATTGCGCCTAATCCCGCCGATCTGCGCGCTGAGTTTGATGCTTTGGTCCAGCGGGTATTGGCGGATGCAACGCTTACAATCCCGGAAAGCGATTTTGCGCACAAGGGCGGGCGCAACGGGCAGATGCATACCGAACATCTGGGGCACTTGCTGACCCAGATGCAATGGCTGCAACGCGCCTATCCCGGCGCAAGCTGGTAAGCTGAAATGGATCGGGTGCCGACAGACCAGATTTGGGAATGGCTGGAGGCCGTTCCCGACCCTGAAATACCAGTCATTTCAGTGGTCGATCTCGGTATTGTGCGCGATGTGCGCTGGGATGCCGGAACGTTGAGGGTGAAGGTCACGCCAACCTATTCCGGCTGTCCAGCGACATCCGTCATCAGCATGGACATCGAAACGGCGCTGCGGGATCACGGGATCGAGGACTTGAGGATCGAAACCAGCATCTCGCCTGCCTGGACAACCGATTGGCTCAGCGACAAAGGCCGCGCACGGCTTGAAGAATATGGCATCGCCCCCCCGCAGCCGGCGGGCGGTCCGGAACGTTGCCCGCAATGTGGCAGCAAGGCGGTTGAAAAGGTCAGCCAGTTTGGTTCGACCCCGTGCAAGGCGCACTGGCGTTGTACCGACTGTCTGGAACCTTTTGACTATTTCAAGTGCATCTGAGGAGGAGCACCGGATGGCACGTTTCCACGACCTTAAGGTCACCGATATCCACAAAACGATCCGCGATGCGGTGGTTTTGACACTTGAGCCCATGAACGGCGCGGCAGAAGAGTTTGACTTTGCCGCCGGCCAATACCTGACGTTCCGGCGCGATTTTGATGGTGAAGAACTGCGCCGGTCCTACTCGATCTGTGCAGGCAAAGACGATGGCGTTTTGCAGGTCGGCATCAAGCGTGTCGATGGCGGGGCTTTCTCGGGTTGGGCAAACTCAGAGCTGAGTGTCGGAGACATCGTGCAGGCCATGCCGCCAATGGGCAGCTTCCACGCTCCGATCGATGCCAGTGCCGAAAAGCAATATCTTGGTTTTGCCGGAGGTTCGGGCGTTACACCCGTTCTGTCGATCCTCAAAACGACACTTGCACGTGAACCCCAATCGCGGTTCACGCTGATCTATGCCAACAAAGGCATCAACACGATCATGTTCCGTGAAGAACTGGAGGACCTCAAGAACCTCTACATGGGTCGCCTCAACGTGATCCATATTCTCGAGACGGATTCTCAGGAAATCGACCTGTTCACCGGATTGGTCACGCAGGAAAAGTGTGCCGAGTTGTTCGAGCACTGGGTCGATATCGAAAACGTCGATATGGCGTTCATTTGTGGACCTGAACCGATGATGCTGGGTATTGCGGCTGCCCTGCGCGAACACGGGCTCGAGGACAGCCAGATTAAATTCGAACTGTTCGCCAGCGCCCAGCCGGGCCGAGCAAAGCGCAAGGCAAGTGCGGCGGATGACGACAGGAAGGGCAATCAAGCCAGCGCTTCCATTACGTTGGATGGGTCCACCCAGACCTTAACTGTTCCCAAGGATCTGTCCATTCTTGATGCAGCTTTGGAAAATGCGATGGACGCGCCTTATGCCTGCAAGGCCGGTGTTTGTTCGACCTGTCGCTGCAAAGTGCTGGAAGGCGAGGTCGAGATGCTCGCCAACCACGCGCTTGAGGACTACGAGGTTGCGAAGGGCTATGTGCTGAGCTGTCAGTCCTATCCGGTGACCGACCGCGTGGTCGTGGATTTCGATCAGTAAAGGGGAGGCCGACATGAATGACACTATGACTCTCGACAGCTATCTTGCCGCAGGCGGTGTGCTGACCAACCCGTCAAACGTTCCACCGCGCTATCGCGCAGAGCTGCTGAAACTGATGGCAACTTTTGTAGACAGTGAATTGGCCGGTGCTGCGGGTTTTGCCGACATCATAAATTTAGGGCCGGGAATCAAAGAACGTATCGCCGCGTCCAAGATCGTGCTCGAAAAAACAGATCATGCAAATCGTGTTTTGAACATCATGGGCGAGTTCGGGGCCGACACGGACCGCTATGCCAATCATCACCCATGGACGACGCGGCTGGATCGGGATGCGGATATCGGAGCGACGCGTTCCGAACATGACATGCGTCTTGCTGTGTTCAACTATCCCTTTTCCGGCTGGACGGACGCGGTGATTATGAACCTTCTCATGAGCGGCGCCGTCGCCGAACAACTGGCCGAGTATTCGACGATTTCCTACCAACCTCTCGCCGAAGCGTTCCGCTCCATTGCGCCGGTCGAAGCGCACCACGGCGAATTGGCCATGGAAGGTGCGATCAAGCTGATCGAACAAGGCGAAGCTGAACAAATGCAAGGCTCGGTCGACTATTGGTGGCCTCGCGTCGCAGTGTCTTTCGGGGGCGATGATCCGAAACGGTTCGAGTTGTTGAAGTCTCTTGGTCTGAGACGGAACAAAAACAGTTCCTTGCGGGATCGCTGGAGCCAGACAATGAATGAAACTCTGAAGACTTTGGGAATGAAGGCGCCTGCTTGAAACACTTGATTGGACTGACTTTGGGCCTGTCCTCTAGTCTGAGGAGAGGCCCAAGTTTTTGGGATGGCGGAAAAAATCAGCAACGCCGGGTTGGCATTTCAAACTCTCGACTATCCCGGTGCACAGAAATCGGTTCAAAAAACGGCGTGCTCGGCTTGATTGTGGTTTTAAGTCTTTCGCATCTGAATCTGCTACCTTGGATGGTATCGAAGTGGCGAACTTGATCCGAAAACGACAATTCTTAAACACGAATTCTGGCTTTCAGCCATTTGCCCAACTGGCAGGATAAGTTGTCCTGCGAGAAACCGACTGTCGCCTTATCTAAAGTCGCGGCAATTCCGTGCGACGTTTATCTCTTAGGTCAAACTGGTCGACAAAGTAGCCCCCGCCCAGTTGCCGCTTTGAACCAAATCGGCAACGACCTCTTGAATCGTTTCTTCAACCGCTTGCTGTGCACGGCTGGGTGTGCCGGAGCGTTTTAGAATTGCACCTCTGCGCAGTTCTGATCTGGCGAAGTTTGTATATGTCAAAGAGCCCTCAGACACCTCATTTGTCACGGCATGCAGTGGCAGAACTGAGTTGCCAAAACCCTTGGCCACCAAATGTTTAGTGTTCCGATAGGAATCAATTTCCATCGCGACATTTACCTCGATTTTTCTGGATCTGGCAGCTGACTCTATCAGATCGCGGAGCCCATGACCTTTTGATGGAAGAATGACCGGCGCCTCAGAGAGGCAACGAAGGGAGACTTCTTTTGCGATCGGTTTGTCCGGTGGCTGTATCAAGACAAGTTCTTCTTCGACAAGAACGTCTGCATTCGTCTGACCACCCGCAGACGTATTATAAAGAACAGCCAGGTCCACGCGGCCTTCCTCAAGCCATTCGGTGACAAAACCGCTCATTGCATCTGCGATGTTCAGGGTAATCCGAGGGTATTTTTCCTGCAGCGCGTCTATAAGTGGCAAGGTAAGGATTTCGCTGATTGTGGCCGACAGTCCCAGTCGAACGGCACCACCTGGCGATTTGTCCAGATTGCGAATTTCGTCTTCGGTTCGCTCGAGTTCATTGAGGATATTGCGTGCCCTTGATCTGAGAATCTCGCCAGCTTCCGTTGGTTCAACACCACTGGCCTTTCGAACGAGCAATGCCGTATCGAGCCGTTCCTCCATGTTGCGAAGATGCAGTGATAGAGCCGGTTGTGCGACGTTCAATGTACGCGATGCAGCGGTCAAAGAACCCTGTTCTACGATTTCCAAGAAGTATCGGAGTTGTCGTATGTCCACTTCAGCCTCATAAAAAGATTATATGCCATGTATCACAATCATATATTTGTTCAATGGAAGAGACTTGATTTAGGGTCATGCAACAGCGATGAAACCCAAGGGCAGCCATGAACTTCGTGTCAGACAACTATCAGGATATCCGGGACGGTGTGCGGGCGCTCTGTGCCCAGTTTCCGGCGGAATACCACCGCAAAGTGGATGAGGAAAAAGCCTATCCGGAAGAATTCGTGGATGCTTTGACCCAAGAGGGCTGGATGGCAGCTTTGATCCCGGAAGAATATGGCGGCTCTGGTCTGGGGCTGGCAGAAGCCTCGGTGATCATGGAAGAGATCAACCGTGCTGGAGGCAACTCGGGTGCCTGTCACGGGCAGATGTACAATATGAACACGCTGGTGCGGCACGGTTCGGAAGAACAGCGCCAGAAATACCTGCCTCTGATTGCAGAAGGCAAATTGCGCATTCAGTCCATGGGCGTGACTGAACCCACCACCGGCACTGATACCACCAAGATCAAAACCACGGCGGTCAAAAAAGATGGTCGCTATGTGATCAATGGCCAAAAGGTCTGGATCAGCCGCGTACAGCATTCCGATTTCATGATCCTGTTGGCCCGAACCACTCCACTGGCCGAGGTCAAAAAGAAGTCCGAAGGCTTGTCGATCTTTCTTGTGGATATCAAAGACGCGATCAAATCCGGGATGGAGGTCAAACCTATCGCCAATATGGTCAATCACGAGACCAATGAGCTTTTCTTCGACAACTTGGAGATCCCGGAAGAGAACCTGATCGGCGAAGAGGGCAAAGGGTTCAAATACATCCTTACAGGCCTTAATGCCGAGCGAACGCTGATCGCTGCCGAGTGTATCGGCGATGGGTACTGGTTCACGGACAAGGTTACGGACTACGTGAGCAACCGCGAGGTCTTTGGAAGGCCGATCGGACAAAACCAAGGTGTGCAGTTCCCAATTGCCGAGGCCTTCATCGAGGTTGAGGCGGCCAACCTCATGCGCTGGAAAGCCTGCGCGCTGTACGATGCCGGAAAACCCTGCGGGGCCGAGGCGAACATGTCCAAATATCTTGCGGCAAAAGCATCCTGGGAAGCTGCTAATGCCTGCCTCCAGTTCCACGGTGGTTTCGGTTTTGCCAATGAATACGACATCGAACGGAAATTCCGCGAAACCCGGCTGTATCAGGTGGCACCGATCTCGACCAACTTGATCCTGTCTTTTGTCGCCGAGCACATGCTTGGCATGCCGAGGTCGTTCTGATGCTGCCGCTGGAAGGACTTACCGTCGTCGCCATCGAACAGGCCGTTGCAGCCCCGTTCGCATCCTGTCGATTGGCGGATGCCGGAGCGCGGGTGATCAAAGTCGAGCGACCCGAGGGCGATTTCGCGCGTGGCTATGATGACGTTGCCTCGGGACAATCGAGCTACTTTGTCTGGCTGAACAGGGGTAAGGAGTCGGTAACGCTGGATCTTTCTTCAGAAGAAGGCAAATCCGAATTGGAAGAGCTTTTTTCCGAAACGGACGTGCTCATCCAAAACCTCAAGCCCGGCGCCATGGCGAAACTTGGATTTTCCATCAAACGTCTGCGGAAAGATAATCCCCGGCTCATCACCTGCTCCATATCCGGTTTCGGCGAAGATGGGCCGATGGCGAACCGCAAGGCCTATGACCTTCTGATCCAGGCAGAAAGTGGTTTGTGCTCGATTACAGGAGGACCGTCTGAGCCAGCACGCGTGGGGATTTCCATTGTTGATATCGCCACAGGTGCAGCTGCGCATTCCGCGATCCTTGAAGCGCTGATCCGGCGCGGGGTCACTGGCGCCGGCGCCGAGATTTCGGTGTCTATGTTTGATGTGGTGGCGGATTGGCTGACTGTGCCGCTTCTGAACTATGAAGGTGGCAATAGTCCCAAACGGATCGGTTTAGCGCATCCGTCGATAGCGCCGTACGGGGTGTTCTATCCCAAGAGTGGCGCACCGGTGTTGATTTCGATCCAATCGGATCGGGAATGGATCAAACTTTGCTCTGAATTCATCGGTGATGCGACACTCGGTACAGACCCTCGATTTGCGACAAACGTTGCGCGGGTCAGCAACCGTAACAAGGTAGACGCTCTGGTAAGCGAGGCATTTGCTCGCTACGATTCCGAAGAGGCGGTTGCATTGCTTTCAGAGGCAAATATCGCTCTTGCTTCGGTCAACGATATGGCGGGACTTTCCACTCACCCCCATCTGCGGCGGATCAGCGTGGCCAGCCCGAATGGAACCGTCAGGTTTCCCGCTCCGGGGGCACGGTTCTTGGGTGAGGACCGCACATTTGGCGCTGTTCCGGCCCTTAAACCTGTTGGAGGCTGAAATGGAAGTTGATATCCACCATCTTCAAAGCTGGGTTGGCCATGAAGACACAAGTTGTGAAACTCTGTCCCCTTCGCTGGCGGCGCAGTTCGACGCCACGTTCAACATTCCCTCCGATACTGCTCCGAAAGACCGAGCCCCGCTGCTCATTCATTGGTGCTTGAATCAGCCCATCGCACCAATGTCAGAACTCGGGCGCGACGGGCATCCCGCGCTCGGGGGTTTTCTACCTCCCGTTCCACTGCCGCGTCGTATGTGGGCTGGTGGCGCGATCGAATTTCATGACTGCATTCACATAGGAGATAAAGTCGAACGTCACTCAGTGGTTTTGGATGTTCAGCTGAAACACGGACGAACCGGCGCGCTGTGTTTCGTTACGGTCAATCACGAGTTTTCGATAGCTGGACGGGTCGTGCTTAGCGAGCGTCAGGACATCGTTTACCGAGATCTGCCCAAGGAAGGGCGGACCAAAGCGTTGCCTGAACCCGCCAAAATCGGCACCCACAGCAAGGTGATCACTCCACATCCAACGCTGCTTTTCCGTTATTCCGCAGTTACGTTCAACGGACACCGGATTCACTATGACAAACCGTTCTGCATCAACACCGAGGGCTACCCCGGCCTTGTCGTACACGGGCCAATGCAGGCCACGATGCTGTGCCAATACGCCGCCAATCTGAAGGGCACACCGCCCAAGAGTTTCCGCTTCCGTAGTCATTCGCCTCTCTTCGATGACACTGATTTTACGTTGAATGCCGAGGCGACCGGCGATGGTATGAAGCTGTGGACAGCGGCTGTTGGTGGGCCGATTGCGATGGAGGCGGTTGCGGTATGGTGAACACGACCCAAGTACCACTCTTTGTTCCTGCGATGCGCCCGGAACGGTTTACGAAAGCGGCTTCCTCGGGCGGGGATGCCATCATCCTAGATCTGGAAGACTCCGTGGCACCTGCCGACAAGGATGCGGCGCGCGCAAATGTCGATGGATCATTTACGGATTTGCCGGTCATTCTGCGTATCAACGCCGTGGGCACACCCTGGTTTGTTGATGATGTGCGGGCGCTGAAGGATCGCGGCTTTTCGGCTGTGATGTTGCCGAAATCGGAGAACCCCGACGACATCAAACAGATCACCGAGCAGGTTCCCGATCTGCCGATTATCGCACTTGTGGAGACAGCCAAAGGCCTGGGCCGCGCGCGTGATATCGCAGCGGCTCCGGCGGTAACGCGCCTCGCTTTCGGATCCGTTGATTTCAGCGCCGACTTGGGCTGTGAGCACAAGCGCGACGCGCTTCTACTGGCCCGTTCTGAGCTAGTTCTTGCATCTCGAATTGCCGGTATTTCCGCACCTCTGGACGGTGTGACGGTCGAAGTCGCCGACCCCTCGGTGTCCGGGCGGGATGCTGAGCATGCGAGGGCACTCGGGATGACCGGGAAAATGTGCATCCACCCGAGCCAAATCTCCAAGGTAAAGCATGCCTTTATGCCAAGCGATGTTGAGGTCCAGTGGGCGCAGCGGGTTCTGAAAGCTGCCGAAGGCGCGGTGATGATCGATGGCGAAATGGTGGACGAGCCGGTGCGCATCCGAGCCCGCGCCATTCTGGCCGCAAAGTTCACGGATGCGGAATAAGGCAACTGGTTAAACTGCGCTGGCAATTTCCCGACAACTCCGGCTGTCAAAAATGTGGATTGCCAGGTTGCTTTGTCGAAAAATTCTCTGAAGGGTCAATTCGGGCCCAGCCTCAAGAAATTTGGCCGCCCTTAGGCGGCCTCAGGAAGACAGCGATCGACAAATGCGGCGCCAATACGGCCTGTACCAAAGCCATCAACAAGATGATGAATGGCATTGGTTGGGATATGTTTGCCTGACCCCCCCCTTGTATTTGGGCAATGGAACTGAGCTAGTTTACAAGCCAGCCGACGATCTGTTGCACCTCTCGTCTCACAGGGTCGCTTCCGCGCACTTCAACAAAATAGCCGTGCGTTGGGGGGATATCCTCGTCGAAAAGCCGAACGACCCTTCCCTCGGCCAGATCCTGATCAATCAGCGGCAGCCAACCGATCACGATCCCCTGTCCTTCGGCTGCGCCGCGCAAAAGGGCGTTTGCGTCCTGGAAGATCGAGCCGCGCAGCCGGTCATCGACAGGGACATTCATGGCGGAGAACCAATCCAGCCATCCCCAGTGGTTCCTCTGGTGCAGCAGGGGTAAATCCAGCAAGTCTTTTGGGTTCTCGATCGGCCCATGGGCGGCAAGAAAGGACTTGGAGGCAATGGCGACCGGGCTGAGTTCAAGCAGTTTGACCGCGTCACCCGCTGCTTCTGCCATACGATCCCAGCGGATCACGATGTCGAGGTTTTCCCGAGCGCTTGTTCCGGGTTCGAAGGTTGGCAGAACCTCAAGCTCGATGTCCGAGTAAGAGGCCCAAAAATCACTGATCCTTGGCATCAGCCAGCGCGCCGTAAAGATCGGACCCGCGGCCAGACGAACCACTTTGCGGGTGCGACGGTGGAGTGTGCGCACCGCTTCATCCAATATTCCAAAGGCCTGCGCGGCAGCAACCGCAAGCCTCTTTCCGTCTTCGGTCAGCGTGACATCACGTCCGCTGCGAACAAAAAGCTGGGTGCCAAGCTGGTCTTCCAGGCCGCGAATGTGGTGGCTGATTGCTGTCGGGGTGACCGACAAAGCCTCGGATGCGGCGCGGAAACTGCTCAGACGGGCGGCTGTTTCAAAGGCGCGCAAGGCGGGAAGGGAAGGTTTCATGGCAGGCCTATTGTGTAGTTTAACTCATCTAATGATGAGCATGATGCCTTTGTAAATAAAGAAAAGCTTTGAAAAGATAATACCGACGAAAAGCAAATCTCATGAGTCGATGGTCAAATCCAGCCGCCGCCGAGGTCGAAAAGACCGACTGAAAGATACCACGCAGGACGAAAACTCTCTGCCGGTCTGGCCAGGGGTAATCGGTGGCCGTCTGAAGCCACTTTCTGCGGACGAGGTGATGCTGGTCCAGAACACTGCCTTTTCGCTGCTGGAAACTCTTGGTTTAAATCAAGCCATCCCGTCTATGATTGACAGGGTGCTTTCGGCTGGCGGGTCGATAACGGACGAGGGGCGTTTGCTGTTTCCCCCCGATCTGGTTCGGTGGGCGATCGACGGGGCGCAACGCGGTTTCACGCTCTGCGGACAACAGCCTGAACGCGATCTGAAGATCGAAGGGTCGCGTGTGCACATGTCGACTGGTGGGGCGGCTCCGGGAGTGTTCGACCTTGATACCCATGGCTATCGCGACTCCACTTTGCAGGACCTCTATGACGCGGCGCGGATCGTGGATCAGATGGACAATATCCACCATTTCAGCCGGCCGGTGGTGGCGCGGGACATTGAAGACAATGCACTGATGGACATCAATACGGCCTATGCTTGTCTGGCGGGCACGTCCAAACATGTGTCGATTTCGATCACCGAACCGCAAAACGTCGCCCGGATCGCCGAGCTTTGCTACTGCATCGCAGGTGGTGAGGCCGCGTTTCGCGCCCGCCCTTTTCTGACGGTCATGGTCTGCCATGTGGTCCCGCCGATGCGCTTTGCAGAAGAAGCCTGTGAAGTGCTGGAATTGGCGATCAAGGCAGGCTTTCCGGTTCAGTTGATCAGTGCCGGGCAGGCCGGGGCGACCAGCCCGGCAACGATTGCGGGATCGTTGGTGCAGGCGGTGGCTGAAACTTTGGCCGGGCTGGTCTTTGCCCGTCTGGTTGATCCCGAGGTAAAGGCGATCTTTGCGCCTAAACCGCTGGTTGCCGACCTGCGTACCGGCTCGATGAGCGGTGGCGGCGGCGAACAGGCCATTCTGATGGCGGGGGCTGCGCAGATGGGGCGGCACTGGAATCTGCCCACCAGCTCGATCGCCGGAATCACCGATGCCAAGCGGCTGGACGCTCAGTACGGGGCCGAGAAATCGCTGGCCGTGACCATGGCGGCTCATGCGGGATCAAACATTGTCACCCAAGCTGCAGGCATGATGTCCAGCCTTCTGGGCGTTAGCCATGCCGCTTATGTCAGTGACAACGACCTGCTGGGAAACATTCTGCGCACCATTCGCGGGATCGAAGCAACGCCGGAGAATATCGCCGCGGATGTCATTGCGGATGTATGCCGCGGGGAGGGCCACTACCTGGGCGATATGCATACGTTTCGTCGGATGAAATCGGACTACTTCTATCCCGAAATCGGCGACCGCCGGGCACCGCGCGACTGGCAGGAACAGGGCGGCCAGAGGATCGGAGATGTGGCGCGCGAACGCGCGCGTGAAATCCTGAAAAGCCACTTTCCTAGACATATCCCTGATCAATTGGACCGCGCTTTGCGGGATAGTTTTGACATCCGTCTGACACGGACCCAAATCGGACGATCAGAATGAGCAACTCTGACCTCAGTCTGCGCGCTCGCGCGGCCCTTCCGGGTGGTGTCAGCCACGAACTGCGCTATCGCGATCCGCATCCCGTTTACATTGATCGCGCGCAAGGGGCCGAGAAATGGGACACCGAAGGCCGACGCTATATCGATTTCAAGATGGGCAGTGCCAGCCAGATGCTGGGACATGGTCATCCTGCAATCGTCGAGGCAATCAGAAAGCAGGCCGGACAGGCGATTTTCAGTGCCGACTGCCACGAGGCCGAAATCCTCTGGGCCGAATGGGTCAATCGACTTTACCCCTGCGCCGAGCGGACGCGGTTTACCGCTTCGGGCAGTGAGGCGACCATGCTGGCCTTGCGCCTGGGTCGCGCGCATTCCGGCAAGGATCATGTGCTGCGGGTGGACGGGCATTATCACGGTTGGCACGACCACGTGCTCAAGGGCGCAAAACCCGGAACCCTTCAATCCGCGTCGCTGGGTGTCCCGGAGGCGGTGAACGAGTTGATCCATGTCTGTGCGGCAGAACCCAAAGCGATGGAACACGCCCTACAGGATGATCGTATCGGCACGGTCATCATCGAGGCTTCGGGGGCCAATTACGGCTCGGTGCCGCTGCCGACCGAGACATTGCGGGCATTGCACAACGTGGCACGGGATGCCGGCGTGGTGCTGATCTTTGATGAGATCATCAGCGGTTTTCGCTGGTCGCCCGGCGGGCGGCAGGCCCGCGATGTAATCGTGCCCGACCTGACGACCCTGGCCAAGATCGTCGCAGGAGGCCTGCCGGGCGGTGCGGTCTGTGGTCGGGCCGAAATCATGGAACTGATGAATAACACAACCGCCCGCAAGGGCGTTGCGCCAGCGGTTAGCCACAAGGGCACGTTCAATGCCTCGCCACTGGTGGCTGCCGCAGCCTGCGCTGCGATGCCGTTACTGGCAAGCGGCGAGGCGCAGGCCCAGGCCGATGCAATGGGGGCCCGGATGCGCGACGGCATGAATACCGCATTGTCTGATCTGGGCGTTGTCGGGTTGGCCTACGGCGACAGCTCGGTTTTTCACGTGTTTCTCGGGCGAGACAGCATAGACGACCTCAGCCCCGCTCAGATCCGCGGGCTGCCCAAAGGAACGGTCAAAGCCTATTGCGACGGTATGTTGGCACGTGGGGTGGATATGATGTCCTACACATCGGGCCTCACCTCGGCTGCACATGATCCGGAGTTGATCGACGAAGCGATAGAGGCGTTTCGCGCCACCTTGACTGACATGATCCGCGACGGAGTTCTGCCATGACCCTGCCGTCCCATGCCCGCACCATTGTGATCGGCGGTGGTGTCATCGGCTGCTCGATCGCATATCATCTGGCTCGTCAGGGGCGCAAAGATATCGTGGTACTGGAACGCTCGAAGCTGACCTCGGGCACGACTTGGCATGCCGCCGGTCTGGTGCGCCGCCTGCGACCCTCGGCAACATTGACCAAACTGATCAACTATTCGATCGACCTGTATGGTGAGTTGGAGCGCGAAACCGGGCAGGCCACTGGCTGGACCCAAACCGGATCACTGACGCTGGCCACCAACGCGGACCGGCTGACCAATATCAAACGGCAGGTCTCATTGGGCCGTGCCTTCGGACTTGAGGCCGAGGTGGTCGATGCCAACCGCGCAAAAGAGTTGTGGCCGTTGATCGAAACGGATGACGTGATCGGTGCAGTCTGGTCCCCGGCGGATGGCCGCGTGAACCCTTCGGACGTGGCGTTGGCGCTGTCCAAAGGTGCCCGCGCCCGAGGCGTGCAGATTTTCGAGGATACCGCCGTCACCGAATTGCAGAAAAAGGCAGGGCGTATCTCGGGCGTTGAGGTGGGGGACCATGTCATCGCGGCCGACGAGGTTGTGATTGCCTGTGGCCTCTGGTCCCGCGAAGTGGCGGCGATGGCCGGCGCCCATATGCCGCTTTATGCCTGCGAGCATTTCTACATTCTGACCAAACCACTGGCCGAGGTGCAGGCGCTTGGCAAAGGGGCCCATCTGCCGACGCTGAACGATCAGGACGCGTTCCTCTATGCCCGGGATGACGTCGAAGGGTTGCTGGTGGGCAGTTTTGAACCGCACGCCAAGGGCCTGCCTCTGGACCGTTTACCCAAGGATTTCAGCTTTGATCTATTGGACGAGGATTGGGACCATTTCATGCCGATGATGGAAAACGCCCTGCGCCGGATCCCCGCCTTGGAACGGGCTGAGGTGCGGATGCTGCTCAACGGGCCCGAAAGCTTCACCCTCGACAGTCAATTCATGCTGGGCGAAAGCCCCGAAGTGCCCGGCCTGTTCCTGATGGGCGGCATGAACTCGACCGGGATCGCCTTGGCTGGCGGCGCGGGCAAGGCGATGGCCGAATGGATCATCGCGGGCGAGCCAACCATGGAACTGAATGAGGCCGATATTCGCCGGTTCAGCCCCGAGATGAACGTGCTGGCTGCCCTGGAGGCCCGCATCCCCGAGGTGTTGGGCCGCCACTACGACAACCCTTATCCGGGACGTGTGATGGACAGCGCACGCGGTCAGCGCCGCTCGCCCATTCACGCCGGGCTGGTGGCGGCGGGCGCGCAGTTCGAGGCGCGCGGCGGTTGGGAACGGGCGGTTCATTTTGGTGGCGAAGCCGCGCATTTTCCGCTGAGCTTTTGTGCACCAGCATGGCGTGGTCAGGTGGGGGCAGAGGTCGCGGCTTGCCGCAGTGGCGCGGCCATTCTGGATCAATCGGCACTTGGCAAGATCATGGTGCAGGGGCCCGACGCCTGCGCGTTACTCAACCACCTCTGCGCGGCACAGATGGACGTGCCCGAGGGGCGCATCGCGTACACCCAAATCCTGAACGCGCGCGGCGGCATCGAAAGTGATCTGACCGTACAGCGCCATGGGTCCGAGACCTATCTGTTGATAGCTGGCGCCGGCGAGGTTGTGCGTGTTCTCAAACGCATGCGCGAGACCCGGGGCGATTTCCGTGTGGAGTTCACTGACGTGACCAGCGGCTATGCCATTCTGGGCTTGGCCGGGGCCAAGGCGCGCAGCGTGTTGCAGGCGACCTCAAACACGCCGGTTCCTGACCTGAAACGCTTTCAATTCGCTCCGATCGAAATCGGCCTCGCACGCGGTTGGGCAGGGCGTCTGAGTTTCACCGGCGAAGAGGGGTATGAGTTGTACATCCCCGCCGACATGGCCATGGCCGCGTATGAGGCGCTGCTGACCGCAGGGGCCAGCCATGCGGGGCTCTATGCCAGTGGCAGCCTGCGTATCGAGAGTGGGTTCCGCGCTTTCGGGCACGAACTGACCCCTGGCACCACACCGCATGAGGCCGGTCTGGACGCGTTCTGCGCGGTGGGCACTGGGTTCGTCGGCGAAGCGGCCCTGCAGGATCACACACCTGCGCGCCGGATCGTCTCGCTGCTGTTTGACGATCCCGGCGCGATTCCGATCCATGATGAGCCGGTGTACTTCAATGGGCAGGTTGTCGGGCAAGTCACCTCTGCCGCGTGGAGCTACCGTTTTGGCTGTTCTGTTGCGCTTGCGATGATTTCGGGCCCGCCAAGGATCTTTTGCGAAAAGTCCTTCACCGCAGATGGCACATGGGGGGTTGAGGTGGAAATCGCCTGCGCCCGTTACACCGCCCGTGCCACGCTGAAACCCGCCAAAGAGGCGTTCCAATGACTGACGCATCCCGTACCACTCAGGTCGCCATCATCGGTGGCGGGATCATGGGCGTTGCTGCCCAGTTCCAATTGGCCGAGAACGGCTGGACCGATACGATCCTGTTCGAAAAGGCCGAGCTGACTTCGGGCTCCACCTGGCACGCGGCAGGTCAAATCGCCCACGCGGTCGGCAGCCGGATCGCAGGCTGGATCAACAAAACCTCGATTGAGACCTATAAGCGCGTCGAGGCGGAAACCGGTCAGAGCATCGGCTGGCACGAGGTGGGCGGGTTTCGGATCGCCACCACCAATGATGAGGTCGATTGGATGAAATCGATCATGGGGGTCGGCAAGCTGCTGGACCTGCCGATGGAACTGGTCGGTCCGGAAGAGGTCGCCAAGGGCAATCCGTTTTACAGGACCTCTGACATCAAAGCCGCTGTGCAGACCTTTGAAGACGGCCATATTGATCCCTCCGGTGTCACCATGGCACTGGCGGCGGCCTCTCGCGCGCGCGGGGCTAAGATCGAACGGCACAACCGTGTGGCCGGTGCGTCGCGCAAAGGCGACATGTGGCTATTGCGCACGGAAAAGGGGGGCGTTCTGGCCGAGCATGTGGTGATCGCCGCAGGCTCTTACGCCAATCAGGTGGGGGAATGGTTCGGGTTGAAAATTCCTTCGGTCTCGTGCCTGCACCATTATCTGGTCACGGAAACGGTGCTCGAATTTCTGGATCGCCCCGAACTGCCCGTGATGCGTGACAATGCGTTTGGCGGCTATATCCGGCAGGAACAGAAATCGGGCCTGATCGGCATATATGAGGGCCACGTCTGCCCTACGGTTTGGGAAATGCCGCAAGGTGCGCCCTGGGCTGCCGAAAATGAGCTGTTCGACGCGGATTACGGCACGATTGGGGACTTCCTGATGGTGGCGTTGGACAAGATGCCCATTCTGGCCGATCTGGGGATCAAACGCGTGGTGCGCGGGGCAATCACCCATACACCGGACGGCGGTATGTTGGTGGGGCCTTCGGGTGCGCCCAATGTCTGGCTGTCCTGCGGGTCATCGATCGGACTGGCTTGGGGCGGCGGCGCGGGCAAGGTGCTGGCTGACTGGATGGTGCATGGCGAAACCCAGATCAACACCCGCGGGTTGGACCCGCGCCGCTACGGCGATTTCAGCACGGACCGTTTCATCGTCGAACGCACCAAGGACGAGTTCATGCGCCGTCATGACACGCCGTGCCCCGGCAAGCAGTTCGAAAGCCTGCGCCCGCTGAACCGCCACCCGCTCTATGACCGGCTGGCTGCAAAGGGTGCGGTGTTTGGAGAAGTCGCGGGCTGGGAACGCCCTCGCTATTTCGGCCAGGTCGACGAGGTTGAACCGATCGGTTGGGGTCATCAGAAATGGCACGAAAACGCCATGGCCGAAGCCAAGGCGACGCGCACCGCTGCCGGTGTGATCGACCTCTGTGCGTTTGCGCAGTTCGAGATTACCGGCAAGGATGCGGGTGCATTGCTGGACCGGGTGTCGGCCAACGCGATCCCGACAAAAGACCGGCGGATGAGCCTGAACCATCTGCTGACCGAAAGGGGCCGGTTCGAGACCGAAATTACAATCTGGCGCATTGCAAAGGATCGGTATTTCACCGGTTCCGCCATCGCGCGGGCGACCCCGGATTTTAATTGGATCAGGTCCCACATCCGACCCGGTGAAGATGTGCAGATGGTCAACCGCAGCGCGGATTGGGGGATGTTGGCCCTGTCAGGTCCAGCCTCGCGCCGGATTTTGAATGAACTGACGGACACCGATCTCAGCAACGCCGCCTTTCCCTGGCTCTCGGGGCAAGAGATTACCGTGGCCGGCACGGTCTGCCACGCATTGCGCGTGTCCTTTACCGGTGAGCTTGGGTGGGAACTGCATATGCCGCTGGATCGGATCGGCACCTTGTATGATGCATTGTTCGAAGCTGGCGCCAAGCATGGGTTGGTCGATCTGGGCGCCTACGCGTTCAACGGGTTGCGGATGGAGAAGGCCTATCGCGCGAGCGCCGAACTGACGACGGATGTCGGCCCGTTCGACGTTGGGTTGGAACGCTTTGTGCGCGCCGAGGGGCGGGACTTTGTCGGCAAAGACGCCCTTCTGGCCCGCAAACCGGATTGGCAGCTGCTCTATGCGGAACTTCATGCCGACGACATAGATATTCTTGGCGGTGAGCCCGTGTTGCGGAACAAAATCCCGGTTGGTCTGACGACCTCGGGCGGGTTCGGTTACACGGTTGGCAAGTCGTTGTGCTGGCTGTTCGTACGCACAGGCACGCCGCGCGATGAGTTGCGCGTGCAGATCCTGAATCGCGCAATTCCCGTGACTGTCCATGACGACGCTATTTTTGACCCGCAGAACCTGGTGCAAAGATCCGAGGACTAGACCCATGACCAACATTACCGGCGGCGAGGCCGTCTATCGCGTGCTCAAGGCCAACGGGATCGACACCGTGTTCGGCCTGTTGGGCGGCTCAATGCTGGAACTGTACGATGCCATGTATAAAGGCGGCCAGGTGGCGTATGTCGGAGCGCGGGATGAGCGAGCGGCAGGTCATATGGCGGATGCCTGGGCGCGGATGACCGGCAAGCCCGGCGTTGTGCTGGGCGCGCAGGCCGGGCCCGGTGTGGTCAATATCGTCACCGCAGTGGCCGAGGCGCAGCTGGCGTATTCCCCGATGGTGGTCATTGCCGGGGCAATTACGCGGGCCGATCAGCACAAGGATACGTTCCAAGAGGTCGATCAGGTGGCGCTGTTTGCCCCGATCTCCAAACGCTCTGTCATGGTCAGCGACCCGTCACGGCTGGCACCGATGCTGGAGGATGCGATCCGGCTGGCGAATTCGGGCCGTCGCGGGCCGGTCGTGTTGCATGTTCCGCGCGATCTGTTTGCGGCCGAGGTACCTGCGATCGATCCGACCCCTGTGAACATCGCCCGCCCGGGACCTGCCGCCCCCGATGATGTCGCGGCGATGGCTGAACTGCTTTCCTCAGCGAAGCGCCCGGTGATCTTCGCGGGTGGGGGTTTCAAATGGGGCCGGGGGCGCAAGGCTTTGACCGCTTTGGCAGAGGCATTGGAGGTGCCCGTTGTGGCCTCGACCGGTCATGCCGATGTGATGCGTCACGGTCACCCGTGGTTTGCCGGACAAGCCGGGCCGCGTGGCAATCACGTGGCCAGTCGTCTAACGAAAGAGGCCGATGTAATCGTCGTGTTGGGAGCGCGGCTCGGGTTCAACTCGACCTTTCACAGCAATGAATATGTTGGCTCCGAGACGCGGATTGCACAGGTAGATGTCGAAGGGTCCGCAGTAGGGCGCTATTTCCCTGCAGAAATTGCGGCGCAAGGGGATGCGCGCCTGACCGCCGAAGCGCTGATGGACGCGGCTTCCAAACCAGATTGCGGGCCATGGCGCGACGCATTTCGTGCCGATATGGATAGCCTCCGGACCGAGCGCGCCAAAGAAGCCGCAATCGAGACTCTGCCCATGCATCCTCGCCGCGCCTTGGGCGAGCTGCGCGACGCGCTGCCCGAAAACGCAATCGTCACGCTGGACACCGGCAACACCTGCTTGCAAGCCGCCGACCGGCTGGCTCACTACGAACCTCTGTCGCTGATCACGCCGCTGGATTTCGGGTTGGTCGGCTTTGGCCTGTCAGCGGCCATCGGTGCCAAGGCCGCAGCCCCCCACCGTCCGGTTGTCGCAGTGATGGGCGATGGCGCGGTGGGGTATACGATGATTGAAATCCAAACCGCCATTTCGCATGATCTGCCCATCGTGATCGTAGTTCTGGATAACGAGGCCTGGGGGGCCGAGAAAGCCTATCAGCAGGAGTTTTATGGTGGACGCCTGCTGGGGGCCGAAATCAAGTCGCCCCGGTTTGACAAATTCGCCGAACTCTGTGGCGGCAAGGGCATTTGGGTCGACGGCCCGGGCGAATTGGGGCCGGTTTTGCACGAGGCAACATCCTCGGGGAAAACGATAGTCATACAAGCCAGGATCGACCCCGGCGCGCTGATGCCATTGCGCAAAGATCTGTTCAAGGCACCGCAGGACGGGTCAAAAGCACGACCGCCTGGGGCACTATCGTGATCGGCGCCGGAAATGTGGCCTTTTGCGCGGCACATGCTGCGCGTGATTAAGGCGCAAGCGTCCTAATGCTGGACTTTGTGCCCGAAGAGGAAAACGGCGACATATCCCTCATTCGGACGTGCGCAAAAGGTGTTGCCGTATCTTCATATCTACTCTGGTGCCTTGCAGGTCGACGACACCGCTTTTCGAGAACAGCTCTCGGACAGAGTGGTAGTTTTAGCTCTTTTCCATAAAAAAGGAGAGGAGGTCGGTTCCCGCCCAGACAAAGGAGTCAAATAAGGCATAGTTCCGAACAACAGCTTAGACTTGTCGCGATGAGGTTTGTTCAGAATATACAGGCTGAGGGGTGCGTCCGGACCGCGCTTGGAATCGACGACAAAGATCTGCCCTGCGCGAAATGCGGCTTTGCCGTCACATCTTGTCCAGCGGCGCGTCGATGACTTCCCTTCGCTCAGCGCTTCGACGACCCGGCTGTAGACAGTCCCGTTCCGCTCATCCAAAAAGGCAACGTTGATGATGGCTTTGGTCGGATCGACCGGGGCGCGAAAGAACACCTGATAGGACCCCAGAAAAGGCCGCAGCCTTTGCAGATCCCCCGGGAAAACATCGATCAGAGGGTCTCGCCGTCGGTCCGCTTCGGTTTTGGCCAGCTGGGTGGTGTGGCGGCGCAAGTTGTTGGGTGAGGGCATGCTACGGCCGTTGAGGTATTTGGCGAATTGTTGATGCCGATCTCCCTGCAAACGGCAGCCACCGACGGGGGCGGTCGACATTGCCGGCAAGGTTGATCCCAAGACGGCCAAATTTGACTCGCGTGATCCAAACGTAACGCTGCATTCGGTTGCCGGTACGCAGCATTATTCCTTCCCGATGCTGACCAATGCTGCGCCGTTTGACGACAACAACATTCGTCAGGCGATCAAATGGGGTATCGACCGGCAGGAGCTGGTCGACAAGATTCTGCTGGGCTATGGCGAGGTCGGGAATGACCATCCCATCGGGTCCGGTCAGAAGTATTCCAATGCCAGGTTGGAACAAAAGACTTTCGGCCCGGACTAGGCCAGGTACTTCCTGAAACAAGCTGGAATGGATTCGCTGGATGTCGAACTCTCGTCGTCGGATGCTGCCTTCCCCGGCGCGGTGGGCGCGGCGACGCTGATTTCGAACTCGGCGGCGAAATGTGGGATCAATGTTTCCGTCAAACGTGAGCCCAATGATGGCTATTGGTCCGAGGTCTGGACGAAAAAACCATGGTGCGCCAGCTATTGGGCCGGATGACCGGTTGAGGATTTGATGCTCTCGCTGGCGTTCCTATCCGGTGTGGCCTGGAACGAATCTCTCTGGTCGCACGAGACGTTCGACAAGATTCTGGTCGAAGCCCGGGCTGAGCTGGACCCGGACAAGCGTCGCCAAATGTACGGCGAGATGCAGGATGTCGTGGCCAATCAGGGCGGCGTCGCGATCCCGATGTTTGCCTCATACGTCTTTGCCACGCGCCCAAGCGTCGGCACGCCCGAGAAATTCGCCTCGAACCTGGATCTGGATGGAAGCAGCTTTATGGAACGTTGGTGGAAAGCCGAATAACGCCGCTGGAACATGATAGCATCGCCAAAGATCAGAGGATGGCTCTTGAAGTCGTCCTCTGACGTGTTGGGGGCAGGAAATTCATGAAACTTTTCATTGCCACTTTGTCGACCGAGACGAACACGTTTTGCACCATGCCGACCGCGATGTCGGGATTTGAGGATTATTTCCTGCGCCACGGTACGACGACCCAAGAGCCGCCCAATCTTATGACCGAGGCACTGCATGTGTGGCGGGTAAAGGCTGAATCCCTGGGCCGGCAAGTCGTCGAAAGTCTGACCCTGAGCCAGCCGGGCCTACCACGCGCTGCTGTTATGACGCGCTGAGCGGCGAGATTCTTTCCGATCTGGCAAAATGTGGCGGGGCAGATATCATTGCTGCTGCAACTTCACGGCGCGATGGTGGCCGCCCACATCGAGGATTGCGAGGGCGACATTCTGGCCCGGCGGGCACATGCGGGTGAGATCACGCCTAAGATGGCGTATTATGACACCCGTATGGTAAACCTCTATCTGACCAAAGCCGGGGCGATGAAGGGTTTTGTGGCCGAGATGGCCGCGGCTCAGACCAGACCCGATGTGCTGTCGGTCTCACTGAGTCATGGTTTTCCTTGGGCAAACGTCGAAGATGTCGACGCGTGGATGCTGGTTATTGCAGATGACCAACCACAACTGGCCACGCAGCTGGCCGAGGGGTTGGGGCGGCGATTCTTTGATTTGCGCAACGAAGTGACCACCCGTTATCTGACGAACTCCGAAGCACTTGATCACGTTGGTACGCGTTCCGGGCTATGTATCGTGGCGGACATGGGCGACAATTCAGGCGGCGGTGCACCGGGCGATGCCACCCATTTGTTGAAAGCCATGCTGGCGCGCGGAATGACGAATTTTGCCAGCGGTCTATTCTAGAATCCCGGTGTGGTGCGCATTTGTCAGGACGCGGGCATCGGCAGCAGACTGACGCTTCGGCTTGGTGGAAAAACAGATGTGGTTTCGGGGGACCCGATCGATCTGACCGCACGGGTTATGAATATCGAAACGGGTTTGGGTCAGCATCTTGGCACCGGTCTAGAACCTATGGGCACCGTGGTCTGGTTGCGTCTGGAGGGCGAGGTCGACCTGCTGGTCAACGACCTGCGCGTTCAGGTTTACCACCCTGAAGCCTTCGAGCAGATCGTCATCCGGCTGGCCGAAAAACCGGTAGTGGCGTTGAAATCCCTGTTTCATTTCTACGGCCCGTTCAACCAAGTCTCGGACCATATTTTTTCAGGTTGCCAGCCCCGGCGGGACCCAACCGGCGTTTCACGACCTCGCACTTACCAAACGAAAACTACCCTTCTGGCCCGCAGTTGTGCAGCCGTTTGCAGATGAATGCCTTGCAGATGCCGGGTAGAGGATTCAATCGACGGTCCGGGCGGATAGAATCCAGTCGCGGACAATCTCGGCCTCTGGCGTCAGGGGGCGGGATTTGGACCAGACCAGATAAAACCCCTTTCCGGTTCTCCACGTCCATTCCGGCCGTGCCGCCAGTATACCTTGCTGAACCAGCGGACCGACAATGTGGTGCCAGCCGAAGGCAAATCCCTCACCCGCCATTGCCGCCTGTAGGACCAGGGCGTAGTCGTTGAGGCGCAGACCACTGCGGGGCGTGACCTCGGTGATGCCGAATTCGCGGAACCATTGATCCCACGAGGGGCGTTCGCGGATGGGTTCTTCCAGATGAATGAGACGTTGGTTCAGCAGGCCCGGCACACTGCGCAGGTTCACTGCCGCAGCCATGACACGGGGCGAGGCGACAGGGTAGATCACCTCGTCCGATATCAGCCGGGCCTCGCAGTCAGGCCAGTTGCCATCGCCGAGCCGCACCGCAAGGCTGATGGTTTCAACGGTCAGATCCGGTTCACGGTCACTGGACTGCAGGCGCAGGTCAATATCAGGGTGATTTTGCTGAAAAGACGCGATGCGGGGCACAAGCCAGTAATTGTTGAACGCCGAAGAGGCGCTGAGCGTGACGTGATCGTTGCTGGCAAACTGCCGGATCGAGGCGGCGGAATGTGACAGCATCTCGAAGGCGCGGGTAACGTCGGCAAACAGACGATTTCCAGCATTTGTCAAGGTGATCCGGCGATGGCTGCGCCGGAACAGTACAACGCCAAGCGATGTCTCCAGCTGCTTGATTGAAGCGCTGACCGCCGGTTGCTGCACGTTAAGCTCCTGCGCCGCTCGCGTGAACGATTGCAGGCGGGCGGCCGTCTCGAAGACGACCAGATGGCGGGGTGATCCCAGTTGTTTCCAGAGGGCTTGCATAATCTGTGTTTATGCTAACCATACAATTTTTCAAGCGTCACAACACTAATGTCCTGGAGGTAGTATCACGCGAAACATTGGAGTGACTCACAATGGCTCGGCGCACACGTCAATCCCGTTCCCGCGGTACAGAGGCAGGTTCGGTTCCGGCATCTCCTTATATCCAGCGCAGTTTGGCCCATTTTGACCCTCTGAATGAAGCGGATTTGAACCGCCTCGAGGCACAGGTCGACTGGATTTTCGAGAATGTGGGGATCGCGTTCCGCGATGATCCCGAAGCTTTGGAATTGTGGCGTCGTGAGGGCGCTCAAATCGATGGTGACATTGTTCGCGCCGACGCCAGTTGGATACGTGATTTGTGTTCAAAGGCGCCCAAAAGCTTCAAACAGGTCGCGCGCAATCCTGAGCGTTCGGTGGTGATCGGGGAAGGCAATCAGGTCTTTGCCCCGGTCTACGGCGCGCCGTTTGTGCGCGATCTGGAAGGCGGGCGGCGCTATGGCGACATCGAGTCTTTCGAGAAGCTGGTCAAACTGACCTATATGCACCCAAACCTGCATCATGGTGGGTTCGTCACCTGCGAACCCTGTGACGTCCCGGTCAGTAAACGCCATTTGGACATGATGTTCGCGCATATGACGCTGAGCGATAAGCCGCATCTGGGCGCGATCACCGAGATGAGCCGCGCACAGGACAGCGTCGAGATGGCCGAGATCGTCTTTGGTGCGGATTTCATGGAAGACAATTGCGTGATCATGGGCAACGTGAACACGAACTCGCCACTGCTGGTGGACCGGGTGGTCACCGAGTCGGCGCGCGTCTATTCGGCGCGTGGTCAGGGCCTGATCGTTGTTCCATTCATCCTGTCCGGCGCCATGGGTCCGGTCAGCACCGCAGCCAGTGTCGCCCAAGCCATGGCCGAGGCGATGATGGTCTGTGCCTATGTTCAACTGCTGCGCCCCGGTGCGCCGTTTGTTCTGGGCAATTTTCTGTCGTCCATGTCGCTGAAATCCGGTGCGCCGACCTTTGGTATGCCCGAACCGGTTATGTCGAACTATGCCATCGGTCAGCTTGCCCGCCGTGCTGGTCTGCCCCTGCGCTGTGGCGGTTCGCTGACCGCGTCCAAGATCGAAGATGCTCAGGCGGCATATGAATCTGCGGATTCAATGCATTCAACCATGCTTGCGGGTGCGAATTTTGTGCTGCACTCGGCCGGTTGGCTCGAAGGCGGCCTGTGCACCGGATTTGAAAAACTGATCATGGATGCTGATCGTCTGGGGTCCTACCAGAAGATCCTAAGCCAGGGTTTGGACACCAGCGAAGAGGCCTTTGCCCGCGACGCCTACAGCGAGGTTGAGGCAGGTGGCCATTTCTTGGGCTGCGCCCACACCATGCGCAATTACCAAACTGCGTTCTATGAGCCGAAACTCAGCGACAGTGAGAATGTCGAAAGCTGGGAAGAGGGTGGATCAAAGGAAATGCGCCGCCGCGCCTATGAGCGTTGGAACCAGATGCTGAATGAATATCAGCCACCCGCGATGGATGAGGCCAAGAAGGAAGAGCTGGCCGCCTATGTCGCCCGCCGCAAAGAGGAGATCCCAGATGCCTGGTATTAAGATCACCGGCCTTCGTGCAACCCCGGTCAATATCCCGCTGGAAAAGCCGATGTGGTGGACCGGAGGGCATTATCCCGGCACCTCGAAGACCATTATCGAGGTTGAAACAGATCAGGGTATTGTCGGGCTGGGCGAGGCACCCTCGGTCGATGTCGTGGACTCGGTCCGTGCGATGGGCGAACGTTTGATAGGTGCTGATCCGCTGGATATTGCGGGTTGCGAAAGCTTGTGCGTTCCGCCGTGGCAGATTGTTCAGAACACTGATGACAGTTCGGTTGTCAAAGCCTTTGGTGCGATCGAGATTGCCCTGTGGGACCTGCGCGGCAAGGTTGCGAATGAGCCTCTGTACCGACTACTGGGTGGTGCGGTGCGCAAGGAGATCCCCTTCACCGAGTATTTCGGGTTCCGCGAAGGCGGCGAAATGAGTCCCGAGGCGGTGGCCGACTACTGTATCCGCATGCGCGAAGAACATGGCAGCACAATGTTCGAGGGCAAGCTGATCCTCGGCAACCCCGAGCTTGAGATCGATACTGTTAAAACTTTGCGCGAAGGTCTGGGGCGCGAGGCGATGATCCGTCTGGACAGCAACATGCAGTGGAGCCTGCCCACTGCCATGCGCGTCTTCCGCGAGATCGAGCCTTACAATATCCGCAACTACGAAGACCCGGTCGCGACTTTCGAGGAAATGGCTGAGTTGCGCCGCCATTTCACCATCCCGATCTCGACCCATGTGCCGGACATTCGTAAGGCTATCGCCTTGGGTGCGCCTGACTACATCGTGACCAACTTTGCCGTGCTGGGCGGGATTTCCCGCGCCGTGCGCTTTATTGGCGCGTGCGAGGCGATGGGCGTGGGCTTCTGGTGCTATTCCGGTGACGCCGGGATTGCGACTGCAGGATACCTGCACATGTCTGCGGCCATGCCGTGGATTTCCGAGCCGTCGCAATCGCTCTTTCGCTGGCAGATCGGCGATGTCATCGAAGGCGGGCCCTTCCGTCAGAAAAACAACGTGATCTCTGTTCCCGAAGGTCCCGGCCTCGGCGTGACGCTGGATCGCGATGCCCTTGCGTACTGGCACAACCATCTGATCCAGAATGGACCACTGGACCATTTCCATGACCCCGCTATGCCCGGCCGCTTCCGCCGGTTACCTCTGAACTAAGAAGGACCACTCATGCCTGAGATTCAAAAAGACGAAAGCACGTCCGGCAAAAAGCTCCCGTCCCACGCCAAGGTTGTCGTGATCGGCGGCGGCGTTGTGGGCTGTTCGATCCTGTTTCATCTGGCCAAGTTTGGCTGGAAAGACGTTGTGCTGCTGGAGCGTGATGAACTGACATCGGGGTCCAGCTGGCACGCCGCGGGCCAGATCCACACGATCAGCTCGGACCCCAACATCTCGCGCCTGCAGAGCTATACCATTGATCTGTATAAAGAGATCGAAGAGACGTCGGGCCACTCGGTCGGCCTGCATATCACCGGAGGTTTCTACGCGGCCTCGACCAAGGAATGGTACGATTACCTCAAGCGTGAACGCTCGAAGGCGCGTTACATGGGCCTGCATCAGGAGTTCATCAGCCCCAGGGAACTGGCCGAGCGCCACCCGCTGATCGACCCAAAACACTATTACGCAGCGCTCTGGGATGAGCAGGATGGCGACCTTGACCCCTCGGGCGCGACCTATGCGTTTGCCAAGTCGGCCCGCGTGCATGGCGCGCAATATTTCACCCATTGCGGCGTGACCGACATCAAACAGCGCCCCGATGGCAGCTGGGATCTGACCACGCCCAAAGGTGTGATCAACGCCGAGCAGGTCGTGAACTGCGGCGGCCTGTGGGCACGTGAGGTTGGCCATATGTCCGGCATCCACCTGCCCGTACAGCCGATGGAGCACCACTATCTGATCACCGAAAAAATCCCGCTGATCGCTGAACGTATGGAGAGCATGGGCGAAGCGGGCCGTCTGCCTGCCGGTATCGACTATGAGGCCAACATTTATTTCCGTCAGGAGCGTCAGGGCATGTTGCTGGGCACCTATGAGCCCAAGTCGACCCCGTGGAAAGTGGACGGCACGCCTTGGGATTTTGGCCATGAGTTGCTGCAACCCGATCTCGACCGCATAGCCGACCGTCTGGAAATGTCGTTCGAGCGTATCCCGACCATTGGTGAGGCAGGGATCAAGGATATGATCAATGGGCCGTTCACGTTCGGCCCCGATGGCAACCCGATGATTGGTCCGGTTCCGGGCATGAAAAACTATTGGGTCGCGGTTGGTGTCATGGCGGGCTTCTGCCAGGGCGGCGGCGTAGGCCTGACGATGGCCGAGTGGATGATCGACGGAGAGCCCTCGATCGACGTCTGGGCGATGGACGTGGCCCGCTTTGGCGAGTTCGCAACACCGGACTGGGGCACCATCAAATCCTCGGAAAACTACGAGCGTCGCTTCGTGATGACTTTCCCGAACGAAACGCTGCCCAAAGGCCGGATGCAGAAAACCACTGCGCTTTATGACCGTCTGGTCGCAAAGGGCGCGTTGATGGGGCAGGGTTTTGGCCTGGAAAACGCCCTGTGGTTCGCGGATAATCCGGAAGACGCGCATGAAACGCCCACCTTCGAGCGCAACCGCTCGCACGAATATGTGGCACGAGAAGTCAGGTCGGTGCAGGAGGCAGTTGGCGGCATCGAGATCGCAAATTTCGCCAAGCACGAGTTCAAAGGCGCGGGTGCCCGCGATTACCTGAACAAGACGTTGGCCGGTTACGTCCCGAAACCCGGCCGCTTGGCGCTGACGCCGATGCTGACCGAAAAGGGCCGCCTCTATGGTGACCTGACCGTTGCGTGCCTGGGTGAAGATCACTTCATGCTGTTCGGCTCGGGCGCGATGCAGGATGCGCATCGCCGCTGGTTCGAAAAGGATCTGCCCGCAGATGTGACCTATGCCAACGTCTCGGACGATTGGCACGGGATTGCACTGTCGGGTCCCAAATCGCGCGAGCTGCTGGCCCGCATCACCCGCGACGATGTCAGTGCCGACGCGCTGAAGTTCCGCGATCTGCGCCAGACCTTTGTGGGCGGCGTGCCGGTGATCCTGAACCGTATCTCTTTTTCGGGCGAGTTGGGCTTTGAGATCTACTGCCGCCCGCAATACCTGTTGCGTCTGGCCGAGGCGATCGAAGAGGCCGGAGCCGATCTTGGGTATCGCTGGTACGGTGCGCGTGCTTTGATGTCGCTGCGCCTAGAAAAAGGCTGGGGTGTGTGGACCACCGATTTCCGCCCTGACTTCAACGCGGTCGAATCCGGCATGGATGTCTTCATCAATTGGAAGAAGGACTTCGTCGGCAAGGAGGCCACGCTGAAGTTCAAGGAGGACGGCGTCGCCCGCAAGCTGGTCACCATGACAATCGACGTGGACGGCATCGACGTCTCAAATGACGAGGCGATCCTGAAAGACGGTGAAGCGGTTGGCTACGTCTCCTCGGGCGGCTACGGTCACCGCGTCGGCAAATCGATGGCGATGGGCTATGTGGCGACCGAAAGCGCGACACCGGGAACCAGGCTACAGGTTGAAATCCTGGGCGAATTCTACGACGCCGAAGTACTGGGCGGTCCTCTGTATGATGCCAACGGTTCAAATATGAGGGCCTAAGCCAAAGAAATCTACGCCTTTGGAAAGGTCATCAACTCGTCAGATCGCGAAGTGTTTTCGAACCAAATCCACCTGACAAACATGGCCCCGGTATCACCGGGGCTGTTACCCGGCTGATATGCGCCCGCCGAGTATTCACACTGCTTCAAAATTGGTTGTTAACACGCTCCAATGCCGCCTTCAGCTGCAGGATAAAGTCGCTTGCCAATGCAGATGGAGGACGGTGCGCCGGTCGCATTATAGAGACGTGTAGAACGACATTGGGGCGGAAAGGCCGGAATACAACAGGTTTCGGCTCGGGTCGCATGTTGTTGTATCCTGCTGCGGTAATCGGATCGCAGATACAATAACAAAGCCCCTTTTCCACCAGGGTCAAAGCCGGGTGAAAGGTTCGGAGTTCGAACCGTTGTTCGAATTTTGCTTTCTGGCTGGCGAAAGCTCTTTGGGTTGCGATCAGGTTCGGATGCCCGTCTTGCAGCCCGGCCATCGGGCGGCCCGACAAGTGGCGGGCGTCGATCGTGTCCAACTCGGTCAGCGGATCATCCGCCGGAATTGCGCATACGCATCTCATGTCAAAATCGATGGTTTCAATCGCTGCGGTGGGTTTCGGTGTTTCACCCAACCCGATGTCATATTGCTGAGAGGCCACCCATTCTTCGATGACCGGTGATGCGCGCATCATCAGCGATGCCTTCACATCCGGCTTGTCCAACAGAAATTCGCCCAGAATTTGCGGCATAAGCAGACTGGCGGCGGCTGGCATACAGGCGATGTTCAGGCGGCCCTTTGTCAGAGCGCCGATCTCGCGCATCGTCCGGGTCGACAGCGACAGACGATCCAGGATCGCCTCGGCCTCGGTGATGAAATACTGAGCCTCGGGTGTAGGGGCCATTTTGCCGCGCTGCCGACGGAACAGGGCGATCCCCAATTCCGCTTCGAGGTTCGCGATCAGCGCGCTGACGGCTGGTTGGGTACGGCCGAGGATTCGGGCGGCATCGGATACCGAACCTGTCCGCATGACCTCACGAAAGGCCTGCAATTGGCGAAAGCTGAGATTCATTTGCCTCTGATAACCTTAAGTTTTTCTAGATAATATAAAGTAACTTTATCCTATAATCAATTTAATCGTTTTGACTTAATGTGCCGCGCTCGCAATTTTTCCCGCCACGAATGCACCATCTGCATTCGGTCTGACGGAGGGGGAAATGACACGCTTTGCAAGTGTCCTGCTGACAGTCCTGATCTGCCTGGTTGCCATAGGGCAATTCGTGCAGGTTATCACGCGATACGTGCTGGAAATCCCCGTTATGGGGCTGGAAGAAAGCCTGCTTTACCCCACGCTGTGGCTGTACATGATGGGTGCCGTGAATGCCTCGCGCGAGAATACTCACATTCGCGCAAACGTGCTTGAAATCTTTCTGTCCACCGAACGGCAGCATCAGGTGCTTGCGGTTATCGGAGAGGTTATCAGCCTGATCGTCGGCCTCTGGCTGACCTCCTGGGCCTGGGACTTCACCAAATACTCGATGCGTGTTTGGCGCGAGAGTCCAACCCTGTACCTTCCGACCTTCTATGTCGATGTCGCGTTGTTCGTCGGCATGGTGCTGATGATGATCTTCACCGCCTGGCACCTACTGATGCATCTACGAGCGCTGTTCGCTCCGGTCGCTCCCACCCCTCAAGGAGAAGCGCAATGATCGAGATCGCGCTGTTCGCCGTCCTGGTTCTGGTCATCCTGCTGACGTTGGGTGTTCCGCTGCCCTACTGTTTCGGGGCTGGGCTGATGGTAATGTATTTCGCCGGTGACGTGGTCATGAAGGGCAATATGCTGTGGGGCTTTCAGCAGCTTGGCAATCCGGTGCTGCTGGCCATTCCGCTGTTTGTTCTGGCCGGGACGATCATGTCCGTCTCGGGCATCGCCGCCAGCCTTCTGAACTTCGTCAATATTTTCATCGGCCACCTGCGGGGCGGTCTGGGTGTGGTCGCCACCGTCTCTTGCGCGCTGATTGGCGCCATCTCGGGTTCGGGGCTAACCGGCGTTGCCGCGATTGGTCCCCTGCTGATCCCCGAGATGGAGAAACAAGGCTATCCCCGCGAATACGCGACGGCGCTGATTGCCAACGCTTCGCTGCTGGGTCTGCTGATCCCGCCTTCGGTAACAATGATCGTCTATGGCTGGGTGACTGACACATCCATTCTGGCCTGCTTCCTTGCCACGTTGGGCCCCGGCCTGCTGATCATGGCAAGTTTCTCGGTCGTCAACATCCGCATGGCGCGCAAATTCCCCCTGCAGCTGAATGAACCGCTGAAAGGGCAGGCCTTTCTATCCGAGGCAACTTCGCGCGGTTTCAAAGCGACGCCCGCGCTGTTGATGCCGGTGATCATTCTGGGCGGTATCTATGGCGGCATCATGACCCCGACCGAAGCCGCCGCCGTGGCTGTGATTTATGCGATCCCGGTAGGTTTTTTGATTTACAAGGGATTGGACATCAGAACCTTCTTCGGTGCGGGCAGAGAGGCCGCGACCTCGGTCGGTGCAATTATGCTGATGATCCTGTTCTCGATGATCCTCAGCCAGATGTTCGTCCTGGAAAGCGTCCCGCAAGCGATCGTCGAAGCGATCTTTTCTGTAACCGAAAACAAAGCCCTGCTGCTGGTGCTGATCAACATCCTGCTGTTTCTCGTCGGCATGGTTGTGAATGATGTCACCGCCATCATCCTAATCGCTCCTTTGTTGTTGCCGCTGATGCAGGCCATCGGTGTCAGCCCGATCCAGTTCGCCGCGATCATGGGGGTGAATACCGCCATGGGTGGTGTGACACCGCCATATGCCTCGATCCTGTACTTGGGCGCGCGCATCGGTCGGGTGCCGGTCACCAAGGTGATCCGTCCGGCCATGACCCTGATCCTGCTTGGATATCTGCCCGTCGTCTTCCTGACCAGCTTCTGGCCGGATCTGTCGATGTGGCTGCCCCGTTTCTTTGGCTACTAAGCCACCCTTTCATCATTCACGGAGGAGACTTATCCATGATGAACTTTCTGAAATCCACCTGCCTTGCCGCAGCTGTTGTGGCAACTGCGGGGATCGCAACTGCCGAAACGCTGAAGATCAGTCATATTCGCCCTCAGGGTGCGACCATCGACAATGAGCTGAGCGCTTTTGCTGATGAGTTGAAGGCCGCCACCAACGGTTCGCTGGAGCTGAACCTGTTCCCCGCATCCGCCCTGGGGGACTACACTTCGGTTCAAGAACGAATATCGGTTGGTGCCATCGACATGGCAGTGCAGCCTGCCGCCACAGCAGTTGATCGCCGTATGCAGATCTCGGCTTTCCCCTATGTTGCAGCAAACTGGGGCGAAGCGAAAAGTATCTACGGTCCCGGTGGCGCGATCCACACAGCCATGAAGGATCTTTACGCCAAGCAGGATATCACCATGCTGGCAGCATATCCGGTGTATTTCGGCGGCGTTGCCCTGAATACCGACGCCGTGAACCCGGGCGATCCGACCGCCGCAAAAGGTATCAAGGTCCGTGTGCCGGGCATCAAGAGCTTCCAGCTGACCGCGGATGCTTTGGGATACATCTCGTCGCCCATTCCTTTCTCGGAAGCGTTCACGGCCGTACAAACCGGTGTTGTTGACGGTGTCGTCGGCTCGGGTGCCGAGGGCTATTACGCCTCGTTCCGTGATGTGACCACGTCTTATGTGCCCGTGAACACGCATTTCGAAGTTTGGTACATGATCATCAACTCGGGCACTCTGGCCGAACTGAGCGATGAAGACCGCGCAGCGTTGGAAAGCGCGGCGCTGGCGTTCGAATCCAAGCGTTGGGACACCGCCGAGGCCGATCAGGGCGCGTTCGAGCAGAAGCTGGCCGACAATGGCGCAACCATCGTGTCACTGACGGACGAAGAGCTTGCCGCCACCGCAGCCCATGTGCGTGCTCAGGTCTGGCCGCAGGTCCTCGAGGACGTGGGTCAGGATTGGGGTCAGTCCATCCTCGACAAGATCGGCAATTAATCGATCAGGCCCCGCGATCGGGCAAGGCGCGCTCCTCCCCGCGCCTTGCCCTGCCAGTCCACGGAGATCACCCCATGTTCAGATCCTTGCAAAACGACGACCACGATCTGGTGACATTGATCGTCAATGGTCAGCCGGTCATTGCGCGCAAAGGCCAGTCGGTATGGTCAGCGATGGCTGTGGCGGGTCAGGTCGTGACCCGAAAGGCGGCCTTGTCTGGTGAAGAGCGCAGCGCTTACTGCGCCATGGGCGTCTGTTTCGAATGTATGGTCGAAATCGATGGACTTCCCAATCAACAAGCCTGTTTGCGGCGTGTGGCGGATGGCATGAGTGTTGCGACACAAGAAATTACCGAAGACACCGAGGCAACCGATGAAGGCCTTTGATTGCGCGATTGTCGGGGCTGGTCCTGCTGGTATGTCGGCCGCTATTGAACTGGCGCAGGCCGGGGCGGACGTGGTTGTGCTGGACCGGGCCGATCGGGCAGGGGGGCAAATCTATCGGTCTGCGGCAGACAGCCCTTTGCCGGATGCAGCACGGCTGGGACCGGATTATGCGGCAGGCGCTGATCTGATCACGCGGTTCGAGCAATCCGGCGCGACACATCTTGCCGGAGCAGATGCTTGGCATCTGGGGGATGATGGTCGCATTCTGTTTTCTTATCAGGGTGAAACCCGCGAGCTGCATTGCCGTGAGATGCTGTTGTGCCCCGGCGCAATGGAGCGACCGATGCCGATACCCGGCTGGACCTTGCCCGGCGTCATGACAGCTGGTGCGGCGCAGGTGATGCTCAAGTCGGATGCGGTTGTTGCGGATGGGGCTGTTTTTGCCGGGTCCGGCCCATTGCTGTATCTGATAGTGGCGCAGTATTTGCGATTGGGCGTACAGGTGGCCGCGCTTGTCGATACGACCCCGCGTCAGCATTTTTTCGACGCGGTACCCCTTATGCCGCGCGCTCTGCAGCAGGTTGGGAACCTGCGCAAGGGCTTGTCATTGTTGCGGGAAATCCGCGCTTCTGGTGTTGCCACTTACCGATACGCCGAGAAACTTGAAGTGATCGGCAATGACAGGGCCACAGGGCTGCGGTTTGCGGCATCGGGCCGGCAGCACGAGGTTTCGGCCGATACAGTGTTTCTGCATCATGGCGTCCAGCCCAACCTGAACATGTCCCGGGCGATGGGGTTGGCGCATCATTGGAACAGCGGACAGATGTGCTGGCAGGTTACGGTTGATGCGTTTGGCCAAAGCTCGGTTCCGCATGTTTCTGTTGGCGGCGATGGCGCTGGAATTATCGGTGCAGATGGCGCGCGTGCGGCAGGGCGCGTGGCTGCGCAGAATATCCTGTTTCGCCTTGGTCGGATTTCCAAGGCCGACAGGAATCAAAGGGTACGCGCTGATCTGAACGACTTGTCGGCCTTGAAACCGTTTCGCCGGTTCATCGACTGCCTTTATCGCCCGACCGAAGCGTTGAGATTGCCGCGTGACGCGGAAACCCTGGTTTGCCGCTGCGAAGAGCAGACTTTGGGTGACTTGCGAAAGGGATTCGAACAAGGCGCGCGGGACCCGAATGCCCTGAAATCCCTGACACGGTGTGGAATGGGCCCATGTCAGGGTCGGCAGTGTGGCCATGTCGTGACCGGGCTGCTGGCGCAGTGGCGTGCGGAAAGCCCCGAAGAGGTCGGGTATTATCGGCTGCGCAGCCCGCAGCGCCTGCTGACCTTGGATGAACTGGGCCGGTACGGCACGGTTCAGGCGGAGGCAGCGAAATGAAAGCTGATGTTCTGATCATTGGTGGTGGCATTCAAGGCTGCGCAACTGCTTACCATCTGGCACGCAAAGGCGCGTCCGTGATCGTGGTTGAAAAGGACTACTCCGGACGACATGCCTCGGGCGTCAATGCAGGCGGTGTGCGGCTTTTGGGGCGTGACATGGCCGAGGTTCCTTTGTCGAAAGCGTCGATGGAGATGTGGCAGACACTGGATGAAGACCTGGGTCATGACACCGGGTTTCGCCGCCAGACACTGGTCAATATCGCAGTGGATGAGATGGACCTGGCGACCGCGCAGGCCCGCGAGGCCAAGATGCATGACGCCGGATTTACGCATGAGCGGATCATCGATCAGGTCGAACTCAGAGAACGATTGCCTCATGTAAGTCCCGGCTGCGTTGGTGGAGTTATCTCGGATCTGGACGGGTATGCGATCCCCTTCAAGGCAACATCTGCGTTTCGTCTGGCGGCCGAAAATTATGGCGCTCAGGTGATTGAAGGCGAAGATATTCTGGGGCTTCGCCGCGTGGGCGACGCATGGCTGGCGCAGGGTGCCCGGCACAGGTATGAGGCGGAAACCGTCGTCAATTGCGCCGGGGCTTGGGCGGATAAAGTCGCGCTGATGATCGGTGACAATGTTCCCCTCAGCCATGCCGCACCGATGTTGATGATTACTGCCCGGATGCCACATTTTGCCAAGCCGGTGGTCGGAGCGATCAGCCGGCAACTGAGTTTCAAGCAGTTCGAGAATGGCACGGTGTTGATCGGTGGTGGTGCCAAGGGATTTGCGGATCGCGCCAATAATCGCACGCGGCTGGATTATGCCAAACTGGCCGCAGCCTGCCGCACCACGGCCGAGTTTTTCCCGATCATGCGCAAGGCCAGCATCAATCGGATGTGGGCCGGGCTGGAAGCCTATATGCCTGACAACCTTCCTGTCATCGGCCCGGCTGTGAATGCTTCGCGTGCGTTCCACGCCTTCGGGTTCTCGGCGCATGGATTTCAGATGGGACCTGTCGTTGGGCAGGTTCTGGCGGATTTGGTAACGGGTGGGCAATGCCGGTTCAATCTATCGCCCTTCCGCATCGACCGATTTGACCGCAAGGTTCTGTAAAGGAGATATCCGACATGACAATCACCCGTATCGAAACAGGTCAGCGCATGAGCAAGATCGTCAAGCACAATGGCGTCGCCTATCTGTGCGGCCAGACGTCGGACGCTGCCACGGTTGCAGATCAGACCCGCGAAATCCTGTCCAAGGTCGAGGGTTTGTTGGCCAAGGCGGGCAGCGATAAAACCCGCATTTTGCAATGTGTGATCTGGGTGGCAGACATGGAGGATTTTGCCGAGATGAATGATGTTTGGGACGCTTGGGCGCCGGAAGGCCATGCCCCGGCGCGCGCCTGTGGCGAGGCCAAGCTGGCGCGCGACGTGCTCAAGGTTGAGATGATTGTGACGGCCGCTTGTGATTGAATTTCACGGGGTTTGCCTGAAGAGGAAAATGCACCTAACGCTCAGTGAAAACCCCCAGAAGCTTCATGAAACTGGCATTACTGCCTGAACGCAGAGAAGCGGGGCTGCTCACTTCGACTGTTGAGTAAGGCTGTCCATGCTTGTCGCATCGCTCCAATAGGACCCTTCTTTCCTGTCTATATGAAGTTTCAGTATCTCCAGCGCTTTGTGAACGTCGCCATCCCGAACGCATTGCACCAACTCTAGGTGTTCGCGGTATGATTTTTCCATGTGATCTGGGTGGTAACCCAACCGGCTTCGCAAAGCCGCCATTTTCAATGCGATCGTCTGATACGCGTCGTTGAGAAACCGATTATCGGCACAATCGAAAAGGCGTTGGTGGAACATCGTATCCTGAAGCAGGTAGTCTGCATCGTTCTCAGTTTCGCGGGCCACTTTCATCCGATCGACGCAGTCGCCAAGCGCGGCATGAAGCGCCTGCGGGTTCGCCTGCATGGCCGAGGTTAAGGCGGTTGTCTCAAGGCAGACACGCGCATCGCAGAGCTTAGCCAGTTCTTCTGGTTCCAAGTTGAACACGAAAGACCCCCTTTGCGGCTCGACGACCAGCAGACCTTCCATCTCAAGCCGGTTGATCGCCTCGCGCACAGGGGTGCGGCTCACCTGAAGATTCTTGGCGATTCGAGCCTCGGACAACTGCTCACCCAACTCGAACTCACCTTTGACAATCCGCTCGCGCAGGTTCTCGGTCACCAATTCCGTCAATGATTTCGGTCTGTTGAATGGGCTCATATCGCTCTCCTCAGTTCGACAGTAGCAGCCCTGTGCCTGGCATACAATGTGTTAGTATTGACACTGTGGCATACTGTATGCCAGTTTTGATTCTAACGAAGAGACGACATTGGGAGGGGCGTCTTTGCATACTCTGGAGACATGGATCGTTGCATTGAACCGGGTGCTGGTCGCCTTGGCCTTGGCTGCGGTTTTCGCAATCGTCTTTGCCAATGTGGTTGGGCGCTACGGTTTCGGCGCATCTTTTGCCTGGGTTGAAGAGGTCGCCCGCCATCTGATGATCCTCGGCGCGTTCTGCGGTGCGGGCCTTGCCCTGCGTGAAGGGCGGCTTGTTGCGATCACAATGATCCCTGATTTGTTGCCGGACACTCTGGCTCGTCTTCTGCGCTGGGGCATCGTCATCGTCATGTTCAGCTTCATGGCGACGATGCTGTGGCTGGGCATACGCTTCGTTGAATTCGGCTGGAACAAGGAAACCATGTCCACCGGCATTTCACGGGGCATCCCCTATCTGGCGATCCCGATCGGCTGCGCGTTGTTCCTGATTCAACTGGCCTTCTTCGCCAAACGCTTCGTCCAACAGGATTTCGAAACCGGCCTTGAAGGCGACGAGGCGGAGGTCTGAGCCTTGGCAAAAACCCTAATCATCCTGTTTTTCGCCACTCTGTTCCTGGGCGTCCCCGTCGCGTTCACGATGGGTATCGCCGGGGTTTCGGCGATCTTCATCGACGGGTCGCTGAACCCTCTGGTTGCGACCCAGCGTATGTTTGCCGGGATCGACAGCTTTCCCCTAATGGCGGTGCCGTTCTTTATCCTCGCCTCCGAGCTGATGACGGCCTGTGGTCTGACAAATGCCCTGCTGCGGTTCGCCAATGCTCTGGTCGGGCACGTGCGCGGAGGTCTGGGGCATGTGAACATCCTTGTGTCCATGCTGTTTGCCGGGATCAGCGGCTCGGCACTGGCGGATGCGGCGGGGCCTTCGGCCATCGTCATGCGGATGATGCGCGAGGCCGGGTATGAAAAGAACTATGCCGGTGCCCTGTCCGCCGCGACGGCCACCATCGGGCCGATCATCCCGCCGTCCATTCTGGCAGTGATCTTTGCGATCTCGACCAATGGCGTGACGGTTGCGGGACTGTTTCTGGCCGGGATCGTGCCGGGAGTTCTGCTGGGCGTCGCACTGGCCGTTGCCAACCATATCGTGTCGACCCGCTACGGCTATCGCGGGCGCGAGCATCGCGCGACCCTGACCGAGCTGCGCAGCGCAACCCTGTCGGCCATCCCGGCCCTGATCATGCCAGCGATCATTCTGGGCGGCATCCTGTTCGGCGTCTTCACCCCGACCGAGGCAGGGGCGGTGGCCTCGGCCTATGCGCTGTTTTTGGGCTTCATTCTGCGGGCCTTCACCTTGCGCACGCTTTACGCGGCTTTCGTACGGGCTGCGGTGGTTACGTCCTCGGTCTTTCTGATCGTGGCGATGGCGTCGATCTTTGCCTGGCTGCTGACCTATCTGCAGATCCCCCAGGAACTGGCCAAACTGATCACCCAGATCACTGAGAACCGTCTGGGCATCCTGTTCATTCTGGCAGGTTTCGCCCTGATCTGCGGGTTCTTCATCGACACTCTGCCAGCGCTGATCATTCTGACGCCGATCCTTGGGCCCATCGCCTATTCCGCCGGGATCGACCCGCTGCAATTTGGCATGATGCTGGTGCTGAACCTGACCATTGGCATGATCACACCTCCGGTTGGCCCAGTGCTGTTTGTGATTGCCACCGTCGGACAACTGAAAATCGAACGGCTATCAAAGGCGGTGCTGCCGCTGCTGCTGGCTGAACTCGTGGTGCTACTGCTGGTCATCCTCGTGCCAAGCGTCAGCACCTTCATCCCCAACTTCTTTGGATTTGCGAACTGACATGAAAGGGAGGAACCTCATGAAATCCATGTCGAAACTGATGACGGCCACGGCTGTTATTGCAATGACTGCTGCCGGCGCTACCTCGGCCAAGGAACTGAAATACGCGCATTTCCAGGCCGCTGACCTGAGCTCGCCCAAACACGCCGCTGCGCTGGCGTTTGAATCCTGTGTCGAGGGCAAGACCTCGGGCTCGATCGATGTTCAGATCTTCCCGGCCTCCCAGCTGGGTGGCGGGTCCGAGATCATGGAGGGCCTGCAACTGGGCACCGTCCAGATGGCGGCCATTCATGATGGTCCGATCTCGGCCGTCTACAAACCGTTCTCGGTTCTGGCGATGCCTTACCTGTTCGACGATCAGGCAATGGCCTGGGCGGTGATGGACAGCGAATTCGGTGACGCGCTGGCCGAGGACATGCTGGCTCAGACCGGCATCCGCAACTTTGGCGTCGCTGACAACGGCGTGCGCAACTTTACCAACAACGTCAAACCTGTGGCCGAACCGGCCGACATGGAAGGCCTGAAAATGCGCGTGATGACCGCGCCGGTCTGGGTGACCCTGGTGGAAAGCCTTGGTGCCTCGGCAACCCCGGTTCCGTGGCCTGAACTGCCCGGCGCATTGCAGCAGGGCGTTGTGGACGGTCAGGAAAACGGTGTGACCAATATCGTCAACGCATCGCTCTACCAGCACCAGAAATATGTCTCGCTGGATGGACATGTGTTCAGCTGGCACGCCTATCTGATGTCGGACATGTTCTACCAAAGCCTGACCGATGACGAGAAAAAGGCCGTTGAGCAATGCGTTGAAATCTCAAAGACGATCCACCGTGGCATGACCGCTGCGCAGGACGCGAACGCGACCACGATCCTGTCGGAAAAAGGCATGGAAGTGATCCCTGTCAGCCCCGAGCAGAAGGCCATGTTCCGTGCCGCTGCCCAGCCGGCTGTACGCGAATACATCGTCAGCGAGATTGGCGAAGACTGGCCGAACCGTCTCGACGCCGCCGTTGCGGCCTATCAGGCCCAGTAACCGATGCCGCGGGACTGTCACATGACCTGCCAGACCATCGCAATTCTTGAACCCGGCTACGCCACCTATGACACCGAGGCCTCGGTGCTGGCTGCGCAGGGCGCTCAGATCGCGCCGGTCACACCGGAGACTGAGGCGGTTCCGGCATTGCAGGCGCTGGACCCGGTCGCCATCCTGGTGCGGGAACGTACCGTGGATGCGTCGGTGATCGACGCCTGCCCAAATCTGAAAGTCGTCGTCCGCTATGGGGTGGGCGTCGACAATATCGATCTGGATTACGCGCGGTCGCGCGGGATCTATGTCGCCAATGTGCCCGACTATGGCGCTGAAGCCGAAGTGAGCGAACACGCCCTCGCCCTATATCTGGCGATCCAGCGGCGCATTCCGTCCCGCGATGGAGAAGTTCGGCAGGGCCAATGGGGCATCGGGCAGGCCGCCCTGATCCCCAGCCGCGAGAACGCCGCGCTGGGTCTTATCGGTTGCGGCAAGATCGGGTTGCAGGCGGCGCATAAATTTCGGGCGCTGGGGTTCACATCGGTTCTGGTGTTTGACCCCTATCTGACGGGTGGTGCGGCCGCCGCCGCCGATGTGCAAAAGGTCGATCTGGCCGACCTGTGCAAGACCGCCGACGTCATCAGCCTGCACGCGCCGCTGACACCCGAGACGCGGCATATTCTGGACGCCGACCACATTGCGCTGATGAAACCGACCTCGGTCGTGATCAACGTCTCGCGCGGCGGGTTGGTGGATGAGGCAGCGCTGGCCGAAGCCCTGAACCAGGGGCGTATTTTCGGCGCTGGCATCGATGTGTTCGAACAGGAACCGGTCGCGCCGGACAATCCGCTGCTGCATAGCCGCAACACCATCGTTTCGGATCATGCCGCCTGGTACTCGGAACGCTCGGTCGCGGTGCTGCAGCGATGCGCGGCGCGCGAGGTCGCAAAGGTTCTCAACGATGAGCATCCCGAGCACTGGGTGAACAAATGGTAGATTTGGTCAGCAGCCTACGATCGGCGCAAATTGTCCCGGTGATCCGGCACAGCGATCCCGAGATTGCTTTGACGGCCTGCGACCTGCTGGCCGATGCCGGAATACGCGCATTGGAGATCACCTCGACGGTCCCGGATGCCGCTGCACTGATCGCGGAACTGCGCCAACGCTATCCTGCGATCTGCACTGGCGCCGGAACAGTTCTTAGCGCTGGTCAGCCCGAAATGGTGTTGGCTGCCGGAGCCGAGTTTGTTGTCTCTCCGTGTTGGAGCGATGCTGCCGCACGGGAAGCCGCTGCTGCAAAAGTACCATATCTGCCCGGTGCAATGACCCCGGGCGAGGTTCACCATCACGCGGAAAACGGCGCTGCGGTGATCAAGGTTTTTCCGGCTGATGCCGCCGGTGGACCCGGGTTCCTGAAGGCCGTCAAATCCGTGTTTCCCGGCCTTGCCCTGATGCCGACCGGCGGCGTGTCTCCTGATACTGCGCAATCCTATCTGAACGCTGGCGCGCTTTGCGTCGGTATGGGTGGAAACCTGCTGCCCGCCCAGGCGCTTGAGGCCGGTCACATCAGCCTGGCCCGCGCACAAATTAACGCGGCCCTCTCGGCCGCATCCTTTCAATCTTCCCAACGTAAGAGGATACTCTCATGAACACCCAAGAACTCGTTGCCGGGTTTCGCGACGTGGCCACCGCATCCGTCGCCGATGCCGTGGACAAGGTGGCAGGCAAGACCGGCTTTCTGCCCGCCTCGATCAAGCCCCGCATCAACGAAAAGAAGATCGTCGGTCCGGCCATGACCATTCTGGAAGGGGCCACCGACGAATTCTTGCCGCCCCAGCACGCGCTGGACGCCATCGACGAATCCGAGGCCGGGTCGGTCATCGTGATCTCGACCAACGGCACGACCGATGTGGCGCTGTGGGGCGGCCTGATGACCGCTGGTGCCGTGGCCAACAAACACGAAGGCGCGGTTCTGGATGGCGGCGTGCGCGATCTGGTCGAAATCAAACGCGACTATGACTTCCCGGTCTATTCCCGCTGTGTCAGCCCCGGCACCACGCTGGGCCGCATCAAAACCCTGGCCTCGAACGTTGAAGTCGACATGGGCGGAGTGATCGTCCACCCGGGCGACATCATCGTGGCCGACATCGACGGAGCTGTCGCCGTGCCGCGTGACCATGCCGAAGCGGTTCTGGAAATGGCGCGCGAGATTGATGAGCGCGAAGCCGAACAGGCGCGCCTGATTATCGAAAGCGGCTCGCTGCGCGAAGGTCTGGCGAAATACGGCCGTATCTGACCCAAAACGCCCCGCAAGCCGCTCGCAACAGCCTGCGGGGCACCAGAGATCAGCAAGGGAGGAATACATGCTGAAACGAATGCTCAACACGGTGGCCCTAACCGCCGTTCTGGCCACCCCGGCGCTTGCAAACGAGCCCGAGGTCATAGCGGAATGGAACAGCCTGCCCTATGCCGTCAAGGATAAGGCTACGAAGTCCGCCTGGGAAGGCAGCGAGATTTTCGGCAAGGCGTTGATTCAGGGTGCCAAGGTCGACAGTCAGGGCAACATCTATGTCTCAACTGCGCGCTGGGGCGGAGCGGAAATCCCCTCGACAGTGTCCAAGCTGGTCAAGAACGGCGACACGTGGGAACTGGAGGCGTTTCCGTCTGAGGAAATGAACAGCATGTCGAACCCCGATGGTCTGAAGGCCGTCCTGGGTTTTGAGATTGACCGCAACGACGTGATGTGGATCCTGGATCAGGGCCACGTGGCGGGGCCCCCCTTCGAAGACGGCGACGCAAAGCTGGTGCTGTGGGATCTGAAAGAGAACAAGGAAATCCAGCGCTATGTCTTCACGGCGGAAGAAGCGGATCGCCAGTGTTCCTTCCTGAACGATTTGGCCGTCGATAACGACACCGGCTTTGCCTACATCGCTGACAGCGGCATTTTCTGCGATCCGCTGCACGGTGGTTTGATCGTCTATGACAGCAACACCAACTCGGTGCGCCGCATTCTGGATCAACACCGGTTCACCAATGATGAGCCGAATTTCTTCTTTAATATCGACGACCGCCCGGTTCTGAAAAATGGCGGGATGCGCACAGGGGCTGACGGCATCGCGCTGTCGGGCGACAAGGAAACGCTTTATTGGACCAACCTGACCGGCAATCACTTGTATAGCTTGCCAACCGAGGTTCTGCGCGACTTTGAAACCAATGAAACCGTGATCGAAAATGCGGTGGAGGTTGCAGCCGTGTTGCCCTCGAACACCGACGGGATGACGGCAGACAACGCGGGCAATATCTACATGACCGCACTGTCGCTGGACGGGATCATGAAATTCGATGAATCCACCCGTCAGATCAGCCGCTTCGTTCACCACCCGGAAATGAACTGGCCCGACACGCTGGCCTGGGGGCCGGATGGCGAGATGTATGTGGTCTCGAACCACCTGCATATCTGGGTTGATGGCGACATGAACTTTGAAAATCCTGAAATCCCGAACTTCCGTATCTGGAAAATTCAGGGTGTCGGCCGAAGCTATACGGCCGAATAATCCTCCCACAAAACTTGGCCAGCGCACCCGGGCTGGCCCCTTTACCTGAGATGAGATGACAATGACCCCCGATATTCTGTGCCTTGGCGAACCGATGTTGGAGTTCAACCAGCAACCGGACGGCAACTACCTACCCGGACATGGCGGAGACACCTCGAACTGCGCTATCGCTGCCGCACGCCAGGGGGCATCCGTTGGATATGTGACGCATATCGGGGCGGATACGTTCGGCAATTCCTTCATGGACCTGTGGCAGGCTGAGGGCGTTGACACCTCGACCGTGCGTCAGGTCTCGGATGCTCATACCGGGGTATATTTCGTGACCCACGGCGCGAACGGGCATGAATTCAGCTATTTCCGCGCGGGGTCCGCCAGCAGCCGGATGGGGCCGGATGATTTGCCGGTGTCCGCGCTGCAATCGGCGAAGATCCTGCATGTGTCCGGTATCAGTCAGGCGATTTCCGACACCGCCGCCGATGCCGTCTTTGCTGCCATCCGGATCGTGAAAGAGGCCGGGGGCATGGTCTCTTATGACACCAACCTGCGGCTGAAGCTCTGGCCGATCGAACGTGCACGGGCCGTGACCCATGCCGCCATGGCGCAATGCGACATCGCTCTGCCGGGGCTGGATGATGCCGAGCAACTGACCGGTCTGTCCGATCCGGATGCCATCGCCGACTTCTATCTGGAGCTGGGCGCAAAAATTATCGCCCTGACGCTGGGGGCCGAGGGCACTCTGGTCGCCACCCCCGACAAGCGCGAACGAGTCAAAGGCCGCCGGGTCGATGCGGTTGATGCCACCGCTGCGGGTGACACCTTTGACGGTGCCTTCCTGTCGCGTATCGTGGTCGGGGACGATCCGTTCACCGCCGCCCGCTATGCCAACGCCGCGGCTGCGTTGTCGACCCAAGGGTATGGGGCGGTTGCTCCGATGCCGCGCAAAGACGCTGTCGAGGCGTTTCTGGCGGAAGGGGGCTGACCCATGAAACACGCCGTTGTCATTGGTGGAACCCGCGGCATCGGCGCTGGTATCGCGGGTGAGTTGCGCCGCAAGGGCTGGCGTGTGACGGCGACCGGCGTCGGCGCGGACGAGGTCGCAGCCTGCGCCGCGCAACACCCCAACGAGACCTGCGTGCAGCTGGACGTGCGTGACACGCAGGCCGTCACCGCATTTTTCGCCGGGATTGAGCAGCTGGACGGGTTGGTCAATTGCGCAGGCATTCTGGCCCGCGGTGCGGAATATGACATCGAAACCTTTGAAACGGTGATCGACATCAACCTGACCGGGACCATGCGCTGTTGTCTGGCCGCGCAGCCCCTGCTGGCCGCGTCCGGCGGGGCTATTGTCAACACGGCGTCGATGCTCAGCTACTTCGGCGGGCCTTTGGTTCCGGCCTATTCCGCCAGTAAGGGCGGGGTAGCGCAGCTGACTAAAGCGCTGGCCGGGAAATGGGCTGCAGACGGCGTGCGTGTCAATGCGGTTGCACCGGGTTGGATCGAAACCGAAATGACCGAGGCCCTGCGCGCCGATCCAGACCGCAACCAGCCGATCCTGAGTCGGACGCCGTTGGATCGCTGGGGCAAACCTGCGGAAGTGGGGGCATTGGCCGCGTGGCTGCTGTCGGATGAAGCTGCTTTCGTGACAGGTGCCGTCTATCCCGTAGACGGTGGCTATTCTGCAATGTGAGGAGGGCATCTGATGCCAGTGCAAGAACACGACGACGAGCCCAGAATGCCCTACCAACTGCCCTTTCCAAAGGACGCGCAGGATGAGATCGTCATCCCTGACGCTGTGGCCACGGATGAGCGCATCTGGGTGCCGCAAACCGAAAATGTCTCTTTCCGGCCGTTGTGCTTGAACCGGTCGCAGGGTTACTGGATGAACCTGCTGCGCGTACGGAAATCCGGGGTTCTGTCGCGGCACCGGCACCCACAACCCGTTCACGGTTTTGTTCTGAAAGGCCGCTGGCATTACCTGGAACATGACTGGGTGGCGCAGGAAGGCGGTTATGTGTTCGAGCCGCCGGGTGAAACCCATACGCTGGTTGTGCCCGATGATGTAGACGAGATGATCACCTATTTTCAGGTCAACGGCGTGATGCTTTATGTCGATCCATGGGGCAAAACCATGGGTTACGAGGACGTCTTTACCAAGATCGACATGTGCCGTAAGCACTATGAAGAGGTTGGTTTCGGGGCGGATTACGTCGAGCAATTCATCAGGTAAACCGCTGAAACTGGCCCTGGTTGCCCATGACGCCAAGAAAGACCTGATGGTCGAATGGGCCCGGTCCCACGCTGACACCCTGCGTCAGGCGCAACTATTTGCCACCGGAACCACCGGTGGCCGCATCAGCGACGCCTTGCCTGATCTTCAGGTCACCGCGCTGAACAGCGGCCCGTTTGGAGGCTGAGCAGCCCTATCTGACTGGTCCAACGTGATTGTTAGAGCATGATCGGCCTGTGTTCCACTGGGATGATGGTTCCCGATCGAAACTCTAAAAAATCCGACGTCCCACCGCCGAATTTGGTGTGCCGAAATCGATGCCAATCCAAATGCTTACCGGGGTCATGGTATAGGTCTCCAACATGTTTTTTGCAAAGGAAGCAGACCGTAAAGTGTCTTCGGTCTGGGGACATGGGAGGGACGTAGAAATAGCGCCTTTAGTGCGGCCACGCGGTCCTCCAAACTCCTCTGACGACACACGGCCCACCTCGGCGTTAAGCAAATCGAAGTCCACAAAGCTGTCCCTCCCTGGTGGCGTTGAAAGCAAGTGAACTCCGCAATCAACCCGAAGCAAAGAAGTTATGGCCGGGGCTCCTACTTCAAAATTGCACAGCTTCCCGGACATCTCGGCGCGGCCCTTGTTGTCAAGGTGACCAGCGATCAGAAGGAATTGGTGGTCACGCGTCTTTGGTTCGATCTTGAGGCTGCTGGGCACTTTGAGCAGGGCGCTTTCGATGATGCCGTGGTCAAGCCAAGCATCAGAAAGCTCCGGAAATCCTTCGATCGTAGGGCGAGTATTTTGAAACTCTTGTTGCCACAGGCAAGCTGGCCTCCGAGTAGCATTGCCCACCGTTAATCACACAATGACCGCATGTGACCTTTGATCTTCGTCTCTTTGGTGTCTGTGGCGAGCGGCACAATACGAAGGATGTGATCCTGTCGCGAACATGGTCTGAAAAGTAAAATCACGACCGGTCTCTGCTCATTCCGCGTGACCTCTTTGTTCATTCAGAAACATCACAACAAAGTCAGTCGCCTGTCTTGATGGCACGCGCCAGTTTGCTCAGGATACGATAAATCTCGCCAGCCTCCGGATGCCAGCGCGCAACCTCCTGACCCTGAGAGACGACAACCTGTTCGTCGCCGCGAGCCGCCGGGCCCGTCAGTGCCTGCTGCGGACCCAAAGAACGGACATTCTCAGCCGTACTGTCGAGGAGCTTTTCGTTCAGCCGACGTGCAATATCATCCGCCACGCCCGCATCTTTCCAGGCTTCTCGTGCGATCGCTTGCAACACGACGGTAAAGTTGTTCGAGATCACGGCTGCCGCGTGATAGAGGCTTTTGCCCTCTGAACGGATTGCAAAGCACTCGGCCGCCAATTGTTCCAGCACGGGCTGAATGACGGCCAGGGCCGCCTCGTCACCTTCAAGCCCGCACAGCGCACCCCTGAACTGGTCTTTTGCGCTCACTGGGTCGGCGAAGGACAAGACCGGATGAACACTGGCAAGGTGCCAGTTCAGACGCCGCAGCGGATCCATCTCAGCAGCCGGGAAAAAGCCGCTGCAGTGAAACGCCACTGATTGCCGTGCCGCATCTGTCCCGGCCAGCCCATCGGCAAGGTCCGCCGCCACCGCGGCGATCTGAGTATCCGGCACTGCGATGATCCAAAGTTCGGCGGGGCGCAATTCCGAAATCTGCTGCACGGCGCGCCCGACCCCGGCCTGTTCGACGGCGTTTTGGGCCGAACTGTAGTTGGCGCTGAGGACATCCTGAACCCGGCAATTCGGGTTTGCCGCCAGAAGGTGCAGGAAGGTTCGCCCGACTCGACCCGCGCCGATCAGGTTTATGGAAATCTGTTTCATATCCTGCGGTCCTCAGCTGCTTAAATGAGGGGTAGCCAACATCGATCGGTCGCGTTGGTTTCCTTGCGCCCAATTCAACACTTCTGGACTTGTTCTCTCAAGCAGCGTTTTCAGAGAGTGTCTTTGACAAACTGTATTTCGCACGCGACATCAGGTTGGGGGATGTTCGGCTCTACTTGCAAAAAAACAGGATCATGACCAGCGGACCGACAATCCTGCAGGCTGTGCTCGATGACGCTCCCATTCAGGTAGAAACAGGTGGTGTTGGTCAGCGCCCAGTTCAGCTTGATAAGAATGGTTGTTTCTTGACCTGTTCGACCGAGGTCAGGTGTATACCGGTATTGCCAAAGAACGACCGGCCCGGTTCTGTCTGCAGCCGGATGCTCTTGAGGACCAATCACCTATCCTTTTACAAAGCCCTCAAGAACCCGCATCCTGCTTTGAGCCAGCTTTATGATTGGCCCGGCAACCCGATCCGGGAAATTCTCTGGAAGCTCGTCGCCCACTTGGATAATTGCCTGTTGACCGCGTGTTGCAAGCTCCGCAATGGCCTCACTGAAAACGCGAGGGGGAATGCCCGAGCGTGCCGCGCTTTGTGCAAAGTGCCGAGGATGTATCTGGTCCATGCGGTAATATCGCTTGTCTCCGACCGACATGGCCATTCGGACATCTTTCTTACGCAGATTGCCACCTGCGTCATGAGGGGCCGCGCTCAGGATGTCATAGAGTGAGGTCATCTTGTACCCATCGGTCAGCATCTCGATTGAGAAGTTTTTTGCGTGCCCGTCTGTGGCCTGTAGAATCCAAAAGACGATCTGTGCTTTTACCAACAGCGCCATATCTGCCTCTCGTGCCGCTGAACCTTTCGCCAGTTCTGCACAATCCTCAAAGCTCGGGCCGCCATATTCCTGGTATTTTTGACCGGATTCCAGACCCATTGCCTGCAGAAAATCCTCCTGCGGCATTCGCAAGAGCGTGCCGTCTTTTTGGCGATGGCGTCGATCGAAACGCGTGAGAATGAGGGCTTTTTGATCCTCAAAAGTACCAATTTGCGCTTTGTTCACAGGCAGCCCAAGGCTACGGGTCAGTTCGAGGCACAGGTACTCGTTTTCGACACTGTCAGACATGTCAATTTGCTGATTCACCACCCCCATTGAACGCTTGAATATATGGGTGGTTGGGGTCAGTCCCAATGGGCGATGCCATTGGCCATCTTTCAGGAAATAGGCCGTCTTCTCCTGCGCCCCAGCCAGAGAAATGCGAAATGGCTCGCCCTCGCGCAATCCAAGCGGAGACGTTGCGAGATTGCGTAGCGTGTCAGCGATTTCTGCCTCGCCCTGTGCCTCGCTGTCGTAGGCGAACGGATCACCGGGATCACTGCCTTTGGGAACGAACTGCATGGCTCCGACGCAATCTCGACCGATGACGGAGAGCAAATCATGGGGCCGCGCCGAGCGCGCTTCGGTGCGTTCCGCAAGAATACGGCGCAGGTCTGTGTTGTCGGGCAGCAAGTTCTCAAAGACCGCCGCCACCCGGTCTCCCCTCTGAACCCGGTCCGTGAGAGGCAGCTGGCGCGACACGGCAAATCCATTGTCCAACCAATCACGTTCATATTGGAAGCTGATGCCGGTACTGGCGGAGTAGCTGTAATCACCGACAAGGCGCCCGTTCATCCACACATCAAGGCTGCGCTTCTGGCTGGGTCGCGCCATCAAAACAGATCCTCAACCGACCGGCCAATCGATGCGTCGGCTCCTGTATCCTGAGCCGTCAGTTCAAACCCCAGCGCAGCCATAAGCGCAATGACGGTTGATATGCGCGGTTCATTCGCACCGTTTTCGATGCGGTTCACATGCTTCTCGGCTACTCCAGCCCGTTCCCCAAGTTGAGCTTGTGTCCAACCCTTTTGCTGCCGGGTGATGCGAAGGAATGCCGAAAGATCCGAGGTGCTGCGAATGGGCTTCATGTTGGTAATCCTTTTGGGATTTAACGCAAATAGGACAAAATCGTTACTTTGTCAATAAATCCCAATAGGATTACCCTTCCTGCAAATGCCCAAGAGTGCAGAAAAGGCCAAACTTCATCGGCCACTCCACTGCGATGCAACCCTTCGAACCGGACCTTCGTCGATTACGCAGCAACTTCGCGGCATTAAAGACAGCAGAGCGAGGCAAAGCTGTGTCCCTTGATTGCAACAATGTTCATTTGGTTGAAGCGCGGACAAGACACACAAAGTCAGTTTCTGGATTTTCATATGCATTGAGTTACTCTGGCACCAACGCAGTTACTTACAAATTTTTCAGGAGGATGAACCTTGCTATTAAGGTTGCTAGTCGCTGCAATGTTTCTGCACTTGGGTATGTCTCCTTCCATAGTCATGGCGCAGGAAAACCAACCGAAGCCCAAAGTGACCGTGACAGCGGCGGAAATGAAGCCGGTGTCGTTGACCGAAGTGTTCACTGGCCGGGTTGTGGCAGTGAACCGTGTCGATCTGATTGCGCGCGTGCCCGGATATGTGAAATCCATCAATTTCAAAGATGGCTCGACTGTCAAAGCGGCGGATGTCCTGATTGAGATCGAACCGGATTCCTACGAGGCGACGGTGACGGAAATTCAGGGGCAGATCCAGGCGGCACAAGCGGCAAAGAAACTTGCCGATATCGAGCTTGATCGACAGCAAAAGCTCTACGCCAAAGGCGACACGCCGCAGGCGGTCGTTCAGAAAGCGGAAGCGCAGCAAGGTGAGGCGGACGGACATGTGCTCGAGCTACAGGGCAGCCTCCAGAACGCCCAGCTTGATCTGTCTTACACAAAGATAACCGCGCCCTTTGATGGCAGGATCGGACTGACGGATTTGTCCGTGGGTGCATTCGTCAGTCCAGAGGGTGGAACCCTGTTGTCGCTGTCCAGCATTGATCCCATCAATGTGACCTTTCCGGTAACCGAAGCCGAACTGCTTGAATTTCGCGCCCGCCGCGCCAAGGCATCGGACTCCGAGCCTCTGAAACTGCAGCTGATCCTTGCCGATGGCACGACATATGGTGAATCGGGCAGCATTGAAGTGACTGACACGCAAGTGCAGTCGGGCACGGATACCGTCCTGGTCCGGGGGTCTTTCCCCAATGCGGATGGATCACTCATTGATGATCAGCTGGTGCGGGTTCTTGTCACCGATCCCACGCAGGACAAATCGCTGGTGATCCCTGCCAAGGCTTTGCAGAAAGATCAGTCGGGTTACTTTGTCTTCACGGTCGGAAGCGACGACAAGGTTGAAAAGAAGCCGATTCAACTGGAACGGACCGAAGGAGCCGAAGCCGTCATTTCGAGCGGTCTGACCGAAGGTGATCAGGTTGTCACCGACGGCCTTCAGCGCGTCCATGCGGGCATCGAGGTCAGTATTTCCACACCCCAGAGCACACCGTCAGCCACCAGCGGAAACTGATCCCATGATCTCGCAACTGTTTATCCGCCGCCCCAGATTTGCAATTGTCATCTCGGTGGTGATTACGCTGGCCGGGTTGATCTCCATTACGCAGCTGCCGGTGGAGCAGCTGCCCGACATCGTGCCGCCACAGGTTCAGGTTACTACCAGTTACCCTGGGGCCGGGGCTGAAGTGGTCGAGTCGACCGTTGCCCAGATCATCGAAGAACAGGTGATCGGGGTCAGCGACATGCTCTATATGAAATCGACGAGCGGTTCGGATGGCAGCTATAACCTGCAGGTTACTTTCGAGCCTGGAACGGACCCTGATATTAACGCTGTCAATGTGCAGAACCGTGTCAGCCTGGCCATGTCCGCATTGCCCGAAGAGGTCACACGCGCGGGCGTCAACACCAAAAAGAAGTCCTCGGCTCTGTTGCAGGTCGTGGCCATTACTTCGGACGACCCGAAGAACGACGACTTGTTTCTGTCGAATTTTGCAACAATCAACGTTCTGGACAGCATCAAAAGATCACCCGGTGTAGGGGATGCGACGCTGTTCGGAGCGCTTGACTACTCGATGCGGATCTGGCTCGACATCGACAAGATGACAAGTCTTTCGGTGACCGTCGACGATGTGATCGCCGCCCTTAATGCGCAAAACGTTCAGGCAGCGGTGGGGCGCGTCGGTGCGCAGCCGATGACAAATGACCCGACCTTTCAGCTGAGTATCCAGACGCAAGGTCGGTTGAGCACGGTCGCCGAGTTCGAAGAGATTGTCGTGCGGGCACTTCCAGACGGCTCTTTTGTTTTGATCAGTGACATCGCACGGGTGGACCTTGGGGCAAAAACCCGGGACTCCTTTTCCTCGTTTGACAATAAGCCGGCCGCAATGATCGGTGTCTACCTTGAGCCGGGCGCAAATGCCTTGGACACGTCAGAATCCATAAAAAAGGCGCTGACAGGATTACAGAGCGCTTTCCCCGATGGGGTTAACTGGAGTGTGCCCTACAACTCTGTGACCTTCGTCCGCGCCAGTATCGATGAAGTTGTGAAAACTCTGGTACAAGCGTTTGCCCTGGTGGTGATCGTGGTCTTTTTGTTTCTGGGCAACCTGCGGATGGCGCTAATCCCGCTTATCGCGGTTCCGGTTTCGCTTATTGGTGCGCTGGCGTTCATTCTCGCTTTGGGGTTCTCACTCAACACCGTTTCGTTGCTGGCACTGGTGCTTGCGATTGGCATCGTCGTGGATGATGCGATTGTGGTGATCGAAAACGTCGAAAAGGTCATGGGTGAAAACCCCGAGATGACCGTGGCCGAAGCCACCGGCGAGGCCATGAAACAGATTACAGCCCCCATTCTGGCAATAACCTGTGTGCTGCTTTCGGTGTTTGTGCCGGTTGCATTCATTCCCGGCATTACAGGAACGATGTTCCAACAATTCGCGGTGGCAGTTTCCTTTTCGATGCTGATTTCAGCGCTGAACGCCCTGACACTTAGCCCGGCTTTGTGCGCGGTGTTGTTGCGCCGGGATAGCGCGCCAAAAAGCGGACCGCTTGCCTGGCTATCTCGCGGAATAGACAACGCGCGCGACGGCTATGCCTATGCAGTCTCAATTCTGGCCCGTCGGGTAATTCTGGCTGTTTTGTTGCTTGGTTTTGCACTTTTTGGTGCGGGCTGGCTGTTCAAGACAGCGCCGTCCGGTTTCCTACCGGTCGAAGATCAAGGGGCTTACTTCGTTGAGGTCGCGCTGCCCGAGGGGTCCTCGATCAATCGCACATCCAAAGTTATGGAAGACGTCTCGACCATCATCAAATCCGCGCCCGGCGTGCAGGATGTCATGACGGTCACGGGCTTTAGCTTTGTCGATGGCCTGAACAAATCGAACAGCGGATTTGGCATCGCTATCATGCAGCCGTTCGAAGACCGGACGGATCCGGCCTTGTCCGTCAAGTCCTCGATCCAACATGTCCGGCGCGAGTTTGCCGGTTTGGAAGATGCTATTGCCTTCCCTTTCAATCTACCGCCAATCCTTGGTCTGGGCACGGGTGCCGGGTTCGAGTTCGAGCTTCTGGATCTGCATGGCGACAGTGTTTTGGATCTGGGTGCTACCGCGGCGGGGCTGGTCACAACCGCCAATGCCGATCCCCGCCTGTCCGGCGTTTACACGACATTCTCGGCACAATCCCCGAAACTGAACCTCGATCTCGACCGTAAAAGGTTGCAAACGCTGGGCGTGAATGTCGACGACCTGTTCCGGGCCATGCAGGTCACGTTGGGCGGCTATCATGTGAACGACATGAACCTCTTTGGCCGGACGTGGCAGGTCAATCTGCAGGCAGATGAGAAATACCGGGCCAATGTCGAAGATATTGCCCGCATTCATGTGCGAAACAGCGACGGTGAGATGGTGCCGTTGCGCGCCGTTGCAAAGACAGAGCTTGTTCTGGGTCCGCAATTGCTGACCCGCTACAATAACTTCCAGGCGGTGACCATTAACGGTGGACCTGCTCCGGGGGTCTCTACAGGAGAAGCCATTGCAGCGATGGAAGAAATCGCGGCCAAGACCCTGCCAGAAGGGTACAGCTACGATTGGACGGGAACTGCGCAGCAGGAAATCGAGGCCGCCGGAAAAACGCCCATTGTTCTGGGGCTTGCTTTGCTCTTCGCATATCTCTTTCTTGTCGCCCTTTACGAGAGTTGGACGATCCCGCTTGCGGTGCTGTTCTCGGTCACCTTTGCAGTGTGCGGTGCCTTGGGGGCGTTGCTGTTGTTGGGGCTTCAGAACAACCTTTATGCCCAAATCGGCCTGGTGGTCCTGATTGCGCTTGCTGCGAAGAATGCGATTTTGATCGTCGAGTTCGCAATGGATCGGTACCAACAGGGCCTGAGCGCCATGGATGCTGCCATTCAGGGCGCCCGCGCGCGCTTCAGGGCGGTGATGATGACCAGCTTTGCATTCATCGCCGGGCTCTACCCGCTGGTTGTGGCCGACGGCGCCTCGATGCTTGCGCGCCGAGGTGTTGGCACGCCGGTTTTCGGCGGGATGATCTCGGCGGCCCTCGTCGGCATATTCATAATTCCATCCCTGTACATAATTGCTCAGCGGTTCAGGGAAAGAGTGCATGGCAAGGCGAATAAGGGTGATGGTGACAATGCCCTTTAGATCGTCCGATTAATCAGAAAACGAAACGACTGCGAAATTGTTGAAATAGAGCCCATTAAAGAAATCAGGGCGCGCAGCGCAAAGGATCTGGGGCTTGGGATTATGATTTTCACGCTTCTTGCGGAACAATCGGGATTGGAACTGTCTTTCACATCACTGGTTCCGAGAATGCCCAGGGGGCTGGAAGCCCGTCATGTTGTGAGGGATGCTAAAGCTTCAGATGAGGTGTGGGGCCGCGTTGTAGCGACTGAACAACTTGTAGGCCAAACGCCCCGAGCCCGTCGTGAACGGCGTTTCTTGGGAACGTTCTGACACGTGGCAGCTTGGTGATCCGTTAGGTGCATAGTCGCGGATGGTTCGCTCTGATTCATGTCCGACGCATGACGACAGAACTATTCGTGTTTCGAAATTCAGCCATGCGTTCAATCAGAAATCCTTGGACGAAGAGGCGACTGCGCCTGCCATTAGTTTGCGTTCAATTAGTGAAATGGATCGCCAAGATTCTGAAAAAAGGAACAGGGATGCTATTATTGCCGCGTTGTAATCCTGATGTAATCTTCTCGGGCGATATATCGGCAAGAGCGTTTCCGTCAGTGAGCAAGGATTCCGAAATTGTCGACATTTTCAAACAGTTCCGAAAAGCTTTCGAGATTGGATGGAAAAAAGAGCTATCACTCGGTCAGCTCATTTCTTTCCATAGCTATAGGCCCGTTGAAATCGGCAATCGCAAACCTTGGTATGTTGTTGCTGGTTTTGGTCGAACGCAGTCGTTATTTATTGTGGCACCTGTACGTCATTCAGATCAGCGAAGCTGAGCGGCTTGGCTGGAACACACTCGAAAACGGAAAGTCACGTTGTCGAAACCCGCTGGCTGCGTTGGTGGAAATCAATCTACACGCCTTTATTGTAGCCTTGATTTGGGGGTGGATTTAGGTTGGTCTTTCGACTAATAGCACTCAAAATCATCGTATCGAGGATCAACGGGCTCAGACGAAAAATGCAATAGTATTTTCTCGAATAGTGAGGTCAATTGGATTGCAATCGTACAGATACGCCTGGGTCCAGGCTCAGGGGTCAGCGCACACCATGCGATGTACCTTCCAATAATCACAGGCGGCAATAGCCCATGTTGAAACGCCTGCGGGGCGCAATCACTCGAACTTCTTTCAGGGCCAATTCCTACCAGGTCTGAAAGAAAAAAGGTTCCACTATGAAAATCATGATGATCAACCCGCCCCAAAACAAGCTGCGCCGTGAGTTTCAGCAGCGCCAAGCTGCGCGGCTCGGATTGGACATAGAGTTCATAGACGGGGTCTCGGTTAGCGACCTGTCCGAGGCCACGCTGCAAAAAGCAGCCAATGAATGGACCCGAAAAGTCAGAGCACAAGATATCGCTTGCACATTTTCGCATCGGGTTGTTTGGAAAAAAGCTGCTGCGCAAACCGAAAAAGTTTGCGTACTGGAAGACGATGTTTTGCTGTCTGACGGTTTCAAGTCAGTTCTCGACTACATCGATAGTCGCGAAGAGCCGTGGAATTACTTATACGATCTTGAGTACGCGCAATACAAACACACGGTTGGACGAAACCCGGTTTGGCAAAACCCTACGCTGCAGGTTGTCTCGCGAAAGATCTTTAAGAACAAGCGCGGCGCAGCCGCCTATATCTTAGGGCCGAAAGTCGCGGAAAGACTGCTCAAAGAAGCCACGCATTATTCGATGATGGAGGCATTTTTGTGGACCAGAAACTGGACACAGCAGATGCAGGTCGAACCGTGTCAGGCTGTTCAGCTTGATGTTTTCGACAAGGAAGCAGTTTTTGGACCCCAAGAGCTGAACCCCCCTTCACCGCAAGCATACGCGGTCTATAAAAACAGCTCTTGGACAAAGGCAAAACTCAAGCGGCTTTCGGTTTCTTTTGCTGAATCAGGCTTGTTTTGTCAGGGGTTGCTGTTTGGAGAGCGCAGACCCCTGTCTATTCGGTCGGAACAGTTCTTGCTGCCAGCGGCCTATGCTGAAAGCCCCTGACCCTGACTGATGCCGGCAGTGCATCTGTGCCAAAGCTATCCAGTGTTTGCCGGTATCGGGCGTAGAAGTTTTCGAGTTCGTCGTACAACTTCCGTCCAGGTCCGGCCTTTAGACCGAGGCAGAAGCCTCCCAGTCGCAATAGTTCGTGTTTTTCCTCACCTTGCATTTTCCTGCGCTGTTGAACCGTTGCGAATTGCAAACCTGCTCAGTGACAAGAAACTTGTGCGAGTGGTCGTTGCATTCCGAAGATGGCGATTTTGCCACCTGCTCGAATGGGGCAAAGTCTGTTGTAGACCGAGATTTCTCTTCGGTTCAAAAATGCGACAGGCTTCTGGTTTTGTCGGGCATCAACATGCGCCCGCATGTCAGCCGACCATTGTTGTCAGCGCTGCGTCGCGAGCAGGTCAAGGAAGCTGAAATAGGGGCTCTGTGTTTAGTGCGTGGATTTTGGCTGAGGCAAGGTACACACATCGGATACATGTCGTATCTTTCAAATTTGCTTCGCAAGATGGCACGCGGGAACAGTTGGGAAATGTGATCTTCAGGAAAATTCAGGAGAATCCCGATGACCACTGAAACCCGCACTCGTTCCCGCTCAGGCGGGCGTTCTGCCCGCCGGGCAATCCGTACCGCTCCGAAGTTTGACATGTTGCCAGGCCTGACCCGCGCAATTCCCGATTGCGAGGTTATGGATGGCAGCCAGGTTGAACGCATCGACAACGCCGCCATGGACATTCTTGAGAATGTCGGCGTCCAATTCCGCGACTCGATCGCCTTGGAAGACTGGAAGAAAGCCGGTGCCAAGGTGGTTGGAGAGCTGGTCTATCTGGATCGCAACATGGTGCGCGAGCTGATATCGACCATTCCGGCGCAGTTCACCTATCACGCGCGTAACCCCAACAATAACGTCAAGCTGGGTGGCAAGCACTCGGTGTTCGTGCCGATGACCGGCGCGCCGTTCCTGCGCGATCTGGACGATGTACGTCGTAACCCGCTGCTGGAAGATCTGGCGATGTTCCACAAGCTCAGCCACATGATGCCTGCGCTGCACAGCTCGGCCCACCATATCGTTGAGCCTTACGACCACCCGATCAGCCAGCGGCACCTGCGCATTACGTATTCATCGATGAAGTATTCAGACAAGATGTTCATGGGCATGACCACTTCGCCCAAGAACGCCGAGGACGTGATGGATATGTGTGCCATTCTGTTTGGTGACGAATTCATCGACAGCCACCCCGTCACCACCGGCAACTGTAACGGCAACAGTCCGCTGGTCTGGGATGAAACCATGCTGGGTGCAATGCGCGCCTTCTGCCGCCGCAACCAGCCGGTTCTGTGCTCGCCCTTCGTTCTGGGCGGTGCAAACACACCCGCATCCGTTCCGGCCACCGTGGCACAGCTGACCGCCGAGGCGTTGTCGGCGTTGGCTTATACGCAGGTGATCCGCAAAGGCGCGCCTGCGATCTGGGGCCACTACCTTTCGACCGTGTCGATGAAGTCGGGCGCGCCTATGGCGGGTACGCCCGAGATCAGCCTGATGAACTTCATGATCGGCCAGATGGCGCGGTTCTACGATGTGCCGTGGCGCACGTCGAACACGCTGGGCGGGGCCAAGACCTTTGACGCCCAGGCGGGCTATGAATCCGCAACCACGCTCGGCGCGGTTGTCCATGCCGGTGCGAATTACATCTGGCACTCGGCGGGTTGGAACGAGGCCGGGATGCACTGCTCGGTCGCCAAGTTCATCGTCGACGCCGAACAATGCGCAATGGCCTATCGCATGGCCGAAGGCCCGCAATGGGGCGATTTCGATCAGGCGCTGGCAGCTGTTCCCGACGTGGGCCCCGGCGGCCACTATCTGGGTCACCCGCACACGCAAGACAACTTCCAGACCGCGTTCTTCATGCCTGAACTGTTCGACAACAACTCGATCGAGCAATGGCAGGCGGAAGGCAGCGTCGAGATCACCGAACGCGCGCTGAAACATGCCAGGAAACTGCTTGGCGAATATGAAGAGCCCAAGCTGGACGAAGCCAAGAACGAAGAACTTCTGGACTACATCGCCCGGCGCGAGCGGGAAATCCCCGCTGCCGATGAACTGAACCAGACCTACTAAGAAAAATACTCCCCGACTTGCTCGCCCGAAATATGGGCGGGCTTTTTTTGCCCATGAAATGGGAAATAGCTTTATGGCGGGACGATTGCCGCGGGTTCGGAGCCTTGGCTAAGGGAGGCGGTTAGGCGCGGAAACCCGACGAGACCGGGGTGGCAGCGCAAGAATTACCGAAGCCTCACCAGGCGGTGCTCGGTTCACTGGCCCATTGAACTAAGGCCGTTGGCAAATCAACACCTGTGGTCGATTGCCAACGTCCAGATTTCACTCTGCGATAAAGGTGCGCCGTGACTTTCTCACGGCAAACTCAGTTTCGCCATGCGCCCACCGTCGACGGTGTAAACCTGACCAGTGATAAAGCCGCTTTCTTCGGCGGCAAGGAAAGCGACCAACGCGGCCACTTCTTCGGGTTTGCCAGTACGCGCGACCGGATGGATCATTCCGATGTCCCGGCGAAACGCATCGGGATCAGGCATCGTCTCGATGAAGTCGAGATTTAGCTCGGTGTCGATCCAGCCCGGGGCGATTGCATTGCAACGAATGCCTTCCGACCCGTGGTCCACGGCTACGGCGCGTGTCAGCCCGTGCAAGCCGGCTTTGGAGGCACAATAGGCCGCGTGGCCCGGATTGCTGCCCAAACCTTCGATCGAGCCGGTATTGACGATACTGCCCCGCGTCTTGCGCAGGTGGGGCAGGGCAGCCTGGATCATCAGGAAGGGCGCGGTCAGATTGACAGTCAGGTTTTTCTGCCAATCTTCCAGGGTCATGTCTTCGACGCGAGCCTCTTGCATCATGCCCGCATTGTTGACCAGAACATCCAGTTGCCCCGCACGGTCCACGACCTCGGTCATCACCTGCGCCGGAGAGTTGGGGTCTGTGAAATCCGCCGCGATCCCTTCGAACCTTTCCTCCGCGCCACGTTGGGCCGTGAAGACGCGCGCACCTTCGTCGGCCAACCGCGCTGCGATGGCTTGTCCGATACCTGATCGACCTCCGGTTACCAATGCGACTTTGCCCTCAAAACGCCTCATGCCACCGGTTTCCCGCCATTGACTTCGACCAACGTGCCGCACATGTAGCGCGACGCATCCGATGCGAGGAACAGAACGACATCGGCGATGTCCTCGGGTTCGGCGATGCGGCCCAATGGGACGGTATTGCCCAGTTCGGCCACGGCCTTGTCCGGATCGAAACCGCGCTTGGCAAAGCCCGAGCGCAGCATCGGCGTGTTCACCTCATTAGGGCAGACCGCGTTGATCCTGATGCCCTGATGTGCGTGATCCATGCCCATACATTCGGTCAGCGACGCAATCGCGGCCTTGGTCATGCAATACAGGGCATGGTTCGGGCCGGGGGCCTTTCCGCCCCAGCAGGATGACGTGTTGACGATAGTCCCGCCACCGGTTTCGGCCATCAGAGGGATCGCAGCGCGGCAGATCCGAAAGGGGGCCTCGACATTCACGCCCATGGACAAGGCCCAATCGGCGTCGCTGGTTTCCGTGACCGGACCGCGGGTGATGACACCGGCATTGTTGATGACAATATCCAAACCACCCAGTGCCTTTTGCGCCGCCGCAGCCAGTTGATCGCTGTAGGTCGGTTCAAGCAGATCGCCGGGCAGATGTGCATCGGCCTCGATGCCGTCCGTCGTGCGATCGGCGACGGCAACTTTTGCACCGCTGGCTCTGAGCTTGTCTGCGATGACCCGCCCGATACCGCCAGCTGCGCCAGTTACCAGCGCGCATTTGTTTTCAAACATATTCCAGTACTCCTAAGTTGCGATTGCCTGTCCCGGCAGATCAGCGGCATCGCATGGTGGTGTCGGTTGCAGGTTGCGGTCCGGTCGCACGGGCGGGTTCTGTCGACCTCTCATGCAAACGAACAAAGATACCGAGAGGACTTCGGCATTCGAGATTGGGGCAATGCGCGGCAATCGCGGGCCTTGTGGTCGGAAGCCGTCTGTTGGATCGATTTTTTTTCGCGACAGGCCGTACGAGGGTTGCGAAGCAAACAGCCCAAGTTCGAAACTTTAAGCAGCCAAGCCGACAATCGGACAAAAACCTGCGGCACTTGATCAGCGCCTTGTGTTTCGTTCCGCCAAACCCAGCCCGAATAGCTGCATCGCAAGGTATCAGAGACCCAATCACCATCGGTTCGTGGTTGGGAAAGTACTTGTTTTGCGTTCGCAGCGAAGCATTTCCGGCAACCCGTGATGCGCCAACGCATCGGGCAGCAAGGCTCTTTTCGGAAAGCTGACGGTCCGGGTTTTCTTTTATTTGGTTCTGAATATGGAGCATGGAAAATGGGTAGAGCGATCATTCTACTACGGCTTGCCGGTTCGCGACAGTGTTGGCCAGCAAGCGACAAAGAAACGTCGATTTCATTGAACTGTCGGCTTGGTAATTAGATAGTAACACGCCGCCCGGAATTGGGTGGCGTGCGTTTATTGATTGGCCGGGGTTTATTCAGCGGTCTGCGCGTGTAACTCAGCATGCTCGTCGTGCCGGCAACTTCCAGATCAGCCGCAGTACCGCCCAGCATGGCTATCCAGGCAAAACAGGACGGCGCGGGGCAGAACGCGATCCACCAGACCCAATAGAAGGTGGTCCAGCCCGCTTGCCAGCCAAACAGACGCCCCTGCACCCTGGCCGCGTAGGCTTCGAAGGACCGCGAGAAGAAGCTGATAACGCAGGCGATGAAAGCGGTTGCGTAGGTGGATATCGCAAATACGAACGACCTGAAGATGATGAAGGTGGTCGGCAAGCCATTGGCGTTCAATAGGAAAAGCAGCGACCAAAGGACAAGAGCAACCATCACACCTTTGGAAATATGAGCGATGGGTAGGCTGTCGCCCGGGTTATTCCTCTCGTGCTTTCCATTCTTTCCATCTGAGTATGGCGTTTGC
>NZ_WPYP01000014.1 GCF_013030985.1 Ruegeria arenilitoris | reverse complement strand
CACCGATCGGCTTTCGAACCGTGAATCACCAGGCCTGCCGGAAATCAGTGGGTCCCGAGCCTAAGCCAACATAGTTTTTCATGGCTGTCCCTCCTTCGCCCAGGGTTTCCGAGATAAGTCAATTCCCGCTCTCAATGCCCTTGAAGCAGAGTGCTCGGCATATACGCCATGTCCGGTTTCTGCCCAAACCGGACATCGATTGCGAGAGGTCAATTTGGGGCGTGGCACAACTATTTCGTAAGCATTTACTATTTCGGTTGGTAGATCCAAACGCCGATCTTTCCGCGTCGTCCCCTCAAATCTTGCACTCCGGCAGGAACCAATCTTTTGATTAAAGTTTGCCCGACCTTGTCTGTAGGACTTATTGCCTTGATCAACAAATCGCTAACCACCAAAGAAGCATTTAGTTTGCGGGACAGCTGCTCAAGCCTGCTTGCGACGTTCACGGTATCGCCGATAACACTGTATTCAAGACGGCGCCGGTTTCCGATGTCACCAGAGATGACGGGACCGAAGTGGATGCCAATTCCAATGCGTACCGGAAGAACCCCTTCAGCATTCCTGTCACGATTCCAGATGCTCAATGCCTCAAGCATGTCAAAGGCGCATTGAAGTGCGTTACTGGCGTCGTTCTCACTGGGTTCTGGTGTCCCGAAGGTCGCCATCAACCCGTCGCCAAGGTATTTGTCCAGCGTACCCCCATTCTCGAAAACTGCCTTGCCCAACCTGTCATGATACCCGCGCAAGAAATCAACGACATCGCCAGGGGCGTCGTTCTCGCACATGGTGGTAAACCCAATGATATCAACAAACATGACGGCGACGTCTTGTTCACGCGCCTCGCCAAAGCTGTCCTCGGCACTACTGAGACGGTCCACAACGTTTGGTGAAAAGTAACGTGCAAGGTTGGCGCGTGACCGTTCCGTACGAATTCGACTTTCTACAAGCCAACGAGAGCGACGCACCAAGGCGGCAAGGCCAGCGGTTACAAGCAAGCAAACAATGATCTCTTGAACCCAAAATCCCAGAAAAATGAAATTCGGATCAGAGCGCGCCATCAATAAGTCCTCCACAGTGCGCTCACTAAGATCGAGGTTGGTATATGCACCAGGTTGGTTCACAAACCAAACCAGCATTCCTGTGCGCGCTGTGACGATGCAAAAGCCACACCAAAGAACCAGGCTTGGACGAAAGCTGAATGCTGCCTGCATCAGGAAGAGATAGAAATAGGTGAACTGGCTTCCATTCATCAGGATCGCGGGTGGTAAATCATACTCAGCGAAAGGGTTTGGAGTGCTGGAGAGGAAAGCCAGCAAAGCACAGTCGATGGCAACGAAGACATAGTTCATTACACTGGCATTCGCGCTATGCTTGGCTGAAAAGTACTGCAAGATTCCAAGCACTGCGAATATTGCAACCTGGGAAATATCGTAGAGAAAGCTGGCACCGCGGTTCTGTGTGTCTATCGCAACCCAGATCATAACAATACAAAGTGCTGTGGTTCGAACCTTCGCGGCCAGCAAAAGACCCTGTCGCTCTGCCTCGGCAAATCTGTCTTCGTTGCGACGCGTCAGCCGTTCTTGTGCGCGCTCTACAACTGAACGATCAGCCGTTACGGGTTTCTGAAGATGCGTCACACCGCTTCCCTCCGATATCGAACAGCATAGCGGTCGTCGTCACGGACTAGTAGCAATACAGATTTGTCCTTTTGGCGTTGGCATTGCATACCCGATATTGGCTTGGTGTGAGGCCAGTGTACTTTCGGAAGGCCCGCGTAAAATGTTGCGGATGCTCGTAGCCCGCAGCGAATGCAACATCGATTATTTTTGTTCCCGGGTCGTCAAGCAGACGGCAAGCGTTCTCGAAGCGCGCTTCCTGAACAATAGCGGTGTAGGATTTGCCATGCCGGGCCAACGCACGTTGAAGGGTCCTGCGCGGTATACCCGTGATCTCCGCCACGAGGTTCAGCGATGGATAAGCATCCTGAATATAGGGGGCGACGGCCCGTCGGAGACTCCCGACAAAATCAATCTTTTCCGGAGAAACCGTTACATCAGCAGAGCCGTTCTCAACTGGCGACGCGCAGGGTGCGGCCAGGCTGGCTATCGGAACGGTGATGGAGGTATGCAGGTGACCGAACCTGATTTGGGTATTCGGGTAAGCTGCCTCGGTCGAGAGATGGTCTGCGGAATACGACATAAGTGTAATTTCACCAGGGCACCACTCCGGGCCACAGACGCTTCGCAGCAGTTCGATAAATGAATGAACTGCGACCCAATTCGGCGCAGCCAGGGCTTTGTGGTTTCGAAAATCTTCCAGATCAAAAAATATTCTATAAACGGACCCTTCTTGCTGTACGCCCACAGAAGAGGCCGTACTTTCTAAATGCGCCACGCCGGCGAACGACTGAACAAGCGCCAGACCGGAAGGTGCGTTCAGCAACACGGACAGCGTTTTGTGTGACAGACTGGAAATCCGTGCTGAAAGGGCTGCATGATGCCCGAACTCAACGATATTCAGGTCTCGACTGCATCGGTCAATAAACTCAAGAACCTGCGGCAGGCTGAGATAGGCGTCCGGGCATTCCTCGATCATCGTAGGAAGCTTTGCACGTTTCAGCTCTCGATCAACCGGCGCGCCGATGTCACGCAAGGAAGACGTGTACGTGAGTAGGTGTGCGGCGCGAATTAAAGGTAATGCTTTCATCCAGAAAACCCTCTCTGGCTGAGTTCTTGCAAATAGCTGCCCGACGCCATTGAAATCTATGCACAATTTGCGCCATATCGCAATCTCCGAGGGCGGCGGCGCATCTTGGTCAGACAATGTGAAACTCCAAAAGTTACAATCAACTCAGAAAAGGAGGGTCACAGGGGTAGACACCCATGCTTCAGGCAAATGCAGGAAAAGCACTCGATATTGTTGCAATCTCGGATGTGGTGGATGCCCTGGCGCGTGACGGCCGGGCAACAATCCAGCGCGCGGCGGATGAATTGAGAGTGAGCCGTCGCTCATTACAGAGATATCTTGCCGCTTCGGGTGTCACGTTTTCGGACTTGCGCGATCAGTCTTTGAACCGTGCAGCTTTGACCATGCTTGCTCATTCTGAACTTTCAATCGCGTCGATCTCAGAGCGATTAGGCTACAATAACCCCAGCAGCTTTACGCGGGCATTTGCACGCTGGAACGGGATAACACCGGTTATCTATAGGCGCCGCATTCAAAAGTGACGCCTTAGATCTGAAGTGGCGCGAAATGGTCAGAAATCCCGAACTGAACGTGATTTCATCCTGGCAACGTGGAGAGCTTTCAACGTTGTCGCTGGATGTTTGATTTGAACACGCACACGCTTGTTGCTGCACCATTTCAAAGCGGACGAGTAACAACAGGGGCTGCGCCTGAACCACCCATTACAAATAATTCGACATCCATACTTATTCGGAGGGCATTATGAACAGATTGATAAAAGGCATCGTTTCGGCTGCCGTTGTTGGGCTTGCCGTCGCATCCCCGGCAAAAGCTGATCAACTTACCGACGCAGAGTTGGAAAACCTTGTCAAACGTTCCACGCAGTACGTTGCGCTGTTCAATACGCTCAACAATTTTGTGGATGACCCCAAAAACCCGCTGGCCTCGGGCGGATGGAACAAGACGGCTTACCCGAAAGGTCTGGCCAACGCGTCTGTTCGGGCCCTTCCGCGGCCCAACAACGACACGCTCTATGTGCTTTCAATGTTGGACATGCGCGACGATGCGGTGGTGATCGAATATCCGGCATTTGACTCAAAGTTCGTGTCGCTTGAGGTCTCGGCGATGGATCACTACGTCAATATTCCCCTTGCCACAGCGAAAGGTGACTTCAAGAAACCGACCAAGATACTCTATTACTCCGAGCGAACCGACGGGTACTCCGGTGAAGATGTGAAAGGGGTCGACCAGATATTTGAAATGTCGGGCGAGTTTGGGATGGCCTTCTTGCGCGTCATGCCGCAGGCGAACGATCCCGCGAAATTCAAGGCAAACATGGCAGCGATCAACGCCGTGAAACTGCAAACTCTGTCGGAATTTCAGGGCAAACCCGCCAAACCGGTTACACCGCTGAACACACCCAAGTACTCGACTGACGCAAACGTCTATGCAGAGAACTTCCTGGAGGTGATGCAATGGGTGTTCAACTATACCACGTTCGATCCAGACAAATATGAAATGGACAAAGAAGCGCTGGCTGCGCTCAAGCAGGTTGGGGTCGAGCCGGGCAAGGACTTCGATCCGAACGCGCCGAAAACCTTAGATTACAAACGCCTGGCGGAAACTGCGGCCAAAATGTACGCCCATGAGAACGACATCTGGAACTCACCTAAAGAGGTCGCGCCTTACCTCTACAAAGTGTTCCAGCCAAAAGGGAAGATTGATATCGACACAATGTTCCTGCAATCCGTTGTCGGGCCACTCGGCCAGCCCGCGAGCGAGGCGATGTATCCGGGCATCACCACCACAGGTGGCAAACCGATGAATGCCGAACATGACTATGTCATCAAGATGACCAAGGATGAGATGCCCCCGGCAATCGCATTTTGGTCGGCCACACTTTACGACACCGAACATGGCTATTTCATTCCGAACAAAGAAGACAAATACAGCGTTGGTCAAAACGCCGGCATGAAACTGAACGCGGAAGGTGGCATTGAAATCCACATCGCAGCCGAACAGCCGGACGGGGTTCCGGCGGAGAACTGGCTGCCGATCAATCGCGAAAACCTTGGGATCGACATCATCATGCGGATCTACCAGCCCGATCTTGAAAAGATGAAGACCTGGAAAGCGCCGAAGGCCGAAATCGTGAAATAAGAGCGTGACATTGGGTGAGCGCTCCGGTGTGACTTCTGAAACGCCGGGGCGCCAACAGAGATGGGTCAGCGCTCTAGCGCACAACACTCTTCCCCAATCACGTCACGGGTCTTCACCATTAATCAAAAACGGAGGGCCAGATGACCTGTTTTCCAGAGAAACTGGCGCTTTGTACCGGCTTTGCTCTGGTCTGCACGCCGTTGGCGGCGCAAGAGAGTGACTGGAGCTTTGATGCAACCATTTATCTGTTTGCAGCCGAAACAAAGACATCGATGGACACGCGTTTCGGCGAAGTTGAAAGCACCCTGAGTTTCAGCGACGCGCTGAGCGATCTGGATTTTGCATTCATGGGAGCGTTCAGCGCATGCAACGGTCGCTGGAGCATCCTGGCCGACTACATGTATACCGACCTTTCGACATCAGATGGGACGCCGGGCCCAGTATTTTCCGGTGTGAACACGACGGCAACAACGCAAATTCTGAATGGATATGTTGCCTATCGCGTCTATGAAGCTGACGATGTGAAACTGGACGCCGCGGCCGGGTTTCGGTGGTTCGGCACCAAGACCACCTTTGTGCTGGACCCCGGCGTTGCATCGGAGCGGTCGACTTCCGTTGATGACAACTGGATAGATCCGGTCATAGGTGCCCGTGCCCAATTCAGGATGTCTGATCGATGGGCCGGGACTGCATTCGTGGATTACGGCGGTTTCAGCAGTGGAAATGAAACCTGGCAGGTTTTGCTGACAGCCGATTATGCGCTCAATGACAGGTGGTTACTCCGGGGTGGGTACAGATACATCACCGTCGATCACAAGATTGATGGAAATGACTTTAGGTTCAGCCAGTCAGGCCCGGTCTTTGGCGCCACCTATCAGTTTTAGCCCAAGAACCCAGGTGCACGAAAGCACAGGCCTGTCAGATGAACAGAACTTTGAAAAAGAGGTTTCGCCAGCGCGGATCAAGAAATTGACCTGACCAGTTTTGAGGATGACAACATGCTACGTAGCGCATTGATTTTGACTTTCGCTCTTGCCCTTCCGGCGAGTGCACAAGCGCAGGCAGATAAAAGCTCGTCTGGTGGCGGGAGCGCAGATCTCGCGAAAAAACTCTCCAATCCAATTGCCGATCTCATCAGCGTACCGTTTCAATTCAATTATGATGATGGGTATGGAGATGGATCCGGCAGCAAGGGCTTCGTCAACATTCAACCTGTTATTCCAATCTCGATCAGCCCGGACTGGAACGTCATTTCGCGTACGATCATTCCCCTGGTAAACCAGGATGACATCAGGCCGGGATCTGGCTCACAAACTGGTATCGGGAATATAATTCAGAGCTTCTTCTTTTCCCCTAAGAAACCAACTTCAAACGGAATAGTCTGGGGCGTGGGGCCGGTGATCCAGTTGCCAACCGCGTCTGATGACATTTCTCCGGACCAATGGGGGATTGGTCCGACTGCGGTTGTCCTCAAGCAAGAAGGACCCTGGACAGTTGGCGGTCTAGCCAACCACATTTGGTCCGTCAGCGGCGATTCAAAATACGGCAAACAATCCGCGACCTTCCTTCAACCGTTTGTGGCTTACACAACGCCCAAGGCAACGACATTCACGCTCGACACAGAGAGCACCTATGACTGGGAGGCCGAAGAGTGGTCCATCCCGATAAATTTTGTCGTCTCTCAGGTCGTGAAACTGGGCAAGCAACCAGTCCAGTTTGGTCTTGGCGCGCGCTATTGGGCGGATGCTCCGGACGGAGGGCCAGATGGATGGGGTGCCCGTTTCCAGGTCACGTTTCTGTTTCCGAAATAAGTGCAACTTGGCCGGGGCTGTGACGGTCCGCTCCGCGATCTGAGGAATAAGAACCGGAAATTTACCCTGTACTCAGTTAAAAGGGGGCTCAGGTGAAAAACGACAGAAAACACTGGATGATCGTCGCGGTCCTATCAATTGTGTTTGTTATAGTTGAGGTCGTCTTCGACGACATATTGATTGACAGTACGACAAAGGAACTCACGTCGACCGCCAAAGTACTGATTGTGCTGGTTCTGGGCAGCATCTCAGCATTGGTGCTGACCGGCGTATTGCGCCGTTATCTTATATCACAGATACCTGAATCGCATGGAGAAGAAGAAGCGTCTCATTCATCGTCAAGAGCTCTGAGTGTCTTGCCGTTGATCCGCGCTCTGTTGATCACCTTCATTTTTATTATTTCAGTTTTGGTTGTGATGTCGGAACTGGGCATCAATGTCGGGCCCATGCTGGCAGGAGCAGGCGTGCTTGGGCTTGTGCTGGGCATGGGAGCGCAAAGCCTGCTGAAGGATATTCTGGCCGGAATATTCTATATCGCTGATGATGCGTTCCGTATCGGCGAATATGTTGAATTGGGAAATAAGCGGGGCACCGTGGAACGTATTTCCCTGCGTTCTCTGCAAATCCGACATCACAGGGGCGCGCTACAAACGGTACCGTACGGAACCATAGACTCTGTTTCGAACCTGAGCCGGGACTGGGTGATCACCAAAATGGCTTTTCAGTTACCGCATGATACTGACATCATGAAAGTCAAACGGATCGTCAAACAGATTTCAGCCGAATTCATGCAGGACCCAATTATTGGCCCGACCATGATAACACCACTGAAGTCCCAGGGTATCTATGACATAGATCTTTACGGTCTGACCGTGCGGCTTAAGTTCACCTCGGTTCCCGGTGAACAGTTTTATGCCCGACAGGAAATCTACAGGCGTCTGAAAGCGGAGCTTGAGGCAAACGGCATCGAGTTTGCCAAACGATCAGTCAAAGTTGAAACGTCAGCGGACCACTTTGCCGCAGCCGATGATGAGGACAGTCTGCAAGAAGCGTAGATGCAGGAAACCGCATCGCCTGGTCCAGTTTACACATTTGGATAAATACACCCGAAAGGTTGAATGATGAATGCAAATGATTGGCAGTTTTCTCAGCGTCCCGAGTTAATAAGGGTAAAAGCTGAAGTGTTCCTTTACCGTTTGACGGCCTAAAAAAAAATGAGTGATTTCGAATGAATGAGACACTTTTAACTGCAATTGTCATTATCTCGGGCACGGTAATTGCGATCCTGCTCGTTTATCACATATCTCACTGGTTGGTAGGGCCCGAGCCAGATTCCGTAACCAAGGAGCTTTCTGGTTCAATTCTAAGCCGGGTGTCGGCGATACACGCTTTGATCCTTGGTCTGGTCTTTGCGCAACTTGCTCTGGACTACCGGAGTTTGCAGAGTGATCTGGGCTCCGAAGCTGACACCATTATGCAAATTGTCACTGACGCAAAGTTGCATGCCGGGGACGGGAGCGAGGACATTATCGCAGGAGCCAAAGACTACATTGATGTGGTAGTGACTCAGGAATGGCCGGATCTTGCGGCCGCAGATGGCTCTGCTGACGCCGGACGGGCCGCCTGGTTGCAAGTGTATCAGGGCTCCCTCATTCTGACATCAGATACCGCCGTTCAGAAGCGTCTGCATGACAGCTTGGTGGCAAACGCACGGGAACTGGACCAAATTCGCAGCAAGCGGATCAACATTGCAAATCGTTCAAACCAGGCGCCTTTTTGGTTCGCCGCCATTGCCGGTCTTGTCATAATCTCCATCAGCTTTTTTGCCTTCGCGCCATCGAGTCTGAATATTGTATTCGTGGCTCTGTTTGGCGTTTACAACGGAATTACGTTGTTCCTTATTTACTCATTCGCAAATCCCTATTCGCCTCCCGGAGCCCTTGAGCCGGTTGCGCTGTCACGCGTTGGAGTTCTTATCGGGCAATAGTTTTGTGCTCTTGTTTTGGCGCAACTATCGAGCAGCGGCAGCCCAGGCGAGACGTCATCGCAGCCGGCATCGAAGTACAACGGAGGCTGCGCATTTGCGCGGCCAAAGTCCGATAAATCTGTTCGACTAAGAGGCGAGAAAACTCGAACCTGCCTGAATACTTTTTTGCGGTTATTCTTTGAAGGTGATGGTCAAAATACCAACTTTATCGCTCACAGTGGCTCCGTGCGACATCGACCGCCATATGTTCGCCTATGGACAGTTCATTCACGTCATCTGTCCCCTCCGAAGGTGTGACGCCTGCCTTTTGCGGGTCCAGGGTAAATTGGACAGCCGTCCGACGGTCAGTTGTTTCGCTGGGCCCAAAGCACCGAACGACATAGACCTTGGCATTCGGAGACGCTTTTAAGTCAATCTGAGCGTAGGAGCCCGCCACGCACCAGAACGCCTCTCCACTGAATTCTTCTTCTGCAACCGCCTCATACACAGCATCATTCACTTTTTTGACGCTGTACCCATCGCGGTTGAAGGTTCCGATCATGTAATTATGCAGAAGGAACCCATAGTAAGCTCGCAATCCAATAGTGTAATCTCCTCCTGCGCACTTGTGCCGTTTGTGGCACCTGACTTTGCAAATGCAGAGAAAGGATGGCTCATGGCGAATGTCGGTTCGGAGAAAGCTGTTCGCCAGATCGTAGCCTCCTTCGATCCACGCTGGAGACATCAAAAGGCACCGACGTTTTGGCGTTGGGTTTCGATCTGGGCTGCCGAGTCTTCAGGCATGAGGTTACTTCCCAGCCATTCGTTCACGGCGCTTGGAAAACCACATCCGCGATAACAAATGGTCCCGCTGAATGAACTGATGCCACAGGGCGGCAAGTGCATGTCCCGCAACCGCAACCAGCAGCAGCTTGGTGAGCAGCGCGTGGGCCGCATGCATGGGGCTTTCGGCGAAGCCGGCAGGCAGTTGTGCGTTGCTTTGCACCACCTGGAACAGGTTCGCATCGATCGCCATGCCCAGGCCAGAGGCGACAACGGCAGCAATCAACCCGTAGAGCGCGAAGTGCATCCAGCGCGCGATCCGAGCTTGTATTCCGGTCTGTTCGGCGTGTGGCTGAACCGCCCGAGTTGCCAGCCTCGAGATGATCCGAAACAGGAACAAACCGGCAATGAGCATTCCGCTTGCCAGGTGAAAGTCCAGAGGCACGAAGCCTCCGGACAGCAAGGCCACGACAATCAGCACAGCCATCAGCCAGTGCAAGGTGACGAGAGAAGGATGATAGCGTTCCATGGTTACCTCACGCGTTCCAGGAGATAGTCGAGAACCTCGATGATCTGTTGATCCGTACAGGTCGTGCAGCCGCCCTTGGCCTTGTGGTCCTTGGTGCCGCGCAGGACGATTTCGCGCATCCGGTCTTCGGAATCCCGTTCCAGGAATTTCTGCCAGGAGGCTGGTTTTCTGACATTCGGAGCACCGGACATGAAGCCCTTGAAACCGCCGGTATGGCACTCGGCGCACACAGAATTGAACGTGTCGACGCTGCCCGCCTGGGCAGAAGTGGCCGCCATCAGCACCAGGGCGATGGCCGGGGTGGTTTCGCGAAACACTGTGGTGATCCGGTTTTTCATTGGATGATCCTCCTATTTCTCTTTGCTGGTGCAGGCCTTCACGAGGTCCGCGCATTTGGTGATGCTGCCCCCGCCCCATCCGGCGCGGTTCTTGCTGTCAACGACGGTGATCACGCCGTCCTTAATGGTGAAGGTGAAGATGCAGGCCTTGGGGGCGTCTGCTGCACCCGGCGTGGGCATCGTCCGGCCATCTGCATCGCGCTCTTGCACCGAGCTGTAAGCGACTATCTTCTGACCCTCTTGGGCGACCACAGCTGCAGGCTCGCCGATGCAGGTCTCCAGGAGTTCGGCGGGTGCGCCGGTCAGGGTCGCCTTGGCTGTTTTTATGGTTTTGAACCCGGGTTCGGCGTTCGCAGCCGAGGCGATAACGATTGCAACAGTCAGGATCAGGGCTCGTTTCATGGGTCTTCTCTCTTTCATTAGGTGGGAATTGAGGTTGCTCAGGCCCGGCTCACGGCTAGGTAGGCAAAGGTGGTTCCGAGCACGCCGAAAACGATCCGGATCCAGTGAATTTGCAGCCAGAGGGCAAGGGTTTCAGTGACCTCGGTGACCGGCGCTGTCCCAGAGGCAAATGCCGCATTTGTCGGAACGAAGAACCCGAAGGTCAGCACCGCAATGACAAGCCAGGACAGCAGGGCCGCCAGCCACCACTTGCGCGCCGGAAAGCGCCAAAACAGCACGGTGCACAGAATGGTTCCAAGAAGCGTTGGCAAGGCGACCAGGGGAATCGTGTCCTGGATGAAGCCATTGTTCGTGGCAAACCAGTCGAGGAACCGCTGTGCGGGCAGGCTTTGATAGAACCCTCCCAATGTGATCCCGATGAACAGCATAACGCCGGTGAACATGCCCGAGGCGACAACGGTTACCCCTTCTGCCGCTCGCTGAGCGAGAGTGGGCGTAACCCGGGGTGGGTTTGCGATCGTGAAAGTCATGGTTTTGCCCCCGGGCACTGCAATCGACCGGGCAAGCAGCAGGCGCCTGTTTCCGGTGTTGGATGGAAGATACTGGTCACAAGACGTCTCCTTTTCTTTCCAGCGCGACTGCATAGTCGGCTATATTTATATAGGTGAGCCGACTCGGAAACGACTCATTGCCAACATGTGTATAGCAGGCTATATAGATATTGTATAGCCCGCTATGTAAGGAATCGAGCACAGCATGACATTTTCTCGGCGAACCTCTTCCGGATACCTCATCAACCATCTTGCAAGGTTGTTTGCAGGGGCTTTACAGGACGGCATAAAGCCGCTGGGGCTTTCAACCGGCGTGTTTCCGATCATGGTGCACCTTTGGGATCAGGACGGACTGACACAAAGGGAACTGGTCGATCATGTGGGAATTGAACAGGCAACAATGGCTAATACCCTGGCGCGGATGGAGCGTGATGGCCTTATCAAGCGGCGTCCTGATACCGAAGATCGGCGCGTTCGCCGCGCATGGTTGACGCAACATGGCAAGGCATTGCAAGACCCTGCCCTGGCGGTTGCGATGGCGCAGAACACCTCGGTTCTGGCCGGGTTGAGTGACCAGGAGCAACGACAGGTCGTGCAGCTGATTTCCAAGGCCATTCATAGCTTCGAGTCAGGAAAATCGCACAACCTTGAAAAAGAAAGCGCGGCGTGATCGATCGGTTGCATTCCGTGCTATGCAACCCTAACAATGGCGCATGACTTTCAATCACGCCACCTCTGCCGGGTACCTCGTCAACCACATGGCCCGGCTGTTCTTTGAAGAACTGCGTAAGCAAATCGAGCCCCTGGGTATCGTGCCGGGACAGTTTCCGACGCTTCTGGCCCTGTGGCAACAGGACGGGCAAACGCAGAGGGAACTGGTCGACAAGCTTGATGTGGAACAAGCGACAATGGCCAATACCCTCAACCGGATGGAACGGGACGGGTTGATCGAACGCAAGGATCACCCGACCGACGGGCGTGCCAAAATCATCTGCCTGACCGAGAAGGCACGTTCGGTTCGGGATGATGCCTACGCTGCGGCCTCAGCGGTCAACGATGCGGCGTTGGTTGGGTTTACGCCGGACGAACGCGCGCAGTTTATTGACTTCATGCAACGCACCATTCGGACCTTGCAAAAGGACTGAGCCGCCACCGGCTGCCCCACACTTTTTGCCAGATGAAAATGCAAGACCCCCGGTCGATGGGACCGGGGGTCTGCAAGGCGGCAAAGCATTGGCGGCCGGCGATCAGTAACCGGTGAACTTTTCGAATACCATCTGGTCGGCGGCAATCGAAGCCTCCTCAAGCATCTCTTTCGTGGCAGCAACCATCGGAGTGGGACCGACACAATAGTAGACCGGAGCGCCAAGGTCAGGCAGATGACGGGCCAGCATGTCGCGGTCGATCAGATTGGTCTCGCCTTCCCAGGCGGCAGTGTCACCCTCGAGCCCAGTCATGGTTGCGACCAGTTCGAAATTCGGATTGGCCCTTGCCAGCTCTTCCAACTCGCCCAGAAAGGCAGCCGAGGCCGGGTTACGGTTGGAATAAAACAGCGTGATCTTCTGAACAGAACCACGCTGCATGGTGTTGCGGATCATCGACATAAAGGGCGTGATACCGATGCCACCGGCAATCAGGACGGCAGGACGGGCGGCGTCCTGATGCAAGGTGAAACTGCCATTCGGACCTGCAATCTGCACTTCAGTTCCGTCAGGCAGGTCTTTCAGGGCGCGCTTGAAGGCGCTGTCGGTCATGCGGGTTGCCACCGTCAGCTGCGCTTCGTGGGGCGCACTGACAATCGAGAGCACACGGGACTCGCCATTGGTCGGTAAGGTCACCCGAACCCATTGGCCGGGCTGATGCGTGAACCCATCCGGTTTGCTCATGTGAAACGCCATGGTGCCCTCGGCAACCGTGTCCCGGCCTGTTAGCTTGACTCCGTCCTTCGATTTGCCCTTGCCGCTCAGGCGGATGCCGTCACGCATGTTCAGCCCCATCAGGGTCAGGTTCACCGCACCGGCAATCAGCTCCACCCCTTGCAGAACATAGAACATGGTGTCGAAATTCCCCGCCGAGGCACAGGACTCCAGCAGGAAGGCCATCGGCACCAGAACCAACAACCCGTTGACGGCGATGATCGGCATCCGTTTCATCTTGGCCGACACCAGCGCATCGCTGCGTCCCTTGCCAAGCGATGCACCGGATGCGCCAACAATGGCCATCGCCGGTATCAGGACGAACATCCCTTTGAGGATCAGCCCCTTCACCATGGCAATGGCTTCGTATGACCCGAAGACCTCGGAAATGATGGTCGAGGTCCAGAAGGTCAGGATCATCAGAAGCCCGATGGCTCCTGCAATTGCGTGAACACGGGTTTTCATAGCTTGGCTCCAGCGTGATTCCATTTGCATTGCTTGCTATATACTATTCCATAGCGAGCTATGCAATGACCAATCGTCTCAACCTGATGGAGCATGGCCGTATCCGATGATCTGCCGACGGATCAAATACACACGACGTTCCGTCTGACTGGACGGGCTGTCACCGTATCGACGAATTTGCTGCGGCTGGAGAAAAGCTCGAATAGCAGACATTCGATCCAGTACCGCCTATTGCGGCTATAGTCCGCAAACTGTGAATTCGTCGAAAGCTTGACTTAGCAGGCGCAGCGGAAGTCTCCTTTGACGGGCCTCACCCTAGCATATCAGAGGATCAGGCAACGGCGGCAAGCATAGCTAACAGTCAAGTTGTAAAGCAAAAGCGCGCCTGACATTCACTCAAAGTCAGACGCCACCGCCCCTTAGGAGCGATGGCAAACTTTTCACGGTCAGAATTGCAATCTGAACTGGTCAAATTGCAAACTGATGCGAGCTTTCACAGCATCAACAGTTTTGCACCCTCTGGGTCAACCGCATTTGGAATGCCCGCAACTGCGACAGGTCATGCAACCTTCGATCATCACCATGTCGAACTGGCCGCAGGACGGGCAGGCTTTGCCGCGGGGTGTATCCATGTTGACCACCTGCGCCTGCGGGTCAGATTTAAGCCCCATCCCTTCCCCTTCGAGGAAACCGATATTGATCAGGTGCTGCTCGATCACCCCGCCGATCGCGGCCAGGATCGAGGGGATGTACTTGCCCTGCACCCAGGCACCACCGCGCGGGTCGAACACGGCCTTCAGCTCTTCGACCACAAATGACACATCTCCACCCCGACGGAACACAGCCGAAATCATCCGGGTCAACGCAAGCGTCCAGGCGTAGTGTTCCATGTTCTTCGAGTTGATGAACACCTCGAACGGACGGCGACGACCACCGATGACGATATCGTTGATGGTCAGGTAGATCGCGTGCTCGCTGTCGGGCCATTTCAACTTGTAGGTCGAGCCTTCCAGCGATTGCGGGCGGTCCAGCGGCTCGGACATATAGACGACTTCGCCACCGTCAACTTCATGCGGCGCCGCTGCGCTTTCACCCGGCGCTGTGTCTGCGCTTTCAGATACAGTCAGAACCGATCCCGTCACATCATTGGGGCGATAAGTGGTGCAGCCTTTGCAGCCCTGATCCCAGGCCTGCATGTAGACATCCTTGAAGGCGTCAAAGCTGATATCTTCGGGACAGTTGATCGTCTTCGAGATAGAGCTGTCGATCCATTTCTGGGCCGCCGCCTGCATCTTCACGTGATCCGACGGAGACAGCGTCTGCGCGTTTACGAAATAGTCCGGCAGGTCCTTGTCGCCGAACTTGTCGCGCCACATCTGCACGGCGTAGTCCACGACCTCTTCCTCGGTGCGCGAGCCATCCTTCTGCAGCACCTTACGCGTATAGGCATAGGCAAAGACCGGTTCGATCCCCGAAGACACGTTGCCCGCATACAGTGAAATTGTACCGGTCGGCGCGATCGAAGTCAGCAGAGCATTGCGAATGCCATGCTCGCGGATTGCATCGCGCACATCCTCGTCCATCTGCTGCATGGTGCCGCTGGCCAGATATTTCTCGGCGTCGAACAGAGGGAACGCGCCTTTCTCCTTCGCCAAGTCCACCGACGCCAGATACGCGGCGCGGGCTATCGCTTTCAGCCAGCGTTCGGTCTGACGCGCCGCCTCGTCGGACCCATAGCGCAGGCCCAGCATCAGCAGTGCATCCGCCAGACCGGTCACACCCAGCCCGATCCGGCGTTTGGCCTGCGCCTCGGCGGCCTGTTCCGGCAGCGGGAATTTGGACGCGTCCACCACGTTGTCCATCATGCGAACGGCGGTCGCAACCAGTTCCTGCAGCGCCGCCTCGTCCAGATGAGCAGCGTCTTCGAACGGTTCGGCCACCAGCCTTGCAAGGTTGATCGAGCCCAGCAGGCACGCACCATAGGGCGGCAAGGGTTGCTCACCGCAGGGGTTTGTCGCAGCGATGGTCTCGACATAGCTCAGGTTGTTGGCCTGATTGATGCGGTCGATGAAGATCACGCCGGGCTCGGCATAGTCGTAAGTGGCTTGCATGATCTTGTTCCACAGATCACGGGCCTGAACGGTGTGATAGACCTTGTCACCAAACACCAGTTCCCACGGGCCATCCGCCTTGACGGCCTCCATGAACGGATCGGTCACCAGAACCGACATGTTGAACATGCGCAAACGCGCCGGGTCAGACTTGGCGGTGATGAATTGTTCGATATCCGGGTGATCGCAACGCATGGTCGCCATCATCGCCCCGCGGCGCGACCCTGCGGACATGATCGTCCGGCACATCGCGTCCCACACATCCATGAACGACAGCGGCCCCGAAGCGTCTGCTGCCACCCCATGTACGTCCGCGCCACGCGGACGGATGGTCGAGAAGTCATAACCGATCCCCCCACCCTGCTGCATGGTCAGCGCGGCCTCTTTCAGCATGTCGAAGATACCGCCCATGCTGTCGGGCACGGTGCCCATGACAAAGCAGTTGAACAAGGTCACCTGACGCGCAGTGCCTGCGCCGGCGGTGATGCGACCGGCAGGCAGGTATTTGAAATCTTCCAGCGCCTCAAAGAACTTTTCTTCCCAATGGGCCGGGTCTTTCTCGACCCGCGCCAGATCGCGGGCGATACGTCGCCAGCTATCCTCGACAGTCTGGTCGATCGGCGTGCCATCCGCCTGTTTGAAACGGTATTTCATGTCCCAGATCTGCTCGGCGATGGGGGCGGCAAAGCGGCTCATTGGTGATTCCCTGTGCTGAAAGAGGTATCCAGACTACCCCAACTCACACCTCAACCACAACACCTTGATAGCAGCGAAGACCGAGCTACAATATAAAGACAAACCTCGGGACGACTCTGTGGGAAAGCTGTGGATAAGTACGTAAACCTCATAAAACTTTCGGTCGGATCAGAGAGCGTCGACTCGCTGATCGCGTGGCAGGACAGCCGCAGACCACTTTATGAGGACGGCTACCCGCGCCACGTCACCCGCATGTGGCCCAAGCGAGAGGCCGAGATTCTGAACGGCGGATCGATCTATTGGGTGATCAAAGGCGTCATCCAATGCCGTCAGTGTATCCTGCGACTGGATGAGGTGCGCGGCGAGGATGGTATTCGCCGCTGCGCCATTGTGCTCGACCCCGAAGTTCATCGCACTCAGAACGCCCTGAAACGACCCTTTCAGGGCTGGCGCTATCTAAAACCCGAAGACACGCCCGCCGATCTGCCTAAAGGACGCGAGCAGGACGACGCCCTGCCCGATGACCTCAACCGCGCGCTGGCGGAAATCGGCGTGCTTTAGCGCAGCTGATCCACCAACTCGGACAGAACCGCCTTTTCGCCTGCATCGCATTTCGCCACCCGGCTGCGCCACAGCGTCGCCTGCGATTGCAGGATCAGCCCGTCCGACAGGATTTTCAGGTGGTTTGCGCGCAGGGTTTCCCCGGTCGAGGTGATATCGGCAATCGCCTCGGCGGTTTCGTTTTTTACCGTGCCTTCGGTCGCGCCTTGGCTGTCGACCAGAGTGTAATCGGCCACGCCTGCTTCGGTCAGGAACTCACGCACAAGCCTGTGATACTTGGTTGCAATCCGCAGACGGTGGCCATGGGTTTTCCGAAACGCCGCGGCAGCGGCATCCAGATCGTCCAGCGTGTCCACATCCACCCAGCAGGCAGGCGTTGCGATGATCAGGTCTGCCTTGCCGAACCCAAGTCTCGAGACTTCTTCGACCTGCTGCTCCCAGCGGGGCAGTTTTTCTTGCACCAGATCGATGCCCGTGACTCCAAGATGAATGCGCCCCGCGGCCAGTTCACGCGGGATTTCCCCGGCGGACAACAGCACCAGAGAAACGCCATCAATCCCCTCGACCTTGCCTGCATATTCCCGGTCCGATCCGCTGCGCGACAGGGTTATGCCGCGCTTTTCGAACCACGAAAAGGTCTTCTCCATCAACCGGCCCTTCGAGGGCACGCCCAGTTTCAGGCTCATTGCGCGTCCTCCTCAATCTCCAGCATCAGGTCGGGGCGGATAACGCCACCCACGGCAGGGATTTCGGTGCCGTTACCCAGTTGTCGGGTCAGCGCGTCATAGCGCCCGCCGGTGGCAATCGGCGGCAGATCCGGGCGGCCCTCGGCGTAAAAGCCAAAGACAAACCCGTCGTAATACTCCATCGAGGTCCGGCCATAGGCCGCCTCGAAATCCAACCGATCCACATTGACACCGCGCGCCTGCAGGGATGCGACCCGCGCCTCAAGCCGGTCCAGTGCCGGAGTGATCTGCGGCAGGTCCACCGCCACGTCGCGCAGTTGTTCAAGCGCAAAGGGCATGGTCTCGCGCACGTTCAACAGCGTTTCCAGCCCGGCCAGTTCATTGTCGGAAATCGGCGGTGTGTCGCGATCCTCGCGCAGGGCTTCGATCCGCGCCTCAACCTCGGAAGCGCGGCGCTTGCCAATCATGGGAATATCGTTGTCCAACGGGTTTTCCGCGCTCAACAGAGCGTCGCGTCCTTCCGGGCCGGGTTTGCGTCCGGCAAAACGATCCAGCAAAACCCGGAATCGACGCGGGCGCCACAGGTGGCGCATCAGCGCGGTTTTGCGGCGGTCCGTCGTGCGCAGGCCCTGAACGGCTGCGGTCAGGATACCGATATCCCCGGTCGCGGCACGCAAAGGCAAGCCGCGCAGTTGCAGGGCGAACAGTGAAAACACCTCGGCATCCGCGCCTGCGGGGTCATCGCGGTCGAAGACCTCATAGCCGACCTGAATGTACTCGTTCGACCGATCCGGGTCGTGCTCCTGACGGCGGAACACCTCGCCGGAATAGGTGTAGCGCGCGGGCTCGGCCCCCTCGCTCATGTGCATCTGCACCACCGGCAGAGTGAAATCGGGGCGCATCATCTGCTCGCCCCGCAACGCATCCGAAGTCACGTAAGCGCGCGCGCGGATATCCTCACCATAGAGGTCCAGCAGCGTTTCGGCGGGTTGCAGCAAGGGCGGGTCGACGATCTGTGCGCCTGCCGCCTCGAACCGGACGCGCATCATCGCGGCGCGGGCCTGTATCTGGGATCGGTTGGCCATGGCTCAGTCCTGACTGTCCAGAATTTCACGCACCTTGGCGACAAGATCGCCGCGCGGTACTTCGAACTGGCTGGGGCGTTCTTTCCATTCCTCCAGCGTGGCGCTTTCGGCGATCTTGGCACCCAGGATCAGGTCTTTGATCTGCACGATGCCATTGGCTTTCTCGTCACCACCTTCGATCACTGCAATCGGAGAGTTGCGCTTATCTGCGTATTTCAGCTGATTGCCGAAGTTCTTAGGGTTGCCCAGATAAACCTCGGCCCGGATACCGGCGTTGCGCAGCTCGGCCACCATCGCCTGATAGTCGGCCATGCGGTCCCGATCCATGACGGTGACGACCACGGGGCCCGTAGCCTGTGCCGCAATCCGGCCCTTTTCACGCAGAGCGGCCAGCAGACGGTCAACACCGATGGAGATGCCGGTCGCGGGCACTTCCTGCCCGGTGAACCGCTTGACCAGATCATCGTAACGACCACCGCCCGAGACCGATCCGAACTGCCGCTTGCGGCCTTTCTCGTCGAAAATCTCAAAGGTCAGTTCGGCCTCATAGACAGGACCGGTATAATAGCCCAAGCCGCGCACGACCGAGGGGTCGATCTCGATCCGGTCCGCGCCGTACCCACCTGCATCCAGAAGTGCGCCGATCTGTTCCAACTCGGCGATACCGTCCACGCCGATCTTGCTGTCGCCGACTGCAGCGCGCAGGTTGGCCAGCGTGCCAGCAGTATCCGCAGCCTTCGACGTCAGGAAGGCAATCACCGGCTCTGCCTGAGCGTCGCTGAGACCAACGCCATCAATGAACGCGCCGGACGCATCCAGACGACCTTTGGTCAGCAACTCGCGTACACCTGCCTCACCGACCTTGTCGAACTTGTCGATGGTGCGCAGGACGTTGTCGCGGGCGGCGGCGTCTTCGCCAAGGCCCATCGCCTCAAGCACGCCATTCAGAACCTTGCGGTTGTTCACCCGCACCAGATAGTCGCCACGCGGAATGCCGACGGTCTCCAGCGTGTCTGACAGCATGGCGCAAATTTCGGCATCTGCTGCCATCGAGGCCGTGCCAACCGTATCCGCATCGCACTGATAGAACTGACGATACCGCCCCGGCCCCGGCTTTTCGTTGCGCCAGACCGGACCCATCGCATAACGGCGATAAGGCGTTGGCAGATCATTGCGGTGCTGCGCGTAGACACGCGCCAAAGGCGCGGTCAGGTCATAGCGCAGAGCCATCCAATCGCCCTTGTCGTTCTCGTCAACCTCCTGCCACGCAAACACGCCCTCGTTCGGGCGATCCACATCCGGAAGGAACTTACCCAGCGCCTCGACAGTTTCGACCGCGCTGCTCTCTAACGCATCAAACCCGTAACGATGATAGACGTCCGCAATAGTCCGCAGCATCTCGGTGCGCTGCGAGACTTCCTGGCCGAAATAGTCGCGAAACCCTTTGGGCGTAATTGCCTTGGGGCGGGGCTGTTTCTTGGGCTTGGCCATTTGGGGCGTCCTTGGGATTTTCATGTTCCGCGCGCGGTCTATCCCATGGCCCGCATCGGGGCAAGGCGCGCTTTCGCTGGCCACGGCGTCACAGGGTCGCTATGACCTTCGCAAGATACAGGAGTTCCCCATGCAGCATCTGGAAGAACAGATCGCCCATCTGACCCGCACGGTCGAAGACCTGAACGCAATCGTCACCCAGCAACAGGACGAGATCGACCGCCTGACCCGCCGGGTCGAGATGCTGATGCGACGCGAAGGCGAACGGGCGCAAGAAGGGTCCGGCGGGGTTGTGCTTGGCGACGAACGCCCGCCGCACTATTGAACAACATCAGCCTGTCACGTCAGGCTAAGGGTTTTTCGATGTTCCAAACCGGTCATTGACCAGTCCATTTTGCCACGCGCACGGGCTGCAAACCCGTCCAGAGCATCGCCAAGTTGATCATCGAACCAGAGGGCCAGCGCCATACGTGGCAGCATAGCCTTGTTGTGCTGTGATGCGGTAACAAAGGTGACCCCTTTACCATCCGGTTCCAGTGTCACATCGAACTCACCATCCGTCAGACGCCGGTTTTTAATGCTTATGTTGCCTGAAAAGCGATAGCGGTAATGGTTCGGCGCCTCGCATTCCATCACGGTATGACGCTGTTGTTGAAAAGTGGACGGCCCCATCAAGTATGAGATATCGAAACTGTCCGGCTCATCAGGGACCGGCTGGGCGTCATGCAATATCTGCTCCCAATTCGACTCGGGACCGCACTCGGCAAGCGCAAAGGCAGGCCAGACCTCTTCAATCGGTCGCCGGACGCGTACGCGACGCTTGGATTTCCAATCCAGACCAAAACGAAACCCGTCAAGCACCGTGCCGTAAACGATCGAAACAAAAGTTAGCAGAAATGCAAGGGTTATGAGTGCCGTAAAGACGTCAGAAAGGTGGAATTGTTCTGACAAACGCTCTGCGGGTTTAAGCGTAACATTGAGAAAACCCCAGAATGTTATCATTTCAACCATCATTCGCGCACGACGGAAGACCAAAACAAACAGCGCCAATCCAGAAAAAACAATAACACTGACCAATAGAATGGTCAGGCCAAGTGCCAGCCATGTGATAAACTGTCCCGAAGCCGTCACCATATCGACAAACAGTTCGTCAATTTGTCCCCACTCCTGAGCAGCAACAGTCATCATCAAAAAGAAGGTGCCAAACAGCAACCGGCGGCGTTGGCGGTAAATCAGTCGAAACATGCTTTGCACACTTAAGTATCAGTTATTAAAGCAGTTTATCGTTTAGAATGTTGTCCAGAATAAGGCCTGCCAGTGCGCAACCGAGATTACTCGAACCGCACATTAGAAGAATCAAGACATCCCTAGATCAAAACCCCAGCGTCGTTTTCACCGCATTGTCGACCACACCGCCCAAGAGGGCATGCTTATCCGCGGCGCATCCTTCCGACAGCGCAGCTATGAATGCTTCACGCAGTTGCGCCTTTTCCTCCTCAGTGGTCGCATGATCTTCGATATTGATCTGACGATTGTAGAGCGATAGGGCCGTCATCTTTTCAACAACAGCGACAACAAAGGCTTCGTCACCATCCGCCTCTTCAGCAATCGAGGCGCAAGTATAGTGCATCACTGGCAAGGCGTCCTGTACCATCTGTTCAGCAGCGTCATCAGCCGTCGCCACACACGGAGCCAACAGGGCTGCTGCACAGGCGGAAATTTTGAATCTAGTAAACTGCATCGCCATCACTTCCAGTTATGTCCAATAATGGCGCCAGCCACGCCACCAATTGCTGCCCCCTTGCCGTCACCGACAAGTGCCCCGACACCCGCGCCGATCAGCGCGCCTTCGATCGTCTTTTTCTTTTTGTCATCCTTGTCATCGGCCAAACCGGCAGATGCTGAGACCAAGGCCAGCGACACTGCTGTTGCAAAGGTCAGAGTTTTCAATCCTAAGTTAGAAATTGCCATACCGGTGCCCTCCCGTGACACGCCGCAAATGAGGTAATGATCACAGCCTAGCCGCGCGAAAACATTGTGGCAACAAATGGCTGGCTCAGATTTCCTCGACATCGGTGACGCCGTCCAGCGACTTGATCGCGCCCTTGATCTGCGGATTGATCGGGAAGTCCTGCCCCAGATCCATCTCGACATCGCCCGGCAGACCCGGATCCATCAGGCAGACATGGATCGGCCCTTTTGAGGCCCGCTTGGCTGCACCGGCTGCGTCCTCAAGCACCTTCGCGACGGTCGCCAACACGCCCGGTTCGTCAACGAATATCCGCAGCCCGGTCGCGCCAGCCTCGGCCACAACGGTATCCACCGGCCCGACCGAGCGGCCCAGCAGTTTCAGTTGATCGGATTCCATGGTTGCCTCGGCGGTTAGCACCACCTGCGCGCCGGTTTCCAGAAACTCGCGCGATTTCTCCAGCGTTTCCGAGAACAGGGTGACCTCGTAGGCCCCCGTCGGGTCTGAAAGCTGGGCAAAGGCGAACCGGTTGCCGCGTGCGGATTTCCGCTCCTGCCGCCCAGCCACGACGCCGGCCATCTTGGCGATAAACGGACCCGACCGCGCCTTTTCGGTCACTTCATCCAGTGTCAGCACCTGCTTGCGTTTCAGCGCGGGCATATAGTCGTCCAGCGGGTGACCCGAGAGGTAGAATCCGATCGCCTTGAACTCTTCACTCAGACGTTCAGCGGGCAGCCAGTCGGGCGTGGGCGACAGGCGCGGTTCGGGCAGGTCGTCCCCCGCCTCACCAAACAGCGACACCTGGTTCGAGTTCTTCTGATCGTGAATCGCGGCCGAATACTGCACCAGAGGATCAAGGCTTTCGAATACGCGGCGACGGTTCTTGTCGAGTTGATCGAACGCCCCGGCGCGCGCCAGCATTTCCAACGGGCGTTTGCCAACTTTCTTCAGATCGACCCGGCGGGCAAAGTCGAACAGGTTGACGAACGGCTTGTCGCCGCGCCCTTCAACCACAAGGTTCATTGCCTCGACGCCGACGTTTTTCAACGCGCCCAGCGCATAGACCAGTTCTCCATTCACCACGTCGAACGTGGCCAATGAACGGTTCACGCAAGGCGGCACATAGGGCAGTTCCAGCCCCTTGCGGACTTCTTCGAAGTACACTGCCAGCTTGTCGGTCAGGTGGATATCGCAGTTCATGACACCTGCCATGAACTCGACCGGATGGTTCGCCTTCAGCCAGCCGGTCTGATAGCTGACCACCGCATACGCGGCGGCGTGGGATTTGTTGAAGCCGTAATTGGCGAACTTCTCCAACAGGTCGAAGACTTCGCTGGCCTTCTTGGCATCCACGCCATTTTCACCCGCGCCCTTTTCGAATTTCGGGCGCTCGGCGTCCATTGCCTCTTTGATCTTTTTACCCATCGCCCGGCGCAACAGGTCGGCCCCACCCAACGAGTACCCGGCCATCACCTGAGCGATCTGCATCACCTGTTCCTGGTAAACGATGATACCCTGCGTTTCCTCAAGAATATGGTCGATCAGCGGGTGAACCGAGGTGATCTCGCGCTGGCCGTTCTTGACCTCGCAATAAGTTGGGATGTTTTCCATCGGGCCCGGACGGTACAGTGCCACAAGGGCCACGATGTCCTCGATACAGGTGGGCTTCATCCGCTTGAGCGCGTCCATCATGCCCGAGGATTCCACCTGGAACACCGCCACAGTCTTGGCCGCCGAATAAAGCTTGTACGTCGCCTCGTCATCCAGCGGGATGGCGTTGATCTGGTTCTCGGCCCCGTCGGCGGGTTCATAAAGCTCGGTTCCGTCCGCTGCCACATGCAAGGGCCGCCCAGACTTGAAGATGATATCCATCGCGTTCTGGATCACCGTTAGCGTCTTCAGACCCAGAAAGTCGAACTTCACCAACCCGGCCTGTTCGACCCATTTCATATTGAACTGGGTTGCGGGCATGTCGGACCGCGGGTCCTGATACAGAGGCACCAACGCATCCAATGGCCGGTCGCCGATCACCACCCCCGCCGCGTGGGTCGAGGCGTTCCGAAGCAGCCCTTCGACCTGCTGGCCGTAGGTGAGCAGGCGGTCAACAACCTCTTCATTCCGCGCCTCTTCGCGCAGGCGCGGCTCGTCTTTCAGCGCCTTTTCGATAGAGACGGGTTTGACCCCTTCGACCGGGATCATCTTGGACAGGCGGTCCACCTGCCCATAGGGCATTTGCAGCACCCGCCCGATGTCGCGCACGGCGGCCTTCGACAGCAACGCACCAAAGGTGATGATTTGCCCCACCTTGTCGCGCCCGTATTTCTGCTGCACGTAACGGATCACCTCTTCGCGACGATCCATGCAGAAGTCGATATCGAAGTCGGGCATCGAGACCCGTTCCGGGTTCAGGAAGCGTTCGAACAGAAGCGAATAGCGCAGCGGGTCAAGGTCAGTGATCGTCAGGGCATAGGCCACCAGCGAGCCCGCACCCGAACCCCGCCCTGGTCCTACCGGGATATCCTCATCCTTGGCCCATTGGATAAAGTCGGCAACGATCAGAAAGTACCCGGGGAACCCCATGCCTTCGATGATGTCGAGCTCAAAATCCAACCGTTCCTGATACTCTTCCGGCGTCACCGCATGCGGGATCACGGCCAGACGTTTCTGCAGGCCTTCGTTGGCGATGCGGCGCAGTTCGGCGACCTCGTCATCCGCGAATTTCGGCAGGATCGGATCACGCCGATAGGCCATGAAAGCGCAGCGTTTGGCGATCTCGACCGTGTTCTCGATCGCTTCGGGCAGATCGGCGAACAGCGTCGCCATCTCTTGCTGCGACTTGAAATAGTGCTGCGCGGTCAGGCGGCGGCGGCCCTCCTGCTGATCGACATAGGCCCCCTCGGCGATACAGATCAGCGCGTCATGCGCCTCGTACATATCCGTCGTGGGGAAGTATACGTCGTTGGTAGCAACCAGCGGCAGGTTCTTGGCATAGGCCATCTCGACATGGCCGCGTTCGGTCAGACGTTCGGCCTCGGGTTGGCCGTCTTCACCCGGATGGCGCTGAAGTTCGATGTAAAGGCGATCCGGGAACATCGCCGCCAGCCGATCCACCAAAGCCTCGGCCGCCGGGCGCTGACCCTGTTGTAGCAGCATTCCAACCGGCCCATCCGGCCCGCCGGTCAGGCATATCAGGCCATCGGACCGGTCGGCCAACTCCTCCACTGTAACCTGTGGCAGTTGCCCGCCCTTGTCCACATAGAGGCACGAGCTGAGCTTCATCAGGTTCTCATACCCAACCTCGGACTGCGCCAGCAGCACAAGTGGCGCGGGCGCTTTGGGTTTCTCGCCGGGCTGTGCCTGCAGATAGGTCAGATCAACCTGACAGCCCATGATCGGCTGCACCCCGGCCCCGCTGGCGGTGACCGAGAATTCCAAAGCCGAGAACATGCTGTTCGTGTCGGTGACGGCGACGGCGGGCATCTCCAATTTCTCGCAGAGAGCGGGCAGCTTTTTCAGCCGCACGGCGCCTTCCAGCAGGGAATATTCGGTGTGAACGCGGAGGTGAATGAATCGAGGAGTACTGCTCATGCCGCCTACGCTATCCCAGCCAGCGGCCCGGCAAAAGCGGGAACCGACGCTTTGGAATGCCTAAAAAATCGGTGCGGATTATTCGGCTTTTTCAGAAGGTGCTTCGGGATTGACTGGGCGCCGCCAGCAAAAAGTGCTTTCTTTACAAGCGACTGCCTTTTACACAAACGCGACATTCACAAGCTGTGCCAGTCTAATGGTGCATAATATAGGCAGTTTTTCTTGCCAGAGAACCTGCCGTGTTTCTAACATCTGATGGCAAGCTATCTGCCCGCCACTCTTTCTACGTCGCATCGAAGGAGGGCACCCAAGGGCGCAACCGGGTAAGGCGACGGGTTTCTCGAATGAAAATCACGTTTCTTCTGAACGGAGAGACAGTGGAGCTGGCGGATGTCGATCCGACAGCGACCCTGCTGGATTGGCTGCGCGAGGATCGCGGCCTGACTGGCACCAAGGAAGGCTGCAACGAGGGCGATTGCGGGGCTTGCACCGTCATGGTGACGGATGAGGGCGGCGCCAAGGCGCTGAACTCGTGCATCCTGTTCCTGCCGCAATTGCATGGCAAAGCGGTCCGCACGGTCGAAGGGGCCAGCGGCCCGAATGGCGAGGCGCATCCGGTGCAGCAGGCCATGATCGATCTGCATGGGTCACAATGCGGCTTCTGCACGCCCGGTTTTGTCATGTCGATGGTGGCCAGTCACGCAAATGGCGCGACGGATCACGACACCCAGCTTGCCGGCAACCTGTGCCGCTGCACAGGATATGCCCCGATCATCCGCGCAGCTCAGGCTGCTGAGGATCAGCCCGTTCCTGTCTGGGTCAAAGACAAACCGGTCACTGCGCAGGCATCGCCGATGTTGCCCGGCTCGTCGGACGAATTGGCGAAGGTATATGCCAAGAACCCGGATGCCACTCTGGTCGCCGGTGCAACCGATGTGGGTCTTTGGGTCACCAAGCAATTGCGGGATCTGGACCCGGTGATCTTCCTCAACCGCTGCGAAGACCTGAAACAGATCACGATCACTAAGGACGAAGCCCGCTTCGGTGCCATGGTCGATATGAACCGCATGGGCGAGGCGCTGGCAGATCTGCACCCCTCTTACGCCGAAATGATCCGCCGCTATGCCAGTGTTCAGGTCCGCCACGCGGCGACTGTGGGCGGCAACATTGCCAATGGCTCCCCCATCGGAGACAACCCGCCCGCCCTGATCGCATTGGACGCCACCTTGCATCTGCGCAAGGGTGATGTGCGCCGGTCTCTCCCATTGGAGGAGTTCTTCCTCGATTACGGAAAGCAAGACCGCGCGCCGGGCGAATTTGTTGAGGCCGTCAGCTTCCCCCGCCAGGCGGACCGGCTCAAGGCATACAAACTCAGCAAACGGTTCGATCAGGATATCTCAGCCGTGTGCGGGTGTTTCAATATCACAGTAACAGACGGCGTTGTTGCTGATGCGCGTATTGCGTTCGGCGGCATGGCTGGCATTCCAAAGCGCGCTTCTAACGTCGAAGCCGCATTGACCGGCAAGCCCTGGACGCGTGAGACCGTTCAAGCCGCGATCCCAGCTTTCGACAGTGATTTTACTCCGATGACGGACATGCGCGCCTCGGCCACCTATCGTCTGGAAACCGCCAAGGCGATGCTTGAGCGGTACTTCCTCGAGGATCAGGGCGAACTGACCAATGTGCTGGAGGTGTCGGCATGAGCGTAACCAAACCCCTCCCCCATGACGCCGCGCCTCTGCATGTGTCCGGTTCGGCGCGATATGTGGATGACATCCCGACGCCCAAGGGCTCTTTGCATCTGGCCTTCGGTCTGAGCCCGATTGCCAAAGGCAAGATCAACGCGATGGACCTGTCGGCCGTGAAAGCCGCCGATGGGGTCGTGATGGTAATGACGGCCAAGGATTTGCCATTCGCCAACGACGTCTCGCCCTCGATCCATGATGAACCCCTGCTGTCCGATGGCACCGTCCACTATATCGGTCAGCCGGTTTTTATGGTTGTCGCCACCAGCCATCTGGCCGCCCGTAAGGCCGCCCATTTGGGAAAAATCGACTATGCCGAAGAAACGCCCATTCTGACCGTCGAGGAGGCTCTGGCTGCCGACAGCCGGTTCGAGAACGGCCCGCGCATCTATGCCAAGGGTGACGCGGATGCTGCGATTGCGGGCGCAGCCCATGTGATCGAGGGGTCTTTTGAACTTGGCGGGCAAGAGCATTTCTATCTGGAAGGTCAGGCTGCACTGGCCGTGCCGAATGAAGGCGCGGATATGCTGGTGCACAGCTCGACCCAGCACCCGACCGAGATTCAGCACAAGGTGGCGGACGCTTTGGGCGTCCCCATGCACGCAGTCCGTGTTGAAACTCGCCGGATGGGCGGGGGTTTTGGCGGCAAGGAAAGTCAGGGCAACGCTTTGGCCGTTGCCTGTGCAGTGGCCGCGCGTGCGACCGGCAAGGCCTGCAAGATGCGCTATGACCGCGACGATGACATGATCATCACCGGCAAGCGCCACGCATTTCGCATCGCGTACAAGGCCGGATTCGATGAGAACGGCCATATTCAGGGCGTCTCGTTCCATCACTACGCCATCTGCGGTTGGGCGCAGGACCTGTCCCTGCCCGTGGCAGACCGGGCAATGCTGCATTCGGACAACGCCTACCTGCTGCCCAACGCCCGGATCGAGAGCCACCGGTTGAAGACCAACACCCAATCCGCCACCGCCTATCGCGGGTTTGGCGGCCCGCAGGGAATGGTCGGGATCGAGCGGGTGATGGATCACGCAGCCTATGAATTGGGGCTGGACCCGGTCGAACTGCGCCGTCGTAACTACTATGAGCCGGCGCACAAGGTTGCCGAAGTTGAGCCGACAGAGAAACCGCTGGGCCATCCTGACCCGCACGAAGACCTGACCAGCCGTGGTGCAGTTGATATGGGTGACGCCCCGGTGCGCCCTCTGCCCACCGGTGGCAACACCACGCCCTATGGCATGGAGGTCAGCGATTTTGAGCTGCACGGGCTGACCGAAGCGCTGCTGAAATCCAGCAACTATGTTGCGCGCAAGGCCGCGATCCAGAAATGGAACGCCGAGAACAGCGTGATCAAGAAAGGCATCGCCTTCTCTCCGGTCAAGTTCGGGATTTCCTTCACTCTGACCCATCTCAACCAGGCGGGTGCGTTGGTGCATGTGTATCAGGATGGCTCGGTCCACCTGAACCATGGCGGCACGGAAATGGGTCAGGGGCTATTCCAGAAGGTTGCACAGGTCGCCGCGTCGCGCTTTGGCATTCCGCTCGATATGGTGAAGATCACCGCCACCGATACCGCCAAAGTGCCGAACACCTCGGCCACGGCGGCATCCTCGGGCAGTGACCTCAACGGCATGGCCGTGAAAGCTGCCTGCGACACGATCCGCGACCGGATCGCCGATTATCTGGCCGAGAGGCATCAGGCCGATCCATCGACAGTCACCTTCTCGGACGGTCACGTTTCGGTCGGCGAAGAACGCTATACCTTCGCCGAAGCCGCCGCACTGGCCTATCAGGGGCGCATCAGTCTGTCAGCAACCGGCTTCTATAAAACGCCAAAAATCGAATGGGACCGGATCGCCGGACGTGGCCGCCCATTCTTCTACTTCGCCTATGGTGCTTCGATCACCGAGGTCGCCGTGGACACTCTGACCGGCGAAAACCGCATCCTGCGCACCGACATCCTGCATGACGCGGGCGCGTCGCTGAACCCGGCGCTGGATATCGGACAGGTCGAAGGCGGGTACGTGCAAGGCGCAGGCTGGCTGACGACCGAGGAACTGGTCTGGGACGGCAAGGGCAACCTGCGCACGCACGCGCCCTCAACCTACAAGATTCCGGCCTGTTCGGACCGGCCCGACATCTTCAACGTCGCACTGTGGGATGGCGAAAACCGCGAGGACACGATCTATCGCTCAAAAGCGGTGGGCGAGCCGCCCTTCATGCTGGGTATCTCGGCTTGGCTGGCGCTGTCCAACGCGGTGGCCGCCTGTGGCGACGGCTATCCGGCAATGGATGCACCCACCACAGCCGAGGAAATCTGGCACGGCGTCCAAAGGGTAAAAGGAGGAACCTGATGGGATTTGATCGAGAGGCTTTGAGGGAGGCGGTCAAAACCCACGGGAAAGTCACCCGGGTGGTCATTGCTGCGATCAAGGGGTCATCCCCGCGCGAGGTCGGTGCTGCTATGCTGGTTTGGCCAGAAAAAAACGGCTTCGGGCAAAGCGGCACAATCGGTGGTGGCACGCTGGAGTATCAAGCGGCTGAGGCCGCGCGAACGCAGACGGTACAAGGCCGTCTGACCCATCACGCGCTTGGCCCCGACATGGGCCAATGCTGCGGCGGCGCGGTATCACTGCTCAGCGAGGTCTATGACCAAGTGGCTATGAACGCACTAGACGATACCGTGATCGTGCGGTCCCCGTCCGGCGGCGACATGCCCCTGTCGGTCAAACGCCTGCTGGCGGCCGCACGCGGACAGGGCGTCGCGCCTGAACCGCAACTGGTCGACGGTTGGATGGTGGAACCGGTGCACAAACCGACCCGCAATCTGTGGATCTGGGGCGCAGGCCATGTAGGCCGCGCGCTGATGGATGTCTTGTCGCCGCTGCCCGATCTGGCAATCACCTGGGTCGATACTGGCCCCGAGCGGTTTCCGGATACGATTCCAGCTGGCGTGACACCGGTTCCGGCCGCAAAACCAGCCGAACTGGTGCGTCATGCACCGCGCGATGCCGAGCATCTTGTGCTTACTTATTCACACACTCTGGATTTAGAGCTGTGCAACCGGCTGCTTTCGCACGATTTCCGCTTTGCTGGCCTGATCGGCTCGGCTACGAAATGGGCGCGATTCCGGTCGCGGCTGGCGGCCCTCGGGCATTCGCCCGAACGGATCAGCCGGATCACCTGCCCGATTGGAGACCCCGGCCTGGGCAAACACCCGCAGATGATCGCCGTTGGCGTCGCCGCGCAGCTTTTGCGCCCGGCCTGGCAGAACGAGTTGAAGAAGGACCTGAGCGCGTGACCACTCCACTTTTAAGCTTGCAAGGGCTGACCAAAGCCTATCCCGGCGTCGTGGCCAATGATCAGGTGTCCTTTGACATCGGTGAAGGCGAAGTTCACTCCCTGCTGGGTGAAAACGGCGCGGGCAAATCCACGTTGGTGAAAATGATTTATGGGCTGGTGAAACCTGACAGCGGCACGATGCTGCTGCGCGGCCAGCCCTTTGCACCGCCCGAACCCCGCGCCGCTCGCGCTGACGGGATCGCGATGGTGTTCCAACACTTCTCTCTGTTCGACGCGCTGAACGTGGCCGAAAATATCGCGCTAGGGATGGAGAACCCGCCGCCGATGGGCGATCTGGCCTCGCGCATCCGCGAAGTGTCCGAGACCTACGGCCTGCCGCTGGACCCCTTCCGCACCGTCGGCGACCTGTCCGCAGGTGAGCGTCAACGGGTCGAGATCATCCGCTGTCTGCTACAGGACCCAAAGCTTTTGATCATGGATGAACCGACCTCGGTACTGACCCCGCAAGAGGTTGATATCCTTTTCGAAACGCTGAACAAATTGCGCTCCGAGGGCACCTCGATCCTGTATATCTCGCACAAGCTGGAGGAAATCCGGACCCTGTGCGATCACGCCACGATCCTGCGTCTGGGCAAGAACGTGGGTGAATGTGTGCCGTCCGAGACTTCGGCCCGCGACATGGCCGAGATGATGGTCGGCTCGACCCTGCAGACACCCGAGCGTTCGGGTCGCGAGTTCGGTGAGGTCGCGCTGGATGTCAGCGGGTTATCGGTACCATCGCCGTCGGAGTTCGGCACGGCATTGCGCAATGTTCACATGAGGGTCCGCAAGGGTGAGGTTCTGGGCATCGGTGGCGTCGCCGGGAACGGGCAAGACGAGTTGCTGGGTGTGCTGTCGGGCGAAATCCTGACAACCGCTGATGCGATCAAGTTCAACGGTCAGAAGATCGGCAAGCTTGGCCCCACTGCGCGACGCAAGCTGGGTGTATTAACCGCGCCCGAAGAACGGCTGGGTCATGCGGCGGCGCCGGACATGAGCCTGACCGAGAACGCCCTGCTGACCGGTTCGGTTCGCGAGGGGCTGGAAAGCAACGGGTTCCTCAAATGGACCGAAACCAAGAGCTTTGCCGAAAAGATTATCAGCGCCTTCGATGTGCGCACACCGGGGCCCGAGAATGCGGCGCGGTCTCTTTCGGGCGGCAATCTGCAGAAATTCGTGATCGGTCGCGAGGTGTTGCAGAACCCGGACGTTCTGGTGGTGAACCAGCCAACCTGGGGCGTGGATGCGGCCGCGGCGGCGTCGATCCGGCAGGCCATTCTGGATCTGGCGGCCAAGGGAACAGCGGTCATCTGCATCTCGCAGGATCTGGACGAACTGATGGAAATCTCGGACAGCTTCGCGGCTCTGAACGAAGGCCGCCTGAGCGCCCCGCGCCCGACCACGGGCCTGACGGTTGACGAGATCGGCCTGATGATGGGTGGCGCGCACGGCATGGAGGTGGCCCATGTCTAACACAATACAAGAAATGAAAACGGGGGTGTGACCAGATGATAGTGTTGGAGAAACGGCCACAGCCGTCCAAGGCGTGGTCTTATGCCACCCCTCTGGTCGCAGTGCTGGCGACGATGGTGTTTGGCGGCATTCTGTTCGCCATTCTGGGCAAGAACCCGGTTGAGGCCATCGGGACGATTTTCTGGGAACCTCTGTTCGGTGAGTTCGCATTCTATTACCGCCCGCAATTGCTGGTGAAAGGCGCGCCACTGGTGCTGATCGCCATCGGCCTGTCTTTGGGCTTTCGTGCCGGCATCTGGAATATCGGGGCTGAGGGTCAGTACATCATGGGCGCCATCTTTGGCGCAGGGGCTGGTCTAGCCTTTTATCCGCTGGATGCGTTCTACATCTTTCCGATCATGGTCATCGCAGGCGCGTTCGGCGGTTGGCTATGGGCGATGATCCCGGCGTTCCTGAAGGTCCGCTTTGGCACCAACGAAATCCTCGTGTCGCTGATGCTGGTCTATGTGGCGGAACAGATGTTGGCCTCGGTCTCGCTGGGCCTGCTGAAGAACCCCGAAGGGTTCGGCTTTCCCGGCTCACGCAACCTGCAGTCCTATGACAGCGCCCACAACGCCGAACTGATCGCCGGATCGGGGATGCACTGGGGTGTCGTAACCGCGCTGATCGCTGTGATCTTTGCCTATATCCTGCTGAACCGGCACATGCTGGGCTTCCACATCCGCCTGACGGGTGAGGCACCCCGCGCGGCCAAGTTCGCAGGTGTGAACCCGGCCCGCCTGATCCTGTTCTGTCTGGGCCTGTCCGGTGCGCTGGCGGGGCTTGCGGGGATGTTCGAAGTCTCCGGTCCTTCGGGCGTGGTCAGCATCGACTTTAACGTCGGCTACGGCTTTACCGCGATCATCGTGGCCTTTTTGGGCCGCCTTCATCCGGTAGGCATCCTGCTGGCCGGTGGTCTGATGGCGCTAACCTATATCGGCGGTGAAATCGCGCAGTCTCAGCTGGGCCTGCCTGCCGCCGCCATTCAGGTGTTCCAGGGAATGCTGCTGTTCTTCCTGCTGGCATTCGATCTTCTGACAAACTACCGCATCCGTGCGGCCCGTAGCGAGGTGGCGTGATGAATACCTTAGTCACCGCCATTCAGGCAGATCGCCGCGCCACGACTATTCACGCAGGTCTCGGACTGCTCTTTCCAATTTCCATGGGGTGCGTCCTGATATTGATGGAGATGGTAACCGGCAATTTCGATGCGGCCAGGTTAATCGCAGGAGTGCTGATTGCTGTCCTGTTTCACCCGATGAATAAACTCGCGGAGCGCCTAAGTGGTCCTTGGCCCGAGCAGTTTGGTTTCTTAACCCGGCTTGTCCCAATGTTTGTATGTCTTGCGGCAAGCGCTGCGTCTGTCTTCCTCTTTCTGGTCAAGGAGTGACTCATGGACCTTGGTGAAATTAATCCCGTACTTCTGGTCGCCTCGCTGATGGTGGCTGCAACCCCCCTGCTGCTGGCCGCGATCGGAGAGCTGGTCGTGGAAAAGGCCGGCGTCCTGAACCTCGGTGTTGAGGGTATGATGATCGTCGGCGCAATCAGCGGCTTTGCGATTTCGGTCGAGACCGGCTCGCCCTGGCTGGGCTTCATCGCGGCGGCCATTGGTGGTGCGGTGCTATCCTTGTTGTTCGTGCTGCTGACGCAGTTTGCACTAGCCAACCAAGTGGCCAGTGGCCTTGCCCTGACCCTGTTTGGCCTCGGGTTCAGTGCCCTTCTGGGGCAAAGCTATGTGGGGATCAAACCGCCCAGCATGGGGGAAATCCATATCCCGGTGATCAGTGATATCCCGGTGATTGGCCCGATCCTGTTCCAGCATGACCCGATCCTCTATGTCGGCATCGCTCTGACCGCCGCGGTCTGGGCCACGCTGAAATACACCCGCGTCGGTCTGATCCTGCGCGCGGTGGGCGAAAACCACGATGCCGCGCACGCGCTGGGCTATAAGGTCATCAAGATTCGCATCATGGCGATCCTGTTCGGTGGTGCCTGCGCGGGCCTCGGCGGCGCTTACATCAGCCTGATCCGCGTGCCACAGTGGACCGAGGGCATGACCGCCGGTGTCGGTTGGATCGCTCTGGCCTTGGTGGTGTTTGCCAGCTGGAAGCCGTGGCGTGCCTTGCTGGGGGCCTATTTGTTCGGCGGCATCACCGTATTGCAGCTTAATTTGCAGGCAGCGGGCGTTGCCATTCCTGTCGAGTATCTGGCAATGTCGCCCTATATTATCACGATCCTTGTGCTTGTGATCCTTTCGGCCGACAAGAGCAGCGCACCTGCCGCATTGGGCCGGACCTTCCATGCCTCACACTAGGGGCCAACTGAACCAACTTGGGGAGTAACACATGAAAATCACTACACTTCTGGCAAGCGCTGCCATGGCGCTTGGTCTGGCCTCGGGGGCCATGGCCGAAGACAAAACCAAGGTCGGCTTCGTCTATGTCGGCCCGGTGGGCGACGGCGGCTGGACCTATGAACACAACAAGGGCCGTCTGGCCGTTGAAGAGCACTTTGGCGACAACGTCGAAACCGTATTCGTCGAATCCGTTCCGGAAGGCCCGGACGCAGAACGCGTGATGACCCAGATGGCGCTGGAAGGCGCAGACCTGATCTTCACCACATCGTTCGGCTACATGGACCCGACCATCAACGTCGCCAAGAAATTCCCGAACGTGAAATTCGAGCACGCGACCGGCTATAAAACTGCCGACAACGTCTCGGTCTATTCGGCCCGCTTCTACGAAGGCCGCGCCGTTCAGGGTCACATCGCGGGCAAGATGACCAAATCGAACACAGTCGGTTATATCGGCTCCTACCCGATCCCCGAAGTGATCCGGGGCATCAACTCGGCCTATATCCATGCCAAGAAGGTGAACCCGGATGTCGAGTTCAAGATTGTCTGGGCCTACACCTGGTTTGACCCGGCAAAAGAAGCTGACGCAGCCACCGTTCTGATCGAACAGGGCGCAGACGTGATCTTGCAGCACACCGACTCGACCGCACCGCAGGCAGCCGCACAAGAGGCGGGCAACGTCGTCACCTTCGGTCAGGCTTCGGACATGAGCGAATACGCTCCGTTCCCGCGCGTATCGTCGATCATCGACAACTGGGCGCCCTACTACATTGCACGCACCCAGGCCGTCATGGATGGCTCGTGGGCAACCGTGAACACCTGGGACGGCATCAAGGAAGGCATGGTCGAGATCGGCGAGATTTCCGACGCGGTTCCGGCTGACGTCAAGGAAGAGGCACTGGCTCTCAAGGCTGCCATGGCCGCGGGTGAATACCACCCCTTCACCGGCCCGCTGAAAAAGCAGGACGGCAGCGACTGGCTGGGCGAGGGCGAAACCGCTGACGACGGCACCCTGGCGGGCATGAACTTCTATGTCGAAGGGCTGGAAGGCGAAATCCCGCAGTAGGTCTGCATGGTGAGTGATTAAGGCCCGCTGGATCAGCGGGCCTTTTTCGTTTCAAGCCGCCATTATCGTACAAAGTTATTCGATAACTGTATTCTATTCCGAAGTATTCCAGAATATTCCACGTTCAACCATTCTGGGAATGACCGGAATACACCTAACGTCGGCCATGTCAGACAAAAGGAGCATGACATGAAAAAACCGAACCGTCCGGCCGATATGAAGAACCCGAACAAAGGTACTCCGGGTCAGAACAAGACCCATGCACAAAATCAGGGCAACCGGGGAAAGCAGCTTAATCCGAACCGGAAATCCCCGAGCCCCAAGAAATCGTGACTATTCGCCGGGCGCTCATAAGCGCCCGGCCCACCGGAGGCCGAGACATGAGTGACACGAAGAAGAAAGACCCGTTCCCCCAGACCAAAGATCTGGTGCGCATTGCGCTTAACGACGGTATGACGCAAATGGAAATCGCCAATCTGTGTCGTACTCAACAAGGACAGGTGAGCAAATGGCGCAATGGTGAGAGGTTGGCCGGAAAGGCTCAGATCAAGCCACTGCTGGAAATCTATGGGGATCTGCTATTCCGAGTGCCTTTCAAAGTGTATCAAACCTTTTCTGCCTCAAATAATGAAGCACAGTTTCTACGTGTCGAAGGCAAGTTGATACTACGCGAGAAGTTTCGAAAACAATCTGTATCCAATACCTCTAAAAACCCGATTACAGCCTTCAGACTCTCTATTCATCAGCAAGGAGAGGACCAGTTCTATTTGATTGGAGAGGCGACAGCAGCACCCTATCCGGGAAAAGACAGTCCGGCGAGTGCAGAACCCTTTGTCACTGATCGACTCGCCGCATGGTACCTACACAATTTCTTAGAGCGCCCCAATCAGCGGCTAAACTTGAAGGAACTCCGGCAGGTAGTTCAAAACGTCGCCCTTGGAGAGATGCAGGGATATTTTCCCTCATTGCGCCAACTACCCTATCTCGTAACAGAGACTTTGCTCAACCAAGGTGTCAAACCAGGTGATCTGGAAGGTCTTGTGGAAATCAAACTACCCGAATAGTCTGCCCCTCCACAACCAAACTGCCCAAATGGGCAAATCCGGCAGCGCCTGAAATGCAGGCTCTGCGTCAGGTTTGTGAGCAAAATGCACGCCGCGTGATCCGGCCTTTTGCCGCCGCGCCGCGCACGAACCGTTAAGGTCCGAACGAGACGACCCGCGCCCGAGCCTAACACGCGACGGCAGGCTCCTCTCTAAGGGGTATGGGGTGGGACAGCCATCAAGCCGCGGGCTTGACCCGCCGCTTGATGGCAACATTACCATCGGTCAATAGTCGCAATTAGTGCCCTGTCAGCACCAGCGTGTTCACCGGCATCAGGATCAGACGCAGACGCAGGCCCGCCGCGTGAACCACACCGATCGTGTCGATCACATGCAGGGCAGCGGATTGCCAAAAGCCCAGATCCTCATGCTCAAGCCGTTCGTGATTGTCGGTATAGACATTGGCCAGACAATTGCTGCCCGGCGGGATATCATCGGACATACCCTTATAGAGCGGCTCCATATACACTAGGATCGAACCCGGATTGGTGTTGGCCTGCACGTCCCGCAGCTCATCCGTGGGGCGGATTTGCCCGGACGGGATCACGTCCTGAACCTCGACCACAACCATCGGGATCACGGTGAAGGGCTTGGTCATGCAACCCAGCTCGCCGATCATACCGGGCTTGATAACCTGCGCCGACATCTGGTTGAACGCGGCCTGGAACCGGTCATGTCCCGAACTTGACGGAACCAGGATACCTGCCGGGCGCAACAGCGGGCTGACATAGTCACCGACCTGCAGGCCGAACTGTTCAACCCGACCCGTTACGCCGGCGCTGATCACGGTCTTGTCCAGCTCGGTCAACGCGGCATCCAGCTGCGCGTTGGCGCTGACCAATTGCGCGGGGATCAACTCCTCGATCTGTTGAACGACAGCGGCACGCTGCGCCTCTGCAGCCCTCAGTTGCGCCTCACGTTCCGCCACCAGGTTTTCCAGCCGGTCAATCTCGGCCAGCCTTACGGCGCTTGAGCCCTCGTCGCGCAGCGTGGTATTGCGCTCCAAATCCTCAAGCGACTGATCCAGCGAGGCGCGAGCCCCTGCAATCCCGGCTTCGGCCTCGGCCAAATCGGTTTCCGCCACTTTCAACGAGGCTTGAACCTGCGCGATCTGGGCATGGGCCGCTTCGACCATTGCGGTCTGGGTGAAATCCTCGATCCGAAAGATCGGCTGGCCTGCCACAACCTGCTGGTTATTGGAGACATACACCTCGGACACGCGACCACCCAGCTGTGGCAGGATCGTCACGGTGCGGAAATAGGATGCCGCTGTCTTACTGGCCGGGTGGAAGTAAAACAGAGTGGTGATAACCGTCAGCGCCAGAATGGCACAAGTGGTCAGGCCCCAGCGCAGTTCATACCACATGGTGAACAGCGTGATTTCATGACCGATCCGTTTGCCCTGCACGAAGCGGCGAAACAGATAGTCGGGCAGCACCGTTACCAGCGCACACATCAAAGTCTCAAGCATGTCTTACTGCTCCTGCTGCGCGGCGGGTTCGGTCGGCTGGGCCGGGGCGGGTTCTGACAGGTCCTGTTTGCCCAAAGATCGGATCGCGTCGGCAATGGCCCTCAGAGGCGCGGCCACATCGGGGAACTGGAACCCGGCCACCAGAATGGCGGCAACCCAGAACAGACCGTTATGGGTAAACAGCGCCAACAGAGCCAGAATGCCAACCAACTGAAACTGAGGGTGATTGGATTCATGCGCGATCTTTTCGGGGATCGAGTGCAGAGTGAAGTATCCCACGCCGATCAGAATGATGACGACAACGGTAAAAACGAACATGAACGTCAAAAGAAAATCACTGCCGTCCGCCTGGGTCACGTAGGACGGAATATGTCCCGTGGCCATCGGGTGTAAATCTGCGGTACTCACCCTGCCCTCCTGTTTCTGTTTGATCCTTGTTTGGATGGGTTGATGCGTAAATTCAAGCCTGCTTAATGTTTGCAGACGCTTACGTCCTTAACACATGGAACGTGACCGGAAGGATGAATATGATTGATTTTCTGATTGTCGGCGGTGGCATTGCGGGCCTCAGCACCGGGGCGCGGCTGTCGCAGCACGGGAAGGTAGCCGTGCTCGAGGCCGAGGATGCGCTGGGTTATCACGCCTCGGGCCGCTCGGCCGCGTTGTTCGAAGAAAGCTATGGTCCGCCGTCGGTTGTGGCGCTGAACAAGGCGAGCGCCGATTTCATGCACACCGAAAATGGCGGGTATCTGACGCCACGTGGATTGATGCTGGTGGGGCACAAGGGTCAGGGTGAGGCGTTCGAACAGGACGTTGCGGATCTGAACATGCAGGTCATCTCTACGGACGACGCGCAGGCCCGTGTGCCGATCCTGAACCCCGAGACGCTGGGATTTGCCGCGATCAGCAATGCGGCGTTCGACATCGACACGGACAGATTGCTGCAGGATTTCGCCCGCGTCATTCGCGGCAATGGCGGCGAGGTTCTGACCAAAGCCAAGGTCACTGCCATCCGCAAGAACCCTCATTGGGTTGTCGAGGCCGGAGGCACCAACGAAGCCCGCATTTTGATCAATGCCGCTGGTGCATGGGTGGACGAGGTTGCTGCAATGGCCGGGATTGCCCCGATCGGCATCATTCCCAAACGCCGGTCAATGGCACGCCTGCCTGCGCCGGGCGGGCATGACGTCCGAGGATGGCCCATGATGCTGGGCGTGGGTGAGGCGTGGTACGCCAAACCCGATGCGGGCAAGCTGCTGGTCTCTCCGTCCGAGGCCGACCCGGTTTCACCGCATGATGCCTATGCCGACGATATGGTTCTGGCCGAAGGTCTGGCCCGGTACGAAGAGATGGTCACCGAACCGGTCACGCGGGTCGAAACGAGCTGGGCGGGGTTGCGCAGTTTTGCGCCCGACGGAACTTTGGTTCTGGGTCCGGACCCGGCCGATCCGTCATTCATCTGGGTCGCCGGTCAGGGCGGGTACGGGTTCCAGTCCTCTCCCGCCGCGTCGCAACTGGTGGCGGACCTCGTGATCGGTGCTGCGCCGGAACTGGACGCAGAAACGATCGCGGCCCTCAGCCCGGAAAGGTTGCGCCGATGACCAAGCGTTCCCTGCCCTCTAATGCCAGCGTCGCCACCGAAGGACAGGACGGGCGACTGATTGCCCCTGCGGCAACCCGCAACGCCGAGGCGCTGTGTGAACTGCTGTCGCAATGGACTCCAACGACCGGTCAGGCGCTTGAGATCGCCAGCGGCACCGGCCAGCATGTCAGCGCCTTTGCCCGCGCCTTGCCCGGCTTGAATTGGCAACCGACCGAGGTGGAACCCGGTCGGCGCGCCAGCATCGACGCTTATGCCGCCGACCTGCCCAACGTTGCCAACGCCGTCGCGCTGGACGCAACGGCGCCAGGCTGGCATGAGGCGTTCGCCGAGCAGAACCTGATCGTTCTGATCAATCTGGTGCATTTGATCAGCTGGCCCGAAACGCAGGTACTGATCGCCGAAACCGCGCAGGCACTGGCCCCTGGGGGAAGGTTCATCCTCTACGGGCCGTTCAAACGCTCTGGCCAGCTTACGAGCGACGGCGACCAAAGGTTCCATGACGCGCTGGTCCTGCAGGATGCCGAAATCGGCTATAAGAATGACGAAGATATCGTCGGCTGGATGACCGCCCAGAACCTGACCGTCCTTAAAGTTGTCGAGATGCCTGCAAATAACCTGGCTTTTGTTGCGGAAAAATCCGGCACCTGATCAAAATCAAGGCCCGGCTGAGCGCGCCATTACATATTCCATTTATCTAATGTTAAGTGGAATGATGACATGAGCTGGCAGAACAAGATCAAAGACACGCGCAATGGCCTGCGCAACCTCAACGGCGCGATACCCGACGCCACCCGCGCATTCGGAGCGCTGAGCGCTGTGGTCAAACAGGGTGGAACGCTGGACTACAAGACCAAGGAATTCATCGCCTTGGGCATGTCCATCGCGATCCGGTGTGAGCCCTGCATCACGCTTCATACCGAAGCGCTGGTCAAAGCGGGTGCAACGCGAGAGGAGTTTTCCGATGTGCTGGCCATGGCCGTACAGATGGGCGGAGGGCCATCGATGATGTATGCCGCCAAAGCGTTGGAATGCTACGACGAACTGAGCGCCTGATCCCAAAAGCAAAAGGCCCCGGACTTATCCGGGGCCTTTGTTTGTTTAGCCGTCCTTGCGGATGACCTCGTTCTTCGGATCGTAGGGGCTGTCGCAGGTGACGACCGCGTCCCACAGCTTATCCTGAATTTTGACTTGCAGCTTGGTGCCTTCGACCGCGAACTCGGGCTTCACGTACCCCATGCCGATGGATTTCTCGAACGCGACCGAGTAACCGCCCGAGGTCAGGCGACCCACGCGCTCACCTTCCGGTGTATACAGCGCCTCGCGGCCCCACGGGTCGGCGTCGTCCGGTCCGTCGATCAACAAAGTGCAGCACTTAACACGCACACCGGTCTCTTCCAGCTTGGCCTTGCCGTAAAAGTCTTTCGACAGGTCAACAAAGCGCGGCAGGTCGGCTTCCAGCGGGGTCGCGTCGCGGCCCAGTTCGGTGCCGAATGCGCGATAGGATTTCTCCTGACGCAGCCAGTTCTGAGCGCGGGCCCCAACCAGTTTCATACCGTGCTTCTCACCGGCTTTTTCCAGCAGGTCGAACAGGTAGTTCTGCATCTCGATCGGGTGGTGCAGTTCCCAGCCCAGCTCGCCGGTATAGGCCACACGGATCGCGTTGACCGGGCACATGCCCAGTTCGATCTGACGGGCCGAAAGCCACGGGAAGCGCTTGTTAGACAGAGCGGTTTCCGGATCGGCGTCCTTGATGACCTCTTTCAGAACGTCACGCGACTTGGGTCCGGCGATGGCGAAGACGCCCCACTGGGTTGTCACGTCCTGGATCTCGATGTAACCGAACTCCTCCATCTTGTCCTCAGCCGCCTTACGCAGGTAGTCGGCGTCGTACTCGGTCCAGGCACCGGCGGAGACGATGTAGTAGTTGTTCTCGCCGTTGCGGACGATGGTGTATTCGGTGCGGGTGGTGCCGTGCGAGGTCAGCGCGTAGGTCAGGTTGATGCGGCCGACCTTGGGCAGCTTGTTGCAGGTGAACCAATCCAGGAACTGGGTCGCACCGGGGCCTTTGACGACGTGCTTGGTAAAGGCCGATGCGTCGATCAGGCCAACGCCTTCGCGGATCGCCTTGGCTTCTTCGACGGCGTATTGCCACCAGTTACCACGGCGGAACGAACGGCCTTCTTCATCGAAGTTTTCCGGCGCGTCCAGCGGGCCGAAATAGTTCGGACGTTCCCAGCCGTTGACCCAGCCGAACTGTGCGCCGCGCGCTTTCTGACGATCATATGCCGGAACAGTCCGCAGCGGACGGCAGGCAGCGCGTTCTTCGTCGGGGTGGTGCAGGATATAGACGTGCTCATAGCACTCTTCGTTCTTGCGCGCCGCAAACTCGGTGGTCATCCAGTTGGACGAGTAACGCTTGGGGTCCAGCGATGCCATGTCGATCTCGGCTTCGCCATCGACCATCATCTGCGCCAGATAGTAACCTGTGCCGCCCGCTGCGGTGATCCCGAACGAGAAACCTTCGGCCAGCCACATGTTACGCAGACCCGGAGCCGGACCAACCAGCGGGTTGCCGTCGGGGGTATAGCAGATCGGGCCGTTGAAATCGTCCTTCAGGCCGGATTCGGCACAGGACGGCACACGTTCGGCCATTGCCATGTACTGATCGGCGATCCGGTCCAGATCCAGCGGGAACAGGTCGGCGCGGAAGCTGTCGGGCACGCCGTGCTCGAACCGCGCGGGTGCGCCGTGTTCATAGATACCCAGAATCCAGCCGCCGCGCTCTTCACGTGCGTAGGATTCGTTGTCCGCGTCGCGCACAACGGGGTGTTCCGGATTGCCGGCTTCGCGCCATTTGACCAGCTCGGGGTCTTTGTCCATGACGATGAAGGTGTGCTCGACCGGAATGGCGGGCATCTTGATGCCCAGCATCTTGGCGGTGCGCTGTGCGTGGTTGCCCGATGCGGTCACGACATGCTCGGCAGTGATCACAACCTGCTCGTCACTCTCGACCAGGTTACCACCCTTTTCGACCATCTTGGTGCAGGTGACTTCCCAATGGGTGCCGTTCCAGTGGAAGGCATCGGCCTGCATCTTGCGGACGATCTCGACCCCGCGCTGACGCGCACCCTTGGCCATCGCCTGGGTCACGTCGGCGGGGTTAATGTAGCCGTCTTCGGTGTGATAGATCGCGCCCTTCAGGTCCGAGGTCTCGATCAGCGGCCAGCGTTCCTTGATCTGCTCAGGCGTCAGCCACTCATATGCAACGTCACAGGTTTCGGCTGTGGACGCATACAGCATGTATTCGTCCATACGCTCTTGCGTTTGCGCCATGCGCAGGTTGCCGACCACGGCGAAACCCGCGTTCAGGCCGGTCTCTTCCTCGAGCGTCTTGTAGAAATCGACCGAGTACTTGTGGATGTGGGTCGTCGCATAGGACATGTTGAACAGCGGCAGCAGGCCCGCTGCGTGCCAGGTGGACCCGGACGTCAACTCGTCCCGTTCGATCAACATCACATCGTCCCAGCCTGCCTTGGCCAGGTGATAGGCAATCGAGGTCCCGACGGCGCCGCCGCCTACGACCAGTGCTTTGACTTGGGTTTTCATAACCGGACGTCTCTCCTTGGAATCTGTTGGAACCATATGGCGCATTTGCAGGACCAAACGCGACATTCATCCGACCAGTGAGAGAAGGAAAACGACCCCGCTGCCGCTGATGACCACCGGATTCGTCGTTTTTTGTCCCTATTGCCCGGTGACCGAACACCGCTTGATGCTGCCGATCTTGGCACAGCCGCTACCCACCCCACCTTTGTGCACGCGTACAGGCTGATTGTTTGTAGCAGGTTTTGCAGCGGCCTTGTCAGGCTCAGACGCGCCAAAAGCTGGCAGCTTGTCTTTCAGTCGCCCGAAAAAGCCCTGCGTATCCTGCTCGGCGGCGCTATCCTGTGTTGCGGTATCCAATTCGATCGCATCATCCACGAGCGTGGTGTCCGTTTCAGCCCCGTATTCCAACGCCGCGCGGCGTATATCCGAGCCCAGAAGCAGCTTTTGCGCCCGGCCATAACCGATCTGCAGGACATCCTGGTTTTCGAAGACCTCTCCGCCGGTGATGTCCATCAGGCCTTCGCTGTTAAACCCCGACGCCGTCATCGTGTTCACCATTACTGCCGCGAAATCCAGATTCTTGAGCTTATCGTTGGTTGTCTTTTCCTGGACCATCTTCATTTTGGAATACAGACGGTCCATTTTCTCGGCGACCTCTGGTTGTCTGGCCAGTGTCACCGATATCCCCTGCCCGACGACAGGTGATGGATACGTCAGCAAAGCGTTGAGGGCCGCATAGTCAACCGCGCCCAAAAGTTCCCGGATCGAGGCGTCGCTGGCATTGGTGTGCAACCGGATGACGACCTCTTCGTCGATCCCGATCCGCCCACTGATCTTGCGATATGCGAGCGCCTCAGTCGGAGATGTCGTGTCCTGTGTAATCTCGATGAAAGCGACACCATCGATGACAGCGAACCCTTTCTTGATCACGGCATGATCCATGAAATTCTGCTGACGGGACAGAGCAATTCCGGCCAGCGTATTGCGTGGCGATTCCTGTTTCAGGCTGATATCGAACCAGGCGATTTCCTCACCTTGTGCATAGACCGCACCCGTCTTGCTGAGTTTGCGCAGAATGCCGTCTTTGCCACTGTTGGTCAGGCTCATCAGTTCCGCCGTGTTAGAAATGGAACTGATCAGAGGCGTCATGCCATATTTTGAGATCGCGGTCGAAACGGCTTCGTTATCCGCATCCGTCAGTTCGTACCGGGACCATTTTTTGGTGGAGGCGGGAAGGTAGGGCTTTGGGCCCGCTTTCCACAGCTTTTCGCGTTCCCGCTCGGCGGCTTTGGCGTCACGCTCGACCTGCTGCTGCGCGAAGCGATGCTTGATCGTGTCTACATAGCCATTGGCGGACAAAGTGCCTTCGTGTTTTTTGTCCTGTTGATAATAGTCCAGACCGATGATGACCAAGACTATGATCACCACAAACCCAAAAATCCGCAAACCGTCCATCTGAATATCCGAAATCAATCACTGCTCGTTTTCGCGAAGGATAGAACCAAAATGGGGCGGTCTTATGGCTGAGGTGCCGGAAACTCGGTGTGGGCCACAGCTATGCGGACGGCAGAATTTTACCCGGATTCATAATGTTATCCGGGTCCAACGCCATCTTTATCGCACTCATATAACTGACTGCCGGCCCCAGTTCCTTGACCAGATAGGGCCGCTTGCCCTGCCCGATTCCGTGTTCGCCGGTACAGGTCCCCTCCATCGAGATCGCCAGATCGTTCAGCCAGCCGACAAAGCCCTCGGCCTTGGCGACCTCATCCGCGTTCTCCATGTCGATCAGCAGCAGAGTGTGAAAGTTCCCATCTCCCACATGCCCGACAATCGGGGCCAACAAGCCAAGATTCTGTGCCTTTTGCTGCGCGGCCGCAACGCACTCCGCCAAACGCGTGATGGGAACGCAGACATCGGTGGAAATGCCGCGCGCGCCGGGGCGCAGTTGCAGGCTGGCCCAGTACATGTCGTGCCGGGCCTGCCACAGCTTGTTGCGTTCTTCCGTGGTCGAGGTCGCAGCGAAATCCGCGCCACCGAACTCTTCGGCGATCTGACCGAATGTCTCGGCCTGCTCGACCGCACCAGCCTCAGAGCCGTGAAATTCCAGCAACAGCAACGGCGTTTCCGGCAGGTCCAGCCCGGAATAGGCGTTGGCGGCCTTGACCGACAACTCATCCAGCAGCTCGATCCGCGCCACGGGCACGCCGTATTGGATCGTCATCATCACCGCCTGACAGGCGGCATCGACCGTGGGAAAGGAGCACCGGGCCGAAGTGATCGCCTCGGGGATGCCCTGCAGGCGCAGGGTGAGTTCTGTGATGATCCCCAACGTGCCCTCGGCCCCGATCAACAGGCGGGTCAAGTCATATCCGGCCGAGGATTTCTTGGCCCGATGTCCGGTGCGGATGATTTGCCCGTCCGGCATCACCGCTTCCAGACTGAGGATGTTGTCCTTCATCGTGCCATAGCGCACCGCATTGGTGCCCGAGGCCCGCGTTGCCGCCATTCCCCCCAGCGAGGCATTGGCACCGGGGTCGATGGGAAAAAACAGGCCCTGATCGCGCAGATGGGTGTTCAGGTCTTCGCGCGTTACACCGGGCTGCACGACGCAATCCAGATCGCCCGCATGGACCGCCAGAACCTTGTTCATCTGGGTCAGGTCCACCGAGATACCACCGGCCGGAGCGTTCACATGCCCCTCAAGCGAGGTGCCGGTCCCGAAGGGGATCACAGGCGCCCTGTGCTGGGCGCAGATCTTGACGATCTCAGACACTTCCTCGGTTGTGTGGGGGTACACCACCGCGTCCGGAGACTGATTTTCGATCCAAGTGGTCGTGTGGCCGTGCTGTTCGCGGATCGCCTGACCCGTTTGCAGTCGATCACCGAACTTCTGTTTCAGAATGCCGACAGCCGTTTCAATCCCGGCCTCGTTTCGGGGCAACGTTACTGCCTGCGCCATAAAGAACCTCTCTTATTCGCCCAACGCGATGCCTTCGCGGCGCGGATCTGCACCGCCGATCAAAACATCTCCGATCTCAATCGCGTGCAGGCCCGATGTCAGGTCGCGCGGGTTGACCTCGAACCCCAGCCCGATCAGCGCATCGGCATAGCCCTCGGCGGCCGTGTCCTGCTCCACATCATAGGTGCCAAAGCGGTTGACCAAATGCGGCAGCGACAGCGCCTGTTGCACATCCATGTCCCAATCGGCCCAAGCGATGATCGACTTGGCCACGTAGCCAATGATCCGGCTGCCACCGGGCGAGCCAATCGCCAGTACCGGAGCGCCGTCCTGCATCACGATGGTCGGGCTCATCGAGGACCGCGGGCGCTTGCCCGGTTCCAGCCGATTGGCAATCGGAACACCATCGCTGTGGGTCTTGAACGAAAAATCGGTCAGTTCGTTGTTCAACAGGAACCCGTTGGTCATCAGCCGCGAACCGAACCCGTTCTCGATCGTCGTGGTCATCGACAGCACGTTGCCATACTGGTCTACGATCGAGATATGCGAGGTTGAAGGCAATTCCAGCGATACATCATCCGCCCAGTTCGACGCGTGGTCGAATTCGGGGTTGCCGGGCGCGACTTCGGTCAACGCCCCCTCGCCGCCCAGCAGCTGTCCGCGCTGGGACAGGTAGTCGGGATGGACCAGGCCCTGTGTGGGCATCGGGACAAAATCATGATCGGCCATGTAACGACCGCGATCTGCAAAGGCCAAACGCGAAGCGTCGCCAATCAGACGCCATGTATGTACGTCCTCGGGTCCCATCGTCGCCAGATCATATCCTTCGAGCATACCCAGTATCTGACCAACCGTCAGCGCCCCGGACGAGGGCGGCCCCATGCCGCAGACCTCATAGGCGCGGTAAGCGGCGCAGACCGGGTCGCGCTCGGTCACCTGATACAGCGCCAGATCGACGCCAGACAGCACACCCGGATTGCCCGGCGCATTGCGGACGGTATGGACGATCCCGGCGGCGATCTCACCGCCGTAAAACCCGGCCGACCCTTCGCGTGCCAGAACCCGCAGTGTTTCTGCATAATCCGGGTTCATCAGCCGCTGACCTTGCTTCAAAGGCTCTCCGCCCGGCAGGAAATACTCAGCTGTCACGGGGAAACGCGACAGGCGTTCCGCATCGGCTTCGACCAATGTGGCCAGACGTGGCGAGACAAGGAATCCCTCATCAGCCAGTTTAATGCCATCCTGAAACAGGATGGGCCACGGGCTGCGGCCCCAGCGCCGGTGCGCCTCAGCCAGCAAAGCAGGCGTTCCGGGCGTACCTACCGAAAGACCACCGACCACAGCATCGTAAAACTTCAGTGGCTCGCCGTTTTCATCGTGAAACAACCGGTGGTTCGCCTCAAGCGGAGCCGTCTCGCGCCCGTCCAGCGTGGTCAGCTTGCCGGTCGTGGCATCGTACCAGACCAGAAACGCACCGCCGCCAAGGCCCGAGGATTGCGGCTCGACCAGCCCCAGCACGACCTGCACGGCGACCATTGCATCAGCCGCGGACCCTCCGGCCCGCAGCACCTTGGCCCCGGCCTCGACGGCCAGAGGGTTCGCGGCGGCAACCATCCAGTTCTGCGAGGTCACCGGTTGACCGGCCATCTTGGCCTCAAGCGCGGCGATGACCTCATCCGTCAGGCCCTGAACCTGCCCGTCCGAGGCCCCCTCGGGGGCTACTGCATCCGCAGTCTCCTGCGCGAACGCCGCGCCGCCCAGCATCAACGCCGTCAAAAACAATCCCGAAATCAGATTTCGTTTCATCGTATCCTCCTGAAAAATCGTTTGTCGTCCCTGCGGCGCAAACGCGTCACAACATGGATGGAACTACTTGATCCGGTGGGCGGTGCCCATCTTCGAAGGTCTTGATATTGATGATGACCTTTTCACCCATCTCGATCCGCCCTTCCAATGTGGCTGACCCCATATGAGGCAACAGGACGACGTTCGGCAATTGCCGCAAGCGCGGGTTCACATGCGTACCATGCTCGTACACATCCAGCCCCGCTCCGGCGATCTCACCTCCGCGAATCTGACGGGTCAGCGCGTTTTCATCGATCACCTCACCCCGCGACGTGTTCACAATCACGGCCGAAGGCTTCAACAGCTTCAGCCGCCGCGCATTCATCAGGTGAAAGGTCGACGGCGTAGACGGGCAATGGATCGAGATCACATCCATCCGCGCCACCATCTGATCGAGGCTTTCCCAATAGGTCGCCTCAAGCTCCTGTTCGATCTCGGGGCGCAACCGGCGACGGTTGTGATAATGTACCTGCATCCCGAACGCCGAGGCGCGGCGGGCCACGGCCTGGCCGATCCGCCCCATGCCCAGAATGCCAAGACGGCGCCCTCCGATCCTGCCACCCAGCAACGCGGTCGGGGCCCAGCCCTCCCAGTCGCCTTTTTGCATGACCGACAGCCCCTCAGGAATCCGGCGGGTGACCGAGAGGATCAGCGCCATGGTCATGTCCGCGGTATCATCGGTCAGCACGCCCGGCGTGTTCGAGACCAGAATGCCCCGCTGCCGGGCCGTGGCCACATCGATATTGTCGACCCCGGCCCCGTAATTAGCGATCAGGCGCAGCTTGTCACCCGCCTGTCCCAGCAACCCGCCATCGATGGCGTCGGTCACGGTGGGTACAAGGACATCCGCGCCTTGCACCGCTGTGACCAGTTCTTCACGCGTCATGGGCGTGTCATCGTCGCGCAACTGCACATCGAACAACTCGCTCAGCCTGGTTTCCACCGCCTCGGGCAACCGTCGCGTAACGACAACACTCAGACGTTCTCTTGGCACCTTCGCCCTCCCATCGCTTTGCAAATCTTCGCGCGCCATGGCATCGTGGCGCAGGATAAGGCGGGGCACAAGAACCCCAACGCATTGAGACGACCTTTTTTCGAAACCCGATCAACAGGCACAAGAGCAGACAGTCAGTGAGTGGTTTTCTACCAGTAAAATGCCGCCTTCTGGTGGTTACGTCCGCATTTCTGGTCGCGCTGGGGACTCTGACCGCCAGCGCACAGGACAAGCGTGGCCCCGTCACCAACCTGCCCCTGCCGCGATATGTTTCGATGAAGGCCGCCGAGGGCAACGTTCGCCGCGGCCCCTCGCTGACCCATCGAATCGACTGGGTGTTCAAACGGCGCGGGATGCCACTGCAGATTACGGCTGAATACGGCAACTGGCGCCGGGTTCAGGACCGCGACGGAGCCGGTGGTTGGGTCCACTATGCCCTGCTGTCCGGCGCACGCACGGTGCTGATCGAATCCGAGCTGCTGCCCGTCCACACCAGCCCCGACCCCAATTCTCAGGTCAGCGCGAAATTCGAATCTGGCGTGGTGGCGCGCCTGGGCAGCTGCAGCCTGGACTGGTGCCAAATCTCAGCGGGCGGCTATCGCGGCTGGGCGCAGAAATCGAACCTCTGGGGCGTCGATCCCGCCGAGGTTCGCGAATAGCGGGGCGTTCCTGCCGCCCCGCCTGAACAATATGATTGTTATGCACCCGCGGCAGTGCGCGTGCCCATTTCCTTGTCCAGCAACAACAGGTTCCAGCGATCCCCATTGGCCGCTTTGGTCTGATCCAGGATTCTGCCGAACAGGTCTTCTTCCTCGTTCTGTTCAGCCAGGAACCAATTCAGCATGTTCTGGGTGCTGTATTCCTTGACCTCATGGGCCAGTTCGAACAGCGCATTGATCTGGCCGGTTACTGTTACCTCGTTCGCCAGCGCGTATTCCAGCGCCTCAACCGGTGATGCATAGTCCGTCTTGGGCTTGGCGATCCCGTCAATTTCGATTCTCCCACCACGTTGGGCCACAAAGTCGAAAATGCGCATGGCGTGCGTGCCCTCTTCGGCCGAGTGACCACGAAACCACTGCGCGAATCCGGGCAGGTCCTCGGATTCGAAATACGCGGCCATGGCAAGGTATGTATAGGATGCGTGAAGTTCATTGTTGATCTGACGGTTCAACGCTTCTGCGACTTTCGGGTTCAACTTCATCTTCATCTCCTGTTTCAAGGGGGTGCCGGGGTCAATCATACAGCTAAGTTCCCCAACGATCCGGCGCAACTGCAGCTTTAAAGTTTTTTGAATGTTTTTCAGTATATTACCTGCAAAACCTGCAAGTGAAAGGCACTTGCAATACCGGAAGTTTCTTGCAACCTCACGCGATCCGCGGCCAAATATTTGGCAACCGAAAAGAGCAAGATGTTGACGCCGCGGCCCATCCCGCAAGACCTTACCCAGTTGCGGCCGCTCGTGCCCATAATACGTCAAACCGTACAGATGACCGACGGGCGCAAATTCGGAGCTCCGAACCGTCAGGAACTCGGGCCAAATAATTTTTACTCCAAGCTGAAGTTTTTCGCTCAAAGCCCCTTGAACCCTCCGAACAACAATCGTAGATAGCCGCTCACCGTTGGGGTGTAGCCAAGTGGTAAGGCAGCGGTTTTTGGTACCGTGTATCGTAGGTTCGAATCCTACCACCCCAGCCATGATTTTCCTCTAAATCTCAAGACGCATATTTGGCCGCCGATTGTGGCTTGTTTTCAGAATGTTATCTTGCGGCGCCCTCAGCTGAGGCCCGCACGTGAACGCAACAATGGTCGATTTCAAGTCACAGTCTCCGTTCGCGATTCCGACGACACGAGTTTGGTGACTTTGGGAGAGTCTTTAGATCAAAGCGCAACGAACTGCTCGTGCTGATATGCTATCTAACCGCGGTTTTTGATCAATCCGTGAACGGTATTCTGCATACCGCTTAAAGGATTCACGCGAGCCATTTCTTCATCAAGATTGTTGGAGTGCGTGAGACATTGGGCCGAATAAATGAAGTATGTGAGGTAATTTGCATCTCACAGGGGCGACATCACCAATCCGATTATGTCAAATCGACATTTTCGCTCTGAAAACTTCTTTGCGCAGCTCCTCCTTCGCTTTTTAAGCCTCTGCTGATCACAGGGCGGTTTCGTTTGAAAAGGTGAATCAAAAAGTAAATTGTCACCATTGACAAAGTAATGCTGATCATTATTTGTCAACAATGACAATTTAAGGAACCGAAATGCCAAGACCTTCGCTGAAAGACCAAAGATCCCAAGAGATTCTGGATGCTTATCTCACATGCGTGGCGCGGTTCGGGCTCGAAGGTGCGACACAGGAACGGATTGCTGAGGAGGCTGGCGTCAAGCGTCCGCTTCTGCGTCATTACCTGGGCAACAAGGATGAGATGATCACTGCGCTGGCCGACTATGTCGGTGCTGGGTTCGCAGAATCGCTGGACGGGCTTCGACAGGCCTTGCCGAACGGGGCGACGCCGTCTGATCTTGTGGACACGCTGTTTGCCGACAACAGCGGAACCGATCCGCGGTTGATGCTGGCATATCAAGCGCTGGTGACAGCTGTTCCGGCTCGACCGGATCTGCGGCAGGACCTGATGGACAGCCTCACGGAATTCTTTGACGTGGTCGAGGATATCCTGAAACGCGCCACCCCGGATGCGTCGGGTGCCCGCATTCGTGCGGTGACACAGGGAATCTCGGCTATTTTTGTCAGCATGGATGCCCTGTCTCCGCTGGAGCCACCGGCAATTTGGCGCGCCGAATTGAAACTGGCGGCCTCTTTGCTGGCCTCGACCTTGGAGACCAAATAATGAGCTACGCCAGAACAGCGAACTATATCGCGCTACCCATCCTGTTGGCAGCCACTGCGCTGGGTCTCTACTGGGTCTGGGGAGTACTCTTTGTATGGTGGGTCGTCCCGACAATTCTGAACGGGCAGGCCTTTCTGGTCTTCGAGATCAACCGCACAGAGGACCCGGTTTTGTTTTGGGCCGTCGTCACTCTCTGGGCGATGCTGGGTCTGATGATGATCGCCGCCAGCCTTTTTCCCCAATACGCCCATCTGCTTGCCTGAGGTTTTGAGATGACCAAAATGTATCACCATCTGCCGGTCGAGGCTTATACCTCACAGGACTGGTTCGACCGAGAACAAGACCGAATCTTCTCGCGTACCTGGAGGTTTGCGGGATTGGTCGAGGATATCGAAGGCCCAGGGCACTATCTTTCAGTTCAGGCGGGCCTGAACAATCTGTTCATTGTGATGGGGCGCGATCACCGTCTGCGCGCGTTTCACAACATCTGCCGCCACCGGGGGACCCAGCTGATCCGGGCGGTCGGAAAGACGCAGAAAGCGCTGACCTGCCCCTATCACGACTGGACGTACGATTTGGAAGGCAATCTGATCTCGGTGCCCGATGAGACGACCGAGTTCCCCGACGGTGTCGATAAGTCCTGCTTTGGCCTTAAGCCGGCCAGTGTGGACGTCTGGCGCGGCATGTTGTTCGTGCACCCCGACCCGGACGCACCGACTTTGGCGGAATGGTTCGGGGCAGTGGACCCGCACCTCGGCCCCCACAAGCCCGAAGAGCTTGTCGAATACACGGAAGGACGTAATAGCTACGAGATCAGGGCCAACTGGAAGATCGTCGTTGAGAACTACATCGATGTCTACCACCTGAGCCATCTGCATTCGAACACGCTACATATGTATGACCACGCCAAGGCCGAATACGGGTGGCAGGGGCCGCACTATCACTTTTGGGAACCCCCATCGGCGGCGTATGCAAAGAACCACGAAGCCAATCTTCCGATGCCGCGCACGATCCCTGAACCGCATGTCGGTGCATGGGTTCCGATGCTGTTTCCCGGCATTGGCATCGGGGCCAGCGAGGAAAGCTGGAACCTGTTCATCATCACTCCGCTTGCCCCGGACCTGACGCGGGTCGAAAACCGAACAAAGCTGGCGAACGTATCGGACTGGGCGTTCCAGAAACAACAGTGGAAAAGCTGGGGCTTCTGGAAGGGCTTCGGCGGTGCAAAATACCACGGGGATGACGCCGCGGGTGAAGACGACCCGATGGCATCCGGAGATTTTACAACCGAGGATATCTATGCCTGCGAACAACAGCAGAAGTCTTTGAAAAGCCCGTACCTTGAAATCGGTCCCGCCGGGATTGGCGAAAGCCCGATCACGCAGCACCAAAAGGCAGTGCTGGCGTTCATGCAGGACAATTGAACGATGCGGAGACTGATCATGAAACCAGTACAAGCCACCCTGATCGGTGTTGCGCTTGCTTCGGTTCTGGTGCTGACGGCGCAGGCAGACGCACCCGAGGACATTGCCGCACGAATCCTGCAAGCCCAAGACGAACAAAGCCTGCTGGCCACATGGGACAACTGGCACCCCGACGCCACGCATCGGGTCATCCTCAAATACGGCATGGGGCAAGCGGATGACGTCTTCTCATACCGGATCGGCGATGTCACCAATGCGGAAGACCCCGAGCTCGTTAAGGCGCTGGAGGGGTACACGGAAACCGCACGATCCGCGCCTCAGATTACCGCGCGATCCGAGGATGATGTCCGGCACGTCACTGCAGTGACCCAAGTCGATTATGATTGGCAGGGATATGCTGGCAAAATGCGTCAGACAGATGAGTTTGTCTTTGAACCCTTTCAGGGTGGAACGGTGATCCGGTCTTTGACCACGACTTATGACTACCGATGATGGGATACCCTGATGCAACGTGACTTTCATCCACTAACCGTATCCGAAATCCGTACGGAAATCGGAGGCGCGGCCACCAGTGTCACCTTTGATATCCCCCTGGCTCTGACCGATCTGTATCAATGGACAGCCGGGCAGCACCTGACGGTCAGGTTTCTGATCGCCGGAGAGGAGCACCGGCGCAGCTACACGATCTCGAACCCTCCCGGGTCCGCGCTGCGTATCACTGTCAAACGCGTGAAAGGCGGGATCGTCTCGAACCATATCGGCGACACCCTGTCGGCGGGGGATACGGTCGAGGTCATGCCCCCCTTCGGACTGTTCACTTTGAACCCCGGAGCCCTGAAACGCCGCACCCACTATTTCTTTGGTGCTGGCAGTGGCATCACGCCATTGTACGCGATGATCAACGCCGTTCTGGCAGACGAGCCTCATTCCGTGGCGCATCTGGTCTTTGGCAACACAAACGCCGACAGCATCCTTTTCCGACAGGAGTTGGAGCAGCTACTGGCGCAACACCCACAGCGGTTCACTCTGCGCCATGTTCTGTCCCACCCCGCCTTGCTTAGCTGGTTCAGCCCTTGGCGCACGGGGCGGTTGGATGCCGATGCCATCGGGGCCGCAATTGGCGAAACGCCTCCGGTTGCACAGGACGCCCAATACTGGATCTGCGGCCCCGGCAGCATGAACACGGATCTTCGGACAGCGCTGCAAAATCTGGACGTTCCCGATGACCGCATTCACATGGAGAGCTTTGGCGGGGATACCGAAAGCGACCTGAGTTTATCCGGGATCGCGGCGACGGCCCGAATTGAGCTAAATGGCGTATGGTACGACGTTCCGGTTGCTGAGGGCCAAACCCTACTCGAAGCTGCCCGATCGGCAGGATTAAACCCTCCATTCAGTTGCCAGTCCGGAGTTTGCGGGGCCTGCATGGCTCGCCTGACCGAAGGAGCCGTCCATATGCGAAACCGGATCGCGCTTGAAGACGATGATATCTCTAAGGGGCTCATTCTGTGCTGCCAAAGTGTTGCCACCCAAAAGAGCATTGCTTTGAGGTTTGAAAACTAACTTCTTTGACAGGCGGCGATTTGATGCGCTTCAGCCCACACGCCTGCCGGCCCTTCGAAATCAGGTTTTTCCCGAAGGGAACAATGGTGACGGGTCTGCAGGAGCTGTTATTCCTTGAGAGCAGAGTAGCCCGCTCGCGAACTTCTGCGCTTATGAACCCCAAGCGAGAACTTCAGAAAGCCATCCACATCGGCGCTGCTGTTGCTGAAGAACCCGGTCTTTGTGGCTTGGCAGACAACCCGGTGAACCTTTGCCGGATCTGGGAAACCGAGCTCAGAGACACAAAAAATGGACCGGCACGGCTTCAAGGCTCAGAGGTCCGGCATTGGGGTGCTGAATAAGGGCCGGTTTGATGCTGTTTCCAGCTTTCGAGTTGGTTTCTTATTGCTCCGCTGATGCCTAATTTGGCGGCCTCATCCAATCCCTTAAGGTGGCCAAAGCAAGTACCACGGCTACAAAAAACGTTAAGACCTGCAAAAGCGGATCAACTTTGCTTCGGTCAATCGCGCTGCTTAAAATCAATAGGTTCTCGCCGGCCATACGGTCCACATCAACGACATTTTTTCCCATTGGCGATGTAACCTGCAAAGAAATGGTGTCGTCAACAGGCGCCAGGAACCCGATCACCTCGACAGGCGTATTAGTATTTTTGGTCACGATCTGGATTTGATCGCCTCTGAAAAACTGGCCGGATTTCACAAGCATGGCACCTTCCTCCCAGGGCCAACCAGACTCCAAAATCTCATAGGACCCGCCGGAAACCAGCCTTGTTTCACCGGTGGTTGCCACCTGTCCGATGGTCACTTCTCCGCTGAAGGCAAGCGCACCTGCATCTTGCCAAGCCTCTTGGTCGATTATCATCAAAGACCCAAGCGGTATAACCACGCCATTGACGCGCACGGCAGCATCATCGCTCAGGGCGACAATTGAAAGCGCGCCTGTTTCTACGTCGCGCTCAACGCTTACAGTCGCGCCCTTCTCAAAACCGATCTCGGCATGTGAAAGTTGGCGTTCGGAAAAAAGTTCGGCCGCGCACATCCCGTTTTTATCGGTGCCGCCCTTCAGTCTGTTTTCTCGGCGTTCACACAAGAGAATGTCCGAAAACTGCCAACTGTTGTTGACCAAACTCCGTGTAAATTTGGCCTCAAAACCCGACGTCATTACAGAAAGGACATATGTTCGGTTGAAAAGATTTGGGTAAATCACCCAAAGCAAACACATAATAATGAAACCCAAAAAGGTAACCGGTACAATCGGCGAGAGTTTTATACTCTTTGCGGAATTCGCATTTCTTTTTCTGCGCCTAAATTCAGGCCGAGTTATTCTTTTAATAACAGAAGGATTTCTCATGGAAGCGGTGAAACCTGAACAATATGTGGCCGATCCTTGCGTCCTTTTCGAATGCGGTTCACCTCGATGACATCTCCTGCATCAACAACTTGCTTCGGGATGTCACACACAAAGTCAAAAGCAAGGTGGATGGCAGAGTCCGTTTTGACACAATCAACGTCTGACCCGTTTTCAAAAACAAGGTATACTTCATCCGCCGCACGAGAGTTTATTAGCAGCTCAAGCTTCGACGGGGCGCTGTCCAGCTTCTCATTCCAACCAACAGGTGTAACAGTTTGGCCTCTGGCATCACATGACCCCTTGCTTAGCAAACCAGCAAATTGAGATCGCTCAGTCTTGCTCAGATACTCATTGTGCAAAGACTCGAGCGGCACGCGGATCGGTTCACCGGACCACGGCCCGACAACCGAATACTCTCCGAGGGCCTCGTAGCGTCCATCTTGCGAAACCAGAGTGAGACAAACCAAAGAGCCTTCCCAAGCTTCAGGTACCATCGCTTCGAGGTAGGGTTTTTCCTCTGTTGCCTCGCCGACGGACAAAAAACCGGCGACAATACTACCCGAAATCAAAGCCTGTTCACTGAGTGTTTCAGTCAGGGGCGTAACCTGCACCAATTCCTCTGCCATCGCTTGCGGCGCAACCACTGCCAAGAGCGCAATCGTTGTTGCGTTAAGCTTCATAATACCCTCTAATCTCTTTACCCGAGTTAATCTGCCAGTGATTGATGACGTTACGCAAATTGTTTTTGTTGTTCAGCGCGGTAAATGCCCTTTTGGGCACGCAAGCTGTTGGTGAAGTCGTCTCTGTCACAGTCAAAGATCGCAACGGACATGGCTTCCTGTTCGGTGACCGCGGGCAATGCTTTATTTTCCTGCCGAACCATGTTCTGGGACGCAGTTCGAGGTTCAGTTTCCAGTCTTCTTCGGCACCATCCAGTGTTGGCAAAGCAGAACTGATGCAAGGGAAAGTCCACTCAATGGACCTTGCCATTGCCGAAGTCTCGGACAAAACCTTTGACGGATGCGGGACGGACTGGCAGACCATCATATCCTGGAAACATCCCGACACGATCATCGGCCGCGACATCCAGCTCAGGCAGGTCCCGAACCCCGGCCAATTGAAAGAAATCCCCATGCGGGTGAATTTCCAAACCTCGGGCGAGTTCGATGCACGCGTTTCCGAACAGATCGGCATCAACGCGGTTCAGCAAGGAACCAGCGGATCGATTGCATTTTATGATGATCAGGCGATCGGTATGGCAATCACGGCCTCAACACAGTGGGACGCCAGGTTTCTATCGCTGCCGGTTATTCTTCGTGCGGTAGCGTCGACATTAAATTGGTCGCTGGATCCAGAACCTACCTTTGAATCTGACATCCCGCCCTCGAGCACCTTTTCATCCAAAGAACGGGAAAAACCGCGATCGCCGGACCTCCCAATTGACACTTACAGCACCACGATCTCTCCGACGGGTGCTTTTGTAACAGAGGAAAAAGAATGAAACATATACTGCCAATCTGCGCGGCTGCGGCCCTGTCTCTATTTGGTCCGGCCGCTGGGACAGCAGAAGAAATTGATCGATCCAAGCTTGCCGATGGCTGGTTGATGCATTTCCACCCTATCCAGGACAACAGCAAGCCCGACGCCACAAACGGTCGATCCCTGGCCACACTCCTTTACACAGGAGGTTTTCCGGTCGGCTATGACGACGCCTTCGAATTGGATCCAGAACTGAAGAAATACAACGAAAGGTACTGGCTCATCGAATACGATGGCTTTCTCAATCTAACCGAGAATGGCCCGTACACCTTTGCCCTTACGTATGAATGGCCAGGCGGAGCGCAATGTGGCGCCAAACTTGAACTCGAGGGCAAACAACTTGTCGAGCTACCAATTACTAAGAACCTTGCTGCAGGGCCTCGAAATGCATACGCAGACGCCCAGCTTCAGGCTGGGCTCTACCGAGCAAAAACAAAAGTCTATTGCACTAATACCAACGGATATAATCCCCAATTTGACCTTGCCATTCGCGGGCCGTCAGACCCGAAACCGATCCCGGTCAGCAGCAATATGATGAAACACTTGCGCCCGTAAGGTTCCACCAGCGACCTGCCCTTGGCAGAACCTGAAACACGCGGGGAAATCACATAAGGAAAGGCCTCAAAACGGAATCTCATAGTCCTGCGGCTTTGCCTGAGCCACACTTTGCTCTTCGCCAGCAGATACATTCCGGGTCTTTTTCAACATCGCTTCCTGCGGCCGGTACTTCGGTGCTTTGGCAACGCGCTCTCGCACTTCGCCAACCGTGGGACGGCGAAATGCCCGTGGGGTCTCTCCCAGTTCTGTGAAAAAGCCATCCTGCATCATCCCCCGGTCGACCTGCCCATAAAGCGGCGCAAGACTTTCAGCCGCCAGAAAGCTCTGCCGACCAAAAACTGTGTGATAGCGGCTGTTGTTGAACAATGTCTGCCATCCCGTCGGATAGCAGGCCTGCAACTGTTGCGGGTCCTGCCAGAAGGTCCAACAACGCACGCCGTAGCTGCGCAAAAGGGTGACAGACGTCATCAAAAACTCCATTTGCCCCAGCTGCGCCGCCTCATCGATCAGAAACAAAATCGGGCGGTCCGAACCAGCAACCTTGCTCACACGGCGCGCGATGAGTGTTTCCATCCACACCCGTACAAGCGCCCCATGGCTGCGCAGATAGGCAGGTGGCAAAACAACGTAGATTGTGACGGGGGTGTCACCTTCCAGCAAATCCAACGAAAAGCTCGTTTTACTGGTCACCCCTTTGACCACGTCACTTCTGAATACCTCGGTGAATCGCCGGGCTGCGGCCAGGATACAAGCTACTGTGCGGTCGGCCTCTAGTGGCAGTGAATGCGCAGCACCGGCGACTTCGCTTGCTTTCGATCGCGCCATGTCCCTTATGGTCAGATGCATGTCTTTCAGGCTCTGATTCAGCAGATAACTCAGTTCGTTCAGATCTCGCAGGGCTTTCGGACTTTCGTGAACAATATACAGAAGTAACTGAGCCACTAAATGTCGCGCACTAAAGTCCCAGAACGGGTCCGGACTGGTCGTTTCGTTGACGATTGATGCGGCGAGGGACTGGGCGTTCTCCAATGTGGGTTCTGCTTCCAGCATCAAGTGCATTGGGTTCAAGCTGGCACTCTCAAACCCAGTTATCCCGAACGGGTCCAGTATCACGATTTCCTGACCCATGGTCTGTCGCTGGCCCGCGGTCGCGCACGTCAATTCGCCTTTGGGGTCAAACGTCACGATAGAGCCGGGATACTCCAGCAACGTCGGAACAGCCAATGTCCACGTTTTGCCTGAGCCTGTAGGTGCGAAGGTAATCAGATGCCCCTCTGATCCCGCCTGTATCTTTTCATCAATGGATTTTTCTGCGCCGCTTGCAAAGCCTGGTTGGACCTGCTCTGGGCCAGCAACTCCAAGAGGAATGCTCATTGCCTGCGACGAGTCGAAACTTTTGTCCATGTGCTGCTCCCTGTTCTTTGGGAGACTCGACATGGGTTAACGCACAGGGTTTCGCAATCAATCCGAAGGGGCAGAATTTTACATGCTGCGCTCACTTGTGACTTTGCCAATATGGACACGCAGTGAAACAAGTGCGCGCTCTGCCTGCTCTATTTCCGCCCGAATCTGGATCGCTTCTTGATGGTCGATCCGATGATCGGTTAGGGCCTGATGCATCGCTCGCAGAACCTCTGTGGCTTCCAGCACAATCCTGTTCGTCGCACGATAAAGATGCTCTTCTTCAAAACCGACAGACGTCTCGATCCGGTCTGCGGCAACAAATGGGGTCTTATCCAAAAGGTAAGCCGCCAAGCGCGCATCGGGCATCGCCTGGATCAGCAACTTGATTTCATCGGCAGAAAAAACTGTTCGATTTCGCAACCGAGCATAGAAGGCGTCGTATTCCAACCCGATCCGGGCAGCCACGTCCTTTGCGCTGTACGTTTGTTCGGTCGTCAAAATCCGATGCACCAAGGACGCAAAATCAGATCCACGCATAAAATTTTATCCCATTAAGCAAGTTGTGCGTATTGCACTTCAGTTTCAGAAATACCTACGACTTTACAAGTAGCTGTTTTGGTCAGAGTTTCTAATCGCCATTTCCGAACTAATTTCCAGTTCCGAGTTACATGGACCCGTCGCTTTATTCCCGGCACCTGTGCTTATTTAAGCGACCGTGTCTGCGAAGGCCAAGGGGCTTTCCCGTCCCAATGTTGAATGTAATCGGTGCGGATGGTCGGAAGGCCCAATTGGATCAGATAATCTGTGGTAAGGCCATCAGGCTATGGGTGTCGCTCAATACAGTCAGAGTTGGTTGCAGAACGGTCCATGTGCGTGGCTTTTATGCGAGGCCCTGCGAGAAAGCGGAAAACCTCCTCTTTCCCATTCAGGACCTGTCACAGGTCAGGGGAGTTCGCCCGTCGCCTTCCAATACCCAACATTCTGAGCCTTCAAAAACTGCGGCTGTAAGCGGTTTACCATATCCCGCCCCGGTATCTATGTTCACACGGTTTCCGTGATGTTCAGGAGCAGCGACGTGAGTATGACCGTGAACAACCAGCCAGGGGTGAGGGTCCGGGCAGTTCAGGAAATCCTCTCTTATCCAGATCAGGTCGTCGGGATCCTGACGATGCAAAGGAATGCCGGGCCGTATCCCTGCATGAACAAACAGCAGGTCTTCGTGTAGGTGGTAAGGCAACAGACCCGCCAGAAAATCGATATGGGCCTGCGGAACAGCAGCTTTGGCCTTGGCGTGGATCCGATAGGTTCGATCCCCTTCGTTCACCTCAACGCCATAGGACTTCAGCGTTTCAACGCCTCCTATCCGGGGATGAAGCCAATGATATCCGACCAACAGGCGTGCATCGTTGCGTGGATAGTCCTCTAGGAACATCGCGCACATCTGGTCGTGGTTGCCGCGCAGAAAGGTCCAGTTTTTGCCGTCGGACTGTCCTTTCACCAAAAGGTCCAGAACCTCGCGACTATGGGCGCCGCGATCGGTGTAGTCACCGATAAAGACAATTTGGGCATCGGACCCGCCATCGTTTTCGATGCGCGCCAGCGCGTCTTCCAACATGTGCAACTGACCGTGGATATCACCGATGGCATAGATAGGTTCCGGCATATTTCAGGCGCTCTTACTCAGACCAGTCGATGCGGAACTCTTCCCGAAAGGCAAAGCGCACCAGATGGGCTTCGATCACGTCTTTCCAACGCGCCAAGTCCCCGCGCGGACCGGTTGCTGCAGTTATCGTCAGGCTGTTGTCATTCGCTTCGAGGGTCACGCTGTCCCCATCCGGGAAGGCCACGCTGCCCTTCGTTTCATCAAAGAAAACCTCAGCCTTGTGCGACCAGTGTTTGCAGAGTTGCTGCAAGTACTTACTGGCCGCAGCGGTTTCCGCAACACCTAAGGCTGTCAGATCCGGCAGCAAACTCAGCCCGGCATTGGCAGCGTTGCGCATCGCCGTTGCAAACAGTGTGACGTCGATATTGGTGGCCACAAAGCTGGCCCCGATATCCAGGCATTTGCGTTGCATCGCCGGATCAAGGGTCAGGATACCCGCCGCCTTGCCCGCCGCCACGACGCGGGTCAGCGCGTCCAACACGGCCGCGACCACGTCGGGGTGACCGGCATTGCCGATATGGCCCATATCGGCAGCCAGATCGGATGGGCCGATAAACACCCCATCCACATCGGTTGCCAGAATATCGTCCAGCGCTGCCAGACCCTTTTGGTTTTCCACCTGTACCAGCAGGCAAATCTGTTCGTCCGCAGTTTTCAGGTAGTCCGGGATCGCCGCAAAACGCGAGGCCCGCGCAAGTGCCGAGCCCACACCCCGCACGCCATGCGGCGGGTATTGCACCGCCCGCACCAGTTCACGTGCCTGATCCCCGCTTTCGACCATGGGCACCAGAAGGTTCTGCACGCCCGCGTCCAGGTACTGCTTGATCATCCAGGTCTCGCCAATCGGCAGACGCGCGACCGGGGTGCTGCCCGATCCCTCGATCACCTGCATCTGCTCAAGGATCGAGCGCAGATCGTTCGGCGCGTGTTCACCATCGACCAGCAGCCAGTCGAACTGCGCGGTTGCTGCGATCTCGGCCGTATAAGCATTGGCCATTCCGACCCAGCAACCGATCTGGGGCTGCCCTGCCCTGAGAGCGGCTTTGAACGTGTTCTTCGGCGCAGGCATGTGCAACGTTCCTTTCAGGCGAATTTGATATCGACCGAGCCAAAGGGCCCGAAATCGGCATGGATCTCTGTTCCCGATGGGCACTCGACCGGGCGGATAAAGCTGCCGGACAGGATGATCTGACCGGGTTCGATGCTTTGGCCGTATTGCGCCATGCGGCGGGCCAGCCAGACCACGCTTTCGACCGGATCGTTCAACACGCCCGCACCCAGACCGGTTTCCTCGATCTCGCCATTGCGGAAGGTCAACGCGCCGACCCAGCGTAGGTCAAAGGCATCCACGGCGTGCCGTTCCGCCCCCAGCACGATGCCCGCATTGGCCGCGTTGTCGCTGATCGTGTCAAACACCGTGCGCGCTTTGCCGGAGTCGGGGTCGACCCGCTGAATACGGGTGTCGAGGATTTCGATCGAAGGCGCGACATAATTCGTGGCGGCGATGATATCGTCGCGGGTGACATTCTCGCCACCGACTGCGGATTTCATCACAAAGGCGATCTCGGCTTCGATCCGCGGCTGGATAAACCGGCCCGCGGGGACGGTTCCACCGTGTTCAAAAGCCATATCATCGAAAAGGATGCCACTGTCGGGAATGTCGATATTCAGCGCGTATTGCATGGCCTTCGAAGTCAGGCCGATCTTCCATCCGATCACTTTGCGCCCTTCGGCCAGTTTCTGGCGATAGATGGCGTTTTGCACCTCATAGGCGTCGTCCATCCCCATCTCGGGATGGCGCAGGGTCAGCAGGCCGATCTGCTCGCGCGTACGCTCTGCCTGCAGCAGGTCAGCGGCGGCACTTGTGTGATCCTCGGGGGTCATGGCCGTTCGTCCTCAACGGTGTTGCGCAGCGTACCGATACCTTCGACCGAGACCTCGACCACATCGCCCGGCGCCAGATATTTCGGAGGATCAAACCGCGCCCCTGCCCCGGTCGGTGTGCCGGTGACGATGATATCGCCCGGCTGCAGGGTCATGAAGGTCGAGATATATTCAATCTCGCGCCGGACCGGGAACATCATGCGGTTCAGGGTGTCGTCCTGGCGCAACTCACCATTCACATGGGTCTGAATACGCGCATCATCCAGTTGCGCCGCATCAGTGAAGGGCACCAGCCATGGGCCGATGGCACCCGAGTTGTCCCAGTTCTTGCCCTGGGTCACGTTGAACTTGGCGTGGCGCACCCAGTCGCGGATCGTGCCTTCGTTGCACAGGGTCAGGGCCGCGATATGGTCATAGGCGTTCTCTTGCGAAATCCGGCGTCCGGTCTTGCCGATCACGATGGCAACCTCACCTTCGTAATCCAGCGTGTGGTTTTCCGGTGGACGGATCAGCGGGCAGTCATGGCCGGTGAAGCCGCTGGCAAAGCGCGGGAACAGCGACATGTATTTCGGCTGCGCGCTGCCATCCTTGTATTCCGCATTGCGATCCGGAAAATTCACCCCGACACACAGGATGCGACGCGCATCCGGCATCACCATCTCATAGGTAAAGTCGGCATGGGTCACCGCTTTGCCCTCTGCGGCTTTGACCAGTTCGTCAAACGCCCCGGCCGCGATCACCTCGTAGAGGGTGGCGTAATAGGGAAACTCGCTATTCAGCGCGATGGCGCCGGCATCTGTGGCTGCGCCAAAAAAGGTTTCGCCATTGGCAGAGTATGTTGCAAAGCGCATCAGGCCTCCTCGGCGGGTTCGATGCCGCCCATGCAGATGTATTTGAGTTCCATGAAGTCATCGAGCCCATGGCGGGACCCTTCGCGCCCCAGACCCGACATTTTGACGCCACCGAACGGGGCTTCGGCGGTCGAAATCAGGCCAGTGTTGACGCCAACCATTCCGTATTCCAGACCCTCGGACACACGCCAGACACGGGCCAGGTCCCGGGAATAGAAATACGAGGCAAGCCCGAACTCGGTATCATTGGCGGCAACTACGACTTCGTGCTCGGTATCGAACTTGAACAAGGGCGCGACGGGGCCAAAGGTTTCCTCGGTCGCCACCGCCATGTCCGAGGTCACGCCGGTCAGGATAGTGGGTTCAAAGAAGCTGCCACCAAGCGCGTGGGTCTTGCCGCCCAGCACCACCTCCGCCCCTTTCGAAGTCGCGTCTTCGACATGTTCAACCACCTTGTTCACGGCGGCCTGATCGATCAACGGGCCAAAGATGATGCCCTCGTCGAACCCGTTGCCGGTTGGCAAGGTCGCAACCTTTGCGGCCAGCTTTTCAGCGAAGGCATCATAGACCCCCGCCTGCACGTAGATGCGGTTTGCACAAACGCAGGTCTGGCCGTTGTTGCGAAACTTAGCGATCACCGCGCCCTCGACGGCGGCATCCAGGTCGGCATCGTCGAACACAATGAACGGCGCGTTGCCGCCCAGCTCCAACCCCAGTTTCTTGATCGTCGGGGCACATTGCGCATAAAGCATCGCGCCGATCTCGGTCGATCCGGTGAAAGTCAGTTTCTGCACGATTGGGCTCGACGTCATCTCGCCGCCAATTGCGCGCGCTGAACCGGTGATGACCGAGAACAGACCCGCAGGCAGCCCAGCGCGCTCGGCCAATACAGCCAGCGCAATGGCCGAGAATGGAGTTTGGCTTGCGGGTTTCATCACCATCGAACAGCCCGCAGCAAAGGCCGGACCGGCCTTGCGGGTGATCATGGCATTGGGAAAATTCCAAGGCGTAATCGCGGCCACAACACCGATGGGCTGTTTGACCGTAATGATCCGCTTATCCGGCGCATGACCGGGTGTGATATCACCGTAAGCACGGCGCGCCTCTTCGGCGAACCATTCGATGAAACTGGCGCCATAGGCGATTTCACCCTTGGCCTCAGCCAGCGGCTTACCCTGTTCGGCGGTCAGGATGGCGCCCAGATCATCCTGGTTTTCCATCATCAGATCGTACCAGCGACGCAAGACTTGGCTGCGCTCTTTCGCGGTGCGTTTGGCCCAGTCTTTCTGGGCGCGCTGTGCATCAGCAATTGCCTCGGCCGTTTCTGCAGCACCCAGATTGGGCACCCGGCCGATCAATTCACCCGTGGCTGGGTTGGTTACATCAATCGCGCTTTCAGCCTCGGTGGCATCCACCCATCTGGACCCGACCCGCGCCATTTCGGCAAGCAGGCTGGGATCGTTGAGACGCAGTTCAGTCATTCGAATTTCCCTGTGATTCCGGCCTTAAACCGAGAAACTGATATTGGCCTGACCCGTTCCGGAACTTCCGAAATACGGGGTGTAGATGTCGATCTTGCCCTTGTAGCTGCCCCATCCAAGGGCGCCGAACAGCAAGGCGGTATCGTTCATGGCGCATTCGCCCGCGCATTTCTTGGCGTAGTCGGGCAGGAGTTCCAGGAACTCTTCAAAACGGCCCTGTTCCCACAGATCCAGCACGCGCATGTCCATCTGTCGGTTGAACTCTCCATTCACCGAATTCAGGCCATCGACCGAGCGTTCGTTGGGCGTGAAATCATGGCTCAGCGACCCCGAGGCCAGGATCGAGACGTTCCGGTCAGACCGTCGGATGCCTTCGGCAATGGCCTCACCCCAAACCCGGTTTTCGGCTATCGACGAGAACTGGTTGACGGCCACAGGCAGAACCCGTGCGTTTACGCCTTTATTGATGAAATACATCGGCAGCAGGGTGCCATATTCCATCCCCATATCCGGATGCGAATGTCCCAGCGCCCGTTCGCCACGCTCGCGCAGAACGTCAAGGATGGTTTCCCCAAGCTCGTGATCGCCGCGATAGTCGAACTCCATATCCGCCAGCATATGCGGAAGCTCGTGGCTAATGAACCGGCCCTTGTGGTGCTCTTTCGTGTTCAGGTGAAAGCCCTGATTGGTGATCCAGTGGGTGTCGAAAACGACAAATGTGTCGACCTTGCGGTCAATCGCATCCTGACGCAGGCGCGCATAGCCATCAATGGCAGGCTGGCGGATGCCTTTGTATTTCGGCATCGTGTGGGACATCCAGATACTTGGCACATGCGTAATCTTCGCGGCCTGTACAATTTTTCCCATGATCGTCTCCTCTCCAATATGCGTTGCGCGCCTGTCAGCCCGATCAGGTCACCGGGAAGATCACGTTTGTCTGTCCGGTGCCAGAAGACGGGAAATACTCGGTAACAACCTCGCATTTCGCATCATACGCGTCCCATCCCAGCGCACCGTAGAGCATGGCAGTGTCATGCATCGAGCCTTCGCCACAGCAGAAATTCGCATACTCTCCCAGCATTTTCAGGAACGTGGCGTGATCTCCGGCCTGCCACATGTCCAGAACATGCAGATCCACCTGGCGATTGAATTCCGAACTGATGGTGAATGTACCATTGTTTGCTGCGTAATCCTTGTTCGGCCAGATCTTGTGGCTCAACGACCCAGAGGCGACCAACAGGACCTTGCTGTCGCTGGCCTCCACGGCCTCGCGGATGGCTTCGCCGACAAGGCGGCTTTCCTCATGGCTATGAACGGTGCACCAGGCGGCAATCGAGACCACCTTGAAATCCGCCTCGCGGCTCATGAAGCGCATCGGAACAAGGGTGCCGTATTCCAGCTCCAGGCTGTCCACCTGATGGCTGAGCGTATGCACGCCCTTTTTCGTGGCGATGTCGGCAATGGCATCGCCAAGCGCCGGATCGCCATCATATGCGTATGGCAGATCCTTGATGAATTGCGGGAATTCATTCGAGGTGAACAGGCCCTCGAAGTGCTTGTTCGAATTGATGTGGAAACCTGCGTTCACAACCCAATGCGTATCGCAGATCACCACTGTATCGGCACCCAACTCCTTTGCACGCCGTGCGATTTCCCGATGCCCGTCGATCGCCGCTTGACGCGCGCCTTTGACCGGGCCTTCCTGTTCCGACATCAGCATGGTCGGCACATGGGTCATCTTGGCCGCGAGAACGATTTCTCCCATATTCTCCTCCTATCAGGTTGAGGTGAGCGCGTTTCCAGTTTCTGTGGAGGCAGGCCGTTAAAGCTTGCCCAGTTGCATGATCTTGTGCTGACCGGTGGCAAAGCCGATGTGCTTTTGCTCCATGTAGAACTCGAACGACCAGTCGCCGCCGTCGCGCCCGATACCGGATGCCTTGACCCCGCCAAAGGGCGTGGGCAGGTGGCGCACGTTTTCCGAATTCACCCAGATCATTCCGGCCTCAAGCTTGTCGGTAAAGCGCAGCGCCCGGGTCAGGTCGTTGGTCCAGACATATCCGGTCAGACCGTAAGGCGTGTCATTGGCCATCTGCAGCGCCTCTTCCTCGGACGAAAACGGGATCGAGGTCAGGACAGGACCAAAGATTTCTTCGCGCGCGATACGCATCTGGTTGTTGGCGTTGGTGAACAGGGTCGGGCGTATAAAGTAGCCTTCGTCGCCCAGCTTCACGCCGCCCGCCGCGACGGTCGCGCCATCCTCTTTGGCGATGTCGAAATAGCTGGTGACCTTGTTATAGTGCTCTTCCGTCACCAGCGGGCCGATTTCGGTCGCCGGGTCCAGCGGGTGGCCAACCTTGATGTTGTTGACGCGCTCGATCAGCTTGGCTTCGAATTCATCCTTGATGCTGTCCTGCACCAGCAGGCGCGAGGACGAGGTGCAGCGCTCGCCGTTGATCGAGTAGATCATGAAGATCACCGCATCCAGCGCCCGATCCAGATCAGCATCGTCAAACACGATGACGGGGTTCTTACCGCCCAGTTCCAGATGCATCCGCTTCAGCGTGTCGGCACCTTGCTTGGTGATGATGCTGCCGGTGCGGCTTTCACCGACAAAGGCGATGGCCTTGATCAGAGGGTGCTCGGTCAGCGCCTTACCCGCGTCGGGGCCAAAGCCGTTCACGGTGTTCAGCACACCCTTGGGCAAACCGGCCTCTTCGGCGATTTCGACCAACAGACGGGCCGACAGGGGCGAATCCTCGGCGGGTTTGTGAACCACGGTGCAACCAGCGGCCAGAGCGGGCGCGATTTTCCAGGTCGACAGCATGAATGGCGTGTTCCACGGGGTGATCACGCCCACCGGACCAATCGGCACGCGGGTGGTGACATTCATCAGGGTCGGCGATTTCAGATGCTGACCGTCGCGCGCCTGCACCACTTGATCTGCGAAGTAACGAAAATTCTCAGCACCACGCAAGGCCGCTTTGGACATAAAGCGCAGGGTCTGGCCCGTGTCCCAGCATTCGCACAGCGCTATTTCCTCGGCGCGGGCCTCAATGGCGTCAGCCACGTTCAGCAGAATGCGGCGGCGCTCGGTGGCGGGCATGTCGCGCCATTCGGCAAAGGCCGCATGGGCTGCTTTCGCGGCGGCATCGATGTCCTCGGCGGTGCCGTGAGCAACATCGCAGATCACGGACTTGTCGACCGGTGAGGTGGATTGAAACACCCCTGCGGCCCCGGCAACGTCTTCACCCGCGATGCGGTTCCTGATGCCCGTCTCTTTGAACCGCGCTAAAAAGCCCGCGAGTTTTTCGATATTTGTGTCCAGTGCGCTCATGGTTCAGGTCTCCTGAGTGGTCGCGCCAAGGTGTTCGCGGATCGTACCGGTCTTGGGCGAAAGCTTGGGGTCGATGTCGCGCATCTCAAGCGAGAGCGCGATGGAATGGTGTCGGAAGACGGGGGCCAGATACGCCCTGACCGCTTCGAAAATGCGCTGCGTGGCGTCCTGTTTGACGTCGTCGGATCGACCGGCGCGCAGACGGATCGAGATATCGATGAAGCCATGCGCCGGATTGCCGTCTGCAATGGCATAATGATCAACCCGAACGGCGCGGACGCGAATGCCCGGCATCGGAAAGGTATCGATCTCGGCAGCCGTGGCCCGGATGCACTCGCACAGGCCACCCATGTCGACCTTGTCCTCCAGGTTCCCGGAATATTCGACGTGAAAATGTGGCATGCGCTCTCCCTTATTGCTTAACATGTTTACTATTTTACAATCACGCTGTCAAGAACTTGCCTTGTTAATCTTTGCAATTTCGGAAACGGCGCTTTAGAAGGCCGCATGACCACTCAAAGCCACACAAAAAGAACGTCCCGATCCCTTCCGATTGCACTGTTGCGCGCACGGGAAACCGTCATGGCACCGATCCGGGATATGCTTCACGACATTCAACTGACCGAACAAAAGTGGCGCATCCTGAGGGTTCTGGACGAGCTGGGCGAGGTTGAACAAAGCGCTATCGCCCACGAGGCCTGCTTGCTGCTGCCCAGCCTCACCCGTATTCTGCGCACGATGGAGGCTGAGGGCCAGATCACCCGTCGCCAGGACAACGAAGACAAGCGCCGCACCATGGTTAGGATCACCGATGCGGGCCGCGCGGTTCTGAAAGACAACCTTGCCACGTCGTTGGCGATTTCCAGCAATATCGAGGCACAGATGGGCCGCGAGAAGCTGGATCAACTGCTGGACCTACTTGAAGAACTACAGGCGGTTAAAGTCTGACCCCGCCCGTGGCAGGCGAGGTCAGGTGAGTGGTGGTTAAAGAGTCGCCAGACCGGTATCCAGCGCCGACAGGATCTTGGCCACGTCCGCGGAGGTGATGATCAGCGGCGGTGACAGGATGATGTTGTTGCCGGACACACGCACCATCACGCCGTCTTCGTAAGCCGCTTTCTGAACCTGCAGTGGCAGGTGTTTGGCGACAGGCGCCTTGGTCGCGCGATCCGAGACCAGTTCCAGCGCGCACATCAGGCCCTCGCCTCCGCGCACATCTCCGATGACATCGTATTTCTCGGCCAGCTTTTGCAATCCGGCAAACAGTTCCTCCCCGCGCGCGGCGGCGTTTTCCCAAACGCGCAGGCGCTTGATCTCGGACAGCGCGGCCAAGGCCGCTGCGGCACCAACCGGGTGGCCGGAATAGGTATAGCCCTGATCCACCGACGCCTTGCCCGTGGTGTCACTTTCGAACACCTCGGCGACGCCACCTGAGATCATCGCCGCGCCAAACGGGAAATAGCCGTTGGTGATGGCCTTGGCCGTGGTCATGATGTCGGGCTGCACCCCCCAATGCCGCGCGCCGCTTTCGCTGCCGGTACGACCAAAGGCGGTGATGATCTCGTCCGAGATCAGAAGAATGCCGTGTTTCGAGCAGACCTCGCGCACCATCGGCATGAAGCTTTTATGCGGAGGGATAACGCCCCCTGCCCCCAGAACCGGCTCCATGATGAAGGCAGCGACGGAGTTTGCCCCCTGAAACGCGATCTCGGCCTCAAGCGCCTTGACGCAGAGCTGCGCCAGACGTTCCGGATCGGTCTCGTCAAACGGGTTGCGATAGGTCCACGGGGCGGGCACATGGAAACAGCCCGGCATCATCGGCTCGTAAGCCACGCGGAACTTCTGATTGCCGTTGACCGAGGCGGCGGCGAAATGGGTGCCGTGATAGCCCTGCTTCAGGCTGATGAATTTGGTGCGCCCGGCCTCACCACGGACCTTGTGGTATTGCCGCGCCAGTTTCAGTGCGATTTCAACCGAATCCGAGCCGCCCGAGGTAAAGAACGCTCGGGTCAAGCCATCGGGCTCAAAGAACTGCGCCAGTTCATACGACAGCTCAATCACCTTGTCGTTGCTGGTGCCGCGGAAGGTCGAATAATAAGGCAGCGCGTTCAGCTGATCGGCGATGGCCTGCTTTACCGGCTCGCAGGAATAGCCCAGATTGACGTTCCAAAGCCCCCCGACCGCATCCAGCGCCTTGTGACCATCGACATCGATAATGCTGACACCCTCACCGCCGTTCAGAATGGTCGGCGGGTTCTTCTGACTGTCAGCGGGGTGCGCCATCGGGTGCCAGAAATAACGAGCGTTGTTTTCTTTCAGAAAGTTCGAGTCTTTCATGTCTCGGGTCTCCGGGGTTTGTGTCCACCCGTTCAAGGGTGGAATTCGGTTGGAAATGTATCGGGAAGTTGACCGCCAAAGCTTGCGGTCAGGTCAGTCGAGAGGGCATGCAGGGTGGTCAGGATTTCGGGCAGCCGTTCGTCGCCGGCACGGCCTTCGGGAACGGCAATCGCAATGGTTCCCAGCGCCACCTGATCAATGCCGAATATGGGGGCCGCATAGCCATAGACGCCATTTTCATAGCTTCCGCTGCTGTTCGCCCAACCGGCTTGGCTGATTATCGCGACCCGCTCTTTGATCTTGGCCGGGTCGGTCAGCGTGGTGTCCGTGTATCGCACTTGTTCTTCCTGCCCGAGACGCTCCAGCAAGAAGGATGGCCCAAAGCCAAGCATACAAAGACCTGATGCGGTCGCATTGATCGGAAGAATCTCGCTGGGGTCGAGGCTCACCCGTACGCTGTGGCGGTTCGTTTCGACCACAAGCGCGGTTTGAAGCGAATCCTTTTCAAGCAGCGAAAGATGCAGGCTTTCGCCAACGTCCTGCATCGCGACCTGCATTCGCTGGCGGGCACTCTCGATCCCGGGACGGGCGATCTGGCGCAATGCCGCCAGACGCAGCGCGGCGGGCCCAACCGCGTAGGACTTGGTCATGGGGTTCTGTTCGATCAGCCCGTACTCTTCAAGCGCCCGAAGGTGGCGCAGCGCGGTGGCTTTGTTCAATCCGGACAACCGCGCAAACTGACTCAGCCCAATCTCCGGCCGAGCGTTTGAAAAGTAGTTGAGCATTTTCAGGGCGTTCAGGGCAGTACCCATATGATTCACATCCTCCCGTTAAGGTAATACTTGACAGAACAAGCTTAACAAAGCAACATTATTATTGTTAACGCGGATCAAATAATGAACCACTAACGGGAGGTGTCAATGAAGAAAGTTCTAACAGCCGCAGCGTTTGTTGCTTCTGCAACAGCCGCACTGGCCGAGTATCCAGAGAAGCCGGTCTCTTTTGTCGTTCCGTGGCCCCCGGGCGATCTGGAAGACGTTCTGACACGGATCATCGCGGACGAATTTCAGGCGATGTATGGCGTTCCCGCTGCGGTCGTGAACAAACCCGGCGGTGGCGGCGGCCCGTTCCCCGGCGCTGTCGAAGTGGCAACCGCTCCGGCGGATGGCTATACCATCGGGTCCTTCGTGACGGACGTTCCCATCGGCGGCCCCCAGATCGGCATTCCTGAACTGTCCCCCAACCCGTTCGAGCCGATCGGCATTTTCATGACCTATCCGTTCGTGATCGCATCAGGCAAAGACGCGGCATTCACCAACTGGGAAGAACTGGTCGCCTATGGCAAGGAAAACGACGTGGCGCTGGGTCACTTCGGCTCGTTCCTGCCGCCCACCCAGGTGACCTTTGCCGCCGCGATCAGCTCGGGCTTTGATTTTGCAAGCGAGGCTGCATTTGATGCCCTGGACTGCAACACGCTGGCCTCCGGCGATGTCGATGTGATCAACACCACGTTGCAGCTGATCCTGCCCTGCCTGGACGATGTCAACGTTCTGGCAAGCATTGGCAACGAGCGCATTAGCCTGACACCGGACACGCCAACGGTCAGCGAACTGCACCCCGATCTGAATGTGGCGCTTTGGAACGGTCTGTTTGTACACAAGGACACTCCGGCGGAAGCGCGTGAAAAAATCGCCGCCGCTGCACAGAAGGCGCTGCAGACCGAAAAGGCGCAAAACCTGATCGGTGAGACCGGTGTTCTGATCTATTGGCTGGATGCCGACGCATCAAACGCCCAGATCGCAAGCGATAGCGAAACGATCGGCGCCATCCAGGCCATTGTGGGCGAATAATCGAACCATAGGGTCGCGCGGGCGTTTCCCGCGCGACCTTTTCAGCGGTCAGGGAGGGGACCATGATAGCCAAAACGCTGCAAGACATGTTCAAACGGTACCGCCGCCCCGGCGATGTTGTTTTTGCTTTGGCCTTTCTGGTTTTTGCTGTTTTCCTACTGACTCAATTGGGTGAGCAGACCCAGGTCGTCAAGCGAACCAAGTGGTTTGCACAACCCGGCTTCTGGCCAATGGTCTCGCTTTGGGCAATGGCAATCTTTGCCTTTTTGCACTGGCTCAGCTCGGCCATTTCAGACCGTATTCCAGGGCGCTGGCCCGAAGTGGCGTTTTGGCTGCGGTCCTTTGAATACGTCGCCTATTTTCTGGTCTATGTCGCGATTGTCCCGCTTTTGGGATACCTGCCATCGACCGTTCTATTCGCGGTTTTTCTTGCAATCCGCACCGGGTTCCGGAGCGCCGGGGCCCTTGGCCTTGCGGCGGCGTTCGGTGTCGCGGTGACGGTCATCTTCCGCGCCTTTCTACAGGTCAAAATTCCGGCAGGCGCCGTCTATGAATACCTGCCGGAATCCGTACGCGCCTTTGCGCTGACTTATCTCTGAGGTTCGCCATGGAAACGTTTCTGTCCGGGCTTTCTATTCTGACGCAATGGCAGGTGATTGTTGCCCTTCTGATCGGCTCGATCGGTGGGGTCATCATCGGCGCGCTGCCCGGAGTCGGCGCGGCTGTGGCGATTGCCATCCTGTTGCCCGCTACATTTGCATTTGAGCCCATTGTCGGCCTGACGCTGCTGTTGGGTATTTATGGCTCGTCCATGTATGGCGGCGCCATTCCGGCCATTCTGATCAACACGCCGGGCACAGCGGTGAACGCGCTGACCACCTATGACGGCTATCCGATGACCAAACGCGGACAAGGGCACCGCGCGCTGTCACTGGCCTACTCCGCATCCTTCTTTGGCGGCGTTTTCGCCATCATCTGCCTGATGATCCTGTCTCCGGTTCTGGCGTTGATCGCACCGCATTTCGGCAGCCGCGAGATATTCCTGGCCGCCCTTCTTGGGATCATTCTGGTGATCCTCGCCCACCGCGGACAGATTTTTGCGGCCGGTATGCTGGCGGCCTTCGGTATCTTCCTTAACACCGTCGGGCTTGAGCCGGTCAAATACACCCGCCGCTTTACTTTTGACCAAAGCTGGCTGGCCTCTGGCGTTGACCTGATCGTGGTCGTACTGGGCCTGTTTGCGATCAGTCAGGCGCTGCTGTTGTTGCTGGAAAAGAACCACGCCCCGGGTGAAGCGCATGTCAGCGGCAACATCTTTGCCGGTCTCAAGGAACTGCTGGGCATCAAACGTGTTGCCACCGTGTCCTCGAGTATCGGCGTGTTCATGGGCATGGTGCCGGGCACGGGTGAGTTTACCTCGCAATTCCTGTCCTACACCTATGCGCAAAAGACGTCGAAAGACCCCGACAAATTCGGGGATGGTTCACCCGAGGGGCTGGTGGCGTCCGAGGCCGCCAACAACGCCGTACCCGGCGCGGCCATGATCCCGCTGCTGGCGTTGGGTATCCCGGGCGAGGCGCTGACCGCGATGATGCTGTCGGTGTTCTACGTGCACAACGTCATCCCCGGACCGCAGCTGTTCGAAAACCAGATGGACTTTGTGATGGCGCTCTATATGGCGCTGATCCTGCTGAACGTCATCGTTCTGGTGTTCCTGCTGTTCTCGACCAACCTGCTGCTGAAGATCATCCAGATCCCGACCCGGTTCCTGGGCATCATGATCCTGATCCTGGCCTTTGTCGGCGTCTATAGCTTGCGCAACTCAATCACCGACTGCGCCATTGCCGCCGGATTTGGTGTGTTCGGTCTGATCCTCAAACGGCTGGACCTGCCGATTGTTCCGATCATCCTGGGCATGGTTCTGGGCGGCATCATGGAGGTCAAACTGCGCAGCGCCATGGCTCGGGTCAAATCACCGCTCGATTTCGTCGACCGCCCGATTGCCGCGATCCTGACAGCGCTGATCGTATTGATCCTGCTGCTTCATCTCCGCACGCTGTACTTTGAATTCCGCAACAAGCTGAAACCCGAGCCGACCGCGCTACCGGTCGATTCCGATCACCCCAATCAGCAAGGGTAACCCTGCCATGAACCAATCCGACATTGACGCCCTGCGATCTCAGGTTCTGTCCCCCCGTTCGCACTTCATCGGGGGTCGCTGGATCGCTGCCTCGGAAGGCGGTCACCGGGATGTTCTGTCGCCGGTTGATGGCACGGTTCTGACCCAGATTGCCGAAGGCACTCCGGCGGATATGGAGGCAGCGATTGCCACCGCTCGGGCTGCGTTCGAAGATGGTCGCTGGTCGCGCCAATCCCCGGCCGAGCGCAAGAAAGTACTGCTGAAACTGGCCGATCTGATCGAAAAGCACGCCCTTGAACTGGCAGTTCTGGGTGTGCGCGACAATGGCACCGAGATTACCATGGCCATGAAGGCCGAGCCGATGTCAGCGGCCGGTACGTTCCGCTATTACGCCGAGGCGATTGACAAGGTCTATGGCCAGATCGCCCCCACGGCCGAAAGCGTGTTGGGCCTGATCCATCACGCGCCGGTTGGGGTGGTTGGCGCGATTGTGCCTTGGAACATGCCGCTGATGATCGGCAGCTGGAAACTGGCCCCGGCGCTGGCAACCGGCAACTCAGTGGTGCTCAAACCGGCGGAAAGCGCATCCTTGTCGCTATTGAAACTGGCCGAACTGGCGGCTGAGGCCGGAGTGCCCGACGGCGTGCTGAATGTCGTCACCGGTTCGGGCCGGGTGGTGGGTGAAACGCTGGCGCTATCGATGGATGTAGACATCATGGTGTTCACCGGCTCGGGCGCGACAGGTCGGCGGTTGCTGGAATACTCGGCACGGTCGAATATGAAACGCTGCTATCTGGAACTGGGCGGCAAATCCCCCAACATCGTCTTCAACGACGCCCCGGACCTGAGCGAAGCCGCCAAAGTATCGGCGGGCGGCATCTTCCGCAACGCCGGCCAGATTTGCATCGCCGGATCTCGCCTGCTTGTACAAGAGGACATCCACGACGAATTTGTTGCCGAACTTGTCAAACATGCCGAAGCGATGCGCGTCGGCAACCCACTGGACCTGGACACGCAAATTGGCGCGGTTCATTCACTGCCCGAACTGGACTCCAACCTGGAATTCGTCGCCAGGGCCGAGGCCGAAGGCGCCGAGCGTCGCACAGGTGGCGGCCGCATTCTTGAGGAAACCGGCGGTTACTATATGGCGCCGACCGTAATGACCAAAGTGAAGCCCACCGACAACCTGTTCCAGAACGAGGTGTTTGGCCCGGTTTTGGCCGTGACGCCCTTCAAGGACGAGGACGAGGCGATACAGTTGGCCAACTCCACGGTCTACGGTCTGTCCTCGGGGGTGTGGACGTCGAACCTGAGCCGCGCGCACCGTATGATCGCGGGAATCCGTGCGGGCGTCGTGCACGTGAACACCTATGGCGGGTCTGACTTGACCGTTCCGCTGGGTGGCATGGGGCAGTCGGGCAATGGGCATGACAAATCCCTTCATGCGTTTGAGAAATACCTCGATCTGAAAACCGCATGGATAAAACTCTGACCAAGGGCCAACCGCATGACGCTTCCCCCGAAATCTGCCGAGCTTGTTGAACGCCGGGCCAAGCTGCTGGGCCCGAATGTTTCGACCTTTTACGATGAGCCGCTTCATATCGTGAAGGGTGAAGGTGTCTGGTTGTGGGACGCGGACGGTCGCAAATACCTGGATTGTTACAACAATGTGCCACATGTCGGTCACTGCAACCCGCGCGTGGTCGACGCGATCTGCCGTCAGGCGTCGACGCTCAACACCCATACCCGCTATCTGCACGACGGTATTCTGGACTATGTCGAGAAACTGACCGGCACGATGGATGCCTCGCTGGACACAGCCATCCTGACCTGCACCGGGTCCGAAGCAAACGACATCGCCCTACGCATGGCCGAGGGCATGACCGGCAAGCGCGGCATCATCGCCACGGATGCGACCTATCACGGCAACACCTCTCTGGTCAGCCAGCTGAGCAAGTCGAACGTGCCGACCGTTGGCTTTGGTCTGGATCAGTATTTCCGGTTTGTGGAAGCCCCTGACAGCTATCGCACCCCGGACCCGGACGGCCGCAAGTTTGCCGATGCCGTGGCCGAACAGATCGCCGAGCATGAGAAGTCAGGCATTGGGTTCGCCGCCTTGGTGGTCTGCCCATACTTCCTGAACGAAGGCTTCCCCGACCATCCCGACGGCTGGCTGAAACCTGTGGCCGAAGTGGTGCACAAGGCCGGTGGCCTGCTGATCTGTGATGAGGTGCAATCCGGCTTTGGCCGCACTGGCACCCATATGTGGGCGCATCAGAAAATGGGCGTGGTGCCGGATATCATGACAATGGGCAAACCGATGGCCAATGGCCATCCAGTGGGCGGCGTGGTGACGCGCAGCGAAGCCCTGACCACGTTTCGCAAGGGCTATCGGTACTTCAACACGTTCGGCGGCAACCCGGTCTCATGCGCCGCAGCCATGGCGGTGCTGGAAGAGATTGAGGACAAGAACCTTGTCGCCAATGCCAAGGTGGTGGGCGATCATGCCCGCGCCCGCATGTCGGCATTACAGCAGAAATACGATTTCATCGGTGACGTGCGCGGCTCGGGCCTGATTTTCGGGGCCGAAATGGTGCTGGATCGTCAAAGCAAGGAACCGGCCAGCGAGTTCACCGATCGGGTGATCAATGCGATGCGGCACCGGGGGATCATCCATTCCAAACTGGGCCGCCACAAGAACACGCTCAAGATCCGGCCACCGATGCCGTTCTCGAAAGAGAATGCCGATCTGCTGTTTGACACACTGGACGAGGTTTTGGCCGAAACCCCGCTGACCTTATGACCCGGATTGTCGAGCAAGCCCTGACCCTTTGGGGCATGGACGACGCTGAATGGTCTCTGGTCGCAGCCCGTGAAAACCATGTCTATCGGGTTCAGACCGGCGGGAAAAGCTTTGCCCTGCGCCTGCACCGTCAGGGGCTGCATTCGGACGCCGCCCTGCGGTCCGAGTTGCAGTGGGTTATCGAGCTTGGCGCCAAGGGCGTCGGTGTACCCACGCCTGTGCCGGCCAAGAACGGACGCTATCTGCATCTGCTGGACGGCATTCAGGTCGATATGCTGGACTGGCTGTCCGGTCGCCCGCTGGGATCGACCGAATCCGGGATCGACCATGACGACCGCACCGGGATATTCCGGGCCCTCGGACGCGAGATGGCAAAGCTGCACGAGACCAGCGATGCCTGGACCCGGCCAGATGGCTTTGCGCGTTGGTCCTGGGACCGTGCCGGGCTGCTGGGCGATGCCCCTCTGTGGGATCGATTTTGGGAGAACCCCACGCTTTCGGACGAGGATCGTGCCCTGTTCGCCGCGTTTCGCGATACAGCGAACAGCCACTTGCAACAGATCGAAAGTCAGCTGGATTTTGGCCTGATCCACGCCGATCTGGTGCGCGAAAACGTGATGATCCACGGCGAAAAGCTTTGGTTGATTGACTTCGACGATGCGGGGTTTGGGTTCCGCCTGTTCGACCTCGCCACAACAATGCTGAAAAACCTGCGCGAGCCGGACCACGACGCTCTGCAAGAGGCTCTGCTTGAGGGATATCGGTCAGAACGAGCGCTCGACACTAAGCATCTCGATCTGTTCATGGCCCTGCGCGCGGTCACGTATGTCGGCTGGATATCGTCCCGGATGGACGAAGATGGGTCACAGGCACGCAATACGCGGTTCATTGAAACCGCCCGGGGACTGCTGACGCACTACCTCGGATAACACGCATGGACGGGAGGAAACCAATGACCAACAAAACGATCCTGCTGATTGGGACATACGACACCAAAGACCCCGAGATGCGGTTCATCGAGGACGCCGTACGGGCGCAGGGCGCAGATGTACTGACAATGGATGTGTCCGTTCTGGGCGACCCGGAGACGCCGACCGATATCTCGAAACACGACGTCGCCGCCTCCGAAGGCATGTCCATCGACGAGGTGATCGCGCTGGGGGACGAGAACAAGGCGTTCCGTGTCATGTCTGCCGGGGCCGCGAAAGTAGTGGCAAAGGCCTATGCCGATGGCCGGTTTGACGGAATGTTGGCCACTGGCGGCACTATGGGCACCGACCTCGCGCTGGATTGCGCGCAGGCTCTGCCGATGGGGGTGCCGAAATACATCGTCTCAACCGTCAGCTTCTCGCCGCTGATCCCGCCGCATCGGCTGGCCCCCGACATTCAGATGATCCTGTGGGCCGGGGGGCTGTACGGTATGAATTCAATCTGCCGGTCCTCGCTGGCTCAGGCCGCAGGGGCCGTGGTCGGCGCCGCCAAAGCCGCCATCGCGCCGGATCGCAGCAAACCTCTGATCGGCATGACCAGCCTTGGGTCGTCCTGCCTGCGTTACATGAAAACCCTGAAGCCAGCATTGGAAGAGCGCGGCTTTGAGGTCGCAGTGTTCCACTCGACCGGCATGGGCGGCATGGCCTTCGAGAAACTTGCCGCCGAGGGCGCCTTTGCCTGCGTGATGGACTTCTGTATGCAGGAGTTCGGCAATTTGCTGGCAGGCTCCGTTGTCTCAAGCGGAGAGGATCGCGTAACCAACGCCGGGCGTGTTGGCACGCCACAGATGGTCGCCCCCGGGGCGCTCGACCTGCTGGACTTTGCGGGCTGGCAAGAGATACCCGATCAATATGCAGACCGCCCCTTTCACGAACATAACCGCCTGATCAAAAGCTCGGTCTTCAACGGCGAGGAACGCCGGGCCTGGATAGGAGAACTGGCAAACCGGCTGGAGGCAGCAACCGGGCCGGTTCATTTCTTCCTGCCGGTGCAAGGCGTCGAGGCATGGGACAAGGAAGGCGAGGAAGCCCATGACCCCGCAGCCCTTGCAGACATGGTCGACGAAGCCCGCAAGGTCATGCCGGGCCGGGTGCCGATGACCGAACTGGATGCGCACATCAATGACGCTGCATTTTGCGACGCCGTTTTGGCTCAATTCGATAACTGGGTCGAGAACGGAGTTGTCAGCAAAACCTAGCAGACGTTCATGCACGTGTTGGTCGGAATCCAGCGCTCCTTCAACTGACCAGATAGAGGCTGCGGAGCACCGAAAGGTGCCCCGCCCCGTCACTCTCATTCAGCCGGATAGCCAAGCATATCATTTTCGTTGGCGGATTCACCGGTTTTGGCTTCTTCGATATCCCAAGGCTCAACGATCAGACCTTCGTCGTTGAAGCGAAAGATATCCATGTACCCGATGCTCAGATCGCCTTCGACCGACAGATCGGTCATTTTCGAATGGACCCGAACAATGTCCCCCATGGCGATCGTTTTGGCGAATTGGGTTTCACAGCGTATTCCCTCGGCCGACACGCAGTCTTCAACCGCAGAGGTATCTGCTTGCGCCACAGGTACACGTCCGCGTCAGGCGGGCATTGCCGGATCATGAGCGGATCCAGCTTTTACGGTCCGGCGACGTGGATCTGGTACGGACCCCCGAGCTCAAGACACTGGAAACCGACATCAATCAGCGTTCTGGAAGATGATCAGGATGTGGCTTACTTCGATGCATCGCAACGCACAGCCCCGGACAGTCTCGAGAGTTATTGCGCTGCGGATCACACGATCATGTCGCCCTGCGCGACCGGAAAAACAAGCGTTGATCAGATTTAGGCAGAGATGGGCCAATCCCACCACATCGCCGTCAGACTGCCTGGTTTTCCAGCATCACGACTGTTTTGACCGGCTCGAACATGGTTGCATTGATACCTGTGCGGTTGCGGGAACCCACTTTTCCCGGCTCGCTTACTGGGCCCCTGCCCTTCGCGACAGCGGCAGAAACGAATTCCTGCATCTGGCATGTGCAATCAGATGCCACTGAACGTCACATCTGGATGCGCTGGCAGTTTCAACTTCACTCAGAGACCAAGTAACCGCGATTCGACCGGCTGGGCATGATTCCGGCCCGCAGTTGAAATTCGGTCGAAACAAGTGGCCGAACTTGCCGCCAATTTCAGCTCAGCCTTCGCCACAAAGACTTTAGCGCCTTAGACCTACTCCTTGGAGCATCCCGGAAGTCATTGTTAATAAAGGGATGCGCGTTTCAATTTTGCCGCAACTCGGATTTTCGTTGACTTTTGTTTCAAATGAAACGACTTTGTTGCAAATGCAACAATATGTCTAACCTCGGCTAAATTGACCGAGTTCAGGCAGCATCGCACCTTTGGAGGTTACACATGGCCAAGGCATTCGCGTCCCAGGGGGACATGTCGGAAAAGAAGATCTCGTTTACCGAGGTCGGCGAAGGCCTGTATGCCTTCACGGCCGAAGGCGATCCGAATTCAGGCGTGATCATCGGCGATGACAGCGTGATGATTGTCGAGGCGCAGGCCACACCGCGTCTAGCCAACAAGGTGATCGAATGCGTGCGTTCGGTGACGGACAAACCCATCACCCATGTGGCGCTGACCCACTATCACGCGGTCCGCGTGCTGGGGGCCAGTGCTTTCGGCGCACAGCAGATCCTCATGTCCGACATGGCGCGTTCGATGGTCGTGGAACGCGGCAAAGAAGATTGGGACAGCGAATTCCAACGCTTCCCCCGCCTGTTCGAAGGGCATGAGAGCATTCCCGGACTGACCTGGCCCACCACCACCTTCAGCGACACGATGACCGTTTACCTTGGAAATCGCCGGGTCGACCTGATGCATCTGGGCCGCGCCCACACCGCAGGCGATATCGTCATCCACGTGCCGGATCAGAACGTCATGTTCACCGGCGACATCGTCGAATACCACTCGGCCTGCTATTGCGGTGACGGGCATTTCAACGATTGGGGCGATACGCTGGACCAGATCAAATGGTTCGATGTCGACGCCATCGCACCGGGTCGCGGGGACGCCTTGGTCGGCAAGGACATGGTCAACGCCGCCATCGAAAAGACCCGCAATTTCGTCGAAAGCACCTACCGCCCGGCGGCAAAGGTAGCGGCCCGTGGTGGGTCGCTGAAAGAAGCCTGGGACGCCGTGCGTGCCGAATGCGATCCGAAATTCGCCGACTACGCGATTTACGAGCATTGCCTGCCCTTCAACGTCGCCCGTGCCTATGACGAGGCCCGCGGTATCGACACCCCCCGCATCTGGACCGCCCAGCGCGACCTTGAAATGTGGGAGGCCCTGCAGGGCTAAGGCAACCAGCCCGGCCGTTTTGGCCGGGCGTCCAAGCGAAACGAAACGCGCGCAGCCAGAGGACAATACCGATGTTCGATGATAGATACACGCTTGCCTACAAGCGCTATCCCTATAAGAAATCGACCGATCAAGACGCCACAACACCGGCTCGCCACCCCGTGGTGGTGATAGGCGGTGGCCCGATCGGCGTGGCAACCGCACTTGATCTTGGCCGTCAGGGCATTCCAACACTGGTGCTGGACGACCACGAAGGCGTCGGCATGGGGTCCCGCGCGATCTGCTTTGCCAAACGCTGTCTTGAGGTTGCCGGCCGCTATGGCTGCGGCAAACCGATGGTCGACAAAGGGGTGGTATGGAACCTCGGAAAGGTCTTTCACAAGGACGACCAGGTTTTCGAGTTCAACCTGCTGCCCGAAGAGGGCCACGAATACCCGGCCTTCATCAACATGCAGCAACCCTATTACGAAAGCTATCAGCTCGACCGCTTTGAAGAGCTGCAGGCGCAGGGCGCACCGATTGAAATCCGCGGCAAGAACCGCGTGGACGCGGTCGAAGTGCACGACGATCACGTCACCTTGTCGATCATGACGCCGGATGGCCCCTATACGCTTGAGGCCGACTGGTTGATCGGGTGCGACGGGGCCTCGTCACCGCTGCGCACGATGCTGGATCTGGATTTCACCGGCAAAGTGTTTCAGGACAGTTTCCTGATTGCCGACATCAAGATGAAGAACGACAGCTTTCCGACCGAACGCTGGTTCTGGTTCGAACCGACCCACGGATCGGGTGCGTCCACCCTGCTGCACAAACAGCCTGACGATGTCTGGCGCGTGGATTTCCAGATCGGCTGGGACGTCGACCGCACCGAAGAGATGAAAGAGGAAAACATCCGCCGCCGTCTCGACGCGTTCCTGGGTGAAGGTGTCGAATATGATATGGTCTGGTCCTCGATCTATACCTTCCAGTGCAAGCGCATGGACAGCTTCCGCCATGGTCGCGTGTTCTTTGCCGGGGACGCAGCGCATCAGGTGTCACCCTTTGGCGCACGCGGCGCAAACTCGGGCATGCAGGATGTCGATAACCTCGGCTGGAAACTGGGTATGGTGATGCGCGGTGAAGCCCCTGAAAGCCTGCTGGACACATATAACGTCGAACGCATCCACGGCGCGGATGAGAACATTCTGAATTCGACTCGTTCGACCGATTTCATCACCCCGAAATCCGAAACAAGCCGCCTTCTGCGCGATGCCGTGCTGTCGCTGTCCGATAAGTACGAATTTGCGCGCCCGATGGTGAACTCCGGTCGCCTGTCGGTGCCCTGCACCTATGACGGCTCACCACTCAACTCGGCAGATGCTCTGGATGGCCCCGCGCGGTCACGCCCCGGCTCGGTATGCCCGGATGCACCGCTGGGCGACGATTTCCTGCTGTCCAAACTGGGTGACAAATTCATCCTTTTGACCATCGATGCCGATGCCCCCGACATGATCGAGGAAGACGGCGTTCAGGTCACGCGCCTGGCCCTTTCGGTCAAGGATGACAAAACCGGCGCCCTGAAAAAGCGGTACCTCGGCGATGCCGACAGCGCGGTTTACCTGATCCGCCCGGATCAGCACGTGGCCGCCCGCCGCCCCAGCTTTGACGAAAATGCAATCCGCGCCTCGATCCGGCGCACAGTCGGCAAGGAGTAAGCCCCATGACTGACTTGATCCTGACCCCCAACATCGATGGCGTCGACGATTTCTATGCCGAGCTTCTGGCCGCCCATGACGGGCTGGAAAAAGACCAAAGCGACGCACTCAGTGCCCGCCTGATCCTCATCCTTGCCAATCACATCGGCGAGCGCTCGGTTCTGACCGAGGCGATCAAAGCCGCCGAAATCTAACACTTCCTAGGGAGGAGATTATGAAATTGAATCTGCAAACCCGCGCCCTCGCCTGCGTTGGCGCAACAACCATCGCCCTGTCGCTTGCAACAAGCGCAATGGCCGAAACCACCCTGGCCCTGTCCAGCTGGCTGCCACCGCGCCACCCGATCGTGGCCGGCGCAATCAAACCCTGGGCCAAACAGGTTGGAGAGGTCACGGATGGTCGGGTAACTGTCCGTGTTCTGGCCAAACCTCTGGGGCCGCCGCCTGCGCATTACGACATGGCCGCCGACGGTATTGCCGACATCACCTACGGCCTGCATTCCTTTACCACGGACGACCGTTTCACACGTTCGCGGATCGGCCAGTTCTCTTTCATCGGCGATGACGCCGTTGCTGGTTCCAAAGCGTTCTGGAATGTTTACGCCGGTCCACTGGAAGCGCAGAAAGAGCATGAAGGTACCAAGCTTCTGGGACTGTTCGTGCATGGCCCCGGCATGTTGCACAACAACGTCCGCAAGATCGAAACGACTGATGATTTTGCCGGTCTGAAGATCCGTGTTCCCGGCGGCTATATTTCCGATCTGATGTCAGGCATGGGCTCCACGACGCTCTTCATGTCTTCGGGTGAGGTTTATGAGAAACTGTCTCGCGGTGTGATTGACGGGGTGACCTTCCCCTATGACGCCCTTGCCGCCTTCAAGCTGACCGAGGACGTCAAATACACGATGAAAGTGCCCGGCGGTCTCTATAACACGACCTGGTTCATGGTCATGAACGAGGGCAAGTGGAACGAGATTTCCGCAGAGGACCAGGCTGCGATCGAAGCAATCTCGGGCGAAGCCTTTGCCACCCTGGTTGGCGAGGCCTGGGTTGGTGCCGACGAAAAAGGCAGCGCTGCTGCTGAAAAGGCCGGGATTGAAGTCTATGACGCACCAGCCGCTGTCGTTGAAGCGATCAAGTCTCAGGCCGCTAACGCCGAAACAGCGTGGTCCGAAGCAATCTCGGCGGATGGCTATGACGGAACAGCAGCCCTGCACGAACTGCGCAAGCAGTCTGGCGTGGACTTCTGATCCATGGAGCGGCTTCGCCATCGTTTCCCCGACCAGCCCCCGGAAGAGGGGCTGGATATCGGGCTGCTGCTTGACAGGTCGCTTGGTGTCGGCGCCGCTTTGATCCTGTTCTGCCTCATTCTCATTACCTGTGTGGATGTGATCGGGCGTTACTTTTTGAATGCACCACTGGCTGGTGCATTCGAGCTTACCGAAATTCTGCTTGCAGCTTTAGTCTTCCTGGCCCTGCCCCTGACGACAGAGCGGCGCGAACATATCGAAGTCGACTTGCTCAACATGGCCCTCGGCAAACATGCCCAGCGTTTTCTTACCGCCTTTGCCGGGCTTTTTTCCGCGGCCCTTTTGGCCACCTTCGCCTGGCGGTTGTTTACCCATGCGGCCAAGGCGGCCCATGACGGCGCGGTCAGTAACGCGCTGGAGGTTCCGCTGGCCCCCTTTGGCTACCTGGCTGGCGTGTCCTGCATGGTCTCGGCCTTCATCGCCTTTCTGCGCGGCCTGCAACCGCCGAAAGAGCGCGACACCAACCGAACCCCTCCGGAGGCTCTGCCATGATTGAATCGCTGATCGGTTTTGCCGTCCTCCTCGGGCTGATCCTTTTGCGGGTGCCGATTGCCTTTGCCATGGCAGCAGTTGGCGGGTTCGGCTTTGCCTATATGCGCGGTTGGGAGCCCGCCTGGGCGATGACCGGCCAGGTGGCATTCGACACCGCGCTGTCCTACAGCCTGTCGGTCATTCCTCTCTTTATTTTCATGGGCAACGTGCTGGCCGGGTCCGGCGTGGCGCATGGCCTGTTTGCAGGCGCTGACCGGCTGTTCGGCAAGCTGCGCGGCGGTCTCGCCATGGCATCGGTCTTTTCTTGTGGTGGCTTCTCCGCAGTGTGCGGGTCCTCGCTGGCGACGGCTGCAACCATGTCCAAGGTGGCGATGCCCTCGATGCGCAAGTTTGGCTATGATGACAAGCTGGCCACAGGGTCAATCGCGGCGGGCGGCACGCTGGGTATCCTGATCCCGCCCTCGGTGATCCTGATCATCTATGGGCTGTTGACCGAAACCAACATCGCCAAACTGTTCATCGCCGGGATCATCCCGGGCATTATCGGTGTGGTGCTGTATCTGGGTGCGGTAATGGTGGCGGTCCGCGTGAACCCGGCGCTGGCGCCGGAGGAAGAAAACACCGAACCGATGAGCCGTACTGATCTGGTTGGCGTCTTCTGTGTGCTGGGCCTGTTCCTGTTCATCATGACCGGCATCTATGGCGGGTTCTTCACGCCGACCGAAGCCGCGGGCATGGGCGCAGGCGCATCGGTGCTGATCGCTGTGGCCTTGCGGTCCATGACCTGGGGCGGATTCTTTGCCGCCACGATGGATTCCATCCGAGCAACCGCGATGATCTTCGCTGTCATCATCGGGGCCGAGCTGTTCACCAATTTCATCAACTTCGCCGGTCTGCCCGATGCGCTGTCCAGCTTTGTGATCGACAACGAAATGCCGGTCTGGGCCGTGATCGTGTTCATCATTCTGGTCTACATGGTGCTTGGCTGTGTGCTGGAAAGCCTGTCGATGATCCTGCTGACGGTGCCGGTATTCTATCCGCTGATGTTCGAGTTGGAGTTTGCCAACGAACTGTTGCTCGACCCCGAAAACGCGCTGATCTGGTTCGCCATCGTCGTTGTTGTCGCAACCGAGATCAGCCTGATCACACCCCCGGTCGGCATGAATGTCTTCGTACTGAAAGGCGTTCTTCAGGACGTGTCGCTAGCGACCATCTTCAAGGGCGTCCTGCCCTTCTGGATCGCTGACATCCTGCGGCTGGCCTTGCTCATCCTCATTCCCTCACTGTCGCTCTGGCTTGTGGGGCTGATGTGAAACACCCAAACCCAACCCATTCGGAAAGGAAGACACGATGAAAGTCGAAAAAATTCACCACGTCGCCTATCGCTGCAAAGACGCCAAGGAAACCGTCGAGTGGTATGGCAAGATGCTGAACATGGATTTCATTCTGGCCATTGCCGAGGACCACGTGCCCTCGACCCACGAGCCGGACCCCTACATGCATCTGTTCCTGGATGCAGGTGACGGCAACGTTCTGGCGTTCTTCGAACTGCCGACCAAGCCCGAGATGGGCCGCGACCCGAACACGCCAATCTGGGTTCAGCACATTGCCTTCAAGGTCAAAGACCGTGCAACTCTGCTCGAGTTCAAAGAGCATCTCGAGGCCAACGGCGTCGAGGTTCTTGGTGTGACAGATCACTCGATCTTCCACTCGATCTATTTCTTCGATCCCTCGGGCCACCGGATTGAACTGGCCTGCCCCGATCCAGAGGAAGAAGCGATGCTGGCGCGGATGGACGAAGTGAAATGGCTGATGCTCGAAGATTGGTCGAAAACCAAGAAAGCACCGAAACACGCGGATTGGCTGCACGCCAAAGAGCTTAACAAAAACACCTGATGCACTGTCCCGCGCCGGGTGTCTGATCCGGCGCGGGACCTGATTGCTGACGGGTTTTGGCAACACGCTAAGAATTGCTGGAAGAGGTCATGAAACTCTATTCCTATTGGCGTTCTACGACCTCTTACCGGGTCCGAATTGCCCTGAATCTCAAAGGTCTCAGCTATGAAACCTCCCCGGTCAATCTGGTAACCGGAGAGCAGCGTGCCCCCGATTACGCCGCCCTCAATCCCGGCAAGGGGGTTCCGACCCTTGTTCTTGAGGATGGCACCGTTCTGACCCAGTCGCTTGCGATCATCGAATATCTGGACGCCACGGTGCCAGAGCCGCCGCTGTTGCCGACAGAACCGCTGATGCGCGCCCACGTTCAGGCTGCCGTACAGACCATTGCGCTGGACGTCCATCCGGTGAACAACCTCAAGGTCCTGACCTATCTCAAGGCCCAAATGGGGCTTACAGCCGACGGGCAGCTTGACTGGTTCCACCATTGGATGACCGAAGGGTTTGCCGCCTATCAGGCTTTGCTGCCAAAAGGCACGGCGTTCAGCTTCGGGGAAACTCCCGACCTCGCCGATATTTGCCTTGTTGCTCAGCTTTACAACGCGCATCGCTGGGGCGTTGATATGTCCCCCTTCCCCCGCCTTCTCGAGATCGAGGAACGCGCCCTGTCTCTTGCGGCGTTCAACGACGCGCGCCCCGAAAACCAGCCCGACGCGGCCTAAAGGTGAAATTATGACGAAACTGCTACCCTCGTGGGTCGAAAGCGCAAACTCTGCCACGACCGACTTTCCGCTCAACAACCTGCCCTACGGCGTTTTCGGAACCGACCCGGGCGCGCTGCATTGTGGTGTGGCCATTGGCGATATGATCCTCGACCTGACGCAGATGGAAGTGGACAACAAACTTGATCTTCCCAAGGCGTCTGTGTTTTCGAACGGATCGTGGAATAGCTTCATGGCGCTTGGTGCCGGGGTCTGGGAAGAGTTCCGCGCCATGCTGACCGAGGCACTGGCCGCTGGTTCGGCCCGCCAGGACGAACTGACCGCCTATCTGGTGCCGATGGCCTCGGTCACGATGGCAATGCCGTTCGACGTCGCCGAGTACACGGATTTCTACGCGGGCCGCAATCATGCGTTCAATGTCGGCACCATGTTCCGTGGCGCTGAAAACGCCCTGCCCCCGAACTGGCTACATATCCCCATCGGCTATAACGGCCGGGCGTCCTCGGTCGTGGTCAGCGGTACCGATGTGCGCCGTCCCTGGGGACAGCTCAAAGGCCCAGATATGGAGGCGCCGATCTTTGCGCCGTCCCGGCGGTTTGATCTGGAGCTTGAGATGGGCGCAATCGTCGGGCAGCCTTCGAATGGTCCCGTATCGGTACAGCAGGCCGATGACATGATCTTTGGCTATGTCCTTCTCAACGACTGGTCGGCGCGCGACATTCAGGCGTGGGAATACCAGCCGCTCGGCCCGTTTCAGGCCAAGGCCACAGCAACCACGATCAGCCCGTGGATCGTGACCAAAGCAGCGCTGGAACCCTTCCGCACCTCAACGCCTGAGCGCGAGAAGGAACTGCTTCCCTATTTGCAAGAACCTGGCCCGATGCTTTACGACATCGCACTTGAGGTCGGGCTGGCTCCGGAAGGTACAGCGGAAACAGTGATCGCGCGCACAAACTACAATGAAATGTATTATTCCGCGGCCCAGCAACTGGCCCATCACACGACCAGCGGTTGCCCGATGCGTGTGGGTGATTTGCTTGGATCGGGTACGATTTCCGGCCCGGAAAAGGAAAACCGTGGCAGCCTGCTGGAACTCAGCTGGGGCGGCAAAGAACCTCTGACCCTGGACAGTGGAGAAGAACGCAGCTTCCTTGAAGACGGTGATACGCTGACCCTGCGTGGTGCGGCGCATGGCAATGGTTACCGTATCGGGTTTGGCCCGTGCACGGGCACACTGCTTGCGGCCGCCGATCAGCAGTAACAGGAACGGGCAGAGGTCATTTCGGCCTCTGCCCCATTTTTCAGTCGGTTTTGGCCACTTTCATCAGCGCTGTTATGCCCCGCTCCAGCGCCTCGCGATCTTCGGGCGATAGCGCGTCGAGCATACTGTTGGCCCGTTCTCGCACCTTCGGCTCCAAATGCTGAAATTCACGAAGCCCTTCGGGCGTGCAGCGGTACACACGGATCCGACGGTCTGTGTCTGAGATCTCGCGAACGATCAGCCCCTTTTCGTCAAGCCGCTTTGCAGCCCGGCTGACCTGCACCTTGTCCAGCGTTGTACGGCGCGCGAGGTCGAGGGAGGTGACACTTTCTGCGTTTGCCAGCAGAAACAACAAACGCCATTCCTCTCGCGACAGGCCCAGTTCACGTTCGTAGACGTCTGTCAGGTTTCGTGAGAAAGCTTCGGACGCCACGGCCAATCGGTAGGGAAAAAAAGAATCGAGCTGCATGTTCCGTGTAGCGTAGTTCAATATCGTTTCACCTGCAACGATGCTGAATACTCACCGTCCTTAGCCGATGTAAAAAAGGGTTTTCTTCGCTATACGAAGGCGATGCTGTGGGTATGTTTGTGGTCAGGAAAGAGGGTGCCGGGATCGACACCCCTTTTTGATCCGCCACCGCTTACCGGATCTGCGCCGGCGCAGAGAACTGGTATCTGCAAGCGCCTCTTCTACTGCCGCAACGGTAGAGCCGGACTGTTCCGGCAGAGTCACGGTCACGTGCAACTCTCGGGCGCCGCCGTCGGTGGCGGTGATGTCTGCGTCCGGAAGGTTGTGCGCCTTTTGGATCAGCTCGGTAATGGCACGCCTGACGGCCTCGGTACGTAGCGTTGGTTTGTAGATCTTGCCCACAGTAGTCAGCGGAACCTCGTCCACGATAAAGATCTGCTTGGGCCAGGCGGGACGCTCGTCGATATAGGCGTGGGCATGATCCTGCAGTTCATTCATCGTGACCTAGGCCCCGTCGACCAGTTGGAATAAACAGACAGGCAGTTCACCCGCGTAGACGTCGGGCCTGCCGACGGCCGCCGCAACGGCGACGGCAGGGGGCAACAATGCCGCGCCTGTCAGGCCGTACGCACACGGCTCGGGTCGGGGACCTGATCGCGGATTTTCAGCGCCTTTTCCGAGATATCCAGCCGTGGATGCGGCCCGAGGGTCACCGGTATTTTGACCTCGGATAGCCATTGGTGCCACTGACCCATCTGCTGTCCGTCCTACGCACATGCCGAAAATGGACTAATATGTTGTTGTGCTCCATCCAAATGCAAAATTGGCGATAGGCCGCGCTCCGGTTGTCCAAGGTCAGGCTAACCCAGATGCGCCTGACCGCCACTTGATAGAGCGCGATCCGAGCGACACGCTGAAAAGCCGCCACCACGCCGAATGCGCCAAGCGCCAAACCACCCGCCAAGAAATCGCTGGCCGGAGCGTTGGACAGGAGTTGATCGAACATTTCCATCTAGCCCCCTTGCTCTTCGCGAAAGTCGTGGCCCTTGAAACACCGCACCGGATTGCCGCGTTCCAAAGTGTGGTGCAGTTGGTTTCGGGCGGCCTTTTGCGCAACTTCATCCGCTGCAATCCGGGCGGCCAGCAACTGCCGCAGGCGCGCCAAAGCCAGGGACTTGTTGCGATGCTGCGAACGTTCCTCACGCGCAACCACCGCAAGCCCGGTCGGCCCGTGCACCGCACGTACTGCGCTGTCCGTCGTGTTCTGGTGCTGCCCACCGGGCCCACCTGCCCGGAAAGTCTCAAACTTAACGTCCCGCTCATGAAATCGATCCGATGCCAGCGCAGGCGCCGCAAGGTCAAACACTCCGACAAACCAGTTGGCGCGTTTGTGCTGAGGGCGCAGATTGCTTTTCGCCCGCCACCGGATTGTGCCGCGCCAGCGGTTGGCGAAGATTTTGGCGTCAGCACCACCAAGCAAAACAACAGCCGATTTGAACCCGTGTTTCGTGGGCGATCCACTTGCATCCAAATCCACCGCGAAAAACTCGGCCTCGTGGCGCATCGCGTTCAGCACACCCGCAACGGCCTGTTGGCATTCTGCCGGGCCGCTGCCACTGGTGATCAAAAGCGTAAGATGTCCAGCCGCTGTCATGACCGCCTCCGCTCGCGTGTTTTCTTGAACGTTAAAAGCGGATGGAACTCTGCCGCACAATGCGCAGCGCCCGTGCGCTCCAAATCCTCGGCGACTGCCTTGCTCGACTTATAGGCCAGTGGCGCCTCTTCGATCAGAAGATCGCGATCCTCACACAGGATGCGCCCCCCATAGGGCGTGCGCTGCATGGCTTCGATGTCGGACCGTTTTGCGCGCACACGACCATGCATGGAGGACCGATCATACCGCCGCCCTGCACCATGGGCGAGGCTGTTCAACGCATCGCCATGATCCGCAGAAGACATCAGATAGCTGGCGCTTGCCCGCGATCCGGCCAAGGGTACAAACCTTGCCCCCGCGACAGCGGCACCCTTGCGGTGCAACCAACCGTCAACGTGCTGCTCCAACAGGTTATGTGGCGCATCCACCAGCAAGGTCAGATCGGCCCGCAGGGCCTCGGATGCGCGTTCGGCAATGATCCGGCGATTGAGGCTGGCCCAGCGGACCGCTCTGTCGTGATCTTGCAGGTATTCGTGCAACTCTTCGCCATCAGCGGCCATGCCTTTAAGTGCATCTTGCGGCAAAGCATCAAGAACGGCAGAGCCGAACCCGCGTGACCCGGAATGCACCAGCAGAAAAAGCCGTGACTTGTCGAGGTCGACGCATTCGTCGGCGTCAACTAAGGCCTGCACTTCGCAAAAGTGGTTACCGCCACCCACCGTGCCCAGAGAGGCGGCAAACTGATCCGGGGGCAGATCGACCTCCTCGAGACGCCCACGATGATCTTGTGACGCTGGTTCACCCAGAACCCGCATCCGACGCAGCGCCTTTTCCAACTTCAACTTGCGCAGAGGCAAATCCAGCTGGAACAGGGACATACCGCAGCCGATGTCGTTGCCGATCAGTTGCGGGAAAATCCGATCCGTCAGGACGGCACACCCGACCGGCCCGTGCTTACCGGGGTGCAGGTCAGGAAACGCCGCGATTTTTTGCACGCCGGCCCAGCCGGCGATCTCTTCCAGTTGTTGTTCGGCCCGTCCTTCGATCCAGGCCGCAGATGTATAGAATTTCGTGATGATGCCACCGCCGGACACAGCAGGTGCGCGACCATCCAAGACAGAATTGCCCATGAGATAGTACCCAAAATACGTATAAAGATACGTCGGCCAAGCGCCGACGACTGGATCAAACCTGACCTGATTTCAGCTTAGGTGTTGATCGGCCCCGAAAGGGCAAATTGACGAATAAGCATGTATGTCCCTTTCCTGTTTGGGGTTACGATTTAGGCCCAATGGACCGGATGGAGACCGTCATTTACTGAACCACGCCGATTCCTTCAAAGTGTTTTGGATGCAGTCAGACTTCCTTGTCACCAAAACGCAACAGGATCGTGGCCAAGCGGCCACTCAGACCACTGTCGTTACGCGGTGCGCCTCCCAAGCCTCGGGCGGCTCCAGCTTCTTCGCCAAATGGTCGATGACAGCATCCGGAACTGCGTCCGGTCTGTTTCGGTTCTGCCGGTTCAGCTGTTCCGGGCCTACCTCGAGATAGACGATCTCAATCCGTGCGTTGTAGTCCCGCAGGAGCCGTAAAATCCGTGATCGGTTCTGCTTTGTGACGTTGGTCGCATTCCAGACGAAATCCCTGCCCGCCCGCAGGTGCGTCCGTGCACGTTCATGCGCGGTCTGGATGACCTGGCCTTGATTGTCCGTTGCCGAAACGCCCAACTCCTCGCGGATCAGGTCAAGGCTGACAACGGATTGGTCCGGTCGATTGTTGCCAATCCAGGTATCCTTTCCCACGCCCGGCAGGCCTGACATGACCGTCACCTTGCATCTGAACTCTTCATGCGCCGCATAGTGCGGGTCACGATCCGGCAAATCGAAATAGGACACTCGGCTTTCATCATTCGCGAAAGCAAACGGGCGGTTCAGGCACCCTGCCTCCTCGAACGTTGCGACGGCCAGTTCAACGCCATCCAGTATCGATTGCTGATCCGCACAGGTGCGCCCCAAAGCGTCCGCTCTGGCATGCAGACAAAGAAGATCGGGACGGCAACGCCAGGACGTTTCGATGGCCAGCCGTTGCGGATCATCCCGTTCGATCAGCCAGAACGGCAATTGGTGCTGGCTGATGATGCCGCACAGCCTTTCGCGCCATGCAAATGGGGTTCCTGTGTGCCACAGCAGCTGCCGTGCGACAGACGCCCCAACCCGCGAATGACCGCGAGAGGTAATGCGCCCGTCCTCTTCGTGCTTTGTGACAAAGGGCTTGCCGATGTCATGCAAAACAGCCGCCCAGAACACACAACTCTGCGCGTCTGGCGGCAGCGACCGCCAGTCTTCATCGGCGACAAGCGCCTCAACCACCATCCGCGTATGGGTGCCAACATCCCCTTCGGCATGGTGGAAGGGGTCTTGTGGGCAGTCATCCATTGCGGCCAATTCAGGCCACACATTCCAGATCGCCCCCCAATCGACGCGCCAGAGCGGACCGGATGGAACCATGCTCAACAACTGCTGATGCGCCACTGCGGGATTTGCAAATTTACGCATCATACGATCCCTCCACGCCAAGTTTCGGCGCGAAGATGTCGATCCCGTCGGCCAGCGCATTGGGCAGGATCGGGCGATCATGCCAATGGCCATCCGACGCCTGAATCGCCTGATGGAAGTCACCGCGTACAAATTTGAACCGGTCCTGCACCTGGCTCGCGTCCTCAAGCTTGATGTACAACCCTTCGGCAAGATCGCTGTCTTCGGTCTGCTGCTGCACCATGTCAGGGCGGCTGTTCGACAGAACCGCCGCCTTCGCCAAAGCATCCCGCCAATCGTGTGATTTGTACGGTGTAGGTCGGACCATGGCATTGAGCTGATCGACGGACGCAATCTCGCCCTCATGCACGACGGGCACTGGCATGACCGGCAACCCTGCCAGCAAGGAACGGCGCGCTGCGGTGCTCAGAAACACGCCAGCTTCACGGTCAAGCACGTCGAATTCCATGAAGTAATGCGGCAGGCGATCGTAAAAGACCGTGTGCTTGGCATACATCCATTCGCCATACATGACATAGCGCTGGCCAAGCACAGGCAGGAACGTGTGTGCATGTGCCGCCGCCCAGGTTTTGAACAGCGCAAAGTGGCGCTCTCGGCCGCCACCCAACAGATAGTGCCCCCTGCTTTGCAGCAGCAGGTTTCCGTCTTTATCAAACGAAACGGCCGCGTTGGCACCGTCGAGCTTTTCCTCGACGATCAGATGTTGGCCTGCCAGTTCTTTGATGGGTTTGTCATCCGCAAGATCGCCGACCTGAAGGCGCGAACCTTCAATGTGCCGCGTGCGCGGGTATTTGTAGATTTCCATAACTGTCTCACAATGTAATGAAGCCGCACAAAATCACCCGGCCAGAATGGTCAGGTTGAAGGATTGGATATGTGCGTAAGCGTTACATTGGTCTTCCGTGGGGTTCGGGGTGAAACAGAACGCGCTGCATAACCACCGCCTTGCAAAAAATCAATACAGGGCTTTGGGTTAGAGACCTTCGTTGTCGAAAAAGTCACGCCGCACGAAATAGCCCGGTGGCGGTTTACCCCGAGAAACGATCCGGGCTGTATGCCTGTATGTCGATCGGCGACTGCCGGTTTGCAACCTCGTCCGCCACCAGCCGGGCCGTTGTCGCGCCCAGCGTCAAACCCAATTGCCCGTGGCCCGTTGCGAAGGTGACATTGGCCAGCCTTCCGCTGCGGCCAATGATCGGACGAGTGTCCGGTGTCAGCGGCCGCCGTCCGAACCGGTGTTCGGCGCTGCCTGTCTGTAGCCCAGGCAGAACCCGCCGTGCCTTTTCAACCAGAATATCCGCACGGTTCCAGTTTGGGCGGGCCTCGGCCCCGGCAAATTCAATTGTCCCGGCAACGGCAAGCGCACCGTCGTAAGGTGTGATGCCGAACCCGCCCTTTGCGTAGAACACGGTATGGGACAGGTCGACTCCGCTGTTCTTCAGGGCCGTGGAATAGCCAATGACGCCTTCTATCTGCAGCGGAACGCCCAGTTCCACCGCCAGATCACGGGACCGCGTGCCAGCGGCCAAGACAAACTCGTCTGCCGCAATGGCGCGGCCATCTTGCAGTTTCACGGCCGTTATCTGACGACCGTTCCGGTCGAACCCGATTGCGCTGCCAGAAATGACCGTTCCACCACGATTTACGAAGGTTTCGTGCATCGCCTCAACGAGTCGCTTGGGTTCGGTCACGAAGCTCCAGTCCCGTAGCAGGGCGGCATATTTGAAATCCGGTGCGATGGCCGGGTCCATGTCATGTGCATCCCCGCCGCTGACTTCTTCGATCGAACATCCCAGATCGCGCGCCAGATCAAAGGCCGCAGTCATACTGGCGCGATCGTCATCCCCGTCAAACAGTTTGATGACAGGGCGTTCCACCAACAGTTCCGGGCGCCCGATATCGGCCAATTGCGCCTTGAAATCCTTGGTTGCCCTAAAGGTTAGCCGCGCCAAATCCGCTGCAATTGCCCGCATTTTCGAAGGGCGTGCATTGGCGACAAACCGGGTGAACCACGGTGTCAGTCGCAGGGCCGAGCTCGGGCGCAATGTCAAAGGCGCCTTGGGATGCATCAACAGGCCGGGAACTTTCAGAAGCATTCCGGGTTGAGACAAAGGAACGATCTCGCCCACTGCGATGCATCCGCACGAGGCCCAGCTGGCCCCCTCACCCACCGGACCCGGCTCAATGACGGTGACATGAAACCCCTCGGCCTGCAAAGCCAGCGCGCACGAGATACCCACGACGCCACCGCCGATCACCACCAAATCGGGCATGTCTTGCGACCTTTCCTACAACGCCTGCAACTGTGCCATCAGGTCCGGCGCGACCGAAACTCCGTTCGCTTCGGTCGCCGCACGGTTTTTCAGCCGCCCGTCACCGGGCACGCGCGCGGTTCCGTTGCCCTCGATCTCGGCACAGATACGAGTAACGTAGTCGTTGAACGCGGGATTGCCGAACCGGCTTGGGTCAATCGCGATCAGGGTTGCACCACCTTTGATGTTGAGGGCGCCAAAGGACTCGCGCTCCTTATTGTCGACCGACAAGGTGCCTCCGGCCAGCGCCGCACCCAGCACCTCGATCAGGAAGGCAATGGCCGCACCTTTGTGTTCGCCAAAGGGCAGCAGGCTGCGGGTTTCCAGAATGGCGTTCGGATCGGTTGTCGGCTGACCCGAAGTATCCAGCCCACTGGGCCGCGCCAGGTCATGCCCTTCGGCGGCGGCCATGCGCACGTCCATCAGTGCAGCAACGGATGAGGCCTGATCCCAGACCACCGGCTCGGCCTCTTGGCGCGGGCAGGCAAAGGACATCGGATTGGTGCCGAAGACCGGACGTAGGCCCCCTTGGGGCACGACCATCGACAACGAATTCACAACCCCCAGCGCGACCAGCCCCGCCTGCGCCAGCGGCTCCGTATCGAACCGCAGCGCGCCCAGATGGTGGCAATTGGCGCAGGTGAAGGACGCGATCCCGTTTTCCCGGGCCATCCCAATCAACTCATCCCGCGCATCCGCCCCGACGATCTGGTAGTAGCCATTGTCCCCATCACCGCGCAAAACGCCCGGTGCAATGCGTTCAACGGTGGGATTGGCCGTAGGGTTTGCATATTTCGATTCAAAGCTTTGCGCATAGACCGGCAGCATCCGCAATCCATGGCTGCGCGGATCGTCACGTTCGGACCGCATAACCAGATCTGCCAGAATATCACTTCCGCGTTCGTCCATGCCTGCGGACACAAGGACAGATTTGGCCAATGCTTTCACCTCTTCGAGTGAGAGCGTTTTCGTCGGGGCGTCAGTCATAAGCCTCATCCTGTCCTTGTGTCTGGCTGGCGGGCGCTTGCACGCCCGCGTTTTCAGTTACGAGTTCTGATATTCCAGCTTCTTCTTGGCAACAAATTCGTCAAGCGCCCCGCGCTGATCATCCGGCATCGGCGGCTTGACGTAGTTGTCCAGAATGCGCTGCGCCTCTTCGTTGCCGACGGTTTCGGCGGTTTTCGACCCTTCCGCTTCCCACTGTTCGAAACTGTCATTGTTCTGCAGCGGGTTCATGTGCAGCGGATTTTCCCGGGTATGGTCCGTCCCCAGGAAGTGGCCACCGGGACCGATCTCGGCAATGTCATCCAGAATCGCATCCAGGTTTTCGTCCTCAAGCCCGCTGAAGAACCGGTGGAAGTTCTCAAGCTGCCGTGTGTCCTGTACCCATTTCGCGTAGCTGACCCCAAGCGCGCCTTCCAGAAAACCTGCCGAATGCACGATGTAGTTGGCACCGCCCAGCAGCACCGGCCACATGGTGTTGGCCGTATCAAACGCCGCCTGCATGTCCGGGGACTTTGCCCCGGTCCACATCGTGCAGGTTCGCCATGGCACGCCATAGAAGCGCGCCATCTGACCCACCAACAGGTTCATCAGGCCCGGCTCGGGCGAGCCCATCATTGGCGCACCGGTCTTCATCGATACACCCATGATCGCCACGCCCAGAACCATCGGCGCGCCACGCCGGATGATCTGGCTATAAGCCATACCCGCCAGCGATTCCGCGATCAGCAGCGCCACACCGCCCTGCGGGCTGGCGGGCGTTGACGCCCCCGCCAGAACAAAGGGTGACAGCAGGCAGGGCTGGTTGGCACTGGCGTAAACCCGCAGGCTTTCCAGCATGGTTTCGTCCCACACCAGCGGCGTGTTGCAGTTCAGCAGCGCGGCCATCACCACGTTGTTGTCCACGAATTCTTCGCCAAACACGATGCGCGTCATCTCAACCGAGTCGCGTGCGGCCTGTTCCGACAGCACCGACCCTTTGATCGGCTTGTCCGTCAGCGTCAGCGCCGCATGGACAAGCTCAAGATGGCGCTGCGGCACGGGCACGTCTTGCGGTTCGACCGGCAGGACGCCCGGAACCATCATCGACTGGCTCATCTGGCTGAGCTTGAAGAAGTTGTGCGCATCTTCCAGCATCGACGGGCGGCGCACACCATCAAGACCATAGACAAACGGGGCGCCATAGGCGTTGGCGAACACCGAGTTCCGGTTGCCAACCCGCAACGAACGGTCCGGATTGCGTGCCGCATAACCCCATTCCGACGGAACCGCCGAGATCAGGTCCATCAGCATGTCCCGACCAATACGGACTCGCTCTCCCTGCACATCGGCGCCGTATTTCTTCCAGTCGGCCAGGGCCACCGGGTCACGGAATTCGATACCGGTGGTCTCAAGGATCGTCATGGCCGCGTTGTGGATCTTCTCGACCCCTTCGGGGCCAAGCAGATCAATCGGCCCGACTTTGCGGTTCAGCGTCGGCAGGTAAACCGGCGGCGGATTGGTGCGGGCCTGCACCCGCGCTGCACGACCGCCTCGGCCAGAACGTGCTCTTGCTTGTGTCATTGCACCTCCTCCGGATCAGGCGCGCGCGCGGGCGCTGGTTGGGTCAACGGCGCAGGTGTCGATCACCTCGGCATCGCGCATTTCATTGTGCACCTGCACCTGCATCTTGGTGCCCGGTGCGGCCATGTCTTGCGGTACCAGTGCCATCGCAATGTCGTGGTTGCAGTAGTACGAGAACCCGCCGGAGGTGACGCGACCGATCAGTTTGCCGTCGGCGTACACGCCCTCGTCGAACATTACCGAGGTATCGCAGAACGGCAGTTTCAGCGTGACCAGAATATTATACCCGCCCGCCTCTTTCTGAGCCAGAAGCGCCGCCTTGCCGATGAAGTCACGTTCGCAGACCTGCCCGCCGACTTTTTCGGTCATGGCCACGAAACGGCCCAGATCGGCCTCATACGGGGTGAGATCCTTGCAGATTTCGCGATTGATGGCGCGATAGGATTTTTCGAGCCGCATGGATTCAAGCGCCTCAAGCCCGAACGGCTTCACGCCCGCCTTCAGCAATTGATCCACGATGTGACGGTTGTAGCCAACCGGGTGGTGCAACTCCCAGCCAAGCTCACCGGTGTAGGACACACGCAGCAGGTGCACACCCTTGGCATACCCCACTTCGCCCATCTGCGCCGACAGCCACGGGAAGGCCTCGTTCGACAGATCGTTATCCGTCAGCTTCGACAGGATCTCGCGCGAATTCGGACCAGCCAGAGCGATCACGCCCAGCTGCTCCGAGATATCCTCCATGATGACCGAGCCGTCCTTGGGCAGCAAGCGCTGTATCTGATCCCAGTTATAAGCCCGCCAGTTCGGGGTCGAGATCAGATAGAAGTCATCCTCGGCATACCGAACGATGGTGTATTCCGCATCCATGCCACCCTGGTCGTTCAGCATCAGCGACAGGGTCATACGGCCGATTTTGGGCAGTTTGTTCGCCATCAGGCCGTCCAGCCATTTGGCGGCGCCCGGTCCGCGCACCGTGAACTTGGTCATCGGCGACATCTCGATGAAGCCGGCCTCTTCCCGCGTGCGGCGCACCTCTTCCTGCACCAGTTCCATGTGATCGGTGCGACGGAAGCTGTGCTCGGGAATGGCCTCTTCCGGCGATTTGGCGAACCAGCGGGGGAATTCGTAGCCATTGAAGCTGGTCCAAACCGCGCCTTGGGCTGTCAGCAGATCGTAAGAACCCATGGTCTTCATCGGGCGCGCCTCGGGGAAGTCTTCACCCGGAACATGCGCGTTCATGTGGGTGCCCCAGGTCTCGCGCACCTTGTCCATCGTCCAGCGCTTGGACGCGTAATCCGAGAAACGGCGCGGGTCGAGTTCCGACATGTCCATGCCTGGATCGCCGTTGACGATCCACTTGGCCAGACGATGGCCCACGGTGCCGCCCCACAGGATGCCGCCCGGCATACCTTCGGCCAGCCACAGGTTGTCATGCCCCGGTGCGGGACCGGCCAGCGGCAGTTCATCCGGGGTCATCTGGAACGGGCCGCGGGTGTTGGCCTTGATGCCGACCTCGCCCAGCGTCGGGACGCGTTCGATAGCGCGCTCCCACTGGGTTTCCACCGCGTCGAAATCTTCGGGCAGCAGGTCGGCGCCAAATTCGGGCGGCACGCGGTCTTCGGCAAACAGTTTGAGGTCTTTGGTGAACTCATAGGGACCGAACTGGATACCACCGACGTCCTCGCGCAGATAGGCACCGTAATCCTCGTCGCGCAGGATCGGGAATTCCGACAGGCCTTGCGCGCGACGCTCTTTCAGCAGCGGCACGGTTTCGGTGGTCCAGTATTGGTGAACGATCGGAATACAGGGCAAGTCCAGCCCCACCCGGCGCGCGTTCTCGCGGGCATAGTTGCCGGTGGCGAAAATCAGGTGTTCACAGGTGATCTCGCCCTGGTTGGTGGTCACTTTCCAGTGGCCATTGTCCAGCTTTTCGTAAGATTGCGCTTCGGTATTCTGATAGACTTTTGCACCTGCATCCCGCGCCAGCTTGGCCAGTGCCATGGTGATATCGGCAGGGTTCACATAGCCATCTTCGGTATGCAGGATGCCACCGCGAATGTCGGGGCTTTGGTTCAGCAGCGGATGAATCTCGGCGATCTCTTCCGGTGTTACCAGTTTGCAGGGCACGCCTGCGGCTTCGGCGATCGAAATGTAGGACTGAAACTCATCCCAGCGCTTCTCGGTATTGGCGACACGCAGCTGTCCCACTTTACGCAGCCCGACCGAGGCACCCATCTTTTCCTCAACCTCGGAATAGATGCGGATGGTTTCCATCGTCATCTTCGAGACATTGTGCGACCGCACAAAGGTCACCAGCAAACCCGCTGCGTGCCAGGTCGATCCCGAGGTCAGCGTCGTACGCTCCAGCATGACCGCGTCCGAACACCCATGTTCGGTCAGGCCATAAAGGATCGATGCCCCAACGCACCCGCCACCGACAACCACAACTTTTGCATGCGACTTCATTCAATCGACTCCCTAACTTGCGCCGAAAACCGGCCAGAAACCCGGACCTTCTGGCAAGCCGCTGAAGCCGGGTTTGTCCGGGAATGCAGGCAAGTACGTCACCATGAACGCCCCCCTGCTGCCTGAGACAGGCACCTCCCCGAATGTTGAGGGCTAGCATTGCGGTCAGCGGGCCAATAGGCAATTGCAAAAAAATTCACTTTGAGTTAATTGAGCTAACCCAAGAATGACGCGTTCATAAATAAAATACCGGAAATCAGCCACTACAGGTCAGAGAACCTTGCCCAAAGGCCCATATGAACTTCCCCCGTTTGGTTCGTTGATCAGCTTTGAGGCTGCGGCGCGCCATGTCAGCTTCAAAAACGCCGCGGCAGAGCTGAACGTGACCCCTGCGGCAATCAGCCACCAGGTGAAATCACTGGAGCAGGAGCTGAACTGCTCGTTGTTTCGTCGTCACCATCGCGGGGTTGAGCTGACCGAAAGCGGGGCCTACCTGCTGGTCGCCCTGCAGCGAGGGTTCGAAGGTATCAGCGAGGCCTTGCAGCAGCTGCGGTCGCAATATGACAGATCCGGAGTGACAATTCGGTCCAGCACGGCCGTCAGTTCGCTTTGGCTGACGCCCCGACTGGCGCAATTCTGGAAAAGCTACGGGCATATATCGGTGACGCAAGTGGTCACGGATTTGGGGTTCGACACTTCGAAATGCGATCTCAGCATTTTCTATGGGGACGCCTCGCTTGAAAAGGCGAACCACCGTGTTCTGTTTCGCGACCGCATCATGGCCCTCGGCAGCCCTCGGTTTCTGGAACAGAACCGCATTACCGGCATCCAGGACCTGGCGCGTATCCCTTTGATTCATCTTGATGCGCCGGGAACGGGGTGGACGGATTGGCGCGAGTGGACCAACCAACTGGGCTACGACGGGCCTTTGAACTCGGCACATCGCGTCAACAATTACACCATTGCCCTTCAGGCCGCACAGGACGACATGGGAGCCGTGCTGGGATGGGAAGGGCTGACGTCTGAGCTTGTCGCATCCGGGAAGCTGGTCAGCCTGCTGCCGCAGGCGATCTCCTCACCGCTGGACTTCTACGTCGCGCTCCACAACACTGCATCTGATCGTGCCAATCTTGTGTATCAATGGCTGGCGGAAACCACCTAAATTTTCTTTCCTTATTCGTGGCTTAGAGCATTCTTTACACACCCTTCGGCGACTACAGTGGAATTTCAGTGCTCAATTGATTCCGAACGATTACTTTGAGTGCCGGCCCGGCGTCGTGTCGCCGCCGCCTTGAAACACGTCGGTTTTAGTGAAGCCCAAGGTAGAGCGATCACTCTACCACCTTTTTATGATCGACATGAAAAACCAGATTGCCGCCCGTCTGCATGGTCAGTTCGAGGAAATGGGCTTTGCCGGACCCGGCGTCGAGGCTCTGCGCGCGGGCGCGGATGTTTCGCTGAGAACCCTCTACAAGTATTTTCCCAGCCGCGAGGCAATGGTCGTGGGCGCGCTGCAGCACCGGGACCGCGCCTATGCAGACTGGATCGGCGAAGGCCCCGAGGACGGCGCAGCGCGTGTTGTCCATGTTCTTCAACGGTTGTCCGATTGGCTGTTCGGGATATCGAATAGCGGTTGCCTGTTTCGCAATGCCTTATCCGCTTACCCCGACAGCGCCCCGATACTTGCAGCGGTCGAGGCACATAAGTCCGAAGTGCGGGCACAGTTTCGCCGTCGGCTTCTTGATGTCTCTCCGGATTGTGATGCGGACACGTTGGTCGACCAGTTGTTTGTTCTGCACGAAGGTCTGACCGAAGCCGCCCGCCTGATCGGGCCGGAGCGGGCCAGCCGCCAGACACTCCGAACCGCAGGCCTGATCCTGGCTGCGGCGGGCATTGAATAACCCCTTCAAACCAACAGAAAGCCCTGACATGAAACTGAAGGAAGTCCACATCTATTCCCATGACCTACCGGTCAAGAATGGCCCCTATACGATGGCCAGCGGCGCTGTCTGGGCACTGGACACCACTCTCGTCAAACTGGTGTCGGACACGGGTCATGTCGGCTGGGGCGAGACCTGCCCGGTCGGCCCAACCTATGCCGAGGCCCATGCGGACGGCGCGCGTGCTGCACTGAAGGTGATGGCCGAAGGGCTGATCGGCGCCGAAGCAACACCTGGCACGTTGCGCCGCAAGATGGACACTCTGCTGACCGGTCACAACTATGCCAAGGCCGCGCTGGATATCGCTGCCTATGACCTTTTCGGCAAATCGCTGGGCGTCAATGTCGCCGACCTGTTGGGGGGCGCGGTGACTGACCGTGTGCCGTCCTACTACGCCACCGGCGTCGGCGCGCCGGACGACATTGCAAGACTGGCCAAAGAGAAGCTGGACGAAGGCTATCCGCGTCTGCAGGTCAAGGTTGGCGGTCGCCCGGTCGAGATCGACATCGAGACGATCTCAAAAGTCTGGGAGGTCGTCAAAGGATCTGGTATGCGTCTGGCGGTGGATGGCAACCGCGGCTGGACAACCCGCGACGCCCTGCGCGTCAGCCGGGAATTGCCGCATGTGCCCTTCATCATGGAACAGCCCTGCAACACCGTGCAGGATCTGGAAAAGATCCGCCCGCAGGTCAGCCACGGCATCTACATGGATGAAAACAGCGTCGATCTGAACACGGTCATTTCGGCCGCTGGCACCGGTTTGGTGGATGGATTTGGCATGAAGGTCACACGCATCGGCGGTCTGACCCATATGCGCACATTCCGCGACATTTGCGAGGCCCGCAACCTGCCGCATACCTGCGACGACAGCTGGGGCGGAGACATCATTGCCGCCGCCTGCACCCAGATCGGCGCAACCGTCAAACCCGAACTGTGCGAAGGGGTCTGGCTGGCCGCGCCCTATATCGAAGGCAACTACGACGCCGAGAATGGCATACAGATTGTGGGCGGCCATATCGATCGCCCAACCGGGCCGGGTCTGGGCGTGACCCCTGATGAGGCGCTCTTTGGCGCACCCGTTGCGTCTTTTGGTGGCTGAGATGATCCCTGAAACAATGAAAGCCGTCCTGCTGACAGGCCATGGCGGTATCGACAAACTGGACTATCGTGCCGACGTGCCCACGCCGCAGCCGGGGCCGGGCGAGGTGCTGATCCACGTCGCCGCAGCGGGTGTGAACAACACCGATATCAATACGCGTATCGGGTGGTATTCCAAGGCCGTGACGGCCGATACCGAAACCGGCGGGGCCGAAGGGTTCGACACGGTCGATGACGATGACGCAAGCTGGTCGGGCGTGCCGCTGACCTTTCCGCGCATTCAGGGCGCGGATGTTTGCGGCCATATTGTTGCCGTTGGCGAGGGCGTGGACCCCGCCCGTTTTGGCGAGCGGGTGATCGTACGCAACATGCTGCGGACCTATGTGGATTACCGCCCCTATGAATGCTGGACCATCGGCAGCGAATGCGACGGCGGGTTCGCTCAATACTGCAAAGCCCCCGCGCAAGAGACCCACGCGGTTGACTGTGACTGGTCCGACGCTGAACTGGCCGCAATCCCCTGCGCCTATTCCACTGCCGAAGGCATGTTGCACCGCGCAGGTGTCGGGGCCGAAACGGTTCTGATCACCGGCGCCTCGGGCGGTGTCGGCTCAGCTGCCGTGCAACTGGCCAAGCGGCGCGGTGCCACGGTGATCGCATTGTGTTCTCCTTCTAAGGTCGAGGCCGTCCGGGCGCTGGGTGCTGACCGTATTCTGGATCGTGATGCCGATCTGGTGGCCGAACTGGGCGCAGGGTCGATCGACGTTGTCGTCGATCTGGTAGCCGGTCCGCAATGGCCCAGCCTGCTGGACGTGCTGCGCCGGGGGGGCCGCTATGCCACCGCAGGGGCCATCGCCGGGCCGATCTGCGAAATCGACGTACGCACGCTCTACCTGAAAGACCTGACGCTGTACGGCTGCACGTTCCAGGAAGACGTCGTGTTCGAAAACCTGGTGAAATACATCGAGGCGGGTGAAATCCGTCCTGTTGTGGCCAAGACCTATCCGCTGTCCGACATCGCCACCGCTCAAGAAGACTTTCTGGCCAAGAAGCACACCGGCCAGCTTGTGCTGATCCCGCCGCAGGAGTGATCGATGAAGATCAGGAAAATCGACCTTTTCGAGCTGCACATGCCCTATTCCGGCGGCAGCTACGAGCTGTCGGGCGGTCGGATCTATACCGGGTTCGACAGCGTCATGGTCTGCCTGACCGCCGACGATGGCACCGAGGGCTGGGGTGAAAGCACCCCCTTCGGCCCCAATTACATCGCCGCCCACGCCCGTGGCGCACGCGCCGGGATCGAAGAGATCGCACCACATCTGATCGGCCGTGATCCGCGCGATGTAGATCGGATCAACGACGCGATGGACGAGGCACTTTTGGGGCACAACCACGCCAAAAACGCCATCGATCTGGCCTGTTGGGACATGTTCGGAAAATCCGTGGGCCTGCCGGTTTATACACTGTTGGGCGGCGGCACGGGAAACCGGCTTCCGACGATCAGTTCAATCTATGCCGGCACCCCGGAAGACATGCGCGCGCGCGTCGCCGAACATCGCAAAATGGGCTATATGGGCCATTCCGTGAAAGTCGGCGCACTGGACAGCGAAGGTGGCCCGCAACTGGATGCCGAACGTATCGCAGCCTCGCTGGCGGATCGTCAGCCGGGCGAGTACTTCATCGTCGATGCCAATGGTGGGCTGATCCCCGAAACCGCCCTGCGGATGCTCCGCGCCCTGCCGGACGGGTTGGATTTCGTGCTGGAAGCCCCCTGCGCCACCTGGCGCGAGACCCTTTCACTGCGCCAACGATGCGACGTTCCGATCATCCTTGACGAGCTTGCGCAGGAAGATGGCGACATCGCCAAACTGGTGGCATTGGACGTGGCGGACGGGATCGGGCTGAAGATATCGAAGGCGGGCGGCCTGACCCACGCCCGCCGCCATCGCGACATTTGTCGGGCCGCCGGTCTTACGATCAGCGTGCAGGACACGGTCGGTTCCACCCTGTCAGCCGCTTCGATCTTTCACATGGGGGCCACCGTGCCCGAGCGCCTGTTGCGCTGCGTACTTGACCCGCGGGACATGGTGACGGTTCAAACCGGCAGCTTCGACGCGCCAATCAAGGATGGCGGTGTGGTGCCGCCCAATGCGCCCGGCTTGGGTGTCACAGTCAATCGCGCCCTCTTAGGCGACCCGATCGCGACCTGGGAGGCATAGCGGGCTCTGGGGCAGCGCATGCCCCGGCTTACCCCCCTTCCTCGGATTACTCCAGCGACACCCAAAGAACTTGGGCGTCCTCCTTGCTGGTGGACACGCACCCATGACCCATGCTGCTGTCGTAATAGAGTGAATCCCCCGCCTTCATCGGCAATGGCCGGTAGTGCTCCGAGATAAAGATCAACTCACCGCTCAGCACATACATGAACTCTTCGCCCGAGTGGCGCACCCACGGGTCGAACTCGGAAATATCCCGCGCCCGGATCGTAGCGACATAGGGCAGCATCCGTTTGCTGGTCAGGTCCGAGCACAGCAGCTCGTGCAGATAGGTTGCGGTTTCACGAAACTCGCCCTGCCCTTTCGGCGTATAATCCCGTCGACCGGTGATACCCGTCTGACCTGATTGAAGAAACAGCTGCGGTGGTTTCAGATCCAGCGCCTGGGTCAGGCGTCGCACGATCTCGAAACTGGGTTTTGTCTGGTTGTTTTCGATCTTGGACAAGGTGGAACGCCCGATTCCTGCAGCGCGTCCAGCCTCTTCCAGCGTCCAGCCTTTTTCCCGCCGCGCATCCCGAATCGAACGCCCCAAAGCGGCACCTTCGTCCAGCTCCTCAGGTGCGGAGGCTTCGTTCCTTTGGTCTTCGCCCATAAAAATCTCCCTATTCTACCGCAGGTTACACGTTCCCCTATTCGCACGCAACTTTACGAATACGAGATTTTTGTTGATTTGCGGGAACTAATTCCACTATAGGAAACAAATTCTCGAACTGGGGATTCGAAGAAGAGGAGGAGACTATGTTCAAGACGTCGCTGGCCGAGGCCGACCCGAAGATCGCCGCATCGATTGCGCGCGAAGGCACACGTCAGGCCGAACAGATCGAGTTGATCGCATCCGAAAACATCGTCTCTCAGGCCGTGATCGAGGCGCAGGGTTCGGTGCTGACCAACAAATACGCCGAAGGGTATCCCGGCCGCCGCTACTATGGCGGGTGCGAATATGTGGATGAGGTCGAAGTCGAAGCGATCGACCGGCTGAAGCAGTTGTTCGGCTGTGAATACGCCAACGTGCAGCCGCATTCGGGCGCGCAGGCAAACGGCGCCGTCAAGCTGGCGCTGCTCAGCCCCGGCGACACGATCCTTGGCATGTCACTGGATGCTGGCGGTCACCTGACCCACGGCGCAAAGCCCGCGCAATCCGGCAAATGGTTCCGCCCGGTACAATACGGCCTGACCGAGGCCGGTCTGATCGACTATGATCAGGTCGAGGCGCTGGCCAAGGCCGAAAAGCCCAAGCTGATCATCGCCGGTGCGTCGGCCTATTCGCAAAAGATCGACTTTGCCCGTTTCCGCGCCATTGCTGATGAGGTTGGCGCCTGGCTGCTGGCCGACATGGCCCATATCGCCGGGCTGGTTGCCACCGGTCTGCACCCCTCGCCCATCGGTCACGCGCATGTGGTCACCTCGACCACCCACAAGACCCTGCGCGGCCCTCGCGGCGGCATCATCCTGACCAATGACGAGGCGCTGGCCAAAAAGATCAATTCGGCCGTTTTCCCCGGCCTGCAAGGTGGCCCGCTGATGCACGTGATCGCAGGCAAGGCGGTGGCCTTTGGCGAGGCACTGAAGCCCGAGTTCAAGGACTACATACAGCGCGTGGTCGACAGCGCGGCGGCCTTGGCCAACGTCATGATGGCGCGCGGTTGTGACATCGTATCCGGCGGGACTGAGAACCACCTGATGCTGGTCGACCTGCGCCCCGTCGGCGTGACTGGCAAGGACGCCGAAGCGGCGCTGGAGCGTGCTGGATTCACCTGCAACAAGAACAGCGTACCGGGCGACCCGGAAAAACCCACCGTCACCAGCGGTGTCCGTCTGGGCACAGCGGCCGGATGCAGCCGCGGCTTTGGCCCCGAGGAGTTCAAGCAGATCGGCCACCTGATCGGCGACGTGCTGGATGCGCTGGCGCAGTCGCCCAACGGCGATGAAGCCATCGAAAAAGCGACCCGCGAAAAAGTCCGCACCCTGTGCGCAAGCCACCCGATCTACTGAAAGACCAAGAAATGACCTACGACCTTATTGTCATCGGCGGCGGCCCGGGCGGCTATGTTGCTGCCATCCGCGCGGCACAGCTGGGACTGAAAGTGGCCTGCGTCGAAGGACGCGGGGCACTGGGCGGAACCTGCCTGAATGTGGGGTGCATTCCCTCCAAAGCGTTGCTGACCTCCTCGGCCAAATATGCCGAACTTGCACATCTCTCCTCCCATGGCATTGCGGTCGAGGGGGCCAGCATCGATGTCCCCGCGATGATGGGCCGTAAGGACAAGATCGTCGGTGATCTGACCAAGGGCATCGCGTTTCTGTTCAAGAAAAACGGCGTGGACCTGATCGAGGGCTGGGCCAGTATTCCCGCCGTCGGGCAGGTCAAGGTTGGCGATGATGTGCATGAGGCCGAGAACATCCTGATCGCCACCGGTTCGGAACCGACGCCTCTGAATGGCATCGAGATTGACGAGCAGGACATCCTCAGCTCGACCGGTGCGCTTGCGCTGGAAACCGTACCCGACCATCTGGTCGTCGTCGGCGCCGGGGTGATCGGACTGGAACTGGGTCAGGTCTGGGCGCGTCTGGGCGCCAAGGTCACTGTTGTCGAATATCTCGACCGCGTGCTGCCCGGCATCGATGGAGAGATCGCGAAACTGGCACAGCGTGCGCTGTCGAAACGCGGACTGAAGTTTCAGCTGGGTCGTGCGCTGAAGTCCGTCGAAAAGTCTGACGCCGGGCTAACGCTTACTGTGGATCGTGTCGGCAAGGACAAGGAAGAAGTGATTGAGGCCGACAAGGTCCTGATCGCCATCGGACGCCGCCCTGTCATCCGTGGGCTGGGCCTGGAAGATCTGGGCGTTGCGGTGAACCCGCGCGGCTTCATCGAGGTGGACGATGCGTTCCAAACCTCGGTTCCCGGCATCTATGCTATTGGCGACTGTGTGCCTGGCCCGATGCTGGCGCACAAAGCCGAAGAAGACGGCGTGGCCTGTGTCGAGATGCTGGCAGGTCAATCTGGTCACGTCGATTACAACACCGTTCCGGGCGTTGTATATACCGACCCCGAGGTCGCCTCGGTCGGATTGACCGAAGAGGCGCTGAAGGAAACAGGCGCTGAATACTCGGTCGGAAAGTTCGCCTTCATGGCAAACTCGCGCGCCCGCTCGACCGGCGAAACCGATGGTGCGGTCAAGGTTCTGGCCGACCCGAACGGCAAAATCCTCGGTGCGCATATCTGCGGCGCCCATGGTGGCGATCTGATCGCCGAGCTGGTTCTGGCCATGACCAAAGGCGCCACCATCGCCGAAGTCGCCGCCACCTGTCATGCACACCCAGCCATGGGGGAGGCGGTCAAAGAAGCCTGCCTCGACGCCATGGGCCGCGCGATCCACGCTTAAAAGGGAACCGCCAGATGACCATCCAGCTTCGCCCCCGCCACCCCGAAAAGGCCAAAAAGGCCGACAGTGTCGTCCCGCGCAAGCCCAAATGGATCCGCCGCAAAAAGATCGAAAGTGCGGAATACTACGAAACCCGCCGCCTGATGCGCGACCATGATCTGGCGACGGTGTGCGAAGAGGCCGCCTGCCCCAATATCGGCGAATGCTGGTCCAAACGTCACGCCACCATGATGATCATGGGCGAGGTCTGCACACGCGGCTGTTCCTTCTGCAATGTGGCGACCGGGCGACCGGACGCGCTGGACGCTTTCGAACCCGGCCGGGTTGCGGCCGCAGTGAAAAAACTGGGTCTGCGTCACGTGGTGATCACCTCGGTCGACCGTGATGATCTGGTCGATGGCGGTGCCGAGCATATCGCCCAGACCATCCGCGCCGTACGTCATCAGAACCCCGGCACCACGGTCGAGGTTCTGACCCCCGACTTTCTGGGCAAGGGTGACGCTGCGGATGTGGTCTTTGAGGCTGCCCCGGATGTGTTCAACCATAATCTGGAAACCGTCCCGCATCTGTACCCGACGGTCCGCCCCGGCGCGCGGTATTACACCTCACTCCGGCTGCTGGACGATGCCAAACGCGCAAACCCCGAGATTTTCACCAAATCCGGCCTGATGGTCGGGCTTGGCGAAAGCATGAACGACGTGCGGCAGGTGATGGACGATTTGCGCGCCGCGAATGTCGATTTCCTGACCGTCGGCCAGTACCTGCAGCCAACCCCGAAACATCACCCGATTGACCGGTTCTGGTCACCGGAAGAGTTCGCCCAACTGGAGCAGATCGCGCGCTCCAAAGGCTTTCTGCACGTGTCGGCCACTCCGCTGACCCGTTCCTCGTTCCACGCGGACGAAGACTTTGCCGCCCTCAAGCAGGCCCGCCAACGGGCCATTGCCGGGGCATAACCAAACGCAAATGGGAGGGATACCATGGAAGCGTTAAATTCAATCGTAGGGGCCATCAATGGCGTCGTGTGGGGGCCGCTGATGCTGGTTCTCATTCTGGGCGTCGGCTTCTTCCTGCAGGTCGGGCTGAAATTCATGCCGATCCTGCGCATTGGCACAGGCTTCAGCCTGCTGTTCAAAGGCCGTGAGGGTCAGGGTGAAGGGCAGATCAGCCCGTTCAACGCGCTGATGACCTCGCTGTCGGCGACCATCGGTACGGGTAACATCGCCGGTGTGGCCACTGCTGTCTTCCTGGGCGGTCCGGGCGCCTTGTTCTGGATGTGGATGACCGCCCTGGTGGGCATGGCCACCAAATATGCCGAAGCCGTCTGCGCGGTGAAATACCGCGAGAAGGATGAGCTGGGCAACTTTGTCGGCGGCCCGATGTACTACATCAAAAATGGTCTCAGCGCGAACTGGCACTGGCTGGGTTGGGCCTTCGCTCTGTTCGGCGCGGTAGCGGCGTTTGGCATCGGTAACGGGGTGCAGGCCAATGGTGTGGCACAGGTTCTGGATTCGAACTTTGGCGTCAACACCTCGGTTACCGGCATTGTGCTGATGGTCCTGACTGCAGGCGTTATCCTGGGCGGCATCACCCGTATCGGTGCTGTTGCAGGTAAGCTGGTTCCGTTCATGGCGGTTGCCTACATCCTCGCCGGCCTGCTGGTCCTGCTGATCAACATCGGCGCTATCGGCGACGCGTTGGGCTTGGTATTCACCTATGCCTTCACGCCTTCGGCCGCCGAAGGTGGCTTCGCTGGCGCGGCAGTCTGGGCGGCGATCCGCTTTGGTGTGGCACGCGGTGTGTTCTCGAACGAAGCCGGTCTGGGCTCCGCCCCGATCGCGCACGCGGCAGCAGAGACAAAAGGTCCGGTCAACCAGGGCCTGATCGCGATGCTGGGTACGTTCATCGACACCATCATCGTCTGCTCGATCACCGGGTTGGCGATTATTTCGTCCGGCGCTTGGACCAGCGGTGAATCTGGCGCGGCTCTGACCCGTCTGGCGTTTGAGACCTCGCTGCCCGGATTTGGTGGACACCTGATCGCCATTGCACTGTCGATCTTCGCCTTTACCACCATTCTGGGCTGGTCCTTCTACGGTGAGAAATGCGTGGAATTCCTGCTGGGCGTCAAATCCCTGATGCCGTACCGCGTGCTGTGGATCGTAGCGATCTACTTCGGCGCGACCGCGGATCTGGGCTTTGTCTGGCTACTGGCGGATACACTGAACGCCATGATGGCCATCCCGAACCTGATCGCCCTGGCCCTGCTGAGCCCGATCGTCTTCAAACTGACGAAAGAGTTCTTCGCCAGCGATGGCAAATCCGAAGAGCCAGGCGGCACAGCCGCCGAGTAACCTCGGAACGAAAAAACGGGGGGCCATCCCGGCCCCCCGCCTTTGAAACAGAATTCCATATCTCGAGGAGAGACGTGATGGCCACGAAAATCCTGCTGCCCATTGATCACACCGACGATCGCTCGTGGAAAAATGCCCTGCCGGTCGCATTGGAACAGGCGAAATTCTACGGAGCCGAACTGCACGCGGTTGCTGTCATCCCCGAGATCATCCAGCTGCCGAACCTGCCCGCCAACTATGGCGCCGGCGCCAAAGAGCACGTGCGCAATGCTGTTCAGGCCATTCTGGATCACGGCAATGCCTCCGACGTGGCAATCCACATCGAAGAAGGCAGCGTCTACCGCGAAATCCTGAAACTCGCCTACAAGGACGGCTTCGATCTGATCGTCATGGCTTCGACCAAAGGCGATTTCCCGAACTATGAGATTGGTCCGAACCTGGCCCGTGTCGTGCGCAACGCACATTGCACCGTCATGGTCGTTCGCGACCAGTCCCGCTGATTGAAAGGTTTTTGAGATGACCGATATTAAGCGCACACCGTTGTATGACTTGCATGTTGAGTTGGGCGGTA
>NZ_WPYP01000013.1 GCF_013030985.1 Ruegeria arenilitoris | reverse complement strand
GATCGAGCCAAAAAGCTCAGGATCACGGTCGGCGAGGGACTGGGTGAAAAAACCGTCGGTGCGGTGCGGGGCATTCACGGGGCAAATCTCCTGTTTAAGAGGGGCCGATGCCGCCATTTTGGCCGCATCGGTGGTCATTGACTGGCGCTTGGGTGGGTTTTCAGATCACCCGATCGCGCGGTTCGAGGCCTTGGAAAAAGTCGCTGAGATTATCCAGAACGCGAAACCCCATCGCCTCGCGCGCTTCACGCGTTGCACTGCCCAGATGTGGCAGCATCACGAGGTTGTCGCATTGCAGAAGGTCCGGATTGATGCGCGGTTCACCGTCGAACACATCCAGCGCAGCCCCTCCGATCATGTCGAAGGACAGCGACTGAATAAGAGCCCGTTCGTCGATGACCTCGCCGCGTGCCGTATTGATCAGGAACGCATCGGGTTTCATCAGGTCAAGCCTGCGCGCGTTGATCAGATGACGGTTTGCGGCGCCACCGGGACAGTGCAGCGAGACGAAATCGCATTGCGGCAACAGCTCATCAACCGAGTCCACCTGCGTTGCGTTGCACTTGGCCAGCACGTCCGGCGCGATCGGGCTGCGGTTATGAACGAGGATCTCCATACCGAACCCGTGATGGGCGCGGCGGGCCATTTCCTGACCGATGCGACCATAGCCGATAATGCCCAGCGTCTTGCCGCTGACCTTGGTGCCTATCAGATGCGTCGGACGCCAGCCGGTCCAGTTGCCTGCGCGCAGTTCGCGCTCACCTTCACCGGCGCGGCGGGCCACCATCAGCAGCAGCGTCATGGCGATGTCGGCGGTGCATTCGGACAATACGTCGGGCGTGTTCGTCACGGTCATGCCCAGCCCACGCGCCGACGGCTCGCAGATGTGGCTGTATCCGACGCCGTAGTTCGCAAGGATCTTTGTCTGCGCGCCGGGTACATCCATTGCTTCGGCGTTCAGCGTATCGGTGACAGTGGGCAGCACCGCGTCATAGGATTTCAGTGCTTGCCGGAATTCGGCCGGGGACAAAGGTTTGTCCCCGGTGTTCAATACGGCGTTATAGTTCTCGGCCAGCTGCGCCTCGACGGCGGCAGGCCAACGACGGGTAACAAGAACCGAGGGTTTGACCATCACGCGGCCTCCATCACACGGGCGATTGTTTCACCTATCACAGCGGGGTTTTCGGCCACGGTCACACCGGCGGCGGACAGGATCTCGACCTTCTCGCTGGCGCTTTCGCCAAAGGCCGAGATGATCGCACCCGCATGGCCCATGGTGCGGCCTTTGGGTGCGGTCAGACCGGCAACGTAAGCCACCACCGGTTTGGTGATGTGGTCGCGGATGTATTCGGCGGCTTCGGCCTCCTGCGGGCCGCCGATCTCACCAATCATGGCGATGACGTGAGTATCCTCGTCCTCTTCGAACCGCTGTAGGATGTCCTTGAAGGACGAGCCGTTGATCGGGTCGCCTCCGATGCCGACACTGGTCGACACACCAATCCCGCGCTCTTTCAGCTGTGCGGCGGCCTCGTAGCCCAGCGTGCCCGAGCGCCCGATGATGCCCACATTGCCCGGCAGGTAGATATGGCCCGGCATGATCCCCAGCAACGCCTTGCCGGGTGAGATCGTGCCCGCGCAGTTCGGCCCGGTCAGAACCATCCGCTTTTCCTTGGGGTAGCGGTACATGTACCGTTTCACCCGGATCATGTCCTGCGCCGGAATGCCGTCGGTGATGCAGACGCAATAGCGGATTCCGGCGTCTGCGGCCTCCATGATCGAGTCAGCTGCAAATGGCGGCGGCACGAAGACAAGGCTGGCATCGGCGCCGGTCGCCTCGACGGCCTGTTTGACGGTGTCGAAGACCGGAACGCCTTCGACGGTTTCCCCGCCCTTACCGGGCACGACGCCGCCCACAACGTTGGTGCCGTAGTTCAGCATGTCCTTGGTGTGGAACCGCGCCATGCGGCCGGTGATGCCCTGTACGATGACACGCGAGTCACGATCGAGAAGAATGCTCATTACACAGCCCTCATCTTGGTGTTTTGGGTCAGATCGTTGCGCCACGCGCCCACGGCGCGTTCTGCGGCTTCCATCAGTGTTGTGGCGCGAATGATCGGCAGGCCCGATTTCGCAAGGATTTTCTGGCCTTCTTCCACATTGGTTCCGGCCAGACGCACGACCACCGGGATATCGAGCTCGAGTTCTTTCAGCGCCTGCACGACCCCTTCAGCCACCCAGTCACAGCGGTTGATACCCGCAAAGATGTTGACAAGGATCGCCTGCACGTTGTCGTCGGACAGAACCAAACGGAAGGCCTTGGCCACTCGTTCGGGCGAAGCGCCGCCACCGATATCGAGGAAGTTGGCGGGCTCACCCCCGGCCAGCTTGATCGTGTCCATTGTTGCCATCGCCAGACCGGCGCCATTGACGATGCAGCCGATATTGCCGTCCAGACCCACGTAAGACAGCCCACGGTCCGCCGCGCGGCTTTCGCGCGGGTCTTCCTGGCTCTTGTCGCGCAGCTCGGCGATCTGCGGGTGACGGAACAGGGCGTTGTCGTCAAAGCTCATCTTGGCGTCCAGCGCCAGAACGCGGTCGTCACCTGTGATGACCAGCGGGTTGATCTCGACCATGGTGGCATCCAGATCGCTGAACGCGGCGTAGCAGCCCTGCAGCGTGCGCACCATTTGTTGCACCAGCTTCGGTTCCAGCCCCAGTTTGAATGCGATTTCGCGTGCCTGGAACTCTTGCAAACCCACTGCCGGTTCAACAATTGACCTTACGATACTGTCCGGGCGTTCAGCCGAGATTTCCTCGATCTCCATCCCGCCCTCGGACGAGGCCACGATCATCACCCGCTGACTGGACCGGTCGAGCACGAACCCAAGATAGATCTCGCGGTCAATTGGCACGGCGGATTCGACATAAACACGGTAGATGCCTTTGCCTTCCGGGCCAGTCTGATGTGTGACCAGCTTGCGACCGAACAGATCGTCACAGGCCTGATAGATTTCGTTCTCGGTGTTGCACAGCTTGACTCCTCCGGCCTTGCCGCGCCCGCCGGCGTGGACCTGCGCCTTGACGATCCACTTGTCGCCACCCAGCTCGCGGGCGCGATAGGCGGCTTGCTCGGGGCTGTAAGCCAACGCGCCCGAGGGCACGTCGACACCGAAATTCGAAAGAAGCTCTTTCGCTTGGTATTCATGGATATCCATCTGCAATCCTCCCGTTCATGCAGTGTGATTAAGCGGCGATCGACGTGCCGTAGCGGCTTTCCAGCAAAGCCTCGATTGCGTCCCGGTCGACCTCGGCACCTAGCTCGCGCAGGGCCTCGGCGAACAGGCGAACGATCCGGCTGACGGCCTGTCGGTTCAGCTGGTTCAGGATCCCGATGCGGACCTGCACCGGCGCGCTGAGTGTCGGCCAGATGCCAAACCCACGGGCGCGGCAGTTCTGCACCAGTTCCATCTCACGGCCCGCCAGTTCCGGCGGCAGGTTCAGCACGATGAGGCTGGGCATGTCCGAAGTCACCTCACACCCCATCTCGACCACGGCATCGCGCAGGACCTTTTCGTGGGTCCGGTAAGACAGCGAGCGCTTGGCCAGACCCTCTTGCAGGGTCAGGCGCAGGGCTTCGTGGAAGGCTGCAACGGCGTATCCCGAATGGGTGCGGTGATAGGTGCCTTTTTCCACGTCCTGACCATCGACGATACCCCAGTGGCGGGCCTCGAAAATCGGGTTGTGAACATAGGTGTAGGCACCTGTCGTCTTCAGGGTTTCGATATAGGCATCGGTGAAGCTGACCGGTGCATAGGTCAGCGGCAGACAGCACAGGCCTTTCTGCGGGCAGGACGCCCAACCGGCGATGCCCGGAAAATCATCAATCGAGAAATCATCGACACCCAACGACGAGACCGCATCAATCAGACCCATCGCACCATGACGTTCACAGGCATCCGAGAACCCGCGCAGATCGTTGATCCGGCCCGAGCCGGTTTCCCAATGCGCCATGAAGGCCCATTTCGGCTGATGCTCAGCCAGAGCGGCTTCGACCAGCTCACCCGTCACCGGCTGGCCATGCGGTACCTCGATCACGGTGACGCTGGCGGCCTGCGGGTCCAGCGGGTTGGCCGCGTGTTCTTCGGGCGTTGCCGCCTTGATGCGAAGGGTCAGTGCATCAATGCCCGAGAAGGTGCCGTTTGTAAACGCAACCACCTTGTCGCCGGGCAGCACAGCCGAGAACATGGTGTCCAGAGCGCTCCAGCCGGTGCCAGCCACAGCGAATGTATAGGCGTTTTCGGTGCCCCAGATCTTGCGCAGCATATGCTTGCACTCGATCATGCCTCGCAGGACGTCGCCCTGCATGTGATCGGCAACGCCCGCACTGGCAAATGCGTTCAACACGCGGGCGTCGGTATTGCCCGGCCCCGGACCCGCGGCAAGCGTTTCGGGAATTTCGAGCGGTGGGAAAATCTGAAAGGTCATCGTTAGACATCCTCGGCGGTTATTCGGGCCCTGCGGCCTGTTGTGTTACGTTGCCGAATAGAAAACGCGGACTTGCCCTGTAACGCAACGTAACTTACTACTGCTTTAGGATGGCTAAATGGATGGGGAATTACCTACCCATTTAGGTAAAAATACCAAAGTATACCGAATTAGCACCTACCCAAACGGGTGGTTTTGGATAATAACAGGGTGAACCAGATGCCTGCTACCGCTAACGGTCCGATCGATGTCATGCTGGCGGACAGCAACCCGCTGGTCTTGTCCGCCATGTCTGAAATCTTTGAACGCGATCCGCGATTCTCATTGGTGGCGACCTCGGCCACCGCCGAAGGGTTCCTGGGAACTGTGATGCGGGTGCCTGTTCAGGTTGGCGTGGTGGACTGGAACCTTCCGGTGCTGGGGGCCGCCAAACTGATCGAAGTGTTGCGCGAACAGGCCAACGCCCCGCGCTTTGTTGTCTATGGGGAAACGACCGGTGAAATCCCGCGCCTGGCAATGCAGGCCGGGGCGGCGGGATTTGCCGCACGATCCGGAGAAGTGGAGGGTCTGCTGGAAACCTGCGTGGACGTGGCAGCGGGGAAAATGGTGTTCCCGTTCATCGATGTCCGCAAAATGCAGCAGGACCCGATCCAAAGCCTGTCCCGTAAAGAACGCGCCATCCTTGAAGCGCTGGCAAAGGGCATGTCGAACCGGGACCTGTCGAAAGAACTGCAAATCTCGACTAACACCGTCAAGTTTCACCTGTCCAATATCTACGAGAAACTGGCGGTGAAAAATCGGGCCCAGGCCATTGCCTTTTATTATTCGTCGCAGTTGTCCGGAAGCTAACTGTCAGCCTGACATCACTCTGCCTTGATCACTTTGCGGAACGGCACGACAGCGTTCGCAAGTTCCGGAGGTCGCATTCACCTTTCTCGGAGCTGGCAGCGGCAATTCCGACCCGTCCACTGATGTCTCCGCTGTCTAACCCGTGCCCGACCCATGATCCGGAATAATTCCGCCCTGATCGAGGCCACCCGCGACCGGTTTGCCCATGCCGAAAGCTGCCCGTTTCAGGGCGAATGTATCTTTTTCAAAATGCCGATGGCGCGCTTACGTTGAAATCGGTGGCCGAAACGTCGGCTTTCTACGCTGCGATCCCCGACAATCAGGGTCGCATCAATAACACCGCGCGTCGCTGGGCCGAGATTGCCGGGCTGGATTAAGTGAGCGTCCCGCATGACAACGATGCCGGCTTGTTCTCTCCCTAGATAGTGTTTTCGCGTCACGGATACGACAGTACCAGGATTTCCGACCGGCTCCCCTCAGCGCCGCATGACATGCTGATAGGTGCGCCAGCCACCGGATGAGAGTTGGGCACCCGCGACACCGGGTCTTATGCGACCGTGTCGGATGTGGTGGCCTATTTCGATATTCCGGCAACGTGCTTGTATCACTTGGCCTGCTGGATTGTTTCCGCATCTCGTTTTGTCACTACAATACTGAACAGGAAATCGCCCGCTTTCTGGCGGCGGTCAAAATGCTCGGCGACGGAGGCCAAGAAAGCTGTGCGTTCCGAGTTTCTGGGTTTGAGAACCGTGTAGATCTTTCAACAAACCAAACCTTTGGGTCAGTCTGGAATAATTTTTACATAACTCTCATTACGGGCCGTTAGCTGCTGTGACAGTTCGCCTGTCGGAGTACGTAAATAATGGGACTGAATTATTGAGACTCGCTTCCCATTGAATTCAACACCTTAAGATTTTTGCGCTTTTTGAGTGTTTTGGTGGTTCAAGCGCTTCAAGTCGACGTTGAACAGAAAGCCAATGAGCCTCTTAGCAACCTGGAAACCAGCACAGTTTGTCTTACTTGGGCTTGATTGATTAGCAGAATACCCGGCCTCAGCGCTCGGGCCATTACGGACGTTGATCCACTACCTATGTTGCCGCGGTGCGGCCCGTTGAAGCTGCCATTCGCTGCGGGTGCAAATTTCAACTCAGACTGAACTCGGGAATATCGGGACTTTTGCCTGGCGTCGCATTAAGGACAGACATGCATTTGGCGACCTTTCTACATGATGGGATGACCGCCCCTAATTCCATACCTCAATCAACAGATCGCATCCTTGTCGGTGTTGCACTGATGCTCGGGTTTTGCCTGACTGCTCCATTGTTAGATGTAGCTGCGAAACTCGCATCGGCGAGTGTGCCAGTTGGGCAGATTACGGCTGCTCGCTTTGTGGTGCAGTGCACGTTGATGGCGCCGTTTGTCTGGATTATGGGACTGTCGTTGCGTGTGGCGCGAGGTGATTTGATGGTACTCGTATTCCGCTCTTTACTCTTGCTGTTTGCGACGTTTTGTTTCATTGCAGCAATCCGCGTGATGCCACTTGCCGATGCGTTGGCAATCGTATTTGTGGCCCCGTTCATAGTCTTGTTGGTCGGCAAGTTTTATCTTGGCGAAGATGTCGGCCCGCGTCGTGTCGCGGCAGCGCTTGTGGGGTTTGTTGGGGTGTTGTTCGTCATCCAACCCAGTTTCGCGGCCTTTGGCGCGGTTGCCATTATTCCACTCGGCACTGCAATTGCCTTTGCTTTATACATTCTTGTGACGCGGGGATTGTCGCGCCGAATGCACCCGGTGGCCCTGCAATTCCACACCGGCCTGATTGCCAGCCTGTTTTGCATTCCAATCTTAATAGTTGCGCAAGGTTCCGGCTCTGATCTGTTCGATCCCGTTTGGCCGACAGATATTGCGTTGTTATGGCTTCTGGGTGCTGGCTTTTTCGCGACGGTGAGCCACATGATGATGACCTATGCACTTTCATTTGCGCCTTCTGCGACATTGGCTCCACTGCAATACTTTGAACTGCCGGTGGCGACCCTGTTCGGTTATCTTGTTTTTAGTGACTTCCCAAACACGCTTAGCCTGATTGGTATTGCCATCATCATCAGTGCAGGGCTTTATATGATACATCGCGAAAGGGTTACAGCCAGACAGTTGGTCACCGAGCGCGCCGCACCTCCAACCTAAGGCTACACACCCTCGGCCCACAGCCGACATTAGATATCTCTCAGAGTCCACCCATCGGCTTTCCGAGAACTGCCGTTCGTTCAAAGCGCAGCAATTTCAATGAGCGGATTGCCGTGAGACAAACAAACCTGCCATCGTTGAGAAGCGCTGTTAAGCAAACTTGATTGCTTTCAGAGACCCGATTAACGTTTCTGCAACCATGTATTTTCGCGATTTTTAGGACATGTAGATATAGATGACACCTGATGTACAAACCGCCCGTCGCATAGCTCAAGATCATTGCGCTGCTTGGACAAACCGGGCGCCTGGCGATGTCGCCAGAAGATATGCTGAGCATACAATCATGATAATGAACGGTGGCGACCCAATGGAGAGCCGGACGGAAATTGGCGACATGGCAGCGGGATTTATGGCTGACTTCCCTGACCTCGTTCTTAACCTCGACACGGTTCTGGTCGCCGATCACCACATGGTCTATGCGTGGACTTTCGAAGGCCATCATAAAGAGACTGGTAACCATGTTCGTTTCTCGGGCTGGGAAGAATGGGACTTAGACGACAACCTGAACGTCACCAAATCGCTCGGTTGGTATGATGGTGTGGATTATGAACGCCAAGTTGCGGGAACATGAACATATCCGGCGCCAATTCGCGCACTGTACGCACAGTCATATACGGCAAGTTAGACCCAATTTGACTCTAGTCGGAGCTCTTTACTGCCTACAGCAAGTGAGAGGGCGTCCATCGGAAAAGGCTTTTCTCATATTCGGTAATTGAATTCGAGAGCCACTGCATGAACAGATTTGTCGCTGGTCGAACCGGGCCCGGCAAAGTGACAAGGTAGTAGCCGATCTGAGGTATTGGATCGTCGAACAGCGCCACGAGTTGTCCCGACTTCAGCTCGTCGGAAACAAAAGCCGGTACCGTCGCCCCAATACCATCACCACGACGGATGCCATCCAGCAGCATATTGCCCGGTACGCGGACAACTCTCCTGTCGGCGTCGGTCGGAACTCCGACCTTTTCTAACCACAGGTCAAACTCGACTGACGCTTGTTTCTGAAGAAGCGTGAAATCAAGCAATTCTGAAGGATTCGTAAGCACCTGGTTTCCGATCAAGTCACGGAACGCGACGACTTTCAGACAGCCAGGTAACAGCATCTGCGATACAAGCCCTGGCCAGTGACCTGTTCCGTATCGGATGGCCATATCAATTCCGCCCGGCATGAGGTCGACAGCTTGGATTGTTGAATCGATCCTCAATTCGATATTGGAAACCATCTTCGAGTTTTTACGCGAAGGTGATGAACTGGTTGTTCACCGACTTGACCGCCTTGGTCGTTCTACGAGGGATGTTCTGAACCTGGTGCATGAACTGGATACCAAAGGCGCTTCCCTGCAGGTTCTTGAACCGGAAGTGAGTACAGCCGGTGATCTTGGTCGAATGGTGGTAACTCTGGTCGTTTCATTTGTTTTCCTTTCAATCCGCACGACATCAGGCACGGAGAATTCCGTGTTGGGTGCGACTAACTGGAAAACAATCAAGGCATGATTTCAGCTAACATAGCTTAGTCCTGTCGGCAGCGTTGTTGGGTGGCACGAAACGGCCGTACGTCAGGCTTGATCTGAAAGACCGCAACGCAGGACTGAGTGAACATTCGCTGCAATTGGACCTATGTCAGCTTCCTAGGCAATGGGGTCGTTTGTTGAGGCGACTTCTCGCCATCGTCTCGGGCGCGGATCTGGGCTTTGTGATCACCCCCCATCTGACAAGGATCGTGTTGGCAATCATCGGTGCACCCATCGCCGCAAATCTTATTCTGCGCTGGTCCAAACCTCGGGGTTGATCATGTGGATCGGAGCGCCTTCGGCATAGGCGTTCACCTGATCGAATATATCCGCGAATTGCAGATCGAACTCGTCCTCGGTGACAAAGCCGATATGCGGGGTCGCGATCAGGTTTGGATGCGACAATAACGGATCGCTCGAATCGGTCAGTGGCTCGGTATCGAACACATCAATGGCCACCTTGCCGGGGCGACCGGCGTGCAGCGCCTCAAGCAAAGCGCCCGGAGCGATCAGCCCGGCCCGTGAGGTGTTCACAAACAGCGCCCCCGGCTGCATCTGTGCGAAATCCGATACGGTGATGATCTCGCGCGTGTCCGGTTTCAGGCGCACATGGACTGAGACGACATCGCTGTCGGCAAAGAACGCTTCACGGCTGGGCGCGACCAGCGCGCCATCCGCCTGCGCGCGTGCCCGGCCTTCCTCAGACGACCACCAGACAACATTCATCCCGAACGCCTCGGCATAACCCGCAACGGCGCGGGCAATGCGACCATAACCATAGAGCCCCAATTGACGGCCCCGCAGCGTTTTGCCAACACCAGCCTGCCAGTGCCCTGCCTTGACCGAGGCCATTTGTGCGGGCAAGTCGCGTATCCCAGCCATGATTAACGCCCAAGTAAGTTCGGCTGCGGCGTAGGACGGCGTCCCACCATGCATGTTCGAACACAACAACAATCCGTGATCTGTACAGGCCTCAACATCGATATGAGGATAAACGCTGCGCTGGCTAATCAGTTTCAGCTTCGGCAATTTCTCCAGCAAGGCGCGAGTGACTTTGGTGCGTTCCCGGAACAGCACCAGCACCTCTGCATCCTGCAACCGCTCGGCCAGAACGTCAGTGTCTTCGACATGATCCGTCCATACCGTCACCTCATGACTGATGAGTTTTTCAAAGCAAGGCAGGCCACGCAGCGTGTCAAACCAGTCATCCAGAATATGTACGTTCATCGGCTTTCTATACCCTGACCGCAGGTCAGCTTTCTTGGGGTTGGTACAAAATGCGGAGCGTCGAGGGCGGCCAGCGCGTTCCGGACGCGTTCGCTTTGGTCCAGCAGATGGTTGAACTGCTCATCGCACCCAGCGATCGGTGTCGGGTACTCTGCCATATCCCGCCTTAGGACCGCTTGCGCCAACCTAAGTTCCTGACGCGCGATAGCGAGGCATTCCGAATAGTCGTCCATCGTGTCCTCCAATATTGTATACCGAAGTATACCGCGTAGACGACACCTGATCAACTTCCGTTCCAAACAGATTGCGGCACATAAACATGCCCGTCCGCCAACTTGCGCGCGGTCCTTACTAGGCCCGCCGCGTCCACGGAGAACCCGTCGGTGGTGGAGAAGTCCACCAGCACGTCGATTTCGCCGGAGGCGTGCTCCAGCACGACTTCAGCCGGACTTGCAGTGGGGCGATCCAGCAAACCGTCCGCCACTGTGCCAGGCGTCAGCGCGCAGGACGCCATGCATTGCGCGCCGGTGACCGCCATGGTCGGGTGGGTCTTCCACGGCATGAAATACCGCACCGCAAGCGTTCCGCCCTCTTTGGCAGGCGCGACGAGGCCGAATTTGGGAGTGACCGATTTGGACACATCCCCCATACCCATCCGATCCCCGGCCTCAATCCGAACAGCCCCCATCCGATCAAAAAAAGTGTGGTTGGCATCCAACTCTTCAGCGCTTTCATAGCCCGTCAACCCGAAGTCTGCGGCGCGGGCGATGACCATCGGCATTGCAACATCCATGCAAGTTAGTTCAACGCCCTGAACGGTATCGCGTAAGTTGCCCGTGGGCAGGAAAGCTCCGGTTGCCGAGCCCACCACACCCATGAAACTCAGCTGCACCGGCGCTGAATGGCCGGGTACACCAGCGATCTCCGCATCGCCCTCATAGGTCAATTCGCCCTCGGGTGTATTCACCTTGGCCACGACCCGAGCCCCCGTATTGACGGCCCGAATGCGGATCTCAGTTTCATCGCCCTGAGGTACAAACAGCCCCATTTCGATGGCCGCAGGGGCAACGCCGGACAGGATATTGCCACACGTGGGCTTGAAATCGACCAGCTTGTCATCGACCGAGACCTGCGCGAAGAAATAGTCGATATCGGCCCAATCATCCTCACTGATCGACAGCATCGCGACCTTCGTGGTCACCGCCGCGCCGCCGCCGATACCATCGATGTTCAGCGACTGCCCGGAACCAAGAGCGGCGATCAGCACCTCGGCCAGCGTGTCCAGATCCTCGGGCAAGTCCGAGCGGCGGAAATACGGACCTTTTGACGTGCCGCCGCGCATGAAGAGGTAAGGGATTGCGGTTTGGGTCATTTTGAATCCCTCACTTCAACGGCCAGGGCAGGCTGACCATGTCTTGCAACAGACCCGGCGGGAAATCGCGGTTCAGTGCGCCCGCCATCAGGCACATGAATCCAATGCCGCAGGCGGTCAGGATCAATGTCATCTGCCAACTGGCCCCGGCCCGGATGCGGAAAAACGCAATCAGGAAGCCCAGCAATGCCAGGATGAAGCCCACCAACCATGTCACCGCGATCAGGCTGGCGAACCATGCCAGTGTGGACCAAAGACCATGGGGCGCGCCGGCATCCTCACCAGCGATTTCCTTGTCGGCAAAGATTGCGTCGCCCTCGGGCCGCCGCATCATCTGAATCAGCAGGATCACGCAGCAGAACAGAGACACACTGCCGATCACCAGCGGGATGATCTTGTCAGTCATGTTGTAGTCAGGGATCATGTTGGCGTTGACCAAAGCGACGATCAGATAGGCCATGATCACCAGCAGAAAGATCAACGGCGCGCGTTTGTGCCCGGCCTGCACGTCACCCTCAGCCATGATCATCTTGGCCTGCCGGATGCCCAGAATGACCGAGACAACCGTAACAACGATCAGGACGATCACGATGGGGCTGAAGACATACTCCATGCCCTCCCCAAAGCTCTTGCGGAACCGGAACGAGGCGATCTGGAACGCCTGATTGGTGAACTTTTCGACCGGGTTCGACAGTACGAAGCCGATCAGAAAGGCCGGACGCGACCAGTCGAACCGACGCAGAAAGATGCCGATCAGGCCGATCACGAACAGGGCCAGCAGGTCTTCGAAGTTCTGTCCGGATTGAAAGGCCGCGAAGCTGATCAGCATGAACAGGAACGGGGCCAGATAGGTGAACCGGATCGTGGTCAGCTTGGCGATCCCGCCCGAGGCTGCGATGCACAGAATGGTGCCCACCACGTTGGCCAGCGCCAGCAGCCAGACGATCGAATAGGTGATGTCGAGATTGTCCTGGAGCATGCTCGGACCGACTTCGATATCCCCCGACCCCAGCAGAGCGACTGCACCAATGAAGATCGCCATCGATCCTGAGCCGGGGATGCCGAACAGAAGCGTCGGCACCAGACCGCCGCCTTCCTTGGCGTTGTTCGAGCTTTCCGGGCCGATGACACCGCGCACTTCGCCTTTACCGAAATTGCTTTTGTCCTTGGTCGTTTGAACTGAGTGACCATAGGCAATCCAGTCGACAACCGAGCCGCCGAGGCCGGGGATAACCCCGACAATCACGCCGATGATCGAACAGCGGACCGACAACCAGATGTTTGCAAACCAATCCTTCACGCCATCCAGCCATCCAGCGCCCAACGAAGCGCCTTTGGCAATCGACCGATCCTGCCGCAGCAGCGAGACGATTTCGGGAACGGCAAAGATACCCAGACCGACGATGACCAGCTTTAGACCATCCGTCAGGTAAGGAATGTCATAGGTCGCCATCCGAAGCGAGCCGCCGGCATCGGCCTCGCCAATCGTACCCACCATCAGGCCCAACCCAGCCGCGGCAACGCCTTTCAGTGGGATACGTCCGGCCAGAATGGCAACCATCGACAGGCCGAGAATGGTTATCATCAGCATCTCGGGCAGACCAAAGGCCAGGACGATGGGCCGCGCGATCAGGATGAACATAGTTAGGAAGGTCGCGCCAACGAGACCACCGAATAAGGATGACGCAAAGGCAGCAGACAACGCCCGCGCGGCCTCTCCCTTTTTTGCCATCGGGAAGCCGTCAAGCACGGTCGCCTGCGAAGCAGAACTGCCTGGTATCCCCATCAGAACCGAAGCAAATGTGTCCGAGGTCGGAACGACAGCGACCATTCCAATCATCAGAGCCAGACCCAGGATCGGGTCCATGCCGAACATGAATGGCAGCAAAAGGGACAGGCCAGCGATACCGCCGAGCCCGGGAAAGACGCCCACGGCCAGCCCCATGACAACGCCGAGCACAAGATAACCCAGAACGATAGGTTGCAGGATCAGAGCCCACGCATCACCAAGCGCAGGAAGAGCGGTGGCGAAAACCTCCATAGCGGCCGCCTTTCATTCAATTTTGGTAGAATTCAGATGGCGCGGCCCCCGTGTGGGAGGGCACACGCCGTGAAGGGCCAGCTTAGTTCAGCTCGACGCCGTAGGAGTCTTTTAGCCAGTTCAAGACATACTGCTTGGCGTTGTCATCCACGCTCGTTGCAGTTTGCAGCGCTGCCTTGGAGCCGTCGCCCACGAACACAGGGTATTTGCCTACACGCTTGGAGGAGATGTCCGCAAAGTCGCCACGCTCGGTCACCGCCTGGAAGGCCGCGGTATAGGCTTCAACCACCTCTTGCGGTGTGTCACTCGGCAAGAAGGCCAGTTTCTGAACAGGGAAACCCGCAACAAAGAAGGCTTTCCACGCGTCCCATGCCTCGCCGCTGGTTTCGCAGCCATCAGTTGCCTCGCAGACCTCTTTAAAGGTCGGAATGTCCGGGAAAGTCGGATCGCGTACGATATTGGCATCGGCATCCAGCGCACCCCACGTCATCATAGGCACGGCCTTACCGGCCTCGACCAGCGGCGCCGAACCGCCCAGATAACCCGAGGAGGTCTGGTAGTCGATATTGGCTTCACCACGCTCAAACATCAGGCGACCGTCTCCACGGCCTTTGATGCCAAAGACGGGCTCGACATTCATGCCCAGCATCTGCCACGCCAACAACGGCACGAGATCCAGACGGGTCGCACCCTGCGAGCCGTAGATGAAATTGGTATCCTTCAGAGCGTTTGCGGACCCGTCGAACTTGGCCCCGTCCTCGGCATTTAGATAAGCAACACCGCCGGTTCCGGACGCCATGACCGGAATCCAGTCGTTATACTCGTATCGCACGCGCGGGTCGCTCAGCAGATAGGGAAACTGGGTTGATCCAGATGTGCCAAACAGCAGTGTGCCGTCATCGTGGCTTTGCTCCTGAAACCAATTCGCGCCTTTGGTCGACCCTGCGCCGGGCATGAATTTAACCACAACGGTCGGCTGACCCGGCAGCGCCTCGGACAGAAGCGGTGCAAAGAAATTGGCCCATTTAGCAGACCCACCCGTTTCCGAGAACGGAATGACCCACTCGATGGTCTTACCCGAGAAATCGACCTCGGCAGCGGCGGGCGCGGCAAGTCCGGCGGCGGCGATCAGCCCCACGACGGCGCGGCGGGTGAAGTTGGAATTGGCCATTGGTTCCTCCCTGTTGACCAGACAACCACGTCAGCGCTCTCCGCGCCACTGTGATCGCAAATAGAACTGTGGGGTTGATTCCCCCTCCCATCTGTCAATCATGGAGCGCCAACCTTGCGTGAAACTTGCAGGAGCCCGAATGCGGATCGTCATCGTCGAGGATAATGAGACCCTCGCAAACGCTATTGCCTACCGCTTGCGTGATCGTGGTCATGCCGCAGATGTGCTGACGGACGGCGACGCGGCCGAGCTGTATCTGGTACAAGAGGGGGCGGACCTGATCGTTCTGGATATCAACTTACCGGGCCGGTCAGGGCTGAAAATCCTGCGTTCGCTGCGCAATCGGGGGGACAGCGCCCCCGTCATACTGCTGACCGCGCGCAGCGAGACCAGTGACCGGGTTTCGGGTCTGGATATGGGCGCGGACGACTATCTGGTCAAACCTTTCGAGATGGATGAGCTTGAGGCCCGCATTCGCGCGCTGTCCCGCCGCAAACAACTGGACTACGGTGCGCGCGAGACCATCGGAGAGCTGGAATTTGACCGAACTGCTCGGCAGGTCAGCGCAAATGGGCAGGTACTTGACGTGCCGCGCCGGGAAATGGCCGTACTTGAATGCCTGCTGGAACGGCGCGGCAGGATTGTCCCCAAAAGCCAGTTGACTGATTACGTCTACGGTGTGGGCGCGGATGTCGAGGACTCTGCCGTCGAACCCCATGTGTCGCGATTGCGCAAGCGCCTTCAGAATCTTGGCATCCGGATCAAGACGGCTCGTGGCCTTGGATACCTGCTTGAGGTGCATAAGTGATCAGGCATGGTTCGCTCAGGCTTAGGCTGTTCATTCTGATCCTGACGCCTTTGGTGCTGCTCGCAATCCTGCTTGGATATTGGCGCTTCACTGTTGCCCAGCAAACAGCGCAGGAACTTTTTGACGACAGCCTGTTATCCGCCGGTCTGGCGATTTCGCGCGATGTGGCGGTGTCAGAGGGCGATGCCTTGTCGCCCACCACGCGCAGTTTAATCCGCGATGCATCGGGAGGAGAAATTTTCTATCACGTGACCGGACCCGGCGGCATCTACGTGACCGGGTACGCATATCCTCCAGCCTCAGCAAGCCCGCCACAGCAGGATGTTTACCAACCGCAGTTCTTTGAGGCGGTCTATCGGGATGAGCCAGTGCGCGTGCTGAAAATGACCGAACGGGTCACGCTAGGGAATCTGGTGGGGGATGCGACGGTAACGGCATGGCAACGCATCGCGGACCGCAACGCCTTTGCCAACGAATTGTCGATCCGCGCAGCAATCCTGATGGGTATCCTGCTGGCCACGCTCGCCTTTGTCGTATGGTTCGGCGTCGCGCGCGGCCTGCGGCCGTTGCTGGATTTGCAGGACGCCATTGACCTGCGCTCACCCGACGACCTCAGCAAGATCAAACGCCCGGTACCGGTCGAAGTCCGTGGCATTGTTCAGACCCTGAACCGGCTATTCGGGCAGGTCGAACACAGCATCAACGCCCATCAGGTGTTTATCTCAGAAGCCGCGCATCAGCTGCGAAATCCGGCAGCCGCAGTCCAGTCCATGGCCGAGGCACTGCGCGATGCTAAAACGGATGCGGATAAAGACAAACGCATTGTCGAGCTTGTGGCGGCGGCAAAGAATTCGGCCACGGTGGCGGAGCAGCTATTGTCGCTGGAGCGACTGCGGCAACCTACACATCAGGATCAGTTTGATAAGATTGATTTCCGCTTGGTCGTGGAAGAGGCTTGTGCAGAGATGGGCGTACACATCCTCACAAAAGGGATCGACTTCGAGGTCACCATGCCGGAAACGTCGATCATAGCTTCAGGGGATCGAGTGTTTTTGACTGAAGCCATCAAAAATCTGTTGGACAACGCAGTTAAGCACGGCGGCGCAAAATTGAGCCGAATTTCAGTTATGCTGCGCTGTGACGGTGGCTACGTCAAACTAACGGTGGCCGATGACGGAACAGGCCTCTCGCCCGACCAAAGCGAAGCCGCGTTCAGTCGGTTTTCGCAGCTGGAGTATTCCGAGGGCAGCGGTTTGGGGTTGTCAATCGTGTCTGCGGTGGCGAAGCGCCACGGAGGAATGGTCGCAATCAACCACGTCGAAAGAGGAGCGAGCGTTACGCTTGAACTTCCTATAGTCCTCTAATTCGTTTCGAAATTTAACTAGAAACCCGAAGCCCATCACGATCAAATTGCATTATTTGCAATTGTAGCGAGGGTCTGCTTTCCCACGGTCTACGGCCCTTTGCACGAGGCGCAGCATTCGTTAAAATGGACTCGCTGCCGTCATTCTCTGCGCGTTAAACGAAGGGCTGCTTCTCGTTTGCTCAGCCAGAAAATCATGAATTCTAGAGTCTCAGAAATTCAAAACCCCAAGTAACTGATTTTGTTGCGACCACAGTCTCGGCAATTAAGTGATCCGACATCGCCTGTCGGAGTACGTAAATAGTGGGACTGAATTATTGAGACTCCCCTTCCATTGAATTCAACACCTTAAGATTATTGCGCATTTTGAATGCTCCGACGGTTCAGCGCTTCAGCGGCGAAGTCTTCTACAACCTGTGCGACGTTCAAATTCTGATCGAGCAATGGAGGAGACACTACAAAACAAAACGCCCCCACAGTGCTCTGGGCTATCGCCCGCAAGCGCCGGAAACCATGATCCCGATGGATAACAGGCCGATGATGCACTAACAATCTATGTGGACCAGTCAGACGAGGCTGCTCAGTGGCTCCTTTTCGCCCAACTTCGCGCTGGGCCACTCGTTCGCGACACCGCGCAGGCACTCGGAAGATGCTGACCTATGTAGCCTATTGCTCGTTCTGCTATTACTAACGCAGAAATCGCTCGCGCCTGCAGTATGAGAAATTTGGCGGCTCAGCAAATTTCCCGATTCCGCCTGGTCCGATCTGATTGTTAGTGCACGACTGGCCCCTGGTCTACCGGGACAATGGTTTTTAGTGCGGGCGGTCGGTATCCCAAAGCCCGGTTCGAATAGAAGAATGGATCGGTGGCGTCCGGCCGCTGCAATGACCTGCCGGACGCCGCTGTTCCTATGCCGCTTTGGCATCTTCCATGACGGTGACCGCCATGCCTGTCAGCATCGGCATGTAGTAGCTACGATGGATTTTATTGACCTCGGAGGTCAGTGCGCCACGCATGCCAAGCCACATCATCATCTCAACCGATTCCGCGCCTCCGCGCTCCATCCAGATATCGTGCGGGATGTCGATCAAGGCCTGGGGGTCATCCTCGATTTTGTTGAGGAACTCCTCATCCCAATCTTCGTTGGTATGACCGAAGCGTGTACCATTGAGCTGATGCGACAGACCGCCGGTGCCGACCACGGCAACGCGCGCGTCCTCGGGGTAGGACTCCACGGCTTTGCGAAGCGCGTGGCCCAGTTGCCAGATACGGTTGGGCGTCGGCAGTGGATGCTGAAGCACATTGATGTGCAGCGGCACGGTTTTGACGGTCCAATCCGGATCGTGATCAAAGAGAAGCGGCAGTGGAACCAGCAGACCGTGATCCATCACCATTTCCTGGCAGACGGTGAGGTCGAACTCGCTGTCCATAATAAGCGAGTTGGCCAGATGCCAGGAAAAATCGGCATCGCCCTTTACCGGCGGAAGATCCCGGATCCCCCAGCCCTCGTCCCCAATCGGGTACTCATCGGCCGCGCCCATCGCAAAGGTCGGGCACTTGTCGTAGAAGAAGTCGGTGCCGTGATCATTATAGATGACGATCGCGTGCGTTACGCCTTTTTCCTTCAGAAAAGCCTTTGCCGGCTTGTAGCCTTCCCAACACGGCTGCCATTCAGGAGATTGATCGTTTTGGTCGTAGGCAGTCCCGATCGACGGAATATGCGACGAACCAATACCTGCAACTATTTTTCCCATGTTCGTATCCTTTGTGATCTGACTTCGTTCAGGTGTTCTGCTTCAGCGGAACGTTCCGTGTCTTCATGAACTCTTCGACGGATTCACCACGTTGCTGAGCGCCCATAGAGGCAAGCCCGTCACCGGTGACGCCACCAAGTTTGATCAGCATGTAGATGCTGCCGCCGCCTTCCTCGATCAGCGCCTTCACGTCCTTTTCGACGATCTTCTGCTTTTCCCAATCCGAAAGCTTGTAGTTGTTCATGTAGGTTTCAGGATCCGCTTCGAACGCAGCACGGTTTTCGGCCAACCGAAGTGAATACGCGAACTTATTCAGCTGGAGACCCTTTGCCGACCGTTGCCCGGTAAACACGGTGGTGCCCGGAATGTGGTCCGAGTGTCCGGTTTCTTTGCTCATGTTCTTTGCTCCTTTCCCAGCGAGAATTTGAACGGATTCATCGCCCGGTCCTGGTTCGAAGAACCGGGCGGTCGGATTGCAGCCGCCGCAATTTTGGCACCCTTGGCTGCCACTACAGTCGCTGCGCTGGCTCACAGTTCCGGCCAGTAAGCGAAAGGCAGACCCGTATGTTGCTTGGCATAGGAGATCTGCGCGGTTTCATCGGTCACCAGATATTCCAGCTCGGCCTGTTGCATTCGGCGTTCAAAGGAATTGGTCCCCGGGAAGATGTGGTATTTAGCGGTATTTGCCCACGAGAAGCGTTGGGTCTGCACATTCCTTTCCACTGCCAGCCTGGAATACTGATCGAGGATGGAGGAGTCGTCCTTGGTATAGTGCTGGATCAGACCGGCCGAGAGCACGCTGATATCAGCAAAGGCCGAGTTCAGACCCTTTGCGCCTGTGGGCGGTACGATGTGGGCCGCGTCGCCGGCCAGAAACATGCGACCATAACGCTGTTCTTCGCAGAAGAAACTGCGCAGCGGTGCCAAATCCTTCTGGAAGATTTCGCCGCGGATGAGTTCCCACCCTTCGGTTCCCATGCGTGCATCCAACTCATCCCAGATGCGGTCATCCGACCATTCATCCAGGTTCTCGTCATTGGCAACCTGCAGATAAAGACGCTGAATCTCCGGGCTCCGCATGCTCAGGAGCGCAAAGCCCCGGTCATGGTAGGTGAAGAAGGCGACAGGTTTGGATTGCGGCGCCTTCACCATGATGCCCAACCAGCCCAGCGGGTATGTCTTTTCGTGCATCCTGATCCCGCCTTCCGGGAGCGATTTGCGCGATGCGCCGTGATAGCCATCGGCGCCAACCACGAAATCGGCAGTCAGGGTCTTTTCGACGCCGCCTTCCTCATAGGTAACAGTGATCTTGTCGCCATGATGATCAGACACTCCGGTCACAGGGGTCTCGTAGAGTACGTTGTGTCCTACGCTGTTCAGAGCGCCGAGCAGGTCTTTGGTCACTTCCGACTGACCATAAACAGTGACACCCACGCCAATCAGTTTTTCAAAATCGATGAAATGATGAGTATTGTTGATGCCGACCTCGACACCTCGCTGATACATGGATTCTTTCTGAAGCCGCTCACCGACACCGGCACGGACCATCAGGTCGACGGCGTTTTTTTCCATAACGCCAGCGCGAATGCGACCTTCGACATAAGCTCGGCTGCGGTTTTCGAACACGATGCTCTCGATTCCGCGCTGGCGGAGAATCCAGGCCAGAAGAGACCCGGATGGTCCGGCTCCGATTATGGCTACGGGGACATGCATTGGCTGGCTCCTTTTTACCGTAATGTCCGTTGCTCTGGCCGTTCGACGGGAGTTCTCGCGGCTATTCTGCTCAGGTATTTGGAAGGAGGTGTCAGCGACACTTCAAAGATCAAACTGCTCTGCACTACCACTAGGCTGGCATTACCCGTCAGTTTCGATCTCCTCCCAGTACCAAATTGGTGTGCTAAAAATAACGACCGAGAACCATAAGAGCTATTCATGCAAAATGATAATCAATATAGACATCAGTTATGCATATAGCCGTGATGAGGTGTGTGTGAGGAAGCTACTGGAAAACTTTCCGACCGGTTGTTTGATCGATCGGCCTCAAGTCACCGGTTGAATCTCAAACCTCCACCAACGACTTTGCTTTGGCATGATGAACAATCTCGTCAAAACGCAGCTTCAGCCCGTGTGCATCAAGCAAGGTTCTGACCTGATCTTCCAATAGAGTCCGGTAACCCGCATCTTGAGACTTCGAGTAAACTTCCTGAATCTCAGTGGGTTCGTCCTTTAGATAGCCATTCAAGCGGACACACACATGACCTGGCATGTTCAGGAATTCCACTTTGATTTCTGATGTCCCGGCGCTTTTGATTTCTGAAAAAAGATGGTCGATCAAATGTGGGCGCAAATGCATATGCGGCAACAATGGCCCGACGAAAACATAAGTTTTGATCCCGGCCTCATTCAAACGTCGCAGTACATCCAACCTTGCGCTGGCCAGCGGTGCCATCATGTCCAGTTTTCGGCTCAGCGCGTCATCCGTTGTTGCTATTGAAAGCCCGACTTCTGCATTCTCAAGCTCTTGCAGCAGGCTGACATCATCCATGACGGAAGGGCTCTTTGTAAGAATACTGACCCGCCCGCGATATTTGTGCCTGACCAGAGCCTCCAGAACGCCACGGGTCAGGCGGTACTTTCTTTCGACACCCTGATACGGATCAGTAACAGTGCTGATTGAGAGTCGCGGATGTGGTTTCTTCTTTAGCAGGCGATGAACTTCCTTTTCGAACAAATCCACCGCATTGGTTTTCACATAGACATAGTTACCCCAATTCGAGATGCTCTCACCGACAAACCTTCCCATGAAACTTGCGAAACAGTAGCTGCATGCAAACTGGCAGCCTGTATAAGGGTTAATAACAAAATCAGCGCTCGGAACCTTTGTGGATGAGATGATGGTTTTGGCCTCTACTTCGTGGATTTCAAGCACCATGGCGTTGATCCTTTGTTATTCGCTTCCGTTGACAAGGGTGATAGGTGCGCTGCGCGCCGCGGGGTCAGGCGGCATCGCTGACCTCTTCGAGAATTTGTTCCGGCATCGCCCAGATAAGAGCGACTACCGCGTAGCAAATGATCGAGACCCAGCTGGCCGCAAAAGAGGCCACAATTCCGAACAGATAAACAAATATTACCTTGTATCTGTGATTTTTCAGAATCGACCCGCGCAAAACAAATTCATTGCCAGCGTGTTTTGCAATCGAGCTTTGCAGCCCCATATACGCAAGCGCACACATCGACAGAATGCCTCCATACAGTGCCACAGGGAGCGCGGACCCCAGATTTTCATCAACCCAGGACGTCGCGAATGGGATCAGCGAAAGCCAGAACAGTAGATGCAGATTGGCCCACAGAATTTTACCGTTGACCCGACGGGTGACCGCAAGAAGATGATGGTGGTTGATCCAGTAGATTCCAACGTAAACAAAGCTCATCACATAGCTTAGAAACTTTGGAGTAAGCCCCAGCAAAGCCACTGCTGAGACTTCATCTGGCGCTTCTAACTCCAGAACCATAATGGTGATGATGATCGCAATGACACCATCGCTAAACGCCTCCAGCCTGACTGTTTTCATTGTATTTCCACAATTTTTAGATGCACTCGTTGAAGAAGGGGACTGTTCAGACCATTGTTCCCATCAACTAAAATACGGGGCGCTGATATGCGCCCCGCAGATGTTTTTGGCGATCGCGCCTGAGTTCCCTCAGCGAACTTTCAGAATTTTCCGTTGTCGTTCTTCCAGTCGGACTTCGGTGGGATTGCCGCCATGATCCCCCAATGCTGATCGACGTAGCCGTCGTTCAGCCCCAGTAAATCGAAGTAGGCAAAGGGTTTGCCAGCAAATTTTCCTTCGGACATCACCAGAACAAAGTTCCCTTCACCATGTACGGCGTGGATCTTGTCATATTCCATTGTGATGCCTTGTTTGGCGAATTCACCCAACGCCGCCTTCAGCCCTGACACGCCATTTGCGATATCAGGGTGATGCTGGATATAATTGTCGTCTTTGACAAAATTCCCGATCTTGTCGACCTCGCCCTTTACAAGAACGGTGTCGATATAATCGTGTGCTTTCGTTTTGTTCGCTTCGGTCTTATCGGCGTCGACAATTTGGGTAACACCATCAAGCTGGGTATTGCCGCTGGGGTTGGGCTTTGAGGCCAACGGCATCATGTTGTCCCAGTGTTCGACGATCAGCCCGTCTTCGAAGCGAAACACATCAATCACAACTAGTGGGGATTTGTTATTCCATGCGCCGCTGTACAGGGACTGCACGACAGCAAAGTCTCCGTCGGATAGCGTTCTGTAGGGGTTCACGAGTGTCCCTTGGAATGCACCCGATTCCACCGCACCAATCACAGGCGCGATACCGTCAGGAAAATAAGGGTTGTGCTGAATGTACTTGTCCGGATTGACGTACTCTTTCATTGCGGTTGCATCACCAGTCTGGAAAGATTGCAGTACAGCCGCAGCTTTATCGCCGTTGGACAAATCTTGTGATTGGGCAGTCGTCGCCAGCATCACCATTGACACTGCTGACAAGAAAATTCTACGCATTTCGGTTCCTGTTCATTTCAGTTTGTAGAAGCACATGGGCAATCTTGAAACTTCCAGGGAAGAGCTGATCCATGGTCGGTCAGAAACTAAAAAAACTCTCGCCCCGCACCTGTGCGGTTGAAATCTAGACACATCACCATCTTGCGGTTAGTCTGAAAAATATGAAAATTATCTTCCGATAATCTGAAAGATGTTCGACTATCTGCGAGGGATGGCCATATTTTCGGTTGTGGCTGAAGCCGGTAGTTTCAGTGCTGCAGGAAAAAGGCTGGGGTTGGCCACATCAGGCGTCAGTCAACATGTCAGCAATCTTGAAAAGCGCCTTGGAACCACTCTGTTCTATCGCTCAACACGAGCTCTTTCACTGACGGCGGACGGAAAGAGCCTGCTGGAAGCGTCGCAGCGAATGTTGAGCGCTGCCGAAGACGGCGTGAATCGCATCGTTGACTCAGGTCCAAGTATTGTTGGTGAGCTAACAATTACGATGCCGACGTTCATGAACAACACCGAATATGAACATGCGATCTGGGATTTTGCGCGGGAAAACCCCGGTGTCTCCCTGACCGTCATGTACAGCGAACACCTTGTTGATCTGGTGAAGGAAGGTGTCGATCTGGCCCTGCGGCTTGGGGAGTTGAGCAGCTCAAACCTTCGCAGCCGCCGAATTGGAACCTTCAGCCGAACGCTGGTCGGCGCACCTCGGTACCTGGAACAAGTGGGCCCGGTACTGGAAGTCGATGATCTTGCTCGGTGCGAGTTTCTGTCTTTTCAGGGACTTCAGGCCAAGCTTGTACTGACTCGGCGGGACGAAGAGATTTTCTTTATGCCATCCGGTTCACGCATAAGAGTCGACTCTTTTTTCGCAATCCGTTCAGCGTTGTTGGCCGGGTTGGGGATTCATCGCGGGCCCAGCTTTCTATATGCCGACGACATTGCCGAAGGCCGCTTGCAAGAAGTGCTTCCGGACTGGAAACTGCCGAACATGGGAATTTTTGCCGTCTGGCCGGATATTGGCGGGCACAAGGCCATAACGAGAATGCTCGTCGAGCATATCGTCGACAAACACAAATCCATCCAAGCCGAACGCCGCATCGCCCTGTAAATTTTGATCGTACAACAAACTCAGGTGCTGAAGAGTTATCGAAGTTCTTTCTTTGGCGTCTCAGCAAAAAACTAAGACGGCAGAGATCAGAATTTCCCGGAGTTATTCCACTCCTCCGGCGCGAGAATTCTCTCCAAAACGTCCCAGTGTTCAACCAACTTGCCATCTTTCAGTCGGAATATGTCAAATGCCGCATAGTGACCATCACCGCGCTGAAGATGCCCATATGTTACCACGAAATTCCCCTGCCCGATCAGCTTATGCAACTTGTGATACTTCGCAAAACCATGCGTTTCGAGCAGCCGATGAACGTGGTCCTTCAACCCTTCGATGCCATCTTTGGCTCCGGCAGCGTGCTGATCGTATTGTTCCGTCGAAATATACTCAGTGATCTTCTCAAACCGACCGTTCAGAAGGATGTCATCATAGAAACGTTGCACAACCGCTTTGTTTTCAACAGTGCGATCCAGATCTTCGATATCGACCGGACCGTCCACCATAGTACGTCCCGCCGGATTTTCACCCTCATACTTTGCAATAACGTCCCAGTGTTCGATCATTCTGTCCTGATCATCAGTATCGAACAGATCGGCGGTAACCCATTCTGCTTCACCGTTGTTGAGGCTCTGATAGACATGGAGGAATACATTTCTTCCGTCTTCTATAGCCCGGATAACCCGAATGTCCCTGACAGGGTTTCGCTTCACGAACGGTTCAAAGAACTCAGTGAACCCCTCTTTGCCGTCGCCCACGCCAGTGGAATGTTGCGTATAGCGGGCACCCGTGAACTTATCCAACGCTTCACGTATGTTGCCATCCCGGATACCTTCCAGATACAGGCCCTTGGCGTTTGCGATCTTTTTGCTGTCCGGCATAATGTTTCTCTCTTTTCCAAGTCAGAAATTTCGATGTGATTTTGACGCTTGCTTGAGAACCAATTCAGCAAACTGGCACTTAGGGGTCCGATTCTTGGCTTTCCGATCTCAACCCCAGTAAAGGCGCATTGGATTCTCGACCAACAAAGCCTGCTGCTTCGCTGGTGACGTGGCTATTCTGGGTATGACGTCCACCAGTTGGCCGTCATCGGGAGTGTGTGACTTCATATTCGGGTGGGGCCAGTCTGTCCCCCACAGAGCCCGGTCAGGGAAAAGATCGACCAGTTCACGGGCAAAGGGGACGACATCGTCATAAGGCGGGCCGCTGACCGTCAGACGCTCTGGGCAGCTTACCTTGGTCCAAAAGTTCTCATGTTCTGTCATCAGGTGTATGAAGCGCTGAAAATCTTCGTGATTTATGCCCTTGGTTACGTCAGGCCGCCCCATATGATCGACGACAACCGTTGTGGGCAGGCTGGTCAGAAACGGGATCAGCTCTTCAAGATCGGGCGCTTCGAAATATACGACAATATGCCAGCCCAGTTTTGCGATGCGCTCGGCAATCCCCTGAAACACTGACTTGGGCGTGCTGTCGACCAAACGTTTTACAAAGTTGAAGCGGACGGCACGCACGCCAGCAGCGTCAAGATGCTTCAACTCTTCATCTGTGACTGCAGGGTCGACAACTGCGACGCCACGGGCGAGATCCCCGGCCGTATATAACGCATCCACAAGCGCGTCATTGTTGCGACCGTGGCACGATGCCTGAACGATCACATTCCGCGCAAATCCAAGCCGGTCGCGCAGGGAAAAGAGCTTGTTCTTTCCAGCGTCGCAAGGCGTGTATTTTCGCTCAGGCGCGTAAGGAAACTGTTGTGCCGGGCCAAAAACATGACAATGCGCGTCCACTGCTCCGAGTGGTAGTTTGAAGGAAGGGTTCGATGGATTTGGATGAAAAGGGAGATAGTCGGCGTCCATGTTAATGTCCTTCAATCTGCAAAAATTGTTCCGTCGAACAGTTTGCGTGCGGTTCTCAAAATTCCCGCAGTTTCGATTTCACCATTTTCTGACAACTCGACCACAATCGTGGTTTCACCGCTTGGATGTTCGACGGAAAGAGATATGGATGATCCCTGCGGGACTTTTGCCTCAACCGCTGCCGGCGCACCGTCTAGCAGGCAAGCAGTGGCGACACTGACCGCCCCAAGAACGCCAATAGATGCATGGCATCGGTGCGGAATGAACGTGCGGGTTGATATGGCACCCCCGGCTTTTGCCGAGGAAATCATCGTCATTTTGGGGACTGATTTGCTGGAGACATCACCCAGATTCATCAAATGTCCGGCTTGCAGGCGAATGCCTTCGAGCCGAGCTTTCAAGGCCTCATTCCCATCCAGCTCATCGCGGGATTCCGTGCCCTCGATGCCGACATCGCGGGCGCGCAACACGACCACTGGCATGCCGTTGTCGATCAACGTGGCTTGAACCCCATCGATTTCATTTACCGGTTGCCCGGTGGGAAGCAGTGAGCCGCATGTTGACCCCGCTGTACCTGTGAACGAAATCGGAATGGGTGCGGCTGAACCTGGCACACCATCGATCAGTGCCTCCCCGGCATACACCACACGCCCTTTGTGCGTTTGCACCTGAAGGGTCGAAATCTGCCCGGTATTCTCCATGAAGACCGTAACTGGCGTAACTTCATCTTTTGGTTGGACCAGCCCCCGTTCGATTGCGAATGGCCCGACCCCGGCGAGTATGTTTCCGCAGTTTTGCGCATCGGTAACGACCGCCTGATCGACGAAGACCTGTAAAAACAAGTAGTCAACATCGACACCGGGCCGGGTCGATTTGGAAATTATCGCCACTTTCGAAGTCAACGGATCGGCGCCCCCCATGCCGTCAATCTGGCGCGGGTCGGGGGAGCCCATAATTCTCAGCAGAAATGCGTCTCGCCCTGCGATATCTGATGGCAGATCGTCGGCGAGAAAATACCCCCCTTTGGACGTGCCTCCCCGCATCCACATGCACCTTACTGCATCTGATGAAGGCGTTTCAGACATACTTCAGGCCTTTGTCAGCAAGGCAGCTACGCATGTCGTAAATGTCCAGTCCGAGTTCACCGCTGGCCAGGCGCGCGCGCTTGCTTTCTTCGTTCGCTTCGCGCGCCCTCGCCTTGCTCAGCACGTCTGCGGCATCCTCCCGACGAACAACACAAACCCCATCATCGTCCGCGACGATGACGTCACCCGGAATGATGTGAGCTGCAGCGCAGACAACGGGAACATTGACTGAGCCCAACGTCTCTTTGACGGTTCCTTGAGCAAAAACTGCTTTGGACCACACCGGAAACTGCATCTCCGTCAAATCGCGGATATCACGGACACCGGCATCGATGACCAGACCTGCGCAGCCTCTCGCTCTGGCTGATGTGGCCAATAGATCTCCAAAGTACCCATCGCTGCATGGGGATGTTGGGGCCAATACCAATATGTCCCCCTCTTGCAATTGTTCGATGGCTACGTGCAGCATCCAGTTGTCGCCCGGTGGTGCGGAAATGGTGACTGCTGAGGCCGCAACCCTGGCGCCGGGATACACCGGGCGCATATAGGACGCCAAAAGACCTTTGCGCCCCTGTGCTTCATGCACAGTCGCAACACCGCATTCAGCCAACCCGGCTATGACTGCCGGGTCTGCACGCTCAATGTTCTGAACAACCACGCCCATTACAACTCATCCACCGTGCGCGGGTAGATCGACTGGAAGCCCTCGGCGTATTCGGCCTTGCGACCCCCGGCCATTCCCCCTGAGTTACGACGGAAATGGTTGGCGCGGTTACGAGCGACATTGGTGTAGTAGTCCCACAAATGCTCCTGACCCTGCATGCATTCAATCGCCGCGCGCTTCTTGTCCCAGACCGGTGTGATGTCGAGGAACGTGTCCGGTTTCCAGCCCATCTGCTCGGTCTGATGCGGTTCAAACAAATAGAGCTGCGGCGCGCCGAGGACTTTCTCGCCCGGATTGTGACCCCAGGCCTGCGCTATCATCCGGCACTCCATCGCAACACTGGTCGCGTACATGTGGTCGGTATTGTAAGGATCATAAGCCGAGTGGCTCAGCATGAAATCGGGCTGCACCTTACGGATCAGATCCACAACTTCAAATTTCTGCTCGCGTTTCAGTTCAAGCGGGTAGTCACCTGCATCGAAGAAAACAATGTCATGCGCACCAAGAGCGGCCGCGGCTTTTTCAGCTTCGGCCCGACGCGCTGTTTTCACCTGGTCAAGTGTGCAGCCATCCTGCTTCCAAAGCTTTGCTGACTCTCCGCGCTCACCAAAGGAAAGGCACGCGATGGTAACATCAAATCCCCTTTCCTGATGCAGGGCGATGGCGCCACCACAGCGCCAAACGAAATCTGCCGCATGTGCACTGATGACAAGCACACTCTTGTTATCCGTCATGATTGATTCTCCGGAATGCAAGTGTTGGACCACTTGGTTGGGCTTTAGAAAAGAGCCCGGCCGGTTCGGCGTGAACCGAGCCGGGCTCCATCCAGGGAGAGAAGGTTACAGACCGTTCATATTGCACAGCGCATTTGCCGCCTGACCGCCATCCACCGCGATGTTCGTGCCGCGAATCCAGGGCGTCATATCGGAAAGTAGGAAGGCCACGACCGGCGCCACATCTTTCGGAGTTCCGGCGCGATCCATGACCTTGCGGGCTTGTTCGGCTTTCTCACCTAATGTCTCAAGGAAGTCCTTCAGAATTGGTGTTTCCACTGCACCGGGGCTAATGGCATTCACGCGAATACCACGATCGCGCCAGGTCCAACGATGCTGCATGGTCCAAACAACTAGCGCTTCTTTCGCGAAGAAATATGAACGGGCCTGTTCCTTATCGATGTCGTGGCGGGCTACAAAATCAGCGACCTGTCCAAATTCCAGATTTGCCGCTTCTTTGATCTGGTCCACCGAATTTGGCCAGCCCAGCCCCGCCAATGATGCCAGATTGACGATAGAAGCTCCATCAGCCAGCTTGTCGATCATCTTTTCTGTGAAGTACTTCAGGCCAACAAGATTGACCCTGATAACCGTTTCAGCATCGACCGTCGGCGGGACACCGGCGATGTTTGCTATGCCGTCGATACCGTCGGGAAGAGCATCCACCAAAGCATCGATAGACGACTTGTCGCCAAAATCGACCTTGTAGAAAGTATCGACATTTTCAGAGACCTCATTCCGGTCGACACCAAGAACCGTGCCACCGAGTTCTTTGACAAGACGTGCTGTTTCCGCACCGATACCTGAGGCACATCCTGTCACGACGATTTTTTTGTTTGTAAGCATTTTGAATTCACCTTCTGTCGGTATTGAACTTCGGCTTGTTCATTCGATTTTAGGCAATGAAACTCATTCGATCTATTGATGGGTAGTGATATTTATTATGGTTATCTTTTATAAATACATCTTGAGCGCGACCCAAACATCCGCCTCGTGGCAGCAGAGCGTTTACCAAAACCGTTAAGAAAACCGTTTATGTTCCGTTGCTTACGATACGTCCCCGAAACTACTCCCTGCCAAGCTCGTGTCCTCGCCGTTAAAGCGGAAAATCTCAGTGATGACGAATTTGAGCCTTTGCCCAACTGACCAGCCACTTGTGAGATCAAAGTCTCGTTCTTAATCTGAAGGTGATTAATGCGCTTTGGAGTTCACCTCAGAATGCGCCCCGAGTTGGAGTGACAGAATGTCAAAAACATCGCCTGTCCTGTCCGTCATCGTTCGCAGATTCCGCGAAACTCAAAGGGATGCAGCTAACGAGGTCCTTGCCCGTTTCGAGCTGGCACTGAAGTCGCAACCAGGTTTCATCGAGGTTCGGCACAATGCGCCGTCAAACGAATCCGGCGGGACTTTCGCGACCGTTATCTCTTTTGCCACGCTGGAGGATCTGATCGCCTGGGAGCAGTCTTCAGCGCGCAAGGAAATAGTGGAAGAGCTGTCGCAATATATCGAGGGTGAAGTAGTCAAGAACCGGCTCTGGGATCTCGATTCTCTGCTGGGTGGCCTCGGCGCGCGCCATGTCCATCAGAAATGGAAAACCGTGTCGGTCCTGACCTTTTGGGTTCTGGTCGTGGGGGCATGTCTGAGCTGGATAGCCGATCAGATTTCCCCTAATTTTCCAGCTGGTTATCCGCGGACAGTTGTACTTCTGATCTGCAACATCCTTCTAAACTCCTATTTCTTCCTGCCCCGATCGATGGAGCTTTTGCACCGGCTGGAAGAGAAGTACGGGGCGAAGCCATCTGCCTGACGCCGAGCTTCTGTGACACCTACCATGGTGCGAAAACAAGAGTTTAAAAGTGTTCCCCGATTTTTGGGCGGTGACCCGGACACAGAAACCGAGAGCGAATTCATGAATAACGGAAAACTTCTCTATATTCACACAGCTGTCAGAACCGGGCGGCCAATGGTGTCGCACGAAAGCGCAATCGCAGTTGCGGATGCGGGATTAGAGGGCGACAGGTATCTCAAAGGTGACGGGCGTTTTTCCCGTTCGCCCGGGTCCCGCGACGTTACTCTATTCGAGAATGAGGTGTTGGAAGCCCTAAAGAAGGAGCACGGTCTGGAGCTGCAGCCAAACGAGCATAGGCGAAACCTGACGACCGAAGGCGTCGCATTGGCGCAGCTTGTCGGCAAAACCTTTACTGTAGGAGCGGTCACTCTGGAAGGACTTCGCCCCTGCAACACGTGCCGGTTTCTGAATGTCGCTTCACGCAAACAGGTCTCGGTCCCGCTTGCAGATCGCGCCGGGCTGATCTGCCGGGTCGTAAAGGGTGGAACAATCAACGTCTCGGACCCGATCAAACAACGTTGAAACAGGCCCCCGCAACCGAGAATGAGGCGCCATTCGCTTGCATTTCCGATTCAGGATCGCTGCGAGATAGCCAGATGCATAGCCAGCGGGCTTTCACCCTTTTGCACACTGTCCCGCTCAGGGATATTCAACAGTCTCAGGGATTGCATACGAGTTAACAATAGCTCGATCGCCAGCGCTATCTCGATGCGGGCCAGATGCGCACCCGGGCATGCGTGCATTCCGTAATCGAAACTGTAGTTCCGTTGTCGTCGGCGAGTGATATCAAACCGGCCAGCCAGGTTATTCCGCGTTGGGCGAATTCTCCCGGAACTGCCCGTTTTTGGATGCATTCGCTTCACTCATCTTCAGACCAGACAATTGTCGGCGGATCACGAAACGCAAACCGTTCCAGATGCGATGCTGCCACATGTTCCAGTCGTTTTAGGTGTTCGTGGGTATCCGCAAATGTCCTCATTATCAGGGTATTGTCACCCTCTGTGCTGAGCTCAAAGTACCCGTAGCTTAGGCTTACTTTTGCTGTTTCTTTAGTCTGCTCCACATCGACTTTATGTGCGAAATGCTGGGCGAGCTGCTGCAGGTACCGCGACGCCGGGGAAAGGGCGACGCGAGCAGTTGAAGTCAGTTGAGCACTCATAGCAAGAACCCCTCAGGGCCTGTGATGGTATGCGCTTCGGTGAAGGCCAGAATACCGTCGTAACCCAAATTGCGCCCAATCCCGGATTGCTTGAAACCGCCAAAAGGTCCGCGTGAATCCTGTGCCGTCGGACCGTGTGCGTTAAGATAGGTGTAACCGGCTTCGATCCGACGCGAGATCGCAACTGCACGATCCTGGTCTGGCGTCCAAACCGAAGAACACAAGCCATAGATGCTGTCATTGGCTTTGGCGATGGCTTCTTCATCGGTTTTGAACTTCATGATCGGCAGAGCCGGACCAAACTGTTCTTCATGTACGACCGAAAGCGATGGATCGGCATCGTAGACCAATGCAGGTTTCTGAAAAAAGCCGCCACCGTTATACAGCGCCTCGTCCGGCACCTGACCGCATTCGCGCACTTCCGCACCCTTGGCGCGCGCCTCGGCGATCATGTCGGTCACCACCCTCAGCTGCTTGGCATTGTTGACCGGCCCCATAGTGGTTTCCGGCAACAGACCGTCACCAACAACCGCACGTTCACAGGCCGCAGTGAAACCATCGATCACCTCGTCATAGCGGCTCTCGTGCACATAAAGCCGTTTCAAAGCCATGCAGATTTGACCCGATGATCCGAAGGCACCCCAGTACATCCGATTGAATGCATCATCATCCAACACGGCGTCGTCCAGAACCAGCCCGGCATCGTTGCCGCCCAGCTCCAAGGTGACCGGGGTGATGTTGTCGGCGGCCACCTTCATGACGTGGCGCCCGATGGTGGTGGAGCCTGTAAAGTTCACCATGCGCACCAAGGGATGCCCAACCAGCGGATCACCGATGGTCGACGCAGAGCCGGTAAGAATGTTCACCACACCCGGTGGCAACAATCTGGCGATGATTTGCAGGGTCAGACTCGGCGCCAGCGCCGAATTGGCCGAAGGTTTGACAACAACAGTGTTTCCGGCGGCCAGAGCCGCGGGCAATTTGGCGCCCAGGATCGACAGCGGCCAGTTCCATGGGACGATCAGTGCTGCGACACCGCGAGGCTGACGTGCGATCAGTGTGTCAAACGGAGGGCCCTTGATCTGTTCATCGATCGCCATGCGTTCGGCAAACGCGGCGGCCTGCATGAAACGGTCCCCTAATCGGGACATCTCCAGCAGGGTTTCACGGCTGATCTTGCCGTGTTCTCGTGTGAACAGGCGCGAGCGATATTTGACGTCGTCATCATCTGCTGTGAGTTTCTGGGCCACCTCGCGCAACAGCGCCGCACGCTCTCCAAAGCTTAGCGCGGACCAGGCTGGAAACGCAGCATGGGCAGCCTGAACTGCGTCTTCGACATCCCGTTCGGTGGCAGAGGCCGCATGCCCGACCAATTCCTCGGGCCGGGCCGGATTGTGAATGTCGTAGACTCTGCCATCCGAAGCGTCGCGAACCTCACCATTGATGAAAATTCCAGTGGTAATGACCTTATCCATGTTGCTCATGGTTTCGCTCCTTCAAAGCTGGTGAGAGACCGGGGGCACACTGAACGCCGACGACGCCAAGTGGGCCGTTTCCCGCGTAGATCCGCGTCAATCAGCGGGCATTTCGATTTAAGCTCGGTATGAGAATGACCTGCCATGACACCCTCACCCAATCATCGTCTGAGGAAGCCAAACGGCGATTTGCGGAAACAGGATCAGCAACAGCAGCATCAGTGCCATCGCAAACCAGAACGGCCAAATTCCGCGAAAGACCTCTGCCATCGAGACATTGGGCGCGATGGATTTGACGACAAAGACATTGATGCCGACTGGAGGGCTGATCATTCCCATTTCCAGAACGATCACAACAAGTACCCCAAACCAGATCATTTTCATGCTGGCCATCGATGGATCGAAGCCGAATTCAAGCGCGGCGATGATTGGCAGCACAACCGGAATTGTAAGAACCAGCATAGCGATGCCTTCCAGGAACATGCCCAAAAACATGTAGATGAGGATAATCACCAGTAGAATTCCATAATCCCCGATCGGCAGGGATGTCAGCAGAACCACCAGCTGACCAGGCAGCTCAGTGAGCGACATGAACGGAATAAAGATGAAGGCACCGATGAGGATCAGGAAGACGGTGGCCGAGGCCTTCATCGTCTGCAGCACGACCTCTCTGATTGCGGCAAGGGTCAAGGTACGGCGCACTGCTGCAACAATCAGGGCAAGAAATGCACCTACCGACGATGCCTCGACCGGGGTGAAAAAGCCGGTGTACATGCCACCTATGGTGATACCTACGACAAATGCGAAAGGTAATGCAGAGACCAATGCGTCTCGTCTGTCTGGCCATGATGCGCGTTCACCCGCTGGCCCGGCCTCTGGCTTGCGCAACACCGTCTGATAGATCGCGCCTATGAACAAAAGCGTCAGAACTATACCGGGTATTACACCGGCCATGAACAAGCGCCCAATACTTTGCTCGGTGAGCACTGCATAGATAATCATGCCGCCAGACGGCGGGATCAGAAAACCCAGGGTTCCGCCTGCGGCGACTGCCCCTGTTGCCAGACTGTCAGAATAGTTGAATTTCTTCATCTCGGGCAGCGCCACACGACCCATCGTAATAGCGGCCGCGAGTGAAGACCCGGAAAGGGCAGCAAACCCTGCACAAGCCGCAATTGTCGCCGAGGCCAGCCCGCCGCGATAGTGGCCCATCCAACGATATGCGGCGTTAAACAGGTCAGCCGACATACCGGAAACCCCCGCAAGATTACCCATCAAAACAAACATCGGGATAACCAGCAGGTTGTAGTTCGATGCTGCCTCGAATGTCTCTCCGGACATGTTCGACATCGCTGTTCGAAGGCCACGGGCCAATGCCTGGTCAGAGTCCATTCCAACCAACACGAACTTCTGCGTCGTCGCGACAATTGTGCCTACTACACCCACCAGTATCATTGACAGTGCAACGGGAAAGCGTAATCCAAGAAGCGCAAACAAAGACAACAGTCCCAGTATTCCAATCAGCGTAAGGCTCATTCTGTGCCTCCCAGATCAAGAAGGCGGACAGACCCGCGGAACAGGCGCTGATACACGTCCAAAACAAGGACAATCCCATAGAGTCCGGAACTAATGGCCAATAGGTAGTAAAAAGGCTCATACGAGATCAGAAGTTGCTGCGTCGTTTCACCGAATTTCGTGGCCTTTTGACCCGCGTGGATCAGTTGCCATGACATGACGAACATCAGCCCGCCGCCAATAAGCCGCAGCAGCACCATCGACCATTTCTCAAAACCAGCCGACATGCGGGATTCGAATACTTCGATTTCAATATGCGCGCCCGTTCGCCCACCCAGTGGAATGGCCAGTGCGACCAGGATCACAAGGCTCAGGATCAACAGATCCTCTGCCCCTTTGATCGGTGCACCAAAAAATTTGCGCATGACCAACACGTTGGCTGCACTCAGAAATACCATGAATGCCAACGTCAATCCGCCGCCGATCAAAGCAATACCAAGTAGAAACTTATCGATCAGCCGGATCGGTGCGGGCAACATATCTTTGCCAGACATGGTCATCCTCCACGTTGGGGTAAAGCCAAAGAAGCGCCCGGCCGAACCGGGCACCCTTTACTCAGTTATTGGTTGATGGCTTCGTAAATCTCGCGCGCACCTTTGATGCCGCGGGACTCATAATCTGCAAAAATCACTTCCAGACCTTGATTGACGGCATCGTCCATCTTGGCCCGCTCTTCAGCGCTGACTTCGATGAGTTCGACATTTGCCATTTGTTCCGCGCCATCCAGCATGGCCTCGGAACGCCCATCGGCACCGTCAAAGCTGGCCGCCCCCTGCAACGAGAACGTCTCGCCAGCAAGTTCGTCTATGATCGCCCGATGCTCATCTGAAAGTTCCAGGTAACGCTCTTTGTTCATCGCAACGAAGAACACTGCAAACTGCACGGGTACGTTGGTGACGAGGTGACTGGAGACGTCCCAGAAGTTCCATGGTGCCGTGATATTGTTGTACGTGGCCGTGGTGGCGTCGATGGTTCCGGTGGAAAGGCCGGTGTACATTTCAGTGACGGGCATCTGAACAGGCACAGCACCCAGCGCTTCAACGATCGGGGTCGTCATCGCCGCATAAGGCACCATTTTTTTGCCCTTGAGGCTGTCCATGGTCGACACATCGCTGGTCGCGGCCCAAACGTTCCCTGTTGTGGTGAAAATGCCTAACAGCTTTACGTCCTGATATTCTTGGGCGAGATGCTCCTCATAGACGCTCAGCATCCTTTCCGTGGACTCTTTTGCACTCGTGGCTTTCCCCGGCGGAATAATCAGCATTGTGCGCGGAAAGATGTTTGGCGTGTATGCTTGAAGGCCGAAGACAACGTCGGCCACACCCTCGACCACGCGCTTGTATTGCTGCACCGGCCCCGCACCCAATTGACCCGCCGGATATAGCTTCATCGTCAGAGTACCGTCCGACCGCTTCTCCAATTCTTCACCGAACCACTTGAACAGGTTGGAGTTGATGTGATGTTGCGGCGGAATGAAGGTTGCCACCGACAGCTCCTCCGCATGCGTGAATGAGGCGACAGCCGTCGACGCTGCGACAGTCAGGGCACCAAGTATGTTTGAAAGTTTCATCGCGTTCCTCCCGACATTCGTGATCAGGGGAGATTACGCGCCGCTCGACATTCAATCTATTTATGTGTATTTATATATCTCATGCAGAAAACTAATTTCCTTGACCTTGATGGTCATATTCTTCGGACATTTCTGGCAATTCTCGAGAATAGCTCTGTTTCCGTCGCAGCAGAACAACTGGGAGTCACGCAACCTGCCGTCAGCCACACCCTGGGCAGGCTGCGCAATATTCTGGGCGATCCACTATTCGTTCGATCAGGGCAAGGTTTGATGCCAACGGAGACAGCTCTTGCATTGAAAGAACCGGTGCAAAGAGCCATCGACGGGCTCAAGTGTCTGACAGATGATCGTATTTTTGATCCCAGAGCCGAGAAAATGGAATTCGTAGTCGCAGCAAATGATATGCAGCGCGATCTCGTCTTTCCCCAACTCATACGCGAGGCCTGGAACGACGGCATTTCTGTTGATTTCCAGTTTCTGCCATCGGGCCAGCCAACAGTGAACATGATGCGAGAGGCACGGTGCGAGCTTGCTCTGACTCCTCTGCCACCGGATGGCCCGGACATTTTCCAGAAACCTTTGTTTTCCGGTGAAATGATGTGTTTCTATGACGCCGAAATGCGTGATCCGCCGAAATCGTGGAAAGAGTATTGCAGCGCGGATCATTTGACGGTTCGGTTTGCAGGTGGCGGGACATCAATCAAGGTCATCACCGATCTTGAAGCATCGCAGATTGGTGAACCGCGTGTTTCCGTACCCAACTTCAATGCGATTCCACCCTTTATTAAAGGCACGCGGATGATCGCCACAGAAGTGAGCCTGATGCGCCTGCACACTTTGCGTGAACTCGACGTGGCCCCCCTGCCCTTCAAAAGTAATCGCGTCACAATTTACATGATCTGGCACGAGCGCAGCACAAACGATCCGGCACATATCTGGCTGCGTAACAGAATATCCGAAATCGCATCGATGATTCCTGAACTGATGCAGGACTTGTGACCGGTACTCGCTTGGACAGTCACTATTCGATGAGGAATAATAAAACCCCCTTATACTGAATATAAAACCCCATGAATGGGCTTTATATTTTGTGTCGATATCCTGCTCGGATCAAATTTGGTTATCAGGAGATCGAGATGGCAAAGCTGTTAGCTGGCCGTCGGCGTTGGTTGAATTGGCCCAAGAGGTTAAGACCAGCCAACCTTGTCGCTTTGCTCACGACAATGGCGGGGATTGCCATCCTGACAGGTGCACTGAATGACAGCGTGCTGCAGGGTTCTGATTTGGTAATGACCCGCGCCCTGGGTGTTGTGGTCTTTACTCTGGGCCTCTGGATCACAGGAATTGTCCCAGAATTCTTTACCTCACTTCTGTTTCTGTTTCTGTCCGCCCTGCTCTCTATTGCGCCACCGGAGGTCGTGTTCTCGGGGTTTCAATCAGGTGCGCTGTGGATGATTTTCGGAGGTCTCGTCATTGGTCATTCGGTAACACAATGCGGTCTCGGAGACCGGTTGGTTAACCACCTTCTTGCCCTGTCTGCGCCAGGTTACCTGGGAGTTTTGACGACAGTCGCGTTATCCGGTCTTGTTTTGTCGTTCATGATACCAACAGCTATCGGGCGCGTGGTCCTTATGGCTCCAATCGCGGTTCATCTTGCCAAACAACTCGGATTCGAACCGGGATCGAAGGGACAAGCAGGGTTAGTTCTGACCGCCGGAATGAGCACGACTCTCCCCGCTTTCACCATCTTGCCATCGAACGTTCCGAACCTGGTGATGTCGGGTTCAGCCGAGGGGCTTTATGACATCTCATTCACCTACGCGCAGTATCTGGTCCTGAATTTCCCAATTCTTGGTGTATTCAGCCTAGTCGCTACAATTGGCCTGAACTGGTGGTTTTTTCGAGGCTCGCCCAAACGCCAGACGATTTCGATTGAACCCAAACCACTGACAGGACCGCAACTCCGGCTATCCGGAATACTTGTGGTAACCATCTTACTCTGGGTAACAGACAGTTGGCATGGAATCGCACCTGCGTGGGTCGCGCTTGGGGCCGCACTGATCTGCGCTTTGCCTGTAGTCGGTGTTATCCCCGTCAGCGACTTACCTCAGAAAATAAACATTGCGCCAATCTTCTTTGTTTCCGGTGTCATTGGCTTTGGAGCCGTGGTTTTTCACACCGGCATAAGTGCCCGGGCCGGAGAATATCTGGTGGCGATTTTCCACGAAGCAGATCTTTCGAGCAATACGGCAATATTTGCCTCTCTGGCCGCCATCGGATCAGTGGTGGCAGTGTGCACAACGGTTCCAACAGCACCAGGTGTGATGACGCCCTTGGCAGCGCAATTGGCAGAAGCCACCGGCTGGCCAGTTGAGTGGGTCTTGATGGCGCAAGTTCCAACATGGATACTCGTACCGTTTCCGTATCTGGTTCCACCCTTGCTTCTGACAATGTCAATCGGTCGAATTCCGTCAGCACAAGCGGTTCGCCTGCTGCTTGCTTACTTCGCGATTGGAGTTACCCTACTCGCCCCACTTCATTTTCTTTGGGCTAGGTCATTGGGTTTCTTTCTATGATAACTTAGCGCACCCGCGCCAGAAGCAACCATACCGATGGAACCAAGGTCAATCATGCACTAACAATCAACTTGGACCAGTCAGATGAGGCTGCTTTGGTTGATTGAAAGCCGGGGGATCAGTACCTGCCTTTCAGCATGGCGTGCATAGGCACGATCTGTGCGCTTCTGAAACTTTAGTCTTCAGCTTGGATCAACAATCGGTCTATTCGCTGGGCAGAGGACACGAAAACGTAGATCTGCAGAAATCTCCGTGCCGCGAGCGCCACAAAGGAAGCTCTCTTGGTCTCTTTCCAGGCATTCCCTACGTGTCAACCGGAAGTCACGTTCTCAAATTCCGGAAATTTTGGCCCGTTTCCGAGTCTCAAAAACCCGAAAACGTAAGTAACTGACTCTGTTGCATGCGCAGTCTCAGTAATTAAGCGATCCGACATCGCCTGTCGGAGTACGTAAATAATGGGACTGAATTATTGAGACTCGCTTCCCATTGAATTCAACACCTTGAGATTTTTGCGCTTATTTAATGTTTCGATGGTTCAAGCGCTTCAAGTCTACGTCAAACGAACGCCAGTGAGCCTCTTCGCAACCTGGAAACCGGCGCAGTGTGTCTTTCTTGAGTTTGGTTGATCAGCAGAATGCCCTGCCCCATCACTCTGTCCAGAACCGCCATCCGTTGATCAAGTGAGTTGCTGCAATTGCATTCCGCGTTGCAGACATACCCAATCAATCAACGAATAGCGAAAATAGCATCCTTTGGCCGCCCAACTACGTGGCACGTACCTTCTGAGCCAACCCCTTGAGGTTTGCGTCGATGATCTTGCCCATCATCTTCATCAGGGTTTGCCGCTGAAGTCCGGTTTGCGCCCGGGTAATCAGTTTTTTGACTAATGCGCATCACGGCGTGCATCGGCCACAAAAAGTCTCTTCGAGTACCGGGCGATCGCAAAGTCTCATGTTTGTCTTTGCCACAGAATTCTGCCGAATGACGCTATTGTTCGCCGGTGATTTTGACCTTGCCTACAACCCTGGCACCGCTCTCGGTTGCCAACGTCCTGGCAACGACATCAGACTGAACCTGTGAGCTCGAGGTAAGTTTCAGATCGTCGCAGCTCAAACTGCCATTGTGCTTGCCTTCTATGGTGATCTTCTTGGCGGACAATGCGCCATCAACAGATCCACCTAACTGAACGGTAATCGTGTCAGCGCTGACATCCCCAACGATGTGACCATTGACGTCAACACTTCCCCCTTCCGACCTGACGTTGCCTTCGATTGTCAGGTCTACTTCTACTATTGAGCTCGCCACATAAATCTCCTCTGCCTGAGATAGCGGCGACCCTAAGACGGAAGCCGGGATTTGACCACCTGAATAGAGGTTGACTTGATCTCAGGGCAAAGATCCGCCGCAACCCCGCGCCGACCAAGCAATAGCCCAAGCATGACCAACTTCGTAAAGCGTGCGGATCACAGGCAAAATCGATTAGTCGGGGAGTGTCGTCCAAGGTCTGGAATACGGCCGGGCCGTCGTCAGTACGTTGGAGACGAAAGGGCTGCACTTGCCCTTTCCACCCGTTCGAGCAAAGCAGAACCTCAGGGATTTTGACCGGTTATCTCTTAGGTCGAATTTGGAACGAAAAGGTCAACTGGCGGTTTGTCCTAAGGTCGGGCAACGGCGCGTCTAAAATCTCTTCTGCCTTTAAGATAATAAGCCCCAAAATGGTCCAGAAACCGAAAACCCAAAAAGAAACCAGCAGAAGACCTTTAAAGCCGAAATACCAAAGAGGTTTCTACACTGCCTCGGCTCATTGAAGACTTCGGGGCAGCCGCAGCAATGCCCCTGCCCGCCTCAAGCCAAGTTTTTCTGACAAGACCGCTGCAGCAGAAACGGAGTCTTTTCGACATCGCCGGAGGTAAAAATAACTCCAGCAGTCTCAGACCAGGTTCGTTTTATCTGCCTGCAAGAACCCCCGGAAAGCTCTCCACAGACCTCAAAACGAGTTACTTTCACTGGACCGCCCCCCGCCACAACATGGGCGTGTCTGTCGGTTTTGCCGCCTGCTCGAGAATCTTGGTGATCAGACCATGGTTCGGGGATTTTCCGCAAACCGGATCCGGGGCCGATGCGTCTCCGGAGATTGCCAGCGCCTGGCAACGACAGCCACCGAAATCGATTTCCTTTCGGTCACAGCTCTGACACGGATTGGGCAACCAGTCGGTGCCGCGATAGGCATTGAACGCCGGGCTATCGAACCAAATCTCCGCCAGCCTTCGGTCCTGTACGGATTCGAATGTCAGGTGCGGTATACTCTCGGCCGCGTGGCACGGAAGTACCGTCCCGTTTGGCGTTACGTTCAGCCCGGCCGACCCCCAGCCACCCATGCAGGATTTGGGGAAATCCGCATAATAATCCGGTGGTACGAAGTCGAAGGCCAACGTCCCGCGCAACCGCTGCTCGGCCTCGGCCACGACACGTTTGGCCTCGATGGTCTGCTCGCGCGTTGGCAACAGGTGATTGCGGTTCGTCGTGGCCCAGCCGTGAAATTGCACGCAGGCCACTTCAAGCCGGCGCGCGCCCATCTCGACCGCCAATTCGATGGTGCGTTCCAGATCGTCCAGGTTATGCCGGTGCATCACCGCGTTCAGCGTCAGAGGAATTCCCCGATCCCTGATTTCGGTCGCCACCTTCATCTTGCGATCAAAACCGCCCCGATACCCGCCAATCCAATCCGCCAGCTCCGCATTGGTACCCTGCAGTGAAAGCTGGATGTGATCCATCCCCGCCGCTTCTAACGCATCCAGCCGCCGCGGGGTCAGGCCAATTCCGCTGGTGATCAGATTGGTATACAACCCGGCATCATGCGCCCCCTGCATCAATTCCACGATATCCGTGCGCGATGCAGGCTCACCGCCCGACAAATGCAATTGCAGAACGCCGAGCTCTGCCGCCTGCTGAAAAACATCAATCCATGTTTCAGTGTCCAGTTCGCTGTCACGGCCCAGCAATTCGGAAGGATTCGAACAGTAAGGGCAGGCCAGTGGACAGCGGTGCGTCAGTTCCGCCAGCATGGCGATGGGTGAAGGTACACTCATGAGTGGACCCCCAGAAACATCCGGGCGCGCAACCCGATCATGAACCGCTGCACATCCTTGGAAATCTGCTCTTCGGGGGCGTCGTAAGTGGTTGCGAGGTCGGCAATGATTGCGCCAAATTCGGCGTTGCCATCCACCCGGGACAAAATAGCTTCGCCAATCATGTCAAGAGCTATGGCCTTTTCCGGTGCCAGCAGAACCTTGCCGCCCCGCAGCCGGTCCTCGACCATTCGGACACCACGCGGCAAATAGGGGCGATCCGTATCGGTTAGCGCCAGGCTCATGCCATTCCCTCTCCGGGTTGCCAGGCACCGGGCGGAATACGACCCGGTTCCACGTATGCTCCCCACAACGCATCCAGCTGCGCCCACAGCACATTGGTCTTGAAGATCAGCGCCTCACAGGCCGCATCCTCCTTTGCCGGCGTGTCGGCGTGCTCCAGAACCCAGGCCAATCCGAATTTCACGTCCTTGGGGGCCTCGGTTAGGCGTTTTTTGAAATACGACATGCTTTCGGCATTGGCGAAATCATAATGCTGCAACATGCCCTCTATGCGGCGTTCGTGGATCGAGGGCGCAAACAATTCAGTGAGAGAGGAAGCCACCGCCTCGAGCAACGGCATATCTCGGACATAGCGGATATAAGCGTCCACGGCGAATTGCGTGGCCGGCAGAACCCCCCGCCCGCTTGCGACATAATCAGGGTCCAGCCCTACCGCCTCGGCCAGCTTCAACCAGCGGCGAATTCCCCCGCCACCGTCCACATCACCGTCGTGATCCTCGATCCGGCTGCGCCATTCCCGCCGCATCTGCGGGTCGCTGCATCGTGACAGGAAAGCGGCATCCTTCATAGGTATCGCCGCCTGGTAGGCCCAGCGGTTGATGACCCAGGCCCGCACCTGATCCGGACTACATCGCCCTCCATGCAGCATATGGTGAAACGGGTGCTTGTCGTGATAGCGTTCGGCCCCGATCGCACGCAGCCGCTTTTCCAGTGTTCCGACGTTGCGGCTGTGTGCGTTCATGTCACTATCTCCATCCCATCAGCAGCGACGCGCCAGCCCTGAGCGTGAACAAATGCACGTTCCGGGCCATCCGGCTGCCAGACCGGGTTTGTGTTGTTGATGTGTATAAAAATCTTGTCTGCCTTCAGCCCTGCCAGTCGGGCAATCGAACCTTCCGGTCCGCCGATCGAGATATGTCCCATACGTTTTCCGGATTTCACGCCGGTCCCCAACCGGATCATCTCGTTGTCGTCCCACAGCGTGCCGTCAAAGAACAAATGGTTCGCATCCGACAAGGTTTTCAGAAGCTCCCCGGTCACATCCGCGCATCCGGGAACGTAATAGGCCACGGTCTGCCCGTCACTCAGGCGAACCCCCACCGTCTGTTCCCCGATCAGATCGGTCTGAACGGTCTCGCCTTCCATGAACAGCGGCACCTTGCCCGGCACCGGGAATACCCGGACCTGCAATCCCGGCAGGATCTCAAAATCGTGGCCGATCTCGATCCGTTCCCGCGAAACCTTTTTCACGTTCACCGCGTCAAACACGCAGTTATCTTCCAGAACCTTGTGAATCTCGGAAGTCGCATACATCGTGAACGGCGTCTGCTCGCGCAGGGAAAGCAATCCGGCGATATGGTCGATATCGCCATTTGTCAGCAAAACTGATGCCAAAGGTGAACCCCGCAAGCCGCGCGGATGCATCGAGGGGCAGGCCATCATCTGGGCGCGGATATCGGGGGATGCATTCAGCACCGCCCAATCGCGCCCATCCAGAGAAACGGCCAGCGATGACTGGCTCGCCGGGGCGATCTTGCCGCTGCGAGCATCCTGACAATTGGAACAACCACAGTTCCACTGTGGCAGTCCACCACCAGCCGCCGCGCCAAGAACCAGAAACCGCATGGCCGTTACCCGTTCAGACGCGGTTCAAAACAGATCGCGTTCGAATTCGCGACCTTCGTCCTCGGACGGCGCGTACATGTTGATTTCCATGCCGCAGTTCACTTCTTTTAGTTTGGGTGCTGTCCAGGCCATCTTATTTCCTCCGCTGGCTGGTTAGGGTGCCTCAAACCTACCAACGAACCCCAATCTTGCGTATTGGCCTTTGGTCGTAGTCCGGGTCTGCGACCAATGTCCAATAGGGTGCGCGCACCTCCGCTGCGTAGGGTCGTTCCATGCGCGTTATTCTGTTCACACTGCTGTTCTGCCTTTCGGCGCCCCTTGTTCCGGCCGCGCCGCTGGACCGGGCGACGCTTGCCGAGCTTATCATGCCACCGTTCTCCCTCGGTGACCCCATCGGCGACAACGGTGTCTACCAATTGCTGAATTCTGGGGGTGCCAAGGCCGGATATGTATTTGAAACGGAACCGCTCGCCTCACTGCCCGGCTTTTCGGGATCGGCGATCAACGCACTGGTTGTCCTTGATTTAGAGGGATTATTTCTGGACGTACGCCTGATCGAACACAATGAGCCGATCTTTGTATCAGGCCTGGGCGAAGCTCCGTTTCACAGATTTTTTGAACAATATCCCGGGTTATCCATTTCGTCGTCCATCGTCGTCGGAACCCCCTATGGCAGTGGCGGAGCAGGTTCGTCGCTGGTCTATCTGGATGGCGTCACCAAGGCCACAGCCTCGGTTCGTATCGCACATGAATCGGTTATGGCCGCTGCCCTCGCCGTCGCCCGGGAAAAGATGGAAGGGATTTCGACCACTCCACCCGCACATCCCGATCCGGAGTATTCCGAAGCCCTGACATGGGAGGATCTCGTGTCGCAGGGTATCGCAACCCATACAGTCATTTCCAACGCTCAAGTTAACGACGCCTTTGATGACACTATTTGGGAGGATGACGATCCCGAGGCGCAAACTAATCCGGACGCGCCTTACCTCGATCTCTGGATCGTGGATCTCGGTCCGCCATCCATCGCCCGCGCGGTCTTGTCCGATGGCGGGTTTCGCGAGTTGCAGGATTTTCTCGCAATCTCACCGAATGACGAACCGATTCTGGTGATCGAAACCGCGCGTCACGGGCTGGTCAGCCCGGATTTCGTGCGCAACACCGCGCCGGACTGGCTGTCTGCGGAACAAGACGGATTGCCGGTTGCGCTGCGCGACAGCGATCTATTTGTCGAACTGTCGGACAACCTGCCCGGCGTTATGCATGACGGGGCCATGATGATCCTGCGCACGGACCGGCGCCTCGGATTTGATCCTTCCCGGAAATGGACCCTGAACGTCGCCGCCATCCGCCAGCACGGCATGTTCCAGCCTGAAACCGGCTCTATCAATCTGCCGGTCACCCACGCAACCGACGAGCGGTTTTTCTCGCACCCAAAAGCAACAAAGGCGAGCCCCCCCTGGTTGGATGCTCTGCGCGCGCGGCAGGCAGACATGATCATCCTGACCCTGTTCCTGGCCGGCCTGACCGCGCTGCTGTTTTATGCGCAGAATCCACTGGCGCAAAGCCGTACCCTCACCCCGGTCCGTCTGGCGATTCTTGCCTTTGTGACAGTGTTTGTCGGCTGGTGGGGCCAGGGCCAGCTGTCGGTCGTCACAGTGCTGGCGGTGGTTCGTGCCGCGTTTGAAGGCGGCAGTTTCGCCTTTTTGACCTATGATCCGTTTTCGCTGCTGATCTGGGGGGCCACTTTTCTCGGGTTCGTGCTTTGGGGACGCGGTTATTTCTGTGGCTGGCTCTGCCCCTTTGGCGCGTTGCAGGAATTCGCCCATCACCTCGGACGCGCTCTGCGCCTGCCCCGGCTTGAACCTTCGCCATATTGGGACACACGATTCAAGCTTTTCAAATACGCGGTGCTGGCAGGTCTGTTCGTCACCCTGTTCACAGCGCCTGACCAGTTGGACAAAGCCGCAGAGGTCGAACCTTTCAAGACGGCGATCACCACGTACTTCATCCGCGACTGGGGCTATGTCGCCTATGCTGCGATCTGGCTGATTCTGGGGATGATGCTGTTCAAGGGGTTCTGCCGCTATGGGTGCCCGCTGGGTGCGGTAATGGCCATTGGCGGCCTGTTCCGGGGGCGCAACTGGATCAAACGGAGAGGGGAATGCGGGTCACCCTGCCAACTGTGCAAAGCAAAATGCACCTATGGCGCAATCCGTAAATCCGGTGAGATCCGGTATTCCGAGTGTTTCGGCTGCCTTGATTGCGTCGCCATCCACAACGATCAAAACCGATGCGTTCCGTTGATAATTGCTTCGCGGCGCGCCACCAAACGGATGGAGGCAGCCGAATGAGCCCATTATCCCGTCGCCGGTTCCTGACCATTTCCGCCGCGGCGCTGGCAACGCCGGCTATCGCTACCCCGCTGCGCTGGCAGGGCCACGCCATGGGCGCACGGGTTTCGGTGGTTCTGCATGCTCCGGAAGATCAGGCTAAACCCGCGCTCGATCAGCTGCGGCAGTTACTGCCGCGCCTGGAACGTCTGTTCAGCCTTTATGACAGCAACTCCGATCTGTCCCGCCTGAACCGAAGCGGCAGGCTGGACGCACCCCATCCGGATTTCGTCGCGCTTCTGGAACAGGTCGGTCAGGTTCACAGCGCAACAAGCGGGCTGTTCGATCCGACCGTACAGCCGCTTTGGCTGGCACTTGCGCGGGGCGAGGACCCCGCACCGTCGCGCGCTCTGTTGGGTTGGGATCGCGTACAGGTCTCTCGCCAGGTTGTAGCCCTGGAATTCGGTCAGGCGCTAACCCTGAACGGGATTGCGCAAGGCTTTGCAACCGACATGGCCCGGCAGATCCTGCAGCAATCGGGCCTGAGCAGAACGCTGATCAACATCGGAGAGTTTGCAGCCCTCGGCGGCCCCTTCCGCCTTGGCGTGGAAGATCCCGAATTCGGGCTGGTTGCCACCCGTACGCTGGAAAACCGAGCGATTGCCACATCCAGCCCTTCGGCACTGACACTCAGCGCGGATCAGAGCCATATCCTGCACCCTGACGGGAAACCGCGCTGGTCCACGGTCAGCGTCGAGGCCGACAGCGCTGCAATTGCCGACGCGGCCTCGACCGCCTTCTGCCTGATGTCTGAACCCCGTATACGTGATGCGCTGCGCGCCCTGCCCGGAACCCCGAAAGCGACGTTGGTCGATCACCACGGGGATCTGAAGACCTTGGGTTAAAGCTGCTTCAGAATAATTCCGGAGGCGCGAATGTCAGACCGTATTCGGCGAATATCTGCGCCACGCGCCCATCTTCTACACCGGCAAAAACCGCATCTCCAACTGCATAGGCCAGTGGCCGATACGCAAAATGAACCGCAACCCCGGCGGTCCATTTCCCCACGGCAAAGCCCGGCAACGGTGGGCTATGCACTGCCAGATCTTCGGTAGCGCCGTGTTCCAGCTGCGCCCGAGGCCCCATCGCCGCCATGGTTTTACCCACAGCCAGCCCCGCCATGGCATCCGCCATCGAAGGGTACCGGGTCACATTGTGCGACAGCTGGCCACCGGGAAAGGACGACAGGTAAAAATCGGCAATCGAGTCGTTCTCGACCCCGACCGTGTCAAAGCGGAAATAGGCCGGAACCGGCGGGTCCTCCGGATAGGCCTCTTTACGATAGGCAATGGCGATTTCTTCGACATGGTACTGTCCGGTGAAAACCACCTGTTCGACCCGGCAGGCAAATTCGCTGTCATAAGGCACATGCAGCATGACATTGGCCACGCTGCCGCCGACGATCGGGCCTTTCCAAATCCAGTTGCGCAGATCGGTCTGCAGATCCTCGCCTGGCGCCACAAGATTGAACCGGGCCTCGACGCCCAGCTCTTGCGCGATCAGGCGTCCGATTTCAATATCCACGCCCTTGATCTTCCCGTCCTCCTCAAATGACCAGGGTGGAAAATCCTCGTAGGCAGCAAAGGTAATGAACCCGCGTTCCTGAATCGTATCGAGATCCTGCCCGACCCGATCCCGCGACACGTTTTGGGGCTTGGCTTGGGGCACATGATCTTCGCACCGGGCTGATGCGGTCTGTGCCGAGGCACAGACAACCGACAGGGAGAAAATAGTTCCGGTAAGAAAACGTTTCATGTGCCCCAATCTGTATATCCTAGTTGGCTGCTGACAGACCGATGGTCAGGACCTCGGCCGCACCGGCAAAATCCGGTTGATCGCCGGAAATCAGGCTCACCGCACGAAAGGCAACGCTGTCGGCCACGGGTGCTCCGGAACCGGTCGCCACACCTTCGGCAACCGTATTCAACTCGCTGCGCAGGGCTTCGACATCACCTGTGCCACCATCCGCCATTGCGGTAAGTTCATCCCGGATCTGTATCAGCCGTGGCGTCACATCGTCCAATTCACCATCATCGGGCCGCGTCTCGATATAGGTGCGGATCGCCCACGCAGCCTTCTGCCCCAGCAATTCGCCAAAGGCTGGCATCTTGGTGATACCGTTCTGGGTGTATCCGGTCTGGAATCGTTCGACAAACCATTCATCGCCATACTCTTCGGCTTCGAGATAGCGCAGATCAGGCGCCAACCCACCGGACACACCCCCCAGGCCGTGGCACCGGGCACAGTTCTGATTGTATCCGCTGTCTCCGATCTCTATTGCGGCCTTCCAGACCTCTTCACCCTGATCGCGATAGGGGTTTTCGATCAGCCACTCTTCGCCCACATCCGGCAAAGCATCGGTATTCATCGGTTGCGGTGCCACGTCGCCATGGGCATGCGTCATCGAACTTGCGGCAATCAGGCCAATCGTGGCCATGGACAGTCTGAACATCGAGTCCTCCCGTTCGTTTGTTTCCCACTCAGGTTTTAGCGGAGACGAACACAGGCTTGATACGAGACTTAAGTTCTAGACCGGCCGATTCACCATACGACCATGGTCCAATGGCCCCCCCTGTCGATCAGGCCTTAGCCTTGGAGTAACTGACACTCTTCTGGTGAGGAAACATGCGAAATCTCATGCTCACAATCATTGTCATGATGCTTGCGGCTGGCGCTGCGGTTGCCGAGATTCGTATCCCAATGGTCTTTCTCAAGCAGGAAATCGACCGTCCTCCGACTCTGTCGAACCTTGACCCAATCCCCGACGACCTGGGGGAAAAGGGTGCCCATCTGGGGCTGAGTGACAACCAAACCACCGGGGCTTTTCTCGGCCATAGATATCTCCTGGAAACCGTACTGATCCCCGTTGGTGGCGACCCGCTCGCGGCTGCGGACCAGGCGCTGGAACAGACGCCTTTCCTGATCCTCGATGTCCCGGCAGACACACTGCTGAAAATTGCCGACCTGCCCGCTGCGGGCGAGGCCTTGCTGTTCAACACCTCCAGTGCCGACATGAGTTTGCGCAGTCAGAACTGTCGCGCCAACCTGTTGCACACCTTGCCGTCCTACCAGATGCGCAGCGACGCCATGATGCAATTTGCCCGCACCAAACGCTGGGACACGCTGGCCCTGATTTCCGGTGAACACCCGGAGGACCAAGCCTTTGCCGATGCATTGCGCCAAAGTGCCGCCAAATTCGCCCTCAGCATCACGGCTGAAAAAACCTGGACCTTTGATGCGGATATGCGCCGCAATGCAGCGCAGGAGGTTCCACTGTTCACACAAGACCTCGGCACATATGACTTGCTGCTGATCGCCGATGAGCTGAACGATTTTGGACGCTATATTGCCTTCAACACCTGGCTGCCGCGCCCGGTTGCAGGCACCGAGGGGCTCAGGCCTACAGCCTGGGCACCGGTGGTCGAACAATGGGGCGCGGCCCAACTGCAATCGCGGTTCCAAGACCTGGCCAACCGCCCGATGCGGCCCCAAGACTACGCCGCCTGGGCCGCCATTCGCTCGATTGGCGAGGCCGTAACCCGCATCAACAGCTCGGAACCCGCCGATCTTCGCGAGTTCATCCTGTCGGATACGTTCGAACTGGCCGGCTTCAAGGGCCGCCCGCTCAGTTACCGCAACTGGAACGGTCAAATGCGCCAGCCGATCCCGCTGGTCACCCAAAGTGCCCTCGTTGCCCAGCCACCGCTCGAAGGGTACCTGCACCAGCATAACGAACTCGACTCGCTGGGCCTCGATGCGCCGGAAAGCGCCTGCGAAGCCTTCCAATGACCTGCTTTCATCTTTTTCGAGTTATCCCGCCAGAGGCATCCAACGGAGCCACACAATGAAACACCTGCTCTTCACTGCCGCCCTCAGCCTCACGACGCCGCTTCACGCTGCCGAGATCTGGGTTACCAACGAAAAGGACGACACGATCAGCGTAATTGATGTGGACACGCTTGAAGTCACCCGTACAATTCCAACCGGCGAGCGCCCGCGCGGCATCACCTTCTCCAAGGATTACAGCCGCGTCTATATCTGTGCCTCAGACAGCGACACGGTACAGGTGATGGATCCGAATACAGGACAGATCCTGCACGACCTGCCATCGGGCGAAGACCCGGAACAATTCGTTCTGCACCCCAATGACCGCCATCTCTACATCGCCAACGAGGATGACGCGGTGACCACGGTAGTCGACACCGAAAGCCGCAAGGTGATCGCTCAGATCAATGTAGGTATCGAACCTGAAGGCATGGCTGTGAGCCCCGATGGCAAGATCGCCATCACCACCTCGGAAACCACCAATATGGCGCATTGGATCGACACCGAAACCCGCGAGTTGTTCGCCAACACGCTGGTCGACAGCCGCCCGCGCCACGCCGAATTCACCGCAGGCGGTTCCGAGCTCTGGGTGAGTTCCGAGATCGGCGGCACCATCACTGTTTTCGACACAGCCAACCAATCCGAGAAAGCCAAGATCGAATTCGCCGTCAAGGGCGTGCATCCCGACCGTGTGCAACCCGTCGGCTTTGAATTTACCGAAGACGAAAAGACCGCTTTCGTCGCACTTGGCCCCTCAAATCACGTCGCGGTCGTCAATGCCGAAACGTTTGAGGTCGAGGACTACATCCTTGTCGGCCGCCGGGTCTGGCACATGGACTTCTCTCCCGACAAATCGCTGCTGTTCACAACCAACGGTGTTTCGGGCGACGTGACCGTGATCGACGTGGCCAGTCGCGAGGCGTTGAAATCCGTCAAAGTGGGCCGCTTCCCCTGGGGCGCGGCGATGCGACCGTGACGCTCCCCATCCGCCACCCTCCGACTGGGCTGCCAGTTGGGACACGCGCGGTGCACATCCGGCGCCTTAAAGACCCCCCAAAGACGAGCCAACAGGAGAGTAAATATGCTTACCAAATCCCTTATCACCATCCTTCTGGCCCTGGTCCTGCCCGCCACCGCCATGGCAGATAACGACGATGACGAACCCCAGTTCGGTATGGCCGGCCTGCTCTCGGCTACCAACAAGGAAGATCTGCCGCCGATCACCCTCTCTGCCGGCATGCCCCTGACGGACGCTCCATGGGAACTCAAATCCGGAACTTATTACGAATTCGAAATCCAAGGCGACGGCAGCCAGGAGCTGGCGCTTGTCGGCTCTGAGTTCTTCCGCGCTATCTGGATCGACGAAATCGTGGTCGAAGGGCTCGAAATCCGCCCGCTGGGGCTCGACAGTATCGAGTTTGATGAGGCCGGCGAAATGGAGATCGGCTTCATCGCACTGAAACCAGGCAGCTACCATCTCAAGGTTCCCGGCTCTACCGGCGAGACCCAAAAACTAGAGATCGCCATACAGTGACTGGTCTCAGCGTCCAGAACCTGAGCTACGCCTATGGAACGAAACAGGCGTTGGATGATGTGAGCTTTCACGTCCCGTCCGGCGCTTTCTGTGCGCTTCTAGGCCCAAACGGGGCTGGGAAATCCACCCTGTTCGGCCTTCTGACCCGGCTGTTCACATCCCCCCAAGGTCGCATCGAAATTGCCGGTCAAGACATGGCAAGAAACCCTCGCAATGCTCTGAAAAACATCGGAGTTGTCTTTCAACAACCCACGCTTGACCTGGATCTCTCGGTTCAACTCAACCTCACCTATTTCGCTGCACTGCACGGATTGTCAGGCAAACTGGCCCGATCCCGCGCCGATGCCGCTCTGGACCGACTCAACATGCGCGACCGGTCAAAGGAAACCGTGCGCGACCTCAACGGCGGTCACCGGCGGCGATTGGAAATCGCTCGTTGCTTGATCCACCGCCCTAAGGTGCTGTTGCTCGACGAACCCACCGTGGGCCTCGACACCACCACCCGCCGCGCAATCACCGACTATGTGCACGATCTGTCGGTGAATGATGGGCTGACAGTACTTTGGGCAACCCATCTGACCGATGAAGTCCAGAACAGCGACCAGCTGGTAATCCTGCATAAAGGACTGGTCCTCGAAACCGGAACCTGCAGCACGATCCGGGGCGCTATCCCACTCAACGACCATTTCCTCAACCGGACCGGGACCGATGCGTGATCCGAGCCTCCAACTGACCGGAAGTCTGCACGCCTCGGACACCGATGTTGTTCGTAAAGGCCTGTTAGGTGCCATAATGCCTGCCCTTGTTGCCCTGCGCGCCATCATCACCCGCGAATCCTTGCGCTTTGTGCGTCAGCGCAGCCGCTTTGTCGCTGCCTTGGTACGGCCCCTATTGTGGCTGGTCGTATTCGCTGCGGGCTTCCGCGCGGCACTCGGCCTATCGATTACCCCGCCCTACCAGACCTACACCACCTATGAGGTCTATATCGTGCCTGGCCTCTGCGGCATGATCCTGCTGTTCAATGGCATGCAAAGCTCTCTGTCACTGGTCTACGATCGCGAATTGGGGTCGATGCGGCTCTTGCTGACCAGCCCCTTGCCCCGCTGGTGGTTGCTGATCTGCCGTCTCCTGGCCAGCACATTGATTTCGATCCTTCAGGTCTATGTTTTTCTAAGCGTGACAGCGATTTACGGCATTCGATTTTCTCCGCTGGGCTATCTGGTCCTGCTTCCTGCCCTACTTGTGACCGGCATGATGCTGGGAGGTTTGGGCCTGGCCCTGTCTTCGGCCATCAAGCAGCTCGAGAACTTTGCTGGGGTCATGAACTTCGTGATCTTCCCCATGTTCTTCCTGTCCACCGCGCTCTACCCGCTGTGGAAAATGGCTGAAAGCTCGGAGCTTCTGCACGACATTTGCACCTTGAATCCCTTCACCCAGGCGGTCGAGCTTATCCGTTTTGCGCTTTATGGCAGCTTCAACGGCGTCGCGCTGATGTGGACCTGCATTGCCGCGGTGGTGTTTCTTGCCTTGTCGGTCTGGGGATACGATCCCGCGCGAGGCCTGACACGGCGCAAGACCTGATCAGCCTTACGACCATTGTGCAATACCCCGCCGTCAACCTGTTCCCGATAATGCACATAGCCGGAAACCCGCGCGACTAGGCGTCTGGCATTGGAACAGATACATCATGGGAGGAGCCCACATGAATCGCTTTATCACTGCAGCTGTTGCAGGGGTCATGTTGGCCGGCGCGAGCCACGCCGGAGTGACCGAAGAAGAAATCAGGAATGACCAATCCGTCACGTCGCAGATCGTGACCAACGGCATGGGGCGCCACCTGCAGCGTTTCAGCCCGCTGGACACGCTGAACAAGGAAAACATCCATAAAATGGTCCCGGCCTGGGCCTTCAGCCTGGGCGGCGAAAAGCAGCGCGGGCAGGAAACCCAGCCGCTGATTTATGACGGGGTGATGTATATCACCGGCTCCTACAGCCGTGTCTATGCCATCGATGTGAACACTGGCGAAGAGCTTTGGCAGTACGACGCACGCCTGCCCGAAGGCATCTTGCCCTGTTGTGACGTGATCAATCGCGGCGGCGCCATCTATGGTGACAATTTCTACTTCGGCACCCTGGATGCCCGCATCGTAGCGCTGGACCTGAAAACCGGCGACGTTAAATGGCGCAAGAAAATCGCCGACTACAAGGCCGGCTATTCCTATACCGCCGCGCCGCTGATCGTGGACGGCCTGGTTGTGACCGGCAACTCGGGTGGTGAATTCGGCATCATTGGTGAAGTGCAGGCGCGCGACGCCGAAACCGGCGAACTTGTCTGGACCCGCCCGGTGATCGAAGGTCACATGGGCACGCTCAACGGTGAGGAATCCACAATGACCGGAACGCTCAACGCCACATGGCCGGGCGATATGTGGAAAACCGGTGGAGGCGCGACCTGGCTGGGTGGTTCCTATGACGCCGACACCAATACGCTTGTTTTTGGTGCTGGAAATCCGGCGCCCTGGAACAGTCACCTACGTAATGCGGGCACCCCGACCGAAGGCAACAAGGGCGACAACCTTTATGCCGCCAGCCGCATCGGCATCGATCCGAAAACCGGTGAGATCAAGTGGCATTTCCAGACCACCCCGCGCGAAGGTTGGGACTATGACGGCGTCAACGAAGTGGTCGCTTATACCGATCGCGAGGGCAACAAGCGCTTTGCCACCGCCGACCGCAACGGCTTTTTCTACGTGCTGAACCGCGAGGACGGCGCATTTGTCAGCGCCACGCCTTTCGTCAAGGACATCTCGTGGGCCAGCGGCATCGACGAGACCGGACGCCCGATCTTTGTCGAGGAAAACCGCCCCGGCAACCCGGCAGACGCGGCAGACGGCAAGAAGGGTGACGTGATCTTTGCCTCACCCTCGTTCCTGGGCGGCAAGAACTGGATGCCGATGGCGTTCTCGCAGCGCACAGGCAATTTCTATGTCCCGTCGAACGAGTGGGGCATGGATATCTGGAACGAACCGATCTCGTACAAAAAGGGCGCCGCATATCTGGGCGCTGGCTTCACCATCAAGCCCAATTACGAGGACCACATCGGCAGCCTCAAGGCGATCGATCCCGATACCGGCGAGATCAAGTGGGAATTCAAGAACGACGCGCCGCTTTGGGGCGGTGTGATGACCACCGCTGGCGGCCTCGTCTTCACCGGAACGCCGGAAGGCAAGTTCATCGCCTTTGACGACGAAACAGGCGAGGAGCTTTGGTCGTTCCAGACCGGTTCGGGCATCGTTGGTCAGCCCGTAACCTGGGAGCAGGACGGCGAACAATATGTCTCGATTGTTTCGGGATGGGGCGGCGCGGTTCCTCTCTGGGGCGGTGAAGTGGCCAAAAAGGTCAACTACTTGAATCAGGGTGGCATGGTCTGGACATTCAAGCTGCCCAAGGAATTGGCGGCAGCCAACTGATCAGACACGGATACATTCAAACAAGAACGCGCACCCCCGGGGTGCGCGTTTGTCGTTCTACGACTTTTGGCGTATATCCTGCTAACCCGCTACTTTGGTATGATGACAGGTAACGCTATCTGATCTGGATTCAAATGCACGCGAACACCGACATAGCACAGGCGATCACTTTTAACTCCGCCCTGATCGTGGACGATCACCCCTTGTTTTGCGATGCTCTGTCGATGACGTTGCAGGTTGTGTCGTCGATCACCAGCATGCACACCGCCCCGACCCTTCAGGGGGCGCTCGACATGATCTCGCGCGGTACTGAACCGGATCTGATCGTGCTTGACCTGAACCTGCCGGACGTAAACGGGCTTGATGGGCTTTTGCGTCTGCGCAACGCAACAAAATGCCCGATCCTTGTGGCATCGTCGATGGCCGACAATCGCATCATCAGTTCGGCAATTCACGCCGGAGCCGCCGGGTACATTCCGAAGCACAGCCAACGAGACGTGTTCTATCAAGCTCTGGAAACACTGAAGCGCGGGGAAACCTTCATCCCGTCCGACTGCGTTCTGCTCGAAGAAACGGACACGGCCGAAAAGGATGATGCAATGAAGCGGTTGGCATCGCTGACCAACCAGCAGGGCCGCATTCTGCAACTGATCTGCGAAGGCAAGCTGAACAAGCAGATCGCCTATGATCTGTCGATTGCCGAAACTACGGTCAAGGCGCATGTCACCGCGATCATGCGGAAACTGGGTGTTCAGAGCCGCACGCAGGCGGTACTGATCGCAAAGCAAACCAGCTTTGCAAATGTCTTACACGACCAAACACCACACGGCTAATCTGGCCCGCGGTTTTCAGGGGAGGAAATGAGATGGACCATCTTCATGGTCTATCCGGGACGACACAGATCGTGCGGTCAGGACAAGTCGATTGTCTAGCCCCGGATGCGGTTACGCAACTGGCCAGAGCGCTCAGACCCGGAGATCTGTCCCTGGTTGTACTATTTCTGTCTCCGCATACAGATGTGTCCCGCCTGATCGACGAAGCACAGCGGGTTTTTGCGCCGGCACAGGTGGTTGGCTGCACCACGGCCGGAGAGATCGGCGAAAGGGGCTATACCGATGGCGAGATCGTGGCCGTCGGGTTTCCACAAACCCACTTTCACACCCGGACCATCCTGATCAACGATCTCGATCAGTTTGACGCCCATAACCTGATCGAGCGCATGATCCGCAACCGAAACCATATGGCGCGCGAAACGCCTGGCTGGATCTCGGATTTTACCTTTCTGTTAATCGACGGGCTGTCCACCAAGGAAGATATGCTCACGTCCCAACTGTCCGTCGGGCTCGGACCAGTACCCTTTTTTGGCGGCTCGGCCGGCGACGGTACTGATTTCAGCAAAACTTATGTGCTGCATGGTGGGCGCGCTCATTCCAACGCCGCCATTCTCATTCAGGTCCGCAGCCGCTGCCCTATCCGCGTCTTCAAGACCGACCACCTCATCCCGGCCCAGAAGCGCATGGTGGTGACCGGGGCCGATCCGGCCCGGCGCATCGTCCACGAGATCAATGCCGAACCGGCGGCGCGGGAATACGCACGTCTGCTCAACAAAGATCCCGAGCAGTTGACGCCCTTTACCTTTGCGGCCCATCCGGTGGTGGTACAGATCGGTGACCAGCATCACGTGCGTGCGATCCAGCAGGTGGCCGAAAACGGTGATCTGGTGTTTTTCTCGGCCATTGACGAGGGTGTCGTCCTCACGATGGCCGATGCCGAGAACATGGTCACACATCTGACCCGTGAAATGGCGGCCCTATCGGACCAGAAACAGCCGGAAATCGTGCTGGCCTGCGATTGCATCTTACGCCGCCTCGAAGCCCAGCAGAAACAGATGACAACCGACATCTCACGTGTGCTAGGGGAAAACCGGGTTGTTGGCTTTTCCACTTACGGCGAACAGGTCAACTCGATGCATGTGAATCAGACGCTCACCGGCGTTGCGATTTATCCGCCCGAGGATGGCTGAGCCATGACCAGAGAATTGATCGATCCCCGGGACACGCTCGAGCGTCAGAACGAAAAACTGCTGAAAATCACCGAGACGCTGATGCGGCGGGTCGAACAGAGTTCCGAAGCCTCAGGTGCCGCCTACGCCCAGTTTCAGCGGGCGGTGATGCTTGAAGAGGAAGTACGCTCGCGCACAAAGGAACTCGAGCACGCGCTGGATCTTTTAAATGTCTCGAACGCAAAACTGGCTGAAGCCAATGCCGAAACCGAAGCGGCCCGTGCCAACCTCGCCAATGCGATCGAGACGTTGAAAGAAGGGTTCGCCCTATTCGATCCAAGCGATGCGCTGGTCATGTGCAACAGCCGGTTCAGCAAGCAGATGCGGGACATCTACCACCTGCTCAAACCGGGGCTGAATTTCGAAAACTATGTCCACCTGATTGCCCACAGCCCCTATCTGTCGCTGCCCGATGGCGAAACTCCACAGGGCTGGGAGGCCTACCGGCTGGCCCAGCACAAGAATAGTCACGCCGCCTTTAGCGTTCGCATAGCCGACAACCGCTGGCTGCAGGTCAGCGAACGCCGCACCCCAGATGGCGGCACCGTGATCATCCAGACCGACATAACCGAAATGATGCGCCTCGAGCTACAGGAACGCGAACGCCTGCTGGACGATCAGGCAAAGCTGATCAAGGCTACGCTCGAGCATCTGAATCAGGGCGTTCTTATCTTTGACGACCAAAGCCAGCTTGTTGGCTGGAACCACCGCGCCGGTGAGCTTTTGGCCATACCGGCAAACCGGGTGCAGCTTGGAACCTTTTTCTCATCGTTCTACCGAGAAGTCCGTGACGATCTGAAATTCCTTGGCCCGATCGACAATACTGATGTCGAAGCCTGGGTGGCGAGCAAGACCACGCGTGCTCCGCTGTCTTTCGAAATCGGCATTGGTGCCGATCGTGTCCTGGCCGTCTTTGCCCAACAGATGCCCGATCGGGGATTCGTGATCAGCTTCACCGACATCACTGCAGAACGGGCGGCTGTCCGCGCGATCAGGCAGGCGAACGAAACCCTCGAACAGCGCGTGGCCGTACGAACCCTGGACCTTGAGGACGCATTGTCCGAAGCCGAGCGGGCGAATGCCTCGAAATCGCGTTTTGTCGCCGCGGCCAGCCACGACCTGTTGCAACCACTTTCAGCCGCAAAGCTATATGTGGCATCCCTCGATTGCGACCTGCAACGGTCCGAACTTCGTGAACGCGTATCCAAAGTCAGCAATGCACTGGTCAGTGTCGAGCAGATCCTCGCGGCCCTGCTGGATATTTCCAAGCTGGACTCAGGTCTCGCTTCGGTTGACGTCTCGTCGATCAACCTGCGGGACATGCTGACCCAGCTAAACGATGAATTAGAACCGCTGGCCCGAAAAAAAGGGTTGGAGTTTCGACTGGTCAACTGTGACGAGTGGGTCGAAAGCGACGCATCCTACCTGCGCCGCATCCTTCAGAACCTTGCATCGAACGCAATTCGCTACACCGACCATGGCAAAGTGTTGGTCGGTGTACGCCGCGGGTCGGGTTCGGTCCGGATCGAAGTCTGGGACACGGGCCCGGGCATCCCTGAGGATCAGCAGGAGAAAGTGTTTTTTGAGTTCCACCGCCTGAATGCGACCGCCAATCCGACCGAGGGCATGGGCCTTGGTCTCGCCATTGTCGAACGCGCCTGCCGCCTACTGCAACACCCGTTGCACCTTTCCTCGCATGTAGGGCGCGGCACCTGCTTTTCAGTTGAGCTACCGCTCAGCGTGGCAACCCCAAGCAAGAAGCCCGCCCAAATTCCCGCCTCAAGTGGCAAGTCACTGGAACACCAGATCGCTGTGCTGATCGAAAACGACGCCGAACTGCGCTCGGCCATGACCATCACCCTGGACGATTGGGGGCTTGATGTGCTGCCCTGCGCGAACCTAGAGGAGGCACAAGAACTGCTTCGCGAAGTTGATACCGCTCCGAACGTAATCATTGCCGATTATCAACTGGATGACGGGGCGCTCGGTATCGATGCTATCAATTCTATTCGCGCCATACATGGTCCGGTGCCAGCCTGTCTGGTAACAGCCAACCGCTCGCGCGATCTGCAGGGGATCTGCGAAACGCTCGACGCGGCTTTCTTCTACAAACCGATTGACCCGGGCGAACTTCGCGGATTTCTGGAAGATGCGTTGGCAGGGACTGGGTAATAAGCCTGCTTGGGGGTCTGCAAGGCGGCTCCGGCCAGCGGGTTAGACCATTGGATTACTGTTGCTCAGTATTTGTGCCAGTACGCGTCTGCTGCACACGCTGCATCTAGCGCAAACAGACATCCGACCGCGTAAGGAACCGCCGCCCGGATCCATTTTCAAGCGAGAACATGCCGCCAATTCCATCAATCGCATCGACGATCAGGTTTGTGTGTTTCCAGCGTTCGTATTGACCAGCGTTCATGTAGAATGGAACATCGCCAATCTCGCCGACCAAAACATCGTTGTCCCCGACCAAGTAGTCGCCCTGCTGAAAACACATTGGGGCCGAACCGTCGCAACATCCGCCCGACTGATGAAACAGCAGATGTACTCCAAACCGCCATTTGAGATCCGCGATAAGCTCCAACGCTGCGTCGGTCGCGGTCACGGTCATGGTGTCGGTCATTACGTGGCCTTTCGGGAACAAAAAAAGAAAAGCCGCCCCCGTATCAAAGCAGGGACGGCCTGTTCGTAGCTTGTTTAGAAGAAGCCAAGCGCGTTGGGGCTGTAGCTGACCAGAAGGTTCTTGGTCTGGCGGTAGTGATCCAGCATCATCTTGTGGGTCTCACGACCGATGCCCGACTGCTTATAGCCACCAAAGGCCGCATGGGCCGGATAAGCGTGGTAGCAGTTGGTCCAGACACGGCCGGCCTGGATTTCACGGCCAAAGCGGAATGCGCGGCTGCCATTGCGGGTCCATACACCGGCGCCGAGGCCGTAGAGCGTGTCATTGGCGATTTCCAGCGCTTCGGTGTCATCCTTGAAGGTGGTGACCGACAGAACCGGACCGAAAATCTCTTCCTGGAAGATCCGCATCTTGTTGTGGCCCCTGAACACGGTGGGTTCGATGTAGTTGCCACCTTCGACACCAGGCAGGGTCGAGACATTGCCACCGGTTAGCAGTTCGGCGCCTTCATCCTTGCCCAGTTGCAGGTAGGAAGCGATCTTTTCCTTTTGCTCGATAGAGGCCTGCGCACCGATCATCGTGTCCATACTCAGCGGGTTGCCCTGCTTGACCGCCTTTACGCGCTCCAGAGCGCGGGCAATGAAATCGTCGTAGATCGATTCCTGGATCAGCGCGCGCGAGGGGCAAGTGCAGACTTCGCCCTGGTTCAGGGCAAACATCGTGAAACCTTCGAGACATTTGTCGAAGAATTCGTCATCCGCGTCCATCACGTCTTCAAAGAAGATGTTCGGGGATTTGCCGCCCAGTTCCAGGGTGACCGGGATCAGGTTCTGCGAGGCATATTGCATGATCAGGCGCCCGGTGGTGGTTTCACCGGTGAAGGCGATCTTGGCGATGCGGTTGGAAGAGGCCAGCGGCTTCCCGGCTTCGAGGCCATAGCCGTTGACAATGTTGAGAACACCGGCGGGAAGGACATCGGCGATCAGTTCAGCCAGAACCATGATCGAGGCCGGGGTCTGTTCGGCGGGCTTCAGAACAACGCAGTTGCCAGCGGCCAGCGCTGGCGCCAGTTTCCAGACTGCCATCAGAAGCGGGAAGTTCCACGGGATAATCTGACCGACAACGCCCAACGGTTCGGGAATGTGATAAGCATAGGTGTCGCCATCGATTTCCGAGACATGGCCTTCTTCGGCACGGATGCAGCCGGCAAAGTAACGCCAATGATCGACACACAGCGCCAGGTCAGCGGCGATGGATTCGCGGATCGGCTTGCCGTTGTCCAGAGTTTCAGCAGTTGCCAGGGTCTGGGTGTTGGCCTCCATGATGTCCGCAATCTTGAGAAGCATGTTGGCGCGCTCGGTGGTCGAGGTCTTGCCCCAGGCCGGGAACGCGGCGTGGGCAGCGTCCAACGCGGCCTCAATGTCATCAGCGTTCGAACGTGCGATTTCGCAGATCACTTCGTTGGTGATCGGTGTGGTGTTTTCGAAATACTGGCCCGACTTGGGTTCAACGAATTCACCATTGATGAAGTTGCCATAGCGCGCTCTGAACGGGAATTCGACGCCAAGATGCGAGGTGTCCAGCGCGGTGCTGACCTGTACGTTTTGAATGTTCATGCCATTCCTCCCCTTAAAAAGAGTTTCAAGAAATGCAGCGAATCCCATGGCCTCAATCCTCATTGGTTCAGGCACCGGACCGGTGCTGGGCCAAACATAGAAAGCAGAACAAAGTTTCGATATTATACCTTGGTCTGAGCGACTTAGGTCTCACTCGACACAACCCTAGTGACCCGATCATCTGAAACCGGACCACCAATTTGACCTGTCAGTGCTGTCAGACAAATTCAAACCAGTCTCAGCTAGATCGTGTTGACAAAAAAGGGGCTCACTGCGCCCGCTGCTCGTGATTCAAGCCGGTATCTGCAATGGAGACCAGCTTGGCACGAAACCTAATGTCGGACGAGGTGCGGGCATTCTTTGAACGGTTTATCCTTTCGGTCCGTTCCCCGAATGGGCGCAAACCGACCAATCACCGCCTTGTTCTAGATGGTGTTTTCTGTATTGCACGCACAGGTGACCATAGCGAGACTTGCCTGACGAGTTTGGGAAGTGGTCGAGTGTCTACTGACAGTTCCGGCGCTGGACACTCGCGGGGCTCTGGGAACAGATCCTGGAAGCCCTGACCGAGAGCAGGATTGTTCTCGACGCCCTTCAAATGGTCGACAGCATTGTGGTTCATGCCCATCATCAGGCAGCGGGCGCAAAAGGGGGACTCCGCGACAGGGTTTTGGCCGCTCAAAAGGCGGCTCCACGACCAAGATCCACCTTCGGGTAAATGCCGCCAGGCTGCCGATGAGAACAGACATTACACCCGGCCAGACATCCGACTATCTCGGCTTTGATCGGGTCATGGACAACAACCTGCCGGAGCCGATCGTGCTGCTAGCCGACAAAGGTTACGATGCCGACCGTATTCGCGCCGAACTGCACAGCCGGGGCATTCGACCGGTGATCCCAATGCGAAAGTCCCGAAAGAGGCGCGTTGGGTTGGATTGGCCTCTCTACTGGCTGAGAAACCTGGTCGAGAGATGCTTCAACAAACTGAAGAATGCCCGCGGTGTGGCAACTCGCTATGACAAGACAGCCGAAAGCTACTTCGGCGTCGTAAATATCTCTTCGATCCGCCTCTGGATCCGCCATTTGTCAATATGACCTAAACCGCCGCTCATGGTAGCATCGGCGATGTCCGCTTTGCATCGTGAAACGGAAAAAGTTGTAGCTTGATCACCAATTGCCCGAGCTTTTCCTCCAGATACAGCCCGGTCTGTTTTTGCCAAGTCACTCAATGGACAACACTCTGAAATGACAGGGTGGCTCTTACTCCGGATCTACTTCAATCAAATCAGCCAGCGGAGCGAGCTGGCACGCCTGCTTTTGTGGAAAGCACCTTCCGGCAGGACATCACGCCAGTAATCCATGATGCGGGTGCCGTTTTTGTATTAATGGCCAAGCTCAACAAGATCATAGCTGATCGAATAGGTGTCAAAGTTCATACTGTACAACCTCACGCCGTTCTATTTCGCCGTTTAGGTGTAATTCTCGTGTGATTTCACACGGAAACTCAACTTCCAGTTAGGAAAATGGGATTTGTGCGTGAAGATTAACGGGGCGCTGCAGGAGTACAACGCTCGGGCTACTTAGTGCGCGACGATCGTTCAAAATGTATCTGCGGGCACAGGCAAAGGTGGTCGCAGACATACGATAATTTCGATCTATGACTTCGGCCTCACCGACTTACGGGGGCAAGACGGTTTTGTGGGTGGTGCCGGTCTGGGTGAACAGGCTCGATGACCGGGAAAACGAAAAATAAAGCTCCGAGGGGATCGGTCGGTGAATAATAAAAAACTTGGGAAACACGTGAATACTCACGTGATCCGTGGCGGTCGGGTAGTGAAATGGAAGGGGACAGTGGCGAGCATGGCGCCTTCGCTGTTCCTGGCGTCTGTGTCAGTGGCGGCGTTGTCGGTCGGGATGGCCACAGCGGATGTCATTTCTTCTCCGCAGAATACGCAGGCTGTATTCAATACCGACGTGGATCATACGATCACTACTACTGGTTCCGTCAATCTGACGACAAGCGCCGGCTATGCGGTGGTAATTACAGACGACTACTCCAGTACGTTCACGAACGATGGCACGATCTCGGGACCATCGGCAGCCGACCGGGTTGGGTTAGGCTTGTTTTTGAATGGCGATCTGGAGGAATCTGGCCAGATCGTGAATAACGGTACGATCGGCATCAATGTGAGCGGATCGAGCTTTCTTGCAGGGACAGGCTTTTTCCTGGACGGGCAAGTCGCCGGCAGCATCGTCAACACGGGTACGATCACAGTCAACTCGGACAATAGCTCCAGCGGGAGGGCGCTTGCCTTTGGCATAGATTTTGATGGCGACGTCGAGGCTACTGCGACCATCCGGAATTCTGGTGTTATCTCGGCAAAAGCCAGTGCGGGATCTACCAGTAGAGCAATCGCGACCGGTCTTTATTTTGACAACGATGTTGATACCAGCGTCACCAACAACGGGACAGTAAGAGCCACGGCCGAAAACGCTTCATCCCTGTTTGCGACGGGTATTGAATTCAATGACGCGTTGAACGGAAACATAAACAATTCCGGAACGATTCAGGCAATTGCTACGGAAAATGGCAGCGAGGCACGGGCCGTCGGCGTGCGTATCGACGGCGATGTGACTGGAAACATCACCAACGGAGGCTCCGTTTCAGCGAATGCCAGCGCAATAACCTCGGCGACGGCTTATGCGTTCCTGCTTGCAAGCGACCTGACGGGCAACTTTACCAATACCGGAACCCTTACCGCGATCTCACGCGATTTGATTGAAGACGATGTGTCGTTTCCGCCGTTCGTGCGCATTCCGGGCGCAGCCGCAGTTTATTCTGACGGGACGGTCCAGGGAAATCTTGAAAACAGCGGATCAGTCGTTGCCGAAGCCACTGCCGTCAGCAGTGGAAGCGCAATAGCCTCGGGCTTCCATCTCCAGGATGAACTAAACGGTAACTTCCTGAATTCCGGCTCGATTTCGGTGTCAGCCTTTGCTGAGGATGACGACGCCGAGGCTTATGCCTTTTACATTTTCAACGAGGTGACCGGAGATCTTTCGAATTCTGGCTCAATCACAGTGACCGCAAATTCCTTAGGCCGCGATGCAGAGGCTTATGGCTTCTATGCTCGCGATGACCTGAACGGGGACTTTTTGAATTCCGGTTCGATCACAGCGACCGCGAATTCGCTGGTAGACGATGCCGAAGCTTACGGATTGTATGTCAGTGACGACACGGCAGGTAATGTCACTAACAACGGCAGTGTCGAAGTGCGGGCTGAAAATGCAACCTCGGCGACTGCTGCAGGTTTTTACCTCAACGGTGATTTCGATGGTAACTTCACCAATTCGGGTAGCATCTCCGCCGTAGCCACAGATGTGACGGGGGATGAAGCCGAGGCTTATGGTCTTTATGTCGATAGCGAGATGGTCGGTGACATTCGTAACAGCGGTTCGGTTTACGTTCAGGCTGATGGCTCAACAGATGCGACCGCTGGGGGCTACTACATCGACGATATTCTCAACGGCAGTTTCGCCAACTCCGGATCTATAACCACCGTCGTCACGGACCAGACGGACGATGCCAGGGGGTATGGCCTGTATGTCGATGACGATGTAACCGGCGATGTTTCGAACTCGGGCTCGATCATGACCGGTGCCGTAGCCAAAAATCTGGGGCTGGATACGGATGGGCATTTCGCAATGGCAGGAGCCGCCGGGTTTTACTTTGACGCGGATTTCGACGGGAATTTCTCGAACTCAGGCTCGATTTCCACAAAATCATTTGCTGACAACGGTACTTCAAATGCTATCGGACTGGCGTTTGCTGATGGTCTTGTCGTCGACGGAGATATGACTGGAAGTATCTCCAATAGTGGCACGATCAGTGCCCTTTCCGATGGTGAAGTCGTAGCTGGCGCGTCAGGATTTCACATTGGCGGACAGTTGAGTGGGAATTTCGAGAACTCGGGCTTGATATCGGTTGGCGCGACTTCTCGTTCCGGCGAGGCCGAAGCCTATGGCTTGTATGTCGATGAAGGCTTTACTGGCGACATTACCAACAGTGGATCGGTTCACGTACAAGGCGACGGGGATTTAGATGCGACAGTCGGGGGCTATTACCTTGAGGGTGATCTGAACGGTTCGTTCGAAAACTCCGGATCAATTGTGGCAAACATCACCGGCAGCGCAGATTCTGCAAATGCGTACGGACTCGCGATACGTGAGAACCTGGGTGCAGGTGGTGGCATCCTCAACACCGGATCGATCCTGAGCCGCGTCGAGAATGAAGGTGGATTGAACGCCACCGCTACGGGGATATTTGTCCGCCGCGACGTTGACTCGGACATTCAGAACACCGGTACCATCGACGCGGTCGTCACCGGCAACCAGATCGGCAGCGCAACTGCAGTTGGCATTAACGTAAGCGGTGATGTGAGCGGCACGTTGTCCAACAGTGGTACGATCTCGGCCTTTGCTGATGGGGGGTCGTCGGTCTTTGCCTATGGAGTGACAGTGGCCAACAGCTTCGTCGGCGATCTGATCAATTCAGGGTCAATAAGCGTAACTGCAGAAAACCTTGACAGCGGCACCGGGGCAAGTGCTGCTGCGATCTTCATAGGTACGCTAACCGGCAACGTCGAAAACTCTGGCACGCTTGTAGCGAGCGTCGAAGGCGACGGTTCCTTCATGAACGCAACGGGTATAAACCTTTTTGGTGCGTTTGACGGGGATTTCACCAACAGCGGCACAATCCGGGCCGACGCGACGAATGCGCGTTCCAGCACGGCATCCACCGTCGCAACTGGGGTCTTCATCGGCGAAACATCTGGCGCAATCACCAACAGTGGGACGATCAGCGCGACAGCATCCGGTGTGGGGGCGGAGGCCTTTGGTATCCGTATCGACAACTTCGACGGCGTGATCACGGATGTGGGCACAATCTCGGCCACGTCTGGCAGTGGTGACGCCTATGCCATCTATCTGGAAAGTGGCAGCGGTACGTTGAATGTCGACACCGAGGACCGGGTGACCGGCACCATGCGGGTGGCGGGGCACGATGTGAACCTCGACGCGCGCGGCGGCAGCAGCGTGTTCTTCTTTGAGGACGCAGACACCGATGTAGGCACCTTTACGACGACAGTTTCAGATGACGGTTCCGCTTGGTTTGTTGGGGACGAAGGTGGCTCCAACCCGGTCTATGCAACCGTTGACTCTGCGGATGTGTTTATACCGGGAGACGTCATCGCGACCTACGGCGCGGTGGTCGGCAGCGCCGGTCAGGCACTGGGTTACAGCGCACCGGCGCAGGTCTCGCGTGGGTTTGCTTTCCGGGACAGCTTCGTGAATGCGTTCCGCCCCTACGCGATGGTCGACGCGCAAGCGAAACAGTTCGATCAACCCGGCGGGTCCGATACCGATGTCGACATCCTGAACGGCAGCTTTGGTTTCTCGGGCCAATTGGACAACGGGACGGCTCTGGCCTTTGGTATCGGGGTGTTCACTGCCGACGGGGACAGTGACACGACCTCATTCGATACCAACGCCGTTTATCTGAGTCTCGCCGCTGGACGCCAGTTCGGCGCCTATACGGTTGAGGCGGATCTGGGTGTGGGCTTCCTGTCGAATGACAAGACCCGAGAGATCACTGGCAGCCCGGATGCCAAAGGGGACTATGACTCGACCCTGTATACGTTGAGCATTGGCGTCGAACGATCTTTCGATTTGCAAAGTGACTTCGAGCTATTGGGCTTTGGTAACGTTCGCTACACACGGCAGGACGATGATGGCTACACCGAAACCGACTCATTCGCGAATGCGACGATCGGCGACGCGACCACCGAGGTTATCGAAGCCCGGCTTGGGATCGAGGCCGAGAAATCCGTGGGCAGAGGCGGTGCGTTAATCGGCCAAGTCAGCGGTGTCTTGCGGCGTGATCTGGGTCAGTCATCAGCTGATGTGACTGTGTTCTCGACGACGAACTCTCTGGTGTTCCCAAGCACGGACTTTACCGGCGGAAGTGTTCTGATTGGCTATGAAAGTCGTTTTGACTCTGGCTTGAAGCTGGAAGTGAACGCGGAGCAGGAAATCGGTAGCGATGCCCAGGGCCCGTTTGTCAAAGCCGGCCTGCAATGGTCCTTCTGAGAGCAGCATAAACACCATAAAAAACCCATCAGGCGTTTTTCCAGCCTGTTGCCGTCGGCTCCACTCACTCATGGAATGCCCTTTTGAACTTTTGTTTCCAAAAGGCAATGGTGCGGGCCGACGGCAGCTATCCAATTCAACTGTTTGACACTTTTGGCAGGAAGTGAGGACCGGATTGCACCGCTCTAGTTTCACCGGACGCTGATTGCTCGATTTTATGCGGTATCGCAAAAGGATAACGACATAATCTGTATTCGTGACCGCATAATTTGCGAGTGAATTGATCTCACAGGAATAGCTGTTTCTCCCCGACTGGGGACATTCAAACGCAACGCAGCATCATGGGAAATAAACCTGCGTCAACGTCGGGTTATCGTTTTGGGAGGGCATGGCGGATCAGAGGATCAGTCACGGGCACACCAAACTTACCTGCCATTCGTGCGCTTCGCCCCGCCTGGAACAAGGGTCGCACAGTTGGTCAGAAGCAGCCACTGAAACCAATGCACGTCTGGGCGATCAGAGTTCGGCTTGAACTGGCCGTGACCATCGGGACCTGGCACTCTTCAACATGGCTATCGGTAGCAAGCTTCGCGGTTGTGATCTGGTGAAGATGAAAGTCATCGACGTCACGGCATCCGCGCTTCGATTGAGAGGTGGATGGAAGACGAATTCATGGTCGGGTCAGAAAACCTGTGGCCAGGTTGATTTCATGAGCGGCCGCACATTTCGACCCGCCAATATGCGCGGATCGTTAGAGATTGGGTCACATCAATCGGTCTTGAAGCTAGTGCCCATGGCACACACTCGATGCGCCGCATAAAGGTAACGCAAATCTACAAGAAGACAGGCAATTTGCGTGCAGTCCAACTCTTGTCCGGCCATACTAGGAAGGATAGCACGGTTCGTTATTTGGGTGTTGAACTCGAAGACGCGTTGGCCATCGCAGAAGCCATCGAAATCTAGTCGCTAGGGGCCGACTTTGTGGACGGTTCAAAGCAGACGGGCGTCACATCACGTTACTCTGCAGTGCAGCGTGCCTTAAAGTCGAGGATGGAGGCCAGTTCAGGATCGTAGTTTTTTGCCTCCACCGCAGAAAAATTGCGAACCCATAGCTGTTATTGAACAGGTGCCTCAATGAGCTCATTTTATTTAAGTGAAACTCAGCCGACTCGAAGAATTCACATTTTGAACCGACAAAACTTTTGTTTTCAGGCGGTCTAGTCCCTACTGGTGACGTAGCAATTAGCAGGTAGGAGGCGGACCGATGGATAATATCACTGACCGAAAAAACTTTGCTGTCGCGACAGCCAAAGAAGCAGGTGCGCTGGCGCTAGAATACTTTACCAACAGAGACACCTTGGTCATTGATCAAAAAGGCACGCAGGACTGGGTTAGCGAGGCGGATCGCAACGTCGAGACGTTTATTCGCGAAAGGATCACTAATTCATTTCCCGATGATGGGATATACGGCGAAGAACACGAAGCAAAGGCTGGCTCTAGCGGATTTGACTGGGTGATCGATCCGATTGATGGAACAACGAACTTCGTAAACGGTATTCCGGCATGGACGATTGTCTTAGCGGGCGTTTCCAACCGTCAGACACAACTCGGTGTGATTTACGAGCCCAACGTTGATGAAACTTACGTTGCCGTGCGAGGCGAAGGTGTCACTCTGAACGGGCAATCCATTCAGGTTGCCTCGGATGTGGAACTAGCAAGTGGAACCGTCTCAGTTGGTTATTCAAACCGGGTTGAAGCATCTAATGTCATTCCGGTGATTGCAGCTCTTGTCGAAGGCGGAGCTCTCTATCATCGCAACGCAAGCGGTGCTCTATCGCTGGCTTATGTCGCAGCGGGACGTCTTCTGGGATACATTGAAGAGCACATGAACGCCTGGGACTGCCTTGCAGGGCAGTTGATGATTGCAGAAGCCGGTGGTGAGATTGAGGATCAAGACGCGGAAAGCATGATCCGAGACGGTGGTCGCGTGATCGCAGGGACTCCGGATGTTTTTGGCACGTTGAAATTGATCTGCGATGGCGCCTGGAATAATTGACGTCCTTCAGGCAATCGGTCGTCACTCGCATTCAGGTTGACGAGTTTCAATATCCGCACACCAGTAGTGGCCCTGACCGGGTTGATCAAACCGCCGTTCGATTTTGTTGCCCGCAAAGTGACACCAAAGAAGTGTCCCGACCGCGCCATGGGTGACTATCACGAGATCTCTGCCCTCATGGCTTTCGACGAGTGACAGGACTGCTCGAACGATACGCATTTGCGCGGCCTGCTTCACTCAATCGCCACTCGGTGATCAGGGTAGTAGGTTCAACGACAACCTCGGGATGGGTGACGATTATCAACGTCCCCACATTACCCTTCCGGCAACAGAACAGGGCCGCGTTCAGCAAAGGACATTTTGACTTCGGTGCCGGTCTCCAGCGGCTCGTCCACGTCATCCTGCACGGCAAATACCTGCCCGAAGGCACCGGTGAGCGTGTATTCCATCCGCACACCGACATAGGTTGCCTTGGCGACTTTTGCGGCGATGCCCGTGTCAGATCCGATCAAGATCCTCGACGGTCGCACGGCCAGCGTTGCGGGCCCGGGTGTCAGATCACGTGAGGGGAGCATGTGATGATACCCCTCAATCTCGATAGTGGCCAGATCACCTTCAATTGCAATAATTGTGCAATCAATCAGGTTTGCTTCGCCAATGAAATCGGCCACGAAGCGGTCAATCGGCGCATCATAAAGTTTCCGAGGCGTACCGATCTGAGCGATGGCGGCGTTTCGCATGACGACAATCTCATCCGAAACGGCAAGGGCCTCTTCCTGATCGTGAGTTACATAGACGACCGTCAGGCCCAGATCCTGCTGAATGGCGCGGATATCTTCGCGCACCTGACGGCGCAGTTTGGCGTCGAGATTCGAAAGCGGTTCGTCAAAAAGCAAGACCTGAGGCTCCAGAACCAAAGCACGGGCGACGGCGACACGCTGTTGCTGTCCCCCCGAAAGCTCACTTGGCAAGCGATTGTCAAAACCCTTGAGGCCAACAAGATCTAACCCATGCAACGCACGCGAACGCGCCTCGCGCTTATCGAAACCGGAAAAGGTCAGCCCATACATGACGTTTTCCAGCACGCTCATATGTGGAAACAGGGCGTAGGACTGAAACACCATCGACACGTCACGGTCGGTAGCGGGCAGTTTCGTCACGTCCCGGTCACCGATCAGAATTCTGCCCGAGGTCGCCATTTCCAGACCTGCAATCATGCGCAGCGTCGTTGTCTTACCGCAGCCGGATGGACCCAAAAGCGTCACCAGCTTACCCGCTTCGACGTGCAGGTTGATATTGTCGACGGCGACAACATCCTTGCCGAACACTTTCGAAACCCCCTCGAAACGAACCGGCGCGGCCTTGCTTGCAATTGTCGTTTCGCTCATGTCGTTTTCTCTGCTCCGAGTTGCGTGCGCCGCCCGATCTGAACCCGGCCCACGAGGAATTGCAAAAGCCCGACAGCCGCCAGCATCACGAAGATCAGCGTTGTGGAATATGCGATCGCAAGACCATAGTCGTTATTCTCGACCCGACCGATGATATAGCTGGTGGCCATGTCATACTCGGCCGAAACGAGGAAAATCACCGCCGAAATGGCCGTCATTGCCCGAACAAAACTGTAGACCAACGCAGCCAGGATGGCTGGGCGCAAAAGCGGAAGAATGACCCGCCTGAATGTCTGCCACGAGTTCGCACCAAGCGTTAGCGAGGACTCGTCGAGAGATTTGTCCAACTGCGACATCGACGCGATACCCGCGCGAACCCCAACCGGCATATTGCGGAAGATAAAGCTGACGACAAGGATAACGCCCGTGCCAGTGATCTCGATCGGGGGCACGTTGAATGCCAGGATATAGCTAACGCCAATAACGGTGCCGGGAATGGCGAAGGAAAGCATCGTGCCGAATTCAAACGCATTCTTGCCCGCAAAGTTTTGCCGTGTCAGCAGATAGGCTGTGACCAGCCCCACTGCTGCAGTCAATGGCGCGGCAATGGCGGCGATGGTGATCGTGGTCCAGAAACTGTCCCAGGCGGCTCCGGTCCAGCGAATGCCCTCTTCCTCGAAGCGGACAGAGAAGGCCGTGACGTAGTGCTTGAACGTCAACGAGTTATCGACGCCCCACAGTTCGACGACACTCCCGTAGATGATCATCCCGTAGACCACGGCGGTGAAAATCGCCCAGGCAATTGCGACGCCCAGAACCGGTATGGCAAGGCCGCGTGGCATCAACGGATGCACGCCCGCATCGCCTTTACCTGAAACGGTGGTATAGCTTTTTTTTCCCAACCACGCGCGCTGCGCATAAAACGCGGAAAGTGTGAAGAACAAGAGCACCATGGCCAGGACGGCGGCGCGGCCCTGATCGTATTGCGCGCCAACGATGGCGAAGAAAATCTCGGTCGACAGCACATCGAAATTCCCGCCCAAGACAAGTGGGTTGCCAAAGTCGGCCATGGACTCGATGAACCCCAGCAGAAAGGCATTGGCCAGGCCGGGGCGCATCAAAGGCAGTGATACGGTTTTGAAGGTTTGCCAACGGTTGGCCCGCAGGGTTTGGGCGGCCTCTTCCATCGAAGGGGACACCCCTTCGACCACCCCGATCAAAACCAGAAAGGCGATTGGCGTAAATGCTAGTGTCTGAGCAATCAGCACCCCGGGCATGCCGTATAGCCACCGCGTCGGCTGAACTCCAAAGATCTCGGCCACAAATCTGGTGACCGAGCCGGATAGCCCGAACAACAGGATCAGCGCGAGGCCGATCACGAAAGGCGGAGTGATAATCGGCAGGACCGTCAGCGCGCGCATCCCGCGTTTAAAGCGGAAACCTGACCGCGTGACGACAAGTGCGAAACAAAGGCCAAGCGCAGTCGTGATGAAGCCCACAAGAACTGCAAGAAACAGTGAGTTCCACGCGGCACCGCATTTTGCACCGGCAAAACAGCCCAGGCCCCAAAGTCGGTCATCAAAGAATTTCGAAGCAAAAACCGAAACTGAATAGGCACCATCCTCGGTAACGAAGGCGGCAAACAGCATCTTCGCAATCGGGAAAAAGACGAAAACCGTGACAATGGTGATTACGCCGCCAATCGCGCTGACGACGAAAACGTCGCCGTTAATGGCACCGCGCGCCGCAATGCCTTGGGTCAACAGAAACAGAAATGCGGTGGCGCAGATCATTGCGCCGTACCCCATGCCGAACTGGCGGATCTTTGGCTCTCCGAACAGCGCTTTCATCCAGTCGAAATTGAACCCGCGAATGCCAATTGAGAACCCTTGCGCAATTAGCCAGCCAAAACCCAGGGCCCCGGCCAATATCAGGATGCGTGCGTATTGTGGATCGGACTTCGGTTTACCGAGTATCAATAATGGCAAGGCAAGCGGGACCAATAGCGGCGCAAGCCAAAGCTTTTCGCCTTGCCCAATCAGGAAAGCGGCGGGTGCATAGTCTTCGTCGAACGGATATCCATCCATCAGCCATACGAATGACCATATGCCGTCCTCTAACATGAACCATGGCAACAGGCAGAAACCGACCCACCCGGCGATGATCCAAAAGATCAATACCGGATGGGTCGTTTTTGTTGTGGTGTCAGTCACTTACTGAGGCAGAACAGAGACCTCTTCGTCCCATTTCTGCAAAAGACGCTTACGTTCGTCTGACGAGCCGTACTTTTTGAAGTCATAGTCAATCAGCTTGATCTGGCTCATGTCAGGCGCGCTATCAGAGGTTTCCGCGTTTTTGTTGGACGGAACCTGAAAGGCGTTAACCTCAAGCGCGAGATTCTGGGCCTCGGGGCTGAGCGCCCAGTCATAGAACTTTTTGGCTTCCTCTTCGTTCCGAGCGCCTTCGATGATCGACATCGAGCCAATCTCATAGCCTGTACCCTCGCATGGGGCCACGACTTTTACAGGAAAACCGGACACCGCCTGTTTGACCGCATCATGCATGAAGACGATGCCAATGGTGTTCTCACCCCGCCCGGCGGCTTTGATAGGGGCTGAACCCGACTTGGTATATTGGTTGATATTGGAGTGCAGGCCCTTCATGAACTCAAAGCCTTCGTCCTCGCCAAAAATCTGGACCATCGAGGCCAGCGTCGTATAAGCGGTGCCCGAGGAATTCGGGTTCGCCATCTGTACGTGCCCTTTGTATTCCGGTTTGAGCAGATCTTTCCAACATGCGGGTTCCGGCAGGCCGTTTGCGGCCAAAAGGTCGGAATTGTAGCCATAGCCCAGTGCGCCGGAATAAATTCCGATGGTCTTGTTACCTGCACTTTCGGCCTGTGAAATAGCCCAGTCATGCAACTGGTCACGCATTGGTGACATGTACTCCATCGTCAGACCTTCTTCGGCAGCTTGCAAATGAGGATCACCGGTACCGCCCCACCATACATCACCTTTGGGGTTCGAACTTTCGGCGCGAATTTGCGCGAACGTTTCACCCGACGACTTGCGGGTCATGTTAACGTCGATCCCAGTAGCATCCTCGAAACTGCGGGCCATGAGTTGACACCAATCTTCCTGTGCCGAGCAATAAAATGTCAGCTTGTCAGCTTGGGCTGCACTAAGCGACGCCGCAAATGCGACCAGCGAACCTGCCAGTGTAATCTTCAGATTTTTCAAAGTCTTTCCTCCCCTGTGTCCCGAGCCGAGAATTTTGGCGGCAAACCGGTACTTCTATCATTAGAGGCAATCGCCAAATGGCTGCTTGGTCTTTTTTATGTCCGCCAGAACATATTCCGGCCTGTCCTCCCATGACTGAAGCGATCTCACCACCGTACTGCCGGTTCTGCAAGAAAAATCAACGAGCACAGGTTTCTGCCCCCACCAGAATTGAAAACCTGAAGTGATATACCGAGCCAAGTTAGATCAGAAAAACTAGTCTTGGTTCCGTACTGGTTGGAAAGCCATTTGCTGGACTGGTTACTCATGCCATCGCTGAGCGAGAACAACTCTATAGGTAGTTCTGTATTTTGCATGCATGTCAGGTTTCCGAACCACGGCAGCGAACTTCCGCTTTCCGCACCGTGTTTTCAAAACCACTTTGCCGGGAACCGTAGTAGTAGCTGATCAAGTTCATTGTTCTGCTCCGGTTCGAGGTCGGATTTAGTTCCGGCATCGAAGGTGTCCTGCCCCAACGCTTCTCGTGCACGCCTTTGATTGAAAACAGGTTCGTTCGGCGTTTTAGAATGGTCGCGATCAGCCCGTGGTTAATTCCTGAGCTTTCCGGTTGTGTTCACCTGTGGATCGACAGGGTTCCGAAGTGGTTCGGAAACACTGACTGCAGTACATAGAAGCAGACCTTCAAAGCCTCGTCTGGGTTGAAGATATCTGAGTGCAAATGGAAGTCAGTCCAGAGCCCTTCCAGCAAAGCGATCAACGCGTCTGTTGCAAGTTTGACGTCGACGTCTTCGTACTCACCTTCGCTCTTAATTTGCTACAACAAGTCCAGTATCACCGCTCGGAAACCTTTGTCTCGCGAGTCGATGAAAGGAAATATGAGTGGATTCGAGAGCGCTTCGGCCCGAAACGAAATCCAGATCGCAACGTCCCGCGCATTAAGAACCAACGGGTCAAAATCCGCCTTTATGATTGAGATCAGCTTGTCCACAGGGCTTGACGCGGTTTTTGCCGAACGTGAACCCTTACACGCTTCGCCCCGATCAGACGATCGATGACTTCCTGGACGAAAAAATTGCTGATCTGGAAAACATGATCCTGCAGACCGGAGCAGACAAGGTCGCTGCTTTCATAGCTGAACCGATCTTGTGCTTTGGTGGCGTCATTGTGCCTCCGCATGGGTATCATCAGCGCTGTCTGGAAATCTGCCGGAAATACGATGTCCTGTATATTTCGGACGAGGTCGTAACCGGATTTGGACGGCTTGGACATTGGTTTGCATCGGAAGATGTCTTTGGAATTCAACCTGATATCATAACTTGCGCCAAGGGCATGACGTCCGGGTATGTATCTATGGGGGCCTGTATCATCTCTGATCGGCTGATTGCAGATGTGAGCCGAGACAACGGGCAGAACGCCACTTTTTCAAACGGTTTCACGTATTCGGGCCATCCAGTGAGCGCAGCAGCAGGTTTGAAAACCATCGAAATCAAGGAACGCGACGGCGTTCTGGAACATGTCCGCGCGATCACGCCGCTGTTCAAAGAGCGCCTTCAGGCTCTGGCCGACTTTCCGCTGGTCGGCGATGCCCGTGGCATGGGTCTGGTTGGCTGCGTTGAATGCGTCGCGGATGCCGAAGCTGACAATTTATTGGATCTGGATAAGTCCGTTGGTGCGATGATTGATCACCATTGCCAAGAAAACGGGCTGATCTTGCGGCCAATCATCAACATGTGTGTGTTCTCCCCTCCGCTGATCATCACGGAGGGCGAATTAAACGAGATGTTCGACATCCTTGAAAAAGGAATCCGGCTGGCAACCGACGACCTGACGCGCCAAGGGGTTTTCAAGACTTAGGCACGACTGCGTAGCGGCTTCGCAAAGATAAGTGTTGCGAAGCCTGCCCTACGATCATCAGCGCTTATCCGGCGCGCATTGCCTCGGGCGGCAATTTGATCGGGAACTTGGACCGAACCTCTTCGTCCACCTTACTGCCAAAGTAGTTTGGGTAGTGATTGGACAGAATGTCATTCACAACAGATCGGCTCCGTTCGAACATGTCCTGACGACCGGCTTTCTCCCAGGTATCTGTCAGCTCTCGGTCCATCAGTGTCGGGTAGACAAACTCAGTTTCCATGTATTGCAAGGTTTGAGTGTTACCAAGGAAATGTCCGGGGTCGATTGCGCAGTCATGGATGACGTCGACCGAAAGCGTGTCATCGCTAACCTCGATCCCGCGAAGCGTTCGCGAGATCATGCCCGCAGCTTCGTTATCGATGACCATTGACTCAAAGCTACACCCCATCAAACTGCCAAGCATCCCACCAAACTCGCAGAGCCTGTTGGCCCCGGCATGAGCCGCCAACGCGAAGGTCAGCGCCTTCTCCAACCCATATTGCGCGTCGGGGATTTTGGAATCGGTCATGCCGCAACCGACGCTGGTCGGCAGGTTATAGAAATTGCCCATCTGAATAGCGGCGGCTGAAATCAACGCCTGTTCGCCGCTGCCACCCGTAAACGATCCAGTGCGCAGATCGGTAATAAACGGCCACGCGGCAAAGACCACCGGGGTACCCGGATTGATCAAATTGGCGATGGCCACACATGACAACGTCTCTGCCACCGCCTGCGCCAGCGTACCAGCCAATGGCGCAGGAGACGTAGCCCCAGCTTGTGGTGGGACGGCCAGGTCGCAGACAAGCCCCATTTTCGCTGTATCGATCAGGATTTCCAGATTTTCCCGCCCAAATCTGAGCGGTGAAACGATGGGGCACCCGCCAAAAATCACCGAGGGCTTTTCAAGGAACTTGCCCTCCCCGCCCGACGCCAGATCGAACAGATGGATTGCGTCTTTAATATGCTCGCGCGTACGGAACGTCAGGCAGGAAGGTTTCTCGCTGCCCGCCAGAATGGCGTAGAGCATACTCATGTCATGCTCATAATCCTGAGGAACATCCGTTGCCAAAACCGTATCACCAGTCATGTGGATGTTGTCGAGCCGGTCTACCAAACGGGTAAAGTCGTAAATATCTTTAAGCGTTGATGGTCGGTAACTGCGCGTTTCCGCATCAAACGTGGTCACAGCGGTGCCGGAGTTTGCGTAATACACCTTGTCCTTGGTGCAGTGCATGTCGTCCTTCCCGGCCCGCGATCCGCGTGCATGGACATAGAATTCGCTAGCCGCCTTGGCCAATAGGTCTTCCATCAAGGACCGAGGAAAGCACAGCCTGCCATGCTCGTTCACCGTTGCCCCCTTTGGCACCACGAGATCGAGAATTTCTTTCGTGGGGTCCCCGACCCCTGTGCGTTCCAGAATGCTGAGTGCGGCCTCGTGAATGCGCGACATGTCCGCGCCTGACAAGGGCTTGTATCGTCCACCGGGAATGCCCGGCCAGATCGCCTGCGAAGGGGCGTTACTGGCTCGTACTGCTGCGCGCGCCTCACGTCCGCCCCCGCGCCGCCTTGATCTGCGCTGCGTTAGTTCTGTCATGTTCTTTCTCCGAATTTTGCGCGTCTCAGATCATGCTGAAGTAGTTGCGATAGAAGCCTGGAATGCTCCATTCCATCTCGGACAGTGGTCCGGGGACGAAGTGGTGCGAGTTCACACCTTCCTGATTGTGCCGTATGATCCGTTCGTCATCGAGCGACGTGACATGCCACAGCCATGTCAGGGCATCCTTGTCATAGTCGCGCCCCTCTTCCGCATCTCCACGCACGTACCAGACGATCTGGATATCCGTGTCTTGCATGGCGCGCGGCACGAACCGGTACCCGACCACGTGATCTGCATAGACAAGGAAGTAGTTCAGCGTACCGATCCCTAGATCAGTGGCGCCGCCATCGTGGCCCTTCAGTTCACCCAAAGGCGGAGCCAGGGGCGCACCGTCCTTGCTGCCCGTCATGTAGCCGGGGAACAGTGGGTAGCGCCGCCAATACACATCTGCGCCCGGCGCAACAGCGTTTTCTCCGGTCAGGTCCAGCTCCTCAGCAGGTATTCCAGCCTCTTCCATCCGCTCATGAAGTGCCCCGCTGAACTCCAGAACCTGAGCGGGGTCTTTCAGGGAATGGCTGCGCGAATACTCCTGATGGGACGGGGCACAGTGATAGCATTCCAGATAGTTCTCCAAGGCCAGTTTCCAGTTCGCAGGAACCGGATACGAGGCTTCATGAGCGACCTTCAGGTTCTCAAAATCGAACGGCTTTGAAAGTGGAGCCAGCCTCTCTAAAGCAGCATCCAGCGGCGGAGCGTCTTCCGTTACGCAAACAAAAATTAAGCCCTGGAAAACTTTCACCTGCACCGGGAACAATCCGTACTGGCCTGGATCAAAATCCGCCCCCATTGACCGCCCGTTTCTGAGCTTGCCGTTCAGGTCAAATGTCCACGCGTGATAGGGGCAGATGAAATTGCGCGCCTTGCCTTTCTTTTCAACGCAAACCCGCGATCCCCGGTGGCGGCATACGTTCAGATGCGCGCGCACCTCGCCCTCGCGATCCCGAACGATAATCACGGACTCGGGCCCGTAGTCGAAGAGGAAGTAGTCACCGGGTTCAGCGATTTGGCTGACATGGCCGACCCAGATCCAGTTACGATTCCAGAACGTACTGATATCGTTCTCGTATACTGCCTGAGACGTATAGAAGTGACGCGGCAAGGCGAACCCTTCCCGTTGCGCTTCCATCAAGTCGCGCATTACTTGCAAGTCATCTTTTGGCATAGCGCACCTCATACAGATTCAAGGGAAACGATTTCTCGGCGGAAAAATTCGCGGTCGATATCGCCCGCGTCGCGTTCGAAATTTCGGGCAGCCATGTGGCCCGAATAAACAGCGTCCGCGATCAAGCCTGGGTTTGCGGCATCTCCGATCAATTCCAACGTATTCAGCGGACTCGCAGCCAAACCGCATAGCCCATCGTAAAGGGTGGTTTCTCGCATTCGCTGCGTCACGAGCACGACAGAACTGCATTCAACGGAATGCTCTCGTCCCGTGTAGACGCACTGCAATGTCGCCCGACCGGGCGCGATATTGACCAGTGTCTGGGACAGGTTCAGTTGAACGCCTTTTTCCAACAGACTGCGTTGCACTTTGGCCTGTTCCAACGTCAATTCGGTAAACGGCGATACTATTGAGGCCGGCGTCACAAAGACGACCTCTCGTCCGGACTGAGCCAAATGATCCGCCAAAACTCCTCCGAGATAAGCTTGGTCATCATCGTAGACCATGATCGGGCCATCCCCAGGCATTGTGCCCGACATAATGTCGTCCGGTGTCAACACTTGAGAGCTTGGATCTATCGAAACGCCCTGAAACGCAGATTTTCCGCGACCATCTCGCCGCCATGTCGTGCCGGTGGCCAGAAAGACATTTGGTATGCCCAACTCGACCACCTCGCTTGTTGACAAACAGCTGTCGGTGAACAGCTGGACATTCCCTCGTTGCTGAAGGTCATAAATTCTGTGATCTGTCACACGCTTCCAGGCGGATAGACCGGTCAGGCTGGATTCTTGCAACACACGTCCACCAAGCTCTTGCTTGGCTTCGGCCAACGTCACCTCATAGCCGCGACGCGCCAATTGCATGGCGCATTCAAGTCCGGCTGGTCCGCTGCCGACAACAAGCGCAGCTTCCTCTTTCTCCCGGCGCCCAATGATCTCAGGGTGCCATTTTCTCCGCCACTCTTCGCCCATCGTCGGGTTTTGGGTACAGCGGATTGGAACGCCCAACGTATCGGATGAAACACAGATATTGCAGCCGATGCATTCGCGGATTTCTTCGATGCGACCTTCATTGATTTTATTGGGAAGAAATGGATCAGCAATGGATGGTCGCGCCGCGCCAATAAAATCAAGAATGCCTTTCTTGACCAGTGACACCATCAAGTCCGGAGAGGTAAGGCGCCCGACGCCCACCACTGGCTTGGAGGTCACCTGTTTGACGAATTCGATATAGGAGGTTTGAAAGCCGTCCCGGGGTTCAAAGCGGGTCGTTGCAGAGTCGTTGCTCCAATCCGCGACGTTTACATCCCAAAGGTCTGGCAGTTCGGCCAGCAATTCGACAACGGCTCGGCCTTCTTCCTGCGCCTGCATCCCATCCGATCCGAGCATTTCATCGACCGCGAACCGCAGGGCAATGGCGCAATCGTCCCCAACCTCTTCCCGGGTTTCTTCCAGAAGCTCACGGGTAAGCCTCACCCGGTTTTCCAACGAGCCGCCGTATTCATCGGTCCGGTCATTGAATTGTGGCAACAGAAAGTGGTGCGGCAGGGTCATATGATGCCCGGCATAGACATACACGATGTCAAAGCCCGCTTCGCGTGAACGGCGCGCCGCTGCGCGGTGCCACTTGCGGAATTCGCGAATGTCCGCCTTATCCATCGCCCTGGCCTGCTTTGGGTACGCAGTTTGCAGGGCGAGTTCTGACGGGGCCAACAAAGGCGCCCGGCTCAGGTGGTTTTGCGCATGGTGGCCGTTGTGCGCCAATTCAATTGCCGCCAGTGACCCCTTGCTGTGCACAGCTTCTGTCATCAGACGCAGCGCCGGGATATCCCGTTCGTCCCATAGCCGGTTCTCGGCATAAGGGGACAGGTCAGACGTCGGATGAATTTCCGTCTCTTGATTGGACACAACGGCCCAACCGCCTTCGGCCTTCATTGCCCGCATCGCAGCTTCGGCCTGCGGTCGCAGGTGCCCCATACCGTTGCAATGGGGCACCTGATAGAAGCGGTTTCGGGCCGTCACTGGCCCTATCTGAACCGGTTCAAAGAGAACAGAATATCCGTCAGCGCCTGACATTGCTGCGCTTCCTCCAAAAAAATCGGAAATAGTTTCGAGGGAATGGAGGGGTTTCTAAGGTCCCGCCAATCCCGGTTGTGTTGTTAGATGGTCCTAAAAGCCGGCCTTGATGCGCTCGAACTCCTTCAACATCTTGGCTTCCAGCTCGGGATTAACCGCGTCAAAGAACAGGCTGCCTTCAAAGAAGCTATCCACGTCTGAGAACCCGTAGGTTTCGATCAGTGCCGGGTCTGCCTGCGCAAACGCGTCCTCGTTGGCATGGGCGTACCCCCAGCTTTCGATGATGTACTTGCCGCTGGCAGCCGAACTCAGGGCGTTGAGCATGTCATAGACCTGTTCATCCGACTGCTTGGCAGATTTCAGATGCACATAGCCGCAAACCCAGGTGGCGATGCCCTTGTCCACATCCCGCATCATGACCGCCGGAGTTTCGTTCCAGATCAGGTTCAGTTCCGATTGGTTCCAGCCCCAGCCCAGTGTCACCTCTCCACTGGCAATAGCCTGATCCAGCTGGCCAGCGTCAGACCAGTAAAAGCGCACATTCGGATGAATCGCGCGCAGGTAGTCCGCCGCTTTTTGGAATTCCTCGTCGCTCATATCGGTATAGCTGGAGGCGCCAGTTGCTAGTGCGGCCATGGCAAACGCACTGGACGCTGCGTCCGGAACCGCAACTTTGCCCTGATAGGCCGGATCTGCTAGCAGCTGCAGCGAAACATCATCCGCCGAAACCATATCGGTGCGGTAAATCAGGCCGGTGTTGCCCCATTCGAACGGCACCATATAGGTCTGCCCGTCGATCGTGATGCCATCGACCTCTTTGATCTTGGGCATCAGTTTATCCCAGTTCTCCAGCTTGCTGGTATCGATCGGCTTAAGCATGTCCGCGGCGACCCATTTTCTCAGGGCATCGGTGCAGGGATGAGCCAGATCGGCCTCAAACCCGGATTGAAGCTTGGTGAACGCCTCTTCCACGCTGCCGAAATAGGTGTAGCTGGGCGGGCCGCCGTACTTTTCGACATAGTCGCCGAAGAAACCCTGATCCTCATATCCGGACCAGTCAAAAACGGTCAGATCAGCTGCATTCGCGAGAGCTTGGCTGGCGGTAAAGGTGGCAACTACTGCTGCCGTAAGTGATGCTGTTTTTTTCATTTGTCTCCTCCCAAAGATTCACGTTTACCCAAATCGATCACCGAGGCGCTTTGAACGCCAAGCCAGACGGTATCGCTGCGGTTGTGATCGACTGTGTGAAAGTAGTTTGGCACTGCAACGGCGATGCTGTCTTTCAGACCATCGACGCGCACATAATAGTGGACGCTCTCACCATAGAAGGCGACGTCCGAAACTTCGCCCTGAACAAGGGCATCGTATCCATCCGGCTTTTCCGCACTGATTTCCAATTGCTCAGGCCGGACGCCGACAAGAAGTTCCTTGTCATGCACCTGAACGTTGGGGTTCACCCCGATTTTCATCTGCCCAAAGCCCTGAACGTTGACTTCCAGCGCTTCAGGGTTCTCTGCCGTTACCTCGGCATCGAGAAAGTTCATTCCACCGATGAAAGACGCCACTTCCCGATTACACGGTTGGGAATACAGGACCTCTGGTTTATCCACCTGCTTGAGCTGCCCCGCGAACATGACGCCGATGCGGTCGGACATGGTCATCGCCTCGTACTGGTCGTGCGTGACCATGACGAAAGTAATTCCAAGCTTCTGCTGAAGACGGCGCATTTCCAGTTGCATCGCTTCGCGCAGATTTTTGTCCAATGCGGATAAAGGCTCATCGAGCAACAACACTTTAGGCCGCATGACGAGTGCTCGGGCGAGCGCCACACGTTGCCGCTGACCGCCCGACAACTCATTGGCCTTACGGTCCTGCAAGCCGCCAAGCTCAACCATCTCAAGCGCCTCAGCAACCCGTTCTTTGATTTCCTTCCGCGAGAGCTTTGTCTTGCGCAATCCGAAGCCAACATTGTCACCGACATTCAGGTGCGGAAAGATCGCATAGCTTTGGAACACCATATTGGTGGGACGCTTGTTGGCCGGCACCCCACCCATCGTTAAGCCATCAATCCTGATCTCGCCTTCTTCGTGATCCTGAAAACCTGCAATGATGCGCAAAGCCGTTGTTTTTCCGCAGCCAGAGGGGCCAAGCAGTGAAAAGAACTCACCCTCTTTCAAGGTGAGGTTCAGGTCTGAGACAGCCACAAAAGATCCGAAGCGTTTTTCGACGCCCAGTATTTCGATGATGTTCTGTTCGCTCATCTTGTTCGCTTCCTTTGGCTTCAATCTGACGATTGGATGGAACGGCGGCGGAAATACTCGGCAATCAACAGCAGCAGGACCGAAGACAGCAAAAGCAGCGACCCAAGCGCCAGCGTGTTGGGCAATTTTGCCGGGAAGCGGATCTGGCTCCAGATATAGACCGGCAATGTCGGGCTGTTCCCGGATAGGAAAAAGGCCAGAACAAACTCGTCAAAAGACACGGTAAAGGTAACCAAAAGACTGGCGATGATGCCCGGTGCGACGATTGGCAATGTAACGCGCCGAAACGTTCCCACAACGCTTTCACCAAGGTCGAACGCGGCTTCCTCCAAGGACTGGTCGAAATCGTCAAAGGCAGATTTCATGATCGACACGGAAAAGGGCAGCGCCACGAACACATGCCCGAGGATCACAGTGGTCAGCGATGGTTTCAAGCCGATGCTGATGAACAGAACCAGCATCGAACTGGCAACGATGATACCGGGAATGACCAGCGGAAGCATGACCAGTCCCTCTGATAACTCGCGCCCTGCAAAACGATACCGAACATAGGCACGTGCTGCGAAAAGACCCAGCGATGTTGCCATCAGGGCGGTCACGCTGCCGACGATCAGCGAATTCACCATTGCCTGTAGCAACGTGTCCTGCTGCCCCAACTGCGCGTACCACTTCAACGTGAACCCTTTTAGTGGGAAGGCCACGATAGTTCCGTCGTTGAACGAAAACAGCGGCAATAGCAAAACCGGCAAGTAGAGAAACACCAGATAGGCGATCGCATAAACCAGCAACCATGAGATACGAAACGCCTTGGTCATCTGATCCTCCTTCCCAGCGCGGTGATGACCACTACGAAAAGGATTGCAACGCAGCCGACCGATAGCATGGCAAGCAGAGACAGGGTTGCACCCAACGGCCAGTTATTGGCGGCGCCGAACTGCACTTGGATCAAGTTCGCAACCATTTTACCCTGCGATCCGCCGACCAGAGCTGGGGTCACGTAATCTCCCACCGTAGGGATGAATATGATCAGGCAGGCAGCAATGATCCCCGGCACCGTCAGGGGCAGAGTCACCCGCACAAACCGTTCTATCTTACTGCAGCCAAGGTCGGTTGCGGCCTCCAGCAGGCTACGGTCAATCTTTTGGAGCGACACATAAATCGGCAGGATCGCAAATGGCGCCCATGCATGGGCTAGTGTGAGAACTACGGCGAATTCGTTGTAGAGCAGGAATGTCAGCGGCTCTTCTATCAGTCCCAGTGAAATCAGCGCCGAGTTCAACACCCCGTTGAAGCCAAGAATTAGTTTCCAGCTGAACACACGCAGAAGGTAGCTGCTCCAAAAGGGAATGGTGATCAACAACAGCCAGAGGGTTTTCTTCTGTGTCCGAAACGCGATGAAGTAGGCAATCGGATAGGCCAGACAGACCGTTGCCAATGTCACCGCACCCGCAATTGCGACTGAACGGATCATCAGGTGCCGAACCAAGGGGTCGGTAAATGCCTCTTGGTAGTTCGCCCATGTCAGGGTCCGGTCAATCTCGACATATGTCTGGGTCCAAAAACTGTAGGCGACAAGAATGCAAAGAGGCACGGCTACAAGCAGGCCGACGTAGAGCGTCGCAGGCGCGCTCAGCGCCAGGCCCCTGCCCGTTTCACTTCGTAGTACTCCGGCCATGCTTCCCTGCTGAACTTCGTATTTGGCTGCAAAACGATGTCGATCACAAAATGGACAATCGTCCATTTAAATCTGGAATTTTTGGGCTAGTTGTGTCAACTGATAATTTCGCAACCGGTGCTGGCAAATTTCACACTGGCCGTTAGAAGGCACCGCAAGAGACTGAAAACAAACAAAGCCGCCTGATCAAATGACTGGAAGACGACAAGAAATACGCGAACGAAATCGCCTTTCCCTGATTGAGGCAGTACTCGACTCGGTCGCAGAGAAAGGGATTTCCGAGACCTCAGTCAGCGAAATCATTCAACGCGCCGAGCTGTCCCGTGGCATGATTCACCTTCATTTTGGCGGCAAGGACAACTTGGTTGACGAAGCCGTCCGCTACTCGTCCGAACAATACTACGACGGCATCTATGCTTTGCTGGAAAAGACCGGACAAACGGGTCAAGAACATATTGAGATGATTGTTAGGGGCGACTTGAGTGAAGCCATTCTCAACAAGAAGAATGTTTCAATTTGGTACGCATTTCGCGGCGAGGCCCGAAACAGAGCGGCAATCGCTGCGTTTTCAGATACCCGCGATGCAAAGCTTCGTAATCTGGTTTTCAACGCATTCGCTCGAATTGCAAAAGAAGCCGGAACCGAACACCCCAACCAGGTTGCACGAGACGCTACGCACGGCACACTCGCAATGCTGGAAGGCATGTGGACCGATTATCTGCTCCACCCGGATTCATTTGATCGCGACGAGGCTATGAGAATTGTTTTTCGATTTCTGCGTGCAATGTTCCCGAAGCATTTCGACCTGAACGGCGCCTTGCTATTTGTGTAGAGTTTGCGACAGGTTTCCTATCTGGCCACTTTAGGTTCCAGACTCATTAATATACAACCAGAACAAGACGATAGCTGCGAGTACGATGGCCGAAAGGAAGACCTTGGGCGTCTGTCGTATCGGGTAGCGACACGACGCCAGTCCTTCATGCGCCCAAACATAACCGCGATCCTGTTACGGCGTTTGTAGCGGCGCTTGTCGTACCCGACAGGCCTGTCGCGTGATTTTCGGCCAGGGATGCAGGGCTTTGTGCCTTTCTCTATCAGAGCTTCGCGGAACCAGTCCGCGTCATAACCGCGATCACCAGTTGCCAATTGGCCGATGGCAGGCTGCTCGCCAGAGCCCTGGCTCCAGAGTAGTCGCTTACCTGGCCCGCAGAGATCAAGAGCCAAATAGGACGACCGACACTATCGGTGGCGGTGTGAAGTTTTGTGTTCATGCCGCCTTTCGTCCTTCCGATCAGTCCGCCACGCCCCCTTTTTTCGACCGCAGGCTGGAAGCCGTGCGGTGCGCATTGAGATAAGTTGTGTCATTCATGATGGTCGTATGATCAGTCGTCTGGGCAGCCAATCCTTCCATAATCCGAGTGAACACACCCATATCGCTCCACCGTTACCAACGGTTGCACCGTGTCTTTGGCGGCCCATATTCTCTCGGCGCATCAGACCACCACAACCCATTGCGGTTCATGAAAATAATCCCGCAAGCGAAATCACAGAAACCAAAATAATGGGACCTGAACCAAATTGCCGAGCGGAATTTTAGGGCATAACATATTGTTTTATCTTTATTTTTCAAAAGCCGATACATTTTTAGCGAATATGGAACGTCACAGACATTTGTCTCAATCGTCAACCAAAACCTCAACAAAACAGAGAGTCCCGTCACTCCATTCTGCCCCAAACGTCAAGCATTCTTGACCCAGAATGAAGAGCGGCCATTCATCGATGCTGCGGTCATGGCCTCAATGAGCCCTTACCCGTCATTTGACACACTTCCGCCTTTCGTGTGTGCAGCACGACGCTAACTGCGGAAAGCGGACGTTGGCTGGTGTAAAGCGATCAGATGGGCAGTAGGGTTCGTTCGTCCAGTCAATGCACGTCGTGAAAATGACCACTGCTAGCCCAATTCAGGCATTCGACACTTTGCAAGGGACGGCCACTGGAGATTCCTTGTTAGACTGTCAAAGGAAAGAACTATTTCTGTAGTGTTTCGTTTCGAATAGTTGAGTTTCTTTCGATCAGTTTTGCCTCTAGCATTTCAGCCTCCGGCCTCTCCTGAGTAGAAATCCACCGCGCCAACGCGATGGCTGCCCTTTCACCCATGCGGGAAACCGGAAGGTGAACTGTTGTTATTGATGGTACAGCAACGGCAGAGCTTGGTAGATCGTCCAAGCCCATTAGTGAGATTTCTTCCGGGACGCTTATCCCTTTCGACTGCAGGCCGAACAAGACCCCTAACGCCACGACGTCGGAAAGACACAGAATGGCGTCAGTCTTGGCCGAATTGCCGACGATGCGCACAGCCGCTTCCGCCCCACCGCGAAGACTGATGTCAGTCTCTACTGTCGTAAATTGACCCTCCCAGTGCACCGAGCGCAGCCCGGAAAGCCTGGCCAGCGTCCGGTCATTATTGTGAACCGGTCCGTGTACGACGGTGATCTGCCGATGCCCAAGTTCAATGAGGTGCTGCAAAGCCAATTGCGCGGCGGCTTTGTTGTCGTACCCGATCGTCGGCAAAGGATTGGTGCCATCAAAGTAGGATGTGATGATGGTAGGGATCATCGTACGTTCTATAAGACTGTGGAACTCATCGGAATGTGTCGCGCCAGTAACGATCAGACCTTCTGCTCCAATATCGACAAGCCCCTTCGCTTTGATGGCTTCAACGGCCGGTTCGGACTCAGTTGTGGAGACGATCAATGAAAGCCCATCTTCTGAGAGCTTTCGTTCCAACGCGGCAAGAAACCGAGCGAAAATGGCGTTGTCCAATGTCGGAACCAACGCGCCTACGAAACGCGTTCGGCCCGAGTTAATAGCCCTGGCAGCCGCACTGGGGACGAATCGAAGATCCGCAATTGCTTTCTGAACTTTCTCCAGAGTGTCCCTTTTCACTATACCGGGTTCGTTCAGGACACGGGACACCGTCGCGACTGACACGCCCGCAGCTTTTGCAACATCTCTGAGATTTGCGCGTTTTTTCAACGCCGGGTCTTTTTGTGTCACCTGATTTTGCATCCATTCTGCCGGCTTTCAACGAAAGTGTTGACATATGTAACTAGTTTCATCAACCTCTGTAACTAGTTTCATAACTGAGAATCTAACAACGACATGCAAGGTTCGGCCGTCTTACACGAGTTCTCGAATTCCGGGTTCGTTAGCCCGGGACGCAGATTTCCAGGATTTCCGAAGGCATCCGGTGTTCGAAAATATGTCTTGGGATCGCGCGAAGCGATCCGCGTGGAGATGGACACAGGTGACCTGCTATCTTTGGAAGCAACGTCGCAGTCTCATCCGCTGGACGTTGTTGCACTTTGCAACGGAAAGCCGACGCTCGCTCATCTGGGCTTAGAGGCAAACGGAACAGTTGATCGCAACGAGTTCAACAGCGAACCAATCACGGGTTGGATTGGTGCAAATGGCGGAAATCCGGCACAAGAAATTCCGCGCTCCAGGGTGATCACCTCTACAGAGCCGCTGGTCTTGCGCACTGACGAGCGGGTTACAGTTTGGCTGATCCGGCCAACTCCTGTTTTTGGATTGATTGAAGGAACCGGCGCTGGCTGTGTTGCAGTTTCTCATAAGATCGCAGCTTCAAGCGGACCTTTGCTGCCGCCGCTTTTGGGCGACACGCGGGACGAGTTCACTGTGCCGCGCGGGACGGGGATCGCATACGAGCTGAAAGCCGGTGAATTCGTTCAAATCATCGACGTGGAAGGGCAGCAGTGCTCTGACTTCATGGCGCTTCGTTCCGACGGGTTGGACCGCGGTGCCGAGTGGTCGATCGACTCGACTGCGACGCGGTCGATGGTGCGACGGGCCTATCCTGGGCCTGGGTTGCTGGACAAGTTCTACGATCGTGAGATGCGGCCACTTCTCAATGTGGTGCAGGATACCTGTGGTCGGCATGACACGTTCGGACTGGCCTGCACTGCCCGAGGTTATGAAGAGCGCGGCTTTCCCGGGCACGTGAACTGTTCCGACAACATGTCGAAGGCGCTGGCGCCTTACGGTGTCGCGCGTCGGGCGGCTTGGCCAGCGATCAATTTCTTCTGGAACACGTGGATCGATCCGGCGACGCATCACATCCTGACCGAAGAATCCTATTCCCGCCCCGGTGACTATGTTGCCATGCGCGCGATGGAGGATCTGGTCTGCGTTTCGACCGCCTGTCCGGACGACATTGACCCAATCAATGGCTGGAACCCGACGGATGTGCATGTTCGCATCTACCGCCCGGAAACGCCGATCCGGCGAGCGGTTGCCTATCGTGAAAAGGAAGATGCCCCGATGTCGATCAGTCAGGAATCCGCATTTCATGACCGGCTTTCCCCTTTGACCCAACAATTCGCGCCTGCACGTGATCTGTGGGCGCCGGTCAGCTTTCCCGCGCACGGCACGTTGGGTGAATACTGGGCATGTCGCGAAGCGGTGACGGTGCAGGACATGAGCGGGCTGCGTAAATTCGATATTGTTGGCCCGGATGCCGAGAAACTGCTGCAGCAGGCAACAACACGAAACGTCGCAAAACTGCCGGTCTGGCGCGGATCTTACACGTTGATGTGCGACGAAAGCGGGTCGGTCATTGATGACGGCACGCTTTTTCGGCTTGCGCCCGAGATTTTCCGCTGGTGCTGCGGTTCCGAGGAAAGCGGTCGCACGCTGCAAGCCTTGGCTACGGATCTGGACCTGCAGGTTCGAGTGCACGCAATGCAGAACGCTATGCCGAACCTCGCCATTCAGGGGCCGAAATCGCGGGACCTTCTACGCAAGATCGCCTTCACTCAACCACATGTTCCTTCGCTCGAGGACCTGAAGTGGTTTGGGGTGACGATTGCGCGGTTGAATGATCGGGATGGCGCGCCGTTCATGCTCTCGCGCTCGGGTTATACCGGAGAACTGGGTTACGAAATCTTCTGCTCGAAATCCGATGCGATTGCGATCTGGGACGCAGTTATGGAGGCGGGTGAAGAATTTGGGCTCACTCCTATGGGCTCGGCGGCGCTGGATATCATCCGGATCGAAGCCGGGTTGGCCGCGGCAAATGCCGAGTTTGCACCAGGTGTTGACGCGTTCGAGGCAGGGCTAGGCTTTGCGGTGGATCTCAACAAAACCAGTTTTACGGGCAAAGCCGCGCTTGAAAGAAACGCGCGAGAGCCGCGTCGCGCGCTCAAAGGGTTGTTGATCGGCTGTGATGATGTGCCTGCCCACGGCGCCCCTGTTTTTGCAGGCGAACGGCAGGTGGGCGTGGTCACTTCGGCCACCCGCTCACCGATGTTGGAACACGCGATCGCCATGGCGCGGTTGTCGGTCGAACACGCAGAGAACGGGACCCAACTGGAGGTTGGTCAACTCGACGGGCGAATGAAGCGCCTGGGGGCAACGGTATCGGACATTCCATTCATAGACCCGCAACGCACGCGGGCGCGCGCCTGATGGCGCAACCATCACAATGTAACGGGAGAATTTGGTATGAAGAAACTGACAACACTGACGGCAACATTGGCCCTCGCCTTAGGTTCTACTTCGGCGTTGGCACAAGACAAAGTCATGGTGGGCGAACCCAGCTGGCCGGGCGCCAAAATCATGAGCCGGGTCATCGGTCAGGTCATCGAAACACGCCTGGGCGGTGAAGTCGGGTATGCCCCGGGTGCCAACGCCGTGATTTTTGCCGCAATGGACGGCGGGCGCGGCGACATAGACGTGCACCCTGATGTCTGGTTGCCGAACCAATCCTCGTTCACCGACGAATATGTCGATCAGAAAGGCACCGTGGCGCTGTCTTCCGGCAACTATGAGGGCCGCGCAGGAATCTGTGTTCCGAACTACATGGTCGAAGATCACAACATCAAATCGATCTACGATTTGGCTACGCCAATGGCTCAGGAGTTGTTTGACTCGGATGGTGACGGAATGGGCGAAGTTTGGGTCGGCGCGTCGGGTTGGGCCTCAACCAACACCTTCAAGGTTCGCGTGCGCGACTACGGCATCGAAACTTTCCTGACGCCCACCACCGAGGATGAGACCGTCTTCTATTCGCGTCTCAAAGATCAGATCGACCAGAAAAAGGGTGCTGCTTTCTACTGCTACGCACCGCATTACGTGCACGCGCTCTATGACGTGACGATCCTGGAAGAGCCCGAGCATGATGCGGCGACATACAAGATGGTACAGCCAGACCAGGATGCGGATTGGTTTAACAAATCGCATGTCAGCACAGGCGAGCCTGTAAAAACTGTAACTGTTGCCCATTCCAAGTCTTTGGAGCAGCGCAACCCGGCCGCGGCTTCTTTCCTGAGCAACATCAACATGGATGCTGATCAACTCAGCGGCCTGACCTACGAAGTCGTGGTCAAGGGACGCGACACGGATGAGGTTGTCGCCGAGTGGATTGCCGCAAACGGCGATATGGTCGACGGCTGGCTTGGCCTGAAAACCAACTGACACCAATTGGCCCCCGGCCGGTTTCCGGGGGCACAATCTGCAAGCTAGACCAAAGTGGGGCCAGTATGACGGCAGATATTGCAATCGATGCACGTGGCGTTTGGAAGGTGTTCGGAGCACGAGCGCAGGACGCGCTGAAAGCCATTCACAGTGAAGGACTGAGCAAGGCCGACGTGCTGGAACAGTTCAACTGCGTTGTCGGAGTCGCTGATGCCAGCTTCGAGATTGAGCGCGGTGAGCTGTTTTGCGTCATGGGCCTGTCCGGGTCCGGTAAATCAACCCTTGTGCGCCACGTAAACCGTCTGCTGGAACCCACCGATGGCCATATCTACCTGGACGGCGATGATGTGATGGGTCTGAATGACGAAGGCCTTCGTGATCTGCGCAACCGCCGCGTTGCGATGGTGTTCCAGAACTTTGGCCTGATGCCCCACCGGACTGTGCGCGATAACGTTGCCATGCCCTTGGAAATTCGCGGCACCGGGAAGGCGCGTCGTTGGGAAGAGGCGGACCGCGTTCTTGAGTTGGTGGAGCTCAACGGCTGGGAAGACAAATACGCCCATGAGTTGTCCGGTGGCATGCAGCAGCGTGTCGGCCTTGCGCGGGCCATCGCTGCAGACCCGGAGATCCTGCTGATGGACGAGCCCTTCTCGGCCCTCGATCCGCTGATCCGCAAGCAATTGCAGGATCAGTTCATGGATCTCAGCCACAAGCTCAACAAGACTACGATGTTTATCACGCACGATCTCGATGAGGCGATCCGTATCGGTCACCGCATCGCGATCATGAAGGATGGCCGCATTGTTCAGATTGGTACACCCGAGGAAATCATACTGAACCCGGCCGATGATTACGTTGCCGATTTCGTCGCCGGGATCTCCAAGCTCAACATGATCTTCGCCCACTCGGTGATGAAGCCGGTTGACGAATTCGAGGCACGTCACGGCGAGGTTCCAGACGACGCCAAAGAGGCGCATCCGGATATGGACTTGTCCGATCTGATGAATCTCTGCGTCGAAGGGCACGGCGTGGTGGCGGTTACGCAAGATGGCAAAACCGTAGGGGTGATCAACCGTGCGGGGCTCATCCGCGCTATCCAAGACAGTCAGGCGTAAGGGGACGACGATGAAACACGTTGACGCACAGCAGGTCAAACCCGAAACCGCCGACCGTCTGGAAGGTTTGATCGGCGATTTTGTCGGCCAAAGCCAAGCCTATTATCAGAAAACCTTTGCCTACATGATGCAGGCGCCAGGTTATCGGTTCACCCTAAACAAGGCTGCGGCCATTCTCGGCCCGATCTGGTTCGGGGCACGTGGCCTCTGGTCGTGGTTCTTGGGCTTTCTGGTGCTTGAGACGCTCGCCTACATTCAAATCGGCTTGGGTTTGTTCGGCGATCTCGGGCGGGAGTTTCGTGAGCGGGCTGATCAGATCGAGCAAACATTGGCGCTGCGTAGACAGCAGATCGAGGCGGCGGAACAATCCGGCGCTGCTTCCTTAGACTCCCTTAAACGCGCAGCAGAGTCACTGGAGGGTGCCTTGGCTGGAGCGCAGGAAGCTGCCCAGAGCGCAGACTCCACCGGCATCGCGTACCTGGCGGTCGGGATCGTCTTGCTACTGGCGGTCAAGTTCCTTGCGGCATCGTTGGCCAACTGGACGCTGGAAGGTCAGTTTGCGCGTTGGCGTTCGGACTCCAGTGTGGCGCATGGATGGTCTGGGACCCGAATGGTCGTTGCCTCTGCTCTGACCCTAATAGTTGTCGTATTGTCGGCCATCAAGTTTGCTCAGCCAGATGCATTGGCTGTTCTGAAGACTTTCCCGACTAACCGGGATTGGAGGCTAAATGTCGGGGACGGCGTGCAGGCTGTCTTTGAATGGACCAAAACAGCCGGGCGCGGCTTTTTCGACGGGCTAACCTATGGAATGCGTACGCTGCTGGACTGGATCGAAGTCGTTCTGGTCGACACCCCCTGGCCGGTAGTGGCGCTGGTGATCATCATGCTGGCGTTCCTTTCCGCAGGACCACGCGTTGCGATCTTTACCGGTGCAGCACTGGCTTATCTCGGACTGCTGGACTTCTGGGAAAAGGCAATGACTACCATAGCGCTGCTCGGAGCGGCCGCGTTGATCTCGATTACGCTGGGAATACCACTTGGTATCTATTGTGCACGTCGTCCGCGCGCGTTTGCAATCGTGCGACCAATTCTAGACTTCATGCAATCGATGCCTTCCTTTGTCTACCTTATCCCGGTTGTTGCCTTCATTGGGTCTGGCAAACCGGCTGGGGTTGTGGCGACCATGATTTTTGGCAGCCCACCGGTAATCCGCTTTACCGTCCTTGGACTGCAACAAGTGCCTGAAACAGTGCGTGAGGCTGCACTCGCCTTTGGTGCCACGCCGCGTTACCTGCTGTGGCGGGTTGATCTGCCTTTGGCGCACAAAACGATCATGGCTGGAGTTAACCAGACCATTCTTATGTCGCTGGCAATGGTTGTTGTAGCGTCACTGATCGGCGCGAAAGGTCTGGGCGAGGATGTGTTGGAAGCGCTGCAATATGCTGCGGCAGGCCAAGGCATACTGGCAGGTCTGGCAATCCTGTTCTGCGCACTCATCCTTGACCGTATTGTGGCGGGAAAGAAATGAGTTCTGACCCGTGGATTGAACCAGACAGTCAGAGAAAAGCAACATGTCATCAACACGCTAAAGTCCTTGATGCAATACGGGAAATGGCATGTGGCCCTATCCTTTCGGGCATGCCTTTCCTCAAGGAGATGCTGAACCACGACGACCAACCTGCGCGCCGATTCTTCCCAATAGAATTTCCGCGCCTGAACCCGGTTGTGCAACGCAATGGGCTCAAAAAGGGGACGGTCGCTACTGCACGCAAAATTGCGGTCATCCTGACGCGGCATTGGCGAGATGGAACCAAGTTTGACCGGACAAAGGAGACTTTGCCTACATGATTTGAAACTCAGAGTTCCGCAAACTTCGGATTCTGGTCCCATCGGGACAAAGGCAGGATGACCTCGTGATGCAAAGTCGTGGCACCTTGCCGGGCGACTTCGCAGCAGACTTTTGGAAGGCATCCCATCACCGACGCAATCATGGCGCGGCGCGTTCGATCCTGGAGAGAACCATGAGCCTGATACGACCTGAGTCCGATATTGAAATCGAAGTCGCAGATAGAGAACTTTGCTAAATGCCCTGCGAATTGTTCGGAACGGACGCTCGGCGGAATATTCTTTTTGGGGTTTCACGCATATAACTGCCGCACGCATAGCGACTGCCGATTACCATTTTGGCAGCGTTGACCAACAGGTTTATTTAAACAAACATCGAAGTGGACAGGAAACCCGCCGGGCAAGGATGGTCAACTGACACGCTCCTTCTATATCGCGTTAGCGGTGACAATTCTGAACACGATGCCGATTTGGCTGGCTGAACTGGCCGCCAAAAGCGGGAGTTCCGAAGTTGTGGTCGGCCTGCTGGCCAGCGTTGTCCTGCTGACCGCCGCGATTGGATGTGTGATTGGTACTGTCGCCGGGCATGTTTTGCCGCGGGTCGCCGGGGCAGTTGCGTGCATCGGAATTGCCGCTGCTGCGATAGAGCAGACCATTTCGACAGCGATACTGTTTGTCGGTGCAGCTATCGTCGGTTCGTCGCTGGGCATGGTTTTGGCTGTGCCTCTGTCGCGCAGTTCCGGCGTAGACAGTGTATTGCGAATGATCAGCAATGGAATGGCGATCGGCTGTGTCGCTTCATTCGCTCTGTTGGCCGGTATCCATGCAACCGGGATATCATTGCTGCTTCCGTTGGCCCTTCTTGCGGCGATACAGGCCATCCTGCTTCTGCTGCATCTGCCCCCTCCAGGCAAACGCAATGTTCGGCACTTCAACTGGAAACAGGATCTTAGTCTGATGCCGTTCTTTATCTGCATGGGCGCCTACTGGGCTTTTCTGGAAGTGTTTTCGATAGAGCAAGACCTTGGCAGCCTCAGCGCCTGGCTGGCGGCGAGCCTGTGGCTTTCTGCGCTGGGGTCGTTTATTGCCGGTATCATCCTAGACCGACTGAGGCTTCACGCCCAGATAGTTGGCCTGTTACTGGCCGCCTTTGCAGGTGGGCTGACCTATCTTTCAAGTTCCGAACTGCTGATGGGCGCGACGATCCTTGTCAACGCATTCGGCCTGTTTCTGTTTTTCCCGCTTTATCTGGACCGAACTGACGCCCCGGCATCGGGCATGGCACGTTACCTATTGGGGTTTGCGATGGGTGGCGGAATGGGGAGTCTGGCGATTGCCATGGGCGGCTATCCGGCCTTGGCCAGCGCGGTTGTCATTTCGGGCTTGATCGCTTTACCTGCCCTGATGCGCGTGCGACCTAAGTCGGATATTCCGGGATTCTAAGCCCCGCCTTGCGCCATCCTCGAACAGCCATCTCTCCGTGTTCCGGGGTGATGCCGGTCATCGCAAGCTCTTCATAGACGACGTCTTCGAAGATCGGAAACATTTCCCGCATGACTGCAGCTGCTGCTTGGGCTTTTTCTGTGTTGCCCAATTCGCCATGAAGCCATGCCAGATGTGCCTGATACCAGAAGAAATCCGGCATCGGCACTTTCTCGATCTCAATCAGTGCAGCCTCGGTAAACCCCTGCGATGCATAGAGCCAGCACCGCGCATAGTGATACCAGCCCGGATGGACGGGGCTCAGATCAATCGCCCGGTCCAGTAGTTCGACCGCACGATCATATTCGCCCAGAAACAGGTGACAGGAGCCGATCTCGGCCAGAACGTCGCAATGGCCGGAATTCAGCTGGAGCGCCCGATCCGCAGCAGCCCTGAACCTCGCAATATCCATCTGGTAGAAAATGGTCAGCGCCAGGGTCATTTGCGCAAAGGCGTTCAAACCGTCACACTCGACCGCCCTTCCAGCTGCCTCGGTTGCGAGCGCCAAGGCATCGACATCTGGTCGCTGGTTGATGTGATAGCGGTACTCTTCCAACAACAGCATGGCATAAGCAGCCCACCCATCTGAAGAATGGGTGTCTTTTTCCAGCGCGACCTTTAGCCTGTCCCGGATATCGGCATGTATCGAATGATCATAGGACCTGTAATACTCGTAAAACTGCGCGACGAGAAAATAGGTCTCCCAGAAATGCGTGCGCCCGACAGGCAGTGATCTGGCGACCTGTTTTGCCATCAATCCGTGGCGGCTGCCAAGACGGCCAGCAATGAGCGCGGCGATGTCTTCCTGAATCTCAAACAAATTCTCGGGCCCGCCGCCGCGATCGAATTGTTCGGTCGCAACCAGCCTGCCGCCGCTGGCTTCGGTTACTTGCACAGTCACGCGCAACTGGTTTTGCGACCTTCTGATGCTGCCTTCGACCACGTGGGTGATGGCATATCGTTCCGACATTTCCGCGTTCGAAACCTTTTCTGCAGCCAGCTGTGCTGTTGTGCGGTGCGACAGCAGCGTAAGTTCGCGAAACCGGGACAGGTTCGTGATCGCGTCTTCTGTCAGACCTTCGGCCAAAAAAGCGTCGTTGGTGTTTGTGCCCAAACTTTTGAATGGAAGAACCGCGAGGACAATACCATCAGACGGCGGCGCATTTCGCGTGTGGGCAACGGGCATTTCGATTTCCGCGACAAAGCGGAACCCTGCGCCGTGTACAGTTCGGATTGTGTGCTGATCCCGCCCTGTGTCGCCAACCGCCTGCCGAGCTTCTTTCATCGCGGTCGACAAGGTCGCGTCAGTGATGAACCGGCCCTGCCACACCTGCTCGACCAGTTCATCTTTCAAAACCACCCGATCCCGGTTTGAAATGAGATATTCAAGAATTTGCAGGGTTTGCGGCGTCAGGCTTCCAGCGACACCGCCACGCGATATCTGAAAAAGATCGGTATCAATCGTGCAATCATTGAACTCGTACTTCATTTCCCAAAAACCGGTCGCGTTTCGAACAATTCCCGTTTGCCTCAAGCCTAACCCTCATACTTTCTCAGGAAAAGCTCAGATGCGGCTCGAGGTTCAAAACCGAGGCGCTGCTATTCCCGTTTCATCCTAAGCGGCCCGCAAAGGGGCCCAGAAACAGGAGGATGGCAATGAAATATCGAAACGCTCTGCCCCAGTTGAACGGCACCCAGATGCTGGCCGATGGCGGGCTGGAAACTACCCTGGTCTTTCACGACGGGATCGATCTGCCGCTCTTTGCAGCGTTCAAAGCACTGGACAGCCAGGTCGGCATTGACGCTATCGACCGGTACATGCGCGGGTTTGCACAACTGGCGGTAAATAACCGTCGCGGCTTTGTCATGGATACACCGACATGGCGCGCCAGCCCCCGGTGGGCTGCCGAACTGGGCGTGGACCACGATCAGCTCAAGGAGGTTCATCGCGAGGTCATCGCCACGCTTGTAAAGATGCGTGAAGAACATGAGAAACCGGAATCCCCCTTTGTGATCAATGGGGTGATCGGGCCGCACAGCGACGGCTACGCCCCGACCGAGATCCTGGGCGATTCCGAAGCTGAAACCTACCATCGGACGCAAGTGGAATGGTTCGCCGAGATGGGCGCAGACATGGTTTCGGCCATAACGATGACATACGCTGACGAAGCCATTGGCATCGTACGCGCCGCACAGGCGGCCGGCATTCCCGTGGTGATCTCATTCACCGTCGAAACCGATGGCCGCCTGCCTTCGGGTCAGGGGCTGCGCGCTGCCATTGAACAGGTCGACGCCGCCACTCAGAGCGCCGCGGCCTATTTCATGATCAATTGCGCGCATCCTGACCATTTCCGCTCGGTTCTTGAGCAGGGCGGCGACTGGACAAACCGTATCATGGGTTTGCGGGCCAATGCGTCGCGCCTTTCACATGCCGAGCTTGATGCTGCGGATGAACTGGATGACGGAAATCCGCGGGAATTCGGTGAGCTCCATCAGGAACTCGCAAAGATTCTGCCCAATCTGACCGTTATCGGCGGGTGCTGCGGCACCGACCACCGTCATGTCGAGCATGTTTGCAAAGCAGCCCGGCAACCTACGACCGAAACCGTCTGACCGGCGTTTCGGATCACACAAATCCCGGGCCGCTGTGGCCAGTTGTCCCTCGCTGAATTGCGATGATCTGGCAGAAGTCGACAGCACAGTGGTCCGGGCGAAATTGGCGCAAACGTACCAAATTCAGGAGACCAAAATGACAATAGATCGTAGTTCTATTTCCCAACCGCAGGGCGTGTTGTTTCGACCTGAGGGAAGAGCAAGCTCGCCGGTTAAGAAACTGTACAGTCTGTTTTCCCGCCTGGGCAGTGCCGTAATCCGCGAACACCGCATTCGCCGCGATATTCGACATGTCTCGCAGTTTGACAAACGCCTGTTGAAAGACATCGGCCTTGAGCCGGATCAGCACATCGACGTCCTGCGTTACGGGCGTGACGCATTTTGGAGGGTATAAGGCTGTACGCGCCAAGAAAGGTGCCAAAGAACCTCTGGCCTAGGATCTTCGGGGCGTGCTCAACAAGTCCAGAGCACGCCCCAAATTCAAAATGATGACAAACTCGGTGACACAGTTGTGTCAGTCTGAAGTGGGGCGTGGCTAAACATCCGGAGTATTCTGCGAATAGAAACCCGCTTTGTGCCCGGATTTCAATTGAGTTGGATTCTCGTCACTTCCAGCGGTAATCTGGTGGCGATAGGAGGTCGTCTTGGAACGCCGACTTGCCGCCATTCTAGTTGCCGATGTGGTCGGCTACACGCGCCTTATGGGGCAGGATGAAGCCAGCACTCTCGAGTGTTTGAACGCTGTTCGCAGCGAAGTTATCGAACCACTTATTTCCCAATACCATGGTCGAATTTTCAAGCTTGTCGGTGATGGGATGTTGGTGGAGTTCGCCAGCATCGTCGACGCCATCGACTGTGCGATCCAATGGCAAAAGGTCCTAATTCAGGAAAGGAGACCAGGTGAAGAACACAGACGTCTTAGTTTTCGCATCGGGCTTAACCTTGGCGACGTCATTGTGGACGGTGAAGACCTTTTGGGAGACGGCGTTAACATAGCCGCTCGACTTGAAGCCCAGGCTGATCCAGACGGTATCTGCCTGTCCGAAGACGCCTATCGTCAGGCCAACGGAAAAATCAATGCCGAGTTCAAGGACTTAGGCAAACTCGAACTCAAAAATGTAGATCAACCCATTCGCGCTTATAGCATAGCGTTGAGCGGTGCCGATCCACCAGGGGATGTTTCGCCAACGCCGATTGCGGCTACGAAGAAACCCTCCATCGCCGTTCTGCCCTTCCACAACCTGAGCGGTGAAACTGATCAGGAGTATTTCGCCGACGGTGTGTCGGAAGACATCATTTCCGCACTGTCCCGTAACCGATGGCTGATGGTCATCGCCCGCAACTCAAGTTTCGCTTACAAAGATGAAGCGACAGACCTGAAGAAAATCGGCGGACAACTCGGGGTACGCTATGTGCTCGATGGAAGTGTTCGCAAAGGAGGAAACCGGGTCCGGATTGCTGCTCAATTGATCGATGCGGCATCTGGAAAGCAAATCTGGGCCGAGCGCTATGACCGCGTCCTTGAGGATATTTTTGCAGTCCAGGATGAAGTAACCGCCGCCATTGTAGGGGCCATTGCGCCAGAATTGGACAAAGCAGAACAGCAACGGGCGACATCCAAGAAGTCCGGTAACCTGAACGCATGGGATGTCTATCAACGCGGCATGTGGCATCTTTACAAGCGGACCAAAGAAGACCTGATGGAGGCGCGTTCGCGGTTTGAGGCAGCTCTTTCACAAGATCCCAACCTGTCGCCGGCATTTTCCGGTTTGGTGGATGCTTACTACTATGAAGTGGTGCTTGGTCTGGCGGATTCCCCCGCAGAGAATTGCGAACGTGCACTGCAAGCGGCCCGGATGGCGGTAGAACTGGATCCCGATGACGCCGCCGCGCACTGCGCTATGGGAAAGGCCCGGATCGTTGGTCGCGAACACGAAAATGCTATTCCGGACCTCAAGCTGGCCATTGAACTCAATCCCAGTCTTGCTTGGGCTCATTACGGTCTCGGCGCTGCCGCAGTGTTTTTGGGAAATGCCGATCAGGCTATTCCACATTTGGAAGATGCCATTCGCCTCAGCCCCCGCGACCAGCATATGGGATCATATATGGTGAGGTTGGCAGAGGCCCACTTGCTGAAACGCGACTACAGGCTGGCGATTGAATGGGGAAGGAGAGCGCTTCAACAACAAGGATTTCAGTGGTCCCGCTACTCTGTCGTTCTCGCCGGCCTGGGCTACTCAGGCAAAACTGAGGAAGCTGCGCGATTAATCACCGAGTGTTCAGCCCACCGACCTGACTTTTCCGTTTCAATGGTCCGGCGGTGCCATCTCTACACACACGCCCCAGCGCTCGAACACTATCTGCAAGGTTTGCGAAAGGCCGGGTTGCCGGAATGACCTATTTTGCTCAGCAACCGACTATGAAAGCCCATTTTTGAGCAATAGCTTTGTTGCGCTATCCGTGAGTTCGCGACCGTAAACAATTTGCAGCCGCGGCGAATGTCTGAAATGCGGGCGGCAAGCGCAGCATACGAGGACTGTGTTGGATGTTGGCTATGGGCCGCCTATACTTGATTACAAATCCCGTTCCACTCAATGAATGGTTCGGCATTCCGGTCAATCGCTCTGCAATCGGGTCGTGATTTCGGACAGTCGTGACCAGGACTGCAAGGTTACCGGCAAGGTAAGCGCCGCTTCAGCAAACTCCCACGAATAGCTGACAATCGAAAAGATCATTCCAGGTGTCGCATCCAGGTTTTGCGTCGCGAACCACAGGTTGAACAGGATCAAACCTATCAGCAGAGCGAAGATCACGCCGTACAGTATGGCTTCGGTATCCGAGAGCTTTACTTCGGACCGACGCAGTTTTTCCAAGTGGACAAGAACCGGACGTTCGCGGCGTTGCTCCAGAACGTTGACCTGATGCTCCATTTGCTCATTCAGCGCACGGTTCCATTGCCAAAATGTCGAATGAAACAGAGCGTAGACGGACATCATTCCGACAAGAACCCCGCAGGCTGACAGAGCCAGAGCCGGCGAGAAGTAAAACAACAAGATTGCTGACACGACGAATTGCACGATCCCTGAGATTGCCGAAGGCAGGATCTCCTCCAGGAAGTCGGCCAGTTCACGCCCCATTCCGATCCGGGCGTTCAGCGATGAAATTGGCAGGTTCGAAAACCGCGCAGCAATCGCCTTGCCCAGTTCGACACGGATCGTTCCGTACACACGCGTGTCGTAAATCCGCCGGATCACGCCGATCAACGTAAGGGCGACCATGAGAGTGCCTAAATGCACAAAGGGCTGAAACTTTCCGCTCAGCAATCCATCGATAGCGAAGCCTATGAAAAGCGGGACCAACACAGTTAGCGCCGTTTCCGCCAGGATCAGAAACCAGGTAAGCCCTACGCGCCAACGAAACACACTCAGAAGCGTGCCGATTGTCAGTATTCGATCTGTCAGCATGGCGCACTACTGATCATAGTGAATGCGAACACGGACATCGCCGGGCCAGACCGAGGCGGCCTTGAAATCAGGCTCGTCCTCGGGGTTTGGGGCACCTGTTGATCCCAGACCCTCCAACAGTTTCGTCGCGGTCATGTTCAAATTTTCGTCCTTGTTTCCATCATGAAACAACAGCACAGCATATGGGCCTGCATTCAGGTTAGCGAACGCATGACTGACACTGCCTTTGCGGGACGGAATCTGGGCGTAGCCAATCGCGCTCCAGACGTCCAAACTGTCAAAGGCGCGCGCGTCATCAAACACAAGGATCACGATGTTTCCTTTGGCGTTGCGGATGCCATCCACGGTTACATTCAGACCATCAGCAGCGGCAGGCGTCGCCAGCAGCGCCATCACGGCGAATGCAGAGGGCAGAAGGTTCTTTGTCATGGCTTTGTCCTTTCTTCAGAAGGCTGCGGAAGGGGTGGCCTGAAAACTGCAAGGACATCTTCGGTGATGGCGATCAGCACCGGCACCAGCAGCAGCATCAGGGCGGTGCCGAAGAGTTCCCCAAAAGTCAGAGAGATTGCCGCAGGGATCAGATACTGCGCTTGCTCAGAGGTTTCGGTCAGCAAGGGCAACAGTCCAATCACCGTGGTTGCGGTGGTCAGAAAGATCGCCTTGAAACGCCCTATGCCTGCGCTCTTCAGCGCCAGGTTCACGGATTGACCTTCCTCGCGCGCCTGATTGTATCGGGTGATCATGACCAGACTGTCGTTCACGATCACGCCGGTCAGCGCCAGCATGCCGAAGAATGAAAACAGCGACAGAGAGACACCCATAATCAGATGCCCGACGGCAGCCGCGATAAAGCCAAAAGGCACAATGGCCAGAATGACAAAAGGCTGCCAATAGCTTTTCAATGGCACGGCCATCAGCACATAGATCAAAACAGCCGCCAGCAGCAGCGCACGTTTAAGGCCATCGCTGATATCGGCCATCTCTTCCAGTTCACCGGCAGGCAGGACTGTTACGCTGGGATATTTGGCGCGGAGTTTCGGGACCAGTTGCTCGAACACCGCCTGACCAACCTCCTCGGGGGCGACACGATCACGATCGATGGACGCGGCCACGATGTTCATACGCTTTCCGTCACGGCGGTCGATGGTACCAGAGGTGTAGGCGCCTTCGATTTCGGCAACTGTTTCAAGCGGCACCCAGGCGCCGGATGCGCTGCGCAACTGGGTCTGCATCAGATCAGCCAGAGTATCGCGGTTTTCCCGCGCGTTCTGTACGACCACGCGGACTTCGGACCCATCGCGCCTGACCTTGGTCACCTCTGCCCCGCCAAACCCATAGCCAATCTGTCTGGCCAAGGCTTCGGCGTTGAAACCAAGGTGTCGTGCGTCCGGGCGCAGGCGGATTTTCAGTTCAGGCTGACCGCCCGCCAACCCATCCCGAACATTCGCCACGCCTTCGATATTCGACAGAAAGTCCTTCATCTCAGCGCTGGCTTGCTCCAGCAGGTCTTCGTCTTTTGACGCCAACCGGATGCGAAACCCTCCGGCAAGTGCTTCCGATCCGGTGAACTCCAGCTCGGTTGCGCCTTCGACCGAACCAACCCGGTCACGCCATTCGCGGACGACGGTCAGGATCGGAACATCAGGGCGCTCGATCACTGGGATCATTTCAGCGTATATTTGCGCATTTCCTGCGCTGTTGATGATGGTGAACACCGTCTGAATGGGCGGCGTGGCCATACCGGCGTCTTCGGCAAGTTCGGCGTTCAGGTCATTCAGGACCGCTTCAGTCCGATCCACGTTTGCGCGGGTCAGCGCAAAGGGCGCGCGGGCGTCCATTTCCAGATTCATCGTGATGATCTGACCGGGCACTTCCGGGAAGAATACTGTTCTGACCTTGCCCTTGTACATCAGGCCAAGCCCCAGCGTTGCAGCGGCAATGAACAGGATCAGCACGGCGTAACGCTGTCGCACCGCCGCAACGAGCAGAGGCTGGTAAATGCGATCCCGAACCCAGTTTAATCCGCCTTGCGCAGCATCCTGTACCCGGCCCCACAGGCGGGTCAGCAGATAGCGGCGCTCTTGCCCCATCGAGACCTGCGCCAAGTGGGCTGGCAGGATGAATTTGCTTTCGATGAGCGAGAAGATCAGCGTCAGGATCACGATGCCTGCAAACCCGGCCAGCACTTTGCCCAGCGGGTTGTCGATCAACAGCATCGGGAAAAAGGCCGCGATTGTGGTCAGCACGCCAAAGACGGTCGCAACCGCGACCCGATGCACGCCTCGTTCAGTATCCCTGATCGGGTCGTTGCCCTTCCGACGTTCCTCAAAAACGCTTTCACCGACCACAACGGCGTCATCGACCAGGATACCCAAGGCGATGATTAGGCCAAAAGTCGTGACATCATTCAGCGAGTAATCCACCCATTTCGAGCCAGAGACCGCAATCGCCCCCATGACCGAAACGGGAATGCCCATGGCGACCCAGAAGGCCAACCGCACGTTCAGGAACACCGACAGCATCAAGGTCACAAGGATCAAACCCTGCACACCGTTGGACCGCAACAGCGCCAGACGGTCCGAGATATAGCCAGCACTATCGCCCCAGACTTCGACCTGAACCTGCGACGGTAGCTGGCGGCCGAACTCATCCAGCGTGCGGCGCACAACGTCACTGATTTCCAGCAGGTTCTCTTTCTGCCCGACCAGAACCTCCATCCCCACGGTTGGTTTGCCGTTCAGCCGGAACAGGTACTCGCCGTCCTGAAACCCGTCTTCGATTTTGGCAATATCGCCCAAAGGCACAAAGGACCCGTCGTCACGTTCAATGATTGGCAGGGCCGCGTATTCCGGCGCGTATTTTGCCCTGTTATCCGCTCGCAGATAGATCGTGCCGCCCTCGGTCCGCAGACGACCTGCCTGAAAGGCCAGCGAGTTACCTTCGATGGCGCGCGTTACATCCGATACGGTCAGGCCATAATGGCGCAACAATGCCGGGTCGATTTCGATGCGTAATTCCCGGGGGATCAAGCCCCAGATTTGCAGCCGGGACAATTCCGGTTGCGCCAGCAGCTCTTCCTTCAGGCGTTGCGCCAAGCTCTGCAATGTGGCCGGGTCTGTGTCGCCAAACAGGTTCAGATACAGCGCCGGAAAATCGAAACCCGACGCTTCGATCACGGGTCGACGCGCGGTATCGGGCAAATCGGTCAACCCGTCGATCCGAATACGGACACGATCCAAAACGGCTTGCAGTTTCTGGCCACCTGCGCGGCGGACGGTCACTACACTTAGATCATTTTGGGATTGCGAGGTCACACTTCGCACGCCCTCCAACCCTTCGAGCGCCTGCTCAACTTTCTGGGTCACCAATTCATCGACCTGTTCGGCCGTGGCGTCCGGAAACTCGATCGCGATTGTGACGCTTTCCGCCGGAATGCGCGGGAATCCTTCGATCCTGATATTCAGCAGCGTTTGCACCCCGAGGAACAGGATCAGAGCCATCATCAGGTTGGCCGCGACCGGATTGCGAATAAACCAGGATGTCAGCGTGTGCATGGTTTAGCCCCCATCCGATTGCGGCGTTACCCGCTGACCCGGCAGAAACGAGGCCAGAGGTGTTCTGGCCACGCGCCATGGGCCAGTTCCTTCGGGGGCCAATATTGTGACCGCGCCTTCGCTGCGAAACAGGATATTCGCGCTGAGCCTCTGCAGGTGGTCCTCATCGTCCACAAACCAAAAATACCCCGCACGAGTCAGGGCGCTTTCCGGTAGGGTCACGGTGTCTGGAATCCGGCGTCCAGGAATGTGAACCTGCAGGAAGTCTCCGGCGAGTATGCGTTCATCGGGATTTGTGACGTCCAAGAAAACGCGCACTTGTCGCGTGTTTTGATCCAGAAACCCGCCTCCACGCCGAACTTGAGCTTGCCCCAAAGATCCGCCCGAGCGCTGTGTCAGATCAGTTGTGGCACCAGAGATCGGATGGTCCAAAAGTGCCCAATCCGACTGGCTGAACTCGGCGACCAGTTCGAATTGCCGGTTGTCCGAGAGGTGTATCAGGACATCGCCCGGGCTAACCGTCTGACCGAGGCTGGCAAAGCGATGGGTGACATAGCCCGAAAACGGGGCGACAACTTCTGCGTCCTTCAGCTCATTTCGCGCCGCATTCAGGCGTGCCTGAGCCGCCGCAACGGTTTTTTCGGCAATGCGCAATTGTGGCAGGTTCACGGCCAGTTCGTTTGGCGGTTCTGTTTCATCCCGGTCAAACTGGCGTTGCGCAACGGTTACGTTGTTCTGGGCGCGCAATAACGCCAGTTCCGCTTGCTCAAGCTCCATCTCGGCCGCAGCAACGGCACTTTGATAAGGTGCATTTTCGATTGAAAACAGCCGGTCGCCCTGTTCCACCTGCGCACCAGCCAAAGCGGCAGAATGCACTGCGGTGATGCGCCCGGACACGGCAGATCGCAGCTCAGCATCCCACCTAGGCCGTACTTCGGCAAAGGCCGAAACCCGGGCCTGCACGGTTTCCGGGGCAACGCTGACGACAGAGACGGTCGGTGGCGGACGTGAGGTGTTTGTTGCCTGAACATCAATTGTATCTTCTGTGTCAAACAGCAGCATGACGATCGCGACAAACAGCGCCAGCGAAAGTCCAATCCAGAGCCATTGTCGGGTTGGTCTTTGCTGAGTTTCCAAGGTTTGGTCTGTCATAGTCCTGTTTTTCCTGTGCCGCCGAATCCATTGCACCTTGTGGCATGAGGTAAATTGTCATATACTATGAACGATCGTTCGTTCAATAGCTAAACGTAAAAATGACCGAAAACACGAAAAAGCCGGGTTCAACCCGGGAAAAGGCAACAGCCAAGCGTCGCAACCAGATTTTGGAGGCCGCGGTTATGTGTTTCCTTGAACGCGGCTACCATCAGACCGGTGTCCGCGATATTGCAGCGCGGGCGGGCGTCAGCCTTGGAAACCTCTACAACCATTTTCGCGGTAAACATGATGTGCTTGTGGAAATCGCAATGCTCGAGCGCCGCGAGATGGAGCCGTTTTTGAAAATCCTGACCTCAAAAGCACCCGCGCCTAAAATCCTAAAAAGGTTCATCGCAGCCTACGCCAAGTATCTGGCAGTGCCGGAAAACGTTATTCTCACGCTGGAGATTTCAAGTGAAGCCATCCGCCAACCGGACATCGCACAGCTGTTTGTCGAGAACCGTGCCAGGCTGACCGAGGCGCTTGAAGCGGTTGTAAGGAGTGGAGTAGACGCAGGTGACCTGCGCGCTGTTCCGGATCCTCTTCAGGCTTCGCAATTGATGATAGAGGTTCTGGAGGGCAGCGCGTATCGCAGTGTGTTGTCAGAATTACCCATGAACAAGATCATTGGAAGCGTGGAAGACTTTGTTCTGAGCTCGCTGCTGGCACGTCGATAATACGAGTGATGCGTGTCGACTTGGAACTCATGAAAATCTGCTAAGGAGACGCCGCACTGCGGCCTTGGTGCAGACAGCCAATTTCGGCTTTGGGCCATCTTTGTCGGCGCCGGATGTTTCCTCTGAATTGGATACTGCAACGCCACCGAAGTCCGGAAAGAGCCCTTTCTGGACTCCGCCAGCACTATTGATTTTGCTAGCGAAGCACGTCGTGAACCGCGGAAACCGGACGTTTAGAACCAGGTGCAATTGGCAGGTGAACGGACAAAGGGTGAATTCGCTGCGTTTGCACCAAGGTCTGCAATATCGAATAACCGGACGCATATGCGCGGCCGGTCTTTTGATTTTACCGATTTTCAGGTCGGCTCCGCTTCTCCAGTGGGTTGGAATGTTCAGCCGGTCTCACCGAAACCTTTCGGCACTGGCAGATCAGGCAAGGTTGCCGCACGCTTCTGCAAGGCCCGTCCGATGACCACGCGGCTGATTTCCGTCGTCCCGTCCACGATCCGCAGCATTTGTGCAAGACGTGACAAGCGATCCAGACCATAAGGCTGCAACAGCCCCATGCCGCCCAGCACTTGCGTACATGTATTTGCGGCCTTCACTGCGGCATCTGGCACAAACCGTTTGGCATGGGCGGCCATCAGTGGGCCTTCGGGAGTGCCAAGGGCCTCTGCCGCCTTGCGGTACAGCAGTTTCGAGGCTTCAAGATCGGTCGCAACTTCGCCCAGCATCCACTGGATCCCGTCCAGATCAAGGTTCTTGCCACCAAACATCTTGCGGTTCTTGGAATAGGACAGCGCCGTATCCAAGGCAGCTTGCATCAATCCACAGCATCCTGACGCAATCGACACACGAGCGATATCGATTGCCATGAGTGAGCCTTGCAAGCCCTGACCGATCGGCAGGATGATGTTGTCTTCACGCACCACTACTTGGTCCATGTACATCTCGGCAAGAGGCAGGAAGTTGTAGGACGGGGTGTCGTAGAGCGGACCAAAGCTGAGCCCCGGAGCATCAGCGGGAATGGCGATCATCGCCATATCCTTGTGGCCGGGTGCGTCACTGGTTTTGACCACGGTGAAATAGATATCAGCCTCGGTCGCCAGGCTGACCCATGCCTTCGCACCGCTGATCGTCCATGTGCCGTCGTCATTGATCACGGCTCGCGAATACATGTTTGTTGCGTCCGACCCCGATTGCGGTTCGGTCAGTGCAAAGTTCGCCAGTTTGCGGCCAGAGGTCAGATCCCGTGCCCATTTTTCCTTGAAGGCATCTGTGCCATAGCCGCAGCCCGCGAAGGTACAGATGTTATGCATCGACAGGGCAAAGGCATAAGCGCCGTCCCCCAGCCCCAGTTGTTCATAGACCTGAATGCCTTCTGCCAGCGGCAATCCTTGGCCGCCAAACTCTTCGGGGGCGTAGAGCCCGGTCAGGCCAGCGGCCCCGGCCTTGTCCGACGCATCACGGGGCCATTTCTTTGCGGCGTTCCAAGCATCCACATTGGGCAGGATGACCTGCTCGGCATGGTCGCGTGCGGCTTGGAGTATGGCGGCGAGTTTGTCTGACATTGGGGGGTCCTTTCAAAGGCGATCATTCTCATATGACGCCACAGCCGAGCAGCTGGGGTATGCCGGGCTGGTGAGCTATCAACGCGAAGCTTCAGCTGAAAACGCTTCTCTGCAGCAAGATCTAGCAAGTCGGCCCGCTGAGAACCATCTCGTGCGATGACAGATCATTGTTCAAAAATGACAAATTGGACTGCTTTACCTTTGCGTCCTGCGATACGAGCTTGGGGTGCTGCCGGTCCAGCGTTGAAAGGCTCGGTGAAAATTGGCAGCCGAGGAAAAGCCGACATCATGTGCGATGGCCTCAACGCTTTTGCGCCCCGCCTGCAGGTCGCGGATCGCGATGTCGCGGCGCAGGGCATCCTTGATCGCCTGAAACGACGTCCCATCCGCCTGCAACCTGCGGATCAGGGTGCGCGGGGTCATGTGCATTGCGGATGCGGCCCGGGTCAGGGTCGCCGCCTCCCATCCCGCCTGCCCCAGGTAAGTGCGCACCCGCAGCGATTGGGTGTGCTCCCGCGAACTGGTAAAGATCCAGTCCCGGGGCGCGTTTTGCAAAAACCGGTCAAGATCAGATGTGCTGCGCGTTTGTACTGGCCCCAGTGCATTCGGGTCGAACGAGATCGCGGTGGCAGGTTGGCCAAACTGAAAGGGTGCGGGAAAGATAATCGCGTAATCCTGATCAAAGTCCGGGCGATCAAACGCGAAATCAACGGCCTTAACCGGAACCTCATGTCCTGCCAGCCAAGACATGAGCCCGTGGGCAAGTTTGAGGATCAGCATATGCCCAAACCGCTGAAGCGGCACTTCGCCTTGTGGTGTCAGTGTAAGCACCAACGCACCTTCGGCGTCATCGAGATCAAACTGATAGTCATCGAGCAGCAAATTCCAGAAGGTCGAAAACCGGTAGAGTGCAGATGGCAAGGTTGTTGCTTCGCGCACTGTCGTCAGAAGATGTTGTAGGGCCCTCGGTCTGACAGGTCTGCTCCAAAGCCCCATCATCTCATCACCAGTCTCAACTGCGGCAAGTTGATAGAGACATACGATCTGATCCAGCGTAATGCGACCATTCGGCGAGCGCGTATCCGCGTTCAGACCGGACCGGCTAAGCAGCGACGCCATCTGCGCCTCTGGACACAGGGCGCGCAGCGCCACCAGCCAGTCATCGACAAACTGGCTGGAAACGGTGGAAAGGATAGTTGGCGTGACATTGGTCATAACACCTCAGGAGGTATCACCAATTCCGGACGATATGAAATGCGGCACATGCAGATGTGCGACCTTCGCAGATGACAGAATGTCAATGTCTCAACCACATAACGCTCTGCTTGACCTCATTTCAGTGGGGTCAGGCGACTTCGAACAGCGCTGCGGCCCCCATGCCTCCGCCAATACACATGGACGTAACTACGTATTTTACACCACGACGCCTCCCCTCAAGCAGAGCGTGCCCGACTTGTCTCGCACCTGTCATACCATAGGGGTGGCCTATCGATATCGAGGCAGCCCGCGACAGGGTATCCATGACCGGATGCAGCGAACTGTTGGTGTGGTGAGCACTGATAGTGGCGGACATTGGGTTGGCATGCGGCGCGCGCTCTGGAGAGGAATTCCTCGATCAGCCGGCTCTTGCCGATGCCGGGCTCGCCACACACGAAAACCGCTTTTCCGTCGCCCTCGCGGGCACAGATCCAGCGAGACCAAATCATCTCAAGCTCGGCATCACGGCCGACATAGGACGTGAGCCCGCCGACAGCTACCGCTCCAAAACGCGAGATCGCGAGCGATCCGACGACCTTGTACAGGGTAACAAGATCAGAAATTCCCTTTAGTTGCCGCCGCGCCAACTGTTCGAGCTGGGATCGCCCACCTGCCAATCGCTGCGTTTTCTCACTTATGACGACGACATTCGGACCTGCTTCTCCCTGCAACCGAGCCGCCAAATTCGGTGTGTCATCCGAGACCGCCCGAGATTCAGAAACTCCTTCGCCGACGAGATCGCCGGCGACGACGAGGCCGGTAGCGATCCCGATGCGACCTGGAGTTCATGTGCACAATCATTCCGGTTCAATCGTTCGACCGAACCTATCGTACGAAGCGCTGCTCTGATGGCTCGTTCCGCATCGTCTTCATGGGCATGCGGGCATCCGAAATAGACCAGCAAGCCGTCGCCCATATAGCTTGCGATATACCCACCGAACTCATTGAGCGCCCGCGAAGCCGCTGAGCGATAGTCGGTCAGCAGCTCTCTGAATTGCTCCGGGTCCACCGATTCCGAAAGGGCAGTGGAACCGACCAAATCGCAGAACATGACGGTAAGCTGGCGGCGTTCGGCGTTGGAGGCGGTGGGTTGGGCTGTAGCAGTGGTCGGGATTGGGGATGCGACGCTTTCGCGGACCGCGGCCTAAAAACGTCTTCGATCTCCGCGATTTAGTCCAAGGTCCTTGAGATCGTCTTCGGACAACTTGGCGACCAGATCCAAGCGGATTCCATTTTCCTTGAACGATCTGGCATGCTCATGGAACTCATGATCACGGAGCCATTAGACGATGCTATCCATGTCGTTGGAGAGCCGCCGTTGCCATGGTCCCCGCAGACGGCGCTTTAGTCCGGGAATTGTGATTTCGAGTGCCGTTCGGCACGAACTAAAGAAATTCCGGTCCTAGCGCTTCGCGATCCTTTAGATAGGGAAGCCGTTCTTGCGCGGTTGAAACGTTGTCTAGCCGCAATGTGCCGTAGATAATCTCAGTATCCGCTCCCGCGCGGACGAGTTCCTGCCCGTCTGGTGTCGCGATAACGCTTTGACCCAAAAAGGTCATGCCGTTTTCGATGCCAGCGCTGTTGGCATAAGCGAGATATACGCCGTTTTCGTATGCTCGGGTCGGGATCATGCGCTGAGCGACCCACTCCCACTGAGCGCCAAGTGCAGTAGGTACCAGTACGAGCTCTGCTCCCATTGAGGCCACATGCCGCGCAGTTTCCGGGAATTCAGCGTCATAGCAAATCAGCGTCGCAATTCTCACGCCGCGGTAAGAGAAAAGTGTGCAACCTCGACCGGGTGTGAAATGATCCCCTTCGAACCCCGGCGGAATGGCCAGTTTACGGTGACCGCCCAAACGCGTACCGCCCGGCCCGATGCACTGCGCCGAGTTATAGATTACTTCCCGGTCAGCCTCGGCAAATCCGTAATGGATAGCGACGCCATAAGCCTTGGCAAGCACCGCGATAGCTTTTGCAATGGGACCGTCGGCCGGTTCAGCCCTATCCGCGATCAGATCGCCAATGTTGTAGCCGGTGGCAAACAGCTCGGGCAGCACCAGAAGGTCAACATGCTCAGCGGCAACCGCAGGCATCGCTTCGGACAGCCAATTCAATCGCTCTTGTGTCGTGGCCAGCTCGGCAGGAGATTGCCCGACTGCAAGTCGAAATGTGCGGCTCATTTTTAGTTGTCCGTAACAAGCAATGTGCGGGGGTATTCCGTGATGTAGTCAATTCCCGTTTCCGTCACGACGACAGAGTCTCCAATGCGGCCTGCGGTGACCCCATCGATGGAAATACCCCCATCCACCGCAAACGTCATGCCGGGTTGCAGGATAGTGGTGTCGCCGGTTTTCAGTTCTGGTGCTTCAAGGTAGGCCACACCAATCGACCGCCCAGTGCGATAGCCTGTCTCATACCCGCGTTCGGCATATACGTCATTGGCGGCTGCAGCCACTTCCTGCGCTTGGATGCCGGGACGAATGGCGGCGATTGCCGCCTGTTGGGCGTCAATTGCAGCCTGCTGCACGCGAGCGGCATCATCGCGCACCTCACCGATGTGAAACATCCGGTCAAATCCCAATTTGTATTGTTTGAACTGCGCCATATTGCAAAAGCAGAAATAGACTGGATCGGCGCGCTGATACTGGCGCACCGAAGCCCGGCGATGCACCATGGATGTATCCTTGCCACTTTGCAGGATTTGTAGGTTGTGGATCATCGGTGAGACGAACCTGTCCCAGCCTTTATCTGTGAGGAATGAAGCCGCTTTGCGCGATCCGGCTTCGATCACCGCCAGCGCGCTTTCATATTCCTGAGCACCTTCCCGCAGGCTAACATGGGCGGCCTTCATCATCGCGCCGGCGATTTGCCCCGCTTCCTTCATCACCTGAATCTCAAACGGGGTTTTGATCATCCGCATGGCCCCCAGGATAGGTGAGAAATCCTTGATCGGCACACCCGGATAGGTCTCGTCCAAATGGTTGCGTACAAGGGCTGGGATGCTGCTGCGTTCCACCCAGATCTCACCCGGTTTGTCACCCAAGGCGCCAGCAAGGGCCCGGCCCCATGTGCGTTGTCCCATGTCTTCCCAAGTGCGCACATCTTCGACCCAAGTCATTGCGCCCACCATTTCACTTTCCATCAGAGGCGTAATCACGATGGGCGCCTCATCGACGCTGACCACCAACATGGTCGGACGGCCAAACTCGATACCCAAGTAACCCCAGAATCCTGCAAGATAAGCGATGGAGCTTTCATCCGTAATGACAGCACGCTGGATACCCAAGTCCTGCATGCGGGCTTGAAGGGCAAGAGTGCGGGTTTTGGCTTCGTCGAGCATGTTTGCTTCCTCAATTGATGAGTCGAGAAACTTTCAATATGCGTAAGCTGCATACACCTAAGGAGTCAAACCTAATAATTGTGCAGGTTCTTGCCCCACGGTTACCATTGGTGTATACATCTGTCTGTATGGAGATTTATTTGCCACCCTCTCAGAAAGCCCCGGCGACTGAACTCAGAAACTCGGTCGAGGCCATTCAGACCGAGATTATCCAAAGAATCTGTTTTCTGGATTACAATCAGGGCGATCAACTGAAAGAGGCTGAACTTGCTGCTGAATATGGCGTCAGTCGCACCCCGGTACGTGATGCAATCAGCCGGATCAGTCATCTGGGGCTGGTAGAAACCCGTAATGGGGTGGGCACGGTCGTTGTCGCATTGTCCGCCGCGCAAATCCGCCATGTCTATGATATGCGTCTGGAACTCGCGGCGCTGATCGGCACGATGTCACCCCGCACTATCACCCAAACCGACTGCGAGGCTGGACGGACTTTGCTGCATGAGGCGAAAGCGCTTCGCAGTGCCTTTAATTCGCGGCGATACATTGAGATCAATCACCGCCTGCACATTTTGATAGCCAGCCTTATCGGCAATGGTGTGCTGCAGTCATTCTGGTGGCAAACCTATTATCAGGCGGCCAGTACGTGGTACCGACTCAGCAACCAAAGAGGCCCCGAAATGGCACAGGCGCTGGTGGCGGAACTCAGTGATATCAACACGGCATTAGAGCATGGCGATGTCGCTGCGATCGGATATATCCAGCGCACCCACATCGGATATGGCTACCAGAGGATCAAATCCCACCTGCTATCAACCGGGGCGGAGTAACGAGACCCTAAGGTAGTGACAATGTCATGACGCGGCAGCCGGAAGACGGAATGGCCGGCTTCCCGACGCATAGCCGCCGTCCGATTGAGGCGCAGCACTTCGTACTTTGGGCTCGACGCTGCCATTCTCTGCCGCGGGTATTGATGGGAGGTAAGCGCCCTAAGCCGCCGTTGCTGTCGGACTAGGATGCCGTCAGAGCATTTTGCAGCTGCAGCCCACGGGCGTCCTTCGGGCTTGAATTACTGCGATCCGGGCAATCCAAGGGTTTTAAAAACTTCTGCGCAGGCTGGGGTTGTCAGAGCTCGGAACCGATCAATTTCCAGCTCTAGAAAGCAAGCTTCGACAATGGCTTTCGCGAACTCTTCTTGTTGATTTTCGAGAACACTGGCCGCTCGCTCCGCCATATGTGCTTGGGCGCCTAGCAGTTCTTGTGAATAAAAGCGTCGGCCCCCGAACTCGAAATCCAAACCATAAGCGGATTGAAGGCACGAAGATCCTCTATCCTGACTTTCAGGCCCAAGGTTGAATCCGCTTCGACCGAGTAGCTCTTCAGCCATCGTCTCAACAGCCACTCGATCATCTCTTTCGATAGCATCAAGGCATTGGTCAATCAGGTCGGAGTGACGGAGTTCGGAATACTCAGTTGCAAACCCTTGACCTGTGGAAAGAACAATAAGCAATACGCACTGAGCGCCAATAAATCTGAACATCAACAATCCTTCCAATCTGGCTGAACGCTAGGTTGGTGTGGTTTCACACGCAAGGAGCATCAAAATGGTCGACTTGGCGACCCTAAGCACGGGGCTGTTTAAGTCAGTAGACTGACGAAGTCAGGATAACACCTCGTCCGATTTTTTGCAGGGCGAGGCGTTTTGTTAGAGCGCGGCGAATGGCTTCTAGGTCCGCATTGCGCCGTTCGCGACCTGCTGCATGCGCGAAACTCCAGACGACAGTGAAGGTCTGGTATGGGCTCATCTGCTTGTCCGAACTCGCCGCAGAGAAAGTCGGTAGTGAGCCCAAAGATACAGCGGTTATAGGCCGTTAATTTGAGCTTTGGTTAGATCTCGCGCGTGCTTTCAATCATCCACTCAAGATATTCACCGTTGGCTTGGTCAACATCAATCGAGAGAATACTGGGCGTCTCATAAGGGTGCATCCTGCGGATCGCTTCAACGACTACGCCAAAAAGCTCTTTTCGGGTCTTCAGCAGAAGTGGGACCTCCCGCGCGGTTACGATTTTTCCCTTCCAGAGATATTTACTGCTAGTCGCAGTGTAGCGGTTCGATGAGGAAACCAAACGCTCTTCAAGAAGACTGTCCGCGATCTGGTCAGCGACTTTCTCGGATGGGCAGTTGACCCAAATTTTGACTATCATCTGCAATCTCACAAACGCTAAACCTGAGTTCTTAGTCTAACACGGGACCATTCCGACGCCATTGTTGCTCCTACAACGTATCGCCACCTGGTCGTGCCGTTTCTGCAGCGGTTCGCGGCCGAAGTCGCGATTGGTATTGCAGATCTTTGCGGCGAAGGCTCCTTAAAGTTCATCAATCCATCTCGAACCCGCGATTGCGGTCGAGACCACGCGTGACCTCTGAGGCGAGATCGTCGTGACGCTTGGCTTTGGACCGCTTGCGTGACACCTTTGATGAACCACTCTTTGTGCGCGTCGACTCAAGCAGCTCAAAATCTCACGCTGAATCCGAGCTAGTGCAGCACAGCTATTTTGCGGCCACAGCAGGTTTCGCCTGAGCGGCCGTTCACGCCGCGCGCTATTCTATTGCCACCTGAGTGCCTGTTCTCACCGAGAAAGTGTGCGCTTGGTTGAGTAAGCCGCCATTGGCACAGACGCAGCAAAAGAGCACTTCGTCCGAGTCACCGCCATCTGCGTACCACTCAGAGAATGTCCGGTTTACGTGGTTCGCGACCTGCCGCATGAGCGAAAGACCGAGGTGTGATCAAGGTCCGGTAAGGGCTCAAACCGGCCATTCTCTGCGTGTCACACGAAGGGCTGCTTACCAATTGTTCAGCTGGAAGTTCTCGAATTCAAGTGTCTCAGAAAATAGAAACTCTAGGCTCAGGCCTCATAGCCAGTAAATGACCATCGCTGCGAGTGCGACGGCCGACAGAAAGACTTTTGGGCAGCGGTCGAAGCGCGTTGCCACATGTCGCCAATCCTTCAATCTGCCGAACATAATCTCGATACGGTTGCGGCGTTTGTAACGACGCTTGTCGTATCGGGCGGCATTCGCATTGTGCTCGAACCAATGGCGCACCATGGCTCAGCTGTCGCAGATGGCATGCAGATTGGTGTTCATGCCACCCTTAGTTCACCCCCTCTCGGCAAAGATGCCCTTATCGCTCCAGCGCTTCCAACGATTGCAGAGTGTCTTGAGCAGCCCGTATTCCTTAGGCGCATCCCGCCACCGCAACCCATTGCGATGGATGAAGACAATGCCACTCAAGACCCGCCGATCATCGATGCGGGGTTTACCGTGGGATTCAGGAAAGACGGGCGCAAGACGCAGCATCTGCGCATCCGCCAGCCGGAAAAGATCAGGCATGCTCACCGATCGGCTTTCGAACCGTGAATCACCCGGCCTGCCGGAAATCAATGGGTCCTGAGGTAGGCGATCGTGTTTCTCCGTGTTCAATGCTCCTCGCGCGCACTGTGTACCAGTTGTCCCACAGGAAAACCCAAAGGCAGCTTCGTCGTCATTCAGCAGAAATAAGAACAGCGCATAGCTTTTCGGCGTTCAGCGGCGTGGCAGATATTGAATGGGTTATGTCAGATGGCCTCTGAAGCGGACACCAGGCCCGAACACCGGTCTGGAATGTCCGCGCGCGGATTGGCTTTATTGCGCAGATGCTGACTGGCCCCCCTTGTGAACATCCGCACAATGCACAGGATGAAAACGGCGGGTGGCGTAACCTCAGCTACATTGGCTTCAAGGCCACGCGGTTGTGTTGCAAGTATTGGCCCGAAATTGACGGAACCGCGTTCCTTGGTGTTTGTTGCCTTCAAATCAACCGTGAGCAGGTTTCAGCATGATCTGGATTGTCGTGTTGTTGGCTCAAAACACTCATGAAAAGTTTGGTGATGCGTGTTGGCGCGGGTTGCCTTCGGGTCACAGCCGCAAATCGTGTGCGATACTGAGTTTCGCTGGGCAAAACCTTCTTCATCAATTTCTGGTCAACAAATTGCCGGGCAAGGTGGTCCGGCAGATACCCTAGATACCGGCCGGATAGAATCAAAACGGCTAGAGCCTGTTCGCTCTGTACCTTTGCCGCGCGCTTAAAGCCCAATTGCTGACCAACAATGAGATTTGGGGAATTCACGCTGAGGCCCGCATAGTTGAACTTGCGCAGCTCGTCCATGTTCAGATCGGCATCTGAACGATCAAACAAAGGGTGTTCATTGCCGCAATACAGAAACATGTCTTCTCCATAGAGCGGGACATAATCAAGACTGGCTGAGGGACGGTGCAACGCAATGATCCCGATATCCAGATGCCCGGAAATAACCATGGTTTCGATCACGTTGGGGGGCTCCACCGAAAGCTCGATTTGAACGGCGGGCGCTGCCTCGTTGAACTTGTGGATCGAGCGGGCCAGCCGCGCCTCCGGGTTTGAGGTGCATTGATCGAACAACGCCACCCGAATAATTCCCGCCAGTTGCTCCTTGATTTCGTTCACTTCCGTTCGAAACTGCGAGACGGAAATCAGCAGGTCTTCGGCGGCGCGCAGCACCTTTTCCCCGTCTTCTGTCAGTGAGAAACCGGCAGGCCCGCGATTGCAGAGTTTCAGGTCCAGACGCAGCTCAAGGTCCGAGATGTGTTTGGAGATTGTCGATTTGCCGATGTTCAACTCAACCTCGGCTGCCGAAAGCCCGCCGCTTTCAACAACGGTTTTGAACACCCGCAACAGCCGGATATCGGCATCGCCTATTCGTGTGGACAGTGTGTCGAGCTTCATTCTGCAAGTTCGATATATGTGAAACCTATCGCGCAAAGTTTAGCAACGAAGAAACACTTTGCGCAAGCTAGGTTTTCCGCGCCGAGGCAGAATCGGACTGGCCAACTCTCCCCTGGTCAGCGCGCACCTCGAAACCTGACAAATGGGAGGAAATCCATGTCAATCATCAACAAGCTTGGCACCTTTACCGCTGCCGTATCCGTGGCGGCGCTGATGGTCGCAGGCGCGGCTGACGCGAAAAACTTCAAGATCGCGGTCGGCGACAGCGCAGGCAGCCCGCAGGAAGCGACCGGTAAGTTCTTTGTCGAAGCACTGGAGGCGAAGTCGGGCGGCGAACACACCGCAACGTTGTTCCTGAACGGTCAGCTGGGCTCGGAACAGGACACCGTGAACGAAGCGGCCATCGGCACGCTGGACATGTCGCTGCTGGCGATCAACAACGTCACCCCGTTCTCGCCTTCGGTGGGCGTGTTCACTCTGCCCTACGTCATCCTCAGCCTGGAAGACGCCGAAACCCTGACCCAGGGCCCGATCGGCCAGGAGCTGACGGAAAACACAATTCGTGACGCAGGCGTACGCATCATCGCGTGGACCTATACCGGCTTCCGCCGCCTGACCAACTCGAAGAAACCTGTAACTTCGGTTGCCGACCTGCAGGATCTGATCATCCGCGTTCCCAAGAACGAGATCATGATCGAAACCTACAAGGCCTGGGGCATCAACCCGACCCCGATGGCCTGGTCGGAAACCTTCACCGGTCTGCAGACCAAAGTGGTCGACGGTCAGGACAACCCGTACATGACCATCAACGCGATGAAGTTTTACGAGGTCCAGGACCACGTGACCAACCTGCGTTACATCTTCTCGATCGAACCGCTGATCATTTCCGAGGCCGTGTTTCAGAGCCTGAGCGAAGAAGAGCAGCAGATGATCCTGGAAGCAGGTCAGGAAGCAACCCAGAAATCCGCTCAGTTCCTGCGCGACTCGGAAGCCGCTATCAAAGAAGAGCTGGTCGCCAAGGGCATGGAAATTGTTGATCCCGAAAACGACGAGGCCGAGTTCATCGAACTGGCGACCGGTGCCGTTTGGCCGCAGTTCTACGAGTCCATCGGTGGCGTCGAAAAGCTGAACGCCGTTCTCGAAGCCATCGGCCGCGATCCGGTCCAGCAATAATCGCCGCAGAGCGATACAGGGAAGAGCGCCGCGGCGCTCTTCTCATCTCAGGGAGGAGGGAAACCACATGTTCTGGAAATTTCTGGACAATATAGAAAGCGTCATATGCCGGATTTTGTTATCCGGTTTCGTCTGCCTTTTGTTCGTACAGATCGTCGCGCGCGAAGTCTTCGGCTTTTCGATCAGCTGGATCGAGGAACTCTCGGTCTACATGTTCGTCTGGTTCGTCTATTTCGGCGCCAGTTACGCCGCCTTGAAGGGCGCGCATAACCGCGTGACGTTCCAATTCAAATTCCTGCCCGACGGCGCGATCAAGTATATCGAAGCCTTTGCCGATCTCTTCTGGCTCTTCTTCAATGTCTACTTCCTCTATCTGGCGACGGATTTTGTTTTCAACAAGATGAACAAGTTCTGGAAGTCCCAGACGTTGGGCATCGAGATGAAGTACATCTACATGGTGCTGCCCATCGCCTTTGCGCTGATGACCTTCCGCATCCTTCAGGTGAATTACCGCCGCCTGATCAAGGGCGAGGAAATTCACGACCCCGATCAGATCGACCTCGACGAAATCAAAGCTGCGACCGAAGCAGCGAAGAACGACTAAAGGCAGGGAGGACACGTCATGGAATCCGAAATCGTTACAATTCTGTTTGGCTCATTCCTACTTTTGCTGCTGATCGGTGCACCGATCACTGTGGCTCTGGGTGTGGCCTCGCTGTTTTCGTTCCTGTATCTGGGCGAAAACCCCATCAAATTCGTGCAGATCGCCTTTACTTCGGTGGGAGCCTTCCCGCTGATGGCGCTGCCCGCCTTTATCCTGGCTGGAGCCCTGATGGAGGCCGCCGGGATATCAAAACGGCTTATCAATGTTGCTGAAAGCCTGGCCGGCCCCTTCACCGGCGGCATTTCGGCGGCAACTGTCATGGCCTGTCTGTTTTTTGGCGCCATCTCGGGTTCAGGCCCGGCAACAACCGCGGCGGTGGGGATGCTGATGATCCCTGCCATGATCAACCGCGGATATGAGCGCGGCTATGCCTCGGCGATCACGGCGTCCTCTGGCGGCCTCGGGATTATCATTCCTCCCTCCATCCCGATGGTGATCTTCGGCATTGCCGCGCTCGGCATGGCGCCACCGCCCGAAGCGGTCGAGAAATTCGGCACCTTCCAATCGGTCTCAATCTCGAAACTTTTCATCGCAGGTTTTGTTCCGGCCTTCCTGATCGCCACCAGCCTGCTGATCCTGAATTTTTTCATGTCCAAAAAGCGCGGCTACAAGGGCTCGGCCGAAGGCTGGTCCATCCGTAACGTGTTCTGCGAAATGTATCGCGGGTTCTGGTCGCTGATGGCACCGCTGGTGATCCTGGGCGGTATCTACACCGGCTTCTTCACCCCGACCGAGGCCGCAATTGTCGCGATCTTCTACACGCTGGTCGTAGGTGTGGTCATCTACCGCGAACTGACCTGGCAATCGCTGTTCCAGTCGCTTGAGGCCACGACGTGGCTGACTGGGCGGGTGCTGCTGATCCTGTTCACCGCAACCGTGTTTGGCCGTCTGCTGGTAGAAAACCAGATCCCGGCGATCATCGCCGACTCGATGCTCAGCTTTACCGACAACCTTTATTTGATCTGGGCGCTGATCATCTTCTTCCTGCTGTTCGTCGGCATGTTCATGGAGACGCTGGCCACCATCCTGATCCTGGTTCCGGTGATGCTGCCGGTGGCCTATTCGGTGGGTATTGATCCGATCCACTTTGGCGTGGTGATGGTCTGTACACTGGGCATCGGCTTCCAGACTCCACCGCTGGGTGAGAACCTGTTCATCGCTTCGGGGATTTCAAACATCTCGATCGAACAGATCTCGCTGCGGGCGCTGCCGTTTGCCGCCGCCAATACCGCCGCGATCTTCATCATCGCCTTCTTCCCTGAACTGTCGCTGTGGCTGCCACGGCTGCTGGGCTACTGACCCGGAAAGGTTGACGACATGAAACAACTGGTCACCAACATCCTGTTTGCCACCGACTTGTCGGCGAACTCACCCCACGCCCTGCGCCATGCCGCCAGCATCGCGCAGGCGACCGGAGCGCAGATCCACGTCCTACACGTCAACGAGCCGCTTTCAGATGACGTCAAAATCACGATGGAAATGTTCATCCTGAACGAGGAAACCCGCAAAACCGCGCAGTCGCGCCGCCACGAAATGGTGCGCCAGGTGTTGGCCGAACGGCAGGCCAAGTTCTGGGCCCGTTTCGAAGGCGATGATGCCAAGATTCGCGATCAGGTCACCTCGGTCGAGGTCACCGATGGCCACCCGGCCGAAGTGATCCTGCGCCGTTCGGTTGAGATGGGCTGTGATCTGATCGTGCTGGGCGCGCATGACCACGGCTTCTCGCACACCTTCCTGGGTACCGTCGCCAAGCGCGTTTTGCGGCGGTCCAAGATCCCGACACTGATCGTTCCGAACCCGGACGAAACGTAACACCCCCTCTGAAAAGGAAACACAATATGAGCAAAACCCTGACGGCGCAGGACCTGGCCGACACGTTCGACGCTTTCAACCGTCACGACATCAACGGTGTGATGACCCATTTCGCCGATGATTGCGTGTTCTACACCGTGGCCGGCGATGAGAAATACGGCAACAAAGTCGAAGGTGCCGAAGCCATCGCCGCCGCCTTCTCGGGCGTGTGGGCCGGCATGAAAGACGCCCATTGGGATCACCACAGCCACTTCGTGCATGGTGACCGGGCCGTATCGGAATGGACCTTTTCCGGCACTGACGCCAACGGCATGCGGATCGAGGCCGAAGGCGCCGATCTGTTCACCGTGCGTGACGGAAAAATCATCGTGAAACAGGCGCTTCGAAAAACGCGCCCAATGTTCAAAGCCTGATCCGCCGCCCTGCGCGCAGCTTCGGAGAAAAACAAGAATGGTGGACAACAGCATCCCGCGTCACTGGCCCAAGGCCAGCTATGATCCCAAGTATGACCCCATCATAGATGCGGGCCCGGGTCACAATCGCGACCACGCGCCAACCTATTGGATTGGCACCGCCGGCACGCCGCCTGCGGATGACGGCCCGGTACCCAGTGACACGGACGCCGATGTCGTTGTAATCGGCTCGGGCTATACCGGCCTGTCGACCGCCATTCATCTGGCCAAGGAACATGGCATTCAGGCCGTGGTTCTGGAGGCAAACACCGTGGCCTGGGGCTGTTCGACCCGCAATGGCGGGCAGGCCCAGATTTCATCCGGGCGGCTGAAACGCTCGCAGTGGATCGAGCGGTGGGGCATTGATGTCGCCAAAGGCATGCACGCAGAGGTGACCGAAGCCTTTGAGCTGTTCAATGATCTGATCGCTTCGGATGATATCAACTGCGATCCGCAGCCGGGGGGGCATTACTATATTGCTCACCGGGACAAAGTGATGCCGTCGCTCAAGAAAGAGAGCAAACTGCTGAACGATGTGTTCGGCTATGGCTCGCGCATCATCTATCGCGATGAACTGCACGAAAGCCACGTCCGGGACATGGAGGCAGTAGGCGCCATGTGGGAGCCTGATGGCACCTGCATCCATGCCGGAAAGCTGGCCTTTGGTTATGTCAACATGGCTCGTCGGTTGGGTGTGAAAATCCACACCGGCAGCCCGGTGATGGGGTGGGAGACCAAGAGCGGCGTTCATCATCTGCGCACACCGGGGGGCATTGTCCGGGCAAAGACCGTGGCTCTGGCGACCGCCGGTTACACCCCACCCGGCTTGAACAATCGGACGAAACACCGCCTGATGCCGATCCTGTCGAATTCGATGGTCACCCGGCCGTTAACCCAGTCCGAGCTGGACGAGTGCGGCATTCAGACCAAGTCACCCCTGACCGATACCCGCACGTTGCGGCACTACTATCGCCTGTTGCCAGACAACCGGATGCAGATCGGCAGCCGCAGTGCGGTGACAGGGCGGGACGCTGAAAACAACAAGCATTTGGAACTGCTGAAAAAAGGTCTCGCCCGCAAGTTCCCGGCGCTGGAAGACATCAACCTCGACTACTCGTGGTGGGGGTGGGTCGATGTCAGCCACGACATGATGCCCCGCATCTTCCAGCCAGACCCTGATCAAAGCGTGTTCTACGCGATGGGGTATGGCGGTAACGGCGTGATGTATTCAGCACAGGCCGGGCGACGCATGGCGCAGTTGGTTGCCGGTGAAAAGGACAAGGCATTTGACCTGCCAATCTTCACGTCGCCTTTGCCAAGCCACGGCATCCTCACACCTTTCCGACGATTGGGCCAGCGCATGGCTTATGTCGGCTACTACCTCAGGGACGAAATTCTCTAACTCACCAACGCTTTGACGTCTCAAACAAGGACAGACTCAGATGAAAATGACGACGGAAGAGGCCTTTGTTAAGGTTCTGCAGCTTCACG
>NZ_WPYP01000012.1 GCF_013030985.1 Ruegeria arenilitoris | reverse complement strand
GCTTGGGGTAGCTTTTCCGCGACAAGGGCCACAAACGGGTTCCAGAACCTCCGCATAGGAGGACGGGCGTAATCAACATAACTGAACCATTCGATTAGAGGTAATTCGGGCTCGGTCCTAGAGAATGGCTATTCCTTTGACAAGCCTAGGGGCTTTTTTTTGGAGAAGTTTTCACAAAACTGCAAAAAACGTGGCCCTTCGGGCCTATTTGCCCAGAGAATACGCTTAACGGATAGCCGAGGGGTTCCGGTGCGGCCCCGGGCCTCGAAAACCCTGACGGAAGGCCCGTTGTGGCGTTGCCCATAGCACCGTTCTGCGCGGCGTCGCGGCAGTTTCGGCAGCTCTGTTTTAGAGACGCAGTTCGGACTGTGCTTAATCCTTGCGGACAATTCGCATGATGCTTTCGACGTTGAAATCCAGACGTTCGTTCAGCGCCTGCTCATCCATCATGTTGCGTTGAAACAGGTAGGACCCGGTAAACCGGTTGGTCAGATAGTAATAGCCGATCGCGGCGATGGTGATATTGAGCTGGGTTGCATCAATGCCGGAGCGGAATTCACCGCATTCCTCGCCGCGCTTCAGGATGTCCTGGACCATCTCGACCAGTCCTCGGGTCGATTCCGGCAGGCTGGGCAGTGATTTGATGTGACGGGCGCGGTGCAGGTTCTCGCTGTTGACCAGAGTGATGAACTCGGGGTTTTTCAGATAGTATTTCCAGGTGAACCGCACCAGGGATTCCAACGCGTCCGAGGGCGACAGGGCCTCAAGGTTCAGTTTGCGTTCAGCGCTTCGAATATCAAGATAGGCCGCTTCCAGTACCGTTTGGAACAGCCCCTCTTTGCTGCCGAAATAATGATACAGCATTCGTTTGTTGGCATTGGCGCGTTCGGCGATTTCGTCTACCCGCGCGCCGCCGAGCCCGTGTTTGGCGAACTCCTTTTTCGCCGCCTGCAGGATGCGTGCTTTGGTCGCTTCGGCATCTCTTTTCTTTTTAGTTGTCGTCTTTTCGACCACAGCCACCTCCTCTGTCATGCAGCTGTCCCGGCGCAGCAAATCTGGTCAGAGCATTTCGCACAAATAGCCGAGCTTCTTCAACTGTTGCGTGCCAGCCGCCAATTCAGACCGTTCTAATTCTAGTCTTAACGCTTGACACACCGTTTCGTAAAGAAGTAACTAGTTAGTGCATTAATGGCGTAGAGTGCCGCTGCGCGGGATCGTCGCCGGGGAGGGGTCGACACGGGAACGCCTTTGATCCCACGTGCTGATGGAAAAGGGAGGACATCATGTCATTCATCAAGAAATACATCGAACAAGAGACGATAACCCGTCGTAACCTGCTGCTGGCATCTGCCTATGGGGTAGGGGGTGCTGCGATCTCAACTATTTTGGGCGGCATGGCGCGTGCGGCGATCACCGACCCGACCGTTGCCTGGTCGTATCGCAACCGGACAAACCCCTATTGGAACGAAATCGTTTCGGGCGGTGAGGCGTTTGTTGAAAGCCTCGGCAAGCCCAAGGATTTCCTGACCCACCTGATCAACGAAGGCTCGTCGGAGAAGTCGCTGGCGGACGTCAAGGCGCTGCTGTCCAAGACCAATGGTGAACTGGCTCTGGCGATTGACACCAACGACGCGCCTAATGCGCGTCCGGTTGTCGAATCCTGCGTGGAGGCCGGGGCCTATGTGTCGACCCTGTGGAACAAGACCGACGACCTGCACCCCTGGGACTTCGGCGACAATTACGTCAGCCACATGAGCTGGTCCGACGAAGGCCCGGCAGAGCAGACCGCGCGCATTCTGCTGGACGCCATGGGTGGCTCTGGCGGCGTTGTCCATCTGGGCGGTATCGCATCGAACAATCCGGCAATCGAGCGTCTGGCCGGTCTGAAGACCGCGCTGCTGGATTACCCCGACGCGGAGCTGCTGGCCGCAGAGCCTGCGGATTGGGATACGCAAAAGGCCAACCAGGTCATGAGCGCCTTCCTCACCCGCTACGGTGACGAGATCAAAGGCGTTCATTGCGCCAACGACACCATCGCTTACGGGGTGCTCGAAGCGTTGCGTGCCGAAGGTATCGAAGACATGCCCATCGTGTCCTATGACGGCAACCCGCAGGCGGTTGAGTTGGTCGGCGAAGGCAAGATCCTGGCCACCGTGTTCACCAACCCGCATTGGGGTGGCGGTATCACGGCGGCGCTGGCCTATTACGCGGCCACCGGCCACTTCAAACCGTCCGAAGAGCCCAACGACCACCGCGAGTTCTATGGCCCGACCATTATGGTCCGTCCCGAAGACGCGCTGGCGTTCAAGGCGCAGTATCTGGACAGCGCTCCGGCCTATGACTGGAAAGATTTCTGGTCCACGTCGAACGGCCAGATCCAATACTAGTAAACGTGTCTGCGGGTTGGTCCTGACGCCGGCCCGCTCACTCGGGTCGGTGCTGAACCCGACCCCGCCAATTCACTCAGTGGGAGGAAGCACGTGAGCAATGTGCTGACACGGGATGTTCTGATCAAATGGGCGCCCCTGATCGTCCTTTTGGTTCTGGTCCTGTTTTTCACAGCGATGGAACCGCGTTTCTTTTCGCTGCGCAATTTTGCCCGCATCGGGATATCGTCTGCGCCGGCGCTGATGGTCGCTATCGGTGTCACGTTCATCATCATCATGGGGTCAATTGACCTGTCGATGGAGGGCACCGTGTCGGTTTGCGCGGTGGTGTTTGCCTTTGCCTTCATTGGCATGGGCGGAACGCTGGCGTCATGGGCCTGGCTGGCCATTCCGCTGGCGTTGCTGGTGGGCGCGGCCATCGGGCTGGTGAACGGTCTTGTTCATGTCCTGCTGAAAATCCCCTCGTTCATGGCGTCGCTGGCGATGGGGTTTGTGGGCACCGGCTTTGCCCTGCTGCTGACCGGCGGTGACCGGATCAGGGTCGAGGATGACCTGTTCCGGTCGCTGCTGACCGAGCGTTGGTTCGGCTTTCCGATCATGTGCTATGTCGCGCTGCTGTTTCTTCTGATCGCGTGGTTCATCCAGTCGCGCACCACGCTGGGGCGGAACTTTTATGCTGTCGGTGGTGGCGAGGAACTGGCTCATGCCTCGGGTCTGAACGTCAACCGCGTGCGGATCATGGGGTTTGCGCTGGCGGGTGTGTTCTATGCGGTCGGCGCGCTGCTGGCTGTTGGTCGGATCGGGATTGCGGAAACCGCGACGGGGTCGAATTTCATGTTTGTGTCGATCACCTCGGTTGTGGTCGGCGGCACCGCGCTTTGGGGCGGGATCGGTGGAGTTTGGAACACCCTTATCGGGGTGCTGATCGTGAACGTCATCAACAACGGCATGGTTGTGATCGGGTTGCCCGGCTACGTGCAGGACGGCGTTCTGGGCGTGTTGGTCATCGCCGCGGTGGTTCTGTCGACCGACCGCAAATCCGTAACCTTCGTGAAATAGGGGCGGGCTGATGTACGAACTGATCAATGTTGACAAGAAATTCCCCGGCGTCCACGCGCTGAAATCCGTGAACTTCCAGATCGGGCGGGGTGAGATCGTGGGTCTGGTCGGTGAAAACGGCGCTGGCAAATCCACCCTGATGAAGGTGATCTATGGTGCCTATCAGCCCGATGGCGGCGACATCACCATCGACGGAACCAAGGTCCGCTTTCAGAACCCCCGTCAGGCGATGGATCACGGCATCGGTATGGTTTTTCAGGAACAATCCCTGATCACCAACCTGACCGTGATGGAAAACATCTTTCTGGGCTTCGAGCAGCAATTCGTCAGCTATGGCGTGATCAACTGGAAAGCCATGGCCGAGGCCGCGCGCAAGCAGCTGGCCAAGGTTAAGCTGGATATCGACCCGGCCATGACCACCTCGAAACTGTCCTTTGCGCAGCGTCAGCTGGTCGAACTGGCCAAGGTGCTGACGCTAGAGGAACGGATCGACGGCGATCTGGTGATCCTGCTGGACGAACCGACCAGCGTGCTGGCCAAGGAAGAGGTCGAGCTGCTGTTCAGCCTTGTGCGTGAACTGACCAACCGTGCGTCGTTCATCTTTGTCAGCCACCGCATGGACGAGGTTCTGGACCTGTCCGACCGCATCTATGTGATGAAGGATGGCGAGATTGTCGACGTCGTCACCCATGACGAAGCCGAGGTGGATGCCATCCAACACAAGATGGTCGGCCGCGACGTGGACAAGGAATACTACCGCGAGCAGAAACAGAAACCCTATCCGTCCGAGGCGCAGCCGCTGGTTGCCTTCAACGACGTGTCCGTGACCGGCAAATACGCGAATGTCTCGTTCGAGCTGCGCCCCGGAGAGGTTCTGTGTCTGGTCGGCACCGAAGGGTCGGGGCGCGAGGCGATCCTGCGCACGATCTTTGGTCTGGACACTCCGACCTCGGGCACCGTGGCGCTCAAAGGAAAAACCGTCGGCAAGTTCAATGCGCAGGCCGGTGTGGCCGGCGGCGTGGGGTACATCCCGCGTGAACGCAAGGTCGAAGGTATCGTGGCCGGGATGAACGTCTATGAGAACATGACGCTCAGCCAGATGGGAAATTACGCCAACTCGGGTGTGCTGCGCATTGGCGAGGAAAAGTCGCTGGCCAAACAGTGGATCGACCGTTTGGCGATCAAAACCCCGGATGTCTACAAGGATTGCGGCGGGCTGTCCGGCGGCAACCAGCAAAAGGTGGTGCTGGCCAAATGGCGCTCGGCCGGGTCCGACATCATCCTGCTGGATCACCCGACGCGGGGTCTGGATATCGGCGCCAAGGAAGACGTCTATGACATGGTGCGCGAGATGTCGGATGACGGCGTCGGCATCATTCTTGTCGCCGACACGCTGGAAGAGGCCATCGGCCTCAGCCACACGATCATCGTTCTGAAGGACGGTGTCGAACAGAAACGTTTCGATTGCAGCCCGGGGGACAAGCCGTCGCTTTATGACCTTGTCCACCACATGATCTGAGGCCACCCCATGAGTTTTGAACGTATCAAACCCCATCTGCCCTGGATCACCCTGCTGGTTCTGGTGCTGGTCGTCGGCGCGGCGGATTCCAACTTTCTGCGGCCGGCGAACCTGATCTCGATGATGGCCGACATCGTACCGCTGTTCATCATGGCGCTGGGGATGACCTTTGCGATCTATATCGGCGGTATCGATCTGTCGGCGCAGTCCATCGCCAACATGACAACGGTGGTTGCGACAATTGCCCTGCCGACCTTTGGTATCGGTGCGGCGCTGCTGTGTATCCTGTCGGGCGTGGTGCTGGGCAGTATCTCGGGTTATGTGACGACGCGGCTTTACGTGCCCTCCTTCATCTCGACGCTGGCGGTTGGCGGCATCGCCTTTTCGGCGGCGCAATACATGTCGGGCCAACGCGCCCTATTCATGGATGCGACACTGCGGGATTCCACCTTTGGCTGGATGACCAGTTCGGTTGCGGGGCTGCCAAGCGAATTGATCATTGCCGCGGTTCTGGTTCTGGGCGCGTGGTTCCTGCAATCGCGGACGACCTTCGGGCGCGCGCTCAAGGCGGTTGGGGCGGGGGAGCCTGCGGCCGTCGCCTCGGGGCTGAACGTCAATCGGATCAAGATCATGGCATTTGCGTTGTCCGGCGGACTGGCTGCGATTGCAGGCTTGCTGTTCTCGGTAAAACTCTCCGGTGGTTCTCCCACACTGGCGAACGGGTTCCTGTTGCCTGCAATCGTTGCGGTTCTGGTCGGAGGTACGCCGCTGACCGGCGGTGTCGGCGGGGTCATCAACACGCTGATCGGCACGCTGATCGTGGCGGTGATCCGGTCGTCGATGCTGTATTTCGAGGTTGATGCAACCCAGCAGCAGATGGTGTTCGGCCTGATCCTGATCGCGGCGATTGCCCTGACCATCGACCGGACCAAGCTGAGGGTCGTGAAATGACCACCACCATGAAAGCAGCCGTTCTTGTAAAGCCCGGCCAGTTCGACGTGCAGGACGTTTCCCGCCCCGAACCCGACAGGGACGAGGTTCTGGTGCGCATCTCAAGGGTCGGAATCTGCGGCACCGATATCCACATCTTCAACGGCCACTACGCGGCGGAAAACCTGCCCATGGTGCCGGGTCACGAGTTTACGGGAACTATCGCGGAACTGGGTGAGGACGTTTCTGGCCTGACCATCGGAGCGCCAGTGGTGGTCGATATGAATATCGGCTGCGGCACCTGTTTCTGGTGCCGCCGCAACGAAATCCTCAATTGCCCCGAGATGCAGCAGATGGGGATCACCATGGATGGGGCCTTTGCCGAGTACATCTGTGTCCCCGCGCGGCTGGTGATCCCGGCCCCTCTGGACGTCTCGGCCGAGGTGCTCGCTCTGACCGAGCCCCTGGCCTGCGTCGTGCGCTGTGCCCGCAAGGCCAATATCACCTTTGGCCAATCTGTTGTGGTGCTTGGGGCGGGCCCCATCGGCAACCTGCACGTTCAGCTTTTGCGCACCATCGGGGCTGCGCCAATCATCGTGGCGGATTTGTCCGAAGACCGGGTGCAAATGGCTTTGGAGGCTGGTGCAGATATCGGCGTTACCAACCCGGCCGAGCTGGCGGAAATTGTTCTGCGCCACACGCAAAGGCGCGGCGCTGATGTGGTGATCGAAAGCGTCGGGCTGCCCGCGCTTTACCAGCAAGCAACGCACCTGATCCGCAAAGGTGGGCATATCGCGGCCTTTGGTATCACCGGCGCGGGCGAGGCTCTGCCCGTCGATATTCTGCAGACGATCCTGCAGGAGAACTCGATCAAAGGGTCGGTCGCGGGCATGGGGCAGGACATGCACGACGCCCTGACCTTGCTGACCCATGGCCGGATCAAAACCGACCGTTTTACCGGTGCCTCTTATGCGCTGGATCATATCCAGCAGGCGTTTGACAGCATCGCTGACCGACCGCAGGACCTGAAAACGCAAATACAAATAGGGCTTTAACAATAGGGAAAGAACCAAATGGGTAAAATTCTGATCATCTATGACAGCGAAAGTGACAGGCGGTTTACTGAACTTGCCGTGCCATACGTGAAAGAAGGTGTCGAGCGGATCGACGGCATGGAAATCCGCGTGAAGTTCGTTGAAGACGCGGAAACCGAAGACGTCTTTTGGGCCGATGGAATCGCGATTGGCTGCCCAACCCATCTGGGCGGGATCTCGTGGCGGATGAAAAAGTGGTGGGATGATCGGACGCCTGAGATTTGGTTTAAGACCGACGGAAAATTCGCCGTTCCCTTCACCTCGGCTGGGTCATTGGGCGGAGGGGGTGAACTGACCTGTCAGTCGCTGAGTGTCATGATGATGAACATGGGTTACTTTGTGTTCGGGATCACCGATTATGTCGCCAAGAAGGAAAGCTTGCATTACGGCGCAGTCTTTGCCGGTGAGCCACGCGCCGAGCATGCTATTGAAGCCTGTCGCCGCGCCGGGCAGCGTTTGGCGGAATGGGTCGGCTATTACATGGACGGGCGCAGAGACCTTCATCCTCTTGACGCGAAATACCAACGTTTCTGGGAGCTTGCTGACTGATGGCAGCAGCACGTCTACTGGTTGAACTGGATGTCAAACCCGACTTGGCAGAGGCCTTTGTCGAAATGTTCAAAGCCGAGTTTATCGCCCGATCGCGAAGCGAAGACGGGTGCGAGCAATACGAGCTTTGGCAATCCGCCGAAGCCCCGGGCAAAATGACCATTGTCGAAGTCTGGAGCAGCAAGAATCACCTTGACGCGCATCTGGCGCAGGATTGGTTCGGGGAATGGGCCCCCAAGATGGAGGCGATGCAAGCCACGCCCCTGGTGGTGCGCATGATGACATCCGCCGAAGACTGAACATCGCAGTTTGCTCCCCCAGACGCTTGCTGGAGGGCGAACGCAGCAAAGAGGATAACATGGACAAATCCAGCCCCATACTGACCCTGCCTTCCGAACCGCGCGAGTTTGGGTTCTTCCTGGACGGAGATTGGGTGCCTGCCGGGGATCGCGACGTTTTCGAGCGGTCTTCGCCCGGACATGGCGTGCCCGTTACGCGCATCCCGCGTTGCACCGAAGAGGACCTGAATGCCGTGGTTGCCTCGGCCCGGACGGCGTTTGACGACCGTCGGTGGTGCGGCCTGTCCGGTGCCGACCGCGCCGCTGTGTTGCTGAAAGCGGCTGAGCTGATCCGCCAGCGCACGGATGAGATCGCCTATTGGGAAACGCTGGAAAACGGCAAGCCGATCGCTCAGGCACGGGCTGAGGTGACGGGTTGCATCGGCATGTTCGAGTTTGCCGCCGGTCTGGCACGGGCGCTGCATGGCGATAGTTTCAACAACAGCGGTGACGGGGCGATGGGCATCGTCACGCGCGAGCCGGTTGGCGTGGTTGGTCTGATCACGCCGTGGAACTTCCCGTTCCTGATCCTGTGCGAGCGCGTGCCTTACATTCTTGCTTCAGGTTGCACGATTGTCGCCAAACCCTCTGAGGTGACCAGTGCCACCACTCTGATGCTGGCTGAAATCCTGTCCGAAGCCGGTTTGCCCGATGGCGTGTTCAACGTTGTCACCGGATCGGGCAGCGTGATTGGTCAGAAACTGGCCGAGCATATGGACGTGGACATGTTGTCCTTCACCGGTTCGACCGGTGTGGGCCGCTCGGTTGTTGCGGCGGCGGGGCAGAGCAATTTCAAGAAACTCGGGCTGGAACTGGGCGGCAAGAACCCGCAGATCGTGTTTGCCGATGCCGATCTGGAAGACGCCGCGGATGGTGTCGCCTTTGGTATCGCGTTCAACACCGGGCAGTGTTGCGTGTCCGGTGCGCGGTTGCTGGTGGAACGTTCGGTCGCGGACAAGTTCGCCGAAATGGTCGCCGACAAGCTGCGCAAGGTGCGCATCGGTGATCCGCTGGACGAACGCACGCAGGCCGGAGCCATCACCACCGACGCGCAGAACCGAACGATCCTGTCTTACATCGCCAAGGGTCAGGAAGAGGGCGCGACCCTGTTGACCGGCGGCACCAAGCCCGAAATCTCGGGCGGGCAATATATCGATCCGGTCGTCTTTACCGGCGTGACCAACGACATGGTGATCGCCCGCGAAGAGGTTTTCGGCCCGGTTCTGGTTGTGATCCCGTTTGACACGATTGACGAGGCGATCTCGATTGCCAACGATACCGAATACGGTCTGGCGGCCAGTGTCTGGACCAAGAATATCGACAAGGCGCTGACGATTTCCCGCCGCGTTCAGGCGGGGCGGTTCTGGGTCAACACAACTCTGGCCGGCGGGCCCGAGCTGCCGATTGGCGGGTTCAAGGCCTCGGGCTGGGGCCGAGAGGCCGGGATGCACGGGGTCGAGGAATACACGCAGATCAAGTCGATCCATGTTGAGATTGGCAAGCGGTCGCATTGGGTGGAGTGATGGCTGAATCCGGATATGACTATATCATCGTGGGCGGCGGCTCGGCCGGATGCGTTCTGGCCAACCGTCTGACCGAAGACAGCGCGGTCAGGGTGTTGCTGCTAGAGGCAGGCGGCAAGGACAGTCATCCTTTGATCCACATGCCGGTGGGCTTTGCCAAGATGACCGACGGCCCTCATACGTGGGGCTTTACCACGGTGCCGCAGGTCAACGCCAACAATCGCGAGATCCCTTACGCGCAAGGTCGGGTGATCGGCGGCGGCAGTTCGATCAATGCCGAGGTATTCACGCGCGGCAATCCCATCGATTACGACCGCTGGGCCAATGAGGAAGGCTGCGAGGGCTGGGCGTTCAAGGACATCCAGAAATACTTCGTGCTGTCCGAACGCAACGCCATCCTGTCCGGCGACTGGCACGGAACCGAAGGCCCGCTGGGGGTGTCGAACCTCGATGCCCCGCAGAAGATGACCCGGGCCTTCGTGCGCTCTTGCCAGGAAGCGGGTATCCCCTACAACCCGGATTTCAATGGTCCGGTTCAGGAGGGCGCCGGGGTCTATCAGACGACCACGTGGAACGCCAAACGCTGTTCGGCGGCAGTGGGGTATCTGAAACCGGCCCTGTCCCGCCCGAACCTGACCCTGGAAACCGGGTGCCAGGTGCATTGCGTGGTGATCGAGGGCGGCCGGGCCACTGGCGTCGAATACGATCAGGGCGGGCAGATGTGCAAGGCGCGCGCTGATCACGAGGTTCTGGTGACCTCGGGCGCGATCGGGACACCCAAGCTGATGCTGCTATCCGGCGTCGGGCCAGCCGTGCATCTGCGCGAGCACGGGATCGAGGTCAAACAGGACCTGCCGGGCGTTGGTGAGAACCTGAACGACCATTTCGGCATCGACATCGTGGCCGAACTGAACGGCCATCACAGTCTGGACAAGTACAACAAGCCGCATTGGGCGGTTTGGGCCGGTATGCAGTATTACCTGTTCGGTTCGGGGCCAGTGGCGTCGAATGTCGTCGAAGGCGGCGCATTCTGGTACGGGGACAAGTCCGCCCCGGTTCCGGACCTGCAGTTCCATTTCCTGGCCGGCGCGGGTGCTGAGGCTGGTGTGCCAAGCGTGCCCAAAGGCAGCTCGGGGATCACGCTGAACTCTTATACCGTTCGTCCCAAGGCGCGCGGAACCGTGCGGCTGCGGTCAAATCGGATTGAGGACATGCCTCTGGTCGATCCCAATTTCCTTGGGCATCCGGACGATCTGAAAACCTCGGTCGAAGGGGTCAAACACAGCGTGGAAATCTTCCGCCAGAAAAGTCTGCAGAAATACATCCGCCAGATCCGCTTTCCCGATGACAGCGTGAAGACACAAGCCGATTACGAGGCCTACGCGCGCCAATACGGCCGGACATCCTATCATCCCACCTGTACCTGCAAGATGGGTGTGGATGAGATGGCGGTGGTCGACCCGCAGATGCGTGTCCGGGGGATCGACGGTCTGCGGATCTGTGACAGCTCGGCCATGCCAAGCCTGATCGGGTCAAACACCAACGCGCCGACAATCATGATGGCAGAGAAGGCATCAGACATGATCCGGGGCAATCACTGAGTCACAAGGCTCTCAACGGCTTAGGGTATCTCCCCGAAACTGGCGGTGCCGTGATCCGGCACCGCCCTTTTTTCAATCCCACTTGGGCGCCCAGGGCACCAGGTCTTCGCCAACGATCCGGTGGCCGGTGTGGGTTTTGGCGTCTATCCGGTCCATGTCGCTGCTGGACAGGGTGAAATCCATGACATCGAAATTGGCGTCTATATTTGCACGTTTGGTCGACATGGTGTTGATCGAAACGCCCTTCTGCAAAATCCAGCGCAAGACAACCTGTCCGGCGGTCTTGCCATAGGCCTTGCCGATGTCTTCAAAGATTGAGTGTTTGAACACTTCTCCGCGCGCAACCGAGCAGTAGGACGACAGGGGAATACCGGTTTCCGTCGCCGCCGCCAGCAGGGTGTCCTGATTGAGAAGCGGGTGGAATTCGACCTGATTGGTAACCAGCGGCGTGTCGATGATCTTGACCGCATCGCGCATCATCTGAGCGGTGTAATTCGACACGCCGATGTTCTTGGCCAGGCCTTTGGCATGGGCTTGTTCCAGCAGTTTCAGCGACGGGGCGATATCTTCACCGATCGGGGGCCAGTGCAGCAGCAGGACGTCGACATAATCCAGTTGCAGTTTCTTCAGGCTTTCTTCGACCGAGGGCAGAAAGGCCTCTTCGGTGAAGTTGTCGGGGTGAACTTTCGTGGTCACGCAAATTTCATCCCGGTCGAAACCAAGCCCGGCCAGAGCATCACCGGTATCCTTTTCATTCTCATACATTTGTGCGGTGTCGAACGAGCGATACCCAACCTCGGCGGCAATTTTGATCGCGTCGCGAAGCTCGTCGCCGGTCAGGGGATACGTGCCGAATGTGCGCTGATTGGTTTTTTGAAAGTAGATGTTCACGGTGGTCCTCCCAAAGCAAGCCTTAAAGTAACCTACTAGTTACTTAATGTCGGGTCAATTCCCGCGTGCTGCTAATTCCTGTTGATTTTCGTGGCCTGTCACGGCATAAACATATAACCAGTTAGTTACTTTGGTGAGGGTCGCATGACAAAGCAGATGACGGCGCGCGAAGCCGCAAATCTTGTGCCCGACGGGGCGACCGTTGCGGTGAATTCGTCTAGCGGCCTGTGCTGCCCGGATGCGGTTCTCAAAGGTCTTGGCGAGCGTTTTGACGAAGAAGGTGCGCCGCGGGACCTGACGACGATTCACCCTATTGCGGCCGGTGACATGTTTGGCACCAAAGGCGTGGACCATATCGCCAAGCCGGGGCTTTTGACCCGGATCATCGGAGGGTCGTACCCGTCGGGTCCCAGCAAGGCCGAACCGCCATTGGTGTGGCAGATGATCACCGCCGAGCAGGTGCGTGCCTATAATGTGCCGTCGGGCATCATTTTCGACATGCTGCGCGAAGCGGCGGCCAAGCGTCCGGGCGTTCTGACCAAGGTGGGCATGGATACTTTTGTCGATCCCGACATCGAAGGTTGCGCCATGAATGACGCGGCACGTGCCGAACCCATCGTCAAGCGCATGGAGTTCGAGGGTGAGGACTGGCTGTATTTCAAATCCATGGCCCCCAAAGTTGCAATCATCCGTGCGACCACGGCTGACGAAAAAGGCAACCTGAGCTTCGAACACGAAGGCGCCTATCTGGGGGCGATGGAAATGGCGCTGGCAGCGCGCAACAATGGCGGTGTGGTCATCGCTCAGGCCAAGCGCGTTGCCGCCGCCGGCAGTATCCGCCCGCATGACGTGCATGTTCCGGGCATTCTGGTTGATGCCATTGTTGAGGCCCCGGCCCAGCTGCAAACCACGGCCACCGAATATGACCCGGCGATTTCTGGAGAGCTGACGCGCCCGATCGAAAGCTTCCGTGCAGCGGAATTCAATATCGGCAAGGTGATTGCGCGCCGTGTCGCGATGGAGCTGAAGGACGGCTGGGCGGTCAATATCGGCTTTGGCATCTCGGCCAATGTTCCTCGCATTCTGGTCGAGGAAGGGCTTCACGGCTCGGTCACCTGGATGATCGAACAGGGGGCCGTGGGCGGGCTGCCCCTGCTGGATTTCAAGTTTGGTTGTTCCGCCAATGCTGAGGCGTTTGTCCCCTCGCCACATCAATTCTGCTACTTTCAGGCGGGCGGGTTTGATGCGTCGCTCTTGTCCTTCCTCGAAGTCGACAAACACGGCTCAGTCAATGTCTCGCGCCTGTCTGCCATTCCGCATCGGACGGCCGGCGCTGGCGGCTTTGTCGATATTACGGCGCGTGCCCGCAAGATCGTGTTTTCGGGCAACTTCAACGCCGGGGCTAAGATGGCCATTGAAAACGGGCAGGTGAAAATCCTGCAAGAGGGCAAGGTTGCCAAATTTGTGGATGAGGTCGACCAGATTTCCTTCTCTGGCAAGCGCGCCACGGTGCAGGGGCAGGACGTGACCTATGTGACCGAGCGCTGTGTCATCAAGTTGACCGATCAGGGGTTGATGGTCACCGAAATTGCGCCCGGGCTGGACGTGCAGCGCGACGTTCTGGATCAGGCTGCAACGCCTTTGCTGGTTTCGGATGACCTGAAAACCATGGATGCGGCCCTGTTCGACCCGGCGCTGATGGGCCTGGACCTGCCTGCCGCGTGATGGAACATTTTCTGCTGGATATCCGCGACGGGATTGCCCGCCTGACGCTTAACCGGCCCGAGCGTCTGAATGCTCTGACCGAGAAGATGATGGACGATCTGATGGCGCTGTGCCGCCAGATCGAACATGCCGGGGACGCACATGTGGTGATCCTGACCGGGGCTGGAAAAGCCTTTTGTGCAGGCGGCGATATTGACGCCTGGGCGGCGCGGTCCGCGGACGGGTTCGGGCGCCACTGGCTGCGCGATGGGCATCAGGCTCTGGACGCGCTGACACGTTTGCGCCAACCGGTGATTGCGGTTCTGAACGGTGATGTGCTGGGCGGCGGGTTGGAGCTGGCGGCCTGCGCCGATTACCGCATTGCGGAATCGCATATCCGCATCGGACAGCCGGAACCCGCGCTTGGGATCATCCCCGGATGGTCCGGGACGCAGCGCACCGTGCGCCGTTTCGGCTCGCAACTGGTGCGGCGCATGGCGATCTTTGGCGAGGAGTTTTCGGCAATCGACGCCTTGACGGTTGGTCTGGTCGAACAGGTCGTTGAAAAGGGTCAGGGGATTGCCGCCGCAACGGAACTGGCTGACCGGATGCGCCATCGCGGACCGGTCGCGACCGAGCTGGTGAAAATGCTGATCAATGCCGCCGAAGGCGAAGAGCGAGAGCGGGTGTTCGAGGCTCTGGCTGGCCAAATCGCAGCCGCGCAGCCCGAGCTACAGGCCGGGCTGGCCGCGTTCAAAGACCGCAAAAAGGCGAAATTCTGGTAATCGCATCTGGGAAGGAAGAACGAAATGATACGTCATCTGGTGCATTTGCGCTTTGAAAGCGATGTCTCCGAGGCCGAAAAGTCTACGCTCTACAAGGAGCTGGAGGGTTTGAAGGACCATATCGACGGCATTCTCGATTTCCAGAGCCGCAGGAATGTGTCCGTCGAAACCGATCTTGTGCGGGACTTCAACGATATGTTCTGGTTTGATTTCCGGGATGCAGATGTGCGGGATGTCTATCTTGTCGATCCTACTCATCAGGAGATCGGCGGGCGCATCGTCGCAAAAACCGTCGGCGGGCCGGACGGCGTATTTGTCTGCGATATCGAGGTTTGATCGTGGGGCCTAGCAGCAGGTTCTGAAACGGTCGACGATCACATCCAGAACCTCGTTCGGGTCCCGTTTCCACCAATTCTCGGCCGAGAAGATCTCGACCTCGCACAGACCAGCATACCCCGCATCTTCAACGGCGGCGCGCAATGCGTACAGATCGGCAACGCCGTCGCCCATCATGCCCCGGTCCAACAGGACGTCCGAGGTGTCAGCAAGCCAGTCGCACAGGTGATAGCCGAGAATCCGACCCTTGGCGCGGGTCGCGAGCGTGTCGGCCAGTGTTGTGTCCCACCAGACATGGTAGACGTCGATCGCGACACCCACATTGTCCGCGCCAACCGCATCGCAGACGTTCAGCGCATCTGCGGCAGTCATCAGGCAGGTGCGGTTGCCGGCCGTTGCCGGGTTCAATGGCTCAAGGGCCAGTTTGACCCCGCAGCCCGCTGCATAAGGCGCGGCGCGCGCCACACGGTCGGCGAGGATTTTCTGACTTTCCAGAACGCCTTTGGTCCCCGGTTCGGGCCCGCCGGTCACGATGGTCAGAACTTCGGTTTCCAGCGCGGCGGCCTGGTCGATCGACAGGTGAAAATCGTCCATGATCGCTTGGTCGGATGGCAGTGCAAGCGGTCCCGTCAGGAATGGCGTGCGGCACAAGCCAACCACCTGCATGCCCGCGTCACGAACGCGCTGGCCGATCTGGACTGCGCGTCCATCCAGCTCGCGCCGCCAGAAGGTGATCCCGCCATATCCCCTTGCCGCGCAGGCGTCGATCACCTGCTCGGTGCTCCATCCCGCGCCGTAGCCGTCCAGATTGTGACCCAGAGTGGCCGTGTTCAGCGCAAGGGCAGAGTGATCCTGGGTGAAATCACGCATCGCGCTCAGACTCCGTAAAGCTTCAGCATGTGCCTCATGCGTTCAACCGCCAGATCGGGGTCGCGTAGCAACCCGCATTCGTCGGCCATTTTGAAGCAGTCGGTGAAATAGGGCAGGGACCGGGTCGCCTGCGCGCCGTTCAGCATGATGAAGTGGTCCTGAAACCCGTTCAGCCAGGCCAGGAACACAACCCCGGTTTTGTAATACTGAGTTGGCGCTCGGAAGATGTGCCGGGCCAGCGGCACCGTGGGGTCAAGCGTCGCACGGAAGGTTTTGGCGTCTCCTTCGCTCAACTTGCTGACCGCATAGGCGGCTGCCGGGGCAAGGGGGTCAAATATCCCCAGCAGCGCGTGCGAGTGGCCCTGATCGTCGCCTTCGATCAGCTCGGGGTAGTTGAAGTCGTCGCCGGTATACATGCGAACGCCTTCGGGCAGACGACGGCGCATGATGATTTCTTTCCTGGCATCCAGAAGCGAGATCTTGATCCCGTCCACCTTGTCCACATTGGCGCCGATGATCGACAGCGCGGTTTCCAGCGCATCATCGAAGCTGTCCGACCCCCAGTATCCGGCAAGCTGCGGGTCAAACATTTCACCCAGCCAGTGCAGGATGACGGGCTCATCACAGGCAGCCAGCACGTCATTGTAGACTGCGATATAGTCCTCCGGGCCGGTCGCCACCTTCGCCAGCGCGCGCGAAGCCATCAGGATGATACGCCCACCCAGTTTCTGGATTGCTTCGACCTGTTCCAGATAGGCGCGGCGTACGTCGTCCAGCGACTTTGCGTCCGCCGGGTCCAGATGATCCGTGCCACAGCCGTTGCCGACAAGCGCGTCGGGCAGTTCTTCCTTGGTGCGTCGGATCAGTTCAAGCGCGCCGTTCCAGTCCAGCCCCATTCCGCGCTGCGCCGTGTCCATCGCCTCGGCAATGCCCATGCCCATTCCGGCCAGATAGTGGCGGAATTCCATGGTCTTGCCCCAATCCACATGGGCCGGGCCGGTCGGGTCATGATCTCCGAACGGGTCAGCAACAACATGAGCGGCCGAATACAGAATCCGGGCCGAGTTCGGCGTCAGTTTCGATGGCGCGACCGGTGTGCCGACCAGCGCGTAATCATGCAGTTTTCCGGTGGTATCGGGCAGCTGAATTTTCATCGAAATACCTCAGAAACGGGGAACAAGCATTCCGGCATCGGCCGAGATGGCCTGACCGGTTGTGTAGGGAAGTTTGCCACTGGCCAGCGATGCAATGATCCTGCCCATATCCTCGGGCTGGCCGACGCGCGGGAACAGGGTCAACCCGTCCTTGGCGCGCTGGTCATACATCTCGATCACCGGGGCGGTCATGTCGGTGGCGATCAGGCCGGGCTGTACGTCATAGACGGCGATATTTTCCTGTCCCAACCGCACGGCGAAGGTTTTCGAGATCATCGCCGCCGCTGCTTTGGAGGCGCAATACTCGGCGCGGGGAACGGCAACCGCCACCGCGTTCGAGGATGTTACGTTGACGATGCTGTGAAACAGCTTCTCGTCGCGGACGCGCGCAATCAGTCGTTTGGCAAAGGCCTGCGACAGAAAAAACATTGCCTTGGTGTTGATGGCCATGCAGCGGTCGTAACTGGCTTCGCTGACTTCCAACAGATCGCCGCGCTGTATCACACCCACGCCTGCGTTGTTCACCAGGGTTGTCAGCGGGCCGATTTCGGATTCGATGGCGGCGAGGTGGCCGTCATGCGCCCCGATCTCCGAGACATCAAATGCCGCCGCAACCGCAGGCACGCCGAGGGCGCGGATCGTGTCCAATGCGCGCTGCAACTCGTCATCCATCTGGGGGCCGTTTACCGCGATGGCAAACCCTTCACGCGCCAAGGCAACCGCCGCCGCCAGACCGATCCCGCGAGAGGACCCTGTCACAAGTGCTGCGGGCCGGCTCATGCGGCGGCCCCTTTCGACAGCAACTCGCGGGCGATGATCATGCGCTGAATCTGGTTTGTCCCTTCGTAGATCTGGGTGATCTTGGCGTCGCGATACAGGCGTTCGACCTCGAACCCGCGGATATAGCCCGATCCGCCAAAGACCTGTACCGCGTCCGAGGATCGCTGCACCGCCATGTCCCCGGCAAAGCACTTGGCCATCGAGCACGCCTTGGTGGCGTCCTGCCCGGTGTCGATCTTGTAGGCGGCCGAATGGACCAGAAGACGGGCGGCCTCGACATCCTTGGCAATGTCGGCCAGCAGCCACTGGACCCCCTGAAAATCGGCGATGGGCTTGCCGAACTGTTTGCGCTGTTGGGCATAATCGGTCGCGGCCTCAAGCCCTGCCTGACCGATGCCAACCGCCAGCGCGGCGATACCGACGCGGCCCTTGTCCAGAACGCTCATCATCATGTGGAACCCGCGCCCTTCGGCGCCTAGCAGAGCGTCGGCTGGCAGGCGGACATCGTCAAAGGACAGTGGACCAACCTGACTGGCGCGCTGACCCATCTTGATCTCTTTGGGGCCGCGGGTAACGCCGCCGGCGTGCAGATCGACGATGAAGATCGACATGCCACGATGCCCGGCCTCGGGGTCGGTCCGGGCCAGGACAAAGCCGAGATCAGCGACCGGGGCGTTATGAATCCAGATCTTGCCGCCGTTCAGCACCCAGCCGCTGCCATCACGCACCGCCGTGGTGCGAACACCCGACACATCGGTGCCGGCTTCGGGCTCGGTGATGCAATAGGCGGGGCGCAGTCGTGCGGCCAGCATATCCCCCAGCCATTTGCCTTGCTGTTCCGGCGTTCCATGGCGCACCATCAGCGTCGAGACCAGCTCCAGCAATCCGCATTGATCGGCGATTGACGCGTAGCCGCGTGACAGTTCCTCCATCACCAACGCATAGGTGACCGTGTCAAAGCCGGGCCCGCCAAGCTCTTCCGGCACGCCGATGCCGAACAGGCCCAGCTCGGCCATCTGATCATAGATTTCGGCGGGAAAACGCGAGTCGCGATCCAGCTCCTCGGCAGCAGGGCGAATGACATCCTCGGCAAACTGGCGGGTCATATCGCGAACCTGAAGGTGGGTTTCGGTCAGAAACATCTTAGCGCCCCGTAATGTAACTAATTGGTTACTAATACGCGTGCCGGGTGTGGTTCGTCAAGTGGGTTGATTGGTTTCGTTACTTAAGGTAAATAACCAAACAGTTACTTAATGACTGCGCAAATATCGGCGATCCGGTTTGCATTTGGGAGGTTTGCATGAATCCGAACACACTGAACAAGTTTGGCCGGGTGGATCTGAACGTATCCGCCTTTGGCTTTGGTACTGCGCCGATTGGCAACATCTTTCGCGAGATTGACGAGAAAACGTCTGACGCGATGATTCAGCACGCCTGGGACAAAGGCGTTCGGTATTTCGACACTGCGCCGATGTACGGGCACGGCCTGTCCGAAATGCGGACGGGGCACAGCCTGCGTTGGAAGGACCGTGGTGATTTCATCCTGTCGTCCAAGGTTGGCCGGGTGCTGAAACCCGCGCGTCGTCAGGACATCAACTTCGAGCCCTGGACCAATGCCGCGCCATTCACGATGCATTTCGACTATAGCTATGACGGGATCATGCGGTCGTTCGAGGACAGCCTGCAGCGTATGGCGCTGGAGCATATGGATATCTGCTTTATCCACGACATCGACGTATTCACCCGTGGCGCCGAGCAGCCCGAAGTGTTCAAACAGGCCATGGATGAGGCCTGGAAAGCGCTGGAAAGCCTGCGTGATCAGGGTGTCGTCAAGGCGATCGGCGTCGGCGTGAACGAATGGGAAGTGTGCCACGCAGCGCTTGAGCAGCGCGACTTTGACTGCTTCCTGCTGGCCGGGCGCTATACGCTGCTGGAACAGGACGCTTTGGACAAGTTCCTGCCGCTCTGCGAGGAACGCGGTGCTGCAGTGGTGGTCGGTGGCGGTTTCAACTCGGGCATTCTGGCGACGGGTGCCAAGGAAGGGGCCAAGTACAACTACGCCCCGGCCCCGACCGACATCATGGACAAGGTCAGCAAGATCGAAGCCGTCTGTGCCGAATACAACGTGCCGCTGCCCGCCGCCGCGCTACAGTTCGTGGTCGCGCATCCGGCGGTGCCGACTTTCATGGCGGGGACCCGCACGGTCGAGCAGTTGGATCAGAACCTGAACTGGTTCAGCCATGACATTCCGGCCGAGTTCTGGGCGGACCTGAAAACCAAGGGTCTGCTGCGCGAAGATGCTCCGGTTCCGGAATGACCGCTGAACTTCTGACTGCAGGCGTCTATGGCTATCACGATCTGCAGGTCGGGGATGTGATGAAAACCGGGTCTGCCGAGATAACGGCAGACCTGATCGCGGCTTTTGCTGAACTGACCGGCGACAAATATCCGCTGCATCTGGATGACGATGTGGCCCGACAGCTTGGTTACAAAGCGCGGGTGGCGCATGGGCTGCTTGTCCTGTCGGTGGTGGATGGGTTGAAGTTCCAATCAGATGCACGGCCTGACGGGCTGGCCTCGCTGGGGTGGAACTGGCGGTTCGAGCAGCCGGTTATTGCCGGGGATACGATCCGGGCCGAGCTGAATGTCGTGTCAAAACGCGAAACCTCCTCGGGCCGGCGCGGGATCGTGGCCTTCAGGTTCGATGTGTTCAATCAGGCGGGTCAGCGGGTTCAACAGGGCACGAATGAGTTGATCTTCGAACTGTGATCAAAGCCGCAACACTTTAGGATCAAGGGAAAGACATGTCTGTTTCATTCACCAAACGCTTCATCTCGCAAGGTGCTGCAAACCTGGCGGTGCAGGAGGCCCTGGCTCATGCCGCTGAAAACGGGTGGCAGGTTGCGGTCGTTGTTGTTGACCCCGGCGGTCACATGGTTGCGGCCGGGCGCATGGATGGTGCGGCAGCGGCGGTGGCCGATTTCGCGCTGGACAAGGCCAGAACTGCTGTTTTGGGCAAAACCACACGCGCCTTTGCCGAACGCATGTTGTCGGCGCCCGCGTTGCAGATGGGTCTGGCAAATCGCCCCAACCTATGTGCCTGGGATGGCGGGATGCCCATTCTGGAAGAAGGTCAACTTATCGGTGCGATCGGAGTGTCGGGCGCCGCTGGCCCGGACGACATTCTGTGTGCCGAGGCCGGGGTGCGGGCGATTGGTTTGAATGCGTGATGCGTCGAGCAGCTTACCTCAATAGCCGGATACGTCGCGCGAATACTCGTGGTAGATACCGGGATCAAAGATCGAGTTGACGGCCAGTTCACGCTTGGGCCGCAGGTCCTCGGAAAATACCTGGGCCGCGGCGAAAACCTCAGGGGTTACGAACCTCAGGCCTTCGGGCAGGTCGCCCAGCGTTGAGGCCGGATCGTTGGCCGCAAGGTTGTATCCCCAAATCCCGAACGAGGGGATCGACATCTGATAATTCACGACCTGCGGGAAAATCTCGGACAAGGTCTCGGAAACAGTCCAATAGGTATGGGGCGAAAAGAACGGTGAGCTGCTTTGCGTGACCAACACACCATCCTCGGACAGGATGCTCTGGACCATGGCGTAGAACTCGATCGAGTAAAGCTTGGATAACGCCTCGTTATGGGGGTCGGGGAAGTCGATGATGATCCGGTCATAGGTCTGATCGGTGGATTTGACATAGTTGAACGCGTCGGTGTTGTGGACGTTCAGCGACGACGCCTCCATGCTGTTTTCGTTCAGTCGGGCAATCGGGGCCAGATTGCGCCCCAGGTCAGTCATCGCCGGATCCAGATCGACCAGATCAATGCGCGAAACGCTTGGGTATTTCAGGATCTCGCGCACGGCGAGCCCGTCACCTCCGCCCAGCACCAATACGGATTTGGGATCACTATCGCCCCAGGACAGAACCGGGTGAACCAGTGCCTCGTGATAGCGATACTCGTCCGCTTCGGCAAATTGCAGATGGCCATCGATATAGAGGCGTACGTCGTTCTTTTGCCAGGTATTGGTGACCACAAGTGACTGGTATTGCGACTGTTTTCGCCAGACGATACGGTCAAAATACAGGTGGTCCTGCGCAAATGCGGTAATCCGCCCGGCCAGCAAGGTCAGCGCGAATAGCAGAACAATGGTGCCGATCGCGCAGGCCAGCATCCTTTTTGGCGCGTCCAGCTGGTCGCGCAGACACAGAACGCTCAGCAACGCGACCATGGCGTTGGTCAGACCGATGGCGAACGAGGATGAGATCAGCCCAAGGGACGGCAGCAGAAGGATGGGGAACAGAACGGACCCGCCAAGCGCACCGATATAGTCCAGCGAAAGCACATCGGCGATGGATTCCCGCGTGGTGCTGCTTTCGGACAGAACCCGCATCAGCAGGGGAATCTCCAGCCCGACCAGAAACCCGATGGACGAGATGAAGGTGAACATGCCAACCGTGTAAAACCACGGCGCATAGGGAAAGAGCATGAACAGCGACACGCTGCACAGGCCACCGATCAGGGCCAGGATCAGCTCGACCCAGATGAATGTCTGGATCAGATTGCCGTGGAAAAAACGGGATACGTAGGACCCGACCCCCATGGCGAACATGAAGAACCCGATGGTCAGCGAGAACTGATAGACCGAGTTGCCCAGAAGGTAGCTGGACACCGTCCCGATGATCAGTTCGTAGACAATGCCACACAGGGCAACAACAAGGATTGCGCCCAGCAGAACCATTGCCTGCCGGCGGGGCAGGTCCGAGTAACGCGGTGTCAGGGTGTCGGTCATGCAAATATCCGAGAAACTGGAAAGCCCGGCACGATTGATGCGCCGGGCCCTGTTGGGGTGTGATGTCTGCGCGGTGCTTATTTACCTGTGCGCAATCCGCCCGAGCGGGCGCTGCGCGGGGCCGAATAGCTGGTGCGCGGGGTCACGGTCCGGTTGTTGAAGCTGGCGGCGGAGATGCCGGCCGAACGCTGGCGGCCGATCAGGTTGCCAATCAGCGCGCCGGCCAGGAATCCTGCGCCCGAGAATCGCAGTCCAGCGGATTGACCGGTGGTGTCGGTGGCGATCAGGCGGTTGTTGGCCTCGTCGATCTCGATGGTGAATATCTCTCCTTCACCGGAATCACGAATACCGTTTGCGTTCGGGTCGGCATAGCCCGAGAATTTGGCGTCGGACAGAATATCCAGACCCAGAGGCTCGTCGTAAAAACGCGGTTCCGTATTCATTACCTGCGTCAGATAGTCCGTGAATTCATCGACCTGCTCGTCCGAGGCTTCGGCGATGCTGTTGGCGTCCAGATACTCTTGGTATTGGATGATGGCGAATTCCGTGCGGTCCAGAACCTGCCCGAGATCAGCGGTCTGTTCCGATTTCGGGGACAAAAAGATCGAATAGGCCGCAAAGCCCAGAACGCCGACAATGACGATCGTTTTCAGATTACCAAACATTGAATGCTCCTATGTATTTTTGGTTGTTCCTGAATCACTGCTCCACCAGACCTGATGCAGGTCCTTGCCGTAGAACTCTTTGAGTTCACCGCATTTTTGCAGGCCCTGCGCTTGCAGGTCGGCTGCATTGGCGTCGGACAGGTCGGATGGGATGGCCAGAACGGCCATGCGGTATTTCTGACTGCGCGCCAGCGACAGCTGTTGCTCCAGCCCGCTGAGCCCGGCGTTGGTTTCGCGCCAGCGCAGGCCCGCCACATCGTCGGTTTCGGGGGCTTTGTGGATCTCGAAGATCGACAGGCCGGTATTCGGAGACGGCTCTATGCGCGGCGTCTCAGATGCCTCGGGGTTCTCCAGCCCATAGACGATCTTGGCTTCGTTCGGGCCATGGTACCCGGGTACGGTCAATTCGACGGAGGCACCGAACTCTTCATAGAGTTTATGTGCGGCGGCGTAGAGTTTCTTGCCGAACTCTTCATAGTCGCTGGTTTCGATGAAAATCTTGCGCACTTGCAGCTGCGCCAGCTTTCCCAGCAGGTCGTTCAGCATCAGCGCGCCCAGACCCTTGCCGGTATGGGCCTGATCCAGATAGGTCCAGGACAGCCACGCGACGTCCGGCACATCTTCGTCCAGGCTATAGCCGATCAGCCCAAGCACGTTGCCCTTTTCCTGTAGGACGAACATGTTGTCCGTTCCCTCTTCCAGAAACTTGCTTTCAGCTTCGGTCGCGTCATCCTCATCGGTCTGTGCGATGATCTGGATGGCCGGAGACACATGCCGCCATTCCATAGGTTTGAGCTTTGGCCCACTCGAGCCGAAAAGGGCGCTAAACATGGCCAGTCCTCCGCCGATCAAGGCGCTTGTGATGTGGGTGAAAACGGCGATCTGAGGGTGCAGGAACAACCACTCGGCCCCCAGAACGATGCAGATCAAGGCCAGCGTCCAGCCGCGCCGTTCCGGCGGGCTTGCGACGATCAGGCCATAGGAAACCAGACCGTAGGCAACACCGGACAGGCCGACAAACCCCGGTCCGGCCAGCACCAACTCGGCGGTTGTTCCGGCCAAGGCGAACAGGGCGACAAGGCCCAATGTGCGGAGCCAGCCCAGAACGGGTTCGGTAAAGCTGCCGCCAACTAGGATCAGCAGGCAATTGAGGGTCAGGTGGCTCAGATTGCCGTGCCGAAACGTGAACAGCAGATGATCCGGGAAAGTTTCGATTGGCCCGGAATACCGGACCGGACCCAGCAAAGCATATCCCGCAATCGCGCTGAGTATGAGGCCTATCGTAACCGGGCATCTGCGCAGCTCTTCCATTCGCCTTTCAGAAGCCCGCCACGGCGAGCCGGGGTGTCGCGTGACCAATCAGGCCACGGCGTATGGACTGCACGTTGACGCGTTGCGGGCGGAAATAGGATTTCAGAACGTCCAGACTGAGCTGTGGTTTGGCATCGCCGCACATGAAGATATCGATGGCGGCATATCCATGTTCGGGCCAGGTGTGGACCGAGATATGCGACTCGGCCAGCAGCGCGACCCCGGTGAACCCCGCCCGCTGCCCAAAATCATGGGTATTCACACCCAGAACATGCGCTTTGGCAGCAATCGCGGCACGTCTCAGGGCATCTTCGGCGGGAACGGGATCATAAAGCGCACTTGCGTCGAAAAAATCTGCTATAAGGTGTGTACCCAAAGAAGACGAAGAACCGTCCATAAAAAACCAGCGCCCCAAAACTCAAACTATTGAGCCATGTCTAATATGTTGTTCCGTTTCGTCAATCTCAGTTTGAGTGCTTCCTCGGCTTATCGTCTTTCAGTGATGCAAATGCACAACCATCGAGAGATGTGGCGGCACAAACGGTTGCCAGATGCGACTGGAACAATCGGTTTTTTGATGCCGCGCAACGCCACGCTGTTTGATCAAACTGTATCGGGCTGAGCAGAGCCGTGCGGCGATGCGCCTTGGGCGCACCTCCGCTCTGGGTTTTTTAATTACCTATCCACGCCCGCGATAGGGCGGCACGCCCTGATCGGGAATCCAGACGTGATCGGGTGTGGCGCCGGTTTGCCAGAAGACATCAATGGGAATACCACCGCGCGGATACCAGTAGCCACCAATGCGCAGCCACCGCGGGTCCAGGAACTCGACCAGACGGCGGGCGATGGACACGGTGCAATCCTCATGAAACGCGCCATGGTTGCGGAATGATCCCAGAAACAGTTTCAGGGATTTCGATTCCACCAGCCAATCGCCCGGCACATAGTCGATCACCAGATGGGCAAAATCCGGCTGTCCGGTCATCGGGCAGAGCGAGGTGAACTCGGGCGCGGTGAAGCGCACGCAATAATCGATATCGGCCTGCGGGTTCTGCACCCGCTCAAGCTCTGCCTGCTCGGGCGAGGCCGGCAGTTCGGTCTTCCCGCCCAGCTGGGTCAGGTCGCTGTAAATGGTTTCCATCATGTGCTCCTTTCGGGGTCAGACCCCGCGTTTGTTGCCCCATAACAGGACGTGCAGTTGCGGCAGGACCCGTGGCGTGAACCAGCCATCGGCGGTCACCTTTTCCACCAGCCACAGCAACCGGTCCGACAGGGTTTGCGGATCGACCGGCAGGTCGGGATCGACCACGGCATTGCCTGGTTGCAGATAAAGCGGCAGCGCCGGATAGCGGTCAGCCACGGCGCGGGCCCAGTTATAATCGGCCTCATCGAAGATCACGATTTTCATCACCACCTTCGGGCCATCCTGCGCGGCCTCGATACAGGCCGCGAAGGCGTTCCAGTCCACGTCTTCACCGCTCGACGGCGGCTTCGGGCTGAGGACCAGCGTGTCCAGTTCGCCGAACCATGGCTTTGCGATCGAGCCCTGAGTTTCGCAGGCAAACCGATACCCTTTGGCCCGGCCACGCGCGATCAGCGGGGCAAAGTCCTGAATGACCGGGTTGCCCCCGGACAGCGACACGGTCAGAGGCCGCCCGCCCGACAAGGCGTGCACCCGGTCCCAGACCGCATCCGTGGACATCGCGGCCCAATCGTGACGATAGGCGGTGTCGACCGCGTGCAGGCTATCGCACCAGCTGCAACGATAGTCACAACCACCGGTGCGCACGAACACGGTCGGCTCTCCGATCAGCGCGCCTTCGCCCTGAATCGTGGGGCCGAAAATCTCGGAAATGCGCAGGCGGGTCATGGGCGGTACTCGGCCCATGTCTTTGGCGTTTCGCTGACCCTTACGGCGGTGGTTTCCGGCCAGCGCGCGGCGCACCAGTCAAAGAAATGACGCGCCATGTTCTCGGCCGTGGTCAGAATGTTCATCACGTCGTTCAGGTGGCGATGATCGAAGGTTTCGTCGATATAAGTCTTGAGAGGTTTCAACTCGCCATAGTCGCGCACGAACCCGTCGGCGTTCAGCTCGGGCGCGGCCAGCTCGACCTCGACAATATAGTTGTGCCCGTGCATCCGCGCGCATTGGTGGTCATCGGGCAAATGGGTCAATTGGTGCGAGGCGGAGAAATGGAACTCTTTGGTAATCCGGTACATCAGGCAGTTTCCTTCTGCGCCGTCGCTGCGACCCAGAAATCGGGATCTTCATAGGTGGTCGGGTCTGCGACACCGGCCAGATGGAATGCCTCACGCCGTTCAACGCAGGTACCGCAGCGCCCGCAGTGAAGTTCGCCGCCCTTGTAGCAGGACCAGGTTTGCGCAAAAGTTGTATCCACACGCGCGCCTTCGGTCACGATGTCGGCCTTGCTGCGATGGACAAACGGCGTGAACAGCGACACATCCGCATAGCCGTCCAGCGCGTGTTTCTGCATCGTCTCGAAGGCCTGCGTGAAGGTTGGGCGGCAGTCGGGGTAGATAAAGTGATCCCCGCCATGCACCGCCGTCGCCACTGCATCTGCCCCGCGTGCTGCGGCGGCCCCAAAGGCCACGGTCAGCATGATCGCGTTTCGGTTGGGCACCACGGTCACGCGCATACTGTTCTCGGCATAATGCCCGTCGGGCACGTCCACATCGTCGGTCAGCGCCGATCCGGTCAGTACCGCCCCGACCGAGCGCAGGTCGATGATGTCATGGGGCACACCCAGCCGCTGCGCGCAGAGTGCGGCATAGTCCAGCTCTTTGCGATGACGCTGGCCATAGTCAAAGGAAATCAAGCCCGTCAGCTGGTGATCGCGCGCAACCATATGTGCCAGCGACACCGAATCCAGCCCGCCCGAGCAGATTACGATCGTTTTCATGTTTTGAACCCTTGTTTTGTTACCCGGGTAGGCTGCGACCGGGATGCATCCTGTTATACCCGGGAACCGGGCGTGCCAAGTCACATTTGCGCAATGTTGCCCTGTACGTCATCCGCACGACAGGGCAGGGCGCGTGCCTTCTTGCGCTTGCCCCGGTTTCAGCATGGCAGCATCGTTTGTTTTCCATGACACTGAAGGTGACGCCGGGTATTCGATCAGGCTTCATCCGCTGGTCACGGACAACATGGCCACCAAGTTCCGGACACGCCTGGCCTTTCCGACCGAGTTCGCAGAGGCCACGCGTCCTATGGCTGCGACACTTGATGCCCGAATGTCGCTCGATGTTGGCGATTGCGGCGCATATGTGGATCTGCGCATGGACTGACCACAACCCCTGAAGCTGTCACAGTTTCGGCAGCGTCAGCTTGGAAACTCAGCAGTCGGCCGGACGGCACGATTCAACGGTCGTCAGCGGGCTGAGATTGAGCCATTTGGTGAAGGCCCGCTTTGCCCAAGCGTCCCCAAGAACTTCCAGCTTTTGCGTGTCTATTGCCTTGGATGGGGCGATATCGCCCCTGACGATGTAGATGGCGTCGGGCAGCGTACAGGCCAGATACAGATTGACGTCGCCTCCGGGGTCCTCGACGCACAGCTCACACCGGCCATTGCGGTTCAAAAACCACCAGTACTTTTTTGCGTCGGTTTGATCGGTCAGTTCCAAACGAATGAGGCAGCGTTTTGCACCGAAAGCACTGGCATTGGTTGTGCTTTCAAGGGTCCAGACCAGCAATCCCAAGTCAATCTCATGATCTTTGAGCTGGCGCCTTGTCCATCGTTGCCCCCAGATGCCAAGAGCCTCGACCAGCGGAACGAACTCACGCCCTGCGTCGGTCAGCACGTAACCCGGGCGCTTGTCGCCGGTATCGAGGCGCGCGACGACCCCCTCTTCGATGAGCCATTTCAACCGGGAAGACAAAAGCGACGGCGACATCAGGGGCACGCCGCGTTTCAACTCGGAGTATCGGCGAGGGCCAGCCGCAAGATCGCGGATGATCAAAGCATTCCAGCGTTCGCAAAAGAGCTCGGCCGCCTTGGCGACCGGGCAGAATTGGCCATAGGATTTCATCCTGCGCCACCTGTCCCATTGCTACAGATTTAGAACTATACCCCCAGAACGGCAGCGTGTCATTGTTGGTCCGATCGCAACGGATAAAGCGGGTGAACCATGTCGAAAGATGCTGCATCTGCGGGTCAAGTTTCGAAAACCGCAGCTCAAATATATGATGAGTTCTTTGTTCCGGCACTGTTTGGTGAATGGGCAGGGCGGTTATGTGAACGCGCCAAGATCTGCCCGGGCCACGCCGTGCTGGATGTTGCCTGCGGTACCGGAGCCACAACGCGAGACGCCCTCGTACGGGTTGGCCCGGCAGGCCACATCGTTGGTCTGGACCGAAACCCGGAAATGCTTGATGTGGCGCGCAGGCGTGCCCCGGACATCGACTGGACCGAGGGCCGCGCCGAGGCGCTGCCATTCGCGGACAGTTCTTTTGATATTGTTCTTTGCCAATTCGGGCTGATGTTCTTTGACGACAGACGCAGGGCGCTTGAGGAAATGCGGCGTGTGGTACGGTCTGGTGGCAGGATTGCGGTGTCGGTCTGGGATGACGCCGACAACTCTCCCGGATATGCCCGCATGATCGATCTGATAGATGAGTTGTTCGGAGCGGTGGCTGCAAATGCCCTGCGGGCCCCTTTCATCCTGGGTCACAAGCCGTCTCTTGTTGGCGTGCTCGAGGAAGGGGGATTGCGGAACGCAGCCGTAACGACCGTCACCGGCACCGCGCAATTCGCGTCGATCCGCGAATGGGTTCGAATGGATGTTCGCGGTTGGACATTGGCAGATTTGATCGATGATGCCGGGTATGAGGCATTGGTCGCAGAGGCGGAAAAACGTCTGGGACAGCTTGCTGCCTCGGACGGATCGGTGGAGTTCCCGGCGCCTGCGCATCTGGCTGTTTGGGCAGCTGATTGACGCAGGCGTTGACGGTCGTCTTTTGTAGCCGGTCTGCCGAACCGGACGTTCAGTTATTCAGGACAAGGATTTCTTCGAACCGCGTCATGTCGTCAAACCGACAAAAGGCGGGGGAGGTGAGTGGAATGACAGGCGCGGCATCTGCCAGTTCTGCAAGGATGACACTCAATTCAGCTTCCCAGATCGGCAGCAGTGAATCAGGCAGCCAGTTGATGGGGTAGGCAAAGGTCATGTGGTGCTGATACGCATCATGGTTTTCGTGCCGATACGCGAAGGGTTCGGTCAGCGCCTCACGCTAGGCCAGCATCTTCACCTCGTCTTCGTCGGTGGCGCCTTTGAGCGCAAGTCCCGTAGGGCCGCAGCCCGAAACGCGTACAGCAAAACTAGAGGGAGCGGAAAAATCAGCGAGTCGGTTGATCATGGCCTCGGTAACGCTGTCTACAGAGGCATCCCGGTCAAGATCGCGGGGCCATGTGTCCGGTGTTCGGCGGGTTTCGGTAACGCCTTCGAACACCGTCATGTGCAGGCTTTCAGCAGGGGTAAAAAGAAAGCGCCCGGCTTCCGGCAACGCCATCATTCTCTTGCGCGCCTCCAGCACCGCCTTGTGAGCTGGGGCATTGAAATCAAGATGGCAAACAACGGTGTTGCCTGCCTCGGGCAGGAATTTTTCAGCGTTATATCGCTGGCCAATCCGTCGCGGGGTGCCCGAATTTCTACTGGCTGCGAAGGGTGCTACTTCAATGTTCAAAGACAATGTAAAGCTCCGGTTTTTTGGCACCTTATATGAGGTCTGTTGCAAGGTTATGATCGGAATGGGTATTTGGCACCAGAAAAGGTTCTTCTTCGAATTGACGCAGAGCGCGCTATAACCGGTAGATAAATCCATCCCTTGCCGGAAAACTCTCGGCAATACAGCTCAGGCACTTTTCACAGGCGCATCGACGATGACATCGCCCAATCTTTTTCAACTTGCCGGGCTTGTGTTTGCCGCAGTGACCTTCGTTGTGGTTGGTGACACTGCGGGCAAGCTTCTGACGGGCGGTGGTGTCGATCCGATCATCGTTGCCTGGTCGCGCTTCGCTCTGGCCGCAATGCTGCTGCTGCCGTTCAGCGGGCTTACAGCAAGCGAGTTGCCTAATTTCCGAGATTGGCGCGTTCTGTTGCGGGCGTGTTTTATCACCGGGGGGATTTGCTGCATCCTGACAGCATTGCGAACGGAACCGATTGCCAATGTCTTTGGGGCTTTCTTCATTGGGCCGGTGGTGTCCTATGTTCTTGCCATCCTGTTCCTTGGCGAAAAACCGTCGCGCCGTCGCGGCGTGTTACTGGCGATTGGGTTCGCCGGGGTCATGTTGGTCGTAAAGCCGGGATTTGGTGTGTCCCCCGGCATGATTTTCGCGCTTGCGGCCGGTGGATGTTACGGTGGGTATCTGGTGATGACGCGAACGCTTGCAGGTGCTTACCGACCCCGGTTCCTGCTGATTTCCCAGCTCTTGATTGGTTCGGCGCTACTGACGCCGCTCGGTCTCACAGCGGAGTTTCCTGCGCCTGACGTGTCGGTCGCTGCGTTGATATTGCTGAGCGCTTTTGCCTCTGCGGTGGGCAACTACCTGTTGGTAATCGCAAACAAATCCGCCGAGGCCAGCCTCATCGCGCCATTGGTCTACAGCCAACTGGTTTCCGCGACGGTGCTTGGGATTCTTGTTTTCAAAGAATGGCCGGATGCCTATTCGTTGTTGGGCCTTGTGCTGATCGCGTTTTCCGGGCTTGGCTCTTTGATCCTGCATCAGTCAGACAAGTGGGCTTCGGCCGCCAAGGGGTGAACCCCAGGTGGCCGAGAGAAACCCTGCCAAACCGATCATCTAGCCCAATAGCGCTTCAATCCTGGCGAGTGTTGCCGTGTTCACCGCCACACCTTCATCGTGGGCTGCCAAACGCTTGGCCCGGCGACCGTCACCGGGCAGATGCGCCCCGTCCTGAAGGCGGATGGCCTCGACCAGTTCGGCGACACCAGCCGCGAACGCCCCCTCGGCTGTTGCGCCCGGATCGATGGCTATGAAGAACTGGCCGGTTTTCGGCGGGCCGCCAGCTGTTCCCGAAAAAGGTGAGGCGTTGATGCCCAACGTGGCCCCGGTCAGGGCGGCGGCCAAAACCTCGACCAGCAGCGCGACGCCGACGCCCTTGTAGCCGCCCGAAGGCGCCATTGAACCCTTGAGGCCAACCTCCGGATCGGTGGTCGGGTTGCCTTCTGCATCCAGCGCCCAGCCAACCGGGATCGGCTTGCCTTCGCGCGCATGTTTCATGACCTCGCTTTTGGCAATCGTGCTGGCGCTCTGGTCGATCAACAAGGCTGGCTGACCATCGGTTCCCGGAACGGCGACAGAAAACGGATTGGTTCCCACGACAGGTCTTGAGCCACCGGATGGAGCAATCGAGGCCGGTGCATTGGTGAACCCCAGCGCGACCAGCCCGGCTTGGGCAAGCCGGTAGGTATGATAGCCAAGAACGCCGCAATTGTAGCTGTTCTTGATGGCGAGAACCGCAACGCCTTGTTCCCGCGCGGCGGGGATCAGAGCGTCAAAACCCAGATCAATGGCAGAGTGGGCAAAGCCCGTTGCGGCATCGACGGTCAAGACGCCCGGTCGGGGGCGCGACAGGACAGGCATGGCCATCCCATCGACCTTACCGCACTGCACATGCTCGCAATAGATCGGGATGTAAGCCAAGCCGTGGCTTGCGACGCCGTCTGCCTCGGTCGCGGCGGTTGCTTGCGCCAACGGGCGGGCGTTGTCCGCGGATGTGCCCGCTGCGACCAGCGCTCGGAAGGACAGCTCTTCAATTTCGGCGAGGGTAAGGGTCCGTGTGTCGGTCACTTTGGTCTCTCTTCAGTCGTTGTCGGAAAGCCCGGCCCCTGCGCCCAGCAGGCGGGATTCCTCGGTTGCGGGAGCGTAGGTACGGTGGGCAAAACGGTTCAGAACGTCCCAATCACCCGGCGCGGGCTGCGCGCGCGAGTGTCGGCTGCGCAGGGTCTCAGGTGCAACACCCTGCGAAACGGTGACCCGTCGGGCTGCGGCGGGCAAAACACCGTGGACGGCAAGGTGATCTCCGTCTGTGACTGCCAGCGTGCCGTCGATTTCGACGCTTACCCAACATTTCAGAACACGCGCCGCATTGGCGGCAAAGGGCAGCAGCAGTTCAGGTGCAACAACGTCCCGCATCTCGACCGGGGCGGCCTTCAGCAGATAAGCGCTGTCGGACAGGAGAGGGCCTGCCGACAACGGGCACAACTCGCCATCGCCTTGCCATAGGCCATCAACCTGTCGCGGACGATGCGCGGCAAGCTCCGAGGCCAGACCGAGCGTCAGCAAACGGGCGAGAACTTCAGCGCCATCCAGACCTTGCGCACACAGCCAGCGCACCGCTTTTGACGCTTCCTCGGCCTGTCCCCAGGAATAGCCCGCCCCGCGGGTGGCGCGTTTGGCGGTTGCCTCCACCTCGTTCAGTGAGAAACTCATGCTGGCACCTCTGGATAGACCCAAAGATCGGCGTTCTCAGATGTCAGTTCCTCGGGGTAAGGCGCACCGGCATACATGCAAATGCGGACCCAGCGATCTGAACGCGGATCGAAATGTGTGGCGCCGAAGAACGACAGCTTTGCCCGCAACATGTCGAGAGGCACAACCGTTGCGCCAATCGTATTGTCCCGGATTTCGCCATAAGGTGCGGAGCGGGTCATCTGGGCGCGCCGGACGGTGTGTCGATGTTCAGGATGTCGCAGCAGGAAACGTGCTACCGGCTCGGCGTCGTCCCATTCGCTCAACATCGCATGGGCTACAACGGCATCCCGCGCCGGGGCCAGTGGCTGCTCATAATCCGCGATGGGTTCTTCGAACCGTTCACCCATGCGGGGTTCCAGTTTTTCCTCGGACACGTACCATGCGCGGGCGCAGTTTTCGCGAGAGGTCCAATCCAGATCCAGCGCCCAGCCAAAGGCGCCCCGGATCAGATCACGGACCTCGCTGATCGGCATCGACCCGTCGATTACAAACGCCTCGGCATTGCCATCGGCCATGCACGAGGCCAGCCCGTCCACGAGATCTGCGTAGGGTTCAAGGATCAGCGAGGCGAGATATTCCTGCCCTTCTTCGCTGAGCGCGGTTTGAGACCAGATCACCAACCGGTTCCAGGGGTGGCCACCGGCCAAACCGTCCTGGTCCAGGTACTCCGAGATGGCCTGCAGGTCAGCGTTCAACGCTGCCAGTTTTTCGATTTGCACGGGATGCTCAGACCGCCACCATGTCATCGACAGTTGGCTGCGTTCGAATATCCGGCGGAAGTGATCGACCTCGGCCGGAGATGCGGCTTCCACTGATCGGACACGCGCGATCGCCTCTTCCCGCGCCATGACCCAGTTGTTGAACAGAATGGGATGGTTGACAATGAACGGTGCCATGCCAAGGCCGGTGGAATTGCCGATGCCCAACCAATGCGCGATGTCCGGGTCCAGTTTTGCGGCTTGGTTGCCACCTTTGGCGTTGGCCATGTGTTGCACCAGATCCCGCACGAAGGTTCGGGTCAGAAACACCGACAGCATTTCGGCCTGAAAGGGCGCGCTGGTTTCCGGGCGGTTGGCGATGTTCTCGCGATCCGCCGCCCCAAATTTGCCCGAACCATAAACGGCCGTCGTGCGCATCAGATAGCCGACCTGATAGATTTGTTGCAGATCCGGTTGACGCCCTGCGGCCAGAGCATCAACGACATGTTCCCACAGCCGGACCGAGCGGTTGGCACGGGACAAGGACAGCTCGGTTTCACTGACGCGCCCGGCTTCCTGCAGGGGGACGTTTTTCGAAAGACGCTCGATATCCGCCTGGGTCGGGATGCCATCAAACAAGGCAAAGGTGGCGTCCCAGGCATCGGCAATCACCCGGTCCGAGCGTTTTTCGGGTGGCAGGTCATGCGCGAAGGCAACCAGCGAATACGCCCTGTCCGGCCCGTGGGCGGTATAGACTGCTGTCCCGACGCCTTTGGCATCAATGTCGAAAACGGGGCGCGAAAATGACCAGTTTTCCCGCGCCATGCGGCGGGTCAACTGTCGCATGAAGCTTAGCCGACACTGGTGCAAAGAGCCCAGCCGCGACAGCCGCATGACGGTGGCGGGGTCTCGTCGGTCGATGCAAGTTTGCGCCTCTGTTTCCATACGGCTACCCCCGGGCAACGAAGTTCTCGGCAAAGAACTTGTACCAGTTTCCCCCCATGATCCCGGCCACTTCGTCATCGTTCAGGCCGGTAGCACGCAACCCTTGTTCGATATTTCCAAAGTCGCGGTTGTCCCGGAACCAGGACGGCATCGGCGGGAAGCCCGGGTTGCTGGCCGACCCCTCGCCATAGTCGATCTGTTTGGACCAGCGCCCGACCCGCATCCATTCAACAACGCTGTCGGGCTGATCCTGACACAAATCCGTGCCGATCCCGAGGTGCTCTGCGCCGTATTTTTCGGCCGTTCGGGCGACCATCTCGCAAAAGCTGTCCAACGTGCAGTCCGACTTGTCTTTCAGGTGATGAGGATAGACCGAAAAGCCCAACATCCCACCATTTTCGGTTACCGCCCGGATCACCGCATCGCGCTTGTTGCGCAGGGCGGGTGACCATTCGTGCGGGTTTGCGTGGGTGATGGCGATGGGGCGTTCGGACAGCTCGGCGGCTTCAATGGTGGACCGGTCGGCCGAATGGCTCATGTCAACGACCAGACCAACACGGTTCATTTCCTTGATCACCTGACGGCCCATGCGGGTGATGCCGGTATCTTCGGCCTCATAGCAGCCCGTGGCCAGCAGGGACTGGTTGTTATAAGTCAGCTGCATGAACCGCGCGCCCAGTGTATGCACGATTTCGACCAACCCGATATCGTCTTCGATGGGTGAGGGGTTCTGAAAGCCAAAGAATACAGCCGTGCGCCCGGTTTCGCGTGCTTTGTCGATGTCGCTGGCCCACAACCCTTTCATGATCAGATCGGGGTATTGCTCGAACCAGCGGTTCCACTTTTCAAAGTTCAGAACCGTTTCACGGAAGTTTTCGTGATAGGCGATGGTGACGTGGATTGCGTCCACGCCGCCTTCGCGCAATTGCCGAAAGATCTTCTCGGACCAATTGGTGTATTGCAGCCCGTCGATCCGCATCACATCGGCTTTCCAGCGCTGATATAGGCGGTTTTGACCGTCGTGTAGAACTCGGCCGCGGCCTTACCCTGTTCACGCGGGCCGTAAGAGCTGTCGCCGCGTCCGCCAAAGGGCACGTGATAGTCTGTCCCAGCAGTGGGCAGGTTCACGGTCACGACACCGGTGCGCGCGTTGCGGCGGAAATGCGTGGCACGGGCCAGGCTCTGTGTGACGATGCCCGAGGTCAGGCCGAAATTGGTGTCGTTGACGGTGGCCAGCGCCTCGTCATAGCTGCCGACCTTGATCACCGAGGTCAGCGGCGCGAACATCTCTTCGCGGTTGATGCGCATGTCGTTGGTAGTGTTCAGGAATACGCCGGGGCTCATGTAATAGCCATCCTGAGGCATCTCCAATCGCTGGCCGCCGCAGGCCAGTTCGGCACCTTCGGACTTGCCCAGATCGGCATAAGCCAGGTTTTCGGCCAGCTGCTGTGCGCTGACTACCGGTCCCATCTGGGTGCCCTCGGCCAGCGCGTGGCCGACTTTCATCGCCTGCGCACCGGCCACCAGTTTTTCGACAAAAGCGTCGTGAACGGCGGCATGAACCACCAGCCGTGATGACGCGGTACATTTCTGACCGGTCCCCCCGAACGCACCCCCCAGCGCCAGCGAGACAGCAAGGTCGAGATCGGCGTCGTCCATAACGGCCAGCGCGTTTTTCGACCCCATCTCCATCTGCACCTTGGTCAGGTTCTGAATGGCAGCCGCAGCAATGCCCTTGCCGACCGGGACGGACCCGGTGAACGAGATGGCGTTGACCTTGGGGCTTTCCACCAGCCGCTGTCCGATGGAGCGGCCTGATCCCATGACAAGGCTGAACAGGCCTTTGGGGATGTCCTGTCGGCTGATGATCTCGGTCAGGGCGACGGCCGAAGCCGGCGTGATGTTGGCGGGTTTCCAGACCACCGCATTGCCGTAGCACAGCGCCGGGGCAATCTTCCAGGACGCCGTGGCGGTTGGAAAATTCCACGGGCTGATGACGGCAACTACGCCGACCGCCTCACGGCGCACGTCGATCTCGATATCGGGGCGCACGGAATCTGCATTCTCACCGATCTGGCGCAGGCACTCGGCAGCGTAGTAGGTGAAGAACTGTCCGGCGCGGTAAACTTCGCCTTTGCCTTCGGCCAGCGGTTTGCCCTCTTCACGGCTGAGCAGGGTGCCAAGTTCCTCGGCGCGGGCCATCAGTTCGGTGCCGATATTCATCAGCACCGCCTGTTTGCGCTCAAGCCCATAAGCGGCCCACTCGGCCTGTGCGACACGGGCCTGATCCAAAGTCGCCTCAAGCTGATCCGCACTGGCCTGAGCGAAATGACCGATCAGGTCGCTCAGATCAGACGGATTGCGGTTTTCGATTTCGGCTTCGCCAGCCAGCCATTCGCCGGCAATCAGGTTCAGGTTGGTCACAACGGGCCCCATGTCAAAATTTTTCTGGCAGAGAATGGACTTTGCAATCGATATCAGTCAAATTCAAACAATTGAAAAAAACTTCAGGAAAATTGAAGTATGGCCATCAAGATCGAAATGCTGCGCTGCTTTTGTACAGTCGCGCAAACGGGCAACCTGACCGAGGCAGCCGACCGCCTGGGGCGCACCCAATCGGCCGTTTCGATGACACTCAAGCAGTTCGAGAGCCATTTGGGTAAAAAACTGTTTGAGGGAGAACGTAAGACTCATCTCTCCGTACTGGGAGAGCAGGTGTTCGAATTGTCCTTGAAACAGGTTCGCCAGTTTGACCAGACGGTGCAGTCGATCGAGGCAGCTGCGGATGCCACTCACGGCCTGATGCGCATCGTGTCGGTTCCATCGGTCGCCGCCTTGGTCTTTCCTTCGGTTCTTGAACATATGACCCACCGCTTTCCCGGGCTGAAGGTCGAACTGCGCGATACGGATACGCAGCAGGTGCTGGATTCGCTTGTGGACGGCAAGGCAGACATCGGAATTGCCTCGGGTTTTCATCCGTTGAAAGGCATCAAGGCCATTCCCCTGTTCGAGGATCAATTCGGGCTTGTATGTGCGTCTGACCATCCGCTTATCACTAGCCCTACGCCGCCGACCCTGGATGATGTGATGGCGGCTGCGTTTGTTCGGAATGCCCTGTGCGATCTTATCCAGACGCCGAAATTTATTGATGCGATCACGGATGCCGACGTCACCATTCACAACACGCATTCGCTTATTACAATGGTCAGAACCGGGAAGTGGGTGACCGTGCTCCCCCAGACCGTCGCGCGTTTTATTCCCGAATCCACCGCTTTTCGCGCGCTGCCGGACTTGCCCGACAAACGGCAGGTCTATTTGTACGTTAAGGAAAAACCCCGGTTCCAGGAACTGACGGACGAGTGCAGCGCCTTTATCCTGAGTAGAAAACTGATCTGAAGCGATTGACCAAATCGGGTTTCCTCATTTTTCCAGATCCGAGGCCTAACGCGTTGCGCCGATGCTGGCTTTTCACCGGCGTGTCACAATCTCCGAAACCCTGACTTCGGAAACACGATGCGAAAACCAGCTCCGACCAAAGCCAAAGGGCACCGATTGTCACAGTGTCAGGATTTCCATAAGTTGGTGGGCAGGGTTCTGTGTGGGAAAACCCAAAGCGGCCCAGCAGCTTATAGTTCGAAAAGTACCAGTGCATGATCGAACCGCATTCTCGTTCGGACACAGATTCCGATTTGGATTTTGAAGAAATCGTTCGGTGCAACACCGCCTGGATGGTTGCCGTCGCCCAGCGGATTCTGAAAGACAGGGCCTTGTCCGAAGACGCGGTTCAGGTGGCGTTTTCCAAGATCTACCGAAGTCTGGACGGGTTTGAGGGCAGATCCAGCCTCAGGACATGGATGCACCGGTTTGTGGTGAACGAGGCGCTGATGCTGCTACGAAAGCAAAAGCGCGTCAACGAGCAGCCGTTAGATCCACTGCTGCCCGAATTCGATCGCAACGGGTGCCGGGTAGACGATCCCTTCGCCTTGTCAGGAACGTCCGAGGATCACCTGCACTCGCGTCAGGTGCGGGATATCATGAAAGAGAAAATCGACGAACTGCCCGATCAATACCGCATCGTTCTTGTCCTTCGGGACATCGAAGAAATGTCGACAATTGAAGTTGCAGAGGCGCTCGGGTTGAGCGAGGCGAATGTCAAAGTGCGACTGCATCGTGCACGGGCGGCACTGAAAAAACTCCTGGAGCCGATGATGCGAGGAGGTGCGCTATGAAAAAAACCGCGCAAACGCTGAAACGCCGGATGCACGGTGTGATGTTCAGGTTCCCCGGCATGATCACCTGCAACGAGTTCGAGGACTTCATCCTCGCCTATCTCGATGACGAGTTGCCACCGGCGCGAAAACGCGTCTTCGAACTGCATCTGCGGGTCTGCCGGTCCTGTCGGCTCTATCTTGCTGCCTATAAACGCGCGCTGGCCGCGGCAAAGGCCTCGCGGAAAGAATATGACGAGCTTGAAGCGTCGGTTCCCGAAGACCTGATTGCCGCGATACTGGCGGCAAAGGACAGTTGACCTTCAGACGTGTGTAACGCTTCGGCTGCTATCGATATCTAATTCTATGCAAATGTGCAGAAGGACAGGGGATTAGATGCGGAACTGTGGGCCGAGAGTGGAAAAGGCCTGTGCCGGGCCCATACGCTGGTTGAGACACCAAATATTTACACCGAACCGGCATCCTATCCGGCAAACGGCGTTCCCGACGTAAACCGAAGGCCCGCGGTCGATTTGCTTTACGTGACCGACCGGTTCCGCGCCGATGACGTGACTTACTGATCGGATCGGGCTCGGCGACCGCACAAGCTGGGAAAGCCTTGCAGCCGCCAGCAGCACGCAAGACCGCGCGAAATCAATCCGTCTGGAGCTGGCCGTCGGGTCGCGACCCACGTAAGGTTTTCAGGGTTGAAAACCTGGTACTCGCAGCCCCGGATCTGGATTTCGGAGTGGTCAGTCAGCGCCTGATCACGGAACAGTTCGGCCCCGCCATCAGGGCCATAACCATCTATACAAACCGGCGCGACCGTGCGCTTGGCCTGTCGCAGAGCCCCATGGCCGGTGTCCGGTTCGGACGCCTGGAAGGTGAAGAAGTCGGCCAGACGGAAAGCGAGATGTTCGCCAACGTGCGCAATGTGCATTTCATCGATGTAAAAGGGGCTTCGGATCTGTTCGGGCACACCTATAATCGCGACAACCCTGCGGTCCCGTCGGATATTGCCCTGTTGATTGTTACCGGAGCCTCAAGGCATGGGGCTGGGCAGAAAATGATCCGACTGTTGTAACGTCGCAGAGTGCAGCGGCATCAAAGACGGCAACCGGGTGCAGGTTTGAAACTCCGGTGCCGATACCGTGGGAGGGGCAAGGCTTGTCAGGATTGATCATCGTCAGCTTCGTCACCGCGGCCTATTGTCTGCTGGCTGTCCGCCTGTCGCGCACGATCCTGACGGCACCGATGCTGTTTCTGGCGCTGGGTGTGGGTCTGTCGGAAACCGGGCTGCTGTCGGCGCAAGGGATCGAGGACCTGCTGCATCCGGTTGCCGAAGTTGCCCTGGTCATCCTGTTGTTTCTGGATGCAGCACAGACCGATCTGAATTCTCTGAAACGCCGCCATATCTGGCCGCAACGGATGCTGCTTGTGGGGCTTCCGCTGGCGATCCTTTTCGGGACCTTTGCGGGATGGGCCCTAGTGCCGGAATGGTCGCTTTTGACCGCAGCTCTGGCAGCTTCGATTTTGGTTCCGACAGATGCAGCACTGGGGCAGCCGGTGGTCACGAACCCGGATGTTCCGCTGCGCCCGCGCCGGGCTCTGATCGTGGAAAGCGGGTTGAATGACGGGCTGGCGCTGCCCGCGATCCTGCTGCTGGCGGCATTGGTGGCGCAGGACATGTCCAACAGTTCGACCGACTGGCTTTTGTTCGGCCTGAAACAGGTTGTGCTGGGTCCGCTTGCCGGGGCGCTTGTGGGTTTTGCCGGTGGCTGGGCGCTTTTGCGGGCAAAAAGCCTGGCTTCCACCTCGGACGCTTACGAGGGGATCGGCGCGGTCGCCATGGCGGGCGGGGCCTATCTTTTGGCGGGCATCGTGGGCGGCAACGGGTTTATTTCGGCTTTTGTTGCCGGGCTTTGCTTTGGCAATGTCGTCAAAGGCCAATGCCGGTTTGTTTACGAATTCACCGAAGGTGAAGGGCAAATTCTGGCTTGGGCTGCTTTCCTGCTGATCGGAGCGGGGCTGGTGCCCGAGGCGCTGGCACATTTGACCTGGCCCATGCTGTGGCTGATCCTTGCCAGCCTTTTTCTTGTGCGGCCGCTGGCCATCTGGCTGTCATTGGCTGGCACCGACGCATCCCACCTCACGCGTGTGTTTTTTGGATGGTTCGGGCCGCGGGGACTGGCGACTGCGCTGTTTGCGCTGCTGGTGCTGGATACTCTGCCGCATGAATTCGAAGACCATATTCTGCATCTGGCGATCAATACGGTCTGGATCAGCGCCGTGTTGCATGGGGTTACGGCGGCCCCGGCTGCACGCTGGTACGGTCGGATGATTGCGAGACGGGGTGCTTGCCCGGAAAACCAGCCCGAAGCCGGAAAACCGATTGAAAACGGAACCTGAACACCACTCACCCAACGCCAGCCAAACAGCAAGTACAGGGAGTCTCTCATGAAAAAAGTATCTGTCGCCAAACTGGACGACCTGCCGGATCGAAAGCCGAAATACGCCCTGGTGGGCGAGGTCGACCTGGTTGTCGTCCGCTTTGACGAGGAGGTGTCGGTGTTCTACGGGCGCTGCCTGCATCGCGGCGCGTTGATGGCGGACGGGTTCGTGCGTGGCAACAACCTGATCTGCGGCGTTCACTACTGGGACTACAGGGTCGACAGCGGGGTGTCGGAATATGCCAATGACGAGGCATTGCCAAAGTTCCAATCCTGGGTTGAAAACTGTGAGGTCTGGGTTGATGAGGATGAAATCAACGCCTGGGCGTTAAAAAACCCGCAGCCTTTCAAGCGGGATCAGTATCTGGGCCTTTATGCCGATACCAGCCACGGCACCGAGGAAGAGCCCTATAACGGGCTGATCCAGCAATATGCCAAACAGGGGCTCACCAAGACCGGCCATCACGGTGCCGTGGAATCCATGGGGGTGCCGCGCGCACAACTGCCTGACTGGGACGATATCCAGATCCTGACCGCACAGCTGCACAAGGCGCCGTTACTGGACGACGATCCGATCGGCACCGACGTGGTGATCGGCCCCAATGCGCGAAAACCGCTGCGGTTGAATATTCCGCTTTTCGTTTCGGATATGAGCTTTGGCGCGTTGTCGGAAACTGCCAAGGTCTCGCTGGCCATGGGGGCGGAAATGGCGGGAACGGGGATCTGTTCGGGCGAAGGCGGCATGTTGCCCGACGAGCAGGCTGCCAACAGCCGCTATTTCTACGAGCTTGCCTCGGCCCGGTTCGGGTTTTCCTGGGACAAACTGGCAAATGTGCAGGCGTTCCATTTCAAAGGCGGGCAGGGGGCCAAGACCGGCACCGGCGGCCATCTTCCCGGCAACAAGGTAAAAGGAAAGATCGCCGAAGTGCGCGGCCTTGAACCCGGTCAGAGTGCAATATCGCCGCCGCGCTTCCCCGAATGGACGAAACCGGCCCAGATCCGGGAGTTCGCAGATGAGGTGCGCGACCGCACCGGCGGCATTCCGATTGGCTACAAGCTGTCGGCCCAGCATATTGAAAAGGACATCGAGGCCGCGCTGGAGGTGGGCGTCGACTATATCATCCTCGATGGCCGGGGTGGCGGCACCGGGGCGGCACCGATCATCTTCCGCGACAATATCTCGGTCCCTACCATCCCGGCGCTGGCCCGGGCGCGGGCGCATCTGGACTGGCTGGACCGTCGCGACGTGACGCTTGTCATCACCGGGGGGCTGCGGAAACCGGCGGATTTCATCAAGGCCTTGGCGCTGGGGGCTGATGCGATTGCCGTATCCAACGCGGCCATGCAATCTATTGGCTGCATTGCCATGCGCGCCTGCCATACCAACAATTGCCCAGTCGGCATCGCCACCCAGAAGCCACACCTTGTCAGCCGGCTGGTGGCAGAGAAGTCGGCCAGACAACTGGCGAACTTTTTCGAAGCCTCGGTCGAGCTGATGCAGGTGATGGCCCGTGCCTGTGGCCACGATCACCTGTCGGGTTTCAACATCGACGATCTGACCACCTGGAAGCGCGACATGGCTGACCTGTCGGGCGTGACATTCGGAGGGATGAAGTGACCGCCGCGAATGTCATCGTTACGGCTGTGTGATGGTGGCTCATCGCCGGGGGCGTGGTCGCTGCGGTATTCCTGACGGTTGGGATCGACCGAATAGACGACGATGCACGAGGAGCCTACGTGTTTCGCCCGCTGCTGGCGTCTGGCCGGCGAAATCTGCGATGGCAAATGTTTGGCCAGCGCAATGCGGCCGGGTCGGGGCATCGCGCACAAGGCCTGCGCCAACCTGCGCCTGATAGGGGATATCCCGCCGGTTTTCGTTTCGACCAAGCCGGTGGACGGCAGTGAATTCCTGATGGTTGTCGATCAGGATGGAGGGCCGTTACCAGGCACGGCGTATGACTATTTCACCCGGTACATTTCGCTTGAGGGTGAGGTGGTTCGCCATGGCGATCTTCTGGTGCTCAGGATTGATGCCGGCACGACCGAGGTGGTGAAAGGATGCGCCGGACCTTCTGGATGGCCTGTTGGGAATACCGGAGCTTCGCCCGCAGGGTAGCCTTCTGGCGCGCTGGCCACGGGGAACGGACATCGCTCCGTTCGAGCTGATGATCTGGGTATTGGCGGGCTTTTTGATCCTCACCGGGCTGCAGAAAATCCACGACCGGGTGAAAGGCAAAACCGACTGACATCATGCGTGAGCCAACCGTTGCGCGCCAGGAAAACCGACGAGGAGAAAACGATGCCCGATCAAGAGCTGGACTGGACATCGTTGGGTCATACAAACGATCTGCCGGAAGGGCGGGTCAAGACCGTTACCGCGCGCACCACGTCGATCTGCCTTGCCCATTTCGATGGTCAGTGGACCGCGATGGACAACTGTTGCCCGCATCAGAACGGGCCGCTGGGTGAAGGGTCAATCGAAAAGGGTGTGGACGGTAAGTGTTGGTTTCGCTGCCCCTGGCATGGGTGGGATTTCGATCCGCTGACCGGTGCTCCACCCGGCGGCCACGAAGATTCCGGGCAAAAGACGTTTCCGGTCGAGCTGTGGAACGGCGAGATTTTTGTCGAGCTCCGGTATTGGCCCTGACGGGGCAGGTCCAGACTCAGGTCATGGGTCCCGGTGCGTTTCAGGATATCGACCTGCGGTCGGCGTTTCAGGCAGTTGCCCGTTTCTCGCAACCGGTTCTGGGCAGTTCGAACCATGCAGTGTTGGCTGCGCTGGCCTGTAAGAACGCGATTGTCGAACAGGATGTCGCACACCTGATGTTCCCTGACGACGTGCAAACCAAGCCGTCGGATCAGCCTGCGGGCCGGACGACCACCCCGACGCCGCGGGTGTTCTGATGTCAGTTTATCCGGGGTCGATCGGGTTCGGTTTTCCGGCTGCGATGGGGGCCTGGGCCGCGACTCGGGATATTGACGCCCTCAGGGGGCGCGAGGTGATTTCGGTGTCCGGTGACAGTAGCTTGGCCACAACCCGATGGATTTCACCACGGCCGTCAAATACGGCATGGATATTACCCATATCCTTTTGCACAACGGCGAGCTGGGCAAGATTTCGAAAGAACAGCGGGCGGGTGAATGGCCCGTCCGGGAGGCCAGTCTGGTGAATCCGTCCTTTGCGGCCTTTGCCCAACTGTGAGGTGGTCATGCCGAAAAGATCGCCAATGCCAAAGAGATCGATGCCGCAATCAGCGCGGCGCTAGAGATTGAGGGGCCAGCACTGGTCGAATTCATGACCGATGCGGAATTGGTCTGACGCCGGATGCCCTGGCGAATGTCCGCCAGAAGGTGTGTCGCGAGCATTGGTTCCGGATTGGCGGCCTCTTATGGCGCGGAACATATCCAGTTCCCTGACCGAAAAATGGTTCCCGGTTTGTCGATGATTGACTGACCGTCTTTTGCCGGGTTCGGTGCGTCGCTTGGCGGGAAAGGCATTTCGGTGAAATACGCAGATGATCAGGAACAGGCCATCGCTGCCACCTCGATCCCAACGATGTGCCGCGTGTAAGGATTTAACACAGGCTCGGCGTTGGATCTTCGGCGGTTCAAGATCGAGACGCCTTACCGTCAAAGCGGACATTAACTTCATGCGCAGCGAAGGTCTTGTGTCCGCCCTTTTGCACGATCCTCATTGCAAAAAAGTGGCTGAACCACATGATCAGTCCTGAGATCTAGACCACCTGACAATAAGGCTGGCAACGATGGGCGCGCCGATGATTACCAGAACGATCCGTGTCAGGTGGTGGGTTATCACAAAGCCAAGATCTGCGCCTGAAACAATGGCCAGAACCGTCATCTCGGCCTGTCCGCCGGGGGCGAAAGCAAGGAAAGCCTCGATCGGTTGACCAAAGCCCAATGTAGTGACAACGGCGGTGAAAGCGGCTGCCAGTAGGGCGAGGACAATGACGTAGGCGAAGCCCGCAGCTACAACCCGGCGCAATTCGACCCAGGTGACGCCAACAAATTTCACCCCGATTTCGCAGCCAATGAAAAACTGCGCGGCCAATATTGCTTCGCGCGGTGGGCGGGTGTGAATGAAATCGCCCAGTGACAGCGCCGCCGTCAGGACCATCGGGCCGAGGATCGATGCCCCGAATAAGCCGATCCGCTCACCGCCTTTCCAGCCGATAAAGGCAGCCAGAACCATCAGCGCCAATTCATGTACTGGTAGGTCTCGCGCGGGTTCTCCGATCGGGTTGGTGAGTTGGGCGTCGTAAAACACGGTCAGAAACAGCGGGGCCAGCGTCACGATGATCAGAACGCGCGTGCCGTGGATCAGGGACAAGGTCCGCGGATTGGCACCAGCCTCAGTGCCGAAGATGATCATGTCCTGCAATCCGCCGGGCATTGCTGCGTAGAAGGCCGTTGTGGTGTCAAATCCCCAGACCTTGCGGAAGAATGGCACTCCGACCAGCGCGATCAGCAGAATGAAGAACGGGATCAGCGCAATCGACGCTGCCATTTTTGGAAGTTCACCAAACAGGGCCGGGGTGATCGACGCCCCTACGGCCACGCCCAGTATGGTACGAGCCGCAACCGAGACCTGCCCAAACCCCTCCATAGGAGCATGAGCTAAGGCTGCAATCAGACAAGCGCTCATGGGGCCGAACAGAAAGGGTAGCGGCAGACCCAATGCCCAGAACACCCCGGTGCCCAGAAGTGCGAGGCCCAGTGTAGCGGCCCGCTTGGTCAGAGGAGAAAGCGTGTTGGTCCGGGTGGGCAAGGCACGTATTCCAGCGTTGTTGACTCGTAGTGTATCCAAATGTATGCAAATGGATGCAAGAAGACAAGCGAGTGTGTGATGACGGTTCAGGACGACCCCTTACAGCCCGGCCCGCAAGGCAATTCTGTGTATCAACGCCTGTTGGACGAGATTCGCGAAGGTACCCTTCTGCCTGGTGAGCGCCTGCGCGAGACTGAGCTCTCCGAGCGGCTCTGTGTCAGCCGGACTCCTATCCGCGAGGCGATACGGCAGTTGGAGGCAGATGGCTTGGTCACCCATGTTCCGCGGCAGGGCGCGACCGTACGCAGTCTGGATTATGCCGAGGTAATGGAGCTGTATGAGATGCGCGCTGTCCTTGAGGGGACGGCCGCGCGGCTGGCGGCGCGTGCGGCGTCGGATGTCGAGTTGGATGAGCTGGACATATTGAATGACCGGCTGGCCGAGGCTGGTACCGGCTCGGGCGCGACTCAGATCAACAGGATCTTTCATGCAACGCTTCTGGATGCCGCCAAGAACCGGTTTTTGTCCAAATCCATGTTGTCCTTGCAAAAGGCGCTGTTGATTCTTGGGCCTTCGCAATTGCTGGACAGCGAGCGATCCGAGGCGGCAGTGGCAGAGCATCGGCGCATCATGGCAGCTTTGAAGGCCCGGGACGGTTCTGCGGCCGAGACGGAGATGCGCGCGCATATTCAAGCCGCACAAAGGATGCGAATTCGCGCCTTGCAGGAACGCGACCGCTCAATCGACGAAAATCAATAGGTGGACAGGATATGGCCACCCAAAAGGAAGCTTACGATATCGTTGTGATTGGCGGCGGCAACGCTGCGCTCTGTGCCGCGATGACCGCCGCCGAGGCAGGTGCCCGCGTTCTGATCCTCGAAACGGCTCCGAAACCCTATCGTGGTGGGAACTCGCGCCACACGCGTAACTTTCGGTGCATGCACAAATCTCCTCTGGGTCCGTTGATTGAGGAGTATAGCGAAGACGAATACCTCTCGGATCTGCTCAAGGTCACCGGCGGCAAAACCGACGAGCATTTGGCGCGCCTCGCGATCCGCACGTCAGAGGAATGCCTGCCGTGGATGGAAGAGCACGGGGTTCGGTTCCAACCATCGCTTTCAGGGACACTATCGCTGGCGCGGACCAATGCCTTTTTCATGGGAGGCGGTAAGTCGTTGGTGAACGCATATTACAGAACTGCAGCCGGTCTCGGCGTTGATGTGTTGTATGAGGCCGCGGTTACGCATCTGGAGCTGAACAGTGACCGGATCGAGTGGGTTGATTACACCTTTGAAGGCCAGTCTCATCGCATCACTCCGAAAGCGGTCATTGTCGCCTCGGGCGGGTTTCAGGCCGACACGGATTGGCTGACCCGCGCATGGGGTGAGCCTGCCAAGAACTTTCTGATCCGGGGTACGCCGTATAACCGAGGTGTGGTTCTGGCTGATCTTCTGGATCAAGGCGTCGAAAGCGTCGGCGACCCGACCCAATGCCACGCGGTCGCCATCGACGGGCGCGCGCCGAAATTCGACGGCGGTATCGTCACCCGACTGGACTGTGTGCCGTTTTCAATTGTCGTGAACAAAGACGCCCAGCGGTTCTATGACGAAGGCGAGGATGTATGGCCCAAGCGCTACGCGATCTGGGGCCGTCTGGTGGCGGCGCAGCCGGATCAGGTGGGCTATGTGATCATCGACGCCAAGTCACTGAATCTGTTCATGCCCTCGGTGTTTCCGCCGTTGAAGGCGGATACGCTGGACGAACTGGCCGCGATGATGGGCCTGCCTGCGGACAAACTGAATGCAACGGTGGCCGAGTTCAACGCCGCCTGCGGCGACACCAGCAGGTTTCATCCGACCGAACTGGACGGGGTCGCCACCTCGGGTTTGACGCCACCCAAGACCAACTGGGCTCGTCCAATCACCGAGCCGCCATTCTATGGTTACTCGCTGCGCACCGGCGTGACCTTCACCTATCTCGGGCTGAAAGTTGACGACGCAGCGCAGTGCTCGACCCCTAACGGCAAGATCAAGAACCTTTGGGCGGCTGGCGAAACCATGGCCGGGTCGATCTTGGGGCAAGGCTACCTGGCCGGGTTCGGCATGACCATCGGAACCGTTTTTGGACGCATCGCAGGACGTGAGGCCGCAGCATATGCAAACTGATCTTATTCAGGAAGCCCGCCGTCAGGCAGAGATCTGCAACGCCTGCCGATATTGCGAGGGCTATTGCTCGGTCTTTCCATCCTTACATGCGGAACGCGCGTTTTCCGATGGAGACATCACGCAACTGGCTAATCTGTGCCACAATTGCCGGGGTTGCTACTACGCCTGTCAGTATACGGCTCCGCACGAGTTTGACCTCAACTTTCCGAAAGCTCTGGCCGAGGTGCGGCGAGACAGTTGGGAAAGCTTCGCATGGCCGCAGCCTCTGGCGCGCCGGTTCCACACTCAAGGCGGGGCAATAGCGCTGGCGCTTGTGATCGGATTTGCCCTGCTGTTCTGGGCTATACGCGCCATCGGCTCCGGCGGAGGGGAGGGGTTTTACGCCGTTCTGTCGCACAATGCGATGGTCGCGATCTTTGCTCCGGCATTTTTGCTGCCGCTCTTTAGCATCGCCTTCAGCCTGAGGCGCTATTGGACTGCGGTCGGCGGCAAACCCATCCAAAAGACTGATTTGATGACGGCCTTCAAGCGCGCCGGCAGGATGCAGGATCTCTCCGCAGGCCACGGCGAGGGCTGTAATTTTGAGGATGAAGACCGGTTCAGTCAGGGTCGACGTCACATTCACCACGCCATCATGTATGGGTTCCTGCTGTGCTTTGCGTCTACATCGGTAGCGACGATCATGCATTATGGCTTCGGGATGCACGCGCCTTACGGGTTCTGGTCGTTGCCCAAGCTATTCGGGATTTCCGGTGGCATCCTGCTGACAGTAGGCTGCGGTGCCATGGCACTGCTGAAGCAAAAGTCAGACCGCGACCTCGGCGACCCGTTGGCATGGGGCGGCGATATCGGATTCATCATGTTGCTCGGGTTTGTGGGGTTTAGCGGGCTGGTTCTCTATGCCCTTGGCTCAACGTCTCTGATGCCTGCGCTTCTTGCCATCCACCTTGGATCGGTTCTGACCTTCTTTCTGCTGATGCCGTATACCAAAATGGCGCATGGGTTTTACCGTATGGCCGCTCTTGTCCGGGATGCTCAAAGGGGGCGGGGCGCTTAGGTTCGTTGCGGCCCCATTGAGTGGCTTGCAATCGACGCCTCAAATGGCGTCGATTGTGTGTTTTCAGCTCAGCCCTGGCGAAGAGCACACTCAAAAACCGCTCATGACAGAGACTGCGACGATGCCTCTTTGAACTCTGACAACCTGGTCAGTTGCGGAGGCTCACTTTCAGATGGGCGTAGCTGGCGGCGAAGCGTCCGAACTTATGTGCTCCGCATGTGACGCCTTCATAGCGGCGCGGATTTTCGTCCGAGATGCACGTGTCCAAAGGCGTGAACACCGCATCATAGTCAGCATCAATGAAGAACGGGATTGAATAGCGTTCGCGACCCGATGTGTTGATGACACGATGCATGTTAGCCAGATAGACATCATTGGTCAGGCGCTGGATCAGGTCCCCGATATTGATCACGAACGTCCCCGGGATCGGAGACCCCTCGACCCAATTGCCTTCGCGGTTCATCACCTGAAGACCACCGACATCGTCCTGAGCCAGAATGGTCAGGTTTCCATAATCGGTATGTGCGCCGATACCGATAATCTTTTCGTCAATCATGCCGTTTTGCGGTGGGTAGTGCAGCAAACGTTGGATGCTGATCGGGTTTTGCATCTGGCTTTCGAAGTGGGTTTCAGACAGGTCCAGGCTCAAAGCGATACCGCCCAGCAACTGTTTGGACAGCGTGACCATTTTCTGGTGGTAGCCATAGACCAGGTCCTGGAATTCGGGCAGTGCGTCCGTCCATTGATTGGGGCCGAAGAACGGTCCCTCCAATGCGTCGCGCTCGGGCCCGATGTCGAAACACTCTTTCAGGTCCTTGGTCTTGGTCGGGTCGGTGTTTTCTCCGTAGGGCTCGATATAGCCGCGAAGTGCCACGTCCGAGTTGCTGACATGCAGCTTCATCTTGTCTTCCATCGGCAGGCCGAAAAAGCGGCGGGTGACGTCGAAGACCTGATCGACGAAATCCTGCGCGATGCCGTGATTCTTCACATACATGAAACCGGCGTTCGAAAGTGCCCACCGAATTTCCTTTGCCACTTTCTGCTTGTCACTGCCGTCCAGCAACGGAGCGATGTCGATCACAGGGGGTTTGTCGAAGGATTCACGCTTTGCACGCAGCTTGTCATCCAGTTGAGCAACGAGATCTTGTGCCATAGGGGTTCTCTTTTCCATCCTGAGAGAGGCCTGATTGCACGCGCAAACTGACAGGGGTCGGACCTTTTTCAATATTTCAAAATTTCGAGATGAGATGAATTCAGTTCATCTTATTTCTTGTGCCCTGTTTCCTGTTATGGCCCTGAGGGCACAAAAAGGGGCCTAAGAATGCCAATAAAATATAAAACAACTAACGGACCTTGAGGATTATTATTGTCGAGGGGAAGCGCGCGTAATTACAGTACGCGTTAGTATGCAACACCCAAGATTGTGAGAAAAAGCCTGAACGTGCCTTGTTATGTTCTATTTCCGGACAGAAGGGGCGACTGTCGGAGCCCGGCCTGTCAAGCCGTTCGTTTTTTGAGGCTCTTCAATACGGTCCCACAGGAATCAATCAGTTCTTTCAACTCGGCGCCATAGTTTTCAGTGCCGGACTTCAAGAGTGCTTCGACAGATTTTGCCATGTTGGCAAGTTCAGTTTCGCCAAAGCTCGAAACGCTGCCGGATACTCGATGTACCAGGAACTCTATCCGATCCCGATCTCCCTGCTTTTGCGCTTTCTTCAGCTGCGTGTGGCAATCTTCCAGTGAGTCTCTGAAAGCCAGAAAGACTTGTTCCATTTCTTCACCGCTCAGGAACTTGCTCAGGCGCGCCTTGGTGGCTTCTGACCCTTTGGACACGTATGGCTTGTCTGATGGGTGTTTATCTATCGACGCTCGGATCGCTCCGTACAGAACACGTTCGTCCAGCGGCTTGGAGACGACTGCGTCGAACCCTGCTGCCGTATACTCATCAAGGTCTTCGGGCATCACGTTTGCTGTCACGGCGATGGTCGCGATCGTCTTTTCAGGCCGCTTGGCCCTGGCAATTCCCTTGAGGTCGCGTGCCAGTTGAACGCCCGTCGTATCGGGAAGGCGGATATCAGTCAGAATGCAATCAACGTCGTCTGGCCGGAACAGCTCTTTTGCATCGCGGCCGTTTGCTGCGGCGGTGACTTCATGGCCATCTCGCTCCAACAGGCTTTTGAGGATTTCCATGCTGGTGGGATCGTCTTCGACAATCAGAACGTTCTGCTGCTTGCCCACAGTAACAGCCAGCCCTGCGGCCTCGGATTGGGGCGACGGTGCCGGGGCGGCCTGAAACGGGACTTCGACCCGGAAAACCGTGCCTTCACCCAGGCTGCTTTTCACGGACACCTGCCCTTCCAGCGAGGTCACAAGCCCGCGCACGATCGAAAGCCCCAGCCCGGTTCCCCCTATTTTGCGGGAGTCAATGTTCGATGCCTGCGTGAAGGGTTCAAAAATGCTGGCAACCTGATCCTCGGGTACACCGATCCCGGTGTCGCTGACCGTGAAGGCCACGGACTGTTTCGATTGCTCGAACGACAAGGTCACCGAGCCCTCATGGGTGAATTTCACTGCATTGCCCAGAAGGTTCAGCAGGATGTGCCTCAGGTGTCCGCTATTGCCGCTGAGGTAAACGCCATCGTCGAATTGAGGGATGATCAGCTGCAGATTTTTGGAACGGGCCAGCGGGCGCAGAACGGCCTCAAGATCCTGAAGGATTTCAGACAGGTTGAAAGTCTGAAACTCGTGATCTTCGGCTTTTTCTTCCAGCCTTGCGATGTTCAGAACGTCGTCGATGAGGTTTCTCATCGCCAGGCTCGAGCGTTCGATTTCGTCCAGCCGCTGATCCAGCGACGCGCGGTCCTGGGGCATCAGTTTGATCAGCCGGATATTCCCGACGATGCCGTTCAGGGGTGTGCGGAGCTCATGGCTGGCGGTTGCCAGAAACTGCGACTTTGCTTCATTCGCCTTCTCCGCGTCATTACGCGCTTTTTCAAGATAGACACTTTGCACAAAGTTTGCCCGCAACGTCCTTTCCGAGAAAAACTTGGCATAAAGGCCAATCAGAACGGTCGAGCACAGAACAAAGGAAGGCCCGATCCAGGTATCGATGCCGCTGCCGGAGTTATCAAACACCAGAAAATAGGAGACCGGGATGAAAAGCATAAGTTGCAGCGCTGCCGAGTGAGAAAAGACAAAGGGCAGAAAAACTGTTCCCGCCAAACTGATCAAAGCAAAGCGGTACAGGAAGTCTTTGGAGGCATGATCGCCCGAAAACGCAAACGCAGCCCAGATCGCAAGGTACATCGCGGTCCAGCCAACCGAAATGATGATGGGCAGCGTGCGCGCGGGAAGCTTGTGAGAGAAAAAGAAAAGTCCAAAGATAAACGAGATGATGAATAGTCTGGCCCCCCAGACTGCCAAGTCCTGTCCCGAGAATGACCGCCCATTCAGCACAAAGACTTCAAGAAAGGCGTAAACGACGTAGAACGACGCCCCGAACAACAAGGCGGTCCGGAATTGGCCGCGCGTGGATTCGAAATACCACTCGCGGTATTTGCCCTCGACTGTCTTATCAACGAAGTTTTGGGTAACCGCATTGATAGGCTCGTCATATATGTAGGCTCGGGCTTTCAACTGCGCACCAGCCCCAGCCGGTAGCCGACGCCATGGACAGTTGAGATTATTTTGGGTCCATCTTGTCCGTTGGACAGCTTTTTGCGGATTTTCGCGACCAATGCGTCGATTGTGCGTTCGCCGGCATCATGATCCGGCGACAGGGCAACGGCGTCCAGCAGAACCGCGCGGGACAACACCCGCCCGTTTGCATTGACGATCGCCATCAACACATCGAATTCGGCGCGGGTGAAGGGGGTGGTTTCCAGCCGCTCGTTCCACACTTGCCTTGTGTCGAGGTCTATTTCCACTTCACCAAGGCGCACCCGGGTCTCCCTGCGCGGGGCCGACGCATGGGCGTTCGTTCGCCGCAGAACCGCGTTTATGCGCGACAAAAGCTCATCGGGATCAAAGGGTTTGGTCAAGTAGTCGTCACCCCCAATGTCCAGCCCGTTGATCTTGTCACTGGCACTGTCCCTGGAGGACACGAAGATGATGGGGGGATGGGCCGATTTCGCCCGCATCGAACGGGCCAGAACCAGTCCGTCCTCGTCCGGCAGGCCCAGATCGAGCAGCGCAATATCGACAGGTTTTGAGGCAAGGACCGCGCGGGCCTCTGCAACATTAGAGGCCTGCAGAACACTGAAATGAGGTCTGAGAAGCGCGGACGTCAAAGCAAGCAGTGACGGATCATCTTCTACCAACAGTACATTCAGCTTCTTCAAGGGTCCGTCCTCAACACCATGTTTCGATACGCGATTTCACGTGGGTGGATGTCGCGGTCCGCTGTGCTCTAACTCCTTTTTGGAATATGTACCCCGTAAGGCACAAGCCTAGCGTGCGCTAAACCAGCCGCCGTTAATATCTCATTAACATTTGCGTCGCGGCTTGTTGACAATAAGCAAGTAGCCTGCAGTGCAAATACCTTATTTGGTGGTGCACAAATGCTGAACACATCGTTTTCAATTATTGAGCCTGTTGATTATCCCGAAATGCTTGAACCGCTGAGCCCCTGGAAGAACCTTGGTTCTTTGGGTGTTCTCGACATGACCAGAGACGATCCGGCGATTGTTAAAAGATTCCCGACCCGGCCCGGCAAGGCCCAGTCGGATCAGGGCAACCTGATCGACCAGACTTTTCAAGAGAACATTTCGCTTAACGCAGGCGACAATGAAAACGACAGTCTCCTGATCACGATCATGATGACCGACGTGGTGAATTCGACCGAAATCATCGCACGCCTTGGCGACGCGAAATGGCGGGATGTCATGGATTGTCTTGATGCGGCCGCGATCAAGACGGTTGCTCGGCACGACGGCTCACTTATCAAGTTGATGGGTGATGGATTGCTGGCAGCGTTCCCAAGACCCAGTGCCGCAATCGCATGTGCCCGGGAGTTTCAGGCCGAAGCAAGTAAATCCGGCCTCAAGATCCGCACCGGGATTCATGCGGGCGAGTGTTTGCGCACCGTGAACGACGTGACCGGGATCGCGATTGCAATTGCGGCCCGTGTTCTCAGCCTCACACCGGGCGGGCATGTCTGGGTGTCCAGCACCGTCCGCGACCTGGTTCTTGGGTCAGGTCTGGAATTCTCCAAGGTGGGGCCAAAGACATTGAAGGGGCTGTCAGAAGAGTGGGTTCTTTACCAACTGGCTGAAAAAGACACGGCCTAGGGCCGTGTCGGTTTGGATTTTCGCCTTTCAAATGCTCGAGGGGGGTCTTGGTGTCCAAAGTTGAACACATTCAGATCGCAAGCGTGATGAGAGGAGAAATGGTGATGCGTAGGGTGAACGGCTTGTACGGTTTCTAGAGTGTTCTTTTATATCTACCGTTCACCTTGCGCAGCACATCCCATAAGGGCCAGGTCTTCACGAACAGAAATTCCCGTAGTGGCGTGAAGACAATAGTCACGACGATCCCCAGCGAGAAAAGACACCATATGGCGGGCATTTCCGTGGGGCTGGATGCCGTGGCCCAAGCCAGTGTCGGTCCGACCAACAGTTGAAAACCAGCCACTTTCCAGGCGCCGAACAGGGCCGGAAGTATGAACATCACGGTGAAATAAACCGGAAAATTCAAATCGTATTGTTGCCCGAATATCGTGGCGGGCAGCCGCTCTCCCAGATCATTCAAGGGTAAGTGCCAGCCGATATGCCAGCTTTCCTTCTTCACGCAAAGATGGTCGCTGCACAACAGCCGCCCGGGCCTGCACGCGCCGGCCCATTCGAAGGGATAGATTTGTATCAACAGATACGCTCCGGTCAGTGCCCCGATGCCCAGCACGATCGGCATGATCATCCGGCGCATGTCGCTTGGGATGAAGTACAGCGCCAGGATACAGGTGAACAATGGCTGGAACGCGATGTGCACATAGGCCAGCAGGGCTGCGACCTGGTTCTGGGGCAGGGCACACTGGCCTTCGACCGAGTAGGAGTATCCCTGCAGCACTTCGATGGCCGTGAAATACACCAGCGGGGACCAGAGCAAGGCGCTGTCGCCCTGACGTATTGCTTTTACGGTGGCGACGACCCCAATGGCTGCTATCGTATATGAAGCTGGTCCACTCCAACACATTGTTCTATCAATTTCCGAAACTAATCATGTCGGGATCAGTATGCATTCGTTGAACCGCCGAGAAAGGCCTTTTTTAATCGATGAGGTTCTGGACGATTTCGCAAGGTTCGACTTCCCACTGAAAGACATCTGGCTCAGCGCTGCACGGTTCCATTATCACAATCTGGCCCCCGAGATTTCGGCATTGCCATCGGGTGCCCGCGCGCTTGAAATCGGCTGCGGCGCTGGAATCCTGCTGACATTGCTGGGGCAACAGAGCCCAAACATCTACATGGAAGGGATCGAACCCTTTGCCGAAGGGTTCGAGACGATGGAAGGCGTCCTGCAACATGCCCAGGGGCTGGGGGCACGAATTCATCGGTCGGCCTACGAAGATTATGACCCCTCAAAGGCTTATGACCTGGTCTATCTGGTCAATGTGCTGGAGCATCTGCCGGATTGGCGGCACTTTCTGGACACGCTTCCTCGGTTCCTGACACCACAAGGACGGTGTCTGGTGCTGTGCCCCAATTATGGCTTTCCCTATGAGCCCCATTTCAACATCCCCGTTGTCGGTTCTAAGGCAACGACCGGCAGAATGTTCAGGCGGCGCATTGACTGGGTCGAGAACACCTATGAGGTGCATGGCCTTTGGAATAGTCTGAACTTTGTCCAGCTGTCCCAGATCAAGCGCCATCTGGCGGGGTCTCAGCTGAAATTGCGTGTGCGGCACGAGATAACGGACCGGATGATCGACCGGTTCAACACCGATCCCGTGTTCCAGAAGCATATCGGAGTGTTCAACAAGGTCGGGCGCGCGGCAAAGGCTCTTGGTCTTACGCAGGTGTTTCGCCTTGGGCCTTGCGAGAACCTTCAGCCCTACATGTTCTTGGAGTTTTCCCGCGTGTCCGAGTGACAATTGGGGATGGTTCGGGCGGTCATTGTGCCAAGGCGGGTGTATTTCCAGACGACCATAAGCTGACTGACCCTTGCTAAGGTCAGGCCGTTGGTGACAAAGTGCCTTCAAATTAGCAGGTTTTGACAAGCGATTAAGAATGAACTCGATCAAAGTTCCGCGTGAATTTGCACGAGCAGACGATTGGTCGGCCTGCAAAGCCCTTGCGATCAGTGTGGTCATCGTTGCGCTTGGGCTGGGCGTTCCCGCCGCCTTTCCCGGTTCCTGGCTGGCGCTGTTTGGTGGTGCATTGCTTTTTGGCGCAGGAATTCTGAGGCTTTATTCTATCCAACACGATTGTGGGCATTACAGCTATTTCTCCAGCCGAAAGCTGAACGATCTTCTGGGCAACTGCCTTTCGATTTTCTCGGGCATTGCGCACAGCGTTCTGAGGTACAATCACAATCTGCACCATCAGCATCTCGGAGACTTAAAGCACCGGGATGTCCACGAGGTTTATGTGATGACACGGCGCGAATACGAAGCCGCGCCCATTTCCAAGAAGCTGATCTATCGCATCTACAGGCATCCGGTCACGTTGTTCCTTCTAGGGCCGTTGCTGGTTTATTTTGTGCAGTACCGCTGGCCCAGAAACACGCTGAAAGTCGGTGTCCGGGACGTGCTGTTGCAGAACATTGCTATGTTTGGCTTCTGGTTTCTGGTGGTCAAATTCCTGGGGTGGTGGGCGTTTTTTACCCTGATCCTCGGAAGTGTTTTTGCCGGTAGCTTTGGCATTTTTGTCGTCTATGTCGGCCACAATTTCGAGGAAACCTATTGGCGGGACACGGGCGAAAAAAACGCTCATGCTGCGGCATTGAACGGTGCAAGCTCGTTGCGGTTGGGGGTTCTCGTCGACTTTGTGCTCTTGAATTTTGGGTTTCATGATCTGCACCACTACAACGCGAAAATCCCGTGCTATCGCCTGAAGGAATGCAATGCGGCAATCGCCCAGAATTGGAACAGCGCGGCCATCGGGCTCAGAGAGTCCGTTGAATGTTTGCGGTGGCGGCTTTGGGATGAAGAGGCGAACAGAATGATCCCGTTCCCACACTCCTTCCATAATGATATCCGTTCGGGTTGGGCCACTTCACCGCGATCACGCGAGCTGTAATCTCAGCACATTTGACGTGTCCCTTGGGCTGTCCTACCCAACAAGGAGCTTTGGCCAGAAGAAAAACACCTTTGCGCCTGCGGTCGGCAAAGCGGTTGCATATTCGGTCAACCTTCCGAAGAGGCCCGGTTTAGATAGCGCCGGAAAGGATGCTTCACACAGGGTTTTTGCTCATTTCCGCTCGCGTAAACACGCGCCGGGCCAATTCAACGTCGCGCAGGTATTCGGTCATCACGATCCGGTTCAGGCCCATGTAGTCGTCATCCGTGAAATCATGCCGCGCCGCGATAAACTGGTCTCGAAGCGGCAATCTGTACCAAGGCGTATTATGACTGTGTAACCTCGGAGCATCAGTTCCACGAGGTTGCCGGTGCAAGCCTTGTGAGCCTCTACGACATTCCCGAGTACATCGCCTAAATGGTCGAGATCGTGGATGCCTTCTTCAATAAGCACCGTACCGCAATCGCGTAACTGAAACGCTTTGGTAGGCGGACTTGCCAGCGCCACCGGAAGTCGAATGATCATGACAATAGCGAAGACAATTCCTTTCGGCCCCAAAAGGCTGGACCCCTGTGCGTGTAGGAGACCTGACCGGCAAAACTAATGTGAGCACCGGTGCCAATGCCGGCGCTGGTTATAAAGAGACCAAAATCCTTCTGTCCAAAGGCGCGGCCGTTGTGATGCTGAACCGCATCGCGCCCAAATCCGAGACCACCTTCGCACAGCTGAAAAAGGACGAAGGCGCCGATGCGGATGTCCGGTCCATCCTGATGGACCTGGCCGATCTGACCTCGGTCCGGCGGGTGGTAGAAAAGGTGCTCGGCGTGCTGCCCCAGATCGATGCATTCATCGAATCGCGGCAATTGTACAGGTAGCAACGCAGAGATTCACCAAGGACGGTTTTGAAAGTCAGCTTGGCACAACTTACCGACCGAGATCACATGACTGCTGCTCTGGCGTCTTTCGCCAATTGCAAAGACTCGAGGCGTCTGAGTTCATCCAGCGCGTGCCTTTGGTCGCCCGTTCGGGCCAGCGCATTGTTATAGGCGCGCAGAACCGAGCGTGGACGCCAGGGCAGGGCGGCCTGCGCCACCCATGCGCGCAAAACTGGGGGAAGGCGGTCGAACTCGCGCATCGGATCTTCTCGGCGGCGCCGTTTCCGCAGATTTGTCTGACCAAGATTGCGGCCCATCAGTCGCCCTCTTCGATGTCAAAAATTGGATCCAGAACAAGAACCAGGCGCGTTTCTCCCGTGCCCGCGATCGGTGGTGAGCGGTGTACCAAGCCCGCTGGCGGGTCCTGCGGCCAAAGCGTGCCGCGCATGACCATCGGTGCGCCGGTCGGGACGGTGAAAATTCGCTTTGGGTCTTCGCCATCAGTCGAAATCCCGTATTGCGTGCCAGTGCCCCGATAGGTGCAGATCAGGCGTGCATAGATGGCATCAATGTGGAATTTCCGACAAGCGTTGGTGTTGATCGCGTCCAGCCGAAGGCGCAGAAATGGCACGCGCATCATCTTGGCGAACCGCGCTGCCAAATCGGAGATATCGTTTTCGAACCAGCTGCGTTCTGCCGTGTCTTCCATGCCTGCAATGTCGCACAGATGCTGCATGGCACTTGGGATGGCCCCGGGGCGCAGAACAAGCCGTGCGGTTGGCAACTGCGATGGATCAAGCGCGTCGATCCATGCCTGAAACTCTGAACTCAGCTGGCGCCGCCAGATCGTTGCCGCGCATCCCGGCATTTCAATCTTTGCCAACCCGTTCAATGTGTCGGCAACACCGACACCCACCGCTGCGCTCTTCAATTCTGCCCGAACCAAGCTCACGCGGCGTCCTCCACCCTGCGCCAGATCGGGAACGGGTCCGGCAGGTCCGTGGGTAGAGCGTCTGGGCTGGGCGCGACGGTCTCGGGCAGCAAGCAGGCATCGAGCCGCGATTTGAGAACAGGCCAATCAATGCCCGCGCCGATAAAGACAATCACTTGCCGCCGGTCGCCCCATGGCTCTGCCCAGTGCTGTTTGATGTAGTCAAGGACCGAGGGGTGTTCAGGCCACCGGGTTTCGGGCACGGAGGCCCACCATGTCCCGATTGGCTGAATGCTCGACAGCGCACCGGCCAATGAGAACTCCGCGACCCATTGGGGCCGCGTTGCAATCCAGAAATGCCCCTTTGCCCGGATTACACCGGGCAAGTCGCCGTTCAGCAGGGCCAGAATCTTTTCGGGCTCAAACGGCCGGCGGGCGCGGTAAACAAAAGACGCAACGCCGTATTCCTCGGTTTCCGGCACATGATCGGCAAAGCCATACAGCTCTTTCGCCCACATCGGATGCTGATGGGCGGCTTCGAAATCGAACAACCCGGTGTTCAGAATAGCGTCGGCGTCAACATCGGAGTGGTTTGTTTCGATGATCTTGGCGTCCGCGTTCAGGCTGCGGATGATTTTTCGCGCAGCATCGGTTCGGTCCGGTCCCGCATCGTCAATCTTGTTCAGAATGACGACGTCGGCGAACTCGATCTGGTCCGTCAGCAGATGAACCAGCGTCCGCTCATCGCCTTCTCCGATCGTCTCGCCGCGATCGTGCAGGAAGTCATGGCTTGAGAAGTCCTTTAGCAAGTTCACGGCATCGACGACCGTAACCATCGTATCAAGGCGGGCAACGTCCGACAGGCTCTGCCCATCTTCGTCTCGAAAGTCGAAGGTTGCCGCGACGGGAAGGGGTTCCGAGATGCCCGTGGACTCGATCAGCAGATAGTCGAACCGGCCTTCTGCCGCCAGCCGCCGCACTTCGTCCAGCAGGTCGTCGCGCAGTGTGCAGCAGATGCAGCCGTTCGACATCTCAACCAGCGTCTCGTCGGTGCGGCTCAGCTCGGTTTCGGCGCGCACCAGATCGGCATCGATATTCACTTCGGACATGTCGTTGACGATGACGGCAACACGCCGACCTTCGCGATTGTTCAGAACCCGGTTCAGAAGGGTGGTTTTGCCAGCCCCGAGAAAGCCGGACAGGACGGTGACGGGAAGACGGGTATCAGTCATGGCTCTGAAACTCTTCTTTCATGGCGGATTTGGGTTGATGCGCACGCAGCATGTCGAGGCTGCGCTGCAATTCGGGACGGCTGAGATCACGGGCGATGACCACAATGCGCGAGCGGCGGTCATCCCCGATCCAGTTATTCAACGGCACGGGCGGGTCGAAAACGTGCTGCACACCGTGAAATACGAAGGGCACATCGATGCCCTGAAGAAAGACGATGCCTTTGACGCGCAAAATGTCCGGGCCTTTGAGCGCGATCAGTGAGTCCAGCCAGTAGTCAAAGGTGGAATCCCTGATGGGCGCGTCCAGCACAATCGACTCGGAACTGATCCGCGTGTCATGGGGTGACCCCGCAAAAGGCGCGGCCTTTGGCTTGGAAAACCCGGAAAGGTTGGCCAACGGGTCTTCTTCGGGCAAGGCATGGGTGGTCCAGGTAATGGCATCCCTTTGGTCTACGTCCTTGCGCAGGCCGCTCAAACCCCAGAGCTTGTCCGGATCAAATTGCCCGGCCAAGGGCCGCTCGATCCGGGCGGTGGGATTCAGGCCACTCAGCCGTTGCGAGAGGGCGTCTGCCTCTGACCTGGAAACCAGATCAGTTTTGCTGAGAAGGATCAGGTCCGCCATCGCGACCTGCGAGACGGCTTCGAACTGGGTGTCCAGGGTCCAAGCTCCGTTGACCGCATCGACGAGTGTGACCAGGCCATCCAAGCGGGTATTGCGCGCCAATTCGGGGTCGACAAGTAACGTCTGCAGAATGGGGGCAGGGTCCGCAAGCCCGGTTGTTTCGATGACGATCCGCTCAAATTGCAGAAGCCCATCGTCCCGCCGTTCGATCAGATCTGCAATCGTCCCTGCCAAGTCGCCCCGGATGGAGCAGCAAAGGCAGCCGGATTGCATCAGGACGATCTCATCCTCGACTGCCTCGATCAGATCGTGATCCAGCCCGGCTTCGCCAAATTCATTCACGATGACTGCGATTTTGCCCGCAGAAGTCCCTGAGAGAACTGCGTTCAGAAGCGTCGTTTTACCGGCGCCGAGAAAGCCGGTCAGAACAGTGACCGGTACGCGTCGGTCATTGGTGGGGTCGGTGCCGTAAGCCGCGTGAGAAATCACTACACACTCCTTTGAGTATAATGTGATAACGTAACAATAAGGGAAAGAAAAACACAAGCTACCCACATCATGACCATGGCCTGTTCGGAAAGTTGTCGGAGTTGAGCTGACCAGAGACGCTAACGTCTCAAACAGTGATTGACCCGGTCGATGCTTCAATTTCGACCGGGCCGTTCGCAAGGATTACAGGCAATCGGCCAGTGTCTTGGCCATGTTGCGGATGACTTGCGGGTACAGCGCCGCGCCGGGTTCAAGATCGGACCCGAGCGGATCTATCACGCCGGTTTTGGCTTCGGTCCCGTCCAGCACGGTGTCCACAATTCCAGCGTTGAACTGCGGTTCTGCCAACACGCAATCGACGCCCTCTTCGCGGATGCGCGCCTGAATCTCGGCAATGCGCGCCGGGCTTGGGTCGGCTGCGTCACTGATCGATATTGCGCCCGATGCCGGGAAATCAAACGCGTTCTCGAAATACTGGTAGGCGTCGTGAAACACGATGAAGCTGCCACCGCGAACAGGCTCCAATGTCTCGGCAACCTCGGCCGACAGCGTTGCCATCTCATCACGCGCGGCGGCAGCGTTTGCAAAATACGCGCCCGCGTTGTCTGGGTCGGCGGCCGATAGTTGCGCCGCGATCAGGTTCAGCCAGGTTTCTGCATTTGCCGGAGACAGCCAGGCGTGGGGATCATGGTCGCCATGTTCATGCTCTTCGTGGTCGGCGTGATCTTCGTGGCCATGATCGTCATGCTTTTCGTGATCCTCGTCTTCATGCGTGTGCTCTTCGTCATGATCCTTGTCTTCGGCATGCTCCTCATGATCGTGGTCGTCATGGTCCTCACCTTCAGCATGTTCCTCATGCCCATGGTCGTCTTCGTCCCCATGTTCATGCGCCTCGAACAGGGCATTTTCACGGAAATCCAGACGAACTGTTCCGTCCGATTCCAGCAATGACGTGACGGTTGCGCCACCGGCCAGCGTTTCCATTGCACCTTCCATCCACGGCGTCAGGTCTTCACCGATCCAGAACACCAGATCGGCCTCTTGCAATGCAGCAGCTTCCGAGGGGCGCAGGTTGTATTCATGCGGCGAGGCACCGGGCGGAACAATCAGATTCGGTGACCCAACACCCTCCATGACCCGGGTCACCAGCGAATGAACCGGCGCGATATCGACTGCGACGTTCGGAACATCCGCCATGGCCGTTCCACCCATAAGTGCAGCCGAAATCGATACTGGGAGAAGCTTTCTGGACATCAGACCCTCTGTGTGATTTTATAACGTTACGAGCCGCATACATGATATGGAATAACATGACAAGTGACACGCACCCCATTCCGGTCGACGATACGGCCCCGGTTGGGTTCCAGAAACATGATCACGAACATTGCGTCCAAACTGCGCTGGCCACGGCGGGAGCTCGGTGCAAAGAGGAAGGGCTGCGTCTGACCCCGGTTCGACGCAAGGTTCTGGAGATGTTGCTGCAGGAGCATCGGGCGCTAGGCGCCTATGCCATCCTTGATCGTTTGCGGGATGAAGGGTTTGGGTCCCAACCGCCAGTCGCCTATCGCGCGCTTGATTTCCTTGTCCAGAACGGGTTCGTGCACAAGATCGAACGTTTGAACGCGTTTGTCGCCTGCTCGCATCCCGGTGCTGCGCATTCCCCGGCCTTTATGATCTGCAGAAAATGCGATGCGGTGGCCGAGGCTCAGTCCGCTCCGGCCAAGGGCGTCCTTGGCGCGGCGGCGCGTGCGGCGGGTTTCGAGATCGAGCGAACGGTTGTAGAAGCCGAGGGAATCTGCCCCGACTGCACCAAAAAGGCGTAGAGATGACCCTGATCACCGTTGAGAACCTCAGCGTGCGCTACGGCGCAAATACCGTTCTGCGTCATGTGGACATGGCAATTGAGCCCGGAGAGATCGTGACGATTGTCGGCCCAAACGGGTCCGGCAAGACCAGCCTGTTACGGGCGATCATCGGTGCGACCAAGCCATCCGTCGGGAAAGTGTCCCTCAAGCCTGGTCTGAAGATCGGATATGTTCCGCAAAAACTGCATATCGACCCGACCCTGCCAATTTCGGTCGAGCGCTTCATGGGTTTGACTCACCGTGTTTCACGCAAAAGCTGCGCACAGGCGCTTGAAACGGCGGGCGTGCCTGATCTTTTGCAGCGCCAGATGTCACAATTGTCCGGCGGGCAGTTTCAGAGGGTGCTATTGGCGCGCGCTCTGATCAATCGGCCTGAGGTCCTGTTATTGGACGAGGCGACCCAGGGTCTGGATCAACCGGGATCGGCAGCGTTTTATCGCCAGATCGAAGATGTGCGCCGCGAAACCGGATGTGCCATTCTGATGATCAGCCACGAATTGCATGTGGTCATGAGTGCTTCGGACCGGGTGATCTGCCTGAACGGCCACGTGTGCTGCGAAGGGTCGCCCGCCGTCGTGGCCTCGGCCCCGGAATACCGTGCGCTGTTCGGAACCGGGACGGGCGGCGCGCTGGCGCTTTACCGTCATGATCATGACCACGATCACGATCACTGTGATCACTCTCAGGAAGCCGCAGAATAATGCTTGATGATTTCATGACCCGTGCCACGCTTGCGGGTGTTGGCGTGGCCTTTGCCGCCGCCCCCCTCGGGTGTTTCGTCGTCTGGCGCCGGATGGCGTATTTCGGTGATGCAACAGCACATGCGGCCATCCTTGGCGTTGCGCTTTCACTGGCGCTGCAAATGTCCATTTTCCCGGGCGCATTGGTTGTCGCGTTGACCATGGCGCTGACCGTGACCCTGTTGGCCGGTCGTGGCTACGCCATGGATACGCTTCTGGGCGTCATGGCCCATTCCGCACTTGCGTTCGGCCTCGTCGCGGTTTCGTTTCTGTCGGGCGTTCGCATTGACCTGATGGCGTATCTCTTTGGCGATATTCTTGCAGTTTCGCGCTCTGATCTGCTGGTGATCTGGGGCGGGGCTGCCCTTGTCGTGGCGTTGATTGTATGGCGGTGGTCCCAACTGCTGACCGCGACATTGAACGAGGAACTGGCCTATGCCAGCGGCTTTGACCCCAAGCGCGAGCAGTTGATCCTGACGCTTTCGCTTGCCGTTACCGTGGCAGTGGCGATCAAGGTGGTGGGCGTTCTGCTGATCGCGGCCATGTTGATCATTCCGGCTGCTGCCGCGCGCAGCCTGGCAAAGTCCCCGGAAACGATGGCTTTGATCGCTGCCGTGATCGGTGCGGTTTCCGCCATCGCCGGGTTGAGGGCCGCTTACGTGTTCGACACACCTGCAGGCCCTTCGATTGTCTGCGTCGCTGCAATCCTGTTTGCGTGCTTCAGCCTGGTTGGTTGGCAGACACGGCACCAGACTTAGGTCACCTGAGCCGGAGTGCACTCGCATAGTCCGCTCTTCGGCGTAGAAGAACGCGTCGGATGAAGCTGTGGGAACGCTGCAGTGGTCGCCGCGCCACTGTTCAATCCTTGGGCTGAGGTCGGGGTTCAGCAACTAAGTCGTGGCTGCAGATGTTGACACTTTTCAATGCGTCAACCACACCGGGCACACTATTGGACCCAAACACATTTCAAGAAGGCCCCCTTGCCAACGCCGTTACTAAGCCGCAGCCTGCTTTGCCTCTGTCTTTCTGCCAGTGCCGTGGCCGCGGATTCTGAGTTTCTTTCCCTGGCTCCAACCTACCTGCCGTCCTATGTCGGGCTCGGTATCGGGCCATACCCGGAAAATATCGGGGCCGATGAAACCGTTGTCGGAGCCGCTCCAATCGCGCGCCATACATTTGGCGAACAGCGCTACGTTGCTCTTGAAGTCAGCTATGCAAGGATAAACCTGCTGGAAAATCGCAATTGGCGGTTCGGACCTGCAGGCATGTACCGTTTTGGCCGGAGCGATGTGAAAGACGATGTCGTCGCCAAGCTCCCGGACGTTGACGGGTCGCTCGAACTGGGTGTTTTCGGGGCCTATGAAGATGTGGGCAAAGATCCCCGGAACAGGTGGGCAGTCGGCGCCAGCTTCTTGCATGGTGTTTGGGGCGACAATGACGGCTATACAATCTCGGTCAATTTCAACAGGTGGCTCCCGGCCGGACGCTATGCGGCGTTGGGTCTGTACGCGGCGGCGTCCTTTGGGTCCTCGGAGTTCATGAGCACCTATTTCTCGGTCACCCCTGCGGGCGCTGCGGCCAGTGGGCTGCCCGTCTTCGACGCGGGTTCGGGTGTGCGTGATCTGCGTTTCGGTGCCGTGTTCATCCAACCTCTGAGCCGGGAATGGCAAGTCGGCACCGGTTTTTTGTATAGCCGCCTGCTGGGTGATGCCGCGGACAGCCCCATCGTCTCGGAGCGAGGTGACCGCAACCAGCTCGTCTATGGTGTCGGATTCACGCGAGCATTCTAACCCCTTCCCCCGCATGGGCCTCGGGCAGGAGTGAGGAAAGCGTCAGGATGTGGAAACCCGTTTGCCAACGCCAACGCGCTATCGTGGTTCAAAACCCGCGAGAAAATCTGGATGCTCTGTTCTCGGAGCATTGGTGAGACTGTACCGCCTTCAGCCAAAGCACGAACCTGAGCGCGCCGGTCTTCCAGTTTTCGGCTGCCCGTACCAAGCGCGTCATCGACGGCAGCGACCGCATTTGATCCATCCACTTCGATCCCGGCCAAAGCCCATTGGTATAGGTGGCTGCTGCCTAAGCGCGATGTGCGCCGATACCGTGACCGGACAATCTAGACGGCCTCGGCATCGTCTGTTTGCAGGCCCAGCAGGCGGATGGAAACAGGGAAAAGACCGGTACGATTTTTATCACGGAACTCTCGCAGCAGCTGATCTGAGGGAACGTTTATTCGCAACGATCGAACAAGGTCATACGGCGCGCGATCGATTTCAATCAGCGCGGTATCGCGCAAAGCCCTGTCTTGGTGCGATATTTACGCGGCAAAAAGCGCAATACGGTCAGCTGAGACGATATCGCCGGGCTGCCAGGTTTTCTCTGCGGAATTCAGCGCTTTCATAAAACGTGCTCTTTCCGGAGTGAGCATGAAAACCCTGCGCCATTTGCGCGACAGGCTGCGCCCCGCAGCATCTTTGTCGGTGGCCCCGTAGGTCAAAAGAACGGCCTTTTGCGGGTCAGCCCGAAAGGCGGCCCGTGTTGTGCTGCCGACAAGAAAGGGAATCTTGGGCAGCCTTGCGAGGTCCTGCGTCGTGCCTTTCAGAATTTCCTTTGGAACAAGCATGAACGGATTGCCCGGTCCTGGCCCGGCCAGCACAATGGCATCCGCAGATAGCAGGCGATCCGCAAGGGATGTATCAGGCATCTCAGTGCACACGGCACAGGCTTTAGCCGGTCGGGTTGCCGCAATATTTGCGATCACGGCACCAATGACCGGAAGGAGCAATCCTGAAAAGCGCATCAAACCATCCCGGTATGATTGTATAATATCGCCAAGCTGGCAGATCAGATTCGAGCCATGTCTGACTGGGTCAACTGAATGATCGCAGACCCTTTTGCTTTTTCATATCAGTTATTCATCAGACTCGACGCAGCTTCGGAGGTCTGGTTGGCACCGTTTTTTCGGTTAGACAGCCAGCCCGGCCCGCAACCCTTCCAGCACAGCCTCTTCGGCGGTGCGCGGGGCGACGCAGTCCCCGATCAGGTGGTGTTCCAGTCCAAGTTTGCGGACCAGGTCCTCGACAGTGTTAAGAGGGGTGTGGCCCTGACACAAAACCAGCGTGTCGACGCCGTCACAGATCACCGCCTCGTTGTTCATGATGTGCTGAAGATAGACGCTGTCCTCATCGGCGCCGAACAGGCGCATGAAGGGCAGGGTTTCCACGCCGAGACCGTGCAAGCGTCCGATACTGGCATCGCGGACATACATCTGGATGGACTGTCCCGCCATGTAGCCGTTGACTGCCAGCCGGACCGAGTGGCCGTTCTGCGCCAAAAGCTCGGCGATGCCGATACCGATCCAGTCGGCCCGCCAATCTGCGACGACGACCGATTTTCCAACATTGACGCCCCCCTGCAGGACTTGCCATGCATCCACGACATGCGCGTCATCGCGCCCTTCGAACTCCGGCCAGCGCGGGGTGGCGCCAGTTGCGACAAGGACGGTGTCGGGGGCATAGTCGGTGATCGAAGCTTCGGTAACTTCGACGCCCTTTCGGATGTTGACCCCGGCCAGTTCCATCTCGCGCGTCAGGTTGGTGATGATGCCGCCAAACTCGGCCCGATGCGGCAAGAGTTGCGCCAGCCGGGTCTGACCGCCAAGTTGGGCACTCCGTTCAAACAGGGCGACCTCGTGGCCGCGTTCGGCTGCCACCGCGGCGGCCTTCATGCCACCCGGCCCGCCGCCAGCAACCAGTACTCTGCGTTTCGATGTGGCCAGCGCGGGGGTGCCAAAGTACAGCTCGCGCCCGCTGACCGGGTTCTGGATGCAGGAAATCGGGTATCCATCGTGGAAATGCCCGATACAGGCTTGGTTGCAGCCGATACAGGCGCGGATGTCATCCTCCCGCCCCGATTGCGCCTTGTTGGCCATGTCCGGATCACAAATCATCGCGCGGGTCATTCCGCACAGATCTGCCTGACCCGAGGCGATGATTTTCTCAGCATCCTGTGGCTGGTTGATCCGTCCGGTGACAATGGTTGTCAGGCCGGTGCGCGCGCCAATGGCCTGACCCAACGGAGCGGTATAGCCGACCTCTTCGAACATCGGCGGGGCAATGTGGACCGATCCGGCCAGTGTGGCGGACGACCCGGCCACGACGCTGAAATAATCCAGCACCCCGTCTGCTGCGATCATCGCGCAGGCCTCGAGCACGTCGGATTGCTCCAAACCTTCATGGCTGCGTTCATCGCCGGACAGCCGCAGGCCGATGACAAAATCCTCACCCGCCTTGGAGCGAATATCCGCTGCAGTGTCCCGGATGAATCGTGTTCGGTTTTCCAATGACCCGCCATAGGCATCCTCGCGACGGTTGACCTGCGGATTGAGGAATTGCGCCGGCAAATAACCATGTGACGCCACGATCTCGACCCCATCAAGACCGGCCTTGCGCATCCGGCGCGCCGCGTCGCCATAAGATGAAATCACCTCAGAGATCATCTCCAGAGGCATCGGTCGGGGCATCACATGGAACCGCTCGTTCGGAGTGGATGAAGCCGAATAGGACACTGGCGCCGTGCCGTCCTCGGAGGCCAGCATTTCGCGGCCCGGATGGAACAGCTGTGCAATCAGACCACTGCCGTGGCTGTGAACGACCTCTGCCAGTTGCCGGTAGCCGGGGATGCATTCATCCGTGTCCACCCGGATCGGGTCGGCGACGAATATCGCGCTGGGATGCACCAAGGCGACTTCGGTGATGATCAGCCCTGCACCCCCGCGCGCCCGGGCCTCGTGATAGGCAATCATCCGGTCGCCGATACGGCCCTTGTCGTTCAGATGGGTCTCGTGCCCGGTGGACACAATCCGGTTGCGCAAGGTCAGGTTGCCGATGGTGATCGGTGAAAACAGGTTGGGGAAACCGGATCGGTTCATGAGATGCTTCCTGCTGGCACTGTCAGAAATTCGGCGGGGTGATCGCCCAGATCACCATGGTTTCTTCCTCTGAGGGATTGCGGTAGCGGTGCGGCGTCGTGCTGTCGAAGGCAAAGCTGTCGCCTTCTTGCAGGTGATAAAGCGTATCTCCGACCCACAGATCCAACGTGCCGCGGATGACAACGCCGGCCTCTTCTCCTTCGTGGAAATACACGGTTTCGACGCCGCTTCCGGGGGGAAACCGGCAGGACAAAAGCTCGAGCTTTCCGCCCAGCCCCGGTGTCAGCAGCTCGTCACGAATGCCATCGTCATATTCGATCGATCGCCGTTCCTGTTGGCGCACGACATGGGCGTTTCTATCGGCATCCGAGGTCGAGAAGAACCACCCGACGGACACCCCCAACGCGCGGCTGATCTTGAACAGTGCAGTTACGGAGGGACGGTTCTGACCCCGTTCGATTTGGCTGATGAAGCCGTTGGACAGGCCGGTCGCCTGACCCAATTGTCCAAGCGTCATGCGTTTCGCTTTGCGCAGCGCCCTGATCTCTTCGCCCAATAGCGGATCAAACCGGGAGCTTTCCACTGTCTCGATGTCCAGCGGAGCAGAGATCACATTTCCTTCGTAGTGATTGGGCATTCTCGGGGGCTCACAAGTGTAAAAATAAAGCGTCAATAATTTACTATTATAAATTATGTCAACTGATTCTAGCCTGCATTCAGGTTTCCCTCGAGCCATTCACCGCAAGAAAGCCTGAGTGTTTCTGATCCAATGCAACGATCAGGAACGACCAGCCGGTTGTTGCAAACAACAAGGATGTTCGACAAAAGCCGGTCAATTCCGTCTGGGGATCGAAAGGGCTCTGTCGGGTGCTGCGCGCCAGAGCCAAGATCGGTCAACCGCATGGGATTGGCGCATTTTGCCATAAAATTGGCGGGCGCTGCTAATGCGGTTCGGCCTTTGCTACCCTGTGTTGGCAGCAGGCAGACAAAGAAGAACTTCATGACGCCCCCGAACGCATAAAAACCCCGGATGCGTTCTGGCATCCCGCCGAGCACCTGTCGACGGCGCAGCCTTTTGCATTGCGGCGCGCGCTGGCCCACGCAACAGGCTGACCTGTGAATACCTGTCCGAACCCGAGTTCGACATCACCAAAATCGTCTATCTTCTGGGCTACTAGGATCAGAAGCCCTTCTACCGTGCCCCCCACAAATAGGAGGACAAAACGCCCGCCGAATGGCGCGATGCTCAGGTTTATGTGCAGAACCACGATACGCTGAATCACATGACCGTGGGCCTGTTCAACCCGTGCAACGGCGGCAAATTTGCAATGGTCGCCATGACCTAACGCCCCAAACTGTTCGAAGACGTCGAGGCGTTTGTCTGCCCGCAACCCTGTTCATCACGTACCGCAGCTGAAAAGATTGGCATGCTGCAGGGCATCGAGGATTTCATCGATTTCCTCGATCAGGAACAGCAGCATCTTGGCACTTTCCCGATGGAGAATTGGCGCCGCATCACTACGCTGCCAATGTGAAAGTGCCGACCTAAATCATTCAGGCCCGTGATGACATCTGAACCCGCCCCGAAGACGTGCAGGGTACTAACAACCGTCTGACATTACCGGAAGAGGACAAGAAACTCGTCCGGATCAAAGGTACGACGGTGCGGTTCGACGGGTACAACTAATTCGGTGGTTACCCCGAAACCATGGCCGCGAGTCTTCGTCACATACATGAAGCAGCACGCTGATCCGCAGGATCAGGTCCCCTGGTCTCGTTGCCCCTAAATTCTGTCTGAACGGTTTACAACAGGCAGCGGATACGTTTTCAAGTTAGCGAATACGTTATTTGAAACGACCCGCCTTGGCTGAGCAGGACAACATGAACCATACGTGGATCGAAAAATTCAAAGGTCTGAGTCGTCTTCCCGAAGATATTCGGGCAGAGCTTGTTGCAGGCAGTCAGGTCATTTCCCTGCCCGCCGGCACTCAGGTCTTTGCGCCTGGACAAACGGCGGACAATCTTTTGTTGTTGCTGGACGGGACCGTTCGGGTGCAGCAGAAATCGGATACCGGTCGAGAGGTCTTTCTGTACCGGGTTCATGCAGGTGAAAGCTGCGTCCTGACGACCGCCTGCATGTTGGCGTTCGAGGATTATTCGGCCGACGGGATCGCCGAGACGGATATCACGGCGGTCGCTATCCCCCGAAATACCTTTGACGATCTGGTGGCGAAATCGACAGTGTTCCGCGAGTTTGTGTTCACCGCGTATTCCCGGCGGATCACTGATCTGTTCACACTGATCGACGACATCGTCTTTCAACGCATGGACGTCCGTCTGGCCGCGCGATTGCTGGAGCTTGCGGACGAAGACAACGTCGTACACGCAACACATGCCATTCTGGGAACCGAGTTGGGGACCGCGCGCGAGGTGGTCTCGCGTACTCTTTCCGAGTTCCAACGCCGTGGGTGGGTTGAGCAGGCCCGGGGTGAGGTCCGCCTGACCGCGCGCGAAGGGCTGGAGCATATGGTAAAGGCCGCCAGCGCCGCCTGACCCCTTCCGGATTACAAAATTTTGCGGCTTTGGTGACCAAGTCACCAAAGCTAGGGTCCCGGGTGTGCGATTGAATGTCCATCGATTCTCGATGGAGTGAGACATGACCACAAATATGGGAAAAATTGACCGCACCCTGCGCATCGTGATTGCCGCAGCCCTGGCTTATGCCGCCTTTGGAACAACCGTGCTTGGCAGCGGTGCTTTGTTCTGGCTGGCGTTGATTGTCGCGGCGGTCTTCACACTGACGGCCTTTGTGGGGAACTGCCCGCTGTACCGCATCATCGGCCTGAAAACCTGCAGCGACTGCGGCTGACCGAAACGGTTGCCACACCCTGAATACGACCCAGAGGAGACAACACATGACGACCTACCCCGTAAACATGGCCGTTAAACCCGATGTTTTCGCGTTTTTCGACGAGGCCACAAATACCATCAGCTATATCGTCAAGGACCCGGGTTCGAATGCCTGCGCCATCGTCGACAGCGTTATGGATATCGATTACGCGGCGGGTCGCATCACCTTTGATCATGCTGATGAACTGATCCGCGTGATTACGGAAAAAGGGCTGAAGCTGGAGTGGATTATCGAAACCCATGTCCACGCCGATCACCTTTCGGCGGCGCCGTATATTCAGGAGAAACTGGGCGGTAAAATCGGGGTCGGATCGAAGATCACCGTTGTGCAGGATACGTTCGGGAAAGTCTTCAACGAAGGCACCGAGTTTCAGCGCGACGGGTCGCAATTCGATGCACTGTTCGAGGATGGCGACACCTACATGATCGGCTCCATGCAGGCCTTTGCCATGTATACGCCCGGTCACACGCCGGCCTGCATGGTACATGTGATCGGCGACGCGGCCTTTGTCGGCGACACCTTGTTCATGCCCGACGGCGGCTCGGCCCGTGCCGATTTTCCGGGCGGGGATGCAGGTGTTCTGTATGACTCGATCCAGAGGGTTCTGGCCCTGCCAGATGAAACCCGGCTGTTCATGTGTCATGACTATGGGCCGAACGGGCGCGATATCGCCTGGGAAACCAGCGTGGCCGAGGAAAAGGCCCACAACATCCATGTCGGCGGCGGCAAGACGAAAGAGGAATTCGTCAGGTTCCGCACCGAACGGGATGCCACGCTTGCCATGCCCAACCTCATCATCCCCTCTCTGCAGGTCAACATGCGGGCCGGAGAGGTTCCCACAGACACCGATGGCAACCCGATGCTCAAGGTGCCGGTCAACGGCCTGTAAATAGCAAATGGGAGGAGAGCCATGGAACTTCGTATCATATCGCCCAAGTTCACGGTCAGCCCGCAGATCACGGTTGATGACGTTCGGACCATCTCGGCACAGGGATACCGCTCGATCATCTGCAACCGGCCGGATGGTGAGGGCGCCGACCAGCCGTCGTTCAAGGAGATCGCCGCCGCCGCCGAGGCCGCAGGGATCGAGGCGCGCTATGTCCCGGTGCAGTCCGGCATGGTGAAAGATCAGGATGTTGCAGCGTTTGGTGAGGCGTTGGAGGACGTCCAGCGCCCGGTGCTGGCCTATTGCCGGACCGGGACACGCTCGGCCACGCTGTGGTCATTTCACGAGGCCAAGAAGCGCCCCATGTCCGAGATCCTGATGGCCACCAAGGCTGCGGGCTATGACATGAACGGCGTTGCCCGCCGCATTGCCAATGGCGGGAAAACCCCGACCGACACGGGCGACGCGCATTTTCAGGTTGTAATTGTCGGCGCGGGCGCAGGTGGCATGTCAGTCGCTGCCAGCCTGAAGTCGCGGCAACCTGATTTGGACATCGCGGTGATCGATCCGGCTGATATTCACTATTATCAGCCCGGCTGGACCATGGTGGGCGGCGGCATCTTTGACGCCCAGACAACAGCGAAAACCATGGGTAGCCTGATCCCGAAGGGTGTACACTGGATCAAGGCCGCGGTCGCGGCGTTCGAGCCGCAGAACAACGCCGTCGTTCTGGACGGGTGCCGGGTGGTGAAATACGACCGCCTTGTCGTGTGCCCCGGTCTGAAACTGGATTGGGGCAAGGTCGAGGGGCTGGAAGAGACCTTGGGCCGCAATGGTGTGACGTCGAACTACCGCTATGACCTTGCACCCTACACCTGGCAACTGGTGCAGGAGATGAAAGAAGGCAAGGCGCTGTTTACCCAGCCGCCGATGCCGATCAAATGCGCCGGGGCGCCGCAAAAGGCCATGTACCTCTCGGGCGATGCCTGGTTTCGAAGCGGCGCGTTGAAGGATATCGACATCCAGTTCATGAACGCGGGCGGCGTGTTGTTCGGGGTCAAGGATTATGTTCCGGCGCTGGAGCGATATATCGAGAAATACGGTGCCACGCTGAACTTCTTCCACAATCTCGTGTCAATCGACGGGCCAGCCAAAAGGGCGGTGTTCGAAGTGGTCAAAGGGGATTGTGACCCGGATACAGTCGAGGTCGAGTTTGACATGATCCATGTGTGCCCGCCCCAGACTGCACCTGATTTCGTGCGTGTCTCACCGCTGGCCGATGCGGCGGGCTGGGTCGACGTGGATCAATCGACACTGCGTCACAAAACCTACGACAATATCTGGTCGCTTGGTGACGTGATGAATGCGCCCAATGCGAAAACTGCCGCCGCGGCCAGGAAACAAGCGCCAACCGTGGCGGGCAACATCGTGGCCGACATCGCAGGGCGTTCGGCTGTGGCGCAATATGACGGGTATGGTTCCTGCCCGCTGACGGTCGAGCGCGGCAAGATCGTTCTGGCCGAATTCGGCTATGGCGGTGCGCTGAAACCCAGTTTCCCGCGTTTCCTGATCGACGGAACAAAACCAAGCCGCATGGCATGGTTCCTGAAGGAAAGCCTGCTGCCGCCGATCTACTGGAAGGCCATGTTGCGCGGCAAGGAATGGATGGCGCGGCCCGAGAAGCTGAATGTTGCACCAGAGTGAAAATTAGGTCTGCCTGCGATTTTGTGCGCAACGACATGCGGGTGGTGCCGACAGCACCGCCCGCTCTGAACGCTGGAAAGTCTAGATGATCGAACACCTCCGCCAATACGTCCCTGTTCTGGACTGGGGCAGAACCTATACGCGCGGCGCCTTTTCCAACGACCTTGTTGCGGCACTAATCGTGACGATCATGCTGATTCCGCAATCGCTGGCCTATGCCTTGCTGGCTGGCTTGCCCCCCGAGGCAGGGATTTACGCTTCCATCGTGCCCATCGTGCTGTATTCAGTCTTCGGCACCAGCCGGGCGTTGGCGGTTGGGCCCGTGGCGGTGGTTTCACTTCTGACGGCAACGGCCATTGGGCAGGTGGCCGAGCAAGGCACAGCGGGCTATGCGGTTGCGGCGCTGACGCTGGCTTTCCTGTCTGGCGGGTTTCTTGTACTCATGGGCGTTCTGCGCCTAGGGTTTCTGGCCAATTTCCTCAGCCATCCGGTAATTGCCGGGTTCATAACGGCCTCGGGCATCCTGATCGCGACCAGCCAGGTCAAACACATTCTGGGGATCAGCGCGCATGGGCACACGTTGCCGGAAATGCTTGGCTCGGTATATCGGCACCTGCCCGAGGTCAATTGGGTGACCCTGGCAATCGGAACTCTGGCGACCGGGTTTCTGTTCTGGGTGCGAAAAAACCTCAGACCGTTTCTGAACCGGTTGGGGGTGCCGCCGGTGTTGGCCGATATTCTGACCAAGGCCGGTCCTGTCGCAGCGGTGGTCGCCACAACCGTTGCCGTCTGGCAACTCGATCTGGCTGCAGAGGGCGTGCAGATCGTCGGGAGCGTCCCCCAAAGCTTGCCACCCCTGACCCTGCCGGGGTTTTCCCCGGATCTGATCAGCGCGCTTGCGGTTCCGGCAATCCTGATTTCGATCATTGGTTTTGTCGAAAGCGTCTCGGTCGCGCAAACTCTGGCCGCCAAGAAACGCCAGCGCATCGATCCGGATCAGGAATTGATCGGTCTTGGGGCCGCAAATCTGGGTGCCGCCTTTACCGGAGGATATCCGGTCACCGGCGGGTTTGCCCGCTCGGTCGTCAATTTCGACGCCGGGGCGGAAACGCCAGCGGCGGGTGCTTTTACCGCCATCGGTCTGGCCATCGCCGCGGTCGCGTTGACGCCTTTGGTCTTCTACCTGCCCAAGGCCACGCTGGCGGCGACCATCATCGTTGCAGTGCTCAGCCTTGTGGACCTGTCCATTCTGAAGAAAACCTGGGGTTACTCCCGCGCCGATTTTACCGCCGTGACCGCGACCATTCTGCTGACTCTGGGGCTGGGGGTCGAGGTTGGGGTGGCGTCCGGTGTGGCGATCTCGGTTCTGCTGCACCTCTACAAGACCTCACGCCCGCATGTGGCCGAGGTGGGCCTTGTCCCCGGAACCCAGCACTTCCGGAACATCCTGCGCCATGAGGTCGAGACCGTGCCTTCACTGGTAACGCTGCGGGTAGACGAAAGCCTGTATTTCGTGAACGCGCGTTTTCTGGAGACATTGATCCAAAGCCGCGTGACCGAAGGCAGCGCGGTTCGAAACGTGGTGTTGATGTTCTCTGCGGTGAACGAGGTCGATTTCTCAGCCCTCGAAAGCCTTGAGGCGATAAATCACCGGCTGACCGATATGGGGGTTGGTCTGCATCTGTCCGAGGTCAAGGGACCGGTCATGGACAGGCTGAACCGCACACATTTTCCCGAGGTTCTGAACGGCCGGGTGTTCCTGTCGCAATACGATGCTTGGACAAGTCTTGCCCAAAGCGACCTCAGCGTTGGTAGCGCGACGAGGTTGTCCTCGGTTAGCGGGTAGGTCCCGGCCCGGGTTCTTCGATCGCGTCGCGCGGGCAGTCTACGGTCCGTCTGAGCGGTGCGCTGAAAGCGCCTGTTCTGTCAGGGTGGCCACCAGATTCTGGGCCGCTTTCAGGTCGACGGGCTCGACGCGGGTTGCATGTTGCAGCCATACTCCGTCAATCAGCGCAACGATCATGCGCGCAATGTGCGCGGCCTCTTCACCAGAATAAAGCGGCGCGATTGCCGCGCGAACAACGTCAAGGTTCTGCTGCTGATAGCGCAGCAGTTCCTGATGATACTCGGCGTCCGACCCGGCTAGGCAATAGAGCGTCAGCCACACTGACGACAGCCGTTTGTTCGATTGCTCGGGCGCCAGCGCCATGCGCACCAGCGCCAGCACCTTGTCCCGCGGCGGGATGTCCTGTTCCGCGATCAGGTCCAGTTGCTCCCCGTAGCACGTCACCGCATGGCGGATTGCCGCCAGCAGCAGCCCCTGTTTGGTGTCGTAATAGTGGCAGACCAGCCCGGCAGAAACACCCGCCTGACTCGCCACATCCCTGATCTTCAGCGCACAGAACCCCTGATCATTCAGAACGTCCATGGTGGCTTCAATGATCTGAAGTTTGCGGATTTCAATGTCTGACAAACGGGACACGGGCTGAGATCTCCTGACTACAGGCAGTAGTAGACGGGGCATGGGGCAAAGGCCAGAGACATCGTTGAACCGCCGTTCAATATTTCGTTGAACCACTGTTCAATCAATGTTAGCCGTTCCGAAACACAATTCCGGAGGTCCAAATGATCCGCGCCATCAACCTGACCGATGCCGGGACACATGCCCTGATGGCTGATCCTCGCCAGATGGTCATGAGCTCGCCAGAGGTGGCCTCGCCGCAGGAATGGGAAAACCTCGTGATCGATCGCGCCTCGGATGAGGTGCGCGTCGGCACCTGGAAATGCGAGCCCTACACGGATGAGATTGTTGACTATGCCTATGACGAGTTCATGTACATGATCTCAGGAACGGTCGAGTTGATTTACCCCGATGGCAGCTCTGACCGGTTCGGGCCCGGCCAAGCGTTCCTGCTGCCCAAGGGGTTCACGGGTACGTGGAAACAGCCCGAAACTGTTGTCAAATTCATGGCGATGATCCGCTGAACCGGATGGAGCACTACGACTATATCATTGTGGGCGCAGGCTCTGCGGGTTGCGTTCTGGCGAACCGCTTGGGCGAAGATACACGCAAGCGCATTCTGGTGATCGAGGCCGGAGGCAGCGACAAGGCCATGATCGTGCGGATGCCTTCAACCCTGTCGATCCCGATGAACACCAAACGGTTCAACTGGGGGTTCGTGACCGAACCCGAGCCGCATCTGGACGGGCGTGTCATGAACTTGCCGCGCGGCAAGGGGCTGGGGGGATCAAGCTCGATCAATGGCATGTGCTACGTACGCGGCAACCCGATGGACTATGAGCTTTGGGCGGATCACGGGGCCACGGGATGGAACTGGGCCAATGTGTTGCCCTATTTCAAGCGGCTCGAAAGCGCCTCGGACGCGGGGGCGTACAGGGGGCGCAGCGGCCCGACCAAGGTGACCCGGGGGTCGGAAACCAACCCGCTGTATCAGGCGTTCATCGAGGCGGGCGTTCAGGCCGGATATGCCCGCAGCGCCAACATGAACGACCTTCAGCACGAAGGCTTTGGCCCGATGGAAATGAATGTGGGCGGGGGTGAGCGATGCAGCGCCGCCGTCGCCTATCTGCGTCCGGCCATGGCGCGGGGTAACGTCCGGGTCGTGACCCACGCCCATACAACGCGCATCCTGACAGAGGGGCGCAAGGCGGTCGGCGTTGAATACGACCACAAGGGACACCGGGTTCAGGCGCGGGCCTCAGAGGTGATCTTGTCTGCAGGCTCGATCATGTCCCCCGTCATCCTGCAACGGTCGGGTATCGGGCCGGGGGGAGAACTGCAACAGGCCGGGATCGATGTTGTCCATGATTTGCCCGAAGTTGGCGGCAATCTGATGGATCATCTGGAGCTGTACGTGCAGCAGGAATGCTCGCAGCCGGTATCGCTCTACCCGCATATGAGTCTTTTGGGCAAAGCTCGGATCGGATTGCGCTGGCTGCTGCGCCGCGACGGTCTGGGGGCCACCAATCATTTCGAGGCCGGTGCCCATATCCGTAGCCGCGCCGGAGTCCTTTACCCGGACATTCAGTTTCACTTCCTGCCGCTTGCTATTTCCTATGACGGGAAATCGCTGGCCAAAGGCCACGGGTTTCAGGTGCATGTCGGTACGAAACGGTCGAAAAGCCGGGGCAGGGTGCGGCTGAACGCATCGGACTCGTTGGGCGCGCCCCGCGTCCGGTTCAATTATATGAGCCACGAAGACGACTGGCATGAGATGCGCGCCTGCGTCCGCCTGACGCGCGAGATTTTTCAGCAACCCGCCCTGGCCTCTTTTACCGGGCAAGAGCTTGCTCCGGGGCCGGATTGCAGCAGCGACGCGCTGATTGATCAGTTCATCAAGGACAAGGTCGAAAGTGCTTATCATCCCTGCGGTACCTGCCGGATGGGTGAGGATCCGCACTCTGTCATCGACCCCCAAACGATGCGTGTTCATGGTATGGAGGGATTGCGCGTTGTGGACGCCTCGGTCATGCCGCAAGCCACGGCCGGAGACCTCAACGTGCCGACGCTGATGCTGGCGGAACGTGCCGCTGATCTGATCAAAGGCACCAGCTTGCCCGCCGCCGATCCGGCGCCGGTGATGGTGGATGCAGACTGGCAGAGCCGTCAGCGGTCGGGGGAAATTGATATGGACTTGAGTGGCAGGGACACCGGCGCGCTGTTTGCCGAAGAACGCAGCCTTGTGGGTGGCACAACGTACCAATAACCGATTGCCGGGTATTGCCTTCTGATCGGCAAGCGGGTCCAGATGGACCCGCCGCTTCAAGCCCGACTATTCGGGCAGGTATTTTTCCGACCAGCTTGTGCCAGCGGCGCCAGCAGCGAGCAGGTCGTCGATCTGCGGGCCCTCATAGCCCAGCCGTGCCAGAATGGTCCGCGTGTGTTGCCCATATTTTGGCATGGATCCCGGAATGCTGATCTGTCCGGATTTTGGCCGCACCGCGTTCGGGGCGACCAGATCGCACCAGCGCCCCATCGGGTGCTGATCGTGGCGTATAACGCGGAAGGTCGCATCGGACAGATCGATGTCACCCGCGCTTTCAAGCTGCAGCGCCTTGTCGCGTGTTTCATGTAGGGAGGCCAGCGGGACAACCGTGCTCTGACCCTCGGAGAACGCCTGTTGCCAGTATGAGAGGGGTTGTGTTCTGAACCGCTCTGCCAATGCGTCATGCAAACAATCCGGCGGCACCACTGCGAGATCGGCAAGATCGGGGACACGGGCCAGCGCGGTGTGCTGCTCGGTCGGGGCAGCGAAGAACATCCACTGATCCGCCGCTTCATAGCAATGGTAGAACGGGCCCCATCCCAGTGCCTCGCGGCCCGCAGGTTCGTCAAAGGGCTCGCGACCGTCATAGTCATACATGAACTGCGCCTGAATGAGGTTGCCCGCCGCCGCCAGAGACGCACGTGCAATGCCGCCTTTCCCGGTCTCCCGCAGTCTTAGCAACGCGCCACCCAGCGCCACACAGGCGCAGAAACCGGTCAGAACGTCGATGGTTCCGAAATGCGCGTGTTCCTCGGGGGTGTCCATGCCGCCACCAAAACGCACCATGACACCGGTCGCCGCCTGCGCCAGATCATCATAGCCCAGATGGTCGGATTTCGGCCCCCGCATCGGCCCGCCGAACGCGTCCAGTTGAACCAGGATGAGGCGCGGGTTGATCTCGTTAAGGCGTTTCGGTGTAAGTCCCAGCTTATCGCGCTGCTCATCCGTGCCGTTCATCGTGATCACGTCGGCTTCGGCAATGAGCTTGGCCAGAACTTCCTGCCCCTCGTCACTGCGCAGGTTCAGCAGGATGCTTTCCTTGCCCCGTTGGGCGTGAATGCCGAAAACGACCGTGTTCCAGGGATCGACCGAGGGCTCAACCGGCTGCACCAGCGTCACCTCGGCCCCGAAGCGTGCCAAAGTTGATCCGATGGTCGGCCCCGCGATGACATTGGTCAGGTCCAATACCTTCAGGCCATCCAGCCAACCGCCACCGCTATCTGTGGTGCCGCTGGCACGCGGGGCTTCGGCCAGCAAAACGCCCAAATCAGCAGCCGTCGGACCGGTCTTGCCTGCTGCCGCCTCATCTCCGGACAACCAGGCCACGTTGCCCATCTGACGCATCTCGCCGTGGCAGGCATCTTCGACCCGCAGGACCAGACCCGAGGCCAGAGCATGGGGGTCAGCCAACCATTCCTTGCTGAACCGTTGCGCGGTGGCCGGGGCTTTGGCGGTGCCGAACAGCTCTTCCCATTCATGCGCGGGGCGGGTCAGGAACGCTTCTTTCATCGCCGAGGATACCCGCGCCCGATCAGAGGCCCCGACCGGGTAGTTGCGCATCGACCATTCCGCAGGCCAGTCCTTGGTGTCCAGATAGGCCGAGAAATCGGGCAGCTCATCCGCCAGATCCTTGAGACCCAGCGTCTCCAACACGCGGCGGGGATGCGTGGCGACTGACCCCGAAACGACATAAAACCCCCGCCCGTCGGCACAGGTATATGTGCGATAGAACGGGTCGAGGAATTCGGACAGTTCCTCGAACTTTAGGTTCATCGGCAGGCCTTCGGCGGCGCGCCGGTCCAGTTCAACTTCGCGCGGGGACTTGTAGCGCTCTGGGTAGTCCTCGATCTGTTCGCAATTGTAGATCAGGCCTTCCAACAGCGCGGCGGCCAGAGGGACCTCGATATGATCCCCGCCATTGCGCTCGCGCGCATTCAGGGCAAACAGAACCGCCATGGCCCCGAAGCTTGCGCCATAGGCCGAGGCCAGCGTCAGCGGCGTGAAGGATGGGTTGATGCCCATCAGCCGCCGGTTCAGGCCCATATCCGTGAACTGCCCGGTATAAGCGGCGATCACGGCCTCCCATGCGGGCAGCGCGGCCAGTTCGGTATCGGTCGACGCAAAGCCGGGCATGGAGAGGTAGACCAGTTGGTCATTCGCCGCCCGAAGGACATCCGGCCCCAGCCCAAGGCGATCCATCACCCCAGGCCGGAAATTCTCGATCACAACGTCGGCGCGTTTGGCCAATTCGATCGCGGTCTCGCGCCCCTGGTCCGATTTCAGATCCAGTGTCACGGTTTTCTTCCCGCGCGAGATCATCCGAAACGCGGGATCGTCAAAGGCAGGGCCGTTTGGCGGGTCAATCCGAATGACCTCGGCCCCCATGTCGGCAAGCATCATGCCAACAAGTGGGGCCGCAAGGTATTGCCCGAAATCTAGGACTCGAATGTGGGACAGTGGGCGATGGGTCATGAGAGTTTCACACAGACTTTTCGTTAGGGGCTTGCGATTCACGGACAGATGAAAGGCAAACCTGCCGAAAGTACACTGGTCAAAACATGATGCAGCGTATAACAAATTGTTATGGAGAGAGTGATACGTCCCATCTCTGGTTCACTGAACGCCTTGCTGGTTCTTGAGGTCGCGGTGCGCCGCGCCAGCCTGTCCCGCGCCGCCGAGGAACTGGGGCTGAGCCAACCTGCTGTTTCGCGGCATATTTCAACACTTGAAAGTCGGTTGGGGCAGGTGCTGTTCGAACGCAACAACAACCAGATCGTACCCTCTGCCGCCGCTGTGCGGCTGGCCGATGCCGTGGCATTGGGATTTGGCCATCTGGATCAGGTCTGGGCTGAAATTTCGGCGCCCACTGACCGGCAGGAGGTGACGCTGGCCTGCTCGTTCGGTTTTGCTGACCAATGGCTGATGCCACGATTCTCGGACCTTCGCGAGCATCTGGGCGGATCGAAAGTGCGGGTCGTCACCACCGACCAGCTGGGTGACATCGACCTGAGCCGGTTGGACGCCGCCGTGGTTTGGGACACCGCTGGATTGCGGGACCGGCCCTTCATTCCGTTGATCAAATCCGAAGTGTTCCCCATCTGCAGCCCCGATTTTCTGGCCGCACACCCGGAAGCAAAGGACAATATCTCTCAGCTGCCTCCATCACTTTTCCTGCATTTCGATGTCAGAGAGTCCGGCTTTCTGACCTGGCAGGGATGGTTCGAACGTATGGGCCTGCAGGTGCCGCCCTTTGACCGGGGCCCCGAATTCGACGCCTATCCTTTTCTGCTGCAATCCGTCCGGCGCGGAGAAGGGGTGGGCTTGGGCTGGCATGGTCTTGTCGATCAAGCGCTTGCGAAGGGCGAAATCCTTCGGCTTGGGCCGAGCACTTCCGACCGAGACTATTCCTATTTCCTGCAACATCGACCGTTCCGCGATAAAGATGGTGCGTTGGCGCGCTTGACGGATTGGTTCGAGACGGCGATTTCGGATGACTTGGAAGGCATTGCATAGGGGCTATCCATTCATTCCGTTCCCCTGTCCGGCGCGGTCAGGTGTCTGCAGCACCCTGAGGCAGGCTCTCGCTCCAGTTCCGCAGCGCGTCAAGAAACCCAAGCGCGGTGCGACCCAATTCGGTGATCTCGTACTGGACCGAGACCGGCGCGGTATCCATCACTTCGCGCTTAACCAGACCATGGGCCTCAAGCTGGCGCAGGCGTTCAGTAATCATCTTCTTGCTGGCGCCACCAATCTGGCGGGACAGATCGTTGAAGCGCACCGGACCGTCCTTCAGGTGCCACAGGATGGACCCCGTCCATTTCCCGCCGATGATCCGCATCCCGCGCTCAATCGGGCAAGGCTCTGAACAGGCGTCTTGAACCCGCCGCCGCCCTTTGCCATCGTCTTCAACCCGCGCCCGCATTCTGCACCTCCGCCGCTCAAGAACTAGGTTACCAAAAGTATACTAGTTGCATTTCCGCTATTGGGTACACAACTTCATCACCACGCCGCGCAAAGTCAAGCGGCATCGGAGACAAGGAACAAGGATCCAGACATGAGCAACGTTCTGATCATCAACGGTACACAACCCTATGAATTTGCCCCGGGTCGGTTGAACGCAAGCCTGGCGCAAAAAGCGCGGGATGCGCTGGAAGCCAAGGGTCATGCGGTGCGCCTCACAACCATTTCGGATGGCTATGACATTGACACCGAGGTGGACGCGCATGTCTGGGCCGATGCGGTCATCATGCAATTCCCGGTGAACTGGATGGGAACCCCCTGGGTTTTCAAAAAGTACATGGACGAGGTGTACACCGCCGGAATGAACGGCCGCCTGGCCAATGGCGATGGCCGCACCACCGAAGCGCCGAAAGCGAATTACGGTATGGGCGGGGTGCTGAAGAACAAAAGATACTTGCTGTCCGTTACCTTCAACGCGCCGCAAGAGGCGTTCGACAACCCCTCAGAACCCTTCTTTGCAGGTGACAGCGTTGATGATTTGCTGCGCCCGGTGCATCTGACCGCCAAGTTCCTTGGTATGGAGCCGCTGCCAACCTTTGCCGCGTTTGACGTGATGAAAAACCCGGCGATCAAAGCCGACTTCGAGCGTTTTGACGCCCACCTGACCGCCGTTTTAGCCGAGGCTGAACATGTCCCAGCCTGATATCCATCTTTATACTGCGGCCACGATGAACGGCTACAAGCCGGTGATCTTTCTGGAGGAGGCGGGCGTTCCATATGACCTCACTGCGATCGACTTCTCAAAGCAGGAGCAGAAAACGCCAGACTTTCTGAAACTCAATCCCAATGGCAAAATACCAACGATCGAAGACCGGGCCGAGGGGCGGGCGATTTTCGAAAGCGGGGCCATCCTTTGGCATCTGGCCGAAAAATACGGAAAGTTCCTGCCTGCCGATCCGGTAAAACGGTCCGAGGTGATGCAATGGATGTTCTTTCAGGTCGGCCATGTCGGTCCGATGATGGGTCAAGCGATGTATTTCCAGCATATCGCCGCCCCGAACGGCCATGAGGAACCATTTTCGATCAAACGCTATGTCGACGAGTCCCGCCGGTTACTTGAGGTTCTGAACACCCATCTTGAGGGCCGTGAATGGCTCGCAGCCGGGGAATACACCATCGCAGATATGATGATCTATCCTTGGGCGCGTGCGTATGTCTGGGCACGCGCCAGCGTCGATGGCCTGCCGCACCTTCAGGCATGGTTTGACCGGATCGATGCCCGACCTGCGGTGCAAAAGGCCCTGACCATTCCCAAGGCAAACCCGCATTTTTGGGACACAGAGGCCGATGCCAGCGCCTTTACCAAGGAAAATGCAGCCCGATTTTCCGGGGATGTCAGAACAGATTGACCCCGGGGTTCGGATTGGTCCTATCGATCATGGCGGACAGCCGCCCGAACGGTAATGCGTCGCATCAAGCGCTGCGTCATGTCATTTAATACCGTCGGGCGGTGGGAATTACGTATATACTGCGTCGTTACATCCATTGCCTGTTCCCTTATCCGGCGGCATGTGCCTTCTTGGGTAGGCAACTTGATCTTGGGGAGAGAGCCGCCTTGGCGACCGCAATCCCGAAGGCCTGGGCCGGGAAGATGCATCGCCATGAGTAACACTATATCAGAGCACAAAATCCTGCGCGCGAGACTCTACTGGTGGCTGGAGCGACCAGACCGCAGTGCGACCGGGCCATGGCTGCTTGAGATCGCGTTGATCCTTCTGATCTCACTCAATGTCGCTGCTGTCATCCTTGAGACGGTCGCTTCCATCTACACGCGCTGGCACATTGCGTTTGACCTTTTCGAAGGGGTTTCTCTGGTTGTTTTTGTGGCCGAGTATGCCGCGAGGCTTTGGGTCGCGCCGGAAGATCCAAATTACAAATCCCGTTTGGATTGGATCAGGTCTCCGCTGGCCGTGATTGACTTGCTGGCGATATTGCCGGCGCTGCTCTACCTGTTTTTCCCGATGGATCTGCGCATCCTGCGAACATTCCGGATGCTGCGGCTACTCAAACTGACCCGCTATTCTCCGGCGCTTGGGATGCTGTTTGCCGTTTTCGAGGAAGAGGCCGGGTCCTTCTTTGCTGGGTTCTTCATCCTGATGGTCATGCTGGTTTTCGCCGCCAGCGGCGCCTGGATCGCCGAACACGACGCGCAGCCCGAAGCGTTCGGTTCGATCCCGGCGGCCATGTGGTGGGCCATGGCGACGTTGACGACCGTTGGCTATGGGGATGTGACGCCGGTCACAGTGGCCGGGAAGCTATTTGGCGCTTTGATTACAGTGATCGGCATCGGCATGGCGGCCTTGCCGGCGGGGATTCTTGCCAGCGGCCTTAACGACCAACTGCACCGGCGCCGCGCCCGGATGGAGCGCGAATTTCGCGCCGCGCTGGAAGATGGCGATATCTGCGAGGATGATGAAAAGGACATCGAAGCCCTGAGAAAAAGTCTGGGCCTGTCGCACCGCGCCGCCAATCACATTCGCGAACACATCCATTCCGAGACGCAATCAGAGGCAGGTCGCTGCAAAACCTGCGGTCAGTCCCTTCCGGTGCCGGAGGGGACGCAGGACTAGGCTCAGGACCCATTGATTTCCCGCAGGCCGGGAGATTCACGGTTCGAAAGCCGGTCGGTGAGCATGCCTGATCTTTTTCGGCTGACGGATGCTGCCGAGAGGGGGCGTACTAAGGGCGGTATGAACACCAAACTGCCTGCCGCCCTCCGGACCCTTTCGTGACCGCCGGGCAGGTCAGCGACCACATCGGTGCAAGGGCGCTGCTGAACAGCATTCCAGATGTTGATCGGCTGCTCGGGGATCGCGGCCATGACGCGGACTGGTTCAGAGAAGCACTGCAAGACAAAGGGATACGCGCCTGTATTCCCGGGCGGAAACAACGCAAGAAACCCCTCCGATACGACAAACGTCGTGATAAATGCCGCAACCGTATCGAGATTAGTTTCGGCAGATTGAAGGATTGGCGACATGTGGTTACGCGCTGATGGCCACTCCTGTAGTTGCTGAACTGTCTCTGGAAAGTGAGGCAAATGATCCGACTGCATCCGTTATGGCGTTCCGGATGCAGAACTTTCTTTTTGCCGGCACGGCATAACGGGTCGGGGTCCCAAAACGTCCTTCAGTTCCGCGGCGCGATCCCGTTCCAGTTGAGGGGGACGTATAAAATCGCGCGCCTCATGCTGCCCTATTTCATTCACAACGATGGCGCGGAAACCGGATTTGCGGATGCCACGTTGTTCAACCTCACGACCTTTGATCGCCAATGGGGCCGGAGTTGTTGCCTTGCTGCCAACAGGCAGCGATGGGTTGAGCGCGGAAAAGTGGGCGCTGGGTCCTGCAGCCTGTTTCGTGGCGCAGACCGAATGAGGGCTACTGGGGCTTTTCAACCAGAACCTCTTTACCGTCGAGGGCGACAACGCGCGCCGGGATGTGAACCTGTCTACACTGCAACCAATCGTGAATGTCGAGCTTGACGATGGGTGGTCGATCGGAACATCCGAAATGACCAGTGTCTATGATTGGCAAAGCAGCGAGTTCGTTGCGTTGCCGGTGGGGATCAAATTGTCCAAGCTGCTGGCTCCCAAGTAATGGCCCGGTCCGGGTTTCGTGCGGTTCAGAAGGACATGACACGCTCGACAAACCAGAAGGTTGCCACCGTACCGATCCCATAGCTAATGGCGGTTGCGGTGATATCTCCGGGGGTGCGCCAGTGCGCGGCGACACGGGGCAGGGCAACGCGCAGGGTCATGGCGGCCGTCAGGGCAACACCGACAAAGGCCAGCTGACCAGCTTCAACGCCCAGATTGAAGGCCAGCAAGGCGGCGGCGATGTCCTGCTCTGGCAATCCGATTTCGCGCAGGGCACCGGCAAAACCCAACCCGTGCAACAGGCCGAAAGCGAACGCGATCAGCCATGGGTATCGTTCGGACAGGCGGATTTCACCGGCATTGGATTTGAGCGCCTCGACGGCCAGAAACACGATAGACAGCGCAATGATCGCCTCGACCGGAGGGCCGGGCACCGAGAGATGCCCCAGCGCCGCCAGCGCCAGCGTGATGGAATGCGCAATGGTAAAGGCCGTGATCGCCCCAACCAGACGCCAGAAATCACGGATCAGCACCAGCAGGGCAAAGACGAACAGAAGGTGATCCCACCCTTCGAGGATATGTTCGAAACCCATCGCCAGATAGCTGCCGAAAATGCTCCAGCCTCCGGCTTGCGCCGGGATCAGGTGGCTCGGCTGGTCAGGGGTCAAACGGATGGTATCTGTCGCCCCGCTTTGCATCTGAATACGCAACAGAACATCGGTGCGCTGGCTCGAGAGACCTTCGATAGTCACCGTGTCATCGGCAAGCCCTTCGGGACAGTCTGCGACCCAGACCGAAATCCAGGCGAAGCCGTCGAACAAGGGCTCGGGTCCAGTTGGCGGCGTGCAAGTGTCGGGCAGCTGCAGCGCGATGGCCATGGGTTGGCCCGATACGTCCGGTTTGCGCCAGAACACCTGCCAGGTTTGCGGGGCCAGCTGACGAATATCTGCAAAACCGGGCTCCAACGCGTGACCAAAGGCCTGAATGGCGGGCAACAAAACCAGCAGCAGGGCGAGCAGCAGGCGTTTCGTCACTGGTCCAGCCTCCGGGCGATGTCCTCCGGCGCCGGGGTTATCAGGTCGTATTTTTCCTTCAGCGCATCAAACTGCGCCTCGGACAGGTCGGACTTTAATTTGCGCCGCCAGTCGAACAGAACATCTTCGCGAATGTCGTCAAATGCAGGGAGTTGTGCCGGTTCACGAGTGTTGACCCGCACCAGGTGATAGCCAAATCCGGACGGGACCGGACCAACCCACTGTCCTACAGGCAAGTCGTTCAGCAGGGCATGGAATCCACGCCCCATAGTTGCATCGACCTTCTGCGCCGGGCTGAGCGGCAACGCGGCCGGCAACAGGCTTGGCCCGGCGAATTGTGCCGGGTCCGCCCCCCGGTTCAATGCGTCCAGCATCTCGTCGACGCGGGCGGTTTCGGGCGTTGGCCCCACTGCGACCTGTTCAAAGGCCACCCGTTCGGGTCGCAGGAAATGCGCTCTGTTTTCGGCCAGATGTGCCTGTAGGGTCGCGTCGTCGGGTTCCGAGGCCTGGGCCAGCGACAGGGTCAGAAACTCCATCTTCTGGGCCAGCCGGTTGCGGACGACGATGTCGCCTTGGTCCAGACCAAGCAAGCGGGCCTCGCGCACCAGAACCTCTTGCCGCAGAAACGCCTCTTGCAGTTCGGCCAGTTCTTCCGGTGTGGGCGGGCGTTGCCACGTTGATTGAAACTGGTCGATCAGGCGGTTGATGTCCTGCATATCGACAACAATCTGGTTTCCGCTGTCGGGCTCAGATGGTGCCGGATTGAGATAGCTAAACCACCCGAAGATCGCGACACCCAGCAGAAAAAAATGAAACAGGGGTTCTTTGAGAATGGACATGCGGGACCACGTAATGAAAGGCAGCTGGGGCAGATGCAAATCACCTGCCCACTCAGGTTAACTTGATGTGTACCAGATTGGTAATGTGTAGTCGCGGTCCTGCACCTAAGCCGGAATGCCGTCTGGTACCGAGACCTCGAAAATCTTGGCATCGTAGGCTGTCCAGCGCGGCGTTGGAACCTTGATCACGCGCAGATAGGAGAAAGCGTGCTGGTCCGGGTCGAAGTCAGGGTCCGTCCAATAGGCGCCCAACACCGGTGCGCCGGTCGCATTGGTATAGGTGGCGTTTTCCGGATCGACGGTGTTGCCGACGGGAGCATCGCAGCGATGATCCGCTGCCGGGCCGCGATTGCCCGCGCAGGCTATGTCATAGGCAGCAAACACACGTACGCGCGGGCGGGTGCCGGTAGTCGCATAGACTTCGCGCCAGTTCATCGCGTCCCAGATCGCTTTGCGGGTGTTTTCGCGAGCCCAGACGGCGGCCAGACGCGAGGCCGAGCTGTAAGCAGCCGTGATGTCGCCCGATGGATCGTCCGGCGTCAGCGCCCCGGTAATTGCTTCTTCCTTGCGGATGGGATCATTGGTGGGCTCCAGCGCGGAAACCTTTCCAAAAAAGTTGTCCTCGGTGGATGTCGACAGGCCGGTGTGACTGTCGGTTGACCCCACCACGCCGATTTTGAACGGGTTTTCGCCCAGTTCGCGTTGATGGGCCAGACCACGTTTCAACGCTTCGTGCGCGTATTCGCGCGGCAGCAGGTCGGGGGTCTTGAGCTGCGTTCCAAAGCTGCCCTTGTCCCAGGTTTCGAAATCCGCGAACTCGTCTTCAGGTGACAGAAATGGATGCGCTTCGCCGTCGCCTTTCATCTGGGTGACCTCGTAAATCGGCTCCCACCTTTGGCGACGGGCGGCGTAGTCCACGCTCAGTGGCTCAGCCGACAAGGTGACGTCATCGAACATCAGACCATTTGACAGGTTGCCGTTATGGGCCAGCGCCAGAACCTGACCGCCGGTCTTGTCCTCATAGGCCTGCAACCAATCCCAGAGCTTTTCGGGATCTTCCGTATCATAGGATGACAGGGGCAGGATTTGATCTGTCTTGTCCTTGCCGTCGCGGAAAATGACTTGCAGTGCAGGTTGTTGCCGGTGAGCGAGCTTGCCCACTCGAAGCCGATGAAGGTAGTAAACACGCCGGGTTGATAGCGGCGCTTGGCAGCTTTGGTGGTTTTGGCCCAATAGGTTTCGGCCATCGGGTCCGTTGCGCCGGGTATGTTCACCTCGCTGAACCAGATACCATAAGTTTCAAGAACGGCGTCCATCGTTCTTGGCTCAAAGGCTTTGCTGATAGAACGGCCCCAGTCATTCGATTGCATCACAGGATCGCCCGAGTTCAGCGCGGCGGGAAGGTCCAAATTCTCGGCGTGATCCGTTACTGCTAGCCGGTCCAGCGGCCGCGCCAGACGGGCGGGCACCTCCAACGAGGACGTCACGGCTTTACCTTTGGAAAACCGGTAGGCATCGTCGGGGGAAAAAGTGGCTAGAGCAAGCCCGGCATCGGCCGAATAGGCCGTGTGCAGGTGGGTGTCGCCGAACAAAACCTGACTGGGGAAGTCCTGATCCAGATAGGGCGAATACCCGGCTCTTTCCGGCGGAACCTGGATTGCTTCCTGAGCTGCAACCGGTGACGCCGCAAGAACAACGAGGATGGTTTTCAGCATAGGTGTTCGGCGCATTTTTGCCTCCACTGCCAAGACACAAACCCAAGGGGAAACGACACCGCCCGCAGCACCCGAGTCCATTCGTATTCAAATGTTGAATGAAAATTACATCGCAGCGCTAGGCGTAGTTACTGTTGCGGGATGACATCTTGCGGTTACCAAAGGGCCGAGGATTTTAGGTCCAAGCTGGTGCCCATGGGGAAAGTCCCGCCGATCTAAGTGCCAGATTTTGATAGTAGTTTACCCTTTGGACGCGCTCCAGTCTTCTGATGTGTTGCGCTCCGCAAGATCCGCCATAGGACGGCAGCCCGCTGGTGGCCCCGACCGGGCCCAAGTCAAACGCTGGACGGTACTCATGGCCACAGTTAACAATGCGCGATACCTACGGTGATTTTTCCTGCAGGTATTCACCGGTGGGACCATCGCCCCTGTGGTGCGGATGAGGCGCCCATCTGAATGCGCATTGGACATATTTTTCCTGTGCTGTTCCAATGGGATTGCGACACCACCCGTTTGGGGCAGCGTGTTCCAAAGATCCGGTCCATTGCCCAGGTGGTCATGAACCGGCTAGCCGTCGCCCTGGTGCAATATCGGCATTTCGGCGCCGGGCTTGGCTACAAGGACGCCTGAAACACTCTGCCCAGTGATCAATTGGCAGAAAGGGTTGAAGACATGCAATATTTTGATTTGGGAAACTATTCCTGGCCGGTCACAACGCAATTCCCGGTGGCCCAATTGTGGTTCGATCGTGGGCTTGCCTGGGTTTATGGCTACAATCACGAAGAAGCTATCGTCTGCTTTGAAAATGCCCTGAAAGAGGACCCCAGCTGCGCCATGGCCCATTGGGGGATCGCTTATGCAATCGGGCCGAATTACAACCGCTGGTGGTTCACCTACAGCTCCGAGGAACGGGCAGAGATCCTTGAGACGGCGCATTCCTCCCTGCAGGCAGCGGATGCGCTGAAGTCCGATGTCACACCGCTTGAGGCCGCGTTGATCGAGGCTTTGTTCACGCGCTACCCGACCTCTGCCGATGTGGAAGAGTTCGGCCCCTTCAACGATGCCTTCGGTACGGCGATGCGGGACATCTACAAGGCCAACCCCGGCAATCTGGATATATGCACACTGTATGTCGAGGCGCTGATGAATCGGACGCCATGGCAATTGTGGGACTTGCAGACCGGTGAACCCGCGGAAGGTGCGGACACTCTGGAAATCGTTGCCGCGATGGACCACGTCTTTGAGACCGACCCAAGCGCATGGAGCCATGCCGGTCTGCTGCACCTGTACATCCACACGCTGGAAATGTCGCCTTTCCCCGAGCGCGCTTTGCGTCATGGCGATGCGCTTGGCGGGTTGATCCCCGATTCAGGCCATCTGTGGCATATGCCGACCCATGTCGATGTGCTGTGCGGTAATTACCAGATGGTCGTTGAACGCAACCAGAAAGCCTCCGAGGCGAACGCCAGATACTATGCGTATCGCGGTGGAAACAACTTTTACACCTTCTATCGGATGCACGACTATCACTTCAAAATCTACGGTGCGATGTTTCAGGGGCAACGGTCCGTCGCCCTGAACACGGCCGAGGAAATGGTTCGATCCATTCCCGAAAGCGTCATCATTGAACTTGGCGATTTTCTGGAGTGCTTTCTGTCGATCAAACAGCATGTACAGATCCGCTTTGGCATGTGGCAGGATATTCTGGCCGAGCCTCTGCCGGACAAGCCGGAAATCTACAGCTACTCTATTGCGACGCTGCGATATGCACGGACCATCGCGCTGGCCAACCTGCGCCGCATTGACGAGGCCGAGGCTGAAAAAGCACTGTTCTATGAAGCGCTTGCACAGGTGCCAGAGTCGCGGCGCGTGGTAAACAACCTGGCATCGGATGTGTTGAAGATCGCCGAGAATATGATGCTGGGTGAGCTTGAATACCACAAAGGAAACTACGAACAGGCCTTTTCGCATCTGCGCGAGGCGATCCATTTGGACGACACCCTCGAATATGACGAGCCTTGGGGATGGATGCAGCCCACACGCCACGCGCTTGGGGCCTTGTTGATGGAGCAGGACCAGCTGGAAGAGGCTGAACGCGTATACCGGGCCGATCTGGGACTGGACAAAACCCTCAGCCGCGCCTGTCAGCACCCGGGCAATGTCTGGAGTCTGCGTGGATTGATGGAATGTCTGGAACGGCGGGACGAGACACAGGAACTGCCTCACATCCGGCGCAGTTTCGAAATCGCCGCCGCGCGCTCGGAGGTTCCGGTGAAGGTTTCGTGCTATTGCAGAACCGTCGGGATTTCCTGACCAAAAGTACAGGTCTTGGGTTCCCAGGCTCTGCCCGCGGACTGGATGACTACAAAATCGGCAGGGCTGTGAGGGCTTTGGCGTCCGCGGCCCTGAGACCTAATCCAACCATGATTGAGAACAACTGGCGTTGGCGCCCTTTGCATCAGAAAACCTAAAGCCAAAAGGTGCCGGACATACGCTGTTACCGAAAATAGTTGCCACCCGGCACCTAGGTCAGTCGGCAGAATTGCTCGCTTGAGAAATATCTGGGCGTTAGCAGGTTTCACCGGGCGCAACGCTCGATCTCGCTGACGCATGAGGGGCACAACTGCCAGCACACGGTCGCCGCCACATTGAACCAGTTGGCAACCGCATCGGTCGAGCAGCGTGAGGCTGACCCTGACAACTCCCCTATCGCTATCGTTTACGGCCGAAACATCCTGTGAATCCCATGACTGGTTTGTCAGCGACGGCACAGTCACCGCACACACCGCGGTGAGGCCGCCCATTTTCAGGCCCTGCAGATGAAGTCCGGTTGCCCGCCTCCTTATTGGAAGAGCGTGTCTCCGGCGTCCAATGAAATGGTGGTGCCCTTTTCCCCTCGAACCGCGGCGGGGACATCGGCCAGAGCGCAAATGATGGCGCGGCCACCGGTCTCTCGCACGAAATCCTGCGCGGCTTGTACTTTCGGGCCCATTGAACCAGCTGGGAAATCGTATGCATCCAGCGCGTCCGGCGTGATTGACCGGATAGCTTTCTGGTCGGGCGAACCCCAGTTCAGGAATACGGCCTCGGCATCCGTTGCGATGACTAAGACGTCTGCACCAAGGTTCTGGGCCAACAGGCAGGATGCAAAATCCTTGTCGATGACGGCCTCGACCCCCACCAGTTTCCGGTCGGCATCCTTGTCATACATCGTCGGGATACCACCGCCCCCGGCGGCAATGACCGTTGCGCCCTTTTCCAGGATCCAGCGGATCGGCTCGACCTGAAAGATGCGCTTTGGACGGGGCGAGGGCACGACACGGCGCCAATATTCTCCGTCCGGTTTCACCGTCCAGCCTTTCTCAGTCGCTTCCTTTTTGGCTTCGGCTTCGGAATAGACCTGACCGATGAACTTGGTCGGATTGTCGAAGGCGGGATCGTTTGGGTCGACCTCAATCATTGTCAGTAGGGTCGCAATGTGATGCTCGAAAGGCAGGATATTCCCGAGTTCCTGCTCGATCATGTAACCGATCATGCCCATCGTCTCGCCGACTAGGACGTCCAAGGGATATTCTTCGACATCGGTGTACAAGATCTCTTGCAGGGCCAGCATTCCGACCTGGGGACCGTTCCCGTGGGTAATGACGGTCTCATGCGCTTCGCAGAGCGGGGCGAGGGCTTTGGCGGCAATCCTGGCGTTTCTGCGTTGATTGTCCGCGGTCATCTCCTCACCCCGTTTGAGAAGCGCGTTGCCGCCGAGAGCTACAACAACGCGTCCCATGGATCAGGCCCCCAGCGTGGCGACGAGGATCGCCTTGATGGTGTGCATTCGGTTTTCGGCCTGCTCAAACGCGATATTCATATCGCTTTCGAACACTTCCTCGGTCACCTCCATCTCGGTGATGCCGAACTGTTCGTGAATGTCCTGACCGACCTTGGTCTCCAGATTGTGGAAGGCGGGCAGGCAGTGCATGAACTTGACGGCTGGATTGCCGGTTTTCTTCATCATATCCATGTTGACCTGATAGGGGCTCAGCAGCTTGATCCGCTCGGCCCAGACCTCTTTGGGTTCACCCATCGAGACCCAGACATCGGTATGGATGAAATCCGCCCCTTCGACGGCCGAGGTGTCGTCGGTGATCGTCAACCGCGCACCTGACTTTGCGGCGCGTTCCATCGCCAGTTCGCGCACATCGTCATGGGGTTGCGTTTCCTTGGGTGAGATCATGCGCACATCGCAACCCATGATCGCGCCCAGCATCAACAGCGAGTTGCCCATGTTCGACCGGCAATCGCCGGAATAGGCATAAACGATGTCCCGGCGCGGCTTGTCGGCGTGTTCGACCATGGTCAGCATGTCGGCCAGCATCTGGGTCGGGTGCCAGTCGTCGGTCAGACCGTTATAGACCGGAACCCCGGCATAGTCCGACAACGTCTCGACCATGTCCTGACCGGCGCCGCGGAATTCGATCCCGTCAAACATGCGACCCAGAACGCGGGCGGTGTCCTTCATGGATTCCTTGTGACCGATCTGCGAACCCGATGGGTCAAGATAGGTGATGTTTGCCCCCTGATCATAGGCTGCCACTTCGAATGCACAGCGGGTCCGGGTCGAGGTTTTCTCGAAGATCAGGCAGATGTTCTTGCCCTTCAACGATTGTTGCTCGGCGCGCGTATATTTCGCACGCTTCAGGTCGCGGGCCAGATCCAGCAGGTACAGCATTTCGCGCTGGCTGAAATCGGCGATCTTCAGATAGCTGCGGCCTTTGAGATTGAATGCCATTTTTGTTTCTCCCTGACAAAATGTCTTTGGGCGCAGGGGGTTGCGCCTGTCATGAATTCAATAGGCGGGGTCGCGGTCGATCGGGCAGGTCATGCAGTGACCGCCACCGCGGCCACGCCCCAATTCTTGTCCCGAGATTTCGATCACCTCGATCCCGGCATCGCGCATCTTGCCGTTCGTGAAAGTGTTGCGCGCATAGCCAACGACCACACCGGGTGACAGGGCGACGACGTTGTTGCCATCGTCCCATTGCTCGCGCTCGGCTTGGAACTCATTGCCGCCTGTCGAAATGACTTGCAGCGAGTTCAGCCCCAGAGACTCTTTGTAGACATCGAAAAGGTGCTCTTTTTCCACTCGGATATCCAATTCTCCGCGATCTCCGGGGCGGATCGAGATACAGGTGATCTGATCAGCAACCTCTTTGAAGGCGGTTACCTTGTCGTGGTCGAGACAGGTAAAAACCGTATCCAGATGCATCGCCGCGCGACTTTTGGGCATTGCGCAGGCCACAATACGCTGGGCCCCGCCTCTGCGGAACAAGGCTTCGGCCACCTGAGCCACGGCCTGCCGGGTTGTACGCTCACCCATGCCGAAAAAGACGGTGCCGTTGCCGACCGGCTGCACATCGCCGCCTTCAACCGAAGCCAGCCCGAAATCGCCGTCACTATCGCCCCACCAGAATTCGAACTCGGCGTCCTTGAACATCTTGTGGTGCCGGTAGACCGTCCGCATGATCAGGGTTTCCGGCTTGCGTGCGGGCCAATACATCGGGTTCGTCGTGACGCCGTTGAAGATCCAGCAGGACGGGTCGCGCTGGAATTGCGCATTGGGGATGGCGGGCAGGATGAAATCCCCCAGCGTCACCAGATCGCCGAACTGTTCGTCGATCATACCTTTGGGCAGGTCCGCAAAGATGATCCCGCCCAGCATGTGTCGTGCCAGCAATTTGGCGTCCATTTCATCCAGCCAGGCCCGCATTTCGACCGAAAAGCCAAGCCCGACCATGTTCGGTGTGATCAGACGGTCCAGCAGGAAGGCGCGCGCTGCCGGGTCCGAAGCAATCGCCTCGGCCAGCAGGTCCTGAATGTCATACACCTCAACCCCGCGTTCGCGCATCAGCGAGCAGAATTCGGCGTGGTCCTTGCGGGCTTGTTCAACCCAGATGACGTCATCGAACAAAAGCTCTTCGCAATTTCGCGGTGTCAGGCGGTCATGCGCCAGCGAGGGGCGCGACACGATCACCTTGTTGAGCTTTCCGATCTCGGAATGAACGCCGAATTTCATGGCAACTCTCCTTTCGAGGCATCAGTTTTCTGAATGTCTTCCGCTTCTCTGGCCTGGTTCCAGCGAACCCAGACATGGATCGGCACACCGGCCAGCAACAGGACTGTGCCGATCAGGACGGTTTCGGCCCCTGACCCGATGAAGGCCCAGACGGAATAGATGAACCCGATGGCGCCAAGTACGACCACCTTTGCCAGTTCGGGGCCGCGCAGCAGCTCTCCGCCTTTCAGGCGGATCATGATCTCGGCAACGGAACAGATGGCATAGGGAAGAAGGCTTGCCACCACCGCCAGCAGGATGACGAAATTGAAGGCCGCGACGAGCCCCTGGGCGTAATTCAGAATGATCAGAACCGAGGCCAGCACGTTCGACAGGATCAGCGCGTTTGCCGGCGTTCCGAACTTTGATCTCTGCGCAAACGTGGCGGGGAAGACACGATCCAGCGCGGCGCCATAAGGGACCTGGCCGCTAAGCAATGTGAACCCGTTGAGCGTACCGAATGTCGAGATCACCGCGCCGCTGGCAATGAGAATTGCCCCGAACGGGCCGAACATGACCTCAGCGACCGCTGCCAGAGGCGCGGCCGATGCCGCGAGGCGATGCGGAGGGAGAACCCCCATCGAAACAGCGGTGACCGAGATATAGACCGCGGCTGTGATGAGGACGCCGATGACCGTGGCCCTTGGGATGGTCTTTTCGGGCTCGATCACATCACCCGAGGGCACGGTTGCGGATTCCAGACCCAGATAGGCCCAGAGCGTTAACGCCGCCGCCGCCGAGATTGCCGAAAACGCGGTTGTTCCACTGTGGTTGATCGGGATGTAGTTCGCGGGCTCGATCCAAAAGATGCCCAGCATGCCGATCAGAAGCAAGGGTGCCAGCTTCAGGACTGTGGTCACGACCTGCACCGCGCCGGCACCTTCGACACCGCGAATGTTGATCAGCGTCAGGGACCAGATCGCAACCAGCGCAGTGGCCAGCCCGTACATCGGAACCTCGACGATGATCGGGAACAGAAACCCCAGATACCCCACTAGCGCAACGGCGACTGCCGCGTTCCCGGTCCAGAGCGCGATCCAATACCCCCATGCTATGATGAACCCGGCAAAATCCCCGAAGGCTTCCTGCGAATAGGCATAAGGCCCGCCGGGCTTCGAGACGACCCGGGACAGCCGCCCGAAAATGATCGCCAGCACAAGCGCGCCCGCCGAAGTCAGGACCCATCCACCGATCGCAATCGGGCCAAGCGGCGCCAGCGAGGCCGGTAGCAGAAACACTCCGGACCCGATCATGTTCCCCACGACCAGAGCGATACATGCGGTCAGCCCGAGGGCACCGGATGTCGTCTGGGCTGAGGTTTGATCGGTCATGGCGAAACCTCAGTTCGCTGTGTTTTCCGAAGTCTCAGTCGCGGGCCCGTCTATGCCCGGGTCCACCATCGCGCCAACCGTCAGCGCCGCACAGATGATGACGGCCAGAATGAGCAGCAGTGGGAACACGAAGCGCAGCCAGCGGTCATAGGACACGCGCCCAATCGCCAACCCACCCATCACCACCGCGAAGGTCGGGTTGAACAGGTTCACCCATCCGTTTGCCGACTGGTATGCCGTTACGACCAAATCGCGCCCGACGCCCGCAAAATCGGCCAGCGGTGCCATGATCGGCATCGACAGCGTCGCCAGCCCCGAGGACGAGGGGACTAGGAACGACATCAGGATCTGAATGCCAAACATGGCGTTGATAAAGGCAAACTCGCTGAGCTCGGCGACTAACCCCTCGGCGCAGGCCAGGATCGTGTCGGTGATCTTGCCCGCATCCATGATGACGACGACGCCGCGGGCCACACCGATGATCAGCGCGACGGCCAGCAGGTCGCGGGCGCCATCAACGAAGGTGTCGACAAAGGTCGCCTCATCCATGCGCGATCCTTCGTCCAGCTTGCCGACCCACCAGACGATGATCGCCATGACCAGAAACAGGCCCGACATCTCGGCCATCCACCACCCCAGCGCGACCACGCCGTAGATCATGATGGCAAATGTCAGGCCGAACAGCATCAGGATGACCGACCGGATGCGGGTCATCTCGGGGAAGGTGTCGTCGTCCTGGGACCCACTAAGGAAATGGGCGCGGTTCGACTCGGCCTGATCCGCAACAACGGACCGCGAGGGATCGGCCTTGACCCGCGACGCGTAGCGCATGACAAACGCGATCCCGGCCCCTAGGCAAAGGGCCAAAATGATGAACCGCAGCACGATCCCGTTAGTGAACGGAATCCCGGCCCCTTGTGAGGCCACAACAGTTGCAAATGCGTTGAAGGTCGACCCCAGCGTGCCGATGCCTGCGCCCAGCATGATCACGGCGACTCCGGTCAGTGAATCGTATCCCGCCCGGATGAACACCGGAATGATCAGCGCGTAAAACGCCAGCGACTCTTCGGCCATGCCGTAACTTGTTCCGCCGAAGGCAAAGGCGGTCATCAGGATCGGGATCATCAGGATTTCCCGACCCGCAAGCCGGTGCAGCAGCCATCCGATTCCGGCGTCGATTGCGCCCGTTCTTGTCACAACCATGAGGAAGCCGCCAATAATCAGAACGAAGAACGCCACATCAATTGCGGCACTGGACGAACTGCCCAGAAGGCTCGGGTCATACATCCCTGCGATAGGGGCCAGGATGACCGAGGTGATCCCCTGCGGGTTTGCGTCAACTTCGTGATAAGTGCCGGGAACCGGTGCCTCGCTGCCAAGCGCTTCGTTCATCTGGCGCTCGTATTCACCGGCTGGGATTACCCAAGTGAGGGCGGCCACAACGGCTATCAGGATGAACAGGATGGTGAATGCGGTGGGAAATTTGAACTTCGACATAAAGAACTCTCGCTGTGTGGCAGCTATGCGGTTTCTTTTTCAAACATTCGAACTTTATAGTCTCAAACTAATACTAAAATGACAGTTTTCCGTTCAGGTCAACAATTTGTAGGGCTGACGTAAGAGAACTTTGGCATCGATGCCTGCTGCCGCTGCCGCTCGTCTGGATGTTGATGCATCACGAACGGAACGCGCTGATTGGCCTGCCAAATTCATTTGTGAAGGAGCGACCCAGCGCTGACGCGCAGGAGAATCCGCATCGCAGGGCGATCTGTTCGGTGCTCAGGCGCGTTTCCTGCGCCAGGTATCGCGCATGCTGCAGGCGATATAGCTTGTAGTATTTTCCGGTCGTCATCCCCAGCTCTTGCGCGAAAGCCCGGTTCAGGGTTCGTTCCGACAATGAAACACGTTCGGCCAGTTCGAATGTGGTCAGAGGGTGTTCGACATTCTCTGCGATGATGTTGAGTGCATTCAGCAGCTTGGGGGATCCGCGGTCACGCAACCACGCAGCGCCGCGCTGTTGATCCTTTTGGCGAGCCGGATCAAAGAGGAACATGCTTGACGCGTCAAATGCCGCTGCCGGACCAAACGTGTCCTGGATAAGTTCAAGAACCATTTCCAATGTGGTGCTGGCCCCACCGCATGTCATGAAGGGCCCCGACCGCACAAACCGCGCGTTGGAAACATCCACGTTTGGAAAGGCCTCTGCGAACGCATCCAGTTCCTGCCAGTGGATGGTTGCGCTGTGGCCGTCCAAAATCCCGGCCTCGGCCAGCAGCCACGATGCCGTATCCAGTGCCAGCACACGCCGCGCGTTGCGGGACGCCACCCGGATCAGCGAAACCAGTTCCCGGGTGACCTGTTCGCGCACACTGTAGCCGGCCACGATGACAAGGGTGCCTTTGGTCTGCCCGGGGTCAAACCGTTTGTCCGGCGACAGTTTCAACTTGCTCGAGCTGGTCACGGTCAGGCCGTCCAGAGTTGTGACCTCCCAATCCAGACTGGCAAACATCGCGCGCATTCTGACGTCGCGCAGGGGTTCCAGCGCGCTGGCCAGAACCATGTTCGAAAACCCGTCCAGCAGCAGGAACTCGAACTTTTCATGTGATTCTGACGACAAATGTATTCCTCCTGACGAAAATTGTATCGTTTCAGCCAGAAAGTTGAAAGTAGCTTCGCGTCACTTCGTCATCTGACGATTCACACTTTCTGCCGACCGGAGGCCTGTTTCACCATGCTGGATGCTGACCTTCTCTGGACACCCAGTGTCGAACAAATCTCGCAAACCCGTCTTGCCGCGTTTCGCGACCTTGCAAGCCAGCAGGCGGGAAAGGCGTTTGACGCCCACGCGGATTTGCATCAGTGGTCGGTGGATCAGCCCGACGCATTCTGGCGTCTGGCATGGGAGTTCTGCGGTCTGGTCGGCGAGGCAGGGGACACGGCGCTGATCCCCGACGCTGATCCTCTGAATGTCCGCTTCTTCCCCGAGGCGCGCCTGAACATTGTCGAGGCTTTCCTGAAGAATCCCGACGACCGCGATGCCATCATCTTCTACGGCGAAGACGGTCGCCGCCTGCGTTGGAGTCGTGCCGAGCTGAAGCATGAAGTCGAGCGTCTGGCCGCCGCCCTGAAAGACGCGGGCATCGTCGCAGGCGATCACGTCGTGGGCTATGTGCCGAACATGCCGCAAACCGTGGCGGCCATGCTGGCGACGGCGTCGCTGGGGGCTGTGTGGTCTTCTTGCGCGCCTGAAAGCGGGCCGGATGTGGTTGTTGATCGCTTCGGTCAGATCGCGCCGAAACTGATGTTCGCCGCCGACGGTTATTCCTACAATGGCAAGATCTTTGACACGCGTGAGGCTATTGCCACTGTCGCCTCCCGCGTGCCGACGATCGAACAGGTCATTGTCTGGCCCTATGCGAAAGACGGCGCCGATCTGCCCGAGGGCATGATTGCCTATGACAAGTTCAAACCGGCTGATGCACCGGTGTTGGACTGCCGCCCCATGGGGTTTCGCGATCCGCTTTATGTGATGTTCTCGTCCGGCACGACCGGCAAACCGAAATGCATCGAACACGCGGGTGGCGGTACCTTGCTGCGCATGTTGGTGGAACATCAACTGCATTGCGACCTGCGCGCGGGCGATCGGATGTTCTATTACACCACCTGCAACTGGATGATGTGGAACTGGCAGGTTGCCGCGCTGGCCTCCGAGGCCGTGATCATCCTGTTCGACGGCAACCCGGCCTATCCGGGGATCACCCGCCTGTTTGATCTGGTCGAGGCGGAACAGGTCACCCATTTCGGTGTCTCGGCGAAATTCATTGATGCCGCGCTCAAACGCGGTGTTCGGCCGGTCGACAGTCACTCTCTTCCTTTCCTTCGTGTAGTGCTGTCGACCGGTTCTCCGTTGTCTCCTGACGGGTTTGACCATGTGTACCGGGACTGGAAAGCGGATGTGCAGCTGGCCTCGATCTGCGGCGGCACAGATATTCTGGGCTGCTTCATCGGCGGCTGCCCGACCTTGCCGGTACACAAGGGCGAGATTCAGGCCCCGATGTTGGGGCTGGACGTGGCCATGCTGGATACTGATGGCAACCCGGTGGCAGGTGTGGCCGGAGAGCTGGTGTGCCGCAATGCGCACCCGTCGATGCCCACCCGGTTCCTGAACGATCCTGGGCAGGCGCGGTATCGCTCCAGCTACTTCGAGACCTACCCGAACATCTGGCGGCAGGGCGACTTCACCATCCAGACGAACCACGGTGGATATGTCGTTCTGGGCCGGTCGGACGCGACGCTGAACCCCGGCGGCATCCGGATTGGCACCGCCGAGATTTACCGCCAACTGGATAAGTTCGAGCAAGTCGAGGACTCGGTCGTTGTCGGCCAGAACATCAACAACGATGTGCGCGTCGTCCTGTTCGTGACCACCCCCATGGATGTGACCCTTGATTGCGAATTGGTGTCCCGGATCAAATCCGAGATCCGCACCAACGCCTCACCGCGGCACGTTCCCGCAAAGATCATCAAAGTCGCGGACATACCGCGCACGAAATCCGGCAAAACCGCCGAACTGGCCGTGCGGGACGCCGTCAACAACCAACCCATCCGTGACCTGACCGGCCTGATCAATCCCGGCGCGCTGGCACAGTTCACGGACCACCCTGACCTTAAATGCTGATCGAAGGATACTCATCATGCCTCTCGCAATGAATCGTGAAGTTTTCATCACCTGCGCCGTGACCGGTTCGGGCGGCACTCAAGACAAATCCCCCCATGTTCCGCGCTCGCCCGAGCAGATCGCCAACTCGGCCATCGATGCGGCCAAGGCGGGTGCTGCCGTTGTGCACTGCCACGTGCGTGACCCTGAAACCGGTGCGCCGTCGCGCGATCTGGGCCTGTATCGGGAACTGACCGACCGTGTCCGCGACGCCGAGGTAGACGTGGTTCTGAACCTGACTGCTGGCATGGGCGGCGACATTGTGTTCGGTTCGACCGAAAACCCGTTCCCGGTCAACGAAGCAGCGACTGACATGATCGGTGCGACCGAGCGGATGGCGCATATCGCCGAATGTTTGCCCGAAATCTGCACCCTGGACTGCGGCACCATGAACTTCGCCGAAGCCGACTATGTCATGACCAACACCCCCGGCATGCTGCGGGCGATGGGTCAGATGATGACTGATCTGGGTGTAAAGCCTGAAATCGAAGCCTTTGACACCGGTCACCTTTGGTTCGCCAAGCAGCTGGTGAAAGAAGGCATTCTGGAGCCCAACGCGCTGGTGCAACTGTGCATGGGTGTGCCATGGGGGGCCCCGAACGACATCAACACCTTCATGGCGATGGTCAACAATGTGCCGTCCGACTGGACCTGGTCGGCGTTCTCGCTGGGCCGTGATCAGATGCCTTATGCCGCGCAATCGGTTCTGGCAGGTGGCAACGTCCGTGTCGGTCTGGAAGACAACCTGTTTCTGGACAAGGGCGTTCTGGCCACCAACGCGCAGCTGGTCGAACGCGCCGTGACCGTGATCGAAAGCATGGGCGCCAAGATTATCGGCCCCGATGCCGTGCGTGAAAAGCTGGGCCTGATCAAGCGCGAACCCGTTGCCAAAGGCGTTGCGGCATGAGCGCGCTGCAAAAAGCAACCATCGTCGGCGGCGGTGTGATCGGTGGGGGCTGGGTCGCCCGGTTCCTGCTGAACGGCTGGAACGTATCGGTTTTTGACCCGGACCTGGAAGCAGAACGCAAGATAGGCGAAGTGCTTGCGAATGCCCGCCGCGCCCTGCCAGCGCTCTATGACAAGGTGATGCCCGCCGAAGGTACACTGACCTTCCATGACGACATGGGCGAAGCGCTGGCCGATGCCGCATGGGTTCAGGAAAGCGTGCCCGAGCGTCTGGACCTCAAGCACAAGATCCACGCGCAGATTGACAAACTGTCGCCCGCGGAGGCGGTGATCGGGTCCTCGACCTCGGGGTTCAAGCCGTCCGAGTTGAACGAGCATGGCGGCCGCGTCGTCGTTGCGCACCCGTTCAACCCGGTCTACCTGCTGCCGCTGGTCGAGCTGGTGGGCAACGCGGAGACCTGCGCCAAGGCGTCCGAGATCCTGCGCTCGATCGGGATGTACCCACTGACCGTCCGCAAGGAAATCGACGCCCATATCGGTGACCGCCTGCTCGAGGCCGTCTGGCGCGAGGGCCTGTGGCTGATCAAGGACGGCATCTGCACCACCGAAGAGCTGGACGAAGTGATCCGCATGGGCTTTGGCCTGCGTTGGGCACAGATGGGTCTGTTCGAAACCTACCGGATCGCCGGGGGCGAAGCGGGCATGAAGCACTTCATGGCGCAGTTCGGTCCGGCCCTGCAGTGGCCGTGGACCAAGCTGATGGACGTGCCTGAATTCACCGACGAGCTGGTTGACCTGATCGCGGGCCAGTCGGATGCGCAATCCGGCCATATGTCGATCCGCGAATTGGAACGTCTGCGCGATGACAACCTGATCGGCATGATGCGCGCGCTGAAGAAAACCGGCAGCGGCGCTGGCGGAGTGCTGAATACGCACGAAGCCACCATGCCCGAACCGGCGATTGATGATCTGCCCGTCACCGTGGACCGCACCATCCCGCAAAGCTGGACCGACTATAACGGCCACATGAACGAGGCCCACTACCTTGAAGCCTCGGCCCAGGCGACCGACCGGTTCATGGCGATGATCGGCGCAGACGCGGACTATGTCGCCGCGGGCAACAGCTATTTCACCGTTGAAAACCACATGCAGTTCCTGGACGAACTGCACGCGGGCGACCGGCTGAAAATCACCACGCATGTGCTGCAGGGTGAAGGCAAGAAAATGCAGCTGTTCCATTGCCTCTATGGTGAGAACGGCCAACTGGCCGCCACCGTCGAGACCCTGCTGATCCACATGGACCTGAACGCCCGCAAGACGTCCCTGCCGTCCGAGGCCGTGGCCGCGAAACTCGCAACCTACGCACAAGAGCACGCAAAACTGCCTGCGCCTCGGGGCGTCGGCCGTCACGTGGGTCTGAAGGGCTAAGAAACGCATGTGCCGCCTCTTCCTCTCCCCGATTTAGAGACGGCATTCACTGGCGGATCGGGTCAGCAAAACCCGATCCGTTTTTTAGGAGAACTTATCCACCACGGCATAGCTTGGTCAGAAAGGGAGGGCTCGATGGACGAGCAACATAAAAACTCACATCTTGTGGCGAAGGAGGGTTTTTTTACCGGCCTTCACCCGGGAATGGGCATTGCGGCGAAAGGTATGATCGCAGCCTTTGTCATTTTCACGGTAATGAATGTGGAATTTGCAGGCGGGTTGTACAAATCCATCCGTAGCTGGATCGAAAACGGCCTGAGCTTTTACTACATCACGCTGTTTGCCATCGCGTTCTTTTTCTGCCTCTGGCTGATGTTCTCGAAGTTCGGATCGCTGCGTCTGGGCGATGATGACTCGCGCCCCGAATTCGGCAACTTCAGCTGGGTCGCCATGTTGTTCTCGGCCGGTATCGGGATCGGCATCCTGTTCTTCGGGGTGGCGGAGCCGATCTTCTACTTCGATAACTCGCAGGTCTGGGGTTACCCGAACAACCCTCACGCGGATCTGGCGGGCCACACGGAAATGAACATGCAGCGCGCCATTGACGCGATGCGTGTCACCTATTTCCACTGGGGTCTGCATGGTTGGGCGCTGTATGTGCTGGTTGGCCTGAGCCTCGCTTACTTCGGGTTTCGCAAGAAACTGCCGTTGACCATGCGTTCGGCTCTGTATCCTCTGATCGGTGAACGCATTTACGGCCCCTGGGGTCACGCCGTGGACCTGCTGGCAGTGTTCGGCTCGGTCTTCGGGATCGCCACCTCGCTTGGCCTGGGGTCAAGTCAGATGGTTACGGGCCTCAACGTGCTGTTTGGCATCGAAGGATCGACGGCGCTGCAGATCGGCCTGATCGTTCTGGTCAGCATCATCGCCATCGTTTCGACCGTATCGGGCGTCGGCAAGGGCATCCGTATCATCTCGGAATGGAACATCTGGCTGTCGATCCTGCTGTTGGCGCTGTTTGTTATCATCGGCCCGTTCCAATGGCTGATGGGCTTTTTCGTGACGTCCCTGGGCGATTACCTGTGGAACTTCGTTCCGATGGGTTTCTGGGCGGCATCCTCTGATGAACATATTGCCTGGCAGGGTGGCTGGACCATCTTCTACTGGGGTTGGTGGATCGCATGGGCACCGATGGTCGGCATGTTCATCGCACGCATCTCGCGCGGTCGCACGATCCGCGAATTCATGGTGGGCGTGCTGTTTGTACCGACCGTCATGGTGTTCTTCTGGCTGTGCATGTTCGGTGGCAACGCCATTTGGCAAGAGCTGCACATGGGCGCGGGTCCGGCCTCGGAAAACGGTGCAGGTGTGATTGCAACCGTGCGGAACTGGGATCTGCCCGCCGCGCTTTACGGCACCATCGGCAACCTGGGCGCTACCTCGTGGATGGGCGACATGGAATGGATGGCGTGGCCGATGTCGGCACTGGCAACCATCCTGCTGTTCTCGTGGTTCGTAACCTCGGCGGATTCGGGCACGCTGGTCATCACCACCATGCTTTCGATGGGCGACGATAACCCACCCAAGAAGTTCCGCATCATCTGGGGTGTCGGGATCGGTGCAACCGCGATTGCGTTGATGCTGGCGGGCGGTCTGGCCGCATTGCAAACAGCTTCGATCGCTGCGGCGTTCCCGATCTCCTTCGTGTTGATCGCAATGGTCTGGGGCCTGATGAAGTCGCTGAACGAGGACCCTTCGGCAGCCCCGATCCAGGAACAGAGTGTTGCGCCTGATGGCACAAGGCTGAACCAAGACCTTCACGCGTAACAGCCTGAAGTGTTATGCAAATCCACTGGGCGGTTCCGCCCAGTGGTCAAGGCAAAGATCTTGCCCAACCGGCTGTGCTTTCGAATGGTGCGCGTTTCGCGGGAATACGCATTTTTTGCGCAAATGTTCCGGAATCGCTCAACTTTGAATGGACGGTGCCCGGCGTTCTCTTTACCAATCACCAGAACAGAAAAAGCACGTGCTTAACGCCTGTGCAGGGGTATCAGAGACCGGAGCATACACTATGGCCCAAGGCCAAACGATTTCTATTCAGGATGCCTTCAAACTGGCGATGTCGCACTATCAGAAGGGCGAGTTGAAACCGGCGGCCACGTTGTTTTCCGAGATTGTCAAAGCCGCACCGGCCCATGCGCACGCGCATCAGATGGTCGGCCTCACCGCGTTTCTGGCAGGGCAGGGGGACGTTGCGGTCAAAGCCATGCGCGAAGCGGTCCGGCTGCAGCCGAACGACGCTGTGTTTCTGGCCAACTTCGTGGAAATCCTGCGCTCGGCCGGTGAACTGGACGAAGCCGTCGAAATCGGGCAGCGCGCAATCCGTCTGGCGCCTGGCAGTGCTGCGGCGCATTCCAACCTTGGCCTTGTCTACTATGACCAGAACAACCTGACCGAGGCCGAAGCCTCGCAACAGCGCGCGCTGGCGCTGGACCCCGATTTTGATCGCGCCATCAACAACCTGGGCAGCATTGCCCGCGATAAGGGCGACCGGGCAAAGGCGGCAGAGTTTTACCGCAAGGCGCTGCGGATCAACCCGGCCTCGTCCGAGACCGCCAACAACCTGATTTCCGTTCTGGTCGAGGACGAGAACCCTTCTGACGCCCGCGCCGTGGCCGAGGCGCAGATGCAGCGCACCCCGCAGGATGCGGAATTACACCGGAATTTTGGCAGGGTTTTCCTGTTGGAAAACGATCTGGACAAAGCAGAGGCCGCTTTCCGCAATGCGATTGCGATCAACGGGCAAAAGGCCGAAAGCTATGTGGGATTGGCACAGGTCCTATTCGAAAAGAACCACCCCAAGCTGGCTTTGATCGAGGCTGAAAACGCCGTGCGACTTGATCCGGACTGCGCCGTCGCCTTCCATCACGTCGCCATGGCCAAGGCCCATTTGGGCGATCTGACCGGTGCCATTGCGAGTTATGAAAAAGGGCTGGAGCTGAAACCGGACATGGCGGCCAGCCTGCTGGCGCTGGGGCATCTTGCGCTGGAACAAGGTGACGCTGATACCGCCCGCGCGCAGTTTGAACAGGCCGCTGAAACGGCAGAGGACAAGCTGGGCGCGTTGCTTGCATTGGCAAAGGTGGAAAAGATCACCCCGGACAGCCCGACCTTTCAACAGATGGAAGCCGCCCTGCCCACCGCCGCCGACATGCTGCCGCAAAAAGCGGCGGGCTATCACTATGCGATGGGCGAATGTTATGAGCAGTTGAAGCGGTACGATGAGGCGTTCCGACAGTTTGATACCGGCGCCCGACTGAAACGGAGCCTGGTTGACTATGACGCGGCTGAAACGGATCGGTTGACGGATGATCTGATTGCCACCTTTGACGGCAAGATGATCAACCGGTTACGCGGCTGTGCCGTTGAAAGTGACCGGCCGATCTTTGTGCTGGGGATGCCGCGATCAGGCACGACCTTGACTGAATCCATTCTGGATGCGCACGGCAATGTCTTTGGTGCAGGTGAACTGAACGACCTGCAAAACCTGTTCAGCCGAGTGGATGGCAATCCGGTCACGGTGCCGGACACCGTTAGGGCTCTTTCGGATGACCGGCTGAACCAGCGGGCCGAGGACTATATCGAAACGCTAACCGGGCACGCGCCTGCAATGCCGCGCATCGTGGACAAGATGCCCGCGAATTTTCAGCTGCTGGGCCTGATCCACGGTCTGTTCCCGAACGCCAAAATCATCCACGTGGCGCGTAACCCGTTTGACACCTGCTTGTCTTGCTACACGCGCCTGTTCGAGCGCAGCCAGCTGCACAGCTATGATCTGGTAGAACTGGGGCGCTACTATAACAACTATGTGCGCCTCATGAACCACTGGCACGATACGCTGCCCGAAGGCGCATTCCTGACGGTTCACTACGAAGCGCTGGTCGATGATATCGAGGCTCAGACCAAACGGCTGTTGGACTATTGTGGACTGGACTGGGACAGCAACTGTCTCGACTTCCATGCTCGGAAACGGCGCGTGCGAACCGCCAGCGTTCAGCAGGTGCGCCAGCCCCTTTACAGGTCATCCAAGGCCAAATGGTTGAACTATGAAAGCCAGCTTAAGCCGCTGGTCGAGACAATCGGCGACCTTGCGATAGATTTCTGAGCCTCGCGCCTGCCGGGCCGCAAGCCCGGCAGCTCTCGCTTCAAATGAAGGCAGGGTAGGGCGGTTGGCCCGCCATACCCGAAGATTCATGGTTTGACCGGTTCGACACCGGTCAGAAAGACCACCGGAGTCCGGCCCGGAAGTTCGGCCCCTGCGCGTCGCTGCCAATTTCCTGTTCGGCATTGGCTTCGAACTGCATGTTGGGGACGAACTCGTGCTCGTACCCGATCAGCACGCTGCCGCCGGTGAAATCGTTCGAGGCGAAAGACAGGCTTTGCGTGGTCGAGAATACCGTCACCAATGTATCGGAATCACCCAGATCCCGCCGCAGCACGCCCGACAGCTGGCCAACCAGAATGCCGCCATTGTCCAGCGCTCTTTCCGCATCGACACCCAAGCGGGCCTCGATCACTTCGGTGGTGCTGTCCCCGACGGTGGCATTGGCCGAGGAACCGGTCTCGGTATAGCCGTCGTCCTTCTGGCGGGTATAGCGCACATCGCCAAAGCCCATCAGCGAGAACGCGTTGCTGATATCGAATGGCCGTTCTGCCCCCAGATAGGCGGTCACCAGCGTGCTGTCATATTCAGCATTGGCATCGGCGCTGCCGGTGATTTCGCGGGACCGGTCGGTGGACAACCAGCCGAAACCCAGACCGGCCTCAACCGTATACAAGCCGAACTGACGACCTACAGAGGCATCCAGATACACGCCATCGGTGTCGAAATCCGTGGTGTCCGTATCCCCGTCCGAGCGGAACACGCCCAGCCCCAAGGCCAGCGCCAGACCACTGTCCAGTTGCCCGGAATAGCCGACGCTGCCGTTGAACAATGTGACATTGGTGTCCGTTCCTTCGTTTTCGAACTGGCGCGATGCGGCATCGATCATCACATAGGGGCGGAAGGGACCAAAGCTGATACCCGACACCCGACCGGTGGTAGAGTTGCGCGTGACCTGAGCTTGTCCCCCGTAGTTTAGCGCATTTACCGACCCATTAACCGCACCGCCATAAAAGGCCGTCACATCGGCCGACGTCAGCAGATCCGCGGAATCGACGCTGGCGTATACAGGCGCCGCACCGCCTTCATCCTGCACGAACCAGCCCGAGTGCCCATCCGAGACCGTGGTGGTAAACACCCCGGACCCTGCTGCGGCATCTTCGAAATAGAACACCGTACTGCCGCCATTGGCATCCAGATTGACGTCGTGATCCTGCACCCGGATCACCCCGCCGACCTTGTCGGTGCTGACCAGATTCAGGGTCCCGGTGCCGGTGCCCAGATAGATCGCATAGGCATCGCCAGCCTCAGACGTTGCCGAAATACTGCCGACTGCCGTGATTTCACCATCAAAGTTGTCGAAGTACAGGCCATAGGCGTGGACCATGTCGCCACCCGAAGCGGACGCCTGAATGACCCCGCTGTTCGAGAAATTGCCCTGCATGTCTTCGATATAGAACCCTGCAGCGGTGCCGTCGGCGCTGGATGTCGGATTGACCAGCGCAGCTGTCGCCGTCACGGTTCCCGAGTTGAAGACATCTCCCGCCATCGTATCGTAAAGCAGAACGGCCTGCGCCCGCGCGCTCTCGGCCCCTTGTGCAAAAGCGGTGATGTCGCCGCTGTTTTGCACTGACCCGCTGGTGCCGCCGCGTATGTAAATGCCGCGAGCCGAGGAATCCTCGGTCGGTGACACGCTTTGCGCGGTGATCGTGCCCGAATTGGTCAGCGAACCATCAAGCCCGTCCCGGATGAACACACCTGCCACGTAGGCACTGTGACCCTGCGCCTGAACCGCGATTGTGCCGCTGTTGCTGACGTTACCGTTGACGCCTGACCCGGTGTAAAAGCCGTAAGCCTGCGCCTCGGTGTCCTGAGATGTCGCGTGTGCTGTCACCGAGCCCGAATTCGAAAAGTCTCCGTTTACGGTTTCTTCGACATTGAACCCATGGGCTTCAGCTTCGTCTTGTGCCGAGGACTGCACGGTTACCGAGCCAGTGTTTGTGATGCTACCGTTGAAGTCGTCGACGCTGCCATCGCCACCGACATAAAATCCGTTGGCGATGGCAGTATTATTCGATGAACTCGCCGTGGCGGTAATTGCACTTTGGTTGCTGAAGTCGCCCGTCATCCCGTGTTGCGAGTAGACCCCCGATGCAAGCGCCTGTTCTTGGGCTTCAGCCTGAACTGCCATTGATCCTGTGTTCGTCACAGTGCTGTTGGGCGCTTCATGATCAAAGTAGATCCCGTAGGCGTAGGCATATTCTTCATCGGAACTGGCCTGCACCGCGAAAGAGCCGGAATTGTTGATATCCGCATCCACCGCGTCATTTCGGGTCAGAACGCCATAGGCATGCGCCTCTTCCTCGCCCGCATCCGCAATGGCAAGGACGGTGCCGGAATTGTTCAGCGCACCGTTCCAGTGCTGATTGACGTAGACCCCGGCAACGGTGGCTTCGGTTGCGCCAATCCCCTGAACCGAGATCACGCCCGTATTGACGATATCGCCATCCAGCCCCGAAATGATGGAAATGCCATACCCCAGCGCATCCTCGGTATGGCTTTGGGTGACAATCGAAATCGTGCCCGCATTCAGGATGTCTACCTCGGCCTCACCGGACACTCTCAGCCCGATCGCCTCGGCCTCACCACCGGCGTTTGCCTGCAACGTAATCACGCCGCTGTTGCTAACATCCTCAGTGACACCGTCGCGGATGCTAACGCCATAGGCGTCCAAGTCATCCTCATCCGTGTGGCCGATAACCTGAATCGTGCCCGTGTTCGAGAATGCGCCGTCCAGACCGCCATCGATCCGGATGCCATAGACATCAGCCGAGGTGACACTGTCGACTTCACTGCGGATCAGGCCGGTGTTCTTTGCACCCATGGCCAAACCGTCATGGGCGTACAGACCATAAGCATAGGCTTGCTTGTCCTCAGCGGTGCCTTTCACCGAAATGGTTCCGGCGTTGCTGAAACCACCGAGCATTGGCCCGGTGACATCCACACCCATCACCATGACATCCTCGTGGTTTGTCCCCGAGGCCGATGCCTCGACAGAGATGCTGCCGGAATTCGCGAAAGTGCCTACCAAGAGGCCATCAACGTGGAAACCCGCAGCCTCTGCCGTTTCGACCCCTGCAGCCGAGACCGAAACCGAGCCATCGTTTAAGATGTGGCCGGTCATGCCAGAAATCGAAAGCAATCCATAGGCATATGCGTTCGACGAACTGGCAACGGCTTCGGCCTGGATAGAACCGGTGTTGTGGACGCTCCCCATCAGGCCTCCGCCGACACGCAGTCCGGCTGCGTTGGCTGTTTCGGATCCTGCATGTGCAACAGCTGCAACACTGCCAGAGTTGGTGATGCTGCCCGTCAGGCCGCTTGTGATGTCCACACCGCTGGCCCGCGCGCTTGAGCCGCTGGCATCGGCCTTGACCGTGATGTCGCCCCCGTTGTTGAGGTCGCCTGCCAGACCGCCGGCGATGTCGATGCCGTTGACCGAAACCTCGCTAAATCCCGAGGCGTCCACGGAGATCGTGCCGGTGTTCGTGACCGTCCCCGTCAGGCCGCTGCTGACATCAAACCCATCTGCACGTACTTCTGTTGACCCAGTTGCAACCACCGTAACAGTGCCAGAGTTCGTTAGGTTTCCGGTCATCCCGCCAGCGATGTGCAGGGTCTCAGCCGATGCCCGGCTGAAACCACCAGCCGCGTTGATCGAGACTGTTCCAGAGTTCGTGAAATTACCGTCAAGCCCACTGGAGACATTGAAAGCTTTGGCATCGGCCGCCGACGTGCTGGTGGATTCAACGGTGACCGTTCCGGTGTTCGTGATGTCCCCGGTCATGCCACTGCTGACGTAAAACGCGTCCGCATCGCCTTCGCTGAAGCCGCTGTTGGCTTTGACCGTAATGCTCCCGGAGTTCAGGAAGTTGCCGGTCAGACCGCTGCTGACATAAAACGCGTCCGCATCGACTGATGAAGACCCCGCCGCGTTGACAGTCACCGTATTGGAGTTGGTAATGTCACCGGTCATCCCGCCACTGACATAGAACGCATCCGCGTCGGTTTCGTTAAAGCCGCCCTGCGCATTGATCTGGATGCTACCCGAGTTCAGAAAACTGCCCGTCAGACCGCTAGTGACATAGTACCCATCGGCGTCAACGGATGAAGACCCCGACGCTGCGATTGTCATCGTGCCCGCGTTGGTCACATTCCCCTGCAGGCCGTTGAGTACGCGGACTCCATCGGCATCTGAACTGGTTTGGCTGTTGAGAGCCTTTACCGTGATGTTACCTGAATTCGTCACGTTGCCTGTCAGGCCATTGTCGACCTGTACGCCTGTGGCCTGTGCTGTTTCAGCTCCGGAATTGGTCTGAACGGTGATGGTGTTCGAATTGACGATGTCTCCGTTTACCGCGCCCTCTACATGGACACCGGCCGCCGAAACGCTGGCACCGCCGGTCGTTGATGCACTTAGAGTTCCGGTGTTGCTGATGGTGGTGTTGACGTCATCGCCAAACAGCAGCGCCACCGCTGTCGCGTCCGAAGACCCCGCTGCTGCCACAGCGGAAATTGTTCCCCCGTTTTGAACCGTTCCGGTTGCCTGAACACCGTCCTCGAACCCGGCGCCGACGGCGACTGCATCGTCTGCAATAGTCGCGGCGTTGGCCGACAGCGTACCGCTATTCTGGAACGTCCCGCCAAAATCGCCGTTGGTCAAAAAGCTCATCGCCGTGGCATTGCTGGTCGCACCGGCAACCGTTGCGTTGATCGCGCCATTGTTCACGATCTGGCCGGATGGCAGCACCTGAGTGTCCACCAGCAGGCCGATCGCCGTAGCATTGGCTGTTGCCGACACGGTGCCATCGTTGGTCAGGGTGTTGGAATAAACCGGGTCGAGCGTCACGGCGGGGGCCGTGGCCGTGGACACCATCACCGAGCCGGTGGAGGTGATGCTGTTATCCTCGTCATTCAAGAACACCACCGGAGAGGTTTGCGGAGTGGAAATAACCTCTGCCAGGGCCATTCCCGACGGCACTGTCCCTATGGATGCCGAGGCCAGGAACACTGAAGGTGCAATGCTGGCAATCCTGCCTTTCCACTTAACAACACGACCACCTCTGGCCACGCGCGCCTGCACGGACCGCCCCAAACCGCCTGTATTCACCGATGTCTCCCCTCAAAGACTTTTTTATTAGCTAGAGGGCTCCCTAAGAACGAAACCCGGCCTAAATGTGGCAAAGTCAGGCGGTGTGAACGTTAATTTGCACGCGGTGTCTCAATCGGAGCTTTGGAAGTTTCAAGCTGATATTTAGCAGCAATTTCAAATTGATACACTTGAACGCGAATTGGTCCGCAGGTTGAAGGCATGTTCGGAACCAAACCCGCAGACAGTGACCTCCCGGACCAGGCCAACCGGCGGGAAAACCGGGCGGTGTATCGAATTTTTCGACCCTCTTGCACGCACGCCCAAAGGCAGAAAGCGGCATTGAACAGGTCATGCAACATCAGGTGCGCAGGTTCTGCGCCCACCGTTACTGAGCAGCTTCCTTGTCCGCAGCATAGTGCGACAGGAACATGTTCACACAGTCTTCCATTATGCCCGACGTATCCTGCCGCTCGCCCAGCAGATAGACCGGCCAGAAAAAGAACGTCTTGACCAGACCAAGAAGCTGGCTGGCCGCATAAGAGGGATCGGCCTTGCGCATGGTTCCGGCCTCCATCGCCCCGGCGATGAGCTGCGTGATCGGGTAATTATGCGTCGTAAGTTCGGCATAAAATGCCTGGGCACGGTCGAGATCTCGCAACAGTTCTGCGTTGACCATGCGGTTCAATCCCAACGTCTCTTTGTCGGTAATCACTATGACGGACTGTTCAAGCGCGTCTACAAGCTATGCATTCAGGTCACGATCCGCGTCATAAGGGACCGGCGCCATGACGCAGTTTCGCTCGATCATGATCTGGGCGATTGCCTCGAACAGCGCATCCTTGCTTTCAAAGTGGTTGTAAAGCGTTCGGCTGGAAACTCCGGCACGTTTGGCGATTCTTGTCGTGTTGGCGCCATGAAACCCATGTTCGCGGAACTCTTCAACCGCAGCTTCGATGATATTTTGTCTTTTTTTTAAGTCAGTTTCATAAGGCGGCCCACGGGGTGAAACTGCGCGTTACCTGTCAGTGCGCATCAAGCACACAATGCGCAAAGCTTTTGAAACACCGATTGCCAACAGCTGACCACCAACCCTCTTGCTGTGTGTCAGCGATGGATTGCGGCTTAAACGTCTCTGATTGTTCGAGAAATCGCAACGACACTGCCTCGAACCGTCACGACTCTCACGACGCAGGGTCATCCTGCGCCCAACTGCTGATTCAATGGGGTCCGCGGCGCATTCAGATCGTCAGGCTGTCAGTTTTTTAGACTTCAGTTCTCGATAATGCGGAAGGTGATGATCGAGGTATCCGTGCAGTTGCGGCGCGGTTGCCGCCTGAGCTTCGAACCTGTCGATCTGGCGCTGGCGCTCACCTTCCTCGATCGGGCGGATACCGGTCGCGTGGCTCACGTCTCCGTGCCATCCTTCGACTTGGCCCCAATCTCGTGGCACATCACCTTGCCAGTCAAAAGCGTGATCCGCAGGAGCCAACCCCCATGCGCGCCACAGTGCACCCATCACACCGCGAGGGTCGTCCCGCATATCCTCGGCCGAAATGACCGGAGCGGCCTGACCGGTGGCTGCCTTGATCCCGTCATACAGCTGCCGCTGCGCCTCAAGGCCGATTTCCTCATCCGTCACTTCGGGGTCCAACCGGTGGTATGACGCAATCGAGGCGACGGGATCGCGCACCAGAAATCCGTGGGTCAAGCGGTTGAGAAACGCCGTGTCTTCAAGAATGTGAGGCAATACGTAGTAGGCCATGTCCTTGAAAAACACCGGACGGGCGTCGGCCCGGGACAGAAGCATGTCCCGAATGTCCTCATACCGCGTGGGATGGCCTTCCTGAACATCGAAATGCGGCATGACACGCCTTTTGCGATGCACGTAATAGTCATACATGAACGGCTCGTGGGCGCAGTCCATATCGCCGCGTTCCCGCATGATCCGCTCGGTCGCGGTGGACATGGAGCGGGGATGAGACCAAAGCACGATAATCGGGTGTGTCGCCATGGGGTAACCTCAGTTCTTCAGGCGGTTGTTGTCCGGGTCATAAGGCGGGCGGTCAAGAATTACCGCGCCGCGCCTTTGGCCCAGAACCTCGACACTCAACCCGTCCCGCGCGGTCGGGTCGCGCAAATAGGCCAGCGCCAGTGTCTTGCCGGTGCGATGCCCGAAAGCGGCTGAGGTGACGATGCCGGCAACCCGGTCGCCCTGATAGACACCGTGGGCGTAATAGGGATCGACGTTGGTGGTTTCCACGTCCAGCAGCACCATGTCCCAGCGATCTTCGGCCCGCATCCGTTTGGCCAGAGCGTCCTTGCCGATGAACTCATGATCCATCTTGATCATCGGACCTGCACCGGTTTCCGCCGGGGTGCGCTCGGTGGTGAAATCCGCACCCCAGGCACGATAGCCTTTTTCAATCCGCATCGCGTTCATCGCATAGGCGCCGAAAAAGCCCAGGCCATGCGGTTTCCCGGCGTGTTCCACGGCGTCAAACAGGTCCGGCATGTCCTTGGATTTCACATGCAGTTCCCAGCCAAGTTCGCCGACATAAGATACTCTCAGTGCCCGCACTGGAATGCCTGCCATGTCGATTTCACGCACGGATAGCCATGGGAAACCGACACCCAGGTCAGCATCGGTAAGCGCCGCCAACACGTCCCGCGATTTCGGCCCCATCAAACCGAGCACCCCGAAGTCGTCGGTTACGCGGGTGATCGTGACGTCAAACCCCTCGGCCCGAGCGCGCAGCAGATCGTCATCCATCTCTTCCGCGGCTGCGGCAGAGGTCAGATAGATGTGATCTTCTGCCAGAACCGAGACGGTAAATTCCGACTGCGTCCCGCCTGCTGGGGTCAGGGTATGGGTCAAGCCGATCCGTCCGGGCTTCGGTGCCCGGTTCGCGCCAATGTTGTCCACAAAGGCACGGGCATCGGGGCCGGTAATGTCGAACTTGGCAAACACCGACATATCCGCCAGACCGACGCGATCGGCGACGGTTTCACATTCCAACGCTACCCGGTCAAACCAGTTGGACCGCCGGAAACTTGGTACAGCTTCGTCGCCCAGCGTGCCCGAGAACCAGTTGGGCCGTTCCCAGCCATAGGCCGCCCCCATCGCCGCGCCGCGTGCGATCATCCGGTCGTGGATCGGCGACAGCCGTTTGCCGCGCGCGGCCGGGCGTTCTTCGTGCGGGTAATGCACGCCGAATTGCAGGCCGAAACACTCGATGGCCTTCTGCACGCGATAATCGCGGTCGGCCCAATTACCGAACCGGCGGCTGTCCACGGCCAACGCGTCCATCGGCGGCGCACCGTGCGTCATCCAATGGGCCAGGAACCAGCCGGCACCACCGCCCTCCATCACTCCCATCGAAGACCCCGTCAGCAGCCAGGCGTTGGGCAATCCGTGGGCGGGACCGATCAGCGGGTTGGCATCCGGAGTAAAGGTAATCGGGCCATTGACCACCGATTTGATCCCGCCGGTTTCCAGTGCCGGAATGCGCGCCATCGCCATCATGATGATGTCCTCGACCCGGTCCAGATCAGGCGGCATCAGGTCGGCGCCAAAATCCGGCGGACAGCCGTCAATCGACCAGGCCTCGGCGTTCTTTTCATAAGGGCCAAGGATCAACCCGTCACGTTCTTGCCGCACGTACCAGCTTTCTTCCGGGTCGCGGATCATCGGCAGTTCGGGCTGGCCTGCTGCGATCCGATCAGCCACGGCACCCACCGTGTCGGTCACAAGGTATTGGTGCAGCACTGGAACCGAGGGGATGTTCAGCCCCATCATCTGGCCAACTTCCCAACCCCAGGTGCCCGCAGCATTGACCAGATGGCGCGTGCGGATGGTGGTCTTTTCGGTCTCGACCACCCAGAATTCCCCTTCGCGCCGGATTGAGGTCACAGGGTTGTAGCGCAGGATCGTGGCACCATTCCGGCGCGCCACTTGCGCCATTGCATTGGTTGCCAGCGTCGGGTCCACATGGCCGTCATCGGGTTCATATATCCCACCTAACAGACCTTCGGTCCGGGCCAGTGGGTGCAGACGTTTCACGTCTTCGGGGGTCAACATCTGCAGATCATAGCCGGTGAAGCGGCTCAACCCTGCCACGTGGGCAAACTCATCCATGCGGTCCGGGTTCGAGGTGATCCGCATCGCGCCCGAGCGGTGAAAGCCGCAGGTGCCGCCGGTCTCTTCCGGCAAGATATCACGATACAGCCGGACCGAGGTGGCGCGCAGTTCCTGAATGGTCGGGTTATGGGCGAAATGCGTGCACAGCCCCGCCGCGTGCCAGGTTGACCCGTGGGTCAGATCGTTCTTTTCCGTCAGCACCACATCCGACCAACCCGCCTTGGTCAGATGGTACATCAGCGACACCCCCATGGCGCCGCCTCCGATGATCAGGACCTGAGCCTGTGTGATCGTCATGATTTCATCCGTTCATTCTTAGGGTCAAAAGGCGGGCGCATCAGCGGGATCGCCGGATAGTGTTTACCGGCCACCTCGATGGTGAAGCTGCGGGCGCAGGTTTGGGGCAGGGTTTCCCCCGGCCTGATTTCGACCAGCCCCAGCGCGTAAGTCTTTCGGGTGCGGGCACCCCGAGCGCCCGAAGTGGTGGCACCGACCACGCGACCGCCTTCTTGAATCAATTCGTCATGCAGAATGAGCGGCTTGTCCGGCAGCTCAAAGATCACTGCGCGGCGACGCGGGCCTTTGGTCTTTTCCCGGGCCAATGCCGCCTTGCCCAGAAACTCTGTGTCCCATGCCACGGCGAAGCCCAGTCCGGCCTCCAGCGGAGAAATATCGGGGCCAAGATCATGACCCCAATGTTTGAACCCTTTCTCGATCCGGCACCCGTCCAGCGCGAAATGACCCATCGGCCGCGCACCTTGCGCGTAGAGTGCATCGAATACCGGCCTGCCGTGTTGAGCGGGAATATAAAGTTCCCACCCCAACTCTCCGACAAAACTCACCCGCAGCACACGGCAAGGAACGCCTGCCACAACAACATCGCGGGCCGTGGAGAACGGGAACTTACGCCAGTTGGCATCAGACAATGCCGCCAGAGTATCGCGCGACCCGGCCCCCATCACGCCGATCACCACCTCGTCTTCGGTGACATCTCGGATTACCACGTCACGCCCTGCGCCGTGACGCCGGAGCCACGCAAGGTCCCTCTGCCGGGTTGCTGCCCCGGACACCATGCGGAAATGATCCGAACCAAGCCGCAGCACGGTGACGTCGGCCTCGATGCCACCGCGAGCATTCAAAAGCGGAGTATAGACCGCACGCCCGGGCGCAATATCCAGATCGGCAGTCGCCAGGTATTGCATCAGCGCCAGCGCATCCGGCCCGGTGATGTCGAACTTTCCGAACGGAGACAGATCGATCAGAGCCGTTCCCTGCTCCATGATTGCGGCTTCGCGATGGGCGATTTCCTGCCAGGGCTGTTCACCGATGGAGTAGGGCAGCTCCCGTTCGCTAGCGTCCCGCGCATACCACAGCCCGCGTTCCCAACCTGCGGTGAGGCCAAATTCGGCCCCTGCCGCCGCCCATTTGTCATGCAAAGCCGATTTGCGCAGACCACGCCCGGCCTTGGGCTGTTTGAACGGCCAGTGCAGGGCAAAGGCGTCGCTGACGGCTTCTTCCATCCGGGATTCGATATGGCTGGCAGCAGCAGCCAGCGGATCGACGCGCGCCACATCGACCTCCCAAAGGTCCATCGGCGCTTGGCCCTCGATCATCCATTCGGCCAGAACCCGGCCAACACCGGCCGACGACATGACACCGACTGAATTCATGCCCGTCGCCACATACAGCCCGTCCACTTCGGGCGTCTGACCGATCAGGGGGCGCGTGTCATGAGTAAAGCTTTCGGGGCCGTTCATGAAATGCTGAATGCCCGCCTCGGCCAGCGCCGGGATCAATTCCAAGGCACCCTCCATGAAGGGTATGAACTGATCCCAATCCTCGGGCAGCTCCAGAAACGGGCGGTCTCCCTCGGGGCCAAAAGCATCCCAGCATTTCGCATTCGGCTCAAAGCCACCGATCACCAGCTTGCCCGCGTCACCTTTGACGTAAAAACCACGGTCCAAATCGCGCAATACCGGATAGGGGTTGGGTAATCCGGCCATCGGCTCGGTGACCACGTACATATGTTCCACCGCCTGCAGGGGCAGGGCGACGCCCGCTGCATCGGCCAGTTTCCTGGACCAGGCTCCGGCACACAGCGCCACACGATCCGCGAACAATTCGGTCCCGTCGGCCAGAGCTACACCTTTGATCCTGCCGCCCTCGGCCAGCAACCGGTCCACCAGCACGCCTTCGCGGATCTGCGCCCCTTTGGCACGTGCGGCCTTGGCATAGGCCATGCACAGGTCCACGGGGTTTACGTTGGCGTCCTCCTCAACCCGCAATGCGCCGACCAACCCATCTGTGCTGAGGCCGGGGACGTCGATTTGAATGGGGGACAGGATGGATGGCGTCAGCCCAAAATTCCGGCCCAGCGACGCAATGCGATGCAGTTCATCCATTCGGTTGCGGTCACGCGCCAGCCAATAGCCACCGGTCCGACGATACCCCGTGGACAGGCCACATTCCTCTTCCAACTGCGGGAAAAGCGTTCCGGCATACATCGCCAGTTGGGTCATGTTCGGCGTCGCACGCAGCGGACCGACAATCCCCGCCGCGTGCCAGCTGGTGCCCGAGGTCAGCTGATTTCGCTCAAGCACCTGCACTGCCGTCGCCCCGGCCGAGACCAGGTGATAGGCCAGGCTCAGCCCGATCGCGCCGCCGCCGATGATGATGGTTCCCGCCATGTAGGGCACTCCTCGCTCTTGCCGTCCATGTTCGCCGCGGCATCAGGGGGATCAAGTGTCGTCTATCATCATAACTACAACTAATGATAAGCAGAGCTTGCGCCGTTCCTGACCGGGATGTGTGGTGCAATTGGCTGCAAGTTGCGGAGAAAAGGGCGAAAATGACGCGCAATGAGACTGAAATTAATCTGTTTCGGGCCATCGAAGTGTTCATGGCCGTCGCGGAAATGCGCCATGTGACGGCGGCGGCCCATGCCTTGGGGATCACCCAGTCGGCGGCCTCGCAGCATCTGAAAAACCTGGAAAGCGCCTTTGGGGTGACACTGATCGACCGGTCTCACAGACCGCTGGGACTGACCCACGCGGGTGAAGCCATGCAACGGCACGGATATCGCATCCTCAATGAGATCGAAGACCTTAAATCGGACCTGCGCCACCTGAAGGCCGCCTCGCTGCCGGTGTTGCGCGTTGGGCTTCTGGCCTCAATTGCCACGACGCTGACCCCTGGGCTTTTCGACTTTGTCGAGCATGATTTGCAGGTGCCAGAACTGATCCTGTCAGCGGGTCTGGCCAGCGATCACCAAAGTGCTCTGACCGCGCGAAAGATCGATGTGGCGGTTACCTCGGAACTGTTCGTGTTGAGCGACGACTATGACACTTATCCTGTTATGGAAGAACCATTTTTTTTGGTGTTACCCGAAGGGTACGATGGCCCCGAGGACGATATTCACGCCATTTCCGAACGCCTGTCTCTGGTGCGGTTCGGCGCGCTTACCCCGGTGGGCCGACGCACTGATCAACACCTGCAACGCTGTCGCCTGAACCTGCCCCGCGCGATGGAGGCGGACCGGTCCTCAATGGTGGTGGCCGGTGTGGTGACCGGCAAATGTTTCGCGATTCTGACGCCCTCGCTGCTGATCGATGGTGTGGCCGAAGGGATGCCGTTGCGCATTGTGCCGCTGCCGTTTTCTGGCTTCAAACGCGGCGTGCAAGTGGTGTCGCGCAAAGAAGATCTGGGCGATATCCCGGCCCGTCTGGCCCATCAATGCGCCGATATTCTGCGTGCGCATTTCAACCGCCGTTTTCCGGGCATCGCCGATCAGATCGCATACTTCACCGGCACTTATCCCAATCATTAGGATTTCCGATCAAGCGTCTCTCCCCCTGTTCGCAACCCGATTCCGATGCATAGTCAAAGGACCAGCACGGACCCCCGTGCCGAGTCCAGCAGGAATTCGGGAGGCGCCACATGTCACGTCGTTCAGGCCGCAAATCGCGCATGCAGGCGAGGGCCTCCAAGGGGGCGGTATCCGCCCCTTACGTGACGCGCCGGATTGGGCTGGTCAGCCTGATCGACGACGAGGCCATCGCCATCATCGAACGCAATGCCGATCGGATTTTGGATGAGATCGGCATGGAGTTTCGCGGCGACCCGGATACGCTGAACCTGTTCAAGGCGCATGGCGCGCGGGTCGAGGGCGAGCGGGTGCGCTTCGACCCCGGCTGGTGCCGCGACAAGATCAGAACCGCGCCGGCTGTCTTCACCCAACACGCCCGCAATCCTGCGCGGTCCATCCAAATCGGCGGGCAGGCGCAGGTCTATGCCCCCAGTTTCGGCCCGCCCTTCGTGCACGACATGGAAAACGGGCGGCGCTACGCCACGTTGGCCGACTTTAAGAACATCACCAAGCTGCACCACCAGTTGGGCGCCGTGAACCATTCCGGCGGAGTGGTAGTGGAGCCGGTCGATATTCCCGTGCCACTGCGCCATCTGCACATGGCACACACCCACCTGACCATGAACGACAAACCCTTCATGGGGGCCGTGACCGCGCCCGAGCGTGCTCGCGATACGATCGAGATGTGCAAGATCGCCATGGGCGCGGATTTCGTTGACGACAATTGCGTGCTGTATTCCGTGGTCAATACCAACGCGCCTTTGGTGATGGATGAAACCATGCTCTGGGCGCTGAAGGAATATGCGCAGGCCGGGCAATGCACGGTGGTCTCTCCTTTCGTGCTGGGAGGGGCGATGTCACCGGTTTCGGTGGCTGCGACGTTGGCGCAGGTTCTGGCCGAGGTGATGGCGTCCGTCGCATTGATCCAACTCATCCGCCCTGGTGCTCCGGCTGCATTTGGCACGTTCTTTTCTCCCATATCGCTCAAGACCGGGGCGCCGACATTCGGCACACCCGAAGGCACCCAGTTCCAGATGTGCGCCAAGACGCTGGCGGACCGGCTGGGTCTGCCGTTCCATTCGGTCGGGGGGCTGACCGCCTCTAAAGTGCCGGACGCGCAGGCGGGATATGAAAGTCAGGCGCAGTTGATGGGCGCCGCGCTGGCCGGGGTGAATTTCATCATCCACGCGACAGGGTGCCTCGAAGGACTGCTGACCACCGGCTATGAAAAGATCGTCATGGATGCCGATCGCTGCGCGGCAATGCAGCGGTTTGTTCAGGGCGTCGATTTCTCGGAAAGCGCGCAGGCGATGGAGGCGTTTTCCGAGGTGGAGCCGGGCGGCCATTTCCTTGGTGCACAACACACGCAGGACAATTTCGAAACCGCCTTCTGGATGGGCGATATGTCCGACAATGGCACCTACGAGCAGTGGGCCGCCGAGGGTGCCCATTGGCAGCATGACCGTGCCACCGCCCGGGTGAAACAGCTGATCGAAGACTACGAAGCCCCGACCATGGAGGCCGGAACCCGTGAAGCCCTTGATGAATTCGTCGCCCGCCGCAGCCGGGAAATCGAAGGAGAACAGCCATGAACCTGCAAACCGACTGGACCCTGAACGACACCGCCCGACGGCGTGACGCCTTCTATGCCGCAAGCCAACGCAAATTCGTTCCCTTCAAAGAGCCGATGGTCTTCAAGAAAGGCTCCATGCAGTACCTCTGGGATGTCGAGGGGCGCAAATACACTGACCTATTGGGCATGAATGTCTGCATCTCGGTTGGGCACAGCCATCCCAAAGTGGTTGCCGCAGCGATGGAGCAGGCACAAGAACTGACCCATTGCACCACCATGTTCTACCACCCGGTGCCCGCCCATTTTGCCGAGGAGCTGGCCGCCACCATGCCCAACCCTAATGGTGATATCGAATGGGTGGTGCATTTCACCAACTCGGGCTCAGAGGCGGTGGACCTCGCCATGACCATGGCGCGCAGCTTTACCGGTAACCTTGATCTGCTGGCGCTGCGGTCGGCCTATCACGGTCCGACGGCCGCAGCGCAGTCGATCACCGGAATTTCGGGCTGGCGCCATCCAGGGATGCCAGGCAACGTCGCCTTTGTGCCCGACCCGCATCAGTATCGCGGTATCTTTGGCGAAAACGCGGGTGCTCAGCCCTATCTGGACGAGATCGAGCGTACCATACACGCCGCCACAACCGGCCGCGTCGCCGGGATGTTCGTGGAAAGCGTGCAGGGCTATGGCGGCATCGTCGAAATGCCCAAGGGGTACATGACCGGTGCCGCCGAACGGGTGCGGGCGGCCGGAGGCCTGTATATTGCTGATGAGGTACAATCCGGCTTCGGGCGTACCGGAGACCATATGTGGGGGTTCGAGGCCGACGGCGTCATTCCCGACATCGTGGTCATGGCCAAGGGCATCGGCAACGGTTTTCCGCTGGGCGCGGTTGTCGCGCGCAAGGAAATCGCGGCACCCATGGCCGATAAATTCATGTTCCACACCTACGGCGCGAACCCGACCTCTTGCGCGGCGGGGCGGGCCGTTCTGCAGGTGATCAAAGAAGACAAGGTGCGCGAAAACGCCCGCGACGTCGGGGCCGCCTTGCTGGAGCGCCTGCACGTACTGAAAGACAAGTACCCGGTCATTGGTGATGTACGGGGGCGCGGTCTGATGCTGGCTGTCGAGATGGTCAAAGACCGCAAGACCAAAGAGCCGGACCCACAGACCACCGCCGCCGTTTTCGAGGCCACGCGCGAAAGCGGAATCATCCTGTCGAAGTCGGGCGCGTATCAATCCTGCCTGCGCATGGTACCACCGATGTGCCTGTCGATGGAGGATGTCGATCACGTCACGGATGGTCTGGATCAGGCATTCAGTCGCGCCACGGGATAGCGCCTGAAAGCAAAAGAGCCAGCCGATGCGGCTGGCTCTGTGCTCAAATTGGGTTGGCTTATCCCCGCAGCACTTTACCCGCCGCGTCAAAGGGCGGTTCGTGCAGGATTACCGCCTTGTGCGGGCGCCCCAGGACCATGACCTCGACCTCATCCCCCGGCTGGGCGTTCTTGACATACCCCAAGGCCAGCGACCTTCCGACGGTGTAACCATAAGTGCCCGAGGTTACGCGCCCAATGCCTTCGCCATCCTTGAAGATCGGCTCACCACCGGTCGCGTCCGCGTTAGAGGCGGTCACATCGGCCTCATCCAGATGCAGCAAAACCAGCTGTTCGCGCACCGGGTTCTCCAGAACCTTTTGCGCGGCTTCCTTGTTCAGGAAGTCCTTTTCGAACTTGCACAGTCGCTCCAACCCCACCTCATGCGGCCAGTATTCAGGGCTGTATTCGCGGCTCCACGAACCATAGCCCTTTTCGACCCGCATCGACATCAGCGCGCGGCTGCCAACGGGGCCTGCGTCGAACTCCTTGCCTGCCTCGATCAGCGCGTCATACAGACGGGCCTGGTCTTCGGTGGCGCAGTGCAGTTCCCATCCCAGGTCGCCGGTAAAGGACACGCGCAGGGCCAGAACCTCGATGCCTGCCAGCTCGATATTGGCTGAACGCATGAAGGGGAAGTCCTCGGTCGCCAGTGACTCGTTGGTCAGGCGCTGCAGGATCTCGCGCGATTTCGGACCGGCCACGTTGAAACCGCACATCGCTTCGGTCTTGCTTTCGAACGTAGTGCCTGCGGGCAGGGGGACCTGCTTGAAGAACCGCTTGTGATAGCGTTCCGCCATGCCCGATCCGATGATCCAGAATTCATCCCCGGCCACGCGGGTGACGGTAAAGTCACCTGCGATACCGCCCCGTTTCGAAATCAGCGGGGTCAGGCATGACCGGCCCACCGCCTTGGGCATGTTGTTGGCGAAGACAGCGTTCAGCCAGTCCGCAGCACCCGGGCCTTTGCAGATGTATTTGGCAAAGTTCGAGATGTCGATGATGCCTGCGCGGTCACGCAGCATCTTGCATTCTTCGCCGACCGGACCCCACCAGTTCTGACGGGTGAAGCCGTTGGTATCCACGGCGCCCGGCGCGTCCGCGAACCACAGCGGATGCTCCCAACCGACGTTCAGGCCAAAGACGGCACCCATGGCTTTCTGGGTCTCATAGACCGGGCGCACGCGCGCCGGACGGCCTGCGCTGCGTTCTTCGTTCGGGAAGTGGATGGCAAAGCGGTGCGCGTACTGGTCTTGCACTTTTGCCTTGGTAAATTCCTTGGTGGCCCAGGTATCGAACCGGGCCATGTCCCAGGCGAACATGTCATATTCGGTTTCGCCCTCGATGATCCACTGTGCTGCCATCAGACCCATGCCGCCCGATTGTGAAAAACCGGGGATGACGCCGTTGCAGCAGAAATAGCCATCCACCTCGGGCGCCGGTCCCATCAGAACGTTTGAATCCGGCGACCAGATCATCGGGCCGTTGATGACCCGTTTGATCCCGGCCTCACCCACGGCGGGCAGGCGTTCGATTGCATTCATCATGTTCTCTTCGATACGCTCCAGATCGTCGGGGAACAGGTCGTGGGCGAAGTCCAGTGGGGTGCCGTCTTCGGCCCAGAATTTCATGTCTTTCTCGTAGGCACCGACCAGCAGTCCGTTGCCTTCCTGACGCAAATAGTATTCGCCATCACGATCCGAGACCGAGGGCAGGCGGGTGCCGTGGGCCTGAACGTCCGACACCGTTTCGGTCACGAAATACTGGTGCTCGGTCGGCTGCAGCGGCAGTTCGATTCCGGCCAGTTTCGCGACTTCGCGACCCCAAAGCCCGGCCGCATTCACCACCCACGGTGTCTTGATATCGCCCTTCGGGGTTTTGACGATCCATGTGCCGTCGTCTTGCTGTTCGGTCGCGGTGACCGGGGTAAAGCGGTGAATCTCGGCACCGCGCTGGCGCGCTCCGACCGCATAGGCGTTGGTCACACCCGAGGGGTCGACATTGCCGCCATCGGGTTCGAACATCACGCAGCGGATACCCTCGTAATTGACCAGCGGATTCAGGCGCTGCGCCTCTTCGATGCTGATCTCATAGAAGTTCATGCCATAAAGCTTGGCCTTGGCCGCTTGCAGCCTCAGCTGGTGCTCACGCTCTTCGGTCTGGGCCAGATACAGCGAGCCGGGCTGGAACACACCGCAGCTTTGGCCTGTTTCCTCTTCCAGGGCGTTATACAAGTTCATCGTATAGTGCTGGATACGGCTGATATTGGTGCTGTCATGCAGCCCGTGGATGTTCGCCGCCGCGTGCCAGGTTGAGCCGGAGGTCAACTCATCCCGTTCCAGCAGCACAACGTCCGACCACCCCAATTTGGTCAAGTGATACAGGATCGAGCACCCGATTACACCGCCGCCGATGACCACGGCCTGAGCTTCTGTTCGCATTTTGATATCTCGCGCGTTTTGTTTCGCTGGGGTTCTTCCACAAACCGGACCCCACCGACAATGTTCACAAAATTCAAGGTGAGGTGAGGTGGGTTAATCCTAAGGACTAACGGCAAGAAAAAAGGGGACATCGCCTGAGAGCACTGCGCCACCGCTGTTTCAAAACTCCAGACGATGCGCGCGGCCGCGTTCAAAGAGCTTTTGGTTCAGTTCATCCGCTTCGGGTGCGCCGTATTCCAGCGCGAACACAAAGGCGTGGGTCAGGTAAAAGCAGGCGGCGTCGTGATCCTGACGCTGCTCTGCCTGATTTGCCGCCTCGTGGTACAGGCGGATCAAGGCAGGCACATCGTAGTCCGCATGTGCCTGCAGCAGTTGTTTATCCAGGTCATCCAGATCCACGGTCAGCCTTTCAGCGAGATCGCATTGTTCTTGGTGCGGACGTAGTTATAGAGCGCCTCAAGCCCTTTTCACGCCCGAAGCCGGATTTGCCGACGCCGAACGGGGTCGAGATGCCTCCGGCGAACCATTCGTTGACAAAGACCTGACCGGCCCGCAGCTTGCGTGCCACCCGATGCGCCCGCGCCAGATCGCGGGTAAAGACGCCAGCAACCAGTCCGAATTCGGTGCCATTGGCCATAGCGACCGCTTCGGCCTCGGTATCGAACGGTGTAAAGCAGGTAACAGGGCCAAAGACTTCTTCCTGCGCCACGCGGCTTGCGGCGAGCTCCACGGCCTGATCATAGACCGAGCGATGCACCAAAACTCGCGCCATGGCCGAGCAGACCTGACCGGCATAGTAGAAAATGCCGCTTTGCAGGCTGGACATCAGCGTATCCAGATCAGCATCGTCAAAGGCCACGGCGGCGGATTTGCCACCCAATTCCATCAGCGAAGGGATTACGTTGTCCGCTGTCGACCGCAGGATGCGCTGGCCTGTGGGGACCGAACCGGTGAAAACGATCTGATCGACCTGCCAGCTTGCCACCAGTTTTGCACCCAGATCCGAGCCGATGCCATTCAGGATCGACACTGCAACCGCGGGTACCTCGGCACCCTCATCCGAAATGTTGCGGATTCCCTGCCCGATGCGGATCATCAACCGACCGTGTTCCGCCGGGTTCATATCGGGCAGATCGCCCCGTTCGAACGAGGCCCGCGCCGCGTCAAGCGCCTTGCCAACCGATTGCTCACCCGCGCGTGCGCAGTCTGCCACATGGTCCTGATTGCCGGGATCTTCGACGGCAATGGACGCGCCCTTGTCGCCGCCCACCCACGATCCGGCCAGAAAGTTTCTGGCCAGACCGCCCGTCAGAAAGTCGCTCATGCCTCAGCGCGGCCTTTTTCGATCTGAGTTGCAACCCAATGATGGAAGCAGTGCGTCGGCCCGTCCATCGCAGGCGAGAAACGGCCTCCGTCGAACAGAACGCCGTGGCGGCCTTTCTGCATGCCTTCGACAACAAACACGTCCTCTTCGAACACGGTTTTCCACAGCTGCGCATTCTTGGCTCGCAGGGGTTCATGCTCGGGCGCGTCTTCGGGTTTTTTGGCGTAGTACAGCTCGATATGCTCGATCGTTTTTTCGTGGGTAACGGGCTCGAGGATAAAGGCAAAGCCGTGGTCGCGCTGAACACCCAACATCACGTTCGGGTAGACGACGATATATTCCGCGCCTTCATTCCACTTGTCGCCTAGGCCTTCAAAGTCGTCCAGCTTTTCACCGTCCTGACCTTCGAGCTGGCGATAGACCAGTGTGCCCTGACCCGAGTATTTGCCAAGCTCGTTAATGTTGTAGTGATCTTCCAGGCGCGAATAGCTGTTCAGTCCGGGGTGAACCCATGGCAGGTGGTAGCTCTCGCAGAAGTTTTCGACGGCCAGTTTCCAATTGGATTCCAACTCAAGGCGCACGGAAGCGCCGGCACCGCCGTGATGCATCGGCTGTTCGAACTCTTTCCAGCGCTCCATCAGCTCGCTGTGGACCTCTTGGAACTCCGGTGCGTTGCCATCTACGTTCACGAAGACAATGTCGCGCCAGACATAGGACCGGATGCGGAGCAGACCCAACTCGGCGAAATCCAGATCCTCGTGGGTGTTCTGACCGGGGCCGCCGACATGAGGGGCAGTGCGCAGTTCGCCATTCAGGCCATAACACCAGCTGTGATAAGGGCAACGGATTGCGCCACGGATTTTTTGCGGTTTGTCGACCAGGATCATGCCGCGGTGACGGCAGGTGTTCTGGAACACGCCGATCTCGCCATTGCGGTCGCGGACCATCAGGATCGGCATTCCCAGGAAATCGACCGGTTTCGCATCACCTGCATCGGGGATGTCCTTGCCAAAGCCGATACCGGACCAGTTCGCAAACAGGACAGAGCCCCGTTCCTCGGCGAAAACGGCGGGGTCGATGTAATGCTCGTTCGGCAGCCCCTTGGCTGTGTTTACCGGGGTCAGAACGGACGAAAGCGATGCGTGCTTGTTCATCGGTCACTCCTGAGTTTGTCTGTAGCTTTGGATTTCCTTCCCATTGGCAGCGCAAAAGGTCCGTCTTCAATACCAAAAATCCTAACCGTTGCGTGAGACTGGCTAAACCGATCCATCTTGCACTTCGTTCAGCAACCAATTTTTGAGGGCCAGCGCCCCTTCGGGCAGGTGTTCATCTTCGCGCCCGACCAGAAAGAAATTATTTGGGGCGGGAATGCTAAAATCCTCCAGCGCCACCAGCTTGCCCGAGCTGAGCATCGGTTGAATCAGACGCTTCCACCCCAGCGCCAAGCCGGCCCCCTTGCGGGCCACCTGCAGGGCCAGTGCGTAACTGTTCACCCGTGATTGGGCCGGTATGTTGCCGGTGAACCCCAGCTCGTGAAACCATTCCGGCCAGGTGGTCCAGGTATTGTCTCTGGTTTCCAGGTGGATCAGGCGATGCTGTGTCAGGTCGCCGAGGCTGGCCCCCTTCAACTCTGCGGCCAATTCGGGGCTGCACACAGGTGTCAGGATATCGCGATAGAGTTTTGTATGCGGCAACGAGGAGTTCGGCTCCTGCCCGTAGCGGATGATGAAATCCAGATCGGGGCGGTCTGCAAAAGACGTATCCTGCGCCAACTGGTTCACTTTCACATGCGGATATTCCTGCCAGAACCGGATGACCGACGGGGACAACCACAAGGCCGCAACGGCAGTAGTCGATCCGACAGTGACATGGTTCTCGGAATCACCGCTGCGGACTTGTTCCAGCACTTTTGACATTTTGAGGAAAGATGTGCCCAGAACCTCGTAGAGCGCCTCGCCATCTTCGGTAAGTTCGACGCCCCTGTGCTTGCGAACGAAAAGCGGCACGCTCAGGTCGGTCTCTAGTGCCTTGATCTGATGGCTCACGGCGCCCGGGGTGACGGATAGCTCGCTTGCGGCTTCCTTGAAACTCAGATGGCGCGCCGCCGCCTCAAAAGCGGACAGCGTGGCAAGTGGAGGTAGGTTGTAGTGGCGTCGTGACATGCGTGCTGCGTGGCCCTGGGAATTTACGTGAGTGTGCTTCAACCGAATATGAGAAATTTTGCAATTGAAAACTATGTTTTTTTCTGCAGCTTTGGCACGGCCCGTTTTGCGCCCAAGATTGTCAGGCCCGAACAAGCGTCCGGCAACCTGTGGCGCATATCGACAACACATGATGGAAAGCCAGATGAACACACAAGTCGCGCGCCTTGTCCGAAAAACCGAATTGAGCCCGGATACGTCGGATTTCTGTTTCGAAGTCCTCGGTGGCCGGTTCACAGGCCTCGAACCCGGCGCCCACGTGGATGTTCACCTGACCGACGAATTGGTACGCCAATACTCGCTTTGGAGTTGGAGCCAGGACGGCAGCATGATCAACGTGGCCGTTAAACGTGAGGATGACGGGCGCGGCGGATCCCGGGCCATGCATGATCTGGAAGAGGGCGCCGAGCTTGCCATCGGCGGGCCACGCAATCACTTTCCGTTGGAAAGCCATGATCGCCACGTCACCCTGATCGCCGGCGGTATCGGGGCCACTCCGCTGGTGGCAATGGCCCGCGAGTTGCTGAACCGGGGGCAGGATTTCCGAGTCTATTACCTCGTGCGTTCGAAAGACTATGCCGCGATGGACAAACAGTTCCGCGCGCTGGGTCTGGATAAGTGGTATCACCTGCATTGTGACGATACCGATGGAGCGTTCGATCTGGCGGCGGTGATGCAGTCCATGCCGATGGGGGCCGATGTCTATACCTGCGGCCCCGAGCCGATGCTGAACGCCGTACTGGAATCCGGCGCTGCTCTGCGCGGTGGTGCGATCCATTTCGAACGGTTCGCCGCCGCGTCAGACATCGAGCACGCACCCAATGACAGCTTTGAGGTCGAGGTTCAGTCCACCGGCGCCGTCTACTCCGTGTGTAAGGACGAAACGATCCTCGAGGTGCTCAAGACCAACGGCGTCCATGTGGATTTCGGCTGTTCCGAAGGGCTTTGCGGCTCTTGCATGGTCGATGTCGTCGAAGGCGAAGTGGATCATCGCGATGGCATTCTGACGCCCGAGGAGCAGGCCACCAACAGCTATCTCTGCACTTGTGTGTCGCGCGCAAAATCCGACCGTCTGGTGCTGGCGCTTTAGCAGCGAACCTGCATCGAACGCACATTGCTTGGTTAATCTGGATAAGACCCACTGGCCTGCGGAGTGGTGGACACGCAGACCAGCGGGACGATGACGAGCTGAGCGTGCTGCGCAATCAGATTCAAGCCTTTGCCGCGCGTTTGCGATCAGAGTTCTGACCGGACATCGGCGGGACCCTCAATCCGTGCGCTTTCTGTTTCTGAGTTGGTACGGGGTTTCGCCGAACTCGGCCTTGAAACACCTTGAAAAATGGCTGGGCGTTTCGAACCCGGTGGCCAGGGCGACATCGATGATCGGCTGCGAGGATTGAATGAGCAGCCGATAGGCCTCTCTCAGGCGGATTTTTCGGTAATGCTGCTTCGGAGTGGTGCCCAGGTATTTTTTGAAGAGCCGCTCGATCTGCCGCCGCGAGATACCGGCCTGATCCGCCAGAACGGCAGGCGACACCGGCTCTTCGATCTGCTTTTCCATCGCTGCGATCACGCGCGATACGGTGCGGTTCGGAACGGTCAGACTATTGGGGATGCTTGTATCGACGGACTTCTGAATCTGCCTGAGCGGCGTGTAACACATGCATTCAGCAACGCTGCTGGCGAAATCCGCGCCGTGGGCCTGTTCGATGAAATCCAGAAACAGATCGATGGCGGATACACCGCCCGAACTGGAACAGCGCAGGGACTCTGAGACATGGGTTTGTCGGCTGAGTTCCACGCCCGGATAGGTTTCCTTGAAACCGACCCGGTACCAAGAGTGAATCGCGGCAGTTGCGTCTTCCATCAGGCCCGCCTGAGCCATGAGAATGGCCCCTGTGCCCAGCCCGGTGACACGCACGTTACCGCGCGCAAGACGTCCAAGGCTGACTTCTAGGTCGAATGTGTCCAGCTCAAAGACATGCTCGCCCGAAACCACAACGATATCCCGGGCCGCGGCGACATCCTTCAGTGCGATATCAACCTCAACATCACATCCGGTACTGGATCGAACGGCCTGTTCCTTGGTCCCGCACAGCATCCAGTCATAGAGCTTTCTGTCCGCAACGAGGTTCGCGTTCTGTAATGTCTCGATGGCCGAAATCAGTGACAAATGCGAAAAATGCGGCAGCAGGACAAAGTGAAACAGATGCGGTTTTGCGCCGGTATCTGTTGCAGGGTGATCATGTGAAACGGGCGATTTCATTCCGGTCCGGCGCGTGTCTTTTTGTTTTTCCTAAGTAATGATTGATCCCCTCAACTTAGTCCAGCCAGAGTTCTGCGGCTGAATCGCTCCACCACCGGGTTTGTCGCGGGCCGGAAAGCTGACGCTGGATGCATTGGTCAATAGTTCCGCCTGCCAGAGCGGCGATGTTCAAGTGTTCGAAAACGCACAAGGACATGTGAAGACGGGAAGTGGACGCGCCAGGGTAAAAAGTCTATTGCATTTCTTAATCAGGAACTTATGGGATGGGAGAGCGCGGCAGAATTGCGTCTGATGGACTTTCATTCTGCGCCGACTTGCCGGAACAAGTTTCTAACACCCTGCGCGGCACCAAAAGCCGTTCAAATCAAAACCATTTCTTAAGATAAATACACCGAACGGAGACGCGAAAAATGCTCAGAACCCGAGCCTTTCTGCTTACGTCCTTGACTGTATTGCTTTCCGGTTTGACGTCCTTGGCCGCGGCTCAGTCCAGCAATCCTGTGCCGGTGACCGTTGTGACGCTGGAAGCGCAGGACGTAACCCTGTTTTCCGAACTGCCGGGCCGCGTCGCGGCGCTGGGTGTGGCCGAGGTCAGGCCGCAGGTCTCCGGAATTGTTGTCGAACGTCTGTTTCAGGAAGGCGGCACCGTTCAGGAAGGCGATGCGATGTACCGCATCGACGATGACGTCTATGACGCGCAGGTGCAGCAGGCCACAGCAAGTGTCGCACAGGCCAAAGCTCGGCTGACGGCCGCGGAAAAGGAAGAACAGCGCGTGGCAGAGCTGCTGCTACGCAACGTGGCCAGCCAGCAGGCAGTTGACAGCGCTGTGGCAGAGCGCGATGCGGCCAAGGCAGCGTTGCTGGTGGCGCAGGCACAGTTGCAAACCGCAAAGATCGACCTGCAGCATACAACGATCCGCGCACCCCTTTCAGGCCGCGTCGGCCGGGCGCTGGCCACACAAGGCGCGCTGGTCACCGCGCAACAGGCCGAGCCGCTGGCCGTCATTCGACAGATCGACCGTGTCTATGTGGACGTCGCCGTTTCAACGCAGGATGTGTTGCGGTTCAACCGAGCCGTAGCCTCGCAGACGGCAGCGTTGCAAACGATCGACCCGACGGTGACGGTGTCTCTGGCGGACGGGTCTACCTTCGATCAGACCGGAACGGTCCTAGCGGCGGAGCCACAGGTGGACCCGCAGACGGGTGTTTCGGTTCTGCGGATCGAGTTCCCGAACCCCAACCAGATTGTCTTGCCGGGGATGTATGTCACAGCGCATCTGCCGGTCGAGGTTCTGCGGGGCGCAGTGCTTGCACCGCAGCAGGGCGTCGCGCGCAACCGGCGCGGCCAGCCGACCGCGCTGGTGGTGGACGAAAACAATACGGTGGCTGAACGGCTCCTGACGGTCCGGGGCACCGAGGGCAACAAATGGATCGTGACGGACGGCCTGAAGGCCGGTGACCGCCTGATCGTTGCGGGGCTGCAAAAGATAGGGGTCGGTGCGACGGTTGCGCCAACCGAGGAACCGGAGTCCTGAAACGCGCCTACGGGCTAACGCGCTCAGTCTCCCGCAACAAAATGTGAAAGTTCCCATGGCACGTTTCTTTATCGACCGACCTGTTTTTGCATGGGTCATTTCCATTCTGCTGATGGGCATCGGCACTTTGGCTGTCTTCAACTTGCCGGTGGCGCAATATCCGCAAATCGCCCCACCCACGGTCGAGGTCACCGCGTCTTATTCCGGTGCTTCAGCCCAGACCGTGAACAACACCGTGACGCAGGTGATCGAGGAACAGATGACCGGGCTCGACGGGCTGCGATACATAAGTTCGTCCTCGACATCGACCGGGTCTTCCACGGTGACGCTGACCTTTGAAACCGGGACCGACCCGGACATTGCGCAGGTGCAGGTTCAGAACAAGCTGAGTCAGGCGACCCCGCTGCTACCGGAAATCGTTCAGCGTCAGGGTGTTGTCGTCGAGAAATCCTCGGGCGGTTTCCTTTTGGTGGCAGCGCTTGTGTCGACCGATGACCGCCTCGATGCGGTGGATTTGTCGGACTACATGGTGTCGAACATGGTTGACGAGTTCAGCCGTCTGGAAGGGGTCGGCAACGTGCAGGTCTTTGGCGCGCAATATGCCATGCGGATCTGGCTGAACCCCGAACAACTGGCGGCGTTTGAGCTGACGCCGACGGATATCGTACGGGCGGTGTCGGAAGAAAACGCACAGGTCTCGGCGGGTTCTTTCGGCGCCTTGCCTGCGGTTGAAGGACAGGCCCTGAATGCGACGATCACTGCGCAATCGCTGCTGTCCACGCCCGAAGACTTTGAACAGATCGTGGTGCGCGCAGAAACCGATGGCGGGCTTGTCCTGCTGCGCGACGTAGCGCGGGTTGAGATCGGGGCTGAAAGCTATACGACCTCCGCCTGGTTCAACGGCAAGCCCACCGCAGGCATGGCCATCCGGCTGGCCTCGGGCGCCAACGCCCTGGATACGGCCGAGCGGGTGAAGCACAAGCTTGACGAAGTCTCAGTCTTTTTCCCCGACGGCGTGGAATATGTCGTACCCTATGACACCACTCCCTTTGTTGAGATTTCGATCGAAGAAGTGGTCCACACGCTGATCGAGGCGATCGTTCTGGTCTTCCTCGTCATGTTCCTGTTCCTGCAAAGCTTGCGCGCCACGATCATTCCGACCCTCGCGGTGCCGGTCGTGCTGTTGGGGACCTTTGCGATCATCTCGGGTTTTGGTTTTACGATCAACACGCTGACCATGCTGGCGATGGTTCTTGCCATCGGCCTGCTGGTGGATGACGCCATCGTCGTGGTCGAAAACGTCGAACGGATCATGGAGGAAGAGGGGCTTTCCCCCTACGAGGCCACCAGGAAATCCATGGGGCAGATCACCGGTGCGCTGGTCGGGATCGCCCTGGTGCTGTCGGCCGTTTTCATCCCGATGGCGTTCTTTGGCGGCTCCACCGGGGTCATTTACCAGCAGTTTTCGATCACCATCGTCTCGGCCATGATGCTGTCGGTTGTCGTCGCGCTGACCCTGACTCCCGCCTTGTGCGCGACGCTTTTGCGCAAGCCAGATCATGGTAAGCGCAATCGTGGCCTGTTCGGATGGTTCAACCGCGGGTTCGACCGGCTGACCGAAAGCTATTCATCGCTGGTCGGGTTCTCGATCCGGCGCCCGCTACGTGTGGGGCTGATCTATCTGCTCATCGGTGTCGCGATGGTGTTCCTGTTTGCCCGAACGCCAACCGGCTTTTTGCCCGAAGAGGATCAGGGCATCCTGTTCACTCTGGTTCAGGGGCCGACCGGCTCTACCGCTGGGGCGACCGAGGGCGTGTTGGAACAGATTGAGCAGTACTATTTGGAGAATGAGGCGGAAAATGTTGCGTCGGTCTTTACCGTGCGCGGTTTCAGCTTTTCTGGTTTGGGCCAGAATATGGGTCTGGCCTTTGTCAGCCTGAAAGATTGGGACGAGCGTAAAACCCCGGATCGCAGCGCTCAGGCCATTGCGGGCCGGGCCTTTGGGGCGTTTTCACAGATTCAGGAAGCGTTTGTGTTTCCCGTTGTTCCGCCCGCGGTGATCGAGCTTGGCAACGTCAGCGGTTTCGACTTCTATCTGCAGGCCCGTGACGGCCAAAGCCATGAAGAGTTGATGCAGGCCCGAAATCAACTGATGGGCCTTGCCACGCAAAGCGAGAAGATAGCCTCGATCCGCCCAAACGGGCTTGAGGATGCAGCCCAGTTCAACATCAATCTGGACTGGCGCGCCGCCGGTGCGATGGGTCTGTCCGCGCAGGAAGTGGGTGAGCTTTTGTCGGTCGCCTGGGCTGGTCGCTATGTAAACGACTTCCTGGATCGGGGCCGGATCAAACGCGTCTATGTTCAGGGGGATGCGCCCTATCGCATGGTCCCCGAGGATATCGAGGCCTGGCGGGTGCGCAACGACTCCGGAGGGCTGGTGCCGCTGTCGAATTTCTCGTCCGCGAACTGGCAATTCGGTCCGCAGGGGCTGTATCGCTATAACGGTGTCTCGGCCATTCAGCTGCAGGGTAGCCCTGCACCAGGGTTCACCACAGGTGAAGCCATGGCCGAGATCGAGGCACTGGCACAGCAATTGCCGCCGGGATATCAGATCGCCTGGACGGGCCTGTCGCTGGAGGAACGGGAATCCGGGGATCAGGCAGGGATGCTTTATGCCCTGTCTCTGGCCGCTGTGTTCCTGTGCCTTGCAGCCTTGTACGAAAGCTGGACCATTCCTTTCGCAGTGATGCTGGCGATGCCGATCGGTGTCACCGGATCGCTGGTCGGGGCCTGGCTGGGCGGGTTTGAGAACGGTGTCTACTTCCAGGTCGCGTTGCTGACGGTGATTGGTCTGACTGGCAAGAACGCCATCCTGATCGTCGAATTCGCCCGCGACAAGGTCGTCGCCGGAGAGCCCTTGCTGCAAGCTGTCAAGGACGCGGCGCATCAGCGGTTCAGGCCGATCCTGATGACCTCGATGGCGTTCTCGCTGGGTGTTTTGCCGCTGGTCCTGTCCACCGGTGCGGGCGCTGGAGGGCGCACAGCAATGGGATCGGGTGTGATGGGCGGCGTCATCTCGGCCACGGTGCTGGGAGTGGTCTTTGTGCCGGTCTTCTTCGTGATGATCTACCGCGTGGTCAGACGCGTCGCCGCCGAATGAAAAAAGGCGCTACCCAGCTATTGGGCAGCGCCAGTCGGTCACAACTGACGGAAGACAGTCGTGGGGGTCGTCAGAAGTGGACGTAAAGCGCGTCCCCTTCCTGCGAGACATCAAAGCGGCGTGTCTTGATGGACGAGTCCACCAGAAACTCGCCGCTGCGGATGTCAAACTCCCAGCCGTGCCAGGCGCAGCGGACGATCTCACCGGCGCGGTCATAGACAAACTCGGTCGAGTCGGTTTCGCGGGTGGTGCCGCAAACCGGCCCTTCGCAAAGGGCGGCGCCCTTGTGGGGGCAGATGTTCAGCAGCGCGTGATAGCCGTCATCCAGTTTGAACACGCCGATCGGCATGTTCGACACGGTCACGATCTTGGCCGCGTCGGCGGGAACTTCATCGGTTTTGCAGGCGAAATGCTTGTTTGCCATGGTCGAATGCTCCTTCTTTATTCTGCGGCGTGCGCCATCGGGCGCGGCAGGCGGGTGTAGACGTCCAGCGCGTTGAGCCCGAAGATCTTCTCGCGCCATGCGGGCGGAATATGCAGCTTGTTGACGTCGTCGTAATCCCAGTGTGGATAGTCCGACGCGAACATCAGGGTGTTCTCGCCATCCATTGCCTCAAGCGTGGCCCACAGGTGCTGGATATTCTCGGGCTGCTCCAACGGCTGGGTCGACATGCGGATGTTCGACTTGAAGTATTCGGACGGCAGCCGCTTGAGCCACGGCGTTTCCTTGCGCAGCGCCTTGTAGTTCGCGTCCAGACGCCACAGAACCGACGGCACCCAGGCAACGCCGCATTCGATGATCACAACCTTCAGCTCGGGCCATTTTTCAAACACACCGTGGGCGATCAGGCTTGCCATGTGAGTCATCGCCGTCTGCGGCAGGATCGCATGGGTTTCCCAGAAGAAGGTCGAAGGCCCGGCTCCGATCGGGGTGGAGTTGATGCCGCCCTGTCCCCCAAGGTGCATGGCGAATGGCAAGCCCATTTCGGCACAGGCTTCATAGATCGGATGATAGAAGGGATCGCCGTAGGGGCGCGCGGCGCCGTGGCTCACCAATACTTGAACGACACGGGGGTGGCCGCCAACCCGGCGGATTTCGGCAGCGGCCAGGTGCGGGTCCTGCGGTGCAACCACGATAGAACCCCAGAAACGCTCGTCCTTGGGCAGCCAGTAGTCGATCATGTAGTCGTTATAGGCTTTGCACAGCGCATTGGCGTAATAGGGGTTGGCCAGGGTCGAGGCTTCAATCGGTTCGTCGCCGGTCAAAATTGCAACGTCGATTTTGTATTTATCGAGGTGCTTTTCCTTCATGATCAAATAGTTATCGTCTTCCGCAACGGGGTTCACATCATGGCGGGCGAAACCTTCGGGGTGGAACCAGGGGCGGTGGCCGTGAGGGAAGGCACCGCGCGGGCCGGTCCGCTCGCCGCGGACAAACATGTCCTTGAACAGACCTTCCATATACGGTTCCAGAACCGTGGCGCTGCACCAATAGTTGTGGCAGTCGCAATCGACGATGAACATGAACTTCTCCTGTTGCTGGCGCCAAAAGGGCGGGCTTTCTATCTTGTTCAACGACGCTTGATATCCGCGAAGTTTTGACAAATAAATGCAATTGAAACTCATCTATCAATCGAGATTTCCGATTAAATGAACCGCCAGCTGTTAGTGACCTACATGGATGTTCTGGAAACGCGCAACTTCAACCGCACCGCCGAACGTCTCAATGTGACCCAATCCACGGTCAGCGCCCGCATCCGCCAGTTGGAGCAGGAACTGGACACGCGCCTGTTCGAGCGCGGGCGGGGCGGGGCCGAACCCACGGCCGCCGGGCGGCGTTTTGAAACCCATTGCCGGTCGCTGCTGGCCGCCTGGAGCCTGGCGCGGCGTGATGTCGAGACCGGTGGAGGTGGCAAAAGACAGCGCTTGCGGATTTCCGTTCAGTTCAGTCTGGCGCGATCCGTGTTGATCGACTGGGCGAAGGTGGTCAGGGAACGAAATCCGCATCTGGATCTGTATCTCGAGGCCAACTTCTCGCAACAGATTCAGCGGGATGTCCTGACTGGTGAAACTGATATCGGCATTGTTTTTGTCCCGCAGCAGGCACCGGACATGTTTGTCAGCGAATTGGGCAGTGAAAGCTATGTGATGTTGTCCACCGATTGTGACCGGGTCGAGGATGTCTCTTGGCCGCGTTACATTCAGGTGGCCTACACATCCTATTTTGACCGCCAGCATGACGAAGCTTTTTCGGATCAGCCGCAAAGCTCGACCGTTGTCGGAAGCGACGATCTGGCGCTGGACTTCCTGAAGTCCAGCGGCGGAACCGCCTATTTTCCCGGCTTTGTCGCCCCGGACCTGTGTGCCGAATATCCGAAATTGCAACGGGTAACGGATGCACCGGTGATCCCGCAGCCCATCTATTCCATCGTTCATGTGCGAAAACGCCATGATCCGCTGGTGGCGCAGGCGGTCACCTTGTTCAAGGAGCTGATCCAGTACCGATCAATCGTTTTAACCGATTGATAACGCAATTCTGCGCCGTTTTTCAGTTCCGCCGCACCATTATCCTCGCGCGAACCCTATTCTGGAGGTTTCCGCAAGATGCTCGTTGCGACGGACAGCCCGTTTTCCCTGAGTACCGCCAATAACCAACCCTGCTACGCGGGTGGGCCTGCCACTTTGATCTGCAAGGCGGTGATTAACGAAACACATGACAGCAAGACCTTCGTCTTTGAAGACACGCAAAGCCGAAGTTTCGACTTCAAGCCCGGCCAGTACGTGACCTTCTGTTTTGAGATCGAGGGCAAGCCGCATGTGCGCGCCTATTCAATCTCGTCCACGCCGACCCGGCCTCACAACATTCAGGTCACCGTCAAGCGCGTGCCCGGCGGGGTGGTGTCCAACTATTTGAACGATCAGATGAAACCCGGGATGGAAATCGAGATCGCGGACATCACCGGCGGCTTCAACTGGGTGGATATCCCCAGCGACAAGCCTCTGTTTCTGTCCGGTGGCTCGGGCGTCACCCCGGTCATGTCGATGCTGCAATACGTCACCGACGTGACACTGCCCAAGGACATCGTTTTTGTGCATTTCGCCCGCTCGCCGAAAGACATCATTTTCCGCGATCAGCTCGAGTTTCTAAACCGGCGTTTTGCCAATGTGAACGTCCATATGATTGTGGACGAGGCCGAAGACGGGTTCGAGGGTGAAACTGGTCAGATATCGACAGACCTGCTGCAGCGCCTTGTGCCCGATCACGCCGAGCGCAGCATTTTCATGTGCGGCCCAGAGGGTTTCATGAAAGCAGCGCGTGACGTGGCCTCGGTCATTCCGTTTGCTGCGGTGTACGAGGAAAGCTTTGGCGAGAAAATCACCATCGAGGAAAGCACCGGCACCGGCGGAGAAGTCTATTTCTCGCTCAGCGGTTTGCATGGTCACGCGGCCGAAGGTCAAACCCTGCTTGAGGCGGCGCTGAACGCGGGGGTCTGGATCGATTCTGCCTGCCAGCAGGGCGTTTGCGGCAACTGCAAAGTGCGCCTGACCCAGGGCGATGTCGAAATGCAGGACATGGGCGGATTGCAGCCCGGCGATACCGAACAGGGCTACGTGCTGGCTTGTTGCAGCTGGCCGAAAGGACCGGTCGCGATCGACGCGTGACCGACAAAACCACATCAAAAACAAAAGAAGGCGGAGGAACCGTTTCACCTAAACAACAGATCATCCAAAGGGAGGACTTAGGATGTCACACGACGACAATAAAATCGCGGAGCCGTTGACGGACCTGCCGATTAAAACCGCGGATACCGGGTTTTATTCGGGGTTCAGCGTTGACGTAACCGTAACGGCAAAGCTCGCGGTAGGCGGCCTTGTGATATGGGCGGTCGCCTTCCCCGAGCAGGCCGGAGCGGTCCTGTCCGGGTTCAACAGCTTTATCCTGTCCAACTTTGCTAGCTGGTACATCTATGTGATGGCCCTGTTCGTGCTGGTCTGCATCGGGCTGGCGATCTGGCCCGCAGCGGGTCGGCTGAAGATCGGTCTGGAAGATGATGTGCCCGAGTTTTCCAACTTCTCGTGGTTTTCCATGATGTTCGGAGCCGGAATCGGCGTCGGGATGCTGACCTGGGCCGTGGCCGAACCGGTCTATCACTTCAAGAACAACCCGGATGTGCTTCAGGGTCTTGCGACCGGGGCAGGGGCGGACAACGTCTTGAATGCCTATAAATGGTCCTATCTGCACTGGGGGTTCTCGGCTTGGGCGTCGTATGCGATTGCCGGTCTGGGGCTGGGGTATTTTGCGTACCGCCGTGGCCTGCCGCTGACCATTCGGTCCTCGCTGACACCACTTTTCGGTTCCAGCCTGTCGGGCTGGCTGGGCCATGCCATAGACATCGTTGCAGTGATCGCCACCATTCTGGGTGTTGCGCAAACGCTGGGCTTCGGGGTCGAGCAATTCGTGGCCGGCATGGCGAGGATCGGAGTTGGTGGATGGCTGTTGAATGACGAGGGCACCGCATCCTCGGTCGGCATCATCTTTGCCATTGTCGTCATCATGGGGGCGTCCACCTTGTCGGCCCTGTCCGGCGTGGGCAAAGGCATCAAATGGCTGTCGAACCTGAACATGGTTCTCTCCATCTTCCTGCTGTCGTTCTTCCTGATCTTCGGCTCGACCTTCTTTGGCCTGCACGCCCTGTTTGTCGGCGTCTGGGAATACCTCCTTGCGCTGCCGGGTATGCTGTTCACCGTCTTCCGCGGTGACGGAACCGGAGGTGTCGCCGACAGTCTGGAAGGCTGGCAGGGCGGTTGGTCAGTCTTCTACTGGGCATGGTGGGTTGCGTTCGCGCCGTTTGTCGGCCTGTTTCTGGCCCGTATTTCGCGCGGTCGCACCATTCGCGAGTTCGTGCTGGGCGCGGTGATCGTGCCTGCGATCATGTGCTTTGTCTGGTTCTCTTTTGCAGGCGGAACCGCGATTGATCTGGAGCTGAATGGTGGTGCAAAAGATGTCATCTTCAGCGCCTCCGACGGCGACAAGATCTTTGCGATGACCGGTTTCATGCTGGGTGAACTGCTGGGCTGGATGATGGCGATCGTGATCGTTGTGCTGCTGATGACCTATCTGGTGACCTCGGCGGACTCGGCGGTGCTGATCGTCAACACCATCAACGCGGCAGGGGACGAAGGGCCGAAGGCACGTCCTCACATCATCTTCTGGGGCGTTGCTCTGGGGCTGGTAGTGGCGGCCTTGCTGCTGGTTGGCGGGCTGAAGGCAATCCAAACAGCGATGGTGATTGGCGCGTTGCCGTTCTCGCTGGTGATGGTCCTGATGTGTATTGCTCTGATCAAGGCGATCTGGCGCGACAGCATCCGGTCGTCGCACGGCGTTCAGAGCACCTTTGCCGAAGCCGAAGAAGCCAATTGACGAAAACCCGGTCGGCCCTGATGGGCTGACCAAATCGATGCGGTCACCCGCACAAAAAATGCGAGGGCGCAAGCCCTCGCATTTTCTGATCTACGGGCTTGAACGGATCAGGCCGCAGCGATCTGCCCCGCTTTCTCTACTAGCACCTCGGCCTGACGGATCGACGCATAATCGATCAGGCGACCGTCCAGCGACACCGCGCCTTTGCCCGCGGCTTCGGCCTCGGCCATGGCAACGAGAATGCGCTGAGCCTTGTTGACCTCGGCGTCGGATGGCGACATGACCTCGTTCGCCAGCGCGATCTGGCTGGGGTGGATGGCCCACTTGCCTTCGCACCCCAGAACCGCCGCGCGTTTGGCCGCGGCACGGTAACCGTCCGGGTCCTGAAAGTCGCCGAAAGGGCCGTCAATCGGGCGCAGACCGTTGGCGCGGGCCGCAACCACCATTCGGGCCAGCGCATAGTGCCACATGTCGCCCCAGTGGGTCATGCGACCACCGTCGGCATCCGCGTCGGTCAACACCGAGTAGTCGGGATTCACGCCGCCAATGATCGTGGTCCGTGCGCGGGTCGAGGCTGCATAGTCGGCAACGCCAAAATGCAGGCTCTCATTGCGCTTCGATGCGGCTGCGATCTCGCTGACATTCTGCATACCCAGCGCAGTTTCGATGATGTGCTCGAACCCGATGCGTTTCTTGTAACCCTTGGCGTCCTCGATCTGGGTGACCAGCATATCGACGGCGTAAACGTCAGCGGCAGTGCCGACTTTGGGGATCATGATCAGGTCCAGCCGCTCACCGGCCTGTTCGACGACATCCACCACGTCGCGGTACATGTAGTGGGTGTCTAGGCCGTTGATCCGCACCGACATGGTCTTGTTGCCCCAGTCGATGTCGTTCAGCGCCTCGATGATGTTCTTGCGCGCCTGTTCCTTTTCATCGGGCGCAACGGCGTCTTCCAGATCGAGGAAAATGACATCCACATTCGACTGCGCCGCCTTTTCGAACATGCCGGGCTGACTGCCCGGAACGGCCAACTCGCTGCGGTTCAGGCGGGCAGGGGCTTGTTCAATGGAATGAAAGCTCATGGTTCGGGTCCTTCAACTTACAGGTTAGGATAGATCGGGAATTTGGCGCAGAGGTCTGCGACCTCGGCTTTG
>NZ_WPYP01000011.1 GCF_013030985.1 Ruegeria arenilitoris | reverse complement strand
GCCATGCGGTCGCCTGTTCGGTGGCGTCGAATTTCACTTCGATCTGGTTCAGGACATAAAGCTCGACGATCGTGTCCGCGATCAGGGCCGATTTGCGCGCCGATTCCGTTTCGGCCGTCACCTCGAACACCAGGCTTTGCGGCACGTTGCGTACCGATACGTTTTTGAGCAGTTCGGTGATCACATCGTCCCGGGTCAGCTGTTTGGCCAGTTCCTCGGAAACCTGCTCTTCATCGGGGTTGGCACCAAGCATGGACTGGAGGAACTGTTTGACCCCTTCCAGCGCCGAGGCGGGCACGAGGTCTTCGTTGAACTCCGGGTCCGAGACGAGGTCCAGCCTGTCGACAACCTTGCCCATCAGGCCGCGGGACCGCAGCACTTCAAGCTCGGAATTGACCTCGGCGGTGTCGCCGGCCAGACCGCCCACGACGCTTTGCAGGTCGATCACGCTGGCCTGCTCTGTTTCCAGCATGACCACGGCTGAGGATTTGTAGATCGGGACAGCAGCAACAAAGGCGTAGAAAGCGCCGACCAGAATGGCCAGGGTGGTGGTCAGGCCAATGATCCACTTGCCACGCCACAACGTGGTCACCAAAGTGTTCAGGTCGATGACGTCTTCTTGCGGTGCGTCATTCGCCGGGGACCGGTTCGATTTGAACTGCGCGTCGTGTATCGGAGATTGCTTCATATCAAATATACGATCCCAATGGCCAGACACACGCGAAACGCGTGTGCCGCTGCTCTCTACACGGTCCCAATGCAAGAATAAAGGTCTGTACGCCTGTTACCGGCCGGTTCGGAGAAGGACTGCCGAGGCGGTCAGAGAGATGATTTTGATATCGCTGAGAAAGCTGCACCGGGTCAGATAAGTGACATCCATCGCCACCCGCTCGGCATAGCTGATGTCGTTGCGCCCCGAGACCTGCCACAGCCCGGTGATCCCCGGTTTCTGCGCCAGATAGGCCGAGGCCGAGCTGCCGTATTTGACCAGTTCGATGGCCACAACAGGGCGCGGGCCGACAAAGCTCATCTCGCCTTTCAGCACGTTCCAGATCTGCGGCAGCTCGTCCAGACTGGTCTTGCGCAGGATGTGCCCCAGCCGGTTGATGCGCGGATCGTCGGTCAGCTTGTGATCGCGTTCCCACTCGGCCGCGGCTTCGGGATTGGCGTCCAGATACGCCTGCAGCCGCGCTTCGGCGTCGATCACCATGCTGCGAATCTTCCAGCATTTGAAGGGTTTGGCATTTTGGCCCACACGGGTATGGCCGAAAAAGCCCGGACCGCCGTCACGGCGCACAAGGCACCACAGCACCGCAATGACCGGCGCTACAACGGGCAGCAGCAGCAAGGCAAACACGATGTCGAAGGCCCGCTTGCCCAGCCCCGAATACAGCCCCGAGGGTGCCTGATGCGGCACCGGCTGGTCCGCTGTTCCGCCTTGTGAAGTTGTTGAGGAAGCAAAATCCAACATCGTAAATAAATCCTGACACCGTAAGAGCAGCTGCTAATGCATCAAAGAAGCAATCAAACGGTGTCCCGGATAAAGCCGCGGCGTAACATATTTAAGATGTAAAATTAATTAGAGGTTAAACTTGCCCTGAATTTGCACAGTTGTTGCGCAGTTGCATCATTTGCCAGCGTGCAAAAAACAGCGGTTTGGCGCGTAACAACCAATAGTTGAACCAATTCACACAGCTCCGACGCCCAAATCGCAGGAGTGCAGGTAAATCTGGTTCAGGATTCGAGGATGAAAATATGCACAGTCTTGACGCGCCTGTTGTCGGGATTGAGTGCCGGTCAGCGCATCGGAAGAATGCCGATTTCGATCACTCGGACAAGCGGTGAAATGCGGTGATTGCACCGACTGCCTAAGAAGCGCTCGAAGGCGCTGCGGATAGGACGGGGCCTCACGGATGAGACTGAAAAAATTGACTGAACAGTAAAAAAATGCTGGCATCCCGTTACACAGGAGAGAGATATGACAAAAAGCACATTAACACGCAGAGTGCTGCTGGCTGCGGTCGCGGCGGTATCAACATTGTATTCCGCCGGGCTGGCGGCGGCAGAAACGGTCAAGGTGGCGGCGATTTACACGCTGCCCGTGGAACAGCAATGGATCAGCCGTATCCACAAGGCACTGAACACCGCGGCCGAGCGAGGCGACATCGAATATGTGTTCTCGGAAAATGTCGCCAACACCGATTATGAACGCGTGATGCGCGAATACGCCGAACAAGGTGCCCAACTGATCGTGGGCGAGGTGTTCGGTTTGGAACGCGCCGCGCGCAAGGTAGCGAAGGACTACCCGGATACAGCGTTTCTGATGGGCTCGTCCTTTGGTCCGGTTGCCCCCAATTTCTCGGTCTTTGACAATTGGATCCATGAACCCTCCTACCTGACCGGCATGGTGGCTGGCGCTGCGACGGAATCAAACGTGATCGGAATGGTTGGCGGCTATGCCATCCCCGAGGTGAACCGTCTGATGAACGCCTTCATGGATGGCGCGCGCGAGGTGAACCCGGATGTCACTTTCCTCGTGACCTTCATCGACAGCTGGTATGACCCGCCCAAGGCCAAGGAGAGCGCCATCGCGATGATGGATGCCGGAGCGGACATCATGTACGCCGAACGCTTTGGCGTGTCGGACGCGGCGGTTGAACGTGGCGTCAAGGCCGTGGGCAATGTCATCGATACGTCGGGCGATTATCCCGGCACGATCATGGCTTCGGCCCTTTGGCATATGGAGCCGACCATCGACAAAGCGATCGCCAACGTCGCCAACGGGTCATTCGAGGCTGCGGATTATGGTCAATACAGCTTTATGGGCTATGGCGGCGGTTCGATGGTTCTGGATGAAGAACTGGTTCCGGCTGATGTGCTCGAAGCTGTGAACGCGCGCCAAGCCGAGATTCTGGACGGGCTGTTCCGTGTGAACGTCAACGATGACCGTCCGGTCTCGGACAACTGATTGCAATCGGGCCGGCCCTGCGTCGGCCCGCTTTCCCAATGACCACAGTTCTGAAGCTCAACGGGCTGAGCAAGCATTTCGGTCCGGTCATCGCCAATGACGATGTCAGCCTGACCCTGAACAAGGGTGAAGTTCTGGCATTGCTGGGCGAAAACGGCGCGGGCAAGACCACGCTGATGAATATGCTGTTCGGGCATTATCTGCCCGATTCAGGGTCTATCGAAGTCGCGGATGAGGCGGGCGTTTTGCAGCCACTGCCGCTGGGCCATCCGCAGGTGGCGCTGGCCGCAGGTGTCGGCATGGTGCATCAGCATTTCACGCTGGCCGAGAATATCTCGGCTTTGGACAATATCACCTTGGGCGCTGAACCCTTGTTCGCCCTGCGCCGCAACCGGCGCGCTGCGCGGCGCAAGGTCGAGGAAATCATTGCCCAAAGCGGACTGACTGCGCCACTGGATACGCCGGTCGGGCGGTTGTCGGTGGGGGAAAGGCAGCGGGTCGAGATCCTCAAGGCGCTCTATCGGCAGGCGCGTATTCTGGTGCTGGATGAGCCCACCGCCGTTCTGACCCCACAAGAAGCCGACACGCTGTTCGAAAACATCCGCTTGATGACGGCCGAGGGGCTGTCGGTCATCTTCATCAGCCACAAGCTGCGTGAGGTTCTGGCCTTTTCCGACCGGATCGCCGTACTGCGCCACGGGCGGAAAGTGGGTGAAATGGCGACCTCGGAAGCAGACGAGAAATCCATTGCCCGGATGATGGTCGGGGCAGATACACCGGAACTGGCGGGGGCTGCGATGGCGCCGGGTGCGCCGGTGCTGGCCCTGACGGGCGTGTCGGTCACTGGCCGCTCCAAACGCGATACCCTCAGCGGCGTTGATCTGACGGTACACGCACATGAAATCCTTGGGATTGCCGGGGTATCGGGCAATGGTCAAAGCGGGTTGGCCAATGTGATCTCGGGCCTGACTCGGCCCGAGCAGGGTCTAATACGGGTGAATGGCGTTGAAATCGGTGCTCCCAGCCCCTCGGCTATGGTGCAGGCGGGCGTTGGCCGCATTCCCGAAGATCGCCACCACGAAGGCATCGTCGGCGCGATGAGTGTGGCCGAAAACATGATCATCGAACGGCTGGATGACGCGGACGTGCAATCGCGCGGCCTGCTGCGGCGAGAGGCTATTCAGGACAACGCCGAACGTCTGGCCAGGGCATATGACGTACGTGGGCCGGGTGTTGAGGCCCCGGCGCGGCTGCTGTCCGGGGGCAATATTCAGAAACTCATTCTGGCACGCGTGTTCGATCGGTCGCCGACCCTGATCCTGGCCAACCAACCCACCCGCGGTCTGGACATGGGTGCCGCGGCCGAGGTCGGGCGGCGTTTGCTTGAGGCGCGCGAACGCGGCGCGGGGGTGGTGCTGATTTCCGAGGATCTGGACGAAATTCTGGGCCTTGCCGACCGGATCGTGGTCATCCGCGATGGAGCTTTGCATGAGGCCCCCAGCCGCGACCGCGAACAGATCGGGTTGATGATGGCAGGAGAACCGGCATGATCCGCATTGAACCTCGTCAAACCCAGTCGCGGGCCTTCACGCTGGGCGTGCCAGTTCTTTCCGCCGTAATCGCGCTGGCGTTTGCGGCAATCCCGCTTCTTGCTGCCGGGGCGAACCCACTCCAAGCATACGCTGAGATGTTTCGCGGCGTGTTCGGCTCTGTTTTTGCATTTTCCGAGGTGCTGACCCGCGCGACGCCGCTGATCTTTACCGGCCTCGCTGCAGCTTTGGCCTTTCGCGCCAAGCTGTGGAACATCGGGGCCGAGGGGCAGCTTTATCTGGGGGCGATGGCCGCTGTCGCCATCGGTTCGGGGGTGCTGGATGTTTCGGGCATCCTCTTGCTGCCGCTGATTGTCCTGCTGGGCGCAGCGGCGGGGGCGGCGGGCATGGTTGCCCCCACCTATCTGAAGACCCGCTTCGGTGCAGATGAGGTTGTGACCACGCTGCTGCTGAACTTCATCATCCTGATCTTTGTGCAGATGATGCTGGAAGGCCCGTTGCAAGACCCGATGAGCTTGGGTTGGCCGCAATCGGCCCCGGTTCTGGATCAGGGAATGCTGCCACCGTTGATGGATCGGATGCGGGTGCATTCCGGGCTGGTTGTGGCTCTGATTCTGGCGGGTTTGGCCCAATTCATGCTGGCGCGGTCGGTCTGGGGCTTCCGGTTGCGGGCGGTGGGGGAAAACGCCGCAGCGGCACGCCATGCGGGGATCAACGTGAACCGGTCGCTGTTTGGCGTCGCCATACTGTCCGGAGGGCTGGCCGGTCTGGCAGGTGTCAGCGAGGTGGCCGGGCTAAAAGGCTATCTGACCTCGGACCTGTCACCCGGATTTGGCTATACGGGGATTGTTGTAGCGATGCTGGCAGGATTGTCACCGGCAGGCGTGGTCATCGCGGCACTGTTCATCGCGTCTGTCTTTGTCGGCGCCGACAGTATGAGCCGCGCCATGGGCGTGTCGTCCTTTCTGGCCGATCTGGTGGTGTCGGTCTCGCTGCTCTGCGTTCTCGTCGGCGGCTTTGTTGCGCGGTATCGGATCGTCCGGGCCAGCACCACGAGGGCGGCGTCATGATGGATATCCTCAATATTCTGATCAGCGAAAGTTTCTGGGCGGCTTCCCTGCGCATCGCAACGCCGCTGATCTTTGGCGTTCTGGGTGCGCTGATCTGCGAACGGGCGGGTGTGCTGAACCTCGGGATCGAGGGGATCTTCGTCGTCGGTGCCATGTGCGGCTGGATGGCGGTCTGGCTGGGCGCGGGCCTGTGGGGCGGGGTTCTGGTTGCAGCGCTTGCCGGAGCGTTCTTCGGCCTGCTGCATGCGATCCTGACAGTGCCTTTGGGGCTGTCGCAACATGTCTCGGGGCTGGGGATCACGTTGTTTGCCACTTCGGTCAGTTACTACACCTATCGCACGGCACTGCCCAACGTATCTTCTCCGCCCCGGATCGAGCCGTTTCAACCGCTGGACCTGCCTGTTCTATCCGAATTGCCCTTTTTAGGGTCTGTTCTGTTTCAGCAAACCGCCCTTACCTGGCTGGCGTTGCTGATGGTGGCGGTGGTCTGGTATGTGATGAACCGCACGGCTCTGGGCGTGGCGATCAAAGCCGTCGGAGACAACCCGGACAGCGTCGATGCGCAGGGCCTGTCGGTCTATGGGTTGCGGATCGGCGCCATTGTTGCGGGGTCTGCCTTGATGGCGCTGGGCGGGGCCTTCCTGACCATGAGCGCCTTTGATGCGTTTTTCTTCGGCATGGTCAACGGGCGCGGCTGGGTTTGTATTGCGTTGGTGATCTTTGCCAGCTGGCGGCCGGGCAAGGCGCTGTTGGGCGCGCTGCTGTTCGGTGCGTTCGATGCGCTGCAAGTGCGGCTGCAAACTGAAATCGGCGCGCTGGTGCCCGGTCAGGTGTTCCTGATGGCGCCGTACATCCTGTCGATCATCGCGCTTGTGGTTGCCGCACGGTCGGCGGATTATCCGCGTGCACTGCTAACCCCCTGGTTCAAAGGCCAACGATAGGAGCCGCCATGTTTGATCTGATCGTCAAGAATGCCACCCTGACCGATGGCCAGACCGGCGTGGACATCGCCTGCAAGGGCGGCAAAATCGCGGCTGTTGAGGTCGGGATCACCGCTGAGGCGCAAGAAGTGATCGACGCAAATGGGCAACTGGTTTCTCCGCCCTTTGTCGATCCGCATTTCCACATGGACGCGACGCTTTCACTGGGCACCCCGCGGATGAATGTCTCGGGCACGTTGCTGGAAGGGATTGCGCTGTGGGGAGAGTTGAAGCCGATTCAGTCCGTCGACGACATCATTGCCCGTGCGCTGCGTTATTGCGAGTTGGCGGTGGCGAAAGGCATTGGCGCGATCCGCAGTCATGTGGATACCTGTGATGATGACCTCAAAGGCGTGCAGGCCCTGGTGCAGGTGCGCGAGCAGGTGAAGGAGTATCTTGACCTGCAACTGGTCGCCTTCCCGCAGGACGGCGTGTTGCGCGACGCGACCGCGATGCAGAACACGATCCGCGCGCTGGATATGGGCGTGGATGTGGTCGGTGGCATCCCGCATTTCGAACGCACCATGGCCGACGGGGCGGAATCCGTACGCCTGCTGTGTGAAATCGCGGCCGAGCGCGGGCTGATGGTCGATATGCATTGCGATGAAAGCGACGACCCGCAAAGCCGCCATATCGAAACGCTGGCCTACGAAACCCAACGTTTGGGTCTTAATGGCCGGGTTGCGGGCTCGCACCTGACGTCGATGCACTCGATGGACAACTACTACGTCTCCAAGCTGATCCCGCTGATGGTTGAGGCCGAGGTTCATGCCATTCCGAACCCGCTGATCAACATTATGCTGCAGGGACGGCATGACACCTATCCCAAACGCCGGGGCCAGACCCGCGTGCGCGAGCTGCGTGATGCCGGGATCACCGTGGGGTTTGGCTCGGACTGCATGATGGACCCGTGGTATTCGCTGGGGAAAGCCGACATGCTGGATGTGGCCTTCATGGGGCTGCATGTGGGGCAGCTGTCCAGCCGCGCCGATATGGCGTGGTGTTTCGATGCGGTCACCGAGAACTCGGCCAAGATCATGGGGCTGGAGGGGTACGGCGTCGCCAAAGGCTGTGCTGCGAATTTCGTGCTGCTACAGGCGACGGACCCGATCGAGGCCATCCGGCTGCGCGCCCACCGGCTGGCGGTGGTGCGCAAGGGCCGCGTGATTGCACGATCAAACCCGGTCACCTGCGACCTGGCCCTGCCCACGGGGCAAAAAACTCTGGACGAGGCGCGGGTGCCTTTTGCCTGATCCATCCTGTCCAGTCTGGGGCCTGCACAGCGGCCTCGAAAGGACCCGGCAGTTGGGCAAGCTCTTTCGGCCGATGGGTTGAGCGCCGAGGTCCGTTGCCCTCATGTCGGGCATATGGGCATACATAAATATTAATTTCGTTAACCATTGCAGACTCAAAGGGGTCTGCTGTGCTAGGTCTGTCTCTGAAGTTAGGGGGCTTCAGAGGGGCGACATGTCTCAGGACCTTAGGGACTGGCTGGGCGCGCTTGGACTTTCTGAATACGCGCAAGCCTTTTTGGATAACAAAATTGATTTCGCAATTCTGCCCGATCTTACGGGCGAAGACCTGATCGAAATCGGAGTGACCGCTGTCGGAGACCGCCGCAGGCTGCTGCGCGCGATTGCCGAGCTTGAGACCGTTGAAACCGTTCAGGCCTATGAACCTGATACCCCGCCCGAGCCCGCAAAGCGGCAGGTGACGGTGATGTTTGCCGACCTCTCCGGATTTACCCGCCTGACCAGCGAGCTGGACGCCGAGGACATGCACGCGCTGCTGAACGCGTTTTTTGCCAAGGTGGATCACGTGGTCGAGAAATTCGGCGGCCGGATCGACAAGCATATCGGCGACGCCGTCATGGCCGTATTCGGGGCGCCGATTTCCCACACTAACGACACCGAACGCGCGGCCCGCGCGGCGCTGGAAATTCACGCGGTGCTGCCCAGCCTGAACCCGCCGCTGTCCTGCCATATCGGCATCGCCTCGGGGCAGGTGATCGCCAGCACCACCGGCAGTCAGGCGCATACGGAATACACGGTGACCGGCGATGGCGTGAACCTTGCCTCGCGCATCACCGACATGGCCGTGCCGGGCGAGACCTTTGTCTCACACGACATTCAGCTTGCGTTAGGGCCGCTTTTCGTCGGCGAATCCATGGGCAAGAAGGACATCAAGGGCTTGAATGAACCGGTCGAGCTGTGGCGGCTGGACCGGCTGGCGCGCAACATCCGCGCGCGCCGTCACCGCTTTGTCGGGCGCGAGCGCGAGATGTCGCTGTTCTCGGCCACGTTCGACCGCTGTCAGCAGCATGGCAAGGGTGAGGTTCATATCGTTCTGGGCGAGCCGGGGATCGGCAAGACACACCTGTCCGAACAGGTGGCCGAGATGGCCGCTGGCCTCAACTACTCGATCCACAACGGTGTCGTTATGGATTTCGGCACCCGCGAGGGGCACTCGGCCATTCAATCTGTTGCCCGCAGCATTTTAGGGCTCGAGGCTGAGGATGACGCTGCCACCTGCGCGGCGATGGCGCAGGATGCGGTGACCAAGGGCTGGGTCTCGCCCTCGAACGCCACCCATCTGAACGCGCTGCTGGAGCTGGAGCAAGACCCCGGTCTGGCCGAGGTTTACGCGGTGATGGACAACGCCACCCGATTGCGCGGGCGGCGGCAGGTGATCGACGAGCTGATTGCCGCGCGCAGCCGCAAAGCGCCGATGCTGATCCAGATCGAGGATATCCACTGGGCAGCGCCGGATATCCTGACCGCCTGCGCCCATATCGCCGCCACCACCCGCGATTTGCCCTGCGTCTTGCTGATGACCAGCCGCGTCGAAGGCGACCCGATCAACCGCGAATGGCAGATGAGCACGGATGGTGCGCTGATCTCGAAACTGGAATTGGCGCCGATGGGCGAGGATCAGGCCCGGCAACTGGTCGAGGAGTTCACCGGCATCGACCCCGAACTTCTGGATGCCTGTGTGCAGCGTGCCGGGGGTAATCCGCTGTTTCTGGAACAACTCTTGCGCAATATCGACGTGTTGAAACGCGAATCCGTTCCCGGCAGCATTCAGGGCATCGTGCAGTCACGCCTGGATGCGCTGGACCGGTCCAGCCGGGCAGCGATTCAGGCGGCCTCGGTCTTGGGTCAGCGGTTCTCGCCCGAGGTGCTGAACTTTATCTTGGGCGAAGGGCATCTGGACGTATCTACCCTGATCCGGTCGGCCCTGATCCGAGAGGCAGGGACCGAGTTGATGTTTGCCCATGCGCTGATCCGCGACGGGTCCTATGCCACGCTGGTCAAATCGGAACGCGCGCGGTTGCATCGTCAGGCCGCGAAATGGTTCGAGGACCGCGATGCCACCCTGCGGGCACAGCATCTGGACCGGGCGGGGGCAACCAACGCAGCGCAGGCCTATCTGGACGCCGCCGAGAACCTGATCCAGGCGTTTCAATTCGACGATGCCAGCCCGCTGATCGAACGGGCGCTGGAACTGCCCGCCCCATCCGGGGTGCGGTTCGATCTGTTCTGCGCCCGGGGTGAGACGCACCGCTTGCAAGGTTTGTCGGATGACGCCCTGCGCGAGTTCAAAGAGGCCGCAGATCTGGCCGAAACCGATGAACAGGTCAGCCGGGCCCATATCGGTCTGGCACAGGCGGCGCGGCAGGCCAGCCTGTATAAGGACGCGCTGCAAAGCCTCGATACGGCCGAAGAGGCGGCCGAGCGTTGCGGGTCCGAGCGCGACATCGCCCAGATCAACTATGTGCGCGGCAATGTCTACTTCCCGCTGGGCCGGGTCGAAGATGCGATGCAGAGCAACGAAAAGGCTCTAACACTGGCCAGAAAGCTGGAATCGGCCCGGTTGGAGGTCGGTGCGCTCAGCGGGTTTGGCGATGCCAATTTCATGAATGCGACGATGCAGACCGCCGCCGGGTTCTATACGCAGGCGGTCGAGCGGGCGCGCGAAAAGGGGCTGGTGCGGGATCTGGCGGCCAACCTGCACAACCTCAGCGTGGCGCGCAGCTATACCGGTGATGTGGCGCAGGGAAAGCGCGACGCGCAGGAGGCCATTGAGGTATCGCAGAAGTACTTTGCCTTTGTGCCCGAATGTGTGGCGCAGACCTGTCTGGGCGTGGCGCACACCTTTCTGGGCGAGCTGGATCAGGCGCTTGAGACCTTCACCGTTTCCGCCGAAATCGCCAACCGCGTGGGCGCCAAACGGCTTGAGGCGCAGGCGTTGGAGCATCTGGCCCGCACGCAGGTCTATGCAGGGCGATTGGATCAGGCGCGGGAAACCGGGCAGCACGCCGTGGACATCGCCTTGGAACATGGCCGCAACTTCGTGGGGCCCAAGGCGCTGTCGGCGCTGGCCATGGCGGAAACAGATCCTAACAAACAGGATCAGCACCTGAAACTGGGTGCTCAGATTATTGCCGAGGGGTGCGTGGGGCACAGCCATCTGCATTTCTATCCCGATGCCAGCGCCGTCATGCTGGCGCGTCGGGAATGGGACAAGGCCACGGAATACGCGGATGCTTTGGCCAAGTTCACCGCCGATGAACCCCTGCCGATGGTCGAACTGTCGATTCAGCACGCAAAGGTTCTGGCCGCGTGCGGCGGCTGGGGCATTCCAATGTCCGCGCATGAAGACTTCGAGGCGCTGGGCGCGCGGTTCGCCCAGATGGGCATCACGCAGTCCCTGGTCGGCAGCTGGACCACGCACGAAAGGGGCTGAATGAGCATCGAAAAGAAGGTTTGGTGGATTTCCGGTGCCCTGACCTTTGGTCTGGCAGTGCTGCTGTTCAGGCTTCTGGTTGCGCTGAACCATTTCGAGGGCGATCCGACGCAATTGCCGGATCAGGCCTCGGTCGATGAGTATCTGCAAAAGCTGGGGAATGCGCCGGAATACAGGGTGAAAACCGGCATTTTCATCAAATCCTTCAGCTTTATTGGTGCCAGCGACGTGCATGTCAGCGGTTATATCTGGCAGCACTACGAAGACGGCATCCATGATGCGATCAAACCCGCCGAGGGCGAGGTCGGGTTCATCCTGCCCGAGGCTACCGATGCCGCGAATGGTCTGATCGAAGAGGTCTATCGCATGGATCAGGATGGGTCGGAACTGATCGGCTGGTACTTCGAACAGACCTTACGGCAGAGCTTTGATTACACCAGCTATCCGTTCGACCACAAAACCGTCTGGGTCCGGTTCTGGCCCGGCGAGTTTGATGTGAATGTGGCTCTAATACCGGACTTTTCGGCCTATCCGGCCACTGGCCCGGAAGATATCTTCGGCATCGATCCCAGTATCGTCATGGGCACTTGGGAGCGGGAAAACACCTATTTCGACTATCGCCTGTCAGATCTGGATACCACGCTGGGCATCGGTGAAAACGAGTTCCAGACCAACCAACCGGAACTGCACTATAACTTCGTCATCAAGCGGAATTTCGGGAATGCCTTCATCGTCCACATGATCCCGCTGATCGTGGTGACGATGTTGCTGTTCGGCGCGGTGATGACCGTCACCCGCCTCCCCAATCTGGTCGAGCGGCATGATTTCAGCACCTCCAGCGTGATCGGCACCTGCTCGGTCCTGTTCTTCGTGATCCTTTTGGCGCATGTGCAACTGCGCGAAGGCTTTGCCGGTTCGCCGGTGATCTACATGGAGTCGTTCTTTTTCCTGATGTATTTCCTGCTGCTGGCGGTCTCGATCAACACCTATCTGTTCGCGTCCGAGGCAGTGCCTTCGCTGCGGTTCATCCACTACAAGGACAACCTGTATCCCAAGGCCGCATTCTGGCCCTTCGTTCTGCTGTGTATGGTGGGGATCACGGCCTACAACCTCAGCTTCAAGGCTGATCCGGACGATGAGGCCGTGATCGAGATGCAGAACTAGGCCGGGGGCTGATACCCCGGCTTGGGCGTGCCCGTGGCCATATCCAGCGTGTATTCGGCGACGATGCCGGCTGTGCCTTGCTCCCATTGATCCAGATACTTGTTGGGATGCGCAATCACATAGGTGTAGGCGGGTTTTTTCACGCCGTTGATCAGCACCTTGATCCGCTTGCGCACATAGACATTCTCGGGCGCGTTGGGACCGTGATAACCTTCCAGCTTGTCCAGCTCTTTCATCCCGCTGGACGAGACGCGGTAGACCTCGCCTTTCACCGCTTTGCCACGGCCTTTCTGGTCGACCAGCGTAGCCATGCGATGCAGGAAACCGCAGTTGGGATTGTCGCAATGCGGTTCGTGCGGCACGATCAGAGGCATCCGTTGCCGGGTTATGGCCTCGCCCACGAAATCATCCAGCACCTCGGTATGGGCATCGTGGTTGGGAAACCCTCTCTTGAGCGAGCCGTAGGTGAAGTAGAGATAGGTCTTTTCGCGATCCTCGATCAGATCGCTTTCGTCCTCTTCCTCCAACTCGGTCAGGGTGTGTGTGTTGGCCCATTCGTCCAACATCTCGACGATCTCTTCCGAGAGTTTGAGGCCCCTGGTGTTGTTCGGGTTTTGCAGGAAGTGAATGCAGGCACTGGCGTCGATCCCGTCGTTCCCCAGCAGGATTTCCACCATCTCGACCGAGTTGTTCATCACCGCCACATGCAGGCTGGTAAAGCCGTGATCATTGCTGGCGTTGACGTTGATGCCCCGGTCGATCAGCGCCTGCGCGGCCTCAAGATCGGGCTTGCCCAGATCCACCCCGTCGTCCTTCAGCTCACCTTGGCCGCCAGCTGCATAGTGCAGCAACGTGTCGCCATTGCTGTCATCGACGATGTCGATCCCGGCCATTCCGGTGTCGATGGCCTGGAATACCCGGCCCCATTGCGCGAAATCGTCCGAGGCGGCGGCCTCCTGCGCCCATTTGCAGATGTTGTGTTCCTGATCGGCCAGTTCCTCGAAGGCTTCGTCCAGCACTTCCATGATCTGGTCCGGGGTGGCCATCATGCCGATCCCCATCCTGCCGTTGGACAACCGCCCCTTGCGTGGGCCGACCAGATCAATGCCCAGATCGCGCAGCTTTTCCACGTTCCGCTGGGTGGTGACGTTGTTCCACATGTTGGTGTTGCAAGCCGGGCAGAGGATCGCCGGTTTGTTCCGGTACTGCCACGCTACAAAGACCGAGGACAGCAGATTGTCGGCAATCCCGTTGGCGATTTTGCCCATCGTGTTGCAAGTCACCGGAGCGACAATCACGCAATCGGCCCAGTCGCACAGCGCCAGATGCGAGGCGCGCAGGGGCATTCCGAATTCGATATAGCGGAAGTTCCATTCGTCATCGTCGCGGTAATAGTCATTGTGGGTGATGCATTTCTCGATCCGCTCGGTGCCGAAGTCGCGAAAGAACTTCTCGGCCGAGATCGAGGGGATCAGTTTCACGTTGTGACCGGCCTTGGTGATCCGTTCCACCAGTTCCGGCACCTTGTCCGCCGCCGATGATCCGCAGGCGCATAGCAGCACGTTGCGCTTTTCGGTGGGTGCATCGGTCAGCCCGCCCTTGGGGTAGCCAAAGATGTTCTTGTCCAGGCTGGGGGATTCATGGCGCAGCAGTACCGGCAGCCCGGCCTCGTGCACCCGCTCCTGCAAGTGCCCTTTCAGGATCATGTCGACAATATCGGTGCGTCGGCCCAGACATTCGCCCTGAAAGAACAGATACGGCGCTTTTTCCTTGCCCGTCAGCACGTTCAGTTGCCGCCGCATCTTCATAACATTGGCCCCGTGGCCTTCGACGTCGATCAGCTTGACGCTGGTGATGCCGATATTGGCCAGAATACTGCGCAGCATGTAGGACCAGGGGTCTTCGTCAGCATAGAACATGACGATCGGATGGCGCGCCACGATGCGGGCAACGTCGGTCGGGTCTTCGGGCGGCTCATGTTCCTCGATCACCAGCATCGCCGGGTTCTTGAGGTCACGCAGGCCGCGGAAGATATGCCCGCGCGGGGCCTGCCAGACCTGCGAGGTGGCGGGGCTCATGTCTACCACGGTCACCAGATCACTGTCCTCGTCATAGGCGATGCAGAGGCACCAGAACTCCTCCAGCAGCGCGGTCTCGCGATACACGTTCTCGGGTGGGCGGATGACTTCGAACCCCAGCACGCGGTTGAAATCGATATTGATCATCAGGTGCCGGTCCTGGTCTTCGTTCAGGCTGCGCAGCTTGTCGCGGAACCAATCCTCGGGCGCTTTGTCCTCGGCGCCCTTGCGGGTGGAATAGCCATGGAAGGTGCTGCCCAAATGCACGTCCGGCGACTGGCTGAGATAGCGCTGCGCCAGCGCGTGCATCTCTTTTGCGGTGGAAACCCGGCTGAGCGCATCGGTGAAGTTGGTTTGCGTTGCGATCAGCAGCTTGTCCTCGTCGACCTGCGCATCCCCCAGTATCGCAAGGCTTTCCGCCAGCACGCCCAGCGAGTTCATGTTCGGGCTGGCCCGCCGGAACAGGTTGCGCCGTTTCTTGGGGTCCTTGGCCAGATATTGCGTGCTGTCGACATAGTTGCAGTCCTGCTGCAACGTCTGCAGGTTGGTCTTCACCGCCTCACGCGCCGAGAACCGCAGGATGCCCCGCGACCGCATCGAGGTTCCGTCGCGGTCCGACATCCCGGCCCAGATGCGGTCCACCGTGGTGACCCACAGCTTGCCGTACTTTTCGGGGTGAACGTCCATCATGTGCACCAGCCCGGTGCTGGGGTTGCATTTGGCAATGATGGCAAAATGCCCGCCCGGCATGTTCGGTTTGCCATGGGCAACGCCAACCTGGAAATTCGCCACCAGGATGTCGTTGTCGCCGCCCAGCCGGTTGGATTCGTCGATCGCCTCCAACAGCAGCTCAACCGAGGTGGTGGCCTCATCCATGAAATAGGCCTGAACCTGCACTTTTTCGCGCAGTCCTTGCGAGTGAATGAAGGTGCAGGCAACGTCGTAAAGTTCGCCCAGCGAGATACCGTCATTCACCACGAATGAGGTCGGCAGGCCGCATTCGCGGAAGATGTCGTTCACCTCGCAACTGAACCCCAGCGCCGACATGCTTAGTGCCGCCGCCGTGACGCTGCAGCAATTGATAGGCTGCTGGAAGTTTTGCAGATGCACGCTGACCAGATCGCCGAACAGGGTGGCATAGCAGGCCTCACGCACCTTGGCCGGGACTTCGAACCAGTGGTTGCTGGACAGGTAAGCCAGCTTGGTGCCGGGTGTGGCCAGTGCCTCGAGGCTGACGGGGATGTCAAAAATCTCAAGATGTTCTTCGTAGAAATAATCGCCCGTGTCGGCGGTGGCCAGAACCGCCCCGTCCTGGCGCAACTGTACCTCGCCGCCCAGCACAACATACATGCCCTGCGAGGGCAGAACCGTTTCCTCAGCCATTTCGAAACACTCGAAATGTGGCCTGATGGTCGACGGATCATCCGCAGGCAGGATGTCCTGTATCAATGCCCATTCTGGTTCGGTTGGAGTAAAGGAAATGGTGTTTTCAATCGGGTCCTTAGGCACGTCTGTTCCCCCCTGAACTTAGCCATGAAACGCATAAAAAAACCAACGCTGTGTCTTGTGCCTGTGTCAGGCTGCAATAGTCACACGGAATTTCATGACCGGCCCGACGGGGCGTTCTGCGCTGGCCGGGCCGCGCGACCGCAGAAATTGTGCGAACAAATGGGCCCAATTGGCTGTACCGTAGCTTATTTGGACACAAAAATCACGGATGTTGTTGATTTGACTGTGCGAGTTTCCAAGGGCCCGGCCGTAAGCCAGCCCGCGCTTTGATGTCAGGTTTCTGACAATGCCCTCTTCATAGATATAGCTATAGAGTCCGGTAAAACCGGGTCATGCACATAGCTGTTGGTCGCGCCAATTTCGTGAACAAGGACGCTTATCATGTCCTCCTTTCCCCACCCCGAACTTGGAGAGCCTTACCGGCTGACTTCAGCGCCGTGGCACCGGCCGAGGTGGTCGCATCGCGCATGGTGTAGATCGTCAAAGACATAACGACGAAAGCGCCGTCAATATGACGTAAGTTTCGGCGTTTTCGTCAAGATACCCCCTGCGGATCGAACAGCCCGCGCCCCATACTTTCAATAAACGAAAGAGGAGGCGCGTTTTGAGCTGGAATATTTGTGTCATAGGGGCAGGCAAGATCGGTCAAATGATTGCCAGCCTGCTGCAATCATCCCCCAATTACTCGGTCACCGTGGCGGACCGCGATCTGGCCGCATTGTCGGTGCTCAACAAGCAGGGCATTGCGACCCGGCAGATCGATGTGGGGGATGAAGCGCAACTGGCGCAGGGGCTGGCCGGGTTCGATGCCGTCATCTCGGCGGCGCCGTTCTTTCTGACGCCCAAAATAGCCAAAGCCGCCAAGACAGCAGGCGCGCATTACTTTGATCTGACCGAAGACGTCGCCGCCACCAACGCCGTGCGTGACCTGGCCAAGGACAGCGACACCGCATTCATGCCGCAATGCGGTCTGGCGCCGGGCTTTGTCGGCATCGCTGGGGCAGCGCTGGCGTCGGATTTCGACGAACTCGACAGCCTGCACATGCGCGTTGGTGCTCTGCCGCTCTATCCGACCAATGCGCTGAAATACAATCTCACATGGTCCACCGACGGGCTGATCAACGAATACTGCAACCCTTGCGATGCCATCGTGAATGGCGAGCGCGTGAAAACCGCACCGCTGGAAGACTATGAGGTGCTGGGCCATGACGGGGTGGAGTACGAGTGCTTCAACACCTCGGGCGGGCTGGGCACTTTGCCGGAAACGCTGGAAGGCAAGGCGCGGGCGGTGTCCTATCGCTCGATCCGCTATCCCGGCCATTGCGATATCCTGAAGCTGCTGCTCAAGGATCTGGGGCTGGAACGCCGCCGCGATCTGCTGAAGGACATCTTTGAAACCGCGCTGCCGCGCACCGATCAGGATGTGGTGCTGGTCTATTGCACCGCCAAAGGTACGATCGACGGTGCGCTGCGCGAGAAATCCCTGATCAACAAGAGCTTTGCCCGTGAGATCAACGGACAGGTCTGGAGCGCGATTCAGGTCACCACCGCCGCGGGTGTTCTGGGTGTGGTCGATCTGATGCGCACCGGCGCTTTGCCCAGCAAAGGCTTTGTCCGGCAGGAGCAAGTGAACCTGTCCGATTTCCTCAACACCGAATTTGGCCGGCTCTATCGCGCCGGTGACGTCACCCAACAGAACAAGGCGGCCTGAGATATGAAAGACATCGTGATGACTGCACAAACCACCCTCGCAAACCTGGACCTGACCGAGGCTGAGCTGACCGGCGGAACTCTGGCCGTTCGGTCCCCCATCGACGGCAGCCTGCTGGCCGAGGTGCACGAAACGCCCGTCGCCGAAATGGATGCCGTCTTTGCCCGTTCCAAGGCGGCGTTCAAGGCATGGCGCACTGTCCCGGCCCCGCGCCGGGGCGAGTTGATCCGCCTGCTTGGCGAGGAACTGCGCGCCGCCAAGGACGATCTGGGCGCTCTGGTCAGTTGGGAGGCGGGCAAGATCACCTCGGAAGGTCTGGGTGAAGTGCAGGAGATGATCGACATCTGCGACTTTGCCGTCGGCCTGTCGCGGCAGCTATATGGCCTGACGATTGCGTCCGAACGCCCCGGTCACCGGATGATGGAGACATGGCATCCGGCGGGGCCGGTTGGTGTGATCTCGGCCTTCAACTTCCCGGTTGCGGTCTGGTCGTGGAATGCGGCGATTGCGCTGGTCTGTGGGGATACGGTGATCTGGAAGCCGTCCGAGAAAACCCCGCTGACCGCGATGGCCTGCCAGAAGATTTTCGAACGTGCACTGGCCCGGTTCGGCGACGCGCCTGACCATTTGCTGCAAACCCTGATCGGCGGTGCCGCGCTGGGCGAGGCGCTGGTGGCCAGCGAGGACGTTCCGGTGATTTCCGCCACCGGCTCGACCCGCATGGGCCGTGCTGTCGCGCCCGTCGTGGCGCAGCGGTTCGGCAAGTGCACTCTGGAATTGGGCGGCAACAACGCGATGATCGTTGGCCCTTCGGCCGATCTGGAAATGGCGGTGCGGGCGATTGTGTTCTCGGCCGTGGGCACTGCCGGTCAGCGCTGCACCACGCTGCGCCGTCTGATCGTGCACAAATCGATCCGCGTGGAACTGGTGAGCCGCCTGAAAAAGGCCTATGCCGGTCTGCCCATCGGCAACCCGCTGGTCGAGGGTACGTTGATCGGCCCGCTGGTGGACGAAGCCTCGGGCGCGGCCATGACCGCCGCGTTGGAGGCCGCCAAAGCCGAAGGCGGTACCGTGTTTGGCGGTAACCGGGTGACCGAAGGTGTTCCGGCGGGCATTTACATGCAGCCTGCCATCGTCGAGATGCCCGGCCAGACCGCAACGGTGAAGACCGAGACCTTTGCGCCGATCCTCTACGTGATGGAATACAATGATTTCGACGACGCCATCGAGATCCAGAACGACGTGCCGCAGGGCCTGTCTTCCTGCGTGTTCACCCTGAACATGCGCGAGGCCGAACAGTTCCTGACTGCAGCCGGGTCCGATTGCGGTATCGCCAACGTCAATATTGGCCCTTCGGGGGCCGAGATCGGCGGTGCCTTCGGAGGTGAAAAAGAAACCGGTGGCGGGCGCGAAAGCGGCTCGGACGCGTGGAAGGCCTATATGCGCCGTCAGACCAACACCGTGAACTACTCGGCCGAGCTGCCGTTGGCGCAAGGCGTCAAGTTCGACATCTGATCATTCGGCCCGGCGGCGGTAGCAGCGTCGCCGGGTCAATCCGCAAACAGGTAATCCAGCCGCATCACGGCTTGTGCCTTGTCTTGTGAGACACCCAGAAACTCGGCCACGGCGGCCTCGTTTTCGGCGCGCGGGCTGATTTCCCGGATACGCAAATAGCCGTCAAACCCGGCCCCCCGGATCAGTTCGGATTCGTAGCTGATCGAGTTGCGCAACGCCGGTACAAGTCGCGCAACCCTATCGGTGGGGCTGTTTTCACCGGCCAGGCCAACCCTCCGGGCGTGACCAATCAGGTAGTCGTCGGAATACTCACACTCGACTTCCAAAATATGGGTCTTGGCCTGATCGGCACAGAAATCCTGAATGATGTCCAGATTGGCCGGGTCCACGCAGATCACCAGCTTGTCGGTGCCGAAATGGTCAAACAACATCCGCACCACCGCCCGCCGATGCCGCGAACGTTTAAGCAGGGTCGTCTCGATCCCGCCCAGATCGGGCAGCGGGGCGCCTTCTTCGTTGAACAGGTATTCGACGCAGGGAATATCCGTCTCGGACGTGATCTGATCGACCAACCGTTTGGCCACGTGCCATTTCTTGCAGGCGATCAGGAAAATCTCGCGCTCGGGGCCCAGCGTATTTCCAGCCTCCCAGAAGCGTTGCCCGAACCGACGGCCAACCCGCCCGCGCCCGGTCAGAAACCCATAGAGGTTGCGGCCCTCATCCGAGATTTGGAACTCGACCCCTTCGCTGGCGTACAGCTTGCCCAGCCGCTCTTTCAGCTCATGTGCTTCGGGGCTGATCTTGCGGGCGAACAGATAATCCTGCCCCAAAAGCATGTCATAGTGGTCGTTGTAGAAGGTCACCGGCATCCCATAGTCCGAGAACATCAGAAAGGTCGGGGTGCGGTTTTCAATCTCTTCCTTCGGGATCAGGTGGCGGACGAGGGTCTGAAAGAAGGTTTCATCCGGAATCCAGGTGGTCGAGAAAAAGCGTTTCACATCCGGGCGCTGTTGCAGAAAGTCGAGGATCATCTCGACCGTGCGGCGGCGCAGGCACCACCATTGGCTGCCGATCATGACCTGTATGTCCGCCGGGATGTCGCGGGTCAGGCCAAAGCGTTTCTGCAGGTCGTATGAGGTGTAGAACAGCTTGCTCTGGGTGCGTTCGTTGAAGAAATGGCGATAGATCAACCGGTCGTCCTTCATGCCGGTCTTGATCCAGTTGCTTGCAAAGAAATCGTGGCTTTCGACAAAATCCTTGTCGTTTTCGCCGAGAAACCAATGAGCGTATTCCGCCGTTTTGATCGCCATGCAGTCGCCGGACAGCATGTAGAAATGCGTGGCGCGGGGAAAGGCATCCACGGCGGCCTGCAAGGCATTCAGCGTTGCCTGAACCAAAGACCACTCGCCCCAGCCGCATTTGATGCGTTTTGCCGCGAAGGTGACATTCGGATTGTCCTTCAGGGCGGTGCGGATACTGTCATACGCCGCAGCGCTGGCCCGCGCATCAAAGTGAATGGCCATGCAGTCCCCTGCAGCGGTCAGTTGCTCGGCCTGGGCAATGATCGCTTTGGGGTCTTTGTGGCACAAAAGAATATAGGCAATCTTTGCCATTTCGTATCTGTGATGTCCGATTCAGCCTGTTTGACCCGTGATACTGAGGATGAGCGATTGAATAAACAGAATATTTTTGGTTCTTTGAGGGCCTAGGCGGGCGCGTAGGGCAATTTCTGACCCGTTGAGGAGGCACAGCATATGGGTTTTCCCGGTACATGGATGACCGAAAGTGAAAGCATGGTTTACCGTGTCGTGCCGAAATGCGCGTGTTCGACCATCGGGCAGATCATGTATTTCTCGGACCATGGCCGGTTCTTTGATGGCGATATTCACGACGCAAAGGATGGGATGCACAAATGGGCGTTCGACCATAGCCAGGATCGCATCTCGGGCAACATTCGCAACCATGCGTCCTATTCCTTTACCTGCGTGCGCAACCCCTACACGCGGATTCTAAGCTCGTTCTTCGACAAGATCTGCGGCATCCAGCGGAACGGGAAACGCTATCGCGGCAATCTGGTCCCGACGCTGATCTACAATTACGGGATCGAGGTGGGGGGTGATGACGGCAAGGGTGAGTTCGACCAGATCGCCAGCTTCCGCCGCTTTCTTCTGTTTGCACGGGATACGATACGCTGGCGCAGGCCGATGGACCCCGACATCCACTGGTCTGCCATGTCAGGTCATGTCTCGACATTCATCGTAAATGGTGGGCGGTATGACCGAATTTTCTGGACCGAGAAGTTCAACGACGGGATGCAGGGTGTACTGGATAACCTGGACACGCCGCACGCGGTGAACCTGTCAGACATCCCGAGGTTCAACGAATCCGAGGGCCACGGCCCCAAGCGCGCCCATCCGGTCGAGGATTATTTCGACGATCTGTCGATGCATTTGGTCTATGAAATCTACAAACAGGATTTCGAGCTGTTCAAATATGATTTCGAGAATCCGGCGAACAAGATGCCGATTGGCGAAATTGATCTGGATGAGGTTCACGCCAAACTCGGCGACTGACGCAATTCCGGGGAAACTCCCGCCCATCGTCAATGTCTCTGACGAGACATCTCCTCTGGTTGGGCCCGGCGCCGCGCAAAGCGCGGCGCCGGGCCCAAGGCCGAACGTGGCATCGGCGTAGCCGATGGTGCGTTTCGGGCGCGGGAGCCTATCCAGGTTGGAAGGAACCGACCCCAATCAGGGACCGGTTATTATCGATCAGACCTGACGCACGGCGCCTTTGGCGGCACTGGTGGTCAGCTTGGCATAGGCCTTGAGCGCCGTGGATACCTTGCGTTTGCGCGGCTCGGCTGGTTCCCAGCCTTTTTCGTCCTGCTCTTCCCGCCGCGCCGCCAGTTCTTCGTCGGAAACGGCCAGATGAATTGAACGGTTAGGGATGTCGATCTCGATCTTGTCACCCTGGCGCACCAGTCCGATCTCACCACCCTCGGCGGCCTCTGGCGAGACGTGACCGATCGACAGACCCGAAGTACCGCCCGAGAAACGACCGTCGGTCAACAGGGCGCAGGCTTTGCCCAAGCCTTTGGATTTCAGGTACGAGGTCGGGTACAGCATCTCTTGCATCCCCGGACCGCCGCGCGGCCCTTCGTAGCGGATGACGACCACGTCGCCCGCTTCGACCTTGCCGGTCAGGATGTCGTTCACCGCCTGATCCTGGCTTTCGCAGACATAGGCCGTGCCGGTGAAGGTCAGGCTGGCCGGGTCGACGCCGGCGGTTTTCACGATACAGCCGTCACGGGCGATATTGCCGAACAAAACCGCCAGACCACCGTCCTGACTGAAGGCGTGCTCCTTGCTGCGGATCACGCCGCCCTCGCGGTCGGTGTCCAGTTCCTTGTACCGGTTGGACTGGCTGAACGCTTGCGTGGTGCGGACGCCGCCGGGGGCGGCCTTGAACAACTCCTGCGCCTTCGGGTTGTTGGCGACCTTGATGTCCCAATTGGCAATCGCCTCACCCATGGTGCCGGAATGAACGGTGCTGCAATCCTCGTGCAGCAGGCCCGCCCGACCAAGCTCACCGAGGATCGAGAAGATGCCACCGGCGCGGTGGACGTCCTCCATGTGCACGTTTTCGGTGTTCGGCGCGACCTTGCACAGGCACGGCACCTTGCGGCTGAGGCGGTCCATGTCGGTCATGGTGAAGTGCACTTCGCCTTCATGCGCGATGGCCAGCAGGTGCAGCACGGTGTTGGTCGAACCACCCATGGCAATATCCAGGCTCATGGCGTTTTCGAACGCCTCGAACGTGGCGATCTCGCGCGGAAGGAAGCCTTTTTCGTTCAGGTCATAGTGGCGCTTGGTGATCTCGACGATGCGGCGACCGGCCTCAAGGAACAACTCTTTGCGGTCGGCGTGGGTGGCCAGAGTCGAACCGTTGCCGGGCAGCGCCAGACCCAGCGCCTCGGCCAGACAGTTCATCGAGTTTGCCGTGAACATGCCCGAGCACGACCCACAGGTGGGGCAGGCATTTTCCTCGATGTGCTTTACCTGCTCATCGGTATAGTGATCATCGGCGGCGGCGACCATCGCGTCGACGAGGTCGATTTTCTTGACGTCCAGATCCTCGATGTCGATCTTCCCGGCCTCCATCGGCCCGCCCGAGACAAAGATTGCCGGGATGTTCAGGCGCATCGCGGCCATCAACATGCCCGGAGTGATCTTGTCGCAGTTCGAGATGCAGACCATCGCATCGGCACAATGCGCGTTGACCATGTATTCAACCGAATCCGCGATCACCTCGCGCGAGGGCAGCGAGTACAGCATCCCGTCATGGCCCATGGCGATGCCGTCATCTACCGCGATGGTGTTGAATTCCTTGGCCACACCACCCGCAGCTTCGACTTCACGCGCGACCATCTGGCCCAGATCCTTCAGGTGGACGTGGCCGGGGACGAACTGAGTGAACGAGTTGACGATGGCGATGATCGGCTTGCCGAAATCGCTCTCGGTCATGCCGGTGGCGCGCCACAGGCCGCGGGCACCGGCCATGTTGCGGCCATGGGTGGAGGTTCTGGATCGGTACATTGGCATGATGCTGTTTCCCTTTTGCCCCGGTTGCGATATGCGGGATATGTGCGTTATAGCGCACGTACCACATGTGCGCTATAACGCACAAGGGGATTCGAAAGACGATTGATATGGCACCGGAAGATATTACGCTGAAACTACGGGATGTACGGGCGGCCTCGGGGCTGAGCCTGTCCAAGGTGGCTGAAATGACCGGCGTCAGCAAAGCCATGCTGGGCCAGATCGAGCGCGGCGAATCCAGCCCAACTATCGTCACGCTGTGGAAGATCGCCAAAGGGTTCCAGCTGCCGCTCAGCGCGCTGATCGGACCGGCGGCGTTGCGAGATACGGCTACGCCGGACGTGTTCCGCACCGTGACGTTCCCCGGCAGTATCGAGGTCAAGATCGTCTTTCCCTTTGATCCCGCCCTGCGGGCTGAGACCTTTCACGTCGATCTTGCGCCGAACCAGAGCCACGAATCCGCTGCCCATGCCACCGGCGTGACCGAAGAGGTCTTTGTTCTGAACGGCTCGCTCGAGATTCTGCGCGATGGCGAATGGGTGCCGCTGCAGGCCGGGCAGGGGCTGCGGTTTGCGGCGGACCTGCCGCATGGCTATCGCGCCGGTGATCAGGGTGCCGCGTTTCTGAACATGCACCATTACGCGCAGCTTGATGCGCTGGCCGCGATCGGCTGAACGCGAATCTAATAACCCCGAGGAACGACATGGCCGCTATTCTTGAAACTCTGACGCTGGCGGATGCTGTCGGCTCGTTCGGTGCGCTGGTCGTTGTGGCTGCGTATTTCGCCACCCAGATGCGAATGATGAATTCGGACGATCTGGCGTTTCCGGTGCTGAACTTGGCGGGGTCCATCCTGATCGTCTATTCGTTGCTTCAGAACTTCAATCTGGCTTCGATGTTGATCGAATCCTTCTGGATTCTGATCAGCATGATCGGGATCGTTCAGTTTTTCCGCCTCAGGCGTGCGCGTTAGGCGGACGACGCCCCATCCAGCCTTGAACCCAAATGCGAGCACGTATAGGGACAAAACAAGCTCGCTTTTGGGGAGGCTTTGATGCAGGACGATCCGAAAACCCTCGTTTCAACCGAATGGCTTGCAGCCCACATCAAGGACCCGGATCTGCGGATTCTGGACGGGTCCTGGTATTTGCCGCAGCAGGGGCGGAACGCCAAGGCGGAATACGACGAAGCACATATTCCCGGCGCGCGGTTCTTTGACATCGACGAGATTTCTGACCGGCGGTCGGACCTGCCGCACATGGCACCCCCGGTCGAAAAGTTCATGTCGCGCCTGCGGGCGATGGGTGTGGGCGACGGCCATCAGGTTGTGGTTTATGACGGTGCCGGGCTGATGTCGGCGGCGCGGGTCTGGTGGCTGTTTCGCCTGATGGGCCAGGAAAACGTCGCCGTTCTGGACGGGGGCTTCCCCAAATGGCAGGCCGAGGGCCGCGAGATCGAGGATTTGCCCCCCGTCATCCGCGACCGTCACATGACGGTGCGCGTGCAGAACCATCTGGTGCGTGACGTGACACAGGTGTCGGCCGCAACCAAACTGGCTGATCATGAGATCATCGATGCCCGCTCGGCTGCCCGTTTCGCCGGAACCGAGACAGAGCCGCGTGAAGGCCTGCGTTCGGGCCATATTCCGGGCTCGCGCAATGTGCCCTTTGGCAACCTGTTGAACAAGAACGGCACCATGAAGTCGCCCGACGAATGCCGCGCCGTGTTCGAGGCCGCAGGCGTGGACCTGTCGAAACCCGCCATCACCTCTTGCGGGTCGGGCGTGACCGCTGCGATCCTCAGCCTGGCGCTGGAACGCTTGGGCAAGAAAGACCATTCGCTTTATGACGGCTCCTGGGCTGAATGGGGTGCCTTCCCGACCCTGCCCGTCGCAACCGGAGAGACCTGATGTTCGAGAACCTCAAACCGCAGCCCGCCGACAAGATTCTGGCGCTGATGCAGATGTACCGCGAAGACCCGCGCGATCAGAAGATCGATCTGGGTGTGGGTGTCTACAAGAATGCCGAGGGCGTGACCCCGGTGATGCGCGCGGTGAAAGCCGCCGAAAAGCGCATCTGGGAAGAGCAGGAGACCAAGGCCTATACCGGTCTGGCCGGTGATCCGGGCTATGCGGACGCGATGATCGGCCTGATCCTTGGCACTTCGGTTCCGCGTGGCAACATTGCCGCCGTGGCGACCCCCGGCGGCACCGGCGCGTGTCGGCAAGCGTTCGAGATGATCCGTATGGCCAACCCCTCGGCGCGCGTCTTCGTGTCGAACCCGACCTGGCCGAACCATCTTTCGATCCTGAACTACCTGGGCATGGAGACGGTCCAATACCGCTATTTTGACGGCGAAACCCGTGGCGTCGATTTTGACGGCATGGTCGAAGACCTGAAAACCGCCAAGGCGGGCGACGTGGTTCTGCTGCACGGTTGCTGCCACAACCCCACCGGCGCCAACCTGAACATGGTGCAGTGGCAAGAGGTCGTGAATATCATCAACGAGCTTGGCCTCGTGGCGATGATCGACATTGCATATCAGGGCTTTGGCGACGGTCTGGAAGAGGACGCACAAGCGACCCGTCTGGTGGCGTCGTCGGTAAAACGCTGCCTGATTGCGGCGTCCTGCTCGAAGAACTTCGGCGTTTACCGTGAACGCACCGGTCTGCTGATGGCGATCAGCGATGACGCGGCGCAAACGGCTCTGAATCAGGCGACTCTGGCGTTTCTGAACCGCCAGAACTATTCCTTCCCGCCCGATCACGGCGCGCGGGTTGTGACCACGATCCTGACCGACGACGCCCTGCGTGCCGACTGGAAAGCTGAGCTGGAAGAGATCCGCCTGTCCATGCTGGGTCTGCGCCAGCAGTTGGCCGATGACCTGCAGCGCCTGACCGGCTCGGACCGCTTTGGCTTTGTCGCGCAGCACCGCGGCATGTTCTCGCGTCTGGGTGCGGCGCCGGAACTGGTCGAGAAACTGCGTGCCGATCACGGTATCTACATGGTCGGCGACAGCCGCCTGAACATCGCCGGTCTGAACGCCACGACCGTGCCGATCCTTGCGCAAGCGATTGTCGACGTCGGCGTCTGAGCCAACCAACCGAAATTGACAAAAGCCGCGCTGACCAGCGCGGCTTTTTTGCTTTCTGGCCCTATCCAGAAGACGCTGCCCAAACAAAAAGCCGGGCGCGAACGCCCGGCCTTCGAGTGGTTAACTCAGGTTTTAGCCCTTGGAGAACTCGGGGTAGGCTTCCATACCCAACTCGCCCATATCCAGGCCGTTGATCTCTTCTTCTTCGCCAACCCGCAGACCAACAGTTGCCTTGAGGATTGAGAAGAGGATGAAGCTGACCACAAAGACGAAGATACCGATGGCCGCGAAGCCGATGATCTGGGTCACAAAGGACGCGTCACCGTTGGTCCAGGCCACGATGAAAGTGCCCCAGAAGCCGGCTATCAGGTGAACCGGGATGGCGCCGACAACGTCGTCGATCTTCATCTTGTCCAGCATCGGGACGGTGAGAACAACGATCACGCCACCAACTGCACCGATGATCAGCGCCTGGAACAGCGACGGGGCCAGCGGTTCAGCGGTGATCGACACCAGACCGGCCAGCGCGCCGTTCAGCACCATGGTCAGGTCGACCTTGCCAAACATGACCTGCGTCAGGATCAGCGCGGCGACGGCACCGGCAGCAGCAGCCATGTTGGTGTTGGCAAAAATGCGGCTGATGTCTGCGATGTCACCGATGGTGCCCATTGCCAGCTGCGAACCGCCGTTGAAGCCGAACCAACCCAGCCACAGGATGAACGTACCCAAGGTTGCCAGCGCCAGGTTCGAACCGGGGATTGGAACCACTTTGCCGTCCTTGTTGTACTTGCCGATCCGCGGGCCCAGCACGATGGCACCTGCCAACGCTGCGAAACCACCTGCGGCGTGCACCAGGGTCGAGCCTGCGAAGTCGCTGAAGCCCATCTCGGACAACCAGCCGCCGCCCCACTGCCAGGACGCTTCGATCGGGTAGATGATGCCGGTCAGGACGATCACGAAGGCAAAGAAGGGCCACAGCTTGATCCGCTCGGCCACGGTGCCTGACACGATCGAGGCGGTGGTGGCGCAGAACATCAGCTGGAAGAAGAAGTCCGAGCCAACGGTGGCATAGGACAGGTCGGCATTCACGCCGTCCAGGCCCACGGCCTCTAGCGATGCAGGGGAGATTGCGCCCAGAACGCCGGGGATCATCCAGCCATCGCCGGGATACATCAGGCCATAGCCGACCAGCCAGTACATGATGGCGGCGAACGAAAACAGGCCCATGTTCTTGACCAGCTGCATGGCGACGTTCTTCGAGCGCACCAGACCGGCCTCGAGCATGGCAAAGCCCGCGGCCATCCAGAACACCAGGAAACCGCCAACCAGGAACAGCAGCGAAGTCAGGATAAATTGCGTGTGTTGCGCGGTCTCGCCACCGGCGGCCTCTTGCGCAAGACCCATCTGCGGCAGCGCGACGATCGCGGCGGCAGGGATGAGAGATTTCATCAGATTCATTGTCAGTCCTCGAATGATTGTGAGTGGCGGCGCCTTACAGCGCCTCTTCGTTCGTTTCCCCGGTCCGCACGCGCAGGGCCTGCTCGACATCGAGGACGAAAATCTTGCCGTCACCGATCTTGCCGGTCTTGGCGGTATTGGTGATGGTGTCGACGATCTGATCGACCATCGTAGCTGGGACTACGATTTCCAGTTTGATCTTGGGTACGAAATTCACGGCGTATTCGGCGCCGCGATAAATCTCCGTGTGACCGGATTGCGAGCCGAAGCCCTTGATTTCGGTCACCATCATGCCGCGCACACCTGCCTCGGTCAGTGCCTCGCGCACCTCCTCGAGCTTGAACGGCTTGATTGTCGCAATGATCAGTTTCACGTTATTCCCCTCTGCTTCCCCGGTCTGTCCGGCTTGTTTGCACCTGCAGAAAAAAAGCGCACCTTCGCGTGGTAAGGAACGGTCCGGGTGATGAAGTGCTGGGGAAATTAGCGGCAGATCGCACAATTTTTGCACATAATACGGTGAATGATTAAAAAATAGGCGGACTAAGGAGGGCAGCTTCCTGAATTTCCGCCCTCTACTTCACCGGTGTGTCAGGGTATGGTGCCTCAAAATGATAACCGGGCAGAGTTTGAGCATGACTGAGTCCAGGCGCCGAAAGACACCGTTGGTCGCGGACAAGAGATACTCGTCGAAAGGGCGCAAGCCCACGGCGACCAAGCGGGCTGCGAAGCCCGCGGGAAAGAAGGCGACCGCGCGCAAGACGACAACCCGCAAGACCGTCCGGAAGAAGACCCGCAAGAAACCCGGCGGCGGAGGCGGCGGGTTCTTCCGTCGGCTGTTCCGCTGGATTTGGCGGTTGATCTGGGGGGTTACGTGGCGCGTGGGTGCTGTGGCCGGGTTGCTGCTGGCGCTGGCGGTGGGGGTTGTCTACACCTCGCTGCCTGACGTGGATGCCTTGCTGGATGGCCGGGCGCGGGGCTCGGTCACGTTGCTGGACCGCGATGGCAAAGTCTTTGCCTGGCGCGGGGACCAGTTCGGCGGGGTGATCACCGCCGATACCGTCTCACCCCATCTGAAAAACGCCGTGGTCGCCACCGAGGACAAGCGATTCTATCGCCATTTCGGTGTCAGCCCCCGGGGTGTCGCCAGTGCGGTCCGAATCAACCTCAGCGAAGGGCGCGGGCCACTTTCGGGCCATGGTGGCTCGACCATTACGCAACAAACCGCCAAGCTGTTGTGTCTGGGCGTGCCTTACGTGCCCAGCGAGTGGGAGTCCGAGGCCGCCTATGAGGCCGATTGCCGTCAGGGGTCGCTGTGGCGCAAGGCCAAGGAAGCGGTCTATGCGATGGCGATGGAGGTGAAATACTCCAAGGATGAAATCCTCACCATCTATCTGAACCGCGCCTTCCTTGGGGCTGGTGCCCGCGGGTTCGAGGCGGCAAGTCAGCGTTACTTTGGCATTTCCGCCGCCGAGGTGAACCCGGCGCAAGCGGCGATGCTGGCCGGTCTGCTGGTCGCGCCGACGCGCTATGCGCCCACCAACAACCTGCAACGTTCACAAGACCGGGCGAAGCTGGTGATCGGGCTAATGGAGGCGCAGGGATATCTGACCACCGCGCAGGCCAGCAGTGCCCGCAGCAGCCCGGCGCAACTGTCCGAGGCCGCTGCGGCGCGGGCGGGCGGCTATTTTGCCGATTGGGTGATCACCGAGCTGCCCAGTTATTTTGGCACCGACACCACGGATGATGTTGTGATCCGCACCACGCTGGACCAGCGCCTTCAGAAATCGGCGGAAGAGGCGTTGAAATACATCTTTCAGGAAAAGGTGCGCGAAGGCTCCAAGGCGCAGGCCGCGATTGTGGTGATGTCGGCGGATGGGGCGGTGCGGGCGATGGTCGGCGGACGCAAGACACGCGTGTCGGGGGCGTTCAACCGGGCCACGCAGGCTCTGCGCCAGACCGGGTCGTCCTTCAAGCCATTTGTCTATGCCACGGCGCTGGAGCTTGGCTATTCGCCGCTGGATACAGTGGTGGACGAACCCTATTGCGTCAACATTCCCGGCTCGGGTCAGTGGTGCCCCAAGAACTATACCAACAAGTTCTATGGCCGGGTGACATTGGCGGATGCGCTGAAGAACTCGCTAAACATCCCGGCGGTGAAAGTGGCCGAGGTGGCCGGGCTGGAAAACGTGCGCACCGTGGCCAGCGAGTTCGGCATCGAAAGCAACCTGGCCGAAGGTCCGGCGCTGGCGCTGGGCGCCTCGGAAAGCACGCTGATCGAGATGACCGGGGCCTATGCAGGTATCCTGAACGGGGGTTCTGCTGTGGAGCCCTATGGCCTGTCCGAATTGAAACTGCTGGGTGACGATACACCGATGATGGTGACCAGCTCGGGCATTGGTGAGCGGGTGATCAACGACAAGGCCGCCAAGCAGCTGACATGGATGATGGAGCGCGTGGTGTCCGAAGGCACCGGCGGGCGGGCCAAGCTGCCGGGTTGGCAGGTGGCGGGAAAGACCGGCACCACTCAGGCGGCGCGGGATGCGTGGTTCATCGGGTTTACTGCAGATTATGTGGCAGGTGTCTGGATGGGCTATGACGACAACACGCCGCTGTCGGGGGTGACTGGCGGTGGCTTGCCTGCGGAAATCTGGAAAGAAACCATGCTGCGGGTGACCGAAGGCATGACGCCAACACCGCTGCCGATGCTGGCCCCCGATCCGCCGGTGCGGACGGCGCAGCCAAAACAACAGCGCCGCAAACAACAGACCGGTCTGGACAGGGCTATCAACAACTTGCTGAACAATATCTTCGGCAATTGAGGTGAAAAAAAAGGCGGTGCACCGGGCACCGCCTTTTACTTTGGAATGTCAGACCTGATCAGAGGCTTTCGTCCAGAGCTGCCAGAATCGCGTCACCCATTTCGGTGGTCGAGACCGGCTGAACGCCTTCTTCGGCCAGCAGATCGCCGGTGCGTACGCCATCGGCCAGAACCTTCTCGATCGCGGCTTCCAGGCGGTCGGCCTCGGCGCCCTGATCAAAGCTGTAGCGCAGCGCCATGGCGAAGCTGAGGATACACGCGATCGGGTTGGCCTTGCCCTGACCGGCGATATCCGGGGCCGAACCGTGGACCGGTTCGTACATCGCCTTGGGACGGCCATTGGCCATCGGAGCGCCCAGAGATGCCGATGGCAGCATGCCCAGCGAACCGGTCAGCATCGCGGCACAGTCCGACAGGATGTCGCCGAACAGGTTGTCGGTGACGATAACGTCGAACTGCTTGGGTGCGCGCACCAGCTGCATTGCACCGTTGTCGGCATACATATGGGTCACTTCGACTTCGGGATAGTCCTTGGCCACACGGTCCACGACCTCGCGCCACAGGATACCGGCCTCCATCACGTTGGCCTTTTCCATCGAGCACAGCTTCTTGTTCCGGCGCATTGCCAGTTCAAAAGCCGAACGCGCGGCGCGTTCGATCTCGGATTCGGTGTAACGCTGGGTGTTGATGCCGACGCGTTCGTTGCCTTCTTCGAAGATACCGCGCGGCTCGCCGAAATAGACGCCCGAGGTCAGCTCGCGCACGATCATGATATCCAGACCGGCGACGATGTCTTTTTTCAGCGACGAGAAATCCGCCAGCGCGTCAAAGCACTGCGCCGGGCGCAGGTTGGAATACAGGTCCATTTCCTTGCGCAGGCGCAGCAGGCCGCGCTCGGGCTTTACACCAAAGTCCAGATCGTCGTATTTCGGGCCACCCACGGCGCCCAGCAGAACCGCGTCCACTTCTTGCGCCTTGGCCATGGTCTCGTCCGACAGGGGCTTGCCATGCGCGTCATAGGCGGCGCCGCCGACCAGATCCTCGCTCACGTCGAATTCCAGGCCGCGGTTCGCACCGAACCAGTCGATTACGCGGCGCACTTCGGCCATGACTTCGGGGCCAATTCCGTCTCCGGGCAGGATGAGGAGCGAGGGGTTGGACATGAAGGATCTCCTTGCGTTTCGTCGCATTGGCCCTAGCGCCTGCGCCGCATCGGGTCAATGAGACGAACCGGTCTTTGTGGGTCGGAAATCCGGTTTCCGGGCCGAAACCGCCGCCCAACCTGCGCTTTGCGGTCAAAGACTGGCCTTCAACCCCTCGGCCAGCAGGTCCCAGACGCGTCGGATTCGGGGCGTCTGGCGCATCGCCTGCGGGGCGGCCAGCCAGACGGGAAGCGGCTCAATATCGACATCCAGATCCAGCACTTCGACATCCGGGTCGGCCTCGGCCACCTGTACCTGTGAAAAGCCGATGCCGCACCCGGCCCGGACCAGCTGCCAATAGGCGCTTTGCAGGTCGCATCTGGTGGCAAAACTGTTTTTGCTGGCGGGCCAGCCCCGTTGCTGCATCTTTTTGATAATCTGCTCATTGGCGTCAAAGCCGACCAGATCGTGATTGAACAGGTCCTCGGGGTTTTGGGGCCGTCCGGCCCGATCCAGATAGGCCCGGGCGGCGCAAAAGCACAGGTTCACATCCCCAAGATAGCGCGAAATGATGTCCATCTGCGCGGGGCGGTACATACGCACGGCGATATCAGCCTCACGATACAGCAGGTTCTCGGTGGTGTCCGTGGCCACCAGTTCAAGCTGGATCGCCGGTTCCAAAGCGCGGATCTGCGCCAGAATCGGCGGCAGCAGATGGTGCGAGGCAAAGACCGAGGCGGTGATACGCACCGACCCCTCCAACTGCTGCGACTGCCCCGCGGCTGCCAGGCTGAACGATGTCATGGCCGTATGCATCTGCTGCGCCATCGGCAACAGTTGCGTGCCCACCTCGCTGAGTTTCAGGCCGCGCGCGTGACGGTCGAACAGGGACACGCCCAGCTCATCCTCAAGTGCGTGGATCTGGCGGCCCAGCGTGGGCTGGCTGCGGTCCAACTGTCGCGCCGCCGCCGACAGCGAGCCGGTTTCGGCCACGGCCAGAAAGCTTTGAATTAGGGACCAATCGGCATGGGTGAGTGATTTATCCATTCATAAATGAATACACGTTCTGCATTTCCCGGCAATTGCCCGATTGAATTGAATTGGTAATTTTGATTTGAAAGGAGTTTCCCATGACCCAATCCGTTCTCATTTTAGGTGCAACCGGCCGTTTTGGACGAAACGCCATGGCTGCGTTTCGAAACGCGGGGTGGGTCGTTCGCACCTTTGACCGCACCACCGAAAGGCTGGAGCAGGCCGCGCAAGGCGCGGATGCGATCGTAAACGCCTGGAACCCGCCCTATCCGGATTGGCAGGCACAGGTGCCAGAACTGACCCGGCAGGTCATTTCGGTTGCGCGGGACACAGGAGCGACGGTCATCATCCCAGGCAATGTCTATGTCTTTGGGGCCGATTCACCGGGGCCGTGGTCAACGGCCACGCCACATCTGGCCCAAAACCCTCTGGGCCGGATTCGGATCGAGATGGAGGAAGCCTATCGCGCCTCATCCGTGCGCACGATCATCCTGCGGGCCGGGGATTTTCTTGACACATGCGCATCGGGGAACTGGTTCGATCAGGTCATGATCAAACCTTTGGCGCGGGGGCGGTTCATCTATCCCGGAAACCCCGACATCGCCCATGCCTGGGCCTATCTGCCCGACCTTGCGCGTGCGGCGGTTGCCCTTGCCGAAATGCGCAAGAGGCTGCCCCGTTTTTGCGACGTGCCTTACGAGGGGTACACAGTGACCGGCTCTGAAATGGCGCAGGCGTTGTCTCGGGTCACCGGTCGGCCTGTGTCTGTGCAATCGATGAACTGGCTGCCGATTCAGCTTGCCCGCCCTTTCTGGCGGATGGCACCTCATTTGCTTGAGATGCGGTATCTGTGGAATACGCCGCACAGTCTGGAGGATGGGTTTTTCCGCGATCTGGTCGGATATTTTCAGCGTACGGATCTGGACGCCGCGCTGAAACGGGCGATCCCCGGCGCACTGCGATCAGATGGGGTTCTGGCCCACGCCTGATCGCCGCTAGGGCGCGGTCACGTCAACCCAGACCAGACGGTGCCTGCTGGCTTGTTCGGCCGCCGCGCGTTCAGGCGAATCTGGTTCGGGCCAGAACACGCCCGAGCCTGTGACGTGCAGACCGGCTGACGGCAGCACGTAGTCCACCCGCATCTCTCCCACCGCTTTCCATTCCACGGTGTTCAGCGCGCCCGACACGTCAGCGGGCCGAGGGTCTTGCAAGCGGGGGTCCGCCAACAGCGCTTGGATCGCCTCTTTGCGGCCCTCTCCCTGTTCGGGGTCCAGATTGGCATCTCCGGCGATCACGAACGGGCCGTCGAGAGGATGCCCCAGTTTGCCGTCCAGTACCGCGGACCAGAGGCGGATTTCGTCGCGGTTGCGCAGCCCGTTGCGGTCTTCGGGGCCGTCAAACACCGGTGGGGCGGCGTGGAAGGTCATCAGGTCCACCATACCGAGGGGCGTGTCGACCGGCACGATCCAGTGGGCCACGGCAGACAGGCGCTGAATGCTCTGCGCCTCTTCCGAGGGGAAAGGATCGTTTTCCGTAACCGGCATCTGCGCGCCGGGCAGGTCGCGCCACAGCAAATCGGTGAATGCCTGCACGTCATTCGCGCGGATCGGATAGCGCGACAGCACCGCAAGCCCGCCCTGACCAGTGAACCGGCCCCATCCCTGCGCGTCTGCCGGGCCATGCGTCCGGCCATCTCCGTTCAGGTCCAAAGAGGTTTCAAGCCCGGCATTGGGCTGCGCGGCAAAGTAATGGGGATAATCCAACCCCGCGGCGCGCAGCTGTTTGGTCAACGCGTTCAGGGCATCTGCGTTCAGGTCCCAGTCGATGCTCTGCAGAGCGAGGATGTCCGGCTGCGTGGCCACCAGTACCTCGACCACTGCACGCACCTGCGGATCACCGCGCCGGATGTCCCGCAGCAGCAAGCCCGGCCCATCTCGGCTAAGCTCTGTATTGTAGGTGGCAATGCGTACTGTCTGCGCCTGCGCCATCACGGGCAATAGCAGCAGCAGAAGGATGCGGATCATGCAGCCTGCGTGGACTCGGCGGTGGAGTAGGCGCGGCGCTTTTCGACGATCAGATTGGCGATACGCAGGGTTGCCATACCGCGCATGATCATGCTGGCGGGTAGGAAGGCCCAGGCGCTCAGGGTCCAGATCAGGGTCTGAGGGTTGCTCAGCGAGATCGGGTTGGCGTAATCGGTCAGCATCTTGATCAGCGCCGGGATTAAAAACGGCAGCAACACTCCGATCGAGATGTTCAGCCGTCCGTCCCGTTGCAGGCGGGTGACGACGTCGCCGCCCTTGGTCGGGTCGAACAGCGGCAGGTTGGTCCAGACGTTGAACGCGCCGTTGCCCGTCGGCCAGCCGCGCATCTTCACCGCATAGGCAAAGCTGCCGATGGTCACCAGTGCCGCGACATAAGCCACGCTGGCGGCAACGCGCACCAGTTCGATCAGCGGCGCGCTGGCATCTGCGGGCAGCATCAGCACCACCAGACGAACCGGGGAATAGGGGAAATCGACCACATTGGCGACGCCCAGACCCAGCGAGTAGAAAACAGCGGTCAGGCTGCTGGGCGCGTAGGCGTTCTTGCAGATCAGCGTCAGGAACATGATCATCGACATCAGCCCGACAAATCGCAGGCGGTTCACCGGCGGTGCGTCGCGGAATTCGATAAAGCTGGGAAAGGCCGAGTTGTATTCGGCAAAGGTCAGAAAGAATGCGAGAATGGCGAGAAAGACGACAATCTCGGTCCCATTCGTTGACGATACGGGCAGGTACAACGCGGGGGTCAGCACCATCAGTGCAACCAATAATCCCCGAATCGCCGCCCCTGTTGTGCGCGCAATCACTATCCGAACCCTTTCAAACTGGATTAGTCGATTCTTCGCCGACTTCGCTTCCAACTTGTGCCCGCCACTAATCGTTGTGGCGGATGTCTTGATTCACCAATGTTGAACTGGTGGGTGCCTGTACCCGCCACATTGGCGATAAGCGACATTTCGCTCAAGCCAAGGCGCAGAAAACACGTGATTTCGGGCAAAATGATGGCGCAACTGGTGCGGGATTGCATCATTTTTGACGCAAATCCGGCGTGTGTATCAATATGATACCTATATATTGTGGTTCCTGAATATACAGCCCCAAGAAAGCGAACGGGGCCGCCTTGGCGACCCCGTAAAGTTGTGCATTCCCGGATTCGTTTCCAGAATCACACCCAGGGACGGGCCTGGCTGGCGTGGTCCTCGAACTTGTCGATGTGATGGTCTTTTTCCATCGTCAGGCCGATATCGTCCAGACCGTTCAGCAGGCAGTGCTTGCGGTGCGGGTCGATGTCGAACGCGATCACGACGCCATCCGAAGTGGTGATCTGCTGATCTTCCAGATGCACGGTCATGCGGGCGTTTTCGCCCTTATGCGCGTCTTCCATCAGGATCGCGTGATGCTCTTCTTCGACCACGATCGGCAGGATGCCGTTCTTGAAGCAGTTGTTGAAGAAGATGTCGGCAAAGCTGGTCGAGATCACGACCTTGATGCCAAAATCCTTGATCGCCCAAGGCGCGTGTTCCCGCGACGAACCGCAGCCAAAGTTGTCGCCTGCGACCAGAATCTCGGTCTGGCGGTAGGCGGGCTTGTTCAGGATGAACTCTTCGTTCTCCTGCCCGTCATCGTGATAGCGCATCTCGTCAAACAGCACGACGCCCAGGCCGGACCGTTTGATGGTTTTCAGGTGTACTTTCGGGATGATCATATCGGTATCGATATTGATCAGCGGCATTGGGGCGGCCACCCCGTGGACTTTTTCAAACTTTTCCATGTTCACACTCCTGCGGGAGAGGGCCGACCCCTTGCCCCGCGTTTAAGCCTGTTTCGCTTCCGTTGTTTCGTCTTTGGGTGCGTTCTTGACGAAGAACGCCATGAAGACCAATCCGAACCCGTTGAACAGCATCTCGATGCCCAGGAAGATCCCCAGAATGCTCAGCAGCACCTGAGGGTCGCTTCCGACGTAGGTCCAGATGATCCCTGCGAGGATGATCGACAAGATGCCCGAGATCATCGTGGGCCAGAAAAACTGCGTTCCTTTCATCTGGAACGACAGAATGACCCGCGCGATGCCGCCTGCCATGAACAGGATCAACATCACCGTCGCAAGGGTCAGGGTTCCCTGTAGCGGGTGATCCAGAAAGGACCAGCCCAGAAACAGCATCACCGCACCCATGATGAGTGACAGAATCTTGTTGCCGGTGCCTTCAACCGTGAAGCCACCCACAAGTTGCAACGCGCCCGAGATCAGCAGCAACACACCGGTTACCACCGTCACGGCGACAGACGCCACAACTGGCGCGCCCAGTACAAAGATACCGAACGCGATAGACAGAAGCCCCAGCAGGAGCCATTTGACCCAGTCACTCATGTTTTCAATCCCTCAAATATCTAGATATGAGGGGACCTTACATCAATTCGCGGACGTCTGTCAGCCGTCCTGTGATTGCCGCTGCGGCAGCCATTGCCGGGCTCAGAAGGTGGGTCCGTCCACCGCGGCCCTGACGGCCTTCGAAGTTGCGGTTCGAGGTCGCGGCGCAGCGCTCGCCCGGCTGCAGCTGGTCGGGGTTCATCGCCAGACACATCGAGCATCCCGCCAGACGCCATTCGAAACCGGCCTCTTTGAAGATGTCCGCCAGCCCTTCTTCTTCGGCCTGAGCCCGCACAAGACCCGATCCCGGCACGACCATGGCGCGCAGACCGTCCTTGATCTTTTTGCCCTTCAGGATTTCAGCCGCGGCGCGCAGGTCTTCGATACGGCCGTTGGTGCACGAACCGATAAAGACGGTGTCGATTTCAACGTCGCTCAGCTTTTGACCGGCTTCCAGCCCCATGTATTCGATCGAACGGCGGGCCGCGTCGACCTTGCCGCCTTCGAAATCCTCGGGGTTGGGCACGGTTGCGGTGATCGGCAGAACGTCCTCGGGGCTGGTGCCCCATGTGACGACCGGTGCGATATCTTCGCCGCGCAGGGTGATGACCTTGTCGAAATGCGCGTCTTCGTCGGTATAGAGCGTTTTCCACCACGCCAGAGCCGCTTCCCACTGTGCGCCTTTCGGGGCGTGCGGGCGACCTTGGACATATTCATAGGTGGTTTCGTCCGGCGCGATCAGACCGGCGCGGGCGCCGCCTTCGATGGCCATGTTGCAGACGGTCATGCGGCCTTCCATCGACAGATCGCGGATCGCTTCGCCGCAATATTCGATGACGTAGCCGGTGCCGCCGGCGGTGCCGGTCTCGCCGATCACGGCCAGAGTGATGTCTTTGGCGGTCACGCCCGGCTGCAGTTTGCCGGTGATTTCCACCTTCATATTCTTGGATTTCTTCTGGATCAGCGTCTGGGTGGCCAGAACGTGTTCCACTTCGGACGTGCCGATGCCGTGGGCCAGCGCGCCAAACGCGCCGTGGGTGGCTGTGTGGCTGTCGCCGCAGACCACGGTCATGCCGGGAAGGGTCCAGCCCTGTTCCGGTCCGACAATATGGACGATGCCCTGACGCACGTCATGCACCGGGTAATAGTGAATGCCGAAATCCTTGGCGTTCTTGTCCAGCGCTTCGACCTGAATGCGCGATTCCGGGTTTTCGATCCCGTTCACACGATCCGGCGTTGTGGGAACGTTGTGATCCGGCACAGCGATGGTCTTCTCCGGCGCGCGCACCTTGCGGCCCGCCATGCGCAGGCCTTCGAACGCCTGCGGGCTGGTCACTTCGTGCACCAGATGGCGGTCGATATACAGCAGGCAGGTGCCATCATCGGCTTCGTGCGCGACATGGGCATCCCAGATCTTGTCATAGAGTGTTTTGGGGGACATCGGTCCTCTCCCGTATTTAAATGAGAAATAGCTGGCGAGTGGCTGGACGCCGCTTATAGGCGGGCCAGAACCGTGCGGGCGGCCCCAAAGAACCGTTCACGCAGGCGCGTGCGGTCTTGCAACGTCGGTGCAGGGGCCAAGGTGAGTCTCATGCGCACCAGATATATCGCGTCTGGCCGTCAATCAAGGTTCAATCCCCGATGGGCTTGCATCGCGCGGAAACGCTGTCCAAGCTGGGGCAATGAATCAGGATCTGATCCCCAGCTCGCTGTCGGACCTCTATGACAACATGGTCGCGGGCTTTTCCGTGCAAATCGAAAACCTTGTCGAGCTGGTCGTCACGCCGGGCTGGCGTCAGCACCAATTGGTTATCATTCTGGGCCTGTGGGCGCTGGCCTTTGTTCTGAAGCTGACGACACAAGGCCGGTGGGAGGCCTGGGCCCGTGCCCGCGAAGGTTGGCCGAAATGGCGATTGCGGATTCTGGTGCAACTGATGCAGCGCCTGACGCTGGTCTATTTCGTGCTGTTGTCCTGGGCGCTGTATCTGTTGATGCAGCAGATCACATGGCCCTCGCGCAGTTATATCATCGGTGTTGTGGCGACTTTGGCCCTGGCGTGGCTGGCCATTGCGCTGGTGGCGCGGCTGGTGCGCAACCGGACCCTGCGGCGCATCTTCAAATGGGCAATGTGGGTCTATGCAACGCTTGTGGCCCTGAATCTGACCGATGACGTGGCCGAGTTTCTGGACGGCGTGGCGATTTCCATTGGCGATCTGCACATCTCGGCGCTGGGGATTCTCAAGGCGATCTTGCTGATCGGTGTCCTGCTGACGCTGGCCCGTGTCGGCACCCGCGCCGCCGAACGGGGGTTGATGAGCAATGATGACATCACCCCGTCGATGCAGGTGCTGCTGGCCAAGGGCATTCAGGTGCTGCTGTATGGCGCGGTCTTTCTGGCGGCCATCCGCACGCTTGGGTTCGACCTGACCGGGATCGCGCTGCTGTCCGGTGCGATCGGTGTGGGGATTGGTTTCGGGCTGCAAAAGGTGGTATCGAACCTGATCTCGGGGATCATCATCCTGATGGACCGGTCGATCAAGCCGGGCGACGTGATCTCGTTGGGCGATACGTTCGGATGGATCAACGCGCTGGGCGCCCGCTATGTCTCGGTGGTCACGCGGGACGGGCGGGAGTACCTGATCCCGAACGAAGATCTGATCACCAATCAGGTGGTGAACTGGTCGCATTCGGACAAGTTCGTGCGGCTGGATCTGGAGTTCGGCACCAGCTATGACGACGACCCGCACAAGGTAAGGGCCACGGCGATCAAAGCGGTCAAATCCGTCACCCGTGTATTGAGCGGCGGTTCCCATGAGCCTGTCTGTCACATCACCGGCTTCGGCGACAGCAGTGTGGACTATGTGCTGCGTTTCTGGATCAGCGATCCGACCAAGGGGCTGACCAATATTCGGGGCAATGTCTATCTTGCACTATGGGACGCCTTTAAGGACGAAAGCATCTCGATCCCCTTCCCGCAGCGCGAAGTTCGGCTGTTGTCCGACAGCGCAGACGCGCAACAGGTCGCCAAAGAGTGACCGCCCGTGCGCCCCGCCCGGCGGCCTTTCATTGAAATGTTGCATTCCCCTTGTTACCTTATTAGTACCCCTGCGCCGGGGTTTGGCGGCGCGCAGCAAAGGAGGACTATGTCCTGTCTCTACATACCCAGGCGGGTTTGCCCGCCGATGACGGAGCCGGTGTAATGGCTCACTCTCAGTCAATCAGCGACAAGCTGCTTGAACGCATCCTTTCCTCACTTTCCGATGACAAGGCCGAAGACGTCGTGCAGATCAACCTGCAAGGCAAATCCTCGGTTGCGGATCACATGGTGATTGCCTCGGGTCGGTCGACCCGTCAGGTCTCGGCCATGGCGGAAAAGCTGACGGATCGCATCAAGCAGGAATTCGGTTTCACCTCGAAGGTCGAAGGCAAGGATGCCGGCGACTGGGTGCTGATCGATACGGGCGACGTTATCGTCCATATCTTCCGCCCCGAAGTGCGTGAATTCTACCAGCTGGAAAAGATGTGGCTGCCCCAGGGCGGCAGCGCCTCAGCCAACTGAGGCGCCATCCCGGTCTGCAATAACAGACCGGAGGCGAGAGAAATATGCGTATAAGCATTTGTGCGGTCGGGCGATTGCGTGCCGGACCGGAAAAGACCCTGCTTGACGATTACCTGACCCGATTTGACCGGACCGGCCGCAGTTTAGGCCTTGGTCCCGCGCGGGTGATCGAGGTCGAAGACAAGAAAAACGCCGGCATGGGGACCGAGGCCACGCTGTTGCGCAAGGCGCTGCCCAAAGGTGCCGTGATCTGCACGCTGGATGAGCGCGGGCGGGTCATGTCCTCGCCGGAATTCGCCAAGAAACTGGGTGGTTGGCGTGACGCCGGGCGGCAGGATTTGGCGCTGATCATTGGCGGCGCGGACGGAATAGACCCTAATCTGCGGGCCGAGGCCGATTTTTCCATCTCATTCGGGTCGATGGTCTGGCCCCATATGCTGGTCCGTGTGATGCTGGCCGAGCAACTCTATCGGGCCGCAACCATCCTGTCAGGCGGCCCCTATCACCGGGTCTGACATGGCGCAGCTTTTAATCGTTTACCATTCGCGCACCGGCGGTGCCCGACAGATGGCCGAAGCGGCGGCTGAGGCCGCACGGGATGAAGCCGAGACTATTCTGAAACCCGCCGATCAGGCCGGACCTGACGATCTGCTGCGCGCCGATGGCTATATCTTTTGCGCGCCCGAGAATCTTGCGGCGATTTCGGGTCTGATGAAAGAGTTTTTCGACCGCAGCTACTATCCGGTCCTGGGTCAGATCGAAGGGCGTCCTTACGCCCAGATGGTCTGTGCCGGATCTGATGGGGAAAACGCGGCCCGCCAGATGGCCCGGATTGCCACCGGCTGGCGGCTGAAAGAGGTGCAACCGCCCCTGATCATCTGCACCCACGCCCAATCGCCCAAGGCGATCCTGGCGGAAAAGACCATCCCTGATGATCAGCTGGAAAAATGTCGCGAAATCGGCGCCGCCTTGGCCGCAGGCCTGAGTCTGGGTGTTTTCTGACCCTCAGTTCAGATCAACAACCGTGGTGATTTCGTTCCAGCCATCCACATTGCACCGTGCCTGAACCTGCACTTGAGTAGCGCCCTCGGGAATCACGACACCACTGAGTGAACGGGTAAAGGGTTGCTCGGTCTCATGCGGGTGGTGCAGCACACGCATCCCCAGTTCGTTGCCGTCCATGTCCAGAACACGCCACCCGTCGGCGTAGTGATCCCAGCCGGTGTCCGGATGCCGGATCGTCACGTCGAATCGCCATGTATCGCCGTTCTGCCGGGTCGAGATATTCTCGATCACAGCAGGATCGGCAAAGGCGGGTGCGGCCAGAACGGCGCTGAGAATCAGGTATCGCATAAGGCGACCTTAAGGCGCGATGCGCGGCGACGTCATCACGACTCTGTGTTGGGCGGCAGGGTCAACAGCACCGACCGGGAATGGGATGCGAATTCGCGCCGATACAGAACGCCCAGTGTGATGACCGTCCCGAGTATCAGGGCAAGCGGCCCCAGTATCCACGCCAGCGAGGCCAGCGCAAAATAGGTGGCACGCAGGCCGCGATTGAAACTGCGCGCTGCGGTGACGCAAATCTCGGCCGCTTGCGCCGCGCGCGGATAGGCTTGCGGGTCGTCAGGATCGTTCGGGACGGCGGCCATCAGCACCGCGCAATAGCCGAACAGCCGATGCGCCCAGACATATTTCAGGAAGGCGTTGGCCAGGAACAGGATCACCACCAGAATCTTGATTTCCCACACCATCGCCGGGGCGCTGCCGATGGCCAGATCACTGGCGACGCCCGCCAACCGTTCGGTGTTGCCCAACAGTGCCAGCCCACCGCCGATGGCGATCATGGTGGTCGAGGCAAAGAACGTGCTGCCCTGCCGCATCGCCGCCACGACCTGTGCGTCGAACATCCGGGGTTGCCGCGTGACCATCTCGTGCATCCAGGCGCGCCGGAAGTCGTCCATCATCATCGCGACCGATTGCCGGTTTGGCGTGGGATGCTCGATCCGCCAGCCAATCCACTGCCACGCGCCCACCAACAGCAGCACGGCAGTATAATCCAGCGATGAGAATAATAGGGCGCGGTCGATCCATGTCATGTCGGCGACAGTAGGGCCAGAGATCAGAACTTGCCAGATAGGTAAATTGGTAATATTATTTTACCAAACGGAGGATCAGCAATGGAAATGCCCAGGCCAAACCCTGAAATCCTGGCGCGTAAACAGGCCGTATTATCGCGCCTGTTGCAGGTGTTGCCTGCGGATGCCGTGATCCATGACCCGGCTGAAACCCGCGCCTATGAATGTGACGCGCTGACCGCTTATCGTTGTCCGCCGATGCTGGCGGTGCTGCCGTCGGATACGCAAGAGGTCTCGGACGTGCTGCGCATCTGCCATGAGGAAGGCGTGCCGGTGGTGCCGCGCGGCTCGGGTACCTCGCTGGCGGGTGGGGCGCTGCCCACTGCGGATAGCGTCATTCTGGGCGTCGCCCGGATGAATGAGGTGCTGGAAACGGACTATGACAACCGTTTCATCCGGGTTCAAACCGGTCGCACCAACCTGAGCGTGACCGGCGCGGTCGAGGAAGAAGACTTTTTCTACGCGCCCGATCCGTCCTCGCAACTGGCCTGCGCGATTGCCGGCAATATCGCGATGAACTCGGGCGGGGCGCATTGCCTGAAATACGGCGTGACCACCAACAACCTGCTGGGCGTGAAAATGGTGATGATGGATGGCAGCGTGGTCGAGATCGGCGGCGCGCATCTGGACGCGGGCGGGCTGGACCTGCTGGGCGTCATCTGTGGGTCCGAAGGGCAGTTGGGCGTGGTGACCGAATCCACGCTGCGCATCCTGCGCAAACCCGAGGGCGCACGGCCGGTGCTGATGGGGTTCGATGATAATGAGGTCGCGGGCCAATGCGTGTCTGATATCATAAAGTCCGGTATTCTACCGGTGGCGATCGAGTTCATGGATACGCTCTGCATCAAGGCCTGCGAGAATTTTGCCCACGCGGGTTATCCGGATTGCCACGCGCTGCTGATTGTCGAGGTCGAAGGGTCGGAAGCCGAGATCGACGATCAGTTGTCGAAAATCATCGAGATCGCCAAACGCCACAACCCGGTAGAACTGCGCGAAAGCCAGTCGGCCGAGGAAAGCGCCAAGATCTGGCTGGGGCGCAAATCGGCCTTTGGTGCGATGGGTCAGATGAACGACTACATGTGTCTGGATGGAACAATCCCGGTGTCGTCGTTGCCCGAAGTTCTGCGCCGGATCGGTGAACTGAGCGCGGAATATGGCCTGCCCGTGGGCAACGTGTTCCATGCGGGTGACGGCAATATGCACCCGTTGATCCTGTTCGATGCCAACAAGCCCGGCGATCTGGAAAAATGCGAGGCGTTCGGGGCCGATATCCTGAAACTCTGCGTCGATGTCGGTGGTTGTTTGACCGGTGAGCATGGTGTGGGCATCGAAAAGCGAGACCTGATGTCCCATCAATACGCGCCTGCAGACCTTGAGGCGCAGATGGCCGTCAAGGATGTGTTCGATCCCAAATGGCTGCTGAACCCCGCCAAGGTGTTCCCTCTGGATGCGTCCGAATCCCGTCGGGAAGTGCGGGTGGCTGCGGAATAACAGGCTCTAACAAAGAAGTTTTGCGATGAAACCTGAGACAGAGGCCGAACTGGCCGAAATGGTGGCCGGGCTGACGGAGCCGGTTCGGATTGTCGGCGGCGGTACACGCGGGGTGGGCGGGCCGGAGGCGGTGCTTGAGACCGCGGGGCTGAGCGGGATTACCCTCTATGAGCCTGGCGCGCTGACGCTGGTGGCGCAAGCGGGCACGCCGGTGGCCGATATCGAGGCCGCTTTGGCGGCGGAAGGGCAGCAACTGGCCTTTGAGCCGATGGATCATCGCGGGCTGCTGGGCACCAGCGGGACGCCGACCATTGGCGGTGTTGTGGCCGCCAATATCTCGGGCCCGCGCCGTATTCAGGCCGGGGCGTGCCGCGATTTCCTGCTGGGCGTGCGTTATGTCGACGGCATGGGACAGGTGATCAAGAATGGCGGCCGGGTAATGAAGAACGTGACCGGCTACGATCTGGTCAAGCTGATGGCCGGGTCGTGGGGCACGCTTGGGGTTCTGACCGAGGTGTCGCTGAAGGTGCTGCCCAAGCCCGAGGCCGTTGCAACCAATGCCGTTCACGTCGCGAGTGCCGGGGATGCGATACAGGCCTTGTCTGCCGCGCTGAAATCCCCGTTCGAAGTCAGCGGGGCCGCCTATGATCCACAGAATGGGCAGGCGCTGTTGCGGGTTGAGGGGTTCTCGGACTCGGTGACCTACCGGACAGAACAGTTGAAATCCACGCTTTCGCTGATTGGCGAGATCACCGATATCCCGGACCCCACCGAACTGTGGCAGGGTCTGCGCGATGTCATGCCGTTTCACGGGCAGGAAGGCGATGTCTGGCGGATTTCGGTCAAACCAACTGATGCGCCAGATGTTGTGACCCGTCTTGAGGCGGATCAGATTCTGCTGGATTGGGGCGGTGGTCTGATCTGGGCACGCGTTCCCGAGGGCACCGATCTGCGTGCTCGGTTGGGCGCATTCGAAGGTCACGCGACGTTGGTGCGAGCAGACGCAAAAACTGCCGAGACCTTGGACCGGTTTCAACCTGAACCCACTGGCGTTCAGGCTCTAACACGGGGGTTACGAGCACGTTTCGATCCCCGCGGTGTGTTCAATCCCGGGCTGATGGGGTAAGCCGATGCAGACGACGTTCACCGACAAACAACTGCAAGACCCGGCAATCCAGCGCTCGAACGAGATATTGCGCAGCTGTGTGCATTGCGGGTTCTGCACCGCCACGTGTCCGACTTACCAAGTGTTGGGGGATGAACTCGACAGCCCGCGCGGGCGTATCTACCTGATCAAGGACATGTTGGAAAACGAGCGTGTGCCGGATGAAAAAACCGTCAAGCACGTCGACCGCTGCCTGTCCTGTCTGGCCTGCATGACGACCTGTCCTTCGGGCGTGCATTACATGCATCTGGTCGACCATGCGCGGGAATATATCGAGGCCAACTACAAACGCCCCCTGACGGATCGCGTCTTGCGCTGGGTGCTGGCGCAGATCCTGCCCTATCCGATGCGGTTCCGCTGGGCGCTGATCGGAGCCAAGCTGGGTCGCCCGTTTCGCTTCCTGATGCCGGATGCCCGGCTGCGGGCGATGCTGGACATGGCGCCGAAGCATATTCCTCCGGTCAGTCGCAATGACGACCCGCAGAGTTTTGCGCCGAAGGGGTCGCGTATCAAACGGGTGGTGCTGATGACGGGATGCGCGCAAAAGGCGCTGAACACCGATATCAACGACGCAACGATCCGCCTGCTGACGCGGCTGGGATGCGAGGTCGTGGTGGCCGAAGGCGCCGGGTGCTGCGGCGCGCTGACCCATCACATGGGCAAAGTGAAAGACAGCCACAAAGCGGCAAAAGCCAATATCAGAGCCTGGATAGCCGAGATGGATAATGGCGGTCTGGACGCCATCGTTATCAACACCTCGGGTTGCGGCACCACCGTCAAGGATTACGGGCATATGTTTCGCAATGATCCTCTGGCCGAGGACGCGGCGCAGGTGTCGCGCATTGCAATGGATATCAGCGAGCTTCTGGTGCAGTTGGACCTGCCCGAAGGCACCGACAAGGGCTTGACCGTCGCCTATCACGCAGCCTGTTCCCTGCAGCACGGGCAAAAGGTCAAGTCCCATCCCAAGGACCTGTTAAAAAGGGCCGGTTTTGCCGTGTTAGAGCCTGCAGACAGCCATCTGTGCTGTGGCAGCGCGGGAACGTATAACCTGATGCAGCCTGAAATTTCGGGCCAGTTAAAGCAGCGCAAGGTCAGAACGCTTGAGGCGAAAAATCCTGATGTGATCGCTGCTGGCAATATTGGCTGCATGATGCAGATCGGTTCGGGAACGGATGTTCCGGTTCTGCACACGGTCGAACTGTTGGACTGGGCCACCGGTGGTCCCGAACCGAGGACCCTGCAAGGTGACCGTGCACCTGAGGTTCCGATCCTCAGGTAGACGTCAATGATGCAGCGGTGCATCAGGTTCCGGGGGAAACCGCATCCGGCGTTGCCGCCCTATTTTCGCCCCACCGGGTCCGTAGGAAGGTAACCCAACAGCAACGCCGGAGAACCGCTTGCGAAACTGGATCAGGGCAATCGCGCTGGCATTGATGCCGATGGCCGCCATGGCGCAGGACAGCGGGCTGAAAAGCCTGGACACCACCGATGCCGGGCGGGCGTGGATGGCTGTGGGTCGGCTGGACATCAACGGTGCAGGATTCTGCACCGGAACGCTGATCTCACCAACTTTGGTTCTGACCGCCGCTCATTGCCTGTTTGACAAGGCGACGGGCCAGCGGGTCGATTTGTCCGAGGTCGAGTTTCTGGCCGCGTGGCGTCTGGGCCGGGCCTCGGCCTACCGAGCGGCGCGGCAGGCGGTGATTCATCCGGATTACCGCTACAGCCGCGAAACCCCGACGGCGCGGCTGGGCAATGACATCGCCCTGATCGAGCTGTGGCAACCAATACGCAATACCACCGTGATTCCCTTTGAAACCGGCGACAGGCCGCGCCGGGGGGCCGAGGTGGGGGTGGTTTCCTATGCGCGGGACCGGGCCGAGGCCCCGTCACTGCAAGAGGTCTGTTCGGTCATGACCCGTCAGTCCGAGGTTCTGGTGATGTCCTGCGATGTCGAGTTCGGCTCATCCGGTGCGCCGGTATTTTCCTTTGACGGCGACCGCCCGCGCATCGTGTCGGTAGTGGCCGCAAAGGCGGAGTTCAACGGCCAGCGGGTCGCGGTCGGCACAGCGGTCGAGGGGTCATTGCCCCTGTTGCAGGCCGAATTGTTGGCCGGTCGCGGATTTCTTGCCGCCACACCCAATGGGGGGCGCAACAGGAACATTGGCGCGAGGTTCATCAAACCATGACACGATTCCTGCTGGCGGCCTTTCTGGGTCTGTCGCTTTTTGCCACCATGTCCCATGCTCAAAGCAGCAAGCGTGAACTGACCGACCGCGAGGACCTGTTCGGCTGGGAAGCCATCGGTCGTCTGGACATTGGCAAGCGGGGCTTCTGCACGGGCACGCTGATTGCGCAGGATCTGGTTCTGACCGCTGCCCATTGCGCGATCGACAAGAAAACGGGCCAATCCTATGCCCCGGGCGAGGTGACCTTTCGGGCCGGGCTGAGCTATGGCAAATCGCTGGCCGACCGCAAAGTTGTCCAGATCGCGGTGCATCCGGATTACCTCAAACACCCCGAGCTTTCAGCCGCGTCCGTTCGGGCAGATGTTGCCCTGATGCGGTTGGAACAGCCCATTCCTTATTCCGTCGCTGACCCCTTTGTGCTGTTCAACGGCGGCGTGGCAGGAAAAGAGGTCAGCCTTGCCTCATACGGGCGCGGCCGGTCCGAGGCGATCACCCGCGAGCGGTCCTGCCGTATTCTGCAACGGCGGCAGGGTCTGATCACCTTCAACTGCGACATTACCTTTGGCTCGTCCGGTTCGGCGCTGCTGGCCCAGAACGGCCCGCGCTGGCAGATCCTGTCGGTCGTTTCCGCAGTCGGAACCGACGGGCGGCAAAAGGTCGGGTTCGGAATGGAACTGGTTGGAATCATTTCGGAACTCAAAGCCGATCTGCGCCGCGATGCACCCAAACCCAAGGCCGCGATCCGGCGGTTGCAGGTGGGGTCCGGCAAGTCCAGTTCGGGTGCGAAATTCATCTCGTCCGACGGGTCTTGAACTCGGTCAAAATGCTCCCCATGTGAACTGTACCGGGTCGCCGCAAACGGGGCCCGGCATTCTGAACCGCCCGTCCGAACGGAGGGCAAAACACAGATCGCTCAGACATGAGGATATGACACATGCGTACGTTTGATTTTGCACCGCTGCACCGCGCCACCATTGGGTTCGACCAGATCGCCGACATGATGGACCGCGTCCTGACCAATGACGTGGCTCAGCCCAGCTATCCGCCTTACAACATCGAAAAAACCGATGCCGACACCTATCGCATCTCGGTCGCTGTCGCCGGTTTTTCGGAAGATGACCTGTCGGTCGAAATGAAGGAAAACGCGCTGATCGTCGCCGGCAAGAAAGCCGCCGAGGACAAAGAACGCAGCTACCTGCACCGTGGCATCGCCACCCGCGCGTTCGAGCGCCGCTTTGCGCTGGCCGATCACGTGCGCGTCACCGGCGCGAGCCATGAGAACGGCATGCTGAACATCGACCTGAAGCGCGAAGTGCCCGAGGCCCTGAAACCGCGCCGGATCGAGATTTCTTCGGCCAAGGCCATCGAAAAGGACGTGGTCGACGCCAAGGCCGTGAACTGAGGCCGTTGACCCCAAAGCGACAGTCCCGCCTCTCTGGACTGTCGCAGACTGCACGCCCCGCGCACCTCCAGGCGCGGGGCGTTGTTTTTTCAGGGATGAAAATGTCTGCGTTTGCAATGGACAGATGCAAACAACCCGTCTGGCGATTGAACTCATCCCCCGAGTTCCGCGAGCACTACGGTATTTCATAGCGGCGACTGGGCTGTTAGTACGTGACAACCCGGTGAAGCCCGCATGTTTTGGTTCAATGTACATGATCGCGGCTGGGGTCGGTTGGGCAGGCAAGAGAATACTTTTCAAGATGGCGAACATACTGTTTTCGGCGATGAAGAACGAAGCCCCCTTTCTGTTGGAATGGGTCGCCTACCACAAAGCGATTGGGTTCGATCAAATTGTTGTCGTTTCGAATGATTCTGTTGACGCCACGGACGATCTGCTGCGGGCTCTTTCCGAACGGGGCGAAGTCAAGGCCATTCGCCAGGACGTACCGACTGACCGCTCTGCGCAAGAAAATGCCACCCGGTTAGTAGCGGAAATGGGAATTCTAAAGGAAGGCGACTGGGGTATTTTTCTGGATGCCGACGAGTTTCTGAACATTCATATCGGCAGCGGCACCGTCGGAGATCTAGCGCATCACCTCAGTTCGCAGGACCGTATCGGGATGCTGATTAATTGGCGTGTCTTTGGAGATTCCGGAAACCTTGTCTTTAACGGCCGGTATATTTCCGGCGACTACACGCATTGTGACGCAGGCCTGGAAAGGACGCAATTCAAGACGTTTTTCCAAAAGAACAAAGAGACTGGAGGATTTTCCCAGTTCCTGCACCTCTGTGATCTTGAACCGGCCGCCTCTCGGCTGGATCGGTTTTCGACCCCGACAGGCGAGGCCCTGTCTCTGGACGATGCCAACGTGAACGACCGCCAAAGGAACTGGCTCAAACGCTGGGTTCAAACCGGGCAGAGCCCGATGGGGAGCTTTTTCGGTCGGGTCGACAGATATGAAATCGCGCAGATCAATCATTATATGGTGCGGGACCCGCATTCGTTCAGCCTCAAGGCAAAAAGGGGTCGTGGATACAAAAAGTCGAGTGATCGACACACGCAGAACTTCTACAAAAAATGGAACCTTAATGAGGCCAAGGATACGTCCATCCTCAGGTGGGAAGAGCAGACCGGTCAAGAAATGGACCGGCTCACGAAAGCCTGCGGCTTGCGCGAACTGCGTGCGCGGATCAGAGCAGATTATCTGAGCGTGTGGCAGCCTCCGGACCAACAAAAGCCGATACATTATTCACGGGATGCGCTGAGGATCATTCGCGACAATGGCCTGCACGGTGTGGATCTGGATCCTCCGCCCGGTTTTCAACGAGGGATTGATGTCATTGGCGAATCCCTACCGGTTGCCTTGGCGCAGTCCATTCGAAAATACCTTCGGTTTCACAAACGGTTGCCGAACCTGATTGCGCCGACGACCTTCACCGAAAAGCAGGTTCTGTTCAAGTTCTTCGGCCCGATACCCGAGCCAAGCCCGTCTGACAAATTGCGAAGTGCCGGATATCTGCCGCGAGATTTGCGGGAAAAGGTAACCATACCGCAAAGGCCATGGATTTCAGATCGACCGGGTTTACCCGCGGATGACGAACTTCCTGATGGCGTTTATTTCTTTAAATCGAACCACAGTTCCGGAACGAATATGCCGGTCGCTTTGCCGGCATCCGATCAATTGCGTGATGAGGCCGCAGAAATCTCGACTGAGTGGCTGACAAAGGTGCATGATGAAGTGCGCTCGCTCTGGTGGTATGAAGCCATGCCGCGCAACATCTACTTAGAAGAAGATCTGAGCCTTGAGGGCGGCGACGCACCGGACTGGAAATTCTTCGTGGCCAACGGTCGGGTTGCGCTGTTTCAGGTCGACACAGGCCGCCATACCCATCACATCCAGACAATCTATGATCGTGACGGCAATTTCATCGAGAAGGAATTGTATTTCAGATCCGGTGATCCGGTTTCCATTCCGGATTGCCTGCCGACAATGATTCAGGTCGCGGAAGGGATCGGACGGAATTTTGACTTCATTCGCGTCGACATGTTCCTGAGAGTGAATCAGATTTATCTGGGTGAGATTACGCTGGTGCCAAACGGTGCAACCAACAAGATTCGCAGCGACGAGATTGACGCGCTGCTTGGCGCAGCCTGGCAGTGCCCCTGGATGGGTCGCGTCGATCCTGATTGGTCCAACAGTCACTATTCCGACGTGCGATACGAGCCTTGGGACTGAACCAACACCCTGAGGCTTCGGCAGGTGCCCCAGAGTGGTTTGACGTCAGGTTCAAGAAAGCCCCACTCGTAGCCGAGTGGGGCCTATCATTCAGGCAGCCAATCAGTTCCCAGCTGTCATCGACCCGATCGACCAGAACATCGTTTCGCCCGAAGCATCGTCGACGCCGTCATTGTCGGTCATCACGAACGCCTCACCCGAGGGCAGGATGGCCAGACCTTCGATCTTGTCCAGAACGTAACCGCCGGTCGAGGTCAGGTCGGGCAGCAGGTCGCGGACCTCTTGCTTGCTGACCACGGGTAGTTCACCACCCAGCGGGGCCGGAGTCATCTCGGACAGCGGGATGCGGTAGATCTTCTTGGTCACCGCGCGGTGGTCGTGTTGGTTGTCACGCTCAATGACATAGACAAAATCACCGAAGGCCACGATCTCCGACAGACCGACCCAGCCTTTTTCCGGGTCCGCCTTGGGATAGTGCACGGCGCCCCATTCCTTGGTGTCCAGATTGTAGGCGACCAGTTTCACGTGGTTCTCCGGGTCGTCTTTCCATTCGCGCTGAACGGCCATCCAAAGGGTGGCGCCAACCTTGGTGATGCCTTCGAACCCAAAGCGTTTTTCGACCGCCATCAGTTCCGGCGGCAGGCCGATCTCACCCTTGCGGTCCTTGATCTTGCCCTCGGCCGAGACGTGGTAGATCGCGTGCGGGATAACGCGGTCGGTACGACCTTCGGAGGCGACGTAGAAGCCACCCTTGCCGTCCAGCGTGATGCCTTCAAGGTCCAGCTTCTGCGCCGGGTTCCCGTCCTGACGGTGGATGCGGATCACGTCCACGATGCGGGCAGGCTGTTGGCTGGGATCGATCTTGAAGATCGAGGGCTGGAAGCCGTAGAAGCTGTCGTTGACCGCGTAGATCATGCCGTCCTCATCCGCGACCAGACCGGACAGAGCCCCCCATCCGATCAGCTCATCCGCGCCTTCCGAGGTCAGATGCGGGTAGGCGGCAAGGGCGTCCTGATATTCGAAGATCGACACATGCGCCCGCGGGCCGCCATCTCCGACCAGGTCTTTTTCGTTGGCCGAGATCAACAGGTTGCGGTCCGGGATTGCAACATAGCCTTCCGGGCCCACACCCGAGGGCAGCAGTTGCTTCAGAACCGGGTTCGCCGGATCAGTAGCGTCATAGACACCCACGACCGAGGCGCGCTCGGCACCCACAAAGATCATCGGTGTGCCGCCAAAGGTCGCTGCGGTCACGCTTTCGGGCTCAACGCCTTTACTGTCCGAGCGTTTGTCGGGGTAGTGCCCGATCTGAATGATGGCTTTCTCGAAATCGGTGCCGTTCTCGTAAACAACGGTGCCGTCCTTGTGGAAGATGGTCCAGCCGCGCGATCCGCCTTGGTAGTCGCCTTCGTTGGCGGTGGCGAAGTGGTTGTCGTCGATCCATTTCACCGCGTCCGGCTCGCGAAGACGGCCCGGTTGGCTTTCGGTGAAGATCAGCGCGCCGCGCTCGTCGGTGGCATCGATGCCTTCCAGATCCACCGCGCCCGCCGAGAAATGGGTGACCACGTTGCCGCCCTTGTCGACAACCGCGATGTGGTTGTTTTCCTGCAAGGTGACGACGGTCTCGCCCAGGCCGTTGATGTCAACGAATTCCGGCTCGGGGTCGGTCGGGGCAACGTCGGCCAGACCGGTCAGCGTGGCCATTTTCATGCCCGCACAGTCCAGCGCGCCATCTTTCAGCGGCACCAGAGCCAGCGACCCGGCGGGCAGTTGCGGGATGATGCCGTCGTTGAGGTCTTCGTCACGCTCGTTCTCGATGGCTACGGCAACAAAGCTGCTATCGGGGGCGATGGCGACACTGTCAGGCTGGCCGCCCAGATCACAGGCACCTGTTTCGGACTTGCCTGCGATATCGACCGAGATCAGCTTGCCCGAGGGGGCTGTATAGCTTTCGGACGTGTTCACACCCACAAAAGCCGTCGCGCCGACGATGCCCACGGATGTCGGCTCACCGCCCACGTCCATCGCGCCCAAAGGTGCCGGGTGCGCGGGGTTTGTGATGTCGACCATGCCGATCACGCCCAGCGGGCTGTCGGTATAGACCAGCGTCATGCCATCCGCAGTCGCCGCAATGATCTCGGGCGAGGTCTCACGGGTGGTATCGGCCCCCTCGGCCATATTCTTGACGACCGGGAAGGACGCAATTCGGTTGAAATTCATCTCTGCCATGGCCTGACCTGTGGTCAGGGCAAGGGCAGATGTCAGGCAGACAAGGCGCAGTGACATCAGTAGGTTTTCCCTCTTACTTGGATGCGAGAGGGATGACCGCCATTGATTGCGCTTTTGTGACGTTTTGGATTCAGTTTGATGACAAGGGTATGAGAAATGGCCATCGCCCATATGCGATGGCCTGATTTATTTAGACCGACATGCAGACGTATTTCATCTCAAGATAGTCCTCCATGCCGTGATGGCTGCCTTCGCGGCCCAGGCCGGATTGCTTGACGCCGCCGAACGGCCCAAGCTCGGTTGAGATGATGCCGGTGTTCACGCCGACGATGCCATATTCCAACGCTTCGGCCACTTTATACACGCGGCTCAGGTCCTTGGCATAGAAGTACGAGGCCAGACCGAAGATCGTGTCATTGGCCATGGCGATCACGTCATCCTCATCCTCGAACTTGAACAGCGGGGCCAGCGGGCCAAAGGTTTCGTCCTGCGCGACCATCATGTCCTGTGTCACACCGGTCACGATGGTCGGCTGGAAGAAGGTGCCGCCCAGATCATGGGGCAGTCCGCCGGTCAGAACCGAACCCCCTTTGTCGGTGACGTCCTTGATATGCTCTTCGACCTTGGCGACCGCATCGGCATTGATCAACGGACCGGTGGTGGTGCCAGAGGTCAGGCCGTCCCCGACTTTCAACGCGTCGACCGCAGCTTTCAGCTTGGCGGCGAATGCGTCATACACCCCGGCCTGAACATAGATGCGGTTGGCGCAGACGCAGGTCTGGCCATTGTTGCGGAACTTGCACAGCATCGCCCCTTCGACGGCGGCATCCAGATCGGCGTCGTCGAACACGATGAAGGGCGCGTTGCCACCCAGCTCCATCGAGCATTTCATCACCTGATCCGCGGCCTGCCGCAGCAGGATGCGCCCCACCTCGGTCGAGCCGGTAAAGGTCAGTTTCCGCACGCCGGGGTTTTCGCAGAACTCCTTGCCGACTTCGCTGGCGCGCGACGAGGGCACGACGTTGAACACACCCGCGGGCACACCGGCTTGCTCGGCCAGCAAGGCCAACACCAGTGCAGACAGAGGGGTCTCGGCCGCCGGGCGCGCGACAAAGGCACATCCCGCCGCCAAGGCAGGCCCGGCCTTGCGGGTGATCATCGCGTTGGGGAAGTTCCACGGCGTGATCGAGGCCGCCACCCCGATGGGCTGTTTCAAAACCATGATCCGCTTGTCGCGCTGATGGCCGGGGATGGTCTCGCCATAAACCCGCTTGGCCTCTTCGCCGAAGAACTCGATGAAGGACGCGCCATAGCCGATCTCGCCAACGGCTTCTGCCAGGGGCTTGCCTTGTTCCGCAGTCAGGATCTTGCCCAGATCCTCGGCGTTTTCCATCATCAGGTCGAACCAGCGCCGCAGGATCGCCGCGCGTTCCTTGCCGGTCAGTTTGGCCCATTCCTTTTGAGCGGCTTCAGCCTGAGCAATGGCCCCGGCCACCTGCGCGCGGCTGACATCGGCGACCTCGGCCACCACATCACCGCGGGCCGGGTTGGTCACCGCAAAGGTGCCATTGTCGCCATCCACCCACTGGCCGCCGATATAGGCTTTGGTCACCAGCAGATCGGGGTTCTTCAGGATCGATTTCAGGTCGGTTGTTGCGTCCAGCATGGGTCGGCCTCCGGCAGGAATTTAGTTCACGCGCACCCAATCAGGTGGGGTCTGGATTGTCTATGTCCACTGTGCCCTGCGGATCAATCCAGATTTGATCAAAAATCTGGCTTTGCAGATGTCCAACAGATCGCAAACGGCGGCATCATGGCGCTATCTTTTTCGTGATGAGTTTGCCAAAGTCTGGATGATTTTTGGACCCGAGGGGATGTAAATCATCGTAACATTCCCTATCTTATTGGGTAATTAAAGAAAAAAAGGGGATAGCAGAGATGTCGAACCATCAATTTGACGCCTTGATCGAAGAGACTCAGACCAAAGTGCGGGAAAGCCAGTCGCAGATCGAAAGCCTGACGTCGCGGATCGAAGCCGCGCGCGCCAAGATTGGCACCGCCGAGGCGGATATCGACATCGAAAATGCCACGCTTGAGGACGTGCACGCCCATACCGAGGTGATGAACGCCAACATCGCCGAGCTGATCATGGGGCTGGACGACGTCACCAACGCGTTTTCCAAGGATTTCGACGAGATGCGCTCGAAAACCGGGTGGGAGAGCTTTGTCGGCATCTTCTCACGCGGCAAATCGGAATCGATGCGGCAGGAGCGGATGCGCACCGCCAATATCGACGACAAGCTGCAGGACCTGATCGCAAAATCCGACGTGATCGTGAAACTGCTGGACGGGCAGTTGTCCGTACTGGAGGAACAACGCGTCAAGGTCGAGGACAACCTGACCGGCACACTGGATGACCGCGAGGCGACCGTGGCCGAGCTGGAATCGCTGCGCGCTGAAATTCAGGGCATGGACCCGACGATCATCACGCTGGAAAACAAGATCAGCGTCGAACAGGACGCCGCCGCGCGCACCCAGCTGGAAACCGAACTGGCCGAGTTGAACAAGCAGTACAACGCCAAGGTTCAGGAAGAGCAGGTCAAGCTGGCCAAATCCCAGACTCTGGAGCGTTACATCGAAAAGGGCAAAACCTGGGTCGATTCCCTACAGAACCAGGCGGCGACGCAGATGGTTCTGATCAACAAGTTGCAGACAGACACGCAGCAGCGTGTGGTGCTGTATGACGCCCTGACCAAATCGCTGAAAACCGCACAGCAGCAGGACGTGGCCCACCGCATCAACGAGATCGGCGTGCAGACCGACCAAGAGGCGCAAACCGCCATGGCTGCCATCGGCACCGCGACCAACCAGAAGATGGCCGACATGCTCGAGGCGCATGAGGACCACATGGTCTTTGCCCGCGACGTGCTGGAGAAAAAGGCCAAGGCAGATGAACGCTTTGCCCGCCGGTTCGCGTCGATTGTCGAGAAGCATGATAAAAATTTGTATGGTAGGTAAGGCGTTAAGAACTGGTCGTTCCAGTACCTTTGTGGTTTGGGGGCTTCTCGCATTCTTCGTGATGTCTAACATGCTGATCGGCGGGGTTGTGTTGGATCATCGAGAACTCGGTGCGGGCTACGAATTGCTCATTCGAGATCCGCAGGAGCATTGGGTTTCAGTGTCTATCTGGCAGTTCTGGCTGTACTTCCTAGCACGCTATGCTCTTTTCATCGTTGTCTTGTTTGGTTTGAGTTTCTGGATACTGGCTTGGGTCAAAAGGGAGATGTTCGATCAGAAAGAAATCAAACGGCAAGGTGAATAAATGAAGCGCGTTGCACAAAAAACGTTTTTGGCGAGTAGTTGGCTAATTCTGATTTGCGCGATGTTTCTAGGGCTGGACTTGGCAGGTCTTACTCCAAGTTCGGTTGCGTTCATCCCGATGTATTCTTTTTGGACAATTTTGGTTTGCACTTTGATCGGCGCAGTTGCTCGAATGTTTTCAGGATCGCCTCAAAAGTGGCACTCGACTAAGCAGCAATACGAAAATGACTAAAACCGACCCCACCCAAGACCATGTCGGCTTGACCGACACCTTCGCCTCGCGCCGTTATTTCCGCAAATTCGAGGTGATCACCGTCCACCTCCTGCGCGTGGCCGCTACGATGGAGGCCGAGGGTGCGATCAGCAAACAAGAGGTGCGGATCGTGTCGCGCTACCTCTCAGGATTACTCTACACCTTCCGTGCGCTGTCCATGAAATACCTGCTGGTCGGACGCGATACGGGACGGTTCTTTGGCAGCCTCGCCATGGATAAACGCGACAGCGGGTTTCCGGTGGCGGCCGAGTTGCTGACCATGGCCAATGACGCACAGCAAGCGCAGGTGCATCTGGCGAATATGCCATCCGAGGATGACCTGAAAACCGATATGGTGCGCACCATCATCGGGGATCAGGAAATCCCCACCAAACTGCAATTCGCGTTGTCGCAAAGGCTCTATTACGAGGAATTGCTGAAAGGTCAGCTGTTCTGGTCCCGCAACGACCCCGAGTGCCACTGGATCGGGAATGAGGGGGATCGGCGCAGGTTCATGATCCACTGGGCGGTCTATGACAGCCAGATCAACTTGCCGGTCATCTACCTGATGCAGTTGGAGGACAGCGGCAAGACGGCCCTGCCCAAGGATCAGCGCCGCTGGCCCGAAGTGCAGGCGCATCTGATGGCGCAGTCCTTAGGCGGGTTGAAGCTGGTGACCATTGCCAAAGGGTTCGATCAGGATTTCGACGACCTGCACCCCAAGCATCTGCGCCGTATCCATGTGGGGCCAATGTATTCCTCGGCCTATACCGAGCAATCCGGCCCCCTGCGGCAGGTGCTTGAGGACGCGCAGGCACCCGAAGGTCAGGATTGGGCGCTGGCCTGGACCACGGAAGAGCTGGAAAGCGAAGAGGTGATCGAAGAACGCGCCGGGTGGTTCTCGACCGTCGAACGCGAGGTCTTCGCTTTGGATCCGTTCGGCGGACAGGGGGCCGAGACCGGGGCGACGCGCACCCAGCGGTCGATCATCCTGCCCCAGCGCCCGTTTCAGGTGCTGGCCGAACGCAACCCGCCGGGTTTCGCCGATGTACGCAAGTTCGTGGTCAGCAAGACCGGACAGGTGTTGAGGTATTGAGGTTTTCGCCTTCGGCGAGAGTATGTTCGAAAAGATGAAGCAAGGACTGTTTTGAAATGAGTTTGACGTCAGATCAGATGGAATTGCGCGAAGACGATATTCGCAAACACTATCCGGCTGCGACCGCCTTGCTGAACGGGTTCGAGCACGCGCCGCGTATTGCCAAACCCGTTGAGGCCGCTGTTGAACGGTCTCCGGGCGTGTCGACCGGGCGACGGTTCCGATCTACGACTCCGGGGCTGGTCACACGTCGTACCGTGCGCGCGGACGGCGTGCATCTGGTCGAGCGCATCGAGACGTCGGACGATGGGGACGCGCTGGTGTCTCCGCCCCAGGCGACCACACAACAGGCGATCCGGCGCGCTATCGCCGTCGCTCTGGCCGTGGCTGAGGCCTATGCGGAACAGACCCCGCTGGCCGATCTGAAACGCGCCAATCTGGCCGGGGACCTGCCCGCTGCGCGCAAGACCGAATTCTCGGAACTGCTGACAGCCGAGGCGCTGATCACGCTACACACCTTCGGCAATGCGCTGGCTTATCTGATGTCCTCGCACCTGGGCGAGACCACTGCCGATATCGGTGAGATCGAAGAGGTTCTGACTGACAATGGTCAACTCGCCCTGCACGGCGCGTTGTGGGAGCTGGACCAGACGCTGGCCAAACACGCCCCCGACGACGCGCATCTGATCGCGGCCACCAGCGCCTATGCCGAGCAACTGATGGAGAAGGCCGCACTGCGTGCCCAATCCGCAGGCCATCTGGCCCCGTTCCAGAACGCCGCCTGGCATATCGAGGCGGATGACCTGACGATCCGGGGGTTCGAACCGGCCTCCAAGGCCAAATCCACAACCCTGACCATGACGTTCAAGAAACCGAACGAGGTGGTCGGCAACCATATCGCCAAGTATCAGGCCATGAAGCTGGCCAAAATGGTGATGGCCTATGATTTCGACCGCCGCCTGAACCCGTTTGCCGAACTGGGTGGGTTCATCTTTACCTTCATGGGCGACGGCAAACCGGGCACCGGCAAGACCACCCTGATCCAGATGATGGCCGGGCTGATCAACGACTATTGCCAGAACGCGGGCTATCCGTTCCGCTATCAGAACCTGAGCACCGATAATATCGACAGCTATCAGGGTAAATCCGGCCAAAACGCCAAAGCGTTTATCAACACGATCATCGACCCCTCGGTCATTGGTTTCGGCACCATCGATGATATCGACCAACTGGCAGGCAAACGCGGCGACCGGCAGTCCAGCGCCGGGCAGTTGGAAATCACGGCTGTGCTGATGGAGAGCTTTGCGGGTGCCAACACCGTCGTGCGTGGCAACTGCACCTTTGGCATGTTCTCGAACTACCCCGAGAATGTGGACGACGCCCTGCGCCAGCGCGCCGGCGCTCGGTTTCTGGTGGACGGGCCGCAAACGCGTGAGGATTACATCGACATCCTGCATCTGCTGATGGGCCGCAACCACGACATCCCTCTGGGCGAGCACGACGCCTATGCCGCGCAGGAAATCAAAAAGGCCGTCGCCGCCAGTTTCGAAAGTCATTCCCGCCCGCACGAGGACGCCTTGCTGCAGGTCTATGACCGGGTTTCCGGCGATATCGGCCAGATGGACACGATCGCCAAGCTGGGTACCTACCTCAAGGCGATCCAGCAGGCGGATGAGCGTTTCACCGGTCGCGCGATCAAGAACATCACCGACGCGGTCAAGGTCCGCGCGATGGATTTCGAACTGCCCGACGAATGGATGGAAACCCCCGACCTGTTCCTGTTCTGCGACTACGACACCAAGAAGGCCATGATCGAGGACCTGCGCCAGCCGATCACGGTTGAGATGGTGATACAGGAGATCAACCGCTACGCAGACAGCGAGTTCCGCTATGCCGACAAGAGCGACGAGGTCGCCATCGAAAACGCCGTCCGCGAGATGGGCCGGATGGAAGAGGCTAAGCGTCGGTATCTGGAGGGGAACTGAAATGAATGATCTTCTGCCGCTCGTTACGTATTACTCCTTAAGCGTCGCGATTTCGGCGGTTGTGGGTTGGCACGCCGGAAAACTTCGTTTGAAGAGAGACGAACACACCGGAATGGGAGCGGTACTCGTAAGTTTGTTTCTTGTATTCGTTGTCGTGCCAATTGGACCGGCCATTATTTCGTCAATACTATCGGAAGGGTTCGGTAGTGTTCCGTCTCTATTGAGTTTGTGGGGCTGGGCGTTACTTATTTCTACCGGTTCTGAAGGAGGGGCTGAGTTCCTACTGCTCCTCGTAGTTTCGAGCGTTGCGGTCTGCCTATTGAACCACGCTCTAGGGCGTCGCGCAGCCGTTGAAGACGTTGTTTCGCGGCGAGAACTGCAAAGTCGAATAAGTGCTCAGAAAAGCCGGATGGAAGAGGCCAAGCGGCGGTATTTGGAGGGGAAAGGGTGAGTCAAATCAGCGCCTTACCTCTTGTGGCATTGCTTTTAGCCCTACCAGCTGTTTTGGGCTTGGTGGTTGTCTACTTTGTTGCGCGTACAAAATTCGAGCATCATAAGGCGCAGGAACGTCGCTATGAGGGTTTTGAACTAGGGCCGATCGCAGGATGGTCTCTATTATTAAATATGACTATCGTGCCGATGCTAATGACATCTCTGACATGGCTTCTGATCGCCTCAGAGGACTTTGAAGTCGTGTCCGCGTGGTGGTGGTGGTTCGTTGGCGCAATCGTGCTTACGCTTCCTTGGTTGGTATTCTCGGGCGTAGTATTCGCCTACTTCAAAAGAAAATTGTATGAAGTTGAGTGCGCCAGTCTTGAGGCGAATGGGAGCGAAGTATGATCCGCCTCATCAAAAAAGGCCTGATGTTTGGCAACCTCGTCCACATCTCCAGCCCGGCCTTAGTCGAGCGGTATAACCGCGCGCTGCAGCATCTGGCGGGCAAAACCACTCAGCTTTCGGATTTCCATGTCGATATCTCGGGTTATTCGCCCGAGGTGGGGATTGAGTTGGACGATCCGCTCTACCTTAACCCCAACGGGGTTAACCGGCAGTTCATCCTGCTGACGACCGAGCAGAAACGCGCGCCTTTGCTGAACGTCAAATTCTCGACCTCGCGCGATATCCTGCGCGAATTCATCGAAATGAACGAGGCGCAGCTGTTTGCCCTGACCGCCACCGATGCGGTGGCCGGAGAGCTGGTGAACTCGGTCTTCAAACTCACCACGCCACGCGACCTGCTGAACCTGCGCAAGATCGAGATCGAGGCCGACACGGTTGGCGGCACCCTGCGCAAAGCCGAGCAATTGGCGGGCATGGTCGAACGGTTCAAAACCAAAGAGGACGCCTGGTTCGACGATGTGCTGATTGCGAAAATGATCGAGACGGCCAGGGAAACCGGCGACGTCACCCGCAACCCCGTCCATCTGCGCCACACGGCGTTTGAGCAGCGCAACTTCTGGACGGCGCATTTCGGCGGGCTTTACCTGTTCCCCGATCTGGATGATCCGGCTGCAATTTGCATGGGAGAACGGCCCGATGACATGCCGATCGAGAACGTATTCGATCCCACGCAACGGCACCGGATTGCGGCATTTCTGAACGACAACGATCTGGTCGAAACGATCATCGAGGCGCGCGGCGTGAACTCGGCCGCCGTTCTGCAGCAGAAGATGGATTTTCTGACCGTCCACGCCGCAGCCGACGCGGGCGTGGACCTGACCGGGCTGGACCGCAGCGACATGCGCCGTTTGGCCCGGAACCACGCCGACCGTCTGCCCAATGCGTTTCACGGTCTTGCCCAATTGCTGCGCTGGGCCAGCGATGGCGGACCGTGGCCGCGCATCACCTCGGACCATCCGGCCTATTTCTATACGCTGCGCGCGGCGGATACGCCCAACCGCGATCTGGTGAACATGCTTCTGGCGGAACTGGCCCCACTGGATCCGCGCCAGATGTTCATCTGCCATAAGGAGTTGTTCTATAGCACCTATTCCACCTGGCCCGAGTCCAAGAAAGCCTATGTTGCCGACTTCCTCGCGCGCGAGTATCAGGTGGACAAGGCAGGCGCCCGCGCCGCGCTGTTCGGCCATGAACCGGACATGAGCGGCAATGACCGGGCCAGCGATGACATCATCGCGCGTGTCGGGCCATGGGGTGCCGTTGGGAGGAACTGAATGATCGTTGCAATCCGCTTTCTGATTCCGCTGCTGATCATTCTCACGGTGATCTATGTCGGGCTGTCGATCTATTCCCGTCTGGTTCGGCGGCGCAAGCTGATCGCGCATTGGGAGAAGAAGGGGCTGACCGGCGATCGCGATGCCTTTGTCGCGCGGGGGTTGAAGAAATACGACAACTCCTTTCGCAGGAAACTGTTGCTGGGCGTCTATGTCGTTCCGCTTGGGGCAATTGCCCTGCTGATCTATATTACGAATTTTATGTGAGGGCCGGATAGATGGTCTATGTCAAATGGGCGTTCATCATAGTTTTCTGGGGCTTGGTCGCCGCAGTGCTGGAATACACCCTGCCGCAGCAGGATGTGGTGCGGATCGTCAAAACCGAGGTGAGGCGCGTCGATTTCGGTGAGAATTCGATTTTCTGGGCGCAGCAGGACACCGGCCAGGAAGGGGCCCAAACCACCAACCGCGATGTGCGTTTTGTCGAAACCTTCCGCCCCAACGGTAAGCCGCGCGTTTATCGGAACGAGGATACCGGCTGGGGCTGGCCGCCCTATTTCAAGCTCGACAGCTCGAACCTGCAGGCGGAACTGACCAATCTTGTGTCGACGGCCGCAGACCCGCAATGGGTGGTGATACGCCACTATGGCTGGCGCAACCAGCTCATGTCGATTTTCCCCAACGTGGTGTCGGTGCGCCCGGTGGACAGCCCCGATGTCCGGCTGATCCCGTGGTTCAACATCATCTTCCTGACGGTGTTCTTTGCCATCATCTGGGCGATCTGGGTGCGCTGGCGCAGGTTCCGGCAACGCCGCATCGACCCGATGCTGGAAAATGTCGAAGACGGCTTTTATGCAGCAGGCGACGCGATTGAAGAGAAACGCAACGGTTTTCGCCGATGGCTGGACAGTTGGAAATCAAAGTGAGGGCGCGGGTCGTTTGACCCATGCCCCCGCGGCTTCCGTTATCTGACCACGAACTCGGCATGCAGCGCCCCGGCGGCCTTGATCGTTTTCAAAATGTCGATCATGTCGCGGGGCGACACCCCAAGCGCGTTCAGGCCTGCCACAACCTCGGACAGGGTGGTGGCTTCGGGGATTTCGGCCAGTCCGGTGCCTTCTTCCTCTTCGATCCCGGCGAATGTGCGGGGGACCACAACCGTTTCGCCGCGGGCAAACGGGTTGGGCTGGACGGCGATTGGCGATTCCTCGACCGTCAGGGTCAGATTGCCCTGTGATACCGCCACGCGCGAGATGCGGACCTCTTGACCCATGACGATGGTGCCCGAACGCTGATCAACGACCACGCGGGCCTTGGTTTCCGGCTCGACCAGGATGTTTTCGATCCGACCCAATGCGTGCGCCGTCGAAATCGCCTGCGTTGCAGCGATGTTCAGTTCCACCGTGCCGGAGTCGCGCATGATCGCCACCGCCCGGTTGAATTCGGTGTTGATCGCAACCTCAATGCGGCTGGCGGTGGTGAAATCCGGCTCGCGCAGGGCGAGGCGCATTTGCGTCAGTGTCGAGAGGTCAAAGTCGATCTCTCGCTCCACCCGCGCACCGGACGGGATCACGCCAGAGGTCGGAACCCCCTGCACGACCGAGGCGGCCTCGCCCTCGGCCACGGCGCCACCGGCCAGAACCGAGCCTTGCGCTACGGCGTAAATCTGCCCGTCAGCCGCGTTCAGCGGTGTCATGACCAGCGTCCCGCCCAACAGGCTTTTGGAATCACCAATGGCCGACACCGTCACGTCGATCTGCCCGCCGACCCGGGCAAATGGCGGCAGGCTGGCGGTCACCAACACGGCCGCAACGTTCTTGGGGCGAAAATCCTCGCCGTTCACATTGACGCCAAGCCTTTCGAGGATGTTCGACATGATCTCTTCGGTGAAGGGCGAGTTGCGCAACCCGTCGCCGGTGCCGTTCAACCCCACAACCAGACCATAGCCCACCAGATCATTGCCTCGCACCCCGTCGAAATCCACAAGGTCTTTCAGGCGGATCGCACCAGCAGTGGCGATTCCGGGCAGCAGCATCAACAGGAAAACAATGAGTTTCATCTCAGGAAATTCACCAGCGAAAGGTTTGCGTTGCGAACGGTGACGGAATAGAGGCTTTCCAACTGGAACTGCACGGTTTGCAGCTGCGCCGCGGTTTCGTAGGGGTCCGCCGCGATCAGCTTGTTCCGGCTGTATTCCAGGCTGGTTTGCGCCGCACTGTTGCGCGTTGCGGCCTGTTCGATCCGCGCCTCGGCCGATCCCACCTGCGCGCGCAGATTGACGATATCATTCTGGGTATTGGCCAGATCGACGCCCAATTGCGTGAACAACGCCGTGCGCTGATCACGCGGCAGGTTCAGCGCGTCGTCAGACACCAGCGCCGCAACGGCAATATCGCGCAACGCATCCTTGATCGCAGGGTCGGTTGCCGTGATGGGGATACGGACACTTTCATTCTCGGAGATCTGCATCGCCGCCAAGGCGGTGTCCGATCCCTGATAGATCACCGCGTCAAACCCGGCGGGGTCGTTGAACCAATCCTCCGCCGCCTGCCGGATATCCGACGCAGTGACGTGTCCGGTCAGCTCTGCCTCCAGTGCAGTCAGCAACGTGTCGGTTGAGGGCAGCGGCGAAACATCCGTTGCGATGCCGGAATACAGGCTGCGCCCGCCGGCCCGCGTGTTCAGCGCCGAAATGAGCGTATCCAGTTCGTTGCGCGCCTGCACGGACGCATTTTCATGGCTGACCGCCTGGTTCGACGTGCCAAAAGACAGCAGGGATGCGGTGAACTCGCTGACAGATCCGTCAATTGTCGTCAGGCTCAGTTGCATGGCGTCGGTGAACAGCCCGGCCTCGGCCGTCGAGACCCGATAGGCGTCCAGCCGCGACAGGCTGCGATCCAGATCCAGCAGGTGTGAGTAATCTCCGTCGAGACGTCCGGACACGTCCTGAACCTTGCCGGTGGACATCTCATAGGACAGGGTTTCGATCTGGGTTTTCAGTTCGGCTGAGCGGGTCTTCAATGTCATGCCCCGCGCCAGATCACCGATAGACGTCAAATTCATCATCACAACCTCAACAGTGTGTTCATCAGTTCATCCACCACCGAGATGACTCGGGCATTGGCGGCATAGGCCTGCTCGATCTCCATCAGGCGCTGCAGTTCCTGATCCGTATCGACGCCATCCTCGGCCTCAATCCGGGCCATTTCCAGTTGGGCGCTGTTGGCGAAGGTCAGGCGCTGGCCGGCGGTGTGGGCGTTTGCCCCAGCTTTGGACGAAAGCGCCTCGGTCAGGTCAGAGGCGCGCATGGCACCGGTGCCGAAAGGCGATCCCGCAACCGGGCGTGCGTCGCTGAGAATGGCGCCAAAGGCCTGCAGCTGTGTAGCATCACCCGGATCGCCGGGGGCCGCCGCGCCCAGCCCGTCACGCAGCCGCCAGCTGTCGCCGCCATTGTCGGGATCGACAATCGTGTTCAGGCTAAGGCGCGAAGCCAGCCCCGCCGGGGCCGCCACGTCGAACCGGTTACCGGCGTCGGTGAACAGGCCCGCGTCGGTAGGCAGCGCGGTGGGGTCCAGACCGGGGGTTTCGAACCGTTCGATCAGGTCCCGGGCGACCGAGTCCAGATGAGCTTGCGCTTCAACCGCCAGCTCATCGCGAATCTGAAACTGTGCCATCAGCGCGCCGCCACGTATTTGGGCAGTGTCGCCACTGGTGCGCACCGGATTTCCGTTCATCTCCAACCCCGACAGCAGGCCGTTTCCGACCGTCATATGAGGCTTGGTGTCGCCGGTGGTGGTAAAGGAAAACTGCGCTGCAGTGCCTTCCAGCAGGATCAAGCCGCCATCGGAATACAGCGAGACCTGATCGTTCGCCCGTGGCACCGCGTTGACAGGCACCAATTCATTGACCTGATCGATCAGAACCTGCCGTTGGTCCAGCAAGGCCCCGATGTCACCGCCCGAATGTTTGACCGAGGGAATTCTGGCGTTCAGCTTCTCGATATCCTTGAGGGTCTGGTTCAGGCTGTCCACCTGCTTGCCAATGGTACGGTCCGCGTCCGAGCGTAGCTGCCGCACGCCTTCGGAGGCGGAATTGATCCTGCTGGCCAGATCGCGCCCGGTGCGGGCGACCTGATCCAACCGTTCGGACGAGTCCGGCAGGCTGGCCGCCGTGATAAGGCTGCTGTCGAAATCCGCCAACCGGGCGGAAAGCGATGACAGATCATCAGCCACGCCAATGAAACCTTCGATGCTGGTGTGAAAGTTCGACACGGCGGTTTGGAAGGCCAGATCCGCGTCGGTGGCGCGGCGATTGGCGGTCAGAACCGGATCCTGGTTGCGCACCACGCCAACCGGTCGCACCCCGTGACCCGATATCGCGTTTGTCGTCAGCTCCAGCGACCGGCGGGCAAAGCCGGGGGTTAGCGCATTGGCGATATTGTCCGATACAACCGACGTGCCTCGGCCCGCGGCTGTCAGACCGCTTACTGCGTTGTTGAATGCCGTCGTCATATTCATCGGACAGCCCCCCTTTCCGGGTCAAAACCCAAATCAGCGTTTGATGTTGGTGGTTTCCTGCAGCATCTCGTCGACCGTTTTGATCACCGTCGCGCTCGAGGAATAGGCGCGTTGGGTCTGAATCAGAGAGGTCAGTTCGGTCGCGATGTCGGTGGTCGATTCCTCGCGTGCAAAGGACACCAGATCGCCGGTTGGCCCTTCGCCCGCGTTCCACAGGAAGAAGGTGCCGCTTTCACGGGACGGCGCGTAGGTCTGGCTGTCCAGTGCGGTCAGACCGTTGGGGTTGGGTACATCCGCAAGCGGAATCTGGAACATGCGTCGGCTGACACCAGTGTCATAAAACGCGTAGACATAGCCATTCTCATCCACCTGAACGCTGGTCATAGTCCCCACGGCCGACCCATCGCGCGTGATCGAAACCGGAGCGAAAGTGTCGGACAGCTGTGTGATGCCATCGGCGTCGCCGATCTGGCCGATATTGACCTCCATCGGGCCACCGGCCACGTTCACCACAAGACCGCCCGTGGTCGGATCGTAAGCCCCGCCAGATACGGTCGTCACACTTGCCAGCGTGCCGCCCGCTGTCCGGCTGTCCGTGAAGGTCAGCGTATATTCTCCGATCACCGCCCCGCCCGAAGCCGAATCGCGCAGGATCATGGTCCATTCATTGCTGCTGCCGGCTGCGGGCACGGTTGGCACAAGCTCGATATCGACGCTTTCGGATTTGCCAAGGTTGTCGAAATACTCAACCGACAGGGGCTGCGTGTCACCCGGCGCGCCGGCTTCGGTTGCCGTTGCCGGCAAGTTCATGCGCAGGTTCATTGCCGTGGTCGGAGAGCCGGACAGCTGATTGACGCTAAGCTGGATGGGCTCCAGCGCCGCCGGAGTGTCCCGTGGCACCGCCGGAATCGTTCCGTCCGGATTGGCCCGCCAGCCCAGCAGGACAAGGCCGGATTCGGTGACCAGATACCCTTCTTCATTGGTGCGGAACGATCCGGTGGTGGTCAGCTGCATCTCATTCGATCCGCCCGCGATCTGCGAGCTTGGGCGCACCGGCAACATGCCGCGCCCGCGCACCGCCAGATCGGTCGAGTTGTTGGTGGTCACCAGCGATCCGCGCTGGTCGATCAGGCGCTGGCTGGTGGTTCTGACCCCGCCCGCAGAATAGCTGCCGCCCTGGCCCGACGTGACCATCGAATGAAAATCCGTTTCGACCCGTTTGTAGCCGAAGGTCGAAGAGTTCGCGATGTTGTCCGAAATGGTGGCCAGCCGGTTGGCGTTGGCCTTCAATGAAGCCACACCGGCATTCAGCGAGGAGGAAATCGTCATTGGCACGCCCTTCTGTTGCGTCAATCTTTGATGCAACAGCTAACGCACTGCCCCTTAACAGCGCGCTAACAGGTAAAATGCGTCTATCCTCTGGCCTTCAGGTCTCGCGCAGGAAGATGATCTCGATCCGGTTGTTGCGCACGGCCATCGGGTTCTCATCTGACAACTCCCGGTCGGCGTGGCCGGTCACGCGATCCAGTCGCGACGTCGTAAACCCCTTATCTTCAAGCAGTTGACGCACCACCTGCGCGCGTGAGGTCGATATCTCCCAGGACGGATCGTGTGCCAGAACCACGGGCGAGGCGCTGACATGGCCTTCGACCGCCACGTCATTGGTCACCAGATCCGAAGACCGCGCCACCAGCAACGCCAGCGCCCGCATCATCGTTGTCGGTTCATCGGTACCCGATTCGAACAGCGGTTGATCCTCGGTGTCGAACAGCTCGACCACCAGACCTTCGTCGGTGACGCGCGTGACGATGTGTTTCAGTACCTTGTCCGAGACCATACTTTCGCCGGTATGCCCCAGAAGCTGGGCCTCGAGCGTCGAGAATTCGTCGGACACTTCTTTGCCGCCATCCGGATGAACCCCAATCGAACCCCGCGCTTGCCGGGCGACTGTGGGATGTCGTTTGGCCGCCCCCGAGCCATCCATCACCATGGTCTTTTCGGAAAACATGTTATTGCCGCCAAAGGCTCCGTCGCCACCGCCCGTGACTGGATTGACCGGAATCGTCGGCGAGAAATAATCCGCCAGCCCCTTGCGTTGTTTCTCAGTCGTTGCATTCAGCAGCCACATCAACATGAAGAACGCCATCATGGCCGTGACAAAGTCGGCATATGCGACCTTCCACGCGCCACCGTGGTGACCATCGCCACCTGACACACGTTTCTTCTTGATGATGATTGGCGCCGCATTGGATTGCGCACCCATCTCCACCACCTTTTTTATCACCCGACTACAGGCGTAGCCGGGCAGGTCTTAAGGTGGGCTTAACACTTAAAACTGTCCGGACTTCTCTAGCGCGGCAGGTTGGCGCTGGCCCGCCGCAGGATCAGTTGCAGTCGGTTAAAACTGTTCTGGATGCCGTCGGGCTCAGCCTTGCCGAAGAACGCATCCAGTTCCTCGTGCACCCGCACGGCCTGATCCAGCAGCGGGTCTGCGCCTTCCGTATAAAGCCCGGCCTTGATCATCACCTCGGACTGTTCATAGCTGCCGACCAGCTTGCGGGTTTCCGAGATCATCTGGTTTTCTTCCGGTGTCGCCGCGCCCGGCAGGCTGCGCGAGACTGAGCGGCTGAGGTCGATGGCCGGAAACCGCCCGCGCTCGGCAATGTCGCGGTTCAGCACGATATGCCCGTCCAACACGCCGCGCAGGATGTCGGCGACGGGTTCATCCATGTCCGACCCGGCGACCAGAACGCTGAACACGGCAGTGATATCGCCCTGATCGGCGGTGCCCGGACCCGCGCGTTCGCACAGCCCGGCGATCAGCGGCGTGACCGACGGGGGAAAGCCGCGCAGTGAGGGCGCTTCGCCCATCGCGACGGCAATCTCCCGATGTGCTTCGGCAAAGCGGGTGACCGAATCGGCCAGAAAAAGCACGTTCAACCCTTGGTCACGCAGGTATTCCGCCACCGACATGGCCGACCACGCGCAGCGTCTGCGGGCCAGCGCCGACTGATCCGAGGTCGCCGCTACCACGACCGAGCGTTTCATCCCCTCGGCCCCCAGCGCGTGTTCGACGAATTCATTCACCTCGCGCCCGCGTTCGCCCACCAGCGCCACCACGACAGCGTCCGCTTGCATCGAACGTGCCAGCGTCGCCAGCAGGGTGGACTTGCCCACACCCGACCCGGCGAACAGGCCAATGCGCTGTCCTTGCACCACGGGCAGCATGGTGTTGAGCATCGCCAACCCGGTCTCCATCCGCGCGCCCAGCGGTTTGCGTGCCACCGCCGGGGGCGGCGCACGCATGATGTCCTGCTCCTGCACACCCGGCAGCAGGGGCTTTCCGTCCAGCGGTTTGCCGAACGGATCAATCACACGCCCCAGCCAGTGCATCCCAGGTGCAAAAGCCGGTGTCTGGTCCAGAATCACCCGATCACCCAAACAGACTCCATCGGGTGCAGCGGTCGGCATCATGTGAATCACCTCGGCCTCGACATGCAGCACTTCACCCGGCAAATCCGGCCCGCTGCGCCGCCGCAGCGTCAGGTGGTCGCCGATCCGCGCCTGCCCCTCAAGCCCCTGTATTTCAATGACACCCCGCGCCACGCCGGACACGCGGCCCATATGGCGCACAGCCGACAGGCGATCGAATTCGCATTTCAGAAGCATCGGGTCGAGATCGGACATCGTGGGTTCTCCAACGGGTTTCTGAAAACGCTTTCTAAAGGAATCGGGGTTAAGCCTTGATTGAAATTGATCGAGGGAGAAGCCCCGATGTTCTATGACCTGAACGTCTTTAAGACAGCGCACGCAATGGCAACCCATGCCGGGCAACGGCAGGCCGTCATCGCGCGCAACATGGCCAATGCGGATACGCCGGGCTACCAGCCGCGCGATATCGAGGCCTTTCAGAAAGCATTCGAAAACGCGGGCCGCGAGGTCGCCATGACCGCCACGCGGGCGGGTCACCTGAACGGTGCCTCAGGCCCTCAGCCCTGGGCCGAATATGAGGTCGCGCCCTCGGGCGATCCCAATGGTAACGGCGTGTCCGTCGAGGAAGAGATGTTCAAAGCGGTCGAGGTCAAGCGCCAGCATGACCGCGCGCTGACAATCTATAAATCCTCGATGAACATTCTGCGCAGCAGTATTGGCCGGTCATAGGGGGGCAGGAACATGAGTGATTTTTCCCATTCCCTTGCGGCCTCGACCAGCGCCTTGCGCGCGCAATCAGCACGGCTGCGGCATGTATCCGAAAACATCTCGAACGCCGACACACCGGGCTATCGCCGCAAGACAGTGCCGTTTGAGACGGTGCAGAAGGACGGGCGCGAAGTGGTGCAGGCCGGGCGCGTCAAGCTGGACCGCCGCGACGGGACACGCATCTATGATCCCGGGCACCCGATGGCCGATGAAACCGGTCATTATCGCGGCTCGAATGTCGATCTGATGATCGAGATCGCCGACGCCCGCGAGGCGCAGCGCAGCTACGAAGCCAATCTCAAGATGTTCGACCAGACACGCCAGATGTCGTCGAGCCTGATGGAACTTCTCAGAAGATAAAAGGACACCAGAATGGATATCCGATCCCTGACCGCAGCTCAGAATTATGCCGTTGCGCGCCCGGCCACGCAGGCCGATCCCAACCACGCCGGACTGGCACAGGGGCTGCGCAACACGTTTCAGGATTTTGCGGCAACGTTGAAACAAAGCGAGCAGGTCTCGCAGGCCGCCATGACCGGGCAGGCCGATCCGCACGCGCTGGTGCAGGCGCTGGCGCAGACCGAGCTGGCCGTCGAAACGGCCGTGGTCGTGCGCGACAAGGTGGTCGAGGCCTATCAGGAAATCCTGCGGATGCCGGTCTGACGAGATGCTGAGCGAAGGTCTCTTCTATGACATCGTGCGTCAGGCGCTGTGGGTCGCGGTGATCACCTCGGTCCCGATCCTGGCGGTGGCGCTGGTGTCGGGCCTGATCGTCGGCCTGTTCCAGGCGCTGACCTCGGTGCAGGAGATGACGCTGACCTTCGTGCCCAAGCTGATCGCCATTGTCGTCGTGTTCTGGATTTCGATGGGTTTCATGACCCAGACGCTGGTGACGTTTTTCACCACAACCCTCATCCCACTGATCGCAGGAGGCCGCTGATGGATACCGCCTATGTCACCCTGTCCCGCCAGTCCGGACTGATGAATGAAATGCGGCTGGTGGCGAATAACATCGCCAATGCCAACACAACCGGATACCGCGCGCAGGGTCTGGTGTTTTCCGAATTCGTCCAGGACATACCGGGCAACCCGTCCCTGTCGATGAGCCGGGCCGAGGCGCGCAATACCTCGCAGCAGCAGGGGTTGCTGACCGAAACAGGAGGCCAGTTCGATTTCGCCATCGAAGGGGACGGGTTTTTCATGGTCGAAACCGAGTCGGGCAACCGTCTGACGCGGGCGGGTGCCTTTTCCCCAAGCGCCGAGGGTGATCTGGTCACGATGGATGGGCACCGGGTGCTGGATGTGAACGGCGCGCCTGTTTTCATCCCGCCGGATGCGGCCTCGATCGATGTGGGCAGTGACGGCACGCTCAGTATCGAAGGGCAGCCGCTGGGGCAGATCGGTGTCTACCGCGTGGCCGACCCCAGCACGCTGGTGCGCGAAGGCAGCACGCATTTCCGCGCCGAGGATGAGATTGAACCGGTGGAAAGCCCGGTGGTTGTGCATCGTTTCCTCGAAGGGTCCAACGTCAACGCCGTTCATCAGGTGACCCGGCTGGTCGAAATCCAGCGCGCCTATGAGCTGGGGCAGAGCTTTCTGGAAACCGAAGACGAACGAGTGCGCGGCGCGCTCAAGGCGCTGATGCGTTGATTTGTGAAAAGGAGAGTTCAACATGCGGGCATTGAAAATCGCAGCGACGGGCATGGCTGCGCAGCAGATGCGGGTCGAGACGATCTCGAACAATCTGGCGAACACGAACACCACCGGCTACAACGCCCGCCGGGCCGAGTTCGCGGATCTGCACTATCAGCAGATGGCACGGGCCGGGACAGTGAACGCCAATGACGGCACGGTCCTGCCCACCGGCATTCAGCTGGGCCTGGGCGTGCGCCCGGCGGCTGTCACGGTGCAACTGGCGCAGGGCGGGTTGTCGGCCACTGGCAATGATCTGGACGTCGCCATCGAAGGCCGCGGTTATCTTGAGGTGACGCTGACCAACGGCCAGTCCGGCTTTACCCGCGATGGCAGTCTGAAACGCTCGGCCGAGGGGCTGATCGTGACGTCCGACGGGTACGCGGTGGCGCCCGAGATCACCATTCCCGACGATGCGCATTCAATCTCGATCAACGCCTCCGGCGAAGTTTATGCCTATTTCGACGATGCGCCCGAGGGGCAGCTGTTAGGGGAAATTACGCTGGCCAGTTTCTCGAACGCCAAGGGGCTCGAGGCGATCGGCAGCAACTTGTTCAAAGAAACCGAAGCGTCCGGCGCGCCGGTGGTCGGAACCCCGGGCGAAGACGGGCTGGGCACCTTGCGGCAGGGCTACCTGGAGGACAGCTCGGTCGATGCGATCCGCGAGGTGACCGAACTGATCGAGGCGCAGCGCGGATATGAGATGAACGCCAAGGTCATTTCCGCCGTCGATCAGATGATGGGCGCAACGACGCAGGTGCGGTGATGCGGGTCCTGATCCTGGTACTAGGGTTGCTGATACCGGTGTTGGCGCAAGCTGACATCGTTGTGCCGACACGCACCATTCGCGCAAAGGAAATCATCTCGGCCACCGATCTCGAAATCAAGGCGCAGCAAGTGCCCGGAGCGGTGACCGATCCCGAAATTCTGATCGGGCAAGAGGCCCGCGTCGCGCTCTACCCCGGGCGCCCGATCCACGCCGGGGATGTTGGCGCGCCGGCGCTGGTGGATCGCAACGATCTGGTTGTGCTGATCTTTGACCGCAAACCGCTGTCGATCACCGCCGAAGGCCGCGCGCTGGGGCGCGGGGCCGCCGGGGAGCGCATCCGGGTCATGAACTTGTCCTCCCGTACAACCGTGACTGGTCTTATCCGGCCCGACGGCCAAATCGAGGTGAAATGATGTCAGCTCTTTCGAAATCTCTGTTGCTTGCGGTTCTTGCCGTTTCGGCCTGTGGTCGGGTGGATCATCTGGGAAAGCCACCCAGTTTCACCCCGAATGAGGACTCGCCCGAACATGTCGCCATGTTGTGGCCGGGCCTGCCGCTGCACACACAACCGCAGCGCAATGTCGACCGGTCCTCGTTGTGGAGCGGTGGCCAGCAATCGCTGCTGGGCGATCAGCGGGCGATCAAAAAGGGTGATATCCTGACGGTTGTGATCGAGCTGGACGAGAAAGCCGAATTCTCGAATGACACGGAACGTTCGCGCTCGGCCTCGGAAAGTCTGGGGATCGTCGGCCTGTTCGGCCTGCCGCAGCGCGCGGCCAAGCATCTGCCGGAGGGTGCGTCGCTTGCTGACGCGGTCGAGATCGACTCGTCCTCGGAAAGCACGGGCGAAGGATCGGTGAAACGCAAGGAGAAGCTGACCCTGCGCGTGGCCGCCACCGTCGTCGATGTGCTGCCGAACGGCGTTTTGTCGATCTCGGGCTCGCAGGAACTGCGTGTGAACTTCGAACTGCGCGAGCTGTTGGTGGCAGGCTATGTGCGGCCGCAAGATATCTCGCGGCAGAATGAGATCACCTATGACAAGATCGCCTCGGCTCGTGTGTCTTATGGTGGGCGCGGGCAGATCACCGATGTGCAGCAGCCGCGATATGGCCAGCAAATCCTTGACGCCGTGCTGCCGTATTAAGGAGCAGAAATGATGAAGAAACTGTTGCCCGTCATCTTTCTGCTGCTCGGCCTGGGGGCCGGTATCGGTGCCGGCGTCATGCTGTCACCCTCGGAATCGAAAGAGACTGCAAAGCAGGAAAGGCCGGACGCCAAGACAGAAAAACCAATGGAGAAATCTGTCAAAGCCAAGGATGGCAGGGCGGCGAAAAAGGACAAGCCAAGCGACTATGAGTATCTCAAGCTGACCAAACAGTTTGTGGTGCCGGTCGTAGATTCCGAGCGTATCGAGGCGCTGGTCACCATGTCGCTGAGCCTTGAGATCACCCCCGGCATGACCGAGGCTTTCTACGCGGTCGAGCCAAAGCTGCGCGACGGGTTCCTGCAGGTCATGTTCGATCACGCCAACACGGGCGGTTTCGACGGTGCCTTCACCGAGTCCGATAACCTGAAAGTGCTGCGAAAAGCACTGCTGGAGACGGCGCGCAGAGATCTCGGGGATGATGTCTCGCAGGTCTTGATCATGAGTGTCAGCCGCCAGGATGTTTGATCCGGGCGGCGCAGTCGTAGCCGGTTAAACGGAAAGTTTCTTGTTTAGCGCACGTTTGCGCGCGTCTTTCTGGGCCGTTGACAGGTTTAAAACAGCCTGTTTGCGGCCAAAGGCCGTGCGCAACGCCCCCATCGCCGTCAGCTTTTGCGCCCGCAGCCGGGCGAGTTCCATGTTCAGTTGGCGGCGCGTCGCTGATTCCCACCCATTCCACAGAACGTCCGTGCCGGTGACGCGGTATCCTTCGGCTGAGGCGCTGTCCTGTCGGGATTGCAGCACCTGAGCATCCAGCCGCGCCAGTTGTTGCTGCACCCGGGCCTCGGCTTCGATCAGTGGGCGAAGGGTGTTGTATTCCTTCTGGAACGCAGCTTCGGTGACTTTTTCGAGGTCTGAAAATCCACCCTGTCTCATCTGATCTGTCCCTTCACCCGTTTGCGCATCGCCTCGGCAAACCGGATCGCGGCGGCCACGGGGCGATAGTGCTCTTCGGCGATTTCCTGTCCGATCTCGACGGCGGCATGAAGCGCACGCGCGGTGGGTGGATCGGAGTGAATGGGAACTCCAGACTCGGCGGCGCGTGCACGGATTGCCGCGGCGACCTCATCCACGCCCTTGGCCACGCAGACCGGCGCCGAGCCCGCCGTGCGGGCCCATTTCAGCGCCACCGCAAAGTGGGTCGGGTTGACGATCACCACATCTGCTGAGGGCACATCCGACATCATCTGGTTTGTCGCGATATCCTGCGCCCGCTGACGGCGTTGCTGTTTCACATGCGGATCGCCCTCGGCATCCTTGGTTTCGTCCTGGATTTCCTTGCGCGACATCCGGTTCTTGCGCATGTGCTCGGCGTATTGCCACAGATAATCCACCACCCCGATTGCCAGGGCCACGGCGATGACGATGAACAGGAAGCGAAACAGCAGGTTCATCATCAGCATCACCGAAGATCGCGCCGGGGCTGCGCTGGCCGATAGAATTTCGCTTAGGTTCGCGCGCAGGAAAAGCGCCAGGCAGGTGCCGTAGATCGCAAGTTTCACAAAGCTCTTGGCAAATTCGAAGAGGCCCCCTCGCCCGAACTTGTTTTTGGCGTTTGACAGGATTGAGACGCGGGACAGCTTTGGTTTCAGCTTGCTGGGCGCAAAGATCAGTGCGCGCTGGGAGATCAGGCTGAGCAATACGGCAGTGGCGGGCAGGGCGAACAGGATCGAGACCGACAGCAAGGCGGCTTTCAACATCCCACCAACCGGGCTGGCCGCCGGACCGTCAGTCAATAAAGGGGCAAAGGTTTCCGCTTGGTCGATCAACACGACAAACAGCGTCCCCAAGTGCTGGACGCCAAACTGGCCGGCTGCAAACAACGCGATGAGAAACCCGGTATAGGCAGCCACAACGGACAGGTCGTTGGATTTGGCAACTTCACCCTTTTCCCGCGCTTTCTGCAGTTTCTGCGGCGTCGGCTCATAGGATTTGTCACTGTCGTCATCCGCTGCGCTCATCGTACACCCTCAAGCGGGTTCAGCATGAAGGCGAACAGGGCGTCGGACCAGACGGACAGAATCAGCGGGGTTCCGGCGAATAACAGAAACAGGCCAGCAAAGGTGATGGCCGGGGCACCGACAAAGGCCACCATCAGCTGCGGCATCGCGCGATTGATGACCCCTAGCGCGAGATTGTAGATCAGCGAAGCTATGACAAATGGCATGGCCAGCGCAAAAGCCATGCCAAAGCTGCGCGCGATCTGCTGCACGCCCCATTGCGACAGGTCGGGCGCCATCGGAGCCATACCCATCGGAAACAGGGTATAGCTGTAGATCAGGAACTGCGCGACGCGGATGTGCAGGCCCAGCAGTACCGCCAAGGCCAATCCCGCCAAGGTCAGCAGATATCCCATCGCAGGGACCGGGTCTGCCGCGGCTCCGCCCAGAATCTGAGATAATGAGGTCGCCTGCGCCGCAATCGACCCGGCCGTTTGCAAGGCCAGCACGAACAAGCGCAGGCCCATGCCCAGAACCACGCCGATAAGCGTCTCAACCACAATCATCCGCGCCAACGGAAACAGGTCGGATGCGGTACCCGCAGCCTGAACTGCTGGCGCTACAATCAGTGTGAACGCCACCGCGATCCCGAGTTTGACGCGGGCCGGGATGCTGCGTTCTCCGAAAGCCGGCAGTAAGGAGACCATGGCAGAGATTCGTAGAAAGACGGCAAACATGTGCCACAGACCCTCGCCCAGCTGGGGCAGAAGCTCTGGCGGCAGCACGATCACGCGGGCACCGTTCCGACCAGCGCGGGGCGTGCCTCGAGTCCGATTTCCTCGAAGGACAGAACCGGGTTGGCGATGCCGCGCGCGTGCATGATGGTTCGCAGCAGCCTGCGCCGCCGGGTCGAGGTCACCACCGCCGGAAACACCCCGTGATCGGTGGACTGCGCCACACTGTCGACCACACCGTCGGCCAGCTTGTTGAACAGGTTCGGTGGCAGCGCCACGTCCAGCCCGGCATTCGGCGCGTCGATCTGGTAGGTGGCGAAGGTGTCCTCCCATTCCGGGGCCAGCTGGATCAGCGGGATCGAGCCATCCTCGCGTTTCATCTCGGCCACCAATTGGAAGCCCAGCCGTTGCCGGACCAGCTCACAGATACCTTCGGGTTGGGTCGTGGTCAGACGCGCCTCGGCCACGCTTTCCAGGATCAGGGCCATGTTGCGGATCGAGACGCGTTCGTCCAGCAGCAGCCGCAACACCGCGTGCAACGTGTCGATCGGCACCTTGTCGGGGATCAATTCGTCCAGCAGCTTGCGGTTGGCCTCGGCCCGAACCGGATCGCTGAGCCGCGTCATCTCGGACAGCAGGCGGCGCAGGGATTTCAGGGTCAGCAGGCGCGAGAAGTTCTGTTTGATGATCTCAAGCAGATGGGTCGCCAGAATCTCGGGCGGAGAGACAATGGTGGCCCCGCTCATCGCGGCGGCCTCCCGGTCCTTGGGTAGAATCCAACGGGCGGGGGCGCCATAGACCGGCTCGGTCACATCATTGCCGTCGGGCAGCATGTCGCGGTCATCCTGCACCAGCGCCAGTACCAGATCGGGGTTCAGAACGCCGCGGGCCTGTTCGACCCCCTGCACCTTGACCACATAGGTGCCCATGGGCAGATCGGCGCGGTCGGTCAGTCGGATATCAGGCAGGATCAGGCCAAAGCTTGAGGCGACATAGGTCCGCATATTGGCGATCCGCGCGTCCAGGCCGGTGCCGGGGTTCAAAACCATGCTGACCAGATCGGGGGCGAACTCCAGATGCACGTCGTCCAGATCCAGGATGTCGCCAATGGCCTGCGAGACCGGCGTTTCATCCTGTGGCGTGGGCTCCAGCGCCGCCTCTTCTTCGGCCTTTTGTTTGCGGTGCACGTTGAAGGCGGCATAGCCCAATACGCCCGCGCCCAGAATGAAGGGCAGGAAGGGCAGGCCGGGAACCAGCGCGAACAGCACCATCAGAATTGCAACCGTGCCCAGCGCCGCCGGATGCTTGCCCAGCTGCGAGAAAATGGCGTTGTCGGTGGCCCCTTGCGTGCCGCCGCGTGCCAGCAGCAGGGCCGAGGCGATGGAAATGATCACTGCGGGGATTTGCGAGACCAGGCCATCCCCCACAGTCAGGATCGCATAGGTTTCGAACGCTGCTGAGATCGGCATCCCGTGAACGATCACGCCCATGATCAGACCCATCACAAGGTTCAGCAGTGTGATCAGCAACCCGGCAACCGCGTCGCCCTTGACGAATTTCGACGCCCCGTCGAGTGAGCCGAAGAAGGTCGTCTCCTGCTGCTCACGCTCGCGCCGTTCTTTGGCCTGTTGGTGGTCGATGGCGCCCGCGGACATATCGCTGTCGATGGCCAGTTGTTTGCCGGGCATCCCGTCCAGTGCGAACCGCGCGCCAACCTCGGCCATGCGCGCGGCGCCCTTGGTGATGACCATGAAATTCACGATCAGCAGCACGCCGAACACCACCAGCCCAAGGAAGATGCTGCCGCCCATGACGAAATCGGCAAAGCCCTCGATCACGTCTCCGGCGGCGTTGGGGCCGGTGTGCCCGTCTCCGATGATCAGTTTGGTCGAGGAGACGTTCAGCGACAGCCGCAACATCAGCGAGGCCAGCAGGATCGTCGGGAAAGAGGAAAAATCCAGCGGCCGCTCGATAAAAAGTGTCAGCGTGAAGATCAGGATCGCCAGCGCGAAGGACGCCGCCAGCCCCACGTCCAGCACCCAGGCGGGCATCGGCAGGATCATCATCACGATGACTGTCATCAGTGCCAGCGCCAGAAGCACGGTCGGAGAGAACAGGGAACGGGCGTCGATCTTGGGCACGCAGGCCTCCTAGTTGAACGAGATAAAGGCGGTGGCGGTGCCCGAGGGCGGAACCAGTGACCCCAAAACGCTGCCGGATTGGGGCAGGTTGACCGGGATCAGAGGGCTTGCGGCGGTGGTGAACGGGTCGCGCGCTACCTGCAGGGGCGCTTCGGGTACGGTTTGGCCCAGCTGCGCCAGAACGGTCTGGAACCGGCCGGAATAGGCGTTGGCCAGCGACGGTGTGCGTGAATGATAAGCCCCGACAGCGGCGGGCCATGAGCCAAGCTCGGCATAAAGGTCTTTCAGGAAACGGGCCGCGTAAGTGGCGTTTTCATCCGGGTCGAACATGGCGTCGATCGACCGGAACGCTTTACCATGCCAGCGGTAGTTGATCTGGAAGCAGCCGATGTCAAAGCTGCGCTTGCCCGCCTTGAAGATGTTGAAAACGTAGGATTTCGCCTCGATTTCAGAGGTAAACCAAAACCCCTGCCCTTCGACATTGATGGTCCAGGGCCAGGGTTCCAGGCGCCCGTCCCGCAAGCGTCCGGTTTCCACCCTTGCAATCGCGCGCAGAACGTCCAGCGGGACGCCTTCGGAGCGCGCAGCCCGCTGCGCGGCTGAGTCACAGACACCGGCCACACGGGCATCAGGCATGGCAAAGCCCTGCTGCGCCGCACACAGCGCAAGGAAAGTCAGGCCAAAGATCAAACGATGGGGCATTCTGCCGGTCCGGGATTCTGATCAGTCCCGGCCAAGCTAGTCCCGCTTGGGTTTACAGAGGGTTATCAGCCACCTAATTCCGGTCGATCCGGCGGCCGAAGACAACGCTGGTATTGGTGCGCAGCACGCCGGGGATCTTGGCCAGATCGTCGACCAGAATGTCCAGATCCTCGATCCTTGGGGCCTCGGCCGACAGCAGCAGGTCAAACTCGCCATTGATGGACAGGCAGAGTTTCACTTCCGGATAGGCCTCGAGCCGTTTGATGATGCGCCTGGTTTCCTTTTGCTGCACTTCCAGCAGCACCACGACCTGCACGCGCGGGGCGTCTTCAGAGCTGTTTAAAACCACCGAGTATCCGGCGATCACGCCGTTTTCTTCCATCCGCCGAATGCGTTCATGCACGGTGGTTCGGGCCACGCCTAGTTTTGCGGCGATTTTTGAGGTCGTCTCGCGGGCGTTGTGCTGCAGGGCAGCGATAATGCGGCGGTCTAGTTGGTCCATGATCCCCAAGGTGTAATGCACAGGGGGCGGGAGGCTCAAGACATGTCAGAGCGTTCTGTTGAAACGGCTTTCCGACCCGGGCGCGGCCAGATCAGGGCCGCCGCCACAAGGCCGGGCGACGCGACCACAGACATGACCGCAAGCGTCGTTGCGGTGTTGGTCGTCGTCATGATCCATCCTGCCAGCGGGTACAGCACCAGCCAGCACGCATGAGACAACGTGAACTGCGCCGCAAAAACGGCAGGTCGGTCCTCGGGGCGGGCCGAGCGGGTCAGTAAGCGACCCGAAGGTGTCAGGGTTGCGGAATAGCCGAACCCGACGAAGGCCCAAAGTACTGCCAGCCCGATCAGAGAGACTTGTGTGACGGCAAACGAAACGGTCGTAACCCCCATGGCCAGGGTGCCGATCGCCGCCCCTGTCAGCATGACGCTGCGGTCTTTGTAGGTATCCAGCAATTTGGGAAGGGTGAACGCGGCCAGCATCGAGCCGCCGCCAAACCCGGCCAGAGCTATGGCAACCGCGCTTTCGGACAGACCCAGATCGGCGCGGACGATGACCACGGTGTTGACGATGACCATCGAACTCAGCGCCGCCGCCGTCCAGTTGAGCGCCAGCAGGCCCCGCAGGCGCGGCGTGTTCAGATACAGGCGGATGCCCCGTGTGGTCCGGTCATAGATGCCTCGGCGTTGCGTGGGTTTGGGCGAAGGCAGGGCAACCGAGACCACAAGCAGGGCCGAGGCGATGAACCCCAGCCCGGTGCCCCAGAACAGGCTGTCAAAGCTGACGATCAACAGCAGCGCGGCGGCCAGCATCGGGCTCAGCAGGCTTTCCAGATCATAGGCCAGCCGCGACAGGGACAAGGCCTTGGTATAGTCCTGCTCGTCCGTCAGAACGTCCGGAATGGTGGCTTGAAAAGCAGGGGTGAACCCGGCCGAAGCCGATTGCAGTACGAAGATCAGCACATAGATCTGCCAGATCTCGGTCACGAAGGGCAGGCAGATCGCAACCAGCGCGCGCACCAGATCCAGTGCCACCAGCATCCGGCGGCGATCCAGCCGTTCGGCAAAGGCCGCAGCGAGGGGGGCGATGGTCACATAGGCGACCATCTTGATCGTCAGGGCCGTGCCCAGAACCATGCCCGCCGCGTCTCCGGCCAGATCATAAGCCAGCAGGCCCAGCGCCACCGTCGCCAGCCCGGTGCCCGTGAGGGCAACCAGTTGGGCCGCCAGCAGGTGGCGATACGTTTGATTTCGCAGAACACTCAGCATCAGCCGGTTGGACCTTTTGACCATTCGAGCCCGCCCCGGAGCCCATGTGACCCGAAGTGTTGCGCCCGAATCCATTTTCCCGTCAATACCTTCAGGGTCAAGAAATCCGCGCAACTTGGCCGCATTCTATTGATAGCGTTGAGTTCGGGGATCAAACCCCCTATCTCGGGGGCGATACCGGACAAAGGAAGACCCGCGTGGCGAACCATCTCTATAAAAACGACCTGCCGGACGGGTTGGACCTGGGCCCTGTTGTGGCCATTGACTGCGAAACCATGGGGCTGAACCCGCATCGGGATCGCCTGTGCGTGATCCAGATGTCTGGTGGTGATGGCAACAGCCATATCGTACAGGTCGAAATGGGTCAGACAGAGGCCCCGAACCTGTGCGCAATGCTGGAAAATCCAGATGTGCTGAAGCTGTTCCATTTCGGTCGGTTTGACATTGCCGCGATGTACCACACCTTTGGGGCATTGGCCGCGCCGGTCTATTGCACCAAGATCGCCAGCCGTCTGGTGCGTACCTACACCGACCGCCACGGCCTCAAAAACCTGTGTCAGGAGCTGATCGGCGTCGATATCTCGAAGCAGCAGCAGATGAGCGACTGGGGCGCCGAGACCCTGACCGATGCGCAGCTGGACTATGCCGCATCGGACGTTCTTTACCTGCACCGCCTGCGCGAAGCGCTGGATGGGCGTCTGGCCCGCGAAGGGCGCACTGAAATGGCGCAGGCATGTTTTGACTTCCTGCCGATGCGTGCGAAACTCGACCTCGCCGGTTGGCCCGAAACGGATATTTTTGCGCACTCATGACCGATACCGAAGCATTCCTGAGAACCGCCCGGCAGGTCGTCACCGACGAAGCCCGCGCGCTGGACGTTCTGGCCGACAGTCTGGACGAACACTTTGCCGAGGCCGTGCAACTGATCCTGCAGGCGCCGGGCCGGATCATCATCAGCGGCATCGGCAAGTCGGGTCATATCGGCCACAAGATTGCCGCGACGCTGGCCAGCACCGGCACGCCCGCCTATTTCGTGCACCCGGCCGAGGCGAGCCATGGTGATCTGGGCATGGTGTCGAAAGGTGACGTGGTTCTGGCCATTTCGAATTCGGGCGAGGCGCCGGAACTGGTGAACCTGCTAGCCTTTACCCGCCGCTTTGGCATTCCGCTGATCGGATTGTCCAGCAAGCCGGAAAGCACGCTGATGAAACAGGCCGACGTGCACCTTTTGATCCCGTCGATGGGTGAGGCCTGTGGCTTCGGCATGGTACCCTCGATTTCCACCACGCTGACGCTGGCGATGGGGGACGCGCTGGCCATCGCGCTAATGAAATACCGCGACTTCAAACCCGAAGATTTCCGCGCCTTCCATCCCGGCGGCAAGCTGGGCGCACAGCTGTCCACCGTACGTGACCTGATGCATAAAGACCTACCTCTGGTGTCCGTTGGCACACCCATGACCGAGGCACTGCTGGTCATGAGTCAGAAAAGTTTCGGCGTCGTCGGCGTGACGGATGAAGCGGGCCGCCTGATGGGCATCGTGACCGATGGCGACTTGCGTCGAAACATGGACGGGCTTCTGAACAAGACCACCGAAGAAGTGATGACCGAAAATCCGCTGACCATCGCACCCAATGCGATGGCAGAAGAGGCAGTTGCGATCATGAACGATCGCAAGATCACCTCGCTGTTCGTGGTCGACCCCGAAACGCAGGGCCCGGCACAAGGGTTGCTGCATATCCACGACTGCCTGCGCGTCGGTCTGGGCTAGGTGGAGGGTCGCACGGTGGACGGACATTCCCGCATGGTTCAGTTCTTCAAGGTGGTGCTGCCGTTGGTGGCCATCCTGATGCTGTCCACCGTTTTCCTTCTGTCGCGCAGTATCGAGACCAATGTCAGCGTTCCGTTTACCCAGCAGGACATCGATGAACGGCTGGCCGATCAGGTGGTGACGCAACCGAATTACCGTGGCACCACCCGCAAGGGCGAAGAGGTTCAGATCGAGGCGATCCGGGCAACGCAGGGACGCGAAGGCTCAATTCCCACTGCGGCCGAATTCCGTGGCCGTATGAACCTGTTGGACGGTGGGGTCATCACGCTGGATTCCAATTCGGGCATGATCCGGCCCGACAAGAACACGGCCACGTTTGTCGGTGACGTCGTTATCACTTCGACCGATGGCACGGAAATCACCACCGACCTGCTGAATACCTCATTGGACGAAATCCGGGGCGACGCGCCCGGTCAGGTCAACGGAACCGGGATCATCGGCAATTTCACCGCCGGCAGCATGAGCTTTGGTACGGAAAAAACCGATGGCCCCGTGCATATTCTTTTTACAGATGGCGTGAAGCTGATATACGAGCCTCAAAGAGCAGAAAGATAACCTGTGTTCGATTTCCGATTTGTGCCACTTTGCCTATTTATGATCCTTGGTGCCTTTTCTGCGGCGGCGCAGGAGACTCAGGTTGCGTTTGGCGCGACCCAGGCCGACCCCAGCCTGCCGGTTGAAGTGACCTCGGAAAAGCTGAACGTCAATCAAGAGGACGGATCGGCCGAGTTTCTGGGCAATGTGATCGTCATTCAGGGCGAAATGCGCCTGACTGCCGAACGTGTGCTGGTCATCTACAACGAGGACCGCTCGGGCATTGAGAGGATGGAAGCGACCGAGGATGTGGTTCTGGTCAGCCCGCCCGACGCGGCCGAGGGCGACTGGGCCGAATATACCATCGATTCCGGCGTGATCGTGATGAAGGGCAATGTGCTGCTGAACCAGGGGCCCAGCACCATCAGCGGCGATCAGATGAATGCCGACCTGACCGCAGGTACCGCGACGATGACCGGCAATGTCAAAACCATCCTGCAGCAGGGCAACAACTGATGGCGCGCCCCGAACTGACCGTGGCCGAGGGCAATTCCGGCCTCAGTATCGAAAAGCTGCGGAAATCCTACCGCAAGAAGACCGTGATCCGGGATGTGTCGATGACGCTTGCCCGGTCCGAAGTTGTGGCGCTGTTGGGGCCGAACGGGTCGGGCAAGACGACCACATTCTACTCGGTCGCCGGGCTGGTTTTCCCCGAGGCGGGCACGGTCACGATTGACGGGCAGAACGTCACGACCCTGCCGATGTATCGCCGCGCCCGACTGGGTATCGGCTATCTGCCGCAGGAAATGTCGATCTTTCGCGGCATGAGCGTCGAGGACAATATCGCCGCTGTTCTGGACATTACGGTGCGTCACGCCCATCGCCGCAAGGAGCGACTGGAAGAGTTGCTGTCGGATTTCTCGATCGAACACCTGCGCCGGGCACCAGCCCTGGCACTGTCGGGCGGTGAACGCCGCCGCGTTGAGATTGCCCGCTGTCTGGCGGCTGATCCGAAATATTTGCTTTTGGATGAACCCTTTGCGGGTGTTGACCCGATCAGCGTCGGCGATATCCGCCACCTTGTCGCGGATCTGAAAAAGCGCGGCATCGGCGTTCTGATCACCGACCATAACGTGCGGGAAACGCTGGAAATTGTGGATCGCGCCTATATACTGCATGACGGGCAGGTTTTGATGTCCGGAACCCCGGACGAAGTGGTCGAAAATGAGAACGTCCGCCGCGTCTATCTGGGTGAAAATTTCCGGATTTCATAAGCTTGCGCAGAAATGCGCCGAGTGCATGGCGGAAATCACGTATATACACGTCTGTTTTGATTGACTCTTCGGCCGTCTCTTGCCTCAATTGGGTCATGGCATTTCTTCGGTTCCCGTCTGGATCACGATGCCCCTTCATGGAAAGGGGAACGGTGCGGCTACCGCTGGAAATGTCTCTACCCCCCACCCGATAAAAAGAAGTGCGTCGCGTTACGTGACGTCAGAATGGGTGTGAATTGTGAAGGAGATCACATGCGTTACCAAATCAGCGGAAAACAGATCGACATCGGTGTTGCACTCCAGACTCATGTGCAGACCGAACTGGGCGAGGTCGTGGGCAAATACGCCCAGCGTCCGACCGATGCCAATGTCGTCTTTTCCCGTTCTGCGCATGAATATGTATGCGAAACCACCGTACATCTTTCCACCGGTCTGACGGCGCAGGCCAAGGCTCACGCAACCGAAATCTACGCGGCGTTCGAGGGCTGCTGCGACAAGATGGAAACCCAATTGCGCCGCTACAAACGCCGCCTCAAGGATCACCACAAGGATCGGTCCGAGCCGGTTGAACTCTTCGGAGCTTCCTCATATATCCTCGCTTCTGACGAGTCTGAGTCCGCAGCGGAGCCGGAATCCCTGCAGCCGATGATCGTGGCTGAGATGGAAACCAAGATCCCATCGTTGAGTGTTGGTGAAGCCGTTATGCAGATGGAACTGGCCGGCGCTCCGGTGCTGGTGTTCCGGAATGAAAACAAGGACGGATTGAACGTCGTGTACCGCCGGGATGATGGCAACATCGGCTGGATCGATCCGTAACAGGCAAGAATAGTAAAGGCTCGCCCCTGCATCCTGCGGGGGCTCCGCCATGGAGCGTAATCATGGAGCTTTCGAGCATACTGAAGCCCGAAGCAGTGCGTGTACTGTCGGCCGCGTCCAGCAAGAAGCGGCTGTTTCAGGAAATCGCCGACGTGGCCGACGCAACTCTGGGCCTTGGGGCCCAGATCGTTGTGGACGGGCTGCTGGAGCGGGAAAGCCTCGGCCCCACCGGTGTCGGGCATGGCGTGGCACTGCCACATGCACGCATGGCAGAGCTGGAAAGCGTGTCGGGCGTGTTCGTGATGCTGGAAAAGCCGATTGATTTCGGGTCGGTCGACCGTCAGCCGGTGGATATCGCCTTTGCGCTGTTCGCACCGGAAGAGGCCGGGGTGGATCACCTGAAGGCGCTGGCTCTGGTGTCGCGAACCCTGCGCGACACTTCGGTTTGTGCGAAACTGCGGGCCAATCCCGATCCGGTCAAGCTGTACGCCATTCTGACCGAAGCGCAGTCCATGCAAGCGGCCTAAGCCCCTGTAGATACAAAAAAGCCCCCGGTTTGCCGGGGGCTTTTTTGTTTTCGGTTGGGGCTGCGGTTATCCGCCCGCGCCCATTTCCAGCGTCCACCAGATTTTACCGCCGCCTTCCTGGTGCCAGGCAAAGCCCATCTGCGTGGCATTGGGGTCCATGATCACCGAACGCGGGCCGGGTTCCTGCATCCAGGCGGCCAGAGTTTCGGTCTCGGTCTCATAGGTTTCCGAGATCGCTTCACCCAGGAATGTGCCGTAATAGCCAACCCTCTGAGCGCGATCGATCGGCGATGAACCGTCCGACCCAAAGTGCCAGGGGCGGTTCTGGCGTGCCATGTCCTTGGCATGCGTAGCCGCCGCGGCGTTCAGTTGCGAATTCAACTGCACCGCCTGCAGGCCCTGCGCCTGACGCAGCGCGTTGACCGAATCAAGCATACGGAACTGCAGTTTTTCGGGGTTTCCCCGGATTTTATAGACTGTCGGCAGTGGCCGTCCGTCCGATCCATAGGTTGGAGTGCTGCCGGGGGTACATGCGGCCAGCCCGACAAAGCAGGCAAATAGCAAAGAAATGATACGCGTCATGATCGACCTGATATTTGGTTTAACCTAGGGCATAGCGCGACAGGCCGCCTTGGGCAAACGCACATTGGCCCGGTTCCGCATGATTCTGCCGGTTTGATTTGCGACTGACGCATTCTGGCCATAAAATACGCGTGAATTTCAGACTGGCCTTAGAAAAGGACCGCCCGTCATGGTCAAAAAACACATTCATGCGCCCTCCCGCCGGGGATTCCTGGCCGGAGCGTCGGCCCTGCTGGCCACGCCCGCGGTCGCCCAATACATTCCCGGCGACCCGTTGCGCCCCGCGCCCGAGCCGGAACCAGATGTGCGTCGCAATATCTCGGGGTTCCGTGCGCTGGACTGGCAGCCCTATTTTTCCAACACCAATAATGGGGCCATTCTGGTCGATACCGTCTCGCGCGCACTGCATTACTGGTCCGAGGATCAGCGGGTGTACAAATTATATCCCTCTTCCGTGCCTCTGACCGAGGAGCTGACCCGCCGCGGCCGCACCAGTGTGGTCCGCAAGGTCGAAGGACCCAGCTGGTCGCCTACGCCGTCGATGAAAAAGCGCAATCCGGAATGGCCGGACTATATCCCACCGGGACCGGATAACCCATTGGGAACACATGCTTTGTACCTGGGCTGGAAATATTACCGTATCCACGGCACCCACGATACGCGCAAAATCGGCCGCAGATCGTCAAATGGCTGTATCGGCCTGTTCAACGAAGACATTGCCGAACTGTTTTCTATGGCGAAGGTCGGCACGCAAGTGTTGCTTATTTGACGACATTTTCGCGCACGAACCCGCTTGCGGCGCAAGTTGCAATTGCATTCCAGTTGGATAGCTGATTAGAAAAAACCTACGAGGTAAGTCTTGGATGTGCGGTTTCGCTATTTGGAACCGTGCAAATTCTGGAGGTTAATATGAAGAAACTCGTTCTCGCCGCTGCACTGACCGCTGCTGCTTCGACCGCTTATGCCGGTAACCTGGAAGAGCCGGTTGTGGAAGCACCGGTTGTTGTTGAGGAAACTCAAGGTTCGTCGCAGGGCATCATCCTGCCGCTGATCCTGCTGGTCGTAGTTGCCGCAGCTGTTGCAGCAAGCTAATTTGACAGGCGTCATCTAGAGAAAAGGCGGTGGAGCAATCCACCGCCTTTTTTCATGTCTGGTTGAGTGGGCCTGATGGAAGGGCCGGTCAGTCCAGCCAGCCCTTCAGGTTGTCTTCGATCACCTTGCCGAGCGCCGCGATATGCGAATCATCGTCGTTGAGGCAGGGGATATAGGTAAAGCTCTCACCGCCCGCCTCTTCAAAGCTTTCCCGGATTTCTTCGTTGATCTCTTCCAGCGTTTCGATGCAATCGGCAGAAAACGCCGGAGCGATGACGGCGATGTTCTTTTTGCCCTGCTTGGCCAGCTCGGCCACGTGGTCGACCGTATAGGGCTTCAGCCATTCCTCGGGTCCGAATCGGGACTGGAAGGTTGACACAAGCTGGTCATCCGACCAGCCGAGCCGTTCCTTCAGCAACCGCGAGGTTTTTGCGCATTGGCAGTGATAGGGGTCACCCTGCTGTAAATAGCGTTCCGGCATTCCGTGGTACGAGACGACCAGAATGTCGGGCTTTGCTTCCATCGCCGCATAGGCCTGTTCCACCGATCCGGCCAAGGCGTCGATATAAGCGGGTTCATCAAAATAGGCGGGCACGGTGCGGGTTGCCGGTTGCCAGGCTTCCTCCATCAGTGCGCGGAAGAACTGGTCGTTGGCGGTGGCGGTCGTGGCACCGGCGTATTGCGGATAAAGCGGAAAGAACAGGATGCGGTCGCAGCCTGCGGCGACCATCTCGCGCACTTTGGACTTGGTCGAGGGGTTGCCGTAGCGCATGCAGAAATCGACCAGCACACGATCACCATAGCGCGCTTGCATCACGTCGCGCAGCTTGGCGGTCTGGTCCTTGGTGATCGTCATCAGCGGGCTTTCGCCCTTGTCGTGGTTCCAGATCGATTTGTAGGCCTCGCCCGAGCTGAAGGGGCGTTTGGTCAGGATGATGCCCTGCAGGATCGGTTGCCATTTCCACTTGGGATAATCGATCACGCGCTGATCCGACAGGAACTCGTTCAGATATCGGCGCATCGGCCAATAGCTGTAATCGTCCGGCGTGCCCAGATTGGCCAGCAGAATGCCGACGCGGCCCATCTTGACCTTGGGGTGGTCTGCGGGGGCGTGGGATGGGCGAGTGGCGTCAAACATGTCGAGCTTCCTGAGATTTCTCTATGCCAAGCTGAGATAACCGGAAAAACCCGGTCGTCAATCGGGCAGTTTGCCTTCTTTTGCACCCAGTGCATCGGCAAGACGTGCTTTGGCCGATCCCGGGCGTAGGGGTTTCTGTTGGCTTTCGTCCGGCGACCAGCCGGTCAGGCAGATCAGCTCGAACGTGGCGGCCAGACGGCCCTGAGGCGTGGTGAAGTGGTCGGCATAGATCTGCTGCGCCCGGGCAAAGACCTGCCGTCTTGTTGGGTGTTTCACGCGGCCCGACAGGCTGTTGGTCTCTCCCATCGCCCGAAGATCGCGCATCAGGTGGGTCAGGTCGCGATATTCCGCCGTCAGGCGCGCGGTGTCGGCGACCGGCAGAGCGAGCCCCGCCCGTTGCAGCAAACCGCCCAGATCGCGAAGCTCGGCCATAGGCGCGATGCGCGGGCTGAGGCCGCCGGCAACTTCGATCTCGGCCTGCCCAAGTGCGGCTCGCAACTCGTGCAGGGTCTCTCCACCCAGGCAGACCACCAGCAGCAGCCCGTCGGGACGCAGGGCGCGGTGGCATTGGATCAGCTGCCCCACAGGATCATTGGCCCAATGCAACGCCATGGCGTGTATGACCAGATCATGTGCGCCGGGTGTCAGGTCCAGTACGTCATCATCTGCGATGATCTGTGCTCCGGGCAGCACATCCTGCCAAATCTGCGCAAACGGCGTCACCACTGCGGGCGCCGTAAAGGTTTTGTTAACCATGGAGAGCCGATCCTGCACCTCGTCCACGGCGGCGTGGTGCAGAAACAGCGCGTCATCCTGCGCGCGGGCGCGGTGCCGGGTCAGGGCCAGGTGGTCGAACAGAGAGGGTGCGTTGGAGTCAGGCAGCTTCATAGGGCGCAATTATCGCATGTGGCAGCGGATTCAAACCGCTGTTCAACTGATCTATCCACCGCGCTGCCTGGGATGCGGCGATCTGACCGAACAGGATTTCGGCCTGTGTGGCCAATGCTGGCGCGACACGCCCTTTATTGGTGGGGTGGTGTGCGAATGCTGTGGCGTGCCCCTGCCGGGTGAGGCGGATGGCCACCGGATCGAGTGTGATGACTGCATGAAGGCGCCCCGCCCCTGGCAGGACGGGCGCGCGGCGCTTTTGTATGACGGTAAGGCGCGGTCCCTGATTCTGGCGTTGAAGCATGGGGACAGGCCGGAGTTGGCGAAACCGGCGGCCCGCTGGATGGCGCAGGCCGGGCGAGAGTTGTTCCGTGACGACATGCTGATTGCTCCGGTACCCCTGCATTGGTCGCGGCTGTTGAAACGACGTTATAACCAGTCGGCGCTGCTTGCTCAGCATCTGGGGCGGCAGACCGGGAAGGACGTGTGTCCGGACTTGCTGGTGCGACGGGTGCGGACTCCGGTTCTGGATGGCAAAACCGCTGCGGAACGGGCTGAGACATTGTCGGACGCCATTGTAGCGCATCCCAAACGGTGTAACCGGATGCAGGGGCGTGATGTTCTGTTGGTGGATGACGTGATGACCTCGGGCGCAACGCTGGCGGCTTGTGCCCGTGTCTGCCTTGCCGCGGGAGCAAATCATATTTTCGTGTTGGTACTGGCGCGCGTTGCCAAGGATGCCTAATTCGCTCAGGATTGCGCGAAACCCGAAGGGACGGAATATGAAGCCGGTAGAACTCTACACCTCGCCGCTATGCGGTTATTGCCACGCGGCCAAGCGGCTGCTGAAACAGAAAGGCGTCGAATTCAAAGAGATCGACGTCTTGCTGCACCCCAAACGCAAGCCCGAGATGATTCAGCGCGCGGGCGGCAAACGCACCGTGCCGCAAATATTCATCGGCACCGAACATGTGGGCGGCTGCGATGATCTCTATGAGCTGGAGCGCCAGGGCAAGCTGGATCGCCTGCTGGCGGCCTGATGAAAACCGCGCTGCTGCAACTCACCTCGTCGGATGATCCGGCCGAAAACCTGGCAACCGTGCGCGCCATGATGGCCGAGGCCGCCGGGCAGGGCGCGCGGTTCATCCTGACGCCCGAGGTGACGAACTGCGTATCCACCAGCACGACACGGCAGCGCGAGGTTTTGCAGCATGAAGAAGATGACCAGACGCTGGCGGGACTGCGAGATCAGGCCGCAGCGCTGGGCGTGTGGCTGCTGATCGGCTCATTGGGGATCAAAACCCACGATGCTGACGGGCGCTTTGGCAATCGCTCTTTCATGGTCGACCCGCGGGGGCAGATCGTGGCGCGGTACGACAAGATACATATGTTCGATGTGCAAGTGTCAGAGTCCGAGACCTTCCGCGAATCCAAGAACTACCGCCCCGGCGACCGGGCGGTGCTGGCCACGACCGATTTCGGCGCGGTCGGCATGACCATCTGTTATGACATCCGGTTCCCGCATCTTTATGCGGCCTTGGCGCACGCGGGCGCGCGTATCCTGACCGTCCCGGCGGCGTTTTCGCCGGTGACCGGCGCGGCCCATTGGCAATCTCTGCTGCGCGCCCGGGCGATTGAAAACAGCTGTTGGGTGCTGGCGCCCGCACAGACCGGCACGCATCCGAAAACCCGCGGCAAGACGCGCCATACTTATGGTCACAGCATGGTCGTGGCCCCGTGGGGAGAGGTCGTCATCGACGCAGGCACCGATCCGGGCATTCACTTTTTCGATTTGGATGATAGTTCTGTGACAGAGGCGCGCCGTCGCGTGCCCTCACTGACTCACGTGCGGCCTTTCGACGGGCCCTGACCCAGAACCGAGACATGACTGACGAACACAATGCCCTTGCGGTCACGCTATTCAGCGAGATCCTGACCGCCGACCAACTGTTGCGGAACCGGCTGAGCCGGGTGCTGCCCAAGGGCATGGAAATCTCGCATTTCTCGGTGCTGAACCATCTGGTGTTTGTGGGCGACGAGCGCACCCCGGCGCAATTGGCCAGCACTTTCCACGTCACGCGCGGGGCGATGACCAACACCCTGGCCAAGCTGGAATGGGCCGGATACATCCACATCCGCCCCGACTGGGACGACGCCCGCCGCAAGATGGTCGCGATCAGCCCCGCCGGTCGCAGGGCGCGGGATCAGGCGATTTCATCTATTGCCCCTCTGATCAACCGCGTGGTCGGAGAGCTGGGGCTGGAGCGCGTCCGCAGCACGCTGCCCGTGTTGCGGGATTTGCGGTTGCAGCTTGAGGGTGAATAGGGCTTAACGGATTGAAACAACACGGTTCAGTAGGTCTCGGAAGAGTTTGAGAAGCTGACGAGTGACCGGCGAGCAGGAAATTAAGTTATGCCTTGGATACTAGACGTTCAATCTGCCAACATTCGTTTAGGTTTAGAGGGCGGCTACTCAAACGAGTACAATCCGATTGATTCACATTGCTTATCGGGTTTTGTTGCCGATGTTCCGCCCGAACTGCTTCCGTTCCGGCTTGACATCTGGGAAGCGCCTAATCCTCTGCCAGAGTTTGCGAACTATTGCTATACCGATATCTACGTAGGAGAAACGGCTCGTCGATTGATTGAGGAACTCGAACCATCGACGCACCAGTTCCACGACACAATTGTTACCCGAAATGGCAAGCCTGTGACTGGTCGCCCTTATCGTTCATTCCAAACCGAGCCGCCATTTTTTCGCTTCGGAATTGGAGGAGAGTTCTTTCGCTTCCAATTGGGGGCAGAAAATGTCTTGGATGGTGCCATTGTTATTGAAGAGTCTGACGTAGCTGAATGGCACAGAAAGCTGCGCCGCAAAGACGGAAGTATTGCAGAGATACACTCTCTGGCTGTGAAAGCGCGCCCGCCGCGTCTGAAATGGCGTCGAAGCGTTGTGTTAAACCGGCACCTTTGGATCGAGAAGAGGCTGACGCAATTCTTGATCGCATCAGATGAATTGTACTCTGCATTCAAGTCTGCAGGCGTGACAGGCTTCAATGCTCAAGAGTGCCGGTTTGCTGAGAATGCTTAGGACGGGTGTGATTACCCAAACTCACCCCGGCTTCACACTCGCCGTCACATAATTCACGCTCAGATCCCGGTCCGAGATCGACCAGCTCCACAGGATCGGGTTGAACACGAATCCCTTACGGTCCACCGGGTCCAGCCCGGCCTGGCGCAGCAGGTCAAACAGCTCATCAGGCGTGATGAACTTGTTCCATTCATGCGTACCGCGCGGCAGCCAGCGCATGACGACCTCGGCCCCGAAAATCGCCATCGCATAGGATTTCGGGTTGCGGTTGATGGTCGAGCAGATCAGCAAACCGCCCGGTTTCAGCAAGTGTTGTGATGCGGTCAAAAATCCCGCCGGGTCGGCGACGTGTTCGACCACCTCCATGTTCAGAACCACGTCGAATTGCTCGCCCGCAGCGGCCATGTCTTCGGCGGTGGTGTGGCGGTAGTCGATTTCCAGCCCCGATTGCTCGGCATGGATGCGGGCGACGGGCAGGTTGCCTTCGGCGGCGTCGGCTCCGACGACCGTGGCCCCAAGACGCGCCATCGGTTCGCTCAGCAACCCGCCACCACAGCCGATATCCAGCAGTCGCAAGCCCTCGAACGGGCGCGGCGCCTTCAGATCACGGTCAAATTCGCCCGCAATCTGTTGTGTGATATAGTCCAGACGGCACGGATTCAGCATGTGCAGGGGCTTGAATTTCCCATGAGGGTCCCACCACTCGGCCGCCATCGCTTCGAATTTTGCGATCTCGGAAGGGTCCACCGTGTTCGGATGCGCTTGCATTCCTGTCTCCGTATGCTCTTTTACGTTTAAGGACTATATAGGCCCATAATGGACAAGTACCCGGACCAAAAGCGCGCAGTTCAATATCTGTACCCGCCGATCGATCCTTTCGATCAGCGCATGGTCGATGTGGGCGACGGGCACCGTATCTATATGGAACAATGCGGCAATCCCAACGGCAAGCCGGTGGTCGTGCTGCATGGTGGGCCGGGCGGCGGCTGCAGCCCGGCGATGCGGCGGTATTTCGACCCGGCCGTCTTTCGGGTGATTCTGTTCGATCAGCGCGGCTGTGGCCGGTCGCGGCCGCACGCGTCAGTGACCGACAACACGACGTGGCATCTGGTCGCTGATATCGAGCGGTTGCGGACCTTGCTGGATATCGAGGATTGGACCGTGTTCGGCGGCAGCTGGGGCGCGACTCTGGCACTGGTCTATGCGCAGGCGCATCCAGACCGCGTCAATCGCCTGGTGCTGCGCGGTGTGTTTCTGGCCACCAAGTCTGAGCTGGACTGGTTCTATGGCGGCGGCGCGGGCAAGTTCTGGCCCGAACCATGGGCGAAATTCACTGCTCTGCTGACCGAGGAAGAGCTGTCCGACACCATCGGGGCTTACAACAAGCGCCTGTTCTCAGGGGATCGCGCAACGGAAATCCTGTACGCGCGTGCGTGGTCGGCATGGGAAAATGCGCTGGCGTCGATTCACACCAACGGCGCAACAGGGGAAAGCCCCGGCGAATATGCGCGTGCCTTTGCGCGGCTTGAGAATCACTATTTCATCAACGGTGCCTTCCTTGAGAAAGACGGGCAGATTCTGGATCAGGTCGAGAAGATCGCCCATATCCCCGGCCATATCGTGCAGGGGCGCTATGACATGATCTGCCCGCCGCAGGCCGCCTGGAATTTGGCGGAACGCTGGCCCAACGCCGACCTGAGAATGGTGCGCAACGCAGGCCACGCCTTGTCCGAACCCGGTATCAGCGCCGAACTGGTCCGGATCATGGACCGCGTGGCCGAGGGGGTGGCATGACCCGGATTGACCGCCGCGCATTATTTGCCTCGGGTGCTGCCGCTGCGTTGCTGGCGGCGACCGGGGCCTCGTTGGCGGATACGCCCAAGAAAGGTGGCACGCTGCGCCTTGCGGTGCCGCGCGATGACAGTCTGGAACAGGTGGCCCGAGGGGCCGTGTTCGATACCCTGACCGAGATTGCGCCCGACGGCACCCTGCGCGGTGAACTGGCAACCGGCTGGCAGACCGATGCCGACGCGTGCGTCTGGCGTTTTGACCTGCGCAGCGACGTGGCGTTCCACGATGGCACGGTTTTGGACGTGGCTGATGTGGTCTCGGTGCTGCGCGAGGTCGGACGGGCCGAGGCGCTGACGCCCGACTCGGTGCGGCTGGAACTGGCCGAGGCCAATCCGGGCCTGCCTTTCCTGTTGGCCGACAACCGCTTTGTCATCACGCGCGAGGGTCAGGGCGTGACGCCTCTGCACGCGGCCAATGGCACCGGTTGTTATCGTGTCGAACGGGCCGAGGATGATCGCAATTTCCTGGGCCGCAAGGTTGCCGGGCATTACAAGGACGGCACCGCCGGGTGGGCCGACACGTTCGAAATCATTGTCATCCCGGATGCCCGCGTCCGGGCCGAGGCGTTGCGGGACGGCTATGTAGATGTGGCGGCCCTGCCCGAAGGCGATGATCTGAAAGGCCAGCGCGGTCTGCGGTACCACCCCAGCGAATCGGATGTGGCGCTGGCCGTAGCCCCGCAGGTGGGTATGCCGCGCCAGATCGGGGCAAGACGCGCACTGGACGACGGGCGCATTGCCGAGCGGTGGTGGCGGGCGTAAATTCGTTCACGACTCGTGCCGGGGGTTGCAGTTTCGGTAAACCCTGCGTATATGCAGTTTCAACAGCGGCGTGTCGGGCTTCGGTCCGGGGCTCCACCGGAAAGTTCGACGGGCCGCGCGCCCGTTTTTTTGTGCCCGGCTGAAGGGTAGAGAACCTGATGACAAACGACCTTATTGCCAAAGCCGCCATTGACCGGCGACTGGCCGAGATCATCACCCCCGTGATCGAGGATCTGGGGTACGAGCTCGTCCGCATCCGCCTGATGAGCGGTAAGCAGACCACGCTGCAGATCATGGCCGACAAGCCCGATGGCGGCATCGAAGTGGATGACTGCGCCGAGATTTCCAACGCGGTCAGCGCCACGCTGGATGTCGAGGACCCGATCCTTGATGCCTACACGCTGGAAGTGTCCAGCCCCGGCATCGACCGCCCTCTGACCCGTCTCAAGGACTTTGAGACATTCGAAGGGTATGAGGCCAAGATCGAGACCGCCGAGCTGATCGACGGCCGACGCCGCTTTAAGGGTGAACTGGCCGGGATCGAAGGGGATGAGGTTCTGATCAACATCCCCGAGGGGGCTGAGACGATTACCATCGGTCTGCAATTCGACTGGCTGAGCGACGCCAAGCTGGTCCTGACCGATGACCTGATCAAGGAAATGCTGCGCCAGCGCAAGGACGCCGGTGCCCTGAACGAAAACGCTTTCGACGAGATTGAGACCGAAGGGTCCGAAGAGGAGACGAACTGATGGCAATCACCTCAGCCAACCAGCTGGAGCTGCTGCAGACCGCCGAGGCCGTGGCCCGCGAAAAGATGATCGACCCCGGTCTGGTCGTCGAAGCGATGGAAGAATCGCTCGCCCGTGCCGCCAAGAGCCGTTACGGCGCCGAGATGGACATTCGCGTCTCGATCGACCGCAAGACCGGCAAGGCAACCTTTACCCGCGTCCGCACCGTTGTCGAAGATGATGAGCTGGAAAACTACCAGGCCGAGATGACCGTCGAGCAGGCGAAACAGTATATGGAATCGCCCGAAGTTGGTGACGTCTTCGTCGAAGAAGTGCCGCCGGTTGAAATGGGCCGTATTGCTGCCCAGTCCGCCAAGCAGGTGATCCTGCAAAAGGTGCGCGAAGCCGAACGTGATCGTCAGTACGAGGAATTCAAGGATCGCGCCGGTACCATCATCAACGGTGCGGTCAAACGCGAAGAGTTCGGCAATGTCATCGTCGATCTGGGCGGGGCCGAGGCCGTTCTGCGCCGCAATGACAAGATCGGTCGCGAAAGCTATCGCCCGAACGACCGTGTGCGCGCGTACATCAAGGAAGTTCGCCGCGAGGTCCGTGGCCACCAGATCTTCCTGTCGCGCACCGCGCCGGAATTCATGGCCGAGCTGTTCAAGATGGAAGTGCCGGAAATCTATGACGGCATCATCGAGGTCAAGGCCGTGGCCCGTGACCCCGGATCGCGCGCCAAGATCGCCGTGATTTCCTATGACGGTTCGATTGATCCCGTCGGCGCCTGCGTTGGTATGCGCGGCAGCCGCGTGCAGGCCGTTGTTAACGAACTGCAGGGCGAAAAAATCGACATCATCCCGTGGAACGAAGACCAGCCGACCTTCCTGGTGAACGCGCTGCAGCCCGCCGAGGTTTCCAAGGTGGTTCTGGACGAAGAAGCCGGCAAGATCGAAGTCGTGGTGCCCGAGGAGCAGCTGAGCCTCGCCATTGGCCGTCGTGGTCAGAACGTGCGCTTGGCCAGTCAGCTGACCGGTCTGGACATTGATATCATGACCGAGGCCGAAGAATCGGCGCGCCGTCAGAAAGAATTCGAAGCCCGCACCAAGCTGTTCATGGACAGCCTCGATCTGGACGAGTTCTTCGCGCAGCTGCTGGTGTCGGAAGGCTTCACCAACCTCGAAGAGGTCGCCTATGTCGAGCTCGACGAACTGCTGGTGATCGACGGCGTCGACGAAGGCACCGCGCAAGAGCTGCAGACCCGCGCACGGGAATTCCTGGAAGCACAGGCCAAGGCGGCATTGGATGCGGCCCGCTCTCTGGGCGCCGAGGATAGCCTTATTGAATTCGAAGGCCTGACACCCCAGATGGTAGAGGCGCTGGCCAAGGACGATGTGAAGACCCTGGAAGACTTCGCAACCTGCGCCGACTGGGAACTGGCCGGTGGCTGGACCACGGTCGATGGCGAACGCATCAAGGATGATGGTGTACTGGAGCCCTTCGGCGTGACGCTTGAAGAGGCGCAGGATCTGGTCATGACCGCCCGCATCATGCTGGGCTGGGTCGATCCGGCCGAGTTGGAGCAGGCCGAAGAAGACGGCGAAATTGCTGAAGAGGAGGCCGAGGCCTGATCTCAGGGCCTCGGGTGGCACACATGGGTCGCGGTGGCGTCCATAAGGATCGGTCCGAAGGACCTGAGCGCAAGTGCATCGCCACGGGCGAGATTCAGCCTAAATACGGGCTGATCCGCTTTGTGACGGGGCCGGACGGTCAGGTCTTTCCGGATGTCGCGGCGAAACTGCCGGGGCGCGGGGTCTATGTGGCGGCGGATCGCGCTGCACTGGACAAGGCCGTGGGCAAGAAGCTGTTCGCCCGCGGGTTCAAGGCGCAAGTAAGCGTGCCGCAGGACCTGGTGGACGAGGTCGAAAAGCAGGTTGCGCGCCGGGTGATCGAGTTGCTGAGCCTTGCGCGCAAGTCCGGTGACGCAGTTGCCGGATATGAAAAGGTCAAGACGTGGCTGGACCGGGAAGAGGCCCAGGTGCTGATTCAGGCCATCGATGGATCGGGGCGCGGCAAGTCGAAACTCAGCACGCCGCACTTCGGAAAATACATCGGATGGCTCACTGCGGACGAGTTGGGACAGGCATTTGGACGCCAAACGGTGATTCATGCGGCCTTGGCCTCTGGTGGACTCGCCAAACGTGTTGTAGAGGAAGCGCAGCGCCTGCGTGGCTTGCGCGAAACGGATGACGGCGGCAGGGGCCGCGCGGAAGGGTAAGAAGCTTTATGAGCGATAATGACGGCAAAAAGACATTGGGTCTTCGTGGCGGGGCACGCCCCGGAAATGTGAAACAGAGTTTCAGCCACGGACGTACCAAGAATGTCGTGGTGGAAACCAAACGCAAGCGCGTGGTGGTTCCCAAGCCGGGCGCCGGCAAACCGGGTGGCGGAGCAACGCCCTCGGGTGATCCGTCGCGCCGCCCTGCCGGGATTTCCGACGCGGAAATGGCCCGCCGGATGAAGGCGCTGCAGGCCGCCAAAGCGCGCGAGGCCGAAGAGGCCGCCGCCCGCGAGGCTGCCGAAAAGGCGCGTGAAGAAGAACGCGCCCGTCGCCGTGCCGAGCAGGAAGCCAAGGAACGCGAACAGCGTGAGGCTGAAGAACGCGCACGTCAGAAGGCCGAAGAGGAAGAACGCAAGCGCAAAGAGGCAGAAGAAGCCGCCAAACGCGCTGCTGCCGCCCCGGCCCCCGAAGAACCCAAAGCCGCCCGTGCACCGGCCAGCAAGCCGGCGCCCGCCGCCGCTCCGCGCAAGCAGGATCGCGAACGCGAACAGCGTGGCCGTGGCAAGGGTCGTGACGACAACCGCCGCTCGGGCAAGCTGACATTGGGTCAGGCCACCGGTGGCGAAGGCAACCGTCAACGCTCGATGGCGTCGATGAAACGCAAGCAGGAGCGTGCGCGTCAGAAAGCCATGGGCGGCCCGGTCGAGCGGGAAAAGGTCATCCGCGACGTTCAGCTGCCCGAGGCGATCATGGTCTCGGAACTGGCCAACCGTATGGCCGAGCGTGTGGCTGATGTCGTCAAGGCGCTGATGCAGATGGGCATGATGGTGACGCAGAACCAGACCATCGATGCTGACACCGCCGAGCTGATCATCGAAGAATTTGGCCACAAGGTCACCCGCGTATCCGATTCGGATGTTGAAGACGTCATCAAAGAGGTCGAAGACAGCGAGGAAGATCTGCAGCCGCGTCCGCCGGTCATTACCATCATGGGTCACGTTGACCACGGTAAGACCTCGCTGCTGGATGCGATCCGCGACGCACGCGTTGTGGCAGGTGAGGCCGGTGGCATCACTCAGCATATCGGCGCCTATCAGGTGAAAACCGATGGCGGCACCACGCTGACCTTCCTGGATACGCCGGGTCACGCGGCCTTTACCTCGATGCGTTCGCGCGGGGCTCAGGTCACGGACATCGTTGTTCTGGTTGTTGCTGCGGATGACGCGGTGATGCCGCAGACGATCGAGGCGATCAACCACGCCAAGGCGGCCGAAGTGCCGATGATCGTGGCGATCAACAAAGTCGACAAGCCGGACGCAAACCCGGACAAGGTCCGCACCGATCTGCTGCAGCATGAAGTGATCGTCGAGAAAATGTCGGGCGAGGTTCAGGACGTCGAAGTCTCCGCCGTCACCGGTCAGGGTCTGGACGAGCTGCTGGAAGCCATCGCGCTGCAGGCCGAGATTCTGGAGCTGAAAGCCAACCCCGACCGCGCCGCCCAAGGTGCCGTGATCGAGGCGCAGCTGGACGTGGGCCGCGGTCCCGTGGCCACCGTTCTGGTTCAGAACGGCACGTTGCGTCAGGGCGATATCTTCGTTGTGGGTGAGCAATACGGTAAGGTCCGTGCGCTGATCAACGACAAGGGCGAACGCGTCCAGGAAGCTGGCCCCTCGGTTCCGGTCGAGGTTCTGGGTCTCAACGGCACGCCCGAGGCCGGTGACGTTCTGAACGTGACCGAGACTGAAGCGCAGGCCCGTGAGATCGCCGCTTATCGTGAGCAGGCCGCCAAGGACAAACGCGCCGCCGCCGGTGCCGCGACCACCCTTGAGCAGCTGATGCAGAAGGCCAAGGAAGACGAGAACGTGGCCGAGCTGCCGATCCTCGTCAAAGCTGACGTACAGGGTTCCGCCGAGGCCATCGTTCAGGCGATGGAAAAGATTGGCAACGACGAAGTGCGCGTGCGTGTGCTGCACTCGGGCGTGGGTGCGATCACCGAGACGGATGTCGGTCTGGCCGAAGCGTCCGGCGCACCGATCATGGGCTTTAACGTCCGTGCCAACGCATCGGCACGGAACACCGCGAACCAGAAGGGTGTGGAGATCCGCTATTACTCGGTAATCTATGACCTTGTGGACGACGTGAAAGCCGCCGCCTCTGGCCTGCTGAGCGCTGAGATCCGTGAGAAGTTCATCGGTTACGCCGAGATCCGCGAAGTCTTCAAGGTTACCGGTGTTGGCAAGGTTGCCGGCTGTCTGGTCACCGAAGGCGTTGCCCGCCGTTCCGCAGGTGTCCGCCTGCTGCGCGACAACGTGGTGATCCACGAAGGCACGCTGAAGACGCTGAAGCGTTTCAAGGACGAAGTGGCCGAGGTTCAGTCGGGTCAGGAATGCGGTATGGCGTTCGAAAACTACGACGATATCCGCGCAGGCGACGTGATCGAAATCTTCGAGCGCGAAGAAGTCACCCGCACGCTGGACTGATCCGGTACGGTATAGAAACAGAAAACAGCGGCCCCCTCGGGCCGCTGTTTTTTTGTGGAAAGTCGCGAGTTTTCGATCGTGTGTTCAGGATCTTCTGAAATCAGTCGGTGCCGCGCGTCTTACAATCCTGTCCTGATTACGGGTGAAGCTGGCTAAACGTCGGCTGTGCGGACAAAGCAGTCGTTCATTATTTGTTGCAGAAAACCGAAATGACTAACTTAAGATCAAACAAATCGTTCATTTGGATCGATTGATTGAGCTACTTTTATCGACCGGTGGTGCGAACTCTGGAAGCGTAAAGACCTGTGTTGTTTGTGACATACCTGCTAACTGGTGTTGTCCCAAGGGCTCAAGCCGCGTTGCAACATCCGCTGCGAATTCCGAGGACATTACCAAAGGTGTTTTTAGAGACTTACACAGTCCCTCAAGCCGATTGACTTGGTTTACCGCCGGGCCAATCGTGGTGAAATCCAGCCTACGTTCCGTGCCGACGTTTCCATACATTACGGAACCCCGATGTAAGGCAATTCCAAATTCAATTCTGCCGCCGTGCTTTTGCCAGGTGATGTTTTTTTCCCTCGCGCGAGCTAAGCTCTCCAACACTGAAGACAATGCAGCGCGGCTCATGTCGACTGCCGGCCTCGACTTTTCGTCCACTGGGAAGATTGCCATAACCGCGTCGCCGATAAATTTAAGGATTTCACCGCCGTGATCTTCTACTGCTCCGGCCGTGCAATCGAAATAGTCGTTAATTAACGCAAGATATCTATTCAATGGCATGTCTTCTGCCATCCGACTGGAGTTTCTAAGGTCGCAATAAAACAAAATACAGTCGATTGCCCCTCCATCGCCGCGCTCGATTACGCCTTCAAGGACACGGTTTCCAGAGTAGCTTCCTAGATAGGCATCCATGAGACCTTGCGCAAGAATGCGCGATTGAGCGTTTTTTATAACCAGCGCAAGGGCAGGCATGAGTGCTCGGATATAGTTGATTTCAGAGTCGCTAAATCCGCCTATACGTCGTGTAGAAACCGACATCATAACGCCCTCCATTCCGGGCGGAAAATCCGACCAGCGGCTAGCGTCGTCGCGATGATAGCTTTCAAATTGAACCAGGTAATCCGTTGCACCATCTGAACGAAGGTCTTCCAGGATCGGAAAACTGGTCTCGACCGACCCATCCTCCAACTTGTAACGCCTATAGGAACCGCCGTTATGCGCCAAATCGAAAAAAGGTGTATTGCGGAATCCAGGTGTCGCAAGCTGGTCTCTGGGCGTTAGTTCGACCTTGGCTTGGTCGTCGCGGACCGTCCAAAGCACATTCAAGGCGCCAAAAATTGGGTGCAGGACCATGCCCCCGACGTTGATCCGAGCTACAGGGACACCAGCGGAAACCAGACGGTTGCCAAAGCCTTGCACTACATCCTCGGCCTTAGTATCGCGAAGACCGCACCCCATCAGCCAAGCAGCAACGCTATCTAAAAGTGGAGACCTGCTGAACTCAATCATACTGAGACATTTTCTTGCCTAATAAAGCGTATTGAACCAGCTCGGTACTGAGACCTTAGACCGATTTGACACAATGAGCGCAGGGAGCCTTGTACCGAGTGTTCAGTCCTTTTGTATCACAGCACTGCTATTGTCTCCTAGCTTGGTGCGCTAAATAACCAGTTTCACCCCTCTACTCAAAGGTCGGCTACGGGCTCGAACCGGACATTCGAGGCTCGGTCAAAAAAGTACGGTTTGTATTGGTTGTGTTGGCTCTTTGAGGCAAAGACCAAATCTGTTTAACGCTCAATACCCTTTATTATCAACACGTTGCCAAAAACGTCCCCGGGTGCATGATGATATCGAAATGCTGCATCCCCTTTTGCAGGTCGAAACTGACTGAATGGCCGCCTTTGCGCAGCAATTCGGCATAGTCGCGGCTCTGACGGATGAATTCGGGTGTGTCCCGTTCCGCCACGGTCACGTGATAGCGCGGGCCGGGGGCGGGGAGGTGCAGGATGGGGGACAGGTCGTGTACCTCGACCGGGGTCAGTTGCAGCGGATCGTTGACAGGCGTCAGGCTGATCGGCTCCAGATCGTAGACGCCGCTGATCAGGATCACATCGCGCACCCGCATCCCGGCGCGGGCCAGCGCATTGGCCGACTCCGCCATGACCATGCTGACCAGATGCGCACCAGCACTGTGGCCGGACAGGGTGACGCGGGATGGATCGAACCCCAGGTTGAACGCATTCTCCGCCAGCCAGAGCAGTGCGTTGCGGCATTCCTCGATCATGTCCCCGATACGCGCATCCGGGGCGAGCGTGTAATTGAGGGTGGCAAAGGACTGCTCGGCCTCGACCAGTGCCGGGGCCATCATCGCCGACTCGCGCTGGCTGAGCGCCTGCCAATAGCCGCCGTGGATAAACACATGCAGCGGCGCGCCTGCGCCTTTGGCAGGAAAGAAATCCAGAACCTGCGCCGGGCTGTCGCCATAGGCCAGGTTCTCTTTCACCTTCATCTGCGCCCGGTGCTGCGCGCTGAGCGCGGCATAGCTGTCGATATAAGGGGTGAGATCACCGCCGATCATCGACCGGGGCGAATATTCCTGATCCAGCTCCTCCTGAGTGAAACCCCGGTACAGCATCGCTTACTCCTGCTCGGTATACATCAGTTCGGTCCGCATATCGTAAAGATCATGGAAGAACCGCAAATCCAAGGCCTTGCGCAGGAAGGATACGCCGCTGGACCCACCCGTACCGGGCTGGTTGCCGATCACCCGTTCGACCGCTGTGACGTGATCGAAGCGCCAGCGCTGAAACAGAGATTCCACATCCATCAGCTTTTCCGCCAGCGCATAGAGGTCCCAAAACCGGTCGGTGTCGCGATAGACCTGTACCCAGATTTTCACAACACGCGCGTCGCCAGAATAGGGCTGCGCATAGTCACGATCCAGCAGGTCCTGCGGCACGTCGAATCCCTGACGCGCCAGCATGAACAGCACTTCGTCATAAAGCGACGGCTTGGTCAAAGCTGCGTTCAGTATCTCCATGACCTCGGGGTCATGTTCATGCACTTTCAGGGTCGAGGCATCCTTGTTGCCCAGAATGAACTCGATCTGACGATAGCCATAACTTTGAAACCCCGAAGAGCTCCCCAGAGCTTGACGGAATGTCATGTAATCTGCGGGCGTCATGGTCAGCAGGGTTTCCCATGCCGCGATCAACTGCCGCTGGATCGCCTTCACCCGGTCAAGGTTCTTCATCGCCGGGCCAAATGCATCCTGTTGCAGGAAGTGGCGTGTCTCGACCAGTTGGTGGTGCATCAGTTTCAGCCACAGCTCGCTGACCTGATGGATGATGATAAACAGCATCTCATCGGGTTGGGCGGGGTCCTGAAAGGTCTTTTGCAGGTTCAGCAAGGTCTTGAGCTGCAGGAAATCGCCATAGCTCTTGCGGTGGGTTTGCGCGAAATCCGTGACCAGCGAGTCCTCGATCCCGCGTTCCAGATACCTGTCTTTATCGCCCATGTGCTCCTCCAAACGCGCGGGTTCTTCCCTGTTTAGGATCAAAACCCGCGCGGTGCCAGAGCGTTAGGTCCAGTCGAGCACCACCTTGCCCGACCGGCCCGATTTCATTGCGGCAAAGCCTTCGGCGAAATCGTCGACCTTCATCTCGTGTGTGATCACCCGGCTGACGTCCAGACCGTTCTGCAACATGGCAATCATCTTGTACCAGGTTTCGAACATCTCGCGCCCATAGACGCCTTTGATGGTGATCGCCTTGAACACGATGCGCGACCAGTCGACCGGAGATTTCCCCGGCGGAATACCCAGCAGGGCGATCTTGCCACCCATCACCAGTGCCTCGACCATCTGATCCAGAGCAATTTGTGAGCCCGACATTTCCAGCCCCACATCGAAGCCTTCTTTCATGCCCAGTTCGGTGATGACGTCCTGCAACTCTTCTTTAGAGACATCGACGGTGCGCACGGTGGGTACAACGTGTTCGGCAAGTTTCAGGCGGTCGGGGTTGATATCGGTGATCACCACGTGCCGTGCGCCTGCGTGGCGCGCGACAGCCGCGGCCATGATGCCGATGGGGCCAGCGCCGGTGATCAAAACATCCTCGCCCAGCAGATCGAAACTCAGCGCAGTGTGCACGGCGTTGCCCAGCGGGTCGAGGATGGCGCCGATCTCATCCGGCACATCATCGGGCAAAGGCACGACGTTGAAGGCGGGCAGTTTCAGGTATTGCGCAAAAGCCCCCTGTTCGTTCACGCCGATCCCGCGCGTGCCGGGGTCCAGATGGAACTTGCCTGCGCGGCTTTGACGGCTGTCGGTGGTGATCAGGTGGCCTTCGCCGGAACAGCGCTGACCAATCTCAAGCCCGGTCACATTGCGCCCGAGTTCGACGATTTCACCGGCGAACTCGTGCCCGGTGATCATCGGAACCGGCACCGTCGCGGCGGCCCACTCATCCCAGTTCCAGATATGGATATCGGTGCCGCAGATGCCGGTCTTGTTGACGCGGATCAATACCTCTTCCGGGCCGATTTCGGGCACCGGGGCCTGTACCATCCAGAGGCCCTCTTCGGGCTTGGATTTCTCAAGTGCTTTCATGGTGTTGGGTCGCATGAGTTTACTCCCACAAATCGGTGGACAGGTATTTCAGTCCGCTGTCACACATCACAATCGCAACGCAGCCGCCTTTTTCCGGCCCGCGCAGCAGGTCGATGGCCGCAGCGAGGTTGGCTCCTGCCGAGAAGCCCGCGAAAATGCCTTCGGTCCGGGCCAGCAATTGCGCGCTGTCCCGTGCTGCGTCACCCGAAACCGACAGATGCCCGGCCAGGGTTGTTCCGTTCAGGTGGATCAGATCGCCCATGGCATAACCGCCGCCCTGAATCGGGTGATCGGGATTGCTGATGGCTTCTCCGGCGATGGCCCGCGCGCCTTCGGGTTCGACCGCAAAGCAGCGCACGCCCAGCGGGGTCAGGTACTCTGCCGCCCCGGCCAGAGTGCCACCGGATCCCGCAAAATCGCAGAACGCCGTCACGGACCCGCCGGACTGGTTCCAGATTTCTGGTCCCGTGCCGGTGGCATGGGCTTTGGGGTTGCCCGAATGACCGAATTGGTCGGCGCGAAACGCATTGCGTTCTGCGGTGATGCGCTGCGCGGCCTCATCCACCATGGCCAGATCGGCCCCCGAGACTTCTCCGGGTTTGCTGCCTTCGGCTTGCGGGACAATCACGACCTCGGCCCCCAAGGCCCGCATCATGCGCGCGCGTTCGATCGAGTTTCCGGCGCTCATGACCGCGACGAAGGGATGCCCCAGAATGCTGCAGACAATCGCCAGACCAGTGCCCATATTGCCCGAGGTCAGTTCAACAACCGTCTGCCCCGGAGCCAATGTGCCATCGGCCCGCGCCAGTTCGACGATGGATTTCGCGGCCCGGTCCTTTTTCGAAAATCCCGGCAGCAGGTAATCCAGTTTGGCCAGAATGCGACCGTCCAGATCAAGCTTCTGACAAACGCGTGACAGATCGACGAGCGGCGTGTCACCAATTGCGTCGATCACAGAGGGCAGAATCACGAGATCACTCCCAATTCTCTGCCAACTTTGCCGAAGGCAGCCAGCGCCCGGTCCAGCTCGTCTTTGGTCAGAGCCGCATTCATCTGTGTTCTGATCCGCGCCTGTCCACGCGGGACGACAGGGAAGAAAAAGCCCGAGACATAGACGCCCTCATCAAACAGTTTGGCGGCCATGTCCTGTGCCAGCGTTGCCTCACCCAGCATCACCGGGATGATCGGGTGTTCACCGGGCAGCAGGTCAAAGCCCAGCTTTTCCAGCCCGGCGCGCCAATATTTGGCGTTGCCGAACAGTTGGGCGCGCAGCATGCTGCCTTCTTCGACCAGACGGATTGCTTCCAGTCCGGCAGCAACGATGGACGGCGGCAGCGAATTCGAGAACAGATAGGGCCGCGCCCGCTGCCGTAGCAGATCTATCACTGGCTGCGGCCCGGCGATGTAACCGCCGATTGCCCCCCCAAGTGCCTTGCCCAGAGTTCCAGTCAGAATGTCCACATCGACGCCGAAATGATCCGGCGTGCCTGCGCCGTTCGGCCCCATGAAGCCGGTGGCGTGGCAGTCATCGACCATGACGATGGCATCGTATTTGTCGGCCAGTTCGCGAATCTTCGGCAGGTTGGCCAGATAGCCGTCCATCGAGAACACGCCGTCGGTGGCGATCATGATATGCCGTGCGCCATCCTCGCGCGCCTGCTTCAGCCAGGCTTCGAGGTCGTTCATGTCGTTGTTCATGTAGCGATAGCGCTTGGCCTTGCATAAGCGAACTCCGTCGATGATCGAGGCATGGTTCAGGCTGTCCGAGATAATGGCGTCTTCAGGCCCCAACAAAGGCTCAAACAGCCCACCATTGGCGTCGAAACAGGCGGCAAACAGGATCGCATCGTCCTTGTTCAGGAATTTGGCCAGCTTCTGCTCCAGCTCGCGGTGAATGTCCTGCGTGCCGCAGATGAACCGGACCGAGGCCATGCCGAAGCCCTTGGGCTCCATCGCGCCCTTGGCGGCGTCGATCAGGGCCGGGTGATCGGCCAGACCCAGATAATTGTTGGCGCACAGGTTGATCACCTGTTTGTCGCCCACCGTAATCTCACCGCCCTGAGGCGAGGTGATCATTCGTTCGTTTTTGTACAGGCCTTCCGCCCGGATCTGGCCGAGCGTTTCGGTGACGTGGTTCAGGAACTGTTGAGACATCGAATCCTCCTTGCGCAGGACGTTATCTATCATAGCGGAATAGATTCCGGAATACGGGAATTTCTGTATTGCGGAATAAAATCCGAAATATTGGAAATACAAGGGTGCACCCCGCTGGATGCGCCTAACTACTTTGTGTCGTTGATCTCTTTCTGAAACTCTTTGCTGGAATTGGTCAGAGGATAGGGCTCGTCAGGGGTGTCGACCCCAAGGAATGCGCACAGCGGGTCCCAACCACTCCCGGTTTCATAGATCAGCAGCCGGTCTGCCGGAATTGTCTGGCGGACGGTGTCGGCATGTGCCTTGAACACGCGCGTTGCGTGGTCGCGGTCATTCAATTGGCCACCAAAGATATCCTGCGCAATGAACTTGCTGCACATTTCGGCAATAGCATTCAAATGCGGTTGATCGTGTTTGCCCCGCATTGTTGTCATGAACGGGCCAATGGTGGCCTGCACGCTGTCAAACCAAGCGTCAGGGTCGCGGACGCTCAGGATGACTTTGGCGTCGGGATAGTGTGCGGCCAGTTGCTGCCAATAGGCTGCGCCGGGCCAGTCGACCTGTGCGCGATACCCTTGGAACATGGCATCCCAGTCCGAAGGCTTACCTTGCGCGGCGGCTTCCCACGCGGGCAATTGGTCGGGATTGTCCCGAACTTCGAACATGTGATGACAGGGGCCAAAACCCAGTCGTTCCAAAGCGATTTTTAATGAATTTGTTCCCGTGCGGCCAAAACCGGCCCCAATAACTTCAAGCCCCATCCGGATGCCCCCAATGGTTGAGAAAGCTCCAAGCTATCACAGAATCAGAGATTTTCCCAATTTCGGGGCGGAAACCGTCAGGCGTTCTTGACGATCAGGAACACGCGCGCGGGGCTGTCAGCCGTGATTGAATGGGCTGCGTCAGCGGCATAGCGCGCTGTGTCACCCTGTTGCAGATCGTTCGAAGCCGCGCCCGAAGTCACGCGGACCGACCCTTCCAGCACCGTCAGTTGTTCGCGGGCACCCCGTGCATGGGGCTGGCTGGTCAACGCGCCGCCCGCGTCGAACTCGATATCATAGACCTCGTGCCCGCCGGCCTCTTCGGGCGGGGAGAGGATTCGGATGCGGCAGTTCTGGCCCATATTGTCGATGCTGGGCACCTCGGCCTTGCGCAGCACTTCGATCTGATCGGTGGTGTTGGCCTCTTCCAGCAGGCCCGCGAAATCGACCTGCAGGGCGCGGGTCAGGTTCCACAGGGTCGAGATGGTGGGGCTGCTTTCGCCCCGTTCGATCTGGCTGACCATCGAGCGGGACACGCCGCTGAGATTGGCCACGGCTTCCAGCGACAGGCCCTTGGCCCGGCGCGCTTCTTTCAGGCGGGCGGGCAGGCGTGTCAGGATATCGTCTGTGTTTTCCGTCATGACGGAATTTCATGCGCCTTGCGGGCGTGGTTGTCAATTCCAACCGTGACGGGACGTCCCATAGGACATGTCTATGCTGCAAGTGCATACTGCCTGCGAATCCCGGAGGAGACTGACATGACCGATATCGTATTGCTGGATGGTGCCCGCACCGCAATTGGAACCTTTGGTGGCGCGCTGGCATCGACCGCGCCCATCGACCTGGCGACCGTCACCACCGAGGCCGCGCTGGAGCGGTCGGGTGTCGAGGGCGCGCAGATCGGGCATGTGGTGTTCGGGCATGTGATCAATACCGAGCCGCGCGACATGTACCTGTCGCGCGTTGCCGCGATGCAGGCGGGAATTCCGAACGGGACGCCTGCGATGAATGTGAACCGGCTGTGTGGATCGGGTGCGCAGGCGATTGTCTCGGCTGTGCAGTCCCTGATGCTGGGCGATGCCGACTTTGCTGTGGCGGGCGGGGCCGAAAGCATGTCGCGCAGCCCGTATATCGTACCGCAGGCACGGTGGGGGGCGAAGATGGGCGATGTGACTTCGCTGGACATGATGCTGGGGGCGCTGAATTGTCCCTTCGGCACCGGTCATATGGGCGTGACAGCCGAGAATGTCGCCGATGAGCATCAGATCAGCCGCGAGCAGATGGACGAGTTTGCTATGACCAGCCAAACCCGCGCGGCGGCGGCGATCGAGGCGGGGTATTTCGACAGCCAGATCGCGCCGGTGCAGGTCAAGGTCAAACGGGACATGGTGGACTTCAAGGTCGACGAACACCCCAAGGCCACCACGGTCGAGGCGCTGGCAGGTCTGCGGCCGGTGTTCAAGAAGGACGGTCGTGTGACGGCGGGCAATGCCTCGGGCATCAATGACGGTGCGGCGGCGATGGTTCTGGCAACGGCGGACGCCGCCGAAAAGGCCGGGCTGAAACCCAAGGCGCGCATTCTGGGCTATGCCCATGCCGGGGTCCGTCCCGAAGTGATGGGCATCGGGCCCGTTCCGGCAGTGCGGAACCTAATGGAAAAGACTGGTCTGTCGGTGGATGATTTCGATGTGATCGAAAGCAACGAGGCATTTGCGGCGCAGGCTCTGGCGGTGAATCAGGAGTTGGGGCTGGATGCGTCGAAGGTGAACCCGAACGGTGGGGCGATTGCTCTGGGTCACCCGGTGGGTGCGACCGGTGCAATCATTACGCTTAAAACACTGTACGAGCTGGAGCGCACGGGCGGGTCCAAGGGGCTGGTGACCATGTGCATCGGCGGCGGGCAGGGGATTGCCATCGCCATCGAGCGGCTCTGAGTCGAAGCCCGGCGGGGGGGCTGTCTGCCCCCCATCGCGCGGGCGCGAATCCCTCCGAAGGTATTTCTGGCCAGCTGAAGCGGGCGGGCTGGTGTCTAGCTGAGCGCGTTGAGCAGCAGAACCAACGCGGCACCCGCTGCGGCGCCGATACCGGCGGGCAGGGCCGCGGACCACAGAGGTGATGTCTGCGGCTCGTCCTTCTGGGTCTGAGCAATCAGTGCGTTCTCGACCAATCTCGGCAGGCGGGGACCGAAGCGGGCCAGAACCCACGCGGTTTTGCTGAAATCGCGCAAGGCGGCACGAGGACCGATGGATTGCTTGATGTAATCCTCGACCACGGGGCGCGCGACCTCCCAGATGTTCGTGTGCGGGTCCAGTGATCGCGCGACGCCTTCGACAACCACCATGGTGCGTTGCAGCAGGATCAGCTCGGTCCGGGTTTCCATGCCAAAGCGTTCGGTGACCTCGAACAGATAGTTCAGCAGGCGTCCCATTGAGATATTCGAAGCGTCCATTCCGAAGATCGGCTCACCCACTGCGCGCAGGGCGCGGGCGAATTCATCGACATCCTGGTTGGCGGGGACATAGCCGGCCTCGAAGTGCACCTCGGCCACGCGTTTGTAGTCGCGGCGGATGAAGCCAAAGAGGATCTCGGCATAGACCCGGCGGGTGTATTCGTCGATATGGCCCATGATGCCGTAGTCATAGGCGATGATATCGCCATTGGCGGCGACCTTCAGGTTGCCCTGGTGCATGTCGGCGTGGAAATAGCCGTCGCGCAGCGCGTGCAGCAGGAACAGGCGCAGGACCCGTTCGGCCAGATCGCGGCGATTGTGGCCTGCGGCATCAAGCGCTTCGTTTTCGCCCAGCGGAATACCGTCGGCCCAGCTGAGTGTCATGACCCGGCGGGCAGACAGGGACCACACCACGGGCGGCAGCCAGAAGCCTTCGTCATCCTTGGTATTGGCGGCGTATTCCGAGGCGGCGGCGCTTTCCAGACGCAGGTCCAGCTCGCCCCGCACGACGCCGTCGAAATGTTCGATCACGTCCATGGGGCGCAGGCGGCGCGCGCCAGGGGCGAACAGCTGGACGATACGTGCGGCGAAATAGAACGCGTCCACGTCCTTGCGGAACGCGCGTTCGATGCCGGGGCGCAGTACCTTGACGGCGACATCCTCACCCGTGCTGGTCAGCTTGGCCTTGTGGACCTGTGCGATTGAGGCCGCGGCGATGGGTTCGCTGAACTCCGAGAACACCTCATCCACCGACTGACCGAGTTCCTTTTCGACCTCGGCCATTGCCTCGGCGCGTGAAAAGGGCGGCAGCTTGTCCTGCAGCACGCGCAACTGGGCGGCCAGATCATTGCCCACCACGTCCGGGCGGGTCGAGAGCACCTGACCGAACTTGATATAGGCCGGACCCAGCGCCGTCAGCGCCCGGGTGGCGGGCGGCATTTCGGGATCGCCCTTGTAGCCCAGCCATTGGAACGGTTTTCCCAAAGCGTGAGCAATAAAACGCAATGGACGTGGGGCTTCGAAAGCGTCCAGCACCACGTTCATGGCGCCTGTGCGTTCGAGCGTGGCGCCTGTGCGGATCAGGCGGATGATATTGTGAGGACCGCGCATGGATCAGATCTTCCAGCCGGAGTGTAGCGCAGCGATACCCATGCTGAGGTTGCGGTACTTGGCGTTTTCGAACCCGGCGGTGCGAACCATGTTCAGGAAGGTCTCCTGGTCGGGGAATTTGCGGATCGATTCCACAAGGTACTGATAGCTGTCGTAATCGTTGGCGATCAGCTTGCCCATGCGCGGGATGACGTTGAAACTGTACAGATCATAGAGCTTCTGCAGCCCGTCATTCGGCAACTGGCTGAATTCCAGCACCATCAGGCGGCCACCGGGTTTAAGTACACGGAAGGCCTCGTTCAGCGCTTCTTGCGGGCGGGTGACGTTCCGGATGCCGAAAGAGATGGTGTAGACGTCAAAGGTGTTGTCCTCGAAGGGCAGGGACATCGCGTCGCCGACCACCCAGTTCAGGCTGTCGGCCATCTGGTCGGCTTCGGCTCGTTGGCGACCTTCGACCAGCATTGGCTCGGTCAGGTCCAGCACGGTGGCGTGGCCATAGCCCGCGCGTTTGAGGAACCGGAACGAGATGTCGCCTGTACCGCCGGCCACGTCCAGCAGCCGTTGACCCGGGCGCGGGGCCAGCCAATCCATCATCGCGTCTTTCCAGACCCGGTGGATGCCCATAGACATGACATCGTTCATCACGTCGTATTTCGAAGCGACCGAGTTGAACACGCCCTGTACGCGCCCGGCCTTGTCGGCCTCGCGTACGGTTTCGAACCCGAAATGTGTTGTCTTGTCGTTGCTGTCGGACATTGAAAGGACGCCTTTGCCTGTGTTGCTCATCCTTATAGGCCCCCGCGCCGGGAAGACAATCGCGCGAAAAGGTAGCAGGGGCCGTGTCGCGCCACAGAAATTCCTCAGTCTCTGGGTAAGACACCCAGTAAACTTCATTCAGCACTCTTTCAGACATGCCATATTTTTCCATTCTTGCAGTTTTGGTCGCATTGGTCCTGGCGCTTGTCTTCATTGCATGGCGGATCAGGGCCGTTATTCGCACGATCCAGGAGGTCCGGCAGGCCAGAGGGCTGGGCGACAAACTGGACGCGGCCGTCGGGCATATCCCGAACGACTTCCTTACCTCTTCAATGTCGCGGGCAGGCAGCGAACAGCCTGCGCAGCAATCCCTGACGCGGCTGACCTTTCGCGCGACGCCGGGCGTCATCATCCTGACTGTGTTGTTGCTGGTTGGGTTGTTTTACATCAGCTTTGTCCAACCGGAACTGGCGCGGACAGATGAGCTTTTTCCGTCTTTGGATGCAGAGACGGTGGTTTTGATCAAGCTGGGCGTCATGGCGTTGGGGATTTACACGCTGATTTTTCATCTGGCCAATTCCATCTCGATCGACGGGTCGGAATTGGTGACGACGGGGCCTCTGTTTCAGCGGCGATATTATGACCTTAAAAAGCTCACCAGGATCAGCCTCAGGAATGATGGGAGATATGTTCTGCGTTTTTCGGATGGGAAGACGGCGCGGATTCTGAAATATGTAACCGGACATGATGAAATGGTGCAGGCGTTCGAAAGCGCACTTGCGGCAAATCAGGAGAGCACATGCCGGAGCTTCCCGAAGTCGAAACGGTCCGCCGCGGGCTGACGCCTGCGATGGAAGGGGTGGTGATCGAACGGGCGGATGTGAACCGCCCAGATCTGCGCTGGCCCTTTCCCGACCGCATGGCGGAACGACTGACCGGGCAGCGGGTCGACCGGCTGCGGCGGCGCTCGAAATACATTCTGGCCGATCTCAGCAGTGGTGAGACCTTGCTGATCCATCTGGGCATGTCCGGGAGGATGACAGTGTCAGGCGATCCGCTGGGACAATTCGTACACGAACACCCGATGCCTGAAAAACATGACCACGTTGTGTTCCACATGGCCAATGGCGCGCGTGTGACCTTCAACGACCCGCGTCGGTTTGGCGCGATGGACCTGCTGCCGACAGCCACCGCCGAAGCGCATAAGCTGTTGTCGGTTCTGGGGCCCGAGCCATTGGGCAACGATTTCCACGAACAACATCTGATCAAGGCGTTCCATGGCAAGAACACCCCGGTCAAATCGGCGTTGCTGGATCAGGGAATCGTTGCCGGATTGGGCAATATCTACGTCTGTGAGGCGCTTTATCGCGCAGGCGTGTCGCCACGTCGCAAAGCCGGACAGATTTCTGTGGCCCGTGTCGCGGCACTGGTCCCGATCATCCGGCAGGTGCTGCAGGACGCCATCGAGGCAGGCGGATCGTCCCTGCGCGATTTCCGCCAAGCCGATGGAGAGCTTGGATATTTTCAGCACAGCTTTGACGTCTACGGCCGCGAAGGCGAACCCTGCCGCACCGAGGGTTGCGATGCGGTCGTGAAAAGAATCACTCAGTCCGGTCGGTCATCCTTCTATTGCGCGCAATGCCAAAGATAGCTTGATCCAGCTTCCTCGCGTGATAAGGAATCGTAACTGAACGGAACAACCGGAAGCTTACACCTCATGGCTTTTGAGACGATCATCGTCGAAATCGAAGACCACGTCGCACTTATCAAGCTCGACAGACCCGATGCGCTGAACGCGCTGAACGCCCAACTCACGCAAGAGCTCTGCTCGGCGCTGGAAGATGCGGACCAGAACGACAAGGTGCGCTGCATCATCATCACCGGCTCGGACAAGGCCTTTGCGGCCGGCGCAGATATCAAAGAGATGTCCGAGATGAGCTTTGTTGATGTGTTCAACGCGAATCTGTTCGGTGACGTCAATGACCGGGTCAGTGCGATCCGCAAACCGATCATTGCCGCCGTTTCCGGCTATGCGCTGGGCGGCGGGTGCGAACTGGCCATGCTGTGCGATTTCATCATTGCCGCCGACACCGCCAAGTTCGGTCAACCCGAGATCAATCTGGGCGTCATTGCCGGGCTGGGGGGCACGCAGCGCCTGACCCGATTCGTCGGCAAGTCCAAGGCAATGGACATGAATTTGACCGGGCGCTTCATGGATGCCGAAGAAGCGGAACGCGCCGGGCTGGTCAGCCGGGTCGTTCCGGCCAAGAAGCTGATGGAAGAAGCGATTGGCGCGGCCCAAAAGATCGCCGAGAAATCCCTGCTGAGCACGATGGCCGCCAAAGAGGCCGTCAACCGCAGTTATGAGGTCACGCTCAGCGAAGGCCTGCTGTTCGAACGCCGCGTCTTTCATTCCATGTTCGCGACCGAAGATCAGAAAGAAGGCATGGCCGCGTTCCAAGAAAAACGCGCCGCCCAGTTCCGCGACAAGTAAGGCGCGTGTATTGGATCGAAATCAGGCGGGCTTGGCCCGCCTTTTTCATATCTGCCATGCACAGTGAAAGAATCGGCTTGGCAAAGCGCGCAATCTTGGATAACTAGCGCCGCTATACATGCGCGTGCGGCCCGCTTGGCCCGACTCACACTCGTGATTTCTGATCCGGTGCGGATAATCCGTGACGCGTAACCGAATATAACCGTACCGAACGAAGGTCAGAATCACATGGCAAATTCGCCCCAGGCTAAGAAACGCGCGCGTCAGAACGACAAGCGCTTCGCAATCAACAAAGCACGCCGCTCGCGCATCCGCACCTACCTGCGCAAAGTCGAAGAAGCGATCGCATCCGGCGACAAGGACGCAGCGACCGCAGCTCTGCGTGCCGCTCAGCCCGAACTGATGCGCGGCGTCACCAAAGGCGTCTTCCACAAAAACACCGCCTCGCGCAAGATGTCGCGCCTGTCGGCCCGGGTCAAAGCGCTGGGCTAAACTCGCGGGTTGACCTAAGGTCAACAACTCACGGATGAATTGTTTACAAAAGCGTCACAATTTGTGGCGCTTTTTTTATGCTGTTGCCGGAAAGCCGCGTCTTCACGAAGACGAGAGATTCTTTCGGTCAAAGACCCGAGTCAACATCAGAGTTTCGTTGCCGTACGCCTTGGCCTCTTGTTACCACTAAGTCAGCGATTCACTCGCTTGGGGGGACAGGCTGTTTCATTGATCAAACTGACGGGCATCAGGATGGTCGCGAAACGAATGTTGGCAAACGGACACTGCCCGTTTGTTGATCTGCTAAAGGTTTTTGGGTCACCAAAGATCTGAGCCCTGTCTAAAAAAATATGTTTGCGACGCGCAACCCGGCTTATGGGGCGCCCTCTTTTCGGGTGTCCGCTTGTCAGGCTGTGCTGAGTTTAAGGGACAGTCCCGCCGGACCAATGTGGTTTGGCGTGTGGGTATCCTATTGCGAGTGAATGCAAAATAACCGGGTAACCGGAACTGGGTAATAAGGCCGACAGGCCAATAAAGAATGGGATGCGTGAGGCGCTTGATGACACAAGAGAAATGGGGACAACTACGTAACAAATTGCTCAAGGCAGTCGGCAAGAACAACTATACCACCTGGATCGAACCTCTTGAATTCCAAGAGCTGCAGGATGGCGTAGCCGTTTTTTCGGTGCCGACGAATTTCATGGGCAATTATGTAAGCCAGAACTTTGCGGATCTCATCCTGTACGAGATGAATACCGCAGGGGAGTCGGTGCAGCGCCTGGCATTTCGCGTTGCCGCCAATTCGCCGGTGCGCCCGTCCAACGAACTCGTATCCGCGCCCGCTGTCGCGCAGGCTGCGCCGCAATCCCAGTCTCTGTCACAGCAGGCCGAGGCGTCAGGTGATGCACTGGAATCGCTTCAGGCCGCACCATTGGACGCGCGTTTCACCTTTGACAGCTTCGTGGTCGGCAAGCCCAACGAGCTGGCGCATGCCGCCGCGCGCCGTGTCGCGGAAGGTGGTCCGGTCACTTTCAACCCGCTGGTCCTCTATGGTGGCGTCGGTCTGGGTAAAACCCACCTGATGCACGCCATTGCATGGGAGCTGAAAACCAAGCGGCCCGAACTGAATGTGCTGTACCTGTCCGCAGAACAGTTCATGTACCGCTTTGTGCGTGCTCTGCGCGAACGCCGGATGATGGATTTCAAACACCTGTTCCGTTCGGTCGATGTACTGATGGTGGATGACGTGCAGTTCATCGCGGGCAAGGACTCGACTCAGGAAGAGTTCTTCCACACCTTCAACGCGCTGGTGGACCAGAACAAACAGATCATCATCTCGGCCGACCGCGCCCCGGGCGAGATCAAGGATCTGGAAGACCGCGTGAAATCACGCCTGCAATGCGGTCTGGTCGTCGACCTGCACCCGACCGATTACGAACTGCGTCTGGGCATCCTGCAGAACAAGGTGCAGCAATACAGCAATACTTACCCAGACCTGACCATTGCCGATGGTGTGCTTGAGTTCCTCGCCCATCGCATCTCGACCAACGTCCGCGTGCTCGAAGGCGCCCTGACCCGTCTGTTCGCCTTTGCCTCGCTGGTGGGGCGCGAGATCGACATGGAGCTGACGCAGGACTGTCTGGCCGACGTGCTGCGCGCATCCGAGCGCAAGATCACCGTCGAAGAGATCCAGCGCAAAGTCTCGGATTACTACAACATCCGCCTGTCCGACATCATCGGACCCAAGCGCCTGCGGTCCTATGCCCGCCCGCGTCAGGTGGCGATGTATCTTTGCAAGCAATTGACCAGCCGCTCGCTGCCCGAGATCGGCCGCCGCTTTGGCGGGCGTGACCACACCACGGTGATGCATGGTGTCAAACGCATCGAAGAACTTAAAACCACCGACGGCCAGATTGCCGAAGACGTGGAAATGCTGCGCCGCGCGCTGGAAGCCTGAGACTTACCTCAAGCCTCTCAGGAATGCCCCGGACCTTCGCGCCCGGGGCTTTTTTGTGCGCTTTAATCCACGGTTGCCCAGGAACTGTGCCCGCGGGGCCACGCGGCCCTTGACGCATTGGGCGTTCCGACCCAGAAAACCATAAAAAATCCTTGTGCCTCAGGGTGGAACCGCTAACGTGCCAGTCCCGCCCATGTTGGCACGCAAGTCAGAGGAATTGAGGGTATGAAGATCAGCATCGAACGCGGCACCCTTCTCAAGGCCGTTTCCCAGGCCCAATCTGTTGTCGAACGTCGCAACACCATTCCCATACTTGCCAACGTACTGATCGAGGCCGAAGGCGATCAGGCCATGTTCCGCGCCACCGATCTGGATATCGAAGTGGTCGACAAGGCCCCGGCGCAGGTGGAAAAGGCGGGCGCCACAACCGTGGCCGCAACGACCCTGCATGAGATCGTGCGCAAGCTGCCGGACGGCGCGCTGGTGACCCTGACCGCCGACAGTGCCGCAGGTCGTTTGACGGTTGAAGCGGGGCGGTCGAACTTCTCGTTGGCGACGCTGCCGAAAGAGGATTTCCCGGTGATGGCGTCCTCGGAATATCAGTCGAACTTTTCTGCCTCGGCCGCGCTGCTGCGGCGGCTGTTCGACAAGTCGAAATTCGCCATCTCGACAGAAGAGACCCGGTATTACCTGAACGGCGTCTACATGCATGTGGCCGACGGGTCCGAAGGCGGCAAGGTGCTGCGCTGCGTGGCCACCGATGGCCACCGTCTGGCCCGCATCGACGCCGACCTGCCGGATGGTGCGGCGGACATGCCCGGCGTGATCGTGCCGCGCAAAACCGTGGGCGAGTTGCGCAAACTGTTGGACGATGACGAGATGGACATCGCCGTTTCGGTCAGCGAAACCAAAATCCGTTTCGCGACACCCGACATCACGCTGACGTCCAAGGTGATCGACGGCACGTTCCCCGACTACACCCGGGTGATTCCGCAGGGCAACACCCGCCAGCTGGAAGTGGACGCCGCCGAATTCGCGCAGGCTGTTGACCGGGTTGCCACCGTTTCGTCCGAGCGCTCGCGCGCGGTCAAGCTGCAATTGGACGCGGACAAGCTGGTTTTGTCGGTCAATGCACCGGACAGCGGCGCCGCCGAGGAAGAACTGGCCGTGGCCTATGGCGATGAGCGGCTGGAGATCGGCTTCAATGCGAAGTACCTGCTCGAGATTGCCTCGCAGGTGGACCGTGAGAACGCTGTGTTCCTGTTCAATTCGGCCGGTGATCCGACATTGATGCGCGAAGGCAATGATCAAAGCGCGGTTTACGTTGTCATGCCGATGCGCGTCTGATCGACCCTTCGGGGTGATCCTTAACAGAAGGGAGGGGTCATGACTTTGGCCCTGACCGAACTTACGGTCTCGCATTTCCGGTCCCATAAGCTGGCGCGGTTGTCTTTGGATGGGCGGCCGGTGGCGATCCATGGGCCGAACGGGGCTGGTAAGACCAACATTCTGGAAGCTGTGTCCTTGTTCTCACCCGGTCGCGGGATGCGACGGGCGAGCGCTGCCGAGATGACCCGCCGCCCCGAGGCGCTGGGCTGGAAACTGTCCGGTCTGCTGAACGCACAGGGGCAGAACTACGAGATCGAAACATGGTCAGAGGGCGGCGCAGCGCGTCAGGTCCGGATTGATGGCAAAGCGTCCAGTCAGATTGATTTGGGTAAGCTGGCGCGCGTTGTTTGGCTTATCCCGTCCATGGACCGGTTGTGGATCGAGGGTGCCGAGGGGCGGCGGCGATTTCTGGACCGTATCGCGTTGAGTTTCGACCCATCCCATGCCGAGGCGTCCCTGACCTATGAAAAATCCATGCGCGAACGGAACCGCCTGCTGAAAGAGCAGGTGCGCGACGCGCATTGGTACGCCGCGCTTGAGGGGCAGATGGCCGAGACCGGTCATCGCATTCATGCCGCGCGCTTGGCAGCGTTGAACCACCTGCGCGCGGCGCAGGAGCAGGCGGAAACCGCTTTCCCATCGGCTGATCTGGAACTGGTGCAAACCGAAGGGGCAATGCCCGAAACGGCCGAGGATCTGCGCGAGGCGCTGAACGAAAGCCGGTTCCGCGATTTGGCGGCGGGACGCACGCTCGTCGGGCCGCATCGCTCAGATCTGTACGGTGTGTTCACGGCCAAGGGGGTCCCGGCCAAGGATTGCTCGACCGGAGAGCAGAAGGCGTTGCTTGTTTCGCTGATCTTGTCGAATGCGCGGGCGCTGGCCGGAATGGTGGGTGCGCCTCCGATCGTGTTGCTGGATGAGGTGGCCGCGCATCTGGATGCCGGGCGGCGGGCGGCGCTTTATGATGAGATTTGCGCGCTGGGGGCTCAGGCCTGGATGACGGGCACCGGGCCCGAACTGTTCGCGGAACTGGGTGGGCGGGCGCAGAACGTTACTGTTGATGAACGGGATGGGCAGTCAAATGTTCATATCTGCGATGCCTGAAGCTGTCGGAGCGGCCATGCGCGACAGGATCATACGAAAGCTGAAAGAAATCGAGCGCGATGAGGATATTCGCATTCTGTTTGCTGTTGAATCGGGGTCGCGCGCCTGGGGATTTCATTCTCCGGATAGCAATTACGACGTACGGTTTGTGTATGCGAGGCCGGTGCAGTGGCACTACCGGCTGGATCAGGTTCGGGACGTAGTAGAGCGGCCCATCGACGATGAACTTGACCTGTCCGGATGGGAGTTGGGCAAGGCACTGAAGCTGGCCGTGGGGTCGAATGCGGTCATCGGTGAATGGCTGCAATCTCCGATCCGTTACTTGGGTGACCCTGAAGCTGTTGACCTATTGACCGGGTTTTGCGCGCAGGCGCTTGATCGCAGGTCGGTCACGTGGCACTACCTGAGGTTAATGTCGCGTCAGCGCAGCCGTCTGATCGGTCCGGGCGGGCATCCGCGGATCAAGCGGTACTTCTATGTTCTGCGACCGGCTCTGGCGTTGCGCTGGATGAGATTGCAACAACAGGCTCTGCCGCCGATGCATATGGCCGGTCTAATGCTGGGGTGCGATCTGAACGACGCTACCCGGGCCGCGATTGACCGCCTTGTGGAACAGAAAATCTCGGCGAAAGAACGCGCTGAAATTCCAAACACAGATCCGCTTTTGGACAGTTTGATTGATGCAGAAGAACAAGCGGCCCAAGATTGGTTGAGCACGCCTGCACAAAGAGCACGTCAAGACCTTTGGGACAGTGCGAGCAAGTTACATCTGCGCCTCAGCGGTGCCTGAACCATAGCGCTGTTTCACCACCAATGCTGACGGCTGAGCGACCGAGCCCAGACATGAGATGCCGCTGAGGGCTCGGTCCTGACCTTTTAAGCCGGTTCGTTGACTTTGCGTTCCCAAAGCAGGGGGTGGAAAACTTCGTCTACTGGCGTTTGCGCCATGTGGTTGATGTAGTTCGACATGGTTTTTTGCGCCAAGCCCAGCACCACGTCCAGAACTGCGCGGTGCGAGTAGCCGGCGTCAAAGAACGCCTGCAGTTGCGCCTCGGTCGGGTTGCCGCGGGTTTCCATCACTTGCAAGGTGAAGGTGCGGAGAGCTTCCAGCTTGGCCGACGGCAGCGGTGTTTCGTTGCGCAGGGCTTCGGTGATCTCGTCCGAGACCTTCATCATTTTGGCGATGCCGGTGTGGGCAGGCACGCAGTAGTGACATTCGTTTTCCACGTTGATGGTCTGCCAGACGACGGTTTTCTCGTCATTGTCGAAATCGGTCTGCAGGAACAGGCCGTGCAGAACCTGATAGCCTTCCAGATGCTGTGGGCTTTCCGCCATTACCTTGTGCAGGCCGGGCAGACGACCGAATGCGGCCTGAGATTTCTCGAGCAGCAGTTTGGACCCTTCGGGCGCGGTTTCGAGATCATGAGACGGGAAATTGGCCATGTCGGAACTCCTGTTTCTGGCGTGATGAGACAGAAATAGGGTTTCTTGAGCGGTCGCTCAAGTATATATTTGAGCGAACGTTCAAGAATTGGTGAAGACGATGCCCCGCAAACCTTCCTATGACCGAGACGCGCTGATCGCGCAGGCCCGTGACATTTTCTGGCGTCATGGTTGGGCCGGGACGTCGCTGAAGGATCTGGAGCGGGAGTTGAAGCTGAAGCCGGGCAGCTTTTATGCCGCGTTCGGGTCGAAAGATGCGCTCTATGCCTTGGCGCTGGAGCGCTATGCGCAGGACGGGGTCGCAAACATGATGGCACTGGCGGAGGAACTGGGGCCGCTCGGTGCGCTCAAGGCGCAGCCGCGTCGCGTGGTCGAGGCGTCGGGACTGCCGACCAAAGCCTGTATGTTGGCCAAGACCTATGCCGAGCTACAGGCCAAGGATCATGATCTGGCTGGTCAGGCCCGCGCCCATATGGTCGCGATGAAGACCTGCTTTGCAGACCTGTTTCGCCGCGCGCAACAGGTCGGAGAGATCGCCTTGGACCGCGACCCGGACCGCCTTGCCGCGCGGTATCAATCTGACCTTCTGGGGCTGCGGTTGTCCGCCGAGCGCGATGACGTGAACGCGGTGGAAATCGCCGAGGATATCGCGGCGGACCTCGATCGGCTTTGATCCGCAAATAAAGCCTCCCAGACCCACAAAATATTGGGGGAGCGCGTGACAATCCCCACCAGAAAACGTATAAGTTACCAAAATAATATAGGTACTAACGGCATGTCCGAAGACGCACAGGCACCACAAGAATACGGCGCTGATTCCATCAAAGTTCTCAAAGGGTTAGAGGCGGTTCGCAAACGTCCCGGTATGTATATCGGTGACACTGACGACGGCTCGGGCCTGCACCACATGGTCTATGAGGTTGTGGACAATGGAATTGATGAGGCACTGGCCGGTCATGCCGATCATGTGACTGTGAAAATTCACGCCGATTCCAGCGTCTCGGTCAGCGATAACGGCCGCGGAATTCCGGTGGATATCCACCCGGAAGAAGGGGTTTCGGCGGCCGAGGTCATCATGACCCAGCTGCACGCGGGCGGTAAGTTCGACAGCAACTCGTACAAGGTATCGGGTGGTCTGCACGGTGTGGGCGTTTCAGTGGTGAACGCCCTGTCCGACTGGCTGGAGCTGCGCATCTGGCGAGCGGGCAAGGAACACGTTGCGCGCTTTGAGGGCGGCGAGACGGCCGAGCACCTGAAAGTGGTCGGTGAGTGCGGTGATCGCACCGGGACCGAGGTGCGTTTTCTGGCCTCGACCAATACGTTCTCAAACCTCGAATACTCGTTTGAAACGCTGGAAAAGCGTCTGCGGGAACTGGCCTTCCTGAACTCGGGCGTGCGGATCATCCTGATTGACGAACGCCCGGCGGAACGGTTGGAAACCGAGCTGTTCTATGAAGGCGGCGTCAAGGAATTCGTCAAATACCTCGACCGGTCCAAGACCCCGGCCATGCCCGAGCCAATCTATATCAAGGGTGAACGCGACGATATCGGCGTCGAGATCGCGATGTGGTGGAATGACAGCTATCACGAGACGGTGCTGCCCTTTACCAACAACATCCCGCAGCGGGATGGCGGTACCCATGTGGCGGGCTTCCGCGGTGCTCTGACCCGGACGATCAACAACTATGCGCAGTCCAGCGGGATCGCGAAAAAGGAAAAGGTCAGCTTCACCGGCGATGATGCGCGAGAAGGTCTGACCTGTGTGTTGTCGGTGAAAGTGCCCGACCCGAAATTCTCGTCCCAGACCAAGGACAAGCTGGTGTCGTCCGAGGTGCGCCCGGCGGTCGAAGGTCTGATGAACGAAAAGCTGGCCGAATGGTTCGAGGAAAACCCGAACGAGGCCAAGGGGATTGTCGGCAAGATCATCGAGGCCGCGCTGGCCCGTGAGGCCGCCCGCAAGGCGCGCGAGCTGACCCGCCGCAAGACCGCGATGGATGTGAATTATCTGGCCGGCAAGCTGAAGGATTGTTCTGAAAAAGACCCGTCCAAGACCGAAGTCTTCCTGGTTGAGGGGGACTCGGCCGGAGGATCGGCGCAAACCGGCCGGGACCGGCTTACACAGGCTGTTTTGCCCCTGCGCGGCAAGATCCTGAACGTCGAGCGTGCGCGGTTCGACCGGATGCTGTCGAGCCAGGAAATCGGTAACCTCGTGATGGCTCTGGGGACCGGCATTGGCCGTGATGAGTTCAATATCGAAAAGCTGCGCTACCACAAGATCGTCATCATGACCGATGCGGACGTGGACGGCGCACACATCCGAACGCTGCTGCTGACCTTCTTCTACCGGCAGATGCCGGAGCTGATCGAGGGCGGATTTCTGTATATCGCGCAGCCACCGCTCTATAAGGTTTCTCGTGGTAAATCAGAAGTTTACCTGAAAGACCAAGCGGCGCTGGATGACTACCTGATCAACCAGGGGGTCGAGGGCGCGGTGCTGAAACTGGGCTCGGGCGAGGAAATCATCGGTCAGGATCTGACCCGCGTGGTCGACGAGGCACGCCAGCTGAAACGCGTGCTGGATGCTTTTCCAACCCATTACCCGCGTCACATTCTGGAACAGGCCGCGGTCGCAGGTGCCTTTGTGCCGGGTGCGGTCGATGCCGACCTGCAAGGCGTGGCCGACAAGGTCGCCGCCCGTCTGGACCTGATCGCGCTGGAATACGAGCGCGGCTGGCAGGGCCGGATCACGCAGGATCACGGTATCCGTCTGGCCCGCATCCTGCGCGGCGTCGAAGAGGTGCGCACGCTGGACGGCCCGATGTTGCGCTCGGGCGAGGCCCGCAAAACCGGCAGCTTCACCCAAAGCCTGCAAGAGGTCTACAACACCCCTGCCACGCTGGTTCGCCGCGACCGGTCTCAGGTCATCCACGGGCCGCTGGACCTGCTGCGCGCCATTCTCGAAGAGGGCGAAAAAGGTCTGTCTCTGCAACGGTACAAGGGTCTGGGCGAAATGAACCCGGATCAGCTGTGGGAAACCACGCTGGACCCGGATGCCCGCACGCTGCTGCAGGTGCGCGTGGATGACATGGTCGAGGCGGATGATCTGTTCACCAAGCTGATGGGCGACGTGGTGGAGCCGCGCCGCGAATTCATCCAGCAAAACGCACTGAGCGTCGAGAACCTGGATTTCTAGTCCTGTGAAGTGAATGGCAAAACTTTAATGACCATGGTCCACATCGGTGTTGAAGCGGGCACGGCAGGTGCCGGTGGCTGGAATCAGGCCGTTGACAAGCTCGCCGAGTGTCTTTCTGCAAGAGAAGTTAGCTGACAGGTAGGACACACGCGACAGCTTGCCATTCTGACATTCGTGACGCTCGATGGCGTGATGCAATCCCCGAGTATGCCAGAAGAAGGCCCTTCGGAAGGATTTGAAAACGGTGGCTGGGCCGCGCCATATTGGGACGGCGTGATGGATCAGGTCGAGCGTCACGCCATGTCCGAGCCATATGACATGGTTTTTGGTCGCAAGACCTACGACATCTTCGCGAGTCACTGGCCGAACGCACCAAAGTCCGCTCATTCAGACCGAATGAATGGCGCAAGGAAATACGTAATGACTTCGCAGCCTGACAGTTTGCGCTGGGAAAACTCACTCGCGATCAACAATGAAGTTGCCGAAGAAATCTCGGGTTTGAAGGCACAGGATAGGCCTCTTTTGCAGGTGCATGGTAGCGCCCAACTGATATAAACGCTTCTAGCCCATAACCTTATCGACGAGTTCCGCTTGTGGATTTTTCCGGTGGTTGTCGGCAGTGGAAAGCGTCTTTTCGAGAACGGCAGTCCGCCGTGCCAACTAAAGCTCACCAGATTTGAGCACTGCGGAAATGGTGCAACGATGCAGTTCTATCGGCCCGAACGTGACAGTTTTTTTGGTGTGAGCATTAAACCTCAACGGCTTCATTGCGGGTCATAATATTCTTGCGGGTGATCCGCCAACGATCATTTTCAAGCGCAAAGTCGATGCTGAGAGAGATGAGTTGATTACGCCTCGGTCGCATTTTTTTCCGCTGACCACCGTGGGTCCACGCGTGTCGTCGGTCACTACCAGGTGATAGTTCAGCTTTTGTGGATTAGAACCGGTACAACTCGACGGCTGTAGCGAGAATTGTTCGAGATAAGTTTTGAGTGTGCAAGCACGCTGACGAGCGTGTTGATTTTCGGAGATGAGCGCATGGATATAGTTCGGTTCTCCGAGCGTCTTATGGGGATGAAAGACGAGGTTTGGCTTCGACATGCCAATCCTTTGTCAGTCTGGACCCGTGTGTTGACGCCACTGCCGCTTTTGGCTGTGGCGATCTGGAGCCGCGCTTGGGTAGGAGGCTGGGCATGGGTGGCCATTGCTATCGTTCTGGTTTGGATCTGGCTGAATCCACGCGTGTTTCCACAACCCAAAAGCTTCGACAGCTGGTCGGCGCAAGGCGTGCTAGGTGAGCGTGTGTGGCTGCGGCACCGCGACAAGGTCGCAGCGCACCACAAGAGAGTTGCAAAAGCACTGGCTGTTGGAAGCGGGTTGGGTTTCGTACCATTTGCTTATGGGCTGTGGATGTTCGATATCGGGTTCACCTGCCTTGGAATCGTTATGATCTCAGGTGGTAAAATGTGGTTTGTGGATCGAATGGTCTGGGTCTGGCGCGACTTCCAAAAAGGTGGTGGGTCGTTGAGTGATCTTGAAACTGAGCGCTGAAATATTGCCCTCTTGGAACAGTTCGCAGCTGCCTGTTCCCGTTTGGGTTAGATCGCACCCATTTTCCGGTGTAGGTACTGTGCGAGCGCAGCCACTCGTCGAGGTTGGGCTCGACTGGGTGGAAACATCATTTGTAGCGGCTTGGGTGGCGGGAGGAAATCGCCTAACAGGGCTACCAGCTTTCCGGTTTTGACATCATCGCCAACATCCAGCTCCGACTTCAACACAATGCCGTGACCTGCCAGAGCCCAACTGCGGATAAGCGAGCCATCATTTACAATTCGGTTTCCCTTGACCGGGACATGTCGGCGTTCTCGGCCTGAGCCAAACTCCCAAACGTTGTCGAGCGAACCGCCGAAACGCATAATCAGGCAGTTATGATTTGCGAGGTCTTCGGGCCGTTCTGGTGCTCCGTACTTCGCCAGATAGCTGGGTGCTGCGCAGACGAACCGCTGGTAGCTTCCGAGGTTACGTATTCGAAGTGAGCTGTCGGTGATGTCCCCAAACCGAACAGCCAGGTCAAAACCCTGGCCCACGAGATCGACATAGCCATCGGATAGCGACAGTTCTATTGAAACAGCCGGGTTCTCTTCGGTGAATTCAGCGATCACGTCAGAGACAACACCACGACCTAAATCAATGGGCGCACTGACGCGGATCAGGCCAGAAAGGGTTTCGGCGCCGAGGCGAATGCGGGTGTCGAGGTCTGTGACTTCACTGAGAACGCTCTTGGCGCCATCGACCAGAACCCGGCCCTCTTCGGTCAAACTGATTGAGCGTGTCGTTCGGTTGAACAATACCACACCGTAGTGTGTTTCCAGCGCAGCGAGCCGTTCGGAGACAGTTGTGCTCGACAAGCCTGCCTCTCGGGCGGCTGCAACCAAACTGCCTTTTTCAGCAATAGTGAGGAAGAGGCGGAGGTTGTCGAGAAGCATTGGTCGGCATTTCCGGATTATGTGTCCGATGAATGCCTATTTATCCCGTTTTGTCGGCGGCGTAAATCTACGACACCAACGAAACAGCAAAGGAACGACCTGATGGCCAAGCTGACCATTGTCGCCAACATCAAAGCCAATCCCGACAAGATCGACCTTGTCAAAGCAGAGCTCACCAAGCTCATCGACATCACCCGGTCTGAAAGAGGTTGCATCAACTACGACCTGCACCAAGACAACGATAACCCGGCTCATTTCGTGTTTTATGAAAACTGGGAAAGCCGTGAGCTCTGGCAGACTCATATGGGGGCCCCGCATCTGGCTGCATACATGGCGGCGACAGACGGAGCGGTCGCCGAATTCACATTGAATGAGATGACCGTCATCGGTTGATTTTGAACCAGAACGAGGAGCACGCCATGAAAGCTGTTGGATATCGTACGGCCGGACCAATTGATCGGGCGGATGCATTGATCGATTTCGAAGCAGACAAACCCACCCCGTCTGGTCACGATTTGCTTGTCAAAGTGCAAGCCGTTTCGGTGAACCCGGTCGACACAAAAATTCGGCAACGGCGTGCTCCTGAGGGTCCGGCACCTGACATTCTAGGGTGGGACGCCGTAGGGATCGTCGAAGCTGTTGGCGAAGAGGTCGAGACTTTCAAACCGGGAGACACCGTTTGGTATGCCGGGGCGATCAATCGGCCCGGAACCAATGCCGAATACCATCTTGTGGATGAGTGCATCGTGGGGGCTGCTCCAAAGTCCATTCCAGCCTCTGCGGCAGCTGCGATGCCACTTACAACACTGACAGCATATGAAATGCTGTTCGACCGCCTGCGTGTAAACGAGCCCGTGCCTGGCGGAACCAAAACTCTGTTAGTCATTGGGGGCGCTGGCGGCGTGGGATCAATCACCATTCAGTTGGCGAGAGCCTTAACCAACCTCACTGTGATCGCCACAGCATCGCGACCCGAAACACAAGACTGGGTCCGGGAGTTGGGAGCGCACCATGTCATCAACCATGCAGATCCGATGGGTCCGCAACTCGAAGCGCTGGGTGTCGAAAGCGTGGATTTCATCTACTCGACCAATCAATCTCACCTGTACACGGCCCAGGCCGGGGAGGTGATGACGCCCCAAGGTCGTTTTGGTCTGATCGATGATCCCGAAGTTTTTGACATCATGCCGTTCAAACCCAAGTCGATCTCAGTACACTGGGAATTCATGTACACCCGCTCGCTATTTGCGACTGGTGATATGCACCGACAGAGTAAAATTCTGAATAATGTTGCCAGTTTGATAGACGAGGGAAAGATCAGGTCTACTGCGACCGAGACGCTTGGTACGATCTGTGCTGCCAACCTGATCAAAGCACATACAATCCTCGAAAGCGGCAAGGCAAAGGGCAAGTTCGTCCTTGAAGGATTTTGAAATGGAAATCAAACGGCTCGATCACGTGAACATAGTGACCAACAGACTGCCTGAACTGGTGGCGTGGTATGAAGAGATACTCGGTTTGAAATCTGGACCACGCCCCGACTTTCCGTTCCCTGGCGCATGGATGTATGCAGGTGAACATGCTTTGGTTCACCTTGTGGGTCGTGAAGGACAACCCAGTGTTGGCTCAGAGGTGAAGCTGAAACTCGAACACTTCGCATTCTCGGCACAGGGAATGAGTTCGTTTGAGAAGAAGCTCGTTGAACACAATTTTCCGTTCAGAAAAACGGATGTCCCGGGCACCGGCGTCATCCAATTCCATCTAGCTGATCCTGACGGTAACCATATCCATATCGACTTTGAGGAAAGTGAATAGCTGAAGAAATCTAGGCGCCACACTTCATTGTTTCTGGGCCTTGAATGCCTGGGTGGATTTCGATTGCCCAGATCATCTGGGCCTGTTCAAACAAACAGAAACTCAGGACTTGAAAGGCACGCGACATGGCAAAGAGCTTCGATCCACCGAATGTCTGGAGCCCTTTCTCCACCATCGCGTCAGAAGCGTATCGGATGAAAATGCGAACTTGAGGCCATTCCATTCCAGCAGAAAACTCACGGCCTGCTCACCGTGAATGGCTGGAAGTGTTCGGACCTGAACGCCGTTTTTGTCAGGACCAGGAGTTTCAGTTCCAGGGTAATATACAGTTTGGTTGGGGTAAGGTTCGGTTTTCGATCATTCAGTAGGGCCTTGGTTTTCGGCTGCCAACCTCTTGGCAGACGCCGCGTACATTCCTGCACCAAGTGCCATTGCTTGTACAATAAATTTGGAAAACAACATTGATAATCTCCCCCACTAGGACTCTGAGAAAACGTACAACTGCGCGGATTCGGCTCTTTAAGGGATCGAAATTTTGGAATGCACTTGGCAAGTCGTGCCCTGAAATGCCGAGTGGACCGCCCTATGCAGGTTGCTGTTTGGGATTCGGCCCCGCCATCGGGATGGCGCTGATCCGCAGCGGGCGGGCAAGGTGGCCGTCGCGACCGCGGTGGACATTGCCGGTTGAGCGTGTAAGGCCTTGGGATTACACGCTTCGGCAAGAAAATTCCGCCCACGCTAGCGATATCAGAACATTCTTCTGTTCTGGGTGGTGGTAAATTCGCCACAAACACCATATGAACAGCGTCACGAGTTCATCAGGCAGAAAAACAGTCCCGTGTTCGACCTACCCGCGCAGCGCGCGCATCTCTCCGAAAAGTATGACCTGGCCCCGTCGCCCGAGCTTGCCGAAAGCATGAGCGATATCTACGACCGCATGTCCCGCGTGGTTTCGCCCGTGGATTGGGCGATCTATGCGCCCTACGTGAAGGCGATCAATGATCTGAAGGCCGAGCGCAACGCCGTCATTCTGGGCCACAACTACATGACGCCCGAGATTTACCACGGCATTTCCGATTTCGGCGGCGACAGCCTGCAACTGGCGATCAAGGCGACCGAGGTCGAGGCGGATGTGATCGTGCAATGCGGTGTGCATTTCATGGCCGAGACGTCCAAGATTCTCAGCCCCCAGAAAACGGTGCTGATGCCGGATATGGAGGCAGGATGCTCGCTGGCGGAATCGATCACCGCCGAGGGGATCGAGGAAATGCGCCGCCGCTATCCCGGTGCGCCGGTGGTGTCCTATGTGAACACCACGGCCGAGGTCAAAGCGGCCTCCGACATCTGCTGCACATCGTCCAACGCAGCGCAGATTGTTGCCGCGCAAGACAGTGACACGGTTATCATGACCCCGGACCAGTATCTGGCGCAGAATGTCGCCCGCGACGTGCCGCAGAAGAATGTCGTGTGGTGGGAAGGGTCGTGCATCGTGCACGAACAGTACTCGGCCCGCGACCTGCGTGACTTCCGCGAATGGAACCCGGGTACGCGCCTGATCGCACATCCCGAATGCCCGCCAGACGTTGTGGCCGAGGCCGATTTCTCGGGTTCGACCAGTGGCATCATCAAATACGTTACCAATGAAAAGCCGGAAAAGGCGCTGCTGATCACCGAATGTTCGATGGCGTCCAATATTGCCGACGAGCTGCCCGAGGTCGAGTTTGTCGGCCCTTGCAACATGTGCCCCTACATGAAGAAGATCACGCTGGAAAAGGTGCTGTTTGCGCTGGACACCATGACCGGGCAGGTCGAGGTGGACGCGGACGTCGCCGACAAGGCGCGTTTGTCGGTGCAGCGCATGATCGATTTGTCACGTAAACTGGGTATTTGATCGGCGACATGCAGATCGTTGAGACGCCGCGTGTGGTCATTATCGGGGCCGGGCTGGCGGCGGTTTATACCGCGCTGAAACTGGCCCCGTGTCCGGTCGTGATGATCTCGCCCGAACCGTTGGGGTCCGGCGCAAGCTCGGCCTGGGCGCAGGGTGGTGTCGCGGCGGCGATGGCCCGGACGGACAGCCCCGAAGCCCATGCCGAGGATACCATGCGTGCCGGCGCCGGGTCGGTTCTGCGTGAGGTGGCCGAGTTCGTAACTCAGGCCGCACCGGAACATATCCATGACTTGTCCGACCTTGGCACCGGGTTCGACCGCACCGCCGACGGTGGGTTTGTGCAGTCCCGCGAGGCGGCGCATTCCGCAGCGCGGGTGGTGCGGGTCAAAGGTGATCAGGCCGGGTCAGAAATCATGCGCGCGCTGATTGAGGAACTGCGCCAGACCCCTTGGATTCAGGTGGTTGAAGGCGCGCAGGCCGTCGGATTGGAAAGCGACGGGGCCCGGGTCACCGGCGTTTACCTGACCAATGCTGATATGGCCGCAGCGCCAACCGTCCTGTTGCGCGGTGCGGCGCATGTTCTGGCCACCGGCGGGTCGTCGGGGCTCTATGCCCAGACCACCAATCCGGCGCGTATCCGCGGGCAGGGGATCGGCATGGCCGCCCGTGCCGGTGCGCGGATTGCCGATGCAGAATTTGTGCAGTTTCACCCCACTGCAATCGATGTGGGTGAAGACCCGACACCATTGGCGACTGAGGCGCTGCGTGGCGAAGGGGCTATTCTGATCGACCGTGACGGTCATCGGTTCATGCCGGACATCCACCCCGACGCCGAACTGGCCCCGCGCGACACGGTTGCGCGCGCCGTCTACCAGCAGGCGCAGGCGGGCAGGAGACCCGCTTTGGACACGCGCCAAGCCATCGGGGCCGAGATCGAGGCGCAATTTCCCGCCGTGACCGAGGCCTGTCTGCGCAATCGTGTCGATCCTGTACGCGACGCCATTCCGGTGACCGCTTCGGCGCATTATCACATGGGTGGGGTTGAAACTGATCTGGCAGGGCGCAGTTCGCTGACGGGGCTTTGGGTTTGCGGTGAGGCGGCCTCGACCGGGTTGCATGGGGCGAACCGTCTGGCCTCGAACGGATTGCTTGAGGCGCTGGTGTTCGCCCGCTCCTGCGCGCGCGACATTGCGGATGTGGTGACCACGCAGGAAGCGCCCGAGGTTGATGTCCAACTGACCCCCGGCGACGAAGCCGCGTTGGATCAGGATGTGGCTGCCCTGCGCCGCACCATGACGGAACATGTCGGCGTGGTGCGCGACGAAACGGGTCTGCGCCGCGCCCTGACGCAGATTGCCGCGCTTGAGGCCAAGCACGCCGAGTCCGAGGTCTTCCACAACATGACCGCCACTGCCACGTTGATCGCCGCCGCCGCTTTGCTGCGCGAGGAAAGCCGCGGTGCGCATTACCGATCCGACTTCCCTGACCTTATTCCCGGCCCCGGCCAACGCTCGGCCCTGACCCTGACCGAGGCACTGGCCCTGCGGGACCGCATTGCAAAGGATGCAGCATGAATTACCCGGCTTTGCCCGATATGATCCTGGAACCCATAGTGCGCGCGGCGTTGATGGAGGATCTGGGCGCCAATGGCGATATCACCACCCTGACCGTGATCCCGGCTGATGCTACCTATAACGCCCGGCTGAACGCGCGTGAGGATGCGGTGGTTTCAGGGATGCAGATCGCCGCGCTTGCATTCCGGCTGGTCGATCCGGCGTTGCAGATCACCACTCACTTGGTTGACGGCCAGCGCTGCGCCAGGGGCGATACGCTGATGGAAATCAAAGGCAGCGCAGCTTCGATCCTGTCGGGTGAGCGGGTGGCGTTGAACTTTGCCGGGCGCATGACCGGTGTGGCGACCGCAACTGCGGCGCTGGTGGCCGAAACCGAAGGCACCAAGGCGCGGATCACCTGCACCCGCAAGACCACGCCCGGCCTGCGCATTGTCGAGAAACAGGCGGTGCTGCATGGCGGCGGTTTCAACCACCGTTTCTCTTTGTCCGATGCGATCCTGATCAAGGACAACCACATCGCCGCCGCCGGGGGCGTACGGGCGGTGCTCGAAGCGACCAAGGCGCGCGCCTCGCACATGATGAAGGTCGAGATTGAGGTGGACACGCTGGATCAGCTGGCCGAAGTGCTTGAAGTCGGCGGCGCCGATGTGGTGCTGCTGGACAACATGCCGCCCGAAGTTCTGAAACAGGCGGTTGCGCTGGTGGATGGCCGGATCGTGACCGAGGCCTCGGGCAATATCAGCCGTGACACGGTGGCGGCCGTGGCGGCGACCGGCGTGGATTACATCTCGTCCGGGGCGCTGACCCATTCCTATCGCACCATTGATATCGGGTTGGACTTCTAAGCGCCTCAGCCTGAACAAAAGTGGCGCGTGTCTGCAAAACGTGACACACCCTAGGCCTGAAAGATGTTCAGGTCAGGGTGCAGGCATGAAAGACGTCCCCGAAGTAGTCGAGGGTTATCCAAGACGGTCGCTTGCCGTGGCCTTTGCAATCGGCATCGCGCTGGTGATCATCCTGTCGGTGTTCCTGTATATGTCGCGCGAAACCGGGAATCGCATTGGCGAGATGCGACAGGCCTGGCACAGCTATTCAGTGGAAACCACGCCGCGCGGCTATTGGATATCCGACATCCGTGCGGATTTCGGCTATGGCGGTCTGATTCACAACTTCAAGAACTACGTGCTGCGGCAGGACCCGAATTATGGCCCGATTCTGCGCCAGCAATCTGCCCGCTTACTGGGGACGATTCAGGCCTATCGTAACTCGGGCCCGTCGCAGGTGGAACTGGACGCCCTGCGGCAGATCGAAGACGTTGCCCTGGAATATACCGGCAACATCCCCCTGATTGAGGAGGGTATTGCCGCAGGCCAGACCGCCGAACAGATCGACACCCGTGTCCGGGTCGATGACAGTGGCGCGCTGGCGGCTTTGGCGGCGCTTGAAAACCTGTGGGTCGAAGAGCGGGATCGTAGCCTCTCGGGCATGGTGCGGGCGTTTTCGGATGGCGAGCGGCTGGTGCGTAACTTCTCGGTCCTGCTGGTCGGGCTGATCGTTCTTGTCGGTGTGGTCGCCATTCTGACCACCTTGCTGATCGCCAACATCCTGCGCACCAACAGACGTCTGAAGGCCGAGCTGACCTTGCGCGAGCAGGTTGAACTGGCCGAACGCAAACTGGCCCGCGCGGTGGAACAAAGCCCGACCTCGATCCTGATCACCGATACCGATCTGAATATCGAATACGCCAATCGCAAATTCTTTGACCTCAGCGGGTATACGGCGGACGAGGTCTATGGCCATACGCCCAAAATGCTGCAGTCGGGGTATTCCGGGCAGGCGGTCTACAAGGACCTGATGGGGCGGCTGAAACAGGGTCAAAGCTGGTATGGCGTGTTCCGGAACCTGCGCAAGGATGGCGCGCATTACTGGGTTTCGACGGCGATTTTCCCGCTGGTGGATCAGAACGGCTCGGTCACGCATTACATTGGTATCGGCGAAGACATTACCGAAACCCGTCGCACCCGCGAACAATTCGCCCAGGTGCAGAAGATGGAGGCCGTCAGCATTCTGGCCGGCTCGGTTGCGCATGATTTCAACAATGTGCTGATGAGCGTGATCGGCAACGCCGATCTGATCGAACTGGACGCGGACGGGAATGAGGACGTCCAGACCTCGGTCAGCCATATCCGGATTGCGGCGCGGCGCGCGCAGGCACTGGTGCGCAAGATGCTGACCTTTGCCCGCCAGCGCCCCCGCAACCCGCAGCGCGGTGATCTGGTGAAAGCCACGCAAGAGGCGCTGGAGTTGATCAGGGTCTCGGCCCCGCCCAGCATTGAGACCCGCTTTGATGTTGAGATTGACGCGGCGTTTTCCGATTTTGACACCACCCTGTTTTTCCAGACCCTGCTGAACCTGTGCCACAATGCGTTCGAGGCGATGGGCGACCAGCCCGGCGAGGTGGTGCTGCGGATCAGCCGGGCGGATGACAATGCGCTCGATGACTTGCCGGACGAGGCGATCGGCGTGATCCGTCTGGATGTCACCGACACCGGGCCGGGGATGAGCGACGAGGTACAGCAAAAGGTGTTCGAGCCGTTCTTCTCGACCAAACCGGTGGGTAAGGGCACCGGCCTGGGGTTGACCATCGTGCATAACAGTGTCGAGGAATCTCATGGTCGGGTCGAGTTGCACTCGGAACCCGGCAAGGGCACCCGGTTCAGCCTGTTCTACCCGATGATGCCCGCACTCAGCCCCGAACAGCAGGCCGAACTGCGCGCGGTGGCCGGGGATGAACACGTTCTGCTGGTCGATGACGATGAAAACGTTCTGTATGTCACGCGCCGGTTGCTGACCCGCTATGGCTATCGGGTCGAGGCCTACTCCGATCCGCAACGGGCGCTGGAGGCATTCCGTACGGCACCCGATAGCTATGATGTCATTTTGACCGACCTGATGATGCCGGGGCTGACCGGCACCGATCTGATCAGTGCGGCGCGGACCCTGCGGCCCGATATCCCGACTATTTTGGTCAGCAGCTACTTTGACGATGCGGAAACGCCCGATGACGGAGACTCGACCGTGCGCGTTCAGAAACCCGTTGATGTCCAAAGTCTTGCGCGCATTATCCGCACGTCACTGAGCCAGGCTTCGAAACAAAATTTAACATCTCTTCACAGACCTTAACCTGGATCAAATCACCACGAAACATCTGCCCTTTAAGGTTTGCTCAGCCGGTCCTCGGTCAACCCGTGTGGTCGGAATAGCGATAAAGGGGCTTTCAGATGATGACCAAAGCCAGAACATGGTTCTCGGCGCTGTCGACAGTTTCATTGCTGACGATCTGCGCTGCGTTACCGGTACACCAGGCCCAGGCCGATGAGCCGGGCCCGGTAGAAGCCATAGAGTTCGACCCAGCCAAGGCGGCTCTTGGCAAGCGTTTGTTTTTTGATCCAAGACTTTCCGGCGATACCGAGCTGTCCTGCGCCAGCTGCCACCAGCCGGAGAACGGCTTCACCGACGGGCAGGCCCTGTCGGATGCCTATGCGGGCAACCTGCACTTCCGCAACGTGCCAACGCTGATCAACAGCGCCAAACGCGCCGCGTGGTTCCATGACGGGCGCATCGGCACCAACCTGAATGACGTGACCCGCGAAAGCATCACCGAGACCTATTCGATGAACATGGACATGCGTCTGATGCAGGAACGCATCAAGCAGGACCCGGTCTATGTCGAGATGTTTGAAGCTGCCGGATTTGGCGAGCCCTCGAATGGCGGCGTCCGCAACGCGATTCCCGAATATCTGAAAACGCTGATCTCGCGCGGGGCTCCGTTCGATACCAGCGAGATGTCGGACGAGGCCAAGGCGGGTTATGAGCTGTTCCAGGCAAACGGCTGTAACTCCTGCCACGCTGGCAGACGGTTCACCGATGACCTGCCGCACAATATTGGCGTCGGCGACAACCCCGATATCTGGGCGACACCGGAACGTCACATCACCTTTGTGGCGATGATGAAATTCCTGGGCGTTGCGAATTATATGAACCTGCGCGCCGATCCGGGCGCTTATATCCGCACCCACACCGCCGACACGTTCGGCACTTTCATGACCCCCACGCTGCGCGAGCTGACCTACACCGCGCCGTATATGCACAACGGCACGCTGGCGACGCTCGAGGATGTGGTGGCCTTCTACAACGCCGGTGGCGGCGACGATGAAAACAAGGATCCGCGCATCAAGCCGCTTGGCCTCACCGAGACCGAGCAAGCGCAGCTGGTGGCCTTCCTCAAGGCCCTGTCCGGCGAGCCGCTGACCGGCCCGGAATTCGTCGCCGAGAGTATCGATACGGACTATGCGCCGATCGAGAACTGGCAAGACGCGACAAACTGAGGAGTGGACCCATGAAAGACCTTAAGTCTTACCTTTCAGGTACAATCGCCACCGCTGCTCTGGTTGCCGCCCTCGGTTCGCACGCCTTTGCAGAAACCAGCATGGAGATTGAGGCCGGTGTCGGCGGGGCAGATCCCGATCCGGATGCGCCATTGGTGGCGCTGGGCGAACCGCCCATCCCGCTGGACAACCCCCAAACCGATGCCAAGATCGAACTGGGCAAGATGCTGTTCTTCGATCCGCGTCTGGGCGGTAACCCGTCGACCCCGTGTTCGGCCTGTCACAACCCCTATATCGGGTGGGATGTCGAGGCACCGATCTCATTCGGCTATCCCGGCACGACCCACTGGCGCAACAGCCAGACCATCGTGAACTCGGCCTATTACGGCAAACTGTTCTGGGCGGGCTCATCCAAGAGCCTTGAGAGCCAGGCCAAATCCGCCGCAGGCGGTGCGGTCGCCGGGAACGGCGAGGCCGACATGATGGAGGCCCGTCTGGCCTTTGTCCCCGAATACGTCGAACGCTTCAACGACGTCTTCGGCGATCAGTGGCCGCGCGTCAGTAACGCATGGCGGGCCATCGCTGCGTTTGAACGGACCATCGTTCAGACCGATACCCCCTTCGACAATTATCTGCGCGGAGATGATGCGGCGCTGACCGAGGAACAAAAACGCGGGCTGGAACTGTTCACCGGCAAGGCGCAATGTTCCGAATGCCACAACGGCGCGCTGCTGTCGGATGAGAAATACTACAACACCGGCGTGCCCGCCTATGACGGTTGGCAGGATGACGGTCTGGCGCAGGTTACCTTCCGGTATGAGCTGTATGCCAAAGGCTCGACCGAAGAGATGTATCGCCACACCAAGGACGACCCCGGCTTCTATTTCCGCACCAAGGAAAAGGCCGACAAGGGCAAGTTCCGCACACCGTCCCTGCGTTACACCCTCTATACCGAACCCTACATGCATAACGGCATGTTGGCGACGCTCGAGGATGTGGTTGAATTCTACAACCAGGGCGGCGGTGAGAATGAGTTCTCGGATAACAAATCCCCGCTGATCCAACCCCTTGGTCTGAATGATCAGGAGAAATCGGATCTGGTGGCCTTCCTGAAATCCCTGTCCGGCGAGGAAATCCTGATCGAGGAACCCGACCTGCCGGATTACCAGCCGCTGCCTGCGGCTGCCACAGAGGAGTAAGCGTCATGACAGATCATAACGCAACCGGATGCAGCTGTTCGGGCGAGGCCAAGAAGGCCTGCACCGTGAACCGCCGCCAGTTCCTGTTCGCCTCAGGTGCCACGACCTTTGCCGTGATGGTGGCCATGCCCACCCGCCACGGTCAGGCCGAACAGGTGCCCGCCCTCGTGTCCACCTATCCGCGCAAGCTGATCGGCAAACTGTCCGAGCTGGAGCAGGATGTCCCGGTCGAGTTCTATTACCCGGATGAGGGCGACTATTCGGACTCGATCCTGGTCAAGACCGGCGTGGAAAGCGGCGGCGGCATCGGTCCGCAAAAGGATGTGGTGGCGTTCAACCTGACCTGTACGCATCAGGGCGGATCGCTCTACGACACCTACAAAGCGGATCACAAGGTGCTGGGTCCATGCCCGCTGCACCTGTCCACCTATGACGTGACACGGCACGGCATCCTCGTTTCGGGGCAGGCCTACCAGTCGCTGCCGCAGGTCCTTTTGGAACTGGACGGTGATGACATCTACGCCGTTGGCATGTTCGGCCTGATCTATGGCCGCTACGACAACCTGATTGCATAAGGGGAAACGGTATCATGGCAACCCCGTATTACGTACCCGAAACCAACGTCCCGCTGCCGCCCAAAGGCGCCGAGGTCATTTCGACTGCCTGCGATTACTGCATCGTGGCCTGTGGTTACAAAGTCTATCGCTGGCCCGTGACGGCCAAATCCGGTGGCCCCTCCGCGGACGAAAACGCATTTGGCGAGGATTTCCCCGTTGCACCGCTGGGTGCCTGGGTCGCGCCGAACCAGCACAATATCGTTCTGCACAAGGGCCAGCCGCACCATGTAGTGATCATCCCCGACAAGGACACGCAATACGTCAACACCGACGGCGACAGTTCCTTGCGGGGCGGGTGTATCGCGCAGAAATGCTATAACCCGCAGACACCGACACGCGACCGACTGAAGACGCCGCTGATGCGGATCTATGGCACCTTGATGCCGGTCCCGTGGGATCTGGCGCTGGATGTGGCGGCTGAGGTGGGCAATCATGTGATCGCCAAACACGGCACCAATGCCTATGGCGTGAAGACCTTCAGCTATCAGTATATCGAGAACACCTATGCGATCTCGAAATACGCGCTGCGCCATATCAACACCGCGAACTTCACCTTCCATGACACGCCGTCCGACGTGACCTCGACCCCCGGTTTCCGGGATGCGGGTTTCGACAATTTCGGCCCGTCGTATGAGGACTGGCGGGATGCGGAAACCCTTCTGGTTTGCGGCACCGACCCGTATGAGACCAAGACCATCCTCTATACCCAGTGGATGATGAAAGGGATGCAGAACGGTCAGAAGGAAATCTATCTGATCCCGCGCCGGTCCGCCGGTGTGGCCCATGCGGAAAAGATGGGCGGCCTGCATATCGACGTTCTGCCCGGCACTGACCTGCTGGTCGTCAACGCCATCGCCCGCGTCATCGTGGAAAATGGCTGGGAAGACAGCGACTGGATTCAGAAATGGGTCAACAACAAGTGGGAAAGCTCATCCGGCTTCGGTCAGGGCACAAGGAACACGCCATGGCAGTGGCGCACGACCTGGGGCAAGTTCCAGACCAAGGGGTTTGAAGACTGGAAAGAGTGGCTGCTGTCGCAGGACGAATTCGCGCCCGAAACTGCTGCGGCCATGGCCGAGATCGATGTGCAGAAGATCTACACCGCTGCCGAATGGCTTGCCAAACCCAAGGAAGACGGCTCGCGCCCGAAAACCTCGATCATGATCGAGAAAGGGTTCTACTGGTCCAACAACACCGGCAACACACAGGCGATTTCCGCGCTGGGCATCATCTGTGGCTGTGGCGGTCGTCCGGGTCAGGTCATTGGCCGGGCCGGTGGTCACCAGCGGGGCGGTGTGAAGGGCGGGAAATACCCGCGCAACAAATCGCCCGAGAAACTGCCGGGTCGCCGTCGCCGCGCCATGGATACCGACCGGTATCTGATCGCAGGTCATACTCGCATGGCCCATGTGATCGGCACCACATGGATCCAGTCCATGTGCGGATCGCAGCAACTGGCCGACAAGTTCGAGGAGCTCACCGTCCGCAACCCGAACCAGATCGCCTCTTTCGACAAGCAAGAGATGATCGACACGTTGAAGGCCCGCGCCGACAGCGGCGGTATGGTGGTGATCAACCAGGACATCTATCTGCAGGATCCGATCGGCAACCGCTACGCCGACATCGTGTTCCCCGCAGCGACCTGGGGTGAAGAGGACTTCTTGCGGGCCAATGGCGAACGTCGCCTGCGCCTGTATCAGAAGTTCTATGATGCCCCCGGTGCGGCGAAACCCGACTGGTGGATCATCGCGCAACTGGCGCAGAGGATGGGTTTTGACGGGTTCGACTGGCAGAATTCGAACGAGGTCGCCGAAGAGGCCGTGCGCTTTACCCGCGGGTCGCGCAAGGACTTCCACGCGGTCTATCGTCTGGCCAAGATGGAAGGTAAAGGCCTGCACCAGAAGGTCCGTGAGTTTGGCACCGACGGTGTGCAATGCCCGGTCATGCTGGACGCCGATGGGGTCACGCTGATTGAAACCAAGCGTCTGCACGACACGACCCGTACGCTGCCCGATACCGGCGCCGCAGGTAAGGATGTGTTCAACAAGAAGCTGACGCATTTCAACAGCCAGACCGGCAAGTGCAACATCCAGAAATCGCCCTGGGGTCTGTTCTCGGACTATTGGGAATGGCTGAAACCTAACAAGGAAGAAGGCGAGCTTTGGGCCACATCCGGCCGGATCAACGAACGTTGGCAGTCCGGCTTCGACGACCGCCGCCGCCCGTATATCGTGCAGCGCTGGCCGGAAAACTGGGTTGAGATTCACCCCGACGATGCGGCCGAGCGTGGCATCGAAAGCGGTGACTATGTGATGGTCTATTCGGAACGGGTTCCGGGCAACAAGACTACGCTGCTGGGTGTGGAAGGCGATGACTTCCAGTTCTCGAAACTGATGGAGAACGGGCATATCGAACTGACCAAAGCGGCAATCACCGCCGTGGCCATGGTCACGCCCGCCATCAAGAAAAGCGTTGTTTACATGGACTTCCTGCACATGCAGCAGCCGGCCAACGCGCTTGAGGGTCGGATCGTCGACTGGATCAGCGGCAACTACAACTACAAGATGGGCGTTGCCAAACTGCGGAAACTGGGTCCGAGCCCCTACAAGACCTCGTTCCGCACGATGTCCTTTGCACCGCGCGACATCGCCTGATGACAGCTTTCCGGGGGGCGGACGCCATGCCGCCCCACGGGTTCGGTCCCACTGCAGAAGGGGCCTTGAACCGGCCCCCCGGTTCACCTGGAAGGCAGGTTTCGGTTGGGAAACCTGTCTTCCACTTTCCCCAACCTTTCCCAACCGCAGACATGGCAGCTTGATATGAACATGCATTCCGATACCGCTTTGCGCGATGAGGCTACCGGCCTGTTTTCCGAATACGCAAAATCCGAATATGACGTGATCCGCCTGCGCGCCATTCAGGCCCTGACCGCCATTGGCGCAGGTGATAGCCCCGCGCTGGTCGAGGCGCTGTTGGATGACGATGAAGATGTGCGCCAGGACGCGGCCCAAGCGCTGGGCGCGCTGGGCGTGCACGAGGCCGCGCCGCAACTGCTGGAAAACCTGATCCACGATCCCTGCGGAGAGGTGAAGCTGGCCTGTGTGACGGCCTTGGCCGAACTGAAATCCGACGATGCCACGCCCTATTTGCGCACGCTTGTGACCGGACGCGGGGACGAGATCACCTGGGACGAAGACGAATTGCATCAGGACGAATGGGACGATTGGCTCGATACCCAGATCGCCGCGATCAAGGCGCTGGGTCAGATGGGCGACGCTGAGGCGATTGAACCCATCGTCATGGCCTTGATGGATGAAGACGGGCAGGAACTGGGGGATGTGGCTTGCGAGGCGCTGGGCCGGATCGGGGAACCTTCGGTGCCGACTTTGGGCGTGTTCACCCTATCCTCCAACCGCCGCTTGCGCCACCGCGCCCTGCGCACGCTGGCCTCAATTGGCGGGACCGAGGCCGAAGCCATCCTGCGCAAGGCCGTCACCGACAAGGACGGGGCCGTGCGTCTGATCGCCTATCAGGCGCTGATGCCGAAAGATGCTGCGCTTGTCGATCAGGCCCTGACCGATGCGGTCGAAGATATCCGCATCGCGGCGTTGAACCTGTCCGGTTTTTCGGAGCCCGAACTGCTGGATCGCATGATGCGCGACCCTGGTGCCAAGGTGCAATTGGCGTTGATCCAGCGTTTGGACCGTAGTCAGCCAATCGTGGATCAGGAAGATCTGCGCTGGCAGGTGCTGGACTTCCTCGCCACCGGCCAACAGCCCGAAGTGTCCGCGCAGGCGCTTGGCTTGCTGGCCGCGCTGGCCCCGGAACTGGTGGCCGACCGGCTGAATGCGCTGTTTTCAGTCGATGCGGATGATCTCAAGGCCGAGCGCATCCAATGGGCCATTGTCGATGCGCTGGCGACCTCGCCTTTGCGCGAAGCAGCAGAGTGGTTGCAGCGCGCCTGCCGTTCGCCTTTCCGGTCGGTGCGGCTGAAGGCCGTGGCTTCTCTGGCAATGATCGTCACCGATGCGGACCGCCCGCATGTGAACCAGCAGCAGGGTCGCGAATTGCTGCTGTCCTTTGCTTTGGCCCCGATGACCGATTCGGAAGAAGAACCCATCGAGACGCCGCAAACCGACATCGCCGCGCTGGAAGCGGCCGGTCTGGATGTATCCGAGGGCGGCGAGAATGGCCCGACCTCCAGCCTCGGCGCGATCCTCGGCCATGACGCCATTGCCGCCGAAATGACGCAGGAGGCCGAGGAGGACGAAGTCCAACCCCTGAGCCCGCGCGAACAGGCATTGTTGGCCAAGGCGACCCGTCATCCCAAACGCCGCCGCGTTGCATTGGATGACGATGCCGAGGCGCTGGAACGCGAAACCCGTATGTCCGCCATCCGTCTGCTGGGTGAGGTGGCGGGGATGCAGGTCATGCTGGCGCAGATCGCCAAGGACCCCGAGACTGAAGTCGCGCAGCAGGCTTTTGCTGCGCTGGGCGTCGCGGTGGCGCGTCACGGTGCGGAGCTGGATGAAAGCCAACTGGTCGATCTGATCACCCAGGGCTTGTCACACACGGATTCTGCCCTCTCGCTGCAGGCTCTGAAACTGCTGCAACAGGCTGATCTGCCACCGCAGGATGCGCTACGCGGCAAGCTGCGGGCGATGGTGAAAACCGGGGATACCCCGTTCCGCATCGACGCCATGCACATTCTGACCAGATGGGATGGCACCCCGGATGTGGCGCGCAGCCTGCTGGATGACGTCTCGGCCCCGGTGCGTCAGTCGGCGATGCGGCTGCTGTCGGAAACTGCGCCGGATCAGGCCGGGGCGACCATCGTGCCCTTCCTGCTGGCCAATCCCGAGCAGCGGATCGTGACCTATGTCAATGACAGCGCCCCCGCGGTCGTGACAATTGGGCGGGAATTGCTGACCGGGCTGCGCGACGAAGACCGCCGCGCCCAGTGGCCAGTGATGATCAGCGCGCTGGCCGATCTGCTGGGGAATCCCTCGCGGGTGGCCTGAACCCGGAGGGACAGATGAAAATTTCGCTGAAACTGAGTGCAGCGATCATTGCGGGGGTGATGGCCTTTGCCCCCGCCGCACAGGCCGAGGATATTCCCGAAGTTGCCGTGGTGCACCAGATCATAGACCTGAATGCCGACACCCCGGCCCATGCCTTTCGGTTCGAGCCGAAGCTGCTGCAGGTCCCGGCCGGATCGACCGTCCGTTTCAAGGGCTCGACCGGGCGGCATACGGTGACCTCGATCATCCGCATGATCCCGGTGGGTGCACGCGCGTTCGAGATCCGCGGCCAGCCCGAAATGGATCTGACCTTCGACAAGGAAGGCGTCTACGGCATCCGTTGCCGCGTGCATGGGCGACATGGAATGGTGATGTTGCTGATTGTGGGCGACCCCAGCTCGAACCTGGAAGAGGCGCGCGCCTATCTGCCGAAATTGGGTGAGGCCGAACGGGCCGGGTTTGAAGAGCTGTTCGAACAATTGGAGGATCAAAATGGCTGATGGATGCGCCTGCGACCGGCACGCTCAAATGTATTTGACGGTGTCCGAAGCTCTGACCCGGGGGCTGGCCGTGGCCGATCCGGTTGCCGGGACCGAGGCGTTGCCGCTGATCGACGCCATCGGCCGAGTGCTGGCCGAGGACTGCACCAGCAAGGTGGACATGCCGGCCTTCGATAACTCGGCCATGGACGGCTATGCGGTTCGGACGGCGGAACTGGGTGATGGTCCGACCTTTGACATACCCGTCGCCGGGCGTGTGGCCGCCGGGGACAGCGGTGCCCATGATGCGCCCGCAGGTGCAGCGTTGCGGATATTCACCGGCGCTCTGGTGCCAGCGGATTTCGATGCCGTTCTGATGCAGGAAGATTGCGAGATCACCGCCGACGGCATCCGCTTTACCCGCCGTCCCAGGCCCGGCCAGCATATCCGCCGCGCAGGCGAGGACCTGAAGGCCGGTGCCCCGATCCTGCGGCGTGGATGCGAGATCACCGCACGCGAGGCCGCCGCGCTGGCCTCGGCCGGGTATGGTGAGGTCAAGGTGTATCGCAAGCTGAGGGTCACGATATTTTCAACCGGCAGCGAGCTGCGCCAACCCGGTGAGGCATTGGGCCCCGGCCAGATTTACAACTCGAACCGTTACATGCTGCGGGCGCTGCTGGACAAGCCGTGGATCGACCTGACCGACAAAGGCCCGGTTGAGGATGATCCAGAACTGCTAGGGCAAGTGCTGCGTGAGGCCTGCGATACCTCCGATCTGATCGTCACCACGGGGGGCGTGTCGGTGGGCGACGAAGACCACATGCCGCGCCTGTTTGCCGAAATAGGCGGCCAGACCGATGTGATGAAAGTGGCGATGAAGCCGGGTAAACCGATCATGTTTGGCCGCCGTGGCGATGCGCTCTATGTCGGGCTGCCGGGCAATCCGGTCTCGGCCTATGTGACCTGGCAGATCATCGGATCGCACATGATGGCACGCAGGGCCGGTCTGCACCACGCCCCGCACACGCCGGAACAGGCGGTTCTGGCCGAACCGCTGGAGCGTCGCGCAGGGCGTCAGGAATACCGCCCCGTCACGATCGAGGGCACCTCGCCCGACGGCACCCCGCAGCTGCGTCTGATGGCAGCATCCTATAGCGGTCGGGTCGCGTTGCTGGCGCAGGCGGATGGTCTGGCCATCATTCCGGCCGAAACCGAGACGCTGCCGCAAGGCCACGGGTTGCAGTTCCTGCGTTTCTGACGCTGCTGAACAGGTCAGCCACGTTCTTGTATGAAGCGGTCAGAAGCAGCTACAACTGTTCCGCGCCAGCTCAACACGCCCGCCTGGACTCGATTATGGTTAAAGAACATATCCTTGTCGTCGATGATGACCCGCAGGTCACGTCCTTTCTGCAGCGCTACCTTGAAAAGCAGGGTTGCCGGGTCAGCTGTGCCGCAGACGGCAATGCGATGGACGCTGTTCTGGACTCCTCCAAGATCGATCTGATCCTGCTGGATATCGGTCTGCCCGGTCGCAACGGGTTCGACATCACGCGCGAGTTGCGGGTCAACTCCAACATTCCGATCATCGTTCTTTCGGGCCGGGATGAGATCTTTGACCGGGTTGTCGGGTTGGAGTTCGGGGCCGATGACTACATCACCAAACCGTTTGAGGCGCGCGAGGTTCTGGCCCGCATCCGTACCGTTCTGCGCCGGGCTCGGCCCGAAGAGAAGGGAACGAACGAAACCGAGATGCCTCAGGTCCAATTTGGTGACTGGGTGCTGAATGTGAATGAGCGCACCCTGACCGCCGCTGGTGCATCCGGGGCAACGCCTTTGACAACCACCGAATTTGATGTGCTGCTGGCCTTTGTGACAAACCCCCACATGGTGTTCTCACGCGATCAGCTGCTGGACAAGGCCCGTGGGCGCGAGACCATTGTCGGTGACCGGACTATCGACGTGCATGTGGCGCGGCTGCGCAAGAAGATCGAGCCCGACCCCGCCGCGCCGACCTTTATCAAGACGGTGCACGGCATCGGCTATTGCTTTGCCGCTAATGTGCGCAAAAGCTCGGCCTAGCTCAGGTCTTTGAACATATAGGTTGTGGGCTCCAGCCGGTCTTCGAACGGGTTGCGGCAATAGTTCGGAATCTCTCCGGCGATCTGAAACCCCATGCTTTGGTACAGGATGCGCGACGGGTCAGTGCTGCGCGTATCCAGCACCAGTAGGGTTCGATTCAGTTGGGTCGCCCGATCCTGAAGCGCGGCCATCAAAGCACGCCCAAGCCCCCGCCGTCGGGCCGCAGGGTGGACCAGCAATTTGCCCACATCGGCGCGATGCGGTTGGTTGGGCATCGCTGCCGGAATCAATTGCACCGTGCCTAGAATACGACCGTTGTCGCGGGCCACGAAAAGATCCAGCGCACCGGTCTGCACATCCGGTCTCACGCGGTTTTGCCAATAGGCGCGGGCTTGATCCGGAGTAAACGGCAGGACGAACCCGATGCTGGCGCCATCCTGCACGCAGGCGTGCAGGATATCCGTCAAATCCTCCAACGCATCGTCAAAGCCGCTGTCGTCCTGACGCGAGATCATATCAGCACCAGCAAGTATCGCGCCCCGCGGGCGGGTGGTGTTTCGAACCGGGTCGGACCGGACAGGTGATAGCGCAGGCAATCGCCGCCATTCAGATCATGCGCGACCCCGTCCACCGTCAGGGTCAAGGCGCCGTCCAGCATGATCAGGTGATGCTCCTGTCCGGGCTTTGGCGGGGTGTCATAGGTGATCACCGTTCCGGGCGGCAGATGGCCTTCCAGAACCTCGGCGCTGAGGCCCGTGGCAGGCGGAGACACCGACCGGCGCGTGAACCCGGTTTCCGGATCGCGCCATTCCGGCTGCCGCTCAAAAGGTACGCGCGGGTCGAAACTGTCCTCGACCATCATCAGCAGGCGTGACATCGGCAGGCCATACGCGGCACACAACCGCCCCAGCGTGTCCGCGGTGGGGCTGACATCCCCTTTCTCCATTCGCGAGAGGGTGGCGCGGCTGACGCCGCTGCGCTCGGCCAATTGGTCCAGTGACCATCCGTGGCCCCGGCGCAGCTCGTTCAGGTGGTTGGCAAGTCGGTCTGAGAGGTTATCCAGCATGGTTCATATACGGGAATTGCGTTCGTATTCGGGATTATTGTCCAAAAATATTTGCAGCGCAACAAGAAAGGGCGCAGAAAAATCTGCGCCCTCTTTTACTGCTCGGGTTTTTGTCTGGATCAGTTCCAGCCAACCTCGTTGAAGATTTTCTGCGCCTCGGGCAGGTTCTTGGCGACCTCGGACAGGTTCACCTCATCAGCCTTGAACTCACCCAGTGCCTTGACCGAGTCCACAAGTTCGACCCCTTCCACCGCCGGGAATTCGTCATTGCCCGCCGAGAAGTATTTCTGGGCCGAGTCGCTGGCCAGGTATTCCAGGAACAGCACCGCGTTTTCCTTGTTCGGTGCGTTTGCTGCCACACCGGCGCCGGACAGGTTCATATGCGCGCCGGTGCTGTCCTGGTTGGGGAAGACCCAGCCGATCGAGTCGATATCAGCGGACACGCCTTTGACGTCTTTGCGGATGGCGCGGGCAAAGTAGTAGGTGTTCGATACTGCGATGTCGCACTCGCCCGAAACGATGCCGCGCAGCTGATCGGTGTCGCCGCCCTGCGGATCGCGCGCCATGTTGGCGACGATGCCTTCGGCCCAGGCTTTGGCTGCCTCGGGGCCCTCATGGGTGATGATCGAAGCCAGCAGGGTCTGGTTATAGGTGTTGCTGGACGACCGGATGCAGATCAGGCCCTTGTATTCCGGCTTGGCCAGATCGGCATAGGTGGCCGGCGGGTTGGCTACGTTTTCCTTGTCGAAAAAGATGATGCGGCCGCGCTGGGAAAAGCCGAACCACTCGTTGTCGGTGTCCTGTAGGTTGGAGGGGATGCGCTCTTCCAGAACGGCGCTGTCGATGGATTGAAGAACGCCTGCATTCTTGGCCCGCGCCAGACGCGAAGTATCGACGGTCAGCAGGATATCGGCAGGCGAGTTCGCCCCTTCGGCTTCCATCCGGGCGATCAGCTCATCGGCCTTGCCCTCGATGCGGTTGATGGTGATGCCGGTTGCCTCTTCGAATTCACCGTACAGGTTTTCGTCGGTGTCGTAGTGGCGCGAGGAGTAGAGGTTCAGCTCTCCCTCGGCAGCGGCAGAGGTTGCAATCAGGGCCGTCAGGGCGGCGGCAACGCAGGTAGAGGATTTCAGCATCATGTTTCCCAACTTTGAAAGCTGTGGTGGTTTATTTCTGACTGAAAAGGTCAATGAAACAATTCTTGTGGGGATGCAAGTAAATCCGACAAATTTAGTTGGGAAAATGGTCGCACGTGAAAACGTCCGCGGCGGACCACCGAATCCACTGCCCGTTTTGCTGAAAGCCACGTCATGTACCGGCTATCAGATTGGATCACTCAGGTGGAGCTGATCAATCGGCCATCAGAATAATCTGTCTCAGGCCGCAGGCTCCGAAAAGGGCGGAACCGAACATTTCACAGGTTTCTTCGGCGAGCGTAACGTAACGCCCATTTTCCATTTCATGAAAAAACATAAAGGCGGCAGTCATCTCGAGCCCGAGTGCGCCTCCCAGATAAACCACTACTGCAAGGATAAAATACCGTCGTGGCGCAGGCTTCATACCGTAGACCACAAAGCGAAAACCGAGCAGCATAAGTATAAAGACAACTGCAATACCGTAGACAACCCATTCCCACGCAAAGAATCCGGTGCCGTCAAAATTCCTGGTGAAATACGCGCCAACTGGTTCGTGTACCTGGGCTGCGTCGTCAAACGCCGCGAAGAATATGATGGCCGCAAAGGCAAGCCAATGCCAGCGCCACCGGTCCTTGACAGCAAAAGCCTGAGCAGCCGCCAGAAAAATAAAGATGCTCGAAACAACGAGGAGCGTGAAGTTCACAAATGTTGGCACGTTTGCTTCTTCACCGACCCAAAAGATCTCGAAAGCAAGCCGCCCAAATTCGCTGTCGGTGTTCGATACAACCTGAGCAAGAGCCGCCAGCGCCGCAGTTGGAAGAATAACTGCGGCTGAATAAATCAAGTATCGGTTAGGAGTTGGCAAAAAGGGTATGTGAAACATGTCTACATTAATTCTTTAACTTACCCCACCAAGCTTAAGAGCAGAGTTTTGGCTGTATAGTGAGTTGCGGCATAAGGTGACTGTTGGGCCGATTCTTGCCGCGAAACGAAATCAATATTCCATGACGGCCTTTATTGTCCCCATAATGTTGACAATATCGACTCGGCCTTCCCGAACGAAGTACCCCGATCTTTGGCGCGATAAGTGAGCCAGCTACCGGAGCGGCACGCTGTGGCTGCGCCCGTCATGACCGCAAGACAGACTTAGCCACAAAAAAACCGCACCCGAAGGCGCGGTTTCTTTAAACGGTTATGCGTAGTTCTTAGCCCTGGCGAGCTTTGAACTTGCGCTGCGTCTTGTTGATCACGTAGACGCGGCCTTTGCGACGCACAACCCGGCAGTCGCGGTGCCGGTTCTTGAGCGAGCGGAGCGAGTTCTTGACCTTCATGGGTCTGTCTCCAATCTGCGGCGCCTTCATCAAAGACGTGGCCAGCGCCTGGGTTAGCGGGTGCCCCGGTATTCCGGAACAGTGAAACGATGGTGGGCGGTACAAGGATCGAACTTGTGACCCCTTCGATGTCAACGAAGTGCTCTACCGCTGAGCTAACCGCCCACTTAAACCTTTGCGTTGTCCTGCCCCATAACGAAATGGGGCGCGGAACCCCGCGCCGGTAGCGGGGTCTATAAAAGGAGTCGCAGAGGGGTTCAAGGGGTTTGGTGGAACTATTTTCCGGTCTATGCTGAAACCGAACAAGGAGTCACCATGCAGAACACGCCCTATGTACTGGATATGCCCACCAGCCGCACGTCCTGCGTTGTGTTTTCTTCTCCGCATAGTGGCCGGAACTACCCTGAAACCATGCTCAGCCGCACGGTTCTGGGCGAAAATGTGATTCGATCCTCGGAAGATGCCTTTGTGGATCAGTTGTTCCGCGCTGCGGCTGACTTTGGCGCGCCGTTGATCTCGGCGGTGATGCCGCGCGCGTATCTGGACCTGAACCGCAGCGCCGAGGAGCTGGACCCTGCGCTGATTCAGGGCGCGCGCCGACATGGGCACAATCCGCGTGTGGCCTCGGGGCTGGGGGTGATTCCCCGCGTGGTGGCCAATGGACGTGCGATTTATCGCGGCAAGCTGACGATGGATGAGGCCCGTCTTCGTATCGACACCTGTTGGCGGCCCTATCACGCCCGGATCAAATCCCTGCTTGCCGACTCGCACGATGCGTTCGGGCAGGCGATTCTGGTCGATTGCCATTCGATGCCGCATGAGGCCGTTGCCATGGTCAGCAACCCAAGAGCCCGACGGCCGGATGTGGTGCTGGGTGACAGGTTCGGGGCGTCGGCTTCGGTTGATGTGGTGGACCGGATCGAGGCGGCTTTTGTCGCGGCCGGGCTGAACGTGGCGCGTAACACGCCCTTTGCCGGGGCTTACGTGACCCAGACTTATGGTCGCCCGACTCGTGATCAGCACGCCGTGCAGATCGAGATCGATCGGGCGCTATACATGGACGAAGCCCGAATCGAGCCGAATGAGAATTTCGCTGAGTTTCAGAAGATTCTGCGCGAGGTCATCCGGGACATTGCCGGTATCGGCGAGGAATCCCTGCCTCTGGCCGCCGAGTGATCTCAGCGCAGGGCGCGGCCTTTCACAATCGCATCGCTGCCAAAGCGGCGCCGGATTTCGTCGGTTGCGCGTTCGGCCTGTGACCTCTGGGTGGCACCGGGGTCCAGCAGGTCGCCGGAAATGTCCGCTTGCGATTCAGCGCACAGATCGGACAGGCCAACGCCCAGCAGGCGATAGGGCCCCTGATCCCCGACCTGATCGAACAACCCCCGTGCGGTGTGATAAATCCGGTCGGCGATCTGCGTCGCGTCCCGCAGGGACAGGCGGCGGGTGATGATCTTGTGATTGGCGCGTTTCAGCTTCAGCGTGACGACCCGCCCGGCCAGAGCTTTGGCCTTGGCGCGGTCGGCGACCTTTTCCGACATGCGCCACAGGTGACCGTCCAGAATGTCCAGGTTGGCGGTGTCTTCGAAAAATGTGGTCTCGTTGCTGATCGACTTCATCGGTTCGTGCGCCGAAACGCGCCGCTTGTCCTGCCCGCGGGCCAGATGCCACAGCCGATAGCCCATGGAGCCGAACCGCGCAGTCAGCGCCTCCTGATCCCAGCGCAGCAGGTCGGAAAAGCTGCGGATACCGGCGCGGTCCAGCGATTCCTGCGCGGCCGGCCCAATGCCCCAGATCAGCCGTACCGGTTTGTCATACAGAAATTCCGCCGTTTCAGCCTGACCGATCACCGAAAACCCGCGCGGCTTGTCGAGGTCCGAGGCCACCTTGGCCAGAAACTTGTTGTGCGACAACCCGATCGAGCCGGTCACACCCAGCTCATCCTTCATCCGCTTCACCAGTCGTGCCAGCATCACTGCAGGTGGCGCGCCGTGCAGGCGTTCGGTGCCGGACAGGTCCATGAAGGCCTCGTCCAGTGACAGCGGTTCGACCACCGGGGTCAGCTCATCCATCATCTTGCGGATCTCACGGGACACTTCGGCATAGACCGACATGCGTGGCTTGATCACCACCGCCTCGGGGCAGAGTTGAAGCGCCTTGAACATCGGCATGGCTGAGCGCACCCCGCGAATGCGGGCGACGTAGCAGGCCGTGGACACCACCCCCCGCTTACCGCCGCCGATGATCACCGGCTTGTCGGCCAGCTCCGGGTTGTCGCGTTTCTCGACCGAGGCATAAAAGGCGTCACAATCCATGTGGGCGATGGACAGATCAAACAGTTCGGGATGTGTCTTGATCCGCGGGCTGCCGCAGGCAGGGCAGCGCCCTTCAGTGGTCAATGTGGTCAGGCAATCTCGGCAGAGACCGGGCATGAAGTTTTCCCGCCTTCCGTGCGATCCAATCAGCCGCTTACTTATACCAGCCCTGGCTGCTGCGCAAAGTGCGGGCAGATGCAAAGGTCACAGCGATGTCCAGAAGAAGACCCCCCGCGAAGTGGCGGGGGGAGGTGACGGACCTCAGGAAGAGACGGTCCGCGGGGAGTATCACGGCCCCAGAATCGCTTAAATTCACGGGTTTCGATAGGACCCAGGACACAGAAGAAAAACTCGGGTTTTTCATGTGTGTTTTGGGGCACAGGGACGATTTGGCGCGGATCGGCGGGAAAGTGACGCAAGGTCAACCGGTTGGCGGCGCTTTTTGGCGCGGAAATCCGCCGATTTGGCGGGGTGCGTCAGTGCCGTGTCAAGGAATTTAACTCGGCAAGAACTGCCTCTGCGGCCGCTTTCGGGTCCTTTGCCTGATAGATCGGACGGCCGACAACGATATGGTCGGCTCCGTCGCCAATGGCGCTGGCCGGGGTGGCGACGCGTTTCTGATCGCCCAAGGCAGCCCCTGCCGGGCGGACGCCGGGGGTCACGATCAGGCGGCCTTCGGCCTGGGGCAGGGCGCGGATCAGGGCGGCCTCCTGCGGGCTGGCGATGACGCCATCGGCCCCGGCCTCAAGCGCGCGGGCGGCGCGTTCGACCACCAGATCCTGCACGTCGCCCTGTTTCAGCAGGCTGGCATCCAGATCGTCGCGGTTCAGCGAGGTCAGAATGGTCACGGCGAGAATCTTCAGGTCCTTGCCCGATGCGCCCTCTTTCGCCGCGCGCACCACGTGCGGGTCGCCATGCACGGTCAGGAAATCCAGATCGAACTGCGCCAGCCCCCGCACGGCGTTTTCGACCGTGTTGCCGATATCGAACAGCTTCATGTCCAGAAAGATGCGTTTGCCGTGGTCCTGTTTCAGCTCATTGGCCAGGGCCAGCCCGCCACCTGTCAGCATCCCCAAGCCGATCTTGTAAAAGGACACGGCGTCGCCCAGCCGCTCGGCCATGGCCAGCCCCTGCAGGGCGTTCGGGACATCTAGGGCAACGATCAAGCGGTCATCAGACATGGGGCAAGCTCCTTTTTGGCAAACGTCTGCGTCCTAGCGGGTTCGGGCGCTTCTGTCCATGCAGCGCCGGAGAGATATTGATCAAGTCGCAGAAACCGGGTTGTGCTATGGTGACGGTCGAACAAGCGAGCAATTCTGATGGGGGGAATATGAAAGCGCGGTTTGGGTTTGGACTCGGTCTGGTATTGGCGGCCTGTCAGGACATGCCTTTGGAGACGGAGGCGGCGGATACATTCATCGTGTCGCCGACAAATGATGATCTGCGTCTTGTGCGCGGATATCGGTCCACCGATGACGATTGCCAACTGACCGGGGAAACGGCTTTTACCATCGATTTTCTGGATGACGCAGCGGATCTTGTGTCCTGCCCGACAGGCAGCGATGCGGCGCAGTCTCTGGTCGATATGTACGGGGCGCGGCAGGTGGCGAAAACCGGGGGCTACTCGGTGTATACTGTTCCACGGCGATAGGCCGCCCGGGCGTAGCAGTGCCTAGGAAAAAAGCTTGGTCAGCCTGTCATCCATCTCCGCCAGGATACTGATGTTGCGCAGCCTGCGTGGTGCCACGCGATATTCTTTGCCCTCAACAACTCTCATCGAACTGGTCAGATGCGGCACGGCCTGCAACGCGGCTTCGCGCAGGGGAACGGGGTTGTCACTGTCGTGCACTTCCGCCGTGACGTTGGCTTTGCGGCGTTGCACGTCCCCCCACTTGATCAAAGCGATGTGGCGGAAACTGCGGTCCTGCACCGGTGCGTTGCGCAATGTCTCGAAATCAGCCTCCAGCGCGTCGGAGCGGTGTTTCATGGAGGCCCTGTTGGCCAGTGGATAGTGGATCAGCGCAAGTCCGGGTGCATGCGCCCAGGTATGGAAGGCCCCGTGTGCGCCCAGAGAAAACGTGATCGGTTCGCTCAGGGCAAAGGGTTTCGAATAGCGTGCCGAAAACCTGAGCTGCAACCTGTCGTCCGTCAGCGGCTCGACCTCGAACCCCACGGCGCCCACGACACTTTGCGACTTTTGGTTTTCCAAAATCTGAAGAAGGGTCTGGTCGGTCTGTGTTGGCAGGACGATTTCATCCACATCTCCGCACAGCACCCAGTCATGCGCGTTGAGAAGAACGGCGCAGATATCGGTGAGCATCCACCAGCGCTGTTCATCAAAATCCTCAGGCAACTGATTGCGCGGGATTCTGATCAGGTTGCAATCCTTCGCCAGTTCAGCATGAACGTTGTCGTTGCCATGACCGATAATGTACAGGTTTTGCGTGCCGAGCAGCTGGCCGTAATACTCGATCCATTTCGATAAGTACCAATGATCCTTTTAGACCATGGTGACGGCGCAAACTTTCAACTCGAATTCTCCTGTCGGTGACGCGAAACTAATTGAGCGTGAATCTCCGGGCAAGACCAAAGGTTTCGGTTAGGTGCCGTCCTTTCGGCGTAGCAGGGTGTTTCGTTAGGTCGTTGTCAACAATCGGCGCATTACACGCGGAACCAGAGGAAGACTCAGAGCTATTTGCGTATACTATGTCTTGAAAGCCTTTAGAAATTCACCAGATTGAATGCGAGGCCCAGACCGATGCGTGCCGCCAAGCGGGCGCATCATATTCAGGGCGCTTAGAAAAAGGAGATTGCTATGGACTTAAACAAGTTCACCGAGCGGGCACGGGGGTTCGTGCAGGCGGCGCAGACAATTGCACTGCGCGAGGGGCACCAGAGGCTGGAGCCCACACATATACTGAAAGCATTGATGGATGACGATCAGGGGTTGGCCAGCAACCTGATCACACGCGCGGGCGGTGCGCCGAACCGCGTGGTCGAGGCGTTGGACGTGGCCATGGGGAAAATCCCGAAGGTCAGCGGGGACGCAAGCCAGATTTACATGGACGGCCAGACCGCCAAGGTTCTGGACGAGGCGCAGAAGATCGCCACCCAGGCGGGCGACAGTTTCGTGCCGGTCGAGCGCGTTCTGATGGCGCTGTGCATGGTGAAATCCAAAGCCAAAGAGGCTTTGGAGGCTGGTGCCGTATCCGCGCAGAAACTGAATGAGGCGATCAATGACATCCGCAAGGGTCGCACCGCCGACAGCGCGTCGGCCGAAGAAGGGTATGACGCGCTCAAGAAATACGCGCGCGACCTGACCGAGGCTGCAGCCGAAGGCAAGATCGACCCGATCATCGGACGCGACGAGGAAATCCGCCGCTCGATGCAGGTTCTGTCGCGCCGCACCAAGAATAACCCGGTTCTGATCGGTGAGCCCGGTGTCGGGAAAACCGCGATCGCCGAGGGCATGGCCCTGCGCATCGTCAACGGTGACGTGCCGGAATCGCTGAAGGACAAGAAACTGCTCGCGCTTGATATGGGCGCGCTGATCGCCGGTGCGAAATATCGCGGCGAGTTCGAAGAACGCCTCAAGGCCGTTCTGACCGAAGTTACCGAGGCCGCCGGTGAGATCATCCTGTTCATCGACGAGATGCACACGCTGGTCGGTGCCGGGAAATCCGACGGTGCGATGGATGCGGCCAACCTGATCAAGCCCGCGCTTGCGCGGGGTGAGCTGCATTGTATCGGTGCGACCACGCTGGATGAGTATCGCAAATACGTGGAAAAAGACGCGGCCCTTGCGCGCCGGTTCCAGCCCGTGATGGTCACCGAACCGACCGTCGAGGACACAATCAGCATCCTGCGTGGCATCAAGGAAAAGTACGAGCTGCACCACGGCGTGCGGATTTCCGACTCGGCGCTGGTATCGGCGGCGACGCTCTCGCATCGCTATATCACCGACCGCTTCCTGCCCGACAAAGCCATCGACCTTGTCGATGAAGCCGCGTCGCGCCTGCGGATGGAGGTGGATTCCAAGCCCGAAGAGCTGGATCAGCTGGATCGCCAGATCCTGCAGATGCAGATCGAGGAAGAGGCGCTGAAGCTGGAAGATGACGCGGCCTCCAAGGACCGTCTGGAGACCTTGCAAAAGGATCTGGCCGATCTGCAGGAGAAATCCGCCGAGATGACCGCTCAGTGGCAGGCCGAACGTGACAAGCTGGCAGGTGCGCGCGATCTGAAGGAACAGCTCGATAAAGCGCGGGCCGATCTGGAGATCGCAAAGCGCGAAGGTAACCTGGCCAAGGCGGGTGAGCTGTCCTATGGCGTCATCCCCGAGCTTGAGAAAAAGTTGACCGAGGCTGAGAACGCCGAAAGCAACGCCATGATGGCCGAGGAAACGGTGCGTCCGGAACAGATCGCCTCTGTCGTGGAGCGCTGGACGGGTATCCCGACCTCGAAAATGCTGGAAGGCGAGCGTGAGAAGCTGCTGCGGATGGAAGACGATCTGCATTCCCGCGTGATCGGTCAGGATGCAGCGGTCACCGCCGTGGCCAACGCCGTGCGCCGTGCGCGTGCGGGCCTGAATGACGAAGGCCGCCCGCTGGGTTCGTTCCTGTTCCTCGGGCCGACCGGCGTGGGTAAGACCGAGCTGACCAAGGCCGTGGCGAATTTCCTGTTCGATGACGACAACGCGATGGTGCGTATTGATATGTCCGAGTTCATGGAAAAACACGCGGTCGCCCGTCTGATCGGTGCCCCTCCGGGTTATGTCGGCTACGACGAAGGCGGCGTGCTGACCGAGGCCGTGCGGCGCCGGCCCTATCAGGTCGTGCTGTTCGATGAGGTCGAAAAGGCGCACCCGGATGTGTTCAACGTGCTGTTGCAGGTTCTGGATGATGGTGTTTTGACAGATGGTCAGGGCCGCACCGTGGACTTCAAGCAGACGCTGATCATTCTGACGTCGAACCTTGGATCTCAGGCGCTGAGCCAATTGCCCGAAGGCGCGGACAGCGCGCAGGCACGGCGGGACGTGATGGATGCGGTCCGGGCGCATTTCCGGCCGGAATTCCTCAACCGTCTGGATGAAACGATCATCTTTGACCGCCTCAAGCGGGCCGATATGGATGGCATCGTCGATATTCAGATGGCGCGTCTGCAGAAACGTCTGGCCGCCCGCAAGATCGAGCTGGTTCTGGACGATGGCGCCAAGGAATGGCTGGCCAATGAAGGCTATGACCCGGTTTTCGGTGCCCGTCCGCTGAAGCGCGTGATCCAGCGCGCCTTGCAGAACCCTCTGGCCGAAGCCTTGCTGGCCGGTGAGATCAAGGACGGCGAAACCGTTCCCGTGACTGCCGGTGCCGATGGCCTGATCATCGGTGACCGCCTTGGCACGTCAGAGCGGCCCCGCCCGGATGATGCTGTCGTGCACTGACGAACATCTGAGAACGAAAAAGACCCGCCATTTCGGCGGGTCTTTTTTATGCCCTGGCAAAATGCCGGTTCAGAAAACCGGCGATTTCCGTCAGAGACGCGTCCGCTTCGGGAATATTCGGGTAGAACTCGAACACGTGCCACATGCCCTCCCAAATGCGCAGGGTGCTGTCCGCGCCCGCCCTACGCAGGAGGTGATCCAGTCGCACGCAACCGCTCAGCAGGTGATCGCGGGTTCCGCTGGTCAGGAAGACGGGCGGAAAATCGGCGTCGAAAGGGCCGTAGATTGGTGAGATGCCGGACTGTGTCAGGTCGGTGTCCTGAGGCAAATAACAGGACCGGAAAAACTCAATCTCGGGCTGGTTGAGGAACGGGTCCTGACCCGCCCGGCCGCTGTCACCGGGATTGAGCAGATCGACAAATGGCGACAGCATGGCCAGCGCCTTTGGTTGCGGTCCACGAGTCGCACGCAGCCGGTGAAGTGCTGCCAGCGCCAGGTTACCGCCAGCAGATTCTCCGCACAGGCAAGCGCCGGGCGTTTCGGCCAGAACGGAAGAGATTACTGCGGTACAGGCGTCAAGTGCCGCCGGGTAAGGATGTTCGGGGGCCAGAGGGTAATGCGGCGCGATCACAACCGCGCCAGTTTTTGCTGCAAGCGAGGCAGAAATCGGCAGGTCCTCGAACGGGCTGCCTAAAGTGAAACCACCACCGAACAGGTAGACAAGTTTGCGGCCCCCGCGCGGTTCAGGCGGCGCGATGACCGTGCATTGCACGCCTGCGATAGTTTGTTCTGACAAGGAGACGCGGGTCTTTTCAATCATAAACGCGCATCCCTGTTCGCTTTCCTTTCGCGACATGGCCCGAATGTCGTCGACAGGCTGGCTTAGATCGCGTTTCGGGGCATCGGCGGCAAATGCCTCGGCCTCGGGGCTGATCAGGGCAAAGGTGGGGGAGGGATGATTTTTGGTCATGGTGGTTTCTTGAGAGGGGGCAATAGACCCGCCTGCGCAGGCGGGTCTGAAACGGCTTTATATCAGTGCAAATATCCGTGCCGGACCGCCCGTGCCGCCGACATGTTTGGGTGCGCCGATAACCAGCGTGGCACCGGCGGCCGGCACCCGGTCCAGACCGGCCATGTTTTCGATCCCGAAACGGCCGGTCGGCAGCCATGCATAATGCGTGGCGAAATCCGTTGAAATGCCGTGGTCCAACGACAACGTGTCCGATGCGATCGACCGCGCGCCGGTTTCTTCCAACAGCATCTGCGCGGCTTCGACGTGGAAACCGGGGTAATGCTGTGCCTCACCGTCAAATCCGCGATAGGCATCGCTGTCGGCCTTGGCGGCCCAGCCGGAATAAAGCGCAACGCACGCACCGTCCGGTATATCGCCGTTGGCCGAAACCCACGCCCTCAGGTCGTCCGGGGTCAGCAGCGTGTCCGCGTCCTCGGCCGCGCGGGCCGCGATGTCTACGACACAGAGCGGTGCGACCAGATCCGAGACCGGGATTTCATCCACCGAGGCCCCGTCTGCCGAGAAATGCAAAGGGGCATCAATATGCGTGCCGGTGTGTTCGTTCACCACCATGCGTTGAACGTTGAAGCCATGTTCTGCGAAGTTGAAAACCTGTTCGGACGCGTATCCCGGCTCTCCGAAATAGGTCGGGAAATCGGGGCTGATCGCGTGGGTCATGTCTTCGACCCCGCCGTGACCAGCAGCCAGCGCTGCGGGCGCGGCAACTCCGGTTGCGGCAGCGGCCACGCCGGAGGCAGCGGCGGCTTTGAAAAACCCGCGTCGCGACAGCATACGGTCCTTGACGGCGTTCATTACGCAAATGTCACACATTCGTCTTCTCCCTCTGAGGTTCTTCAGCTGTTGGGACGGGCAGGCCATCCGCTTTTCGTCTTCAGTACCTGGGGATCAGCCTGCATTTTTGCCGCAAGCCTTGTAAACCCGGGAAGGGTGTAGGCGCCGCCACGGCCGCGCCCGCAAATGTGGACGCTAGCCGGGTTTAGTAGTTGCCTGTCTGGCGGCTTTTGCGCAGGGCGCGCAGGTCTTCCGCGCTCATCCGTGGGGTGTCCTCGGTGTCCTGCTTGGACTTTTGATTGGCCTCGATCACCTCGGACAGTTTCGGTGCCGTCTCGCGCAACCTCAGATACCCCAGTACCCCGCCTGCGCATTGCAGGCTGAAAGCCCAAGTCCCGATCAGCATGTAGACGACGAACAGGCCAAGCAGCGACCAGAGGGGCCGGATGGAGGCCATGCCCTTGGTCATGTCTTCAAATTCCTGCAGGTCAGCCTGCAACGAACCGAAATAGTCCATGGCGATCATCAGCGCGATCAGAAGTGCGTGCAGGACGAACATCCCGACATAGCTGAAGATGGTCAGCGCAAACAGAGGGCCGAACGAGGCCCGAAAATGCCGAAAAGGTGTATAGTGCATACCATCCGGGTCCCGCCCGATCGAGGCGGATGTGATCGGCACAAGCAGGCTGGCCCGGATCGAGCACACCGACAGAAAGACCGCAAGCAGCCCCAGCAGCCCCGGAGTTACCCAGGACGGGTCGACATATTCAAGCGCCAGGTCGGCGATTTCACTCTGTTGCAGGATGTCCGGTGAAATCACGAAAATTGAGGCCGCAACGATCACGCCAATGATAAGCGTCACACTTACGCCCTCGACGGCACCATAGATAACAGCCGGGGTGAACAGACCCTTGATGCCAGTGCTGGGCTTCACGCCTTTGACCTGCAGCCCCATCCTTGTCCCAAGCAGGGTCGGAACGACGCTGGAAGAGGCCATGATCAGGAACGTCACGATGAAGGCAAATGGCGGGAAGATGAGGCCCAGCAAAAATCCGACCAGGGCTCCGAACAGGTTATAAAGGGCCAGGGCAATAAACATGACCGGCAAGACAACGGCCAGGCGCCAGCAAATGGACAGGGACAAAGGGAACGCTTTGGCAAACAGCACTGTAGTAATCTCTTATCGGTATTCGTTTAACTGTCGGCGTATCCAACCGGAACAGGCTGCGCCAGTTCTTTTCAGAAGGGATTGTCAAATGCAGGGCGGCAATGTGTCATTTTGGAATCGCAGTGACCGGCCGATGGGCCCGATACGTTACAATCTCGTCTCTCAATCGTGACGCCTGTTTCCTTGGCTCTGTGCTATCAGCGGATTACCTCACTATCTGAGGATGTTTGACGACTGGAGACATACATGGCGCATCGCTGGACCAATACACTGACACATGCTGACGTCACCCCACGGGCGGCGTTTCTGAACCGGCGGCAGGTCATGGCCGGACTGGCAGGTGTCGGACTGGCAGGGATGTCGCGGGGGGCCGCGGCGCAGGAGGCGCTGGAGCCGAACACCTGGGAAGAGATCACCTCATACAACAATTTCTACGAGTTCGGGACCCGTAAGGACGATCCGGCCAAATATGCCGGCGCCCTGACCACCGAGCCGTGGAGCGTCAAGATCGACGGACTGGTCGACAATCCGGGTGAGTATGACTTCAAGGCCATCCTGTCCGAGATGACGGTCGAGGAGCGGATCTATCGCTTCCGCTGTGTCGAGGCCTGGTCGATGGTGATTCCGTGGAACGGGTTCGAACTGGCCGATCTGCTGAACATGGCAGGTGTGCAGGACGGCGCCAAGTACGTGGCCTTTGAGACCGCCGTGATCCCCGATGAGATGCCGGGCGTGCGCTATCCGATTCTGGACTGGCCCTATCGCGAAGGCCTGCGTCTGGATGAGGCGATGCACCCGCTGACGATCATGGCGACCGGTATCTATGGCCGTCCGATCCCGAACCAGAACGGCGCGCCTCTGCGTTTGGTGGTGCCGTGGAAATATGGCTTCAAGTCGATCAAGTCGATCGTGCGGATCACCCTTACGGATGTCGAGCCACCCACCAGCTGGAACATGTCCAACCCGCGTGAGTATGGCTTCTATAGTAATGTGAACCCGAACGTGGATCATCCGCGCTGGTCGCAGGCCTCGGAACGTCAAATCGGCGGCGGTCTTTTTGCCAAGCGCATCCCGACCCTGATGTACAATGGTTACGAGAAAGAAGTCGCAGGCCTGTACGAGGGCATGGATCTGGCGGAATACTATTAAGCCTATGCAGTGGGTGAATCAGATATTGCGCCGTATCCCCGTCTGGGCGGTGTATCTGCTGGGGGTGCTTCCGGCCCCGTGGCTGTTCTATCAGGCGCTGACCGGTGGCTTGGGCGTGGAGCCGATCGAGGCGCTGGAACATCGGTACGGAGAACTGGCGCTGCAGCTATTGATTGCCGTGCTGGCGATTTCTCCGCTGCGGCGGTTCCTTGGTCTGAACCTGCTGAAGTTCCGCCGAGCCCTTGGCGTGCTGACATTCACCTATGTCGGTCTGCATCTGCTGGTGTGGCTTGTTCTGGACGTGCAGGTGCCCAGCCAGATCTGGGCCGATATCGTCAAACGCCCCTATATAACGGTCGGCATGGCCGCGTTTGTCCTGATGCTGCCGCTGGCGGTGACATCGAACAATCTGTCTGTGCGCAAGTTGGGGCCTCGTTGGCGCAGCCTGCAGCGACTGGTCTTCCCAGCGGCGGTCTTGGGTGGGTTGCACTATGTCATGCTGGCCAAGGGCTTTCAGATCGAGCCACTGGTCTACTTGTCCCTGATTGTCGGCTTGTTGCTGCTGCGTGTTCCGTTTGCGGGTCTGCTGACTCGGCCGCATGAAGCCGATTCCGCCTGACTCGCGACCGAGTCTGTGGGTAACCCTGTGCAAAAGCCGGGATTCGAGGTGAGGTCAGCGCGGAAATGCGTGGTCGGCTCAATTCGACATGATGTAACCTATTGTTTTTGTTAATTTAAATACGTTTCTGCGGTTTTTTGCAGGTTTCTCGAATTTTCCACTTGCGGCTAGTGCTGGTTATACTTAGAACCCCCTTCACCGGCGCTGCTGAGGCGGTGCTGACGGGTCGGAGAGACGGCCTGACG
>NZ_WPYP01000010.1 GCF_013030985.1 Ruegeria arenilitoris | reverse complement strand
CCGTCAGCAAACTCGATCAACTCCATATCTTCCCAACCATTGTCGAAATGGTCGGTGATGGTGATCGTGTCGCCATTGCTCAACGTGATGATCAGATCTTTACCGGAATTCTGCGAGAAAGTTACGTCGTCTGCATTCAAGTCGGTGAAAATAAGGCGGTCGTCCTCGCTCCGGGTGCTATAGTCTTTGATCGTGTCACTGCCGTCGCCGAGGCTGTAGATATAGGTATCGGCGCCAGTACCACCGATCAGCGTGTCGTTACCGACCCCGCCGTGGAACGTGTCAGCACCGGTGCTACCGCGCACTACATCGTCGCCGTCCCCATTCTGGTCACTGATCGTTTTTGCGGCGATCCCGGCCAAATCGAGCACGGTGCCGTCAGCAAACTCGATCAACTCCATATCTTCCCAACCATTGTCGAAGTGGTCGGTGATGGTGATCGTGTCGCCATTGCTCAACGTGATGATCAGATCTTTACCGGAATTCTGCGAGAAAGTTACGTCGTCGGCATTCACATCGGTGAAGACAAGCCGGTCGTTCTCACTTTTGGTGCTATAGTCTTTGATTGTATCACTGCCATCGCCGAGACTGTAAACATAGATATCAGCACCTCCGCCTCCGTTCAGCGTATCATTGCCTTCACCACCGTAGATTAAATCCTGACCGGCGCTTCCAGTGACAATGTCATCACCAGCGCCAGCTCTGATGTAACTTGCACTGTCCGCCGTGATTGTGTCGTTGCCCGTTGCGCCGTCCAGAAGTTGCTGGTCGTCTGCGAAAGTCAAGGCGGTGATGAAATCGGTGGTCGGATCTAAGCCAGCCTTAACAACAGCAACCTGAAGGAGGAGGTGGAATTCCTTTTCGTTGGAACTGAAATCTGTTTTCAACAACATTACGGCAGCTATCGCGTTAGCGGTTGTTATTTCGCCGTTTTCAATTGAATTCTGCAGACCCGCGAGAACTTCAGACAAGTCTCCACTGAGCGTTCGTTCTCCTGAGGTTACATTTACAAGGTTGGTGAATACCGAAAGGGGGTTTCCTTCAAAGCTTGGTTGAAACGCAGCGAGATTATCAGCTTCATACGCATCAAGGAATCCCTTTGATACGGCAGATTGAGCCATAAAGACCCCTGCAAGTTGCTTGACCGTTTCTTCAAAGTACATTTCAAGTTCAACGCCTGCATTGACACGAGGGTTTGACCCGCCGTACTGATCCACAAACGCGGTGCCATGCATCTTCTCAAGAAATGCTAATTTGCGGGCATCAATGTGTTCACCACGACTGTCAGCAGGGACATCTGCGACACCAGCCCATATCAAAACAAAACCTTCAAAATCTTCTAAAAAGCCGGTCACATCTCCGGTGGCTAATTGATTAACAAGGCTTACCGCTTCATCTCGCAGGACTTGGTCTTCTGAATAAGAAACCCAACTGGAGGCTATCTGACCGAAGCCCCATAGCAGCGGAAGGGCGAGCGCCGTAGGATGAAACTCAAACTCATCGGGAAGAAGCTTGTAAGCTAGCGTCGTGTCGTTCTGAAAATGGACATCTTCAATTATGCCGTTGGTTCCATCGGTGAATGTCACCGTGCTTCTATCGGTAACCAAGTGATCAAGGTTAGTTTCTTCCACCTCTATGGCATCCAAGGAAATCGAAGCGATGCCCGCATCGCTCAACGCTTGAAGCTCTCCAGAATCGGAAACGCCATCTTGATCAAAATCACGCCAAATCTGTAATTCCGCGAACCCTGTGTCATTGCCATCAATCACCCCGTCGTCGTTAGAATCCAACTCGGCCAACTGAAGAAAGCCGTTATCAAAACCGGTTGCATTTCCAAAGAGTTCGGAGTTGTCGTCAATCTCGCCATTGCCATTGATATCTAGCGCGAGAAGACCGTCGTCAGATTGAACCCATCCCGTACGTTCAGCAAACCCATCAACGTTAAGATCAAAGAACGCATTAGAGTCGCCCAACGAAGTTAGTTCAATTCCATCCCCATCCAGATCAATGACAAGGGGAGAAGTGGGAGGGCAATCGAAGGGGTTGATCTTGTTCCAGATAAACCCTGCTCCGGCCACTATAACAGCTGTTACCGCCGCGGCAAAGTCATCCAAATAGCCGAGAGCACGGCCCGCAAAACCTACTACTCCACCTACAGCAGCTGGTCCGACTATATCATCAACAATGCGTTCTCCGACTTCCCGTTGGGTCCCCGTCATAACATCTCCCATATGGTCAAAGGCATGCTCCCCCAATTCCTCCATCGGGATTGGGGCCTCGGGGCTTTGTTCGGGCGTCGTGTTTTGGTCGGAATCATTGTGACAAGACATAACTGCACCTATGGCTATTGGTTGTTGATCATTTTTCTGAGAAGGAGAGGGTGAAACTCGTTAGGTCGACTGAAAAGCGCTAGCTCAATTCATAACTTCTACAATAAGTTCTTCATATTCTCGAAAGACCAAATATGCGCCAAATTATTAATAAATAAATCTATTTTAAGATCCAAATGCTCATGAGAATGGGGGCTCCGAGAATGATCAACGTCGACTTCTGCAGAGTCTATGATATTGTCCAAAAGCGTGGCCGCCTGCCCACCGCCGAATTCGAGATATTCGTCAAATGAAGCCTTGGCCAACTCTTTCTGCCCCGCCAACGCGAAACCAATTGCTCTGAAGACGAGTTCATCGTTAGATTCGCTAGCCGCGTTTCGATTTAGTTTACCGAGGAGTTGCTTTGGCAGACCGGTATTACTCACCGCTTCGCTGAACATTTGTTGTCCAATCTTGGCGATCAGGTCCTGCCCTTTTCGAACGTCCCCAGACTCAAAATAAACCATAGCTGGAAAAAGAAACCTACCAATTTCGTCCGGCTGCAAATCCCCCACAGTTGAAAAAGCACTAATCGCTTTTTTCATGTCCTTTGTGTGGTGTAAGTGCAAAAGACCAAGCGTTCGGTGGGCGGAGTAGTCGTTTGGCCATAGTGCTAGATGCCGCTGCAATTGTTCATTCGCGATGTCGTATTTCTCTAGTTTAAACAATATAGCTATCACGTATTGACTTGCATTCTTTTCGTAAGGCTTTTTGTTTAGTAGTTCGCGATAGTCTCTTAGTGAGCTTTCTAGATTACCTCGTTTAAAGTTGAATCGTGCAATTCTAACGAGTGTATCTGGGTCTTCGGGCGCGAGCTTTCTCGCATGTGCGATATCTGACTGTACTTCATCGTCAAAGCCCATTGCATCGTTGATGTATGCACGGAACACCCATGGCAATGGATTTTCTGGCTCAAGCACCATTGCTACATCGACATCAGCCAAAGCACGCTCGAATTTACCACCACGCTTATTTGCCCAAGCCCGCTTCAGAGTCAACGAAACGGTTCTTTTAGTTGAAGCACTCTCGGCCAGCATTAGCTGCGTGCAAGCATCGACTACGAGACTTGGATCAGAACTGTCATCTCTACAGCGCGCGTTGAGAGCTTCGTTTGTATGCGACAGATTGTGATGTGAAAATTGAAGATAGAATACCCACCCAACTAATGAAGTAGCTGCCACAACTGCGGCGATGCGGGTGGAAGAATGTAAACTGAACCTTAGTTGCATCTTTCCGGACCAATCTACTTATAGGGGTGTTGCTGTACATTGAAGATAGTGTCCGCACTCTGTCAAATGCTATTTTTCGCTGCGGCTTAGATGATGGCCCTTTTTCAGCCGATGTCTTCGTGGATCGTACTCGCCGCAGAGACCATTTTCTTCGACTGGGGGGGAGTCTACGCGGTGATCATGTGTGCCCTATCCAAATAAGATTGGGCGGCATGCTTATTGGGACTCAAGCGGCAATCCACTGAGACCACGCAACCCGACGCCGAAAGACGTACTGGACGATTGCGTCGCCATGTTCCTCGCGCACTACAAAGCGGACTTTTGATTGGTCATCACGAACGGCAGGAAAGTCCGCGTTGTGTGAGTTCGAGCGGCTTCAGATTTTGCACGCGCGGCGAATGTCGACAATGCGGATTGCAACCGCAGCATCTTGACCCATGGGCCAACGGCAGGAACGGGCTAGGGTTTCACATCACCAGCGCTATCGCATTGTGCGCATGATGAAAGCTCAGCCTGAACTCCGCACCGTGGTAATGGGGGCCACTCCCCATCACGTCGATCCACATAGAGGCTTGGGTCGCAATATGATGGTTGAGCCCACCGACACGCTCAAAAATGGAGGTGAACCAGGGCTCATCAACAAAGACGCGTTCATAGAACCGGGTGACAATCCCCACGATTGCATCCTGGCCAAGAACCGAGAAGAGCTGCCAGAACTGGATCGGTTTCGACCTGTCACGTGGCGCGGTCAATGAGACGACCTCAGCCACGCGATGTGCCACGGACGGCAGCAATCCTTTCTCAATGGCCCCTTTGATATAGGCCTGCTGGATGCGCTCACTCATTTAGCCGTGGCGTGTGGGAAATTTGGGAAGGCCAACACGTGTCATAGGATGAGCTCCTGAAGACATCCTAAGTAGGTTATTAGGTTTCCGGCCAATCAGCTCGTCTAGCGTCTGAAGGCCTTGCGATATTTCGGAATGAAGAGGTCCTTGCCCTTCATCCGACGGGTGATCCAATCGCCGACCGTTGCAAAAAGCCAGCTATTTCCGATTTTGGGCCCTAGTGGAAGCAGAATCGGGGCCGTCTTCCATGGCAAATAGGGCTTCTGTTGCTCGACTGCTTGCCCGCGCAACTCCCGTTTCAAGGTCTTAATCAGCCACGGGTTTTGCCGGGAGATCGCAACGATTGTCATGCCGTCACCCACATCGGCAATATCCCCTGCCACAAAGACATTCGGATAGTCGGACGGGCGCAACCATTGGTCTGTTTTGACCCGGCCCGACGGTGCCACGGTCACGCCAGGCAGGCTTTGCGCCAAACCCGCATTTGGCCTTGATCCGATCACGGGAAAGACCAGATCCGCCTGGATCACGCGGCCATCGGTCAATGCGACAGGCCCGGCGTAGGGCTTGTCCACATGTTGCAGGTTCTCTGCCCGTTGACCCAGCACGACGCTCACGCCAGCACGTTCCAGTTTACGCTTTAGTTGCGCTCCCAGCTTGCAGGGATACATCGGGAAGAGCGTGTTGTCCGACGACACCAATGTAATGTCTTTGTCCGGCTGTGCTGCGGCAATCTCACCGGCCAACTCGGTGCCGACAGCGCCGGCGCCAACAATGACGACCGAATGGGCGGCCGAGAGTTGCGCGCTTACGACAGCACTCGCATTGCGAAAATCCGCAATGCTGTCACCCGCCGGTTTGAAGGGGGCGGCATAGGACGACCCTGTGGCCAGTACGATGTAGTCGGCAGGGTAGGCTTTGCCATCGTCAAGGGTGACCTCGAATTGACTGACGGCGGTGGCACGCCCGCGCACGACCTGGCCATGTTTGAGCAATCGGTCGTAAGGAAGAATGATCTGATCTAGAATACCCGGCTGCAGCAGGGCGCGAATGGCCGCTGGCGGCTGTACAAACGCTTCGCGCTGCTCAATCAACGTGACGTCGGCATGCTCATCAAGGGCCTTGGCCACCTCAAAGCCGACGTATCCCCCGCCGACAATCACGACTCTTTTCTGGTCCATCCCGTTCCTCATTGCGTTTTTTGGGTCTGAGCCCTAGTTAGAAAGGTAAGATCACAACGACAAGTACGGTCCTATAGGATACTGTAATGACGCACCTCGAAACGGACGAAAACTGCCTTATCGAACCGTTGATCGAGGCGATATCCGGCAAGTGGAAACTTCTGATTATCTACTGGCTGGCGCTAAAAACCTCTCGGTTCAACCAGCTTCAGCGCAACCTTGGAAGTATCACACACCGCACGCTGACGCGGCAGCTTAGCGAGTTGCAAGCGGCTGGGATAGTCGCCCGCAAGGACTTCAAGACCATTCCGCCGCATGTGGAATACAGCCTGACCCCTCTAGGACAAAGCTTGATCCCGTTGCTGCGTGCGATGCACGAATGGGCCGCAGAAAACGCAGACAAGTTGGCCCATCCGAAGTGAAGTTGGTTTGATGTGAACCGGAAATGTCTGCTTTCGGGAAGCTGCACTGGTACCGCAAGATGCGCCAGGCGCACCGCTTCGGCCTTTGATACGTCCCGATCACCACTCCAGCCGTTCACGCACTGCATCAGATGCGTGAAAGACAGGTCTGCCAACCCGAATGCGCTTTGCGGATTCAGTTCGACAGCTTTCAGCAACAGGTTCTGGGCTTCGGCGATGTCGGCCTTTGCGAATTGCGAGATATGCCAATGGGCGCGCGCGGTCAGTTCCCAGGTATCCATTCGTGGTACCACCTTGCGTCGTGCGCGCTGCATTTCTGCAGACAGGTATTCAGACGCGACTGCGCCCAAAATTTTTTGCGTGATCTCGTCCTGCAGATCGAAGATGTCTTCAATCACACCGTCAAACCGCTCGGTCCAGACGTAATGGTTTGCGACGGCGTCGATCAACTGCGCTGAGACGCGCACCCTGTTGCCGACCCTTCGAACGCTGCCCTCTAGAACGTATTGCACGCCTAAATCCCGGGCGATTTGCTCCGTTCCGATGGCGCGATTTGGGTAGGAAAAACTCGAGTCCCGAGAGATTACGAAGAACCAGTGAAACTTGGACGGTGCAGAAATGATATCTTCGGCCATACCTTCGGCAAAAAAGGTCTGATCTGCATTGCCAATTTGTTTGCGCGGACCTGAATGCGGCCTGATCTGCGTCCGTCAGGCGGTCATTTCGAGGGCATAGTCGTCCCAGAATTCAAAAGCATCGGTCCTGGCGCAACGGTATGAGACGGCGGAGCGTTGATAACGGAGGGGGCAAAAAACGGTTTTGACCTGATCGTGAGCGCTCAGGAACCTTTGCGCCTGCCTTGGCATTCCACCGTGGTTGGACGAGCATATCAAGAGCATCTCCGTTCGCATCCACCGCCCGCAAAGGCCAGCATATCCGACCGTTGATCGGGACGACCACTTCGTCCAGATGCCATTTGTCAGCCCCTTTGGCCGGTCTCGCCTGATGCAATTGGCGAAATGTCGGCCAAAGGGGTTCACCCATCGGTGGATCGCTTCCCGGCTGACGATCACACCCCGTTCGGCGAGCAGATCTTCAACATCAGCGGTGTTGAGTGCAAAGCGATGGTAGACCCAAATGGCATAGGCGATGATCTCACGCGGAAAACGAAGACCCTTCAGGCGCGGCATTTTGGGCGGCCTTTTCATGCGGGAGGCGTAACCAGTTCAAAACCCGCAAACAAGTTGGCAATGCCTGACCGAGACGTGAGAGATGGTGCGTCTCTGGACGATTGGGCAACTGTTAATACGCTGGTGGTGTCAGCCCCGCTTGGAACCAATTGACAAGCGTTACCATCGAATAGACCGGCAGGCCTGTCGCCTGCTGAATATCCACCGCATAGGGGCACATATTGGTGCATTCCAGAACAATTGCACCCAGCTCGGGGTGGTTAGACTGCAATGCAAGAGCGGCCTCGACGTTATCGGCGCGCGCCTTGCCCACATCAAGCGACATCTCATTTTCAAGAATGACCCGGGTAAACTCGCGGCCACCTTCAGTGGTGCCAATCGGTGTATCTTGCGGTACCAGCGCAGCCTGCAAGTGATCCTGGGTAAGTGTGGATGCCGAGATAGTCAGAACCCCGGCACGCTTACCCGCTGGAAGTGTGCGGTTCACCATATCGACTTGCATGAGCGAAGATGTGACGACCGGAACCGGTACGGCATCGGACAGTTCCTTTTGGAACAGGGAAAGAAACCCGCAATTGGTGGTAATTCCGTCCACCCCATCCTTGACCAGATCCTCGGCCGCTTCGACGAACGCGTCCAGCATGCCCTCGGCCTTACGGCGAACGATCCGGTCAGGTGAGGCATTACGGACAATGCGATACAGCACTGGGAACGGCCACGTCAGCGCATTGCCCATATCGCCGGGGATACGGGGAAATCTTGCGTCCAGCATGAGGATGCCGACTGATGCACCGTAAATGGATTTTCCGCCCTGTGCGATCATGCCTGTGCCTCTTCGATGATACGGTTCGAAATGACTTCGGACCCTTCCATGTAAATGCTTGAGATCCCCTGACGCACGGCGTCCTGCACCTGATCCATCCGCTTGGCGATATGCGCACCCAATACACGCGCGGCCTCGTCTGCGTCGCGGTCCAGAAGGGCCAGCATGACCTGTTTGTGTTCGTCTTTCGAACGATGAACCCGATCCATGCTCATCGAGATCCAGCGGATATAGCGGATGCGTTCGTTGATCCGGGTGAGGGTCTGCAGCAGTTCTGCGTTGCCGGACAGTTTTGCAATACCCAGATGGAAGGCCTCGTCTCGATTGACGGCTTCCTCGACTGTCAGACCAGTGATGTCGATCCCGGTCGCATAGAGCTCATCCCTAAGGGACCACAAGTCGTCATCCGAGGCCTTGGTACAGGCGGTGCGAACTGCGGCGACCTCAATGATCTGGCGCAGTTCGAACAGGTCGAACACACTCTGAGCGTCAAGTGGGCGGCAAAAGAAGCCTTGGCCGGGGCGGAAGTCAAACAATCGCTCGGCCACCAGCCGGTTCAGTGCCTCACGAAGGGGCGTGCGACTGACACCCAGCTCCTTGGAAAGAGCAACTTCGTTCAGACGATCACCGGGGCGCAGGCGGAAAGAAACCGCCATCGCCTTGACCTGATCATAAATGTCATCGACGCGGGGACCCGCCATGTTTTCAGCCTCATTAATCGCGAGTCACAGGTGCCACATTCGGTTCTTGAAATCAATATACAAAACTGTATACAGCAGTGTGTGCAGAGTCTGTTGAAAGGAATCGCAAGCCATGACAGGGACGAATTATCTGACTGGGGCCGAGGCAATGGTGCGCATGCTCGAGGCGCATGGCGTGAAGCATATGTTTGGCTTGTGCGGCGATACCACGCTGCCCTTCTATGACGCGATGGCGCGGATGGATCATGGCATTCAGCACATTCTGACCCGGGATGAACGGCACGCGGCCTATATGGCGGATGGTTATGCGCGCGTAACCGGCAAACCGGGCGTTTGCGAAGGGCCTTCGGGTGGCGGCGCGACCTATATCCTGCCGGGGGTGGTCGAAGCCAACGAAAGCTCGGTGCCGATTTTGGCGATCACCTCGGATGTGGCGACGACCAGCCGAGGAAAATACCCTTTGACCGAGTTGGACCAGCCTGGGTTGTTCCGGCCTCTTGCCAAGTGGAACGCTTCGCTGGACGACGCGACACGACTGCCGGCCATGGTGCGGGCTGCGTTCCGGGCGATGACAACCGGTACACCCGGTGCGACGCACCTGGCGCTGCCGTTTGATACGCAAAAAGCCCAGGTGGACGAGGCCGAGATCTGGGCCGATGCGCGGCACCGCAGTTATCCGGCAGAACGGGCCGGACCTGATCTGGATGCGATTGAAGCTGCGGCAGAGATACTGGCAAAAGCAAAATCTGCCGTGGCCGTCTGTGGCGGTGGGCCGGTCTTGTCCGGGGCCGAAGGCGCATTGCATCGCGTTGCGGGTTTGCTGGATATGCCTGTGGCCACAACGGTTTCGGGGCAGGGTTCCATCGCCGAGACCGACCCGCTGGCTTTGGGGGTCGTCGGGTCGAACGGAGGTGTTCCCGCGACCCGCGCCGTGATCGATCAGGCCGACGTGGTCCTGTTCATCGGATGCCGCGCGGGGTCGGTAACTACAGAACGATGGCGAAGCCCGGGTCGTAATACCACCATCATCCACATCGACAGTGACCCGATGGTGATCGGTGCGAACTATCAGACCGAAGTGGCCATCTGCGCCGATGCTCGTCTGGCCCTTGAGGCTCTGGCCGAAGCACTAGAAGCGCGGCAGGGCCTGCCAAGCCTCGGCGGAGCAGTTAAGGCCCGCGCAGCGTGGGAGGCCAAGATGGCCGCGTTCGCTCCGCTTGCCGCAAGCCGTGAGACCCCGATCCGGCCTGAGGCCGTCATGGCCTCACTGATGGATATCCTCGACGACGATGCGATTGTTGTCGCTGACCCTGGCACGCCTTGCCCCTATTTCAGTGCGCATTATCGCTGGCGCAAACCCGGGCGGCACTTCATCACTAATCGGGCACACGGGGCGTTGGGGTATTCACTGGGTGCGGCGATGGGGGCGCATGTCGGCCGCCCGTCCGTCAAAACGCTGTCTGTCATGGGCGATGGTTCGTTCGGGTTTACCTGCGGCGAGTTCGAAACCATGGTGCGGCACAAGATGCCAATCACCTCAATCGTGTTCTCGAATTCGGTTTTTGGTTGGATCAAGGCCGGGCAGGCTTCCGGTTTCGGCCAGCGGTTCTATAACGTCGATTTTAACCGCACTGACCACGCAGCGGTTGCGTCCGCCTTTGGGGTCAAATCATGGACAGTCAAAGACCCCGAGGACCTGCCCAAAGTACTTAAACAAGCCGTCGAACATGACGGTCCTACGCTGGTGGATATCCACTCGCAACAACTTCACGAGGCAGCAGCGCCAGTTTCGGAATGGGTTGCGTAAGAGGCGATGGAGGGAGTTAGCTGAGCCAAAAACTCCTGCGCGATGGTCGAAAGAGGGCGGCCCTTGGCCGTGATGATAGCAAGGTCCAGCATTACTGCGGGCCGGAAGGGGCGGGTTTGATATCCGCTCTCTCCGTCAAAGTTGACCGTAAACGGATCTATCATCGCGACGCCCATGCCCTGCTTTACGAAACTCAGCAGATTCTCGGATAGATGCGTGTGAATCTGAGTTCGCCAAGTGCACCCGGCGTTATGAAATATGTCACGGGTTCTGCGATGGGTCTGGTGCTCGGGGCCCATGACGATGAAGGGCTCGTTTTCCAGAACTTCCGGCGTCAGTACGTCGTGTTTTGCAAGTGGGCTGTCTTCGGGAAAGGTCGCCAGCGTTTCGAATTGAAATACCTGATAGTTCAGCGTGTCGTGCAGGATCGGCATTTCGACAATACCGATCTCAAAAAGGCCCGAGATCACCCATTCCTGAATCTTCGACGAGTATTGCGACTGAAAGCTGACCGACAGGTTCGGGCGGCTCTTGGCAAATCGCGCGATTTCTCGGGGCATGAATCCGAACGAGAGCAAATGAGGGGCAGCGACCTGTAACTGACCCGGGTGCTTGTTCTGCAGGTCCGTCACAGCCTGCGCTACATGGTCCAACCCGCGCACAACTGTGTCGACTTCATGATAGAGCAACTCGGCCTCAGGCGTTGGCAGTAAGCGGCCCCTGCTTCGTTCAAACAGCGGCAACCGCGCCTCACGTTCAAGCTGTGCCAGAAGGTTGCTGATCCCCGGTTGCGAGATGCCTAGAACCGAGGCCGCACCGGTCACGGTTCCGGTCTCCATTATGGCGTGGAATGCTTGTAGTTGGCGAAACCTCAGGGGCATCTGACAGTATCACTTTTTCTGATGAACGCTCAAATATATAGTATTTGAAATGATATGCTGGTCAAGGCAGGCTTCTTTTCGTCAACAGGGGATGAAATGAGCGATCTGAACCAGAAAATCATTGGGTTTGATCTGTGGCACCTGAAACTGCCAGTCACGTCGCGCCGGGACCACGGAATCGGCTCTGTAGAGGGCACCTGCGAGGTTGTTGTCCTGCGGTTAACGGCGGAGGACGGATCAGAAGGGTTCGGAGAGGCATCGCCGTGGTCGGTGTTCACCGGCACGCCCGAAGCCAGCTATGCAGCGCTGGATCGATATCTGCGACCGCTTGTTGTGGGGGCAACAATTGGTGATCGCGCAGCCATCATGGCACGCGCGGCGAACGCCGTAGCGCATTGCACCGAAGCCAAAGCGGCGTTGGAAACCGCTCTTCTGGATCTCGGCGGCCGAGTTTCTGGTGTTCCGGTCTGGTCTCTGCTGGGTGGTCGCTGCCGCGACTCTATTCCCCTCAGCTGTTCCATTGCGAACCCTGAGTTTGCACAGGATATCGATCTTCTGTCTCGGCTGAAGGAGGATGGAGTTCGGATTGTAAAGCTAAAAACCGGGTTCAAGGATCATGCATTCGACATCATGCGACTGGAGCACATTGCACTGAACTATCCGGAATTCTCGGTACGGGTAGACTATAACCAAGGGCTCGATATCGAAGACGCTCCGGCACAGGTGCGAGATGCGGCCCAGTTTAATCCGGACTTTATCGAACAGCCAGTGCGCGCCCATCATTACAGTATGATGGCAAGGTTGCGGCAGATGGTCGACGTGCCTCTGTTGGCTGATGAAAGCGTCTTTGGCCCCGAAGATATGGAGCGTGCCGCACGCGAAGGGATTTGCGACGGCGTATCAGTGAAGATCATGAAATCCGGCGGATTAACGCGCGGCCAAACGGTCGCCCGTATAGCAGCGGCGCATGGTCTGATGGCCTATGGCGGTGACATGTTCGAGGCCGGTCTGGCGCATTTGGCGGGTACCCACATGATCGCGGCAACCCCTGAAATCACGCTTGGATGCGAGTTCTATCAGGCCTCGTATTTCCTGCAGGAGGATATTCTGGAGGAGCCGTTTCAGATCAAAAACGGCCAAGTCGTCGTCCCTACAGGGCCCGGGTTGGGCGGCAGGCCAGATGTGGCAAAGCTGAATCGTTATGCCACAGCCAAGGCCGTGGCGGCATGAGCGAAAAAAAGACCATAGCCATTATCGGCGCTGGTATCGTAGGCGTCTCTGCAGCGGTCTGGCTGCAGCGTGACGGTCACGATGTGATCCTGATCGACAAGGCCGGGCCGGGTGAAGGAGCCTCGCACGGTAATGGCGGGGTTCTGGCCTCCTGTTCCATCATACCCGTGACAGTTCCCGGCCTGCTGGGCAAAGCACCAAAGATGTTGTTCAGCCCGTCTCAGCCCCTGTTCCTGAAATGGGGATACCTGCCCAAGCTGATTCCGTGGCTAAAAAACTACTTAAGCCATGCAAACGCCAATGATGTCGCGCGGATAGCTGCGGCCCTTGCGCCCATTGTTGGCGACAGCTTGAACGATCACAAGGCTCTGGCTTCTGGCACAGCTGCGGAACAGTGGATCGTACCGTCAGATTACCTGTTCCTTTACAATGATCGCACTCAATTCGAAGAAGATGCTTTCGGCTGGAACATTCGGCGCAAGCACGGGTTTGAGTGGGATGAATTGGAAGGCAAAGCTTTCCATGACTACGACCCGATCTTCAGCCCGGACATCGGTTTCGCCGCCAAACTGTCTGAGCATGGACATATCACGGATCCCGGGCGCTATGTGAAGGACTTGGCCACACATGTCGAGGCGAATGGGGGCCGGGTGATCCGCGCCAATGTCGAAGACGTCGTGCGTGAAAAGGGCCGCGTCACGGGTGTACGTGCGAATGGGGAAACCATCCCCTGCGACACGGCTATCGTAACGGCGGGAGTTTGGTCTGGGCCTTTGGCAAAACGGTTGGGCATTTCTGTTCCGCTTGAAAGCGAACGTGGCTATCATCTTGAATTGGTGGATCCTTCTGCAATGCCGCGCAGCCCGGTTATGGTCGCGTCGGGCAAGTTTGTTGCCACACCTATGGACGGGCGGATACGCTTGGCGGGAATTGTAGAGTTTGGAGGGCTGGAAGCTCCGCCCTCGCGTGCACCGTTCGAGTTGATGCGCAAGAATGCGCGGGCGGCTTTTCCGGGTGTGACATGGAAGGAGGAAGTGGAATGGATGGGGCACAGGCCGGCGCCTGTGGACTCGATTCCGATCATCGGCAATGTTCCAGGGATTGATGGCGCGTTCTTGGGGTTTGGTCACCATCACATCGGCTTGACGGGTGGGCCAAAAACCGGGCGCCTTTTGGCACAGATGATCGCGGGCAGAACTCCGAACGCCGATATGAGCGTCTACGCACCCACACGTTTTGCAACATAAGAATAGGCTGATGACCAAAATGACAGCTAAATATTCAATAGGGAGAATGTGATGAAAAAACTAACAAACCTTCTGACAGCGACGGCCCTTACAGCCGCCTCAGCCGCACCCGCGCTGGCCGAGAAATGGGACATGCCGATGGCCTACGCCGCGTCAAACTTCCACTCGGCCACGGGCGCGGAATTCGCCAAATGCGTGACCACCGGCACCGGTGGTGAGATCGAAATCGTCACGCACCCTTCGGGCTCGTTGTTCAAAGGCGCCGACATCAAACGCGCGATTCAGACCGGGCAGGCCCCGATCGGTGAGCGCCTGCTGTCCGGCCACCAGAATGAAAACGCGCTATTCGGATTTGACTCGATCCCGTTCCTGGCCACGTCCTTCGATGACAGCGAAAAGTTGTGGCAAGCCGCCAAACCTTCGCTTGAAAAGCTGCTGGCCGAACAAAACCTGACCCTGCTCTATGCTGTGCCGTGGCCGCCGCAGGGGCTGTACTTCAAGAATGAGGTGAACTCGGTCGCCGATATGGAAGGCATCAAGTTCCGCTCGTATAACAACGCTACCTCGCGTCTGGCTGAGCTGACGGGGATGCTACCGGTGACCATCGAAGCGGCTGAAATCAGTCAGGCATTTGCCACGGGGGTTGCAGACTCGATGGTGTCCTCGGGCTCGACCGGCTATGATCGCAAAGTTTGGGAAAGCCTGAACTATTTCTATGAGGTCGATGCCTGGTTGCCGCGTAACTACGTGATGGTGAACTCCGACGTTTGGTCCGGCGTATCTGACGCCAACAAGAACATCATCAAAGCATGCGCGGAACTGGCTGAATACGCTGGTAACTGGCGGGCCAAGGAATACACCGGTTTTACGCTCCAAGGCTTGCGCGATGGTGGAATGACCGTTGGTCCTGCGTCCGATCAGATGGTTCAGGAGTTGAAAGACATCGGCGTCACCATGACCAATGAATGGCTGGAAGCCGCCGGCGACGAAGGCAAGGCCATCGTCGACGCCTTCAATTCGTCGCAGTAACTGCGCGTGGGCGGCGGGTTTTTCGCCGCCCTTAACCCATCAAATCATAACATTGCGGGGACGGAATGGCGGTATTGCGAGGGCTTCGGTCCGTACTGGATTTCATCTATTTGGCAGCAGGAGTTCTGGCAGCACTCAGCCTGATTGCCATTCTGTTGCTGATCGTGGTGCAGATGTTGGCGCGCTGGACTGGAGAAGTCTTTCCCGGCGCACCAGACTATGCGGGCTATGCTATGGCTGCGGCCTCGTTCCTGGCCTTTGCCAATGCTCTGAACCGTGGCAGCCACATCCGCGTCTCGATCCTGCTGAACGCGGTTCCGGACGGGGTGCGACGTATTATTGAAATCTGGTGTTTCGCCATTGGTTCCGCAGTTATGTGGTATTTCTGCTGGTACGCCTACCGCTTCGTATACTGGAGCTGGAAATTCAACGATATCAGCCAGGGGCAGGATAAGACCGCCCTTTGGATCCCTCAATCCACCATGCTGATCGGGGCAGTGATCCTAGCCATCGCTCTGACTGATCACCTGATCCACGTCCTGTTCAAGGGTGATCACCGGATCGTCCGCGATCTCGCCGATCAAAGCCACGGGGAGTGAGCGCATGGAAAACGTGTCTGTAATCATCCTCTTCCTCTTTGTTCTATTCACACTTTTGGGCACCGGTGTCTGGGTCGGGCTTGCACTGATGGGCGTCGCCTGGGTCGGGATGGAGCTGTTTACGACCCGCCCCGTCGGCGATGTGATGATCACAACAATCTGGTCAGCGTCCTCGTCCTGGACCCTGACCGCTTTGCCCATGTTCATCTGGATGGGCGAGATTCTGTACCGAACGCGATTATCCGAAGATATGTTCAAGGGTCTTTCCCCTTGGATGGCGCCACTGCCCGGGGGGCTGGTGCATACAAATATCGTGGGCTGCACAGTATTCGCGGCCGTTTCGGGCTCGTCGGCTGCCACACTGACCACGGTCGGCAAGATGTCGATCCCCGAGCTGCGCAAGCGCAACTACCCCGAGCGTATGATCATTGGTACTCTTACTGGGGCGGCCACGCTTGGCCTGATGATCCCGCCGTCTCTGACGTTGATCGTCTATGGTGTTACGATCAATGAATCGATCACAAAGCTGTTTTTTGCAGGTATCCTGCCAGGCCTCGTGCTGGCCGCGATGTTCATGGGGTATGTCGCGATCTATTCCAGGTTTGGCAAAGACTGGAGCCCGAACCAGGAAAGTAAGCTGACCTTCTCCGAAAAGCTCAAGAACTCTCGTTTTCTTTTGCCTGTTATCCTGCTGATCGTGGTTGTGATCGGTTCGATGTATCTTGGCTATGCCACCGCGACCGAGGCCGCCGCCTTTGGCGTGATCGGAGGGTTGCTGTTGGCCGCAGGACAGGGGTCGTTGACATGGAAGACCTTCACTGAAAGTCTGATGGGCGCCACCCGGACCAGTGCGATGATTGCGTTGATCCTTGCGGGTGCGGCGTTCCTGTCGCTTTCGATGGGCTTCACCGGCCTTCCACGCGGGTTGGCCGACCTGATCGCCGGGTGGGAGCTGACCCGATTCGAGCTGCTGATGGTCCTGCTGGTGTTCTATATCATTCTGGGGTGTTTCCTTGACGGCATTTCCTCGGTTGTGCTGACCATGGCGGTGGTTGAACCGATGATCCGCGATGCCGGGATCGATCTGATCTGGTTCGGAATCTTCATCGTCGTCGTTGTCGAGATGGCGCAAATCACGCCGCCGATTGGGTTCAACCTGTTCGTGATGCAGGGGATGACCAACCATGAGATGGGCTATATCGCCCGCGCCGCGATTCCGATGTTCCTGATCATGGTGCTGATGGTTTTCATCCTGATCTGGTTCCCTGACCTCGCAACGTGGCTGCCCGAAAACCTGCGTGGGACTCCGGGCGGGTGAGGTGGCGCAGTGAATCTGTTGCTCTGGGCGGCGCGTAACGGCCCTTACGTTCTGGTCTCTGGACTGGTCGTGGGGTTGTTGCTGCCCGGACTGGCCGAGCCGATGCGGCCTTTGCTTCCGCCTCTTGTGGTTCTTCTGTTGTTTGTGACCATTCTACGGATGGAGCCAGCGGCCATTCTTGGGTCGTTGGCGGATCTGCGTCAGGTCACGACAACGGTCGTCGGGTTTCAGGTTCTTACGCCACTTGCAGTTCTTGCTATAGGGATTGTCGGGGGATGGACGGGGACGGCGGTCATACTGTCGCTGCTGATCATGACCGCTGCGCCATCGATCTCAGGCAGTCCAAACCTGTGTATGATGTTGGGATCTCCCGCTGAGCACGCGATGCGCCTGGTCGTGGTCGGGACAGCTGCGTTGCCCCTGACCGCTCTGCCAGTTTTCTGGCTTATGCCTGAGCTTGGTGATCTATCGGCGGTCCTGAAGGCTGCATTTAAATTGTTTCTGACGATTTCTATCGTCACGCTTGTTGCCGTCGGGCTTCGCCAGACTGTTCTACGCAATCCATCGCAAAAAACGCTGTTGAAACTTGAAGGGTTGGCTGCGATCACGTTGGCAGTTTTCGTCATAGGCCTGATGCCGTCTGTGAGCACAACGGCGTTGAACGATCCGTGGCTTGCCGGGTTCTGGATCGCCTTCGCCTGTTTCTTGAATTTTGCCGCTCAGATCGCCACCTTTCGATTGACACGCAATCGCTTGCCTCCGGCCCAAGCGACCGCAGTGTCTCTGATCGCCGGAAATCGCAACATCGCGCTGTTCTTCGTGGCTCTGCCGCCCGAGGTCACAGCGCCGATCATGGTGTTTATCGGGGCCTATCAGATTCCAATGTACCTGACGCCTCTGATCATGCGCCGGATGTATTGCGCATGATCATATGGCGCGTATCGTTCAGCCCGCCCTTCGCCACTCACTGAAAAAACTGATTGAACATGACCAGCAGGTCCCCAGAAGGGTCTTGCCAAGTTGTTCATTTGTCTTGAGCGGGTTATCTGCGGTTCATGAACATTCCGATCAATATGCCGCGCCTGAAGGGGTTCCGCTTTCCTCGTGAGATCATTGCTTAGGCGGTCTGGGCGTACCACCGCTTCGCACTGAGCACGGCAGATATTGAAGACTTGCTGACAAACTGCGCCGCTACATTAATCCGGTCAAATTGCTGGCTCCCGAAGCTGACCATCGTGCCCACTAAGGCCCAAACAACTCAATCGAAGTGACGCATAGGGCCACCCGGAAGCGAGAGAAGATGTTTGGGCGGTTCAAATACATCGACAAGCTCAGAGGTTTCTGTCTGCACATGATCAGATCAACCTGAGCTTCCGTCCTCGCCGATATCAACTTACCGCAAACTCATCCCGACACACACGTTCTGACGCGCTCGGTCTCTGGAACGGGTACACCGCAAAATGGCGGCCAGAGTGTTGCGTGACAACACTTAGCACGAAACCTCAAACAACTTGGCAATACCTTACCGGGAAATCGGTGTGTGTGTGATCGAAGGCAGGCATCTTAGCATCAGAAACTGGTCCAAGGTTCCCAAGTTGCTTTTGGGGGGCGAACTTCTAAAAGCGGCCATTTCAAGTGACAACAGCAACGACGGCTTCGTTGCGCTGTCCGTAAATTCAGTTGACCTTTGACTTCGCGCGTGCAGCGAACGGCAGCAATGCGAAAAGCTGCGCTGCGGCGTCGAGTAGTAAGGCCAACGGCAGGTCTGGGCCGTTTTGCCATCTGTCGTCGTACAGCCTATTGGTCTTCGCGGTTTAGGGATGCGCAGTAAACCGGGGCAATTTGTTGCGCTCGATCGCATTGGTCGGCCTTCAATTAATTTGAAGAAGCCGAAACCCGACGCAACAGTGTCGCAAATTCTAACAGGATGTGCGCTCTGACCGACAGTCCCACCCCGCCAAATTTGGTTTTTTCCGCAGATCATCACGGTTCCGGATCATTCCAAAGGAGGAGACCCATATGTCTGCTAATGAAGACAACATACGTCAGCCCGGCTTGGTGCTGGCGCTTGTGCCGATAGTACTGACCTTGTGTGTGCTTGGGCTGCAGCTGTTTTATTTCGGCGACTTTACCCCGCACATCCCGCTGGCATTCGGGATCGCGATCACTGGCATCGTTGGCCTCATGTTGGGGCACAAATGGCCCAGCATCGAAGAAGGTGTGTTCCACGTCATCAATATCTCCCTGCCGTCGGTTTCGATACTGATCACGGTTGGCATGATCATCGGAGTGTGGATCGCCAGCGGCACCGTTCCAACGCTGATCTATTATGGTCTCAAGATCTTGTCGCCGGAGCTATTCCTTGCTGCAGGAATGCTGCTTTGCTCTATTGTATCTGTTTCATTGGGTACCTCCTGGGGAACGACTGGCACGGTTGGCTTGGCTCTGATGGGGATCGGAGCCGGGTTCGGTATTCCAATGTATTGGACAGCTGGGGCGGTGGTCTCTGGCGCATTCTTCGGCGACAAGATCTCGCCATTGTCGGACACGACAAACCTGGCCCCTGCCGTGACTGGAACCAATCTGTTCGATCACATTCGGAATATGCTTCCAACGACAGTGCCTTCGATGCTGATTGCACTGGTGATCTACTTTGTCGTCGGCTTTACGCTGATCGACACGTCGCAGGTTTCGTTTGACCGTATTCACGCAATCACGACCGCGTTGGACGACGCGTTCTGGATTTCGCCGATCATGCTGTTTCCGGCCGTTCTGGTCATCGTGCTGGCGGTAATGAAGCAACCTCCGATCCCGTCACTGTTTGCCGGGGCCGTTGCAGGCGGCATCATGGCCATCTTCTGTCAGGGGGCGGGGCTGCATGAGACGTTCACCTTCGCCAACAGCGGCTACTCAATCGATACCGGGGTTCCGGAGATCGACCCCTTGCTGAACCGCGGCGGCATTCAGTCTATGATGTGGACGATTTCGCTGGTGCTGCTGGCCTTGGGTTTTGGTGGGGCGCTTGAGCGCGTGGGCTGCCTCCAGGCCATCATCAAAGTTGTCATTTCGAAGGTGAAGACGTTTGCCGGTATTCAAACCTCGGCCATCCTGACCTCTGTCGCCACCAATACCGTTGCAGGTGACCCCTACCTGTCAATTGCGCTGCCGGGCCGGATGTATGCGCCCGTTTATCGTGCGATGGGTTATTCCCCGCTGAACCTGTCCCGGGCAGTCGAGGAGGGCGGAACACTGGTGTCGCCTCTGATCCCCTGGAATGCGGGTGGTGCGTTCGTAATCACTGCACTTGGCTTGGGTATCGCAGACGGGAACTTCGAAAATCTGCTGTATATTCCGCTCGCATTTGCTTGCTGGCTGTCACCTGTCATCGGTATCATCTATGCCATGACAAGGCTCTTCTCACCAAAAGCAAGCGAAGAAGAGATCCGCTCCTGGGAGGAAAGCGGTGAGCCTGTTGCGCAGATGAGCGCCTGACCGTTCTGCACCAACACCATAAAGGGTGTTGGTGCCCTTCATCCGCCTTGGTCGAAACTGGGAGGAGAGAATATGAACCCTAGAAACTTTGTCCCTAAAGGCGCGGCCAGCTATCGCATTGTCTACAACGGGGCAGCTAAGGAAATCTATTTCCTGTTGCTTCCAAAACTGACCATGCTGGCCTTTAGCGCAGCGGTGGAACCACTGAGGATCGCCAATCAGGTCACGAACAAAGAACTTTATAAGTGGTTCCTGATTTCTGAAGATGGAAACCCGGTCACTTGTTCGAATGGGATTGAAATTACGCCTGATTTCGCTTTGCAAAATTTACCGCGATCCTCGCGGCTGTTTGTTTGTTCAGGTATTGAACCAGCCGAAAGTACAAACCCGAAAGTACTGTCGTGGATTAGCCGCCAGAGAACCTTTGGCTGTAATCTGGGTGGAATTTGCACTGGAGCATTTGCTCTTGCGAAGGCCGGGGTCCTGTCAGGAAAAAGGTTCACATTGCATTGGGAAAACCACCCGGCATTCGTCGAACATTTTGATGATCTGGAGCCATCGGCAAACCTGTATGAAATCGACAACGAGCTTATGACATGTGGTGGTGGCAATGCCGCAACTGATATGATGTTGGACATGATCGAATCCGACTTCGGAAACGATCTGGCGGTCATCGTATCGGACATGTGTATCCACTTTCGGTCCAACAATAGCAAAACGCTTCAGAAATCAGCCTTCTCGGTGGCCTTGGGTAGCCGCAACCAATATCTGATCAATGCCATGCAGATCATGCATGAAAACCTGGAAGAGCCGTTGGATATCTCTGAAATAGCAGAAGCCGTACAGATATCTCGTCGTCAGCTGGAGCGTCTCTTTCAAAAGTATGTCGAGATTTCACCTGTACAGTTCTACATCGAACTGCGCGTAGCGAGGGCTTATGCACTGCTCAGCGAAACCGAGATGACGGTTGCCGAAATTGCGGCAGCCACAGGCTTTAGCAGCGCTACCCAACTTACGGTGAGATTCAAAAAACGCTACGGCGGGGCGCCAACTTCATTCAGACGGGGGTGGTCTGAAAGCCGCGAATAACTTGCGCCTGTCCAGTGTCAGAAGTCTAAATTTGTTTATTAGTATGAGTTCGACGCAGCTAACAAGGACCGGCCTGGCAGCGCTGCGATGCAGCATCTTTGGTATGGCGAAAGTCTGCAACGGGCCGTCCCCGAAGAACTGACAGCTCTGTTGATGAAACCGCTCGCGGCGGGGAAAAAATCCATGCATGGATTTATGCTGAGGCCTCAATCATGTTTGAGGTCACGAGCTTTGCCACCAATCGGCGGGCTTGGTGCGTTTGCCGCGGTTACGGTCGAGCCAGAGTGCAACTTTGCGAAAGGGTGAGAACGCCAACTTCAACCAAAGACGGTGGCGCCATCGCGTGAAGTCCCGGTTGAATGGGCAGACGCGCATGCAAATGGCACAGTCAGAGGATAGTTTGGCCCAAAACCCGAAGCACTTGGCTGCGTCGGAGGTCCACTTGCGCACACCCTTGATGGCCGACGGGTCCTCGGTAGTCTCAGGCGGTCCATAAGGGAGCGCTTTGACGGGACAGGCATCTGAGCATTTGGTGCAGATGCTACAGAAAGCACGTACGCCCAATGGCCTGGGTGGATCATGCGCCAGCGGAAGGCTGGTGAAAATCTTGGAGAACCGCAAGCGCGGCCCGTATTCAGGTGTTATCACCATCTGGTTGCGGGCATATTCACCCAATCCCGCTTTGATTGCGTAAGGGATCACGAGACCGGTGTCGTTCATTGAGGCTGTGGCCTCATAGCCCAGATTCCGGATATAGGCCGCAAGCTGCATCACGATGCTGGCCTCGTGGGAGTATTCGCGCCCAGTGGCGGCACCAGCAAGAGCGGAAGGGTAGGTGGCAACGAGGTCCTCGTCCATCTGATGACCCAACACAATGACAGACGTCATACCCACTGGCAGGTCGTTGGGCGCGTCGGAGAAGTCACGGGTGTCAACGCGCGTTGCATAGAGCCAGCGGTCGTCCATATCGGTGATGCCACAGAGATCGGCACCAAAGAACTTCGCGATGCGTTTGATTTCCTTGGCCATCGCGGTGGGATCGTCTACCGGTTGCTGTGTCAGGGCGACGGGTGTGTCATTGTCGATGGGGGCCTGGAAGCCTTCGCGCTTGCCGATCTCGCCACCTCTTTCAGAGATCAAGTCTGAAATCAGCCAAGAGGCGTTTCTAAGCGCGAAATCGCGTTGGGTGAATCCATCACCACGACGGGGGGTAGCCTCCATCCGGTACGAGGCAAAGAAGGCGTCGGTCTGTTTGTTGCGGATACGCTCATCCCAGAAGGCCCGGGTAAAAATGTCATTGCGCTGGTTGAAACGCTCGAACTCGTCCGTGACATCAATGCCTGCAGCAGCGTCGTCCGCTCGTTGGGGATGGTTGGAGGGATAGCTCATGGGGAGACGATGCGATGAGGTGAGGCAGTTGTCAAAGGGTAGGGGACAGGATATCAGGTGCCACCAATTAGGGTGTTGTCACGTTAACCGTTGTTCGATTGCTCGTGCCCGAATTGGGACGTATGTGACATTGACGAAGTCATCGCCTATCTGGGAATTTGGACCGTACAGTTATTGCGTCGAAGCGAATGGCAGCATTACAGGCTGCGACCGCGGCACAATGGTTCAATGCTCAAAGTCGGCAATGGGCCGACTGCACTTAGAGCTCTCCCGCCACCGACTTCATCGTGTAACGGGAGTGCTAGTCGAAGAAACAGAGCCGTTGGATCAAAGCTTAATACGGAAAGCTGCGAAGCCATCCTTGCCATTTCCAGCGTCCTCTATAGAGACGCCCTTGACGTCATTCATATAGTCACGAGCTTTGGGACCAGTTTCGAATAGTACGGTCGTGTCGTCCAACGGGGCAAATGACCAGTTGGCGTCCGCTTTGGGGTCGATCGTGCCCTGTTCGACAATGTAACGTACGATGACATCACGGTTTGTGTCTGGTGCTTCGAAAACAATGGTATCGCCCATTGCACCGGGGAACGAGCCGCCGCCGGATGCACGGTAGTTGTTGGTGGCGATGATGAATTCCATATCGTCCGTAACCGGTGCGCCGTTGAATGCAAGATTACCAATCCGGGCCGCGTCGGGGTTTTCCTCTTCGCCCTTTGGTCCATAGCGCGACGGTTGTGACAGGTCGATTTGATATGTCACGCCATCCATCACATCAAAATTATAGGATGGGAAAGACGGGTTCAGCAGGATCGCGTCCTTTGAACCTGCTTCAATCTGATTGAACATGCCTGCCGACCGCTCAAGCCAACCTCTTACCTGCGCGCCGTTCACACGGACCGCACGGACCGTATTCGGATAGAGGTACAGATCGGCCACGTTCTTGATTGCGACATCGCCCACTGGAACATCAGTATAATACTCAGGGCCCCCACGCCCGCCGGCCTTGAACGGAGCAGCCGCTGACAGGATGGGCAAACCTTCGTGCTCGGTGCCTTTCAGCATTTCCTCGACATACCATTTCTGTGCGATCGACACGATCTGCACAGAGGGGTCATCCGCGACCAGCGCGAAATAGCTATGCAACGGGGCTGAAGTCTTACCGACTGCGCGACGGACATAGGCCAGTGTTTCGTCATGATCCTTTGCCACCGAATCCAGAACCTTTTGGTCATCGCCCACCAATGCGGTGATAGAGCGGTCCTCGTTGCGCTGCGATATCGGTCGCGCCTCGGAAGTGGTCGTGACCACGCGCCATTCGTTCCCGTCCCGTTCCAGCAGCAGGTCCAGCAGGCCAAGATGCGACCCCCAGAAACCGCCCATGACGGCGGGTTTGCCCATCAGCGTGCCTTTATCCACATCGATCCCAGGGCGGTCTGCAAAAGTGGGTGAGGGGAAGACCAGATGATTGTGGCCGGTGACCAGAGCGTCGATACCGTCAACGCCCGCCAGTACGACAGAGGCGTTTTCCATGCCATCGACGTGATCAGCCTCGCCAATTCCTGAATGCGACAGGGCGATGATCAGGTTGCAGCCTTGCTCTTTCATCTCGGGGACATAGGCCTGTGCCGTTTCGATGATGTCGCGAGCCTCAACATTGCCCTCCAGATGTTTGCGGTCCCAGTTCATGATTTGCGGTGGGGTGAACCCAATCACCCCGATTTTAATGGGATGCTTGGTTCCGTCGCCCAATTCGATTTCGCGATCGAGAATGGCGTAGGGGCTAACTAGCGTTTTGTCGTCTCGCGGAGCGGCACCTTTTTCCTTGGCGACATTGGCCAGAACCACCGGGAAGTCGGCGCCGGCAAGAGATTTTTCGAGGAAATCCAAGCCGTAATTGAACTCATGGTTGCCCAGCGTGGCGGCATCAAAGCCAACCGTGTTGAAAGCGGTAATTACCGGGTGGCTGTCGCCCTCTTTCATACCGCGTTCATAGGCGATGTAGTCGCCCATCGGATTACCCTGTAGAAAGTCGCCATTATCGACCAGAAGCGAGTTGGTCGCCTCGGAGCGGATTTCATTGATAATTGACGCCGTGCGGGACAGACCCACCGTGTCTCGCGGCTTGTCTGCATAGTAGTCATAGGGGAATACGTGAACATGGATGTCAGTGGTTTCCATGATCCGTAAATGTGCCTGGTTGTTGGCAGCTGAGGCAGAAAACGGGTGCAAGGTGATCGCCGCTGCGCTGGTGGCTGTTGTTGCAAGAAACTGGCGGCGCGACATTAGGGGACGAGCGGGGAAGGACATGGTTCACCTCTCAAGTGTGTTGGTCAACGCGCCTTTTGCATACTTATCTCAACAAACGCATGAAATGGGTTGTGCACTTCAAGCAGACGCATTTTGTGGGCGGCAGTGATGAGTATCATATCTTAACTTCATGTGTTTGCCAGAGTAATTCAGAAGGCGGGCCAAACCTTAAGTAGTCTTACCTCGCAAACACAACGAACGGCCGGTCTGAGGGGTAACTCCGCAGTAAAATCAGTGGTTAGTCAATGTCTGGTTTCGTCCGCTCGATACCTGTGAGAGTGGGTGCTTTCCTGACATTCGTTGCGCCAACACTGATGATCTGCGCCCATCTTTGATCGGCAGATGAGCATAGTTTCTTTCAGACCGCAGCACATACCCGCAAGGCATCGAGAATTGCGGCGTGCATGTTTCGGCTTGTAACTGCGTCGCCAATGCGGGCCAAATGGAATTGACCGCTCCGATTGGTGTCAACGAAGGGAAACGTTCCCCCAATAAGCGCCTTGTGTTCAACCTGCCCATGATTGCGCGAGCGTGGTTTGAGGTCGTGATAAAGCCCGTCCATCGGGGACAGGCCATGTTCGACGACTACGTGATCAACAAGACGTTCAGTGACATTCCCCGTCAACACATGACGCAGGCTGGCGCGAACTCGATCACCTTCGCGCACCAGGGAGGTGAGTTCTTGCAGGCAGGTGAAGGTAACTCCATTGGCAGCCAGATTGTGTAAGGCGACGGCAGAGGTCGTTGGGCCAAGGTCATGCAGAATTGCCCGGTCCGGAGTCACGAGGTTGACACTGCAACCATTGCCTGCCAGCGCGTCGGCCGTGACGGCCGCAGGGTGGTCGCCGACCTCATCGAACAACAGCACCTCGCCCGAGACACGTGCCTCACCGGACAACACCTCCCAGCTGGAGATCGTCAGATCACCTCCGGGAATGGCCAAAATTTCGGGCCAGCCGCCTGTCGCAATAATCACGATATCGGGGGCTTCGGACAGCACGTCATCGGCCTCGGCATAGGTGTTCAAGCGGATATCAATGCCAAGCACCGTCACCTCGGAAATCAACCAGTCAGCGACGCCCCAGACTTGTCTGCGCGTCATCCCCTTGGCGGCCAGAACCAACTGTCCGCCCAGTCGATCCGACGCTTCGAACAGCACGACTTCGTGACCGCGTAAGGCGCTGACCCGCGCGGCCTCCAATCCACCGGGCCCGCCACCGACGACAACCACTTTCTTTCGGGTTTCGCTGAGCGTGATGACATGAGGTAATGTCTGCTCCCGCCCCGTCGCAGCGTTGTGTCCGCAAACGGCAGGTTTGCCTTGATTGACCCGGTCCACGCAGTAGCCCAAGCCGACACAAGGGCGGATACGCTCTTCTTTCCCGCGCGCGAGTTTTTCCACCAGATGGGGATCAGCCATCTGTGCGCGGGTCATGCCCACCAGATCAACATAGCCGCCGGAAACTGCGTGGCGGGCCGTGGCAATATCCGCAATCCCTCCTGCGTGCAGGATCGGCAACTCGACGGCATCACGGATGCGCCCAGCCACGGTGATATGTGGAGCCGCCGGCAAACCCATGGGGCGCACCCATTCAGCCAAACCCAGATCATCGTAAGGCGCGCCGGCAAGAATGTTGAGCAGGTCGACATGGCCGGATTCTTCCAGCATCCGGGCGGCGGCAACGCAATCTTCGGCGCTCAGCCCTCCTTCGGTCAGTTCATCGCCGGTGATGCGCATCGACAGGATGATTTCAGAGCCAACTTCAGCGCGTACTGCGTCAAGAACTTGCAGGGTCAGAAGCATTCGGTTTTCCAACGCCCCGCCATATTCATCGTCCCGCTGATTGGTCAGCGGGGACAGGAACTGCCCCAGAAGGTGAGAGTGAGACAGAATCTCGATGCCGTCGAACCCGCCCAGCTGACAGCGTCGCGCAGCAGATACGAAATTACCGATCACGCGGTCGATGTCCTCTTGCTCCATCACTTTTGGAAAGGCGCGATGAGCGCGTTCGCGGATGCCGGAAGGGGCCAGAACCGGTAACCAATGCCCATCATCCCAGGCCGTGCGGCGCCCCATATGGGTGATCTGACACATGATGGCGGCACCATGTTCATGAACACCATCCGTCAGTTTACGGAACCATGGAATGATACTGTCATCACCGGCATAGAGCTGGCCAAACACCGATGGGCTATCAGGAGCGATATTGGTCGACCCCCCAACCATGGTCAGGGCGACCCCACCCTTGGCCTTTTCCTCATGATACAATCTGTAACGGTCCCGGGGATGGCCATCTTCGACAAAATTCGGTGCATGAGATGTGCTCACGATACGGTTGCGCAAAGTCAGGTGTTTCAATTGAAACGGGTCAAGTAGGTTTGCCACTTTCGTATCCCTTCGGCCAAATCTGCCGTTTGAAATCCGCCCAGGGTTGTGCCCGATGGCCAGTTTCAATGCCTGATGAGGTTCGTTGTCGAAGGTATTTTACTTGGGAAGCAACGCGTAAGAATTCACTGCTTCCGACATAGCTGTATGAAAAGACGACCAGACCAAGAGCTTCATAGGCGAAAAACTCGTTAAGCAGAGACGGAAACCTGACAGGCGTCGCTTGACCCGCCGCGGTTAGCTAAGGGCAGAACACTCGCTTAAATTCTACGTACCCAAGCTAAGAGCTTTGTGCCTGGGCCACATCGGATTTCAACGGTTGAACAACCGCGTCAGATCGCTGTTTTCCGGATGCGCGATATTCGATGGGCGCTTGTCCATACACCCTTTTAAATTCGCGATAAAAATTGGAACGCGACATGAACCCGGATTGCGTCGCGATCATTGCAACGCTTTGATCCGTGTCGGCCAGCAAGCGCGCTGCATGAGCCAGGCGAAACCGGTTCACAAACTGCGACATGTTTGTTCCCTGGACTCTGTTAACCGCAGAGGACACGTCGCGGGCGGGAACACTTAGGCGTCTGGCAAGACGCTGCACGGTAATGTTGGGCTCAAGGTACAACTGATGATCTTCCATCAGTTTCTCCAGCCGCGTTAGAAGTTCGGCATCGTCTGTTTGTGGTGCCGCTTTTGGATATGGCGCGGCACTCGACCTGGAAAACACCATCGGCAACGTAATCAGGGTGGCGAGCAGCAGAAAAACCATCGGAACGGTGCCATAAGAGATTAGTTGTGACGCATAGGCTCCCCCCGTCAGTGCAAAATCGATCGCAATTGCGCTGTCCAAAACCAATATGAAGGCGAGAAACCCGATTCCGCGCAACAGCCAGCTGGACACGTTCCCCGTCACGTTTACCGGCGCATGGATGAATGCGTCGGGCCCCCTGCGCCACAGCAAAAACATCGCGATGCAGTAGATGGCGTAGCTGGCACTGATCGCCAAATCGAGTGTCAGGAAGTTGTTCGAAATAACAAAGAAAAGCGCTATCAGAACAAGGGGCGCTCCCAGGTGCAGCAAGGCCAACCTGAAGACATGGCGTTTTTCGACCGTGAGCGACACGAAGCCCAGATACAGCAAAGGGCCAATAAACAACGGCAGCATGCGCTGGAGCGGGATTAGTTTTTCGGCGCCAAAACCGAACCGTAGGCCGACCAGAAACGACGTCATTGCACCCAGTCCGAAGAAGCCGGCAAAGAAGGCATTGGCTCGCTGCGGACCCAGATTCAGCCACCAAACCAACCCGGCAAGTACGGCACAGAGTAGCGCTGTCGTCATCGGGAGGGGCAAACTGACCAGCGTTGGGGTGTCCATCTGTCCTCTTTCTGCCGGGGCCTGTCCTCGATCAGGATCAAGGACAGGTATAGACAGCCCAACCGGTTGTTACAATTTGGTTCGCCGTTCACCTTCAATGTGAACAGCAACCAAATGTGGAACCTTTGATGACACGTATCTCATGCATAGTGGCCAGTGTATTTGTGGCTATTGCCACGATCGCACGGGCACAATCCTATGAACCAGCCATGGCAGATCTGAAGATTACCGACGCCGGCGGCGAACGAGATCTGTCGGGGTTTGTTTGGTACCCGACCGAGGCAACCGGACCCCTGACCTATGATTTCGAAAGTGAGGTCTGGGTGGGCACGCAGATTGTGAGGGATGCCAAACCCTCCGAAGGCCCGTTTCCCTTGGTTGTCCTCTCGCACGGGATGTATGGCAACGCGTACAATCAGGCATGGCTTGCCAGTGCCCTGGCGCGGAAGGGGTATGTTGTTGCTGCCATCAACCACCCAGGAACCTCGACCTGGTCGCGTGACCCCGATTTGACCCGACAATTGTGGGAACGACCCAAGGACGTCTCTCGTGTCATTGACCACGCAGTCACATCTCCTAAATTCGCCGAGCTTATTGACGCCGAGCGGATCTATATGGCGGGGCATTCCCTGGGCGGGTTCACTGCGGTTGCATTGGCAGGAGCACGATATGACGCCGCACGGTTGAACCGCTTTTGCGACGAAATACCGGACGAATTGGCGTGTAGCATTCTCGCCGATTGGAAGATCGCACAGACCGACGAAGACCGTGCGCAGATGGAGGCTGACCTTTCCGACCCCCGGATCGCGGCCTTCGCGGTCTTTGACCTGGGCGGCACGCAGAGCTTTTCGGAGGATAGTCTTGCTCAGATCGAGAAACCTCTGCTGGTCTTTGGTGCGCCGATCATGAGTTCTGGTCTGACGCTCGACATTGAATCACGCGCCTTGCTGCGCGCAGTTTCCCCTGGCGTTGCCAAGTACATCGAGCTGGAAACCTTGTCACATTTCGACTTCCTCGGGCTTTGCAAGCCGGGAGGGTTCGAGCTTTTGGCAAAAGAAGAACCTGGCGATGAAATCATCTGTATGGATGCTGGCCCGCTGCGCGAGGAAAAGCACCAGATGATCATCGCCGAAGTGTTGAGTTTCTTCTCGCAGCACTGAGGTATCGCAAATCAGTCGGTCAACCGTCATAGCACCGGTGTTTTTGGCCGGTCAGATTACCATCGACGACCCGCTTGGCTTTTGCCTCAATACCCCGGCGATGATCTCCAGGCCTTGCCGGAGACGGTCTTCCTGTGACTCATGACTAACACAAATTCGGACAGCCTCCGGTGCATCACCTGCATTCAAAGCGAAACTGCAGCCCTCGCTGACATAAACTCCCAAACGGGCGCACTCCGCATTGAAGACGTCCGCACGCCAGCCATCCGGCAGTTGCAACCAGACGTGGAACCCATCGGTCACCTGTTGCACCGCTTCGGCGCCAAGTGCACGTTGCACAAGTTGTTGGCGGTGGATCGCAGTCCTTTGTTGAACATTTGTGAGTTTCGCGGCGGACCCGTTCTCGATCAATCGGGTTGCCACCTCCAATGTCATTGGCGGCGTCATCCAAACGCTCAGATTGACGGATTGGCGACATGTGGCAACGCGCTACGACCGCTGCCCAAAAGTCTTTCTGTCTGCCATCTCACTCGCAGCGATCGTCATTTACTGGCTATGAGGCCGGAGCCTGATCGGCTGCCAACTGTGGTTCGACAACTCTGTTGTTGTAGCGGATTGTCCATCCAATCAGCATTGTCACCAGAATTAACAGCGCCATCGAAAGCGCAGCAAAGCCCCCAAACTCCCGGTCAAGCAGAGGGGCGGAGACCAGAAAACCGCTCCCGATTATCGAGGCGAGCGGGGTAACAGCGGCGCGCCAAATCGCGGTTCGTGAAAACGGGGCGAACAGCAATCCCACAAGGAAGGTTGCTCCAATGGCCACAAAGGTAATTGTTGGTATCAAATCAACAGACCTTTCCGGTTCGGGCGTGTTCTTCGCTTCTTGAGGAATTCAATCCGAGCTAACTACTTCTAACTGTGTTTCGGCCTTTTCCCTATGATTTATCCAAGCAGTGTTTTTTCGGCTGTTGTTGAGAAAATACCCTGACAGGTGCCATTGTGCGTTTCTGCCGTCCATAGAGATGTCACACATGAGTGTGCTGCAAATGACCGGTTTGGTGAAGCTGCACGGCAGCACTAGCGATCACAATGAGGGCCCGTTTTGTGCCGAACGGAGAACCAACAAAGTCAGCTAACGGTAAACTGGGCCATCATGCCAGAGTCCTCATGTTCGAGTATATGGCAGTGGGTCATGTAGGGCGTTCGGGCTTCGGCAGCGTGCGGGAAATTGACCAGGATCTCGGCAACGCCCCCCTTTGAAATGGCGACGGTATCTTTCCAACCCGCCAGATGGGCAGGCGGGGGATTGTCATCCATGGAGAGCACCCGGAACTGACATCCGTGGATGTGAACAGGGTGCAGCATGGTATCGCTGTTCTCATCGATCCGCCACCGCAACAACGTGTTCTGTTTCACCGAGAATGGCTTGGCGTCAAGCGCGAAGGATGACCCGTTGACACCATTGGCGGTTGACCGTTCTGCTTGGGATAATGTTGGTCCATCCACAATCACCTCGGTCAATTTTTTAGCCACCGACGCGTCGGTCGAACCGTCCGTCAGTTTCTTCAAACCGGCTTTCATCAAGGCACCCATGCCTTCGTCGTCACGGTTCATATTCATGGTTAGCGACTGACTCAGGGGCGGCGGCGTTGTCGGGATCGACGGCAGTGTAACCAGCGCGTCTGGCAACGTTCCGGCACCTTCTGCTCCTGTTGGATCGATGGTGATCAGCGGCAAGGGTTTATCAAATGGCGGCAACCGCATGATTGGCTGATCGACTGGCAAGGTCACAAGATCAAACGATTGACCGTCACGTGCGTCCACGAGTACCTCGAAACGTTCTCCGGCATGGACGAGAAGCTCGTTCATCGACACATGATGTTCGAGGAGCCCACCGTCAGACCCTATGACATGGATCGAACGGTTGTCCGAAGCGGCCAGCCGATAGCTCCGCGCATTCGACCCATTGAGAATACGTAAACGAAGCCATCCTTGCGCAGTTTTGGCAATTGGATATGTGGACCCATTAACCAAAGGTGTGTCGCCGACGTAGCCAACGGTCACTGCTGCGAGATTGAAGCGATGGAAAAAGGATCCATCCGGCTTGAAACGCCGATCCTGAATGATCAGCGGAATGTCGTCGACGCCCCAGTGCGACGGCAATCCCAGACCATCACTTTCCTCGTCGCTCACAAGAAGTAACCCAGCGAGTCCTTTGATCACCAGTTCAGCGGTTGCGGGGTAAATGTGAGGATGAAACCAAAGCGTCGCCGCCGGCTGATCAACGATGAGCGGTACGCGCCAGGTATCGGCAGGTTGAATGACCTGATGCGGACCACCATCGGCATCACCGGGTATTATTAGGCCATGCCAGTGGACTGTGGTCGGCTCGGGCAGCGCGTTCTTAACATGCATCACTACGTCCTCGCCGCGGCGAAGGCGCACCGCCGGCCCGAGGAATGGCCCGTTGAAGCCATAAGTGGGCGTCGGGGTTCGCCTGCCAAATTGCATTGTTCCCGATTGTGCGGCCAGATGTATCTCTCCTTTTCCATCGCTGAAAAGTTCCGGCGGAATCTGGAGTTGCGGTCGGGTATCAGCGGCGGCCAAATGGGACGCCATAGGTAACAGTACACTTGCGCTACAAGCTGCGCCGCCGGCGACAAATGATCTGCGTGTCGGTGTTATAAGCATTTTGCGTCACCCTTTTTCTGCGGGTGTTCCGGGACAGCACAGGGAACACCCCTGAGGTTTGATACTGCAAGCTTTCTGGGTGGCTGCTTCGTCGAAGGGCGTCCAAATTGGCGGTTTCCAACTTCTTGAGCCAAATCCACCTGAGGGGTCATGCCAAATCCAGTCACCCCCTCGAGATCAAGTATGAAGCATTCCAACCAATATGCAAATCGGGTTGGTTTGCGGTCCTCTGGAGGGTTGGACTCGTTAAACCGATCCGTTGCGCGGACAGTGAGTTCGAAGGAGCCTGGATCATGCAGCTGCGGCGAAAGTCCGGTCTGGTAAAGCTGTACCGCGGCGCTTGACTACATCGGTTGTGGCTGGTTTGGACCGACCCGCGCCGCCCTATAAATACAGCCGGTGTTTCTGCAAGGTGTGCAGTACGTCGCTCGGTGAAATCCTTTCTGAGGACGCCAGTTTCCCGATCGCCGCAAATGCGCTCGATACGAAGTTTGGTCTCAGGAACCAGTTCCACGAGTTTGTTTCCGAGAAACCGCACTGGTATGACATCTGCGATGACGCCCCGCAGTCGGTAGGGCATCCCTTGTTCTGATCCGGGTCTGTATCACGGCATGGATGGGCCATTGGCCACAGAGGGCCAACGGCAAGATCTCAGAGCAGCCGGACCGATATGCCGCCATCGGCGACGAGTGGCGTCCCGGTTACGAAACTCGACCGGTCCGACAAAAGGTAGAGCGCCGACTGGGCAATCTCCTTAGGCTCGGCCAGGCGCTTTACCGGATGCAGGTTGGCGATGAACGCATGTGTGTCCGGGTCGTCGCCAGCCATTGCCGTCATTGTTCCCCCAGGGAGCACGGCATTGACGCGGATTCCGTCGCCCGCATGTTCCGAGGCCAACGCCTGCGTGAAGCCGATCATCCCCGCCTTGGAAGCGGCATAAGCGGCCATTCCCGGCATTCCCCCATTGCTGAACCCGACGAAGGAACTGGTGAAGACGATCGCCCCTTTTCGCTGCGCGGCCATGACCGGAATCTGGGCTTTGGCGGCGTAGAACGCACTGGTCAGGTTCGCCGCAATCACCGCGTCCCAGTTCGCAGTGCTCATCGTGGAAACCGGGCTCATGTCACCTATGATACCCGCATTGTTGAAGGCACCATCAACCGCGCCGTATGTCTCCAACGCCAGTGTCACCAAGGCCTTCGAGTAAGCTTCATCAGTGACATCCCCGGCAAGACAGACCGCTTGACCATTGCTTTGCGTGATCTGCCCGACCAGCTGGTCCAGTTCGGCCTGCCGCCGCGCTCCGAGGATGACGTTGGCGCCTTCGGCTGCGAAGAGCAGCGCAGCCGCCGCCCCGATGCCACTGCTTGCGCCGGTCACGATGACAGTCTTGTCTTTCAGTTCCATAATCATGCCTTTCCACTATTTCGCATGACCATGGGTCTATCGGGCCGCCAGCATTCCAATCGACCCGTTTCCTGCTACTGGTTTGGGTGCGGGGTCCAATACGCAAGAATCGGGTCGAGAGGTGCAGCGGGCCGGGCGGACACGACATGATGGCAGACGACCTGCGCGGGTGCCTACCGTGCAGTTTGACCGGGGCCTTCTTACTTCGGCTTAAGCGGCTGGGTCAGACGTAAAGGCCGGTCCGGCAAGAGGCAGCTTTGTCCCGCGACCCAGTCATTGCCTCTGCGAAAATGCTGCGCGATCGATCAAGGTCCGGTTCGACGGGCCTCGCTGCAGCGACGGCGCGCGTGATCCAACGGCGGGATTGGGCCGCTCATAACAAATTGAGGAAAGAAATCACGGTATCGCCTCAGATCTCAGCGCTAACATGCAGATTGAACCAAGTTGGCTACGCTAATTCGCTTACAATCGATTTCAGGTGGCGCATGTCGGTTCCGCAGCACCCTCCAAATACTTGAATCGACGGATTCTGCCGCGCAATCGCGGCAATCTGCTTACCAAGTTCAATTGGATCGCCTTGGTCCAGCTCATCTGCTTCGTCGAGTTCCGCATGCGAGCAACTCGAAGCGTTCGCCACCACGCCTCGCAGTCGGGGGTGCTTGCCAAGCGCTCCGGCGAAATGGGTCGGATGAGCGCAGTTGACCATAAAAAACAGCGCCGCCGAGTCGGTTGCCCTTTCGATCTGATCAATTCCGTCCACAAGTTTTGTTCCGTCCGCCAGGCACCCGTCTGTCTCAACAACCAGAGACATGATAATCGGCAGATCAGCGTCTCGGGCGGCGAGGATGCATCCCGCTGCTTCGCTTGGACGGTTGAATGTATAAGCGGTGACCAGGTCGACGCTTGTGTCTTTCAGGCTGCGCATTTGAGCGGCGTGGTATTGACGTGCATCTTCCGCAGATACCGGCGGGATGTCGGCGTAAGGATCATGGCGCGGGCCGATGCAGGCCGACACCAGTACATCATCGCGAGCGGCAGCCTGGCGCACGTCCTCCATTAGACTGACCGCATCTTTGTTCACCTTAACGAGCCGTTCTGCATCGTATCCCAAGGGCGCTGCCCGGTCGGCGTTCGCCATCCATGTGGGCGCATCAAGGATGCATCCGACACTCATTTCACGGGCGAGATCGACAAGAGCCTGCATTTGACCGGCCAGTATTGCCCGGGTGCCAGGTTCTTCCAGCAATGGAAACGACGCGAAACCGGGTAGATCAACTCCATGATTGAATATCAGGTCGGTGCCAGTTCCGGCGTAAACCAGAAAGGTCTTGTCACCTTCAAGTGGGAGCTGTCGCGCCATTCTGATCCACGCCTATTGCCGTTTCGCTTTCACAAGAAACCTACATTGTCTCGGGTCTCCTGTGAACCTTGGGGCGACGACAGGGTGTCTTCCGTGAGCATGACCTCATCTTCCCGGGCAACTCTCAAACGCAGCGAATATCTCCTTCGGCGGGCCGCACCGCAGCGTCATCAAGCCATGGCCAATGGCCGAAGTGGGCCGCCCATGTAGGCAGCCTCCCGGCGATTACATTTCACTGGCCTCTGCGATGGCCAATGCATCTTCGAGTTCAACACCTAGATATCTGACTGTACTGTCCATCTTGGTATGGCCGAGTAAGAGTTGGACCGCGCGCAGATTGCCCGTCTTCTTGTAAATTTGGGTGACCTTCGTCCGCCGCATGGAATGCGTGCCATATGCGCTCGCCTCCAAACCAATAGACACCACCCAATCACGCACTATTCGAGCGTATTGGCGAGTGGAGATATGCAGGCGTTCATGAAATCGCCGGGGCCAGAGGTGTTCCGACCATCAGTTCGTCTTTCATCCACTTTGCTACAGAAATTCGTATGCCCTCGGATATCTCGAACCGCACATGTTTCCCAGTCTTGCTCTGCAACACCGATGCCCGTTCCCTGATCTGACCAGAGGCCATTGCGTCGGCGACTTTCAACTTCACTGGATCACAGCCACGCAACTTGCTTTCGAGGGCCTTGTTGAACAAGGCGAGGTCACGGTGGTTCTTGGCCAATTCCGGCCGAACTCGGATCGCCCAGACATGCTTGGGTTTCAAGGGTCGTTTCTGCCCGGCGACGCGGCCCTTTTTCAGGCGGGGCGAAGTACACGTATGGCAGGTAAGATTGGTGTTTCCATGACTGATCCTCTGATCCGCCATACCTTCCCACAACGAAAACCCGACGTTGACGAGTGACCATATCACGAGACACTTCGTTGCCTCTGATGTCGGCTAGAAGCTATTTTACCGCACTGAACTCAGTAAGCCACTCATCAGGTCCAAACATGGTGGAGGACGATGCCAGAGAAAGGATCGGTATTGCCAAACAATTTCGATCAATTCTAATGTACAGCATGACAATATGGCTCCCAAATCCCGACGCCCTGACTCCACCGCTCCACATTAGCCTTGCGGAGGCTATCGCTAAGGCCATCTCGGACGGGCAGCTGGCGCAGGGCACTCAATTGTTGACCCACAGAAAAATGGCGGAAGAACTGGGTCTAAGTGTTCATACTGTTAGCAAGGCCTACGAAAACCTTCGGCGGCAACGGTTGATAGATGGGCAGGTCGGGCGTGGGAGTTATGTGCTGGACCCTGAAGCGGCAAACGATCAGCCTTTCAAGTTAAGCTCGGAAAGGAACGACGAATTTGATCTGTCAATTTCCAGGCCAACTTTCTCGCATGAGCATGTAGAGCGTTTTCAGCAGGCATTGAAGGAGCTGCCGAATGGGCTCGACCCAAGTTACTTTTTGTCCTGTCGGCCAAATGCCGGTCATGACGCACATCGGGCGGCCGGTGTGAAATGGCTGGAACACTGCGGGCTTGAGGCATCGCCCGAGCGGATCATCATGACCAACGGCGTCAGCCACGGCATGTCTGCAGCGCTGTCAGCGCTGACGCGTCCGGGTGATACAGTGGTCACTGGCAAGATGACCCATCATTTGCTGGTGTCAGGATGCTCATATCTTGGTCTTAACCTTGTTGGGCTGGATGTTGATGCCGATGGTCTCCTGCCAGAAGCGCTTGATAAGCAGTGTCGTGATGGCCACGCCAAGGTTTTGTTTCTGCTTCCTTCTCTTGCCAATTCCACGGTTGAGATGATGCCGGAAGAACGCCGTGTCGCCCTGGTCGAAGTTGCGCGTCGGCACGGATTACACATTATAGAGAACGATGCGCTGGGGCCTGTAGCCGAAGACCGTCCGACGCCGGTGGCTGCACTGGCACCGGAACGTACGATTTACCTGACCACATTTACCAAGTGCACCGTGTCAGGGTTGCGTGCCGGATACATGGTCGCCCCAGAACACCTGCTTCCGGCGTTGACAGGTCGCATTGTCGTCTTCGGTTGGATGGCGACGCCCTTGATGTGTGAACTCGCGACCCGGTGGGTGTTGGACGGCACAGCAATGGAATTAGTGCATTGGCAACGGCGAGCCCTTGCCGAACGGTATGAAATTGCGTCACAAATTCTGCAGGGGCATGACTGGCTCGGGCATCCGTCAGCTCTGCATCTTTGGTTGCCATTGCCCGAAGGTTGGACAACGTCCAGCTTTACCACATACGCCCGTCAGCTAAAGGTTTCGGTAGCGCCCGACGCGCCATTCCTTACACCGCAGGCGACGTCTCGGGACGCAGTGCGCGTTTCTCTTGGCAGCGTTCAGGAGCTCAATCGGTTCAAGCAGGCTATGAACCTGATTTCAGAAATGCTGAGCCGTGCACCTGATGGAGTAGCTTCCGTCGTGTACTAACATTGTCACGTGACAATAAAAAAATTGACATGCAGTACAATTGCTCCCAAACCTGTCGCAGCGGCATTCATAAGCCGACGCGACATGGAGGAAATCATGGTTCAATCAATCAAACTTAACCTCGGTGCCATAGCGGCGACAGCGATTGCATTCACTGCTGGAACTGCCGTGCATGCCGACACCTGGCGCTATGCCTTTGAAGAGGCGATGACCGACGTTCAGGGTGTGTACGCCCAGAAATTCAAAGAAGAGATCGAGGCAAATTCGGATCACGAGGTGCAGCTGTTTCCCTATGGCACGCTCGGCGAATCTGCCGACATCATGGAGCAAACGCAGGACGGTATTCTACAGTTTGTCGACCAGTCGCCCGGTTTCACCGGCTCGCTAATCCCCGAGGCGCAGGTTTTCTTTGTACCCTATCTGCTGCCAACCGATCAGGACCATCTGGCGCGTTTCTACAAGGAAAGCAAAGCCATCAACGATATGTTCAAGCCACTCTATGCCGATCAGGGTCTGGAGGTGCTCAACATGTTCCCCGAGGGTGAGGTGGCAATGACCACCAAGACGCCGGTGACCACGTGTACTGATCTGAACGAGGTCAAGTTCCGCGTGATGACCAACCCGCTGTTGGTCGAAAGCTACAAGGCCTTTGGTGCGACGCCGACGCCGCTGCCATGGGGCGAGGTTTATGGTGGTTTGCAGACCAACGTGATCCAGGGGCAGGAGAACCCGACCTTCTTCCTGTATTCGACAAAGATCTATGAGGTGACCGATTACATCACCTATGCGGGCCATAACAACTTCACCACCGCGGTAATGGCCAACAAGGACTTCTATGACGGGCTGAGTGCCGAAGACCAGCAAGTGGTTCAGAACGCGGCGCAAGCCGCTTATGACCACGTGGTGGTGTATCAACAGCAGGCAGCGGAAACCGAGTTGGCGAAAATCATGGAAGCCAAGCCCGAGATGAAAGTGACTGTATTGTCTGATGAACAGCGGGCTTGCTTCAAAGAGGCAGCCGCAGAGGTCGAGGCGAAATTCATCGAGATGACCGGAGACAGCGGTGCCGCGATCCTTGAGCAGATGAAAGCCGACCTTAACGCGACAGCGAACTAACGCTCACTGAATGGAGCGGGCCGAACGAGTTTCGGCCCGCCCTCAGGCGACGGGGTAGATCATGGACAATCCTCACGACACGGCGTTACCGGGCTTTCTGGGCGTTCTGGACACAGCAATCAGCCGCATCGAGTCTTTCTTGTTGGCAGCGGGTGTATTGTTGATGGCGGCCAATACGGTGGCAAACGTCGTGGGTCGTTTTGTTCTGGGCAATTCCATCTTCTTTTCCGAAGAACTGAACCGCATTCTGATTATCCTGATCACATTTGCCGGGATCAGCTACGCAGCCCGTCATGCGCGGCATATCCGGATGTCGGCAATCTACGACGTACTTCCGCCACAGATGCGCAAGGCTTTGATGATAGCGATTGCCGTCATCACCGCCGCCTTCATGTTTTTGCTGTGCTACTACTCGGTCAAATACATCGGTGCGCAAGCTGAACGCGGCAGGGTTCTGCCTGCGCTGCAGATCCCGGTGTGGATCATTCTGGTCTGGGTCCCAGCAGGCTTCTTTATGACCGGCACGCAATATCTGCTGACAGCTGTGCGCAACTTAACCTCATCCAGTATCTACCTCTCCACCCATGTTCAGGAAGGGTACGAGAGCGAAGAGGAGGTTGAAGTCTGATGGCCGCAACGATCTTTCTGACCATGATAGTCCTGCTGTTGCTGGGATTCCCGATGATGATCCCGCTGATTGCCGGGGCTTTGGTAGGCTTTTTGATGATGTTCGGTGATCTGGGCCGGACCGAGACAATGGTGCAGCAGATGATGGCGGGTATCCGGCCAGCTTCGCTGATTGCGGTGCCGATGTTCATTTTCGCCGCGGATATCATGACGCGGGGTCAATCCGCCGGGCGGTTGATCAACGTGGTGATGGCCTATGTCGGTCATATCCGGGGCGGCCTAGCAATATCGACCGCAGCCGCCTGTACCATGTTTGGTGCGGTATCTGGATCGACGCAGGCGACGGTTGTAGCCATCGGGTCGCCTTTGCGTCCGCGTATGCTGAAAGCGGGCTACAAGGATAGTTTCGTTCTGGCGTTGATCGTCAATGCCAGTGACATCGCTTTTCTGATCCCGCCCTCGATTGGCATGATCATCTACGGTGTTGTCTCCAGCACGTCGATTGCCGAGCTGTTTATAGCAGGCATCGGGCCGGGCCTTTTGATCCTGATCCTGTTTTCGATCTACAGCTATATCTACGCCGTGCGGAACAACGTTCCCACAGAACCTAAGGCCAGCTGGTCCGAACGCCTGAAAACCATGCGCGAAGCGCTGTGGCCAATGGGCTTCCCCGTGATCATCATCGGCGGCATCTATGGTGGAGTATTCAGCCCAACCGAGGCGGCGGCCGCCTGTGTCCTGTACGCGTTGGTGCTTGAGGTAGTCGTCTTCCGCTCAATGACATTGGCCAATGTCTATGACACGGCCAAATCTACCGGTCTGGTTACGGCAATTGTCTTCATTCTTGTCGGTGCCGGCGCGGCATTCTCATGGGTGATCTCGTTTGCGCAAGTGCCACAGCAAATTCTGGGCGCAATCGGAGTGGCCGATATGGGCAGCATCGGCGTCCTGTTCGTGATCTCGATTGCCTTTTTCATTGGCTGCATGTTCGTCGATCCGATCGTGGTCATTCTGATCTTGGTTCCCGTCTTTGCACCAGTGGTTCAGTCGGTCGGACTCGATCCGGTGCTGGTCGGTACGATCATCACACTGCAAGTCGCCATCGGCTCGGCTACGCCACCATTTGGCTGCGATATCTTCACGGCTATCGCCGTGTTCAAACGCCCCTATGCTGAGGTCGTACGCGGCACCCCACCTTTCATCATCATGCTTTTGGCAGTCTCTGTTGCGCTGATCTTCTTTCCCCAAATCGCCCTGTTCTTGCGCGATCTGGCCTTTTCAAAGTGATGGGAGGAAACTTGTGATGTTCAACTCTATCCTCGTTCCCTTCGACGGCTCTCAGGGGGCTGAGGCAGCCTTGGCCAAAGCCTCGGAACTGGCGCAATTGTGCGGCGCAAAGCTGACGCTTCTTACGGTCTACAGACACCATTCGCTCCTTGAGGCATCGATGCATGTTGTTCGATCAGATGCGCCAGACGATCTGGATGACATCATGCGCGGCCATGCCAAGCAGGTGGCTGAACGCGGCAAGAGTCTTGCTGAGAAGAATGGAATTCAGAAACCCCGCGCATTTGTCAAAGCTGGACCGGTGGCTCGGACGATCACCAAATTTGCCGGTGAACACGAAAACGATCTGATCGTGATCGGCAGTCGGGGGTTGGGCTCACTCGAAGGGGCGTTGTTGGGCAGCGTGTCTCACAAAGTGACCAGCATGGCGGAAACGCCGGTTTTGATTGTTTAGGATACACAAATGGCGCTTGATATTCCGTCCATTCCTTCGCGCATCACGGCCCGGCTTGATGACCGCCCGGTGCGCAAACGCATTGCGCTTGTCGCGTTGGCCACTGATCACACGTCTGAACGGGATTTCGCCCGCATCTGCGACCCTGATCTTGTCGGCGTCTATGTAAACCGTATCGGGTTCGAGAACCCGACGACCAAGGAAACACTTCTGCGTACCGGCCCCCGCCTGACCGAGGCGGCCACTCAAATCTTGCCGGATGAAGATGTGGATGTGGTCGCTTATGCCTGTACTGCTGCCTCGATTGTTCTTGGCAATGACGCAGTCACCCGCCATCTGAACGCGGCCAAACCGGGTACACCCTGCGTAACGCCAAGTTCAGCAGCTTTTGACGCATTCCGGGCACTGGGTATCAAAACCGTATCGGTGCTGACCCCCTATAGCGCGGATGTGACCGAAGAGCTTGCGCAGTACTTTCAGGCAAACGGGCCGGATGTGATCAGCGCCAGCCATTTCGGCCTGACTGATGATCGCGACATGGCGCGGATATCCCAAGACAGCATCATCGACGCCGGAATTGCGGCCTGCGACCCAAAGGCAGATGCCCTGTTTATATCTTGCACTGCCTTGCGCGCGGCAACCTGCGTGCAACGGATTGAAGACCGACTTGGTAAGCCCGTTGTGACCTCGAACCAGGCGATGGTCTGGCGGTGCCTGCGTCTTGTTGGATTTGATGATCCTGTGCCGGGATATGGCAAACTTTTCGAACTCTGAACAGGCAAGATACGACCAATGAACTCGAAACTAACGCTTCAGGACAGCTTTGACGCACGGGCCCGAATTGCCGGGCGTGTGCGGCGTACGGCCCTGGTTTCGTCTCCGTCTTTGACGGTGGCAAGTGGCGGACAGGTGTCGCTGAAACTGGAACACGCGCAGATCACCGGCAGTTTCAAATTGCGCGGTGCGACAAATGCAGTTCTGTCGTTAACGGACACACAGCGCGCCGCTGGTGTTGTCGGTGTCTCTACCGGAAATCACGGGCGCGGGTTGGCATATGCTGCCGCGCAGGCCGGGGTGCGTTGTGTCATCTGCATGTCCGAGCTTGTTCCGCAAAACAAGGTTGACGGTATCAAGTCCCACGGGGCCGAAGTGCGCATTGTCGGCCGGTCACAGGATGACGCTCAGGTCGAAGTCGACAAGCTGGTCGCAGAGGGCATGACAATGCTGCCTCCGTTTGATCACCGCGATATCATCGCGGGCCAAAGCACGATTGCGCTGGAACTGCTGGAGCAGGCTCCGGATCTGGATACCGTGCTCGTGCCCCTGTCGGGCGGGGGGCTGATTTCCGGTGTAGCGATGGTGTTGAAAGCGGCAAACCCAGCGATCCGGGTTGTCGGCGTGTCGATGCAGCGTGGCGCAGCGATGTATGAATGTCAGAAGGCAGGTAAACCCGTCTTGGTCCCGGAACAGGCCACGCTGGCAGATAGTCTGGGGGGCGGCATCGGCCTCGACAACGCTTACACGTTCGAGATGACCAAAACTCTGGTTGATGACATCGTTTTGGTGTCCGAAGCGGACATCGCCGAGGCCATCCGCCATGCTTATTTTCAGGAACGGCAGGTGATCGAGGGATCGGGAAGCGTCGGCATTGCAGCGCTTCTGACGGGGCAGATCGGTTCCTTCCGGCACTGCGTTTCACTGGTAACGGGTCAGAACATCGACATGGCCCTGCACAAGCGGCTGATCGACGGGGAAAACGTCGATGTAGCGGCGGAAGTTCAGATGCAAGGGGGCGCAGATGCCTGATATCAAAATCCTGACCGAGGCAGACCTGCGCAAACTCGTGCCACTGGACCTGTCTGCCATCGACTGTGTCGAGAACGGTTTCAAAGTGTTGGCTGGCGGCCAGGTGGCGATGCCGCCCATTCTGTCGATGCCTATCGCGGACTTCAACGGCGAGATCGACGTCAAAACGGCATACGTTCCCGGATTGGACAGTTTCGCTGTCAAGATGAGCCCCGGTTTTTTCGACAACCCAAAACTGGGTTTGCCCAGCACATCTGGCCTGATGGTGTTGTTTGCAGCCAAGACAGGGATGTTAGAAGCACTTTTGCTGGATAACGGCTATCTGACCGATGTGAGAACGGCAGCGGCTGGCGCGGTTGCTGCCCGTCATCTGGCACGCACGGATGCCCGGCGTGCCTGTGTGCTGGGTTCGGGAATGCAGGCGCGGTTGCAACTCAAGTCCCTGTCGCTGGTTCGGCCGATTTCGTCGGCAACAATCTGGGCACGGGATTTTGCCAAAGCGCAAGCCTGCGCGGCGGAGTTGTCCGCCGAAATGGGCATCGATGTGAGTGCCAGCGAAGATGCAGAAGCCTCAGTTTCAAACGCCAATATCATTATTACGACGACCCCCTCGTCTACACCGATCGTTCGTGCGGAATGGTTGCGGCCCGGCCAGCATATAACAGCCATGGGATCGGATCAGGATCACAAGAACGAACTGGAACCCGAGTGTCTGGCACGTGTCACCCTGTATGTACCGGACCGTCAAACCCAGACTGAAAAAATGGGCGAGCTGCGCAGCGCCATTGCTTCGGGCGTGATAGGTGCAGATGCCAGGTTCGCTGAACTGGGCGATATCGCCAGTGGCAAGTCTGCAGGCCGTCAATCTGAGGACGATATCACCATCGCCGATCTGACCGGGACGGGCGTACAGGACACCGCCATTGCGACCTTCGCGCGTCAGCGTGCACAGGATGCAGGGCTTGGCGCGATTTTTACAAGCTGAAAGGGGCAGAGATGCCGACACCGACGCTGCATTTCTCAAGATCGGAATTTCGGGCACGGATCGACAAGACCCGCACTGAAATGGCCCGGAGGGGGATCGATACGCTAATCGTAACCGACCCGTCGAACATGAATTGGCTGACTGGGTATGATGGCTGGTCATTCTATGTGCATCAGTGCGTTGTCCTGACATTGGAAGGGGATCCGATCTGGTTCGGGCGCGGCCAGGATGCCAACGGCGCAGTACGGACGTGTTTCATGGATCCTGCCAACATCATCGGATACCCGGATCACTACGTACAATCGACGGAGCGGCACCCGATGGATTACCTGTCTGCTCAATTGACGGATCGCGGCGCGGGGGGTGGCGTCATTGGCGTCGAGATGGACAATTACTGGTTCACCGCGGCGGCCTTTGCGAGCCTGCAAAAGAACCTGCCCAATGCAACGTTCTGCGACGCCAATGCGCTGGTGAACTGGCAGCGCGCGGTGAAATCCGAGGCCGAGCTGGCCTATATGCGGCAAGCGGGCAAGATCGTCGAACGGATGCATCAGCGCATCTTCGACAAGGCAGAACCGGGTGTGCGCAAGTGCGATCTGGCCGCCGAGATTTATGACGCCGGATTGCGCTATGATGAACAGCTGGGTTTCGGGGGTGATTACCCGGCCATTGTCCCTTTGCTCCCATCCGGGTCGGATGCGGCTGCGCCTCACCTCACCTGGGACGACAAGGAGTTGAAGTCGGGCGAGGGCACGTTCTTTGAAATCGCGGGTGCAGTTCACCGCTATCACTGCCCGCTGTCGCGCACCGTGTTTCTGGGCAAACCGACACAGACCTTTCTGGATGCCGAAAAGGCGGTGCTGGAAGGTATGGAGGCCGGGCTTGATAAAGCCAAAGCCGGAAACACCTGCGAAGATATCGCCAAGGCCTTTTTCAAAGTGCTCAAGAAGTACGGCATAGAAAAAGACAACCGCACGGGATACCCGATCGGCGTCAGTTATCCGCCGGATTGGGGTGAGCGCACCATGTCGCTGCGCCCTGGGGACACTACAGTTTTGCAGGAGAATATGACCTTCCATTTCATGACAGGCCTCTGGATGGACGACTGGGGATTCGAGATTACCGAAACCATTCGTATCGGTTCAGCAGGCCCGGAATGCCTGTCGAATGTGCCGCGAAAAATGCTGGTGAAGGATTAAACGATGAAGGCGAACCCCATTTCTCCGACAATCCCGCTGGATCAGGACGGCGTTCATCACGGGTTTCTGAAACTGCCCTACAGCCGGGACGACAGCGCCTGGGGTTCAGTGATGATCCCGCTGACGGTTATTCAGAACGGTAAGGGGCCAACGGCACTTTTGACCGGGGCAAATCACGGGGACGAATATGAGGGCCCGATTGCGTTGCACGAACTGGCCGCGACAACACGCGCCGAGGATGTGACCGGTCGATTGATCATTGTTCCGGCCTTTAACTACCCGGCCTTCCGTGCTGGCACACGCACTTCGCCCATCGACAAAGGCAACATGAATCGTGCCTTTCCAGGCCGCCCCGATGGAACGGTGACCGAGAAGATAGCCGACTATTTCCAACGCACACTCCTGCCGCTTGCCGATGTTGCCGTCGATTTTCATTCGGGCGGCAAAACGCTGGATTTCGTCCCCTTTGCGGCGGCCCATATTCTGGACGACAAGGAAACGCAAAAAGCCTGTTTTGCGGCAATGAAAGCGTTTAATGCGCCTTATTCGGTTGAGCTGTTGGAAATCGACAGCGTTGGCATGTACGACACCGCCGTCGAAGAGATGGGCAAGGTTCTTGTCTCAACCGAATTGGGTGGCGGAGGATCGTCAACCGCCCGAAGCAATGCCATTGCCAAGAAGGGCTTGCGTAACGTGCTGATCCACTTTGGCATTCTGCACGGCGAGATGCAGGTCGATGACACGATCAACCTGTCCATGCCGGACGATGACTGTTTCCTGTTCAGCGAAGGCGACGGACTGTATGAGGCGATGTTTGATCTTGGCCAGCCAGTTTCAAAAGGGGATGTCGTCGCGCGTGTTTGGCCGGTGGATCGTACGGGGCAAACCCCGCAAGAATACCGTGCCCGCCGAGACGGTCTTTTGATCAGCCGCCATTTTCCTGGTCTGATCAAATCCGGCGATTGCGTCGCAGTTGTCGGCGTAACCGAGACCTGACCTCATGCAACTGGACCAACGCGATCTGGACATCTTGCGTGTTCTTTCGACCGAAGGACGCATCACCAAGGCCGCGTTGGCCGACCGCATCGGCCTGTCTCCGACCCCGTGTTGGGACAGGTTGAAAAAATTGGAACAGGGCGGGTTGATTGAAGGATATGGTGCACGGATCAACCTCAGGAAACTTGGGCCTCACGTGACTGTATTTGTGGCCGCCGAAATCACCGACCACACAGCCGCCAGCTTTCGCGCCTTTGAGGCCGCGATGCAGCGGTATGAAGAGGTCGTCGCGTGTTGGGCTTTGGGCGGCGGTTTTGACTATCTTCTGCAGATCGTCACGCGCGACATCGACGCTTACCAGCGCCTGATTGATGAGATGCTGGATGCCCGGATCGGGCTATCGCGGTATTTCACATATGTGGTCACCAAACCCGTTAAGGGCGCTGGCGCGCCGCCGTTGGATTTGCTGTTTCGTGGCAGTTGAATCATCTGAGTTCGCTACCAACTTTGGTCTCATCTTCTGTGCGCACCCTGCAGAGTGTGTGTCAAATACAGGAGGGAATTTCATGTTGGATACAGCATTGTCCGTGCGCGAAACGATACAGGACAAAGCGCTGGTGCGCTCATTTTCCTATATCAACGGCAAATGGTGTGCCTCGGCCACGGGCGACAGCTTTGGCGTGAGCGATCCGGCCAGCGGGGACAAGCTGGGCGACGTAACCGCGATGTCGGCCGAAGAATCTCTGGCTGCGGTCGACGCAGCTCAGGCGGCCTTTCCGGATTGGTCCGGTATGTTGCCCCAAAAGCGGGCGGCCATTCTGCGCCGCTGGTTTGAACTGCAGATCGAACACAAAGAAGACCTGGCCCGCATCATGGTGCTGGAACAAGGTAAGCCCATTTCAGAGGCACGCGGTGAGATCGAATATGGCGCGGCGTTTGTTGAGTTTTATGCCGAGGAATCCAAACGCCCGAATATCGAGGGCGTAACCAGCCACTTACCGGATGCCGAGGTCGAACTGTGGCGCGAGCCGGTGGGCGTTGCCGCCCTTATCACGCCGTGGAACTTCCCATCAGCCATGTTGACCCGCAAGGCAGCCGCAGCACTTGCAGCGGGGTGTACCGTGGTTGCGCATCCTTCGGGCGAAACACCGTTCAGCGCGCTTGCATTGGCTGAACTGGCCGAGCGCGCCGGGGTGCCAGCCGGTGTGTTCAACGTGGTGACGGGTTCGGCTCCGACGGTGGTTGAGCCCTGGACACGTGATCCGCGTGTGCGGGCCCTGTCATTCACCGGATCAACAGAAATCGGCAAGCTGCTGTATCGTCAATCGGCGGATACTGTAAAACGGCTGGTAATGGAGTTGGGAGGCCATGCGCCTGTTATCGTGTTCAAAGGGGCCGATCTGGATGTTGCTGTGGCTGAGACGATCAAAGCCAAATTCGCAACATCGGGTCAGGATTGTCTGGGTGCCAACCGGATTTTTGTGGAACGACCAATCTACAAAGAATTCTGCGATAGGTTCACCGAGGCCACGCGCCGTTTGACTGTTGGGGCCGGGATGGAGGATCCCGATATCGGCCCGCTGATGAACGAAAAAGCGATTGCGAAACAGGAAGAACACGTGGCCGATGCGCTGACCAAGGGGGCAAAGCTGGCCTGTGGCGGCAAACGGCACCCGCTTGGACCGCTGTTTTTTGAACCCACGGTGTTGGTCGATGTCCCGGCAGATGCTCTTATTCTGTCCGAGGAAACCTTTGGACCTGTTGCGCCCATCCTTCCCTTCGACACCGAAGACGAAGTCATCGCACGCGCCAATGACAGCGAGTTCGGCCTTGTCGCCTATGTGCACAGCCATGATCCGCGCCGCATCTACCGCCTGAGCCGCGCGCTTCAATTCGGGATGGTGGCTGTCAACCGCACCAAAGTCACCGGCGCGCCAATTCCCTTTGGTGGCACCAAGCAATCCGGCCTGGGCCGCGAGGGTGCCCGTCAGGGAATGGAAGAGTTTACCGAGATCAAATACGTCTGCCGCGATTGGGCGTGAGGAAGGAAAAAAATGCTTAAAAATGACCAGCTCGACCAGTGGGATCGTGACAACTTTTTTCACCCGTCGACCCACCTTGCACAGCACGCCCGCGGTGAGAGTGCGAACCGCATCGTCAAGACGGCCAGCGGTGTATTCATCGAAGATCGGGATGGAAACAAACTGCTGGATGCATTCGCGGGACTATACTGCGTGAATGTCGGCTATGGCCGTCAGGAGATAGCAGACGCGATTGCGGATCAGGCGCGTGAGCTTGCCTATTACCATTCCTATGTCGGCCACGGCACCGAGGCCTCGATCACCTTGTCGAAAATGATCCTCGACCGCGCGCCTGCGAATATGTCCAAGGTGTATTTTGGTCTCGGCGGGTCCGATGCGAATGAAACCAATGTCAAGTTGATCTGGTACTACAACAACATTCTGGGCCGACCAGAGAAGAAAAAGATCATCTCTCGCTGGCGTGGATATCATGGCTCTGGCCTGGTGACAGGGTCGCTGACCGGCCTGGAACTGTTCCACAAAAAGTTTGATCTGCCGGTGGATCAGGTGATCCATACCGAAGCACCGTATTATTTCCGGCGCGACAGTATTGACCAGACCGAAGACCAATTCGTCGCCCATTGCGTGGCCGAGCTGGAGGCCTTGATTGAACGCGAAGGTGCTGACACCATCGCGGCTTTCATTGGTGAGCCAATTTTGGGCACTGGTGGCATCGTACCGCCGCCAGCGGGCTATTGGGCCGCAATTCAGGCTGTTTTGAAGAAACACGATATCCTGCTGGTGGCTGACGAAGTTGTCACCGGCTTTGGTCGCCTGGGAACAATGTTCGGTTCAGAACACTATGGGATCGAACCCGACATTATCACCATCGCAAAGGGTTTGACTTCGGCTTATGCGCCTTTGTCGGGATCGATTGTAAGCGACAAGGTTTGGAAGGTACTGGAACAGGGCACGGATGAGAACGGACCAATCGGCCACGGTTGGACCTATTCCGCACATCCGATCGGAGCTGCGGCCGGGGTGGCGAACCTCAAGCTGATTGACGAGCTTAACCTAGTCAGTAATGCGGGCGAGATCGGAGCATACCTGAATAAATCGATGGCGGAGGCCTTGGCGGACCACAAAAATGTGGGTGACGTGCGTGGAGAAGGGATGCTTTGTGCAATCGAGTTCGTGAAGGACAAAGACAATCGCATTTTCTTCGATGTCGCTGACAAGATTGGTCCCCAAATCTCGGCAAATCTGCTGGATCAGAGTAAGATCATTGCCCGCGCCATGCCACAGGGCGACATCCTTGGGTTCGCTCCGCCTTTTTGCCTGACCCGCTCGGAAGCCGACGAAATCGTTGCGGGAACAGTGCGCGCGGTCAAATCCGTATTGGGTTAGATTTGGAGGGTTGGCCAGATTGGGTATCTCCCGATCTGGCCGACATATTCCCGGACACTTCAAACTGCGTGTCGAACCCGGCTGCACGGTCGAAAGTAGGTAGCCGCCAGCGTTTGCAGCGAATGCGGTGGGATAGATGCAAAAGACCAGTTAACTGGCGACAATTCTCGGCTTTCCAGAAAATAACCGGCTGCCCAAACAAGCCCGTGCGCTTTGAAGCAGCTAAAAAACACATCAAACAATGGACCAAACTATGCCTTCAATAAAGAGACTGACCTTTTCATTCTTTGCCTCGCTGTTCTGCGCCTGTGTCATGTTGTTTGAAGACATCGGCGAAGCAATGGGCGTGGCCTGGATCGATGAATGGGATGACATCCATGTTTGGGAAGTTCTGATCATGCTCTCTCTGTTCGGAGCCATCTTGATCCTGGGCAGTGAGGTCCTGAAGATGCGCCGCTATCAGAGCACGCTGGAAGACAAAGTCTCTCGTGCATCGACCGCATTCGAAGATTTGCTGAGCGCTTACTTTGAAAAATGGGGGTTCTCTGACGCTGAACGAGACGTTGCCCGGCTGCTGATCAAGGGGTGTTCCACCGCCGAGATGGCAGAGATTCGCGACGCCAAGGAAGGCACCATCAAGGCGCAGACAAACTCGATTTACAGAAAATCCGGGTACTCGGGCAAGGCACAGTTTTTGAGCGCCTTTCTGGAAGACCTAACAGACGGTGGGTCAGTTGCCTAGGAAGGGTTCGAGAGGAAGTTTTCTCGTTCAGCAGGCATCAAAATCATCCCATTTTGATACCTGTTGCAAGGGAATTACCACCGTGAAACAAACGCCTTTGTTTTCTCCATAAACCAAAGTTGTAAAGCGCTGAAACGGCCATATTCCTGCCTCTATTGACCCTTTAACCAAGGCCCGACGCACGTTTACAACGGGTGCAAGATGTAAGTGCATCTCGGGAATGTAACCGAGAGCAGCGGAACGGATACAAAGCCAAAAGAGGCAGGAAAATGCTGATTGAGCAAAAAAAACGTGCGTCAGCGCGCGGGGGACGTGTGACTAAATTTAAGGGTCAGGTCGCAAGTATCGCGCCCTCGCTATTACTGGGGTCGGTTTCGATCATCGCCGTTTCCGCAGGGCCGGCTGTGGGGGACATCATCAACGGTGCACAGACCACTCCGTTGATAAGTTCGGTAGACGAAGATCACACCATCACGTCCACAGGGTCGATTGATGTCAATCCTCTGACGGGCCCCGGGGCGGTTCAGATCAACGTATCGGATTACACGAGCACCCTGACAAATGCCGGGCGCGTGACGTCGCCGGAAGGGAACCTGCGAACCCGATCAGGTGTTGATGTGAACGGTGATCTCTCTGGTGTGGTGCTGAACTCCGGCACGATTTCGATGGGAGCGGCCATTGGCGACAGCGCGGATCTTCGGGGCGTCGACATTCAGGGCAGCGTCACCGGATCAGTACAGAACGCCGGCACGATCCAGATCGCAAATTCGGCGCTTACCTTTGCGACAGCCTATGGCATCTCGGCAGCTGATATTGGTGGCGAGGTTTCCAACAGCGGGACGATCAACCTGTCGATCGACACGATCGAAACTGCAAAAGCAACGGGTATCCGTGCCAACACGGTAACCGGTGCAGTTCGCAACAACAGTGTCATTACAATGCAGATGTCGGCGACGGGTTCGTCCGTTTCCGGGGCCGCTATCGAGTTGAACGGTGTCGCAGGCACGGTTGAAAACACCGGCACCATTCAAGTTGTTGGCCAGAATGCGAGCTTTGTGAATATCAATGGTATCGAGGTCGGTGACCTGTCTGGCACCCTGACCAATTCGGGCAGTATTTCTGTTAGCGGCAGCGCTGTATCCGCGGCGCTCGCCCACGGTATCACCACGGGTAATGTTGGCGGAAGCCTGTCAAACAGCGGCTCGATTACGGTCAGATCCAATGCGACCGGCGGAAGTGCTGATGCATTTGGTATCCGAACTCAGTCAATATCGGGCCAGCTTGAGAATTCTGGGTCGCTTTCGGTAACAGCAAACGGAACGACCCAGGCGTTGGCGCAGGGTATTTCCGCGCCCGTGGTGGAAGGGACGTTGAGCAACAGTGGTTCTATGACGATCACTGCGAATGGCTCAACTGCCAGCGCTGATGGCATCACCGCGTTTTTCGCTTTTGGTGAGGTAAGCAACAGCGGGACAATTGCAGTAAATGCAAACGGATCTTCATCGGCTGATGCAGCGGGAATTGAAATCAATCGATTGGATGGTCAGTTGTCCAATTCCGGCACCATTGCAGCGTCGGCGCAAGGGTTCTCGGCTGACGCGACGGGTATTAGTTTGATCGATGCTCATGGGACTCTCCAAAACAGCGGGCAGATAACGGTTTCGGCCCAGGGTCAGTCTTCTGCCGTCGCAATGGGAATTAGCGCCCTTTTGATTGACGGTGAGTTTTCCAATTCGGGAAGCATCGTTGCAACCGCCCAGGCAACAAACGGTTACAGCGCGTATGCGTCGGGGATCAACACACGGATAATCGGCGACACGGGCAGCTTCGCGAATTCGGGTAGCATTACAGTCACTGCAAAAGGTGACAACGTGGGTTACGCGAGTGCACAGGGTATGCAGTTCACCCGGATCGGCGGGCCTGTTTCCAACAGTGGGAATATCTCGGTAACGGTTGAACACAACAACGGTTCATCTGCCATCGGAGCCGGGGTTATGGCCGGGATTGTGGAGAGCGGGTCGCGGTTCTCGAACTCTGGCTCGGTCAGCGTTTCTGTAACAGGCCAGAATGTTGCAGCAGCGGCGGCTACCGGGATCGGATTTGCGGTCATCGAAGATACGGTTGAAAATTCAGGGGTCTTAACGGTCTCTGCCCAGGGCGAGACTACAGTACGGGCTGATGGCATTTTCAACGGCGAACTGAGGTCGAACGGTACTCTGAACCACAGCGGTGCCATTTCTGTAACCGCCAATGGTGCAGATGCCGAATCCTACGGCCTTTTTGTCGGAACCACGCAAGGTGTCGTCAACGTAACCGGCGACATTTCTGCCCAGTCGTCGGGCAAGGCCTATGCCATCTTCCTAGGGGACGGCGGCGGTACGCTGAATATTGAATCCACTGCCGACATAAACGGCCTAATCAGGGTCAGTGATCACGATGTGAATCTCAATAATGTCGGTGGACGGGTCGTCTATCACTTCGAGGACGAAGATGCTTCTGCAGGCTCATTCACCACGTCCGTTTCCTCGCCTTCGCTGGGCTGGTTCGTTGAGGGCGAAGGTGGCGCGGCACCTGTTTATGCCTCCTTTGATGCACGTGAAATCAAACCCAACACCAATCAGGCGTTCGAAATTGCAAGCCTAAGCTACCATCTGGCCGAACAGTTGGGCAGTCCGGCCAGCGGCGCGGTCACACGTGACAGAACCGGCTCGGCTGAAAACCGCGGTCTGATCGATGGCTTCCGCCCATATTTTTTGATCAGCGGCAGCCGAAGCGACAGAGACGCCAATGCCAACTCTGCCGGGCTTTCTTCAAACATGTGGAGTGCCAGCGTAGGTGTGACCCGCGACCTCGGAACCGGATTGCGGTACGGGTTCGGCGCCAGTTATCTGGAGAACGACGGGACATTTGGCACCACATCATTCGACACATCCGGCGTGTATCTCAGCGCGGTGGTTGCACAGAACTTTGGCTTTGCCGACCTCAGCTTTGGTTTGGGCTATGGCCATCTGGATCATGACGATACGCAGGTCAGTAATGGCGTGACGTCGAATGCCGATTATTCCAGTGACATGATCGCGGCGTTTGTCGGTGCACAGCGGGACATTGTCCTTGAGAACGGAGCAACCCTGACGCCGCGGGCCAGCTTCCTTTATGGCGAACAAAATCTGGATGGCTACACTGAAACCGGTGGAACAGCGAACGCAACGGTGGGGGATAGAACCGTTACGTTCAATGAAACTCGTATTGGCGGGGCCTATTCCATGGCGGCAGCTGACGGGTTGATTTCAGCTTCGATAGATGCCGTTCACAGGGATGCAGATGCGCCGTCATTCGTGGACGTTGCCATCTTCGGCAATTCGCTTTCTCTGGCGTCCGGCGGCAGCGGTACGGACACCTTCGGTGAAATTGGCCTCAACTATGAAAAAGACTTTGGTCATGGGGGCACGCTGAGATTGAACGCCAAATCTACCGTAGGCGCAGATGTATCCACGCAAGCGCTGTGGGCCTCGTACGAGTGGCAATTCTGATCAGAAACGGTTAGCGGAAATTGAGGGCTGAGCAGATGAATCTACGCTGCGCATTGCCGGGCAAATGGGCATTGCTCGTGGTACTGGCATTTCCCTTTTTGATAAGTATGACCGAAAAGGCCGCCGCGCAGCTTGCCTGCCCAAGTCGGACCATTGGTGGCACTGCCACCATTGGTGGTTTGGCAGGCATCGGTACGTTTCAGTTCAACGACTGCATCGCCGGAGACGGAGGCATCATCTTTGTAAGTGAGTACGATAATTTACCTGTCGGTTGCGCCAGTGCGAGCACACCTTTGAACACGCCTGACGCAATATGCCTTGGCCTGCCGGGTGTCGCGCGTCCAGCATCGGCCGGTAACGTCATGCGGGTCTCGTTCTCAAACAGGGGAACCCCGCTGAGCATCACGTCCATCAGTTGTCCGGGCGCAACTTCGGTGACAGGGGCAGGCACCGGGTTGGGTGAGGTGACACTGAACGACGGCGGCAGTTGCCCGTTAACCATCACTGCACCTGCTGAAAGCGGCGGTACGTTCGGGGTTTCCGGGTCGACCCTTTCGCGCACCGGGGACGCCTATTTCCTGACACCCGGCACTATTGCCGGAGGCGTATATAGCGGCGCGGCCCCGGGTACAGCACCTAACATTCAGATCAGCGGCAATGGTTCGGTGATAGCGGATGGCGATACAACACCAATCGATGCCGATCACACGGTGTTTCCGTCCCGGGCTATTGGAGGGAACCAGTTTGCGGATCGGACCTATTCGATCAACAATACCGGCACCGGGCAGCTGACGATTTCCAACGTGGCCGTCACTGGTGCTGCTGTCAGTGACTTTGCAGTTGTCACGCCACCGGCCACCAATGTGGCCCCGGGCGATAGCACAACATTCACACTGCGCTTTGATCCAGGCGCGGTCGGCGGACGAAATGCCGTAGTCGAGGTGACCACCAATGACACAAGCGTGGCGTTGTACGATTTTGTGGTTGCTGGCCAAGGCCAGCCTGATCCGACGCTGACTGCATCCTTCAGCCAAGGCACAATTGCAGTGGGCGGGCTCACCCGACTCAGTCTTCAGTTTACTGACCCTTCTGCAATCGGATTCAACGTCGATAGCCAGACCATAAGCCTTTCCGCCGGAGCAACCATCGCCAACCCCAATGGCCTGAGCACAAATGGCACCTGTCCAACCGTCACCGCACTTGCTGGAAGCAATTCCATTTCTGTGGCGAGTGGAACCATAACCGACACCTGTACGATTGAATTGGACGTGGAGGGCCTGGCCATCGGTGCCCAGACACTCACGACCAGCACTTTTACCGGCACTTTCTTGGGGCAGGCTTTCAGCTATCCTGCGGCCAATGCATCGCTTGCGGTAACCGATGAAACCGATATCTCGGTCACAAATACAGATGGATTGACCTCTGTTGTAACCGGTAACAGCCTGACCTACACGATCATTGTCGCGAACGGAGGCCCCTTGGGTGATCCGTCGGTAAGCGTCACCGATAATTTCCCATCTGAATTGACCGGTTGCAGCTATAACTCGGTCGCTGCGGGTGGCGCGTCCGGGAATACGGCATCAGGCTCAGGCAACATTTCCGAAACGCTTAACATGCCCTCCGGCAGTTCTGTCACCTATTCGGCAACTTGTACGATCTCACCAACAGCCACAGGCACTTTGTCAAATACTGCGACCGCCACATCATCGCGGTCAGACCCGATTGCCAACAATAACTCTGCGACTGACAACGATACCGTACTGACGGCCGGCGACTTCACCTCTCCGACGGTTGAGGTTCTTAACGCGCCCAAGTCATTTGCCGGGCAGGAGGAGTTTTCAATAACTGTTCGCTTTTCTGAGCCCGTCACCGGTTTCGAACCGGCGGATGTCACCATCGGAAATGGTACGGTTTCAGGTTTCGCGGTGCAGAGCGCAGTCTCATATCGTGCTCGGATCAGACCCACCGGTGCCGGAGATCTGACAATAGATGTAGTTGCCGGTGTGGCACGTGATGGTGCAGGCAATCTGAATCTGGCCGCGAAGCAGGTGGTTGTACGAAACACGACCGTGGAAGATACGGTTCGCCTGATTGGTTCGTTCATTGAAAGTCGCGGACGCTTGATCATGGCCAACCAGCCAGCCTCTCAACGACGCTTGAACCGGCTGCAAGGGCGCGCCAGCAACAATGGTGGCATTTCGGGTATGGGATTGTCGTTCCAAAACGGCAGCATCCCATTTTCAGCACAGATCGGAGAGCAGGAAATCAATTTCTCCTATTCTCTTCGGAACTCTCGCGCACAGGCCGCTGAGACCCAATTGAATGCGGATGTGCTTCAAGTTCTTGGGCAGGTCGGAGTGGAGTTGAATGACAGCCGTGCAGCCGCATCACAGGGCGCTCCGCGACCGGTTCCTCAACTCAGCTTCCTGCACCGGGCAGAAAGTGAGGTTATTAGTGGGTTCGTTGCAGAGCCAGACAACAAAGCGTCGAAACAACCCATTGCCCCGTTTGATGTTTGGATTGAGGCGGCATATTCGAAGTACAACGCCAATGGCGGCGAAGGGGATTTTGCCATCCTGCATATGGGCTTGGATTATTTGCTGACGCGCGATCTGTTGCTGGGAATTGGCGCGCAGTTCGACTGGGCAGATTATGCCGATGACAGTGGGTCGGGTGAGGCCGATGGTTACGGTTTTATGATTGGTCCTTATCTGACGACAAGATTGACGGATTCACTCTACTTGGATGCCCGCATCGCCTGGGGGTTGTCACAGAACTCTGCTGCGACTTACAGCACATATAGCGACAAGTTCTCGGCCGAGCGCGCATTGGCTACTGCCGCGCTAACGGGCGAATACGTCGTCGGTGACTTACTCATACAACCTGAACTTCGCCTGAACTGGTATCGTGAAGAAACGCGCGGCTACAACGACAGCTTCGGAAACCGCATCCCGGAAATTCAGCTAGAGACAGGTTCACTGGAATTCGGGCCGACATTTGCCAGTACGTTCCAGTCGCAAGGTGGGGCATTTGTGACCCCTCAACTTGCGATAAAGGGAATATGGACTTTTGCTCAAAAGAACTCTGCCGCCGATTTTGTGGCTACGAATGATGTAAGCCAATTGGCCGACGAAGGCTTGCGGGCACAAATTGAAGCCGGGCTCAGCTATTCATACGAAAACGGGACGATGTTTTCGCTTGTCGGATCTTATGACGGCTTGGGTGATGCGCAATTCGAAGCTTGGGGGGTTAGAGCCAACTTGGAACACCTATGGTAATTTGGACATAAACTTCTTTCAGCCGCGCTGCAGCATCTTATACATCAAGCTATTGACCGCTGAGGGCCGCCCTGAACTGTACGGGCAGGCACCGGTGACCTCAAGCATCGGCCTTAAGCACCCAACTCGTCATCTTCCGGAGAATTTCCTATACTGTCCGCCAACGCGGCGTGGGGGATCGGTTTGGTTCAGGAGATGTTTCAACGTCGGCTGGCGGCCATCGTTGCGATCGATATGGTCGGCTACAGCCGCCTCGTTCAATTGGACGAGGCTGGCACCCTGGCGCGCCAAAAGGCGATCCGGACCGATCTGATCGACCCCGCGGTGCGGGGTTTCGGGGGACGAATTGTCAAGACGACGGGCGACGGCGCGCTGCTTGAGTTCTCAAGCGTGGTCAGCGCCGTCGAATGGGCTGTCGCGGTACAGCGCGAGATGGCCAACCTCGAAGTGGATATTCCCGAAGACCGTCGCATCGCTTACCGTATCGGTATCAATCTCGGCGAGATCGTGCATGATGGCGACGACATCTTCGGTGACGGGGTGAATATCGCGTCCCGCTTGGAAGGTTGCGCCGACCCCGGAGGAATCTGCGTATCCGAACCGGTCTTTCTGAACGTCCACGGTAAGCTCGACCTCGGCTTCGTGGATCTTGGCCCGCAACAGGTCAAGAACATCCAGGATCCAATCACAGCCTTTGCGGTGCTTCCGAACCCCGAATATGCCGGTACCGTCGTCTCGGCCCGCCGTACGCCCAAGCCGACCCTGCGCTTCGGTGCGGTGGCGCTCGCCTTGGTGCTTATTGCTGCTGGATATCTCGCTTGGATCTGGTTGGCACCACCCCAGCCGAGGGGCGACCGCCTGCTGATCCTTCCATTCGCCGCTGCCACGGCCGGGGACCGGTCGCTTGCCGACGCCGCGACCGAGGATTTCATCGCCTCGCTGTCACGGGTTGAGGGTTTGCAAACCGTCCCGCACTCCATCTCCCTCGGATACAACGGAATCGCACTTGAACCCGGTGATATCGGCCTGGAGACCGGTATACGGTACGTGCTTGACGGAATGGCGGCCCGCGAGGGCGACCGGATTGAACTTGCCGTAAGGCTCAGGGATTTTGGCGATGCTGGCGCGGTAATCTGGGAGGAAAGCGCTAGCGGGGCACCTGCGGACTTCTTCGATTTATTGGCCGGACTCAAACAAAAGGCCGCGGCCGAACTCGTGGGTCCCTTGTCGGCACCGGAACGCTCCGTGTTACAGGCTCCGGCCACAACCGATATCGAAGCGTTCCTGGCCTTTGCCGAAGCGGAAAGATTCCTGGCCAGCGGGAATTTCTTCGAACTGGAACAATCTCTGCCTCTCTACGAACGCGCGATCGAGCGGGATCCCGATTTTCTGGCTGCGCATGCAGGCTACGCCACCGTAAACTTCATCATCTGGAGCCGTAGCTACAACACCATCCGATATACGCTCGACGCGCTCGAGGAAGCGGAACGAACAGTCCGCCACATCCTCGAAGTCGACGATACCCATCCGGACGCCCTCGGGGTTCAGATCGGCATCAAAATCGAGAAACGACAATGGAACGCTGCCCTGACCGAGGCCCGCGGTGCCGTCTTCCTGCAACCTGATGAACCCCGGCTGCGGTACGTGTTGGGCCAGGCGCTTCTGGCGGCCCGGCTCTATGACGAAGCGCGCACCGAATTCACGGCCTACGAAGACCTTTCGCCCCGGCTCAATGCATCGGAATTGCGAGAGCTTGCCTTTCATCGCCTTCTCCTGGGCGAGGTCGACCGGGCGCTTGCGCTCCTGAGCCGGGTCCCGTCCGAAGAAAGCGACCGGATCGATCAGTACATATTTGCGGCGGCGGCCCATGCCCAAAACGGGGAAATAGAGATCGGGAAACGGTTCATGGACCTGTTTCTGAAGGAAACAGTCTGGAACAACCTCCTTTGGCAAAAGGGTTACTTCGGACGGTACTCGGATCCGGCTCTCTACGCAGCGTGGGCCGAAGCGCTCTCCGCTGTCGGAATGCCAGCCTCGCCATTCGATTTCGAGAAGGGGCGGGAAGCCGACAGATTGGAGCAAGACGAATTGGTCGCGCTCTTCTCGGATGAATACGAGGAAATCATCGACACCGGCCCCTTCGGTATGCCCTACCGGCAAGATCATCCGTCCGAGGGTGTGACCGTTATGCATTTCGGCTGGATGGATGGCCAACCAATCACGTCGCGTTGGGCGATCCGGGACAGTCAGTACTGCCATCGCTCGGAGGCAGTCCATGTCGGCCGCGAAGAGTGTAGCAACGTCTATATCGACCGGGAAAAATCGACGGATGCGGTCAAATACGTCGCGAATGTCTATTCCTTCGGTGTATTCGAGTCCGAATTCCGGCGCCGGGTAGACTAGGCGGCGCTATCCGGATGTTGCATGGCCCCGAGCAAAGTAGAACTGCTGTGAGTTCAACCAGGTTCTTACTTTGCGGCTTGCCGCAAATGTCCGCAAATCGGGCTGCACTCGTAGCATTTCAGGATCCCGGCCAGTGTCTGGTCTGGGCCGGTCGTTTCACTGAAAGGCGGTCAGGCATTCGGCCGATGGTTAATTTAGCCAAAGCGGTTTTTAAGTTTCTTTTTACATTGAGCGGAATTGTGTCGGGATCAACCGCCTTGGTCGTTCCTGGAGCAGACTGTTCCACCTGTTTGGAGAACTATGCCGTATTAAAACCGTGAATTGCAGGAAAGCTCATGCCAGCGACGCGTCGACGTCATACCCGCCGAAATTCGGAGCAAATCAAGGCGCCGCTGATCTCGGGTGCCCGCCGCGAGATCCCCACCTATGACCTGATGCACGATGAAGGGCTGGAGTTGATTGAGGCTCGATCCGAGCAACTCCTGCAGGAGGTTGGGGTAAAATTCCTCGATGACCCCGAGGCGTTGAAGCTGTGGCGCGCATCCGGTGCGGATGTATCGGGTGATCGGGTGCGTTTCCCACCCGGGCTGTTGCAAAATCTACTCAAAACGGCACCGAGGGTCTTTCGGCAGCACGCCCGAAACCCAGCACGGACCGTCGAGCTGGGCGGCAATAACGTGATATTTGCCCCGGCCTACGGCATGCCATTTGTTAGCGATCTTGACGGTGGTCGTCGCTATGGAACAATCCGGGATTTCGAGAACCTGACAAAACTTGTATACACGTCGCCCTGGCTGCACCATTCCGGCGGAACCACCTGTGAACCTACCGATTTGCCGGTGAACAAGCGCCATCTGGATATGGTTTATGCCCATTTGAAATGGACTGACAAACCTTTCATGGGATCGGTCACCGCTCCCGAACGGGCTGCCGACAGCATTGAGATGGCGCGCATTGCCTTCGGTTCAGATTTTGTGGATCGGAACTGCGTAATCATGGCAAATATCAACATGAATTCTCCGCTGGTCTTCGACTATGCCATGTCGGGGGCAATCCGCACTTATGCAGCCGCCGGGCAATGCCCGGTCATCGTCCCCTTCGTTCTGGGAGGTGCCACGGCGCCGGTGTCGATGATCGCGGCAGTGACCCAGGCCTATTCCGAAGTCCTGGTGGGATGCGCGCTGGCTCAGCTTGTCCGCCCGGGTGCGCCGGTGATCTTTGGCAATTTTGTTACTTCGGTTGATCTGAAGACCGGCTCACCTTCATTTGGCACCCCGGAATCTGCACTGGCATCTTACGTGGCCGGCCAGTTGGCGCGGCGGGTAGGCCTTCCCGTGCGGTGTTCGGGCGCATTCACCAGCTCCAAACTGCCCGACGCGCAAGCTATGATGGAAAGCGTGACCGCCTTGCACGCCGCGGTTCTTAGCGGCGCGAATTTCGTGCTGCAATCTGCGGGCTGGCTGGAAGGCGCCTTGACGCTATCCTACGAAAAGCTGGTCATGGATGCGGACTATCTGGGCGCAATGCACAGGTTTCTGGCCGGCTTGACCCTCGAGGATGATGCCTTTGCCATGGACGCATTCGCCGAGGTCGGCCCGGGTGGGCATTTCTTTGGTTGCGCCCATACCCTCAGGCACTACGAGACCGCATTTTATGACGCCGAACTGTCGGACACACAGGCGTTTGAAAACTGGTCCGAAAAAGGCGCGGCCGACATGGCGCAACGGGCCAACGCTAAGTGGAAGTCCAGCCTCAAGGAATATGACGCACCGCATCTCGACGAGGGAATTGACGAAGAGCTCCAAGCCTTCATGGCCCGCAGAAAGGAACAGTTGCCGGATATCTGGCACTGAACTTGAATGATTGTATGGGGGAGTTCGCGCAGAGCCCAGTTTCGCAAGCGCAGCGAATGTCTCCTATCACGCGCCGCAATGCATCATGGATTGCACGCGACAGAAGGCGGCTTTGGGCTGTCCTTGAACGTGAATGTCACGGTATTGCTCAGGGTTGCTCAGTTGCTTCAGGATCCTCGCCGATTCAGCCAAGGCCACGAGCGTAGGAAAGGTTTGTTTTATTCGCCCTAAGCGTGAGTCTCGTCGGCTAAAAACAGCCCCGCGAGTACCGCCTCCCTTCCGGCCAGTGCACCCTGGCACGCGGTTGCAAGAACAAGTTTTCTGGCTGAAGTTTGGGGAAGACGGATGCTTTTGACGTCGTCAGACCGATACCGCATAACATCGGGGGCGGGCAGAAGCGTAAATCCCAGACCCGCCGAGATACACTCCATGATCGCTTCAAGGTTATCGAGGACAATAGTCTCGGAATCCTCTGGTCTTTCGTGCTTAAGCATCTCTCCAGCAATGAGTTTTCCGATCCCTGTGTCGGGCATGAAGTGAAAGAATGGCTGCGTATTCAATAACCCCCCGAGGCCGTCTTTCAGCAAGCTCTCATGGGCCGCAAAGACAAAGGGTTCCTCTCGAAGCACCAATTCCGCAAGCGCGTCAGGAACACCTTCGGCATCCGTGACAAGCGCGGCATCAAGCTGTCCGCTGACGACCTTCTCCTGTAGAGCCTTGGACAGGCCGGTTTCAAACGAGAAGGTCGCTAGCGGTGCGTGATGCTTTGCGTTGTTCAGGAAGCCCGGCAGCAGGCGAACGGCAGCTGTTGTGACAAATCCAATTCGGAAATGCCCGACCAGCGTGTCCGTCGGGCGGCAGATTTCGAGAAGGCTATCTTCATTCTGCAGGAGCGGGATCGCTGCCTCGACGATGGCCCGACCGATTGGCGTAAGTCGCGGTGGTCGCACGGTGCGGTCAAAGAGATCAACGCCAAGCTCTGTCTCGAGTGCCTTCATCTGCATGGAAAGTGCGGACAATGTCATGTTCAGTTGCTCGGCCGCCTTTGCAAAGGAGCCGACCTTGGAGATCCGCATGAGGGTTCTGAGAGAGCGTGTCTGCATAACTTAAGAAGATCTGCATTTGATATCAAATCTTATTCGATTGAGTTGTATTTCCGCAAGCGTATTCTGGTGAAAACAGAAACGATGGACACGCCATGACGCATCCGCTTGTGAACGTTGCAAGAGAACTGGCCCCAGGATTTGAGAAACGCGCCACTGAGTGGGACAGATCGCGCGCCTATTGCTGGCCGAACATTGGCGAACTGGTTGATGCCGGCATCATGGGCATGTCCATTCCAAAGAAATATGGCGGGCAGGGCGCGAGTTTTCTGGATGTGACCATGGTGGTCGAAGAGATCGCGAAAGCCTGCACCCTGACGGCCCGCATCGTTGTCGAAGGCAACATGGGCGGTATCAGCGCGGTCATGGGTTATGGCAATGACGAGCAGAAGGCTTTTTGCGCTCAACATGTGCTGGCAGGAGACAAGCCCGCGATCTGCATTACGGAACCTGACGCGGGAAGTGCCGCGACTGAAATGCAGACTACTGCCCGGAAACACGGTAGCACATACATCCTCAACGGGACCAAGCACTGGATCACAGGTGGTGGGGTTTCGAAGCTCCACCTGATATTTGCCCGCGTGCTCGATGAGGCAGGCGTGGAACAGGGGATTGGCGGCTTCATTCTGCTTGCCGACCCGATCTCGGGTGACATGCCAAAGGGGTTCACCGTAGTGGGCCGCGAATACACAATGGGCCTGTGCGGTATGCCCGAAGCAGAATTGCGGTTCGAGAATGTCGAGATCGACGAGAAATGGCTGGTCAAACCACCTTCGGGTCTCAAGCGCGGTTTCGCCGACCTGATGAACGCGTATAATTCGCAACGCGTTGGTGCCGGCACCATTGCCATGGGTGTCGCGGCAGGGGCGCTCGAACATGCCAAACGCTATCTCTTGCAACGCGAACAGTTCGGACGCCCGCTCGCAGAATTCCAGGGGCTTCAATGGATGCTCGCCGATATGGATACTCAAGTTCATGCGGCCCGGCTGCTTCTCCATGAAGCGGCGCGTTCACGTGGTCCAAAAGGCAGCCAGTATCCCGACATGACGATGGCCGCCCGCGCCAAGCTCTTTGCGTCCGAGATGGCCATAAAGGTGGTCAGCGACGCGCTGCAAATGTTCGGCGCACGCGGCTATTGCGATCGTGAACCTCTGGAGCGGATGTATCGCGATGTGCGCATGTTCACCATCGGTGGCGGGACCGCACAGATCCTTCGAACTCAAGTCGCTGGGAACATTCTTGGCATCAAAACACCACAGACGCGGGACGGATATGCGCGCCTTGCCGACATGGCGCGTTACGCGGCTGAATAGGAGGCCCCATGAAAACTGACAAAGACCTACGGGCCGCCGACCTTCTCGCGCGGCGGCTCTATGATGCTGGTTGCCGGCACGCTTTCGGCATGCCCGGCGGAGAAGTGCTGACGATTGTCGATGCGCTTGAAAAGGTTGGTATCGCATTCGTTCTCTGCAAACATGAAAACAGCGCTGGCTTTATGGCCGAAGGGGCGCATCACATGAACGGCGCACCAGGTATTCTCGTGGCAACGGTTGGCCCGGGCGCATTAAATGGTGTGAATGTCGTCGCCAACGCACAGCAGGATCGTGTGCCGCTCATCGTCCTGACCGGGTGTGTCGATGCGACTGAGGCCCTTACCTACACACACCAGGTTCTCGACCACCAAGCCGTTTTCCGCCCGATCACCAAGGCCAGCTTTATGCTGACCGCCGAAGGGGCAGATACAATTGCGGACAAAGCGGTAGCTATCGCAACTGATGGCCGCGACGGCCCTGTCCATATCGATATACCGATTTCTGTAGCCGACGCGCGTCCTGGACCTGTTGAGAAGCGCCGACGCGCAAAAGTGAGTGCCGTTGTCCCTGCGGATGACGATCTGACTCTGGCCCGATCCTGGCTGGCGACTTCCAAGCGGCCGGTCATGGTCGTGGGCCTGGATGCGCTCAAAGACGATGCAAGCGCCGCTGTCCTGCGGTTTTGTGAAACGCAGAACGTTCCGGTCATCACGACCTACAAGGCGAAAGGGATCATCCCTGAAGACCATCCCCTTTGCATGAGCGGCGCGGGCCTGTCACCCAAGAATGATAAAGTCCTGCTACCGTTCGTGCAGGAGGCCGATCTGATCATCTGTGCAGGCTACGACCCGATTGAAGTGCGGGTCGGTTGGCGCGATGTCTGGGACACAGAGACAGTCAATGTTATCGATATTTCGGCTGAGCCAAATACTCATTACATGCACCAATCGAGCCTTCAGTTCGTCTCGCATGTCGGACGCACGTTGGACGCTATCTCGAATGGGGTCGCGGCTAAATCCCGTTGGTCGGACGGCAAGATCAACTCGGTTCGTAAGAGCCTGACCTCAGCATTTGCCGAGACAGAGGTTTGGGGGCCGGGGACGGTAATCGACATTTGCCGCGAAGTGCTGCCAAAGGAAACCGTAGCCACGGTCGATTCCGGTGCGCACCGCATTCTTCTTTCGCAGAAGTGGAGCTGCTACGCCCCGAAAGGACTGCTGCAATCGTCGGCCTTTTGCACAATGGGTTGTGCCGTCCCGCTTGCTATGGGCGCTTCGCTGATCGAACCAGATCGCAAGGTTGTTTCATTCTCTGGCGATGCCGGAATGCTGATGGTGGCAGGGGAATTGTCGACGGCGGCGGAACTTGGTCTGAAAACGATTTTTGTGGTCTTCGTGGACGCCTGCCTTGCCCTCATTGAGATCAAACAGCGCGGGCGGCAACTTGAGAACGCAGGCGTGGAATTTGCGAAGCATGACTTTGCGCGCTTGGCAGAGGCCTTTGGCGGTGTGGGGCATACCGTGGGGTCCGCCACGGAGCTGAAAGCCGCTCTTACTGCCGCGCAGGACGCTGATAGTTTCACGGTCATTGCTGCCGTAATCGACCGGGGAGCGTATGATGGACGAATCTGACATGATTGCGAATCGCAAAAGATAGAAGTCACAGGGTATCTTTTGGTTTGGTGTTCAATGCACTTCAGGCGATAGAGCGCCGATTTGCATTGCGACGACTTTGCGGAAAAACTGGAACACCACAAATAGATCCCATTCTCAATGTCACATGGACCCACACTGCCAGCCACAACGTGGTTAAGTGCTTTGTACAGGCTGCAAATGTCCGCAATGCGAGCTGCGACAGCAGCATCTCGTCCAGTTCGCCAATGACCGGTTTGGGCCGTTCCGTACAAGGTAGAGTGGTGCGGAGGACCGAGATTTCGCCGCAAATCGGGGCTTTCAAACCATGCGCGGATCGCGCTATCGGATCGACGACCGGTGATCTGATCTCACGACCCGCTTCACCCCGGCCCTTAGCGGCGTTAGTCTCCGTTCCGTGCAACATTGAAAGGAGCCGCGCCATGTCCCTCTTCTCGAAACTCTTTGGTGGCGGCGAAAAGTCTGAGCCGGAGCCGGTCTCGTACAAAGGGTTTGAGATCTTCCCCGACCTGATGGCAGAGGGTGGTAAGTACCGCTTGTCGGCCCGCATCGAAAAAACCTTAGACGGGGATCGCAAGACCCATACGATTATCCGGGCGGATGTCTTTGAAAGCCGTGATCAGGCCGAAAGCTTCAGTATCGCCAAGGCGAAGCAGGTGATTGATGAGCAGGGCGAACGCCTCTTCGGTTCCGGGATCCGGTAAGTTGATGCCCGCTCTGCGATCGGCCGGTACCTTGTGAATGGCGTCTTGCGTGCCACCGCTGCGCAGTCTCCAAGCTACAAGTCCGACCGCAAGTCTTGTGTCCCTTCCTGCGGCAAAGGGCCGGGTTCCGATGAACGCTCCGACCACCCAAGTGGGACGCTCGGCCAGCGAGTTTGACGTATCCACCTGATTGGTTTTCTCGAAAATGACCTTGGTGAATGTGCGACTGGTCGTTAACGCAGACACCTGGGTGCAGTCAGGATCAGAATCCTTTCTCTGGAACTGATCTCGAAGTGTCATCGGACAGAAGAGTTGAGTTAACTGACAATTGGATCATGGAGCTGACAGCACCCACACCTGTCCACCTGATCCATGTGGAGCCGGACGTCAACGTGGCGCGGTTCTATGGAGTAGAGTTGCAGCCGACGTTGTTCGGTGAAGTGTCCGTCCTGCGTACCCGGGGACGTGTTGGCACAAACGGGCAAGCCATGATGGTGACGAATGATGATGCAGCGCAGGCCGGCGAAGCGCTCCAGAAACTCGAAGGGCAAAAGCACTGTCGTGGGAATATTCCGGTCAGTGATCAAAACCGACCATCAGCGGTAGTAGACCTCTCATCAGGATTGCCATTTGTTTGGGTCTTCTGATCCGGTTAAGCGACCGGCATCAAGGCGATGTGGTCATCCCGATCAACGGCCGGAAGCACTGGCTTTGGCCGGCAGTGGATGCCAAGGGGGACGTCCTCGATATTCTTGTCCAGCCGCAGCGGAACGCCAAGGCGGCACGTCGGTTTTTGACGCGACTGATCGCTCGGTATGGCGAGCCACGTGTCGTTATCACGGATAAATTGCGCAGCTGTTTCAAACCGGTCCGCGAACTTGCTCTTCTCAATCACTCCCAAACAACTTGGCAATCGCCCTGAAGATCATCGCGCCGGGTTTTTGCGACTTGGACATATCCGCCCGAATTCCCTGCCTTCGGGCGACAGATTCCAGCCGCACGCACGCACCGGTGTTGCAACAATTGTCGCCACAATTGTTTCGACCCGCATCAGGCGTTTCATTTCTTTCCTCCTCGGGCTATGTCAATTCTGAGCCTTCGGACCCCGGTCCGTGAATGAAAAACACACAGGTCGCGATTTTTCGATGAGTGGTGAAACAAGCTCGGAACAGGCCGTGCGCGGCGCGATCCAGATGCACTCCAAGCGTGTCTGGCGGTTCGGGCTGGCGCTGTCCGGTGCGTCGGATGTGGCCGACGACCTGCTGCAATCCACCTGTCTGCGCGCGCTGGAACGCCATCATCAGGTGACGTCCTATGACCGGCTGGACAGTTGGTTGATCACCATCTGCCGCTCGATCTGGCTGAATGAAGTGCGGGCGCGGTCAGTCCGCAAGGCGCAGGCGTTGTCGGTCACGCCCGATTCGGAACTGATAGCCGCCGGGCCGGACGCGGAAACGAATATTTTCGCCGCTGAAGTGTTTACTCAAGTGATGCAACTACCGGAAGCACAGCGCGAGACGGTCATGCTTGTGTTCGTCGAGGGCTATAGCTACCGCGAGGCCGCGGCGTTGCTGGAGGTGCCGATAGGAACGATCATGAGCCGGCTGTCCAACGCCCGGCAGAAACTGAAAACCGTGATGCAGCATGAGGCGGCAGACGCCGTTCGACGGAGTGGCAAATGAAGTTTTCCGACGAGACGCTGACAGCGTATCTGGAAGGCAGACTGGACGAGGCTGAGGCCCGCGCCATCGAAAGCGCGGTTGAGGCCGACCCCGAGCTGGAACAGCGCCTGATGGCGTTGGACCCGTTTGCGCCTGTGGTGCAATCGGTATTTGCGCGTGTGCCTGCCGAAACGCCTGCGGTTGAACTGCCCGAACACGTGCCTGTTGCGCCCGTCCGGCCTGCGGGCGGCGGGTTGCGGTTGCTGGCCGTTGCGGCCTCGGTCGCTGTTGTGGCCGTATCCGCAACCTACTGGGCCATGCGTCCGAAACCTTTGGGCTGGGCCGCGCAGGCCGCGATCTATCAGTCGCTCTATACGCCGGACACGATCGCGTCGCTGGACAGCTCGCCCCAGGCGCTGGACGCGCAATTTGCGATGGCCGAAGAACAGCTGGGGCGGTCGCTCAACCGCGCGGCGCTTGAGGCGCTGCCGGGCGGAGAGTTGAAGCGCGCGCAGATTCTGTCCTTCAAGGGCAAGCCACTGGTTCAGGTCGTGTTTGCTGATGAACAGGGCCAGCCTTTTGCCTTTTGTGTGATCCGGCAGGGCGAAGGTGCGCCGACAAGAGAGTTGAAACAGGCGGTTCTAAGTGGTTTGGCCACGGCGACCTGGGCGCAGGATGGGTATGGGTACATGCTGATCGGTGCCAGGGATCAGACCGATCTGGCCGGGCAGCTGGACATCCTGACCACAAGTTTCCCGGGCTGAGGGCACGGGGAGCAAAAACGCCTTGTGAACTGCGGCAATTCCCCGAAGTATACCGGATATGACGACAAAACCTGTCATACCTGATCCGGATGAGGACGCCGATGCGGTTGGTCCTCCGAGTATCTATGACGCGGACCCGCCCGAAGACGACGATCTGTGGTTTCTGCCGCCCGAGGATGAAGAGGCGGCCGAGGATTTCCTGACCCCCGGTCCGAAGGTGGATCGCCGATTGTTGTTCGACCCGCGGGACTGGCGCGCGGCACAGGCCGAGCTGTCTTATGAACTCGCCGATCTGGCTGCGATTTTTGGCGCGCTGGACGAACGTCTGCGTGCGGGGCCGGATGGGTGGACCCATCGGCTGGCCCTTATGGATGTGTCCGATCTGGGCTGGTGGACCGGCGACCGGATCAGTGTGGATCGGCTGGCGCTGTGGACGGGTCTGCGCATTGGTGCAACCGGAGATGACGTTCAGGCACTGTTCCGCGCGGGTTGGGCGGTGCGGCGGCTGACTGCGGGTCCCGGCCCCTCGGAGGGCGGGTGGGAGACCGGCCTGACCGCGTTTCTGGACCGGATGGCGCAGGGAATCGAGGACATCCCCGAGGCGGTGGCCGATCTGGCCGAAGTGATGCGCAATTCCGAAGGTCTGCACCCGGTCACGCAGGCCGCCATGGCCTTTCATGCGTGGCGCGCGCTGTCGCAGGGTATTGGCCAGGATACCGAAGCCGCCATCATTGCGGCCCGACATGCGGCCACAATGGGGCGTGGTGGGGCGATGTTCATGCCGCTGGCCCTGTCAGGCCCGGGCGCGTTGCGCGGGGCAGGGGAGGTGGACGAAAAGCTCTCGGCCTGGGTGCGGGGGGCAGGGCAGGCGGCGCTGGCGGCGCTAATGCATCTGGACCGGGTCAGCGCCTGGGATCAGCGCGCGCGTGAGGCCACCAGCGGGCTCAGCGGGCGAACGCCACCCTTGTTGATCGACGTTCTGACCGCTTGGCCCATGGTATCGGCGCCGCTGGCTGAAGAATTGACCAAAGCCTCGCGCGCGGCGGTGCAACGCAATATCGACCGATTTACCCGACGCGGCCTGATCCGCGAGGTGACGGGCCAGGGGCGTTACCGGGTCTGGACCGCGGCGCTGTGATCCAGCAGCCAATCGCGAAACGCACGCGCAGGTGGGCGCAGCGCAGCGCGCGAGGGATAGACCAGATGATAGGCTTCCTGCCCGGCAACCTGAATGTCCGGCAGGCAGGAGACAAGGCCCGACAGCTGCATGATACGATCCGATGCAGGCGCGCGGGCCAGCGCGATGCCGCCGCCGCTGGCCGAAAGCTCGGCCGCCATCAGCGAATTGTCGGCAAAGAAAAACCGTGCCTGACCGGCGGGCAAACGCAGGGTTTCGAACAGGTGCAGCCAGCTTGCGCGATGGGTCGAGACCTCGATCAGCGGGAACTGAAACAGATCCTGTGGGCTTTGGATCTGCGCTGCAATCTCCGGCGGGGCCATCGGGTACAGAGTTTCATGCAACAACCTGTCGCTTTCAGCACCGTAGAGCGTTGGGTTGCCGAAGACGATCTGCAAATCGGTGAACTGGTTGGCGAAATCTGACACCAGATTACCGGTGGTGAGGGACAGGTTGATCTGAGGATGCGCTGTTTGGAAATCCGGCAAGCCTCCGGCAATCACGCCATGCGCGAACAACAGGACGGATTGTACGAATAACCGCTGCGCCCGGGTTTCGCCAAACAGCCCCGTAGTGGCGGTCTCCAGCATCAGCAGAGACTGCTGAACCGATGGCAGATAGGCCCGTCCCGCCTCGGTCAGTGTCACCGCATGGGCGTGGCGGTGAAACAGCGGAGTGCCCAGCCGTGTCTCCAACGCCTTGACCTGCTGGCTGACGGCTGCTGCCGACATGTTCAACTGAGTGGCCGCACGGGCAAAGCTTTCGGTGCGGGCCGCGGCCTCGAACACGCGCAGCCAGTTGAGAGAGGGGATGCGGGACGACATGCGCACAGGCTAAGCTGAACTTATCCTCACGGGCAAGAGGTTGCGCGCTGGCCCGATGGGTTTGTGCCCTATCCTGCAGTGAAACACATCCCAGAGGTACGCCATGCAGCAAACCGCCCCCTTGTCTGAAACCGAGCTGACAGCAGCCCAATCCGCGCAATATTGGGAAGACGGGTTTCTTTTCCCGCTGACGGTTTTCTCAGCCCAGGAAACCGCAGAGGTACGTGCGGAACTGGAACAGCTTGAGCAGGATTGGTTATCCGCGGATTTGCCCCTGCCGCTGAACACCTACAAGCGCGTGAATGCGCATCTGGTAATCCCGCTGGCGGCCAGGATCGCGCTGGACCCCCGAGTGTTGGATGCGGTCGAGGGCGTTCTGGGCCCGGACATCATGGTCTGGTCCGCCGAGTTTTTCATCAAAGAGGCGCATACCGATCACACCGTGGGTATGCATCAGGACCTGACTTATTGGGGCATGGGCGAGACGCCGGATCAGGTTACTGCCTGGATCGCGCTGTCCCCGGCCACGGTCGAAAGCGGCTGCATGGATTTTGTGCAGGGCAGCCACAAGAACCCGATCCTGCCGCATAACGACACCTATTCCGAAACCAACCTGCTGTCGCGCGGGCAGGAGATTGCCGTTGATGTGGCAGAGAAGGGCAAGACCCATATCGAACTGGCGCCCGGTCAGATGTCTTTGCACCACGGGCTGACCATTCACGGTTCGGGCCCGAACCGGTCCGATGACCGTAGGATCGGTCTGGCCATCCGTTATCTGAACCCCAATGCAAAGCAGCTGGTTGCGGATCGTGACTATGCCATGTTGGCACGTGGACAGGACGGGCAGTCCAACTTCGTGCATGTCGAGCCGCCAAGTCACCTGTTCTCGGATCAGGCGCTGGCCCTATACGATCAGGTGCGCCGGGATCAGAGCAAGGCGCTGGCAGACGGAGCCAAAAGCGCGGTTCCTTTGTACGGATAAGTTGACCAAGGCGGGCAGTGTTCGGCGCTGACTTTGTCGCCTGTAGCAAGACCTTTGTTATCCTTCGATTTCCCTGACCGGTGTGCAGGCAGGAACCTGCCGCCGGTAATTTCGGCCATTTCTCGCCTTGGGTTGCATTCCGTGACTTCTTGCTGTTTCTGAGACGTCAAAGATGCACACAGTATTCCGTGGGAAAAAATGATGACAAAAAAGGCGTTGATTACCGGTATTACCGGACAGGATGGGTCTTATCTGGCCGAGTTTCTTTTGGAAAAAGGCTATGAAGTTCATGGGATTAAGCGCCGCGCGTCCTCGTTCAACACGCAGCGGATCGACCATATCTATCAGGACCCGCATGTTCCTAACCCAAATCTGTATCTGCATTACGGTGACCTCAGCGATACGTCGAACCTGACGCGAATCATTCAGGAAGTGCAGCCGGACGAGGTTTACAACCTCGGCGCGCAGTCCCATGTGGCGGTCAGTTTTGAATCTCCGGAATATACCGCCGATGTCGATGCCATCGGCACGCTGCGCCTGCTTGAGGCGATCAGGTTCCTTGGGCTCGAGAAGAAAACCCGGTTCTACCAGGCCTCGACCTCGGAACTTTACGGTCTGGTGCAGGAAATCCCGCAGCGCGAGACGACGCCGTTCCACCCGCGCTCGCCTTACGCGGTTGCCAAGCTGTATTCCTACTGGATCACGGTGAACTACCGCGAGGCCTATGGCATGTATGCCTGCAACGGCATTCTGTTCAACCACGAGAGCCCGCGTCGTGGCGAAACCTTCGTGACCCGCAAGATCACTCGTGGTCTGGCGAACATCGCGCAAGGTCTGGAAAACTGCTTGTACATGGGCAACATCGACAGCCTGCGCGATTGGGGCCACGCGAAAGACTATGTGCGGATGCAGTGGCTGATGCTGCAGCAGGACAACCCCGAAGATTTCGTGATCGCAACCGGCGTTCAGTACTCGGTCCGCCAGTTCATCGAATGGTCCGCGGCCGAGCTGGGCATCACGCTGGAGTTCTCGGGCGAGGGTGTAGATGAGGTCGCAACGGTCAAATCGATCGAGGGTGACAACGCGCCGGCTCTGAATCCGGGCGATGTGATCATGCGCATCGACCCGCAATATTTCCGCCCGGCCGAGGTGGAAACGCTGCTGGGCGATCCGTCGAATGCCAAGACCAAGCTGGGTTGGGAGCCGGAGCTGACCGTTCAGGAAATGTGCGCCGAAATGGTTGTCGAGGATCTCAAAACCGCGAAGCGTCATGCGCTGTTGAAAGAGCATGGCTATGAGTTGCCGGTAAGCCTGGAAAACGGCTGAGGAGGTCGCCATGCGCAAGATCTACGTAGCAGGCCATCGCGGTATGGTTGGCGGCGCAATCCTGCGCCGCTTGCAGGATCGGAAAGCGGCGGGTGAAGCGCTCGAGCTGGTCACCCGCACACATGCTGAGCTGGACCTGACCGATCAGGCCGCCGTGCGCGACTTTATGCAGAGTGAACGCCCGGATGTCGTGATCCTGGCCGCGGCCAAAGTGGGCGGTATTCACGCCAACAACACCTACCCTGCGGATTTCATCTACGAAAACCTGATGATCGAATGTAACGTGATCCATCAGGCCTTTGCCGCCGGGGTGAAGAACCTGCTGCAACTTGGAAGTTCCTGCATTTACCCGCGCGCCGTGCCGCAGCCGATGCGCGAAGATGCGTTGCTGACCGGCGTGTTAGAGCCGACCAACGAACCCTATGCAGTGGCCAAGATCGCCGGGATCAAGCTGTGTGAAAGCTATAACCGGCAGCACGGGGTCGATTACCGCTCGGTCATGCCGACCAACCTCTATGGGCCGGGCGACAATTTCCACCCGGAAAACAGCCATGTGCTGCCTGCCCTGATCCGTCGTTTCCACGAGGCGCAGCGGGATGGTTCGGATGAGGTCGTGATCTGGGGCACCGGCAAACCCCGCCGCGAGTTCCTGCATGTGGATGACATGGCCGAAGCCTCGCTGTTCGTGCTCGACCTGCCGCGCGATGTTTATGAGGCGAATACCCAGCCGATGCTGAGCCATATCAACGTAGGCTGTGGTGACGATGTCTCGATCGCGGAACTGGCAGCTCTGGTGGCGAAAACCACCGGGTTCACCGGCACGATTACGCAGGATGTCAGCAAACCGGACGGCACCATGCGCAAGCTGATGGATGTGTCCCGTCTGGCCGATATGGGCTGGCGCGCACGGGTCGGGCTCGAAGACGGGATTCGCGAAACCTATGCCTGGTTCCTTGACCAGGCGGACGCGGATCTGCGCGCCAAGTAAAAGCCCGGGCGCAGGCCCGGGCAATTAGAGATCAGAACCAGCGGCCAGTCGCAATGGCCGTTGGTGCCAGCGCCGTCGCATCGCTTGCAGTGGCGAGAACCTTGAACCCCACCTGAGTATCTGTCGGCGCGTCGAACCCCATGAATCGGGTGGTTGCGCCTCCGCTGCCGGATACGGCAACGGTTGAGCCCACAGCAAAAGGCACCGGGAAACTCCAGACCGCTTCTGCGCTTGCAAACAAGGCACCATCGACATTCGTGCAGCCCGCCGCCGTCAGGGAGACGGTGCAAATTTGGGTGCCATCGGCAAAACGCACATAGTCGCCGTTTGCGTTCGACCCACGTTCGATGACGGCCCCGGTCGGGGTGCCACCGCTCTGTGCCACGATACCCAGCAGGTTGCCCGGTCCATAGCCATAATCCGCCCGCATCAGCCGACCGGCGGTCGTGTCATCGGCACCGGCCTGAACCGCCGCACCGCTGGCGATTCCGGTTGCGGGATCGAAACTCAACGCGTCGGTCCAGCTGCTGCCATCGGCCGAGACTTTGATTGTAAAGCCGGTGTTGCCGGACAGGCCCATCTCGGCATGGCCGGTCCAGTTGGATTGAAACAGCAAGGATGCTGTGTCGCCCGCATTGGCCTTGTTGATCTTCAACTGATGCCCGCCGCCGTCATGGCTGAGAAGCGTCGCCGGAGACCGCACCGAAAGACGGTTTGTGCTGTCATACCCGGTGGCGATTCCCACTCCGTCCAGATTTTGCGTTGCGACCGGAGGATCAACCCAAGCGCTGCCATCCCAGATTTTCATTTGCCCGGTGCTTTCGTCCCATGCGCGCCAGCCCGTGCGGGGCGTGACGAAATGCCAGGCGTTGTCCAGCCACGCGGCCAGTTTCCCGGCCTGCCCTGTCCAATCCCCGGTGGGAGCCGCGCCCAACGCGTGAACCTCTCCCTGATCCGGGACGGCGGGCGGGGTCGCGGCGTTTGTCGTGGCCACACTCAGTTGCGTGATCAGGTCCAGCCGGCGCAGCGCTTCGTTATGGGTGACGTGTTTCTGCGCCTGCGACGGCTGTAGAAATGGCAGGTTCAATCGGGGTGAGTTCTGTGACACGGGCGTCCTCCTGAGGCTGTCGGTCCGACAATTGCATTGCGCGCCACATTGCCGTGCTGTGCATGAATCCCGTCTGACCGGGCCGGACGCACGAAAAACCATTTGCTAATCTTTGAGGGCACAAAAAAACCGGGGCGCTGAACGCCCCGGCCAAAATCCTGAAAGCTGAGCTGAAGGCAGCCTGTTATTGCGCGGCCTTACCTGTGGCGACGATGTCGTTCAGGTATTGGCTCAAGTCCTCGCGCAGATCATCGCGGGCCAGTGCAAAGGCAACCGTGGCCTGCAGGAAGCCGGATTTGGACCCGCAGTCAAACCGCTGACCATCGAACTTGTAGCCAAAGACCGGCACACCGTTCCCGATATCCTCGGCAATGGCGTCGGTCAGCTGGATTTCACCACCGCTGCCCTTTTTCATCTGGTTCAGGTTGTACAGGACTGACGGGCCCAGAATATAGCGCCCGATAACGGCCAGATTCGACGGTGCCTCTTCTGGTTTTGGTTTCTCGACCATACCGCGCGCACGGACGACCGATCCGATATTCTCACCCACGTCCAGAACGCCGTAAGCGCTTGTTTTGTTGGCCGGAACTTCCATGGCCGCAACCATGTTACCGCCGGTTTCCTCATAGGCTTCGACCATCTGTTTCAGGCAGGGTTTGTCACCGGCAATCACGTCATCGGGCAGCATAACGGCAAAGGGTTCATCGCCGATCAGACGGCGGGCACACCAGACCGCGTGACCCAGACCCAGCGCTTTGTGCTGGCGGATATAGGCGATTGCACCGCTTTCCATATTGGTTGCGTTCAGCGTTTCCAGCAGTTGATCCTTGCCCTTGGCTTTCAATTCCTGCTCGAGAACCAGATTGTGGTCGAAGTAGTCCTCCAGAGCGGATTTGCCGCGTGACGTTACAAAGATGAATTCGGTGATACCGGCGGCGCGCGCCTCGTCGATGGCGTATTGTACCAGCGGGCGATCAACCAAAGTCATGATCTCTTTCGGGACCGACTTTGTCGCCGGCAGGAATCGGGTGCCGAGCCCTGCGACGGGGAAGATCGCCTTTGTGACCTTGCGTGCCATTTGACCTCTCAAGTTACTAAAACAATGTCTGACAGTGCGCTTACTACGCAGACCTCTTAGGACCTGTGACCTGAATATTCAACGCCAACGGGTAATCAGGCCGTGATTTCCCAAGATGGTGCCACCCGGGGGGGTAGAAGTCAAAACGATCGGCTCCCACATGCTGGAACATTGCGGTTTTCTGCGCCATCCGCAGCGAAATGTGGCATTCGACTTATGCCTGCTGAGGCCGTGAAGAAGTGGCCGGTCGGACGTGTTACAGCAAATTGCCCCGAAGCCGGGTAAATGGCTTCGGGGCAGGGGGTTCAGGCCGTGTTCATGATGGCGTCCAGCGGGTCATGCTCAGCCACGAAATGATCGGGCCTCACTTCGGTGAGTTGCGGAACATAGTTGGTTTCACCTGCAGCCAACCGGCTGGGCAGGAACCGCAGCGCAGCTTTCGGGTCCATGGGCGAGGGCAGTTCGCCAGGCAGTTTCAACCGCTGGCGGGTCCGTTCGACATCCGGATCCGGAATCGGAACTGCCGAGATCAGGGATTTTGTGTAGGGGTGGATCGGGTCGGAACAGATCACCTCTCCATCCCCCAGTTCGACAATCCGGCCCAGATACAAAACCATGATCCGGTTCGACACCGCGCGCACCACTGACAGGTCGTGGCTGATGAAAATCATCGACAGCCCGAACTCCTGCTGCAACTCGCGCAGCAGTTCCACAATCTGCGCCTGAATGGATACATCCAGGGCCGAGACCGCCTCGTCACAAATGATCAGCTTGGGCTTGTTGATCATCGCCCGCGCGATGCCGACGCGCTGGTTTTGACCGCCGGACAGCTCGTGCGGATAACGGTTGATCATGTTGGCCTTCAGACCCACACGCTCCATCATCTGCGCGACCATTTCCTTGCGTTCACGCTCGGTCAGGTCAGGGCGATAGGTTTTTAGCGGTTCCGCAATTGACGCCGAAATCGTCATCCGCGGGTCAAGACTGGCAAGAGGGTCCTGGAAGACGATCTGCAGGTCTTTGCGATACCTGTTCAACTCGGCGCGTTTCAACCCGACGATCGGATGACCCAGCCAGCTGACGTTGCCCGCGCTGGGTTCGATCAGCTGCAACACGGCCCGGGCCAGCGTGGATTTCCCGCAGCCCGACTCGCCGACCACACCCAGTGTTTCACCTTTGCGAATGTCAAAGCTGACGCCATCGACCGCTTTCAGCGGCACTTTATGCCCGAACAGCCCGCCTTTGACATGGATCGGAAAGTGAACCTTGACGTCATCAACCTTGAGCAGCGGTTCTTCGATCTTTTCCAACGCTTTGGGCGCGTCACCGGCATCGATCCGAGGCATCGCGTCCAGCAGTGTACGGGTGTACTCGTGCTGCGGTGCGCGGAAGATTTCACGCGTGTTCCCGGCCTCGACGAACTGACCCAGACGCATCACCTGGATGCGATCACACATGCGCGCGACGACACCCATGTCATGGGTGATCAGAGCGATCGCAGTGCCTTCATCCTTTTGCAGGCGTACCATCAGGTCCAGAATGTCGGCCTGCACGGTCACGTCGAGAGCCGTTGTCGGCTCATCCGCGATCAACAGCTTGGGATTGCACAACATCGACATCGCGATCATGACCCGCTGGCGCATGCCGCCGGACAGCTCATGCGGGTACTGATCCAGACGCCGTTTGGCTTCGGGGATACGCACACGGTCCAGCCATTCCAGGCAACGCGCCCGCGCGGCAGAGCCTTGCAGCCCTTCATGCACTTGCAGAACTTCGCGCATCTGCTGGCCGATCCGCAAATGCGGGGTCAGAGCGGTCAGCGGGTCCTGAAAGATCATGCCGACATCATCGCCACGGATCTTGTTCAGCTTGTTGATGGGCAGGTTCAGGATTTCCTTGCCGTTCAGCGTGGCAGACCCTAGGGCCCGCCCGGCCGGAGGCAACAATCCCATCGCGGCCATGAAGGTCTGGCTTTTGCCCGACCCGCTTTCGCCGACGATGCCCAGACATTCGCCGGGGTTGATGTCGAAACTGATGCCTTTGACGGCCTCGACCACGCCATCGGGGGTATCGAACTGGACGCTCAGGTCTTTTACAGAAAACAGGCTCATATCAGCGATCCTTCGGGTCCAGAGCGTCACGCAAACCATCACCGATGAAGAACATCGAGATGATGATGGCGACATAGATTGTCAGGGGGAACATCAACTGCCACAGGGTGCCATAGGCCATGGTTCCTGCACCTTCGGCGATCAGTCGACCCAGCGAGGTGTAGGGTTCCGAAATCCCCAACCCAAGGAACGAGATGAAGCTTTCCATCAGGATCATTTCCGGCACCAATAGCGAGGCATAGACGATTACCACACCCAGCAAGTTGGGCAGGATATGGCGATACATGATGGTGAACTCGCTGACACCGGCGGCGCGGGCGGCCTCAATGAACTCACGGTTCTTCAAGGTCAGGGTTTGCCCCCTCACGATCCGCGCCATGGTCAGCCAGCCCACCGCACCAAGCGCGATGAACAACATGAAGAACGACCGCCCCGCCACGACCAGCAGCAAGATGACGATCAATGTGGCCGGAATCGCCAGCAAGATATCGACGAAACGCATCATGACGCTGTCGGTGCGCCCGCCAATATATCCGGCGGCGATCCCATAGCAGGTGCCGACAATCAGCGCGGTTGCCGCCCCGATCAGCCCGACCAGCAGCGATGTTGTGGTGGCCTGAATGACGCGGCTGTAAAGGTCGCGTCCCAGATCGTCGACGCCGAAATAGTGCCCGGTTTCGATTGAGGGCATTCCCATGCCGGCTACGTCGCCCATGACGTTCCAGTCAATTTCCTCGTTGCTCCAAACGGCGAAATACGGACCGATGATCGTGAACAGAACGATCAGCCCCAGTATGAACACACTCGCCATCGCGGCTTTGTTGCGGACGAACCGCATCCGTGCGTCCTGCCACAGAGAACGCCCCTGAATGACCGTGAAGTCGGTGACATCATCAGCCAGTTGGGCGGCTTTTTGTGATTTTCCAAGCATTGCCAGCCCCTCAGTACCGGATTTTCGGATCGAACCAGGCATAGGCCAGGTCGGTCAGCAAGTTCACGATAACGGTCAGCGCGCCATATAGGATCGTAACCCCCAGCAGCACCGCATAGTCCCGCGACAGGGCCGAGCCGACATAGGCCTGACCCAGACCACCAGTCGAGAAGTAGATGTCGACAAAGACTGATCCGGTCAGCACGTAGACAAAGACTGGCCCAAGATAGGACACAACGGGCAGAAGGGTCGGCTTCAGCGCATGACGCCAGATGACGGTTCTGGTCGGTAGACCTTTGGCCCGGGCTGTGCGGATGAAGTTCGAGTTCAGAACCTCAAGCATCGAAGACCGTGTGATCCGCGCGATCGACCCCATGTAAGAGGTCGCCAGTGCGATCACAGGCATGATCAGGTATTGCCACTGTCCGCCGTGCCAGCCGCCACCCGGCAACCATCCCAGCCACAGGGTAAAGGTCAGGATCAGGATCGGGCCCATGATGAAGTTCGGCAGCGCCTGCGCGGCGATCCCCAGCCCCACGGCAAAATAGTCGATCCAGCTGTTGTGCTTGATCGCAGCGGCAATCCCCAGAACCACACCGATGACGGTGGCCACAAGGAAGGACAACGAGCCATAGGTCAGCGAAATCGGGAAACCCTGCGCGATGATGTCATTCACGTCCCGGTCCTTGAATTTGAAGGACGGGCCGAAGTCGAAATGCACCACGATGTTGTACAGGTAGTCCCAGAGCTGCTTCCACAGTGGTTGGTCCAGCCCGTAACGCGCCTCGATATTGGCCAGAACCGCCGGCGGCAAGGGCCGCTCTGACGTGAAGGGCCCGCCGGGCGCAAAGTGCATCAGAAAGAAACAGGCGACGATCAGCAACAGTATCGTCGGAATGGCGATCAGCAATCGCCGTAGACTATAGGCAAGCATTTCATGCCCCCATGTTTATTGGCCCTGCCCCGAGCGATCTCGGGACAGGGCGTGGTTCAAAGACGATTATTCAGCGAGCTTGTAGAGATTCTTCGAGTACCAGTTCTGCTCGACGTTATTGATCGGCCAGTTCCCGACATCGGTGTCCATCATGTAGACGCCAGCATAGTGATAGATCGGGATCACAGGGGTTTCCTGCGCGATGATACGCTCAACCTCGGTATACAGAGGGGCCGGGTCATCTGCGGTTTTGGCCTGAGCCAGCAACTCGTCAACGCGCGCATTGCTGTACTTGCCGTCGTTATAGCCGGATTGCGACTGCAGCAGGTCCAGGAAGGTCGAGGCTTCGTTATAGTCGCCACACCATGCACCACGGGCCAGATCAAAGTTCTGGTTGCCGCGCTCTTCCAGGAATACTTTCCATTCCATGTTGGCCAGCTCGACATTCACACCCAGCTTCTGCTTCCACATCTGGCTCAGGGCCACGGCGACTTTCTTGTGGTCTTCGTTGGTGTTGTAGACCATCTCAAAGCTCAGCGGATTGTCAGGGCCGTAACCAGCAGCGGCCAGCAGTTCCTTGGCAAGCTCATCCCGCTCGGGCTGGGTCATCGAGGCCATCTCGACCTCGGGGACGGTAAAGCCAGCGGTCGCTTCGGGGGCAAAGGTGTAGGCTTGGGGCTGGCCGCCAGCCATGACTTTTTCGGTGATGATCTCGCGATCAACGGCCAGTGACAGCGCCTGACGGACATTGGGATCCTTGAACGCTTCTGGGCCGTCTTCCGTCAGGTTGAATGTGTAATAGTAGTTACACAGACGCGGGAAGCTGATGGCCTGATCCGGGTGTTCCTGGCTCAGGCGGGGAAACTGCCCTGCAGGAACTTCGGTGCGGTCCAGTTCACCTGCCAGATAGCGGGTCAAAGCGACGTTTTCGTCGTTGATGACCAGCGTCACGACTTTGTCCAAGATCGTGTTTTCATTGTCCCAGTAAAGTTCGTTACGCTCACGTACCGAGCGTTCCTGAGGCAGATGTTCGGTCCAGATATAGGCACCGTTCGAGACGATATTTTCAGGCCGGGTCCAGGCGTCGCCATGTTCCTCGATCACTTTTTGTGGGGCCGGGAAAGTGGTTGAGTGCGTGGTCATCTGCGGGAAATACGGCAGTGGTGCGCTCAGGGTGACTTCTAGCGTGTGATCGTCGATGGCCTTGACACCCAGCTCGTCAATCGGCTTTTCACCAGCGATAATTTCGGCAGCGTTCTCGATCGACATCAGCTCCATGAACCACGCATAAGGCGAGGACAGGGCAGGATCGACGGCGCGTTTCCAGGCATAAACAAAATCGCCTGCGGTCACCGGATCGCCGTTGGACCACTTGGCATTGTCACGAAGGGTGAAGGTATACACGTCTTTGGTGTCGTTTGTGGTAAAGCCGGTGGCAACACCGGGAACCAGATTACCGTCTTCGTCCTGGTTCATCAGCCCTTCGAACAGGTCACGGGTGATTTCGGCACCGTATGTATCTTCAACTACCTGCGGGTCGACCGAGCTGTGTTCGTCGCCGAGGCGATAGATGAAGGTCTGGTCGTCCGCCAGCGCCTCGCCGGTTTCAGGATGGGTTCCTGCCGCAAAGGCAGCACCGGTAATCATGGTCGAGGTCAACAGCCCCGCCAGAGATGTACGAATATACTTGTTCATTTTTCTACTCCCATTTTTTTAGAGGCAAGGCGCGCGCATCCATTCAGGATGGCTGCTGGCCACCTTGTTTGTCCGACTCTGGTCGAGACCGGGACTTGTTCGAATTTTGCTTTTTCAGATCGCAATGAACACCGCGTCGCAGTCTTTCGGTTTGCAGTCGGGAACGTGGTTGCGAAAGTCGCCTTTCACTGCCGCCGAAGGTGGCACTATTTCGAAAAAGGATAAAGCCTTTGCCTGAAAAATAGGCAACTATAGGTGGATTGTGAATAAAACCCGGGGCGGTTCCGAAATATAATGAGGAAACTTCAGCGGTTCTTAACACTTTTGTGAAGGTCGCGATTTGTGCTTGCCCCGAAGAAGGGGATTTTGCCGGCAAGGTGACGTAGGGGACAGTGCGAATCGCTCCTATTTCAGGGCGGATTTCATGGGGGCCTCGGGAAAGCAGGTCGGGGTGCGACCCGTGGCCTGTTGCCAGCGTCCGATCGAACGGCGCGTCTTGAATCCGGGCAACCCGTCCGCGCCGCCGACATCATGGCCCTGGCGTTCCAAAGCCCTCTGCATAGCGGCCACATCAGCCCGGTACAGATTGCCGACCTTGCCCCAGCGGGCTCTGAAATCTCCGACGCCATATTGAATGCGGTCTCCGACATGGCCGACGAACAGGGCGTAGAGGTCGCTTTTGTTGTAGTCCTTCAGAACGTAGAAATTCGGTGTGACGATGAAGGCGGGGCCATTGCGTCCTGCGGGCATCATCAGGAAGCCTTCGCCCGGCAGTTCATGTTTCGGAAACGGTTTGCCTGACACACGGGTTATGCCCATCGCCGCCCAGTCCCGAATGGGCTTGCCCTGGTCCGGCCCTTCCAAGGCACAGGAAACCGAGGGCGGGACGGTTACTTCAAAACCCCAATCGCGCCCGGCGATCCAGCCATGTTGCGACAGAAAGTTCCCAATCGACGCGATTGTATCCTCGGGTGAGGCCCAGATATCGGATCGCCCATCACCGTTGCCATCCGCCGCATAAGTCAGAAAGTTCGAGGGCATGAATTGCGGTTGGCCCAACGCACCTGCCCAGCTGCTTTTCAACGAGCTGGACGGGGCGTGCCCGGCCTCGGCGATTTGCAAAGCGGCGATCAGTTCCTTGGTGAAATAGTCCGAGCGGGTGCTCATGAACCCTTTGGTGCCCAGCACCTGAAACGCGTTGTGGCGGATGGGAACCTGACCATATCCGCTTTCACGGCCCCAGATCGCCAGAATGATCCGTCCGGGAACTCCGGTTTCGGTCTCAACCCGCGCCAGCGTTGCTGCGTGGCGGCGCGCCATCTGCCGCCCTGTGGCGGTGGCCCCCTGAACGGAACCTGCGTTGAAATAGCGCCCGGGCGACCCGAACTCAGCCTGTTTTTGCTGTTTGGGCGTCTGCGCCGTTTGGCCGGGCGGTACAAGATCCGGCAGTTTCCAATTGAGCGTCACCCCGTCAAAGGCCCGCTTCATGGTCCTGCGTGAGACGCCTTTCGCCCTGGCTTGTGGCCAGACCGTTTCGTTCAACCAGGCCTGAAACTGCCGCTCAACTGCAGCGCGGTCCTGCGCAGAGGCGCTTGTCGAAAGGCACCACAGGCTGAGGGCAAGAACAATCCAACGCATCACTGGAATGTGTCGCGTGCCTGTAGGGTCAAGTCAACCGCGGCATTGGTGGCGTTTTGTAAAATCCTATAGCTTTGGGTGTTCAGGTGACGCTGGGGACAATCGACGGTTTTGGAAAAAACCTTGAGAAATTTTGTGACTCTGCCGATAGTTGGCCGAAACGAAGGCAGAAGAGGACGATCAGGCGTGGCCTTACTCAGACCTTCATCAGCGGCACCGGCAGTGCTGGTAGTGGCCGCAAGCGTGGTCGCTTCAGCGCAGATGGCGTGGGCGGCCGACAGTTTCATGGACCCTCAGGGCCCGATTGCGGCTGTCCAGAAAACCCATCTGTTGCGGGCGACCGTTCTGATCATGGTTGCAGTGCTTCCGGTGCTTGTTCTGGTGCCGTTGATTGCCCTGCGGTATCGGCGACGCAATGGTGGAACGGCCGCCTATCGGCCGAAATGGGATTTTTCCGCCAAGTTGGAATTCGTCATGTGGGGCGTCCCGATGGTGATCGTTGCGCTGTTGTCTTTCTACCTTTGGAAAGCGACGCACCGGCTGGACCCTTATTCGGCGGCTTTCGGTGAGACCCCGGCGCTGAATGTTCAGGTCGTCGGCCTCGATTGGAAATGGCTGTTCATTTACCCCGACCTCGGTATCGCCACCGTCGGCGAGTTTGGAATTCCGGTCAAACAACAGGTTGCGATGACGCTGACCACGGACACGGTTATGCAGTCCTTCATGATCCCAGCCTTGGCAGGGCAGATCTATGCCATGCCCGGGATGACGACAAAACTGCATCTGGTGGCGGACGCGCCCAAGACGATGCAGGGCGAAAACACGCAGTATAATGGCCGTGGTTTCACCAAGCAGAAGTTCCTGACCCAGGCCATGCAGACCGAAGATTTCAATGCCTGGGTCGAAAGCGTCCGCACCAATGGCATTCCGTTGAACGAGGATACGTACCGCACGCTGGCCATGCGCACGGACCGGGATGAGGTGCAGGCGGCATTGGGAACCGCCCTCATGCCGCTCAACGCTTTGTATTTCACGCTGGAGGACGGAGATCTGTTTCAGTCCATTCTGCATCGTTATCACGGCGGGCAACCTCTGCCGGTGGACCAACAGCCGGGAACGGTTGAGTTTGGACAGGAGGCCACGCAATGACCGATACCGGGTTCTTTGGCCGCCTGAACTGGGACGCGTTTCCGATTGCCGGTCTGATTCAAACGCCCAACACCAACGAAATCGTGGCGAACGCGGCCGCAGGTATCGTGGTGGTGGGTGTCATCGCCGTGGTCGGGCTGCTGACTTTGTTCCGCCTGTGGGGGCCGCTATGGCGCGACTGGCTGACCAGCGCCGATCACAAGAAGATCGGCATCATGTATATCGTCTTTGCCATCGTCATGCTGGCGCGGGGTGTGCTGGAAGGCGTGGTCATGCGCGCCCAACAGGCGGCCGGGCCGGGTCCCGGGTTCCTTGAGGCCGAACATTTCGCTGAGCTGTTCAGCACCCATGGCACGATCATGGTGTTCTTTGTCGCGGTGCCCTTTGTCTTTGGCGTCGCGAACTATCTGGTGCCGCTGATGATCGGCGCGCGGGATGTGGCCTTTCCGGTGATGAACCAGATCAGCCTTGGCCTGACCGTTTCGGCCGGCATGATGCTGATGGTATCTCTGGTGGTGGGCAATTTCTCGACAGGCGGCTGGACGGCCTATCCGCCCTATACCGGCGCGGCATTCAATCCCGGGGTGGGGCCGGATTACTGGATCTGGGCCATTGTCGTCTCGGGCATCGGTACCACGCTGACAGGGATCAACTTTGCCGTCACGATCTACAAGCTGCGGGCGCCGGGGATGAAGTTCATGCGGCTGCCGATGTATTGCTGGACGATCATCAGCAGCTCGATCCTGATCATCTTTGCCATGCCGCCGCTTGGTGTTGCCGCACTGATGCTGGCCGCGGACCGGTATCTGGACTTCCACTTTTTCACCAACGACCTGGGCGGCAACATGATGAACTATGCCAACCTGTTCTGGCTGTTCGGCCACCCCGAGGTCTACCTGCTGGTGCTGCCCGCTTATGGCATCTATTCCGAGGTTTTTGCCACCTTCTCGGCCAAACGGCTGTACGGATATAACTCGCTGGTCATAGCCACCATGTGTATCGCGGTGCTGTCCTTTACCGTGTGGCTGCACCATTTCTTCACCATGGGCCAAAGCGCTCTGATCAATGCGGTGTTTGGCATTGCAACCATGCTGATCGCGGTTCCGACCGGGGTGAAGGTCTATGACTGGATGGCCACCCTGTACCGCGGTCGCATCCGGTTTTCCGTTCCGATGCTGTATGGCCTGGCCTTCCTGATGCTGTTTGTCATCGGCGGGTTGTCGGGCGTGATCCTCGCCAACCCCACGGTTGACTATCAGGTGCACAATACCCTGTTCCTGGTGGCGCATTTCCACAACGCGCTGCTGCCGGGGGTGCTGTTTGGCTTGCTGGCGGCCTATAACTACTGGTTCCCCAAGGCCTTCGGGTTCCGCCTGAACGAGTTCTGGGGCCGCGTATCGGTCGTGTGCTGGACGGTCGGATTCCTGCTGACCTTCATGCCGCTCTATTTCGTGGGTCTCATGGGGATGCCGCGCCGGTCCTTCAGTTACAGCGACGCCTCTTTCCACCCCTATATGCTCGTCGCAATTGTCGGTGCTTTGATCATCACCTGCGGGCTGCTGTCCATCCTCGTCCAGCTGTGGGTCAGTATCCGGGATCGTGAGAATACCCGCGCGCCCGTCGGTGACCCATGGGATGGGCGCACGCTGGAATGGTCGATCCCGTCACCGCCGCCGTCCTATAACTTTGCCATCATCCCACAGGTGACAGACCGCGATAACTTCGCCGCCGCCAAAGAGCGGGGCGAGGCCTACCCCAGCCCCGACGCCTATGAGGACATCACGATGCCGCGCAATACCGCGATCGGGTTTACCCTGTGTGTGTTCAGCGGTGTCTGGATGTTTGCACTGGTTTGGTGGATTTGGTGGCTGGCGGCCTTGATGACGGTTCTGATGCTTGCGTCTTTCATCGTCTGGACCTTCAAAACCGACTTTGAAGAAGTCATCCCTGCCGAAGAGGTGCGTAAACAACACGAAGCCTGGCTCGATCTGGTGCGCAACTCTAAACCTGTAGATCGCGACCATGAAACGGCCCCAGAGAACCGCGGACTTGCCCGCCCCGATCTGGAGGCCGTGACATGAAGCGCGCACCTACCCACAGCTATCCCGGCCTGAATCTTGGGCGGCGCCATGAAAGTGCCCACAGGGCCACCGAGGTTGTCACCTTCGGATTTTGGGTCTTTCTGATGAGCGACCTTGTCTATTTCGGCCTGATGTTCGCGATCTACATCACTATGATCGACGCGCAGGCGGGGGGGCCGGGTCCGCATGAGCTGTTTGATCTGTACAGCATCTTTGCCCAGACGCTGATCCTGCTGACCAGCAGTTTGACCGTGGGTCTGGCGATGCTGGCGTTGAAATACAACCTGCCAAGGTGGCGGATCGTATTTTGGTTCTGCGTGACGCTGGTCTTGGGCCTCAGCTTTCTGGTGCTGGAAATCCGGGACTTCATGGCCATGGTTGAAAAGGGCGGTATCCCCCAGCGCAGCGGGTTCTTGTCCGCGTTTTATGGATTGGTGCCGCTGCACGGGTTGCACGTCGCTGCAGGCTGTTTGTGGCTGATCGTGCTGGGCATCCAGTTGCGGGTGTTTGGCCTGACCGACCTGTTGATGTCGCGCGTGGTGCGGCTGGCGCTGTTCTGGCACTTCCTGGACCTGATCTGGATCGGCATCATCACCATCGTTTATTTCGGAGGGCTGACCTATGGATAAGCGCAGCGAGATGCACCGCCGCGAACGTCGGCGGTATGTCATCGGCTATGGCGGCTCGCTTTTGCTGACGGCGGCGGTGTTCCTCATCGCCTATATTTATGGCATAAAAACCACGGGCGTTTACCTCTCGATTGCATTGTTGGGGCTGGCGCAACTGATCGTGCAACTGGTCTATTTCTTGCATATCGACCGCCGCCGCAGCAGCCGCGAAGACCTCGATCTGGTTCTGTTTTCCACGCTGGTCCTGCTGATCATCATCCTCGGGACCGTTTGGATCATGGGTAATCTGGCGGTGCGGATGCACACCTATCCGATGTAACGCCCTGCGAGAGGCCTGACGCATGAAATCTTTCAAAATCGCCGCCGTCGCAGCCATGCTGATCGCCATCGCCGCCGGGCTGTTTCTGTATTGGCGTCACGAAGAGCGGTATCCCTCGACCAACGACGCTTATGTGGGCGCGAACATCATTAACGTGGCGGCACAAGTGACCGGACAGGTCGCCGAGGTGCCCATCACGGACAACCAGCCGATCAAGGCGGGGGATCTGCTGTTCACGATCGACGATACGCAATTCAAGGCGTCAGTGGATCAGGCACAGGCCGATCTGGACAGCTCGCTTCAACAGGCGCAATCCTATTCCAATCAGATCACCGCGGCTGAGGCGGCGGTTCAGTCTTCTCAATCGGCCTACAACACCGCCAAGAACAATTTCGAACGGTCCAAAGCGCTGTTTTCGGACGGCGATCTGGCGCAGGTCTCGCTGGATCAGGCGACAACGGCGTTTGCCGAGGCTTCGGCCCGTCTGACCACCAGCCAGTCCGAACTGTTGGCGCTGCAAAGCGGGCTTGCCGCGAAGCAGGACGAAGTTTTGTCTGCACGAGCGCAGCTTGAGATTGCACAGGCCAACCTGAATTGGACCAAGGTCTACGCCACCGCAGATGGCTGGGTCGCCAACCTGACACTGCGTCCGGGATCGGCCGTTTCGGCCAATGCACCGCAGTTCTCCATCGTCGAATCCTCTGACTGGTGGGTGGACGCGAATTTCAAGGAGACCGCTCTGCCGCGTATCCGACCCGGCCAGCCGGTCACGATCAAGGTTGATATGCTGCCGGGGGTGACGCTGACCGGCAAAGTGGCCTCGATCGGGCGCGGGTCGGGGGACACGTTCTCGCTGTTGCCGTCCGAAAACGCCAGCGGCAACTGGGTCAAGGTGACCCGCCGGTTCCCAGTGCGCGTGGAGCTTGACCCAACAGATGTGCCGCTGCGTGTGGGCGGCAGCAGCAAAGTGACTGTGGACACCACAGCAGACCAGTCCGGCAAATGACGGGGCCGGCGGCCAGCCGCATCAATCCGGTGATTGTTGTCGCCGTTGTGCTCAGCGCCATTCTCGAAGTGCTGGACAGCACCATTGTCAACGTCGCGTTGCCCCATATTCAGGCCGCCTTCGGGGCCACGACCGATCAGGCAACTTGGATTCTGACCAGCTATATTGTCTCGGCGGTTGTGGTCATGCCCCTGACCGGATTTGTCGCCCGCCGGGTCGGGCGCCGGCGGCTGATCCTGACGGCCATCACCGGTTTCACCACGATGTCTGTCATGTGCGGCCTGTCCTGGAGCCTTGAGACCATCGTTTTCTTTCGTCTCGCGCAGGGCATGTTCGGCGCCTTTCTGATCCCGTTGTCTCAGTCCATCCTGTTCGACGCTTTCCCCCGCGAAAAGCGCGGTCAGGCAATGGCCGTATTTGGGTTGGGCGTCGTGGTGGCCCCCGTGCTGGGGCCGACAGTCGGGGCGCTTCTGACCGAGTATTTCTCGTGGCGGATGGTGTTTTTCGTCAACCTCCCGGTAGCGGCAATGGCGCTGCTGCTGCTGGCGGGCGAGTTGCCCGAGGATGAAACCGAAGAGGTGCGGATCGACTGGGCGGGCCTGGCCCTGCTGGCGATCGGCATAGGGTGCTTGCAGTTCATCCTCGATCAGGGAGAGACCAAGGACTGGCTGTCTTCGCGGGTCATTCAGGTGGCGCTGATCGCGTCAGTTCTGGGAGCGCTGGGGTTCATTGGCCACGCACTGACCACCAAGCGGCCAGTGGTAGATCTGCGGTTTTTTGCGGATCGCAACTTTGCCCTGTGCAATCTGGTTATCGCGGGTTTTGCCATCTCGCTGTTTGGAGGCATCGCGATCCTGCCAACCTTTGTGCAGAACCTGCTGGATTATCCCGTTATCGCCTCAGGGCACCTGTTCATTCCGCGCGGCATTACGGCGGGGCTGTCCATGGTCGTGACGGGCGCGGTGCTGGTGTCGCGGTTTGATCCCCGCCTTCTGGCCGGATTGGGGATGCTGTTGACGGCCATAAGCAATTTCATGATGGGGGCGCTGAACATGAATGCGGGATTCTGGGAGCTGGCCTGGCCGGGGGCTGTCAGTGGACTGGGGATGGGGCTGGTTTTTGTTCCGATGTCGATTCTGGCCTTCGAGAGCATCTCCAAATCCCGGCAGGACGAAGCTTCGGGCCTGTTCAATGTGACCCGGCAATTGGGCTCATCGGTTGGAATATCATTGGTGGGCACATGGGTGGTGCGTGGATTGCAGACGAATACGGCGGTGCTGAGCCAGAATGTGACGCCCTATAACCCGGCCGCGCAGGCTTATCTGCAGCCGCTTGGCCTGACACCGGAAAGCGCTGAAGGGGCTGCCATTCTGGGGCAGGTGATCGGCCAACAGGCCGAGCTGATTTCCTATCTGACTGTATTCAACAATCTGGGTTTGCTGGCCTTGGCGACGATACCTTTGCTATTTTTCTGCAAAGCGCCCAAACCCGGAACTCAGGCTGCCGTTGCCGCGCATTAGCGCGTCAGCACCAAACCCAGCCACAGGGCAAGCCAGCATAGGCCGAGGCTGAGCAGGATGTTCCCAGCAGCCAGCGCGATTGTCCGTTCCCGCCGCAGTTCCAGCGATTGATACGCAAAGCTGGAAAAGGTGGTGAAACCGCCGCAGAAGCCGAACACAAGCCGTCTTTCCTCCTCTCCTAACTCAACCGGCCCGCCGAGGTAACCAATCCACAGACCCAGTAGCAGGCTGCCCAGGACGTTCACGATCAGCGTTGCAAGGGGCAGGTCATGGTTGACGCGCAAAGCGATCCAGTGCCGCAGAACCGCGCCCAACCCACCGCCCAATCCGAACATGGCGTGAAGATAAAGCGCGCTCATTCCGTCGACCTCTGCCCGTCAAGCCGCCGTCCGATGGCTTCGCCCAGAATGGCGGCGGCAAGACCGACGGCAACTTCCAGTGAGGCGGCTGAAATTGCACTCCAAAGGTGCGTTTCAGCCATTCGTTCCAACTCGGCCACGAAAGAGGAAAAGGTCGACAACCCGCCGCAGAACCCCACCGCCCCCAGATGCAACACATGCGCGTGGACGCGGTTGCGAACCGCATAAAGCCATCCAAGCACGAAACAGGCTACGACATTGATGCCGAAGGTTGCCGTAAGCACCGGAGCGCCAGGGATCTGGGCTGAGAACACCTCACGCAGCAGCGACCCCGCAGCGCCGCCAACAAAGACAGCGATGAACATGATGGCCGTGGTCCGGACGGCGGGTCGGGTTTGTGTCACGGCCAGTTGTCCTGCCCAAGTTTACCTTTGTTTTGGCATACATACTGCCGCAGCTTGGATCAACCGCCGCCAAATCTTCTGCCTGCCTCACAATCCCGCCGGATCGCGTGAGCCCGTGGCGCAAACGCTTGCAATCAAATGCCGATTTGATCCACGGTTGCTACACGTTTGGTTTGACAGCACTTTGGGAGAGCACGAAATGATTGTACGCAGACTCTATTACATCCTGAGCTACGTGTGCCTCCCTCTGACTTTGCTTTGGGGATTTTTCTGGCCGCCGGCCCATTGGCTTCTGGTGATCCTGATCCCCTATGCAGTGGTTGGCCTGTATGACATGCTGACCACCAAGCACAACGTGCTGAACAACTACCCGGTTCTGGGCCATTTTCGGTATATGCTGGAATTCGTCAGCCCGGAAATCCGTCAGTATTTCGTAGAGACCAACGAAAGCGGGCGTCCTTACAACCGGATCATTCGCAGCCTGGTTTATTCCCGCGCCAAAGGGCAGGTGGATACGCAGGCCTTTGGCACCCAGTACGACATCCTGACCGTGGGCTACCACCGGGCCAATCATTCGCTTGCGCCCAAGGAGGTTCCGGAAAGCGAAGAGCGGATCATGCTGGGCGGCCCTCAATGCTCCAAACCCTACAGCGCCTCGCGTCTGAACGTGTCGGCCATGAGCTTCGGCGCGCTCAGCGCCAATGCGATCCGGGCACTGAATGGCGGGGCCAAGGACGGCGGTTTTGCGCATAACACGGGCGAGGGCGGTCTGTCCCCGCATCACCTAGCCGAGGGTGGTGATATCATCTGGCAGATCGGCACCGGGTATTTCGGCTGCCGCACGCCGGAAGGGGGGTTCGACAAGGACCTGTTCGCTGAAAAGGCCAAGAAGGACGTGGTCAAAGCGATTGAGATCAAACTGTCTCAAGGTGCAAAACCCTCTCATGGAGGGGTCCTGCCCGCAGCCAAAGTGGATAAGGAAATCGCGGAAATTCGTGGTGTGCCCGAGCATCAGGATGTTATCTCTCCGCCCATACACTCGGCCTTTGAGGGGCCGACCGGCTTGCTGCATTTCGTCCAACACCTGCGAGAGATGTCGGACGGCAAGCCCATCGGGTTCAAGCTGTGTATCGGCAGACCGTCCGAGTTCATGGCAATCTGCAAGGCAATGCTGGAAACCGGCATCCTGCCCGATTTCATCACCATCGACGGGGCCGAGGGAGGCACCGGCGCGGCCCCGGTCGAATTCACCAACCGTCTGGGTATGCCACTGAACGAGGCACTGATTTTCGTCAACAACTGTCTGCGTGGCGTGGGATTGCGCGACAAGATCCGGATCATCTGCTCGGGCAAGGTGGCCACGGGCTATGATCTGGTCGAGAAATTCGCGCTTGGGGCCGATATGTGCAACGCGGCGCGGGCGATGATGTTTGCGGTGGGTTGCATTCAGGCGCTGCACTGCAACACCAACCGCTGCCCTTCGGGCGTGGCGACGCAGGACCCGGTCCGTGGACGGGCCGTGCGTGTGCCGCAAAAACGCAAACGAGTGCACCGCTTTCACGACGCCACGCTCGAGAGCTTTCGAGAGCTTCTGGGTGCGATGGGCAAGGACAAGGTCTCGGACCTGCGACCGGGCGATATCCGCCGCCGAACGGCGGATGAGAGGGAAAGGTCCTACGCCGACCTTTATACGTTCATCGACGACGGCATCTTGCTGACGGACTCGATCCCGGATGGATTCGCGGCGGATTGGAATATGGCCTCAGCGGATCATTTCTAATTTTTTTGCCCTACCGCCAAGGATTGACCTTTGCGATCCGTCTTACCCATCGTGATGCGCATGACAACATCGGATGAGGATCTGGCCAAAGCCGCTGCAAAAGGGGACGCTGACGCGTTTGCCTCCCTTTTGGCGCGGCATTACGACCGGGTTTTCCGCCTGTCCTTTCGCCTTACCGGGCGGGCCGATCAGGCCGAAGACCTGACGCAGGATATCTGCGCGGCCTTACCGGCCAAGATTGCCGGTTTCCGGGCGCAGGCCAAGTTCACCACCTGGCTGTACCGGGTTGTCGTCAACGCCGCCGAAGACGCACGCCGCCGTCAAGCCAGCCACAGCCGCGCCGCAGTGGGGTGGGGCGATGTCGAACAGATGCGCCGCGCCGAGGCTGCGGAAACCGCCGAGGCCGTCGATTGGCTGCAACGGGCTATGCGGTCGCTGCCGCAGGATTTGCAGGACACGCTGGCCCTGACGCTGGAAGACGAAATGACCCATGCCGAAGCCGCCGAAGTGCTGGGCGTGTCCGAGGGCACGGTGTCCTGGCGCATGTCGGATATACGCAAGCGCCTGCGCGCCCTGCGGCAAGAGGAGCTGGCCCCATGACAGACGATCTTGAAGACCTCAAAACGCTGATGGATGCCGTCACCCCTGCGGCGGATGCGCAGCGGCGGGCGAAAAACCTGGAGCAGGCGCAAAAAATTTTTACGGGTGCCCAAGGATCGCGCGACGCCATGCGTCCGACTGTCAAGCGAGGCCTGATGGCCCGCGTGACAGAAGGAGCGAAATCCATGTTGAATGCCCTCTCGCATCGCGGTGCTTTGACCGCGACAACCGCAATCGCCGCCGTAGCGCTGGTGATGATCGTGCCGCAGACGCGGGACTATGTAGTGAACCCCTCTTCCTGGAGTGAAAACCGCCGTGCCGAGACACCTGTTCAAACGGCGGAAGCTGATCAGGAGGTGGAGGTTGATAACAGCCTGTTGCAGGATGCCCCTGCGGAACCAGTTTATGAAGCACCCGTGGTGATCGAAGAACCCGTTGCGCCAGCACCGCGTGTCCGTGAGCTGAGCAAAAGGCAGATGAATGGCTTGGGTGCCACTGCGGATTTTGGCGTGGCAAGTGACGGATTGTACGAAGGCGCGGCCTCGATAGCGCCGCTGCCGGGGCCGGACGGGCTTCGTCTCGCACCAGAGCAGAACACCGAAGCTTTTGCCAATGCCGAAACCAACCCGCTGAAAGTCACGTCAGAGGACCCGGTATCGACCTTTTCGATTGACGTCGATACGGCCTCATACTCGATTGTCCGGTCCTCGTTGCTGCGCGGCCAATTGCCGCCGAAAGAAGCGGTGCGGGTGGAAGAGATGGTGAACTATTTCCCCTACAGCTATCCCGCGCCCGAAGGGGATGCGCCGTTCCGACCGACCATAACCGTCTCGCCGACGCCATGGAACGACGGCACGCAGCTGGTTCATATCGGCATTCAGGGAGCGCTTCCGCAGATCGAGGATCGCCCGCCACTGAACCTCGTCTTTCTGATCGACACCTCCGGGTCGATGCAGGATGCGAACAAACTGCCATTGCTGAAACAGTCCTTCCGCCTGTTGCTGTCGGAATTGCGGCCCGAGGACCAGGTCTCGATCGTCACCTACGCGGGCAGCGCCGGGCAGGTACTGGAGCCGACGGCGGTGTCGGAGAAAACCAAAATCCTGACCGCGCTGGATCGGTTGGAGGCCGGGGGCTCGACCGCTGGTCAGGCCGGGTTGCAGCAGGCCTATCAGGTGGCGGAAGGCATGGCCGAGGACGGAGAGGTATCTCGCATCATTCTGGCCACCGATGGCGATTTCAATGTTGGCCTGTCGGATCCCGATGCCCTGAAAGACTTCATTGCCCGCAAACGCGACAGCGGCACCTTCCTGAGTGTTCTGGGCTTTGGCCGGGGCAATCTGGACGACGCGACCATGCAGGCATTGGCGCAGAACGGGAACGGGCAGGCGGCCTATATCGATACGCTGGGCGAGGCGCGCAAAGTGCTGGTCGATCAGTTGACCGGCGCCCTGTTCCCGATTGCCAATGACGTCAAGATTCAGGTCGAATTCAACCCGGCGCAAATCGCCGAGTACCGCCTGATCGGATATGAAACCCGTGCCCTGCGGCGCGAGGATTTCTCGAACGACAAGGTGGATGCAGGCGACATCGGCGCTGGCCATACGGTGACGGCGATCTACGAGGTAACGCCTGTGGGCTCGGATGCCATCCGGAATGGTCCGTTACGTTACGCAGAACAACCGGTATCCGATGGGTCCGACGAGATCGGGTTCTTCAAAATGCGCTACAAACTGCCCGGTGAAACCGAAAGCCAGTTGATCGAGGAACCGATCCTGTCGGGGCAGGGGCAGGCGACCGGGGATGCCCAGTTCTCATATGCCATCGCAGGGTTTGGCCAGTTGCTGCGTGGTGGGGAATACCTGGGCGGCTGGTCTTATGAGGATGCGATTGTGCTTGCCAACGGGGCCAAGGGCGAGGACCCGTTCGGCTATCGGGCCGAAGCCGTGACCCTGATGCGTCTGGCCGAAACGCTGTCGCAGTAAACTGACCTTGGGGCGTTGTTTTTCAGCAGCGCCCCTTTTTTCCTTGCGTCAATCTTGATGCGGATTGTTGGCGGCGTGGGTGTGGATTTTACGTACACTCCATTCCACTGCGTCCCGCATGGTCTTGCCAAGTGCCTCGTCAAAAGCCTTGACCAGATCCGGGGTCTGGTCGCTTGCCGCGATTACGAACTCGCGAAAGGAATTCGAGGCGATGATCTTGTCCTCGAACTCGTCAATGATCTTGATGTTGATGCGAACTTCGACCCGGATGGTTTGGTTACCCTCAACATCGCTGATCACCATTCCCTGAAATTCCCGCAGGTCAGGAACGATGACATAGTCGGCGCGCAATCCAACGGTTGATCGGCCAACGGCGGCGACCTTGCCGCTGTTTTCATAACTTTCGACCAGCAACGCCTGAACGATCAGCGGAGCCCGATCCACCCAGCGGGCACGTGGCAAGTATTGAACCTGCAACGGCGTGGGCTGGATTGCGATCTGATCCGTATTGACCGCTGCAGTGGCTGTTGGTTCCTGCACCACGATTTGCCTTTGAACGCGCGGCAGCGACGAAGAGAACGTGCTTTTGGGCGTTAGCAGGTACAAGTCGTTCGGCTTTGAGGCCTGTCGCAGCGTCCCCAAACCCGTGCAGCCCCCCAGCGACACTAGGGCAAGAACCACAAGAAAAAGCCTGATCATTGGCGAAACTCCGATGCCTGGGTTCCAAGTAGGAAGCGCGCGGGGTCACGTTCGACCTTGTCCACAAGCCGGTCCAGACTGATGACCAGCCGCTGTGACTCTTCGACAAAACGTGTGAATTGGGGCAGGCCGACCCGCAGGAAATCGGACAGGTGGCGGCGGTTGTCCTGTACGATGCCGTCAATGGTGCCCAACAACTCCGAGGCGGAATTGGATGCGCTGAGAATATCGGCCGAGATATCATCCAGCCGTTCGGTGACGTTTTTCACGGTCGAGGACACTTCGTTCGCCGCCGTGCGGATGTCGTCCATCACGACACCGACATCTTCGTTTATGACTTTGTTGGCCGAGTCAAAGGCGCGCTCGGCCGAGGTCAGGGTGCCTTTTGCGGTCTCCATTGCGCCGGTGATCGACCCCAAGGTCTTGTTGGCGTTCAGGAATGTTTCCGAGATTGTCGCCAGAGCAATGTCAGCCTCACCCGAAAGGCCGTTCAGGTTTTCGGCCAGGGTTGTCGCTCGTTCGATCAGCGGGCGGATATCTTGCTGAATGACGCGGTCGGTGTTTTCGATGGCCGTCTTGGCGCTGTCCAGGGTGGCGGTCGCGGATGCAGACGCGGTTTTTATGCTTTCCAATGTGTCCGTGCCAGCCGTCAGGGTTGTTTCGGCTTTTTCAATCAGCGGATCAAGTTGGTTGGTAAAGTCAGCGAGTTTCTTTGCCGCCCCGCCCAGATCAGAAGACAGGCTTTCGAAATCCGACAGGGTCTTGTCCAACCGCCCCGATGCCGAAGCGACATTTTCGAGGATGTCGCTGACCGATTTACGGTTCTTGTCATCGACCACCGCATTGAGGTTTTCCAGTAGCGTGACGGCCTCATCCAGCACTTTCGGTGCGCCTTCGAACAGCGATTGGATTGCACTGCGTTTGCTTTTAATCACGCTGTTTTGTGGCAGCCTCGTGCCGCTGGCCGATCCTCCGGTCAGTTCGACATAACTGACCCCTGTCACGCCCAGAGATTGCAGTTGTGCAATCGTATCCTCGGTCACGGGGATATCAGCGTCGACCTCAAGCTTGACCCGCACCTTGGACGGATCGTCATCATCCAGTTGCAGCGAAATTACCTGTCCGACCGGCAAGCCGTTAAAGCTCACACCGCCCGCTGCTGACAGGCCCGAGACATTGTCGAACAGCACGTCGTAATAGGCGTATTGCCGTGACACTTCGAATTTGGCGAGCCAGAGGAAAAAGCCGAACGCCCCCAGAATACCCGCAAGGGTGAAGGCGCCGATCAGGATGTAATTCGCTCGGGTTTCCATGGCCTCTACCTGTCCTGCCCCTTCTCTTGCGCCGCGCGCGCCCGGGGGCCGGTGAAGTATTCCTGCACCCAAGGATGATCGACTTTGGTCATTTCTTCAATCGGTCCTTCAACCAGAACGCGTTTTTCCGCAAGAACCGCGATGCGGTCGCAAATCGCATAAAGACTATCCAGATCATGTGTGACCATGAACACCGTCAGCCCCAGCGCGTGCTGCAATTCACCGATCAGTTCGTCATAGGCCGCAGCCCCGATCGGATCCAATCCTGCGGTGGGTTCGTCCAGAAACACGATCTCGGGGTCCAGCGCCAGCGCGCGGGCGAGGGCTGCGCGTTTGCGCATCCCGCCGGACAGTTCCGCAGGGAACTTGCCGCAGCTCAGTTGCGGCAATCCAACAAGACTGATCTTCAGGCTTCCCAGGGCCTGCATCAGCTTTTCGCTGATCCCGGTATGTTCGCGCAGCGGTGCCATGACGTTCTGCAGAACGGTCAGCGAGGAAAACAGCGCGCCGTCCTGAAATGCAACGCCCCAGCGTTTTTCGATGCGCCTGCGTTCCTGTTCAGGGCCGTTCAGAACATCGACACCCAGCACCTCGATACTGCCAGAGGCGGGTTTGTTCAGCCCGACAATCGTTCGCAGCAGTACAGACTTACCGGTGCCCGAACCACCGACGATGCCCAGCACCTCACCGCGCCAAACATCCAGATTGAGGTTATCGTGCACGACTTGCGGTCCGAACCGGTTGGTCAGGTTGCGCACGCGGATCACCGCTTCACGCTGGGCGTTGGTATCTGAGGTCTGTTCCAGCACGGTTCCGTCCATGTCAGACATCCAACGCCGAGAAGAAGATCGAGAACAGCGCGTCCAGCGCGATCACCATGAAGATGGCTTGAACCACCGATGCTGTCGTTCTCTGGCCGACGCTCTGGGCCGATCCCTTGACCTGCATCGCCTGCCAGCAGGCGATCACACCGATCACCAGCGCAAAGAACGGGGCTTTGATCATGCCGACGGCAAAGTGCCAGATACCGGTGCTTTCCTTCAAGCGGGTCACGAACATGCCGGGGCTGATGTCCAGGTCGATCCAGCTCATCAAGCCGCCACCAAAAAGGGCCGCCATATCGGAAATAAAGCCAAGTATGGGCAGCATGATCAGCAACGCTACGACCCGCGGGATGACCAGCACCTCGATCGGGTCCAGTCCCAGCGTGCGCATGGCATCGATCTCTTCCTGCACTTTCATCGATCCGATCGACGCGGTGAAGGCCGACCCGGACCGGCCCGCAACAATGATGGCTGTCAACAGGATCCCCAGCTCACGCAGCACCGAGATCGAGATCAGCTCGACCACAAAAATCTCGGCCCCGAACTGTTTCAGCTGGGTGGCGCCCTGAAAGGCCAGAACCACGCCAATCAGGAACCCCATCAGGGCCACAATCGGGATCGCCTTGAACCCGACCTCTTCCATCTGTGACACCAGCGCCGCCCGGCGCAGTCGCCACGGCATGACGATAGTTCGGACCAGACGATGCAGCGTCAGGCCCAGAAACCCCAGCATCGACAGCGTATCTTTCCACGCCCCGACCGTACTTTCGCCAATGCTGGCGACCCAATCGGCAAAGCTGCGGCGCTCGGCCTCGGTCCCCGGATCGTCGGGTATGTTTTCGGCCACGGTCTCGAGCAGGGCGGAATGGGCAGGGTTCAGCCCTTCGAACCGGACCTCGGCCCCGGCGGCGCGCTCCCGCCGCGCCAGGTCAGCAATCAGCCAAGCCCCGCCGGTATCCAGTGCCTCGACCTTGGTCAGATCAAATATGACATTTCCACCCTGCGGTTTTATCGTCGCGAATGCCTGTTCCACTTTTTCCAGAGACTGGGTCAGCATTTCTCCCGAAACACGCAGGCAGACGCCGTCGGCGTCATGGTCCGGATGTATCATCGGCTGGGTCATGGCGATATGTGATGTGAAACCGTGTTGGGCTGCAACGGATTTCTGCGCGCCGCCGGGAATTGTCGTCCTGCAATAGCAGCAGTGTGACAATTTAGGAGCGACCCGGCGTCGGTGCGGCCGATTGCGTGAATCAACCCTGCTTTTCGTTTAAGTTCAGTTTTTTATGCCTGATCAAAACCCAAGGTCAGGAAGTTGTTGCCGGACCGCCCGAACCGCGCCAATGATCACAGCTGAAATGCCACGGTGGAATCAGGTTAGGCCAAATGCAGAAACCCGGAAATGTCCTGTTCATCATCATCGACCAGTTGCGGGTGGATTGCCTGAACGGGGCCCTTGCGGCCCATGTCGATCTGCCAAACCTGCGTGCGTTCATGGATGAGGCCGTGACCTTTGATCGACACTTTTCGGTGACCAATCCCTGCGGCCCGTCGCGCGCCTCGATCCTGACGGGTCAGTATGCGATGAACCACCGGTCAATTCGCAACGGCACCCCTTTGCGGCACGACACTCCGAATATCGCGACCGAGATCCGTAAGGCCGGTTATCTGCCCATGCTATTCGGCTATACCGACACGTCAGCCGATCCGCGTGTCTTTGATCCGGGCGATCCGATCCTGACGTCCTATGAGAACCCTATGGCCGGATTTCACGAAGTCATCGAAATGCGGTTGGAAGAGTCCTATCCTTGGCAGTCGTATCTGATGCAGAAGGGGTACGAGTTCGAAAAATACTGGGACGTCTACAAGCCGGTTTCGCCAAACGGTGGTGCGCCGCGCCTGAACGATCCTGCCCTATATCGGGCCGAGGACAGCGACACCGCCTTTCTGACCGATGCGTTCCTCAGCAGCATTGCGCCGTACAAGGACCAGAACTGGTTTGCGCATCTGACCTATATCCGGCCACACCCGCCTCTGGTCGCCCCGGCCCCCTACAATGATATGTACGATCCGGATGCGTTGCCCCTGCCGGCAGGGTTTGCAGATGTAGCCGACGAAAGCGCAATGCATCCCTTCTTTGGTCCCGCGATGGAAAAGCAGTCGGCCAAAGATTTCGTCGAAGGGTTTGATACCTTGGACCCAACGCCCGAAAACGCCCGGACGCTGCGCGCGGTCTATCTGGGACTGGCGACCGAGGTCGATCACCATGTCGGCCGTGTCATCCAGTTCCTCAAGGACAGCGGCCAATATGACGATACCCTTGTGGTGATCACCGCCGACCACGGAGAGATGTTGGGCGACCGTCACACCTGGGGCAAGATGACGGTCTATGATGCGGCCTATCACACACCGCTGATCATCCGGATGCCCGGCAATCAGGATCAGGCGGGAACCGTGGTGACGGTGCCGACAGAGTCCATCGACATCACTCCGACGATACTTGACTGGGTCGGGCAGTCGATTCCAAACACGATGGACGGGCGATCCCTGATGCCGTTGCTGCAAGGAGAGGTCCCGGAGGATTGGCGCAGCTATTCGTTCAGCGAACTGGATTTCTCGGCCCCCGAAAACCCCAGCTTGTGGCAACAGCAGCTGGGTACGGGCAACAGCGACTCGTGCCTGGGAATCTTGCGGGACGACCGGTACACTCTGGTCGAATTCGCCGCCGAACTGCCACCGCTTTTGTTTGATTATCAGGGTAAAGGCGAAATGGAGAACGTTGCCGAAAATCCCGACTATGCGGCGGATCTGGCACGTCTGGGCCGGATGATGTTGCGGCACCGGATGCGCAACATGGATCATACGCTGTCGCTGTGTTCCCTGACACCGGACGGAGCAAAGACCAAACCGCGGTACTGACCCAATCTGTCGCGTCCGTGCCCTCTACACCTGTGACAGATCCGATGTTACGCATGTGCTACGGGGAGGGCGAATTTGGACATTACCGAAAAGCACATAAAAGAAATGACAACCGCCGGTCTGAATCTGATTGGGCAGGCGTTGTCGATTTATGACAGCCAGTTGCGGTTGGTTGTCAGCAACCGGCCGTTCCAGGTGATGTTCGATTTGCCGGATGAACTGGTCCGACCCGGGGCGCAGTTCCGGGACACGATCCGCTATCTGGCAGCGCGTGGTGAATATGGTACGGGTGCGGATGTCGAAGCCACCGTCGAGTTGCGGGTTCAACAGGCGCTGACCTTTGAACCGCATTACATGGAACGTGTACGCGCCAATGGTCGGGTGATTTCGGTCGAAGGGGCACCTCTGCCCAAAGGCGGTTGGGTTTCGGTTTACACCGATATCACCGACACCAAACAGGCCGAGGCCCTGTTGCGCGCCCGGTCCGAGGAGTTGTCGGGCCAGTTGCTGGACCGTGCCGAAGAGCTTTCGGCGACCAACCGAAAACTGGCCGCCACCAATGCCGCACTCGAAGAGGCCAAACGCCAGCTGACCGAGATCGAAGCCCGCACGCGCATGACGACCGAGATGATGCCGGCCCATATTGCGCATCTGGATCCGGACGGGCGGTACGATTATTCAAACCGTCGGCTCAGCTCGGTCATGCCGGGCCGCCCGTCGGAAATTCTGGGTATGCATATTTCCAAGGCTTTGGGGCCTGCGGCCTTTCCGCGCGTCGAGCCCCATCTGAAAAAGGCCTATGGCGGCGAAGCCTCGGTGTTCGAGTTTACCGAGGATCAGGATTCCCGCCGTATCCGCGTGTCGTTTTCTCCGGATGGTGAAGGTGGTGTCTATGTGATGTCGGTCGACATCACCGAGGAAACTCAGGCGCGCGTTGCCCTGCAACAGACCCGACGCCGGGCGATGGCGGCGCAGATGACCAGCGGGCTGGCGCATGATTTTTCAAACCTGTTGACGATCATTCTGGGAATGCAGTCGCGGCTGGAAAAGATGGACCTGCCCGGCGAGGCTCGGGAGCTGGTGGATGCAACCCAGCAAACCGCCCGGCGGGGCGGGCAGTTGCTGAACCGGATCGCGGACATGACCGGCAACCGTACCTTTCAGCCGAAAGCGACCGATATGCGTGGTCTGCTGGAGGATCTGCGCGTTCTGGCCTCGCCCTCCTTGCCGCGTGGCGTGGGGCTGTCGGTGGTCAACACTTTGCCCGACGAGGCACTGATGCTGGACCCGGGCATGGTTCAGGACGCGCTTCTGAATCTGGTCCTGAACGCACGCGATGCCTGCGGCGGGTTCGGTCAGATCACCATCAGTGCGCATAAGATCGGCGACATCTGGATCGAAATCGCGGTCTCGGATACCGGATCAGGCTTTTCCGAAGAAGGTTTGGAGAAGGCTCTGAACCCGTTCTTTACCACCAAAGGCAGTAAGGGGTCCGGGCTGGGGCTGCCCATGGTCTATGACACCGTGAAACTTGCGGGTGGAGATCTGAATCTGCGCAATACCCCATCTGGCGCGACTGTGGCCATGCGTTTGCCCTATCGCCCCGCCCCACCGAAACAGGAGGGCCTTGTCCTTCTGGTCGAAGATAATGACGAGCTGCGCGGGCAGTTTCGGGATATGTTGGTCGAGCTCGGGTTCTCGGTGATCGAGGCGACCTCGGTCGATGAAGCGCTGGCGCTGACGGCGGATATTGATGACATCGCGTTTGTCCTGTCGGATATTCGGCTGGAAGGGCAGGGGACCGGGCTGGATTTGCTGGCACAGCTTAAGCCTGCGTTGCCTTGTATTCTTATGACCTCTTTGCCCTATTCCGATCCACTCCACCGGCAGGCGCTGACGCTGGCACCGGTGCTGAGCAAGCCGTTTACCCGGGCGCAACTGTCCGCCCTGATCCGAACCGAGGCCGCCTGATGACACAACCACTGGTCACCATTGTCGATGATGAGCCCGAAATCCGGCGTGTTCTGACCGACGCGCTGGAAGAGGCGGGCTTTCGCACCCAGAGCTTTGCCCGCGCTCGGGAGTTCGAAGCTGCGTTGAAGCGCGTGACGCCGGATGTTTGCCTGGTCGATTTGTCCTTGCCTGACACTGATGGCCTGGCGCTTGTTCACCGGCTGGCGCTGGAGCAAGGGGCGGCGGTGATCATCATCTCGGGTCGAGCCCAGGTGCAGGATCGCGTCACCGGGCTGGAGCTTGGGGCCGATGACTATATCACCAAACCGTTCGACCCGGCCGAGGTCGTGGCCCGCATCCGGGCAAGGTTGCGGTCCCCACGCACGCAGGCGTCGCAATCGGATGTGGCGCGTTTCAACGGCTGGACCGCGCATTTTGATCGCTACATTCTGGAGGATGGCAGCGGAACGGAAACACCGTTCAGCCATGCGGAAGGCGAGGTTTTGCGGTTGTTTCTGGAAAGCCCCAAACGCCTGATCAGCCGGGCCCAGATGCAGGAAGCATTGGGTGGTGCCGCAGGCGACAGTTTCGACCGGGCGATGGATGTACGGATATCCCGGCTGCGGACGAAACTGGGCGAAGATCCCAAAAATCCGCGCCTTATCAAGACCATCTATGGCGCAGGATATATTTTTCTGGGGGATGTTGAGTGGCGGTAAAACGCCGATCAATGTCTTGCGGCGAGATTGACATTGTTGTCACGGCAAATAAAAAGACTAGGAATTACATATCGTTATGTGCGAACCAAGCCGAAAAGACTGCACTTGATGTCTGCTTAGACACATCAGCCTCAATATCTGCGCGCTGCCTATGGATTCTTGGCGCAGTCGCGCATAACTAACAGCACCGCGCCCGACCGTCGCCGCCATGGTGCCGGTTGAGAATTGGGTAAGGCCATGTCGCCATCAGGCATCGGAACCGCTGAAGGTTTTGGAGAATAGAATGATCAAAAAAACCTGGGCCAATTGGAAATCCAGTCATATCGGCCGTTTGCTGGGCGAGAGTCTTCGAAACCAGGGTTGGTTATACGGGATAGCGATGGCTGCCATGGTTGTGGTTGCCGGGACAACTGCAGGAACCGCGTGGATGATGGAGAACATTGTCAACGCGATGACTGAACCGGAAATGCGGTCCAAGGTTGGATGGGTCGCCCTTGCCGTAATCGGGTTGTTTTTCAGCAAAGCAGCCGCTTCTTACGTTCAGGCGGTTTTTCTGGCGCGGGCCGGAAACCGTATTATCGCTGTTCAGCAGGAACGCCTGTATGAAAAGCTGATCAAGCGTGGTGTCGGCTTTTTCTCCAGAAACGAATCTTCCGGCCTGTTGATGCGGGTCACAAATGGTGCGCAAGCGGCCAGAGTGCTGGTTGACGTCGTGGTGACAAGCTTTGTGCGCGATCTGCTGACTTTGGTCGGTCTTGTCTTCGTTATGATCTATCAGCAGCCGATGCTGTCCGTATTGTTCTTTGTCGTCGGCCCGGTGGCATTGGTGAGTGTTCGGATGCTGCTGAAGCGCGTCAAAGCGATCATGCAGTCCGAATTGATGGCCCTGTCCGAAATCATCAAGGTATTGCAAGAGACATCCGGAGGCATCACGATCATCAAGGTTTTCGCCCTTGAGAAACATATGACCGGTCGGATGAACGGCGCAATTCGGGCGGTCGAGGAAAGAGCGAACTCGATTTCCAAATTGCAGTCTGTTGCCAGCCCTCTGATGGAGTTTTTGGCGGGTCTTGCGATTGCGGGCATCCTGGTGATCAGTGCCATTGGCTTCGGAGACAGTGAGCCAACGACTGCAGGTCAGTTGATGTCGTTTATTACGGCCCTTTTGATGGCGTATGAGCCCGCGAAACGATTGTCGCGGATGCGCGTTGTCATTGAGACGACACTTGTTCCAATCGGTATGATGTTCGAACTTCTGGATGAAGAAGAACCCATGCGTGAACGCCCGGACGCCAAAGCAATGGAACCCGGACCGGGCGAGATTCGCCTTAAGGACCTTACCTTTGGCTACAAGGGGGATACCCCGGTTATCTCGAATATGAACCTAACCTTCGAGGCGGGTAAAACCACGGCTTTGGTTGGTCAGTCGGGTGGTGGCAAATCGACAATCTTCGGTCTGATCATGCGGTTTTATGATCCCGATTCCGGGGCGGTCGAAATTGATGGCCAGGACCTGCAGGGCGTCACCTTCGCCTCATTGCGGCAAAAGATATCCTATGTTGGTCAAGAGACGTTTTTGTTCTCGGCTTCGGTCATGGATAACCTGCGATATGCGCGGCCCGACGCTACTGACGAAGAGGTAATGGAAGCCGCCCGTGACGCCCATGCCCACGATTTCATCAGCAAGCTGGAATATGGCTACGATACCCCGGTCGGAGAGAGAGGCGCGTTTTTGTCCGGCGGGCAAAAACAGCGGCTTGCCATCGCGCGTGCTATTCTGCGCAAGTCTGAAATCCTGTTGCTGGACGAGGCGACCAGTGCCCTCGATGCGGAATCCGAGACGCTTGTGAAAAAAGCTCTGGACAGGCTGACCGAGAATGTAACGACGATCGTCATCGCCCACAGGTTGTCGACCGTGCTTGAGGCGGACAAGATTTTCGTCATTCAGGACGGCGAAGTTCTTGAAGAAGGCAATCTTGAATCGCTGATCGAAAAGGACGGGGTGTTCCGTCAGTTGTTCGACCACCAGTTCAAACAGCCGACTGCCGAGGGGGCTACCTCTCCGCAATAGCGTCTTGGCGTAAAAGGGGAACAGTCGGCACTTGCGGGGCGTGTGCCGGCTGTCGAAGATGCTATTCGCGCAAAGCTCTGTCCTTGATTTTGACCACGGGCTGCAGCAGGTATTCCAGAACCGTTTTGCGGCCCGAAAGGATATCAACCTCGGCAATCATGCCTGGGATGATTTCGACGGCGATGCCGTCGGCATCCAGCATCGCATTGCTGGTTTCAATCTTGACGACGAAAACCTCCTCGTCATTGCGCTCGGACCGAGTGATCGTATCGGCACCAATCCGCATGATCTGGCCGTCCAGCGCGCCGTATCTGGCGAAATCATAGGCTGTGATCTTGACCTTGACGGATTGCCCCGCATGGAGGAACGCGATGTCTTCCGGCCGTACGTAGGCTTCGACAAGCAGCGTGTCATTCAGGGGTACGATTTCAATCAGTTCCTCCCCGCCCCGCGCCATTCCCCCGATTGTACTGCGATGCACCCGGTTGACGATGCCACGCACCGGAGACCGCACCTGCGCCCTGTCGGCCCGATCCCGCAGCGCGGGCAAGACCGGTTGCAGCGCGGCAAGTTCGGTGGTTGCCATCGCCAGATCGGTAAGCGCGGCGCTGCGAAACCGGCTGCGGGTCGCGCGGATACGGTCGTCTATTTCGTCCAGCCCGGTTTTCAGCCTGTTGGTCGCGGCCACAGCTCTCGTCTTCCGACCTTCCCACTCGGCCTCTCCCCGGCGCAGCGTCAAAAGTGTTGTTGCGGGTTCCATCCGTTTTTCCACCAGGGGCTCCATCATCGCGCGCTCTTCCGCCAAAAGCCTGAGCGTTTCGTCTGCGGTGATCCGGTCCACAAGCCCCTCTTCATATTCCTGCTGCCTTTGTTGCCGCTGGCGTTCAAGGATGGCGATTTCGGCGTGCAACTCAGATTGCCGTCCCTTGTACAAAGCGGCTTCTGATCGTACGACCTCGGGGGCGCCTTTGATCAACTCTGATGAAAAACTCAGGTCAGTGCCGTCGATTTCCGCCTGCAGGCGTTGCGTTCGCGCCATTAGGCCGAAGGCGCGCTGTTGCTCCTGACTGAACTGACTGTCGATCTGGGTTGTCTCGAACTCCATCAACAACATGCCCTTGTCGACCACCTGTCCCTCGCGAATTTCCAGCGATTGCAGAACACCGGGTTCCGTGGCTTCGATCACCTGAACGTCGGCTGAGGGCACGATCCGCCCATCCACCCGGGTCACGTCGTCCAGCTCGGTCAGATGTGCCCAAAGGCCCAGTGCGATCAGGCATGAGGCGATCACCAGCAAAAGCAGGGAACCACGTATCGGTGAGCGTCCACGCATCTCGCGCGCGAGGGTGGCGAGGTCAGGATGCCGCGACATTCAGATGCCTCCCTGCTTTGCGGGCGTGTTGAGCGAGCATACTCTTGGGACCATCGGCAGCCACACGCCCGCCTTCGATTACAATGACGCGGTCGACCAACTCCAACAGGCTGGTGCGATGGGTGACGATGACCATCGTGGTGTCCTGAGTTGCCTGTTTGAGGCGCCGGATCACCTCGGCTTCGGTTTTCACGTCCATCGCACTGGTGGGTTCATCCAATAGCAGTATCGGCGGGCGTCCGATCAGGGCTCTGGCCAGCGCGATGGCCTGTCGTTGCCCGCCGGACAGGCCCTCGCCACGTTCGGCAAGCTTCAGATCGTAGCCGTTGGGATGGCGGGCGACGAAGTCTTCCACTCCGCCCACTTTTCCTGCGCGGATCAGATCCTGATCACGTGGCCGAACGGTGCCGCTGTTGATGTTTTCGCGCACGGTCCCGGAAAACAGCCAGATATCCTGCAACACGGAACCGACATTGCGGCGCAGGTCGCCCGGATCAATCTGGCGAATATCCACACTATCCAGGAGGACAGAACCGGTTCGCGGTTCGTAAAGCCCAAGCAACAGGCGCGAGATCGTACTTTTCCCGGACCCGATCGGCCCCAATATCGCAACCTTTTCACCGGGTTCGATCGAGAATGACACTCCCGCCAATGTGTCCTCGGCCTGATCCGGGTAGGCGAAATGGACATTCTTGAAACTGATGCGCCCGTCGAAGCTGTTTCGGCTAATCCAGCTGCGCCCATGCGGCCGTTCACTCTCGGCCTGCATCAATGCGTTCAGGTTGCGATACGCGCTGCGGGCCTGATTGACGCGGGTCAGGGTCTGGGCAAGCTGTCCCAATGGAGCCAGCGCGCGCCCGGTCAGCATCACCGAGGCAACCAGCGCCCCCATGCTCGCTTGCCCATCGGTGATCAGAAACACGCCGTAAAAAACGATCAGAACCTGTGCGGCCTGCTGGGTGAACCCGGTCAGGTTGAGGGCGAACTGGGTCACCATACGGCTGCGTGCGCCATGCGAGGATTGACGCTCGATCGCGTTTTCCCAACGGGTTCGCATGGGTCTGGCCGCTGCTGTGGTCTTGATCGTCTCAAGCCCCGAAACGGTTTCCACCAGAACAGATTGCTTGGACTGGCCGTCGGAGAAGCTTTTTTCGGCCAGGCGCGACAATATTGGCTGAACGGCCACGCCGGCCAGCAAGACAATCGGAACCGCAAGGGCAGGGATCAACGCCAGCGGCCCGCCGACCAGATGGATGACAAAGACGAACAGGGCAATGAACGGCAGATCAACCAATGCAACCAGCGTTGCCGAGGTAAAGAACTCTCGCAGGGTTTCAAACTCTCGCACAGTGCTTGCCATGGCGCCGGTTGACCCGGTGCGAGACTTCATGCGGATGTTCAGCACCTGATCGAAAACACGCCGCCCCATCTGCATGTCAGCCTTTTGTCCGGCGCGGTCGATGAATCCGGCGCGCAAGAGTTTCAGTAGGAAATCAAACCCCAGGGCGAGGCCAACACCGGCAGTCAGGGCGATCAAGGATTCCGTGGCCTCGTTCGGCAATACGCGGTCATAGACAACCATGATGAAGATCGATGTGGACAGGCCCAGCAAGTTTGCCAGCGCCGCGGCCAGGATCACTTGCGTATAGGACCATCGGTTTGCCGCCATCGCCGACCAGAACCAATGACCGGCCGAGGGGGACTCACCGCCCGAGACCTCGGTCCGATGGTCGCGGCGAAACAGGATTGCGTATCCGGTGTACGTGCGGCCCAGTTTGTCCTCTGACACTTCACCGATCCCATCTCCGAGGTCGGGGTCGAAAATCAAAAGGCTCCCGTCACGCGTGCGACCATGGAAAACAACGGCTTTGTTGTTCTCCAAAATCAACAGGGCAGGTGACAAGGTCATGTCAAAATCCTGCAACTTGCGTTTGCCGTACCCGGTCTGCAATCCGGTATTTTGCGCCACCTCAATGGCGTCGCGAAGGGTAAGTTCATCTGATGCGCCGGTTTGGGCGGCGTGCAGGGCGGCCACTGTCAAAGGGCGGTCCAGCTGGGCTGCGACATGCAACAGGCAAGCCTCGAGAGCAGAGAGCGACGGCGCGCGCGAAATTGGCAAAAGCTGTGTCATAGACCCTCATCCCATTTCACCGTTGAGACGCCCAGCAGATCCAAGATGTCGCCGGTTAGGCTCAGCGCGGCGTAGTTGGTTAGAAAGAAGTTTTGTTCGGCCAGGATCAGTCTTTCCTGTGCGTTCACATAATCCCGCTGCGCATCCAGAATCTCGATCAGGCTGCGCCTGCCGATGGTAAACTGTTCGCGCGCGGCGGTGACACTGTCGGCGTTGGCCTGCACGGCAACCCGGGCCGCCTGAAGGCGAACTGCGCCGGCTTGCTGGTCAGAGCGGACGAACCCCAGCTCACGGCGAATGTCCCGGATGACCGAGTCCCGCGCAAATTCCGCCTCTTTGACCTGCGCCTCGGCGGCCGCGATGGCGGCCCGTCGTTGCCCTGTACTGTCGATTTCGTAGTTGAAAGACAGATCGACTCCGAAATTCGCGTCGTTGCTGTCATCCCGGTCGGCAAAAGCTGCGAATTCAATGCCCGGCTGGCGGCGTGCAAGGGCGGCGGCCTGCTCAGCCTTTGCCGACAGCAGCGCTGCGTCGGCCCGCCTGACCTGCGGGCTATCCATCACGATCTGAGAATCGGTCCGCGACAGTTTCGGAGCCGTGACAGGCGGTGGGAGAGCCCCTGGAGCAGCACCAAAGAACTCACGATATTGGGCGTTTGCACGATCCAGGCGCGCCCTGGCATCCGCCAGCCGCGTCTGCGCATCCGCCATCCGAGAGCGCGCCGTCAGAACGTCAGCATTCGACCCCACACCCTGTTCCGAACGTTCTGTGATCTGGTGCACCAATTCTTCATGAACCGCGACGTTCCTTGTCGATATTTCCAGAATTTTTCGCCGGTCAAGAACCACGACATAGGCTTCGATTGCCGACAGCGCGACGGCGGCAGCGGTTTGCACCTGGTCTCCGCGACTTTGCAAAACGCGGGCTTTTGCTGCGGTCAGATCATTCGACGCGGCTCCGCCATCGTATACCAACTGAGAAATACGCAGGTACGGGGTGACATCGGCGATATCGGAGTCGATACGTTCGGACCGTGCGTTTACGCCGACGGACAGGCGGGGCAAAAATGCTCCTTTGGCGGCATCCTCGTTGGCTGCAGCAATCTCCAGCCTCGTTGCGCTTTGCGCCAGATCCGGATTTGTTTCGACAGCAGCCCTGATCCGCTGACCAAACGCGCTTTGCGCCAGCCGAGGCGCAGGTGCACTTGCGCCAGCCCCGACGGACCCGCTGGACAAGGACATCTCAACCCCTGTCAGGTCAGGCGTGGGTGTGCAGGCCGACAACATGGCGGCAATGAATAGAAAAGGTGCAAATCCAAGTCTGCGGTTGAGTATTGGCATAGGTGTTTCACACCCCTCCGGTTCCGAGGACATCGTCATTCTGCGCGTTGGCCATTGCACTAAGGAAACCGGAAATGTCTGAATTTTCGGTGTATTTCTGTTGTGAGTTTTGCTCTGCCAACTGTTGTTGCGCCCGTGCCAGCCATGCGAAATGGCAACGCGAGATTTGGTGAGCATGGATCAGCAGAAACGCACCCGAATCGAGCAGTTTCAGTTTCTCAGCCTGAGACAGTTTCTTTAGCCGTAGGGGTGAAATGCCCAATGTCCCGGATGGCAGAGTGATTTCATCGTGGGATTCTGCGGGTTCAAATAGCCCCATGGCCCTGAGTGTCTGGCACAGCTCAAGAGTCGTCTCGTGGGCCGCAACGCGGGTTTGAAGATATCGCTGCACGTCGCGCAAAGCAGGCGACAGAATTCCAGCCAAGTCAAAGAAGGGCTCATCTCTCGGATTGGTGCTGAGCAGGCCAGATGTTTCATCCACATTCAGTTGAAACAGGGTCGATCCGTCGGGCGTGTTTTGTCCGAGGGGCTGTGCTTGAAAGGGATGGGAGCGGAGCTCGGATGGGACATAAGTCGCCAGCCATCGTCCTTCCTGAGAAACAAAGGGTGTGGGCATATCGTCTTTCAGGGACAACACGGCCCTGGGTTCGACGCCCTCGCCGGTTTCCCTGAACACAATCGGAAAGGCCGCGGCTATTTGCGGAGCTTCCTGCAATACAATTGCGCAATCAGCGCGATTGGTTGCAAATTCATAAGAGGTGAAACGTTTCCAGTACTGATGACCGTGCCGTGCAGCGGTGACTGGAACCAGGCCGTTCTGTGCCATTATTGCCCCATTTTTTGCTATGGCTGCCGATCAGAGAGACCGGCAGCCACTTTGGTGATCAGGCGGTTGCCCCGGTGGGATCGGTGTGCAGGATGTTGTCTGCGCTCAGACCGGTCAGGTCATCCAGGCCGGTGAAATGCGCGACAGTTTCAACAGATGCTGAGTTCGGAGCGCTGTAGTCGACTTTGACCAGCACACTGTCAGTCCCGTCCGTTGCCATAACGTAGATTTCGTCACCTGCCTGAAGCCCGGTAAAGCTCTCAACCGCGGTTTCGATCGTGCTTTGGGACAAATCGCCCAAAGCCGTTGTCAAACCAACAACACCGGTATCGGCACCGATCGCATCGCCAACGGCCAGAGTTTCGAAATCTGTTCCGTCACCACGAAGGGTTCCGACGCTCAGGCCGCTGAACATGATGGCATCCGTCACCTCGGCGGCCGTGCCGATTGTGAAACCTGTCACCGTATCGATACCATTGGCCGCCGGGTCTGCCTCGAACACGACAACGTCGCGTCCTGCGGCCGAAACATCAATCGCATCGTTGCCGTCCTGCCCGCGGATGATGTTGTCCACATTGGTTGCGACCAGCGTGTCATCACCGTTGGTGCCGAGTTGAAAGACGGAATGCCCTCCAACAGAAGTCGTGATCGACAGCTCAATGGGTTGGCTTGCATCGACGACTGTCATGTCGAAGCTCATCAGGGGTTGGCTCAGGTCTGTAATGGTGGTCGAGGCACCGGAGAAACGGATCAGCGATGCGCCATCCGGATTGGCGAAGAAGCCAAAGATACCGCCATTTGGGGTCTCAGAGCCGAGGTCGTAGGTCGTTACGGAGGGATCGAAACCCAGTTTCACGTCCAGGGCGAGACCGCCAGAAATATCCATGTCCGAATCGGCATAGACCTCAAAGGTGGCCGTGTTCCCAGAAATCCCGGTCTGAGTGATTACATAGCCCGCAGGTTCGTGCGCGGTGTTCTCGTCCGTCGCAGTTACAGGGTCCGGCCCGCCGGAGACCGTAGCATTCGCCGAGAAATCAAGGGCGTCACCCGAGTCGATTCCCGAGAAATCCGAGGCCGCGACAGCCAAAGACCAGCTGCCGTCTGCCGCCACAGTCGTGCTGCCAATCGGGCTTCCGTTGAGGGAAACATCCACCGTCTGGCCAGTGCTCAGACCGGTTGATGTTCCCGAAACGGTTACGCCGGATGCCTGTGCGTCAGCCAGCGAAACAGCGTTGTTTGTGCCGACGGGGTTCATGGTCAAAACCGGTCGGAAATCTGTGGTCAGAGTGGTTGTGGCCGGTATTGCCGGGTTCCCGGCCTGATCGCTTACACTGGCCGAGATCGGATAGCCGGTGCTGTCTGACAGGGCGGCCAGATCTACGGCTGGAACAGTGGCTGACCATGTACCGCCAGAGGCGACACCGGAATAGGTCTGGCCGTTCAGGGTGACGGACACGGTTTGCCCGTCCTCGGCACTGGTTGCCCCCGTGATCGTCAGGTCGCTGCCTTGCTCGGTCACGTCCAGTTCGGAGCCCACGGACAAGGGATCGAGTGTTACGGTCGGCGCCGTGAAATCGGTGTCAAAGCTTGTGCTTGCCCCTGCGCTGTTGCCTGCCGGGTCCGACACCGACGCGTCCACGTCATACGACACGCCATCCTGCAGCGCGCCCAGGTCCGAGGCCGGGGCCGTGTAGCTCCAGGTGCCGCTGTTGACCGTGGCGGTGCCTGTGACATCCACGGTGCCGTCGGGGCGAGCGATTTCGATTGTCACCACCGTGCCATCCGCCGCGTCAGAGCTGCCGGTTACCGTCAGGTCTGTGCCCTGTTCCACAGCGTTCATGACCGCACCGTCCGACAGGTTTGTGATGCTCACTGTCGGGGCGGTGAAATCGGTGTCAAAGCTGTTGCTGGCCTGAACTGCAGGGTTCCCTGCCTGGTCGGTCACATCTGCGGTGACCGCAATGGTGGCCCCGTCCGACAAGGCTGCCAGATCAGCGGCAGGCACGGTAACGGACCATGCACCACCGGATGCAGCACCAGTGTAGGTTTGACCGTTCATCGAAACGGTCACGGTCTGGCCATCCTCGGCGCTGGTCGAACCCGTGATGGTCAGGTCGGTGCCCTGCTCAGCCGCGTTCAGCACGGCACCGTCCGAGAAGCTGTCGACCGACAACATTGGGGCGGTCGCATCTTTGGCCAGCGCTACGTTGGCCTGAGGGGCTGCCAGACCATCCGAATCTGAAACGTCCGCTGAGACAGTGAAATTCCCTCCGTCCGGCAGGGAGGCGAGATCGGCGGTTGGGACTGTCACGCTCCACGTGCCGCCTGTGACGGTATCGGTATAGGTCTGGCCGTTCAGGGTGACCGTGACTTGTTGGCCGTCCTGCACATTGCCGGTCGTGCCCGAGATCGTCAGGTCGGAGCCTGCTTCGACAGCGTTCAGAACCGCTCCGACGGACAAGGGAGAGATGGCGACGGATGGGCCTGTCAAATCAACCGGGACAGAGGCCGAGGCTGGAACAGAAGCGTTGCCTGCCGCATCGGAAACAGTGACGTTGAATGCGGCGGGCACTCCGGTCACCAAGCCAGTCAGATCAGCGCTGGGGATTGTCACGCTCCAAGTGCCGCCCGTTGCGGAGGTCGAATAGGTTTGACCGTCAAAGGTCACGGTAATGGGCCGACCATCGACAGCCGTGGTTGATCCCGTCAGTGTCAGGTCGGCGCTGACATCGATCAATTCAATCGACCCGCCGGCAACCGGGTCCAGCGAAACTGTCGGAGCGGAAAAATCCGTATCAAAGCTGGCACCGGCTTGCGTGGCCGGGTTACCCGCCTGATCGGTGACGTCCGCAGTGACGGCAATCGTTGCGCCGTCCGGCATGACGGCCAGCCCTGCGGCAGGGACCGTTACACTCCATTGTCCGCCGGTAACCGTGCCTTCGTAGATCTGCCCGTAGATCGTGACGGTGACGGTCTGGCCGTCTTCCGCCGTTGTCGTGCCAGTGATGGTCAGATCCGTGGCCTGTTCGGCCGCGTTCATCACCGCGCCGTCGGAGAACCCCGTGATTGTCAGGGTCGGGGGGGTGGTATCCACATCGAAGGCGACCGTCTCAGACGACAGTTCCGCACCCGTGGCATCCAGATTGCGGATCGTCACGGTTTGCTCGCCCTGCGGCAGGGCTGCGGCTTCGGCGGGAGTCAGCGAAATACTCCAAGACCCGTCAGCTTCGGGTGTCACGGTCTTGGTGACCGAGCCGATGGTTACCTCGACCGTTTCCGTACCTTCCGGTGCGGTGAGGTTCATGCTGGCGCTGCTCAAAGTGTTGGCTTGCGAACCCGCGAGATTGAGAACGGGATTACTGGGAGCAGGCGCAGGCGTAGGAGTAGGTGCGGGGGCAGCATCGTCTCCTCCTCCACCACCACCACCGGCAGCAGCAGCGGCACCCGCCAGACCCAGCCCACCCAAGGCGGCCCCGGCTCCACTGATTCCTCCGGCGGCAGCAGCGCCGCCCGCTTCGGCTAGGCTGAACTGGGCGATCTCGGATACGACGCCCTCGGCAATCATGACCGCACCGCTGTCCAGCACCTGCACATTTTCGGCGGCAACAACCAGTTTTCGGCCATCGGCCAGTTTCAGAAGAACGTCGCCATTATCCAGCACCTTGACCGAGCGCACCCCGGGGATCGTTTCCGCGAACTGGAAGGCATAAAGCTCTTCGACAGTGGCCTGAGCCAGTGCGGGCAGAGCCAGGATTGTCGACCCGAGCCCACCGGCAATGCCACGACCGGCCCAACGGCGCATTTTGCCGTCGATCCACCGGCGAATGTTCTGCTTACGCTCGAAATCAGGCTGATCCGCAGCTGGATTGATCTTGGATTCAGGTTCTTTGGTCATCTTGCCCTCACATGTGGTTTCCGCATCCGCCCGAGGGGTCCAGGTTTTGTTCATCTGTCTTTCCCTTCGGTGACTCATGCGGTCGGACCAGAAAAAATTGAGTTAAACTGAAGCCGAACTCCTCGTTTTCTCCACATTCCCGCTTTGGTTTCGGACTGGGCATCGGATCATCCTGTAGTCGGTGCCAGATTTGGCGTGGGGTGATTTGATATGGTGCTTCAGTTCGAAGGAGTGGTTGCAACAGGGAGCGCAGCGCTCGATTCAGGTATCGGCGATACGGCTTTAAAAACGCTTAATGGCGAAACGTATCTGTACAGCGTGACCGGCCCGGGCGGTGGAATCACGGTGTGGAAGCTGGTCGAGGGCGCTCTGCCACAGTTGCAGGACACCGAATATTTCAGCGGTTCGATCACGTATCAGGTCGGCGACAGCGCCATGCCCGTGTCGCTGGCCGGCGACGACCAACTTGTTCTGGATGTGGGCACCGCAACCGGGCTGGTCGGGTATGAGCTGAACCCGAACGGGACCGTAGGTGCCTTGCAGGAGACCGATTCTCTGGTCGGTGGCGGTGATATCTCGGCCCTTGTTCAGTTTGGGGATGTTCTGACCATCGCGCATGAGGGGACAGGGCAGATCGCGACCTATACCGTGAACGGGGATGGGTCACTGAGCCTGGCGGCATCGGTCGCAGGGCAGGCTGATTCGATGCAGGTGCTGCAGGCCGGGGCGGGCCATTTCGTGATTGCGGCCGATGCCGTTAGCGGCGCGATAAGCACTTACAAGGTTGATCAGGACACCGGTGCCTTGACCACGGTCGACAACAGCGACGCGCTGGCAACACTGGGGATCGCGACGCCGACAGCAGTTGAGGTGGTGCAGGCTTATGGTCAGTCCTGGGTTGTTGTGGCAGGAGCGGACAGCAACTCGCTCAGCGTTATGGAGCTGGCGGCTGACGGACGTCTGATTGCAACCGATCACGTTCTGGATTCGCTGCATACGCGGTTTGAAACCGTGCAGGATCTGGCCGTGGTCGAGGCTGACGGGCATGTGTTTGTCGTGGCGGGCGGGGGCGATGACGGTGTTACTCTGTTTACCCTGACGCCGAACGGCCAACTGGTGCATTTGGACAGTTTTGCCGACACCGTGCACAGCGGCCTGCAAAATGTCGAAACGCTGAGCGTTGCCCATGTCGGGGACGAGCTGCAGATCCTCGTCGGTTCGCAACAGGACGCGGGGCTGACGCAACTGAGCGTTTCGATCGATGATCTGGGTATCGTGCAGTCAGGGTTCGGTACGGTTACCGGGTCGGCGCAGAACGACATACTCAGCGGCAGCATCTTGGAGACCACCCTGATGGGCGGGGCAGGGGATGACATTCTGGTGGCAGGAGTCGCGGCGACCACGATGCATGGCGGAACCGGAGCGGATATCTTTGTCATGCAATACGGCAGTGATCCGACGACGATTAACGGCTTTCAGGCCGGTGTCGACCGATTGGACCTGTTCGACTATCCGTTGCTGCGCACGCCCGGCCAGTTGACGTTTACCGCGACCGCGCAGGGGGCGCAGATTGAATACATCAACGAGGTGATCGTCATCAATTCCGCGACCGGGGGGCCTCTGACCAGCGCCGAAGTATTCGGAACGGGGTTTGGCGGACCGGATCACATTCCGGTGGATTTTGGGGATTTTGGCGGGTTGAAACCGGACAGTTCGGACGGTGTTTTGGGCGATATCTCGATCAGCTCTGAGACCGCGAATCCCGGCCTGTCTGATGCCGAGATCCTCTTTACTCCGGACGGTGGCGGAACCATCAGTGTGCGCGCGGATGACGAAGGGCGTTTCGATCTGGGTTTGCCCTCGGGCACGTTTGAGGGCGAGTTGGATATCGTCAAAACCTATTCGCTGGCCAGTGACAAAATCTCGGCGCTGGACGCCTTGCAGGTTCTCCGGCTCTCGGTCGGGCTTGACCCGACATGGGGACCGGCGACGCCGGAAAACCTGATCGCGGCAGATGTTAATCAGGACGGCATTGTGAACGCGTTCGACGCTTTGGCCATCCTCAAGATATCTGTCGGCCTGCCAGCCGAGAAAGATGCGGAATGGGTGTTCCTGGACAAGGATGCGGACCTGTCGGGCATCACGGAAACGAATGTCAGCTACGAAACGGGTGTACAAGTGACGGCAGTGGACAACGTGATTGCCACAGACATGACCGCGATCCTGCTAGGGAACGTCGAACAGGTCTGAAATCCGCTGTTGCTGCTACTCGCGGAAGGCCCGGTTGAAATAGTCGGCCAACGGCTTGATCAAATAGGACAAGGGGCTTCTTTCGTCGGTTTTGATCATGGTTTCCACTGGCATCCCCGGCATCAGCGCCTGACCGTTCAGTCGCTCGATCTGGTTGTCTTCGGGCGCGACCTCGGCGCGATAATAGGTCTGACCGGTGTTGTCATCGGTGAAGGTATCCGCCGAAACGGTGATGACGCGGCCGTCAATCTCGGGCGTTTCCCGCTGGTTGAAGGCGGGAAAGCGCAGTGAGACCGGCTGACCGATATGCAACTGATCCACATGGATCGCGTCCACGCGTGCCGCCACCAGCAGCGGCGTGTCCTGCGGCACCACATACATCATTGGCTCTGCCGGCTGAATCACAGACTGCAACGCAAAGACCTGACTGCCGTAGACCGTTCCGGCGACGGGCGCGCGGATATCCAGCCGCGACAGCCGCACGTCCAGAGACAGGCGACGCTCGGCCAGTTCCGAGATTTGCGTCTGCACATCCCGCAATGCGGTGATCGCCTCTTCGCGCCGCGTCGAGGTCAGTTCGACAATCTCGATCTCGGTGGCCGAGATCTGGCCCGTCAGGCGCGCGACCGCAGCCTCCAGACGGCCAATTTCGCCGGTCAGGCTTGCCTCTTCCCGCTGCAGGGCCGAAACCCGGCTGGCCGGGGTCAGGCCGCGGTCAAACAGGCTCTGCTGGTCCTTCAATTCGTCCTGAATCAGCTCAACCTGACGCCGCAGGGATACAAGTTGGGCCTCGGTGCCTTCGATCTCGCTTTCGATCTGGATCCGCTGTTTGCGCAGCTGTTCGGTTTGTTGGGTCAGGGTCTCCAGACGGGCCTCGAAAAGGCGCTGCTGGCCTGCAATCAGGTCAGGGTCGATATTGTCCTGCTTTTGCACATATGCCAGTTGCGCCGCCAGGGCTTCGGCATCTCCGCCGTCGCGTTCAGCCTCAAGACGGACCCGGCGGGCCAACAACTCAAACAGCTGGGATTCGACGATGGTCTTTTCCGAAGACAAAAATGTATCGTCCAGACGCACCAGCAAGTCGCCGTCGGTCACCGCGTCGCCATCGCGGACATAGATCTCGCCCACGACGCCGCCATCGGGATGTTCGACCACTTGACGATTGCTTTGAACCTCGATGATCCCCTGCGAGACAATGGCCCCGGCCAGACGAGTTTGAACCGCCCAGACGCCCAGTCCGCCGACAAGAATGATCAGCGCTGTAAAACCGACAAAGGCCGGTACCGTGATCCGCCACACCGGGCGTGTATCCTGAGCCGTCTTATCCTGCATCTTTTTTCACCTGGCTGAGGCCCCGTTTGATCGCGCCGGCGTTCTGCACCATCGCAGCCAGTACCTCGTCCCGGCTGCCGGTTTTCACCACCTGACCGTTTTCGACAACCGCCAGATCATTACATTCCGAGATCGCCTGCGGCCGGTGGGTCATGATGATGGCGGATTTCCCGGCCTCTTTCAGCCCCCGAACAGCGGCGTTCAGCGCCTCGGTTCCTTCGGCGTCCAGGGCCGAGTTGGGTTCGTCCAGAATCAGCATGACCGGGTCCCCGTACAGGGCGCGCGCCAATGCGATACGTTGTTTCTGACCACCGGACAACTGGCTGTCATTGCCTTCCAGAAACGTGTCGTACCCCTTGCTGAGGGTCAGGATCAGTTCATGCGCCTTGGCTTTCTTCGCAGCGGCCACAACGGCTTCGGGATCGGGGTTTTCCGACATACGAGCGATGTTCTCGGCCACCGTTCCGTTGAACAGGGTCACTTCCTGCGGCAAGTAGCCGATATGCTGACCCAGATCGGTGGGATCGTATTGATCCAGCGTTGCCCCGCCCAGCCGGATTTCCCCTGCCGCCGGTCGCCACAGGCCCAACAGGGCCTTGGCCAGCGTCGATTTTCCCGACCCGCTTTTGCCGATGACACCCAGCGCGCGACCCGGTTCAAGCCGCAGCGTGACGTTTCGCAGGGTCGGTTTGTCAGCGCCCGGCGGGATGACGGTCAGGCCCTTGGCGGTCAGATGGGCCTTGGGTACGGGCAGTTTGGTGCGCGGCAATTCGGGCGGGGTTGCATCCAGAAACCGGTTCAGCGAGGTCCAGGCCGTTCGGGCGCGTTCGACCATCCCCCATTGACCCACCGCCTGTTCGACAGGTGCCAGTGCGCGGCCCAGCAGGATCGATCCGGCGATCATCGCGCCGGGCGTCAACTCGTTGCGCAGCACCAGCCAGGCGCCAAGCGCCAGCATCGCCGATTGCAGGAACAACCGCAGAGATTTGGTCAGCGAGGTAAAGCTGCCAGTCCAGTCGCTGGCGGCAATGGTCTGGCGCAGGGCGTTGGTCCGCTGACGTTGCCAACGCTGGGTAATGTCGTCCTGCATACCCTGTGATCGCACCACCTCGGCGGCCTGTCTGGCATGTTCCGAAAAGGCGTTGGCCTGCGCCGAAGCCCGTTGTGCCGAGGCCACCTTGCGATGCGTCAGCCCCTGGTTCAGCAGTGCAATCACGATCAGCAGGGATCCGCCTGCCACGGCCAGCCAGCCCAGCAGCGGGTGGAACAGGAAGATCGCCGCCAGAAAAACCGGAGTCCACGGGATATCCATCACCGCCAGCAAGACAGGCGAGGAACACAGGTTCTGAATCGACTCGAGATCGCGCAGTGCCGTTGCCGGTGCAGATCGCGCCTGCGGGAAAAGTGACCGGCGCAGGGTCGCATCGAACACACGTTCATCCAGTTGCGTCTGGAAGCGGGCCCCGAACCGCGCGACGATTCTGCCGCGGGCATAGTCCAGCATCGCCATAAGCGCATAGAGCAGGGTCACCAACAAAAACAGTGCCGTCAGCGTTTCCACGGCGCGCGAGCCCAGCACCCGGTCATAGACCTGCAACATGAACAAAGGCCCGGTCAGCATCAGGATGTTGACGAATATGCTGAACAGAAACGCCAGCGCCAGAAAGGTCATGCCCTGATTGCGCACATTTCGCAACTCGTGGCGAGGCGGCATCATCATGCGGTTTTCGATATTCACGTACGAGGCCTTTGGTAACGGTTCGTCTTTTAGTCTAGGGCGTTTGCGGTGGGGCGCATCCTAAAACTATGGTGCGGTGCTGAAAATGCGAGAGTTGATGGATCGGCGAAAAGTGACTTGCCGTCAAGCCAACGATCGCCGGGTGGGCGTCTGGACGCTCGAGTAGTGCCCGAAACGAGACCCATTGTGGTGCCCAAGAGGATCGCGGCAAGGGGCCTCATTGTTGACACCTTTACCACGTCAATCTGGTGCCAAGATCATTGATTAGTTGAGCATTGCACCATTTTCAGGAAGGCCGGAATGAGCGCAGTTGACCACGTTTACCACTATGCGGGCTGCTCTTCTCTGGTCGGGCAGGATCACGACCGCTCATTGTTTCTTGTTGCGGATCGGATCGGCAAAAAAGAGCCGCAAGCTTTTCTGACGGCTTTTGCGAATGAGCCTGACGTGACGGCCAGGGCCTTGCGGGCGGTCTCTGAAATCGTGGGGTCAAGGTTCTATGTTCCGCCATCCATGTTGGCGCGGATACTGCGTGAGGCCGATCCCGTCGCGACCGTTGGCCCGACAACTGTTCGGTTCGAAGGCTTCTCGGCCTGTTGCAGCGCCTATATCCGTCTGGACATCGATGAAGGTGCTCTTGAGGTCGTACATCGTGCCAAAGGGACCACAAACGTGGACTTCGGGGCCCAGCTGCGGGCGTTGTTGGCGCAGACCAAGCCGGACAGCCGTCTGGAGATTACAATTGGCCCGCGCGCGGTTGGACTGGCGCATGAGCGGGCCAGTGTTACCGAGCGCAAAGTGCCGCTGCCCGTGCGATGGATCAAAGGCTTTGGCGAAGTGCAGGGGCACCTGTCGGGAATGGAGAAAGCGTTCTCGTTGCCGCCCGTGTCGGCGCAGCGGTTCCTGCGAAGCTTGCCGCGCTCGAAATCGGACCATCGGGTTTGGGTCGCGGCTACAGGCCCGAGGGTCAGAACCACGACCCGTCCGGCGCCGGGCAGTGTGCCACTGCGCGGAGGGCATCGCCTGCGCGTGTTCGAAACACTGGTGAGTAGGGCCAAGGCTCTTCATGTCTATGGCAATCCTGCGTTGCAAAGCTCGGCATGGGTGCTTGATTTTGGATCACAGCGGTTGACCCTGGTGCTGAATGCCGAACCCTGGCGCGGGTTTTCCGGCGATGGCCGATTGCTGTCCGATCTGGCGCGGAATGAAGCAGAAATTGCCGCCATGCGGGCGCAGTTGAACTGGCAGGACGGGCTGAACCTGTCCTCTTTGGCCCGTTACACCGGCCTGTCGCAGGAGCAGGTCAATATGGCCATGTCGCATCTGGCAGCCTTGGGCCTTGTGGGGTTCGATCTTGCTCATTCCGCCTGGTTTCACAGGGTTCTTCCGTTTGACATGGACCGGGTCGAGGCAATGAACCCCCGTCTGGAAGCGGCCCGGAACCTGGTGGATGCCCGGGCGGTCACACTTGAACAGGGCGGTGCCGAGGTGATCAGCGATGCGGCGGTTCACCGTGTGCGTTTTGGGGATGGCGCTCCGAGCTGCACCTGTCCCTGGTATGCCAGACACAAAAACGCGCGCGGCCCCTGCAAGCACATTCTGGCCGCGGAAATGGAAACGGAGCGCTTCCAGTGACCGAAGCAGAATTCCTCCAGCTGATTACCACAAAGCGCGCCCGTCACGTGCTAAAGGCACTTGCCGCCATTCCCGAAGCCGACCGTCGCGCCTTTGCCCCGATCGCTCTGAAAACGCAGAAAGCGTATGACAAAGCGTATTGGGATGCCCAGTTCAGTGACAGGAAACAGGTCTCGGATTTGGCCAAGGACGGCGATGCGCTTGGTGTCGCTGTTCTGGCGACGGCGCGCCCATCCGAATATAGCTGTGGCGACTGGCGCATCCTGCCGCAATCGATCCCACTGACGGATGTTTTTGGCGCGCTGAACCTCAGTTGGATGGACGATTGGGCCGTGGCGGCGGTCGAAGACAACCCGCGCCTGATCGAAGTCGTCCATGCGCTGTATGCTCAAGGTCAGTGCAATATCCCGCAAACGGACGCCTACATACTGGGCTACTATGCCCATCAGGCGGCCATTCCGGAGCCCGCGCGCGACCGGTTTCTGACGCATGATGTCTGGCGGTTCTTCGAGGTTGAAGGCGGCGGTGACCTGAGCCTTGCCGCACATGACAAATACTGCGGGCCGGGGGCATCCTGGTCAGATTTCCTGATCGGCCTGTGCGACGACGGCACATTGGACCGAGACCGGCTGCTGGACGCCTCACTGGATGCGCTTGAACGGGATTTCGGACAGTTTCGGGCCGGGTGGTATTCGCGGTTTCACGCCGGTCTCTGTCCTACGGACGCAGAGATTTCGCACCGGACCGGGCGGTATCTGGACTTGCTAGCCAGCTCTGTGCCTCCGACCGTGGCTTTTGCGTTGAAGGTGTTGAAACGGATCGACAAACTGAACGGGATTGACCCTGCCGCGCTGCTGGCGTCGATCGACCCCGCGTTGCAAGGCCGCCAGAAATCCAGCGCCGTCATGGCGTTGCAATTGCTGAAAAGCTGCGCCAAGCGCCATCCCGACAGGGCATCTGACTTTGCTTTGATGGCGGCGTCGGCCCTGATTTCCGAGGCCGGAGATGTGCAGGCAAGGGCGCTGGACTTGATCGAAACCTTGGGCCAGCACTCGGTACCTGAGGTTCAGGACAAGTTGCGTGATTATGCGGAAATGGTTGCTCCGACCGTACGGGGAAGGCTTTCAGAGATTGTCGGAGGCAGTGAACCGGCCCCGTTGCCTGACGCGGATGATCTGGTGGCCCGGGTCGAATCCCTTCATCCGGTGGCGTCGGTCGAAGAAGCCGTGGCGGTATTTCTGGAGCTTTTGGAAAACGGCAGCGATCCGTTTTTGACGGAACGCGCATTTGACGGTCTGGCGCGGTTCGGGGCGGCGGCTGGTCCGCTGTTGTCACCACTGGCGAAACGGGCAACCCAGTTGAGGAACCGCGTGGTGCAAGACGCTTTCGGCGGGGCAGGGAATTTCGAAAAACCAATTTTGGCGACCGCGCTGGCATGGGCCAATGGGAAGGATGTCGACACTGAACTGCAGCCGTATCATACGCCAAGGTATTCCGGGCACACGCCGCTTGTGATTGATCGCAACAGCTTTGAAGGGATGTTTGCAGCCCGGGCGCAAGAGCTGCTGGCTTTTGTGCAGGAAGGGTACGCTATACCCATGCTGTCGGCACCCAGTGACAATCGCGGGTTTCTGGCCGCGGATCAGTTGATTGATCGTCTGGCAGAATACCGAAAGATCGGCGTCCCGCCGGGGGGCGCGGATTTCAAACTGGCCCTCATGCGTTTGGCACCCGAAGGACGTGACACCGCTCGGAACGACCTGAAGCCGCTGTCAGAACAGGAACGGGCGCTGGCCTATGCGCTGGGGGCCGACCTGCCGCCTGAGACGGATAAGCAGCTATGGGCGATTGCGTGGTCTTCGACCCTGCCGTTGCAAGCGGACCCACGCATCGAAAACCTGATTGGCGGACCCGTGCCGGGCTTGGGCCACCCGGCATGTTTCGAGTTCTACGCGGATATTCGGCGCATAGATCAATATGCCTGGCCGAGACCGAAAATCCGCATCACGCCCCGAATTCCCGATGATGTGGATGCCGCATTGGGTTTTGCCCTGCCTGCAAAATCCGAGCATACTTACATGAGCGATCCGGGCAGCAGCTGGATGATGCTCCCGAACCCATGGGTTGGGTTAGCCCGTCCCGCGCATACCGAGTTATTCTTTGCCACCGGTATCTTCGAACTGGAACTGGACCAGAAGCTGACCAACCACCATTGTCTGACGTTCCTGGACCCGCTTTTCCGCCCTGATCCCAAACCCGGACCCATGGCGCACGCAATGCTCGCTTGGTATCTGGCCAGCGCCGACGAGGGCGTTGGAACGACAACAACCGATGCAATGGCCACATTGATGGATCAACACGTGTTCGACCAAAGCGCGTTTGCATCCGCCGCACATTCGCTTGTGTTTCACGCGGGCTTGCCGCTGCGCCGGTGGACCAAGCGAATGGCTCAGGTGGCCGGAACATCCAACGCCCACGCACGGGCGGTAAAATCTGCACTGGCGGGTATGATGGTCGATTTGCCGCCAGAGCTTCCGCGCGACCTGGGCGGCATTCTGGAACTGCTCTACGAGCTGTGCGTGGCCTCTGATGAGGCGGTTGGGCCGCCGGACGTTCAGGCGGCTTTACAGGCGATCAAGGCCGGTGGAAAAATGGGGAAGTTCGCACGCAAGCTTGCTGTCTTTGGTCAAACTGTGCATTGAATCCCTCTTTGAACGCGCCGGAAAACCGGGGTGCGGCTGTAGAAAGTTTACTGGTATTCCGGGCTTTCCAGATCGTGGCTCACGCGGGCATAAGCCTGTGCCATTGCCGTCAGAGTATGCGGGGGGCAGCCGATCTGTTTCAGGCAAGAGGCGTCAATGACTCGCAATTGTCCGTCAAAGGTGGATTTGACCACATCATCGACGGCGCGCCGGTCGGCCCCAAGGGTCAGCCGGTGATAGTGAAACCCCTGTCCCGGCGCGGTCTGGCCCAGCTTGCTGCGAACACCATGGGCGACGAGCCAATCCAGAAAACGCCTTAGCTTCGAGTCGGGTTCCTTATCCAGGGTAGGGGTGGCCTCGGTCTGGCTACCGGTGGGATTATGCCGAAACTGGACCTGCGTTTTCGGGGTCCAAAGACGGATCGGTTGCACGAAATCAAAGATCCGTCCCACCCGGCGGCCGCGCAATCGGGGACCCAGTCCGAAATTGGTCGTCAGCAGGCTGATGGGTGCCTGCGATACCGCATAGACCGAGGCGAACAAATCGCAGCGTCCCCCGTTTTTCAACGTGACCGTCAGGGCGTTGAAATTACCGCTGTTGGCATAGCTGTGCGTTGGCCCAAGGATGCGGTCCAGCCGGAAACAGTTGATGGTATAGGGCGCGTGATCGCGAAATCCGATCTCTGAGACATTGGGAATGCTGCGCGCCAAGGTGGTCGCCGTCCCCAAAACACCGGCGGCCAGAAATACGCGGCGCGCCCGGACCTGCGTGCCTCCGCCAAGGTCCAGACGCAGAACGCCCTGTTCCTGTTCGATCCGCTGCACGCGCCCGGACATAACTTCGACACTGGGGATCTGTTGCAGCCGCTTTTCGACCGCAAGTGCCATCGCGTTCAGCTGACTGCCCGGTGCGTCCTTGGTTCCGACCAATAGGCGCGGTACGCTGGCCTCGAAATCGCTGTCCAGATTCTGCTGCCGGGTGCCGCCGATCACCTCGAGATCAGCCTGCACCGTATCACAGGCGGTCTTATACGCCTTCCAGGTTTCCAGAAATGGGCCTTGCCCCCACGGGTCGTCGCTGCCGTAAACCTGAAGCTGTTTGCCCCAGTAATTGGCAAGGCCGCCCACTTCGGCCGCTGCATACATGGGCGGCGCGTCACCGGATACGGGCATACGGTCCGCCAAACAGGCCGGTTTTTGTCGTTCGAACGCCACCGAAACCACCTTTGCAGGCCCACCCTGCCAGGGGTCGGGTGTTGCCCCGGTGATCACGGCCAACGACCCCGAAAACCCCCGTAATGCGGTCAGTGCGGCATAACCGGCAGGCCCTGCGCCAATCAATGCGATATCAAAAACACGCATCACTCAGCCTTTTTTGCCCCACAAGAACAGCCGTGTGGGGGCAATCGTGGTGAATTGGTATTCGGAGAGATCTCTGACGCCTTGGCGCGCCCGCGATCAAACACTTGGCCGGATTGGAGCACTGTATGGCTGAAGGATCGGTACTTTGAATTCTGAGCCAGACCGATTGGGACAAAGCTGGGGGGACGGCGTTTTTTTTGTTTTGCATTGCAGGAAGAACCCTCCGCCAAAACTGCCCCAAACAACGAGGCCCTCATTAAAACTTCAACACAAATAAAAGGCCGGGTACGCAAACGAACGTGAGGCCAAGCAGGAGAAAAACTGAAACTGACGCTGCCCTATCTTAAATCAGACGCAGTGCAGCAAATGTGTAAGTTCGCTCCTTTTTTGTTTGAGTCCTTGTATGAAACTACGCCAGTAGAGTTGCGCTAATCAAGCATGCGCTTTTCTTCCTGCATATTCTTGCCAACCGTATGGTCCGCTCGGTGTGATTAAATGCGAACCATGACTTAACGCATTCGGTAGGTAATATCTGGAATTTCAGTATGGAACTTTGCTTGGCTGCGGAACCTCTGCACTTATCAGGTATGCCGCTAATTCGACACCATTAAACTCAGTATTTAGGAGGTGAAATGGACAAGCAAATCAAAGCCATGTTCCGGGAAGAGGCGCGCAGGATCGTCTCCAATGATCGCTGCGCCCGGAAGTATGGAGCCCGAAACAACCTACCGGGTGACAAAACTAGCGCACTGGTCTCAGCTTACAAACTTGGGCCTGAACACTGAGAAAAAGCAGACGCACCAAACCCGAACTGCCGAGCAATGACGCCTCTGTCGCCTGGGAACTTGTCCCACCCACATCCCGATCTATCCTGAGGTATCTGACATTCACCTACATCAACCGAGGGGTTAAAGCCTCTTTCACGCCGAGTGAACTTCGGGGGTATTCAGACCCTGCAACAAGGCGACAAAGGTGGGCGTGGGTAGATCAAGGCGGCAATCGCAAGAGGGATGAACACAGCTTTGCCACCAAAGGGATCGGCCCACTCATGCGTATGGAGCTTCTTGCACCGAAAGACGGTGATAAAAACCATCTGATCCTTACGCCCAAAGGCGATTCTACCTGCTGACTCTATGGGAACCGATCAGACCGAAATGATCCAATGCTACCGATCCAGAGCATGTGAGGTTAAAAAAGGAAGGACTGAGAGACTTGGGGGCAGTTCAGGCTCGCGATATCCATGCCGCCTGCCTTAGTCTGCCCTGGAGCTTTGCGTTCGTAGTGAATGTCTTGTGTGGATGGCTCCTGCATAGCAAGACTTTTTTGATCTGAATTGCGCATTTGTCAGAAGCAGTCGTATGTCCGGCCTGTTTATGCGGCTTCGACCGCTGGCCCTGATGGGTTCCGCAAACCAGGTCCCTTACGGCAAAGCGGGCTGTATCGCCCAGGACATTCGGCGGGGTGTCCTGGCTTTGGCGGCTGACTTATGCACCATCATTTCGCAGGTCTTGCTAACTCGTGTTTCTTTTTTCCTCAGGCCATGTGTGGGTTGTAAGGTGTGTTGCGTGTGAGAACGGCCCAGACGATCCGAGCCGTCTTATTGGCCATTGCAATAGTGGCGACGCGCACAGGTTTACGTTCGAGAAGTGACGTCAGCCATTTGCTAGCGCGCTCTGGATGTGATCGGGTCTGCCTGACCAGCGATGTCATGCCAACGACAAGCAGTGATCTCAAGTATTGATCACCCATCTTGGTGATCTGTCCCAATTTCTCTTTGCCGCCACTAGACTTGTTCGCAGGCGTCAAACCGAGCCATGCTGCAAACTCGCGACCATTTCTGAACTGGTGGCCGTCTCCGATGCTGGCGATAATCGCAGAGACCGTCACCGCTCCAACGCCAGGTATTGTGCGCAGCAGTCTTACACGCTCGTCCTCCTTAGCAACCTGCTGCAAACGCTTTTCATACCATCGGAATCTATTGTGGAGACCCAAAACAGCGTGCACGCGCCTGCCGACGTCTGCTTCGAGGCCATTCAATCCGAAGACAATTGTGCTAGTTTTCCGTAATGAAAAGCGCGAAACAATTCACGTTCCGCAGCGCTACGGCTGCCGATCTTGAACTGCTGCTGGATTGGCAATCCCGTCCTCATGTCCGAGAATGGTGGGATTCTACAGAGCCCGGTGAAGCCAAGGATTTCGATGACACGCGGGTGGCTAGGTGGATAGTCGGTTTAGCCGATCAACCCTTTGCCTATATGCAAGACTATTCGGTTCATGGTTGGGACGATCATCATTTCTATGATCTTCCGAAGGGTTCGCGTGGAATTGACCAGTTCATTGGCGAATTGAACATGACTGGAAAGGGGTACGGCCCGAGCTTCATAGCCCAAAGGCTTAAGAGACTTTTTGAGGACGGCGCTCCGGTAATTGCCACTGATCCGCACCCAGAAAATGTCCGTGCGATAGCTGCATACAGAAAAGCAGGCTTCAAGGAATTGCGACGCGCCGAGGAAACTCCCTGGGGCTTGGTTCTTCCTATGGTCGTCTACCCTTAGGCGGGTTAACCCGAGCGACAACCTCGCCCGCACTTCGGACCTCCGTCGGACTTCCGGCTTCGCTCGCGCAGCGAATGTCTCCTTTGACGGGCCGCACCGCAGCGACGGTGATCAAGGTCAATGGCAGCTTTTCTAATTGGGTTTATAGGTCAAGCTCGTTTTCCTTTGTCAGTTGGGGCGTTCGTCGCTCATCCGGGTCACGCTTCTCTTCGCAGTCTGGTTGATGTCTCGTGGGACATCGCGGCACGCATATGTCGGATTGGCAATGGAGAGCCTCGCTTTGGGACTATTTCATCGAAGCTACCATGCTGAACGGTCTTGGGCAGGCGTAGTCCAAAGATCTTCAAAAGACCCCGAACTTCGTTCGCCAGATCGATTGTCTTGTTGAACAAGGCTTTGCGGCAACTCTGCAGCGCTCGAATACCATGCGCTTCTCGGCTCTTCATGTAGACCGGGCTGAACCAGCCAGTTCGCAGGGTATGAGCAATGCCGCGGGCATCGTTCTAATCGGTCATGTTCCGCATCGCAGACAGGGCGGCACTGACCTGGCGAGCCTCCATACAGACAACATCAAAGCCATAATTCGTGAGACCGTAAAACAAATGCTGACTCATAGTGCCGGCCTCGAAGCCGATCCTTGCAATCGGGTAAGCAAAGCTCTCCGGACACTGGGCGATTTCAACGACGTCACAGGCCAGCTCACGCTCATATGCAACGCGACCCCTCGCATCAACATTGCACAGCGCACATGATCGCAGGGACGCATCCAGCCCGGCAAATTATTCCATCGTCCTTCTCCCTTGTTCACAGATTTACTGTGATCCTATCGGGAGCTCGACCTCGGTTCAGGGTCCGCCCAATTGCGCATGCTTTGGGCCACACAATCACCTGCGCGAAGCATCTGGAAGACTTCGTAGGTCAGATACAGCATGTAATGTTAAGGTGTCTGCTTCGCCAAAATCCACGGCTAGCACCTAACAGATACGTGAGAATTCGGGATTGGATCTAAGAAAGCTTTGCCCTCTTGGCAGTCGCAATTCAATACTTAGGCACATGACGTTGTTGTCGGAGGTTTAGTTGCGATTCAGCGTAGGCATTGCTGTGTCAATTCTGGTGGCTGTTTCTATCGGGGTATCGACGGTTATCGTGCATTCCCTGTGGTGGAGAACAGCGCGCGACAATAGCCGTATGCTAGCGGCTGAAATCAACGGCCAGATTGCAAATACCGTCCGCATCGAGGTGGGCGTGACCCTAAGGTCGGCCGAAGCCGCTTGGGCAGCCGTTCGCACTATCTTTGTTCAGAACGTCATCACGACACGGCAGGCCGACAAGCGAGAGTTTGTTTTCCTGTCACAATTACAGGCACAGCCGAATATCTCATGGATGTTCTTTGGCTGGCCGGATGGGAATTTTTTTGCATCACATCGCTTAGGTGACGGCGGGCTTGAGATGATGGAAATCGATAAAGGAATCCGGGATCGAATGCTGCGGAAAGACCGCTACATCTTCATTCCCGGTGACATCCAGTTCGAAGAAAGGACCTTTACCGAAACATCCTATGATCCGCGCGATCATGCCTGGTTCGAAAACTTCATGGGCCTCAACTTCGCCGGGTGGATCGAAGTGCGCGACCTTCCAGATAGTGACAAAACCACTTACGCCTTTGCCGGTCCGATAGACGTCAATCGAAAGCGACAAGGAGTTCTGGCCGTTGCGATCGAAACGGATCGTTTGTCACGTTTTCTTGCCACGCTTGCACCTGGCGAGTTTGGCGCGGCATTCATTCTGAACGCTAATGGCAAAGTCATTGCAGTACCCGATCCTAAAGCGGATGAGAGTACTCCGGCGCGCATGGGAGAGGGCAAGCTCTACGAAGCAGCTATGATCTCAGGTGAGAGGCTATTGGCTGACCCCCAAACGAATACCCCAGGCACTTTGACGAAACGCATCGTCATCGACGGCGTGCCTTATGCGGTGGCGCTGACGCCACTTGGGTTTTACGGCTGGCGCGTTGCAACAGTCATACCTGAAGCTGCCTTTCTTTCGGGCATCAATGCAACGCTGATCAACCTGATTTACGTGTTGATAGTTGTGGTGGTTTTCGCAACTGGGCTGGCGATCTGGCTGATCCGCGGAGTTGTGGCAAATCCGTTGGCGCGCATTGCCGAAGACCTTGGTAAAATTGAGCGCTTTGACGTCGATCAGATTGCGCGCAGACCCTCCAACCTGTCTGAACTTGCCAATCTTTCTGCAGCAACTGCCAGCATGGCGGCAGGCCTGTCTGCGTTCCGAAAGTATGTGCCCACTGATCTCGTGCGAATGCTGGTTGCTGAGGGTATCAAGATACAGCCGGGCGGAGAAATGAAACAGATTTCCGTTTTGTTTTGTGATGTTGCGGGGTTCACCGGTCTGTCCGAAAAACTCGGCCCCAAAATCGTCCAATTGATGGAACCCTTTTTCGGCGCGGCCTCAGCCGCCATCACTCAGAACGGTGGAACGATCGATAAATTCATTGGCGATGCTGTGATGGCGTTTTGGGGGGCGCCGCGTAATGATACCAATCACGCTGAAAATGCCTGCCGCGCTGCGTTGGACCTTGTCGCTGCAGTGGAAGCGTCCGAAATTGAAGATGAGGACGGCAACCCCCTGCGCGTCAGGATCGGGCTGAACAGCGGTGAGGCCCTGGTCGGAAACATCGGCTCGGAACAGCGTCTGAATTACACCGCGATTGGTGATGTTGTGAACGTTGCCAGTCGGTTAGAAGGTGCCAATAAAGATTATGGTACGCTAATTCTGATCGGGCAGGAGACGAGACGTCAGGCTGCCAATTCGATAGTGGTCCGTGAACTGGACACGCTTATCGTGTTCGGACGGACCGAAGAGCTGGTCGTCTACGAACTGATCGCGATGCAGGATGGGTTTGATGGATCCCTAGCTTGGATTAAGTCGTATGAACAGGGGCTTGCACACTATCGGGCTGGACAGTTTGAAATGGCTGTTGCAGCGTTTGCGGCCGCTGACCAGGCGCGAAACGGGGACCCCGCCTCAATTGCAATGATGGCCCGCGCCCAACACTTATTGGACAGCCCACCAACAGAAAACTGGCGAGCCGTTTCGAGAGCCAGGAAAAATTACTAGATTACATTCGATCAAGATTGGGCGCTTCGATCTCGGGGTTTCAAATTTTTCGCAAGTATGCCCAAGAGACATACCCCTTGAGCCCACGAGCGCGCTCCAAGGAAACGCGGCACCATCGGGTGCCACCGGTTTGCTCGCAACTGTGAACTCGTAAGGCGGTTCCATTTGGCAGACCAACAATCACAACGTAGCCTGTTCCAGGCCCACCACGCATTTTCAGCATGTCACCGTCTTCGACGCCAAATACCTCGTATCGTCCGAGCGAGGCGGCGGCTGCCGGTTCAACGTTCATGATGGTCCCTAGGAACAATGCCGCCAGGGGTAAGAAGATTGCATTGCGCATCGCGATGTCCTGCTTGTTGCCTCAACTTAAATCGTAGCAATTCAGGTCACCAAAATGAACAACTTCAAGACAGAAATATGAGATTTACCAAAGCTTCAAAGGGATGATTGTCGCATCAATGATTTCCGCAAATGAAAATTAAGTGCGACGCGATCCCGGTGATAGACAAGATATGATAAGTCTACACCATGTTTTGGAGAATGACTAAAACAGTGCTTATCCTCCCCGGAACAGCGCTGATTTACATCCCGATTTTGATCCAATGGTTCAGCGAACGTTGGCCATTTGGCGCAAGTGTTGGGACGCGCCTCCATTGGGCTGTGGCGGTGATGTTGGCAGTCCCCGCGCTTGTTTTGGCCGCCTACACGATGAAGCTGTTTGTTCATGAGGGGCATGGGACTCCTGCACCGTGGGATCCACCTCAAAGATTTGTGGTCAGTGGACCTTATCGCTTTGTACGCAATCCCATGCTTTCATCGGTCATCCTGATGATATTGGCTGAAGCCGTGGCGTTGAACAGCCCGCTCCTGCTCAGCTGGGCGCTAGTGTTTTTTCTCCTCAATACGGTTTACTTCATATTCGTAGAAGAACCGGGGTTGGAACGACGCTTTGGCAAGGAGTACCTACAGTACAAGGCGGCGGTGCCAAGATGGGTTCCAATGTTGCGGCCGTACGAGCCCCCAGGCACCAACAGCAGTTGAATTACTTGTTCTTTTCAGTGTGTGAATTCACAGGAGACCAGATACTACCTGGTAATGAAAATCGGTCTGGTGAAGCAGTACCGCCGCGCTGGGTTGAACGGTGAATGTCTCCTATGGGCCTTGAGATCCAGGGGGGCAGGCAACAGCACCGCCTGCCTGAGAAGCATATTCGTCTTATCACGCGGACGCTGTCCTTTGCCGATGGGCCGTTCTGCGTGATCAGTTATTGGCGGGGCAGGAGGTCTTTCTGCAATAGCGCCAAGGATTGGAATGAACCCACATCTACCACTTTCTGCGCCGCAACGAATGTTGGCTTTCTTGGCCGCGTCTCAATACACGACACCGTGCGTACGTTCTGAGAGAGCTTCAATGGTGGCGATTGAACGGCCAGGCGTTCTACTGGCTCCGGGATGAGCATTGTGCCCTTGTCTGCAGCCTTTTCAACGCGGCGCCCATTCGCCAATCTAAAATACTGAGCGTTCCTCGGGATCAACAAACGTCACGAATTTCGATTTGGTCATGCCTGCTGCCATGGGAGTGGAACTCACAATATCGGGTCGAACCAGGCGAGTGTGAACAGTACAAAAAAGGGCAGGAACAACACGAGCATTCCAAGCGCAGGCCAGCCAAATCTGGAGTTTTTTCGAATTACATCCGGGTAAGTCGTATTCAATTTGTTGACGTGCCTGACCACAGGGATCCATGCCAACAACGTCACGATTGAAATCACAAGCAGCCAATCTTCAACACTAGCCTCCAACTCGCCCTCGTACCAGCCGAGGAATTCGCCGACCAACAAGATGGCAGCAAGTAGTGTTGCCGAACTCCGAAACCGATTGCTTTCCTGGGGCACGCTGGCCATACGCGCGAACAGGCTGAAATTGGTAATGGGACTAAACACCGCGCGCCAAAAGGGTGATACCGATTGCGCGTCGACATCTCGGACCCACTGCCAGTTCTTGAAGCTCCAATAGACCGGATAGATGCCGACCGTCCCGATTGTCATGACAACAAACTTCGTGAGCGAGATCGGATGAAAGACCTGATACTCTCGCCAAGCGACATCGCTATTCTTCAATAGAGACGCGCCAATCAGGGATATCAGCAGCGCGCAAAGTATATATGCATAGAATCCGAAAGTGTCTTCGTCGAAGCCGTCGATCCATTCTTCAATGAAACCCGGGTCGTAGGGGGGACTTATTGTAAGCGAAACCTGGGTATCGTTTCGGGCATTTTGAATGGCACCCATGGTCGCAACAAACTCATCCGCCATGATCCTATCGGACTTTGAAAAATAGATGACTTCTTTGGTATAGATTTCATCCTCAAAATTCTCTGATCGATGGTATTCAAACGCAGGTTGCACATAACTCTGCTGGTCGTCCCCAATTTCCCAAGTGTCATCCAGAATGAACCGCATGGATTGCCTGGTTCGAACCGGATGCGGCAATGCAAAAGGCATGGTACGGGACGCGCCTACGAAACCAGGCATGTCGTGAAGCAAATCACCAGTGTCTGAATAGAATTCTAACCAATCTGGTGTTTCGCCTTCTTGCCAGGCATTGGGTATGCGGTATTGACCGGTAATCACGACCTCAGCGGTGGTCTCGTCGACATCAACTTTTAAATCAGAAACGCTCTCAGTTTGCGGTCGGGAATTCTGATAGAACTCCAGAAATGACCTATTGGCGGCTGTCGGACCCACCTTTTTGTACCAAGACAAAATACTGTCCGCTGCTGCCATGCGGTATCTGGAGACACTTGTCAGCATAACTGCTTCAGGGTCAGAAACAACGTCATAGCTATCCGTGAAGTCCTTGTAGAATTCCGGCTGTGGCGCTTTGATCGAGATGATCCCTGGGCCATTTTTGGCGACAACAAGGCCTTTTCCGAAATCGGCCTGCTGAAGGTGATCCAGATCGCCAAGCTGAACGCCTCGGGTCGGATCAAGGAAATAGGGCGTTCCCGCAACTGTCGCAGAGACGATAACATGATCGAATGAGTTGTGGGATGGCGGGAATATTTCCAGATCCCCCCTGATATCAAAATCGACCAACACTGGCACCGCTTCGATATTCAGTTCGGCCAACAGCGCTGTAAGTAACACGACCATGTCCTTGCAGTCGCCAAACCGATTGCGCAAAACTTGGTCTGGATGGCGCGGAACAAAACCGCCCGGTCCGATTTCTATACCGAGATAACGGATTTCCCGTTGCACGAAATCCAATGCAGCGCGCAGGCGTTCTTTGTCAGATACATGCTTCGCACGGATATCGGAGGCAATCTGCTGCAGTTCGTCCGATCTAATCTGGCTGACGTCATAGAATGGCGCAAAATGCGCACCCACCGATTTCCAACTTTCGTAGCTGCTAAGGTAGGTCGAGGGATAGGCGATGTAAGAGCCAGGCAGATATCCATCGACCTCAATTTCCGGGATGTTTTTGCTGGTCCACAAATACTCGGTTTCATCTTCGAATTCAGAGATTGCGGGCTTTGGGGGTTTGCCGTAGGACCTGACCTCTATGTCGCGACCAGAAGGGACCAATACGCGCTTGTATTGGTATTGGACCGGGACGCCATATTGAAGCTGAAAACGGCCTGAAAAGTTTGACCCAAGCGCTGGGTTTCGGCCATGGATCGTATAGGAATAGTCTAAAATGTCGCCGACGCGCACGTCGGGGACGAGGTAGGCCAGCACCATTTCGCCATTGTAGATAAGCTTATCACGCTCGACTTCTGCGCGGTACATATCGAATAGCGACGGATCCAGAATATCAGTGACCACACCGTTCCGAACGCGGTGCAGGTGATGGAAAGAGATTGTCTGATAGCTGGGGTCAAACGTGATCGAAAGGGACGAGTTGTCCTCGATCGCGCTGGGGGTCAGCAGTTGCTCGGCATAGTGTAGAAAAACTTCAGTATCAGTCTCGCCGAACCTGATCTGATTGTCGACCAGCAGGTAGTTGATCTCGCGATCCTTGCCCAATGGAAACGCAACATTCAGGCGGTCGACCTGGTTGACCCAATGCGCGGCGGGTTCGATCGTCAAATAGCGCGAGACTTCTTGCGCCGAGGCGAATTGAGAACCGATAACCGAAAGAAAAAGCGCAAGAAAGTATGCTACCCGCAATAGAAAATCCCTATCTTGTCAGTACATTGCCGATAGCAATTTGAAGTGGTCGATCAAACCGGAGTCTTGGGTGCTACGGAAGTAGACTGTCGCATGTGGCGAAATTGCCGACGGTTCAGCGATTTGATCTGCCACACCGCATGAATACCGCTGGTTATTGCGACGGTTGCAACGCCAGCAATAACTGCAGGAGCGGACGTCTAGTTTGTCCGCAAGATGTAACTCTCGGACCTGTTTCCGAATGTCGGCTTTGACGATTTTTGGGCAGATCACTAGCCTTCAGCTCTCATCGTCAAAGAAATCGAGGTCGGTACCAAAACCGATGCTATAGTCGTCATATCTTGCCGAATACTGGGCAGCTATAGATTTGAAACCACCTTCGTGTTTTTTGATCTCTACCACGTCTGGAATGATAGTTACTTCGGCTTCGATTTCGTGCGGATAGGGATCACCCTCATCATCAGTTTCCTGTGTAACGTTGTATCCTTTTTCCGCCAGCTCTTTGGCCACAACGTCCGCATCCAATCGGTGCTTGAACGCAAGATCGAAAGTAAAAGGGGCAGGTTCGGACAAATCTGCGCCGTGCTCTGCCGCAGACTTCAACATCTCTTCATTGCTCGGCTTCAAAAATAAATCTTCGACAGTGTTCAGCGCATCTTGAATAAACGACTTAACCGACATCGAACTAAACCATTGTTGGAAGCCTTTTGCCCAACTCTGGTGCAATGACGGCAAGGAGGCAATGCCTGCTCTGAGCCCAATTACACCAATGCTGCGTAATGTGCGTATGTCCCCTTTCCTAACGGGATTTAACGGCATCTATCGTAACTACGCGAATTCTGATTTTGCAATCTGATTGCGACCAATCGCTCTCCAATACTCTCATAGGGTATTGTTTTGCTCATGAAACGTCAGACAATCGGACCCGACGCTTTTGAGAATAACGGGTTCGATGAGGTCAGTGTTTTCCGGATACGGCCCGGACATTGCAAGCGCGCCGCGAAGGGTCATGCCGTGTGGAGTGCGCCGCCAAACCACTCTAGTGGCGTATGGTGCACCACCCAAACGCCACGAACTGCCGTGCATCAAGCCGGTCATGATGTCGGGCCTGTAGGCATGAGGTGCATCCAGTGTTGACTGGCAAACAGAATGAGGTGGTTCGGAGTTTTGTTCCGTAACATACACGCGGCCGTTTATGAAAACTGCGGTGCCACGGTAGCGAGCCCTCTGCCGGGTGCCGACTTTGCGGTCTTCGCCGCGTTCCGAAGTCCAAACGACAACCTGGCCATCGACTTCTTTCAGCACAGTTACACCAACCTTGATCGCGTTGGGCCATGACGGCGTTCGGTAGAACGAGTTGTAAACCCCAAGAATATACCGCCAGTCCTTGAGTGGCGCGACGCCAGAAAAGCGCCTGTTACGGTTTTGGGATTCGTCCGTTCCGGTCGAGATCAAGCCGTCATTGCGTGTCGAAGGCGGCACATTCTCCAGCACAGTGGCATCATTTTCCCGAAGAGAGACAGTGGGGCGCACGAAACGCAGCCCCCGGCCATACTCCCATTGAATGCAGCGATCCGGGCCTTCACCGTCCGCCAGTGCTTTTCGCAATGCGCTGACCCGGTTGTACATCGCGGCATCGGATACCTCACGGCCGTTCCAAACGGCTTCGATGAGTTCCTCTTTCGTCACCACGTCGCCTTCGCCGTGCACGAGGTAATTCAGCAGTTTCGCCGTGCCGCGCTGCAACCGCACCAACTCGCCGTTGACGTACAGCAGATTGCGTGCGGCGTCGAAACTCCAGTGCCCACAGCTGATTAATAGGGGGTTAAAGTTCATACTGCTCAACCTCGCATCGGTTTTCCCTGCGTTTAGGTGTAATTCTCGTGTGATTCCACTTCTGAATTCAACTTCAAGTTAAGAAAATGGGACTTGAGGGTGCAGATTCCCAAGACGTGTGGCGTGTACAAAACATGGGCTACTTCGCGTTTAACCGGCACTGAGAAATCGCACTGTGGCCACAGGCAAAGGTGGTCGCCGGATTCTGGAAGATACCAGTTCTTGAGTTTGACATTACGAGTTCATCCAGAAGTGCCAGTTTTCGCGGGTGGCACCGGTCTGACTTGACGAACTCTTTGATCGGTTAAAGCGACAAAAAAAATTCCGAGGTGATCGATCACATTTTCAAGCGGGAAAATCGTGACATGAACTGGTGGCATACTGAGCAGAACTGAAAAGAAAATATGAACATAATAGAAAAAGGCGGCTCCAACAGGACTGAATCGCAAGCCAAATCGCCGGAAACGGAAAACACCTCCGAGACCCGCTACTCGGTGTCTGCAGGACTAGCCGCTCGGCTAAATGTGCTCGGGCTGTCCTTGGCTTTTTCTTCGTACCAGTCGGGGTTGCTCTATCTGATTGGCGTTAAACCTGACGGTGGGATCAACATCCACCAGATGGCCTTTCCGCGCCCGATGGGAGTGCATCGTCACGGGCAGCACGGGCTCTCCATCGCAGCTGACGACCAGATCCTGCATCTTCAGAACGTGCTGGAGCCGCATGAGCGGATGAATGACATCTTCGACGCAGGCTTCATGCCGCGCCAAAGCGAATTCACCGGTCGGTTGGATCTGCACGATCTGGGGATCGACACCGAGGGCCGGTCGATCTTTGTAAACACCCGCTACAATTGCCTGGCCACGCCCGATATGCGCCACAGTTTCCGCGAGATTTGGCGGCCCCCGTTCATCTCGGCGCTTGTGGATGAGGATCGGTGCCACCTGAACGGGCTGGCGATGCAGGACGGGCGGCCCCGATACGTCACCGCGGTCAGCCGCTCGGACACGATTGATGGCTGGCGCGACAGGCGGGCGGATGGAGGCATTGTGATCGATGTCGACACCAACCAGATCGTCTGTCGGGGCCTCTCGATGCCGCATTCACCGCGTCTGCACGATGGCCGGTTGTGGGTCCTGAATTCGGGTCGCGGTGAGTTGGGAGAGGTGGAGTTCGACCGCAATGGCATGGGCCGCTTCGTGCCACATGTCTTCTGCCCCGGCTTCGCGCGCGGTCTGGCTGTTCACGGGCGCTTTGCTTTTGTCGGTCTGTCAAAGCCACGCTACGAGCGGTTCGAGGGGTTGGAGCTGGATGCCCGTCTGGCCGAGGCCGACAGCAACCCCTGGTGCGGCATTCAGATCATCGACCTTGAAACCAGATCCTGCGTGGATTGGCTGCGCATCGACGGGGCGGTGTCCGAGCTTTACGATCTGGAGCTTTTGGCGGGCCATCTCTGTCCGCTGGCCGTCGCGCCGGGCACGTCGGAAGCCGCGTCTTTAGTGACGGTGCCGAAACCCGGTTAGCCGGCTGAATACAAATCGAAAAAACTCACAAAAAATCCGGGATAGTAGCGATGAAAACCACAAACAGCGAAGTCGCGCAGGCGCACAGGCCGTTTGCCCTGCTCAGAGGTGGGCGGATGACCAAGCACAAGGGACAGATGGCCAGTTATGCGCCGTCGATGGGGCGGGTGCTGTCCGGTGTTTCGGCGGTTGCACTTGGTGCAGCACTCACATTTGGTGGCGGCGCTGCACAGGCGGGCAGTTGTACGGATACCGGTGGTGGAAACGTCGTATGCGTAGGCCCTGCTGTTCCGGGCACGGATAGCAGTCAGTCATTTTCCATCGCAGGCCCTCTCACGGTTTCCACTACACCGGGTTTTGGGTTGGATGTCTCTGGCGGGAACGCAGTAAACCTGATCGGCGACGGAATCACCTTCAATGATGCCAGAAACTCGACGATTACAACTGGTGACACTGGAATAAACGCGCATATTGGTGCGGCCTATAGCGGCGATCTGACGATTACGACAAACGGCTCGGTCAACGGCGGCGTCACCGGAATTTATGGCAGGCAGAACGGTTCAGGCAGCCTGACCATCAATGCAGCCGATACGCGCGGTGACGGCTATTACGGCATCAATGCAAGGAATTACGGCGGTTCGGGCGACCTGTCGATTACCTCTTCGGGAACCGCTTATGGCGGGTTCACCGGCATCGTCGGAATCAATGTCAGCGACGGCACCTTGTCTATCTCTGCCGTTCACGTGACGGGCGCTGGAGATGACGGAATCTTTGCGGCTAATACCGGCACTGGTTCCACCGGTATTGCGATCACCACGACAGGGACGGTTAGCGGTTCCCGTTCCGGGATTTTCAGCACCAACTATGGAACGGGCGCAACAACGATTTCGGTTACGGATGTCTCAGGCGGCTCGCGCGCCGGTATATACGCCCGAAATGATGGCGCCGATCTGACGATTACCACAACCGGTAACGTTTCGGGGACCAACGCTATCAATGCGGTAAACTATGGTACAGGCACCTTGACCATAACCGCGTCCGGCAATTTGCGCGGGGGGAGAGGTCCGGCTGTTTCTACCCGGACGGGTGCCGGTCAGCTGACGGTGATTGATCTGCAGAATGGCGCGTCGGTTTCCGCGTCTCGGGGCGAGGCGATCAGAAACAACGAAGGCGACAGCCAGGTGACGTTGCGGTTGGGCTCTGCTCTCAGCGGTGCAGTTCATCTGAATGACGGCAAAGACGCCCTGACGATTGAGGGAGGTGCCGATATCAGCGCCGCGACTCTGTTCGACGGTGGCGACGGCACCGAAGACGAACTGACCCTCTCGGGCTTCACCGGCACCTTCGACGGAGCCCTGTTCACCAATTGGGAAACGCTGAACGTCAATAGCGGCAGTGATCTGACCCTGAACAGCGCGGACGCGGGTGCGTTACAGTCTATCCTGATCGACAGCGGCGCGACCATCACAGCGCAGAACGCGGATTTTACCTTTGGTGGCGACCTGCAGGTGAGCGCAACAAGCCAGTTTCTGGCCGGGGCATCCGGGACCGGCAATGCGCTGTTGGGCGGCAATGTCCTGAATGACGGCCTGATCTCGCTGGCTGACGGGAATAGCGGCGATCAACTGACCGTTGGCGCAGACCTGTCAGGCAGCGGCACCATCGGGCTGGACGTGAACCTGACCACCGGCACGAATGACGAGGTTATTGTGCAGGGTGACAGCGCCGGGGCCAGCCAGGGCCTGCAAGTGACCAAAACCGGCAGTGGCAATGGAACAGTGCATGATTTCACTCTGGTCACCGTTTCAGGAGCAAGTTCCGCAGGAGACTTTCAACTGGTCAACGCCGATTTTGTCACCAATGACGGCGATCAGGCGATCAGTGACGGCGATATCGCCTATGTTCTGGAATATGATGCGGCCGCAGGTGAGTTCACCCTGACACCGTTCGGCGACTCGAGTGCCACCAACGACAATCCCGGCGGTGATTTTCTGGCGGCCGGCGTCCAGCAAGTCAGCGATCAGTTGCGCTTTGGGACGGCGTTGGGGCGGATCATGGTTCAACGCGTCTGAGTTCAGCCGAAGCCAATACTGTCAGCCGTGCACTGAGCGAACTGACCTCGACCACCCGCCCGCTGGTCTGGGTACAGGCGGAAGGTCAGCGCGACAGCTATTCCATCGATGACCGCGACGTGAACACCAACAGCGGCGGCCTTCGCTTTGGCGCGGGTCTGCCACTGGCAGAGCTTGCAGGCGGCGGGTTGATCGGCGGGCTGGAGTTCGCCGTGAGCAGCCTGTCCACCGACGTGACCACCGCACTTACCAACGCCGACATCAGCACCGATGCGTATGAGGCAACACTCAGCGCGCTTTGGATTGCCAACAGCCAGCTCTATGTCGATGGGCAGCTGAGTTATGCCCATTTCGACGGAACCACCACGCCGAACGGTGGGGTTGGAGTTGATACAGACAGCAATGGTTACGGTGTCTCCGTCGAGGTCGGCAAACCATTCCTTCTGGAAAACGGTCTGACTTTGGTTCCGCAGGCGCAGCTGATGTACAGCGACATAGATACTGACGATGTCGTTGATCTTGCCGGTGGTGGTCAGACTGGTTCGCTGGAAGATGGCGATACACTGACCGCCCGCCTTGGCCTGCGTGCCGAGCGGGAATTTGCGGGGAACTCGGTGCTGTTCGGTCAAATCGACTATTATCACGCGTTCGACGACGAAACCTCGGTCGCTTTTGGTCAAAACACCATCGTAACTGCGCGCGGAAAGAACACCGCCGCCCTGACGGTTGGTGGGAATGTAGCATTGTCCGGAAGAACCACATTGTACGGTGAAATCAACGGAGAAACCGGGTTGGGGAGCAATTCCAGCGACTATGTCCTTGGTGGAAACATTGGCTTTGAGTTCAGATTCTGAGGCCTCAAAGAAACGGATCAACCCGCGCTTCCGCGTGGGTTGATTCCCATCGAGGTTATGCGAACTGATCGGTTCCCATTCTGGCAATCGATGCCACCTGCGTGCATGGTTCCGCAACAGCTTTCCGAATGAAAACAGCTTGGGTGACTTTCAAACCCACAATTGAAGGCAGAACGCGGACTTTGCAAAGCTCGGCGGTCGACCCAGAGCCGACATTCGTCGACCAACCACGCACCGCGCCGCAGCTTCACCAAACCGGCTAATCGCTGCGAGCGCAATATCGAGAGCCGTTCGAACTCACAGTTTGCGGACAAAGTGTGAATTCGCTGCGGTTGCAGCCAAAGGCGGCTTTTCAGTTCTCTAGCCTTCTTCACCATCAAATGCGTCACGCCCATACTGGGTGCGTATGTCAAACATTAGTTTGTGGACATCTTCGTCAATATAGGCATCGAACCAAGTGCGGATGCCGAGCTGGGTCAGGCGTCTTTGGTGCTGGAAATCTAACTCGAAACTAAAGCACTGAAGGTTGTAGCTTACCAAAACGACGCGGACATCATAGTCTCCGGTCAAGGCCTGTAACGCCAACTCACGAGATCGCACTCGTCGCAAGATGGCGCCCACGTGGATGTTAAGGTCCTCAGTCTCCAGAACGCCACTGTTTAGCTTCCAATTCGTGAACCACCGTTTCTTGTGTGGCCCTTTCGTTTGCCAATCATCGCCTTCAGACCATTCCTCATCAGGTTCGATTCCAAGAGCTTCCGAAATTCTTTTTGACGGGCCCTTCCCTTGAATTCCGAGGTAGGCGTATTGTCGATAGGTTTGTGGTTCCAAAGGCATGAGCGATAGGTGTTTCTTTGATGTTGTGATTTCTGTCTCAAATTACCGCTTAGCAGACATTTAACCGTCGTGCAGCATTCAACGCTTTGGGCTCAAAGCAGTCGTTTGCGGCGGCGTGTCAGAATGGCGGTTTTGGGCCGCTTCAAGGCCGACAAAGGCAATTCTGCCTTCCAAGCGCAGTATCAACAGAACCTCACGGACGGTGAAGACGAATTTCTCTCAATGTCCGACTTGCATCTGGTGGAAACCTTGCCGAACGAAAGCGTGTTCGTCCGGCGGGTCGGCGCTGGGATACGGCGGCGAAGGTTGGTCCGCGTTGTGACTTTACAGTGGGGCTGACCTTTGTTTGGCATGCGTATGAAGAGAGATGGTATTTACTCGACGCCTTTCGTGCTCGAACGAACTACATGAGGCGTGGAACGCTGTTCTTCGATTGCGTAAACAATGGCGCGCGGACCGGGTCCTGATCGAATCCCCGGCGATGGGTATCCACCTTCTGGGTGAATTGAAACGCACTGCAGCAGGTGTCTACATGCCCATCAACGTGGTCACTGGCAAGCTGGATCGCTTCATCCCGCAGACCGACTGGATTAAATCTGGCAAGCTAGCCATCCCTACGGACAAGCCCTGGTTTGATGAATTCCGCAAGGAACTTTTGGTGTTACCGAATGCACTTAAAGATGATCAGGCTGATGCCCCGACCCAGTTCGCCGAACACATGCGTCGAAGCCAAGGAACGTATCTCGATACAGGTCCTTGCAGCGACCGCCGCCAAGGCAACTATCGACCCGAACGACCAAGAAGGGAAGATCGCATGCGGTTCTGACGCTACGCTAAAACGCTTTCGAGTGATCTGGTTGTGGGTATCAAATCTTCGACCTCACACGTCTGCGAGGAAGTGCGAAGGCGACATCTGACTGTCTATGTTAGACGATCGTGGTGGGGCTGAAAGCGAACTATTGAAGCGAGCGAGGTTTAGTCAATTGGGCGGATTCTGTTGAAGAGCTCGTCCCGAATGACAGTGCGATCGTTGCTGGAGTTCCGACGTGATTTGTTTGCGCCGGACGTTTGTCCAGCGGACGCCCAAATTGACTGATGTGGCCGCTCAGATCATGCCGCAACTTCCGCTTGAACGGTCTTGGGTCTTAGCATTGCAAGCATTCTGAGGTTCCCTGACCAATTGCGCAGTTTGTGTTCTGCAAGAGGATGGCACGCGCGTTTTCGAGAGTGAGTGCTCGACTGACCCGGATGAGATCATCAAGACGACTTCTCTACATGCTGACTGCGTTGAACGGATCGTGCATGAGTCCGGGCCGCTATCCATTTGGCTCTCACGCGAGCTTGATCGCCGTGGCGAGCCGGCGGTGTGTATTGACGCCCGTGCGGCGCACAAAGCTCTGTCGGCACGTATGAACAAGTCAGATCGCTCGGATGCGGAGGCGAAAGCTAAGTTGGCGCGAACCGGCTGGTGTCGCGAGGTACATATCAAGAGCGAAAACAGCGACCGGCTGCGCCTGCTCTTGTCGGCCCGCGGCAACTTGAAAACCCTCGGCACCCGTCTTGGCATTGTGCGCAAAGGACGGAGCCGGCGCGACTTCCGCGATCAACCCAGCGAGATTGTTCCCGGTGATCCGATCCTCGAAGTCGTATTCGCATCGCTGATCAAGGTGTATGAAACAGTCTGCGATAAGACCACCGACCTTGATGCCGAGATCCAGAAAAACGCAAAGGATTGCCCACTGGCACAGCGCCTGACAAGCGTGCCTGGTGTTGGGCAATGCGGCTTGTGCAACGCAAAGAGCTCAACAAAGCGACGGTCGCGACTGCGCGAAAAATGGCGAACATCCTGACGCGGCTTTGGTGAGATGGAACCGAGTTCGCCTGGACAACGGAGGCTTTGCCCGCATGATTTGAAACACAGAGTTCCGCAAACTGCGGAAACTGGTGCTATCGGGACGGAGACCGGATGACCTCGTGATGCAAAGTCGATGCGCTTCACCGGGCGACGTCGCAGCGGACTTCTAGAAGGCATCCCGTCACCAACACCATTGTGGGGCGGTTCGTTCAACCCCGGAGAGAACCATGAGACCGATGCGACCTAAGTCCGCCCTTGAAATCCAAGCCGCAGATAGAGAACTTTGCAAAGTTCAGTGGACGGTCCTCGCAGCGTTTCACGCCAGGATGGCCCAGTTGCACGGCAAAGTCGTCTTTGCATACGGTCTTTCCTACATTGAACTGTTCTGGGACCAACAGTGTCGGCGGGCGCGATCCCAATAAGACCGCGCCAGTTCGTATTGACGCTTCAATCTGCGTTTTTCCACCCGTTGAAGTGGTCGACCAGCTCCACTGTTTCCGGTCTCAGGTTTTCGATGCCTTCGTAAGGAACATCCTGGCCTGCATCGGTGTGGGGATAGGCGCCGATCTGACGGCGGTGCCGCTCCAGCATGTCTTGGAAGGAGGCACCCGTCCAAATCGCGTTGCCGGGGGTGTACAGCTCTTCGCGGGGGTCGCGGTAGAGGTTGTAGACTTGCGAGAACGCGCCACCGACGCCGGGCGCGGGCAAGTGCCACTTGTACTCGTTCTTCACAATCGAGCGCAGCACTTCGTTTTCATAGATGAAGACGTAATCGCGACGACCATAGCCCTCGCCGTTGAACAGCAGCGATGTCTGATCCAGCCCGTCAACGATACGGTCACGCGGCACGAATTCAGTTCCTCCACCAATCCTTGCCAACGTCGTGTAAAGATCCGAGATATGTGTGATATCGCCGACCATCGTGTTTTCTTCCAATACACCCGGCCAGCGCATAAACGCATTAACGCGCACACCGCCTTCAAGGTGCTGGCCTTTCCCGCCGCGATAGACACCTTCCGAGAAGCCCGTTGTGCCTAAGTATTGCAACATTGGGCCGTTGTCGCCCATGGCGATAATGATCGTATTGTCGGCGACGCCCAGTTCATCGACCTCCGCCAAAATATCTCCGAACCATTGGTCAACAGTTGCCATACGCTCAACCCACAACCCACCATTCGGCGTCTGGGCTTGTTCCACATCGGTTTGCGAGAAGTTGACCGGCCAGAGCGGCCAGTATTGCAGGTAAAAGGGTTGATCCCCTGCGGCCAGCTTCCGCAACTGCTCAATCGCCTGGCGTTGATACCGCAGGTTCATCTCGACATAATCTTCGTGGGTCCAGACCTCTCCCGCCTCGATCCCGACCTCACGGGCAGTGCCGCCTTTTTCACCTTCCAGTCCGTAGACCATCGCGTTGGGTCGGAAGAACCGATCAAGATGATGGGCGTTGGATTGGGTCGTGGTGTCATAGCCCGCGATGATATTGCCGTCGGCCCCGTCACGCGTCATGACCGACAGTTGCGCCTGCTGATGCACGGGGAAGGCGGCCCAGTCGAAACCCTGATTGTGCGGGTAAGATTCTTCGATGTCCCCCATGTGCCATTTGCCTATATGGCTGGTGGCATAGCCGGATTGCGAAAGGATCTCGGCCAGTGTGACCTCGGACGCGGCAAGGCCTTCGCCCGTTGTGGCGCCTTTGGTTTCCTGCATGCCTGTACGTACCGGGTGCCGCCCGGTCATTGCGGCAATGCGGGTGGGTGTACAGGAAGGTTCCGTGTACATCCGCATGAAGTTCATGCCCTGATTGGCAAAATCGTTGATATGCGGGGTTTTGCTGCCGCGCACATAAGACAGTTCCGGAATGCCTATATCGCCGAACCCCAAATCGTCGATCAGCACGAAAATGATATTGGGGGGCTTGCCGTCATTTGCAGCCCGGATTTCGGCCAATCGGTCTTGGACTCCCTGATCTTCGGTCTGCCAGCGGTCCCCGTGCTGGGACTGCAGGATGTAATACTCGCTGTCATGAATGATCGGGTCCTGTTGTGCCAGGGTCGCCCCCGCACTCATGGTCAGAACCACGCCGGACATTAGCCCGCAAAACTGTCGGTTAAGTGTCATTTTGTAGCTCTCCTTGATTAAGTTTCGTTTCACAGGCCTCAACCCGCTGCCGAAGCTCGTCGGTGAGTTCAGCGACAATCCCGACCAGGAGGCCCGCGGTGCGCCCTGCGTTTTGGTCAAGGTCGGCAGCGACGCTTTCCAGATCGTCAAAGACTTCGACCAGTCGCTGGTCGCGCCGCCGCACCCGCTGAAATCGGGCAAACAGGGACGGGTCGTGTCGTTCCAGAAAACTCACCTGAGCCTCGGCTGATTGGGGCAGACAGACGCAGGATCGCAGTTAAGTTTTGCTTCGGGGAAGTGAGTCACCCTAAGCTGGAGGGGTGAGTTCGATGGGTAAGGTGCGGAAATCAATGCGTGATCCCGCTTCAGGCACCTCGGAAAATGTAGGGGGTGATCCAAGGCTGCGCGAGGTTGAAATGCGCGATGCGATCTCGCGTGTTCTAAAGAGCGATTTGTTCTCCAGCACACCGCGTCTGAGAGAATTCCTCGATTTTGTCGCCGGCGAAACGATCCTAGGGAACACTGACAAGCTGCGCGCCAAATCCATAGCGCACTTCGTCTATGACCGTGATCCTGTCGATGAACGTTCGTCCGCAAACTTGGTTCGCGTCGAGGCCCGACGCCTGCGCCGTTTGCTTGAAGACTATTATGAAACCGAAGGCCAGTCGGACCCGGTTCGAGTGCATATCGACAAGGGAGGGTACGCGCCGCGGTTCGAAAGACAGCGGGTGCAGTTTGAAAAGTCGGCGCCGGAGCCAACAGAGGCATCGGCGTATGATGGCCTTGCAGCAGCAGAGATCGCCCGACGGCCCGCCAAGCACTTGTTGCGGGTGACAGCCATTTTGGGTGTAATCGGGCTGATCGCATTGACGGTGCTGTATTTGCTTTTGAGCGACCCAACGCGCACGCCGGCGGTCAAATCTGAACGTCTTGAGCGTGAAGCGCTTATGGAGCGGTCCCCCGCGGCGTTGGAAGCGGCGAACCTCACGGCGCAGGCACGTGGTCTCATCTATCCGATATTCGACGCCGAGCGGCAGCGCCTGACCACCGAACTGTTTCGCGCCGCCATTGACATCGATCCGAACGCCGCGGGCGCCTATGCCGGGGCGGCCCAAACGCTTGCATCCCAAGCGTTGTTGTCAATCGACGGGCCGCAGCATGATGCCTTTTTGGGCGAAGCAAACGAGATGCTGGCGCGCGCCCTCAAACTCAACCCGTCTCACGCATGGTCCCAATCGGCAGCGGGTTGGGTTGCGTTTGTGGAGGGAAATTTTGAAAACGCCATGCGCTATTCGGAACGGGCCGCGTCCTTGGCCCCGAACGACGGCAATGTGCTGGATTTCTTTGGAGTGGTGGCGGTTCTATCCGGCGCGTGGGAGACGGCAGTTCATGCGGCGTTGCAGGAAAGACAGCGGGCTGGGGCCAACACCCGCTATGCCGATCAGAACATCCTTGCCGCCGCCCGGTTCCATATGGGCGAGTTTGAGGAGGCAGCCCGCATCATCGAAGACAGCAACGCGCGCGGCGGTCCGCTTTCAGCGCCGGGTGTGGTGTATCTCGCCGCCACCTACCAAGCGCTTGGACGCGAACGAGACGGGCAACGCATGTTGGCGCTGCTTGAAGAAGATTGGCCCGGATTTCCCGCCGAAGTCGTTCTGAAGCGCCTTCACCGCCGCGAAGAAAACGCGCTGGAGGTCATCAACCGACTGCGTGCCCTGGGGTGGAAAGACTGATGTTCGGTTGAGTGTTCCGGATCAGTCGAAAGCTAATTTAGAGAGACAATGTCGTGACTGGAACAAAACTTGGAAAGTGCTCAGCCCCCGTCCTTAAAGCCCTTTGGTGTCATTTCTGATGAATGCAAATTCGAACATCAAGGATGTTAGGTGGCCCGAGTTTAAGGTCGCAATAGTAGCTTTCTTTTCCCAGCGGGCCACTAGGCGTTCACCAGAGCAGCTTCGATCCCAAGCGCAATGCCAAGCAGGTCAAGGTCAGCTTCCGGACGCCCGTCAATTTCCAATCCCACTGGCAGATGATCCCCTTCTGAAGCACTCAGAGGAATCGATATTCCCGGAGCACCATACACGCCGGTTGCAGCAACGTTTCGCATAAAAACCGGCAAGGTAGGCACATATTCACCGTTCAGGAAAACGGCCTCATCAGATCCTTCAATCGGCGGTGCTTCGAGCGGTGTCGCCGGAAAGATCAGGGCATCGAGATGATGATCCTCAAATAGCCTTAGATAATTCTGCCTGATCCCATCGATCCTGGCGATTGCCTCTCGATAAGTGGTCTCAGATGGTGCGTCTTCACCCAAAACTGAATTGACATAGGTGTTCTTGACGTCCTTGCTGGCGATCTTGCCGATCATTTCCTGCAATGTTGTGTTTGGTTGCATTTGCGCCAGATAAGCAGCCATTGCATTTTTCATCTCGTAGAACCCAACAGAGAAACCCACTTCGAACGATGCAGAGCTTATCGGCGATATGTCGACTTCGACCAAGGTAACCCCAGCCTGCTCGATCTTCGCGAAAGCATCGCTGACAGCACGAGACACATGCGACGAAAGGTTTACCATGTAGTCTTTTACCAAACCCAGACGCAAACCTCGCAGATTGCGGGGCCGGGGCATCGTCTGATGCGTCATGATTGAAGCCAGATACGCAACGTCTCCAACGGTCGTCGCCATGGGGCCGGCAACGTCAAACGTCGGAACAGAAGGGACAATGCCTTTCATATCAATCAACGAGGTCGAAGGGCGAAACCCTACCACGCCCGTCAATGCGGCGGGTACTCTGATTGAACCTGCGGTATCGGTTCCGAGCCCGCCCGAAACGATCCCGGATGCAACCGCAGCTGCGGTCCCACCTGACGACCCGCCCGGGATCCGGGTATGATCGGCGGGGTTTCGAACGGTTCCGAATGCTGCGTTGTTGGACGTCACCCCGAAGGCAAGTTCGTGCATGTTCGTCTTGCCAATAACAATTGCACCCTCGGATGTTAGGTGGGAGACAATCGGGGCCGACTTCGATGCAACATAGTCGATACCTGGGGTGCCGGCAGTGGTCCGGAACCCTTCGACATCGATATTGTCCTTGATCGCAAGCGGTATACCCGCCAATCGCCCTGTGTTGCCACCAGAGGCTACCAGACGATCAACCTTTTTTGCTTCTGCCAAGGCCTTATCCCGGTCAAATGAAATGAAGGCGTTGATTGCACTGTTGGAAGCCATCTTATCAAACGTCCGCTCGACCAGCGAAACCGCCGTGAGCGATCCGCTGCGAACCTGTCTTACTTGTTCAACGATAGAGTCGGGCATCCGCATTTACCTATCAAAGTTAGACTGTGCCTGAAGCTTACTTTCATCGAATGTCTGCTCAGCGACAAACTGTTTTATGGAATTCACCCGAACACGACCTTTGTTCCGCGCAGTCCCGACGTTCAGCACTAGATGGCAAATGGCAGGTGAGCGGACAAAGTGAGGTTTCGCCGCGCATACACCAACAGCCGCTTTCCGTGCTTTTGCGTCATCCAAAGCATAGCTACACAGGTAATTACACATAGAAGATGAGATGGCACGGGTGTCCGCTATACGACCGTGCCAGACAATATGTGGTTTATTTAGAGAGCCAAATATCCTGTGTTACACTTTTGAGGCCACTCCCCGAGAATTAGGAGGCCAATATGGTTAGTTCATCCAGGCGAGAATTCTTCAAAGCAGCCGCGGCAACGGGTCTAGGTGGAACTGCTGCGATGCAAGTTTCAGCCGCGGAGTTTCCATCCGGTCCATTTTGGAACAATGTTCCTGATCCAGAGCTTTCCAAGCAAGAGCTTCCAAACTTCAAGTTTGAACTGGAAAAATCCAAAGGTCGTGAAGACGGTGGTAGTTTCGGGAAAGAAGCCACCGTTAAACAGCTTCCTGTTTCAACGGGAATCGCCGGTGTCTCGATGAAACTGGAACCCGGTGTTGCCCGTGAATTGCACTGGCACGCCACTGCTGCCGAATGGGCATTTGTAATGGAGGGGCGATGCCGGACGACAGTCATCAACCCGGCGGGAAAATCCGAAACGAACGATTTTGAACCGGGTGACGTATGGTATTTCCCGCGTGGTTACGGGCATTCCATACAATGTCTGGGCAACCAGCCCTGCCACTTCATTCTTATATTCGATAATGGGTACTTCTCTGAATTTGGTACATTCAGCATCACGGACTGGATTGGCCACGCGCCGAAAGACTTGTTGTCAAAGTCCCTTGGCTTGCCCGCAGCGGCGTTTGACTCTTTTCCCAAGAGCGAAGTTTATTTCGTTCACGGCGACCCGCCGCCGGAAGAACCTGCTTTGCCTCATCAGGGGCATCTGGCAACACCTCGGAATACGCATAAATACAGGCTGCTCGACCAGGATCCGAATTCTTCATTCGCAGGCGGTCGAGAATGGCTGGTCAGCCAATTGGAATTCCCCATCTCAACCACGATAACGGGCGTGGTTTTGGAACTTGAGCCTAATGGGATGAGGGAGTTCCACTGGCACCCGAACGCGGATGAATGGCAATACGTAATGAGCGGTAGCATCGGAATTACCATATTTGGTGCAAACGGCCGCTTCGCCTCAGAATCTCTGAACAAGGGGGATGTGGGATATATTCCTCAGGGCTATGGGCATTCGATTGAAAATGTTGGTGAGGGAAAAGCCCGAATACTGATCGCGTTCAACACCGGTGAGTATCAGGCAATCGACCTTTCAGAATGGATCGCAGGTAATCCCAACTACCTGCTTGCCGCACATTTCGACCAAAAGCTGGATGTTATCGAAGAATTCCCGAAGACGGACGTTTTCATTGCGCCAAGGTAAGTGAGAAGCGAACGTGATGCGGCAGCGAGCTAAGACTTGAACTTTCCGATAACCAGCGCGGCAATGATCAGAACTAGCGCGAAAATATCGTTAGGCTGCAGTCGTTCGCCAAGAAATGCAATGCCGATGAAAACGCCAACCAGCGTGATCAGATAACCGGAAAGGGCAGTAAAGGTCGGGCCGGTTCGACCAACCATATAGATGAACAGAACATAGGCTATGCCGCCACAAAAGACGCCCAGGCCTACCAGCGCTGATACGCTTTGCCACGACAGGTCCGGCTTCCACGCGGAACTGAGGATCAGCGTCAATACCACCAGTACTGCGGACGCGATCATAAAGACGTTTCGCATCGCAAGAACAGGTGGCACGTTTGACAGATGTTTCATCATGATCAGGCTAGCCGAGAAACTCAATGCGCCGCCCAGGATCGCCAGTTCGCCGATTATATCCGCCAGCCAGCTGCCTTTGATACTTGGAACGATCAGAACCAGAATCCCTACAAAGCCGACAGCGACACTCAGCGCTGCGATCAAACTCCAATGCTCGTCTTTCACGAAAAACGGGGCCAGTATCAGGGTAAAGATTGGCACTGTGGCAAGGAGGATGGCCGCAATACTGCTGTCGACGTGTTGCTGCCCCCAGGGGATCAGAAAGCACGGCAAGATTGCTTCAGCTACCGCAATTGCACAGTAAAGCGACCAAGGCTGTCTGCCGACTTTTATCGAAGATCCGGCTGAACGCCCGTACATCACAGCGGCGATGACCGTCAGGGTCAAAAAGCCGATCAGCACCCGCCCGGTCGCCACGATCAGAGGCGAAAAACTCTGAATGGCCAGTTCGTTCAGAACAAACTGAGACCCCCAAATCAGACTGATCCCCACCAACAGCAGATAGTCGAGGGCAACAGGCCTGTTCATGACGAATGCGCTTTTTCGAACACGTGATTCACCACAAAAACATGATGTCAACCAACCCTACCACAAGCAAGGAAACCGTGCGTCCGGGTATTACAATGCGTGAATACAGTGTATTTTCTGGATAGATATGGGAGGCACCAGATGTACGAAGATCTATTACCTCACACATTGCCCACTGAGGCCGAGCGGCTTGATCGCATGTCACATGCGCACGACCCCGATACCTTTGCAACAATTGAAAGACTGAACCTTCCAGAGAATGCGCATTGTCTGGATATAGGTGCCGGGCGCGGAAGCGTCGCGATCTGGCTGGCCGAGACATTGCCCCACGCCAATGTCATCGCCAGCGATCTGGACGTGTCGTCCGTGAAAGAAAACACCTTACCCAACCTAGCCCTAGAGGAGATCGATCTGCGAGCCGATGAGCTTGGTTCAGAATTGTATGATCTGGTTCACTGCCGCGCGGTGTTGTGCTTTTTACCGACCCGAACGGAGGTTTTGTCAGCGATCCTGAAGTCGCTCAAACCCGGTGGTGCATTTGTTGTTACTGAAATGGACTTCAGGCGAGTTGCGTCTGGCCCGAGCCGTTTTTGGGCAACGTTCTGGACCGCGTATCTCGACTTCACCGCATCTCAAGGGTGGAATTTAGAGTTTGGTGCAACGTTGCCGGGCTTTCTTGCCAAAACGGGCTTTACAGAAATTGATGCACGGCACATCCAGCCCATTCTGAATCTCTCCGGAAATACCGCAGGAGCGGCTGAAGCGCAGACCTGGTCACTAACATTGGCAACATTGGCGCCTAAATTGATCGGTGGCGGTTTTATGACCGAAGGCATGCTGACCGAAGCACTTTCGATCGTCCGTAACCCCGAAGCTTGGACGGCCGGACCTGGCTTCATGGTCACCAGTGCGCGGCGACCGATGACTTGACCCGAGGGGCAGCTTGTCCTCAGCAAGAAGCGCTTATGGATGTCTGCTTTTTTGAAGCAAGCGCCATTCGTGCAATGTGCAGAAAGTGGTACTTAGGGCTCATTGCACGAATTACCCCCGCAGCGCGACGTGCAAACAGTATTCTGCCGAAGAGAATATCAGGTTACGGTTACGTTCATCGATCACAGCGCCGAGGGACAGGATATCGGCGACTACCGCATAAGCACCGGTCCATTGCGAACGGAAGACCGCCCAGTTATCGGCGAAAGCGAAGCTGAAACGGTGGTTGTTCATATCGAGGGCAACGGAAAAGCCAGAATGACGTCAATAGTCATCCTGCATTTGGCCGGCGGAGCCATAACGTACAAAACCGTATCAGCGCCGACAGTGCGTGCTGCCGATGACACGACAGGCCCGGTCAACGCTAGCGGTGCCACTCGCATGATCATCACTGGTTCTGACATTGTTTTTTTGGCACCCGGGGCAAGGTGGAAGTCGCGCGGGAAAATGGCATTTTACGCAGCGTCAAATTGTGGAAATCAATCTTATAACAAACCCGTGATTGCTTATGTGTGCAGTGTTCAGAGAATGGCCGATCTGAACATTTGTCACTCAGGCCAAGGTCCTTATTTTAAAGGGAAGCGATCATGAAAAAACTCGTTCTTGTTGCTGTACTTGGTTTAACCGCTTGCACTCAGTACCCAATGCAGAAACCGCTTGCAGTGGACGGCACAAGAAATGCGAGCTTTGCTTCGGACGAGGCACACTGCACCGCTCTGGCGATAAACTATCAATCCGGCAAAAGGGGAATGGACACCACGTTCGGCGCAATCGACGGTGCGCTCACCGGTGCCATGATCGGAGATGGGTATGACGCTGTCGGTGGGGCGGTCGCGGGCGGGATACTTGGCTCTGTCAAAGGTCAATACAATGACGAGTTGGTCCAACGCCAGGTTCTGGTGAATTGTATGCAGGCTCGTGGGCACAGCGTCATTGGATAATGGGTTGCGATGTCAGCTAGTCCCCGCAATCCGCAATTGTCAGGTTTTTTGCGAGCCCAGAAAGCGTACCGCAGGGCTTTTGTGCAAGTTCTGTGCGACAACTGAACACCTGAAGCCCCCGATCTTCTAATTGGTCGTCATTCGAAACACATCATGGAGTTTAACATGAAAAATGCTGCTCGAAATATAGTTGCCGGTATCTGCGCTGCGTCGGTAATGGCAGTATCTGCCGATGCATGCACTCGGCTACTCTACAAAACCGGATCGGACAGCTTCATCACAGCCAGAAGTATGGACTGGTTCGAGGATGTCGGATCAGATTTTTGGGCGTTTCCCAAGGGCATGGAGCGTGACGGAGGTTTGGGCGAAGGATCGATCGAATGGGTGTCAAAATACGGATCGATCACCTTGTCGGGTTATGACATTGGCACCGTCGACGGCATGAACGAAGCCGGGCTTGTAGCAAACCTGCTTTACTTGGCCGAAGCAGATTATGGTGAGGCGGAGGGTAAACCCACACTGTCCGTCGGTGCCTGGGCACAATACGCGCTCGACAATTATGCGACGGTCGCCGAGGCGGTTGAAGGCTTGTCAGCACAGCCATTCACCATGGTGGCCCCACGTCTTCCCAACGGCCACGAAGCTGGACTACATCTTTCGCTGTCTGACAAAAGCGGGGATTCCGCGATCTTCGAATATGTAGACGGCGAACTCATCGTGCATCATGGCGAAGAATACCGTGTCATGACCAACTCCCCAACTTATGATGAGCAGCTTGCATTGACTGCCTATTGGGATCAGGTTGGCGGCCTGTCTATGTTGCCGGGCACAAATCGTGCGGCAGATCGGTTTACGCGGGCAGATTTCTATCTTGATACTGTGCCGGCGTTCGAAGATCGCCGAATGGCAACCGCAGCCGCATTTTCGATCATTCGCAATGTCTCGGTTCCCCTGGGAATTACTGATCCGGATGCTCCCAATTTGGCGACAACGGTTTGGCGTTCCGTCGCGGATCATGAAAATGGAAGGTACTACTTTGAGTCCGCCATTAGCCCAAATGTCTATTGGGTTGATATCAACAAGCTAGATCTTTCAGAGGGCAGTGAACCACAAAAGCTGGAACTAAAGGGGCATCCGATTTTGGCGGGTGACGTATCAGAAAAATTCGCACCTGCTGAACCGTTTAATTGGCTTGCACCATAGTTGACCGGACCTCGATAGTAATTGGGTTTCTATCGTTTCGGCCTAGTGACCAAGGGTGCATATTAACCTTGATCATCGATCCGCCGGGCAGGGCGGGAATGCAGCCGTAAAGATGCTGACCAGAAAGTGGCCATTCGTACCGCAAGTATGAGTGGCCGCTTCGTTGAGCAACCCGTCAGCTCGATGCGCCCCAGAAATCGCGCTGACAGCGAGTGGCAGCAATGCGGCCGCAGCATTCGAAGAGCTGAATGAGTGCGGGCTAAGGGCCGTTGTCGGATTTGCATGTCTTCGCGCGTCCTTGCACCATGAGACTGATGTTTGGAGGCGAATATGATATACGCAATCACAATCTATGGAGAACCGGGCGTGTTTGAAGCGCTGCCCAAAGATCGTCAGGACGAAGTGATGTCAGGACACGGTGCACTGCAATCGGCATTAACGGATCGGGGGGAATTCGTGTCAATGAAGCTGATGCCGCCAACCTCTGCTGTTATGGTCGAGCCGTCCCGGGTCGAAGGTGCAGCACCACTGATCACCGACGGCCCATTCGCCGAGACAAAGGAGAATTTCCTCGGATTTTACGCCGCCGATTTCAAAGACCTTGATGAGGCATTGGAATACGCCAAAATGATCTCATCTCCGGTTGCACGACTTGAGGTGCGTCCGGTCGCTTGGGCCGGCGGCGTGATCTCTTCGGAATAGGTCATGTCGGACTGGCTAGAGGCCACATTCGCCCTGCATCGCCCGCGTGCGCTTGCGGCCCTGACCCGGTTTTTTCGGGACATCGACATGGCCGAAGAGGCTTTTGCCGAAGCTTGCCTGAAGGCGCTAACGGTTTGGCCTAAAGACGGCGCCCCCCGTGATCCGTTAGCTTGGCTGCTGACGACCGCACGCAACTCGGGCCTTGATCACGTGCGCAAGTCCCAGCGCCGGGCGGCAATCTTGTCGCGCCATGCCGACGAGTTTCAGCCGTTACCCGCCGAAACACCGGACCCGGACGAGATGCGCGATGACGTGTTGCGGTTGCTGTTCATCTGTTGCCATCCGGGACTTGATCGACAGGATCAAATTGCCATTGCGCTGCGGGTTGTTCTGGGGTTGAGCGTGGAAGAGATTGCCAGCGGATTTCTGGTCAAGCCCAAAACGATGGAGCAGCGGATCACTCGAGCCAAAAAGAAAATTTCGCTAAGCCCGGTCGCCTTTGAAACACCAAGCCCGGCGGAAAGGGGTGCGCGGTTGGGCGAAGTTTCTCTGATGGTCTACCTGATGTTCAGCGAGGGGTGGTCGACCTCGGCCGGTCCCACGCAGATCAAGCTTACCTTATGCGAAGAGGCAATCCGGCTGGCGCGACTGCTGGCGGCGTTGTTTCCGGCAATGGGGGAACAGGCCGCCTTGCTGGCGCTTTTGCTGTTTCAACACGCCCGGCGTGATGCGCGCGTTGATCCGGAAGGAAAACTTGTCGCGCTGGACGATCAGGATCGCAGTCTTTGGAACCGCACGGATATCGCCGAGGCGACAGGTCTTTTGCAAAAGGCCCAGCGGACAGGCCATCATGGTGTTTACATTATCCAGGCTGCCATTGCTTCGACACATGCCCGTGCAGCCTCGGATCGTGATACGGACTGGGCATCGATCGAAAGCCATTACGCAGCCCTTTACGCATTGCAGCCGACGCCGGTGGTGCGTCTCAATCAGATTGCAGCGCAGGCCAAGCTGCACGGCCCGCATCATGCGCTGAAGGAGATGGAGCCTTTGGCGCAGGAGTTGTCCACCTATCGCTGGTTTCATGCGATGCGAGGCGGGCTTTTGCAGGACACAGGTGATCACCGCGCGGCGATTGCAGCGTTTGAAACCGTGATGGCGCTTGGTCCAACGGCCCTTGAACGTATTGCGATCAGGGAAAAAATCGCGATCTGCCAGGAAAAATTGCGCCGCGTGTAGGGATCGCGACGCTTCGCGCGTCCTTGGATCAGACCCGTATGTGGCGGGCGCAACCAAGGGAGATACACATGAGTATTCTTGAGATGACCACTATCGGAAATTCCGGTTGGATCGGACATTCCGGCCCGGACCAGGGTAAAGCCAAAGCGTTCTATCAAGAGGTGCTGGGTTGGACGATCAACGACATGCCCATGCAGGACGGATCCAGCTATTCCGCCGCCGTTGTAGGCGAAACGGCGATCGGTGGTTTTTCCCCAATGCCCGAGGATCAGGGAAGCTGGACGATTTTTTTCACCGTAGCTGACGTAGATGCCAGTGTCGCCACAGCCGCGGCCAAGGGCGCCACGATTGTTCAGCCTGCAATGGACATGCCCGGGGTTGGCCGTATGTCCACGCTGATTGACCCGCAAGGCGCGCGGTTTGCGCTGATTACCTATGAAAGCATGACGTCTTAAGCACGACCGGAAAGGAGGCATCACATGGAACAGGTTCCGCAGATCGCGCTGGCCGTCACATCCATTTTTGTTTTGATGAGCATTCCGATGGCGATTGCCGTTGGCGTGCGGCGCACCAGAACAGGGATTCCTTTGTTGCATGGCGAAGATGAAAGCTTGCTGCGACTGATGCGGGCACATGGAAACTTCATCGAATATGTGCCGCTTGCTCTGCTGGCCCTAGCAGGGGCAGAGATCGCGGGAACCCCAACCTGGCTGGTCGCTGCCTGCGGTGCCGTGCTGCTGTTTGCCCGTCTTGTCCACTATTTCAGCCTGAGCGCTTCGGTGGACGGCAAGGGGCGCGCGGTTGGGGCGGCGCTGACGACCTTGACCATGTTGGTGCTTGCGCTGGCGATCCTCTGGCAGCTTTGGGCCGTCAACTGATGCCCGTGAATGAAACCCTCAACGCCCGCATGCGAGACGCATTGGCTGCGCATGTGGGCATCTCGGAAAAGCGGATGATGGGCGGCCTGTGCTTCTTTTTGAACGGCAACATGCTCTGCGGTGCGCGGCAACACCAGGACGGTGTGGGTCGGTTCATGTTCCGGGTGGGCAAGGTGAACGAAAGCGCCGCCCTGAAAGACCCCACGGCTCATGCCGTGATCCACGGAACCCGCACACTGGGTGGTTTTGTCCGCGTAGATGAAAGCGATTGCGATGACGACGCTCTGCGGCGTTGGCTGCACCTTTGCGTTGAACACGCAGCAGGGCTGCCCAAGAAAGACTGATAGGAGGATTTATGACCCAATTTGACTGTTTTTCTTCTGAGGCGGTTGGCTTTCTGCAAGATCTGAAGGCCAACAATACGAAGGATTGGTTTGCGGCGAACAAAGCGACTTATGAAACGCACCTGAAAGCGCCCAGCAAGCTATTCGCCGACGATATGGCATTCGCCTTGCAAGACCTGACTGGGCAGGACCACGGCAGCAAAATCTTTCGGATTCATCGCGATGTTCGATTTTCCAAGGACAAGACACCCTATAACGCGCATCTGCACCTTGCGTTCATGCCGACAGGGCAGGAGGGTCAGCCGCCGATGTGGTTTTTTGGGCTCTCTCCTGAAAAGCTGTCCCTCGGTTGCGGGGTGTTCCAGTATGAAAAAGTAGTGTTGGATGCCTTCCGCGATGCGATGGCGGGTTCTCTGGGGGCAGAGTTGATCCAGACCACCGCAGAGATGCGAGATCAGGGTTTCCGGATCGGTGATCCGGAGTTGAAACGCGTTCCGTCCGGTTTTGACAAGGATCACCCCCATGAGGAAGCGTTACGGCGCAAAGGTTATTCGGTTTGGATGGACGCCGAGACCCCAGCCTTTGTTCTCGAACCGAACCTGACGGAACGAACAACCACCATGTTCGCCGAGCTCATGCCGGTGTTTCTGCTGCTTTCCCGAATCAAGTAGCCCCAATTGTGCGCCTTCGGCAAAGGGCGGCTTTGTTGCGCGCTGCCGTCGCTCGGATTTCGATAACGCAGCGCGGCGCATGAACGGCAAGAATGCGAAAGCTGCATCGCGGCGCGAACCGACCCAGTGAATGTCTCCTGTAGGCCGCCTCTCAGACGGCCCTCCAACCTAGATTTCAATGGCTTCGGCGGTGGCCAAGGCATGCCGCGTCTGGATGCGATCGGACAGATCGGCGTTGTGGGGCAAACTGATTACCGCTGGCGCAAGCAATATGGTGGAATGGGTGTAGACCAATTGAAGGAACCACAGCGGCTTCAGAAGGAAAATGAGCAGCTGAGGCGTGCGGTATCAGAGCTGACGCTCGACAAACTTATCCTGACGGAAGCATCGAAGGGAAACTTCCAAGACCCTCTCGTCGCCGTGCTTGTATCGATCATGTTCGCAGCCAGGTCAAAGTTTCCGAGCGCCGTGCATGGCGAGTGCCGGGACAGCACCGATCCACGCAAAGTCGTATTCCACGGGGCCGACCAGATGAAGAACATCTGGTGGCCGGCATGATCGAGCTGGCCAGGCAATATGGTCGGCATGGTTATCGCCGGGTTGCGGTGTTGCTGAGAGAGGCTGAAGGTGCCTGCAAAACAGCCCAGGAAGGGGCGGCTTTGGCTAAACAATGGTTCATGCGTTCGGCGCAGGCCGGAACATCGCAATCATGTCTGGAGCTATGACTTCGTGCATTGTCGCACCGTCATACATCCGTTCAAATAGCGGCCCTGAATTTGTTGCCCTGACGGTTCGCGACTGGAATGCGGCGGTCGGAGCCAGAACGGCATATATAGAACCAGGTTCGCCTTGGGAGAACGGGTTTTGAGAAAGCTTCAACGGTCGCATGGGGGATGAGCTGTTAAACGGGGAAACCTTCCACTCACTCAGAAAAGCGCAGATCATCATCGAAGAATGGAGGAATCACCACACCACCAAACGACCACACAGTGCACCGGGCTATCGCCCTCCGGCACCGGAAACCATCATCCCAATGGAACACAGGCCGATCATGCACTAACAATCACGGTGGACCCGTCAGATAGGGCTGCTCAATCAACGAAGCCCGTTTAAATGACGACCCCATAACCCGGATGTGAAAATATGAGTGAACAGAATGTTGTATTAGAAAGCAAAATCACTTGCCCTGAGTGCGGCTTTTCGATGGTCGAAACTATGCCGACAGATGCGTGCCAGTGGTTTTACGAGTGCACTGCTTGCAACACCGTTTTGAAGCCGTTGCCGGGGGATTGCTGCGTATACTGTTCTTTTGGAACCGTCGCCTGCCCGCCGATCCAACAGGGCAAGAGGTGTTGCGGATGATGGCCGCCCTCGGGCGGATTGCCAAAATCGAAGCAATCGCGGGTATATCCGGTGTTTGACGAACCGCATGTATCCTGGACAGGAATGGCCTATGATCATGACAAGCTCGTAACCGTTCCGAGTGGAATTCTGCTCTATAGTTGGTGCCCTTTGTGACTGATGGAGGACAGGGCAGGGGGGCGGATCACTACCTGCTTCTCGATTGTTCCCTGTCCATTGTCACCATGTGCACGTTCCATTCCAGACCGTTGGTTGAACGATGCCAATCCTGTTTTAGTTTCGTAGCTACTCCGGATCTTGCTCAATACGGCAAACAACTGGCATTGGTCTGTCCTAAATGCTCTGCGCCGTTGGAAGCATATCTTGGCTTTGACTTTGTCAGCAATGCCCATGCAAAGGGCTGGTCAGAAAACCCAAGGCTGAAACGTTCGTGGCGAAACCTGACAAAGTTTGAAGCATTTCTAAGACAACCCATGAGAGTCAGATCAGTCGGAGGCAAGAAACATCGTTTCCTCCGCGAGGCTTATCCAATCCTGAATTTCTTTTGGCCGCTGAACGTCGAAAAGCTATGGCAGTGTTCTTATCTCTGCTGAATGACGACGAAGCTGCCTTTGGGTTTTCCGGTGGGACAACAGGTACACAGTGCGCGCGAGAAGCATTGAGCACGGAGAAACACGATCGCCTAGTGAGGCATATACTCAATATGGCTCGTTTGGCCGTCTCAGCAAACAGGTGAATGCCGGTTCCGAAGTAGGCATAAGTTATGAACAAAGAGCGTTTTTTCCGTCGCTTCCTATTACTTGGACGTCATTTAAAGACTTATCTTCCCAACGCAAAAGCACATAGCATTTTGTCTCAAAAAAGGGGGTCTCATTATTAACGGGTTTGTACACGGGAATCCGTCGGGATCAAAAATGTGTGTAATCATGATTATGTAAAAACGCCGGCAATCAGAGTGCCTGAGGCTATGTTCAGTATGCTTCACCAAGTTTGACCGCTATACACGTTTGGGCTGCCATCGGCATCACGTTCCAAGAGGTCGGAATGCAACAAACAGCTAAGCGACAATCGCAAACAATCACGATTTCAAATGGGGTTTTGACGGCGACCCTGATGCCATTGGGGGCAACGTTGTGCGATTTGCGCCTGGACGGTTTCGACCACTCGTTGGTACTTGGATGGTGTGATCCGGCAGAATATTTGCGCAAAGATGAGTATTTGGGGCCCATCGTCGGCCGCTGTGCCAACAGAATTTCGTCGGGATCGTATCGCCTCGACGGCGAGACGTTTCACCTGAACCGCAATTTTCGCGACCGTCACTGCCTGCATGGCGGTCAGGACGGAGCCGCAATGCAGCTTTGGGAGGTTGCGCATTGTTCTGCGACCAGCGTGACTTTCACTCTGCATTTGCCTGACGGTCACATGGGGTTTGGCGGAGAATTGTTCGTGTCAGCCCGGTACAGCGTGGAAAACCCTGCGGTGTTGAGTCTCGAGATCGAGGCGCGCTCGGACAGCGCCACGGTCTGCAGTTTTGCACCGCACTGGTATTTCAATCTGAATGGTGGCGGAGACATAACCGGCCACAATCTGCAGATCGTCGCCGATCGATACCTGCCCGTTGATGACGATCTGATCCCGTCGGGCGATCCCGCGCAGGTTCAGGGCACCGAGTTCGATTTCCGCACGCCAAGGATGGTTGGGGATTTCCCCTTCGACCACAATTTCTGCATCTCTGACCGGCGGACGTCTGAAAAGCCTGTGGCGGTATTGGAGTCGCCTCTGTCGGGTGTCCGGATGGCGCTGACTTCAACCGAACCGGGCTTGCAGGTCTATTCCGGAACGCATCTGAACCATCCGGATCGTGAAACTTTGTCCGGCGAGCCCTATAGGGCCTATTCAGGGTTGGCGTTGGAGCCACAAGGTTGGCCGGACGCGCCGAACAATCCCTCTTATCCCAGCGTGATCCTGCACGCCGGGGAACGGTATCTCCACATTTCCCGGCTCAGCTTCAGCCGGTCAGCGCAGCACAACGGTTGACCGGAAGGATTCGATCCAGCATCCTGCGCCGTAACAGACTGGCCCGGCGCGGTTATTTTTCATTGCGGTCATTTAATTTAGCAAGGTCCGAAACATGCCCGATGCATCGCAGAAGCAATATGTGCTGGACACGCATCGGCTGCGCGACCCCGAACAGACCCTGCAGATCGTCAAGCCGTTCTTGAAAAGCATGGGCATCACCCGGATTGCGAACCTGACCGGGTTGGACCGGATTGGGCTGCCCACGGTGATGGTTGCAAGGCCCAATTCCCGATCAGTAGCGGTGTCGCTGGGCAAGGGGCTGTCCTTGCGCGCGGCCGAGGCCTCGGGCGTGATGGAAGCGATTGAATCCTGGCACGCCGAACGGGTTCAGTTGCCGCAACGGCTGGCCAGATATGCCGAGCTTGCTGAAGAGGCCATGGTAGTCGAAGCGACCAGTCTGCCCCAAGTGACCGGAGGGCGCTTTGACCCGCATCGGAATATGCTGTGGGTTCAAGGGCACGATCTGGGTGCGCGTGGACCATGCTGGGTTCCGCTTGAGATGGTCGATACCGATTACACCAGCGCGCCGGTTGGCGGTCAGGCAGCCTTTCCCCGCACCACCAATGGGTTGGCCTCGGGCAACAACCTGGCTGAGGCCAGCTGTCACGCCATTTGTGAGCTGATCGAACGGGATGCCACAACCCTGTGGCACCACCAACCGGGATTGCCGCGTCTTAATCCCGACAGTGTCGATGATCCGCGTTGCCGTCAGGCGATTGCAATGATCACTGACGCGGGGCTGGAGGTCGGACTGTGGAATACGACCTCGGATATCGGTATCGCCAGTTTTCGCTGCGTGATCTGCGAAGGTGGTGGGCAACCCGGCCATATCGGCATCGGCGACGGGTGCCACCCGGATCGCGCCATCGCCTTGCTGCGCGCCCTGACCGAGGCGGCGCAGACGCGGCTGACCTATATCTCGGGCGCGCGGGATGATCTGGACCCCGAAGAATTCACCGATCAGGCCAAAATGGATCGCGGTCGCTATGTGCGCGATCTGATCGATTGCACCGCGGCGGATCAGAGTTTTGGCGACTGCCCGTCGCATGTAACCAATTCCTTCGATGAGGATCTGGACCTGTTGTTGCAGCGGCTCTCCGCTGTGGGCGCCCCGCAAGTGGTGACGGTCGATCTGTCGCGTCCGGAATTTGACATCGCGGTGGTTCGGGCTGTCATTCCCGGGCTTGAAGCACCGCATGACGAACCGGATTACATCCCTGGCCCCCGGGCACGGCGCATTGAGGGGGGTCTGACATGACGGCAGTGGTTTTTGTAGGCCCGACCCTCGCGCCAGAGGCGGTCTCGGATCGTCTGGACGCCACGATCCTTCCTCCCGTCCGGCAGGGTGACGTGTACCGCGTCGTGCGCGACAAACCGACGGCCATCGGCATCATCGACGGGTTTTTCGAAGGGGTGCCCTCGGTCTGGCACAAGGAGATTCTGTGGGCGATCGAACAGGGCATTCCGGTTTTCGGCAGCGCCAGCATGGGCGCCCTGCGCGCGGCGGAACTGGCCGATTTCGGAATGATTGGTGTTGGGGGCATCTTCGAGGATTACAGTAACGGCACGCTGCAGGACGACGACGAGGTCGCGGTGCTGCACAGCCCGGCCGAGCTGGGATTTCAGTCGCTGAGTGAGCCGATGGTGTCGATCCGCGCGACCGTGGCGCAGGCCGAGACCGCCGGGGTTCTGTCGCCGGATACGGCCTCTGAGGTGCTGCGCTGCGCCAAAGCGATGCATTACCGTCATCGCACCTGGCCGGATATTCTCGGTGCGCTGCAGAACCTGTCAGGCATCACCGAATTCGCGAATTGGCTGCCGACGGGCCGTATCGACGCCAAGGCCCGGGATGCCGTCGCCATGTTGGAGTGCATGGCGGAATATCTGACCGGAACTCCCCTGCCCCCTTCGGACATTGCGCGCACCGAACCAACCCTGATGTGGAAGGCGTTGCGCGCGCGGGTCGATGCCGGGGACCCATCCGCCGACCGCAGCGTGGTCGACGAATTGCGGCTGCAGCCCGAGCTTTACACAACCTTGCGGAACCGAGCGGTTTTGGCCCTGTTATCGCGCGAGGAGGCCTCGAGACAGGATCGCCCCCCCGAACGCGCCGAACTCGTCCGGCAGATGGAAGACCACCGGGCTACTATCGGCCTGTCACGGCGATCCGACTTGATGGCGTGGATTGAAGCGAATGACCTGAGCCCCGAGGGTTACGAGACGATGCTGGCGGATGCGGCCCGGATCGAAGCCGCCACTGCGTCGCGTGCGAGCCGTCTGGACGCGCAACTGCTGTCGGAACTGCGCCGCTCGGATCAATACACCCAGCTGCGGGACCGGGCCGCCAGCAAGGCGGAACAGGCCCTTCCGGCGGGCCAGTCCGGCGTGGACCGGTTGCGGGTGCTGATGTGGTATTTTGAATCTCGTCTTGACCAGCCGGTGCCCGATGATCTTGACTCTTACGCAGTGGCGCTTGGGTTGTCCGGGCGCGATGCGTTTTATGAGATGATAGAAGCCGAGTTTTTGTATTGCCACAGGGGGGCCGACACCGGAGCCGCCGAATGAGAGGCCGCCGGTTTTGACCGGGCACCACACGGGAGAGCGTTTTGTGAACTTACCCGAACAGATCGAAGAAGAACCCGGTACTCGGTTTCTGCTGTTTCCACAGTCTCCGTTTCTGGAACCCAATGCCCAGCTGGAGCTGGTCGAGATTTCTGCGCCACAGGGCAGCATCGGGCCCGGGCCGTCGGGTCCGCGCATGTACACGGTCGACCCGGTGGGGAAAACCACCCCTTACGGCGCGATCATACCGGGGCCGAACGGACCGGGCATGTACCTGCCGCCCTGGGACGGGCAAATCCAACCGCCCGCCATGCCGGACGAGTTCGGCAACTTCATCCATATCGACCCCACCGACCCCGCTTTTGAGGCCGCGCATCTGTTCGGCTCGGCCCATTTCACCATGGATGTCTGGCAGGGCTATTTCGACCGCCCGATCCCGTGGCACTTCGCGCGCGACTTTGACAGGCTGGAACTGTCGCTGCTGCCCAGCCTCGACAACGCGCATATCGGCTGGGGGTTTCTGGAAACCGGCGGCACCCATGAACACGGGGATGAATACCGCCCCTACAGCCTGAACTTCGATGTGGTCGCGCATGAAATCGGCCATGCCATCATCTACAGCGTGATCGGGATGCCGTCTAACGGCGATGCCTCGGGCGAGTATTACGGGTTTCATGAATCCGCGGCTGATCTGGTGGCGTTGCTGGCGTCGCTGCATTTCGGTTCGGTGGTCGATGATTTGCTGGAGAACACGCGGGGGAACCTTTACACGTTCAACCGCCTCAGCCGATTTGCCGAACTGTCGGAAAACGCTCAGATCCGAATTGCGGCCAATGACCGGTCCTTGTCGGAATTCGCTGCCGGCTGGTCCAGCGAGCACGCTTTGTCCGAACCCCTGACCGGTGCGATGTTCGACATCTTCGTCGATATTTACCACGAGCGTTTGCTGGTGCACGGCCTGATCTCGCCCGAGGAAGAGCACCTGTCGGATCAGTTGGAAGGCTCGCCCGACTACAGCCGTGTGATGCAGGGTGTTTTCGACAAACGATACGCCGAAAATCCCGAAGGGTTCCGCATCGCCCTTCTTGAAGCGCGTGACTTTCTGGGTACCTATCTGGCCGACACGTGGGAGATGCTGGACGCGGATATGCTCAGTTATTTCGGGGTGGAAAAGGCACTGCTGGCGGTGGACCAAGAGATCACCGGCGGAGCCTTCCGCAATATCATCGAAGGCAACTTCCGGATGCGCGATATCGGGTTGACCACCGCAGGGCCTCGCCTGCCTGACCCCGAAGAAGACAGTCATTCGCATTCGGTCCGTACGCAGGTTCCGGAGTAGCGCCTAAAACCCTTTATTTTTAAATGGTTTTGTGGCATTCAATCGAAGGGTAATTATTGGAAGTAATTTGGCTCGTCAATTATCGGGTCTTCGTTAGGGGGGGTAAGACGGCCGGAGCTGTCGAGCCTGCAATTAGGAGATGAGTTTATGCCAGAGACTTTGCTCAGTTTTTCCGAAGTGTTGATTTTCGGACGCGTCCTTGATGACATGAAATACACAGTTACCGACAAGCGCGGACAGGGAAACAACAAGCAACTGGACAAGCAGTTCGCCAAGGACGGCGAAGATGAGCCCCGGTTTGCCAAGATTTATGGCTTTGCCTATGAAGGTACGTATTACGACCTTCCCGAGCCCGCGATTTTCCTTGTGCATGGCAAAGGCAAAAGCGCCACGGATGGTAACCTGCCGGGGAACCTAGCGTCCCGGGCACCCAACGATCCGTCGAAAAGCGGTGTTGCGGCCGCCGACTATCAGATGGCCAACGACGTCATGTATTGGGCCTATGACAAGGCTGATCAGACCATGCGTATGGATGTCACCGCGGGCATGTTCGAACAGGTTCTGCTGGACATCTATTTCGGCTTTGACAGCCCGGCGATCAGCGGCGCGCGTGTGAGTGGTGCGCGTGTCAGCGGTGCACGTGTCAGCGGCGCCCGCGTGAGTGGTGCGCGTGTCAGTGGAGCCCGGGTCAGCGGTGCACGTGCGCGGGGCTCGGAAGACTGATCCGGCACCAAGGTCACGGTTCCCATTAGAAAAGATCTGCAAAGGGCCCCTGCCAAGCGGGGCCTTTTTTCGTTCAGAAGCCTGCCTTTTTCAGCCCCTCGACAAAGTGTTGCGTGTCCTCGGGCAGGCGGTCCGGCTGCACGCTCTCCCACCGTTTCAGTGAGAAGTTGGGATGCGCTTTCCGATGCCGCTCAGCGATGTCGCGCGCGATGTCCAACTGATCGAGCTGTGCGAAACTGGCGGCCAGCAAGCGTTGTCCTTCGGTGGGGTTGTTCATCTTGTTGACGGCTTCAATGGAGTCTTCATAGCGGCGAAGATTGAAATATGCGCCGCCCAGATGCCACAGGTACTGATCCGGGAAATATGGGTTCAACCGCATTGCCTGTTGGAGATGGGAGATTGCTGCTTCGTTGTCACCATAATGCGCCAGCGCATCGGCGAAATCGGAATGCATGTCAGCGTCATTCGGATTCAGCGACAGAGCACGGCGATAGGACTGCAGCGCCGCGTCGTGCTCCTTGCGATACAGGTGCACATAGCCCAATTCGCCAAACCCGCGCGCGTCGGTGGGGTCCAGCTCGATCGCGCGCTGCGCAAAGGTCAGGGCCTGATCCAGCGCGGTGGCAGGGTCCTCGGACCAGGAATAGCGCCAGTCAATATTCAGTGTCCGTGACAATGCCGCCGCCGCGCGGGCATAGCCTTCGTCCAGTTCAAGGGCCGACTCGTAAAAGTTCTGCGCTTTGCGGTTGTCGGTCCGTGTGTATTTGAAAATGTGGTGCTGACCCTGAAGCACGGACCCATACGCCTCAAGGTCAGACGGGATCGCCTGAATCATGCGCCGCTTTTCGTGCGATTCAATCATCACCGCGGTGGCGGCCACGATGCATTCGGTCACTTCGTCAAGGATGTCGAAAATATCGTCGATCTTGCGATCAAACCGTTCACCCCAGATGGTGCGCTCGGTTGTGGCGTCGACCAGTTCCGCCGTGATCCGGATACGGCTGGCCGACCGGCGCACGCTGCCCCGGGCGACATAGCGCACATTCAGTTTTTGCGCGGCCTCTTTCGGTGGCATCGCCTGTGTCTTGAAGAAAAAAGACGAATTCCGCGCGATCACGAACAGATTGCGAAACTTGGACAGGTTCATGATGATGTCGTCGGTCAGCCCTTCGGCGATCCAACTGTCCGACTCGTCCCCGCCCTGGCTGCTGAAGGGCAGAATGGCGACCGAGGGCGTGTCGGGGCGTTCCAGCACGTCCCCGGGAAGGTCGGGCCGCATCGTTCCGGCCATTGTCGCTCCGGCGACCTCGCTGCGCACGCAATAGGTCGAGATGGGGGACAGGATGTTCTTCAGCTTTTTCGGGCCAAGAAATTCATAACCGTAACGCAGACGGTTGCAGACCTGATCGTACACCGCAGAACTGACATAAACCCTTTCAGGTTCCGCGATTTCCTGAAGCCGGGCGGCGATATTGACGTTGTCACCATGGATGCCGCGATCGTCGATCAGGATTTCGCCCAGATGGACGCCAGCGCGGAACATGAGGCGCTGGTCATCCGTGCGCTCGCTGTTGTGCTGGCTGGCGATACGATGCAGTTCCACCCCGAACTCAACCGCGCTGGTGGCGGTGTCAAACAGGGCCAGAATACCGTCGCCGCGCACCTCGACCACCCGGCCCTGAAACGCGGCGCAGGTTTCTTCGAGCTGAGACATCAACAATTTCAGAGCATTATATGTATCCAGCTCATTCTCGCTCATCAGACGCGAATAACCGACGACGTCGGCAAACAGGATGGCGCCCAGCTTCTGCGTGGTGGAAGGATTTGGACTTGTGGTGTTCACATTCAATACTCGTCTGAGGGGCTGCGTTCGAACCCTATCGTCAGTTTATAGCAAAATGTGCTTTTGCACTCAGAAAGCAAAATCACACCCCGTTACTCACACTCATCAACTTGCGGTGGCCAGGACCAGCCTGAAATCCCATCCGCCCCGAAGGTCACGATTGTCCCCGGGTCCAGTTCCTTTGCCAAGATGGGGCGTCTGTCCATCCAATCCTGCTTGAGAACACCAACGACGATCATGTCGTGAAATGTTCCATCCGCATACCAGGCTTGTCGCATGGTTCCTTCAACCTGACACCCCAGTCTTTCCACAAGATCGCGGCTTATGTGGTTATCGTCGCGATAATACGAGGTAAGTCGGTTCAAGCCAAGCTGACGGAATGCAAAATCCACAACCAGAGCGGTCGCTCTGATCGCCAGGCCTAACCGTCTGGCTGATTTTTCAACGAATATTGCAACAACTGCGTCCCGGTTGATCGAGGATATGGCCTCGAGGCCCGCCAGTCCCAGAACCTGCCCGCTGTCGGATTCGACGGCGAACCAGCATTTGCAGCAGCTGCCGGATGCGTTGAAAGCATCACTCCAGATTTCCTCGGTTTGTGCCAGATTGAAAGGAATGCGCGAAGTGCGGTCAAATCGGGCGAGGTCCTCGATGTCCTGAAACCAGGGGGTGATGGCCTCCAGATCCGCCTTCTCCAGGGGGCGCAGCTTGAATACGCTGATGGGTTTGTCTGGCAATGGATCAACTACCTTTAATAAAAGTCAGAAAATACATCCCGGACCCTAACACACTTGATCAACAAATACGAAATGAGAATATACCTTTCCCGGCGGATAAGTCCTGGAAGGTCTGCGCTTCTGACCCGCGCAAATGGAAACCGGCCCGCCTGAAACAGGTGGACCGGTTAGCCGTGAGTGGTTTGGGTCTTAGTCGTACAGAACGGCCGAGATTTTCGGGTCGTCCATGTTTGACGCGTCGTAGTAGTAGAAGCCGGTGTCGATCAGGGCCGGAACCTCTTCGCCGTTCAGGGCGGCAACGGCGGCTTTGACCGTTTCATAACCGATCCCGACCGGGTTCTGGGTAATGGCACCTGCCATCAGGCCGCTTTTGATCGCGTCTTTCTGGGCCTTGCCGCTGTCGTAGCCAATGATAACCAGCCCTTCGGTGCCCAATTCCTGCACGCCGTTCACCACGCCGATAGCCGACCCTTCGTTGGTGCCGAAGATGCCGTTCAGGTCCGGATTTGCGGTCAGGATGGCCTTGGTGACCTCGGTTGATTTCAGGTGGTCGCCCTGACCGTATTGAACGGTGACGACCTCGATATCGGGGTATTTCTCGGCGATGCGATTCACGAAACCGTCGCGGCGATCGATACCAGTGCGGCTGGTCTGGTCATGCGCGACCACGGCAACCTTGCCTTTGCCTCCCAGCATCTCCGCCATCTTATCTGCGGCCAGCCCTGCGGCAGCCAGATTGTCTGTGGTTGCGGTCGAGACCGGAATATCGCTGTCAACGCCGCTGTCAAAGGCAATGATCGGGATGCCTTTATCGGCGGCCTGTTTCAGCAGAGGGATGGCGGCCTGACTGTCCAGCGCGGCAAAGCCGATCGCCTTGGGATTATTGGCCAGTGCTGCGGCCAGCATGTCGATCTGGCGGTCCACCATGGTTTCGTTGTCGGGGCCTTCGAAGGTGATGTTCACGCCATATTCGTCCGCGGCCTGTTCCGCGCCGGATTTTACCGCTTGCCAGAACTGGTGCTGGAAGCCTTTGGACACCAGCGGGATGTAGATATCTTCGGCCGCGGCCATCGAGGCCGGAGCCGCTAAGGTGGCGGCACTCAGCGCCCCCAGAATGAAACGACGTGTAAACATGTTCTTCTCCTCCTTGTTGGTCGTTTGTTTGGTGGTTCAGCCGGTTTTCTTGCGCCGGGCCATGTCGGCATAGACGGCCAGAATGATGATCGCGCCGGTCACGACGGTCTGCCATTCCTGTGCCACCGACAGCACACGCAACCCGTTGGTCAGCACCGCCATGATCAGTGCCCCGATGAGGGTTCCAAGGATCGTTCCGCGCCCGCCGGACAGGGATGTTCCCCCGATCACCACGGCCGCGATTGCCTCCAGCTCATAGCCCAGCCCCAGCGCGGGTTGCGCCGAGTTGAGACGCGAGGCGATGAGAATACCGGCGATACCGCAGATGGCCCCGGCCAGTGCGTAGATGCGCATTTTCCACATGTCGGTGTTCACGCCCGAAAGCCGAACGGCCTCTTCGTTCGATCCCAGCGCAAAGGTGTAGCGCCCCAGAACCGTGCGCCCCAGAATATACGAGGCCGCGATGGCCACGAGGAACAGGATCAGCACGCCGTTGGGGATGGGCAGCGCCGGAAAAACCTCTCCGATCAGGGACCCACGCGAGATCTGATCGAAACCCGGCGTGTCGTTGAAATAGATCGGGCGCGTGCCCGAGATCACAAGCGAAAGCCCTTTGAGGATCAGCATCATGCCCAGTGTGGCGATGAAAGGCGGGATTTTCATCTTGGCCACGAACGTCCCGGAACACAGCCCGCACAGCGCCCCTGCCCCAATGGCCGCCGCAACACCCAGCAGCAACGGCATCCCCAGATAGGTCAGCACCACCCCCGCGATCACCGCACAGAACGTCATCAGCGTGCCCAGCGACAGGTCAATGCCGCCAGTGATGATGATCAAAGTCGCCGCCACGGCTAGCACCCCGTTGACCGAGGTGGCCTGCAGAATGGCGATCATGTTCGAGGTTTGCATGAAATTCGGCGACGCGATCGAAAACCCGATCAGCAAGGCGATCAGACTGGCAAACGCCAGCAGCTTTTGATAGGCGCCGCTCTCCGACAGACCCGAAAGCGGCTTTTTCTTGTCGATATCCGTGGCTGTGGTCATTGTACTGTCCCTGTTACCTGCATCGCCGCCTTGCGTTGGGTGGCCAGATGCATGATGTCCTCCTGAGTGGTGTCTTTCCCGCCGGGCAGAATGCCGGTCAGCCGGCCCTCGCACATGACGGCGATGCGGTGGCTGAGGCGCATGATCTCGGGCAGTTCGGACGAGATCACGATGATCGTCTTGCCCTGATCCGCCAGTTCTTCGAGCAGCTTGTAGATCTCGGATTTTGCGCCGACGTCGATGCCACGGGTGGGTTCGTCAAAGATCAGAATATCGCAGTCACGCAGCAGCCATTTGGCGATGACGACCTTTTGCTGGTTGCCGCCGGACAGCAGCCGCACCTCCTGCACATCGGACGGTGTGCGAATGCCCAACTGTTTGATATAGCTCTTGGCCGTAGTGCTGATTTCGCCGTCGTTGAGAACACCGCCAGTACCGGTAAACACGTCCATCGAGGCCAGAGCGATATTGTCCCGCACGTTCATACCCGTCGCCAGCCCAAAATGCTTGCGGTCTTCCGACAGATAACCGATCCCCGCACGCACCGCGTCCTTAGGGGATTTGATCGATACGGGTTTGCCGTGCACGCGGATTTCACCGCTATCCTTGGAGTCGGCCCCGAAGATAGCCCGCGCCACTTCAGTGCGCCCCGCCCCCATCAACCCGGCAAAGCCCAGGATTTCTCCTTTCTGAACCGAGAAACTGACTTCGCGGATATCCTTGCCTCGCGTCAGGTTCGAGACCTGCAACGACACCTCAGCCTCCCCCAGATCGGGCACGTCCAAAGGTTCTTCGTTCACCTCGCGCCCCACCATCATCGCGATGATCCGGCTGATCGGCGTGTCTGTCGCGTCCACGGTGCCAACATATTCACCGTCACGCATGACGGTGACGCGGTCGGCGATCTGCTTCAGTTCATCCATCTTGTGACTGATGTAGACGATGCCCACACCCTCGGCCTTCAGGCGGCGGATGATCACGAACAGCTCGGCAATCTCGGCGTCGTTCAGCGCGGCCGTGGGTTCGTCCATGATCAGAACTTTGGATCGGTAGGACAGCGCCTTGGCGATCTCGACCATTTGCTGTTTGGCAATGGTCAGGCTGCCAACCAGCGTTTTCGGGTCCAGAGACAGGTTCATCGAAGCGAAAATCTCGGCGGTCTGCGCGTTCAGCGCGGCCTCGTCCAGACGGCCAAAGCTCTTGCGGGGTTCGCGCCCGATAAAGATGTTCTGCGCCACCGTCAGGTCATTCATAAGGCTCAGTTCCTGATGGATGATGCCGATCCCCAAATCCTGGGCCTCGCGCGGGGTGGTCGGGCTAACCGATTTGCCTTCGATTACCAGATCGCCGCCATCGCGCTGGTAGATCCCCGACAGGATTTTCATCAGCGTGCTTTTCCCGGCCCCGTTCTCGCCCATCAATGCGTGAACCTCGCCCGGAAACAGATCGAACTGCACGGATTTCAGCGCGTGCACCCCGGGGAAGTGTTTGTCGATCCCCGTCATGTCGACCAGTTTTGTCATTTGTCCTCCCATATCGCCCCTCTCCCCAAGGGCTGCGCGGGTTACATCACCGCGCCGATTTGCCAGGGGACGAATTCAACGCCCCCAAAACCAAGTTCCTCACTTTTGGTTTTCTGTCCTGATGCGACGCGGATCAGCATTTCAAAAAGCTCTTCGCCTTTGGCTTCGATGCTGATCCCGTCGGTGACGATGTCGCCGCAGTTCAGGTCCATGTCGTCCGCCATTCGCGCGTACATCTCGGAATTCGTGGCCAGCTTGATGCAGGGGGTCGGCTGATAGCCGGAAACTGATCCCCGCCCGGTGGTGAACACGATCAGATTTGCGCCCGAGGCCACCTGACCGGTGACCGAGCATGGATCGAATCCGGGGCTGTCCATGAAGACAAAGCCCTTCTTGTCGATCATCTCGCCGAATTTGTAGACGTCCCGCAGCGGAGCGGTGCCACCCTTGGCGACAGCGCCCAGCGATTTCTCCAAAATGGTCGTCAGTCCGCCGCGCTTGTTTCCGGGGCTGGGGTTGTTGTCCATCTCTCCGCCGTTTCGGGCGGTGTAATCCTCCCACCAGTGGATGCGCTCGATCAGTTTCTGGCCCACTTCGGGTGTCTCGGCGCGGCGGGTCAGCAGGTGTTCGGCACCATAAACTTCTGAGGTTTCCGACAGAATCGTCGTACCGCCATGGCGCACCAGCAGGTCCGAGGCATATCCCAGCGCCGGATTGGCGGTGATCCCGGAATACCCATCCGATCCACCGCATTGCATCCCGACCGTGATCGCACTGATTGGCGCTGGTGCACGCGTGGCCTGATTGGCCAGCTCCGCAATGCCGCGCAGTTCGTCCAAACCGCGTTCGATGGTGCGACGGGTACCGCCCTCGTTCTGAATGGTCATATACCGCAGCGCGCCATCCACCCGGATCGGACGACCACCCACCAGGTCAGCGACCTGCATGACTTCGCAGCCCAGCCCGATCAGCAATATACCCGCAAAGTTGGGATGCTGGGCATAGCCGGCCAGTGTGCGAAACAGCGTCGCATAGCCTTCGTCCTTGCCTGACATGCCGCAGCCGGTGCCGTGCACGATCGGGACCACTCCGTCCACATTCGGATAGTCGTCCAAAAGGCCGGTTTTCTCAGCCGCTTCGGCAATGAAGCGCGCGACCGAGCCCGAGCAGTTCACCGTTGTCAGAATGCCTATGTAGTTGCGTGTCCCAACCTTTCCGTCGGTGCGATGAAAGCCTTGAAACGTGAGGCCTTCATCCAGCGACGCCAATGGCGTGTTGGCGCTGGCATGGGCATAGTCCTGTTGATGTGCACCCATGCCAAGGTTGTGAACGTGGACATGGTCGCCGGGTCTGATGTCTCTTTTGGACTGACCGATGATCTGGCCGTAGCGAATGACATTCTCACCTGCAGCAATCTCGGCAATGGCGATCTTGTGTCCGCGATGAACGGGGCCAGTCAGTGGTGAGGTCAGGCCAAAAGGACGGTCTCCGGCGTGCAAATCGCGCAGTGCGATCACGACATTATCATCCGGGTTCAGCTTAACCGTGTCACGAGTCGCCGTCTCAGAGGCCTTATTTTCTTGGTCTGCGTGCATTTCGTCCCCGCTTGCCTGCCCAGATTGCTAAAGCGCGATCACGTACTTGTCAACTAACATGTTAGTATGATAGATCGTAACCATGACCAAACCACAAGACATCGACGCGCAGCTTTTGCGCGATATTGCATCGGATGAAGGCTCGTTGGCACAGCGGGTCTATCTTGCGATTAAGCAGGTCATTCTGTCGTTGGATTTCCCGCCTGGGGCGACGCTTAGAAAGGCGCTGATCTGCGAACGGCTTGGCGTATCGCGCGCGCCGGTGACCGAGGCGATTGCCCGGCTGGCCGCCGAGGGGCTGGTGGACGTGGTGCCGCAATCGGGAACGCGGGTGTCCTATTTCTCGATGCCGGAAATCCGCGAAGGCATGTTCCTGCGCGAGGCATTGGAACTGGCAACCGTCGCCAAGGTTGCGCGTGATCTGACCGAGGATCAACGCAAGAAACTCAGCCGCAACATGCGTCTGCAAGAGCTTCTGATCGAAGATGAGGATATTCCCGGCTTCTATCAGGCTGATGAGGAATTTCACGCGTTGCTGATGCAATTCACCGGCTTCAAACGTCTGGGCGATGTGGCGCAGACCGTATCCTTGCAGGTCAGCCGTGCCCGAATGCTGTTATTGCCAACGCCGGGGCGGGTTGCAGAAACCCTGGCAGAACATCGCGCCATTCACGCCGCGATTCTGAACCGCGACGAAGTCGCGGCGCAGGCGGCCATGCGGCACCATCTGGGGCAACTCATGCCGCGGATCGAAGTTCTGATTCAGGAGCAGCCGCATCTTTTCAACATCACCACTCAGCCAGCACGGGAAGCAGGATGACCGTTTCGCAGACCGAACTCTTGAACCATCGTACCAAAAGGCCTGTGCCGCTCACGCGCATGGGATTCGGTGGCGCACCTTTGGGCAACCTCTATCGTAAGGTCTCGGACGCGGACGCACAGGCCGCTTTGCAGGCGGCTTTTGATGCGGGCATCCGGTTTTTCGACACCGCGCCCCAATACGGTTTGGGCCGGTCAGAGCATCGGTTTGGCGAGGCCATCGCGCGTTTTGGGCGCGAAAACATCCAGCTGTCAACCAAGATCGGGCGTCTGCTGTTGGATTGCGAGCCGCATGAGGTAACGCCCGAAGCCTTTGTAGACGTGCCGCAAAAACGCATCGTGTTTGACTACACCTATGACGGCGTGATGCGGTCTTATGAGGCAAGCCGGCAACGGCTTGATGTCGCCAAGGCCGATATCCTGCTGGTGCATGATGTCTGTGTCTTCAGCCAGGGAAGTCAGGAGATGTCGGATGCGAAGGTGCGCGAGCTGTTCGATGGCGGCGGCTTCAGGGCGCTGACCGAGCTGCGCGATTCTGGTGAGGTCGCGGCGATTGGTGCCGGTGTGAACGAATGGCAGGTTTGCGAGAAACTGTTGGGTCTGGGCGATTTCGATGGCTTCCTGCTGGCCGGTCGCTATACGTTGCTGGAACAAGAGGCGTTGGACAGTTTCCTGCCGCTTTGCGAACAGCGGGACGTGGGGATCATTCTGGGCGGGCCCTATAACTCGGGTATTCTGGCCACCGGTGCCGTGCCGGGCGCCAAGTATAACTACGCCGATGCGCCTGACGAGATTCTGGACCGGGTGCGCAAGATCGAAGCGGTCTGTGCCGCGCATGATACGCCACTGATCGCAGCCGCCCTGCAGTTCGTTCTGGGCCATCCCAGCGTCAAAACCGTGATCCCCGGCGCGGTCAGTGCCGCAGAGGTGCAGGCCAATGTCGCCCTACTGAACCGCGACATCCCGTTGGGGCTTTGGTCTGATCTGCGGTCCGAGGACCTGATCCGCCATGATGCGCCGCTGCCAACTGAGGCCGCCAATGCTGCGTAACATCGACCCGATCCTCTCACCCGAACTGCTCCACGCGCTGCGCGCTATGGGGCACGGAGATGAGATCGTGATCGCGGACGCGAATTTTCCCGGCTCAAGCATTGGCCCGGCAAGTATCCGTGCCGATGGGTCTTCGGCCAGTGAGATGCTGAAGGCGGTGTTGTCCGTCATGCCGCTGGACACGTTCGTGCCTGATCCGGCGCTGACCATGCAGGTGGTCGGTGACCCGAAAGCTGTACCGGAAGCCGTCGCCGATTTTCAGAGCATCATCGATACCACGGCAGACAGCCCTGCCCGTATTCAGGGGCTGGAAAGGTTTGCCTTCTACGACCGCGCCGCCAGCGCCTTTGCCATCGTTCAGACAGGTGAGCGCAGGCTGTACGGCAACATCATCCTTAAGAAGGGCGTCATTGGATGAGGATCGACGCACATCAGCACTTCTGGGCGTTGGCGCGGGGTGACTACGGCTGGCTGACGCCGGAGCTTGCCGTGATCTACCGCGACTTCACGCCGGATGACTTGGCGCCCTTGCTTGAAACGGCGGGAATCGACGGCACGGTTCTTGTTCAGGCCGCCCCAACGATTGCTGAAACGAAGTACATGCTGTCTCTGGCCGATCAAACTCGGTTCATCAAAGGCGTGGTTGGCTGGGTCGATTTCGAAGCCGCCGATGCGCCTGCACAGATCAGCGCGCTGTCCGTGCACCCGGCTCTGGTTGGGCTCAGGCCGATGATTCAGGACATTCCTGACCCCAACTGGATGATAGGGGACGATCTGACTCAGGCTTTTGAGGTGGTGCAGCGTCACGATCTGACTTTTGATGCCCTGACCCTGCCGCAACATCTTGGGCCGCTGCGCCAGCTTCTGGCGCGTCATCCGCAGATGCGTGTGGTGATTGATCACGGATCCAAACCGCTGATCCGTGACGGGGTATTCTCTGGTTGGGCCGAGGACATGGCCGTGCTCGCCCGTGACACTGACGCCTGGTGCAAGCTGTCCGGCTTGGTCACCGAAGCTGCGCCGGATTGGACCGTGGATGACCTGCGCCCCTATGTCGATCACCTGCTGAATACGTTCGGCCCGTACCGCCTGATCTGGGGCAGCGACTGGCCGGTTTGCACGTTGGCCAGCAGCTATCAGCGCTGGCTGGAGACAACCGACACGCTGCTGAGCGCGCTGACCGAAATCGAACGAAATGCGGTACTGGGGGGTAGTGCCGCCCAAGCCTATAACCTCAGGGATTGAAATGACGTTTCCGAAACTGGATGCCGAAGGGCTGTGGCTTGGGCGCGTAGAGCGTGAGGGTGTTGGCCCGTGTGTGGTGACCCTGCGCGACGGGCAGCTATTTGATATCACCTCCAAAGAAGCCCCAACCGTGCGCGACATTCTTGAGCGAGAGGATGCCGTCCACTACTTACGCGCGGCGTCGGGTGAAGTGATAGGCCCGCTGGACGCTGACCATCACTGGCTGGCCCCGAGCGATTTACAGGCGGTGAAAGCCTGCGGTGTCACCTTCGCGGGGTCCATGGTCGAACGCGTGATCGAAGAACAGGCTGCGGGCGACCCGGCCAGGGCCGACGCGATCCGCACCCGCATTGGCACGCGTATTGGCGATAGCCTGACCAATATCGTGCCGGGGTCCGACGCGGCCGCGCAGGTCAAAGAGGCGCTGATCGCCGAGGGGCTTTGGAGCCAATATCTGGAGGTCGGGATCGGCCCGGATGCCGAGGTGTTCTCCAAGGCGCAGGTTTTGTCCTCGGTTGGGTATGGCGCAGACGTCGGGCTGCACCCCATTTCGACCTGGAACAACCCAGAACCCGAGGTGGTTCTGGCCGTCAGTTCGCAGGGTGAGATCAAGGGTGCGACGCTGGGTAATGACGTCAACCTGCGCGATGTCGAAGGGCGCTCGGCCCTGTTGCTGAGCAAGGCCAAGGACAACAACGCCTCTTGTGCGATCGGGCCGATGATCCGCCTGTTCGATAACGGGTTCACGCTGGATGATGTGCGTGCTGCCGAACTCACGTTGACGGTGACCGGGCCTGACGGGTTTGAGATGACGGGCCATTCCTCAATGGCACAGATCAGCCGTGATCCGCAGGATTTGGTGGCCCAGACAATCGGGCGACATCACCAATATCCCGACGGGTTGATGCTGTTTCTGGGAACCCTCTTTGCACCGACCCAGGATCGCGATACTCCGGGGGGTGGGTTCACTCATAAACTGGGTGATATCGTCACGATTTCAAACGGTAAGCTAGGCGCGCTGACCAACACGGTGCGCCTGTCGACCGAATGCCCGGAATGGAAATTCGGGGCGTCTCATCTGATGCGAAACCTTGCCCGGCGCGGGCTGATTTAAGGAAGATTTGAACATGTTGACCGGAAAACACCTGATCGCTGGCGAATGGGTCGGGACCGAGGCCACTTTCGTGTCGGACCCTGCGCATGGGCCAAGCCATGACTTCTCGGTGGGGACGCCTGCGCATGTGGATGCCGCCGTTCAGGCCGCGGAAGAGGCCTTTGCCACTTTCGGCTGGTCCACTCGGGCCGAGCGGGCCGCGCTGTTGCGGAAAATCGCGGATGAGATTGACGCGCGCGGCGATGCGATCACCGAGATCGGCTGCCAGGAAACAGGTCTGCCCGAGGCGCGGCTGCAAGGAGAACGGGGCCGGACTGTCGGCCAGCTTCGCCTGTTCGCGGTTCATATCGAAGCCGGAGGTTATCTGGACAATCGCCACGACCCTGCCCTGCCGGACCGTGCACCCCTGCCCCGCCCCGATCTGCGCATGATCCAACGCCCCTTGGGCCCGGTCGCGGTGTTTGGCGCGTCGAACTTTCCGCTGGCGTTCTCGGTTGCGGGCGGGGACACGGCGGCAGCCTTGGCTGCGGGCTGCCCGGTTGTCGTCAAAGGCCACCCGGCGCATCCTGGCACCGGTGAGATCGTGGCGCAGGCGATTGATGCCGCGATCAAGACAACCGGCAACCCCGCCGGTACGTTCTCGTTGATCCAAAGCGATGGGATCGGGGTCGGGACGGCCTTGGCCCAGCACCCGTTGATCAGGGCGGTGGGGTTCACCGGGTCGTTGCGTGCCGGTCGCGCGCTGTTCGACATCTGCGCACAGCGCCCCGAACCCATCCCGTTCTTTGGCGAGCTGGGCTCGGTTAACCCGATGTTCGTTCTGCCCAATGCCGCCGCGGCCCGCGGTGCCGAGATCGGCACCGGTTGGGCGGGTTCCCTGACTATGGGTGCAGGCCAGTTCTGCACCAATCCCGGCATCGCCATCGTGGTTGACGGGCCGGATGCGGATGCGCTGCAGGCAGCGGCACAGTCCGCTTTGGTCGAAACGGCAGAACAGACAATGCTGACCGACGGTATCGCCGACGCATACCGCAAGGGCGTGGCGCAATTCGCCGAAGGGGCCGGGGTTGCTCAGATCGTCAGCAATGACAGCGCGCCCCGCAGCGCCGCCCCGAACCTGTTTGTCGTTTCCGGCGACAATTGGCTGGCCGATGACAGTCTGCACGAAGAAGTCTTTGGCCCCACCGGCATCATCGTGCGCGCCCGGGACATTGAACAGATGACCGACATCGCCCGCGCAGTCGAAGGGCAACTGACCTGCACCCTGCACATGGACGCTGAGGATGCGGACACCGCGCGTAAATTGGTGCCTGTGCTGGAACGCAAGGCAGGCCGGTTGCTGGCCAACGGTTTCCCCACCGGGGTCGAAGTTTGTGACAGCATGGTACATGGCGGCCCCTACCCCGCTTCGACCAATTTCGGCGCAACCTCGGTCGGCACCCTGTCGATCCGGCGTTTTCTGCGGCCGGTTTGCTATCAGAACCTGCCGACCGACCTTTTGCCTGATCAAGTGTGAGAGACGCGATGACTTCCTCAAACCGTCTATCCGGCAAAACAGCCCTCATCACCGCCGCTGGTCAGGGGATCGGTCGCGCCTCGGCCGAGCTTTTTGCAACCGAAGGCGCGCAGGTCATTGCGTGCGATATCAACGACGCAGCGTTGGCTGAACTGGCAAAAACTCCCAATGTCCAAACCCTGAAACTGGATGTCACCGATGCGGATGCGGTTCAGGCTGCAACGGCGGATCTGCCGCCGCTGGATGTGTTGTTCAACTGCGCAGGTTATGTCGCGGGTGGATCCATTCTTGAATGTGAGGAAAACGATTGGGACTTCAGCTTTGACCTCAACGTCAAGGCCATGTACCGGCTGATCCGCCTGACCCTGCCTGCGATGCTGGAAAATGGCGGTGGATCGATCATCAACATGTCTTCGGTCGCGTCGTCTTTGAAAGGCGTGCCGAACCGGTTCGCCTATTGTGCTTCCAAGGCGGCGGTAATCGGTTTGACCAAGTCGGTCGCCGCAGATTTTGTCACGCAGGGCATCCGCTGCAACGCGATCTGTCCCGGTACGGTCGACAGCCCCAGTCTTCATGACCGATTGCGATCCACCGGGGATTACGAACAAGCCATGACGGATTTCATTGCGCGCCAACCGATGGGGCGGATCGGAACAGCTGATGAGGTGGCGGAGCTTGCGCTGTATCTTGCAAGCGACGCCAGCAACTACACCACAGGGCAGCCCTTTGCCATCGACGGCGGCTGGACCATCTGAGTTGAAAAGGAAGAGGAAATGAAACTTTTACGCTATGGGCCGGTTGGCGCGGAAAAGCCCGGTGTACTGGATGGGAATGGCAATATTCGCGATCTGTCCGGCGTCATTGATGATGTCGCGGGCGATGTGCTGAGCGAAGAAGGTCTGGCACGTTTGCGCAGACTCGATCTGGCCCCTCTGCCCGTTGTCGAGGGCAACCCGCGCATCGGCGCCTGTGTCGGACAGGTTGGCAAGTTCATCTGTATCGGTTTGAACTATGCCGATCATGCCGCCGAAAGCGGTATGGAACTGCCCGCCGAACCGGTAATCTTTTTCAAGGCAACCTCTGCCATCGTCGGTCCGAACGATACCGTGGAAATCCCGCGCGGCTCGGTCAAGACCGATTGGGAAGTCGAGCTGGGCGTCGTCATCGGCAAAGAGACGAAATACGTCTCCGAGGCCGAGGCGCTGGACCACGTGGCCGGATATTGCGTGGTCAATGACCTGTCAGAGCGTGACTTTCAGCTGCACCGCTCGGGCCAGTGGGTCAAAGGCAAATCAGCCGACACGTTCGGCCCGATCGGTCCCTGGTTGGTAACACGGGATGAGGTGACCGATCCGCAGAACCTGCCGATGTATCTTGAGGTCAACGGCCACCGTTTTCAGGACGGATCGACCAGCACGATGCATTTCGGTGTCGCCACCGTCGTTTCGCACCTGTCGCAATTCATGTCGCTGCAACCGGGTGATGTGATCTCGACCGGGACACCTCCGGGCGTGGGTATGGGGCAGAACCCGCAGACCTATCTGAAACCGGGCGACAAGATGGAGCTGGGTATCGAAGGGCTGGGCGTGCAGTGTCAGGATGTCGTGCAGGGCTGATCTGCGCAATGAAAAAGGCTCCGGACAGACGGACCGGGGCCTTACTGTTTCTGCCGTCTGTTTCTCACTCTGGCCAGGGTAGTGAGTATGTTTTGACGTTTGTGAAGAACTT
>NZ_WPYP01000001.1 GCF_013030985.1 Ruegeria arenilitoris | reverse complement strand
GATCGAGCCAAAAAGCTCAGGATCACGGTCGGCGAGGGACTGGGTGAAAAAACCGGTATCACGAAGATTGGCGTTCATGGGGGCTCCACATGGCAGGAATTATCTTGCGGATTTCCTATCGGAAACGGCACATCTGCAAAAGCTGTAAAGCGACGATTTGGCCCGCTGTGGCGTCAAGACTGGCCTATCGGGGAAAGGTATGTTTGTTTCGGAACCAAATGTGCAAGACCGGAAACCGGAAAACATGACAAAGAGAATCGCCTTTCTCGCCAGCGACATCAAAGTGGCGCAAACCGCGCGGGACAGCCTTGTGAAACTGTACGGCAATGCGGCCCCCCGGGATGCGGATGTGGTGGTCGCCCTGGGCGGGGACGGGTTCATGTTGCACACGCTGCACAACATGCAGCACCTGGACACACCGGTCTATGGCATGAACCGGGGCACCATCGGGTTCCTGATGAATGAGTTTCACGAAGACGACCTGTTGGAGCGCCTGGCCGATGCCGAAGAAGAGGTGATCAACCCTCTGGCCATGCAGGCCATGGATCAATCCGGTAAGCTGCATGAGGCGCTGGCTATCAACGAGGTGTCGCTGTTGCGCGCCGGTCCGCAGGCGGCGCGGCTGAAGATCAGCGTCGATGGGCGGGTGCGGATGCCTGAACTGGTCTGTGACGGTGCCTTGCTGTCGACGCCAGCCGGATCGACAGCGTACAACTACTCGGCGCATGGGCCAATTCTGCCCATCGGGTCTGATGTGCTGGCCCTGACGGCGATTGCTGCGTTTCGTCCCCGTCGATGGCGCGGGGCGCTTTTGCCCAAGATCGCAAAGGTTCGATTTGATGTACTGGACGCTGAAAAGCGCCCGGTCATGGCAGACGCGGATTCGGTTTCGTTCGCAGATATCGACTGGGTCGAGATTCGCTCGGAGCCGTCCATTCAGCACCGTATCCTGTTCGACCCGGGGCATGGGCTGGAAGAGCGCCTGATCTCGGAACAGTTCACCTGACGCTTCGGAACCAAGGCTTTTTGCGGCTTATGTGATCCAGTTCACAGGCGTCTCGTTCAACTTTTGTTAATCTTAACTTGCCCGGAGAACACGCCTAGGTGGGAGTGAGTGGCCACCAAGCGGCGTTGTCGAATGATTGCGCAGTTTTCGCGCCGGCGGGGGTAGGTGGTGCTACGCTCGTTGACCGATTTCCGGGTTTATTTAAGCAAGAGGACCCCGGGCACAAAAACCCGGGGTCTATTTTTTTGATCCGGCCTATTTGGCCACCTCCATCTTGTCCCAAAGCGGCAGGCACATCTGGCCCACGCGCGCCTCGATCGCGGCGGCGGCGTCTACGGCCATATCCTCGCGCCAGCGGCGGGCGGCGATCTGAATGTTGATCGGTTGCGGCCCTTGCGGCAGATCGGCCAGCCGCGCGGGAACGCTGGCGGCGGGCAAGCCCAGAAAGTTCATCGCATAGGAATACACCGCGCAGCCCAGAACCTCGTGCACACCTTCGACGCCTTCGGTATCGCGGTCCGGTTTGAAGAATGGTTGCGGAAGGAAGGGGGACAGGATCAGAGGGTAATCCTGCATGAACAGCGACCATTCCCGCGCATAGTGGGTGCGTTTGGCCAACATCTGCACCATGTCGGTGCCGGTGATGGGCGGGAACTCCTGAAAATAGACGTCAAAGATGTCACGAATAGTCTCGGACCCGGCTGCCTCGATATCGCCCTTCAGCAGGGTCAGGACCTCACCCATTAGCGTGCGGTAACCCGTTCGGCTACAGTCGAACACGTCGGGCGGGCTGACTTCTTCAACCCGATAGCCCGCATCGATCAGAGCATCGCGTGCCGTATCCAGCGCCTTGTCGACCTCGGGGTGCAGGGCATAGCCAAAGGTGTCCTTGGTGAAGGCGACCTTGATGGGACCGTCCAATGGTTCGCCGCGCCAGGGCATCGGCACATGGAAGGGATCGCGCGGGTCGGCCGCGATCAGGCTGGGCATCGACAGGTGAAGATCTGCGGCGCAGCGTGTGATCAGTCCCTGCACCGACATGGATTGCGCCAGAAGACCACGCTCGGCCTGTTGGCTGGGGTTCCATGCCGGAACGCGGCCCAAGCCCGGCTTTACGGTCACCGCTCCGTTCGCAGCCGCCGGAAAACGCAGGCTGCCGCCAATGTCATTGCCATGCGCCAGCGCGCCGACGCCGGCCATCACAGCTGCCGCGGCACCGCCCGAAGATCCGCCGGGTGAAATATGCCGCCCCCAAGGGTTATGCGTGCGCCCGTGCAGCGGGTTGTCGGTGTCGGCGCGGAACGAGAACTCGGGCGTGTTGGTGCGCCCGATCACAACGGCCCCGGCGTTTTGCAGGTTGCGCACGACCGGAGCGTCATCGGGGGCGACCACGTCTTTCAAAGCAACCACACCGTTCGACGTGGCATGACCTTTTTGATCGACGTTGATTTTGATGGTCACCGGGACACCATGCAGCGGCCCGGTTGGCGATCCTTTCGCCCGGGCCTGATCCAGCTCGCGAGCGCGGTCCAACGCCTCGGTACTCAGGTCCTCAACCACTGCGTTCAGGTCCGGGTTGACCCGATGCATCCTGTCAACGGATGCGCGCACCGCGTCTTCGGCGCTCAGGTCTCCGCTGCGGGTGAGGGCGGTCAGGTCGGTGGCGCTCAGTCGCCAGATGTCGGAATGTGTCATGCGGCCTCATTGTCTTGGTCAGACAGTAGGGGCCCTGTTCCCGGTTGCAAGGGAAAGGCGCAAGGCGGGCGGCCATAGACCGCCCGCAGCATGTTTACTGGGCGTAGCCGATGGATTTCAGCGCCACGGTGATCTCGTCCAGAATGGCCGGATCGTCGATGGTTGCGGGCATCTTGTAGTCCTGGCTGTCCGCAATCGATACCATCGTGCCGCGCAGGATTTTGCCCGAGCGGGTCTTGGGCAGGCGATCCACCACGACGGCCTGTTTGAAGGCGGCCACCGGACCGATCTTTTCGCGGACCAGCTTGACCACATCCTGCACGACGTCGCCATGGTCCCGGTCGCAGCCCGTGTTCAGGCACAGGAATCCAACCGGCATCTGACCTTTGAGTTGATCGGTCACGCCGATCACCGCGCATTCGGCCACGTCGGGGTGGGCGGCCAGAACCTCTTCCATCCCGCCGGTGGACAGGCGGTGGCCTGCGACGTTGATCACGTCATCGGTGCGCGCCATGATGTAGAGGTAGCCGTCCTCATCAATCATGCCCGCATCGCCGGTTTCGTAGTAGCCGGGGAAGTGGTTCAAATACGAGCTTTTGAAGCGTTCTTCTGCGTTCCACAGCGTCGGCAAGGTGCCCGGAGGCAGCGGCAGTTTGACCGCAATCGCACCGAGCTCGCCCGGCTTCATCGGATGGCCGCCCTCGTCCAGAATTTGCACGTCATAACCCGGCATCGGCTTGGCCGGAGAGCCCAGCTTGACCGGCAGTTCCTCGATCCCCAGCGGGTTGCCAGCGATGGCCCAGCCGGTTTCCGTCTGCCACCAGTGGTCGATCACCGGAACCTTCAGCGCGTCCTGCGCCCATTCAATAGTGTCCGGGTCGGCCCGTTCGCCCGCCAGGAACAGTGCGCGCAGGCTGGACAGATCGTATTTTGCCAGCATCTCGCCTTTCGGATCTTCGCGCTTTACGGCGCGGATGGCGGTGGGAGCGGTGAAGAAGCTTTTGACCTTGTGCTCGGAAATCACCCGCCAGAAGGTGCCCGCGTCGGGGGTGCCGACCGGTTTTCCCTCGAACACGATGGTGGTGTTGCCGTGGATCAGCGGGGCATAGCAGATGTAGGAATGCCCAACGACCCAGCCTACATCGGATGCCGCCCAGAACACATCGCCGGGATCGACATCATAGATGTTCTTCATCGTCCAGTTCAGCGCAACCAGGTGGCCCGCAGTCGGACGCACGACGCCTTTGGGCGCGCCAGTGGTGCCCGAGGTGTAAAGGATATAGGCCGGATCGCTGCCGTCCACCGGCACACATTCTGCCGGTTCGACACCGTATTGGAACCCGTGCCAGTTAAAGTCACGGCCCTCGACCAGCTGTGCCACTTCCTGTTCGCGCTGGAAGATGACGCAGAAATCGGGCTTGTGATTGGCCATTTCGATGGCGCCGTCCAGCAGGGGCTTGTAGTGGACCACGCGGCCCGGTTCCATCCCGCAGGACGCGGCAATGATCGCCTTGGGTTTGGCGTCGTCAATGCGAACGGCCAGTTCGTTGCTGGCGAACCCACCGAATACGACCGAGTGCACGGCGCCCAGTCGGGCGCAGGCCAGCATCGCCTCGAGCGCTTCGGGGATCATCGGCATATATATGATGACCCGGTCACCTTTTTCGACGCCCTTGGCCCGCAGCGCCCCGGCCAGATTGGCGACACGGTTGCGCAGCTCGACATAAGAAATCTCGCGCTTGGTGTGGGTGATCGGGCTGTCATAGATGATGGCCGTCTGCTCTCCGCGACCGTTTTCGACGTGGCGGTCCACTGCGTTCCAGCAGGTGTTGACCTTGGCGTCGCAGAACCATTCATACATCGGCGCGTTGTCGTCAAACAGCGCTTTGGTTGGAGGTTGGACCCAATCGATCCCTTTTGCGGCCTCCATCCAGAATGCCTCCGGATCGGATTTCCAGCTTTCGTAAACGTCCTGATAGGCCACGTTGGTCTCCTCCTTAAATCCCTTGCGATGTGTGTAAGGTGGGCAGGGGGCTGCGCACAAGCGAGGGAAATAACGGGGCGTCACTTTATCGCAAAATATTTGCAGAATGAGTCAAAATCGACTGCAAAGTTTTGCAAAGTGACTGGAGGGGGTAAATTTGCACGCATGGAGTGCCATCGTTTGCAAATCTGCAAAGTTCTGCGTGCAAAGAATCACTGGCATTCGAAATGCGCTCGGGTGCCAACGCGGGCACCCGAGCATCTGTTTTCGGCGTTAGCCGTAATGCGCCACCGGAGTTCCGGCAATGGCGGCCATGTTCAGCAACCCGCGTGCGGTGATGGATGGCGTCACAATATGGGCCTTGTTGCCCATCCCCATCAGGATCGGCCCAACTTCCAGCCCGTCCGCTTTCATCTTCAGAATGTTGCGTACGCCACTGGCCGCATCCGCATGGGCAAAGATCAGAACATTGGCCGTGCCCTCCAGGCGTGAGTTCGGGAAAATCCGCGACCGCAGCTCTGGGTCCAGCGCCAGGTCGAGGTTCATCTCTCCTTCATAAGTGAAGTCGCGTGGTTCGGAATCGAGGATCTCCAGCGCGGCGCGCAAGCGCTTGCCCGATCCTTCCATCTGATTGCCGAATTGCGATTGTGAGCAGAAGGCAATCTTGGGTTCGATCCCAAACCGGCGCACGTGGCGCGCGGCCCCGACTGTGGATTCGGCCAGTTCTTCAGGCGTCGGCAATTGCCGCACATGGGTGTCCGCGATGAACAACGGGCCATCTTCGAGGATCATCAACGACAGCGCGCCATGGGGGCGCAGGTCGCCATCGGCCAGAACCTGTTGCGCATAGTTCAGATGCCAGCGGTACTCGCCGAAGGTGCCGCAGATCATGCTGTCGGCCTCACCCCGATACACCATGATGGCAGCGATCGCGGTGTTGTTCGTGCGCATGATCGCCTTGGCCAGATCGGGTGTCACGCCACGGCGTTGCATGATCGTATGATACGAATTCCAGTAGTCATAGTACCGCGGATCATCCTGCGGGTTCACGATCTGGAAGTCCTCGCCAGGGCGAACCGTCAGGCCCAGCCGTTCGCAGCGGGCTTTGATAACATCGGGACGACCGATCAGGATCGGTGTTTCGGTGGTCTCTTCCAGAATAGCCTGTGCGGCGCGCAGCACACGTTCATCCTCACCCTCGGCGAAGACAATCCGGCGCGACGCGGCGGCGGCGGCTTCGAACACAGGGCGCATCAGCAGGGCGGATTTGAAAACGGTCTGGTTCAGGCGTTCCTTATACGCTTCGATATCGTCGATCGGGCGCTTGGCGACGCCGCTCTCCATCGCCGCCTTGGCCACGGATGAGGACACGACGCCCACCAGACGCGGATCAAACGGTTTCGGGATCAGGTAGTCCGGTCCAAAGGTCAGTTGTTCGCCCTTGTAGGCCGCGGCGGCTTCGGCGCTGGTGGTGGCGCGGGCCATCTCGGCGATGCCATCGACACAGGCGATTTGCATTTCGTCATTGATTTCGGTCGCCCCCACATCCAGCGCACCCCGGAAGATGAAGGGGAAGCACAGAACGTTGTTGACCTGGTTGGGAAAGTCGCTGCGACCAGTGGCGATGATCGCATCCGGTGCAACCTCTCGCGCGGCCTGCGGCAGAATCTCGGGCGTCGGATTGGCCAGCGCGAATATGATCGGGCGCTTGGCCATTTTCTCGACCATCTCGGGTTTGAGCACATTGGGACCGCTGAGGCCGAGGAACAGGTCGGCGTCGCCAATCACATCATCCAATGTGCGCAGGTCGGATTTCTGTGCGAACTGGTCCTTGTGTGGGTTCATATCCTCGGCGCGGCCCTCGTAGACCAGCCCGTGAATGTCGCACAGCCAGATATTCTCGCGCTTGACGCCCAGTTTCACTAGCATGCTAAGGCAGGCGATCCCCGCTGCGCCACCACCGGTCGAGACGACCTTGATGTCCTCGAACTTCTTTCCGGCCACATGCAACGCGTTCTTGGCGGCGGCCCCGACCACGATGGCTGTGCCGTGCTGATCGTCGTGAAAGACCGGAATGTTCATCCGTTCACGACACAGCTTTTCGACGGTAAAACAATCGGGAGCCTTGATGTCTTCCAGGTTGATGGCTCCGAAAGTCGGCTCCAGCGCACAGACGATATCGGCCAGCTTTTCCGGGTCAGGCTGGTCGACTTCGATGTCGAAACAGTCGATACCGGCGAACTTCTTGAACAGGACCGCCTTGCCCTCCATCACCGGCTTCGAGGCCAGCGCGCCGATATTGCCCAACCCCAGAACCGCCGTCCCGTTCGAAACAACTGCCACAAGGTTGCCGCGCGCGGTGTAGAGTTCCGCGTTGGATGCGTCCGCCTTGATCTCGAGGCTGGCCTCGGCCACGCCGGGCGAATATGCACGCGCCAGATCACGGCCGTTGGCCATCGGCTTGGTCGCCTTGATTTCCAGCTTCCCGGGTTTTGGATGGGCATGATATTCAAGCGCGGCCTGCCGCAAACTGGGTGTATCCGACATCGAAATTCAGCTCCCTTCTGAAATTTGATTTAGCCTTAAACTATTTTTTTCAGCTTGGCTACGTTGCGTCACTTGAGAACGCGGAACGGGCTGTTTTGCCGCTGTGCTTGATTTCCGCTTCAAAATACCTATGTTCCCGCAACTTTTGCACCTATCCTCTTTCGTAATGAGAAGACTGGCATGAGCTATCAGAAAGACGTCGAGACGGGCGTGGCCCTCTCGCCGAATACAGGCAAATTTGGCACCGACCATTTCGCTTTTCGTGCGACCATCGTTTTGGCCGCCGCGATCCTGTGCGGCATCTCTTTGTGGCCGATGCAGGCGGCAGTGTTCAACCAAGAGGGCGGTCTGATCGAAACCGGCTCGGCCGTGGCTTTGCTGGTCGCTGGTTTGGTGGCTCTCATTCGGCATCGTGGGATCAGCCGACTGTATATTGGTGTGGTTTTGCTGTTGTTGGCTGAGCGCGAGCTTGAGGCCGATAGTTATGCCGTGGACAGCGTGCCTTACGTTGTTCTGCACAGTCTGGATGCCCTGCTGGATATGACGGTGGTGCGCGTTGTGCTCGCGGTGATTGTGCTGGGCGGGCTCGTCCTGCACGGGGTGCCTAACGCCTGGCGAGCGTTGAAGGAGCGGGCGCCGTTTCTTCTGGTGTTCTTTCTGGCCGGTATGTGTGCCGTCATCGCGCAGGGGTTGGAAGAAGTCAGCAGTGCCATCGGTGCGGACATGACGGCTGTCATGGCGACCCGTCTGTTCGCGCTGGAAGAAACGCTCGAGATGTTCTTTTCGATTGGCATTTTGGCCGCGGTTCTGATCGGATGGCCAAAAGCCAAGGCCGATGAGACCCCCAATGACCAATTCATACAGCCAGACCCAAGCTGAAATCCGCCTGCCCACGCAGGAATTGCGTGACGACATCCCTTTTTTCACCAAGGTTCTGGGGATGCGGATGGATATGATCTATCCCGCCGATGATCCGCGTATCGCCGTGTTCTCGGGTCATGGCCTGCGACTGCGGGTCGAAAAAGACGCGCCCGAACCGCCCGGCACATTGCGCATTCTGACGGATAGCCCGGATGAATTTGCGGACGGTCAGCGCAGCATTGTGGCTCCCAACGGCACCCGCGTTGAGATCGACGAGTTGAACCCGCCTCTGGTCATGCCGGAAACGGTGCATTCCTTCGTGGTGCGCAGGCTCAAGGATCAGGCGCCGTGGATCATAGGCCGGGCAGGAATGCACTATCGCGATCTGGTGCCGGACCGGCTGGGCGGCTCGATCATCGCCAGCCATATTCGTATTCCCGACGGTGGCCCCGTGCCGGATATGGTGCATTTTCACAAGGTCGGATTTCAGCTGATCTTCTGCATCCATGGCTGGGTCGATGTGGTCTACGAAGATCAGGGCGACAAGATGCGCCTGACCGCGGGCGATTGCTTTATCCAGCCGCCGGAAATCCGCCACCGCGTGCTTGAGGCTTCGGACAATGTGCAAGTGATCGAGATCGGCGTTCCCGCCGAACATGTCACCGAGATCGATCATGAGATGGAGTTGCCCACGCCTCACTATCGCCCGGATCGGGAGTGGCAGGGCCAGCGGTTCGTCTTCAATCAGGCCGAAGGTGCCGAATGGGTTCCGTTCCGTCTGCCGGGTTATATCTGCCGCGACACGACTATTGCCGAGAACACCAAGGGCGTTGCCGGGGTGCATGTCGTGCGCAAAGGGCAGGGCGATCCCGTCTGGGCGGCCCACGATACGGATATTCACTTCACCTTTGTCATGAACGGGGAGGTCACGCTTGAGGGCGAAGGCCGCGATCCGTTCCGGCTTGAACAGGGGGATGCCTTTGTCATCCCGCCCGGCATGCGCACCCGTTTGGCCGACCCCTCGGACGATGTCGAATTGCTTGAGGTCACGCTGCCCGGTACGTTCTCTACCACGCTGGACCGATAAATCTTCTGTCCGGGGCTTCACCTCTCTGGTTGGTTTCCGCTAGGGTGTAAATTTCTGACCAGATGATCAAAAATTGGGGAATCGACATGACTTTGAAAGACGCCGCACTGTCCGTCCGGGAAAAAGCATATGCGCCCTATTCAAACTTCAAAGTTGGCGCGGCGATCCGGTCGATGTCGGGCGCGGTCTTTTCCGGTTGCAACGTTGAAAATGTGGCGTACCCAGAAGGCACCTGTGCCGAGGCCGGCGCCATCGCCGCCATGGTTGCTGCGGGAGAGCAGTCCCTGACCGAGGTTTACGTGGTCGCGTCCTCTCCGCAACCGGTGCCGCCCTGCGGGGGATGCCGTCAGAAGCTGGCCGAGTTTGGCAAGCGCGACGTCAAGGTGACACTGGCCACGGTCGACGGGGCCGAGTTCGAAACCACCATCGGCGACCTGCTGCCAGGGGCCTTCGACGCCTCGCATATGGAGGACGCCTGAGCCCATGGACGCTCGTTCGATCATCGCAAAGCTACGCCGGGGGCAGGTGCCCACCGGTGAGGAACTGACATGGTTCGCGCAGGGTCTGGCCGATGGTGGCGTCAGTGACGCGCAGGCCGGGGCTTTTGCCATGGCTGTCTGCATGGGCGGGCTGGGCGCGCAGGGGCGCGCTGACCTGACCGTGGCCATGCGCGACAGCGGTGACGTGCTGAGCTGGGATTTCGATGGTCCGGTGATCGACAAACACTCGACCGGAGGGGTGGGCGACAGCGTCTCACTGGTGCTGGCCCCGGCGTTGGCCGAACTCGGTGCGTATGTTCCGATGATCTCGGGCCGCGGGCTGGGCCATACCGGCGGAACTCTGGACAAACTGGAATCCGTTCCGGGCGTCAGCACCCAGATCGGGCAGGAACGTCTGGCTCAGATCCTGCGCGATACCGGTGCGGCCATTGTCGGTGCAACGGGGCAGATTGCCCCCGCGGACAAGCGGCTTTATGCGATCCGCGATGTGACGGCGACGGTGGAAAGCTTGGACCTGATCACCGCCTCGATCCTATCCAAGAAACTGGCCGCCAGCCCCGAGGCGCTGGTGCTGGACGTCAAGGTCGGCTCTGGCGCGTTCATGAAGACGCTTGAGGATGCCCGCAGCCTGGCGCAGGCCCTGACGGAAACCGCCAACGCGGCGGGATGCCGGACCTCGGCTGTGATCACCGATATGCATCAACCCTTGGCGCCTGCGTTGGGCAACGCGCTGGAAGTGGCCGAGGTGATGAAGGTTCTGACCAAGGCGTATAACGAACCGCTGGCCGAAATCTCGGCCGAGCTGGGCGGAGTGCTGCTGGCCGATGCGGGCATGTTCGCAACCGCTGACGAAGGGCGCGACAAGATCACCGACGTCATCCGCGACGGCCGCGCGGCTGAAAGGTTTGGTCGCATGATGTCCGCCGTGGGAGGGCCGTTGCAGTTTGTCGACAACTGGTCCCGCTACCTGCCCGAAGCCAGCGTGATCCTTGAGGTTTCTGCGGATGCCAGCGGTTACATCACCGCAATAGATGGCGAGGCGCTGGGCCTGTCCGTGGTGGCGCTGGGCGGCGGTCGGCAGGTCGAGGATGATGTGATCGATCCGGCGGTTGGTCTGTCTGGAATCGTCAGGCTGGGTGACAGGATCGAAAAGGGCGCGCCTTTGGCGGTTGTCCACGCAGCCCGTGAAGACGCCGCACAACAGGCATCTGAAGCGGTGAAAATGGCCATAACGATCGGTCCGGATGCGGGGCCGATGCCGACGCTTGTTCACGAAAGGATCACGCCGTGACCCGCGCTTTTCTTGTTGTGATGGATTCGGTTGGTATCGGCGGCGCGCCAGATGCGGATCGGTTCTTTAACGGCGCAGTCCCGGATACCGGTGCGAACACTCTGGCGCACATCGCGCAGGCCTGCGCCGAAGGGCGTGCCGAGGACGGACGGTCAGGTCCGCTGCATCTGCCCAACCTTGATGCACTGGGCTTGGGGGCCGCGACGCGTTTGGCCTCGGGCGCGGATACGCCCGGACTGCAGGCCGACCCCTCGGGTCTTTGGGGCTGCGCGCGCGAGCATTCACCGGGCAAGGACACGCCTTCGGGGCACTGGGAATTGGCCGGGCTGCCGGTGCCGTGGGACTGGCATTATTTTCCGGACACGACACCATCCTTCCCGGACGACTTAAGCCGCGCGGCTGCCGAGGCCGCAGGGGTTGAGGGCATTCTGGGGGATTGCCACGCCTCGGGCACGGCGATCATCGCCGAACTGGGGGCCGAGCATATGCGGACCGGCTGGCCGATCTGCTACACCTCAGCCGACAGCGTTTTCCAGATCGCGGCGCATGAGGAGAGTTTTGGTCTCGATCGTCTCTTGGACATGTGCAAGGCACTGGCCCCGCGACTGCATGAGATGAAGGTGGGCCGAGTCATCGCGCGGCCCTTTGTCGGCTCGCCGGAAGAGGGTTTCACCCGCACCACCAACCGCAAGGACTTTGCCATCCTGCCGCCTGCGCCGGTGTTGACCAACTGGGCGCAGGATGCCGGGCGGCGGGTTCATGCGGTGGGCAAGATCGGCGATATCTTCTCGATGCAGGGGATCGACACCCTACGCAAAGGCTCGGATGCCGAGTTGATGGGCCACCTGTCGGATCTGGCCGATGAGGCCGAAGAAGGCAGCCTGACCTTCGCCAATTTCGTCGAGTTCGACAGCCTCTATGGCCACCGCCGCGACATCAGCGGATATGCCCGCGCGCTGGAGTGGTTCGACCGAGAGCTCGGCGCGATCCTGTCGCGTCTGCGCCCCGGCGACCTGTTGCTGTTGACCGCCGATCACGGCAATGATCCCAGCTGGATCGGTACCGATCACACGCGCGAACAGGTTCCCGTTCTGATCGCCGGGCAGGGTGCCGGGCAGATCGGCGCGATCAATTTCGCCGACGTTGCCGCCAGCATCGCGCATCATCTGAACATTCCGGCTCAAGGACCGGGGAAGAGTTTTCTATGACCGTCGCAGACTTACCCAAGATTGAATTGCACCTGCACCACGAAGGTGCGGCCCCGCCTGCCTTCATCCGTCAGTTGGCGCATGAAAAGCGCATTGACCTGAGTGGGATTTTCAAGCCTGACGGCAGCTACGACTTCCGCGACTTCACCCATTTCCTCAGCGTCTATGAGGCCGCTTGCGAAGTGCTGAAATCACCCGAGGATTTCCGCCGCCTGACGCTGGCGATCCTCGAAGAAAGTGCCGCCAATGGTGTGGTCTATTCCGAAACCTTCCTAAGCCCCGATTTCTGTGGCGGCGGGGATCTGCCCGCCTGGCGCGATTACCTGAGTGCCATTCAGGACGCGGCGGATGAGGCCGAGCGCAAATATGACATCACGCTGCGTGGCGTCGTGACTTGCGTGCGCCATTTCGGGTCCGAGCAGGCCAAACACAGCGCCCATTGCGCTGCCGAAACCGCCGGAGATTGGATTACGGGGTTCGGTATGGGCGGCAACGAATCCGTCGGCACGCAAGGCGATTACAAATGGGCCTTCGACTGCGCCCGCGAAGCCGGGTTGCGGCTGACCACTCATGCCGGTGAATTCGGTGGCCCCGAAAGCGTGCGCGATGCCGTGCGCGATCTGGGGGTAGAGCGTGTTGGCCACGGCGTCCGCGCCATCGAAGACCCCGACCTGATCCGCGAACTGGTCGACCGTGAGGTGACGCTTGAAGTGTGTCCGGGCTCGAACGTGGTTCTGGGCCTGTTCCCCGATTTCGCAGCGCACCCGATTGCCCGGTTGCGCGACCACGGGGTCAACGTCACTGTATCAACCGACGACCCGCCGTTTTTTCACACCACCATGCGGCGCGAATATGAGATGTTAAGCCAAGCCTTTGGCTGGGAGGCCGAAGACTTTGCTGCCCTGAATGAAACCGCCCTGAACGCGGCCTTCTGCGATGATGACACCCGCGCGCGGGTCAAGAAAAGACTGGAGAGATCATGAGCGAACACCTGACCGTCGTTGACCACCCGCTGGTCCAGCACAAACTTACGCTCATGCGGGACAAGGGCACCTCGACCGCTGAATTCCGGCAGCTTCTGCGCGAGATCACGCTGTTGCTGGCCTATGAGGTCACGCGTGAGATGCCTCTGACCACCCGCCATATCGAAACCCCGATGGAGGAGATGGACGCGCCAATTCTGGCTGGCAAGAAACTGGCGTTGGTGTCGATCCTGCGTGCGGGCAACGGGATGTTGGACGGTGTACTGGAACTGGTCCCCTCGGCGCGTGTCGGGTTTGTCGGCCTGTACCGCGACGAAGAAACCCTGAAGCCGGTGCAGTATTACTTCAAGGCACCCGAAGGGTTGAAAGACCGTCTGGTTATTGCCGTTGATCCGATGCTGGCCACCGGCAACAGCTCGGCCGCGGCAATTGACCTGCTGAAAGAGGCAGGCGCGACCGATATCCGTTTCCTCTGCCTGCTGGCCGCGCCCGAAGGCGTCGCGCGCATGAAAGAGGCGCATCCGGATGTGAAAATCGTCACCGCGTCTCTGGACCGCGAGTTGAATTCGAAGGGTTACATCATGCCCGGTCTCGGGGATGCCGGGGACCGGATGTTCGGCACCAAGTAACGCTTATTCTCCGCAGATATTCTGCAGCCGGACCCAGTCGCGGTCCGGCAGAACCTGTTGCAGGGGGCGACCCGCCATCGGGTCGGCCTCGATCAGGCCCAACACCGTCTCGCCGGTGACATCCATCGCATAAGCATAAGGGGTCGATGGCAGCGCGGCTTGGGCGAAGACCTCAAGCAAATCATCATCGGGCAGGGTGGGGCGAGGTTCCGACAGAACCTGCTCGGTGTAAGCGTCCACATTCTCGGGTGTCAGCTCTCCGGTCGTCAGCAGGCGGAAGGCTGTCGTGGCACCGGTGCGGTCCAGCAGATCGTTCAGCGGATCATGTGCCTCGGCCCTTGCGCGTTCGGCGATGATGTAGCCCGCAGCGACCGAGGGGTCTTCGTGGTCCTCGACCAAGGCACGGTTCAGCAGCACGATGCCGCCTGGCAGGCTAAGGCTGGTTTGCACCCCGGCGGGCAGAATGATGACCTTTCGAACCCCGGTACGCGTGGCCAACTGATCCAGCGCCGCTTCTGCGTCCTCAGACGTGCAGGCCCGCCCCGAGACCCTCTCGATCCGGTGCAGAATCGCGTTGCCGATATCCTGACGTTTGATCTCGGGCACGACCGAGACAACGTGGTTTTGCAATGCCGACGGCATCCATAGCAGCAACAGTGACGCCACGGCGGCCACCACACCGGCGACGCTGAACCAACGCAACCGGCCCGGATGGGGCCGCGCCCGGTCGATGGCCCGTTGCAGCCGGTCGATGGCTTCGATCATCGTGGTCTCGGAGTCCTCCAACTCCAGCGTTTCGTCCCGATCACCATCGGGGTTGAAGACAGCCGGGAAGACGCCCGGATTCTGCCGTTCTAACGCTGCCAGAGACCAATGAGTCAGCGCCTGTTCGTTGAAATCCGAGATGGTCAGCGTGGCTTCACCAAGCGACACCACGACCTCTCGCCGCTGCACATCGGGCGAGGGGCGCCACAGACCGGTGGCTTCGATCCGTTGGTACTGTTTGAGTGCCGTCTTCAAGGTGAGGTATGCTCGTGATTATTTTGGCTCAGCTTAGCATGGTAAAATCCGCAGGCGCAAACCTGTTGCGCCCGGATTGTGAAATGTGCTGGATAACACGATGCGCGGCAATCACCGCCGCTTTGTAACCGGGGCACAGAATGCAGGCGGACTCTCAGACCTCACCGATTTTGGCCTCGGTCCTGATGGTCAGCGCAATGGCGATCATCGGGGTGATCGACAACGTGGTGATCCTGCTGGCCGAGACGGTCGGCCTGTGGCAATTCCACCTGAGCCGCGCCCTGCTGATGTTGCCGCTGATCGGCGGCCTTTCCTTGTTGGGGATGGGCAGTTTGCGCCCGCAACGGCTGGGGCCGGTCATTCTGCGCAGCGTTCTGATCACGCTGGCGATGCTGTTCTATTTTGCCTCGCTGGCGCTGATGCCGATTGCGCAGGCGCTGGCGGGGCTGTTCACCTCACCGATCTTTGTGCTGTTGATCTCGGCCCTTGCGATGGGGCATAGGATCGGCCCGTGGCGCATTCTGGCCGTTCTGATCGGGTTTTCCGGTATCCTCTGCGTGCTGCAGCCCAATCCCTATGAATTCGATGCACAAACCTTGCTGCCGGTGGCCGGAGGGTTTTTCTATGCGCTCAGCGCGATCATGACGCGCAGCCATTGCGCGCAGGAAAGCACCGTAGCGCTGTTGGCGGCCATGATCTTGACCCTTGGGCTGGCCGGGGCGCTTGGCCTGGTCGTGTTCTCGATGCTTTCATTGCCCGATGGTTTCGTGACGCGGGGCATGGTCTGGGACATGCAGCCGGCGCTGAAATGGATCGTCGTGCAGGCGGTCGGGTCGACGATTGCAGTTTTCATGCTGATCAAAGCCTATCAGATTGGAGAAACCTCTTATGTTGCTGTGTTCGAATACTCGGTGATGATTTTCGGTCCGCTATTTGCCTGGGTCGCGCTGGGGCAAGTGATCGGCGTCATGCAGATCGCCGGGATCGGGCTGATCGCCGCAGCCGGGGCGTTGCTGGGGTGGCGATCAAGGCGTGCCGCCGCGTTGGGAGAAACGGTGTGATCCTGTTGCGCGGGCTTTGCCAGTGCCTGTGCCGAGGACATCGCCGGATTCGGGTAGGCTATTGATCCACCTTGTGGTGCATAGTTTCCATATTGAGTCCAATTCTATTACCAATTTGATTGTTGTTTATATTTCGGGCGCTTAAGGGGCCTGAAATGGTCCAAATTGGGCCATAATATGTCAAAAATAAGTCGCGCCGCTAAATCCTGTGATACGCATGAATCTTAGTTGTTGTGTGTAATAGGTGGGTGGGTTCTTGTTAAAGGTAGAGAGTGTAATAGATTTTGCGGAAAGGTCCGAATACCAAGGGGGCGCCGAGCCACAGGCTGCGCTGAACGCGCGCCGCGGTGGGCTGGTACATGGGACCAGAGTTGCGACAAAGGCCGGATGGAAGCTGGTCGAAGAGTTGCGGGCCGGTGATTTTGTTCGAACATTGGATAATGGTTTCAGACCGGTAAGTCGCGTTGCGACAGATTGCATCACGGTGCCACCCGGCGAAACCAATGCCGAAAATATGCCGATCCGGGTGCCGTCAAACGCGGCCTACAACGGCCGTCCGGTCTGGCTGATGCCCGAGCAGGGTGTCGCACTGGACAGCACCAAGTTGAATCATGATCCGATCACATTGCCCGTCAGTATGCCGATTGTGTCCGCCAGATTGCTGAGCGGCATGTTCCGGATAACCTCGGATGTGCCAGCGTCCTATTTCGACATCAGCACTCTGTTTTTCGATCAGGACGAGGTGATCTATATCGAAGGTGGATTTCGGGCCTTTTGCCCGGCGGGCCGTTTTGGGTCTGGCGGCATCTATGGTGCGTCGCCGTATGAGGTCGTCGCGGGTGAGGCCGCAGCGGATCTAATTTATCTGACGACAAGAAACGGTGACATTGGTGTCCTGGCAAATTCGCTGGGCTCGGTTCCTGCGCCGGTTTTTGATCATCCCATTGTTCCGGTGAGGCCGGTTAGGGGCGCGCGTCGGCCCGGCCGGCCGGGTCGGCCAGTGATGATGATCTGAGCGGGAAGCTATCTGAGACAAAAAGGTAACGCTGGCGCATTGGGGGCATGCGCCAGCGTTTTTATTTAGGCAGCCTTGGCTTCGGGTGCGAAGCGGCCGTAGAAGCTCTGGCCTTTTTCGGCCATCTCACGCAGCAGCGGCGGGCAGGCGAAGCGTTCGCCATACGCCTCGGTCAGTTGATCGCAACGCTCGGCCGCGTAAGGCGTGCCTATGATGTCCAGCCAGCTCAGCGGGCCGCCCGACCAAGGTGCAAAGCCCCAGCCCAGGATCGCGCCCACATCGCCTTCGCGGATGTCTTCCAGCACACCTTCCTCCAACGCGCGGACCGCTTCCAGAACCTGTGCGAACATCAGACGCTCCTGCACCTCGATCAGATCAGGTTGGTCTTCGGCATGCGGGTACTTGTCCTGCAGACCCTTCCAATATTCGACACGCTTGCCTTTTTCGTCATAGTCGAAGAAGCCCGCGTTGGCCTTGCGCCCCAGACGGCCCTGTTCCTCCATCCAGAAGATCAGATCATCCGAGGGGCTTTCCGGGTAGGCATCGCCCATCGCCGCTTTGGTCGCACGCGCGATCTTGGCACCCAGATCAATCGAGGTCTCATCGGTCAGCTGGATCGGGCCTACCGGGAAGCCCAGTTGACGCGCAGCGTTGTCGATCAGCACAGGGTTCACACCCTCGGCGATCATCCGCACACCTTCGTTGATGTACGGTATGATGCAGCGGTTGGCGTAGAAGAAGCGCGCATCGTTGACCACGATCGGCGTTTTGCGGATCTGGCGGACATAGTCCAGCGCCTTGGCGACTGCGCGATCCCCGGTTTCCTTGCCCTTGATGATTTCGACCAGGAACATCTTTTCAACCGGCGAGAAGAAGTGGATGCCGATGAACTGTTCGGGCCGAGCCGAGGCTTTGGCCAGATCGGTGATCGGCAGGGTCGAGGTGTTCGAAGCAAAGATGCAATCCTCGGGGATGATTGCCTCGACCTTCTTGGTCATCTCGGCCTTGACACCCACGTCCTCGAACACGGCTTCGATGATCAGGTCACAGCCTTTGAGGTTGTCCAGATCCGGAGTCGCAGTGATGCGGGCCAGCATGGCCTCTTTCTTTTCAGCCGTGACTTTGCCGCGCTTCATACCCTTGTCCAGATAGGTCTCGGAATAGGCCTTGCCCTTGTCAGCCGCTTCCTGATCACGGTCGATCAAAACGACCTCCATCCCAGCCTGCGCCGAGACCAGAGCGATACCGGCACCCATCATGCCAGCGCCCAATACGCCGACCTTCTGGACACGCTGATCGGGAACACCTTTGGGACGGACCGCGCCTTTCTCCAGCGCTTCTTTGTTCAGGAACAGAGACCGGATCATCGCAGATGAGGACGGGTTCATCAGAACACTGGTGAACCAGCGCGCTTCGATTTTCAGAGCGGTGTCAAAGTCGACCAGCGCACCTTCGTAGATCGAGCTCAGCAGGGCTTTGGCCGCCGGGAAGGCGCCTTGGGTCTTGCCGTTCACCATCGCATTGGCGCCGACGAAGGTCATGAAGCCGGCAGGGTGATAGGGCGCACCACCGGGCATTTTGTAGCCCTTGGCGTCCCAAGGCTTGACCAGATCGGCGTCCTTGGCGTTCAGAACCCACTCTTTCGCCGCAGCAACCGGGTCGTCCGACACAGCGTCGATCAGCTGCGCGCCCTTGGCCTTGGCCGGGTCCATCATCTTGCCTTCCAGCAGGACCGGGGCCGCTGCCATCGCGCCAACCATACGGCTGAAACGCATGGTGCCGCCGCCGCCGGGGAAGATGCCAAGCATGATTTCCGGCAGACCGATCTTGGCCTTGGGGTTCGAGGTCATGACACGGTGGTGACAGGCCAGCGCGATCTCGGTCCCGATACCGGCGCAGGTGCCGTTGATGGCACAGGCGATCGGCTTGCCGCCCTTTTTGGTCTTGGGGTCCATGCCCGCCAATTCCATCTTGCGCAGGATGTGGTGGCCGCCCATGACGAAATCGAACAGCGCCTGTGCAGGTTCCTCGCCCGCTTCTTGACGGATGGTGGCCAGCGTGTTCAGGTCCATACCGCCCGCGAATGAGCCTTCTTTGCCCGAGGTGATGACGATACCTTTGATCTCGTCATCGTTCAGGGCCTGATCGATCAGTTGGCTGACCTCCTGAAAGGCCTCGCGCGTCAGCACGTTCATGGATTTGCCCTGGGCATCCCAGGTAACAAAGGCGACGCCGTCCGCGTCTTTGCTCAGAGTGAAATCAGTCATTGTCATCTCCAATCTGGTCAGCCGTCAGCGGGCTGCCATCCTTGCGGGTGAAGGCGAATCCGTTCTCGTCATCCTTCACCATCATGTCTATGTCGCTGTAAAAGCCGGTCTCGGTCGGGGTCCGTGTGCCCACCACCAGAAAGGTCGCGGGCGCATCGGTTTTGTTCACAAGGTGATGGCCGTTGGCCTCACCTGCTGGCCAAGCGGCGCAGTCGCCGGGCTGCATCTCATGCTCGCCATCGTCATCTATCAGCACGCAGGTGCCGCTGAGCATGATAGCAAACTCGTCCTGCTTCATGTGGTAGTGACGCAGCGAAGACATGCCCTGCGGTTCCAGCCGCACGATATTGACCCCGTATTGGGTCAGCCCGCCTGCGTCGCCCACGCGCTGGACGAAACGACCTGCGGTCGCCTCGGCCAGCTTGCCGGGATAGGCTGAGCCCCCCTTGAACGGGATCTGAGAGAGATCCAGCTTGGGCATCAGACCCGCTCGATAATGGTTGCCGCACCCATGCCGGACGCAATGCAGAGCGTGGCCAGACCGGTTTCCTTGTCCTGACGCTCAAGTTCGTCCAGCAGTGTGCCGATGATCATCGCACCGGTTGCACCCAGCGGGTGACCCATAGCGATTGAGCCGCCGTTGGGATTGACCAGCGCAGGATCGACATCGAACGCCTGCTGGAACCGCAGCACGACCGAGGCGAAGGCCTCGTTTACTTCGAACAGGTCCAGATCGCTGATCTTCATGCCGTTATCGGCCAGGATCTTTTCGGTCACCGGAACCGGGCCGGTCAGCATGATGGTCGGGTCGGTGCCGATCTTTGCGGTCGCCTTGATCCGGGCGCGCGGTTTCAGGCCGTACTTCTCACCGAATTCCTTGTTGCCGATCAGAACAGCAGCAGCGCCGTCCACAATGCCCGAGCTGTTGCCCGCGTGGTGGATGTGGTTGATCCGCTCAAGGTGCGGGTATTTCAGCATCGCCACCTTGTCGAAGCCGGGCATCTGCTCACCCATCATCGCGAAGGATGGGTTCAGCGAGCCGAGGCTCTGCATATCGGTGCCAGGGCGCATGTATTCGTCGCGGTCCAGAATGGTCAGGCCGTTCTGGTCCTTGATGGTGATGACCGATTTCTCGAACCGGTTGTCTTCCCATGCCTCTGCCGCACGTCTCTGCGATTCCACCGCCAGCGCGTCGGCGTCGTCACGGCTGAAACCATACTCGGTCGCGATGATATCGGCCGAGATACCCTGCGGCACGAAATAGGTGTCCATCGCCAGCGTCGGGTCAACGGCAATCGCGGCACCGTCACTGCCCATGGCCACACGGCCCATCATCTCAACACCGCCTGCGATATAGGCTTCGCCAGCGCCGCCCTTGACCTGGTTTGCCGCCAGGTTCACGGCTTCCATGCCGGATGCGCAGAAGCGGTTGATTGCAAGACCGGGGATCGACTGATCCAAATCCGATGCCAGAACCGCCGAGCGCGCCAGACAGCCGCCTTGCTCCATCACCTGCGTAACGTTGCCCCAGATCACGTCCTCGACGGCGTGGCCTTCGAGGTTGTTACGCTCTTTCATCGCGTTCAGGGTCAGGGCGGACAGGCGCACCGAGGTTACCTCGTGCAGGCTGCCATCCTTGCGGCCCTTGCCGCGCGGAGTGCGCAGGGCGTCATAAATGTAAGCTTCGGTCATGGGTCTTCTCCTTAAGCTCGATCCGACGGTTTGCCGGGCATCAGGTCATATGGGTGTTTCCAGCCGGGCTGTTCCGACAAGCGGGTCAGCCAGGCGTCGATATGGGGCCAGTCGGCGCGGTCAAAGCCGAATGGTTCAGGGTAATAAAGGTAGCCACAGCAGCTGAGATCGGCGTTGGTCACGCCGTCGCCGACGATCCAGTCGCGCCCATCCAGGTGGGAGTCGAGGACCGCGTATGCTGCCTTGAGGCGCCCCTGGTTAAAGGCGATCACATCCGGGTTGCGGTGCTTTTCAGGCAGGAAGTTGATCAGAAAGCGGGTCAGCCCCGCCATAGAGCTGAGCTTGTGGTTGTCCCACAGCACCCAGCGGAAAATCTCATAATTCTCATCCCGATCCTTGCCGCCGAATTTGCCCGATTTCTCGGTGACGTAGGCCTGAATGGCCCCAGATTGGGAGGTTTGGAAGTCACCGTCGATCATGAAGGGCGCTTCGCCCATCACGTTGACTTCCGAGCGGAACTCGGGGCTGCGCGTTACACCGTTGAAGAAATCGACAAAGACCGGTTCCCAGTCCAGCCCGGACATTTCCAGTGCCAGTGCGGCTTTGTACGAGTTCCCACTTTCGCCAAAACAGTGAAGTTTGATGGTCATGTGTTCGCCCCTCCCGTGGCGCATGGTGCCGTGCTGCAATTCGCGTATTTCAAGAAAGGTGAACGTTTGACCGCGATCTGCCGTTCATCTTTCTGAAAACACGCACGCCCAAAGCGTGTGTGAATGGAACCGTCAGCGTTTGCGCGCCTCAAGCTCGGTATTGAATTCGCGCAGTCGGCGCGTCAGCTTCTCCTCATTTGTGACGCTGTTGAAGTTTTCGAACAGGAAAGACAGTGCTTCACCTTCGTCCAGTCCAGCTTCGCGGGCAAAAGCCCTGAGCTTGCGGTAGCCGTCCTCGGTCATTGCGACCGGAAAGCGGCGGGTCAGGCGAAAGCGTTTTGGCATTGTGTCTCCTCCGAAAACCGGCTCCGGGGCAGGGCCCCGGAACCGGAGAATGATCAGAAGTTCGCGGCCTCCAACGCCATGACCGTATCCGCGCCGGTCTGGATGCGCGACAGATGCAGCGCCGTGGCGGGCAGGCGGCGAGCCATGTAGAAGCGGCCGGTGTTTATCTTGGTCTCGTAGAACTCTTTGTCCGATGCACCACCGTCCAGCGCATCCTGTGCGGCTTTGGCCATCTGCGCCCACATCAGGCCCAGGCAAACATGGCCGAACATGTGCATGAAGTCATAAGAACCGGACAGCGCGTTGTTCGGGTTCTTCATGCCTTCCTGCATGAAATACATGCCCGCAGCCTGCAGGTCCTTGGACGCAGCTTTCAGCGGCTCGATGAAGGCCTTGTCATAGGCTTCGTCCTTGCCGCCGTTCTCCTTGCAGAAGGTTTTGACCATGTCGAAAAAGGCCATGACGTGCTTGCCGCCATCTTGTGCCAGCTTGCGGCCCACAAGATCCAGCGCCTGAACGCCGTTTGCCCCTTCGTAGATCATCGCGATCCGGGCGTCGCGAGTGTATTGCGACATGCCCCATTCTTCGATGTAGCCGTGACCGCCATAAACCTGCTGCGCCTGAACGGTCATGTCGTAACCCTGATCGGTCAGGAAGCCCTTGATGACCGGGGTCAGCAGCGAGATCAGCCCGTCCGCATCCTTGTCACCCGAGCGGTGCGCCTTGTCGATCATGGTTGCGCCCCACAGGATGAACGCGCGCGCGCCTTCGGTGAAGCTTTTTTGATCCATCAGGTTGCGACGGATGTCCGGGTGTACGATCAGCGGGTCGGCCGGGCCATCGGGGTTCTTCACGCCGGTCACATCGCGACCCTGCAGACGATCCTTGGCATATTCCAGAGCGTTCTGGAACGCGGCCTCGGCCTGCGACAGGCCCTGCATCCCCACGCCCAGACGCGCTTCGTTCATCATGGTAAACATGGCGCGCATGCCTTTGTGTTCCTCGCCCAGCAGCCAGCCAGTGGCCTCGTCATAGTTCATGACGCAGGTCGAGTTGCCGTGAATGCCCATCTTTTCTTCGATCTTGCCGACCGAAACGCCGTTGCGCTCACCCAGGCTGCCGTCTTCGTTGACGATGAATTTGGGCACGATGAACAGCGACACGCCCTTGATGCCCTCGGGGCCGCCGGGGATTTTGGCCAGAACAAGATGAATGATGTTGTCGGCCATGTCGTGATCGCCAGACGAGATAAAGATCTTCTGACCGGAAATCTTGTAGCTGCCGTCGCCCTGCGGTTCCGCCTTGGTGCGCATCAGGCCCAGATCGGTGCCGCAATGCGGTTCGGTCAGATTCATGGTGCCGGTCCACTCGCAGCTGACCATGTTGGGCAGATAGGTGTTCTTCTGCTCTTCGGTGCCATGCGCCAGAATGGCAGAGGCGGCGCCGTGGGTCAGACCCTGATACATAACAAACGCCTGGTTCGCGCCCGAGAACATCTCGCCCACGGCGGTGCCGATCACGTAGGGCATGTTCTGGCCGCCATACTCTTCCGGCATGTCGAGGCCAGTCCAACCACCTTCCTTCATCTGCTCGAAGGCGTCCTTGAACCCGGTAGGGGTGTAGACGATGCCATTTTCCAAACGGCATCCTTCGGTGTCGCCCACCACGTTCAGCGGATGCAGAACGTTGGTAGCAACCTTGCCGGCTTCTTCCAGAACCGCGCCGGTAAATTCGGCCTCCAGTTCGCTATAGCCTGGAATATCGGATTCCGAGACATTCAACACATTGTGCAGAATGAACTGAGTGTCTTTGGTTGGCGCGTTGTAGACGGGCATTTGAAGCTCCCTTAAATTCAGATGTCCGGGGATTGAGCCGCGAGGGTTACCCGGCGGCTTTTTTCTCGTGATTTATCGAGGCGATGACTTTCTCGCCCCAGCGCAACTGTTCCTTCAGATCGTCAATGGCTTGTGTCAGCTCTTCGCGACGGGCTTCCATGTCGGCCAGACGCTCCCGCGCGATTTCAATCGTGCGGATCATCTGGGTCTTTTGTTGGTCTCCCACATGGTACAGGTCCAGCAACTGCCGGATCTCTTCCAGGCTGAAGCCGAAACGCTTGCCGCGCAGGATCAGCTTCAGGCGCGCCCGGTCCCGTTTGGTGAACAGGCGTTTCTGGCCCTCGCGGATCGGAAACAAAAGTTCCTTTGCCTCGTAAAAACGCAAGGTGCGCGGCGTGACCTCGTAGGTCTCGCACATTTCACGGATGGTCATCAGATCTTCGGTCATGGTTTCAGCACTCTCGTCACTGGCGTCTATAAAAGTCAGGTGCGCAGTCGATGCGCACGTTACAACACGTAGATGACGTTCACGTAATGCAAACGCTACGTCACATTGAAAGTTGACGTAGCATCCTTTCGCGTCAAGGTGCCTGATGTCCGGGTTTTCGGAATTGACGTAACGGAATTTCACTAAAAAAAGGGCACCGGGCATCCGATGCGGAAACACGACCGGATAGCCCAAGGCTGCAATGCCCGGGCTTCAAACAATTTAGAATGAAAAAGGGGTGGGTTTAACGCAGGGACTTGGCGGTCTGGTCGCGCAGGCGCTGAAGCTCGTCCATCGCCTCATCCAGTTGTTGCCGTTGCTTCTGCAGTTCCGGCATCTGCCGGTCCGCCAGTTTTATAAACTCGGCCATCTGCGCCTGATTGCCCTGATCTTCATAGATCAACAGCCACTGGCGAATCTCTTCCAGCGAGAATCCAAACAGCCGCCCGCGCATGATCAGCTTCATCCGCGCGCATTCACGGGGGCCATAATACCGGCTGCGGCCTTCGCGTTCCGGCTGCAAAAGCTCGATATATTCGTAGTAACGCAAGGTGCGCTTGGTTACGTCGAACTCTTCGCACATCTCGTTTAATGACAAACGGTTGTCGGTCATTTTCGATCTCCTTGGCTGCAAACTAGGCCGTCGTGACGGCAAGCGCAACAGGCGCTCTTGCTCTTTTGCAAGCCACAGGCTCATAAAGAAGGAAATCAAGTGGGGCACACGACATGGTCGATAAAGTAGAAATTGCGCGCCGGTTCATCGAAGCGATCCCGCACGCCAAGGCGCTTGGGCTAAAGCTTACCAAAATCAGTGATGGTGAGGCCGCGATCTCTATGCCGTACAACGCCGATCTGGTCGGAGACCCCCGAACCGGTGTCATCCATGGCGGTGCCGTGTTTGCTGCGTTGGACACCTGCTGTGGTGCTGCTGTGATGTCCCACCCATCGGCCCCCGGTGGAACTGCCACGATTGATTTAAGGATCGACTACATGCGCGCCGCGACACCAGGGCAGAGCATCACTGCGCATGCCACCTGCTATCACATCACTCGCAACGTCGCCTTTGTCCGGGCCACGGCGATGGACGAGAATCAGGATTTGCCGGTCGCAACCGCCGCGGGTTCCTTTACGGTGGAGGGTCTGTGATGGCGCGTTCCCGTCCCGAACCCATGCAGGTGGTCAAGCAACGCCGTGATGCGGCCCTGAACGCAATTGTCGAAGGGGTGCCGTATATCCGGTTCCTGAATATCACCTTCGACCGACGCGGTGATGAGCTGACCGGAGTCCTAAATTTCGATGACAAGCTGATCGGCAACCCCCTATTGCCCGCGCTGCATGGCGGGGTGACGGCGGCGTTCCTTGAGGTCACCGCCGTCATCACGCTGAGTTGGGAGTTTTTCTTTCCCAAGATCGAAAGCGGTGAGATCGAAGCGGAAGAGCTGTTCAAGGCCGACTCGGTGCGGTTTCCCAAGACCGTGGATTTCACGGTAGATTACCTGCGTTCGGGCCTGCCGCGCGATGCCTATGCCCGCGCTTTTGTCAGCCGGTCCGGTCGGCGCTATGCGTCGGTCCGGGTCGAGGCATGGCAGGACAATCACGCGCGTCCGATAGCGCAGGCGACCGGGCATTTCCTGATGCCGCAGTCCAAACCCAAAACGGGGTAACTTATCGTGCAGACCGCCTCGGCACCTCTCACCCATAAACGGGTGCTGAAGATCGCGTTCCCGATCGTGCTGTCCAATGCCACGGTGCCTATTCTGGGGGCTGTGGATACCGGAGTGGTCGGGCAGCTGGGGCAGGCAGCGCCCATCGGCGCCGTGGGCATGGGCGCGGTTATTCTGGCGGCGTTCTATTGGATCTTTGGCTTCCTGCGCATGGGCACCACTGGGCTGGCGGCGCAGGCGCGCGGGGCCGGAGATACTGCCGAGACCGGTGCGCTCTTGATGCGCGGGCTGCTGCTGGGTGGCGCGGCGGGGTTATTCTTTATCCTGACGCAGATCTGGGTGTTCTGGGGTGCGTTTGCCCTGTCACCCGCCAGCCCCGAGGTCGAGTCGCTGACGCGGGATTACCTGCAAATCCGCATCTGGGGGGCGCCAGCGACGATTGCCCTTTTCGCGGTGACAGGCTGGCTGATCGCGATTGAGCGAACGCGCGGTGTGTTCCTGTTGCAGGTCTGGATGAACGGGCTGAACATCCTGCTGGACCTGTGGTTCGTGCTTGGTCTTGGCTGGGGTGTCGAAGGTGTCGCCATCGCCACGCTGATCGCAGAATGGACCGGTCTGGCGCTGGGCTTGTGGCTGTGCCGCAATGCGTTTGGTGGAAACCAGTGGTGCGACTGGCCGCGCATTTTCAATGCGTCCCGGCTGCGTCGGATGATGCAGGTGAACATGGATATCATGATCCGTTCAGTCCTGCTGACAGGGGCTTTCACCACCTTTCTGTTCGTCGGCTCCGATCTGGGCGACGTGAACCTCGCAGCCAATCAGGTGCTGCTGCAATTTCTTGAGATCACCGCCTTCGCGCTGGATGGCTTTGCCTTCTCTGCCGAGGCCTTGGTCGGCAGTGCCGTGGGTGCGCGCGACCGGTATCAGGTTCGTCGCGCGTCGATCATGGCGTCGCAATGGGGCGTGGGCGGAGCCTTTGCGCTGGGCGCTGTGTTCTATCTGGCCGGACCGGCCCTGATCGACCTGATGACCACCTCGCCCGAAGTTCGGCTGGCCGCGCGGGATTACCTGATCTGGGCCGCTTTGGCTCCGGCGATCGGGGTGGCGAGTTGGATGTTCGACGGCATCTATATCGGGGCCACATGGACCCGCGCCATGCGCAACGCGATGGTCCAGTCGGTCGTGATCTATGTTGCCGCGCTGTTTGTTCTGGTGCCGACGCTGGGCAATCACGGGCTGTGGGCCGCGCTGATGGTTCTGAACATCGCGCGCGGCATCACGCTGGGCTGGCGCTATCCCCGGCTTGAGGCGCAGGTGGCTTAAAGCAGCGCCAGCAGGTTCTCGGGCGGACGCCCTATGGCGGCCTTGTCGCCAGAAATGGCCAGAGGGCGCTCGATCAGGATCGGGTTCTCGGCCATTGCAGCGATCAGGTCATCTGCGGGCGTGTTCTTGGTCAGGCCCAACTCTTTGAACCGTTTTTCACCGGTCCGCATCATGTCGATGGCATCGATGCCCAACCGGTCCAGCACCGCGCGGATTTCGTCCGCCGAGGGCGCGTCCTCAAGGTATTTGCGAATCTCAATCTGCGCGCCGTTCTCTTCCAGCAGCGCCAGACCGGCGCGGGATTTCGAACAGCGCGGGTTGTGCCAATATGCGATCACAGCCAATCCTCTCGTTTGCTTCCAACGGCTTGCGCGACAGAGTTGAACCCGTCTAGTGCCAGCAATTCATCCAAGCCCTGCGCGATTTCTGCCGCCAGAGATATCCCGCCATAGACCAGCGCCGTGTAAAACTGCACGGCAGAGGCCCCGGCGCAGATCTTGGCATAGGCCTGCTCTGCGTTGCTGATCCCGCCTACGCCGATCATGGGAATCTTCCCCTCGGTCAGGTGGCTGAGACGAGCCAGAACCCGCGTCGACTTCTCGAACAGCGGGGCACCGGACAACCCACCGGTCTCGCCCTGATGGGTGCTGCGCAGCCCGTCGCGGGACAGGGTGGTGTTGGTGGCGATCACCGCGTCCACACCGGATTCCGAGGCGACTTCGGCGATGTCCTGCAATTCCGCCTCGGTCAGATCCGGGGCGATTTTCAGGAAAATCGGGATTGGGCGCGACAGCGTGTTGCGTGTTTCGATCACGCCCCCCAGCAACGCGCCAAGCGCTGCCTTGCCCTGCAAATCCCGCAGCTTTTCGGTGTTGGGGGACGAGACATTGACTGTGGCGAAATCCAGATGCGCGGCGCAGTGGGCCAACACTTTGGCAAAGTCGCCGGGCCGATCATCACTGTCCTTGTTTGCACCAAGGTTCAGGCCGATCACCGCGTCTTTGGGGCGGTTGGCCAGACGGCTTGCCATCACCTCCATGCCTTCATTGTTGAAGCCAAAACGGTTGATGGCGGCCTTGTCTTCGGACAGGCGGAACAGGCGGGGTTTCGGGTTGCCGGGTTGCGGGCGCGGGGTGACCGCGCCGACTTCGATAAACCCGAACCCGGTTCGGGACAGAGGGGTCAGAACCTCTCCGTTCTTGTCGAACCCTGCCGCCAGTCCCACCGGATTGGGCAGGTTCAGCCCGGCCACGTTGGTTTTCAGCCGCGGCGAGGTCACCGGCCCCGGCATCGGGGCCAGCCCGGCCTTCAACGCCTTGATCGACATGCCATGGGCGGTTTCGGGGTTCATCTTGTGCAGGATAGCAAGCCCCAGTTTCTCGGTCAGTTTCATCCGAAAGCCTCTCCGCTTTGGGTGGGTGTGCAGCGGATCAGGCGTGAGGTTTCAACCGCCGCCTGCCGGTGTATGACGGCTGCCCGGTAAACCGGGTCCGTCACCATCTCAAGGAACGCGTGTGCGGTTGGATAGCGGGCGATGAACACCTCATCCCATGCCTCATCCTGCGGGCCGATCAGAGTGGTCTGATACACGCCGCGCCACAGGATCGACGCGCCCAACCGAACAATGATCGGAGCGGTTTCTGCGCCATAATTGCGATAGGCCCGAGCGCCGGTCAGCCCGGCCTCTGCCAGTTCGTGCCCCGCCGGGTATTCCGCTTTGGCGCGGAACTTCACCAGATTCAACATTTCGATCGGGTGGTCGCGGTCCAGTGCCTTGAATGCCTCGAACTGGGCGCGGTCGGGGTCGATGAACGCGGTCATACCATCTCTGCCGGGAACTGGTGCGCTTGCCCGTCAAAGGGCAGAAGGCGCGACCACACAACATCGGTTATGCGAATCTGGCGGTAAAGATGCGGGAACAGGGCACCGCCACGCGACAGCTCCCATTTCAGGTCTTCACCCATCGCGTCCGCGTCGCAGGCCAGCAGGATCAACCCCTCAACCCCGGCAAAATGCTTGGCTGCAGTTTCGGCGGCCTGCTCGGCGGTCGAGAAATGGACATAGCCGTCGGATACATCAATCGGCGCACCGTCCGACGCACCCTGATCCTGCAAAATGGCCCATTCACTGGCCCGGAAAATCTTGTAAATCAGCATGAGGTGGTGATGCCCCGCGTGACGGGCAGAATCAAGCCGGATTTCCCCCTTTGACTCTTCCTGCCGCTGAGCGCACCATCACGCCAATCAAATACAGGGAGTATAAATATGTTCACCCGTTTTCTGGCGTCAGTGGCTGTTCTGGGCCTGACCGCAGGCATGGCCGCGGCGGAGTATAAGCTGACGATTCTGCATACAAACGATTTTCACGCGCGCTTTGAGCCGATCAACAAATATGACAGCGGATGCGATGCGGAAGACAACGCAGAAGGCAAGTGTTTCGGCGGTTCTGCCCGTCTTGTTACGGCCGTGAACGAAGCGCGAGGGCGGGCCGGAAACTCAATCCTCGTCGATGGTGGAGACCAGTTTCAGGGCTCGTTGTTCTACACCTACTACAAGGGCAAGGTCGCGGCTGAGTTCATGAACAAGCTGGGCTATGATGCGATGACCGTGGGCAACCACGAATTCGATGACGGCCCCGAAGTGCTGCGCGGGTTCATCGACTCGGTGGATTTCCCGGTATTGATGTCGAACGCGGATATACGTGACGAAGAACTGCTGACCGACAAGATCAAGAAATCGACGGTTATCGAGGTGGGCGGAGAACGGATCGGTCTGATCGGTCTGACCCCGGAAGACACCCATGATCTTGCCTCGCCCGGGCCCAACATCACCTTCTCGGATCCGGTTCCGGCGGTGCAGGCCGAGGTCGACAAACTGACCGGTGAGGGGGTGAACAAGATTATCGTGCTCAGCCACTCGGGCTATGGTGTCGATCAACGCGTGGCGCAGGAAACCACCGGCGTGGATGTCATCGTGGGCGGCCATTCGAACACCTACCTGTCGAACGTATCTGACAAGGCGGCTGGTCCGTATCCGACCCTCGTCAATGGCGTTCAGATCGTGCAGGCCTATGCCTATGGCAAGTTCCTGGGTGAATTGAACGTGACCTTCGATGATGACGGCAACGTGGTCGAAGCCGTGGGCGAGCCGCTGATCATGGACAACACCGTGACAGAGGATCAGGCCGCGCTGGACCGCATCGCGGAACTGGCCGTTCCGCTGGAGGAAATCCGCAACAAGGTGGTGGCGAATGCCGCGGATTCAATCGAAGGTGACCGCGCTGTCTGCCGCGTGCAGGAATGCGAGATGGGCAATCTGGTCGCCGACGCCATGCTGGCGCGGGTTGCCGATCAGGGCGCGCAGATCGCGATAGCCAACTCGGGCGGGTTGCGAGCCTCGATCGATCCGGGCGACGTGACAATGGGCGAGGTGCTGACCGTGCTGCCCTTCCAGAACACGCTTTCGACCTTTGAGATCAGCGGTCAGACCGTCATCGACGCGCTGGAAAACGGCGTCAGCCAGGTCGAAGAGGTCAAGGGCCGCTTCCCGCAGGTTGCTGGCCTGACCTTCACCTGGGATCCGTCGGTTGCACCGAACGAAGGGCGCATCACCGAGGTGATGGTGGCCGCAGGGGATGGGTTTGTGCCCATCGATCCGTCTGCCACGTATCTGGTGGTCACCAACAACTATGTCCGCAACGGCGGTGATGGCTATTCCATGTTCGAAGGCGATGACAAGAACGCCTACGACTATGGGCCTGATCTGGCCGATGTGACGGCGGAATACCTGGCCGAAAACGCGCCGTATCAGCCCTATCTGGACGGCCGCATCAAGCAGAAATAACTCTGCGACCCATTAACAACAAAGGCCGCATCACCCGATGCGGCCTTTGCTTATTCCAGCGTGCTCAGCCGAGGTCGTATTCCGGCCAGAGCGCCGGGTCGAATCCGTCCAGCATCGGGCTTAGATGTTCAGACACGCTCTGCCATCCACCGATCGATTTGGTCGAAATCTTGTTGCGGACCTGATCGATGCTGGCGGTTCTGACCTGTTTTTTGTTTTCTTCGGGGCGCATCATGGTCTCAGTCCATTCCAGCTCACAGAAGGCAGCCACCTGTTGGCTATAGGTTTTCGGGTCAGCCACCAGTTTTTCGTATGGCACGGTCAGAATGCGATCTCCGAACACGGCGTCCCAGTGGGCCATGTAGCGACGATACATATTCGCCGAATGGGCAATGGAGGCGAGATTCGAAGCATAACGCATCCCGCCCGCCGGGAACCTCCTGATCCATTTCGATAGTCCGACGTCGCGCGGATCCCGCAGCATGTTGATTATTTTGGCATTGGGGAATGCGGCCAACAGGAAGCCGACGCGCTGATAGTTGTGCGGCATCTTATCGACAAAGGCGACAGACCCTTCGGGGACCGGTGGCATCAGCTCGCGGAACTGCTCGGCGATTTCCGTGGCATCTGTGACTTTGAAAACTTGGTCGTCGTTTCCAAACTTGTGCGACAAGTCAGCGCCTAGCGTCAACTCTCCACAGCCTGCGACATCGGGGGGCGAGCTCAGCATCATCTCCATCAGGGTGGTGCCTGAGCGGGGTTGACCCAGAACGAAGATCGGAACCGGCACGTCACTCAGGCCAGAGTCCGGCAGCTTTGCGCCAGCAGGGAACAGGCCGGTGATCCGGTCCAGTTTTTCCTCTTCCGCGGTGACATTATAGGGGTTGCCGTCATGTTGAATCGCGTTGGCGCGCGCAAATTGAGGCATGGCCGCGGCCAAACCTTCAATTGCCGAGATCAGATGCGCTTTGGCGAATTCCAGTTCCAGATTGTCATTGTCACTGAGAGAGATAGCGCTCTCGACAGAGTCGAGCAGTTTTGGAGCATCCTCCTTGGAAGCTATTATCGACAATTGCAGCAGTGATGCAGCATGATCCGGTATTTCATCCAGAATGCGCCAAAGGATCTCTTTCGATCTGTCCTTTTCACCGCTTTGATGCAGGTTCACCGATTTGTGGAACGCGATCTTTGTGTTTTCCGGCTCCAGCTTATAGGCGCGGTCGATGTCCCGTGAGTTCTCGTTGACAAATCCGATCTTCGAATAAGCGCGGGCACGTTTGACCAGCAGGTCCACATCATCAGGCCCGTTTTCCAGCCTTTTGCTGGCATGTTCGATGATCATCCGCCAGTTTTCACCCTTTAGGTGGATCTCATCCAGAACGCGGTTCAGTTCCTTGTTGTTGGGAAACTGCTCCAGTTTTTGCTCGGTGTATTCCAGCGCTTTGAAAATCTGTCCGGTCTGCATCAGCGCATTCGCCAGGTTTTCCACGAATTGCGGATCGTCCGGTTTCATGCGGGATGCTTCAACGAAATGCGGGATCGATTTCTTGTACTGTTCCATCTCGGTCAGAACAAAGCCTGAGATGGCGTGGAAATCTGAATCCTTCGGAAATTTCTTGACGCCCAGCTGTGCCTTTTTCAGCGCCTGTTGCAGCTTTCCTGCCTCCAGAGCTGCCACGGCCTTGCCTTTGAGGGTTTTCGCTGTTTGATTTTGCATGAGACCCCGTGACATCTTGTGCCTGTTTGATACGACTATTGATGGTTCATTACCCATGTGCGGACGGTTTGCAATAACCCTTCCCAATGATGCGATGGCGCAGCTGTTTTCTGCACGCCCGGCCAACACGCTACCACCGGTGCCGAATTTCAACGTCTGTCCAACAAACCAGGTGCACGTGGTCCGGGCCGGAGAGAGCGGGCGCAGGCTGGACCCGCTGCGCTGGGGGTTTCTGCCGCATTGGTACAAGACCGAAACGGCCGGTCCTTTGCTGATCAATGCGAGGGCCGAGACGCTGGCCGAAAAACCTGCGTTCCGCGCCGCCTGTCGCGAACGGCGGTGCCTGATCGTGGCGACCGGGTTTTACGAATGGACCAAAACCGAACAGGGCACGCGCTTGCCTTGGTATATTCATCGCAACGACGGCGCGCCGATCGCTTTTGCGGGGGTCTGGCAGGACTGGGGCGCAGATGAAGCCCGGCAAGGTACCTGTGCCATCGTGACGACGCCTGCCAACAATCATCTCAGTGCCATTCACCATCGGATGCCGCTGATCCTTGAACCTGACGACTGGCCGCTCTGGCTGGGTGAGGCCGGGAAGGGGGCCGCGCGCCTGATGCGACCCGGTGCCGAGGATGTGCTGGACTTTTACCGCGTTGACCCGGCAGTGAATTCGAACCGCGCCAGCGGGTCTGATCTGATCCAGCCGATCCCGGTATGACAGTGTGCCTTTTCAATGCAGCCTTTGCAGGATAGACCCTTGATATGGCTTTGAACTTCACCGACCTGCCCGGCCTCTATGCGCATGACTTCGATACGGTGATCGATGTGCGCAGCCCGGCAGAGTTTGCCGAGGATCATCTGCCCGGGGCCATCAACTTTCCGGTTCTGGACAATGAGGAACGCGCGCGGGTGGGCACGATCTATGTGCAGGAAAGCCCGTTTCTGGCCCGCAAACTGGGCGCGGCGCTGGTATTCCGCAATGCAGCCAACCACATCGAACACAGCCTGGCGCATCACGAAGGTGGCTGGAAACCTCTGGTCTATTGCTGGCGGGGCGGGCAGCGGTCGGGGTCATTCACTTGGATGCTGCAACAGATCGGATGGCGGGCCGAGGTGGTCAAGGGCGGGTACCGCACCTATCGGCGCCTGGTAAACCGGTTTCTGTATCAGGACCCCTTGCCGCATCGTCTGATCGCGTTGGACGGCTATACGGGCACGGCCAAGACAGACCTTCTAGTACATCTGAATAGGCGCGGCGTTCAGGTTCTGGACCTTGAAGGGCTGGCCAATCATCGCGGTTCATTGCTGGGTGAGATGCCAGGTGGGCAACCCAGCCAGAAGGCGTTTGAATCCACTCTGGCCGCGGCACTGTGCGGGCTTGATCCCGCGCGCCCGGTTGTGGTTGAGGCGGAATCGTCAAAAATCGGAACACTGATCCTTCCGCCCAGTCTGTGGACCGCGCTGCGCAACGCACCGCGTATTCAGGTCCAGGCTTCGATCAAGGCGCGCACCGCTTATCTGGTCAACGCCTATGACGACATTCTGTCGGATGCGGACCGTTTGCGAGACCGGCTTTCTCCGCTGCGGTTCCATCGGGGCCATGAAGTTGTGGATGGCTGGCTTTCCCTAATCGACGCCGGTGACAAACAGGCGCTGACGCAGGCGTTGATGGAGCAGCATTATGACCCGTCCTATGCCAAGTCCAGCCGGGCCCGCAGGGCCGAGGTTGTGGCGCAAGTCGATGCGGCCACACTTGACGATGCAGGCCAGAAAGACACGGCCGCGCGGATCGAGAGGATTTTGGATCAGCTTTGAAGGCGCAGACCCGGTGTGTCGGATATGTGCCCGATGATGACCGCCGGATAGCCCGCGTGCCTCAGCTTTTCGCACAGCCCCTGCGCCTGATCGGGCGCAACGGCGGCCAACAGCCCTCCGGCGGTTTGCGGGTCAAACAACAGATCGGCCTTGTCGCCAAACGGAAGGTCAGGGGCAATGGACCGGTTTTCGCCGAAAATCGTTGATCGGACGCCTTGCGTACTCAGCTCCAGCGCGCCAGCCATCAGCGGAATTGCGTCCAGATCCAGCATTGCGCCGCAGTCCGAGGCCTCGCACATGCCCAACAGATGTCCGGCCAAACCAAAGCCCGTCACGTCGGTCATCGCATGGGCCCCTGCCAGAATGCGGGAGGCTTCTCCTTGCGGCTGAACCATTTGCCGGAAGGCATCGACAACCCATTCGCCCCGGGCTTTGACCGCCATTTCAGCGGCCATCAACACGCCGCTGCCCAAAGGTTTTGTTAGTATCAGCGCGTCGCCTGGATGGGCACCCGACAGGGTGATCGGGTCGGTCTCGCATAGACCGGTGAGGGTGAAGCCAATGGTCATCTCATCGCCCATTGAGCTGTGACCGCCCACGATCTCGGCCCCGGCGTCGTGCATGACCTCGGTCGCCGTGGTCATGATCTCGGCCATCGTTCGGTGCTGCAAGGCCGGCGACATGCGCGGCAGGATGATTGTTGCAGTTGCCGCTTGCGGGCTGGCGCCCATGGCCCAGATATCCCCAAGCGCGTGAACGGCGGCGATACGGGTCATTAGCACCGGGTCATTGGTGAAGCTGCGCAAATGGTCCGAGGTCAAAACCTGCCGCGCTCTGCCGGTCGTCAGCAGGGCTGCGTCATCGCCGGGCAGGGGAGTGATGTCGGCGCGCGCTGGCGCGGGCAGGTCGTGCAGCGCTGCTTGCAGCGCGCCGCGCCCGACTTTTGCACCGCAACCGCCGCACATGGGCTTCTTGCCCAGTGCCTCTTGCAATCCCGATGCGTGAAAGCGCGGCAGCGGTGGGGGCGCCATTTCGGGCAGGTTGCGGAACCTGTTCATGAAGGTCTGATCGATATGGTCCTTCCAGCGCCACATCAGCGGCCCACTGAACGAGGTGCCCAGCCGCTCGGCCAGTGCGGATTTTCCACCCAGAGAAATCAGTTTCAGGTAATCCTTCTGCGGCTTGTACCGCCGCATCCGTCCTGCCCCCAATGCGGCGCGCAGGTTGTCGAACAGGACCGGAGCCTCTCGGACCGCGTAAACCCCCGCCTTGGGGCGCGGGTTCTCCGACAGATGGGCGCAATCCCCGGCGGCAAAGATCACTGGGTCGCTGGATTGCAGGAACCCGTTCACGCGGATGTAGCCGTCTTGCAGGTCAAGGCCCGTTTGGGCGATCCAGTCATAGGGGCGGGCACCGGCGGCGCCGGTTACGAAAGCGGCTGGAATCTCACTGCCATCCTCCAGAACAACATGATCGGCCTCGATGCGGGAAATGGGCGTGTTTTCGATCAGATCAACGTTCAGATCAGCCATTGCCTTGCGAATGGTCGCGCTCGCCTTTGGCTTTGTAGCGGTCAGGGCTTGGGCGCTGTCGATCAGTGTCACCCGCGCCGCGCGGCCTTTGGCGCGCAGGGCGTGGGCCATAGCCATCACCAGTTCAACCCCCGCCACGCCGCCGCCGATTACCGCGACCGACGCGGGGCCGGTGCCCTGCAAATACGAGGCCCACCGAGCCGCGAAAGGCCCCAGCGGTTTGGCCGGGATCGCATGGTCGGCAAAACCGGGCAGGGCGGGCATGTCCGAGGTGATGCCCACATTGACCGAGGCGACGTCGAACGCCACCGGAGGGCGATCAGGCACGTGAACCAGACGCCGATCAATGTCGATCCCTTCGACCGGGCCGAGAATGACGCGCGCACCGGCGAAACGGGCCAGACGCACAAGGTCGATATCCAGTTCACCGCGCTCATAGTGTCCCGCGACAAAGCCGGGCAGCATCCCGGAATAGGGCGCAGTGGGGCCGGGATTGATCACCGTCACCCGTGCCCCCGGCAGCGGGTTCATCCCCCATTTTCGCAGCACCAGTGCATGTGTATGCCCACCGCCAATCAGAACCAGATCACGGGTCAGGGGCAGTGGGGGGGTATGCATGTGTGTCAGTTCGCTGTGTGTTCAGGGACGTCTTCGACCTGTTCGACCGCGTGGGTGGCCCATAGCTCATCCTCGCCCGCGTCCGGCAGATCGCTGGGCTTTTCATGGCGGTGAATGTGCCATTTGGCAATGAACAGGGCCGTGATCGGCGCGGTCAGGAACAAAAACAGGGTGATCAGCAGTTCGTGCATCGACAGGTGCTGCTCGATCAGGATCGAGTGGCAGATCGAGGCCAGCAACACGCCGCCGACGCCCAGCGTGGTCGCCTTGGTGGGGGCGTGCAAGCGGGACATCGGGTCTTTCAGCTTGATCATCCCAAACGACCCGACAAAGCCGAAGATGCCCGAGATGATCAGGAAGAAGGCGATCAGAATTTCAAAAAGGAACTCCATACCGCCCTCACTCGATGATATTGCCGCGCAGCATGAAGCGCGCATAAGCCACGGTTGAAACAAAGCCGAGCATGGCGATGATCATGGCGGCCTCGAAGAAAATCTCGGTTCCCAGATGCAGCCCGTACAGGATCATCAGGGCGATGGTATTGATCACCATCGTATCCAGCGCAAGAACGCGGGTGCCGACACCTTCGGCCGAAATGATCCGATACAGGCACAGCATGATGGCCGTACCAAAACAGGCGAAGGCAAACCAGATCGCAACCTCGATCATTCGAAAATCTCCTTCAGGCGACGTTCATAGCGCTGTTTGATCTGATCCCGCACAGCATCCGGGTCGGGCGCATCCAGGCAGTGAACCAGCAGGTTATGCCCTTGTGCCGAAAGGTCCGAACTGACCGTGCCCGGGGTCATGGTGATGGTTCCGGCCAGAACCGTGATCGCCTCGGGCGTGCGCAGTTCCAGCGGGACGCAAATCCAGTTGGGTTGCCGGTCGGCATCGCGTTTGAACAGGATGATCTTTGCCACCGTGATATTGGCAATCACGATATCCCACAGCACCACCAGCATATATTCCACCACCATCGGCCAGTTGCGCAGCTTGGGGCGGTCGGGCCAGTAGGGCTGTGTGACGAACGGGATGATAATCCCAAGGATCAGGCCGAAGACGAGCGAGTTCAGCGAGGGTTCATTGGCAAGCAGAACCCACACAATTGTCAGCAGGATGGTCAGATGAGGGTGCGGGAAAATCCGGTGCAGAAGTCTCATCATTCTTCTCCTCCCAGAACGGCCGAGATGTAGTGTTCGGGTGTGAACAGCTGCTCAGCGGTTTTGCCAGCATAATTCAGAGCTGGACCCGCGAACAGGGTCAGCATGACAAGGCCCAGCACCAGCCCAAAGACGGACGTAAAGGCCAGCCCTGCATTTGGCTCCGGCGCGGGTTGGGCGAGGATCTTCTCTTCCGCTTCTGGCGTTGGGTTGTGTTGGGCGTCGTGGCTTTTCCAGAAAATCAGCGAACCTGCGCGTGCCAGCCCGACGATGGTGACAAACGACCCTATCAGAACCACGGCCCAGATCGCGTTTGCATCCGGCGCGTCGCGGGACGCGTCCAGAACCAGCAGTTTGCCAATGAAGCCCGACAGCGGCGGCATCCCCGCCAGCGCGATGGCACCGACAAAGAACAGGGCCGAGATCAGACCGCTCTGCGGCATGGGTGTTTTGGGTTCGATGGAGCCGCCCTGACGCTCCATCACAAAGTCAGCCACAAGGAACAGCAATGCCGTCGCAAGGGTTGAATGATAGATGTAGTAGAGCGCCGCAGCGGTGGCGGTTTCCGTGAACAGCGAAATGGCAATCAACAGTGTCCCCATCGACGCGATGGCGCAAAAGGCGACCATCCGCGCGATGTGCTGCGTGCCGAGAATGCCGATGGTGCCAATGGCCAGTGTCACCAGCGCAGCCGGTTGCAGCCATGCACCGATCAGCCCTTGCGTCGCCTCGACCTCGGGGCCGAAGCCCAGCGTGTACATCCGCAGGATCGAATAAGCGCCGACCTTGGTCATGATCGCAAACAGTGCGGCGACCGGCAGGGGCGCGTTGGCATAGCTGGCAGGCAGCCAGAAGTGCAGCGGCAGAACGGCGGCTTTGATGCAGAACACCAGCAGCAGCAGCACGGCCCCCACACGCAGCAGCGCCGTATCGTCGGCGGGCAGTTCGGCCACACGCATTGCCATATCGGCCATGTTCAGCGTCCCGGTCACACCGTAGAGCGTTCCCAGCGCAAACAGGAACAGGGTCGAGCCCAGCAGGTTGTAGGCAACATACTGAACGCCCGCCTTCAGACGCACCGCACCACCGCCATGTGTCATCAGGCCGTAAGATGCGATCAGCAGGACTTCGAAGAACACGAACAGGTTGAATGCGTCACCGGTCAGGAACGCACCGCAGACACCCATAAGCTGGAAATGGAACAGCGCGTGAAAGTGCTTGCCCCTCTCGTCCCAGCCCGAGGCAATGGCATAGAGCACAATGGGCAGGGCCAGCAGGGCGGTCAGCAGGACCATCATGGCCGACAGCCGATCCAGCACCATCACGATGCCGAACGGTGCAGGCCAGTTGCCCAGTTCATAGACCTGAATATCGCCGCCAGACGCCTGCGCGGTGATGGTCAGGGCGATCCCCAGTAGGCCAATGACACCAGCAACCGAGAAGATGCGTTGCAGGTCCAGGTGATATCGCAGGACCATGATGATGAACGGGGCCAGGATCGCGGGCAGGACGATCGGCGCTACGATCCAGTGGTTCATGCGTCTTCTCCCGGCGCGTCCACGCTGTCCTGCGCGGTCATGTCGATATGGTCATCCTTCGAGGACAAGTAGGCCGAAAGCGCGATCATCACGATCACCGCCGTCATCCCGAACGAGATCACAATGGCCGTCAGCACCAGCGCCTGTGGCAGCGGGTCGGTATAGGGGACGTCTTCGTATTTGTTCAGAACGGCGGGCGCGTCCAGCGCCAGCCGCCCGGTGGCGAACAGGAACACGTTCACCGCATAGGTGATCAGTGACAGGCCCAGGATCACGGGAAATGTCCGGCGGCGCAGGATCAGGAAAATCCCGGCAGCGGTCAGAATGCCTACGGCTGAGGCTACGAGCGCTTCCATCAGGCCTGCTCCTTCTCTTGTTCTTCGTCCCGAGGGTTATCCCGCAGCGGGTTGATATCCATCGGGAATTCCTGTGCCATGCCCGGCTGCCATGCAAAGCGCGAAAGGCTGTCCAGCGCCAGCATCACCGCGCCCAGAACCGCAAGGAACACGCCGGTGTCAAACAGGATAGCGGTCGCCCATTCGAACTCTTCCAACGGTGGCCAGTGGATATAGCCGAAGTCGCTGGTCAGGAAGGGACGGTCGTTGAACCACGCGCCCAGACCGGTTGCGGCGGCGATCAGAACACCCCAGCCGATTGTTCCGTGGTAATAGAAGCGCTGCCGTTCGATGGCCCAGGTGTAGCCGCTGGCCATGTATTGCATCAGGTACGCAATGGCGACGATCAGCCCGGCGATGAACCCGCCACCCGGCTGGTTGTGTCCGCGGAAAAAGATGTAGGCACCAACCATCAGGGCAATGGGCATCATCACGCGGGTCGCCACCACCATCATCAGCGGGTGCGAGTCCCCCGATTGCGGCCAATGCGGCTTGCGGTTCAGCAGATAGGCACGGACGTTCGAGCCCAGAACAGCCTCGGTCAATGCAAAGATGATCAGGGCGGCGATGCCCAGAACGATGATCTCACCAAAGGTATCAAAGCCCCGGAAGTCGACCAGGATCACGTTGACCACGTTGGTGCCGCCACCGCCTTTATACGAGTTCGCCAGATGGAAGTCCGAAATCGTCGGGAAGGCAAAATCCCGCAGCATCAGCGCATAGATCAGCCCGCCGGTGCCAAGACCCGCCACGACCGAGATCGCCGCATCGCGCCAGCGTCGTGCGGCGCTGCTGTCCCACGGCGTTTCGGTGGGCAGGAAGTTCAGCGACAGCAGCAACAGGATCATCGTCACCACCTCGACCGAGATCTGCGTCAACGCCAGGTCCGGAGCCGACAGATAGTTGAACGCCATTGAGACGATCAGGCCGACCACACCGATCAGCACCAGTGACAACAGGCGGTTGCGGTGGAACCACATGATCGCCAGCGTTGCGGCAACCAGACAGATCCAGCCGATGAACGGGATGATCTGAATCGGCAAGGGCTCGCGCGTTTCCGGACCAATCGTTCCGGTTGTATAGGCGTAGTAGCCAAGTCCGACGGTGAAGGCGATCAGGATGATCGCATAGCGGCTGATCACACCATTGTGCAACGTGTCGGTGAGCCAGCGGCTGAGCGTGGTCAAGGCGCCGATCACGGCGTCAAAGATCGTCTTGGCCTCGGGACGGGGCAGGGCATTCCAAAGCGCCTCTCCCCGGCGGTGCAGCGCAAGCAGGAACAGGCCGCCCAGTGTGGCCACGGCCGACATGTAAAGCGCAGGCGTGAATCCATGCCACAGTTTCAGCGAGTAGTAGGGCAGTTTCTCACCACCGATCACAGCGCTGGACACAACCGCAACCAAGGGCCCGACAATAGCCGCCGAATACAGCCCGATCAGAACCACCAGCACCACAAGGAAAGCCGGGGCCAGCCACAGCCCGACAGGTGGGTCATGCGGGTGGTGCGGGTAATCGGTGCGTTGCGGGCCAAGGAAGACATGGCTGACAAAGCGGAAGGAATAGGCCGCCGAGAACAGCGCCGCCAGCAGTGCCAGCCCCGGCACCAGATAGTGCGAGTGCAGCCACGTGGTGTGAACCGTCTCTTCCAGCATCATTTCCTTGGACAGGAAGCCGTTCAGCGGCGGCAGGCCCGCCATCGACAGGGCGGCAATCGTGCCGATGGTAAAGGTGATCGGCATTAGTTGCCGCAGCCCGCCCAATCGCTTGATATCCCGCGTTCCGGTTTCGTGATCCACAATCCCGGCGGCCATGAACAGCGCACATTTGAAAGTCGCGTGATTGATGATGTGGAAGATAGCGGCCACGACGGCAATCTTGGTGCCGAACCCCAGCAGCATCGTCACCAGACCCAGATGCGACACGGTCGAAAACGCCAACAGCGCCTTGAGGTCGTCCTTGAACAGCGCGATGCAGGCGCCGATCAGCATGGTCACCAGACCCGTGGTCGCAACGATATAGAACCACGCATCGGTCCCCGCCAGAACCGGCCACATCCGCGCCATCAGGAACAGCCCGGCCTTCACCATCGTGGCCGAGTGCAGATAGGCCGAAACCGGCGTCGGTGCGGCCATCGCGTGCGGCAGCCAGAAGTGGAACGGGAACTGCGCCGATTTGGTGAAACAGCCCAGCAGGATCAGGATCAGCGCCGGCATGTAATAGGGCGACGCCTGGATCAGTTCCTTGTTCTGCAGGATCACGCTCAGGTCATAAGACCCCACGATATTGCCAAGGATCAGCATCCCGGCAATCATCGCCAGCCCGCCGGAACCGGTAACGGCCAGCGCCATCCGCGCGCCCTGACGACCTGCGGGCAGGTGCTTCCAATAGCCGATCAGAAGGAATGAGCTAAGCGACGTAAGCTCCCAGAAAATAAGCAAAAGAAGGATATTGTCAGACAGAACAATCCCAACCATCGCGCCCTGAAACAGCAGCAGATAGGTGTAGAACTGCCCCATCGGGTCCTCGCGCGACAGGTAGAACCGTGCGTAAAGGATAATCAGCAGTCCGATGCCGAGGATCAGCAGGGCAAACAGAAATCCCAGTCCGTCCAGCATGAAATTCGCATTCAGACCCAGCGCGGGTATCCACTCGAACCGGGCGGTCACGACCTCTCCGCGCATGACCGAGGGGATGTGGATCAACAGTCCCATGAGCGCCAGGAATGTAGTCAAGCCCGCCGCCGAGGCGGCTGCGTTTCGTCCTGCCCGGATCAGGAGGGCTGGGAATACAGCTCCGAGGAAGGGAAGGGCCGCGATGAGGAATAGGGACAAGTGCGATACTCCGGTCTGAGCGGTCAATAGTAGTCCTGATTTTGTAAAGATAATTTTCCGACTGTCCAGCTATTGCAAGAATTTCACTGCGCTCTAGGGCTATGGAACAGGTGGCGTTTCAGGTGCGAAATAATGACGCGAACTTGATCTTCGGGGTGGATTTCAGCACAGCGCCAGACCGGCGATTGTGATAGAACCAGCCTGTCTGCGCAGGAGGGTGCTGTATGGCAGAAACAGTGAACCGAGCCCGAAGGTGGGTTTTGTTGGGAGGTGGCGCTGTCGTCGTCACCGGTTTTGCCATCCGGCAGTATCGCCTGATCCCTCCGGATTACACAGGCGGCCAGTTGAGCGTCGAGGATGCCCATCAGCAGGCGCTGTCGGGCGATGTCCTGTTGGTGGATATCCGAACCCCGCGCGAGTGGAAGGCCACGGGTGTTGGCCAGGGCGCGTACCCGCTGGATATGCGTCGCGATGATTTCGAGCAGGTGCTGGCGCAACTGACCGGCGGGGACCGCACTATTCCGGTTGCGCTGATCTGCGCTCGTGGGGTGCGTTCGGCCCGTCTGAGCAATCGGCTGACCGAGGCCGGATTCACCAATATCATAGATGTGCCTGAGGGGATGCTGGGGTCGGCCGCAGGGCCGGGATGGGTGCGCGCCGGGTTGCCGGTTCAGCACAATACAGGAGAGACTGGATGATCCGGGAATTGACGCTGGCAACCGGGCTGGTGCTGGCGGCGCAGGCTGGCCTTGCCGCGTGTGCCGACCAGGAGGGCATGTGCAAAACCGCCTCGGGCGGTTATCACATCGAACTGCCCGAGGCGGAAAACCCGCCGTTGGTGGTATTCCTGCACGGCTATGGCGGCACGGCCGCCGGTACCCTGAAAAACCGCAATATGGTCGAACCATTGCTGGCGCGGGGGTACGCTGTGATGGCGCCGGAAGGGTCCGAGCGCAATGGTCGCCAAAGCTGGAACTTCTTTCCCGGATGGGAAGGGCGCGATGAAACGACGTTTTTGGTCGAAGTGGTTCAGGACGCCTCGGACCGGTTCGGGGTGGATGCCGACCGGGTGGTACTGGGCGGGTTTTCTGCTGGTGCATTCATGGTCTATTACCTCGCCTGCGCCGCGCCGGACACGTTTTCGGCCTATGTTCCGGTGTCGGGCGGCTTCTGGCGTCCGCATCCCGAAGCCTGTGAAGGCCCGATACGGATGTTCCACACCCATGGCTGGACCGACAATGTGGTGCCGTTGGAGGGGCGGCTGTTGGGCGGCGGTCGGTTCCATCAAGGGGACATCTTCGCCGGTCTTGAGATTTGGCGCGTTGCCAACGAATGCGTCGACACCAAACCCAGCGGGTTTTCCACCACCGGCCAATTCATGCGACGTTATTGGACCGGATGCGCCGAGGGTAGCGCGCTGGAATTCGCGCTGTTCCCCGGCGGTCATGGTGTGCCCAAGGGTTGGGCGGACATGATGGTCGACTGGTATGAAGGTCTGCCCGGCGGTTGATCCAAGCGCTTTGCGTATGACTTGCATCGAAATACGCTGCCTCTCCCTTCGGTCGAACGCGCATTTCGATACGAAACTCGAATGAAACGCAAAGCGCTTTACTCTGCCGGGGTCATCACACCTTTGCCCTCGATCAGACGCTTCAGTTCGTCCCGGTGACGCCGGGCCGAGCGGGTGATCGCGGGCTCGCGGAAGTCCTCTCTCATGCCGACCATGCGCCGCGCCGCGCCAGCCGAAACACCGCTGAGCGCGGACAGAGGGATGGCCAGCGCAAGGCTGATCGCGATCGGCGCCAGCCAGACCGAGACGAGGCCGGACAGGATACCAACGCTCAGCGCGACGCCGCTAATGGTTTCCAATGTGTGGCACAGGATCAGGGTGCGCAGGGTATAGGTGCCGCCGTCGCGCGCCTGCGGGGACCAGCCCTTTTGAATGCCAAGCGCCGTGCGGAACACCGCAATCATCTGCTGCACCATCAGGATCGGTGCATAGAGGATCGACAGGATCACCTCGGCCAGGAAGGACGTCACGAACTTGGACCCGCCGCCGAACTCGGCATAGCGCACCCCGCTCAGGGGCAGGGCCAGAACGCCCAGCACCTTGGGGGCCAGCAGCATCGCGTACATCACCAGAATGATCAGCACGTGACGGGTTTCCGACATCTCGGGCCACTGTGGGAACATCGGGTTGTCAGGGCTGAAATAATGCAGGACCGAGGCATCCTCGCCCTGACCAATCAGCGCCCACATCACCAGCAGCGCGAACCACAGCGGCGACATCAGGTAACCGACCGCACCGTGGAACATGTGAAAGCGCGACACGGCACGGAAACCTGTCGAGCCCAGCAATTTCAGGTGCTGCAGGTTGCCCTGGCACCAGCGACGATCCCGCAGGGCATGATCGATCAGCGTGGGCGGAGTTTCTTCGTACGAGCCCCGAATACGCGGCAGGAAGCGCACGCCCCAACCGGCGCGGCGCAACAGACCGGCCTCGACAAAATCGTGGCTCATGATCAGCTTTTCCTGACCGTTGTAGGCCCGCAGTTTTGGCAGGCCCGCACTTGTGGCAAAGGCCCGTGTGCGGATGATGGCGTTATGGCCCCAGTAGTTGCCTTCCTGCCCGCACCAGCGCGCCAGACCTTCGGCAAAGGCGATGCCGTAGACGCCGTTGGCGAACTGCTGCATCCGGGCAAAGACCGACTGTGCGCCGATCAGTTGCGGATAGCTCTGGATCAGACCCGCACCGGGATCGCGCGCCAGCGAGTCCGTCAGACGCAGGATGGCGCGGCCTGTCATCAGGCTGTCGGCATCCAGTACCAGCATCGCATCCCAATCGGCCCCCCAACGGCTGACCCAATCGGCGATGTTACCAACTTTGCGGTCGGTGTTATCTTCACGCCGACGGTAATACAGCTCAAGACCGGGGGCGAGGGTGGTGCGCAAAGCCTCGACACTGGCCTGTTCCTGCGCCGCGATCTCGGGGTCGCGGGTGTCGGAGAGGATAAACATGGCATAGTGGTGCTGACCACCCCGCGCGCGCAGATCCTCGAGCATCGTGCGGGCGTTGCCCAGCACGTTCCACGGCACCTCGTTGTAGACCGGTGTAAGCAGTGCCACGCGCAGTGGCTGCGGGCGGGTTTCGCGTTTCGGCTGTTCCTGTCGCGACAGAGACACCATGCCCAGCAACACAGTGCAGACCGTGAAGGAAATCCAGAAGAAGTTGAACGAGATCAGTGCCAGCAGGATGCCCTCGATCAGGTTGATCCCTTCGGCCCCGAACCAATCGCTCATGACCCACAGCAGGCCCAGCGTGGCCGCCATGGCCGGGGAAAATGCCAACGTGCGCCAGAACCCGGCCGAGGGGCGCTGGCCCGCTGGCACCTGCGCATCCCGGAAGTCCGTGCTGAAATTCTGCGCGGGCATGGCCAGGGGTGCCTCGGGGGGCATTATGTGCAAATCCTGGGTCATGCGGTCCAACGGTAAAGCCAGACCTCAGAGGCCGGTTGTTTGTCTTTCAGCAACTGCGCGCGCAGTTCCACGTGATTGCGGTCGCCCGGCTGGAACGAAAACGCCAACCGCAGCCCGCCGGTGTCCGGGTTGTGCTGCAGTACGCCTTCGGAGGTTTCGGCATGGGGCGAGTCGACAAAGATCGTCATCGCCTCGGGGTCGTCGAACAGCTCACTTTCCTCAAAGTCGATAACCGCCAGACGCCCTTCGCCAAAGGTGTTCTCACCCATCGCGGTGTTGATCACGCGTGGCATCGGCGTGCGCTGGGGTTCCTCGCCCCAGATCAGGCGGTAGGACAGATCGACCTGGCTACCTGCCGCGTAGGGTTCGGCAGGCCGCCAGTAGGCAACGATGTTGTCATAGATTTCCTGATCGGCCGGAATCTCAACCAGAGTGACGGCCCCTTTGCCCCAATCGCCATTGGGTTCGACCCACAGGCCTGGGCGCTTGTGGTAATTCGCCTCAAGATCCGCGTAGTCCGAGAATTCACGCTTGCGCTGCATCAGGCCAAACCCGCGCGGGTTCATGTCGACAAAGGATGAAAACTGCAGCCGCGTGGGGTTGGCCAGCGGGCGCCACAGCACCTCTCCGGCGCCGTTGCGGATCAGTAGACCGTCGCTGTCATGCACGGCGGGGCGGAAATCGTCGAACCGGCTGTGGTTGGTCTGATCGAACAGGAACATCGAGGTGCCGGGGGCGATGCCGACATGGGTCAGCTCTTCGCGTGGGAACAGTGTGGCCTCGATATCCATCACGCAATCAGCACCGGCGGTGACGTTGAACCGATAGGCACCGGTCACGCTGGGGCTGTCCATCAGCGCGTGGACAACCATGTCGCGCTGGCCGGGTTTCGGGCGTTCCAGCCAGAAGCGGATGAATTCGGGGAATTCCTCACCATCCGGGTCGCCGGTCTTCAACGCCAGACCGCGGGCGGACAGACCGTAGACCTCGTGCAGACCAATGGCACGGAAATAGCTGGCCCCTTGCCAGACGCAGAATTCGTCGGTTTTGCCGGGGCGGTGCATCTCGGTGCGCAGGCGCAGGCCGGAAAAGCCCAGCGTGTCGTCGATCGGCAATTCCGGCACGTCCTCGGACTTGTCGAACATGGACAGGTCAAAGGCGACAGGCGCAGCCATCCCGTTTTCGACCGTCATCACCTTTACCGTGCGCGGGAAGTACAGGCCGGGGGTGAAGAAATCGACGTTGAAGGGTGTCTCGGTCTCATACCAAAGCGCGCGGTCCAGACGGAACCGGATCGAGCGGTATTGCTCATACGTCAGATCCTGCCATTCCTGCGGCACCATCTCGCGTTCGGCATAAGGCTGGCTGGCCAGTTCCCGGGCCATGGCGATGACGTCGTTGCGGTCAAACGGAGTTTCCCCGCCGGTGGCAAACGTGGCCGGCGCAAAGGCAAGCGCCGAAGTCGAGGCCAGAAATGCGCGACGTGTAAAGTTCATTTTTTCGACTTCCAGGGTTGTGACTTGAACCAAGCGGCCATGTAAGCAACGCCGATGATCATCGCAAATCCAATCATGTTTGCGATGAAGACGCTGGCAACATCTCGCCCACTCAGGTCCAGTCCGACGCCGATAAGCCGTGCTGCCGCCATGGAAAATACGAACACTGCCAGCGATTGCTGCCCGACCTTGGTGATCACGGTCAGAAGGAATTGCCAGACTTTGGCCGCAGCGCCGTGCCCGGTGGCGATCAGGCGGTGGCCATGCTCGCCCGCTACGACCCAACCCAGATAGGCCAGAGACAGGAAGTGCAGGTAACGGAACAGGCCGAAATCCGTCTTGTCGCGGAGTTCCTTGGTAACCGGCCAGACCTTGCGGATTTCCTCGGCCAGATCAGGGGCTGCCGCGTTGATCCAGGTGAACACTTTCCACGAACCAAAAGGCATCGAGAAGATCAGGAACAGCGCCGCCGCCCAGATCAGTGTTTTCGATACCGGAGGCGCCGGTAGCCAGCCGCGCATGAAGGCGAACCCGGTGAAGAACAGCAACTGCCAGCCAAAGGGGTTGAAAAACCACTGACGGTCCGACCAAGGCTCGGCCGGCAGGTCCAGCGCGTCGGTCTGTGCGACCAGCCACAGCGTGATCGAGGCCAAGGCAACTGCCCAGAACCCGATCCGCGACAGGCCCATGACCAGCGGCATCATCGCCAGAACCACCAGATACATCGGCAGGATGTCGAAGTAGTTCGGCACATAAGTCAGGGTGAACATCCCGACAATCTGAGGCGCCGGGTCATTGAAGAAATGCTGCAAATTCAGTGACGAGATATAGTTTTTCTCGAACAGTCCGCTCTGATCCAGCGCCGCCATGGTCATGGCGACAAAGAAGAACAGCGCGATATGCGCCCAGTAGACCTGCCAGATGCGGAAGGCGACGCGGGCCGTGCCCATCCACCAGCCTTTGCGCAGAAACGCGCCGCCGAATGCGATGGCTGAGGCCATGCCCGAGCAGAACACGAATATCTCGGTCGCGTCCGAGAACCCGAATCGAGCGGGAATCCACTTGGCCCATGGGTCGTTGGGGATATGCGCGATCAGAATGATGAACATCGCGATGCCGCGATAGAAATCCAGCCGCGGGTCGCGCGTGCGCGCAGGGGCAGCCGTCGAGGCCACCACAGGCGCAAAATCAGAAGCGGGCGAAGCTGTCGCCATACGTATTCTGTCCTTCTTGGTCTTTTTTTGTTTTGTTATTCAGCCGGAACGCTTTGTGCGTCTCGGTCATCGCGGGCCGCGTCTATCAATGCGCGGCGCGCCAGAGCGTAATTATCCTCGCCTCCGGCGCGTTTGGCGCGGCGATCGTCCAGGATGCGCTCGACAGCATCCAGACGGCCCGCGCGCAGGCCGGAATCAATTGTGATGCGCTCGAATACATCACGTTGGGCGTGGCTGCCCCCTGCCAGCTGCATACCACTACGGGCGCTCGATAAAAAGTCGAATGCCGAACCGTAAAGGCCTTCGCCGAAGGCCTCAAGCCCTTTGGCGGCTGCAATGCCCGGATCGGACATGCGGATCGGGGTGTCCCCCTGATTGCGCTGCGCGTCCTTCTGGATACGCTTCAACATCTTGTTTGTCGCGTCGGTGCGGTTGTCCCCGGTCAGGGCCAGAAGGTAGTGCAGATCGGCAAAAATCAGGCAACCATCCTCGGTCCGGGCAGCGCTGAGATCGGCCAGCTCTTCCCAGCGGTTGCCGACATCGACGCCTTCCAACTCTAGCCGCGACAGCAGCGAGGTGGCGTTCGAAATATCGCGGTAGTCGTCAGTTTTGTCCTGACGGATGTAGTTGTCATACAGCTCCATCACCCGGTCGACCTGACCCAGATCCAGATGCATCAGCGCTTTGTGCCACCAGACGTGATAGCGGAAGTTGTTACAGTGAGTCCAAGCGTCCTCGCGCCCGGCCAACCAATCCAGACCCAACTGCGCGTTGCCCGTCATCTCGTGCACGTGGGCTACCGCGTGCAGGCCCCATGCGTCGTCCGACACCATCCACAGCGCCTGACGTCCGGCAATCTCGGCTTTTTCATAGGCACCGGTTTCTTCCAGAGCGAAGGAATGACAGCCCAGCAGATAACCGCGTCCGGGATGATCAGGCGCATAGGCGGGCATCACCCGTTCGATCGAGCGGCGCATCCCGGCCGAGTCGCCCAGAACGAACCGCGTCGCGTGGCTGAGTTTCATTGCCAGCGTGTCCTGCGGGTGGGCACGCAGAATTTCTTCGAACTTGTGAACAGCCTGCGAGGGCAGGTCGGCCAGATAAAGGCCCAGCGCCTCGATATACAGCTGCTCGCGCGCGGAAACCGGCTGCCGTTCTGCCGCTGCGTTCGCGGCTGACAATGCCTCAACCGCGACTGCCGTCATCTCACGTCGGCCCAGCAGGACCATGAACAGACCTTTGATCGCATGACCCAGGGCAAAGTCGGGCTCAAGCTCAAGCACTTTGCCCAGATGCTGCGGCGTGCTGGCCGAATGCGCCATGAAGCCAAGCAGAACACCATTCCACGCCTCGACGCTTGCGGGCTGGCTGAGGGTGTTCATCTGTCCGAACACATCTTGTTTCATGGGAGTTATCCGATCCAATTATGAATTTGTACAATATCTGATTTAGCAGAGACTTCAGTGGCGTCGTATCAGTATCGCCGCTGCTCTCGAATTGGTGAAATGCCGTGTGTGGAAAACGTGAAAAAAACCGCCGATTCAACGGCATGTTTCAGCAACTTGCCGCCGAAATGGGGGCTGTGTTTCAATCTTCGAATGGATTTTCGGCGTTCAGTACAGCCTGAGTGTCCGCCCCAAATACGGGCGGGGCACTGCGATATGTTACAGGCGTGCGGGACAGTTTCAGCGGATTGCCGATCAATTTCACCTCGCCCGGGGCGGCCTGCATGGCGATCTGCATTTGCCGCGCCGCGACCTGATTTGTGGCAAAAACCTGGTCCAGCGTTTGCACCGGACCAACGGGCACTTTGCGGGTTTCAAGCTCGGCGATAACGGTGGCCGTGGCGTAGGTCTGCACCGCCGGGCGCAGCACCGCGTTCAGGGCGTCGCGGTTTTCCAGCCGTGCGGGATTGGTGGCAAAGCGCGGGTCGTCTGCCAGTTCCGGATGACCGATGAACTCGCAAAAGCGGCGGAACTGGCCATCGTTTCCGACGGCCAGAATGACGTGACCATCGGCGGTTTCATAAACGTCATAGGGCACGATATTGGGGTGACCGTTGCCGCGCCGCTGGGGCACATCGCCCGAGGTCAGGTAATTCACACCCTCATTTATCAGCCATGACACCTGCGTATCGACCAGTGCCAGATCGATCTGCTGGCCTTCACCGGTCTGATCGCGATGGCGCAGCGCGGCCAGAATGCCGACGGTCGCGTACATCCCGCACATCACGTCAGCGATGCCAACGCCCACCTTCATCGGGGCCCCGTCAGCGTCACCGGTCAGTGACATGATCCCGCCATAGCCCTGCGCCATCAGGTCATAGCCGGGTTTGGACGCGTTCGGCCCGGTCTGGCCATAGCCCGAGATCGAGCAATAAACGAGGCTGGGAAACTCGGGCGAGAGGGTCGCGTAGTCCAGCCCATATTTCGCCAGACCGCCGGGTTTGAAATTCTCGATCAGGATATCCGCCTGCGCGGCCAGCCGCTTGATCTGCGCCTGACCCTCAGCCGAGGTGATGTCAATGGCCACCGATTTCTTGTTGCGGTTGGTCGACATGAAATAGGCGCTCAGGTCCGAGCGGTTGCCGTCCGCATCCTTGACATACGGAGGGCCCCATTGCCGCGTGTCGTCCCCGCCGGTCGCCGGGTTTTCGATCTTGATGACGCTGGCGCCCAGATCGCCCAGCAATTGCGTGCAGGTTGGCCCGGCCAGAATACGGCTGAGGTCCAGTACTTTTATACCCTTCAGCGGTCCCTCAGATCCGGCCATCATAGCCTCCACGGTCAATCTCGGCAGCGATTACGGTGAATGTATCGGCCTTGACGGCTGCATCAAGAGCGGCGCGTAGTTCAGCGCGGTTGCGGACGGTGTGGCCGTTGCCACCAAAGGCCCGACCCATGGCGGCAAAGTCGTGGCGATCGAAGTCCACGCCTTTGTTGCCCATCTGGCGTTGCCGTTGTTTCAGTTCGATCAGCGCAAGGCTGGCATCGACAAAGACCAGAAAGATCGGGTTTCCGCCCATCTCGGCGGCGGTCGATAGTTCTCCGGCGACCATCAAGAACCCGGCATCGCCCGAGAAGCTGATCACCGGGCGGTCTGGTTCGGCCAGTTTCAGGCCAATCGCCATCGGCACCGCGCAGCCCATGGTGCACAACGCCGAGGATTGGATCAGCCCGCGTTCTTCGTGGCAGTCCCACATCTGGCTCAGCAGGATACGATGCGCGCCGCTATCGGCGGTTGCCAGTGTTTCGGTGGGCAGAGTGGCACGGGTCTCGGCGATCACCGCGGCAGGCCCCCAGTTGTCATCGGTGGGGAAGGCCTGCGCCAAGGCGGCTTTGACCCGTGCGGGCTCACCACCCGGCCATGTCGCGCGGGCAGGGTTGCCTTTGGCGATGGCCTCAAGCGTGGCACCGGTATGGGCCACCAAATTCAATTCGGCATGATGCATATAGTGGTCGTTGACCACGGCAGAGATATCGATGACCCGCTTTTCGTCGGGGTCCCAGATCTCGCGCCAGCCCGGGCGCATTTCGATGGGGTCATAGCCAAGGCACAGAACCAGATCGGACTGTTCAACCAGCGGCACCAGATGTTTGTCGGCCAACGGTGACAGGCCCACGCCACCGAGACACAGAGGATGATCCTCGGGGACCACACCCTTGGCCTTGTAGGTGGTAACGAAGGGAATGCTGAAATGCTCCAGAAACGCCTGCACCACATTGCGCGAGTCGTCATAGAGCACGTCCAGACCCACAATCGCGATGGGGCGCTCGGCCTCGGCCACCCAGCGGCGGGCTTTTTCCACGCAATTCCCCTCGGGCGCGACAGCGGCGGGTTTTGAGAGGCGGCGGCGTTTGACGCCGGATACGCGCGTATCCGCAACCGAGATCGGTACGTCGATATGCACCGGGCCGGGACGCGGCTGGTTGGCCAACGACACAGCCTTGTCAGCCACGATGTCCGCACCTTGCGCGGTCAGAGTGAACGTGCCCTTGGTGATCGAGCGATAGACCTGCGCATGATCCATGACCTGATGGGTATAGGTCAGCGCCTCGTCCGCATCGACGCAGCCGGTCAACACGATCATCGGTACACGGTCCTGCAGCGCGTTGGCGACCACGTTGATCCCGTTCATCGCGCCGGGGCCAAGCGTCGCCACCAAAATTGCAGGCGCGCCGTCGCGGTGATGCACGGCCTCGGCCATGAACCCTGCGGCGTTTTCGTGTTTGGTCAGGTGAAAGGTGATCCCAGCCTGTTCCAGCGCGTCGACCAGCGTCAGAACTTCGCCGCCCGGCATCCCGAAGGCGTGGCGGCATCCGGCCTCGTAAAGACGGTGGGCCAAAAGGTCAGCCGCACGGGGGGACAGGTCCTGCATCAGTCAAACTCCGAAAATCGTATTTCACAGGAGATTGCGGAGGACGCGCCCGGACGCAAGCAGGTTCACGTCAGTGTGACTATTTGACTGCGGTTTCCGCCACTGACTGAAACTTTGTGTCAAGTTCCGCGGCAATGTCGCTCAGCGGTTCGCCACCCTCATAAACATAGGGCGCGAACACGAAGCTGGGTGTTTTGTAGGACAGGGTGGCAGTGCCGTCCTCGTTTTCAGTGACGTAAAACCGGATTGGGGCCTCGATCATCGCCCGGACCGAGGTTTCCAGAACGCGCACGGCATAGTCGTTGTTAAAGGCCCCGATCACCAGATTTCCAGGAATGATGATGCCCCGCGCGGCTGCCGCTTTGGTCGGCCCGGCCTGTGTCACCACAATCAGCCCGTTTTCTTTCACCGCGGCCTTGGTGTCGGCCACGAGGTCCTCGTAGCTTTTGTCAGTTGGGTAAACCGCCCAGCCCGATAGGGGTTCATCGGCCCAGGCAGGCAGCGTCAAACAGCAAAGCAACGCCCATAGAACACGCATTCTTGTCACCTCCAGCACCAAAACTGGATTTATTGATGACAGAGAACCGGGGGCGGCGCACTCACAATCCTGTGCGTTTCTGCAGCAGGTAGATATCCATGATCCAACCGTGATCAGCGCGCGCGCTGGCGCGGGTGTCCAGAATCTGTTGCGCCACGTCGGCCAGGGGGCCCTTGATCAGCAGTTCCTCTTTCATACCCACATAGGCGCCCCACCAGATGTCATAGTCCTGCATCTCAAGGCTTTGGAACGAGCATTCACCGTCCAGCATAACCGCCACTTTCGAGGCGTTTGCGGGCCAACCTTCATCACGGATACGCCGCCCAGTGGTGACGACATAGGGTGCGCCCAGATCGTTGATCGGAATCGCATGGGCTGCCGTCAGCGCCTGCAGAGCGGTGATGCCGGGGATCACTCTTGTTTCTGGCTGCGGTTCCAACCGCGAAGCGATCCGCAGCGAGCTGTCATACAGCGACGGGTCGCCCCAGATCAGCAAGGCCACATGCTTTGCCTTTGGGTGGGCCTGGATCGCCTCGTGCCAGCGCAGGGCAATAGCATCGTGCCATTCGTCCACACCGCGCAGATATCCGTCATCCGAGCGGCGCTTGGGGATGTCAAAATAAGCGATCTGCGGCGACGTGTCGGTTACCGCCGCAATGATCTCTTCGCGCAACCCGGCCAGATCGGCCTTGTTTTCACCCTTGCGGGGGATCAGGATCAGGTCCGCATCGCGGATCGCCTGCGCGCCCTGCAAGGTCACGTGATCCGGGTTGCCTGTGCCGATACCGATCAGGTTCAGGTCATACATCTTCAAACTCTGCCAGCGGGCCGTAAAGGATCAGCGCCGGGGCGGTGCCGATCTCATTTGCCAGTTGTTCCGACAATGCGCCGATGGTGGCGCGTTGCAGCTTCTGATCAGGTGTCGAAACCGATTCCGCCATCAGTGCGGGCGTGTCCATCGGCAAGCCGTGTTCGTGCAATGTCTCGACCAGCAGGGGGAATGTCCGCTTGCCCATGAATACAACCGTTGTCGCGTCCGGGTCGGCCAGCGCGGGCAGGTTCAGGTCATCGGGCAGTTGGCCACTGACATCATGGCCGGTGACGAATTGCACCCGACGGGCGGTCAGGCGCCGTGTCAGCGGGATGCCTGCTGCCGCCGCTGCCGCCACCGCCGAAGGGATGCCGGGGATGATCTCATACTCGATTCCAGCTTCGCGCAGCGCGACCAGCTCTTCCTCAAGCCGCCCGAACAGCCCGCCATCGCCGGATTTCAACCGAACCACACGGGCGCCGGTTTTGGCATAGTCCACCAACAGGCGGCTGACATGGTCCTGCTTGGGCGAGGGGCGCCCGGCGCGTTTGCCCACGCCCACCAGATCGGTGTCTTCGCGCGCGTGGCCCAGTATCGGGCCACTGCTCAGGTCGTCAAACAGCACCGCGTCGGCCTTTTGCATCCGGTCGACCGCTTTCAGCGTCAGAAGTTCCGGATCACCGGGGCCAGAGCCGATAAAGGAAACGAAACCGCTCATGCCGTGGCCTCCGCAATCAGGTGAAAGAATGTGCCGGTGACGTTGCCGCGAACCGAACCGGTTTGCGGACCCTCGGCTCCCTCAGCATCAAAGACCCGCGCCAGCGGCGCATCCGGTTGCTCGACAATCGAGGAGTAGTGGAACTCATGCCCACGCAGAGCCGTGCCGGACGTAAAGCCAGGCATTGGTGCCAAAAGTTCCGCCTTGCGATAACCAAGGTTGAACTTGCGCTTCTCATACGAGGTTACCAGCCCCAACAGCCCGGTCATCTGGTGTTGAACACCTTCCTTGTCGATCAGCGCCTGACCCAGCGCCATGTACCCGCCGCACTCCCCATGAACAGGTTTGGTATCGGCGTGCTTGCGCAGCCCGGTCAGGAAGGTCTCGGCCGCGGCCAGCGTCCCGGCGTGCAATTCGGGGTATCCGCCGGGCAGCCAGACCAGATCGGCATCCTCTGCCGGGGCCTCATTCGCCAACGGCGAAAACGGCAAAATCTCGGCCCCAGCCGCGCGCCAGCCTTCCAGCAAATGTGGATAGGTAAAGGAAAACGCTGCATCTCTGGCCAAGGCGATCCGTTGCGCCGGAGGGCGCGGCAGCGCGGCTGACGAAGGCCCATTCGGGCCTGAGGAAGCCGCCGCCTTGATGGCCTCCAGATCCACATGTTCACGCAGAAACGCCGCATAGCCGGCAATCGCGCTTTCCAGATCGGGATGCTCGACCGCCTGGATCAGACCCAGATGCCGTTCGGGCAGGGTCAGGTCTCCGCGGCGGGGCAACACGCCCAGAACCGGCAGGCCCGCACGTTCCATACCCAGTCGTGTCAGGCGTTCATGCCGTGGGCTGGCACAGCGGTTCAGGATTACGCCCGCAAACGGCAGATCCGGGTTATACATCCGGAACCCCAGCGCGGTGGCCGCTGCCGATTGCGCCTGACCGCCAACATCCAGGACCAGCACTACCGGCCAACCCATCCGCAACGCGGTCTCGGCGCTGGACCCGTGGCCCAACTCTCCGGGCTTGGCGACGCCGTCAAACAGACCCATCGAGCCTTCGGCGACCACGATATCAGCCCCTTCGGCCTGCGCCGAAATGGCGCCTAGCAGCGGATCACCCATCGCCCAACTGTCGAGGTTGAACGAGGCCCGGCCCGCCGCCGCGTGGTGGAAGGCCGGGTCGATGTAATCCGGTCCGCTCTTGAACGGCTGAACGGCCAGCCCGTCCTCGGCCAGTGCCCGCAACAGGCCCAGCATGACGGTGGTTTTGCCCGTGCCCGAAGACGGCGCGGAAATCAGAAGACCCGGAGGGTTAGTCATCACCGTGGCTCCAGCTCGACCACGGGCTGTCAGCGCTTTGCGGACGATAGCGGCGGTCGTAATCCTTGGAATACAGGCAGCTTTCGTCAAAGCCTTCACCGGCCAGCGCAGGCCCGACCATGATCAATGCAGTGCGCGAGATGCTCTCGTCCAGCGCTTCTTTCAGCGTAGCCAGAGTGGCCCGGATGATCCGCTCATCCGGCCAGCTGGCACGGTAGACGACAGCCACCGGGCAATCTGCGCCATAGGCCGGGGTCAGGTCGGCGATGACCTTGTCCAGATTGCCGATCGACAAATGGATGGCCAGCGTTGCCCCGGTGCGGGCGAAGTTTTCCAGCGTCTCGCCCTCGGGCATCGAAGACGCACGGCCCGGGGTGCGGGTCAGAACCACCGATTGCGCCAGCCCGGGCAGGGTCAACTCGGTTCCCAGCGAGGCCGCGGCAGCCGCGAATGACGGCACGCCGGGGGTCACGCTGACCGGGATACCCATCTCTTTCAGACGGCGGATTTGCTCACCCATCGCAGACCAGACCGACAGATCTCCGGAATGCAGTCGCGCCACATCCTGACCGGCCTTATGCGCCGTTTCGATTTCGGCCATGATCTGATCCAAATCCATCGGTGCGGTGTTGATGATCTTTGCACCCTCGGGGCAGTGGCCCAGGATTTCCTCGGGTACCAGCGATCCGGCATAAAGGCACACGGGGCACGAGGCGATGATATCGCGCCCACGCAGGGTCAGCAGGTCGGCAGCGCCCGGTCCGGCGCCGATGAAATGAACGGTCATGATTGTCCTCCGATGGCGACGGCGCAGGTGGCGAGCCGGTCGTCCGAGATATGTCTGGGTGAGGTGAGCCGTGCGCCGGAACCGGCGGCGGCAAGGGCGGATGCTTCGGCCACACTGCCGGTGCCATAGGTGGCACGGCTGCGGTTCGAGCAGGTAAGGGTGCGCTGCCCGGCCAGATCGGCGGGCGCGATGAAATGCAGTGGCAGGTCGGTGGATGCTGCAAATTGGGCCAGCGCAGCGTGGCCTTCTTTGTCAGCGACAGTAGCCAGAGCGTCGATGGTCTGCCCGTTACTGGCCCCGTCGAAGGCCGCTCGCAAGCTGTCCACTGTGGCCGCCGATGAAAATCCCAAACCCGCAACGATCATAAGATGACGCTCCATTGCACGACGGGGTAAGCGGATTTCCAACCTCGTCGAGGACCCAGCGGGGCGGCTTGTGCCAGCTCGATCCGCAGAAGTTCGCCGCCAATTTCCTCCTGCCATTGTGCGAGAAGGATTTCGCTTTCCAAAGTCACTGCGTTGGCGACCAATCGCGTAGTTTTGGGCAGCGTGTCGTACAGCCATTCAAGCAACGTGTAGCTGAGGCCCCCGCCGATGAAGACGACATCCGGCAGGGCCAACCCGTGCAGCGCATCCGGCGCGGTACCATGGACCACATTCAGCCGGTCCTGTCCCAGCGCATCGGCGTTGCGGCGAATACGCTCGGCGCGATCCGCACGAGGCTCGATGGTGGTGGCGGTCAAGGTCGGGTCGCACATCAGCCATTCGATGCTGATCGAGCCAGTGCCGCCGCCGATATCCCACAGATGCTCGCCCCGCTGTGGCGCCAGCGCCGACAGCGTCAGCGCGCGCACCGGGCGTTTGGTGATCTGGCCGTCGGTCTCGAAAATCTCGTCCGGCTTGCCCGAAGCTTTCGGGAAGGCGCGCCCTCCGCCCGCGACCTCAAGTCCGACACAGACAGGGTGGTCAAAGCTGCCCAGCAGAGCCTCGGTCAGTGACACGGTCCGTGCGCGTTCGCGAGGACCACCGAGGGCTTCCATCACGTGCAGGGCGCTGTCGGCAAATCCCGTCTCGGTCAGGTAGGTCGCCAGTTCTGCCACCGCCGCGCCGTTGCGCAGCAGCAGGATGGCGCGCAGGCCCGGTGAAAGATGGGGCCGGAGCCGGGTCAAAGGCGCGGCGTGCAGACCAAAGGTCAACGTGCTTTCCAGCGGCCAGCCCAGCCGAGCAGCGGCCAGAGAAAATGTCGACTGGCCGGGCAGGGCAGCCCATTCCCCGGCCTCGAAATTACGTGCGATGACCGAGCCTGCGCCGAACCAGAACGGATCGCCCGAGGCCAGAACAACGGTCGGTCGGCCGCGAAATCCGGTCAGGATCGGCAGGCCATCCGCGAAGGGTACGGGCCACTCGACGCGCTGCGCACCGGTCTCGGGCATCAGCGACAGGTGACGCGGCGGGCCCATGATGATTTCAGCGCGTTCCAGCACTTGACGGCTTGCGGGCGGCAGGCCATCCAGTCCATCTTCGCCCAAGCCCAGAACGGTCAGCCACGGAGCTTCACGCATGACACACCTCCTGATCCTTGGCGGCACGACCGAGGCCAACGCGCTGGCCAAAGCCCTGGCCGAACAGGGCATTCCAGCCACCTATTCCTATGCCGGGCGCGTTGAAAATCCGCGCCCGCAACCCTTGCCGGTACGCGTCGGCGGGTTTGGCGGCGCCGAAGGGTTGGCGAATTATCTGCGGGATCATGCGGTGACCCATGTGGTTGATGCCACACATCCCTTTGCCGCGCAGATGAGCAGGAACGCCGCCGCAGCGTGTCGCAAAGCCGGAGTGACATTGGCAGCGCTGACCCGCCCGGCCTGGACGGCGCAGGAGGGCGACCGATGGCAACACGTCCCCGATATCGACAGTGCGGTTACCGCGATGTCCGGTGCGCCGCAGCGCGTCTTTCTGGCGGTTGGTCGGATGCATCTTGAGGACTTTGCCGCCCAGCCCCAGCACCACTATCTGCTGCGGTTGGTTGATGAACCGGGCGCGCTGCCTTTGCCGAACTGCGATGTGGTTGTCTCGCGCGGTCCGTTCACCTTTGAGGATGATCAGGCGCTGATGCGGCAGCACGGCATCGAGCTGGTGGTGTCCAAGAACGCAGGCGGAACCGGTGCCCGTGCCAAGCTGGATGCAGCTCGGGCGCTGGGCGTGCCGGTGCTGATGATCGACCGTCCGGCCTTGCCGCAGCGGACCGAACTGTCGAATGTCGCACAGGTTCTGGACTGGTTGGCTCATTCTTGATCCTTGGCCGGTGTGAACCTCGGGGTGTAGACGATCGGAGTGCTGTTCCGCTCGATCACGCGGGTCAGAGACGAGCCCACAATGACCACGGTCTGCATGTCGGCCATATCCGGCGTCGCCTCGGCCAGCGTTGAAATCCGGATCGCTTCGTCGCCGCGGGACACGGCGCGGGCGAACAGGATCAGCCGCTCGGGCTCGCATTCCTCACGCAGAATTTCCAGCGTTTTGACAAAGCCTTCAGGGCGGGATTTCGAGCGCGGGTTGTAGAATGCCATCGCGAAATCGCCCTGCGCGGCAAGGCGCAGGCGTTTCTCGATCAACGACCACGGTTTCAGATTGTCGCTGAGGTTGATAGCGCAGAAATCATGTCCCAATGGGGCCCCCGCTCGAGCCGATGCCGCCAGCATCGCAGTGATGCCGGGCAGCACGTCGATGGGGATGTTACGCCATTCGGCGGGGCCGTTCTCCAGCGCCTCGAACACTGCCGCTGCCATCGCAAACACTCCGGGATCACCGGACGAAACGACAGCAACCCGTTTCCCCTCGGCCGCCATCTGCAGCGCGTGCTGCGAGCGGTCTATCTCAACCCGATTGTCGCTGGCGTGCAACGTCAGACCGGGGCGTTCGGCCACGCGCGCAACATAGGGGATATAGCCAACGATATCCGTGGCCTCGGCCAACACGGCGGACACCTCGGGCGTAACCAAATCCTCGTTGCCGGGCCCGAGGCCCGCGATCTTGACCCAGCCGCTCATGGCCGCCGCCCCTGACCATGCACGATGATGATCGAGAAATAGGGGGTGACCTTTTCACAGGCCTCGGACAGCTTCGTCACGGTCTGGTTCGGCATCTGCGCAAATTCCACGATCCATGCGCGATCATACAGACCTGCCGTTTTGAGTGCCCGTTTAACCTTGTCGATATTGCGTCCGATCTTCATCACGACCAGAGCGTCGGTCTGCGCCATGCGCTCGGCCAGCGTTTCCTCGGGCAAGGTGCCAACCAGCACGGTCAGCACATCGTCGCCCCATGTGATCGGGTCGCCGGTTGCTGTCCAAGCGCCGGACATACCGGTGATGGCGGGTACAACCTCAACATCAGTTTCATCGCGCAAGCGGCTGTAAAGATGCATGAAAGATCCGTAGAAGAACGGGTCACCTTCGCACAGGACCACCACGTCTTCGCCCTGATCCGACAGGGTTTTCAGATGCGTGGCGCAGTCCTTGTAAAAGGCCGAAAGCAGTTCGTTATAGCGCGGATCGGTCACCGGGATTTCGGTGGTGACGGGGTATTCCATCGGGAACTCAACCGCGTCGCCGGGGATCATGCCGTTGACGATCTTGCGCGCCTGACCGCTGCGGCCCGGTTTGCGAAAGAACGCCACGTGACGCGCATTGCGCAGCAGGCGGTCGGCGCGGACGCTCATCAGGTCCGGGTCACCGGGGCCGAGGCCCACGCCGTATATCTTGCCGGCACTCATTCGGCGCGGCTCGCGATGGCGTTGACGGCGGCCACGGTGATGGCGCTGCCGCCCAGACGGCCTTTGACGATGCAGGACGGCACCGGTTGCGCCTCCCACAGGGCATCCTTGGATTCAACCGCGCCGACAAAGCCCACCGGGCAGCCGATGATGGCGGCGGGGCGCGGGCAATCAGGGTCTTCCAGCATGTTCAATAGGTGGAACAGGGCGGTGGGGGCGTTGCCGATAGCGACCAGCGCGCCTTTCAGATGCGGACGCCACAGTTCCAGCGCCGCGGCCGAGCGGGTATTGCTCATCTCGGCGGCGAGAGGGCGCACGCGTTCGTCATGCAGGGTGCAGATCACCTCGTTGTCAGCGGGCAGGCGAAAGCGGGTCACGCCTTCGCTGACCATGCGCGCGTCGCACAGGATCGGCGCGCCGTTTTCCAGCGCAGTGCGGGCGGTCGCCACGAAACCGGGTGAAAAATGCACGAACTCTTCCAACCCGACCATCCCGGCGGCGTGGATCATGCGGACGGCGACCTGCTCTTCGTCGGCGTCGAACCGGGCCAGATCGGCCTCGGACCGGATGGTGGCAAAACTCTCTTTATAGATCGCCGCGCCGTCGGTTTCGTATTCATAGGGCATCAGGTGAAGTCCATCGTCATGAGTGTTTCTTCGGTCAGGCCGTGCTGGCAGGGCTCATCCCCCGCGCGGCCTTGTTTGACAAGATCAAATCGTCCGTTATGGCCGACTAAAGTGACATCCGCCGCGCCCATCCGGGCGCATCCCTTGGCACAGCCTGAAACGTGCAGGCTGCCAGCGACACGCGGTGCCAATGCACGGGCAATGTTGCGGGTTTCCGCTTGCGCCTGGGGGCAGAACGGCGCGCCTGGGCAGGCGTCTGTGGTCATCAGCGGGTCGGTGCCATCCGTGACAAAGGCCGAAGCGGGAATCGCTGCCCCATCTTCCAACAGGATCAGCCGCCACGGGGTCACGCGCAGGGCCGCCGCGCCAGTGTCTTCGATCAGGCCGAACAGGCGCCGCGCAGGCAGTTGCCCGAAGGCGGCGCCGTACAGTGCTCCCAGATCACAGGCGCCGGGTTTCAGTGGCGCGCCGATGGGACCCAGGGCGCTGCCCTGCCAATCCTGAGGCAAACCCTGCGCCGCAACCACCCGCGCCATGCGGCGTGTTTCGGGCGTGAAGCGCTCGGCAAACCACTCAGTCAGAGCGATCACCCGGTCGATAGCCTCCGCTTCTGACACGCGGCATCCGGTTTCACAGCCGTCGGCGCGCAGGATCAACCCTTCGGCACCGATCTCAAGCCGGATATCTGCCGAGTCCCCGACCAGCAAACGTTCGGGACCAGTATCTATGGCAAAGCCGAATTTCGCGGGCAGCGCAGGCAGGTCACCCAGCCGGTTGATCAATTCTTGCGTCAGCCGGGCCGTCAGATCGCCTGTTTCGTACAAGGGTGAAACAAGGATATTGCGCCGCACTTCGATGCCGGGTTCGGCATCCAGCAGGTCCAGTGCCGCCAGTTCTGCCAGCAGAGGTTGGTGGTCGGTTTCTTTCACCCCCCGCAATTGCAGGTTGGCGCGGTTGGTCAGGTCGATTGTGCCATTGCCGTATTGTTCCGCCAGTTCACACAGGCCAAGCGCCTGTGCCGCGCTCAGCCGGGCCAACCGTGGCCGTACCCGTACCACCAATCCATCGCCCGACATCATCGGGCGATGTGCGCCGGGGCACCAGCCTTGGACAACCGGGGCGCTCATCTCAGACCCTCCAGATCGGCGCGGATCGAATTGCGACGCGTGTTCCAGAGCCCGGCTTCCAACAGCGCGCGGAACCGGTCCTGCATGGCCTGATGCGCCTGCGGGTTGGCCTCTTGCAGGAAGGTGTCGACCTCTTCGTTGCCAAGGGTGGCATCGTGGTAGAGGTCAAACAGATGCGGTGCGACGGTGCCGGACAGATGCGCGAAAGAGGCCATGTGATCCAGCGTGGCCGCTATCTCGGCCGCGCCCCGGAACCCGTGACGTTGCATACCTGCGATCCAGCCCGGATTGGCAGCGCGCGCGTGGACGACGCGGCTGATCTCTTCGGGCAGGGTGCGGGCGCGCGGGTTCTCCGGGTTGGTATTGTCCAGATGATATAGCTGCGCGCTGCCACCGGTGATCTTCTTGGCGGCGGCAAACCCGGCCTCATGCGTGGCATAGTCATTGGCCAGCAGCAGGTCGGTCTCGGTCAGGTCCTGCAGGTGCACGAAACTGTCGGCACTGGCAACGCGCTGGGTGATGCCGTCCTTGTCTTGCGCGATGTGCTCGCCCTCCAGCGCAAAAGAGCTGGCCTCAAGCCACGCCTCTCCCGCCTGGGCACGAGCCTCATCCGTGTAGGTCTCGGACAGGTGGGTCATGTTCAGGCCATAACTGCCGGGGGCGGGGCCATAGACGCGGGCGGCGGGGGCTTGACCGGCATAGGGGTTCCAGTCCGGGGCCTCATCGCGGTCGGCCAGCGCCCGTACCGCCTGACCAAACAGCGCCGAAAGTGTCGGGAACACATCGCGGAACAGGCCCGAGACGCGCAGTGTTACATCCAGGCGGGGGCGGCTGAGGTCGGTGATCGGCAGCACCTCAATGCCCGAGACGCGTTCGGAGCCCTTGTCCCAAACCGGTTTTACGCCCAACAGGTGCAGCGCCATGGCGAATTCTTCGCCAGCGGTCCGCATGGTGGCCGAGCCCCACAGATCGACGATCAGGCCTTTGGGGTAGTCGCCTTCTTCCTGCAAGTGGCGACGTACCAGTTCTTCGGCCAGCTTGACGCCTTGGGTATAGGCCGCACGGGTTGGCACGGAGCGCGGGTCAGTGGTGTACAGGTTCCGGCCGGTCGGCAGCACATCCGAGCGCCCACGATAGGGCGAGCCGGACGGCCCGGCCTCAATCCGTTTTCCGGCCAGCGCAGCCAGCAAGCCCTGGCGTTCGGCATGCGCCGAAGGCGCGGGGTCGAAATTTCCCGTTACCTCGGGCACGCGGCCAAAGATGTGCAACCCGTCGCCGAACTGGCTTTCCTTGATGTCACAGACAAAGCGGTCGATCCGGGTGATCGCCTCGGCGGTGCAGGTGGCCTGATCTAAGCCAAGGTCGCTCTCCAGACCGATGGCTTGCGCCTCGTCGCGGATGTCTTCCTGCAGGCGGTCGCGGCGCTTGGGGTCGAGGCCATCGGCGTTCGAGAACTCATCCAGCAGCGATTCCAGCCGCACCATCCGGTCCGGCGTGCCGCTTTCCTTCAGGGCAGGGGGGATGTGGCCCAGCGTGACCGCGCCGATCCGGCGCTTGGCCTGCGCGGCCTCGCCGGGGTCGTTGACGATGAAGGGGTAAATCACCGGCAGATCACGGATCAGCGCCTCGGGCCAGCAATCGGCGGACAAGGCGACCGATTTGCCCGGCAGCCATTCCAACGTGCCGTGCGCGCCGATGTGAATCAGCGCGTCCGCGCCGAGGCCTTGCCGCAGCCACAGATAGAACGCGACATAGCTGTGACGCGGGGTGCGCGACAGGTCGTGATAATCGTCATCGCGCAGCTCGGGCGTTCCGCGCTCCGGTTGCAGCGCAACCAGCGCCTTGCCACGGCGCAATGCAGTGAATTGGAACGCGCCATCTGCGAATGTGGGATCATCTTCTGGTCTGCCCCAGACCGTTTCAAGGTCCGTACGCAATTGCTCGGGTAGTTCCGCCAGCGCGGTCTGGTAATCCTGCAACGACCACGAAATGCGCGCGCTCGGCAAGGTTTCCGCAATCGGTTCCGCAGGTGCTGTGCCATAGCCTTCGCCCTGAAGATCGGACAGCATCGCCTCGGCCGAGGCCAGCGCGTCAAGGCCCACCGCATGGGCCATCTGCCAGTCCTTGCCAGGGTAGGTGGACAGCACCAGTGCAGGAACCTGATCCGCCTTGGGCTTGTCGTGCAGGTTCAACCAGCCGGTGACGCGGTCGATGATGGCTTCGATCCGCTCGGGTTCGGCGCGATGGGCGAAACGGGAATATTCCAGATGCGGATCGCGCTTGCCCGGTTCCTTGAAGGAGGCGATGCCTGCTGAAATGCGCCCATCCACTTCGGGCAGCACCACATGCATGGCGAGGTCGGCAGGGGAAAGCCCGCGTTCGGCCTCGGCCCAGGCTTTGCGGCGCGAAGTGGCGAGGGCGACCTGAAAGACCGATACATCGGCGGCGTCCAGCGGTGACGCGCCCGACGCGCCCTTACCCGAGAACGAAGTGGCATTGATGATCGCTGAAGGTTTCAGCGCGACGATGTTTTCGCGCAGCCACTCGGCGGCTGCCGGGGCTTTGAGGGAAGGGGCGAACATGCCGACGGCCTCAAGCCCACGATCCCGCAAGCTGCGGATCAGGGCCGCGACAGGGGCGGTATCGGCTGAGGTCAGATAGGCTCGGTAGAAGGTCACGACGATGCGTTTCGCGTCGCCCGAGAATGCCGTGTCCACCGGGATCACGCCATGATCCGGGCACCACGCGCCGCACTCGGGCAGCGTTTTGGCCCCCATTACCGGACCAGCATAAAGGCCTGCGGCCAGCGCCATTTGCGCTAAGGCGGCTTGTGCGGCGACCTCTCCGCCGGTGTCGCACAGATGCGCCAGCCGCCGCAGGGTCGAGACGGGCAGGGTGGAGTAGTCATCCAGCCGCGTGTCTTCACGCCCATCCGCAGGCAAAACGGCCAGCGCAATGCCCTTGGCCTGCGCTAGCGCCAGAACCTGCTGCAAACCGTAAGACCAGTAAGGCACCCCGCCGATCAGGCGGATCAGAATGCCTTTGGCACCCTCCAGCGTCTGTTCGACATAGGTGTCGACGGACAGGGGGTGTTTCAGCGCCGTCAGGTTGGCCAGCCGCATCGTCGGCATCCGCCCCTCGGGGCCGCCACCGCGATGCCAGCCTGCCGCGAAAGCGCCAAGGTCGCTGTCAGAGAAAGACAGCACCACCAGATCCGCCGGGCTCTGGCCCAGATCGGTTGGGGTTTCGGTTTCTTCTAACCCGTGGCTTTCGCGGAAGACGACGTGCATGGCTTACTCGGCGGCCTCGGTCACACTCACGAGGATATCGCGGATTGCAGCCTCTTTGATGTCGTCATGCTCGGCGATGACAACCAGACGCGAGCGGCGTTCTTCACCGGGCTCCCAAGGGCGGTCGTACTGGTGGCGGACGCGGGCCCCAACGGCCTGCACCAGCAGGCGCATCGGTTTGCCCTGAACGGCGGCATAACCTTTGACGCGCAGGATATTCAGCTCATTGGCCAGACGTTCGATATTGGCGACCAGTTCCGCCGGGTCGGTCTGTTCGGGCAGTTCGACGATGATGCTCTCGAAATCGTCATGTTCATGGTCGTGATGACCGTCGTGATGCGACGGACGTGCGTCCATGTCGTCCTCGGCTGCAGCTTCCAGACCCAGCACAACGCGCACGTCCACGGCACCTTCGGCCACTTCGACGACGGGCAGGGGGCGCGGGGCTTCGGCGGCGATGATCTCTTTGGCCTTGGCCACACCCTCGGGACCCGCCAGATCAGGCTTAGTCAGCAGGATGATATCGGCGCAGGAGATTTGATCCTCGAACACCTCGGACAGGGGCGTTTCGTGGTCGATCGAGTCATCGGCCAGACGCTGGGCGTCCACGGCCTCGACATTCGGGGCGAAGCGACCGGCGGCGACGGCTTCGGCATCGGCCAGAGCGATCACGCCGTCCACAGTGATTTTCGAGCGGATATCGGGCCAGTCGAACGCCTTCAGCAGCGGCTTGGGCAGAGCCAAGCCCGAGGTTTCGATCAGGATGTGATCGGGGCGCGGTTCCAGCGCCATCAGGGCCTCGATTGTCGGAATGAAATCATCGGCGACGGTGCAACAGATGCAGCCATTCGCCAGTTCCATGATGTTTTCAGCCGGGCAATCGGGGATGGCGCAGGATTTCAGGATGTCGCCATCGACGCCAACGTCACCGAACTCATTGACGACAACGGCCAGACGCTTGCCCTGCGGGTTCTGCATCAGGTGCTTGACCAGAGTGGTCTTGCCCGAGCCCAGAAAGCCGGTGATCACAGTGACGGGGAGTTTTTCGAGATTGCTCATTTCAGGGCTCCAATCGGGGGAATGCGGGCCGCACAGTTTTTGCGGAAATGTTCGGGGCGTTCGCGCCATTTGACCAGGCCGTCCTCGGTCGCGAGGTACTTGGTGGCACCTTCGACAATGGTTTCGACATGGTCGTTTTCGTTGAGGTGTTCGTAGACAAAGGTCCAGCGATCCGGCCCACCGCGCAGCACGATGGAGCAGCCTTCATCACAGTTCGACAGGCATTCCACGGCTTTCAGCGTGATGCCCTCGGGCAGATCCGCTTGTTCCAAAGCTTTGTGAAGCAAAGTGCCGGGCCGTTGCGCGTCGTCCTCAACAGGTAAACCGCGGCGGCACGTGGTACAGACCAGCAGCTCGACTGGTGCGGTCTCGGTCATGTCTCTCATCCCCCCAAATCCTCATTGCGGGGGACGGGGTTTCATGCGGGCCACGTGTTGCGACATGGACCCGACACCGGAACACCCCGCCCGGTTTCATCTTCGGGTGCTGGCAGGTCTCCCGGCTTGCGGATGTCAGAGGCGAGCCTCTGTCGGATGTCCCGCCTTCCCGGCCTTTTGGGCCAGTGGCTTTGGGCACCCTCTCCGGTCACGGTCGCGGGGGCGGCTGCGTTTGACGGATAACCGCTGACGCATTCCCTTTTCATCCATCCGGGGATGGACACCAACGCAAGCGACATGCGGCACGGGCAGGGGGGTTGTCAAGCGTGAGACATGGCCGGAAACCCCCAAGGACGGAAAAGCGACCAGCCTATGTCAATCAGCGGCATCAGTTGCCAGCCGATCCCGCAACCAGGCGCAAAACAAACCCGCCGCGGCCGTGGGCTGCGCAGCCCGCTGGGCGCTGACCAGGTAATGCGACTGGGCAAAGGGAATCGCCGGACCAGCAATCGCAATCGGCGCGCCCTGCCGGATCGCGTTTTGGGCGAACCGTTCCAGGATCGTTGCATACCCCGCTCCGGCCATCACAAGTTGCAGCGCCGCCACGGTGGTATCTACCGAATGCCGGGGTGGCTGGTCTGGTGGCGCAATTCCTTGGGCCTGAAAATACCGCGCCCAGTTGTCTTCATATCCTAGGATGTGAATCAGCGGCCCCTTGTTCAATTTTGGCGAACCGACCCCCGCCCGACAGACCGGGACCAGCTTTTCATCGGTGAGTTTTTCTGACCGCACCCCCGGCCAGTCGCCATAACCCAGTCGGATTTCCACATCCACGTCACCAGGTGTCCCGCTGTCGTTCCAGATATGCGAGACCAGACGGACAGGAATGTCCGGATGCCGGGCAGAGAAGCCCGGCAGTTCGGCAGCCACCCAGTATGTCGCGGTCGAAATCGCGGCCCGGATGGTCAGGGTTTGCCGTGAGGCCGGGCCAAACAGACTGTTGGTGGACAGCGCGATATCTGACAACGCGCGCCGCACCGTCAGAGAGTAGGATTGCCCCAGCTCGGTCAACTCCAGCCGCCGTGCATTTCGGGTGAACAGCTTTTGCCCCAACTCGGCCTCGAGGGACCGAATATGCAGCGAGACCGCTGTCTGCGTCAGGCCAAGCTCTTGCGCGGCTGTGGTGAAATTCAGGTGGCGCGCGGCGGATTCGAAGCTGCGCAGCCAAGCGGGGTTTGGAAGGCGATCCATCTACCACCAAAAAAAATTGCCCATAACTGTCCTTATTATTCATTTTTGTTTCCGACAGGCAACAGGTTTACTCGGCGCAAACAGCGACCTTCGGGAGGGTAAAATGAAAGTCGGATTTATCGGTTTGGGAAATGTCGGCGGCAAGCTGTCGGGCTCGCTGCTGCGCAACGGAATTGATCTGACGGTTCACGACCTCAACCCCGATCTGGTGGCCGAATTCGTGGCCCAAGGCGCGAAAGCGGCCGAAAACCCTGCCCAGATGATGCGGGAATGCGATGCGGTCATCACCTGTTTGCCGTCCCCCGCGGCCTCGGATGCCGTAATGCAGCAGATGCTGCCCGAGGTCGCGCCGGGCAAAATCTGGATGGAGATGTCGACCACGGATGAGGCCGAAGTCAAACGCCTTGGCGCAGAAGTGATAGAACGCGGCGGCGCAGCGGTCGACTGCCCTGTTTCGGGCGGTTGCCATCGCGCGGCAACAGGCAATATCTCGATTTTCGCAGGATGTGATCGCGAGACCTTTGAGCGAATTCTGCCGTTTCTGACCACGATGGGGCGGCGCGTACTGCATACAGGCGACCTAGGTTCGGCCTCGGTCTTGAAGGTGATGACCAACTATCTTGCGACCGCCAACTTGATTACCTGCGCCGAGGCGCTGGTTACGGCAAAGGCGGCGGGAATGGATTTGAACACAACGTACGAGGCGATAAAAATCTCGTCCGGCACATCCTTTGTGCATGAAACGGAAAGCCAGGTCATACTAAACGGCTCGCGTGATATTTCCTTCACCATGGATTTGGTGAAAAAGGATATCGGTCTGTTTCAGGAGGTTGCCGATCGCGCCGGGGTACCACTGGAGATGAACCCGGTGATGATCAAGATCTTTGAAGATGGTATTGCCCGGTATGGAGATCGCGAGCTGTCGCCAAATATCATCAAACGTCTGGAAGAGGCGACAGGTCTGGACATCACTGCCCCCGGTTTTCCAACTGAAATGGCCGATGATGAACCGGAAGAGCCGGGGTACGAGGTTGTTCCGCAAGGCCGGGGTGCGGCCTAAGGGCCAGCCCGAGCTTTCTACCGCAAAGTGTTTGGTAGTCGGGGCGCGCCGGTCCAAAAAAGCCGCCCCGATTGTCGCGCTAATACAATACGTTGATCATCACCAGCGAAACGACCAGGAACAGAATGGTCATGATGCCGCCTGAGCGTACGAAATCCATGACCTTGTAACCTGCCGGGCCCATGATCAACGCGTTGACCTGATGGGTCGGGATTATGAAACTGTTCGAGGTGGAGATGGCAACCGTAAGAGCAAAGACAGCTGGGTTTCCGCCTGCCGCAACCGCAATTGATACGGCCAGTGGCACGAGCAGGACCGTGGCACCAACATTCGACATGACCAATGAAAAGGCAGTTGCCAGAATGGCTATGCCGGTTTGAAGCGACCAAAGCGGCCAACCGTCCAGAATGACCATGATCTGCTGCGCGATCCATGCGGCTGTGCCGGTGTTTTGCACGGCCTGTCCCAAAGGTATGAGGCAGGCAAGTAAGAAAACCGTGTTCCATCCCACAGCGCGATATGCTTCATCCACACTGAGCACGCGGGTTAACATCATACCCGCCGCCCCGGTAAGAAGACACAGCGAAAGACGCACGTCCGTAAACAGGATCAAGGACAGTGAAATCGCGAAAAAGGCCAGAGCCCACCCGACTTTCTGCGGTCTCAGCTCGTTCTGCGGAAAATCGGAGGTTACGACAACGAAATCCGGATCGCGTGTGATCCGCATCAGGTTGTCCCATCGGGTATGCGCGACAAGCATGTCACCTGCGTGGAACTTTTCCAGCCCAATCTGAGTGGACTTGTGATCTTCCGTCTCTACATGGCTGAGCGTTTCCTCTCCACGGTGAATGGCAAGAAGCGACATGCCGTAAGTCTTGCGGAACAAAAGCTCACGCGGACACTTTCCAATCAATTTGCTGTCCGGAGTGATGACCACTTCGGCGACGCCTGCATTGGTGGGCGCGAACTCTTCAACGAAAACATCGAGATCAGGAAGAACGGTCAAACCGAACTTTTTTGCAAACTGCTCGACTTCCCAACCTCGTCCGACAATAGCCAGCCGACACGGAGCCGCGATTTCCGCGGTCAGAACCTGAACCATCGAGGTTTTGCCGCGGTAGAAAGTTGAAATGATGTAGAGGTGGTTCTCGTGGTTGATCTCGGCAAGAATCTGCCCCACCAACGGGCTGTCCGCAGGCACGACAACTTCGAACACATCCGCCTTTAGCCCGTAGACTCGCTGCAGGTACTCCTGAGTTCCCTGACCGGTGCCCGTATTGTCTTCCCCTTCGGCTGCGGGCAGAACCCAGCGCCCCAGCAACAAAAAATATCCGATGCCTGTGAGGATCAGTACCGCCCCAATCGGTGTTACCGAGAACAGACCGAAAGGTTGCATTTTCTGAGAGTCGGGTAAGCCGTCATTCGCTGTTTGGATCAGGTCGTTGAGCAAGATCAGCGGGGATGATCCGACCATCGTCATCGTTCCGCCAAGAATGGCGCAAAACCCCATCGGCATAAGCAGGCGCGACAGCGGAATTCCGGATCTCGAGGATATGCGGCTGACAACCGGCAGGAACAATGCGGCAGCGCCGACGTTTTGCATGAACGACGAAATAACGCCAACGGTTCCGGAAATGATCGGCAGCACACGGTTTTCCGACTTGCCACCGTATTTCAGAATGATGGCCGCAACCTTGTTCATGATGCCGGTTTTGTCCAGGCCTGCGCCGACAATCATGACCGCGATGATCGAGATGACCGCATTGGAAGCGAACCCATCAAACAGCCGTGGGACATCCGCCAGATTTTCGAGTCCGGGTGCGTAGCTGAGCAGGCCGACGAGTACCAGAACCAATATGGCGGAAAGGTCGATTCTGACGACCTCGGACACGAACAGGAAAACGGTGAAAGCGAGAAGGGCACAGACGACCCCCATCTCGAAGGTAAAGGATATGTGTTCCACAATACGCCCAGAACTTTTACTTTTCTTGAATAAACACCTAATTCATCCCGGCTGCATTGTCATGAAGTTTCGTTTTCAACCCCCGTGGGGACATTATATTTCCCACTTGGCCGCAAGCGGTTGGGGTGAAAGCGGCGCTGCGCTGAACAAAAAACGTTGGGATGCTTGACCGCATCCGTGGTGCGAATTCCGGCCCACTAAGTTACCCGGATACCTGAATGCGGTAAAAAATAAGTAAGAGCAGAGCCACACTAAGCGAGCCCTAAAAACCTTTGCACGCACGATGCTATCGATTTCTGAGAGAGCTTGGAGGCGAGTACCGGAATCGAACCGGTGTACACGGATTTGCAATCCGCTGCGTCACCACTCCGCCAACTCGCCTTTTCAAGTAAAATCAAATACTTGCTGTGGTGTGGCCGGCGTTTTACCACCTTTCGTCAGGGGCGTCCAGTGGGTTGATTAGAAAAATCCGTTCCCGTGAGCAGGGACCTGACGCGGTGCGACACCAAGTTCCTGCGATCCAGCCAAACTTTAACGCAACAGCCGTTGCCGGTTTCGTCTGGATATGGCACAAGCCGGACATACTTGGGACTAACATGAGCGATCCAATGACAGATTTCGCAACCCGGCGCCGCACGATGGTTGATACGCAGGTCCGACCCTCGGATGTCACGAAATTCCCTATCATTGACGCCATGTTGACCGTCCAGAGAGAGAACTTTGTGCCAGATTCTCAGCGCGAGGCAGCCTACGCCGAAGGCGTGATCGATCTGGGGAACGGGCGCTGCCTGCTGGAACCCCGGACCCTGGCCAAGATGCTGGACGTGCTGAACATCTCGAATGACGAAGTTGTTTTGGATATCGCCCCCGCGATGGGATATTCCACCGCTATTGCGGCGCGCATGGCGCAGCTGGTGGTGGCCGTTGAAGAGGACGAAGCCCTCGCCGCCGAAGCGCAGACGATCCTGATGGAGGCAGAGGCCGACAACGCGATCGTGCATGTCGGCCCGCTGGAGCAGGGCGCGACCGAGCATGGCCCCTATGACGTCATCATGATTCAGGGCGGGGTCGAGCAGGTGCCCGAGGCGCTGATCGCGCAGCTCAAGGACCACGGCCGCATTGCCTGCCTTTTCGTGGAAGGAGAGCTTGGCACAGTCCGGATTGGGCACAAATCCAGCGGGCGGGTGACCTGGCGTCATGCCTTCAATGCCAACGCCCCGGTTTTACAAGCCTTTTGCGCAGAGTGTGCATTTTCGCTATAATTCCTTCTCATATTATTCTGTTGCCTTGATTAGTTGAAAACAAACGCGCAAACTGCACTCAGGGCAGCGTAATTTTGGTTTGAGAAGGATTTCGTTATGCGTTCACGGACGGGGGGGAAGTTTGTAAAGGCATTGGCACTAACAGCGGGAATCGCGCTGAGTGCCTTGCCGGGACGTGCGGTTTGGGCGGACAACCTGACCGACGCGTTTATCGGGGCTTATAACACCAGCGGCTTGCTGGAACAGAACCGCGCGTTGCTACGTGCGGCTGATGAAGATGTAGCGATCGCGCTTTCGGCGCTTCGCCCAATCATTAACTGGGCGGTCGAAGTCAGCCAGGACTATACGCGGTCCTCAACGGATGTTGGCGTGGTCAGGAATGAACCAGCCAACTTTTTCACCGGTCTCACGCTGAGCCAGCTGATCTATGACGGCGGCTTCTCGGTCTTGGGCAAGCAATCGGCGCAGGAAACGGTTCTGGCAACGCGTCAGACCCTGCTGGATGTCGAACAGCAGGTCCTGTTCCGCGGCCTGAACGCCTATCTGGGTGTTCTTTTGCAGGAAGAGACCGTGCAGATTCGCCTGAACAACGTCGATGTGTCGGCCGAGGAACTGCGGGCCTCGCAGGACCGCTTCGATGTAGGTGAGGTGACCCGGACGGACGTCGCACTGTCCGAGGCACAGCTGGCAAGCTCGCAAGCGGACCTCGCCGTTGCGCGTGGTAACCTGAGCATTGCGCAGGCGGAATATGTCAACGCCGTCGGTAAAGGTCCCGGGCGCACAGCCGGACAGCCGAGCCTGCCGAATCTGCCACGGTCCGAAGCCGAGGCCGTCAGCCTCGCGCAGCGCAACCACCCGGCCATCCAGGCAGCGCAGCATCAGGTGCGTGCGCTTGATCTGTTCGTGCAGCAGCAGCGTGCCAATCTGGGTCCGAATGTCAGGCTGAACGCCGACGCAGGTATCCGCGAGAGCTATGACAACGATGACAGCCTCGAAGATGCAACCATCGCACTGCGCTTCGAACAGCCGATTTATGCGGGTGGTCGTCTGGCAGCCACGGTACGCCGGGCAATGGCTACGCGGGACGCGTCGCGTGCCAACCTGTTGAACGTGCAGAAAGACATCACCCAAGGTGTCGCCGACGCCTATGCTGCATTCCAGGCCGCGACGGCCAGCCTGAGGGCATCGACCGAACGGGTCCGCGCCTCGCAGGTTGCGTTTGACGGTATCCGGGAAGAGGCAACACTGGGCGCGCGGACAACTCTGGACGTGCTGAACGCCCAGCAGGACCTGCTGGACGCGCAATTGGCCGAGGTTGCATCGCGCACAGAACGGTCTCGCGCGGCGTATCAGCTGCTGCAGGCACAGGGTCTGCTGACAGCGGAACGCTTGGGTCTGGCCGTTCAGATCTATGATCCGACGCTCTACTACAACCTGGTGAAGAAGGCTCCGGCCCAGATCAGCAGGCAGAGCAAGGACCTGGATCGCGTTCTCAAAGCGTTGCGTCGCGACTAAGGGCCAATACTACCTGTTGTGAGGTTCGGTTTGTTTGGCTACACTCGATCCTGAGGATAGAGCGGTAGAGAACAATGACGGACAAAGTCGTAAAAGCGGGAATCGAGGACGTCCTGTCCTCGATTAAACGTCTGGTCAGCGAAGATGACCGAAAAGCGTCGGGTGTGATAACACCGACCATCGCACGAAAGCCCAACAGACTGGTTCTGACTGACGCGTTGCGAGTCAATGAACCGGCGGTGCCAAAGCAGCCTCAGCCTGAAAAGAAGGAGACGGCCTATAAGGCCGAGGATTCCGTCAAGCCGATGCTTCTGCGGGCTTGCGATATTGTCAAACATGCGGAACCTGCCGTCGAACAGAAAGCAATCGCAGAGACCGAGGACGAGGACGGCCTTGCCGGCAGCCTGAGCGCCAAGATCGAAGCGCTGGAAGCGGCGATTGCCCGCACCGAGGACCAGTGGGAGCCGGACGGAGACAGCGATGACGCCTATTCCGGCACGCCAAACAAGATTTTGGAGTGGCATGCTGAAGACGAGTTTATTGTCTCGCAAAGTTCCAGTGTATCGGAAACTGCGCCAGAACAACCTCAGTCTGACGTCAAAGCGACATTCATTCGCGATCCCGGATCGTCCCCTGCCGCGCCGGCTCAGCCAGCTGAACCGGAGGTGAATGACGCATCTTTGGCGATGAACGAGGATGCGTTGCGTGACCTGATCGCTCAGGTGGTTCGCGAAGAACTGCAGGGCGTTCTGGGCCAGCGCATCACCCGCAATGTCCGCAAGATGGTGCGGCGCGAGATCTACCGGGCTCTGGCCGAACGGGAACTGGACTAGGCCTCAGGGCCGTTTCGGCGGCCGGGCCAGGTCCAGCAGGAGGTCCAGATCCATGTGCCGTTCCAGATGGTCCGCCAGCGCGTCCAGCGTTTCCTCAACCCCATCCTCATATGACAGGTCCGAGGTCGCGCCCAGCTGTTCCAGATAGCGGGCGCGGAATGTGTCGGATGAGAAAATACCGTGCAGATAGCTGCCCCGAATGCGGCTGGTCTGGTCCGCAGCGCCTTCGGGGCGGTTTTCAATCTCAAGCCAGGCGCGATCACAATCGGGACCTTCGGTCCGGCCCATGTGAATCTCATATCCGGTGACCGGTTCGCTTTCGGGAACGGTTCGCGCCGTGCGCAGAGTGACCTGTTTTTCACCAGCCATAGTGGTGGTTACATCCAGCAGCCCCAACCCTTCAACCGTGCCCGGACGGCCGTCCACGCCATCGGGATCGGCAATGGTTTTGCCCAGCATCTGATAGCCACCGCACAAGCCCAGCACATGGCCGCCCCGGCGGACATGGGCGTACAGGTCGATATCCCAGCCCTGCGCCCGGAAATAGGTCAGATCGCCGATTGTGGACTTGCTGCCGGGCAGCAGCACGAGGTCGGCATCGCCGGGCAGGGGGCGCCCGGCGGGGACGATCTCGACCGTGACACCGGGCTCGGCGGACAACGGATCGAGATCGTCGAAATTGGCCATGCGTTCCAGCTGCGGTACGACAACCTTGCAGGCCCCGCCACTGTGGGACCGGATGTCCATCATATCCTCGGCAGGCAGTTTCCAGGCGTCGTGGAACCACGGTACAACGCCCAGACAAGGCCAGCCGGTGCGCGCGGCAATGTCATCGCGCCCCTCGTCGAACAGCGAGACATCCCCCTTGAACCGATTGACGGCAAAGCCACGGATCATCTCCAGATCACCGGTCTCCAAAACTGCCTGCGTGCCTACGATCTGAGCGATCACGCCACCGCGGTGGATATCGCCGACCAGTACGACCGGCACGTTTGCCGCGCAGGCGAAGCCCATATTGGCGATGTCACCCTTGCGCAGATTGGTCTCGGCCGGGCTGCCGGCACCCTCGATCAGCACCAGATCGGCGTCGTCGCACAGCCGGTCAAAGCTCTCCAACGCGGCACCCAGCAGCTTGGATTTGTCCTTGCGGTAATCGCCCGCCTTCATCGTGCCCGCGCGTTGGCCATGAACGATGATCTGCGCACCTGTGTCGGTTTCCGGCTTCAACAGGATCGGGTTCATATCCGTGTGAGTAGGACGCATGGCAGCGCGTGCCTGCAGGGCCTGTGCGCGGCCAATCTCACCCCCGTTTTCGGTTACGGCGGCATTGTTGGACATGTTCTGCGGCTTGAACGGAGCCACTTTCAGCCCGCGCCGCGTATAGGCGCGTGCCAGCCCGGCGACCAAAACCGATTTGCCGACATTGCTGCCGGTGCCCTGAATCATGATGGCACGAACCATAGCCGTCTCCTATACGTTGACGCGCAAATGACCTGATTTGAACCCAAAGGGAAAGCCCGGATGAACACGCCCGCGCATCTTTTGATCGGTGCCGCCGCTTTTGCGCGGCCAGCGCGGGGGCGAATCCTGGCGGCGGCTGTGCTGGGGTCGTTGCTGCCCGATCTTTCGCTGTACGTGATGGCCGGCGTTTCGTTGTTCGTGCTGGGCATTCCCGAGCAGGTGGTGTTCGACCAGCTTTACTTTTCACCCGCTTGGCAGACGGTATTTGCCATCGACAACTCGTTCATCTTATGGGGGCTGGCGCTGTGGGTTGGCCTGTGGTGCCGGTGGCAATTCCTGACGGTGGCTGCGTCCGCTGGCCTTCTGCATCTGGCGATGGATTTCCTGCTGCACGCGGGTGACGGACGGTCGCAATTCTGGCCGCTGAGCGATTGGGTCTTTCACAGCCCGGTCAGCTATTGGGACAGCACTCATTACGCCCTTTGGGTCGCGCCGGTTTCAATCGCGGTTTGCACGGGGGCCTATGTAGTGCTGTGGAGCAGGGGCTTGTCCCTGACCGCAAAACTGTTCTTTGCTGCCCTGTTGGGGGCCGAAATCTGGGTGGCCCGTCAATGGCTGTTGTTTTTTTGACCGGGCAAAGAAAAACGCGCCCCGGTGTTCGTAGGCGCGCTTTTTCCTTCAGAAGTCGCTTGATTTATGCGGCTTCTGCCTGCTGAGCGGCATTGCGGCGCTCGCTTTCTTCACGCGACAGCGCAACCGAGGTCCGCACGCCACGACCAACGAACTCCATCAGTCCGCTGACAACCCGTTCGTTCGGGTCAATACCCGCGCAGGACAGCACTTCGCGACCATCGCGCGAACGTGCCCAGCGGGCGATCTGTTCGGGGCCATTGCCGTATTTCTTGTCATCGGCGATAGCGTCATCAAGTGCAGCCAACACAACGGCCGCGAAAAGTTTGCGTGCACGATTGCCTTGCTCATTGTTAAAGGCAGTGCCGTCAACGAAATCTCTCATCTCGTCTTCCTTGTTGTTCTTGCTCTTGCATTTTCGGCGTGACGGTCCTTATGACCTATTCAACGTGATTCGGATACAGCTAAAATGCATAGTTGCGTTGCGTCATGTGCATGGCTCGCTGCAAGTGCAGCACAAGGTCTCGTTGTCTTGTCAGGTGTTGTCCTGCCAGATATAGGGACGGGAACTGACGCATCAACCGTTTGTGAAGGATTTATGTAATGCCCAAGATAAATGGGAACGAAATTCGCCCCGGCAATGTGCTTGAGCATAACGACGGGCTGTGGGCCGCAGTTAAAGTTGACCACGTAAAGCCCGGTAAAGGCGGCGCTTTCGCGCAGGTCGAACTGCGCAATCTGCGCAATGGCTCGAAGCTGAACGAGCGCTTCCGCTCGGCGGACAAGGTAGAACGCGTGCGCCTTGAGCAGAAGGATCAGCAGTTCCTTTACGAATCCGACGGCATGCTGGTGTTCATGGATTCCGAGACCTACGAACAGATCGAACTGCCCGCTGCACTGCTGGGCGAACGCCGCCCGTTTCTGCAGGACGGCATGACCATCGTCGTCGAATTCTATGAATCCGAGGCGCTGAACGCCACGCTGCCGCAAAAAGTAACCTGCAAGATCGTCGAGACCGAGCCGGTCGTCAAAGGCCAGACCGCTGCGAACTCGTTCAAGCCGGCTATTCTGGACAACGGCGTTAAGGTCATGGTGCCGCCGTTCATCGGCCAGGATGAGATGATCGTGGTGAACACCGAGACCATGGAATACTCCGAGCGCGCGTAACTCAGCGTCTGCTCGAGACAGAAAAGACCGCGCAGGCACCCGCCGCGCGGTCTTTTTTAATGCCGGATCTTCAGATTCCGATAGCGTTCCGGGTGGGGACCGAAGAGTTCCAGCATCAACTCGTATTTGATACGGTTGGCGCTGACTTGCCGGTAAAAGGCGATCAGAAAGGCGGTTGGGCCCTGAATGCGGCTGAGGCCGCTGGTGGCCGCAACCACAGTGCCGACATCTGTTTTTCCGTTCAGAACCAGATAGCCACCCAGCATCAGAACGCCGACCGTACCCGCGCCGTTGATGACGCTCAGCAGGAATTTCGCTGACAGTTTCCACAGGAACATGTGACGCCGGGTTTCAAAGATATCGTCGAACTGGGCGTCAACATCGCGTGCCACATCGTTGATATCTTCGATCGTCAGCTTGTCGGTGGCGCTGCGCAGAATGCGAACACGCTCGGCCACGAAGATGTTCACCTTGCGTTGTGAGATCAGCACGATGACGATCTGCGGAACGATCATAGATAGGGCGATCATGCCTAACCCGGGTTGGGTTGACGAGATATAGCCTATCACGCTGATCAGCGTGCCGATCTGCACCACAGGGTCCGAGAACGCGCCCCCGGCGAACTTGCCCAGTTCTTCGGCCTCGGCCGAGATGGCGGTGGTCATTGTGCCCTTGCGGACGGATTCCCCAGTTTCATGCAAGTCCGACGCACGGACCAGCAGCCGCTGGCGGATCATGCGGATCATGTCCTCGCCCAGCGTGCCCGCGCGAAAGCCCAGCAACCATTTCAGGGCGAGGCTCAGCAGGATGACTGACATCATGCCTGTGCCCAGATAGATCAGCCGTTCCGTGCTGATGTCATCAGAGGTGAGGTGGTTGATGATATCGCGCTGAAACTCTAGCGGGACCGCCGCCAGACCCGCGATGGCGATGGACAGGATAATAAGGATAATCTGCCGACCGGCGCTGGCGCGCCAGATCGCTCTGTACAGCTTAAACATAGACGCATCCGGGTCTTTGAACTGGCGCCAGTGTGGCAGCGCCATGGGGCTTGTACAAACGGTGCGGCGCTGCTTGGCACCTCAGCCGTGCTGGAATAGCAACATGTTACGTTGTTAGAATGACCGTTGCCCCATCGGCCTGCATTTCGCCGGTCGCGCGGTCAAGGCGCAGATAGGCGATCCCCTGGCCATTCGACTGGGTGAACAATGTGCCCGCCGGTTTGCCGCCAGAAAGGATCTCGGTTCCGACCGGGGCAGAGCCTTCAACGCTGACGCTGCGCAGCCCTTTGCGCAATTCGGTCTTGTGCTTCATCCGTGCGGTGACTTCCTGCCCGACATAGCAGCCTTTTTTGAAATCGACGCCATTCAGGGCCTCGAAGCCAGATTCAAGGATATAGCTGTCGGGCGTCAGCTCGATGCCGGTTTCCGGGATGCAGTGCTGCACGCGGATGGCGTCCCAATCGGTGCCGTCGTCGGTTTCGCCTTCGGGAGTATAGGCCCGCCAGCCCATATCCGTGTGGCGCGGGTCGGGCAGGGCGCCATCGGGCGCAGGGCCCGTGCCGCGCTGCAGGTTCAGGCCGCTGTCCTCGATCGCAACATCGGCGCGCAGTTTGTACATGCTCAGCCGTTTGACGAAGCCGTCGGCGATCTCGTCGGCGACATCCAGCAGGATCGAGTCACCGTCGCGTTTCAGAAAGAAATCCGCCAGATACTTGCCCTGAGGGGTCAGCAAGGCCGCATAGACCAACCCGTTGTCCAGCCCGGCAATATCATTGGTCACCAGCCCCTGAAGAAAGCTGTCAGTGTCCGAACCACTAAGGCGCAGAATACGGCGATTGGGCATGGGTGGTCCTCGTCATTTCCCTCGGTCCCGTGATATAGGAGTTCCCGTCGCCATGACCAGAGGGTATCCGCCTTGCCAGCACCGATCAGCATCGTCATCCCGACCCTGAACGCGGGCGAGGCCCTGTCGGACTCCCTGCCAGCGCTGATGGAGGGACTGCACACGGGGTTGATCCGCGAGTTGATCGTCACCGATGGCGGATCGACCGATCTGACGCTTGAAATCGCGGATGAGGCGGGGGCCGAGATCGTCACCGGCGCGCCTTCTCGAGGGGGGCAGTTGCGGCGGGGCTGTGCCGAGGCCAAAGGTGAGTGGTTGCTGATCCTGCACGCCGATACCGTATTGCAGGACGGCTGGAGCAAAGAGGTGGGGGAACACCTCGCCACTGGGAAGCCGGCGGCTTTTCGTTTGGCCTTTGGGGCAAAAGGGTTCGGGCCAACTTGGGTCGCGGGATGGGCCAATCTGCGCAGCCGGGTGTTTGGTCTGCCTTACGGGGATCAGGGCCTGCTGGTGCCGCGTTCTTTGTATGAGGATGTCGGAGGTTACCAGGATCAGCCGCTGATGGAGGACGTGGCGCTGGTACGTGCCTTGCCCGGCATCACCCTGTTGAAAACGCGCGCGGTTACGAGTGCGGACCGCTATGCGCGGACGGGGTGGTTGCGTCGGGGGGCTCGGAATCTGTGGACTCTGACCCGGTACTTTCTTGGGGCCGATCCGGAGCAGTTGGTGCAGGCGTATCGGCGCTGAGGGCTGTGCGCAGCTCGACCACGGATTTACCCAGACGGAACGGCGCGGCAAAGCTGACCAGACACAGGGCAATGATCTGCAGCACCAGAATATGGGCGTTGGCCTGCAGGTATTCCCATTCGTCCTTCAGCTTACCAACCTGTTCGACCAGATCATCATAGCTTTGCGCCAGGATCAGATAATCTCCGGCGATCGCAGGTACTTTGCGACGCATGTTGTCGATGGCGGCCTGAGTTTTGTCGTCCAGCGTAGTGAAGACCAGAAACTGGTCGATATTGAAAGCGTCGGCCTTGGCGGCCATCTGGTCCATCTCGTCTTTTTCCTGTCGCCCGAACAGGAAATGCAGCCCTTGCAGCGGGGCGACTTCATTGGTCACGGCGATGAACAGGGGCAGGTCGGCATTGCTGGCGGTTGAGGCGGACAGGAACTCGACCCTATCGCACAATACGGCGGTGTCGGGGTCATAGGCCGGATCACAGAACCGCAGACGAAACCGCGCCGCGTCGCGATCAAAGGCCAGTGATGCCGCATAGGCCACGTCGATCTGCCGATCCAGCCGCGAACTGTCCGACGTATATAGCCCCGCCAGAACGGCCACCAGAGCACCGATACCACCCAGAACGACCCAGACAAGATCCGCCAGCTTCCATGCCCGGTGCCCCGCCGGTTTGCGAAACAGAAAGGCGGTGCCAATGGACCCGATCAAAAAAAACAGGATCAGCAGCGGTAACTGGTTTTCGGTCACAAATGTCATGACACCAAAGTGACCACCTGCCAGCGTGCTGGCAACACTCCTCACGGGCAGTTGTAGTTAAGAGCCAGAGCTTTGGCCGAATTTCCGGAACAGCTTGGTGCGGTCAAAGGCCTGTTCCAGTTCAGCGGTGCGCTCCTTGACAGAATCCCACAACCGTTCTTGCACCTCGGCGATGACGCATTCCATCAGCACCATAATCGACGCCATCGAATCCCACGCGGACGGCACCGCGATACGGGCCGCAAATGTGTGTTTGGCCAGCCGGTGAATGGGCGAGCGCCACTGGTCGGTGAACAGCACGATCTCGGCCTCGCGCTCCTGACAGAGCTGCCCGATCAACATGGTCGAGTTCTCATAGCGCCGCACATCCAGCGCAATCAGTACGTCATCCTTGCGCACATCCAGCAGATCGTGGGTCCATGAGGCCGCAAAGGGCAGCATCCGCACATCTGGGCGGATCATCTGCAGGTGCAGATAGAGATACTGCGCCAGCGCGCCGGTGATACGCCCTCCGGTGATGAAAATGCGCCGGTTGGGATCGCAGAGCAGGTTGCAGAAACTGTCGAACTCCTCGGGGTCGACCTCATCAATGGTGCGTTTCTGGTTGGCCAGCGCCTGCTGGGAATAACGGTTCAGGATATGCTCTTCCGGCAGGTCGTTCTGCCAGACGTCGCGCTTGGCAGCAGGTCCCGAGATCATCTCTTTGACCTCACCCCGCAAGGCCGCTTGGAACTGTGGATAGCCGCCAAACCCGGTCTTTTGCAGCATCCGCGCGACCGTTGTGGTCGAGACCGATGCCGCGCTGGCCAGCTCGGTAATGCTGCCAAGGCCCGCCATGGGGTAGTCGTCCAGCAGGACGCTGATCAGTTGCCGTTCAGACGGGGTCATCTTGTCCCGATGGGCCAGCAGCCTGTCCGTTACCCGCACCTATGGGTCCTCCTGCATCAGTTATGCAAATTGTGCAAAATTTTTCACCACAACTTGCTCTGATGGATTCTTTACAGGAAAATTATTGACAGGTGAATGGATCGTGTGGAAATTTTTCCACAATCCACACTCACGGAATCGCAGGGCGGTACATTGGACTTCGGAACGGTTGTTCATACGGATAGGGCGGACGGCAGACCTAAGGTGCTGCTGGTGTGCGAACATGCCTCGTGCCGCATTCCGGCTTTTCTGGGCGATATGGGTCTGACGGCCGAAGCGCGGGAAAGCCATATCGCATGGGACCCGGGCGCGCTGGGCGTTGCGCAGCAAATGGCCGGATTGATCTCTGCGCCGCTGGTCCATGGGGGGGTCTCCCGACTGGTCTATGACTGCAATCGCCCACCCGAGGCTCCGGGGGCTATGCCGCTCAAAAGCGAACAGTACGACATTCCAGCCAATGCCCTGATGACGCCGGAGGAGCGTCAAAGCCGCGTTGAGAACATCTATGCACCCTTCACGCGGGCTGTCTCAGGTCAGATCGCTCAGCACCGCCCGTCGTTGCAGTTGATGGTGACTGTGCACAGTTTCACCCCGGTTTTTCATGGCCGCCAGCGCTCGGTTGAGCTGGGTATTCTACATGGTCGCGATGACAGGTTTGCTGTGGCGATGATGGGGGTAGTGCCCGCGCAGCCATCCTTTGTGACCCGTCTGAACGAGCCGTATTCCGCTGCAGACGGGGTGGCGCATACGTTGGATGCGCAGGCTTATCCGAACGGATTGCTGAACGTCATGATTGAGGTTCGCAACGATCTGATCCGTACGCCTGATGAACAGCAGGCCATGGCCGAGTATCTGGTGCCGTGGATCGACCACACGCTTTCCGGGTTCGGGGAAGGGGGTGCCGCGTGATCAAGGTGATGGCGACATATGTACGGGTCGTCGATGCGATCAACTATCGGATCGGTCGGGTGATGATGTGGGGCCTGTTCGTGATGATGGGGATCTTGCTGTGGTCCTCGATCTCGAAAACGTTCTTCCTGCCGTCGCTCTGGACGCTGGAAATGGCGCAGTTTGCGATGGTGACCTATTACATCGTTGGCGGTCCGTATTCGATCCAGCTGGGCTCGAACGTGCGGATGGACCTGTTTTACCACAACTGGAGCCACAAGAAGAAAGCGTGGTTCGATGCGTTCACGGTTCTGCTGTTGATCCTGTATCTGGGCGTGCTGTTCTATGGCGGGCTGGGATCGACGGCCTACAGCCTTGGCTATTGGGGGGATGAGCCGGTCTCGTACTTCGCCGGTCTTGTTACCGGCAGTGAAGAGATCGGGCGGCTGGAGCGGTCTTCGACCGCGTGGCGGCCCTATATCTGGCCGATCAAGGCCATCATGGTGTTCGGCTTCTTCCTGATGCTGCTGCAGGCAATATCGGAATTCTTCAAAGACATAGCCCGGATCAACGGGCAGGAAATCGGGGTGAGCCGGGCATGAGCCAGGAATTTATCGCCATCTTCATGTTCGCGCTAATGATGCTGATGCTGTTCACCGGCCAGCGCGTCTTTGGCGCGATCGGTGCGGTTGCCACCATCGCCGCGTTGGCGCTGTGGGGAACGGGCGGGCAGGATATCACGTTCTCGGCCGCGATGAAGTTGATGAAGTGGTACCCGCTACTGACGCTGCCGATGTTCATCTTCATGGGTTATGTACTCAGCGAAAGCCGTCTGGCCGATGACCTGTATCGCATGTTCCATGTGTGGATGGGGCCGGTGAACGGTGGGCTGGCGATCGGCACCATCGGGTTGATGGTGCTGGTCTCGGCCATGAACGGGCTCAGCGTGGCCGGGATGGCCATCGGCGCGACGATTGCGCTGCCGGAACTGCTGCGGCGGGGCTATGACAAGACCATGGTGACCGGGGTCATTCAGGCCGGGTCGAGTCTGGGCATTCTCGTGCCGCCATCGGTTGTGCTGGTGCTTTATGCCATGATCGCACGGCAACCCGTTGGCCAACTGTGGCTGGCCGGTATCCTGCCGGGATTGCTGATGGCGGGTCTCTTCATCCTCTACATCTGGATTCGTTGCCGTATTCAGCCTGAACTCGGCCCGGCGATGGAAGACGCGCATGAGGTTCCGTGGTCCGAGAAAATCCGGCTGCTGGGAGCAGGGGCCCTGCCGCTGATCATCTTTGCCGCCATGATGGTACCGTTTGTGAATGGTTGGACTTCGCTGGTGGAAAGCTCGGCCATCGGGGCGCTGACCGCGTTGGTCGTGTCGGTCGTCAAACGCCGGATGACGTGGAAGATTTTCGAGGATTGCACCAAGCAAACGCTGGCGATTTCCTGCATGTTCATGTGGATCATTCTGGCCGCGCTGGGCTTTGGCGCCGTGTTCGACGGGCTGGGCGCGGTGAAAGCCATCGAGAACCTGTTCACCGAGCAACTCGGCCTGTCGCCCTGGATGATCCTGATCCTGATGCAGCTCAGCTTTATCGTCATGGGTACGTTTCTGGACGACACGGCGATGCTGGTCATCGTGGCGCCCCTATACGTGCCCTTGGTGGGTGCACTTGGGTTCGACCTGATCTGGTATGGGGTTCTGTATACGATCACCACCCAGATCGCCTATATGACACCGCCCTTCGGCTATAACCTGTTCCTGATGCGCGCAATGGCACCGCCCGAGATCGGGTTGAAGGACATTTACCGCTCGATCATTCCGTTTGTCGGCGTGATGGTGCTGGCCCTGATTATTATAATGACATTCCCGGAAATAGCCCTTTGGTTGCCCGGCTATGTTTATGGAAATTAACAAGAATGCCCCGTGAACGGGCACGCAAACTTCAACGGAGAGGAAATTGACATGACGACAAGACGTAAGTTTCTGAAGACCGCCGGGGTGGGCGTTGCCGCCGCACCATTGGCCACGCCCGCACTGGCGCAGAGCACGATTACATGGCGGATGCAGACCTATGCGGGCCCGGCTCTGGCCGAGCACGTGATTGACCCGGCCATCAAGATGTTCAACCAGATCGCCGGCGACCGGATGCAGATCGAGCTGTTCTATGCCGACCAGCTGGTTCCGACGGGTGAGCTGTTCCGTGCCATGCAGAAAGGCACCATCGACGCTGTGCAATCGGACGATGACTCGATGGCGTCGCCCACCGAAGTCACCGTGTTTGGAGGGTATTTCCCGTTTGCCTCGCGCTATTCGCTGGACGTGCCGGTTCTGTTCAACCAGTGGGGCCTGAACGAGATCTGGGACGAGGAATACTCGAAGGTCGGCGTGAAACACATCAGTGCGGGTGCATGGGATCCGTGCCATTTCGCCACCAAGGACCCGATCAACAGCCTGGCGGACATGAAGGGCAAGCGCATCTTCACCTTCCCGACAGCGGGCCGGTTCCTGTCCCAGTTCGGCGTTGTTCCCGTGACTCTGCCATGGGAAGACATCGAGGTCGCCGTGCAAACCGGCGAGCTGGACGGTATCGCGTGGTCGGGCATCACCGAAGACTACACCGTGGGGTGGGCCGACGTGACCAATTACTTCCTGACCAACAACGTGTCGGGCGCATGGGCGGGGCACTTCTTTGCCAATATGGACCGCTGGAACGAACTTCCCGAAGACCTGCAGACCCTGTTCAAGGTTTGCTGTGATCAGTCGCACTATTATCGCCAGTGGTGGTATTGGGGTGGAGAGGCAAACCTGCGCGTCAACGGCACCAAGATGCAGCTGACCACCATCCCGGACGAAGAATGGGCAACGGTCGAGGAAGCTGCGGTCAAGTTCTGGGACGAAATCGCCGCCGAGTCCGAAACCAAGGCGAAGGTTGTCGATATCTTCAAGCGCTACAACGCCGAAATGCTCAAGGCCGGACGGCCGTATCGCTATAGCTAAATGACCCGATTCCGGCGCGTTAGCGATACCACGCGCCGGAATCGAACCACGGGAAACAACGTTGCGAATGCTAGTATCCGTTCAGACACAGAAAACAAAACTCCGGGCGTGCGGTTGTGCGACCCGGACCGAGGGGGCGTGAACGGATGGCAATCGCAGGCTTTTTGATCGAGATTTTTGCAGCAACCATGTTGCTGCTGTTCGCCGTGCGGCTGGTGCGCACGGGGATTGAACGGCGCTTTGGCGCGCTGTTTCAGTCGATCCTTACGCGACACTCGAACACATTTGTTGCGGGTGGGGCCGGTATGGTCCTGGCCACGATCCTGCAAAGCTCGGCCGCGGTGACGGTTCTGCTGACCGGATTTGCAGCGGCGGGGATGGTTACCTTTGGCCTTGCGCTGGCCGGGGTGCTGGGCGCCGATCTGGGGTCAGCCCTGATCATTCAAGTGCTGTCCTATGATCTGGGATGGTTGCAACCGGTGCTGCTGGCGCTGGGTGGTTGGCTGTACCTGAAGTCCGACCGGGCCAACGTGCGGCTGATCGGGCGGATCGTTCTGGGCATCGCCTTCATTCTGGTCTCGCTGCAGTTTTTGCGCGATGCGGTCGATCCGATCCGGGAAAGCGCCTTTTTGCCGGCGATCGCGGGTTATTTGGAAAACGATTATTTCAGTGCCTTCATCGTGGGTGCCGTGCTGGCCTTTGTCATGCACAGCTCGGTCGCGACCATCCTGATGTGCGTGACTCTGGTGCAGATCGGGGCGATCCCATTTGCCGCCGGGTTGTCGCTGGTGCTGGGGGCCAATCTGGGCTCGGCCTTCATCCCGATCTGGCTGACGCGTGACTTGACCATCGCGGCCCGGCGCATTCCCTGGGCCAACCTGCTGCTGCGTGGCAGTGCGGCGTTGGTGATGCTGATCGCGGTCAACGTCAGCGGCGCGCACGAGGCGCTGATGGTCGCCGGGGCAGGGCAGTCGCTGATCCTGGCGCATATCGGGTTCAACCTGACCGTCTTTGTGCTGGCCACTGGTTTCGTGAACTGGATGGAGCGCCCAATGGCCCTGCTGCTGCCCGAACCGAAGGCCGAGGCAAGCGTCATGGATCAGTTCACGGATGCGCTCAGCCCGCTGGGCGATCCCAGCGCATCGGGGGCGAATGTGGCGATGTCCTCGGTCCGGCATGAGCTGTTGCAGATGGTCACGCAGGTTGAACGCATGTTCCGCCCGGTGCTGGATATTTATGAACAGGATGACAGCGACGCCATCTCTGCCCTGTGGCAGCAGGATGAGAGGGTGAACGCGCAGCTTACCGAAATCCGCCGCTTTGTCGCGCGGATGCCGCGGCAGAACATGAACAAGGCGCAGATCAAGGCGGCGCGCGGTCTGGTGGAATACGCCATCCGGCTTGAGGCGGCAGGCGATGTGGTTTCCAACCGCATGACCCGCACAGCCCAGATCAAACACACCGAACGCGCCGAGTTTTCCGCGCAGGGGTGGAAAGAGCTGACGGATCTGCACGCCACCATTCTGGAGAGCTTTTCACTGGCTCGTCACGTGCTGCTGGTCGATGACATGGACTGCGCCCGTCGTCTGGTGCTGGACAAGGCCGAGGTCAAACGGATGTCGCGCGATAGCCGCAAGGCGCATCTTAAACGGCTGGAGCGGGGTCAGACCGAGAGCTTCCAGTCCAGTGATCTGCATCTTGAGACGTTGCGCGCCATGCGCGACCTGCACGGCCACATCGCGGCTGTCGCCTATCCGATCCTCTACAAGAGCGGACAGGTTCTTGAGACGCGTCTGGTGATGGAAATGGAAAAGAACGCGGCCGACGACTGATGGCCGTGAAAGGGAGCACGAGACCAGGGTCTCGGAAGGTAACAGAGGATGAACGGGATGGGTAATGAGGCGCGTTTGGACGATCTGAAAGCCAAGGTCGACGCAGGCGAGGTGGATACCGTGCTGGTCTGCATGATCGACATGCAGGGTCGCTTGATGGGCAAGCGGTTCCATGCCGGGCATTTCGTGGCGGGCGCGTGGCAAGAGACCCATTGCTGCAATTACCTGCTGGCCACTGACCTTGAGATGGCGACCCCCGATGGCTATGCGGCCACCAGTTGGAAACGGGGCTATGGTGACTATGTCATGAAGCCGGACCTCAGTACTCTGCGCCCGGTGCCGTGGCTGGAAGGCACAGCGATGGTGATGTGCGACGTGCTGGATCATCATACGCATGAAGAGGTGCCCCATGCGCCGCGCTCGATCCTGAAAAAACAGGTCAACCGCCTGAAGGCCATGGGCTATGACGCCATGTGCGCCACCGAGTTGGAGTTCTTTCTGTTCGAAAAGAGCTTTGATCAAATCCGCAAGGAAGGCTTCCGCGATCTGGAGCCGATCTCGGGATACAACGAGGATTACCACATCCTGCAGACCACCAAGGAAGAGCACGTGATGCGCCCGATCCGCAATCACCTGTGGAACGCGGGTATTCCGGTCGAGAATTCAAAGGGCGAAGCCGAAACCGGGCAGGAAGAGCTGAACATCAAATACGCCGGTGCGATGGAGACAGCCGAGTATCACTCGATCGCCAAGAACGCGGTGAAAGAGATCGCCTGGCAGCACGGTCACGCCGCGACTTTCCTGCCGAAATGGCACCATGACAAGGTGGGCAGTTCCTCGCACGTGCATCAGTCGCTGTGGAAGGACGGGCAACCGGCGTTTTACGACAAGTCGGATGAGTTGGGCATGTCGGCGCTGATGAAAAGCTACATGGCCGGGCTGCTGAAATACGCCCCCGACTACACCTATTTCATGGCACCCTATATCAACAGCTATAAGCGGTTCATGAAGGGCACCTTTGCGCCGACGCGGATCATCTGGTCGGTGGATAATCGTACGGCGGGCTTCCGTCTGTGCGGTGACGGGACAAAGGCCGTGCGGGTCGAATGCCGGATTCCGGGGTCGGACATGAACCCCTATCTGGCGATGGCCGGAATGCTGGCCGCCGGGATTGCCGGGATTGAAGAGAGGCTGGAGTTGCAGCCAGCGGCCACGGGAGACGTTTATCAGGGCGACACAGGGATGATCCCCGGCACCCTGCGCGAAGCGCGCGAGGCGCTGCTTGGCTCGACCATGCTGCGCGCGGCAATGGGGGACGAAGTTGTCGATCACTACGCACGAGCGGCAGAGGTTGAGGTCGAGGAGTTCGAGCGCGTGGTGACGGATTGGGAAATCGCTCGCGGGTTCGAGCGGGCATAAGGTTGGGCTAGGCTGGGGGCTCTGCCCCCAGACCCCCGGGATATTTTTGGCCAGATGAAGCAGGGATCCTGTTTCTTTCGGAAATGGAGTGGATATGGGGCAGATGTTGAAATGTGTCTCACCGATTGATGGATCGGTTTTTGCAGAGCGGGAGGTGTTGTCTCGTGACGCGGCGTTTGAGGTTGCAGGCCGGGCGCATGCGGCGCAGTCGGCGTGGGCGGCGCGGCCATTGCAGGAGCGCATTGATCTTGTGATGGCGGCTGTGGCCGCAGTGGGCGCGATGAATGACGAGATCGTCCCAGAGCTGGCGCATATGATGGGTCGCCCGATACGCTATGGAGGTGAGTTTGGTGGGTTCAACGAGCGCGCCAGCCATATGGCCGAGATTGCCGAGGCTTCGCTGGCCGATATCACGGTGGGCGAAGATGAGACTTTCAAGCGCTATATCAAGCGCATCCCGCATGGGGTGGTGTTTGTGGTGGCGCCCTGGAATTACCCCTACATGACCGCGATCAACACGGTGGCCCCGGCGCTGATTGCAGGGAATACAGTGATCCTGAAACATGCCACACAGACTTTGCTGGTAGGTGAGCGCATGGCGCAGGCCTTCCATTCGGCGGGCGTGCCAGAAGACGTGTTCCAGAACGTGTTCCTGAGCCACGACGTGACAAATGACCTGATCGCAGGCAATGCGTTTGACTTCGTGAACTTCACGGGCTCGGTCGGCGGTGGTCAGGCGATGGAGCGCGCCGCGGCAGGCACCTTTACCGGCGTTGGGACCGAGTTGGGCGGCAAGGACCCCGGCTATGTGATGGACGACGCCGATCTGGATGCTGCGGTCGATACTCTGATTGACGGGGCCATGTTCAACTCGGGTCAGTGCTGCTGCGGGATCGAGCGGATCTACGTTCACGAAAGCCTCTATGACGATTTCGTCGCCAAGGCAGTTGCGGTCGTGAAAGGATACAAACTGGGCAACCCTCTGGACGCTGAGACGACGATCGGCCCGATGGCCAATGTGCGGTTTGCGGACGAGGTGCGTGCGCAGATTGCCGAGGCTGTCGCAGCCGGAGCGGTGGCCCATATCGAGACATTCCCAGAGGATGATGGCGGTGCTTACCTGACGCCGCAGATCCTGACCAATGTGACCCATGATATGCGCGTGATGCGGGATGAGAGCTTTGGTCCGGTCGTGGGCATCATGAAAGTGTCCTCGGACGAGGAAGCCATCGCGCTGATGAATGACAGCGAGTTCGGTCTGACCGCCAGCCTCTGGACCCGTGATGTGGACCGTGCGGCGCGGGTAGGTGATCAAATCGAGACCGGCACCGTGTTCATGAACCGCGCCGACTATCTTGACCCCGGTCTCTGCTGGACCGGTTGCAAGAACACCGGGCGCGGCGGCGGTTTGTCCGTCATCGGCTATCACAACCTGACACGTCCCAAATCCTACCACCTGAAAAAGGTCACGGGCTGAGGACACTGGCCTGCTCTGGACAGACCCCCTCGCCAGAGCAGGCCTAAAATGACAAAGGAAACCTGACATGTCACTCGTTGGAAACTGGTCGTATCCGACCGCGATCAAATTTGGGCCGGGGCGTATCAAGGAACTGCCCGAAGCCTGCGAAGCAGCCGGGATGAAGCGTCCCTTGTTGGTTACTGATAAAGGCCTGGCCGATCTGCCGATCACTACGGCGACACTGGACATCATGGAAGCCGCCGGTCTGGGGCGCGGGTTGTTCAGCGATGTGGACCCGAATCCGAATGAAATGAACCTCGACGCGGGTGTCGCGGCCTATAAGGCGGGCGGCCACGATGGGGTGATCGCGTTCGGTGGTGGCTCGGGGCTGGATTTGGGCAAGATGGTTGCCTTCATGGCCGGTCAGACGCGCCCTGTTTGGGATTTCGAGGATATCGGCGATTGGTGGACCCGAGCGGACGCCGATGCCATCGCCCCGATTATCGCGGTGCCGACCACCGCCGGCACCGGGTCCGAGGTGGGCCGCGCCAGCGTCATCACCAATTCCGAAACGCACGCCAAGAAGATCATCTTCCACCCGAAAGTGCTGCCAACGGTTGTCATCTGCGACCCGGAACTGACCGTGGGGATGCCCAAATTCATCACCGCAGGCACCGGTCTGGATGCCTTTGCGCATTGTGTCGAGGCGTTCTCCAGCCCTCATTACCACCCAATGAGTCAGGGCATCGCGCTGGAGGGGATGCGTTTGGTGATGGAGTACCTGCCGCGCGCCTATGCCGACGGAACCGACATCGAAGCCCGCGCCCAGATGATGAGCGCGGCGGCAATGGGCGCGACTGCCTTCCAGAAAGGCCTCGGCGCGATCCACGCCATGAGCCATCCCGTCGGCGCGGTGTTCAACACTCATCACGGCACCACAAACGCGGTCTGTATGCCCTCGGTGCTGGATTTCAATGCGCCCGCCATCGCGGACCGTTTTCAATCCGCAGCCGCCTATCTGAACATCAACGGGGGCTTCGACGGCTTCCGCGCCTTTGTGCAAGGGTTCAACGACTCGCTGGGCATCCCGCGCAAACTGTCCGATCTGGGCGTGACCGAGGCCGCGATCCCCGAACTGGTCAAAGGCGCGATCATCGACCCGTCCTGCGGCGGCAACCCGATCGAACTGACCGAGGGCAACCTGACCACGCTGTTCAAGGCTGCACTGTAACAGGCTTGCCGAACGTATCCCTCACCTCTCATACTGATCAGAGGTGAGGGAGATTTTCATGACCAAAGAGATTGTACTGATCCACGGGGCCTTCGCCGGGCCGTGGTGTATGGAAGATTACGCCGGTTTCTTCCGCGAACGCGGCTGGACAGTGCATACCCCGGCGCTGCGCTATCACGGGGGCGACCCCAAGGCCGAACCCGATCCTGGCCTGACCGATACCAGCGTCATAGATTACTCCAATGACATCGCGGATTTCGTGCAGGGGCTGGACAGCAAACCCGTGCTGTTCGGTCACGCTATCGCGGGGGTGGTGGCGCAGCAGGTGGCATCTCGTGGGTTGGCCAGCGCCATTGTTCTGATCAACCCGAATAGGCCTTGGGGGACTCTGCCGGAAACCGACGACGAACGCGCCATCCCGCGCGCGCTGATGGAGGGTGGGGCGTTCTGGAAACTGCCCATGCGGGTCGAGTTCGACCTGATGGCCCCCTTTGCGCTGAATAAAATGCCCGAGGCGCAGCAGCACGCGGTGTTCGACCGGCTGGGTGCCGAAAGCGGGCGGGTGATGTTCGAGATGTTCTTCTGGATGTTCGACGACCACCACGCGATGAAAGTCGAGATCGACAAGGTCGACTGCCCGGTTCTGATCGTCTCGGGCACCGAGGACCGGGCCGTGAACCCCAACACCTGCCGCGCGCTGGCTGACCTGTACGGAGACCGTGCGACCTTCATGCCCGTCGCAGACCACGCGCATTTCCTGTTCATGGAGCCCGGCTGGGAAAAGCCCGCCGCGCAGATCGCGGACTGGCTGGAGGATAAGGTGGGCTAGACCGCCCACCCCAAGCGGTCAGTTGCTGGTCGAAAACGTGCTTTGCGGTTTCCATTTCAGGGTGCCGTCGCTTTCTCGGTGGCAACGCAGCAGGCGTTCCTGAATGGTGCTGACCGTGGAGGTGACGGTGTTGTCGCCCACCAGCAGAACAAAGGCGTCCTCGGAATAGGCCATGCCCTTGTAATAGCAAAACTTGGTCTCGGCCCCGTCCGGAATGGGCGATGCAAAGCTGAGCGTCTGCTGCGCAGGCGCTTGTGTGGCCAGCAGCGCGAAGGCCAGCCCGAGGGTTAATGTTTTCATGTCGTCCTCCCGTTCGAATATCTGTTGGTCTTATTCGGCCTTGGACGCTCGGAACCTCAAATGTCGTTCTTAAATGACGGTTTGAGGGTAAGTGTGAACGAGATCAACGGGTTAGGCAAGGGGAGTGTTTGGGTGGCGATTGCTGGGCGGTCTCGCGCTGTCCACCAAATGCATAATGCAAAGCATCATGCACGCGTCCGACCCACCCCATGAGAGGGCGCGTTCCGCACCCACCCTCGGGCCGGGCGCGAGGGTTTCAGTCATATCCCTGATTGCCAAACTGAATAAGCTTGCGCAGCAGTGGCTAACGCTATTGCTACGGTGATCCAAAACAGCATTCGATTTTGTCGTACATTGTCTTTGTGACGGCGTTCCTCTTGGGCGTAGTTCGCAATAGTAACTAGTGCCTGAGCAGATAGTTTAAATTCATGGCGCCCGACTTTCTCAAGGTCACCGGAACTTACAAGAGATTCAATAAGTAAGCGAAACTGTGCTGAAATCTGATCATGTTTAGGATGACCGTAAATTCGTTGACCAAAGTGGTCGGTTTCCAATTGAGTTATGGACCTTTTCTTGGCTTCGTAGAGTATAGGCACTCCATTCAGAGCCCGAGTGTAGTGCAATTCTACAATTTTTTTGAGTACCGCAATTCGATCATCGCGGTACCTGAGCGTCGCATTGTACAAAGACTGAAAGAGTTTTTCATGTATCCAGGCGCGCTCGGTAGCAAACGTGAGTTCTCCAGAAATAAATTGTGATGTTGTTTCAAAATCTTTGCGAACAAACCCAAAAAAGCGCGTTATCTTTATTTCCCATTCGGGTAACTCTTCGATTGGAATTCTAATGGACTCTGAAAATTCATCACCTACCCAAAGTCGGCCGACTATCGAACACCCAGTTATCTCGTCCACCAAAACAGATTGTTCGGTATCTCCTCGCCAAAGCGTGGGAACATAGTAGTTATTAGTGGAACTATAAGAAAACTGGGAAGGTGCTCGTCTTTTAAGGCTACGCCTTAAAGCCAAAAGACGCGTTTCGCGCCTAATGAATTCAAACATCCAACTCCTCCACAAACCGCGTGTTCTCGTGAATGTAGTGAAACCGCAGTTCGGGTTTTTTGCCCATCAGACGCTCGACCAGATCGCCATTAACAATTGGAGTAGGTCTCGCTGAATAACGGAACGTTTGCTTCATTGGCATTTGTCCACACTCTTTTTAGCTAGATGCAGCAACAAAGCCGCTGGCCACCAAGCAATGATAAAAAGGTACGCTTTGGAAAGCGAAATGCCGGTGGAAGGAAATAGGTCTGGAAAGAACAGGACCCAGATTACAGTCAATACCCAAAATGCACTGAAAAAAGCTATGGTCCGATTGATTGTTCGGATTTCTTGCTTGGCGCTCATTTTGGATTCTTGGGGCATCTACTAGCGACTTAAGGTCGTTTCACACATCCAACTCCTCAACAAACCGCGCGTTTTCCTGAATGTATTGGAACCGCAGTTCGGGTTTTTTTCCCATCAGGCGCTCGACCAGATCGCCGGTCTCGCCGGGTTCGTCCTCGTCGATGGTGACGCGGATCAGTTTGCGGGACGCGGGGTCCATCGTGGTTTCTTTCAGGTCCTTGGCGTCCATTTCGCCCAGACCCTTGAAGCGGGAGACGTCGATCTTGCCCTTGCCGCCCAGACCTTTCTCAAGCCACTCATCGCGCTCGGCCTCGTCCAGACAATAGACGCGTTTCGCGCCTTGGGTCAGGCGGTAGAGGGGCGGGCAGGCGAGGTACAGGTGGCCCGCGTCGATCATCGGCCGCATCTGGGTAAAGAAGAACGTCATCAGCAAGGACGCGATATGCGCCCCGTCCACATCCGCGTCGGTCATGATGATGACCTTGTCATAGCGCAGATCGTCGACGTTGAACTTGGTGCCAAGCCCCACGCCCAGCGCCTGGGTCAGGTCGTTGATCTCGGCATTGGTGCCCAGTTTCGAACTGGCCGCACCCAGCACGTTCAGGATTTTGCCGCGCAGGGGCAGCAGCGCCTGTGTCTTGCGATCACGGCCCATCTTGGCGGACCCACCCGCCGAGTCACCCTCGACGATGAATAATTCGGTGCCGTCGCGTGTTGAACTAGAGCAGTCCACCAGCTTGCCGGGAAGACGAAGTTTCTTAGTGGCGGACTTGCGTTGTGTTTCCTTCTCGGCCCTACGGCGCAGGCGTTCTTCGGCCCGCAGGATGAGGAAGTCGAGGATCGCACCGGCGGATTTCGTGTCCGCGGCCAGCCAGTTGTCGAAATGGTCGCGGACCGAGTTTTCGACCAGTCGCTGCGCCTCGACCGTGGCCAGACGGTCTTTGGTCTGGCCGACGAATTCCGGCTCGCTGATGAAACAGGACACCAGAGCGCAGCCGCCGGTCATCAGGTCGTCGCGGGTGATCTGACCAGCCTTTTTGTTGTTGATCAGTTCGCCATAGGCCTTGATGCCTTTGAGAACCGCCGCCCAGAAACCCGCCACATGGGTACCACCTTCGGGGGTGGGGACTGTGTTACAGTAGGACTGGATGAACCCGTCGCGCGATGGGGTCCAGTTGATCGCCCATTCGACCTTGCCGGGGGTGCCGAATTTCTCGTTGAAGTCCACGGTTCCGGCAAAGGGCTGCTCGGCATAGGTCGAGGAGCCGTTCATCGTCTCTTTCAGGTAGTCCGACAGACCGCCGGGGAAGTGAAAGCTGGCCTCGGTCGGGGTTTCGCCGTCGTCGATGTGGGATTTCCAGCGGATTTCGACGCCCGAGAACAGGTAAGCCTTGGAGCGGATCGATTTGAACAGCCGCGCCGGTTTGAAGCGGTGATGGCCGAAGATTTCCTCGTCCGCGTGGAAGGTCACTGTCGTGCCGCGTCGGTTGGGGGCCGCGCCGATTTTCTCGACCGGGCCCAACGGAACACCGCGCGAGAAGCGCTGTTCGAACAGCGTTTTGTCCCGCGCCACCTGTACGACCATCGAATCCGACAGGGCATTCACCACCGAGGCACCCACGCCGTGCAGGCCGCCCGAGGTCTGATAGGCCTTGCCCGAGAATTTACCGCCCGCGTGCAGGGTGCAGAGTATCACCTCAAGCGCTGACTTGTCCGGAAACTTGGGATGCGGGTCGATTGGAATACCGCGCCCGTTGTCACGCACGGTCAGGGCGTAATCTGCGTGCAGCTCGACCTCGATCCGGTTGGCGTGACCAGCAACCGCTTCGTCCATCGAGTTGTCGAGGATTTCGGCCACCATATGGTGCAGCGCGCGCTCATCCGTGCCGCCGATATACATACCGGGGCGTTTTCGGACCGGCTCCAGCCCTTCAAGCACCTCAATCGAGGAGGCGTCGTAGGTGGCGGTCGCGCTGGGCGTCAACAGATCGTCGGGCATCGGTGCTGCTCTTGTTTATAGGTTGGGGTCCATTATGGCAGGTGATGTGGTCAGGGGGAAGAGGGGCGCGAGGTGTTGTGGACAACTGCGATCCATACGGGGCACCACGCGCCCGGATTATTATTGCTTCTTGGGCGAATACATAATGTCGGTACGCATTACGTATTTTTGGCCGGACAGAACCGGATCACCCCGATACATGATCGGATGATAGAACAACAGGGCTGCCCCTTTTTTCGGCGTTACGCAGAAGTCGGGGAATGACCGGCCCGCATAGATATCGCAAAACGAGGTGCCACCACCTTCGAATCCATCGTTCAGGTAGACCATGAAAGTGAACAAGCTGCGCTCACCATTGGGTCGTTCGAAATACCCGTCCTGATGCCAGTCAAACATTTGCCCCGCGTCATAGCGGTAGAACCGAAGACGTTCGTTCAGCCCCACGGCTACCCGCTTTCGAAAGCTCACCGGCGCAAAGGGCTGCACGCTTTGCCATAAGGCTTGTGCTGTTTCCGCGTCATCGCGGATCAGGCGGTCATTGTTTCGAATGTCCGGGCGGCGGGTGGCACCGTTCACGCCATTGATCAACGCGGGTTCAAATCCCGCAGTTTCGAGATCCGCGATCCAGCGATCACAGATGTCGGCGGGCAGAAAATTTTCTATTTCATATACATAGTCATTGAGCAGTTCGTTAATCTGCATGGTAGTCACCTAGTGCTTTACCCCGCCTTCAAGGCAGGGATATTGGGCAAAATCGGGGATAAGGTGTCGCCGGGACAAAGGCGTCGCAGTCAGTCAGAACCGTCAGGAAATGACCGCGTGTGCGTCACAAAAGGACGGCGTCGTCAGATGCAAATCTATCATCGATCGAACCGCCTTCTTGCAATTAAGGTTTGTGACAGGCTGGCTTAGTAGGTGCCGGTCACCTGAATTGTCAAAGGTTTATTGAGGTTTTTCAGCGGTCAGACGCACGCCGCCGATGCGGTGTTGCTGCACGTCGCTAACAAATTTCGCATACATCTTCAGGAATTCATCCCCCTTGGAGGGGTTGCCCGCGCGTTCTGCCTCGGCGTCCAGGGTCTGATACATACTGAGCCGCCGCGCCAGAATATCGCCCCAGGGTCCGGTGATATCGTCGGCCGAAATGATCTCGAATCCAGCTTGCCGCAGCTTGGATTCGTATTCGGGAATGCTCAGCAAAGAGTGGCAGGCAAAACGTTGACGGTATTGCTCCATTTCATCGTCAGGCAAAGGTGTATGCATCACCCAATCGGTAAAGGCAAAGCGGCCACCGGGGCGTAGAACGCGAAACACCTCATGCAGGGCTTTTGGTTTGTCGGGGATGTGCAAGAAGGATTCCTGACTGACGGCGGCGTCGAACTGTTCATCCTCGAAGGGCAAGTCCATCGCACTGGCCAGAACGGGGTGAATTCGGTCCTGAAGTCCGACCAACGTATTCAGCTCTTGCGCGCCGTCGACACGGTTGGGGCTGATGTCGACACCGGTCACCTGAACGCCGCGCTCGGATACGTACCAGCGCGCGGGGCCGCACAGCCCGGCACAGACATCCAGAACACTGCCCCCCGCGTTCATATGGGCCTTGTCGGCCAACCGGGCATTTGCCTCGAGCCCGTCATAGTGGTCCTGGTCATAGGGGTAGAGGTCCTGCGGCGTCAAACCCTCCAGCGAACCACGGAGGTTCTTCAGCTTGGTCAGAATATGCGGTGCAGAAATCGGGTGATTGGCATACCAGTTCGCGACAGTTTTTTCCGCCATTTCCATTAGATACTCCCCCTTGCCTTCCATAAGCTTAGCCTGACATGGTTGGCCAATCCAGTTTCGTCTTGTCGATGGTTGGGGCGAAGCCGGAGTGGGGACGCTGCGACAACAAGAAGGGAAACCGCATGAGCTGGATCAAGACTGTTCCATTCGACCAGGCCAGCGGCAAGCTGCGAAAGCTGTATGAACGGGTCACGGGGCCGGGCGACAATGTCGACAACATTATGATGGCGCATTCCTTGCGGCCGCATTCAATGGAAGGTCACATGGCGCTGTACAAGAACGTCCTGCACCATTCGGCCAACAAGGTGCCAAAGTGGTTTCTTGAGGTCCTGGGCGTCTGGGTCAGTTCGCTGAATCAATGCGGGTATTGTGTCGAGCACCATTTCAGCGGGCTGCAACGCTTGCTGAAAGATCCGGATCGGGGCCGCGCAATCCGCACCGCGATTGAGACGGAAACGCTGAGCACCGCTCCGTTGGACGAGGCTCAGATGGCGGCGATGACCTATGCGCGCAAGCTGACCGAGTCTCCGGCGGAAATGGTTAAGGCGGATATTCAGGTCCTGCGGGATGCTGGCTGGGACGACGGCGAGATTCTCGAGATCAATCAGGTTTGCGCTTACTTTGCCTATGCGAACCGGACGGTTCTGGGATTGGGCTGTTCGACCGAGGGCGACATTCTGGGCCTGTCCCCGAATAACTCGGACGATCCCGAGGATTGGGGGCACAAGTAGGCCGTCAATTCGCAAGCCAGTCCAGAATGGCCCGTGCGACGGCCTTGGGTTTCTGATGGTGCAGCCAGTGGTCGGTGTCTGGGATGTCGACGCGGGTCAGGTTGGGTGCGAACTCTTCCAACCCCTCCGTGGCCTCAGGCAGCAGGGCCTTGTCATCTGGTCCCCACAGAAGCAGGTGCGGACAACGGACCATCAGGCGGTCCAGTGGCAATTCGGGCAGATTGGTGCGTGGCTCTCCGGGCTTGGCGACGACCAGAGGGGAGGCGCGGTACCAGTTCAGCATCGCCTCAAGCCGACCGGGCCGGGCCCATTCGGTGCGATAGTCCTGCATACGTGCCTCGAACAGCCAGTCGACCCCCATGCCAAAGCGAAAGAACTGTTCGAGCCTTGCGAAATTGTCAGCCGAGAAATGCACTGCGGCATCCGGCGCACGCAGGGCATTGATGTATTGTGACGCCTCGGATTGCGCCCCTCCGGCGGCCATGGCCCGTTGAAACGGTACCGGGTGGACACCGTTTGCGATGATCAGGCGGCCGACCAGATCGGGGCGGAACATGGCCAGCCCATAAGCCACAGACGCGCCCCAGTCGTGGCCAAGTACGCAAATCGGGCTTTCAAGCTGTTCAATCAGCGCTGCCATGTCCGAGACCAGCTGAGACACTGCGTAATTCCCCACACCCTCGGGGCACCAGCTTTGCCCATAGCCGCGCTGATCCGGCGCGATGCAATGAAAATGGTTGGCCAGATGCGGGGCCAGATCACTCCATGCCCCTCCATATTCGGGAAAGCCGTGCAACATCAGCAAGGGCGGCAGGTCGGGCTTGCCCCAGCGCCGCAGAAAGAAGGACTGGCCGTTCAGGTCGATGATGTCTGTGTTCACTGTGACCTTTCTCTTTCTCCTCGAATTGAGGGGTTTTTCGCGCATCAATTTGACGCCAATCAAAGCGAAAAACAGCGTCTTCTGCTAGCCGTGTCTGCGGATAGTGAAAAAGGATGAACTGAATGGAAGCTGTTGTAAAAATCGAAGAAACAAAATCCCCCGTCAAAATCTCCCCAACATCGAAAACCGCGCCGTCTCAGCCCAGCCCCGAGAAAATTCGGCAGGCGTTTGAAAGTGGCAAATACCCCTATGGCCGCAAGATGGCGCGTAAATCCTATGAGGCGCAAAAGGCCGAACTGCAGGCCGAATTGCTGAAAGTTCAGTTGTGGGCGCAGGAAACCGGTCAGCGGTTCGTTCTGCTGTTCGAAGGCCGTGACGCAGCAGGCAAGGGTGGCACGATCAAACGGTTCATGGAGCACCTGAACCCCCGTCAGGCGCGGGTCGTAGCGCTGAACAAACCGACCTGGGAAGAGAAGGGCCAGTGGTACTACCAGCGCTATGTTCAAGAGCTTCCGACGGTTGGGGAAATGGTGTTCTACGACCGCTCGTGGTACAACCGCGCAGGCGTTGAGCGGGTCATGGGCTTTTGTTCGCCCAACGAATACCTCGAGTTCATGCGCCAGACGCCCGAACTGGAGCGGATGCTGGTCCGCTCGGGCATTCAGCTTTACAAATACTGGTTCTCGGTAACGCAGACCGAACAGCAGCGCCGGTTCAAAAACCGCGAGACCGACCCGCTGAAACAGTGGAAGCTGTCGCCGATCGACAAGGCCAGCCTCAACAAATGGGACGACTATACCGAGGCGAAAGAGGCGATGTTCTTCTACACCGACACCGCCGATGCACCCTGGACCATCGTCAAGTCGAACGACAAGAAACGCGCCCGTCTGAACTGTATGCGCCACTTCCTGTCGACGCTGGACTACCCCGACAAGGATCACGATATCGTGGAGCAACCTGATCCTCTGATCGTGGGGCAGGCCCATCACGTGATCCACCGGTCCGAGCATATTCTGGGCAATACCCTGCACCCGGAAACGCCGTGAACTGCTAAGCCAATGGCCGCGCACATATAGTCTCAACCTGAAATTTCACTCATCCCCTCTTGTCCCGGCCTTTGGCCGGGCATAAGGCTGATGGGATGAACAAGGTGATGACATATCGCGGCCATTTTCAGGCCATTGCCGTGCTGGGCTTTCCGCTGATCGGCGGGCATCTGGCGCAGTTCGCGATCGGCCTGACCGACACGGTCATGCTGGGCTGGTACGGGGTCGAGGCGCTGGCCGCCGTGACACTGGCCAGCAGCTATTACTTCGTGCTGTTCCTGTTCGGGGCCGGGTTTGGCTGGGCGGTGATGCCCATGGTGGCAACGGCCGCCGCCGAAGAAGATGAGACCAGCATTCGCCGTTCGACCCGGATGGGGCTGTGGCTGTCGCTGATCTACGCGACGCTGATGATGCCGCTGTTGTGGTGGTCTCAGCCCATCCTCATTTCCTTGAAGCAAGACCCGCAAGTTGCTGAAACTGCGTCACAATACCTGCGTGTCGCGGGGTGGGGCCTGTTCCCGGCGCTATTGGTCATGGTCCTTAAATCCTATCTGGCCGCGCTTGAGCGGACGCAGATCGTTCTGTGGATCACAGTTGCTGCCGCACTGGTGAACGCGGTGACGAACTATGCGCTGATCTTCGGTAACTGGGGCGCACCCGAGTTGGGGGTCATGGGGGCTGCCATCGCCTCGGTCGTGACGCAGATTGTGTCGCTGGTTTTTGTCGTCATTTACGCGGTGCGTGTGTTGCCGGAACACAGCCTGTTCCAACGCTTCTGGCGCCCCGATTGGGAGTTCTTTTTCAGTGTCCTGCGCCTTGGCGTGCCCATCGGCCTGACCACGCTGGCCGAGGTCAGCCTGTTTGCCATGTCGGCGATCATGATGGGCTGGCTGGGGCAGGTGCCGCTGGCGGCGCATGGGATCGCGCTGAACCTGGCCTCGGCCACGTTCATGGTGCATCTGGGCCTGTCCAATGCGGCGACGATCCGGGCGGGGAACGCTTTGGGTCGCAGGGACCGGCCGCATCTGGAAAAGGGCGCGATTGCGGTGACGGGCATGTCATTGGTGGTATCGGTGTTCACGGTTATCCTGTTCCTGACCTGTGCCGAACCGCTGATTTCACTGTTCATGGAAGGCGACGATCCGCAACGCCCACAGATTCTGGCTATCGGTACCGGGCTGCTGGCCATGGCTGCGCTGTTCCAGCTGGTGGACGGTGCGCAGGTGATTGCGCTGGGCCTGCTGCGCGGGTTGCAGGATGCCAAGATACCGATGGTGATGGCCGGGCTCAGTTACTGGGTCGTGGGGATACCGGCCTCGTACTACTTTGGCTTCGTGCAGGGCATGGACGGGATCGGCATCTGGCTGGGCCTCGTGCTGGGCCTTGCCTGCGCCGCAGTTTTGCTGATGGCACGGTTCTGGATGCGTTCGGTCCGCGAGGTTGGTGTTCCGGCAGAATAGTCGTCCGGTCAGCCCTTGGTCAGCCGATCCGCCTTTTTACGCACCAGAATGGTGCGCAGATCGTGCATCGCCAGCAGCAATCGGTCGGTGACCTCCTCTAGCTGCTCATCCGTCGCCTTGGACTGCGCCCATTGCGTTGTCAGGTTCATGTAGTCGACCGCCCGGTGAATGTCGTCGATATCGCGCTGCGCCAGCAGGGCTTTGCGCTCCTCCATCCAGCGCGCGATTTCGGTCTGATCGGCCTCGGTCAGGGTACGTTGACCTTGCGGTTTCACCTCTCCGTTGCGGATGTTGATGACCGCGATCTGGTTCATCTCGATCCGCTGCTGGCGGTTTTCAGTGTCGATCCTGAAAACCGCCGCGCCGTTCTCGCGGATACGGAAATAGTATTCGGGCAGCTCTGCAGTCATCGGGGCCTCCGGCTCAGGTCAGGGACGCGCAGAAGCGCTGGATGCGGGTGCAGGCCTTTGTCAGGGCCTCGTCCGAGGTCGCGTAGCTGACCCGGAAGTTCGGCGACAGGCCAAAGGCCGCGCCGAAGACGACCGCTACGTCCGCCTCTTCCAGCAGGGCTGTCGCAAAGGCCTCATCCGAGTCGATCACTGCGCCCGCCGGGGTGGTCTTGCCGATCAGCCCTGCGATCGAGGGGTAGACGTAGAATGCGCCTTCGGGCGTGGGGCAGGTGATGCCGTCAATCTCGTTCAGCATCCGCACCACCAGATCGCGGCGGCGTTTGAAGGTCTCGTTATTCGGGGCCAGAAACGCTTGTGTGCCGTTCAGCGCCTCAACCGCAGCCCATTGGCTAACCGAGCACGGGTTCGAAGTCGACTGCGATTGGATCTTGCGCATTGCGGCGATAATCTCGACCGGACCGGCCGCGTAGCCGATGCGCCAGCCGGTCATGGCATAGGCTTTGGAAACACCATTGCAGGTCAGCGTGCGGTCATAGAGGCCGGGTTCAACCTCGGCGGGGGTGCAGAATTCAAACCCGTCATAGGCCAGGTGTTCATACATGTCGTCGGACATGATCCAGACATGCGGGTGACGCATCAGCACATCGGTCAGCGCCTGCAACTCGTCGCGGCTATAGCCCGCGCCGGTCGGGTTCGACGGCGAGTTGAAGATGAACCATTTCGTCTGGGGTGTGATCGCGGCCTCAAGCTGATCCGCGGTCAGCTTGAAATTGTTCTCCAGAGTTGTCTCGACAATAACTGGCGTGCCGCCAGCCAGCAGCACCATGTCCGGGTAACTGACCCAGTAGGGCGCGGGGATGATGACCTCATCACCGTCGTTCATCGTCGCCATCAGCGCGTTGTACAGCGTCTGCTTGCCACCGGTCCCCACCGAGATCTGCGCGGGTGCGTAATCCAGCCCGTGATCGCGTTTCATCTTGGCGCAGGCGGCTTGCTTCAACTCGGGGATGCCGTCAGGCGCGGTGTATTTGGTCTTACCCGCAGCGATGGCCGCAACAGCGGCATCCTTGATGTTTTGCGGGGTATCGAAGTCGGGCTCGCCCGCGCTCAGGCCGATCACGTCGCGACCGGCGGCTTTCAGCTCAGCCGCTTTTGCTGTCATCGCAATGGTCGGAGAGGGTTTTACGCGTGACAGTGTCGCAGACAGGAAACTCATGGTCGACCTCGGTTTGTATGTTCAACCTGACTGTCATAGGGTGCGCCCGAATGACGATCAAGCCGTATGAAAATTTGAATTAGGAGACCCCGATGAGCGACGAAACTGACTGGTATGGAGCAGATGCAGCGACTTTCGGGGACAGGCTGGCGGGCGCACGTGAGGCGGCAGGGATGACACAGTCCCAGCTGGCCCGGCGTCTGGGGGTCAAAAAGGCGACGATTGCGGCTTGGGAAAATGATCTGTCCGAACCGCGCGCCAACCGGTTGTCGATGATGGCGGGTATGATCAATGTTTCGATCATGTGGCTGCTGACTGGCGAAGGCGAGGGTATGGAAGCCCCGGCTGAAGAAGGCAAGGGCGACCTGGAACTGGCGGACGCAGTGGCCGAGCTGCGCGCCATCCGGGGTGAGATGCGCGCAAGTGCCGAACGGGCTGCACGTCTTGAAAAGCGGTTGCGGTTGATGTTGGAGCAGGCCCAGTGAGTGAAACACGAGAGGTTCGGATCAAGCGTATGCAGATGCGGTCAATGCGGCGCGGGATCAAAGAGATGGACCTGATCCTGTCGGCCTATGCCGCGCGAAATCTGGAGAAAATGGATGCGGCTAGTCTGGATTTGTACGACGCCATGCTGCGTGAAAACGATCAGGACCTCTATCAGTGGGTCACTGGTCAGGTTCAGCCGCCAGCAGATTTTGCCGACCTCATAGCGGATATCGCGCAGACTTTTCAAAAATAAAGAAAATCCGGTTTAACCGATTTTTCGGGATTTCGATTCATGCTGCCTGAAACAGCGCGACTGAATCGGAGGATCGGATGAGTATGGAAATGCAGGTCTCCGCGCCGGAAACCAAGGGGTTTATGACCAGCTATCTTGAGGCGCTCGCTTTGGTCGAGCGGCTGCACCGTCTGCTGCTGGACGTCATCAAGGATGAGTTCGAGCGTGTCGGGGTTTTGGAGATCAACGCCGTTCAGGCCCTGTTGCTGTTCAATATCGGCGACCATGAGGTCACCGCCGGCGAACTGAAAAGCCGCGGCTACTATCAGGGCAGCAATGTCAGCTACAACCTCAAGAAGCTGGTCGAAATGGGCTATATGCACCACCAGCGATGTGAGATCGACAGACGCTCGGTCCGGGTGCGGTTAACGCCGCGCGGACGGGAAATCCGCGATATCGTGTCCAAACTGTTCTCGCGCCATGCCGACGGATTGCAGACCCGTGGCGTGCTGGGGCTGGAAGGGATCGACGACATCACCACCTCACTGCGCCGGGTCGAGCGGTACTGGACGGACCAGATCCGGTACATCTACTGATCAGGGGCGCGGGGTGTTGGGCAAGGTTATCATCGGCACGCTTGTGGCGGCATCCTGCAGCGCGCCGATTTGCAACCCTGTCAGTTCCCGCTCCAGTTTGCGTCGCATCGCGCGTTCGAAATCTTCGAACCCCTGCGCAATTTCCAGAAAGGCGCCGGGCCCGTGCAGGACGTTGTTCTCGAAAAAGGGGATCAGGTACAGTTCGCCCTCGAAATCGGCGGCATTGATGACCAGCCCGTTGACCACCGTGTTCTGAAAAGGAAAGTGCCGATAGGCCGAAGCAGGTTGGTAACCGTCGTTATTTGTGCCGTCCCCGGACAGGTCAATTGTCTGAAACAGACAGGACGGCGCCTGCTGCATCAGGGTTGAACCGAAGGCCAGCGCATACCCCATCGCCGTGGCCGACCCACTGTCGGACCGGATCGATTGCTGTACGGTCGCTGCTGCTGCCAGCAGGTCGGCTTGCGTGCTGATCATCGTCCAGTTCAGAATGACGCGCTGCGTGGATCGACCGCTCCATTCGTACACGGCCAGCGCAACTGGCATGGGCGAGGAAAAGAACGCCTCGGCCACTTCGGGCGCGATCAGCGCGGCGGCCAGCCCCTGCCGCTGCAGGGCATCCTCGGTTGCATCTACCGAGCTTGAGATATCCATTGCCAAAGCCAGCGCCAAGCGGCAGGTTTCGGCCCGAAGCGGGCTGGCCAAAGCGGCCAGCCCCAGTGCTGTCAGCCAGCGGATCACCAGTAGCCGGTGCTTTCCATGCTGGCCCAGGGCTCAGCAGGTTCCAGCGCTTCGCCGTTTTGTAGCAACTCGACCGAGATATTGTCAGGGGACCGTACAAACGCCATCCGCCCATCGCGCGGCGGGCGGTTGATCACGATACCATTGTCCTGCAGATGCTGGCAGGTTTCATAGATGTTATCGACACCGTAGGCCAAGTGCCCGAAATGGCGGCTGTCGCTGGGCAGCGTTTCGTCTCCGTCCCAGTTGTGGGTCAGTTCGATGGGCCGATCCTCTTGCCCGGGAGGTGCCATGAAAATCAGTGAAAACCGTCCGGATTCGCTGTCGTAGCGGCGGGTTTCCTTCAGGCCCAACAGTTCGTAAAACGCCATCGACTTCTCCAGATCCTTCACTCGGACCATGGTGTGAAGATATGTCAGCCCCATTTGTGGCTTCCTTTCTGTTCAGGTGATGCGCAGCAGCTTAGCGCGCGGATGAAGCAAGTCGAGGGGCAGCAGGGACACAATTTGGAAATTGCGGAAATGGGCGCATATATCGCGGTTCCGGTCGGAGAGTTGCCGAGATATAGTGGTGAGCGACTCATTGCTGGAAAGGAACTTTCATGCCGCTGTCCTCTGACCAACTGGCCGAGATCGAAGCGCAACGGGCGCAATCGCATCAAACTCGCCGCGTTGTGGCTGCGGGTATGGAAGAGCATCTGTATACCGCGCATCAAGTTCTGGATCACGGCTTTGTCCGCGTGATCGACTATATGGGCGATGATGCCGCGATCTGTCAGGCGGCGCGGGTGTCCTATGGCAAAGGCACCAAGTCGGTGCAGAACGATGAGGGGCTGATCCGCTATCTGATGCGCCACTGGCATTCGACCCCGTTCGAGATGTGCGAAATCAAGCTGCACGTTAAACTGCCCGTGTTCGTTGCCCGGCAATGGATTCGCCACCGTACGGCAAATGTGAACGAATACTCTGCCCGCTATTCGATCCTGGACCGTGAGTTCTATATCCCCGCGCCCGACCACGTGGCCGCGCAGTCCGAAGTGAACAATCAAGGCCGTGGCGATGCTCTGCAAGGCGAAGAGGCCGCTCGCGTTCTTGAAATGCTCAAGGCCGACAGCGCGCGGTGCTACGACAATTACGAGGCAATGATCAGTCAGGATGGTCAGCAGGGGCTGGCGCGTGAGCTGGCACGGATGAACCTGCCCGCGAACATCTATACGCAGTGGTATTGGAAGGTCGATCTGCACAACCTGTTCCACTTCCTGCGCCTGCGCGCCGACCCGCACGCCCAATACGAAATCCGGGTGTACGCCGAGACTATGTGCAAGATCGTCGCCGATTGGGTGCCTTTCGCCTATAAAGCGTTCGAGGATTACCGCCTAGGTGCAGTGAACCTTTCGGCGCAGATGGTCGACAGCCTGCGCAGGATGCTGGCGGGAGAGACGGTCACGCAGGAGAACTCGGGCATGACCGCACGGGAATGGCGCGAGTTCGAGGCCGTCATCCGCGAAAGCTGATCGCGCATATCGTTTGTCCATACGGGGCGTCATGAAGTTGTTACCTTCAGCTCAAGACGCTTTTTGCCTTAATCCGAACTAGGTGCTTGTGCCTTGCGCTGGCGCTTGCGGCGCAGGCCAAATCTCTGATTGCCGAGGTGATTTGCGAGCCGACGGACTGGATGCACGAGAAGCTTGAACGTCAGTTCGGCTCGGAACGTGTGGCGACCGGTCTTCGCGGGCCTGAGCAACTGAGGGAGGTCTGGACCAGCAAGTCCGGTGACTGGACGATGGTGGTCACCTTAGCGATCGGGACATCCTGTATCGTGGTGATGGGGCAAGACTGGTACACTCAAGCCAAGATCGACCCGGCGCGAGGGTAAGGTTTTCTAACCTTTGAAAATTGGTCAACGGCCGGTAATTGGCCGTTGGCCTGTTTTGATAACCCGCTGAACGCGGTTGTTTTACAGTGGCTTCAAATCAGCTGCCATTTGGCGGCCGTCGCGTCCGTCTTGCAGCTCGTACGAGACTTTCTGATTGTCAGCGAGCCCGGTCAGACCGGACCGTTCAACGGCCGAGATATGAACAAATACGTCCTTGCCGCCTTCATCGGGGGCAATAAACCCGTAGCCTTTCGTGGTATTAAACCATTTCACGGTGCCAGTTGGCATTTCCCGTGTCTCCTTCTACTTTCACGTTGTCCCACAAATTGGTGGGGGTAGTGGTTGACGCCGCCGCAACACGTCACTGCATCGCCCACACGATACGGCCCGAATTGCGTGTTTCGTCTTTTTCAACATTGCACGGTGAAGTAAAAAATCAAGAATTACCGAAACAATCAGGCAAAATTGCTGAAATATGAACCAAATACAGGAGACCCCTGCAGATGCACCTCTATGGCCTGAAAACCTGTGATACATGCCGTAAGGCATTGAAATCACTTCCGGATGCTCAGTTTGTAGACGTTCGGGCCGACGGTGTGCCGGATTCGGTGCTTGCGCGGGCTTTTGACACCTTCGGCGAGGCTTTGCTCAACACCCGCTCGACAACCTGGCGGGGATTGGATGACGAAGAACGTGCGCGGCACCCGTTGGAACTGCTTGCGGACAATCCGACTCTGATGAAGCGGCCCCTGATCGAGCAAAACGGCACGCTGTATCTGGGCTGGAGTGCGGAAACGAAACAGGGGCTTGGCGTTGCGTGACCGGGTAACTATGTGAAACGACGTAAGTTAGAGGGTTTTGAATGCGCAACGCAGCTATGATTCTGGGCGTCATTGCCGGCCTGATCGGGATGATCGTAGGCTTTGTCGGCTATGGTTATGTCGAACTGATCGACACCTACGGTGAGATCGAGGGCTTGGCCGAACAGGTGGACAACGCGCAAGTCATACAGATGGCCTCGATCATCGCGCCGCTGCTGGCCATCGCCGGTGGTGCGATGGCCCATGCGCGGGCCTTGGTCGGAGGCGTGTTGTTGCTGATCTCAGCCGCCGGGATGTACTACGCCTTTGGTTTCAACGTATTCACCATGTTCCCGGTGGCGTTTGCGGCCGTGGCGGGCCTGCTTGGGCTAGCCGCGGGTAAACCGGACGAGCCCAAGGCACATTTCTAGATCACTTGATGCGCAGGATTCGGTCCAGCGACAGCGGTCCTGCGCCGTTGATCACGATCACCAGGAACAGGAATGTCCACATCACGCGCTGGTCCATTAGCGAGATTGCGTTGTCGAACAAACTACCCAGCTTTACGCCGTGACCGGTGACGTCGGTTGCTGTCTGCACCCAGATGAATCCGATCATCCCGACAGCGGCCAGCCGAGTGAACAGACCTGCAAGCAGCAGCGCTGGCAGAACGAATTCGGCAACGGTGCCAAAGAAGATTACGATGCGCTGGAACAAGGTCATTTGTGACACGTCATACAAAACCGCTTCGGCAGCCTTCGGAAAAATCTGACCAAAGGCGCCCGCCGAAGGCGAAAAAATCGAGCCGTCGATTTTTGTCATCGCTGAATTCCAAAAGTAAAACAGCAGGACCGCGATAAAAACAACGCGGGCCAATGTTGGTGTCAACCAGCCAGCGGTCAACTCCAACCGTCCCAGGGTGTTGTTGTGCAATGAGATCAGGGCAGTCATGTCGCCAGCCTTTCGATAGTCACAGAGGTTAGTGCGCCGCCCTGCAAAAGCAGCGCCAGAGTGGCCCCAAGGTCAAAATCGGGGAATTTGGCCGCCGTTTCTTCAAACGCGTCACCAATGGTTTGTCCGGCCTGAAGGCCCGCGATCCAATGTGCGCCGCCTGTGGGCAGCAGATGCGGGATCGGGTCATAGTCGGGCCGGGTAATCAGAACGGCCTCGGGGCCGGGCGCGGGATTGGGCGCATCCTCTTCGGTGTTGAAGCGCCAGATCGAAAAGATCGGCCAATCCGAGGCCAGAACCTGCATCGACGGGGCAAAGCCCAGCCTGGCCCGCATGATATCTTCCGGAGGAACGGCCAACGCATCCGCCGGGGCGGGGGTGCTGTCGGCGGCGTGGTAAGATCTGCGCAAGGCCAGTTCCAGCCGCGCGACGTCCGGCAGGTAGCCCAGATGGGCAAGCTGCTCCATTTCCGTCAGGAAATCCGGAAACGCCTCGCCATAAAACATCATCAAGGGCGACGAGGGTGGGTGTTTGCGCAGGAATATCCCCGCCAAACCATCCATGTTCTGCGGTCCCAAAAGCTTGGTGATCACGGGAAAGGCCTGATGCATCGCCTCGGTCAGGGATACGGCCACGTTGTTGCGGTACACGCTGAAACGGCGTCCAGCGGGTTGCGCTGCGGCGTCCAACAACCCCTCGGGGATGGCGGTCGATGGGTCCAGCAACGCCGTGTGGAAGGTTGTTTGCGAGACGCTCATGCCGGAATGCGGTCCAAGGCCGCCTGCGCGCGCTCTGCCTCGGCCCGCAGAACGGGCCAGTCGGGGACGTCCGTATCCCACTCGATCAGCACCGGTTTTGGACCCGAGCGTTCCAGAACGTAATCCAATAGGGCCCAGACCGGATCGACCACTTCGCGCCCGTGGCTGTCGATCAGCAGCGGGTGGCCGTGGTCGTCCTGGTCTTCGTCATGTCCGCCAAGGTGAATTTCGCCCACCTTTTCCAGCGGATAGGCGTCGATATAGCCTTGCGGTGAGAAATCCAGATTGGTGGCCGAGACAAAGACGTTGTTCACATCCAGCAGCAGGCCGCACCCCGTGCGACGCGCGATCTCGCGCAGAAAGTCCGGCTCGGACCATGTGCTTTCCTCAAACGCAAGATAGCTGGAGGGGTTTTCCAGCAGCATCTGCCGCCCAACCGTTTCCTGCACCTGATCGATATGATCACAGACGCGGTCCAGCGTGGCGTCTGTATAGGGCAGGGGCAGCAGGTCGTTCAGGAAATGGCTGTCATGGGTGGACCAGGCCAGATGTTCGGAAAAGCTGGCGGGGTTGAGCCAGCCGACCAAATGCTTCAGACGGGCCAGATGATCTGCATTCAGCGGGCCTTCGCCGCCGATCGACAGGCCGACACCGTGGACGGAAATCGGGAACTGCTCTGACAGGTGCCGCAACTGCGCAATGGGACGGCCTCCGTCGCCCATATAATTCTCAGCGTGAATCTCAAGCCATGCTACAGGGTTTGCGTGATCCAGTATCTGCGCAAAGTGCTGGGGCTTGTAGCCAACGCCCGGAGCGGCAGGCAGATCGTTCGGTCTGGTCGTATGGTCCAACATGGGCAGGCTCTCCGATCACGAAAAAGAGGCGGGCGATATGGCCCGCCCCTTCGAGTTTTGAAAGCTTGGGCTTATGCCGGCAGGTCGCGGTCCAGCGGTTCCAGCGAACCTTTGCGGTTGTCCGGCAACTCGATATCGGCGCAGGTGCCCGCGTCGACCAGGGTCCATGCGTTGCCCTGATAGTCCACGGTCGAGGTGCCCGCGCAGGTTGTGCCGGGGCCGGCGGCACAGTCATTCTGACCGGCCAGCGATACGCCATAGCATTTCTCTTTGGCTTGTGCGGTGGCAGTGGTTGCGGCGCCCGAAACGGCGGCTGCGACTGCGCTTGCGATAACCAGGGTTTTTGCGGTGTTCGACATCTCGGTAATCCCTTTTGATGACTGCGTATGTCTGCTTGTGACGATGACAAAGGTAATGGTTGCAGGGCTGCAGTTGAATTCACGAGCCCGTGTCTCACAACCCCGTCAGGACAAGTCATGTCCTCTTGAAGGTTAACAAATTGTTTTTGAAATGAAAAATGGTAATTGTTTCAATCCGGCCCCAAACTCGGGGCCGGATTTCCGGCAATATGGCGCCGAATGTTACAGCAGGTCGGGCGGAGTTGCCGCCTGCGACAGCTCTTTTGTTACAACGTCAAGCGGTTGAACCTGCGTCTGTTTTTCACCCAGACGCCGGACGCTGACAGTGCGCTCTTCAACCTCGCGGTGGCCGACGGCCAGGATGACCGGCACCTTGCCGACCGAATGCTCGCGGACCTTGTAGTTGATCTTCTCGTTGCGAATATCCGCCTCGGCGCGGACGCCAGCAGCCTTGAGCGTGTCCACCACTTCCAGCACGTACTCATCCGCTTCGGACGTGATCGAGGCCACGACGACCTGACGCGGGGCCAGCCAGAACGGCAGTTTGCCCGCGTGTTCTTCGATCAGAATGCCGATGAACCGTTCGAACGATCCCAGCGTCGCACGGTGCAGCATGACAGGGCGGTGTTTGCCGCCGTCGGCGCCGATATAGGTGGCGTCCAGGCGTTCAGGCAGAACGAAGTCCACCTGGAAGGTGCCGCACTGCCAGTCGCGACCGATGGCGTCTGTCAGGACGAACTCCAGCTTTGGACCGTAGAAGGCGCCTTCGCCCGGGTTCAGTTCGGGTTCGATACCCGCTGCGCGGGTGGCGGACAGCAATGCGGTTTCGGCCTTGTCCCAGACCTCGTCCGACCCGGCGCGGGTTTCGGGGCGATCCGAGAATTTCACCGCAAACTTTTCGAACCCCAGATCCTTATAGATCACGCTGAGGAAGCGGATGAATTCAGCGGTTTCGGCCTCGATCTGCTCTTCGGTCGAAAAGATGTGGGCGTCGTCCTGCGTAAAGCCGCGCACGCGCATGATGCCGTGCAATGCGCCCGAGGGTTCGTACCGGTTGCACGACCCGAATTCGGCCATGCGCAACGGTAGATCGCGATAGGATTTCAGGCCCTGTTTGAAGATTTCAACATGGCAAGGGCAGTTCATCGGCTTGAGCGCGTTAACGGCTTTCTCGCGGGCATGTTCTTCGTCCACTTCGACGATGAACATGTTTTCCTGATACTTGTCCCAGTGGCCGGACCGTTCCCACAGCTTGCGGTCAACGACCTGCGGCGTGTTCACCTCGACGTACCCGCCCTTGCGCTGCTGGCGGCGCATGTAGTCCTGCAGCAGGGTGTAGATGGTCCAGCCATTGGGATGCCAGAAGATCTGACCGGGCGCTTCTTCCTGCATGTGGAACAGGTCCATCTCGCGGCCCAGCTTGCGGTGGTCGCGTTTGGCGGCTTCTTCCAGCATATGCAGGTAGGCTTTCAGCTTTTCCTTGCCGGTAAAGGCCACGCCGTAGATGCGCTGCAGCATCGCGCGATCGCTGTCGCCGCGCCAATAGGCACCCGCGATGGACATCAGCTTGAACGCATCCCCCGGAACCTGACCGGTGTGCTGCAGGTGAGGTCCGCGGCACAGGTCTTGCCAGTGGCCGTGCCAGTACATGCGCAGCGGCTCGTCACCAGGAATGGCTTCGATCAGCTCGACCTTGTAGGGCTCGTTGTTCGCCGAATAGAACTCGATCGCGCGCTGGCGGTCCCAGACCTCGGTGGTGACGGGGTCGCGCTTGTTGATGATCTCTTTCATCTTTTTCTCGATGAGGCCGAGATCTTCGGGCGTGAACGGTTCCTCACGGTCAAAGTCGTAATACCAGCCGTTTTCGATGACGGGGCCGATGGTAACCTTGGTGGCGGGCCAGATTTCCTGCACGGCGCGGGCCATGATATGCGCCAGGTCGTGACGGATCAGTTCATTGGCCTGAACTTCATCCTTCATGGTGTGGATGGCGATGTCGGCATCGGCGTCAATGGGCCACTGCAGGTCCCAGTGCTGGCCGTTTACCGTGGCCGAGATGGCCTTTTTTGCCAGCGAGGTTGAGATATCGGCAGCCACCTGCGCGGGCGTGACGCCTGCGTCATAGGAACGTGCATTGCCATCGGGAAAAGTGAGAGAGACGGATTTTGAATCCAGGGCCATATCGGCTCTCCTCGTCGGTTTGGCGCCCACTGAACGCCCGGTTGCGGGTTATGTGTGTCGGGCTGATTTGGCAGGTGAGGGTGCCGGTGTCAAGGGCAGGAGCGAGGGGGCAGCCCCGCCGCTATTGGCGCTCGAACCAATGGCGCACCAATGGCGGCTCCCCGAGATATTTATAGCCAGGTGTAGAGGGATCCCAGGAATTGCACTTGGGTGTAAGGCGTGCATGATGCTGCAAAAGGAAAGAGGGTTTCATGGCAGCGACGGAATTTCTGGAAACACCGCAGGGACGGCGGTTGGCCTATCACAAAAGCGACGGCACCGGCCCGACCATTGTTTTCCTGGGTGGTCTCAAGTCGGATATGGAGGGCACCAAGGCGGTGCATCTTGAGGCCTGGGCGCAGGCACGCGGGCAGGCTTTTTTGCGGTTCGATTACTCCGGCCATGGCGAAAGCTCGGGCACGTTCGAAGAAGGGTGCATCGGTGACTGGCATCAGGACACGGTGGTGGCCATATCAGAACTGACCGAAGGGCCGTTGATTGTCGTTGGGTCCTCAATGGGCGGGTGGCAGGCGCTGTTGCTGGCCAAGGCGATGCCCGAGCGGATCGCCGGGATGGTCACCATCGCGGCCGCGCCGGACTTTACCGAAGACGGTTACTGGGCGTCGTTCAGTGACGCACAGAAGGCGGCTCTGGACTCCGTTGGCCATGTCGAACTGCCCTCGGACTACATGGAGCCCTACATCATCACCAAGCGGATGATCGAAGACGGGCGGCAGCAGTTGGTGTTGCGCGATGCGCTGGACCTGCCATTTCCCGTGCGATTCCTTCAGGGCACGGCAGATACAGCGGTGACCACCGAAACGGCAGTGCGGTTGCTGGACCACGCCAGCGGGGATGATATGCGCCTGCTGCTGGTCAAGGATGCCGATCATCGCTTCTCGGACGGTCCCTGTTTGGGGTTGATCGAAAACGCGGTGATTGAGGTGATGGGGATCACCTGATGCGGCGTTTTGGATGGGTACTTGGCCGTCTGCTGCTGGTGCTGATTGTCCTCGGCGGGGTGATCTACGTGTTTGGGCCGCGCGAGCAGGTTGATCTGCATCCGCGCTTTGATCCGCGCAAATTCGGTGAGGGGGTTCAGGTTTATTTCGAAAGCACGGAATCCACCTTTGACGACATCGTTCCGGGCGTCCAGAAACGGGTCATCTGGCAGGATGGGTTCAAGGAACAACGCACGCCGGTCTCGGTCCTTTATGTGCACGGTTTTTCGGCCTCGTCCGAGGAAATTCGCCCGGTTCCGGATAGGGTGGCTGACGCATTGGGGGCCAACCTAGTCTATACCCGGTTGCAGGGTCACGGACGGGACGGCAGCGCGATGGGCGAGGCAACCGCGACAGGCTGGATGCAGGACATGGCCGAGGGGCTGGCCGCAGCGCGTGCCGTGGGTGACAAGGTTGTGGTCATGTCCACTTCAACCGGCGGAACGCTGGCAGCGGCGGCCGCATTGGATCCGGAGCTCAGCCGGGATATAGCGGCGATGATCTTCGTCTCGCCCAATTTCGGAGTGAACACGCCCGGCGCGTGGTTGCCCGGTCTGCCCTGGGCGCGCGCGTGGTTGCCCTTGGTAATGGGCGAGGAGCGGGACGTCTCGGGCGTGGACCCCGAGCTGAACACCTATTGGACATCGGTCTATCCGTGGGAGGCGGTCGTGCCGATGACCGTGCTGGTTGAAACCGTCTATGCGCTGGACGTCTCAGACGCTCAGGTGCCGGCGCTGTTCTGGTTCTCGGACGATGATCAGGTGGTGCGGCCCGACCGGACGCATAAGGTGGCAGAAAGCTGGGGCGGTCCCTCAACGGTCAATCTGGTGACGATGGGGCCGGGGGACGATCCCGCGTCACATGTTATTGCCGGGCGATTAATGTCTCCGGGCCAGACGGATGCAACGGTGACCGGCATCCTTGACTGGTTCAAAGGAATAGGGGTCGAGTAGCGATGCGCAAGCCGGGCAGCATGTGGAGCCTTGAAACGCTTGGCCGCGTGCGCCTGTCTCGGCATTTCTTCATGCGGGATTTCCTGTATTCCGAGATCGGGAATTTCCATGAAAAACAAAACCTTCCCGACAACCCCGATCTGGCCATCGAAACCGGTCGCGCGTTTTGCCAAACCCTGCTGGACCCGCTTGAGGAAACCTTTGGGCGCGTTGCGGTCCGGTCCGGATATCGTTCGCCCTCGCTGAACCGTTTCGGGAACGAGAACCGTTTGAACTGCGCCCGAAACGACAACCCATTGGAATGCCATATCTGGGATCGGGGCGAGGGTGATGCGCGGATTGCAGGCGCCTCGATTGTCATTCCGTGGTTCGCCGATCAGTACGAATCCGGGCGGGACTGGCGCGATCTGGCGTGGTGGATGCACGACCATCTGGACTATTCCGAGATCTGGTTCTTTCCCAAGCTCTGCGCCTTCAACCTTGTCTGGAGGCCCAAACCCCAGCGCCGCATCGACAGCTATATCGCGCCGCGTGGCTGTCTGCTGCGCCCGGGCGACGCGCCCGACGAGGATCTGTTGGCGCGACGCCAGAGATACGCGGATTTCCCGACCTTCCGGGGCATCAACTATCCCTGAAGTTTAACTTGCCCGAAGCCGCAAAACGTCTCATCCTGCTCTCAAAGAGTGCAGACCGAAAAGGTCGATTGTTACGAGGCCCCGCGTGATCGAGCCGCTGGTTTTATTGCCCGAAATGATGTGCGATGCACGGATTTTTGAACCCCAGATCAACTGTCTTTCGCGACAGCGCGCCGTGATGGTTGCGCCGGTTACACTGGGAGAGCGGATTGAAGAGATCGCCTCGGCCCTGTTGGACCAGTTGCCGCATCGTTTTGCGCTGGGCGGGCTTGGTCTGGGCGGTGTGGTCGCGCTTGAGCTTATTCGCCGCGCGCCGGACCGGGTGTCGCGCCTGTGCCTGATGGCGACGGATGCGCAGGCCGATACGCCGCAGCTGGCAGCGGCGCGTGAGGAGCTTTTGGTCGGCGCGAAGGCAGGGCGGCTGGAGGACGTGATGCGACGGATCATCGGGTCTGACACGTTGGCCCCCGGGCCAAAGCGCATTCCCATTCTGAACGCCCTGATTGAAATGGCGCTGGATCTGGGGCCTGCGGTGTTTGAACGTCAGATCCGTGCCCTGCAGCGGCGTCCGGATCAGCAGGGCGAACTGCGGCGCATCAGGGTGCCGACACTGATTCTGTGCGGCGCGCATGACACGCTGACACCGCAGCGAAAGCAGGCTTTCATGGCGGACCTGATCCCCGGCGCCGAACTGCTGGTCGTCGCGGATGCAGGCCACCTGCCTACGCTTGAAGCACCCCGAACTGTAAATGATGCATTGAAGGAGTGGCTTGGTGCGCCCACCCAAGCCGCCTATGTGTAATACTGCGCGCGCTCAGCCTTGCTGAGGATTGTCGGCGTTGCGACGGGATCACCGTTGTCTGTGTTGAAAAACGGCGTGTTCCTCCAGCTGCCCGTAACCCAGGATTTCGCCAGACGCGTCAGCAATCCGATCGCCGCATAGCGTATTTTTTCGTGCGACTGCGTGCCGTCCGGCTGCGGAACAAAGCCACGAGTGGTGACCGGCCCAAGTGCACTGGGATCAGCGATGCGTTTGACGATGAATCCTGCGAAGGGAAACTTGGCTGTTCGCGACGTCGTCGCAATCGGTGCGTTGCAGCAATCCGCGTACCAGCGCAGCATCCCCTTGGGGCTGAGCTGCATCAGCGCAAGGTGTTCCGCGCCACGGTCGATGCAAATGTCTTCCGGGCTCATTTGCAGGATGTCGACAGGGCCGGGGGCCGGGTCAGGCTGTCCGAAATACAGCTGAGCCGCGCGGCAGTCATGGCAGTAGCAGGCAACATGAGTGCCGGTTTGAACACCGGCAACCGTAATATGCCCGCTCAGGGTGCCGCAACCGCAAGAGAAGGGCATTTCCTCTGCCGCTCTCCTGCGCATGAAGGTCAGGCCACCTTGTTTCTGTTGGCAGCGCGGCGCGGCGATTTGCGCGAATTGGTGTTCATGAAGTCGATCACCAGCGGCCGGATATTGTCGCGCCAGCTGCGTCCGGCAAAGATGCCATAGTGACCGGCTCCGGGTTCAACATGGCTGGCCTTTTTCGAATCCGGCAAACCGGTGCACAGGTCCAGCGCCGCAATACACTGACCGGGGGCTGAGATGTCATCATTGGCGCCTTCGACGGTCTTGACCGCAACATCGGTGATCTTGCCGATATCGACCTTGTGACCGGCGACCACAAATTCATTCTTCGCGATTTCACGGTTTTTGAAAATGCGCTCGACCGTGGACAGGTAGAACTCGGCCGTCATGTCCATGACGGCCAGATATTCGTCGTAGAACCGGTTATGGGCATCGTGATCTGACGCTTCATCGCGCATCACGCGCTGGATCTGGTCTGAGAATGCCTTGGAGTGGCGGTCTGCGTTCATCGACATGAACGACGCCAGCTGCAGCAGGCCGGGATAGACCATGCGGCCTACGCCCTTGTACTTGAAGCCGACGCGCTGGATCATGGTTTCTTCCAACTGGCCCATTGTGACACGGCGGCCAAAGTCGGTCACGTCGGTCGGAGTGGCGTCGGGATCGACCGGGCCACCGATCAGGGTCAGGGTGCTGGGCTGCGCCTTGGGTTCGACCTCGGCCAGATAGGCGGTCGCGGCCAGCGTCAGCGGAACCGGTTGGCAAACGGCCACGACATGGGTGTCCGGGCCAAGCTCTTTCATAAAATCGACAAGATAGAGAGTATAGTCCTCAACATCGAACTTGCCTTCGGACACGGGGATGTCGCGCGCATTATGCCAATCGGTAATGTATACTTCGCAGTTGACCAGCAGACTTTTCACCGTCGATCGCAGCAGCGTGGCGTAGTGCCCCGACATCGGCGCAACCAGCAAAACCTTGCGGGGCTGTTCCTCGCGACCGTTCACCCGAAAATGGACCAGATCACCAAAGGGGCGTTCAACGACGGTTGTGACATCGACCAGATGGTCCTTGCCGTCCTCGCAGGTAAAGGTGCGAATGCCCCAGTCGGGTTTGACGACCATGCGTTGAAATGTCCGCTCGGTCACCTCACCCCAGGCGGCCATCATGCTGAAGGCGGGGTTGGGAACCATCGAGAACATGGGATAAGATGCAATGGCGCTGGCAGTTGCGCCCATCCACTGGTTGGTGTTGCGCATCGTTTCCATCAGGTCGTAAGTCATCATGTAGCGCATGAAAAAGGGGCCTCCTGCGTGTCAGCCTGTTTTAGTTCGGACCATTCGCCGCTTTGCCCCCCAAGACCCACGACGTTATTCTGCATAGCAGCGAGGTTAGGGGGGAATTGTTAAAATGACAACAAGTGAAGACCAGATGCCAGAATTGACAGAAGAAAACATTGAACGCCTTAAGGAAAACATGGAGAAGGTCGAGGAGCTCTCCAAACGTCTGATCGAAGTCATGTCTTCGAAAAAGTCGCATACCCCTGCTTTGGACGCCCCGAATCAGGAGCTTTTCGCACGAGCAGCAACTGCATATTGGGCCGAAGCTTGGCAGAATCCCGCCAAGTTGTTGGAACAACAGATTGAATACTGGGGCAAATCGGTTCTGAACTTTGCCGAAGCGCAGCAGGCGCTGACCTCGGGAGACGTTGATGACGACGACCCCAAGCCCAGCGATAAACGGTTTTCCAACCCCCTTTGGGAAACCAACCCTTACTTTCGCCTGATCCGCCAGCAATATCAGACCAATTCCGAAGCCATCGCCCAGGCCGTTGCCTCGGTCGAGGATCTGGATGCAAAGGACAAACGGCGCCTGCGGTATTTCTCGCAGCAGATTGTCGACATGATGGCACCCACGAATTTTCTGGCGACAAACCCGGACGCGTTGGAAAAGGCTGTTGAAACCGAGGGCCAGTCGCTGATCAAGGGACTTGAGAACCTCGTCTCGGACCTTGAAGCCAACGACGGCGAACTGGTTGTGAAACTGGCCGACGAAAGTGCCTTTGAGGTTGGCGGCAACCTGGCGACGACGCCCGGTGACGTGGTGTATCGCAACCGCATGATGGAGCTGATCCAGTACAAGCCCGCGACCGAGACGGTTCACGAAACGCCAATCGTCCTGTTCCCGCCCTGGATCAACAAATTCTACATTCTCGACCTCAAGGCGCAGAACAGCTTGATCAAATGGGTGACCGAGCAAGGCTATACCCTGTTTGTCGTCAGCTGGGTCAATCCGGATGAAAGCTATGCCGAAACCGGAATGGAGGATTACATTCAGGACGGCTTCCTGACCGCGATCGAAGAGGTCAAGAAGATCTGCAAGGTCAAGCAAGTGAACGCGATCGGCTATTGCATCGCAGGCACCACGCTGAGTCTGACGCTGGCGCTGCTGAAGCAACGCGGCGACAAATCCGTCAAGTCGGCTACTCTATTCACCGCGCTGACGGATTTTTCCGAACAGGGTGAGTTTACGCCTTTCCTGCAGAACGACTTCATCGATGGGATCGAGGAAGAGGTGAACAAAGAGGGCGTGCTGCGGTCGTGGATCATGGCGCGCACCATGTCCTTTCTACGCTCGCGCGATCTGGTTTATGGTCCGGCAATCCGCAGCTATATGCTGGGTGAGGTGCCTCCGGCCTTTGATCTGTTGTTCTGGAATGGCGACGGGGCCAACCTTCCGGCCAAGATGACGGTCGAGTATCTGCGGGGCCTGTGCCAGCGCAACGAATTCGCCACCGACGGGTTTGAGCTGTTCGGCCACAAGCTGAAACTCAGCGATGTCGATGTGCCGTTGATGGCAATCACCTGCGAGACGGATCATATTGCGGCGTGGAAAGACTGTTATCGCGGTGTTCAGAAGATGGCGTCGCGAAGCAAGACTTTCGTAGTGTCCGAATCCGGCCATATCGCGGGCATCATCAACCCGCCCAGCAAAAAGAAATACGGACATTACACCAACCCGGATCTGAAGGCGGATGCCGATACCTGGTTGAAACAGGCAGAATTCCACGAAGGCTCGTGGTGGCCCCTGTGGGAGGCGTGGCTGAAGAAGCGTTCAGGCAAGCAAGTTCCCGCCCGCGAAACCGGTGATTCGGATCACCCGCGGCTGGCCCCGGCACCTGGCACCTATGTCGTGGCCCACCCAAACGGCTGATTTCATTTTGAAACTAGAAAATTCTGCGTCGCAGCGAGAAAAAACTTGAAATGCTGCGACGCAGCATTCATATTATCCTCAAGCTGATGAAAGCCGGGGTGGGCCCGGTTCGGCAAAAAGGATTAGGACAATGGCAAAGACTCAAGACTTTACCGCGACCCTGAAAGAAATGATGGGCGCGTTCCCTGTTGACACCACTGCTCTGGAAGGTGCTTTCAAATCGACCGCAACCCTGAATGAAAAACTGTCGGGCGTTGCGCTGGAAGCCGCAGAAAAATCGGCTGAAATCTCGAACAAATGGACCAAGGACACCCTGTCCAAACTGAACGAGATGTCGAAAGCAAAGGCCGAGCCGGCTGACTACGCAAAAGCCGCGACCGATTTCGCAAGCGCTTCGGCTGAAGTTGCTGCTGAAAACATGGCTGCTTTCGCCGAAATCGCGAAAAAACTGCAGACCGAAACCGTCGAGCTGCTGATGGCTGCAGGCAAAGAAGCTGCTGAAGACGCAACCGCTGCCGTCAAGAAAGCAACCAACGACGTCACAGCTGCTGCCAAGAAAGCTGCAACTGCAAAATAATTAAGGCCGCGAGGCGCACCCGTTCCTCCCATCTGGTGCAATCGCGTTGGGCAGGTCTTTTGGCCTGCCCTTTCTTTTTGTTCTGCGCTCGCATAATCTCTGCTGCAACGCATCATCCTTGGGGAGGGTAAACGGTGTCAGAACAAGAAAAACCGCTGTTGATCAAACGCTATGCAAGCCGCCGGCTGTATAACACCGAGACCAGCGACTATGTCACGCTGGAAGATATAGCGACCTTCATCCGCGACGGGCGTGAGGTGCAGATCATCGATCTGAAAACCGGGGACGATCTGACCCGGCAATACCTGCTGCAAATCATTGCCGAGCACGAAAGCCGCGGCGAGAATGTTTTGCCAGTGAATGTGCTGAATGATCTGGTCCGCAGCTACATGATCCCGGGCGGTGGGATGATGCCGCAATTCCTGCAAAGCTCGTTCGAGATGCTGCGCGAGAGCCAAAGCAAGATGATGGAAAACATGAACGCCATGAACCCGATGGCGCAGATGCCGGGGTTTGAGGCGATGCAGGCGCAGCAAAAGGCATTTCTGAAGGCTATGACGGGTGGCCTGTCGGGGAACTGGTCCGGTCCGGGCAAGGATGACGAAGAAAAACCGGAATCCAAAGAAGACCTGGATGACATCAAGAAGCAGCTTGCCGAGCTGCAGCAGAAACTCTCCAAGCTGAACTGACCGCGCCAAGAATGCGCTGGCTGGTCCTGAGTATCGCACTGCTTTGGATGCAGCCCGCACTGTCGCAGGGTGTTTATTCGGAAAACTGGTCTCCGGTCTGCCGGCTGGGGACACAGTCCGGGTCAGGGTGTGATGCTATTCGCAACCGCGAAATTTTGGATGCGGGCCAGCCCCCGTGGCGTGCCATTGGTCGGATCAACTTTGCCAGCCGGGATCAGAGGTCCCACTGCACCGGTGTTCTGGTGTCGGATCGGCTCGTCCTGACCGCTGCGCATTGCCTGTACAACGCACCACGGCAACGATGGATTCCGCCCTCCAGCATCCGGTTTGCTGCCGGGTATCAGCGTGGATCAACTGCTGCTGTGTCCGACGTAGCGGGGTATCAGTTGCATTCCGACCAGGGCAAAGACGGGACGTTTGATGATCGTGCCGATCTGGATTGGGCGGTTCTGGAACTCAGCGAGCCGATTGGTCAGCAGGTCGGCTATCTGCCGCTTGCAAATGCCGAGGATGCGTCGGCTTTTGTTGCAGGGTATCCTGGAGTGCGGCCACATATTCTCAGCCGAACCGAAACCTGTCCTCCGCGTCGGTATCAGGGCGGGATTCTGTTGGCGATTTGCCCTGTGATGATGGGGGATTCCGGTGCGCCACTGTTGGTGGAAACGCCCGCCGGACTGCAAGTGGCTGCAATCCTGTCCGGCGTTGCCGCAACCCCCGAGGGGGTCACGGCGCTGTTTCTATCGACCGAGTTGTTCGACCTCGGTCCGCAATAGCCGTCAGGTGCCGTAGACCGGAACCGGGCCGGTCACTTCGCCGACCGAGGCCAGCAGGATATCGGCGATGATATCCAGCTCTTCGCGCGTCAGACGGACTGGCAGGCGGACGTCACAGGCTTTCATCAGCATGTCACGCGTCTGCGGCAGCTCGAAGGTCTCGGGCAGGAATTGCCAGTTCCAGAAGGCGCGGGCATTGTCGTCGCTCAACCCGAAGACCTGAACCTTGACGCCGCGCGATTCAGAGGCGGCAGCAAAGGCGCGGATCTCGGTCTCGTCCATTCCAACCAGGTTGAACTGGATCGAGTCCGGTGCGCGACGTTCCGGCGCCAGTGGGGCAGGGACGTCGATGTAATCCGACGTGTTCAGGCGATCCGCCACATAGTCGTGGTTCGCCAACCCGTCCTGCACGCGGCGTGCCAGTTCTGGAATCTGCGGACGGATCACTGCGGCGCTCAGGTTGCTCATGCGCAGGTTATACAGCGGCAATTGGTTCTGCCAGCGGGCGAAGGCCTGTTCCAGCTCGGACGAGTTGTCACCATGCGGGCCTTTGTGCTTCTTCCAGTTATGCTCATAAGCGCCCGACATGATCACGGCGCGGGCCACCAGATCGGCGTCGTCAGTGATCAGAATGCCACCTTCGCCTGCGTTGATCATCTTGTAGGACTGGAACGAGAAACAGCCGACCTTACCGATGGTGCCAATGTTCTGCCCGTGCCAGGTGGTGCCCAGCGAATGGGCCGCGTCCTCGATCACCGGGATGTCGTGCTCGTTGCATAGGGCCATGATCGCGTCCATGTCGGAGGTATGGCCGCGCATGTGGCTGATGATCACCGCCTGCGCGTCGTCCAGCTTGGCGGCAAAGTCGTCCATGTCGATGCGATAGTTTTCACCCACTTCGCACAGCACCGGAACGCAATCCGCGTGCACGATCGACGACGGCACGGCGGCGAAGGTAAAGCCGGGGATCAGAACCCGTGCGTCCCGCGGCAGGCCCAACGCTTTCAGCGACAGGAACAATGCGGCCGAGCAGGAAGAAACCGCCAGCGCGTATTTCGTGCCCAGCAATGCGGCGAATTCAGCCTCGAGCAAGGCAACCGGTGCATCCTGCGGCGCGGTATAGCGGAACAGGTCGCCCGACTGCATCAGGGCGTCGATTGCTTCGCGGGCAGCTGCGGGGATGGGTTCGGCGTCATGAACGTTTGGAGGAAGCGTCATATTTGGTTTTCCCGAATTCTATCTTTGGGAAAGATAAAGCTAATTATCGAGCAATAAAACCCCTCAATCGCCTTATGGGCGAAATTTCACCAATCAGTCGCAATTTCTTAAGGTCAGACCCCGAGACGATCCCGCAAGGCGAACCACGTCATTGCCAGCACCAGCAGGGGGCTGCGCAGGGCGGGGCCGCCGGGGAAGGGCAGGGCGGGCACGCGGGCCATGGTGTCGAACCCTTCGGCCTGCCCCTGAATGGCCAGCGCCATCAGTTGCCCGGCATGGGTCGCGGTGCCAACCCCGTGACCAGAATAGCCCGAAGCGGACAGGATGTTTGGTGCAACCCGCGCCAGATAGGGCATCCGCCGCATGGTGATGGCCAAAGTGCCGCCCCAGGCATAGTCGATCTTGACGTCGCGCAGATGCGGGAAAATCTCGACCATAGGTTTGCGAACCTTGGCGGCGATGTCAGCGGGGAAGCGATAGCCATAGCTTTCGCCGCCGCCGAACAGCAGGCGGTTGTCAGCGCTGAGGCGGAAGTAATTCACCACGAATTTTGTGTCGGCGACGGCCACGTCGCGGGTCAGGACGCGGGCGGCGTCTTCGCCCAGAGGCTCGGTCGCCGCAACGAAGTTGTTGATCGGCATGACGCGTGAGGCCACCTTGCCGTTCAGATCGCCAAGATAGCCGTTACAGGCCAGAATGACGTGGTCGGCGGTCACTTTGCCCTTCGCGGAGTGCACGATGGCCGGAGTGCCTTCTTCAATACCTGTGACCTCGGTGCATTCGTGGATGCGTACACCGGCTTTCACGGCGGCTTGCGCCAGCCCCAGTGTGAAATTCAACGGATGCAGATGCGCGGCCCCCATGTCCAGATAGCCGCCGCGATAGGCGGGTGACGGGCACAGAGCGTGGCCCGCGCCTTCGTCCAGTAATTCCATCTGGTCATAGCCGTACCGGTCAGACAGATGCGCCGCATGGTCATGTAGTTCTTGTTGCTCGCCACTGCTTAGGCCCAGAACCGCCACGCCGGGTTTCAGGTCACAATCGATCTGATGCTTGGCGATCAGTGATTTGACCAGATCTTTGGCATCCTCGGCCAGATCCCAGAGCTTCGCTGCGTCGTCATTCCCGACCAGTCGCTCAAGGTCTTCCTGATCCATCCGTTGCGCGCTGCCCAGTTGACCGCCATTGCGGCCTGACGCGCCGAACCCCACCCGGTGCGCCTCAAGCAGCACCACGTCGAACCCGGCTTCGGCCAGATGCAGCGCGGCGGAGAGGCCGGTATAGCCTCCGCCCACCACGCAGACATCTGCTTTCACTTTCTCCGTCAGCGCGGGATACCGGTCGACCGGATTGGCCGTCGCGGCATACCAACTGGCCGGATACTCGGCTTTGCGGTCGTTGGAATAAAGCAGGTTCATCGTGCGCCTCAGACGTTCATCAGCAGATGCTCACGCTCCCACGGAGAGATGACCTGCAGGAATTCCTCATACTCGGCGCGTTTGACGATGCCATAGACGCGGGCGAATTCGGGACCGAGGACTTCGTGCAGGGCGGTGGCCTCGTCGAACAGGTCCAGTGCGTTGCCCATGACCTGCGGGATATCGCCGTCTCCTTCATAGGCGTCGCCATAGAACTGACGGCGGGGGCGCTCCTGCTGGGTCAGACCCAGATAACCGCAGGCCAGCGACAGTGCGATGCCCAGATAGGGGTTGCAGTCCATTCCCGCGATGCGGTTTTCCACACGGCGGGCCTCGGGGCCTGACAGAGGCACGCGGATGCCGGTGGTACGGTTGTCGCGTGCCCATTCCAGATTGATCGGGGCGGCGTGGTCTTTCACATAGCGGCGGTACGAGTTAACATAGGGCGCCATCACCGCAAGACCTGCGGGCAGGTGGTTCTGCAGCCCGGCGATGAAGTGATAGAACGCGTCCGTCTCACCGCCTTGCGGGCCCGAGAAGATGTTCTGCCCCGTCTCGATATCGATAATCGAGTGGTGGATGTGCATGGCCGAGCCCGGCTCATCCTCAATCGGCTTCGCCATGAAGGTGGCAAAGCAGTTGTGACGCAGGGCGGCCTCGCGGATCAGGCGTTTGAAATAGAACACCTCATCGGCCAGTTTGACTGGGTTGCCGTGGCGCAGATTGATCTCCAACTGGCCCGCGCCGCCTTCCTGCGTGATGCCGTCGATCTCGAACCCCTGGTGCTCGGCGAAATCATAGATGTCGTCGATCACCGGACCGAATTCGTCCACCGCAGTCATCGAATAGGCCTGACGCGCCGCAGCCGGACGGCCTGAACGGCCCATCATCGGTGTGATCCCCTGCGCCGGGTCCACGTTCGGGGCGACCAGAAAGAACTCCATCTCGGGCGCGACGACCGGCTTCCAGCCTTTGTCGTGATACAGTTTCACCACGCGTTTCAGTACGTTGCGCGGGCTGAACGGGATCGGGTTGTCGTCCCGGTCATAGGCGTCATGGATCACCTGCAGCGTCCAGTCGCCGGTCCATGGCGCAGCCGACGCTGTGGTGAAGTCAGGCTTCAGGATCATGTCCCGTTCGATGAACCCGTCCTCGCCCGCTGCCTCGCCCCAATCACCGGTGATGGTCTGGTAAAAGATGCTGTCGGGCAGGTGAAAATAGGACTGCTTGGCAAATTTCGAAGCAGGCACAGCTTTGCCCCGGGCGATGCCGGGCAGGTCCGAGATGATGCATTCGACCTCATCCAGTCGCTGGCCTTCGATATAGGTCCGTGCTGCCTGAGGCAGCTGATCTTTCCAGTCGGCCATCAGGCCCTCTCTTTCTTCAGAAAATCGGCCATGTGCTGCGCGATCTTCGGATTGTCATCTTTGGCGGGCAGGCGATTGGCTGCAGCCTGCATCAGTTCATCGGGCACCACGCCCTTGCCGCGTGTCTCCATCAGACCATTGATAAAGCTGTCACCGTATTCCGGATGCGCCTGAACGGTCCAGATCGTGTCTCCGTAGGCGACCATGGCGTTGCGGCAGAAGGCGTTCGAGCCGGTCACCTTGGCACCTTGGGGCAATTCGACAACCTGATCCTGATGCCAGGCGTTCAGGGTCACTGATTGCCCGTCATAGTCATAATCGGTCCGCCCAACGGCCCAGCCGCCTTTGAACTTTTCGACTTTGCCACCAAGTGCCTGTGCGATGATCTGGTGGCCGAAGCAGACCCCGATCAAGGGTTGGCCGCTTTTCCAGATCGCACGAATGAGGTTCTCCAAGGGGGGAATCCACGCGTGGTCCTCATACGCTCCGTGTCGCGAGCCGGTGATGATCCAGCCATCGCCCTGATCCGCGCTGTCGGGGAATTGATTGTCCACGACTGCATAGCTTTCGAACTCGAAGCCGTTTCCATCCAACAGGGTGCGAAACATCGCGTCATAGGCACCGAATTGGTCGCGCAATTCGTCGGGAGGGTGGCCGGTTACTAGGATGCCGATTTTCATGGGTCACCAAATTTGATCAAATTTATTCTAGCCCACCGAATCCGGTCGGGCAAGGGGTCAAACCGCTTCGAGATAGCTGAGCCAGTGCTCATCCGGCGGGCGTTCACCAAAGCGCAGGATTTCCTGCCGCTTGGTCATGGCGAAAAAGCGGATCAAGTCGGCGGGAAAGATGCGCGCGACAAACGGGTCGGTTTCAAAGGCGGCGATCGCCGAGGCCCAGTCACCGGCCAGTTGCGGCAGGCCGTCGATTTCATAAGCGTTGCCCGAGATCGGGGCGGGCGGTTCGGTCTCGTCCTCGATCCCGTTCATCGCGGCACCCAAGACGGCGGCCAGCATCAGGTAGGGGTTGATATCACCGCCCGCAACGCGATGTTCGATCCGCCGCGCGGCGGGCGCACCGCCGGGGATGCGGATCGCGGCAGTGCGGTTTTCATAAGCCCAGCTTGCACCGGTCGGGGCGTGCGCGCCGGGCACGAGGCGTGTGTATGAGTTTCCGTGCGGTGCGAAGATCAACGTACATCCGGGCATCGCGGCCAGACATCCGGCAACCGCCCAACGCAGCAGATCGGTCCCCTCGGGGCCACCATTGTCGAACACGTTTTGCCCCTGATCATCCACGACCGAGAAATGCACATGCATTCCGTTGCCCGCATCGTCTGCGTAAGGCTTGGACATGAACGTGGCGGTGAACCCGTGCTTGCGGGCAAGGCCGCGCGTCAAGGTCTTGAAAAGCCACGTATCATCGGCACAGCGCATCGCGTCCTGATGATTCAGGTTGATCTCGAACTGGCCGATACCGCTTTCCGAGATTGCCGTCTGCGCGGGGATGCCCATCGCGGCGCAGCCGTCATAAAGCTCGGTGAAGAAGGCATCGAACGCGTCCATCTCCGCCATGGACAGAACGGATTCATCCGCCAGCCTGCGCCCAGTCACCGGGTTGATTGGGGGTTGCGGTTGGGTGCCTGATGCATCCAGCAGGGTGAATTCCAACTCGGTCGCTGCGATGACGGACCAGCCGCGCTGGGCGTACCGCTGCATTACCGCGGCCAGAGCGTGTCGGGGGTCGCCTGCAAAGGGTGCGCCCGCGTCATCGTGCAGGCACATCGGAACCAACGCCGTGTCTGCCGCCAGCCACGGCATTGGCACCGGGCCGCGATCCGTCGGCAAGAGCATCCCATCCGCATCGCCGGATTCGAAGACCAGAGGGCTGCCGTCGATATCCGCGCCCCACAGGTCTACGTTCAGCGCAGAGAACGGCATCCGCACCGTCCCTTTGTTCAGTTTGTCGGCATAAGAGGGCGGCACACGCTTGCCGCGCATCTGACCGTTCAGGTCACAGGCGGCGACGCGAAAACTGTGCAGGGCGCTCAGGTCCATTTGGGGTCTCCATCACTCGGGATGTCCGAGATGTAATCGAGACTGAGCGTCTTGTCACGAAATTTGATCAAATTATTTATCTGCCTGATGCAGGCGTGGTGCTCTGCGCCAAAGGGTGATGGCGCGGAGCGAGAGCGTGTCAGACGAAGTTGACGCCGTTTTCCGCCATCGGCAGCGCGGTTACCTTGACGCCCGAAAGTGCCCGGATCGCGTTGGCAAGAGCTGGCGCAGACGGGGGCGTGCCGGGCTCACCAACTCCGGTTGGTGCTTCGGCGGACGGCACGATATGCACGTCAATCGCCGCGATATCACCAATGCGCAGTGGCTCGTAGTCCGGGAAGTTGAACTGGTCCACGGCCCCTCCGGTCAGGGTGATCTGGTCGCGCATGACATGGCCGATGCCGTAACCGATGCCGCCCTCCATCTGCGCGCGCACCACGTCGGGGTTCACGGCGATGCCGCAATCCACGGCGCAGGTGACCTTTTCGATCTTTACGCCGTTTTCCGGATCGCCCGAAACCTCGACAACCTGCGCGGCATAGGATCCAAAGGACTTATGCACGGCAATGCCCTGCGCCCGACCTGCCGGTGCGTTGCCCCATCCTGCCTTTTCAGCGACCAGTTTCAGCACGCCTGCTTTGCGTTGCTGATCCGCGTCACTGGCGTCGGTCAGATGCGCCAGACGGAACTCGACCGGGTCGCGGCCTGCGGCCTCGGCGACCAAATCCATCATGGTTTCCATCGTATAGCCGGTATGGGTATGACCCACCGAGCGCCACCAAAGAACCGTTGTGGCCTTGGGTGTGTCGGTCAGGCCCACCGCCATTCCGGGGATTTTATACGGGCTGTCGGCGATCCCTTCGACCGAGCTGTGGTCGATTCCGTCATGCACCAGAACCGCTTCGAACGGTGTGCCTTTGATGACTGACTGCCCGGCGACCCGATGCTGCCATCCGACGATATTGCCGTCGGCATCCAGACCAACGCGGACCTTGTGGCCGAACGCCGGGCGGTAGTACCCGCTGCGGATGTCATCCTCGCGCGTCCACACCAACTTGACCGGGCGGGACCGGTCGGTGACCACAAAAGCCAGCGCGGCCTCGACCTGGTAATCCGCGTCGGGGGTCGCACGACGACCGAACGAGCCACCGGCCAGCATAGTCTTGATGTGAATCTTCTCAGGCGGCAGCTGGAAGATCTGCTGATAGGCCATATGTGGGCCGGTGGGCATCTGTGCGCCATCATGTAGCACGATATCACCTTCGGCGGTCTGCTCGATGGTGCAGTTCAGCGGCTCCATCGGCGCATGGGCCAGTAGCGGGAAGTAGAAGGTCTTTTCGACAACCTTGTCCGCCGCGTCGATCGCCGCCGACACCACTGCGGTATCTGCTTGGTTCACGTTATACGCTGGTTCGGCCTCCAACGCGGCCATGATCTCGGCCTTGATCTGGTCCGAGTCGCGGGTTTCCGCGCCGGACATGTCCCATTCGACCTCAAGCGCGTCGCGCGCCTGGATCGCAGCCCAGGTGTTTTCGGCATAGACCGCGACGCCCGCCTGATTGGGCAGAACGGCGGCGTTGATATAGCCTTTGACCTCTTTCGACGCGTTGTCGTCAAAGCCCTTGGCGATGCCTCCTTTCGATTCCGGGCGCTTGATCATGGCGACCATTTGGTTCGGCAGGTGAACGTCCATGGCGTACATCGCCTGACCGTTGCCTTTGATCACCGAGTCCTTACGGCGCACCGCTTCGTTGCCGATCAGGTGGAATTCGGACGGGTCCTTCAGGCGCGGCTCGGCCGGGGCTTCCAACTGAGACGCAGCGGCCACGAATTCGGCAATCGGGGCCGACTTGTCGCCTGCCTTGACGATGCCCTCTTCGATGGTGATGCCGGACGCATCCACGCCCCAACTTTGGGCGGCGGCGTTGATCAGCATCTCGCGCGCAGCGGCACCGGCCTGGCGGTATTGCAGCCACGAATTCGCCATCGCGGTCGACCCGCCCGTGCCCTGGAAGGGGCCAAATAGCAAGTTGTTATAGACGTTCGGATCCGAAGGCGCGAATTCGTATTCGATCAGATCCATGGTCAGGCCGATTTCCTCGGCGATCAGAGTCGGCAGACCGGTTGCAGGCCCCTGACCCTTTTCGAAATGCTTGACGATGGCGGTCACGGTGCCATCGGCATCGATCTTCACGAATGGGTTGAACTGAGCGGTCTCGGTCGATCCGGCAGCCAGCACGCCATCGGGGCGTGCGCCAACCAACAAGACGGCACCGGCAGCAGCGGCACCTTTCAAAAACCCACGGCGAGAGGTGTTGATGGTCATGGATCAGGCCTCCAGAATCTCAGAAGCGCGCTGGATACCGGCGCGGATGCGTTGATAGGTGGCGCAACGGCAGGCGTTGCCGGACATGTAGCTGTCGATTTCCTCGACGCTGGGTTTCGGGTTTTCGGACAACAGGCCAACGGCCGACATCACCTGACCCGACTGGCAGTAGCCGCACTGGACCACGTCCAGCTCGACCCAGGCTTGCTGGACGGCCGCGCCGATCTTGTCGTCACCCACCGCTTCGATCGTGGTGATCTCGGCATCTTCGACGTCTTCGATAAAGGTCTGGCACGAGCGCACGGGCTCACCGTTCAGGTGCACCGTGCAGGCGCCGCAGGATGCAACACCGCAGCCGAATTTGGTTCCGGTCAGCTTAAGCTCATCCCGGATCACCCACAGCAGGGGGGTGCCGGGTTCGGCGTCGACCGTGTGGGTCTCGCCATTCAGTTTCAAGGTCAAGGCCATGAGGGGGGACTCTCCATGTTGGGCTGGTTACCTGAATCGGTAAACTGGCGGGTTTACCATATGCGGCGGTTTCGCCCTTGTAAACCCGTGGGTTTACCTGGTGTTTGACCTTGCTCTGTCAATAGGTCTATAGCTTTGAATCATGAGCGATTGCTGCGCACCGAATGCGTCCAAACAGGCCCAGATCATCGAAGCCGCCGTAGCCGAATTCCAAGAAAAGGGGTTCGCCTCTGCCAGCATGGACCGCATTTCCACCCGTGCCGAAGTTTCCAAGCGCACGCTGTACAAGTATTTCGAAAGCAAGGAAAACCTGTTTCGTTCGATTGTGATGGAGCTGTCCAATCGATTCGCCGCCGTGCGGGATATCAGGTATCAGCCGGGCCGCGATATCCGCGAGCAATTGACCGAGCTTGCCTGGGCAGAAGGGCGGATTCTGATGATGCCCGAGGTCATCGCAATGGCGCGGATGGTGATCAGCGAAACCTTGCGCAACCCCGAGATGGCAGCGGCGGCGCAGGGCAAGCTGGATAAGACGTCGATCTTTGTCACCATGCTGAAAGATGCCGCAGATGACGGGCAGTTGCAGATCGAAGACCCTGAGCGGGCCGGGCAGGAGTTCATCGGCCTGATCAAGGCCAAAGCGTTCTGGCCGATGATATTCACCGGTGATGTGCTGAGCCAAGAGGACATGACCGCCACAATTGACAGCAGCATCGACCTGATCCTCAGCCGCTATGGCACACGGGCATCAGATTAGGTGCCGGATCGTCCGTCCGGGCCTTTCATGTTGCGATAGCGATCCGTTTCTAAACCGGAGGGCGTGTAGCTTTGCCGCAATTTTAGGATGAGATCTACCCGTCCGCCCCGCTGCTGAACAGCGAAGGCGCCGCGCATATGTCGGTGGCCGCGTTGATGTCGGTCCGCTATTTCAGGCCGAGCCGGCAATATGCCCGAGGATGAGTTTGACGAGCATCACATCCTGCTGAACCTGCAGCCCGTGCCGCATCGGGTGCAGAATATGGGCAACGGAGGGCTGCGGGATTTCACCTTCAACCTGCATGACATCTCGTCACCCCGGCGGGCACACGGTCGGGCTGGCTCTGGTTTGCGAAATCGAATGTCATCGTCATCACGCTCGACCCGCAAGAGGTCGGGATATTCGCGTAATCCGAGCATGGGATGCTGTTGGTGCCGAAGCAGTTCGAAGACCTGCCGCAATTCTCGGACCCCGATCCTTGCGCCGCCAGGGTGATCCTGAGTGTTGCGCTTGAAAGTAATGTCATGTCCTCGGCCGTGATGTTCGAGGCGATGAGCAAATCCCACTTCGACCGGGTGTTCAAAGAGACACTGGGCACCACCCCAACGCTATATGTCACTGCTAATTGGATCGAGCAGGTGGTCCGTATGCTGTCCAAGTCAGACCAGAACTTTGCCGAGATTTCAGCCGCCCGTGGGTTCGCCGATCAGGCGCATTTCTCGCGCAGTTTTAAGAAGATCACGGGGCAGACCCCCAAAGAGTTCCGTGCCGCGTTTGAATTCGTCGCCACGCTGCCGGAAGTCGACGCGTCGCATATCAACGGTCTGGGTAACTGCGCCTCGGCCGAGTACATGGTGGACGCAGTGGTCGGTAACGAACTAGTGCAGCTGATCGGTCTGGTCGCCCTCTGGATGCAGAATGCTGACATTGTCGAGACCGTTTGCGGCGGACCCGAAGGGGCCGAGGGCGTGCTGATGCCGGTCGGTGGTTACTATTATGAGCCCGAGCGCGGCGCGATCCTGGAATGTGATAACCAGTGGAACAACGCGGGTTGGGAAGGGTGGTTGACCTATTACCCGGCAGACAACCCCGGTCGTCTGACGCAACCTCTGGCCGTTGTGCATTCGGAATCGGCCGCCATCCCGAAGGGCGCGACGATCTTGCTCCCCAAGACTTGTCTGAGATGAGCAATGAAACTCTTGCCGATTTTGGCAGTCGCCACCGCTGGTATGGCTTCACCGTCCTTTGCGGATGATACGGCCCAGATAGATACTGCAATCACCAGCATCGCAGCCGGTGCGGACCGGCATGACTGGGACCGTGCGCGCGGCGCTTTCGCCGATGAGGTCACGCTGGACTACACCAGCCTGTGGGGCGGTGAGCCCGCCATGTTGACTGTGGATGACGTCATTGCGCAATGGTCCGGTTTCCTGCCGTAGTTCGAGGTGACGCACCATATGGCCACGAACGAGACCATTGTCTCGATCGAGGGAGATTTGGCTACCGCACAGGCGAACTCACCGCGACGCAAAGGATCGGCCAGGACTTCTGGGTCCTTGGTCGGCGGTATGACTACACATTGATCTGCGATACCGAGGGCTGGAAGGTTTCGGGGCTGACAATGACGGCATTGTGGGAAACCGGCTCTCGCGATCTGGTCACTCTGGCGGCTCAGCGGGCAAGCGGCGGGAACTGATCAAAGGCAACACAGCCGCCAAGCAAGACGCCGCATTTCGGCGCCTTTGCAATGCGCCCAAGAGGTGCGTCATCTGATGTAACCCGGGCCACAAATTGGCACCCACGCTAGGGAAAAGGCTTTGATGTAGTCCGAGCTTGCCGTGATGTCGCCCAATGCCTTGCGCACAAACCGAATGCGCGTGTCTAGGGGTGCCGAATGTCGTTTCCGATGACGGACGATGGTTTCTACCGACACGGCGCCCGGGGTCTTCAAGCGTGGCGAATGACCGATTAGACGGGTTATAGGGCATCAAGGTTCAAACACACTGACAGGTTGCTTTGGGTCCTTCACCTGTTCAAACCCGCCGCGCGCAAGCCCTGTTGATAGCGCTTGTGATCTTTCGATCGTGCAAAGGGATGCGTGCGTTCTGCCAGGTGAAGCGAGGCGTCAGGGTTCAGACGCTTTAGGTCCAAAACGGCATGCTGCGCCTTATCTAACTTGCCGCAAATGGCATTGTTGACAGCAATATCCAGATAAGATCTGCTGCGGTTTGGCTGGATGCGGATTGACGCTTCGGCCCACTCGATGGCTTCTTCGTGTCGGCCTGCAGGTCGAAGATGTCTTCAATTACACCGTCAAACCGCTCGGTCCAAACGTAGTAGTTTGCGACGGCGTCGATCAGTTTTGCTGAGACGCGCACCCTGTTGCCGACCCTTCGAACGCTGCCCTCCAGAACGTATTGCACGCCTAAATCCCGGGCGATTTGCTCCGTTCCGATGGCGCGATTTGGGTACGAAAAACTCGAGTCCCGAGAGATTACGAAGAACCAGTGAAACTTGGACAGTGCAGAAATGATATCTTCGGCCATACCTTCGGCAAAAAAGGTTTGATCTGCATCGTCCGACAAATTGTCGAAGGCCAAAACCGCAATTGAAGGTCGCTCCGGCAACTCGAAAAGGTGCCTCTGGATGGCGGATGCTGACAATCCCCAACCATAAGCGACCAAAGGCTCTGCGATGTTCTTGAGATTCTGGGAACCAAGACAGGTGAAGTGATCCGAATGCTTGGCATCAAGGCTGCGCCGCGCAGTTTCGGAAATCACGAGCGATCCGGGTTCGGCCAGATCCTGAAGACGTGCGGCCACGTTGACCCCGTCGCCAAAAACGTCTTCATCGGCAAAGCTGACATCGCCACAGTGTAATCCCATCTTTAAAGCGATCCTTGGGTTGTCGGTCAGTGTGTTTTGGACAGCCATTGCGCATTTGATGCCACTGACCACGCTGGGAAAATCAACCAGCCTTCGTTCAGAGACGTTTGACATGGATGAATCATAGCCGACGGCAGGCGGATAAGAGACTTTGGTGTCCGTACGGCAAAATGCCGCCTGATGAAGGCTTGACGCTCGTGTACGTTGAGAACATCATCGCCTCGGTTGGAGAGTTGCAATGAGAAAACGGGAAAACTGAACGGTGCCCTTGGACGGTCGCAGATGGATCAGGCTGATGCTTGTCACGGTTGGCATGTTTGCCGCTGCTCTGCTTTTGTCCGGCGGTGCGGCTCAGGCACATGGAAAACATGAGCCCGCCATAGTTTCTGCCGAGGTTCAAGCGCACGGTGAACATGCCGCGGCAAAAGTCCATCAGGGTCATTGCCACAGCGGTGCGTTTTGCAGCGGCCCTGCGATCATTCAGCAATCGACACTGACAACGGGGTTGTTTCGGTGCAGCGAACGGTATGGCCTGCCGCGCGCGACGAAGGCCATCCCGGTGGTCTCGAATTTTGATCCGCCACCACCCAAAATCCTGATCTGATCCGTATCCGCACACGTCCTTTGGCGTGATGAGATAACTCAGGCTGGGAAATCTAATGAAAACTGAAAATCTATTGTTGGGCGCAGTCGTTGCGTCCGTTCTGGTTGTGGCAAGCCAATCGGTGTTTGCGCATGGCGGGGCTACCGGCGTTGTCAAAGACTGCATGGATGGCATGGGCGTGATGAAAGACGCGATGAAAGTGCTGACGCCGATGATGCGGGGGCAGGTCGAGTACGACGCCGCCGTTGTGCGCGAACACGCTGAGGATATCAGCCACCATGCCGGTGAAGCCCTGACCAGACTGTTCCCCGAAGGCAGCCTTGATGCGCCATCCGAGGCGAAGCCAGAGATTTGGCAGGACTGGGCTGCGTTTTCGGCTCTGGCCGATCAGCTTCGGGTAATGGCGGACGGATTGGCGGACGCTTCCGAAAACGGGTTGATGATGGCAGGCGAAACGCCAGCTGTCGGCGGCATGATGGGCGGTCAGGGCGGCACCATGATGGGACAACAAGGCGGCTCAATGGTGAGTGGCAGCATGATGGATTACTCCCAGATGCCGGCCGATGGCGTTTTCACCATGATGGGACAGGTCTGCTCGGCCTGCCATACCCGCTTTCGGGTCGAGAAATAGGCCAGGACGATGCGTATGTTCTATCGTCTGGGGCTGGCTGGCGCTGTTATCGCCGCCGTTAGCCTTGCCGGCCTGATGGCCTGGCCGATCGGCCAGCCTCTCGCGCCCATCACACTGAAGGGGGATGTCGACCGCGGCGCTTATCTGGCCCGTGCCTCCGGCTGTATCGCGTGCCACACCGATTTCGCGAAAGGCGGAGCGCCACTGGCGGGCGGAGTGGCGTTGGAAACCCCGTTTGGCACGTTGTATTCGCCGAACCTCACCACCGACCCTGACCACGGGATCGGAGGTTGGAGCCAGGCGCAGTTCACCCGTGCCATCCGCGAAGGGGTCTCGCCTGACGGGCATGCCTATTACCCGGCCTTCCCCTATCCTTTCTATGCCAATTTCTCGGATCAGGAGATTGCCGATCTCTGGGCCGCCTTCCAGACTGTGCCACCGGTCGCCAAACCATCGCGTTCGCCCCAAATGAACTTTCCATTCAACCAGCGCTGGGGGCTGAAACTCTGGCGCGCGGCCTTTCTGGAACCTCCAATGACAGAGCCTGTGGCGGGCAAGGGAGAGGTGTGGAATAGGGGGCGCGAACTGGTCGAAGGGGCCAACCATTGCGCAGCTTGCCATACGCCGCGCAACTTCGTTGGTGCGCGCAAGTCCGACACGGAACGTTTTCGGGGCAATGAAGCGCTGCCAGAGGGTGAGAAAGCGCCAGCCATCGATCACCTGACCTTGGCGGCCAAGGGATGGGATGTAGCCAGTCTGGCCTATGCCCTGCGCACCGGTATCACCCCCGATGGGGACACCTTTGGCGGGTCCATGGGCGAGGTCGTTCTTTACGGCACCAGTTTCCTGACCGAGGCCGACCGGACAGCCATCGCGACCTATCTGATGGACGAACATGAAGGGGGGTGAAGCAATGAAATCCCGAACAATCCTTGCATTAGTCCTGACCGGGATAGTTGCGATCGGCGCTGCGGTCGCATGGCTTGCGTCATCAAGCACACAGGCGGGACCACCGCTGCAGCCGACAGAGTCCGATGCCTTAAAGGGGGCGGTGCTCTATGCCGAGTTCTGCGCGTCCTGCCACGGCGCCAATCTTGAGGGGCAACCCAACTGGCGAGCCCCGAATGAGGATGGAACGCTCCCAGCCCCACCTCATGATGAGACCGGCCATACATGGCACCACGGCGATGCGCTGCTGTTTGACTATACCAAACAGGGCGGTGCGGCGGTGCTTGAGGCGCGCGGCGTGTCCGACTTCGCCAGCGGTATGCCGGGATTTGGCGACAGCCTGAGCGATCAGCAGATCTGGGACATTCTGGCCTATGTCAAATCCACCTGGCCCAAGCGCATCCGCGAGATGCAGGCGGTGCGCACCGAAAGCGAACAGATGCAGGGCGGTTAAGGACCGCCCGCTTGACACAAATCATGACACTTGCCTGCGGCCTCGATTACAAAACGCGTCGTCGTACCGCGGGCGCTAAAACGGAAAGGAAATGACATGACCAACCCGAAACTCGACCGCCGCATCTTTTTGGCCGGCCTTGGTGCCTCTGGCGTCGCTCTGGCCGCACCGGCCCTTGCTTCTGCCGGACCTCTGGTAGAGGTCCTCAAGGACCCCAACTGCGGGTGCTGCGGTGCCTGGATTGACATCATGCAGCGTGAAGGGTTCGAGATGGCGGTGCAGAACGCCTCTTGGGAGACCTTGTCGCAATTCAAAGCCACAAAGGGTGTCCCGGAGGAGATGACGTCCTGCCATACCGGCCTGGTCGAGGGTTACGTCATCGAAGGCCATGTGCCACCAACCGATATCCGGCGCCTTCTGGCCGAACGCCCCGATGCGATCGGGCTGACCGTACCGGGCATGCCCTTCGGCTCACCCGGCATGGGACCGGAGAGCGAGCGGGAGGCCTATTCGGTTTTCCTGATCCGCAAGGACGGCACCACAGAAGTGTTCAGTCACTACAAGGCAGCATGATCGGAAACCTCGATCCATAGATCTGTCGGGCGGGGCGTTTGCTCCGCCCTTTTTGAAATGGCTGGTCGGGGGGCGCTGGAATTTGGGTGGGGATAAGTGCTACATGGCGGATGCGGTGCCACATTGTGATGCAACGCAACCAAAAACACGCCTAGATCTGGCCGAAGCGAGGAATGCGGTGAATATGGTGGATTCGAAAAACCACGAAAAATCAAGGTTTTCCGATGTGCAGCGCTCTGCACGGCTCTCCGTTGCGCCTATGATGGACTGGACCGACCGCCACTGCCGCTATGTGCACAGGCTGCTGAGCGGGGAAACCTTGCTCTATACCGAAATGGTGACGGCTCCGGCACTGGTGCGGGGCGGGGCGATGCACCTGTTGGATTACAACCCGCAAGAGCACCCGGTTGCGCTGCAGTTGGGTGGTTCCGATCCGGTGGAGTTGGCACAGGCAGCGCGGTTCGGGGCTGACGCGGGCTATGATGAAATCAACCTGAACTGTGGTTGCCCTTCGGATCGGGTGCAATCCGGCACGTTCGGGGCGGTGTTGATGAAAGACCCGGGGCGGGTGGCCGAATGTGTCTCTGCAATGCGCGAAGTGGTGGATGTTGAGGTCACTGTTAAATGCCGCATCGGCGTGGATGAGCAGGACCCCGAAGAGGTGCTGCCCGCGTTTCTGGAACAGATCCGGGCTGCGGGTTGCCAACGGGTGACGATCCACGCGCGCAAGGCATGGCTGCAAGGGCTCAGCCCGAAAGAGAACCGGGATATTCCGCCTCTGGACTATGATCTGGTGCACAGGATGAAAGCGGCGTTTCCCGATCTGCACATCTCGATCAATGGTGGCATCGCTTCGCTGGATGAGGCGCGCACGCATCTTGAGGCCGGGCTGGACGGCGTCATGATCGGGCGTGCGGCCTATCACCAGCCGACCGATATTCTGGCCGCGGCTGACCCGGTGATATTCGGAACCGGGCAGGTGACCGACCCGATTGAAGTTGTTCAAAAAATGGTGCCCTATGTCGAACGTCACCTTGCCGATGGCGGGCGCTTGCACCAGATCACCCGTCATATGCTGGGCCTGTTCGCCGGACGCCCTGGTGCGCGGGCGTGGCGGCGGGCCTTGTCCGAAGGTGCGGTACATGAGGGCGCAGGCCCCGAGGTAATGCAGCAGGCGCTGGAGCGCGTGGCGCCTCTGGCCGAGGTCTGAATGAACAAAGATCGGTAAGGGGGGATGATGCCCGAGACGTTGTTGCTGGCCCAGATGCTGGGCCTTTTGCTTGTGATCGGGGCGCTGGCCGGAGTGCTGGCCGGATTGCTGGGCGTTGGTGGCGGCATCGTGCTGGTGCCCGCGTTTTTCTATGCGTTCCAGACCCTTGGCTATGGCGGCCCGCAGCTGATGCAGCTGTGTCTGGCAACCTCTCTGGCGACGATCATCGTGACCTCGATGCGATCCGTTCTGGCGCATAACAAGAAGGGTGCGGTGGACTGGGATATTCTGCGCAGCTGGGGGCCGGGTATTGCCGTGGGCGCGATTGTCGGCGTACTGGTCGCCTCGGCATTGCGGACCGAAGCATTGCAGGCGCTGTTTGGCATGCTGGGGATGGTCATCGGGGCCTATCTTGGGTTGGGCAAGTCCGAATGGCGGCTGGGGGATGCAATGCCCAAGGGAATCCGCCGCGCGGTGCTGTCCCCATCCGTTGGATTTCTGTCGGTCCTGATGGGGATCGGAGGTGGCAGTTTCGGTGTGCCGCTGATGAGCCTGTTCAACACGCCAATCCACCGCGCCGTCGCCACGGCGGCGGGGTTCGGAGTGATCATCGCGGTTCCTTCCGTTCTTGGCTTTCTGTTTCTGGATATCGCTCCGGAACACCGCCCGCCGCTGACCATCGGCGCAGTCAATCTGGTTGCCTTTGCCATCGTCGTCGCCATGACCATGATCACCGCTCCCTGGGGCGTGAAGCTGGCCCATGCGATGGACCCCAAGCCGCTCAAACGCGTCTTTGCGGTGTTCCTGACATTGGTCGCCCTGAACATGCTGCGTAAGGCGCTGGGCCTGTGAGTGGTTTTCACGAAAAGGGCTGGATCAAGTTTCCCTATGATCCGGTGCTGGCGGACTGGGTGGGGCATGCCTTGCCTGCGGCTCGGGCGTCGGTCACCGACCCGGCCCACGCCGAGTGGCTGGATTGCGAAGGCACGTGGTTCATCGGTGTGGACGCGTTGGACAACGACCCGCAAGGCCGGGTCGGGCAGTCAGATGCTTTGTCTGGGCAGGCCGTGGACTTCATCTCCCAACAGTTCGGAGAGCATCCGCTGCACAAAGGGCAGGTTTCGGTGATCTATCCCGGCTATCCGCGGCCTCGGCGGGGCGAAGGCGACAGTGCCGCGCGGTATCGGTCGAAACGGGACGCGGCGCATGTGGACGGGTTGCGACCGATGGGGCCGGACCGTAGGCGGCGGGTGGATGAGCCTCATGTCTGGATATTGGGTATCCCCCTGACGGACGCCAGTGCGGATGCTGCCCCGATGGTATTGTGGGAGGGCAGCCACAAGATCCTGCGCGCCGCATTCGAACGCGCGTTGGACGGTCATCCTCGCGATGCCCTGCATCTGGTGGACATAACCGATATCTATCAGGCCGCTCGTCGCGAAGTGTTTGACACCTGCCCGCGCATCGAACTGCCCGCCAAACCGGGCGAGGCCTATCTGCTGCACCGCCACTGCCTGCATGGCGTCGCGCCGTGGGGCGAGAGCGCCTCGGCCGGGCCGGATGGACGGATGATCGCCTATTTTCGCCCCGAATGCGCGGGGGGAGTAGCCGAATGGATCGAATCCGCCTAACGTCCTGCCATTATTAAGGTTTGGAGGTTTAGTCAGATGATTACGGTCCACAGGAATTCCGACGGAGCGCTGCTCGAAGTTGAGCTGTCCGGCGAGGTGACCAGCAAAGACTATAGTGAGGTTCTGGTCCCCGCGATTGAGGCTGCGCTGGCCGACAACGACACGGTGCGTCTGCTGGCCGTGGTGCAGCCCGAGTTCAAGGGCTACGATCTGGGCGCGGCCTGGGCCGACACCAAGCTGGGCCTCAGCCATTGGCGCGGGTTCGACCGCATTGCCGTGGCGGCGGATCAGGGCTGGGTGCAGACTGGTATCCGTCTGGCCTCACCGATCCTGCCGTGCCCTGTTCAGGTATTCGAATTGTCCGAACTGGAGGCTGCTCGTCGTTGGATACGGGAATCCTTGGGGGCCATCCATGTGATCGATCTGGGCAGCCCTTGTGTTCAGGTCAGCCTGCTGGGAAAGCTGGACCCCGAGGAATACGCGCGGGCAGAAGTGGACCTGGATAACCTGTTGGCGGGCAAAAGCGGGTTCCGACTATTGGTTGATCTGCGCGAGTTTGATGGCTGGCAGGGGCTTACGGCGCTGGCGTCGCATTTCCAACTGGTGCGCAAACATGCAGGGTTGCTGAATCGCGCGGCCATCGTGGGGGACAAAACCTGGCAGCATATCGCGCAAAAAGCGGCCAGTCATATTCTGGGAACACGTACCCAGTTCTTCCCATCGGAAGAGGTCGAGAACGCGAAATCCTGGCTTGCTGCCGGGTGAAGCAGGGCGAGGCAGCAAGGGGCGCATGAAGTTGACGTCAGGGTAAGCTCTGTTATTCTTGATTGATTGGTCAAGAAACGGTTACACAGGTCGTGTTCTTCCGCTGTACCACTTCGGAAGAGCACAAATTCTGAAGTGCGCCGCTGTGGGTTGCCACTCACTCACCACAAGTGTCAGAACTTGACCCCCTCGAAGTTCACACCAGCCTGCAGCGGCGCAGGTTCAGATCACGTCGATTTTCGTAGAACGATTTACGCGTTACTCACACGCGCAGAACGGCCGCCGCGGCGCTTGGCCAGGCGGGGTTTGCGCGAGGGCAGTTCGTCCATGATCCCCGCACGTTCGGTGGCGTCCATTTTGGACCAGCGCGAAATCTCATCGATCGTACGGTAGCAACCCGTGCAGATGCGTTCCGTCGGGTGCACGACACAGATCTGGACGCAAGGGCTTTCGACCTCGTTCCTTTTCCAAACCATGTCTGTCATCGGCGTACTCCGTCCGTTACAGAAAGCGCAGCCTGTCCAGCGCTCCTTGCAGGATATAGCCTGCGGCAACGTGGTCGATAACCTGTCCGCGACGTTTTCGTGTCGTATCCGCCTCTAAAAGTGCCTTTTCGGCCGCAACCGTGCTGAGTCGCTCGTCCCAGAAGCCGATCGAAACCTCGGTCAGGCGGGCCAGGTTGCGGGCAAAGGCGCGGGTTGACTGGCAGCGCGGGCCTTCGGTTCCGTCCATATTTTTCGGCAGGCCGAGGATGATGCCTCCGATCTCGCGGTCGGCGATGATCTCAAGCAGGCGGGCGGAATCCAGCGTGAATTTCTTGCGCCGCACGGTTTCCAGAGGGCTGGCCACGCCGCGCATCCGGTCCGAAACCGCCACGCCAATGGTTTTCTCGCCCAGATCCAGTCCCATCAGCGCGGTCATCGTCGGCAGAGAAGTCGCGAAGTCCTCGAACGCGTCGTGGATCATTGTGCGATCCCGGCCTGCAATGCGGCGGCGTCGATCAGTTCAATAGCCTCGGCATTACCTGCAAAGACTTCCATCGCCTCATTTTTTATTTCGATGGCACGTTGCCCCTCGCCCAAAACGCCAAGGGCTGCGATCAGGCGGGCCCATTCTTCGGGCGAGCCACCTTCGCTGGCGAGGCGTTCAGACAGTTGGTTGACCATGCCCTTAATCATCTCTTGCCGCTCTTCCGGAGTCAGCGCAGCGGCGGCATCCATTTCTTCCTGACTTGGGCCGGAAGCGTCAGGGGCGGGGATGTCAGGTGCGTTGAACACACCGGCGCGGAAGGCCAACTCGTCCAGTTGCGCGTGGATGGCATCTGCCCACGGCGCACCTGCCGGTGCATCGCGCAGGGCATCCACCCAGATGCGGTATCCGACGTCGGGGCGTCCGATCTGAACCATCATCTGCCCCAGGTAATACTGCGCAGGACCATGGCGGGGGTCGCGTTGCAGGGCCTGTTTCAGCGCTTCCTCCGCCTCGGGTGAAACATAACCACCCGCGGACAGGATCAGCATCTCGGCCAAGTGCGAAAAGGCATCGGCCGGGGCAGCATCGCCGGACAGTTCGATCACACGTTTCTGAGCTTTGTAAGCGGCCGGAAAGTTGCCTGCATTTGCTTCGTGCTGCGCCAGCAGAATATGGCCCTGCAGATCGTCCGGGCGTTCTGCAACAGTGTCGCGCAACTGCTCCAAAAGATTGGCATAACTTTCATCCAGCTGCGGCAACTCGGCGGGTTGCGCGGCAGCTTCGGCCTCGGCCTGGCTGGGGCGGTCGGCGCGCAAAGCTTCGGCCTGCTCCTTACGCAGGGACAGAGGCTGATCCGGCAGCCCGGCGGCACCCATCTGGCGGTACATTTCAATACCACCGCCAATCACGACCGCAGCAATAACGACAAAGGCTGCAAAAGTGGCCCACAGCGGTGCCCCGGCCTGTTTGGTTCCGGCCTGCATCTGCGCGTCGGCGGCCAGAATGCGACGTGATATCTCCGTCCGCACCCGCTCGGCGTCGGCCTCGCCGATCACGCCCCGGGCCAGATCCCGATCTACGCTGGCCAGCTGCTCGCGGTAAACACGCAGGTCATAGGCTGCGGCTGGCTCGCGCGTTTTGCGACCACGCAGCAAGGATAGGCCCAGGATCAGCGCCGTCAGCAGCGCGGTTAGAATTGTCATGACCAGGAACGACATGGTTTCTCCGATTTGGCTGCCCTGACTTAGACCTCTCGGCGGGGCGACAAAAGGGGCAAATGGCCGCGCGAGGACTTCATGTCGCAATAATAGGCCGGATGTCGCAATAGTTCGATATTGTGGCGTTGCGTGGCAGGGCTAAACTGTCGGCACACGGCATATCTGCGCCAATCACCGAACCGGATGGATTCGCTCATGAAACACTACTCAGCCTTTGCTGTGGCGCGGGAGGCCCTGCGCTATCACACCGGGTGGGAGCGCGCGTGGCGCTCGCCCGAACCCAAGAAACGCTATGACGTCATCATTGTTGGCGCTGGCGGACATGGTCTGGCGACCGCCTATTACCTTGGCAAGAATTACGGCATCCAGAACGTCGCCGTCATCGAAAAGGGCTGGCTGGGCGGCGGTAACACCGGACGGAACACGACCATCATCCGGTCGAACTATCTGCAGGACCCGTCGGCAGCAATCTATGAAAAGGCACGCAGCCTTTATGAAGATCTGAGCCAGGACCTGAACTATAACGTCATGTTCAGCCCGCGCGGCGTCATGATGCTGGCCCAGACCCAGCACGAAATCCGCGGTTATCAGCGCACGGCGCACGCCAACGCGCTGCAGGGTGTGAAGACCGAATGGATCACGCCCGAGCGCGTGAAACAGCTGGTGCCGATCATCAACCTCGACGGCCCGCGCTATCCGGTTCTGGGTGCGCTGTGGCAGGAACGCGGTGGCACCGCCCGTCACGACGCTGTGGCCTGGGGCTATGCACGCGCATGTTCGGCCATGGGCATGGACATCATCCAGCAATGCGAAGTTAAAGGTATCCGTTCGGATAACGGCCGGGTCGTCGGCGTTGACACCACCAAAGGTGCCATCGACTGCGACAAGCTGGGCATCGTGGTCGCGGGTCATTCCGGTCAGCTGGCCGAGATGGCTGGCTTCCGCCTGCCGCTGGAAGCCATCGCGCTGCAGGCGCTGGTGTCCGAGCCGATCAAACCTTGCATGGACGTGGTCGTGATGGCCAACACCGTGCACGGCTACATGTCTCAGTCCGACAAGGGCGAGATGGTGATCGGCGGCGGGACGGACGGGTTTAACAACTTCACCCAGCGCGGCAGCTTCCACCACATCGAGGAAACCGTCCGCGCGCTGGTCGAGACCTTCCCGATGATCTCGCGCCTGAAGATGCTGCGCCAGTGGGGTGGTATCGTTGACATGACCGGCGACCGCTCGCCCATCCTGTCGAAAACACCGCTGCAGGGCTGCTTTATCAACGGCGGCTGGGGCACCGGTGGCTTCAAGGCGATCCCGGGGTCCGGTTGGGGCATGGCACAGCTGATGGCCACAGGCCATTCACCGCTGACCGAAGCCTTCTCGCTGGACCGCTTCAAAGAGGGCCGTTTCATCGACGAAAGCGTCGCCGCCGGGGTGGCGCACTAAGGGCGTTGCCCAAAGTTGCCCACTAACAGAATTCAGGTCGGCCAAGTGCCGACCGACCGCCAAAAGGATGACCATATGCTGATCCTGAATTGCCCGTATTGCGGCGTTGACGCCGAAGAAACCGAACTGGCCGCTGGTGGCGAGGCGCATCTGAAGCGTTTCGGCCCAGGCTCATCGGATGACGAGTTCCACGACTACCTGTTCATGCGTGAAAACCCCAAAGGTGTTCACTTTGAACGCTGGCGCCATGCGAATGGCTGCGGCAAGTGGTTCCACGCCGCCCGCTGCACGAACACGCTGGAAGTGTTCGGCACGTACTCGGCCCAAACCACCGAACCGCCGCAAGAGATCAAGGACGCCATCACCGCCAAACGTCCGGGATGGACATGGAGAGAGTTCTCCTGATGCTTCGTCTTTTCAAAAATACTCCCGCCGGAGGCCTTGGTGCCTCCACCTGCGAAAGGTCCGCAAAATGAGCACCCGTCTCGCAAAACAGGGCCGGCTGATTGACCGGTCGAAACAGGTCACTTTTACCTTCAACGGCACCTCGATGCAGGGGTACGAGGGCGACACGCTCGCCTCGGCCCTGCTGGCCAACGATCAGATGATGGTCGGTCGGTCGTTCAAGTACCACCGTCCGCGCGGCGTTGTCGCCAGCGGCGCCGAAGAGCCGAACGCTCTGGTCGGTCTGGGGCAGGGCAACCGGTTCGAGCCGAACCAGCGCACCACCACGACCGAGCTGTTCAATGGCCTGACCGCGGTCTCGCAGAACCACTGGCCGAACCTTGAGTTCGACATCGGTGCGGTGAACACCGCCTTTGCGCGCTTCCTGCCGGCCGGTTTCTATTACAAGACGTTCATCCATCCGAAACCGTTCTGGAAACATGTCTACGAGCCGTTCATCCGTCAGTCCGCCGGTCTGGGCAAAGCGCCCGACAAGGACAGCCGTGACGCGGACACCTATGAGCACTTCTATGCCTTCACCGATGTTCTGGTGATCGGCGGTGGTGTGGCTGGTTTGCAGGCCGCGAAAGTTGCCGCGCAATCCGGTGCCAAGGTCATGCTGATCGAGCAGACCGCCCATTGGGGTGGCCGTGCTCCGGTTGATGGCGGAACCGTTGATGGCGAGCCTGTGGATAAGTTCGTGGAGCAATTGGTTTCCGAGCTTGAAGCAATGGACAACGTCACCATGCGCATCCGCTGCATGGGGGCAGGGGTCTATGACCACGGCTATGTGCTGGGGTACGAGCGTCTGACCGATCACACCCCTGGCGTTCAGGGCCCGCGTCACCGCCTGTGGCGCATCCGCGCCAAGCAGATTGTAACCGCCACAGGTGCAATCGAACGTCCGTTGTCCTTCGCAGGCAACGATGTGCCCGGCGTGATGCTGGCCGCAGCCATGCGTGACTACGTGGTGAACTGGGGTGTGACCCCGGGTGAGCGCGTGATCGTCGCCACCAACAACGACGACGCCTACCGTACCGCGATCACCCTGAAACAGGCTGGCGTAGACGTTCTGCGCATCGTTGACGCACGGGCCGCGGCTGGTCCTCTGGCCGAAGAGGCGCGCCAGCTTGGCATTCAGGTCGATCCGGGCAAAGCCATCGCCAAGGTCAAGGGTGGCAAGCGCGTCAAGAAGGTCGCGCTGTGTAATCAGGAAGGCATCGGTGGCGCTCGCGAAGAAGTTGAATGCGATGCAGTTGCCATGTCGGGCGGCTGGTCTCCGGTCGTTCACATGTGGTCGCATTGCGGCGGCAAACTGATCTGGGATGAGGCGAACGCCCATTTCCGCCCTGATCCCGAACGTCCGCCGCTGGGCGCGAATGGCGAAGGCTTTGTGGTCGCCGCCGGTTCAGCCAACGGCCCGCTGGCGCTGGGTGAGGTGCTGGCAGACGCGCAAACCGCAGGTGAAGCTGCCGCCAACGGCGCGGGTTTCACGCCCAAGACGGCTGACGCTCCGAAAGGGGAAACCACGGCTGAGGCCGCGATGGAGCCTGTCTGGCTGATGCCGTCCAATGCCGAAATCAGCCTGCGCATGAAGTCCTGGTTGGATTTCCAGAACGACGTCAAAGTGTCCGACGTCCAACTGGCTGCGCGCGAAGGTTATGAGAGTGTCGAACACACCAAGCGTTATACCACGCTTGGTATGGCGACCGATCAGGGTAAACTGAGCAACATCAACGGCTTGGCGATCCTTGCTGATGCGCTGGATGCGGAAATTCCGAAGGTGGGCACAACCACCTTCCGTCCGCCTTATACGCCCATCTCGTTGGCGTCTATCGGTGGCGAAGCGCGTGGTGATGTGTTCCAGCCGATCCGCCGCACGCCGATGCATGACTGGCACGACAAGAACGGCGCCGATTGGGAGCCGGTCGGCCACTGGCGCCGGACCTATGCCTATGTCCGTCCCGGTGAATCCGTGCATGACGCCGTGAATCGCGAAGTGAAGAACACCCGCGAAAACCTCGGCTTGCTGGACGCCTCGACGCTGGGCAAACTGATTGTCAAAGGCCCGGATGCCGGCAAGTTCCTGGACATGCTGTACACCAACATGATGTCCACGCTGAAGGTCGGCAAATGCCGCTATGGCCTGATGTGCTCGGAAAACGGCTTCCTGATCGACGACGGTGTTGTTGCCCGCATCGATGAGGACACCTGGCTGTGCCACACAACCACCGGCGGAGCCGAGCGTATCCATGGTCACATGGAAGAATGGCTGCAGACTGAGTGGTGGGACTGGAAAGTCTATGTCGCCAACGTGACCGAGCAATACGCTCAGGTCGCTGTGGTCGGCCCCAACGCCCGCAAGGTGCTGGAGAAGCTGAACGCACAAGTGGGCGGCGGCATGGACCTATCGAAAGAGGCACTGCCCTTCATGGAATGGCGTGACGGCAAGATCGGTGAGTTCGACGCGCGGGCCTACCGCATCTCGTTCTCGGGCGAGCTGTCCTATGAAATCGCGGTTCCCGCGTCTCAGGGTCAGGCGTTCTGGGATGCGCTGATCGCGGCAGGGCAAGAGTTTGGTGTCATGCCTTACGGCACTGAATGTCTGCACATCCTGCGGGCCGAGAAGGGCTTTATCATGATCGGGGACGAGACCGACGGCACCGTGATCCCACAGGATCTGGGGCTGCACTGGGCTCTTTCGAAAAAGAAAGAGGACTACCTCGGTAAACGCGCTCATTCGCGCACCCACATGGCCGATCCTGAGCGCTGGAAACTGGTGGGTCTCGAGACTGTGGATGGTTCTGTCCTGCCGGACGGCGCTTACGCAGTGAGCGACGGCGTCAACGCCAACGGTCAGCGCAACATGATCGGGCGGGTGACCTCGACCTACTATTCGGCGAACCTGGACAAAGGCATCGCCATGGGGCTGATCAAGCACGGTCCAGACCGTATGGGCGAGATCGTCGAGTTCCCGGGCACCGACGGTAAAACCTACAAAGCCAAGATCGTTGACCCGATCTTCTTCGACAAAGACGGGGAGAAGCAGAATGTCTGAACCCATCAGCGCACTGAACCACGCCAGCTATGAAGGCATCGTCAAGGTCGAGGAATGCGGCCTGCAGGGGATGATCACCCTGCGCGGCGACCTGTCGGACAAGGTGCTGGCCAAGGCGGTCAAGGACGCAACCGGGCAGAAAGTGCCCGGTCAGCGCGAAGCTCTGGTCAATGGCGATACCGGCGTCTGCTGGATGTCCACCGACGAGCTGCTGGTGCTGGTGCCTTATGCCGAGGTCGAGGCCAAGCTGGCTGCGATGAACAACGCGCTTAGCGGCACACATGCGCTGGCCGTCAACGTCTCGGACGCGCGCGCCGTGTTCCGTATCTCAGGCGCAAGCGCGCGCGAGGTGATGGGCAAGGTCGCGCCGGTTGAGCTGTCAGTCGAAGCGTTCCAGCCCGGCCAGATCCGCCGGTCGCGTCTGGCGCAGGTGGCAGGTGCGTTCTGGATGGACGATGCCGAAACCTTCCGCGTCGTCTGTTTCCGCTCGGCCGCCGACTACGCGTTCAAACTTCTGAAGGTTGCAGCGCAACCGGGCAGTGAGGTTGGGGTTTACTAAGCCTGCTCAAAACCCTGATTAAAATTGGACCGCCCGTGCATACGGGCGGTTTTTTTGTGACCCAAATGTCCCAGGTTGAGAGAAATTCTCTGAGGTCTGCCAGACGCCTGTTATTCGGTGGCGCCCCCTTACACTTTTGGTATGTGTTTCGCTGCCAAGACTTTCGTTTTGCGCGAAAACAAATCGCGATCTGGGCACCATAAGCCTGGGCAGGAATTGTAGGAGAAAGAAAGAAGTAATGAGTCGTTTTAAGGCGTTGGCCCTTGTTTGGGCAGCTTTGTCGGCTTTTCCGGTAGTAGCTGTGGCAGAAAACTACAAGGAAAGCTTTGAATGTGAATTTGAACCCGGAATTGCGAACCGCCCAACTCCAGAGCGCTTGGTGTTTTCTTTAGATGAATTCGGTCGCTCTGCCCTCTTGCATGATGTTGAGATACCGAAAATAACCACCCAACCCGGATCTGGACGAGTCGGAAGAGACACTCCGAAGGTGCTGTTTATTGCTTGGGTCGGCTCCAATTACGTCTACACGGAATCCGGGCGTACCTACGCAACAAACGAAAGCAGATACGATGCGATCGATCTGATCGACCTCGAGTTCTCGGTCATGCTGAACCGCAATACAATGAAAGCCATTGCGAAATCGCGCACGTTCGGCACGTACCTTCCCCGCGACGGCTTTGCAAACGGTCGCTGCAAGGCAATCTCAGCACCAAAATAACCCGATAGGATCAAGTAAATGAAAGCGCTACTTGCTGCACTTACATTGGCTTGCGCTGCCGGAGCAGCCCATGCCGAAGTTCAAAATTATGACTGCAAATTGCACAGCATGGAAGCCCGCGGATGGATTCCCGGCAGGGTTCTGGTGAGCGTTGACGCCGACGCCAAGCAGGCCCGTGTGTATGATGGTGCAATCCGGTCGTCCAATGAACTGGCGAACGTGCCGGATGAAACGCCTGCCAAGGCAAAGCTGAAGGTAACGCGTAAGGGTGAATACCGGATGTCCTGGCGCATTAATCTGATGGCTTCCAGTTCTGGACAGCTTCGCGTGGCTTATACGGCGACGATTGATCCCAAAACAAACGCTTTCAAAATGTTGGCTAGCTTTCCACAGGCCAACACCTTGAACCGTCCAAGCGGAGTTGGGTCCTGCAAAGTCGTTTCGTCTCCGAACCTGTTTTGAAACTAAGACAAACTGGGTGGAAACTCTGATCCCGTCAGTTGGTAAACAAATAGGTTTGAAACCCGGCTAGCGCTGTAGGTTCGGTTAAGCCTTCTACTTTTCTACCAGTTCCGTCACCTTGGTGGCAGGACTGGTAGAGGGACAACAAGTCCCAAATTTCTGACATTCTGTCTTTGCGCTCGGTATCCGGCAGAAGAGGCGCATGCGTTGACAGAAGCAGCGCAGGTCGGTGCTTCTGTAAAAACGGAACAAGCGTAGGCAGAACAAGGAATTCCGCCCCTTCGATATCCATCTTGACCAGTGAAACGCCCGACAGATCGTTTGTGGCTTCGAACTGATCCCAAGCAATTGTCAACGCATCGGAACCATGCGCGCCGTCATGCAGCAGCGAGCTGGTGGAATCGCCCGGTTCGCCGCGCACCGAAGCCATGCGGGCCACGCCGAACTGATCCGACAGCGCCACCCCAAAGGCCGAGACATTGTGGATGTCGTTCAACTCCAGATTCCACGCCAGATGCCGGAACGCGGTGGGGTCGGGTTCGAAACACCAGACATGCCGGGCCTTGCGGGCGCCGTACAAGACTGTGGGACCAATCCAGGCACCGATGTCCAGATAATCACTGTCCGGTGACAGATATTTGTCCAGCACCGAGAAGGTTTCCGGCTCCCAGGCACCGGCAGAGGCCTTGCGCCAGAATTTCGAGTGATAAGGGTCCAGACGAAACGGCTCATTGTTCAGATTGCCCGCATAGTATCCGCGGGCGCGGTAGAACATTTTGCGCGCCTGTGTCAGCATCGCCTGCCTCCGGGTTTTGTGATCTCTGCCCTTGACCTGCGGCGCTTGCCAAAGCATTTAACCCTTGGGAACCGCAACTTTTATTTTACAGGGGGCCGAGATGGCTTTTGAACTTCCTGATCTTCCTTATGCACATGACGCGCTGGCAGCCAAGGGTATGTCCGCGGAAACGCTGGAATATCACCACGACCTGCACCACAAGGCCTATGTCGACAACGGCAACAAGCTGATCGCCGGCACCGAGTGGGACGGCAAGTCGCTGGAAGAGATCATTGTTGGCACCTATGACGCAAATGCCGTCGCGCAGAACGGCATTTTCAACAACATCAGCCAGCTGTGGAACCACAACCAGTTCTGGGAAATGATGGGCCCTGGCGGCAACGCAATGCCCGGCGAGCTGGAAAAAGCTCTGGTCGAAAGCTTCGGCTCGGTCGACGAATTCAAATCGCAGTTCAGCGCCGCTGGTGCCGGTCAGTTCGGCTCGGGCTGGGCGTGGCTGGTCAAAAACGCGGACGGCTCGCTGGCTGTCACCAAGACCGAAAACGGCGTGAACCCGCTGTGCTTCAACCAGACCGCTCTGCTGGGCTGTGATGTATGGGAGCACTCCTATTACATCGATTTCCGCAACAAGCGTCCGGCTTACCTGTCGAACTTCCTCGACAACCTGGTGAACTGGGAAAACGTCGCTTCACGGATGTGAGCTTTGACCCAATAAGGGTTCAAAAAGGGCCTGCTGGCGGCGACGCTGGCAGGCCTTTTTGCTGCCGTACACAAGTGCATCAGATCGCAGTTCGAAATCTCGGAACGGGTGTCGGTCTGACAGGAGAAAACCCGCCGATGAAGAAAGTTTCATCCTGAGACGGGATTGCACCCCGCCCGACAGTGCTTACCTTAGGTGAGGCGGAGGGAGAGACCGCTAACCAATTGAAACATAATCAGGCAACGCACCGGATCACTCTGGTCGCGTCACGGTAACCCTTTGCCTGATGGAAAAGAGATGGCTGATATAGCCACTATAAGGAGAGCACGATGGTCGCACTTGAGCAGGGAACTTGGGTTGTCATTGCCGATGGGGAAAAGGCGCTGTTTGTCGAGAACATCACCGATGCCGAAGACCCCAATCTGGTCGTTGTCTCGGTTGAGGAACAGGACGCATCCGCGCGCCCGACCGACCGGGCAGGGCGGCGCTTCGATGGTGGGCCGAACCAGAAATCGGCGGTTGAAGAGCCAAACTGGAAAACCCACGCGAAGTCCCTGTTTGTTCAGGATGTTGCCAATCTGCTGAACCGCAAGGGGCTGAAGGGGGCATTCAACCGTCTGGTTCTGGTCGCTAGCCCGCATGTTCTGGGCCTGCTGCGCCGCCGCCTTCACAGCGAGGTTTTGGCCAAGGTCGTGGCCGAGGTCGACAAGACCTTGACCAACCACCCCATTCACAAGGTTGAAAAGCTGCTGACCAGCCGCCTTAGCCCGGCCACCTAGGTGATATCAAAAAAACGGGCGGTCCAACGCCGCCCGTTCCCCTGTCAGGTCAGGAAACCACGCAAGGTGGACATTGCGTCTGCCGGATCATCGACCCAGGTGATGAATTCCGCCAGCGATCCGTCGGCAAATCCCTGACCGATGACCTGCTGCAACAGATCGTGCAGCGCATTCCAGTAGCCATCCACATTCATCACCAGGATGGGCTTATCGTGCAGGCCCAGCTGGCGCCATGTCAGGGCCTCGAACAGTTCGTCCAACGATCCCGGGCCGCCAGGCAGGACCACCACCGCATCCGCGTTCATGATCATGACCTTTTTCCGTTCGTGCATCGTCTCGGTGATCACGAAACGGGTAAGATCGGTCTTGCCGACCTCGCGCCGCAGCAAGTGAACAGGAATCACGCCGAACGTGTCGCCCCCCGCGGATTGGGCGGCGCGCGCGACCTCGCCCATCAGTCCCACATCCCCGGCGCCATAGACCAGCCGCCAGCCTTCCTGTGCCAGCAGGGTGCCGAAGGTTTTGGCGGCCTCGGAATAGGTGGAATTGGCGCCATTGCGTGACCCGCAATACACACAAACAGATTTCTGAGTCATCGTGAACGCTCTCCGGGGTTGTGCCGTGGGTTTTGACCCCTGATAGCGGGATTGATAGATTGGCTCAACCGTCAGGCAGAATGTGTTATAGTCAAAGCACTTGCACTGCGGAGTGAAGGGAAAAGAATGAACGCCGAGTCGGGAAACGGAAGCTCTGGTAGCGTCGTCTGGGGGGTGATCGCCGGTATCGTGGTTGTAGTCGGAGCGGGCGGGTTATTCTTGTCCCGTATGGGGGGAGACGCGCCCGAAGAGCCAGCGCCGCAGGTCGAGGTTGCGGTTCAAAGCACCGAAGACAGCACCCCGGATCAGCCAGCCGAACAAGAACCCGAGGCCGAAGCGCCTACTGCGGAAGCGTCCACCGCTGAACAGGAGGACGCGGCAGAGGCCGCACCGCCTGTCACCCCGTCTCTGGATCAGATATTTGTCGAGCCGGACGGCAACGCGGTTCTGTCCGGCACAGCAGAACCCGGCGCCGAGGTGAATGTGTTGTTGGATGGTGAGCCGGTCCACAGTTTCACGGTCGACCCCAGCGGCCAGTTCGCCGAATTCCTGTCGATCCCGTTTGCTGACACCGCCCGTGGTCTGACGCTGCAAACGCAGGGCGATGAGCCGGTGCGCTCGGACGACTATGTTATCGCTGCTCTGCCTGAGCCGGAACCAGTGGCAGAGCCCGCCGCGCCCGACGCAACGGCGGAAAATGCAGCCGCCCAGCCGGAGAGTACGGAAGCGGAAGACGTGGCGTCAGCCGAAACAACTGACGCGGCTGAACCGATTGAAACAGCGGACGTGTCCGAACCGGAAGCTGAGACTGAACAATCGGCGCAAGCGACGGGTGAAGATGCTCAGGCCCAAGGTGTCGCCATCCTGCGGTCGGGTGAGGACGGCGTCGAACTGGTGCAAGCGCCCACCGCGCAATCGCAGGGGCCCGACCAGGTTGCTCTGGACACGATCGGCTATTCCGATACCGGCGATGTCGAGCTGACGGGCCGGGTGCCGGATGGATCGGTTGTACGTCTGTATCTGGACAACCGGCTGGTGGATGACCTGACCCCCGCAGAAGACGGCAAATGGCGCAGTGAGCTGGATGGTATCGAACCTGGCGTCTACACCCTGCGCGTGGATGAGGTCGGCGCGGATGGCACAGTGGTCAGCCGCCTTGAAACCCCGTTCAAACGCGAACCGCAAGAGGTCCTGCGCGCAGCTGAGGCAACTGACGAGCCGGAGTTGGATCCCGATACGCCTCCGATCCGTTCGGTGACCGTGCAGGAGGGCGACACGCTCTGGGCCATTTCCCGCGAACGGTTCGGTGACGGTGTTTTGTATGTGCGGTTGTTCGAGGCCAACCGGGATTCGATCCGCGATCCTGACCTGATTTATCCCGGTCAGATCTTCACGATCCCTGAATAAACCTTTTGCCTCTGGCCCTTTCCGGGCTAGGGGCTATCTCTGACCGCAGATCAGGTACGTGATGAGACGAACAGCCCCTATGCACTCCGACGACATGCCCAAAACAGACGAACGCCGCTCTGGCTGGCGCACGATCCGCAAGGTTGCGCCATATCTCTGGCCCGAGGATGAGCCCTGGGTCAAACGACGCGTAGTTCTGGCGCTTGGTATGCTGGTGCTGGCCAAGCTGATCGCGGTCTCTACGCCGATCCTGTACAAAGGCGCGGTTGACGCTCTGGCCGGAGAGGGCGTGCCACCGCTGGCATTGGGGGCCGTGGGGCTGACTGTCGCCTATGGCGTGGCGCGGATGATGACCGTTGGTTTTCAACAGTTGCGCGATGCGGCCTTTGCCCCGGTGGGGCAGCGCGCCCTGCGGGCGTTGGCGCTCGAGACGTTTCAGCACATCCACCAACTCTCGATGCGTTATCATGTGACGCGCCGCACCGGGGGTCTCAGCCGGATCATCGAACGCGGCGTGAAAGGCGTGGAGTTCCTGCTGCGCTTCCTGCTGTTTTCGATCGGGCCATTGATCCTGGAACTGCTGCTGGTGGCGATCATCCTGATGTGGCTGTTCGATGTCTGGTATCTGGTCGTCGTGGCCGTGACCATCGGCTTCTATATCTGGTTCACCTTCGCCGTCACCGAATGGCGTGTGAAGCTGCGGCGCGAGATGAACGATCAGGATACCGAGGCCAATCAACGCGCCATCGACAGCCTGCTGAACTTTGAAACCGTCAAGTATTTCAATGCCGAACAACGCGAAGCTGCACGCTATGACGTGTCGATGAAGGCCTATGCGGGCGCGGCGCTGAAAACGGCCTATTCGTTGGCCTTCCTGAACTTTGGTCAGTCTTTCCTGATCACTTGCGGGCTGATCGGGGTGATGGTTCTGGCGGCAGTTGGGGTGCAGAACGGTTCGCTGACCGTGGGCGACTTCGTTATGGTCAACGCCTACATGATCCAGATCACCGTGCCGCTGAACTTTCTGGGCACGGTGTACCGGGAAATCCGCCAGTCGCTGGTGGATATGGGGCAGATGTTCGACCTGTTGGAACAACCCGCCGAGGTTACCGACAAACCCGACGCGTCGGACCTTGTGGTCAAAGGCGGAGAGGTCACGCTGGACAATGTCCATTTCGGCTATGACGCAGATCGGGAAATTCTCAAGGGCATCTCGCTGACGGTACCGGCGGGTCAGACGGTGGCTATCGTCGGGGCGACGGGCTCGGGCAAGTCCACCATCGGGCGGCTGCTGTTCAGGTTCTACGATGTGACTGGCGGCGCGCTGAAGATCGACGGCCAGGACGTGCGCGATGTGACGCAGAACAGCCTGCATTCCGCCATCGGCGTGGTGCCGCAGGACACGGTGCTGTTTAACGACACCATCCGCTATAACATCGCCTACGGCCGCGACGGTGCCTCGCAGCAAGAGGTCGAGGCCGCCGCCAAAGCCGCCCAGATCCACGATTTCATCGTAACGCTGCCCGAAGGGTATGACACCAAGGTGGGCGAACGTGGGTTGAAACTGTCGGGTGGTGAAAAACAGCGGGTCGGCATCGCCCGCACGCTGCTCAAGAACCCGCCGATCCTGTTGCTGGACGAGGCGACCTCGGCGCTGGATACCGACACAGAACAGGACATCAAGGACGCACTGGCGCGGGCCGGGGAAGGGCGCACCGTGCTGACTATTGCGCACCGTCTCAGCACCATCGCCGAGGCTGATCGCATTGTCGTGCTGGAACAGGGCGAAATCCTTGAACAGGGCACCCATGACGAACTGCTGAGCCGCGAAGGCCGCTATGCGCAGTTGTGGAGCCGCCAGCAATCGGACGCTCAGGCCGCGTGACCTGCGCTGCGCGGAGATGTGCTATGTTAACCGCGTATAGGAGGAGTGGTGTGATGCGAAGACTCGTTCGATTTGTAGCTATAGCAACCGCGCTCGCCCTTTTGACGCCAGCCTTTGCGGCTGCTGATCCCATCGTCGGCGTCTGGAAAACCGAGCCGGACCGGAAGAAGCTGATCTCTCATATCAAGATATCGGCCTGCGGAGACAAATTCTGTGGTCAGATCCAGTCGGCCTATGACACATCCGGCAAAGAGGTGCAGACCCCGAATATCGGCAAGAAGCTGTTTTGGGATGTGGCCAGCGAAGGCGGCGGAAAGTATGGCGGCGGGGATTTCTGGATTCCGATGGTCAACGTGGATGTCGCGCCGCAAATGACGCTGAACGGAGATACCCTGAGCGTACGCGGTTGTGACCACGCCATATGCGGGCACCAGACCTGGACCCGTTTGTCCAAGTAAAAGTAAGGACGCGGTTGCTGGATTGTGAATTCTTTCAGTGACCAGCTTGATCGCAGACGATTGTCGTTTGCCCAATGGCGTCTTCCGGTTATGACCGGTGGCATCAACCGTTTCGTGTTGGAAAACAAATCAGGGAAACACCAAATGAAGAAATTGTTTGCTGCGCCGTTTGTTCTGGCGTCGCTTTTTGCGTCGACCGCATCTGCCGAGGATCTTGTATTTCTGCTGGCCAATGAAAGCAGCGTCGATCTGGTTGAATTCAACGTCTCTGCAAGCTCGTCGGACAATTGGGAATCGAACTTGCTCGGTGGTGATTACATTGCACCGGGTTACGAGGCGGACGTTCTGATAGCTGACGGATTGCAAACTTGCGTCTACGACATTCGCGGCGGGTTTTCCGATGGGTCCTCTGCCGAAGATTTTGGCTTGGATCTATGCGAGCTGGGCGAATACGTTTTCACCGACTAAGACAGGTTAAAACGAAAAATGGCGAGCCCTGGGCTCGCCATTTTTTATTCTGCGGCTTTCAGTGGCGTCCCCGGCGGATCTTCCGGTTTTTTGGCATCCGTGGACGCAGGTTCAGTTTCATCGCCCCAAACAACCTCGGTCGCCTGCGCCTGACGGGCAGCCTTGCCGATGGCCATGTCCTGCGCCACCTGGCTGGAACGTCCCGACGTGAGCCGGGCCAGAACCCTGCCCAGCCACACCAGATAGGTCGAAACCCACACCCGCAGCGCCAGGAACGAGGGAGTCACGATCAGCGTCAGAACGGTGGCGATACCCAGTCCGAACACCACGGCGGTGGCCAGCTGTTTCCACCACAGCGCCGTCGGGCTGTTAATCGAATAACCACCATTGATGAAGTCCAGCGACAGGCCGAACATCATTGGCGTCAGACCGGCCATTGTCGTCAGGGTGGTCAGCAGAACCGGGCGGATACGCGCCTCAGCCGTGCGCACGATCGCCTCGATCCGGGGCATGTAGCGGCTGTATTCCTGATAGGTGTCGATAAGAACGATGTTGTTGTTCACCACGATCCCCGCCAGCGCCACGATGCCTGTACCGGTCATGATGATCGAGAACGGTTGCTGCATCACGATCATCCCGATCAAAACCCCGGTGGTCGACAGCACAACCGCCAGCAGCACCAGAACCGAGTTATACAGCGAGTTGAACTGCGCCAGCAGGATCACGAACATCAGCCCCAACGCGCCCAGGAATGCGCTTTGCAGGAAGGCACCGGATTCCTCCTGGTCCTCCTGATCGCCGGTCCATTCCCAGCTGATCGCGTTCGAGAACGGGTCGGTGTTCAGCCATTCGGTCAGCACCGCAATCCGCTCGTTCGGGTTGACCAGCGCAAACCGCGCGTCGCCGTTTTCGATCGCGGCGCGCAGGTCGTCGATGCTGTTGGCTCCGGTCAGCTGGAACAGCTCGTATACTGTGCCATCCGGTTTGGTGACGGTTGTTCCGTTGGGTTCGGTACCTTCTTCGACCGCGCGCACAATGGCCAGACGTTGCTCGGATCCGTCCGGACCATCGGTAACCACTTTGGACAGCCCCGGTTCGACATCCGCCTTGACGTCGTAATACCGCTGCTGATCGATCCGGTTGATCTCGGCCAGTTTGGCGACCGGCTGGCGGGTCACGAAGTTGGACAGTGGCACCAACCCGTCGGGGGTACGCACCTTGAGCGTGTCCAGCGTGGACAATACCCTGTCTTCCTCGGGCAGGCGGACGCGGATTTCGACCTCTTCATCGGTGCTGTCGGGACGCATCTCGCCCAGCAGGATACCGCGTGTGACCAGTTGCACCATTGCGCCGACGGTGGCGACGTCGGCTCCGAACCGGCCAGCCTTGGCGACGTCCACGTCGATCTGCCAGTCGATGCCGGGCAGGGGCATGGTGTCTTCGACCTTGATCAGGCCCGGCGTCTCGTCGAACACCGCGCGCGCCGATTGGGCGGCTGTGGTCAGTTCCTCCCAACCGTCACCCTTGATGCGCAGATGCACCGGCTTGGCTGCCGCCGGACCCTGTTCCAGCGGCAGGATTTCCACGATGAAACCGGGCAGTTTGGCCAGTTCCGCGTTCAACTCGTCCAGAACGAAATCACCGTCATATTCCGGAGCAATGAATTCGCGGTCGAACAGTCCGAACAGGACGGGCTCGGTCTGCTTGGGCCGGTCTTCCCACGGGGTGATTTCGAACTGCACACGGCCCACGGTATCGGCAGGTGCCTGCGCGCCGCCGTTGTTCTGGTTCAGACCGCCTTCGCCGGCAAAGGCGAACACATTGGTCACGGCCGGGTGCGTGCTGATTACCTCTTCAGCGGCCAGAACCATCGCGTCTTTTTCCTGCAGTGACAGGTTGCCCCGCGCGCGGACATAGGCGGTGGCCTGTTCCGGTTCGGTTTCAACGAAGAACTCGACGCCGCGATTGTTGTTCATGAAATAGGTCATCACCCCCATGACGCTGAGCGCCACGACAGCAATCGAAACCACAGGCATAATCGGGTTTCCGACCAGGAATTTGACCACGTATCCGAACGGAGTGTGCTCGCGCGCGGTATGGACGCGTTCTTCGTGATGGCGTTCGATCCTGGCGGCGCTCAGGGTCACGGAACCGGCGAAGCCGCCTGCGATGAACAGCAGCGCACCCGCCACCACGCCCCCGGGCAACAGGTAGTCCGGGTTCAGCATCTGCATCGCGCCCAGGAAGATCATATAGAGCGACGGAGGAACCAAGATCGCGCGCACCCACCACGGGGCCACACTCCGTAGCCAGTTTGAGGTGTGGTCGAAGGTCCGGCTGAGGCGGCCTGAGACGCCACCCACGACGGGCAGGTATATCAGCGCAACGATCAGCGACGAGGACAGCACGAAGATCAGCGTGATCGGCAGCATCTTCATGAATTCCCCGGGAACACCCGGCCAGAACAGCATCGGAAGGAAGGCACAGAGTGTCGTCGCGGTGGACGACACGATGGGCCAGAACATCCGCTGTGCCGCCTCGACATAGGCGTGCATCGGGCCGATGCCTTCCTTGATGCGTTTGTCGGCGTATTCCACCACCACGATTGCCCCGTCGACTAGCATCCCCACGGCCAGGATCAGCCCGAACATCACCATGTTCGAGATGCTGACCCCCATGATGGCAAGAAACGCAAAGCTCAGCAGGAACGAGGTCGGGATCGCAAAGCCCACCAGCAGCGCAGCGCGGGTGCCCAGCGAAGCCAGAACCACGATCATCACCAGAGCGATGGCGGTCAGGACCGAGCCCTCAAGCTGACGCACCATCGAGTCGACGATACGGCTCTGGTCGTTCGAGGTACCGACATCGACGGCAGCGCGCAGCTCAGTTGGCCATTTTTCCTGTGCCGCGGCCAGTGCCTGCTTCACCTGCGCCACGGTGTCGATCAGGTTAAAGCCTTTGCGTTTGACCACCTGCAGCGCCACGGTGGATTCGCCGTCGAACCGGGCGGTGCCTTCGCGGTCTTCGAAGGTGTAGTTGATCTGCGCCAGCTCACCCATGGTCACGACGCGGTCGCCATTGACCTTGACGGGCAGGCTGTAGACATCCTCGGCGGTTTTGAACGAGGACGGAATCTTGACCGAGAATGTGCCCTGCGCGGTGTCGACCTCACCCGCGGCGATCAGCTGGTTGTTGTTTTGTACGACGCTGATCAACTCATCCGCCGACACGTCGTAAGCCTCAAGCCGCAGCGGGTCGATGATGACTTCGAGCAGTTCATCGCGGTTGCCCGCGATCCCGGCCTCAAGCACCGAATCCAGGGCTTCCAGATCGTCCTGCAGGTCTTTGGCAATGCGCGCCATCGTGCGTTCGGGCACGGCGCCCGTCAGATTGACGATGACGATGGGAAATTCGGAGAAATTGATTTCGAACAGGGAATACTGCTCGGCCCCGTCCGGGAAATCGGCCTGCGCGCTGTTCATCGCATCGCGCACGTCCGCCATGATCGCCGTCTTGTCCCAGCCGAAGTCAAACTCGAGCGCGATACCGGCATAGCCTTCGGCGGCAGTGGCAGTCATCTCCTTCAGGCCGTCCAGATCCGCCAACTCGGTTTCCATTGGCTTGATCAGCAGATTCTCCGAATCCTCGGCAGAGATGCCGGGAAACTGGACCGAGACGAACAGGGCCGGGATTTCGATATCCGGCTCGCCTTCCTTGGGCAGGCTGACATAGGCGAACCCGCCGACAACCAGCGAGATCGCGATGAAGGCCAGAACCATGCGGGCCCTGTCGGCGGCCCATCCTACCAAACCTGTCATTGTGCAGCTTCCCGATAGGTGGGCTTGACGGTGACGCCCTGGGTTACGAATTCCTGCCCCACGACGATGACATCCGCGGTTTCCGGCAATCCGTCGACCCAGACGCCCTCGGCCGTGTCACGCAACAGGCGGATCGGCATGAACCCGACGATGTTTTCAGCGCCCACGGTGCGGACGCCGACCTGACCTTCGTTGTTCAGTGTCAGGGCAGATTGCGGCAGCAGATGCGCCTTTGCCCCTTCGGCCGAAATGCGGATATCTGCGGTCTGACCATCGCGGATGGTCAGGTCCGGGTTGGGGACGGTGATCTCAACCTCGAATGTGCGAGTGGTTTCATCCGCTGACCGGCTCAGGAACGTGACACGGCCTGCAACCTGAAGTCCGGTAACCAACCGCGCCGAGGCTTCCGAGCCAACAAGGATCTTGTTCACATCGACCTCGGGCACAAAACCGACCAGCTTGATCGGGTCCAACTGAATAACGGTCGCACACAGCGAGCCGGGCTGCATCAGGCTGCCCAATTCGGCGGTGTCGCTTTCCAGCAGGCCCTTGAATGGTGCTTCGATGGTCTGGCGGTCGATCTCGCGCTGGGCGGCTTTGACCTCGGCAGTGGCGGCTTCGATCCCGGCGCGGGTGGCCTCCAGACCGGCCTCGGCGGTTTTTACACCGGCTTCGGCCGAACGCATCGCGGCCTCGCTTGAAATCCGGCGGGTTTCCGAGCCGAACCCGGTTTCCGACAGTTTCTGAGCTGCCGTCAGATTGATCTGTGCCTCGGCAACCAGCGCGTGCGCTTCTTCCAGACGCGCCTCGGCCTCGGGAACACGGCTTTCGGCCTCAAGCCGGGCGGCTTCGGCCTCGGCCAGGCTGGCAGGGCGGGTGCCGGGGTCCAGTTCGCACAGCAGGTCACCGGCCTCAACAAAGGTGCCTCTGCGCTTGGGTTCCGAAATCACGGTCGAGGTGGTTTCGGCCAGAACTTCAACCTGACGGTTGGCCTTGGTTTGCCCGCGCAACAACACGGCGCTATCAATTTCTCGTGCCGCGGACCGCAGGACAACAACGCCAATGGCATCCTGGTCTGACGTCGCGTTGGCTGCAGATTCCGCGTTGGATGCGGTATCAGCCTCAGAGTCGCCACGACCGGCGAAAGCAAATAGCGTGTCCCGTTCGAAGACCAAAAAGAACAATGCTGCAATCACCAAAAGCGCATTCACGAATGAAATCAAACGCATACAGAGACTCTCCCAGAATTCGTCGCCGATTGTCCTTCGGCGTGTATGCCTGAAAATGGGGTCAGGCACGCACCATTTCTACACTAAACTGGATAGTTCGGTTCACTTTTTTCTGCAAGGTCGGCGTGTCGCGGTGAAAATGTGCGAATTCCGGCCCTTGGCTTGGCAAAGGCGGCGGGGTATGACATGGCGCCATATGAACAGGTTACAGCCCGGGGAGCAGGGATGAGCGACACCGACAGTTTTATTGATGAGGTGACCGAAGAGGTCCGCCGCGACCGTCTGTTCCTGCTGCTGCGCCGCTGGGGCTGGGTCGGTGTTCTGGCCGTGATCCTGATTGTAGGCGGTGCCGCCTTCAACGAGATTCGCAAAGCCCGGACCACCAGCGCGGCGGAAAAGCTGGGGGATGAGATTCTGAGCGCGCTGACGCAGAATGACTCGGCGGAACGTGCCGCCAGCCTGGCCAGCATCGATGCGGCCACGCCCGGTGGCGATGCCGTTCTGAACCTGCTTCTGTCCTCGTCGCAGATCGAAGCCGGATCTCGCGAAGACGCTGTGATCAGCCTGAATGCCGTGGCCGTTCAGGGTGACCTGCCCGAGATTTACCGTGCCATTGCCGCCTTCAAGGCGCTGCTGCTGCAAAGTGACACCTTGCCGGTCGCCGACCGCCGCCAGCAGTTCGAAGCCTTGGCCGCACCGGGCGCACCCTTGCGGTTGCTGGCCGAAGAACAGCTGGCGCTGATCGACATTTCCGAGGGTAACACCGATGCGGCGATTGAGCGGTTGCAGGCGATGCGTCAGGATGCCGAGATCGGCGTGGACCTTCAGCAACGTGCAGCACAGTTGATTGTCGCACTTGGCGGCGAACCGGAACCGTTGGTGGCCCAGCAGGGCTGATCTGGCGGCAAAAAGAATGACAGGCGAGTTCGGAGTATCATGGTGACAAGTCTTTTCTCCCGCATTGGATTGTCGGTCGCGGCACTATCGCTGACGGCGCTTGCTGCCTGTGAAGAGCCCGAGGTCATCCTGCCCGGCGAGCGCGAGGATATTCGTCCGGCCTCGGAGTCCGGGATCACCGAAACCCGAGGTTCGAAGCCGATCAGCCTGCCGGCGCAAAAGGCGAATGCCAACTGGTCGCAAAGCGCCGGGACGCCGGCTTACCGCACCACCAATGCGGCCCTGCGTGCCACGCCCCAGCGTATCTGGTCCACCTCGATCGGCGACGGAGATTCGCGCAAGCGGCGTATCACTGCCGAACCCGTCGTTGCTGGCGGCCTGATCTATACGCTGGATTCCGGTGCGACTGTCTCGGCGGTCACCCCGCAGGGGCAGGTGGCGTGGAACACGAACCTCATTCCCGTAAACGACGGGGATTCGGATGCGACGGGTGGTGGACTGGCTTATGCCAATGGGGTTCTCTACGTGTCGTCCGGCTTTGGACGGCTTACGGCACTGGATGCGAAATCCGGCGCGATCAAGTGGCAGAAACGCCTGAATGCGACCGGCAGCGGTGCGCCGCTGGTCAATGACGGCCTGTTGTACTTGGTTGCGGGCGATGAAACCGGCTGGGCCGTGAACACCAAGGACGGCCGCATCGCCTGGCAGGTTCAGGGTACACCGAGCGTTGGCAATGTGCTTGGTGCTCCGGCTCCGGTCATTGCGTCCGAATTTGCGGTGTTTGCTTTCGGCTCGGGCGACGTGGCTGCGACCTTCCGCAAGGGCGGCATCCGGCGCTGGAACGCGTCAGTCGCGGGCGGGCGCCGAGGGCGTGCTGCGGCGCAGATCGTGGACGTGACCGGCGGCCCTATGGTCGTTGGCGACAAGATTTATATCGGCAATCACTCGGGTCGGACCGTGGCATTTGACTCGGGCTCGGGCGAGCGGATCTGGACAGCGGGTGAAGGCGCGGTTGATACGGTCTGGCCTGCAGGTAACAGCCTGTTCCTGATCAGTGACCGCAGCCAGTTGATCCGTTTGAATATCGCGGACGGCTCGATCGTCTGGGCGCAGGACCTGCCGGGCTTCGTCAAGGACAAGCCGAAACGTCGCGGTCCGATCTTTGCCCATTATGGCCCGATCCTTGCTGGTGGGCGCATCGTCGTCGCCTCGAATGACGGTTACTTGCGGTTCTTCAACCCTGTAGACGGGACACTGGTGAACAGGGTCGAGGTGCCCGGTGGTGCCACCACCGCCCCCGTTGTGGCGGGGCAGACGTTGTACGTCGTATCGACCAAAGGTGAACTGCACGCTTTCCGTTGACGACAAGATGCGTTAAAGGGCGCGTCTGAGTCTTGAAAGTTGAGTATCATGTCGCTGACCCTCGCCATCGTGGGGCGCCCCAATGTGGGCAAATCCACACTGTTCAACCGCCTTGTGGGCAAACGTCTGGCTTTGGTCGACGATCAGCCCGGCGTGACGCGCGACCTGCGCGAAGGCGAAGGGCGTCTGGGCGATCTGCGTTTTACGGTGATCGACACGGCGGGTCTTGAGGACGCGACCGATGACAGCCTGCAGGGCCGGATGCGCCGCCTGACCGAACGCGCGGTGGATATGGCTGATGTCTGCCTGTTCATGATCGACGCGCGTGTGGGCCTGACCCCGACAGATGAGATGTTCGCCGAGATTCTGCGGAAACGCTCGAAACACGTAATCCTTGCGGCGAACAAGGCTGAGGGCAATGCAGCGGATGCCGGTGTGCTCGAGGCATACAATCTAGGTCTTGGTGAGCCGGTTCGCCTGTCGGGCGAGCATGGCGAGGGGATGACCGACCTCTATGCACAGCTGATGCCTCTGGCCGATGCAGCGGCGGAGAAGGCCGAGGATAACGCTCCGGAAACAGATATCGAACTGGATGAGGATGGAGAGGGTGAAACACCTCTGATCACTGCGGCCAAACCACTGCAGGTGGCGGTCGTGGGGCGTCCGAACGCTGGAAAATCGACCCTGATCAACAAGATCGTTGGCGAAGATCGTCTGCTGACCGGCCCCGAGGCCGGGATCACGCGCGACGCGATCAGCCTGCGGTTCGACTGGGCCGACCCGGATGGAGACAGCACCCCGATGCGGATTTTCGACACGGCGGGGATGCGCAAAAAGGCCAAAGTGCAGGAAAAGCTGGAAAAGCTCTCGGTGTCTGATGGCTTGCGTGCCGTGAAATTCGCCGAAGTTGTGGTGGTTCTGCTGGACGCCGCGATTCCGTTCGAACAACAGGACCTGCGCATCGCTGATCTGGCCGAGCGCGAAGGCCGTGCCGTTGTTGTCGCCGTCAACAAATGGGATATCGAAGAGGACAAGCAGGAAAAGCTGCGCGATCTGAAAGAGTCCTTCGAGCGCCTTCTGCCGCAATTGCGCGGCGCACCACTGATCACCGTGTCGGCCAAGACCGGCCGCGGGCTGGAGCGTCTGCGCGCCGCTATCCTGCGTGCTCATGACGTCTGGAATCGCCGAGTCCCCACCGCGGCGCTGAACCGCTGGCTGACCGCGATGCTGGAACAGCATCCGCCGCCAGCCCCGCAAGGCCGCCGAATCAAGCTGCGCTACATGACACAGGCCAAGACCCGTCCCCCCGGGTTTGTGGTCATGTGCTCGCATCCCGACAAGATGCCCGATAGCTATACCCGCTATCTGGTCAACGGTCTGCGCGAGGATTTCGACATGCCGGGAACGCCAATCCGCCTGACGTTGCGCGGGCAGGGCGACAAGAACCCCTATAAGGGGCGGCGCAAGAAAAACGCGGGCGCGCTGGCCAAACATCTCAAAGGTCGCGCGTAACTGCGCCAATTTTCAGCATTTTTGGCTGAAGGGCGTGACAGCCCGGCTGCCGCAGGCTAGCATTCGCCTGTGCGCATGTGTTTCTGTGCGCGCGACTTGAATAACAGGAAGATGCAAATAGTTTCGTTGTGATATTAACTTGGCCAACCGTGGGGACAGGCTGAATGAATTTGCGGGAATACACACGACAATATGCGGTGCAGGACAATCGGCTGGCCGCCTTAAGCTATTTTGGAACATTTGCGGTTTATTTCACATCGCTGGCGCTGGCCATTGCATATGTCGACCGCTGGTACATCATGATCCCTGCGGGGATTGTCTTCGCCTTCTCCGCTGTGCGGCTTTACGTGTTGCAGCATGATTGCGGTCACCATTCTCTGTTCGAAACCCGCGAGCAGAATGAATGGGCCGGGCACGGGTTGTCGCCGTTTACCTTTGCTCCGTTCGAGGTGATGAAGCAGAACCACAATCTCCACCATGCAGGGATCGGCAATCTGGAGCACCGCGAAACCGGTGAAATCCACACCATGACCCTGCGCGAGTGGAACAAAGCGGACTGGAAAACCCGTTTGTTCTATCGCCTTTACCGCAACCCGTTCATCCTGGTTCCGGTCGGCGCGCTGTTTACTTATTTCATTCGCTACCGCTGGCCCAAGAACACGGTGCGCTTCGGGGTCAAGGGCGTGGTGTTGCACAACCTGTCCATCGTGGTGTTTCTGGGCCTGCTCTATCTGATCGCCGGGTCGACGGGGATTCTGGTCTGGCTGGTGTTCTCTCTGCTGGGGGGGATGCTGGGTGTGTTCCTTGTCTACCTGCAGCACAATTTCGAGGACACCTATTGGGACCGCCGCCCGGACCTTGATCCGCAACTGGCAGCGCTTCAGGGCTCCTCCGCGTTGGATTTCGGCTGGTGGTTCGACAACGCGGTGGCGTGCATTACCTTGCATGACATCCATCACTTCAACGCGCGCATTCCGTCTTATCGGTTGCGGGCGTGCCACTATAACCTGCCGCCCGAATACACGCCCCGGCGGATCAAATTCCCCGAGGCCGTGGCGGCGCTGAACCTGAAACTCTGGGACGAGGATGCCAAACGCCTCGTGCCATTTCCGAAAAAGGACTCAACCGGTACGCTGGCGCACAGCAGTTGACAACTTGGGGCGGCTTTGGCCGTTCATTGGCTTGTTGCTATGTATATTCAGTGTATATACGATAGGGCGCAGGGAAAAAGAAAGGACTCTCAATGACCGCAGTGACCAACGTGAAGGGTGTAGGTGAGGCGCTGGGGCAGGCGCTGACCGCCAATGGTTTCAAGACCGCCGAAGCCATCGCCAAAGCCCGCCCCGCCGACCTGGTCAAAGTTTCCGGAATTGGTATTGCCCGTGCGCCGTTACTGATCGCTGCGGCGAAAGAGGCGATTGCGGCAAAGCCAGCTGCGGCCAAACCGGCAGCGAAACCTGCGGCCAAACCGGCAGCGAAACCTGCGGCCAAAAAACCCGCTGCCGCAAAGCCCGCAACACGCCGTACCCCGGCCCGTAAACCTGCGACGCGCAGACCCGCGGCCCGGAAAACCGTCGCCGCTGCAGCCGCCGAAAAGCGCGCCGAAGACGCTGCACGCAAGGCAGCCGAGGAAAAGGCCGCAGCCGCGGCGGCCGAAGCGAAAGCCCGCAAAAAGGCTAAGGCAAAAGCCAAGGCTGAAAAGGCCGCCAAAAAACTGCAAGAGATGGAAGCCGTGTTCTCGAAGGCGAAGGACAAGGTGAAGGCCAAGGCCAAGAAGGACAAAAAGTCCAAGAAGAACGACAAGAAAAAAGATCAGAAGAAAAAAGACGACAAGAAGAAAGATAAAAGCAAAGACAAGAAGAAAGGTAAGAAAAAGGCGAAGAAGTAAGCCTTCTCCGCCTTTCGGATTGTCGAACCGGTGCCGTGTGTGGCGCCGGTTTTTTTTTATGCCAGCGTGCCGTCCAGTTGCAGGGTCAACTTGCCGCCCAGATAGGGGGCCAGAACCTCGGGCAGGGTCACGGTGCCATCTGCGTTCTGGCCGTTCTCCAAAACGGCGATCAGGCAGCGCCCGACGGCCAGACCCGACCCGTTCAGGGTGTGGACATACTCCGGCTTGCCGCCGCCGTCGGGGCGGAAACGGGCGTTCATACGGCGGGCCTGAAAGTCACCGCAGGTCGAGACCGAGCTGATCTCGCGATAGGTATCCTGGCCGGGCAGCCAAGCCTCGATGTCGTAGGTACGGCGCGCGCCAAAGCCCATGTCGCCAGTGCAAAGGATCACGGTGCGATAGGGGATGCCCAGCGTTTCAAGAATCCCTTCGGCGCAGAGTAGCATGCGCTTTTGTTCGTCGTCCGATTTGTCCGGATGCGTGACCGAAACCATCTCGACCTTTTCGAACTGGTGCTGACGCAGCATGCCACGGGTGTCTTTACCGGCGCTGCCGGCTTCGGACCGGAAGCACAGCGAATGCGCGGTATAGCGGCGCGGCAGGTAGCTTTCATCGATCATCGTATCGTTGACGATATTGGTCAGCGAAACCTCGGAGGTCGGGATAAGCCACCAGCCCTCGCGGGTCTGATAGCTGTCTTCTCCGAATTTCGGCAACTGGCCGGTGCCCTGCATCATCTCGGACAGAACCAGAACCGGGCCGTTCACCTCGGTCAGTTCGTTTTCGTTGATGTGCGTGTCCAGCATGAACTGCGCCAGCGCGCGGTGAATGCGGGCCACACCGCCGGACAGCAGCACAAAACGCGAGCCGGAGAGTTTGGCGGCGGTCTCAAAGTCCATGCCATTCTGAACGGCTTCGATCTCGAAGTGCTCCTTGGGCGCAAAGTCCAGTTCGCGCGGCGTGCCCCAGCGGTTGATCTCGACATTGTCGTTCTCATCCGCACCTTCCGGCACATCTTCGGCGGGTAGGTTGGCGATGCGGATCAGCTGGTCCGCCAATAGGGCGTCCAGATCCTTGGCTTCGGTCTGCATCCGGGCGACCTCGGCCTTTTTCTTGGCGACCAGAGCGCGAAGACGTTCGAACTCGGCCTCATCGCCGCGCCCCTTGGCAGCGCCGACCTCTTTGCTGGCCTTGTTCTGTTCGGCCTGCGCGGTTTCAGCGGCCAGAATCTTGGCGCGACGGCTTTCGTCCAGCCTCAGCACATCTGACGACACCGGCGCGTCCCCACGGCGCGCAAGAGCGGCGTCGAAGGCGGCTGGGTTTTCGCGAATGGCGCGGATGTCGTGCATGGTTCAGATCCTTAAATGCGTGAATCACTGAAACCGCTTATGCACCATCTGAAAGGCAGGGTGTAGCACCGGTTACGACATATCCGCGCCCTCGTGCGATTCATGTGCCAGATGGCCATCCCAGTCTTCTGCCGGGATTTTTGGCTCGGGCGGATCGGCCATGTAAGAGGGCGTCATGATCTGCACGCCATTCTCGTTGAACACGGCCACGATGTTGCGATGCAAGTCCGAGCGGATTTTCGGGATGATGCTACCGCGCGTGGTATAGCCGTTGATCTGGTAGTTGATCGCGTAGTCCGCCAGGGCGGTCCACAATACAAAGGGATCCGGCTTGGCCTTGATCCCCTTGGTCCGATGGGCGGCCTCAATCAGCATCGCCTCGACCTTCTCGGGCGGCTCCTCATAACCGATGCCGACGGTGGTGTGCAGCAGCAGCCCGCTGCCATCCGTCTTCTTCGAGAAATTGACCACATCTGAGTTCATCAATTGCGCATTCGGGATCGAGATCAGTTCGTTTTTGATCGATTTCAGATGCGTCTCCATCAGCTTGATCTGCACCACATCGCCGATGTGATCCCCGATCTGGATACGGTCCCCGATCGAGGTTGAACGGCGATAGATCACGAATAGTCCGGCCAGCATATTCGATACGACCGAGTTCGCCCCCAGCGACAGCATTGCGCCTACCAGAATGGTCAGGCCCTGAAATGCCGCGGAATCCGAGCCGGGTATGTAGGGCACTGCAAAAACCAGCGCGATCAGGATGACAACAACGCGGGCGATGTTGAACGTCGGGCTGACCCAATGTTTCTCAAAATCGCCCATTTCGAATGAGCCAGCCTCGACCGCATCAAAAAACACACGCAGCCCTTTGATGATGTACATCGTCACCCAGGCGATCAGGCCCAGCATGATCATATTCGGAATGTAGCTGAGGATACCTTTGAAGATCAGCAGGACCGGTTCGGTCAGATAGGTGAGCAGCAGCTGCGCGAAGTAGCGGGTTTCGGCAAAGGCCAGCAGGACGAAGGACAGATAGTAGTAGAAACCCAGAAAGAAGATCACCAACAGGGCGAAATTCAGCCCGTACCGAACCAGTGCAGCTATCGCTTCGGCCTGAACGCTTTTGGCGGTGGCGGTTTCCACGTCCTTCAGGTGGCGTTTGACGAATTTCAGCGTTCGCCGCCGAATTCTCCGGTGCAGCCATAGGATGGCCACGACAAAGGCAACAAATCCGAAAGTCCAGGCGGCAGCTTCGATGGCACCGGATACACGTGCCTTTTCGGTACGATTGGCGCGGTAGGCTTCGACGGCTTGTTTGATCGCATTGCCGTGCAGCACGCTGAGGACGCTCAGCTCCATCTGGTCCAGCTCGGAATCGGCAGTGGTGACGATCGAGATTCTCTCGCCATCGGCCAGAATCCATATGCCAAGTTCGGTCTCTTCAAAGGTGATCTCGACCGACGGCGCGTCCGAGGCCTCGGCGATTGCTATGATCTTGTCCTGCACGCCTTCCGCGCGCTCTGGCGCGGGCAGGGCGCTGGACCCCCGGACCTGAAACAATACGTCCCCATCCACGATGACAGGAGCCATGAAAGCATCCGACTCGTCGACCTCGGACGTGACATTTTCGACGGGCGTTTCCTGTGCCGAAACAGGGTCCGCAATCCACAGGCTCAACACCAGTGGGATCAAGAAATAAGACAATAAAAGGAAGGGCTTGAAATACCGTACCATGTGTCCCCCTTGCCCCGAACTATACCCGGTTTCGGCAATGTTCATAGGGCATATCTGCAACGCTTTGTGTGTTCCTGGCAGGGTCGGGTCGGGTTCAGATGGGTCACAGCGCCGCCTTTGCTTGCAAAGGCGCAACTCAAGGCATAGGTTCTCGCCAAATTTGCGGAGCCCTCCGCATCATCAAAACAAAAGGAATATCCCATGGAAGGTGGCGCAATCGCCCAGTTTCTCCCGCTGATCCTGATCTTCGCGATCATGTATTTCCTGCTGATCCGTCCGCAGCAGAAGAAGATGAAACAACACCAGGCCATGGTCGAAGCCGTGCGCCGGGGCGATCAGGTGGTCACTCAGGGTGGTCTGATCGGCAAGGTGTCGAAGGTCAAGGAAGGCGAGAACGAGATCGAGGTCGAACTGGCCGAGAACGTCAAGGTTCGTGTGGTCAAGTCGACCATCGCTCAGGTTCTAAACAAGACCGAACCGGCGAAGTAACTTCGCGCGATAATTCCTTGAAAAGGCAGGGTAATGCTGCAAATTGATACCTGGAAGCGGGTTCTGATCTGGTTGGTCTGTGTGACCGGCTTGCTGATGGCCCTGCCGAATGCGTTCTACACGCGCGTCGAGCAATCCAACGATGCCAAGGCCGCGATCGAGCTTGGCATCGACACCCCCGAAATGCAGGCGCAGGCGGCGCAGTGGCCGAACTGGTTGCCGTCGTCGCTGGTCAATCTTGGCCTCGACCTGCGCGGCGGGGCGCATCTGCTGGCCGAAGTGAAGGTCGAAGATGTCTACGAATCCCGGATGGAAGCGATGTGGCCCGAGGTGCGCGACGCCCTGCGGGACGAGCGCGCAACCGTCGGCACGATCCGCAAACAGGATTCGGCCCCCGATGAGATTCGTGTTCGCATCAGCCAGCCCGAGGGGATGTCACGTGCGCTGGAAGTTGTGCGTGGTCAGGCCCGTCAGGTGCAGACGCTGACCGGCGTCGGTGCCACCGATATCGAGGTTCGCGCCGAAGGCGACACCCTTGTCGTGCAACTGTCAGAGGCCGAGAAGCTGGCCTCGGACGATCGTACCGTCCGTCAGGCTCTGGAAATCATTCGCCGCCGGATCGATGAGGTTGGCACCCGTGAGCCCACCATTCAGCGCCAGGGTGCGGATCGTATCCTGATCCAGGTGCCGGGTATCGGCAGCGCGGGGGAATTGAAGGGGATCATTGGCACCACGGCGCAGCTGACCTTCAACCCGGTTGTGGGGAGGGGCACCGACCCGGATGCCGTTCCAGGCGTCGGGGAAACGGTTGTTCCGTCAATCGACGAAAACGGCGTGTTTTACATCATCGAATCCGCTCCGGTCGTGACCGGTGAGGAACTGGTGGACGCACAGCCCTCGTTCGATCAGAACGGTCGCCCGGCGGTCAGCTTCCGGTTCAACACGTCCGGCGCGCGCAAGTTCGGCGACTACACCCGCGACAACATCGGCGCGCCTTTTGCCATCGTACTGGATGACGAAGTGATCTCGGCCCCGGTGATTCAGGCGCATATTGCAGGTGGGTCCGGTATCATCACCGGTAACTTCACCGTCGAGGAAAGCACCAATCTGGCTGTGCTGCTGCGTGCTGGCGCACTTCCCGCCGGGTTGGAGTTCCTGGAAGAACGCACTATCGGCCCCGAGCTGGGTCAGGACAGCATCGACGCGGGTAAAACTGCAACCATCGTGGCCTTTGTCGCGGTACTTAGCTTCATGGCGCTCAGCTATGGTCTGTTCGGCGTGTTCGCCAATATTGCGCTGATCATCAACGTCGGGCTGATTTTCGGCTTGCTGTCGCTGATCGGGGCCACGCTGACCCTGCCGGGTATTGCGGGCATCGTTCTGACGGTGGGTATGGCGGTGGATGCCAACGTGCTGATCTTTGAACGTATCCGCGAGGAACTGAAATCCGCCCGAGGCCCGGCGCGTGCCATCGAGCTGGGCTATGAAAAGGCGCTGTCGGCCATCGTCGACGCCAACGTGACCACCTTCATCACCGCCGTGATCCTGTTTGCCATGGGCAGCGGACCGGTGCGCGGTTTCGCGATTACGCTGGGTCTTGGTATTCTAACCTCGGCCTTCACTGCGATCTTCGTCACGCGCTTGTTTGTTGTGATGTGGTTCGAACGCCGCCGTCCGAAAACGATCGAGGTTTGACATGAGACTGAAACTCGTACCCCAGAACACCTCGTTCGATTTCTTCAGCCGCTGGAAGGTTTGGCTGGGCATCTCGGCCCTGATGATGGTCGTGGCCTTCACGTCCTTTATGCTGCAGGGGCTGAACTTTGGCATCGACTTCCGCGGCGGGACCACGATCCGGACCCAATCCACGCAAGAGATCGACATCGGCGCCTACCGTGACGCCATCGCGCCGCTGGAGCTGGGCGATGTGACGATCACCGAGATTTTCGATCCGACTTTTGGAGACGACGAAAACGTCGCCATGATCCGCATTCAGGCGCAGGCCGATGCCGAAGCGGTCTCGGCCGCTACGGTCAGCGCGGTGGAAGACGCGTTGAAGGTTACCGTGCCGGATATCGAATTTGTCTCGGTCGAATCTGTTGGTCCCAAAGTTTCGGGCGAGTTGATCCAGACCGCCGTGATCGCGGTGATGCTGGCGATCGGAGCGGTACTGGTCTACATCTGGCTGCGCTTCGAATGGCAGTTCGCGCTGGGGGCCGTGGCCGCACTGGTGCATGACGTGATCCTGACCATCGGTATCTTCTCGGAACTGCAAATCCGGTTTGATCTGGCCATCATTGCGGCACTTCTGACCATCGTGGGTTATTCGCTGAATGACACCGTGGTCGTGTTCGACCGGGTGCGTGAGAACCTGCGGAAGTACAAGAAGAAGGACCTCAAAGAAGTTCTGAACATCTCGATCAACGAAACGCTCAGCCGGACGGTGATGACCTCGGTTACCACGCTGCTGGCGCTGATCTCGCTTTATGTGCTGGGCGGCGACGTGATCCGCGGCTTTGTCTTCGCGATGATTTGGGGTGTGATCGTGGGGACCTATTCGTCGGTCTTCGTGGCCTCGACCATCCTGCTGTGGCTGGGGGTCAAGCGCGACTGGTCCAAACCGTCCAATACGGCGGGCAATCAGTTTGCCAACATCGACGCCTGAGATATTCGGCCAGTCCCCAACGGGGCTGGCCGTTATCATTTTTGCCGCCTTTCTTGGCGGCATTGTGCGCGGGTTTTCCGGCTTTGGCACCGCGCTGATCTTCCTCCCGATCTCCACCCCTTTTCTCGGCCCGTTCGGAGCCCTGATTGGCCTGACCATCATGGACATCTTCGGGCCGCTGCCGAACCTGCGCCGTGCCTGGCGTGCTGTGGACAGGGGTGACCTTGTTCGGCTGGCGTTCGGATGCGCGCTATTGCTGCCGGTTGGGCTATGGGTGCTGACGCGGGTTGAGCCCGAAGTGTTTCGTTACGCGGTCAGCTTTCTGGCACTTTTCATGCTGGCCATTCTGATTCTCGGGCTGCGGTATCATGGTCGCGTCGGTCGCGCGATGGTCGCGGGTATCGGCGGTGCCGCCGGGTTTCTGGGCGGTGTGGCTGGCTTGCCCGGTCCAGCGGTGATCCTTTTCTACATGTCGCGGCCGTTACCTGTTGAGGTGATCCGCGCGACGATCCTGCTGTTCCTGTTTGTCTTCGACTTCCTCATCCTTGGCTATTTGACCGGCATGGGACGGGTTACTTGGCCCGCTGTGGCCTTGGGATTGGTGCTGTCTGTGCCAAACTTGCTGGGTAATTGGTTGGGAGGCTGGCTTTTTCATCCCAAATACGAACGAGTCTACCGCGCCGCAGCGTATCTGGCGATCGCGGTTGCGGCCTTGTCGGGGCTGCCGCTTTGGGGCTAGAAGGTGCCCATGCGCCTGAATGAGATTACCTACAACAACGCAGTTCCGGTTGACGGCTACGGCCCCGGCTTTTTCCGCATTGGCGGACAGGTTTACAACGGGGCCGTTCTGTCGGGGCCAACCGGCACTGCCGACTGGGGCGGATACACGGATGATGCGCCGCTGTTGGCGTTGTCCGAGGCGGTGGACGTTCTGTTCATCGGCACCGGAGAGGCGCTGACGCATATCCCATCCGATCTGCGTACGGCGCTTGAGGATGCAGGGATGGGGGTGGAGATCATGAACTCCCCAGCTGCCTGCCGCACTTACAATGTGTTGTTGTCAGAAGGCCGTCGCGTTGCGCTGGCGTTATTGCCGGTCTGACCCGGTCGCAGGGCCTGCGGCAAATCTTGCCTTTTGCCTCTGTCAGCAATCAGATAAGCGGAACCCATGACACTGACTGTGACCGATCTGGCCATCGCCCGTGGTGGCGTTCCTGTCCTTGAGGGGCTGAGTTTTGCGTTGCACCCCGGCAAGGCGCTGATCCTGCGCGGGCCGAACGGTATCGGCAAGACGACGCTGCTGCGCACGCTGGCGGGGTTGCAGCCGCCATTGAACGGGCAGATTGACGGGGCCGAGGATCAGATCGCCTATGCCTCGCACTCCGACGGGCTGAAGCCGACTTTGACTGTCGTGGAAAACCTGACCTTCTGGGCCTCGGTTTTCGGCACGAATGGCATCCAGCCTGCTTTAGACGCCTTTGCGCTGAATGAGCTGTCGGATCGTCACGCAGGCAACCTGTCCGCAGGGCAGAAACGGCGTTTGGGTCTGGCGCGGATGCTGGTCACCGGGCGGCCGATCTGGATGCTGGATGAACCCACCGTGTCGCTGGACAAAAACGCCGTGCAGATGTTCGCTGACGCCGTGCGGGCGCATCTGGGGCAGGGCGGCTCGGCCCTGATCGCAACCCATATCGACCTCGGCCTGGATGGCGAGGTTCTGGACGTGGGCCCCAACAAGGCGAAACCCAAACCCATCGACGATTTCGACGGAGGCTTCCTGTGATCGCCCTGTTGCTGCGTGACCTGAAACTGGCCTTCCGCGCAGGCGGAGGTTTTGGCCTTGGTCTGGCGTTCTTTCTGATCGTCACCGTGCTGGTGCCGTTTTCCGTGGGTCCGCAATCGTCGCTGCTGTCGACCATTGCACCCGGTATCCTGTGGCTGGGTGCGCTATTGGCCTGTTTGCTGTCGCTGGACCGTCTGCTGGCGCTGGATTGGGAAGACGGGTCGCTGGACCTGCTGGCCACCGCGCCGCTGCCGCTGGAATCGGTGGTCTCGATAAAGGCACTGGCGCACTGGCTGACCACCGGTCTGCCGCTGGTTTTGGCCGCGCCATTTTTGGGGGTGTTGCTGAACCTGCCGGTGCCGGGGTTCTTCTGGCTGGTGATTTCGCTGCTGATCGGCACCCCGGCCATGAGCGTCATCGGCACTTTCGGAGCGGCCCTGACGGTGGGTTTGAAGCGCGGTGGCTTGCTGCTGTCGCTGCTGGTCCTGCCGCTTTACGTGCCGACCCTGATCTTCGGCGCCGAAGTTGCGCGTCGTGGCGCTACGGGGATGGAAACACAAACGCCGCTGCTGATGCTGGCGGGGATCACGGCGGCCACGATTGCGCTGTTACCCTTTGCCAGCGCAGCCGTTCTGCGCATCAACCTTCGGTGACGCGTTCAAACTTTGACCAATGTCAATTGAGAACGCACCCGACTCGGACTAGATAAGGCCCATGTCTATCGCAGCCAAAGCCAACGCCCTCTGGGAATACGCCAACCCGCGCAAGTTCCTTGCCACCAGTGAACGGGTGATGCCGTTTTTCTGGGTGGCCTCGCTTGCGTGCATCGTGGTCGGACTGGTCTGGGGGTTCTTCTTCACGCCGGATGACTACAAGCAGGGGTCTACCGTCAAGATCATCTACCTGCATGTCCCTGCGGCGCTGATGGCGATCAATTGCTGGCTGATGATGCTGGCAACTTCGCTGGTCTGGCTGGTGCGGCGTCACCATGTCAGCGCGCTGGCCGCCCGTGCGGCGGCCCCCATTGGCATTGTCATGACGCTGATCGCACTGGCGACCGGGGCAATCTGGGGTCAGCCGATGTGGGGCACATGGTGGGCCTGGGACCCGCGCCTGACGTCATTCCTGATCCTGTTCCTGTTCTATCTGGGCTATGTCGCTCTGTGGGAAGCCATCGAAGATCCTGATACGGCGGCGGATCTGACCTCGGTCCTTTGCCTTGTGGGCTCGGTCTTTGCGATCCTCAGCCGCTATGCGGTGAATTTCTGGAACCAGGGTCTGCATCAGGGCGCGTCAGTGATGCGCGCGGCAGCCGTGACCGGGGCGGACACCGAAGAGAAGGTCAGCAACATTTATTTCTACCCGCTGCTGCTGTGCATCATCGGGTTCGTGTTGCTGTTCATCGCACTGGTCCTGTATCGCACCGGCACGGAAATCCGGGCGCGGCGGATCAAGGCGCTGTTGGCGCGGGAAAGGGTAAACGGATGATCCCTGATCTTGGAAAATATGCCGATACTGTCCTGTGGTCCTATGCGGCCTCGATCGGGCTGCTGGCGCTGCTGATTGTGTTCAGCGTTGCACGCGGGCGCAAAGTCCGGGCCGAGATGGAAAAAGTCGAGCAAAGGATGACGCGCAATGGCTAAGATTTCGCCCCTGATGATTGCGCCTCCGGTGATTTTCGGCCTTTTTGCCGTCGCCGCATTGGTGCAATTGCAAGATGGCTCGGACGACACGCTGCCGTCGGCCCGGCAGGGTCAAGCCGCGCCGCCGGTCGTTCTGACCGAGTTCCCGGGCAAGACGTTGTTCGACGATGCGACCCTGCGCGACGGCGAGGTTAAGTTGGTCAACTATTGGGCCAGCTGGTGCGCGCCGTGCCGTGCCGAACACCCGAACCTCGAGACGCTGTCCGAGGAGGGCATCCCGGTCTATGGCATCAACTATAAAGACAAGCTGGACAACGCCGAAGCGTTCCTGACCGATCTGGGCGACCCCTACAAGGCCATCGGGCGGGACGAACAGGGACGCATGGCGCTGGACTGGGGTCTGTATGGTGTGCCTGAAACCTATGTGATCGATGGCGAGGGCACGATCATCCTGCGGTTTGCCGGGCCAATCACCCAACGCGTCATCGAAAGCACCATCCGGCCCGCGCTTGAGAAAGCGGCGGGCAACTGATCCCGCCGCTCAGCTCGACTAGTTGCCGCCGGACACCACGGCGATTTCGTTGGCAATTGCCGTGCGTTTGTTGTTGGCATCTTCGCTGATCATTCCCGGGATCAGGAACGCATCGACCAGCATCCAGATTCCCAACGGAATCAGCAGAGCCAAACCCACTATGAATGCAACCGTTGCCCAGCCTGCGATGAACAGAATCAGCATCGTAACCGCAGTGCCCACGCGCCCGAGATAAAAGCGGTGAGCCCCAAATCCACCGAGAAAGAACCAAAGCAAATAGGCGACGGCTGTCGATTTCTTTTCATTGCTAAGGCGTTGTTCAACCAACATTTGCTGCTCTGTCGAAAGTGCCATTTCACATACCCTATATAATTGTTTTATGCGACAGGTATCGCCTTTAGGGTGAATGCAGTAAAGTAGCAAACCCCGCTATTGACAGGGTTTGCCGCAGCTCAAAAGTGGCTGTTTTTCTTTAGCCCGCTTTTGCCAAGTTTCTTAGCACGTATTGCAGCACGCCGCCGTTCTCGATGTATTCGATCTCGGGCGCGGTATCGATGCGGCACTTGAGGAGGATGGTTCTTTCGGCACCGTCAGCATAGGTGATGGTACAAGGCACCTCTTGCAGCGGTTCGATCGAGTCCAGCCCGTGGATCGAGACGGTCTCATCGCCCGTCAGCCCCAGCGTCTTGCGGTTATCGTCGCCGGTGAATTCGAACGGGATGACGCCCATACCCACCAGATTCGAGCGGTGGATACGCTCAAAGCTCTCGGCGATCACGGCTTTGACGCCCAGCAGCGCGGTGCCTTTGGCGGCCCAGTCACGGGACGAGCCCGCGCCATATTGCTCGCCGCCAAACACCACCAGCGGCGTGCCTTGTGCCTGATAGGCCATCGACGCCTCGTATATCGAGGTCTGCTCGCCATCCGGCCCCTTGGTATAGCCGCCCTCGACGCCGTCCAGCATCTCGTTCTTGATGCGGATATTGGCGAAGGTGCCGCGCATCATGACCTCGTGGTTGCCGCGGCGCGAGCCGTACGAGTTGAACTCGCGCGGCTGCACCTGATGGTCCATCAGATACTTGCCCGCAGGCGTGGTGGTTGCGAAAGACCCGGCGGGCGAGATGTGGTCGGTGGTGACCATGTCGCCCAGAATGGCCAGAACCTTGGCGCCTTCGATATTCGAGATCGTGCCCGGCTGCGGCCCCATGCCCTGGAAATAGGGCGGGTTCTGGATATAGGTCGAGTTGGGTGGCCAGTCATAGGTTTCTGCATCGGTGGTCTCGACCGCTTGCCATTTCTCGTCACCCTTGAATACGTCAGCATATTTCGACTGAAAGGCGTCGCGGGTAACGGTCTGCTGCACCAGATCGGAGATTTCGCCTTGGGTCGGCCAAATGTCTTTCATGAAGACGTCATTGCCATCCTTGTCCTGCCCAATCGGCTCTGTTGTCAGGTCGATATCCATGGTGCCCGCCAGCGCGTAGACGACCACCAGCGGCGGCGAGGCCAGGTAATTGGCGCGCACATCCGGAGAAATCCGACCCTCGAAATTGCGGTTGCCGGACAGGACCGAGGTGGCGACCAGATCGCCTTCGGCAATCGCTTCGCTGATTTCCTTCTGAAGCGGGCCAGAGTTTCCGATACAGGTGGTGCATCCATAGCCCACAAGGTTGAAGCCGATGGCATCCAGATGCTGTTGCAGACCGGCAGCCTCAAGATATTCCGACACAACCTGCGATCCGGGCGCCAGCGAGGTCTTGACCCAGGGCTGGCGGTTCAGGCCCAGCTCATGCGCCTTTTTCGCCACCAGACCGGCACCGATCATCACGTAGGGGTTCGAGGTGTTGGTGCAGGAAGTGATTGAGGCGATCACGACCTTGCCCGACTCCATCGCGTAGTTCTCACCTTTGACCAGAACTTCTTTACCCATCGGGCGTTTGAAGGTCTTCTCCATCTCGTTCAGGAAAGCGGCCTTGGCATCAGTCAGCGCAACATAATCCTGAGGGCGTTTCGGGCCCGAGATCGCGGGGACGATGGTGCCCATGTCCAGCGTCAGGGTGTCGGTGTAGATCGGCGCGTAGTTTTCATCACGCCAGAAACCGTTCTCCTTGGCGTAGGCCTCGACCAGCGCCAGACGGTCCTCGTCGCGCCCGGTATTGCGCATGTAGCGCAAGGTTTCGCCGTCGATTGGGAAGAAACCACAGGTCGCGCCGTATTCCGGCGCCATATTGGCGATGGTCGCGCGGTCGGCCAGCGGCAGGCGGTCCAGACCTTCGCCATAGAATTCGACGAATTTCCCAACCACGCCCTTTTCACGCAGCATCTCGACCACCTTCAGCACAAGGTCGGTGCCGGTGGTGCCTTCGACCATCGCGCCGGTCAGCTCAAAGCCCACAACCTCGGGGATCAGCATCGAGATCGGCTGACCCAGCATTGCGGCCTCGGCCTCGATCCCGCCGACGCCCCAGCCCAGAACGGCCATGCCGTTGACCATGGTGGTGTGGCTGTCGGTGCCGACCAGCGTGTCGGGATAGGCGACCTCATCCCCGTTCTGGTCGGTGTCGGTCCAGACAGTCTGGGCGAGGTACTCCAGGTTCACCTGATGGCAGATGCCGGTGCCGGGGGGGACAACGCGGAAGTTGTTGAAAGCTGACTGTCCCCATTTCAGGAACTGGTAGCGCTCCATGTTGCGCTCATATTCCCGGTCCACGTTCATCTGGAATGCGCGCGGATTGCCGAATTCGTCGATCATGACCGAGTGATCGATGACCAGATCCACTGGGTTCAGCGGGTTAATCTTTTGCGCGTCACCACCCAGCCCCTTGATCCCGTCCCGCATCGCAGCCAGATCGACCACGGCGGGCACACCGGTAAAGTCCTGCATCAGCACGCGGGCAGGGCGATAGGCAATCTCACGCGGGTTCTTGCCGCCATTGGCACCCCATTCGCCAAACGCCTTGATATCATCGACCGAGACGGAAAAGCCGTCATCCTCGAACCGCAGCATATTCTCCAACACCACTTTCAGAGCGGCGGGCAGTTTCGAGAAATCGCCCAGACCGGCCTCTTGCGCGGCGGGGATCGAATAATAGGAAATGGATTTGCCATTCACGTTCAGGCTGCGGCGCGTCTTGGCGGTGTCCTGTCCGACTTTAATTGGCATGAGTTGGCTCCCTCTCAAATGACTTGGGTAACGGGGTTCGCTGATAGCAATCTTTATCACGTTTCGCCGGGGTTCAAGGACCAAGACGTGCAAAGTCGGTCTGGTTCCGCCGCGACACGCATCGTTGGGGTAGGCTGATTTCAAGAAACCTTGATTGGAGGGTGAGGTCCAAAGGGTTTAAACCACTCAGGTATCTTATCGGTCGCAAACAGAAAAGTTATCAGCCCGAGGTCAAATATGCTCAGATCCGCCATCATTGCCACTGTGCTTGCTGTCGCCGCGCCTGCAGCGGCTGGAAACGATCCGGTGGTGGTCGAGCTGTTTACGTCGCAGGGCTGTTCGTCCTGTCCCCCGGCCGACCGGCTGATGCATGATCTGGCCAAACGCGATGATGTGATCGGTCTGGCCCTCCACGTGGACTATTGGGACTATATCGGGTGGGAGGACGAATATGCCGATCCCGATCACACCTTGCGCCAGCGTGCTTACGCGCGCCAGGGCGGGCGGACGATGATCTACACGCCACAGATGGTGATAAACGGTCAGCATGACGTGGTCGGTGCGCAATCGCGCGAATTGGAGCGCCTGATCAACGCGCATCTGACAGCTGCGCCCGAGGCAGAAGTCGTGGCCAAACGGTCGGGCAATGAGGTGACGGTCGATGTCACCCCTGTCGAACTGCCCGAAGGTGAAACCTTCGACGTCAGGGTGGTTCAGTATTCACCGATGCGCCATGCCTCGATCCGCCGAGGCGAGCTGGCGGGGCACGAGTTGGATTACGCCAACGTTGTGGAATCCTGGCAGGTGGCCGGGCAGTGGGACGGGGTCGCGCCGCAACGGTTTTCGGCTGTATTGAATTCGGACTTGCCAGCCGTTGTTCTGGTTCAGAGGGTCGGGCACGGCCCGATCGTTGCCGCTGCCCGGGTCAAGTGATCAGGGCATGTCCTCGGGCTGCACGCCAAGCCCATTCCAAGCCTTCCAGCGTCGGTGAATCCAAAACCACTGACCCATATGCTGCCGGACCACGACCTCAAGATCGTCATTGGTGAACTGGGTCATGGTCTTGGGGTCGGTATGCGGAACCGGATCGTGCAGCACGATTTCAAAATCGATGCCGTTGGGCTGACGAATGGCGTAGCAGGGGATCAGCTCGGCCTTGAATTTGATAGCCAGTTCGGCGTTCAAAATCGACGTGACGGCCGGTTTGCCGAAGAATGTCAGCTCTTCCCCGCCATGGGCGTGAAGGTCCGAGACGATGGCGATGATGCCGCCCTTTTTGAGTGAGCGCACCATCTCGACCATACCGCGACGACCCTGTTCGAACATGGGCGCGCCGGTTCTATAGAACGCTTCGACATAGGCATCGTTGAAATACGGGTTCGCCATACGGCGATACAGGCACCCGATGGGTTTTCCGCTGCGGGCTTGAAGGGCAATCCGGGCAGCTAGGTAGTGGCCGAAATGTGCAGTGATCATCATCACCGGGCGCCCCTCGGCGACGGCTGCGTCAAAGGCCGCGATGCCGGGGCCGGAAATCTTGGCTGTACTCTGGCGTTTGGTGAAACCTTCGGGCGAGAAATGCTCCATGATCGCACGACCCGCATTGTCGGGCACGGCACGGCAGATGCGCTGCATCTCAGCTTCAGGTAACTCCGGGCAAGTCAGTTCCAAATTTCGGCGCACGCGCTTGGTAATGCCAACAACGGGGGCGAGGCTGCGCACGATTGCCCCCATCATAGCGATGCGACGCTCATAAGGTAGTAGGCGCATCGCGCCGATAACACCCTTTAGAAACAGGCCGGTGACATAGTATTTCCGTAGCGCCCCGCGGCTTAGTTCCGACTTTTCGGCTGGCATAATCTGGTCTCACCGGCTGTTGCGAATTGCCGCGCCAGACATACAAGGCGTGGTCTCTGACCACAAGCGTTCCGATGGCTTGGACCGTTCGCCTAGTCCTCACTTTCCTCCTCGATGAGTGTGATCGTTCCATCATCAACCAAGGTACGGATGGCACCGACGATCTGCGTCATCGCCTCTTCGGCCTCGGATTGCTTGACCTTGCCGCGTTCCAATATCTCTTCGCGCAGGTTGTCCGCCATGCGCGTGGACATGTTGGACAGCATGAATTCCGCCGCAGTTCTGTCATCCTCCGCCACTGCACCCGCCAGTGCTGTGACCAGATCGGCCTGTTCCACGCCACGCAGAATCGCAGGAACGTCGCGGGGCAAAATCCGCGCCGGTACATGCGCGAAGGTAAAAATCGAGCGGCGCACAACGCTGGCGAAATCCGAATCCTCTTCGTCCAGCGCGGTCAGCAACCCGTCACGGGTGGATGCCGCTGACTGGTTCAGGATCGCACCAACCCGCGCGCCGGGACCATCGGCAAACGCCTGAGACGGGCGCTGATCCAGTTGCGCCGCCAGCGACCAGCCGATCCGTTCGACGGCTTCGGGGGTGACATTGGCGGTTTTCGAGATTGCATAGGTGATCCGCCGTGCCACCGGGCCGGGCAGGTGGCCCAGCAACTGCGCCGCCTTCGCAGTCTCCAGCTTGGACAGCATCACGGCGGCAATCTCAGTGCTTTCGGCCTGCGCCATCGCGGCGAGATCCTCAGTCGGGATTTCACGCAGGCGCTGCCACGGATCACCGATCTGGCGCACTCCGGCCACCTTGCGCAGCCGCGCCGCCGTGGCCGAACCGATCTTGCCATCCACCGCATCCAGTGCCCCCGCCAGACCATGCGGGAAGGACAGGCCAACGCTGTCCAGCGCCTCGGCAAATTCCTGCGCCACGGCATCCAGCGTGAAGCGGTCGACAAGACCCATCTGACCCAGTTGATGGGTCAGTTTCTCCTGCAGATCATCGGGAAGCTCTTCCAGCGGTATATCGGCGCCTTCGTTCAGCAAAAGCCGGACAACAATGGCGGCCTTCTGCCGGTTGCTGAGGGCGCGGGGAACGACGCGGGGTGCGTCGTCCTTCTGATCGGCCACCGGAGCCGCCCCCGGTGCCATCTGTACCAAAGTGTTCGTATCCTGCATCTGCCTGCGGTGCCAAAGTTGCGTTCCACAGGCAGAGTACGGAGAGTCGGGTAAAGAAAGACTGAAGCTTAATAGTTATAAGTCAGCCCTGTGCGGATCGCCTCGCGCAGGGATGCTTCGGCCCAGGTGCCTTCACCGCCACGCGCCTTGATCTCGCGCCACTGTTCGATGGCCTGGTCGGTTTTGCCTTCGGTCACAAATCCCTGACCCATATAGCTGCGGGCAAGGATGTTGTCAGGGTTGGCCTCGATGGCGTTGGTGTAGAAGACATTCGCCAGCTCAAGCTCGCCCATCTTGCGGTAGGTAAAGCCCCAATAGGTCAGCACGCGATCATCGTCCTGATCCATGATGCGCAGGATGTTCTGCGCATTCTCGAACTGGCCGTCATAGGCCAGTTCGCGCACGGCGTCGTAGAGTTCATCCTGGGTAAAGTTGGTCTTGTTCGGCTTGACGCAACGCCCCGCGTCCTTGTCGTACACACGGCCGAACAGGCATTTCTTGGTCGTATTGGTAGGTTTTGGTGGGGTGGTGGCACCGCCACCGCCGGCCGCATATAGGGCCGGAGCGAAGGCAAAGGCCTGAAGGGCAATAGCTGAAACTAATACGAGGCGCATTTTCCTACTCCGTTCTTTGGGCTGCTCTGATCAAGCATAGCGCGATCTGATAAAAAGCTAACAATCGGCTGCTCGCTTTTATTCACAGGTAGGAAAGAACTTTTTCAGCTGCTGGTGTTTTTTGCGCAGGTTTGGCTTTCTGCGTCCCAATATGTGCCCGGTGCGCAGGACTGGGTTTGTTTGGGATGCCCGCTGCAGGCCAGAGCGACGGATGCGGAACACGCTAGGGCCAATGCGCAGATAAGAGTGCGGATCATGCTGTTTCTCCCGTTCGGAAATACGGGCGTACCTTAGCCGATTTTACGCATCTTGGCAAAAGAACAGGGCCCGGATCGCGTTGTGCGACCCGGGCCCTCTTGAACCGTTTGATCGGTCTGGGTTTATTCGCCGAACACGCGGGCGAAGATCGTATCGACGTGCTTGGTGTGATAGCCGAGGTCGAATTTCTCCTCGATCTCTTCCGGGCTCAGCGCGGCGGTGACGTCGGCGTCTGCCAGCAGTTCCTCTTTGAAATCGGTGCGGTGTTCCCAGACTTTCAACGCGTTGCGCTGAACCATGGCATAGGCATCTTCACGGCTAACCCCGGCTTGGGTCAGGGCCAGAAGAACACGCTGGCTCATTACAAGGCCGGGGAACTTGTTCATGTTCTCGATCATGTTCTCGGGGAAGATCAGCATCTTGTCGATCACGCCGGTCAGCCGGGCCAGCGCGAAATCCAGCGTAATGGTGGCGTCCGGGCCGATCATGCGTTCGACCGAGGAGTGCGAGATATCACGCTCGTGCCACAGCGCCACGTTTTCCATCGCCGGGATCACAGCCGCGCGCACCATACGCGCCAGACCGGTCAGGTTCTCGGTCAGCACCGGGTTTTTCTTGTGCGGCATGGCCGACGAGCCTTTTTGACCCATCGAGAAGAACTCGGCCCCCTCCAGCACCTCGGTCCGCTGCATGTGGCGGATTTCGACGGCGATGTTTTCGATGCTGCTGGCGATCACGCCCAGCGTTGCAAAGAAGGCTGCGTGACGGTCGCGCGGGATAACCTGCGTGCTGATCGGCTCGGGCACCAGACCCAGCTGGTCGCAGACATGTTCTTCGACGCGCGGGTCGATATTGGCGAAGGTGCCAACCGCGCCACTGATCGCGCCGGTGGCAATCTCCGCGCGGGCGTCACGCATACGGGAGAGGTTGCGGTCCATCTCGGCATAGAAACGGGCAAAGGTCAGGCCCATGGTGGTCGGCTCGGCGTGGATGCCGTGGCTGCGGCCGATGCGGATCGTGTTCTTGTGTTCGATCGCGCGGCGCTTGAGGGCGGCCAGCAGACCTTCGAGGTCGGCGATCAGCAGGTCGGCGGCGCGGGTCAATTGCACGTTCAAACAGGTGTCCAGCACGTCCGAAGATGTCATGCCCTGATGAACGAAGCGCGCCTCTTCGCTGCCGACATGTTCAGCCAGATGAGTCAGGAAGGCGATGACGTCGTGCTTGGTTACAGCCTCGATCTCATCGATGCGGGCCACGTCGAATTCCACGTCCTTGGCTTTCCACACGGCTTCGGCATTCTCACGCGGGATTACGCCCAGTTTGGCCATGGCGTCACAGGCATGGGCTTCGATCTCATACCAGATGCGGAATTTGGTCTCGGGCGACCAGATGGCAACCATATCGGGGCGGGAATAACGTGGAATCATTGGCGGCGAGACCTTTTTGTGGTTGGGATAAGGCGTTCGCGCGCGGTTTAAACCCGCAACCCCGAGGGAACAAGGCACGAGTGCAGGTATGAGACGGTTTGCCCTGATTTTGGCCCTTTGGCCCGGTTTTTTGGCCGCAGAAGAGTTCCGAACGCTGACCGGAGACGAGATATTGGCGGCCCTCACCGGCCAAAAGCTCGATTACGGAGAGAGTGTTTGGCAGACCTTCGATGAAACGATGCTGACCCAGTATTATTCGGGAAGTCCCAGTTCGGGGCGTTGGGCTGTGCGTGAGGATCGGTACTGCTCGCTCTGGCCCCCCTCGGATCTGTGGGCCTGTTACGACGTACAGCAAAGCGGTGATGTGATCCGGTTTGTGGATGACGCGGGCGGGACCACTGACGGAACCTTCGCGGAATGACTTTGCCGCGCAGCCTGTCCGATTTCGAGGGCAAGTGGAGCCTGAACCGTACCATTCACGACACGCGGGCCGGGCAGGTCGTGCAGGCCGAGGGGCAGGCGGTACTGCGCCCGGTCGATCAGGGCCTGATCTATGATGAGGACGTGACCTTGCGGATACCGGGGCAGGCCGAGATGAAAGGCACGCGGCGATATCTGTGGCAGGAGTCCGGGGATCGAATTGCGGTCCTTTTCGATGACGAGCGGTACTTTCATGCATTGAAGCTGGGGCAAGCGCAGTCTAGGGATCATCATGATTGTCCGCCAGACAGCTATGATGCGGTCTATGATTTCTCGGGTTGGCCGATTTGGTCCGTAAGCTGGACCGTCTCGGGGCCGCGAAAAACCTATGAGATGAAGACCGAGTTCCGCCCTCGATAGCGCAATCATCTTGAAGTATCGATGTGAAATAGGCTTTCATGGGCCCGAATTTCCATCCGGATGTGGAGAAACGAAAATGAATACAAGTGTTCTGGCCGAAGCAATCGGCCCGCGCGAGGGCACAGCGCTGCGCGTGAAACAGGTTGTTCTGGTGGCTCTGGGAATTTTGGCTCTGGCGATTGCCGCGAAGGTCAAGGTTCCGATGTGGCCGGTTCCGATCACCATGGGCACCTTTGCCGTGCTGACCATCGGCACTGCTTACGGTGCGCGCCTGGGTCTGATCACCATGCTGGGCTATTTGGTGGTCGGTGCGTTGGGCTTTGACGTGTTTGCGGGCTCTTCGGCCGAGAAATTCGGGCTGACCTATATGATGGGCGGCACCGGCGGTTATTTGGTCGGGTACCTGCTGGCCACCGTTCTGCTGGGCGCTTTGGCTGCGCGCGGCTGGGATCGCTCGGTTGGTAAACTGGCGCTGGCGTTGGTTCTGGCGAACGTCCTGATTTATGTCCCCGGCCTGCTATGGCTGGGCCAGCTTTACGGTTGGGACAAGCCGATCCTGGAATGGGGCCTGACGCCGTTCTTGGTGGGCGATGCAATCAAACTGACGCTGGCCGCGCTGCTGATCCCGGGCCTGTGGAAACTGGTCGGCGACGCCCGTACCTGATTTCAGCTACACGAAAACACACCCGCGTCCCAAGCAATCCGGGCGCGGGTTTTTTGTGGGTCTTACAAACAGACGCTGGACAAAACAGCTGGGTCTCGTTCAATCTGATGGCAAGGAAATCATCAGGTTATTGAGATATGCGTATTTTTTCTAGCACGGCTTTGGCCGTTTGTGCCGCGTTATGGATGGGGGCTGTGGCACCCGCCACGGCGGATACTCCGATCACGTATACCGATGCAGGGCGCGCGTTGTTCAGCTTTGCTGCGCCCGACTTCTGGGCCGTGCGTACCGGCGGCCCGCGCGAGATTGAGGACACCGAACTGGGTGACCCACGCGCGGTTGCGCGTGTCATGGGCGTGCGGCCCGTGACCGATGACAATGTCTGGATGGGGTTTGTCTCTCCGGCGGGGGTCGCCTCGATTGAGGGTGGTTTGCGGTATCTCGAGGATATCGACAAGTTTCTGGTCAAGGACCCGAGGGTTACCAGCACAACTGACACCCGGATCGGCGGATTACCTGCACGCGTGATCCGCGGAACCGGCACCCGCGACGGGCGCGGCATTAATTTCACCGCCACCGTTATCGACCTGCCAAAGGATCGTGTGGCCGTTGTTGTGGCGATCCTGCGTGACGGTGCTGATCCAGCCTATGTCGACGTTCTGAATGACGTTTTCGCGTCGTTCCGGGCCTTGCAGTAAGGAGAGGCGCTGATGACCACCAAACCTATCAAACGTCTGTTTCTTGCCCTGGGCTTTGGGGCTGCGAGTTTCTCTCTGTCCGCCTGCGATGGTGTCACGGTCGGGGTCGGATATGGGTATGACCCGTTCTATGACTCGATGCTGTGGAATGATTATTACCACGACGTAAACGTGGATGTTGATATCGACCGACCGGTACGGCCCAACCCGCCGGCGGGTAGGCCTCCGGTTCGTCCAACACCGCCGATCGCCAAACCTCCGGCCCGACCGACACCCCCTGTGGCCCGCCCACCGGTTGCGCGTCCGCCCGTGGCCCGACCACCCATCCATCGCCCGTCGCCGCGCCGATAGTCTGACGGGGTCAGCTCAGCAGTTCTGTTGTGATCTGGGCTGACCCTTCCAGCGTTCGGTGAACGGGGCACTTGTCAGCGATTTCCAGCAGCCGCTCGCGCTGTTCCTGATCCAGCGGGCCTTCCAGACGGATTTTGCGGCGGAACTGGTCGATCTTGCCGTCTCCGGCCAGTCCGGCATCCTGCCCGTGTACCTTGTTGTGGCAGACATCGACAGTGATGCCCGTCAGAGGCCACCGCTTGCGCCGCGCATACATGCGGATCGTCATCGACGTGCAGGCCCCCAGACCCGAGGAAACGAACCCGTAAGGCGACATGCCTCTGTCGGTGCCGCCATACGAGGCAGGCTCATCCGCCACCGCGTGATGCCGGGGGCCGGACTGGATGTCCTGTAGAAAACCCGAGGGATCAACCTCGGTCACGCGCACCACGCCTTCGGGCGCGCCGGGGGGCGGTGCGGGCGGTCTGAGGGGAATATAGCGCGTCACCCATGCCGCGATCACGTCGGCTGCATATTCAGCGTCCGATGCGCGGGTGATCAGGTGATCGGCATCGTCGAGCGTGACAAAGCTCTTGGGGTGTTTGGCGGCCAGAAAGATGGTGCTGGCATTGTCGATGCTGACGGTTTCGTCGCGCGGTGCGTGCAGGATCAGCAGCGCCGCTTTCAGATCGGCAATCGCCGGGGTCAGTGCGGTTTCTGAGATGTCATCGACAAAGGCCTTGCTGATGCGGAAGGGGCGGCCCCCCAGCGTGACTTCGGCCGATCCGTCCTGTTCGATCTGGGGCAGGGCACCTTCGAAATGGTGGGCGACATGGCCGGGATCGGCGGGGGCACCCAGCGTCACTATGGCCTTGACGCTGGGGATACCGGCCCGGGCCCGCAGGACGGCGGCGCCGCCAAGGGAATGGCCGATCAGCAGGTCAGGGGCCATGTTGCGGCCCGCCAGGTAATGCGCGGCGGCAATCAGGTCCTCGACATTCGAGGTGAATGTGGTGTTGGCAAACTCTCCACCCGAATGACCCAGCCCGGTGAAATCAAAGCGCAATACGGCGATGCCCATCGCGGCCAGACGGGCGGCGATGCGGCGGGCGGCGGGAATGTCTTTGGAACAGGTAAAACAATGCGCAAACAACGCGGTCGCCAGAACCGGCCCTTCCGGCAGATCAAGGCGTGCAGCCAACTGGTTGCCGTCGTGACCGGCAAAGGTAATGCGTTCGGTGGGCATGGCAATTCCTTACGTGTCGGGATGAACCCAATACTGTGTCCTTCCGACTGGTGCCTCAACCCCATTGTAAGACGCGTAACGGGAAGGTGAGAAAAGTGAGCGCTTTCGGTTCAGGAAATCGGGATTTTGTAGTTCAATATTTGTGATGCAATGGATGATAAATATTCGTTTTATTAATCTCATGAATGCCCCCATCTTGCAGCTATCACTGATAGCAAGCCAAGGAGGCTCACATGTCCCATACCGCATCCGCCCCGCGTGGCGTTGTATTCCGCCCCGACCTTCTGATCGTCATCGCCCTGACCGGTGTGCTGGGATTCACGCTGGGTCAGACCTGGCCAACGGCATCGACCACAGCCGAAGTCACCATCCCGTCCGAGGACTGGCACGGCAACGTTCGGCGTTCCACCTGGCCAGACTGAGGCGTTACGCCTGTCCCATCAACTGGGGATCAAACGGGTAGGTCGTGAGATTTTCATACCCGTCCTCGGTGATCAGAACCTGATCCTCGAGCTTGATCGAGAAGTCGCCGCCAACCTCTCCGACGGCGGCTTCGACACATAGAACCATACCGGGCTCGAGCGGGTAATCGTAAGACCCCGCCACAGCCTTATCCGGATAGGCGACCAGAGGCCACTCATCACACAGGCCGACGCCGTGCATCAGGCAACCATATTTCTGGGCCTGAAACTTGTCGTCCAGCTTATGCGCATTGGCGGTCAGTTCGGGGATCATCACGCCGGGTTTCAGCATCTCCATATTGGTCATGATATGCTCATGCGCGTGTTGCATGGCATAGACCATGTCGGGGCGGGGATTTTCGTCCCCGATCCACCACGTGCGCGAGATGTCGATGCAGATGCCGTAAGATCCGATCAGGTCAGTATCAAAAGCGATGATCTCATTTTTCTGCGTGATCCGAGGCCCGCATTCCTGAAACCACGGGTTGGTACGCTGACCCGAAGCCAGCAGGCGGGTCTCGATCCATTCTCCGCCGCGGCGGATGTTCTCGGCGTGCAGAACGGCCCAGATATCATCTTCCGAGGTTTTGCCATCGCCCACATTGGTGCGAGCGAATTTCTCCATCTCGGCCACGGCGGTTTCGCAGGAATGGTGCGCACAGCGCATGGCCATAATCTCGTCCGGGCCCTTGATGGCGCGGGTCTTTTCGGTGACCTCTTCGCCTTCCATGATCTCGAAACCTTGCGCCTCCAATGCGCGTAACCCGTGCAGCATGATCTTGTCGACGGCCAGACGTCTGTTGCCGCCGCCATGTTCGTCGATCAACAGCCGCACCTCATTCGAGAATACATCGGCCGCCACATCCACCTTGTCGCCGCGGTCGAAGTAAAACAGATCCGCGCCCGAGCGTTGTTCGCGCACCAGCGGGTTGAACTTAGACAGGAAAGGGGAGTTCTTGTAATCCCAGATCACCATGTAGCCATCGGCGCACAGCAACACGGCGCGGAACGGGTTATGGGTGTTCCACAGCTGCATGTTGGTGCTGTCGGTGGCGTAACGGATGTTGAGCGGATCAAACATCAGCAGCCCGCCATAACCGCGGTCCACGATGGCCTTGGTCAGGCGTTTCCATCGGTATTCCCGCATCCGGGCCAGATCGGGCAGGGCCAGTCCGGCTGAGTCCCATTCCGCAAAGGCCAGCTGTGTCGGCCCGATCTCGATCCGGTCATTGTCGTTTGGGGTACCGTCACCCAGTGTTTTGCCTTTGGTCGGGTCGATCTTGCGGCTGTCGCGGTAATGCTGGTTCATGGTGGGCCTCCCTGCCTGAAATTTAACGTGAAGAATCATTTTCCTGGCGTCTTGAAAGTTTGCGACGGCGCACCCGTCGCTTTTGGGCCGACAACCCGTTCAACTGGTGGTAGGCCGTCATTATGACGATCCTACAGACCTCGATCCCCTATGATCCGCTGACGCCGCGCCCTTTGCCCGGTATCCAACCGGCAAGCATGGATGACTGGCTGCATTTTGATGATGCGTTTGCCGGACAGATGCGGCGGCGCGAAGAGATTTTGCAGGAGCGGCGACCTGACGTTCTGGCGCTGGATCCGGGTGCCGAGCCCGCAGCGCAAGAGCTTTTGGATATGGTTCTGCATCAGGTCTATCCGGGTTGCACCGATCAGGTCACCCGCCCGGAAGGTCAGGTTGTTGAAATCGACCGCTCACGCCCGTTGGACACTCTATGCCGTCTGGTGCAGGAAGATTTCTGTATCCTGCAAAAGCACGGTGACGAGCATCTCCTGACCGGGGCCATTCTGTGCTTTCCCGCCAGTTGGCGCCTGACGGAAAAGTTCATGCGCCCTCTGATCGAAATCCACATCCCGGTATCTGGCTATGACGCCGACATCGCCCGCCGGGTGCAGCGCCTGTTCGACGGGATACAGCCGGGGCGTCCGCTGTGGCGGTTCAATGCGCTTTGGTACGACGATGCCGAGCTGCACCAGCCCCGCAGCTCCAGCGACCCGCGCGATATCAGTGATCCGGGGGCTGCCCAATTCCTGCGCAGCGAACGTCAGACCTTGTTGCGCCTGCCGGAAACGCGGGCAGTGGTCTTTACAATCCATACCTATGTGCTTGAGGCGCAGCGCCTGCACAAAATGGAAAACCCCGCCTGACGGCGGGGCCTCCACGGAGGGTATTGAAGTTTAGTTCTACATGCCCAACGCATTGGCGACACCGGCGAATGCCCCGCTTGTGCTGAGAGCGGAGATTGCGACGGTGTAGGCAAGAACCTGAGTGTTCAGGCGAAAATCTTCACCTCTGATCAGGTTCACTGCGGCCACAGAGACCGCGATGGGTACGGACACGCTAGCCACGGCCCCGGTCAATCCCCAACTGGATAGTCGCAGGATATCACTGGGTTTGTCGTGGTCGAGGGGGCGCGTGTCCTTTTCCCCATCAGTTGGCTGCTCGTTGGTTTCTGTCCGAAAAGCGATGCTGAGCAACTGCTCATCAGACAACTGGATCGGCCGGGCTGCTGGTGAAAGCGCCCTTTTTTGCGGCTCATCCAGGACCTCTTCGTCAGGAATGTTCAACCCCGCGAACGGGCCTGTCACTGCCTCGAAAATCTGTTTTCTGTTTCGTGTTTTTGGAGGCGTCAAAGTGTCGAACGCACTCATGAATTGTTCAACGGTCAGAATGGTGTTGGACGACAGCCACTCGACACGCTGCGTCGCGCAGATATCGACCATCCGATACAGGATGACCACCAGCATCAGCTCAGAGATTTCGCTGTCATCCAACAACGGAGACACCGGCGAAAGCGTGATCGTCAGACGGTTCTTCGGCAGGGTGACAACCGGTCTGCTTGCTGTCTTCAGCCCCGCAGCGCGGTCCAGACGACCGAACCGATCTTCTGCGCCGACGACTTGAGTATCCAAAGTCAGACGAACCAGATACTGGCTGGATACGATGCTGGCTTCGGTCTCGCTCAGTATGGTCTTGCGTTCGACCAGGTGACCATAATCGCCCAAAGTCGTTGCAACAATGGCGCCGAAACGCTCAAGCGCGCCCTCGGTTTTCCCGTTGAACTGAAGACCGCCGTGATAGCTGTGCTTCGAAGTCACCACGCATTCCTTTGTCGTATCCTGTCCTGAGAAACAGGTTAACAACCGATATGGGGCAGAATTTGGCGAAAATGGAAAAAAATGAAAAATCAGCGGGATTGATTACTCTTTGGAAACCTAGGCATTTTGGGGGCCGCTTAACATCTGTGGCAATAATGTGGCCGGATTGCGGTGTATTGGCGCTGAAACATGGCGCGTATCAGCCGTCGATTCGGGCGGCCATGATGGCGATGGATTGCTGATAGACCGAGGCCGCGTTCCATTCCTGAATTACCCTGAAATTGGGTTGCCCCGGTTGATAGCCGCGCCCTGGCTTCCACCCTTTCTGCCGTAGAAAATTCGCGGTTGAGGCCAGCGCGTCGGTCATGTTGTAGAAATCCACGCGACCGTCGCCGGTGGCATCGACACCGTAGACCAGCGCATTACCCGGCAGGAACTGAGTGTGCCCCAATTCGCCGTGCTTCGCCCCTTTGGTCGCGGTCGTAATGCTGCCTTGATCAACCAGTTTCAGCGCTCCGATGGCATGGGGGATAAAGAACTCGGATCGGCGACAATCGTAAGCCAGTGTTGTGATTGCGGAAACAACCTGACTGTCGCCCATGAAATTCCCGAACCCTGTTTCCATTCCGTGGATCGCGATCAGCACGCCGCTCGGGACGCCATATTGCCGTTCCAGTGCTGCGTAGAATTGCGGGTTGCGCGCCTTGCGTTTACGCCCTTGTGCCACGATCGTATCGGCGCCGCGAACCCGCATGAACTTGTCCAACGAGTATTTGAAACTTTTCTGATTGCGGTCCGCCGCAATGGTGCGCGTGGCGTATTGGGTCTGCGCCAGCGCTTGCAGGCCTTTCTTTTTCACACCAGAGCGCTTGGCCTGTTTCGCGAAATCCTGTTTCCAGGCCTCGAACCCGCTGCTGGTGTTGCCGCAGGGGGCGGCCGTTGCAAGCGTTGGCAGGGACAGGGCTATAATCAAGGCAAATCGAAACATCAGCAAAATCCGGTTAAACAATGGCTGAGATCAAGGGTAAGCTGCATCTTGAGATCCGCAAAGCAGTTAATAGAGGTCCAGCTCTCCGGTACCTTTCAGAGATTCGAACCACTCCTCGGGTGTTTTGTCGATTTTGGCGTGTTTCACCATCATCGCGTTCATATTCGGCAGGTTTGACGAGTCTGGCCACTTTTCAGGCTGCCACAGGTTCGAACGGATGACGCATTTGGGGCAATGTGCAAACACCGTTTCGACATGGATCAGCAGGGCCAGCTTGGGCGCATGTTCGTTCACCGCCATCCCGTTCAACAGCTCAGGATCGGCGCAGATTCGCGCGCTGCCGCGAATGCGCAGAGTCTCCATCTTGCCGGGGACAAAGAAGATCAGGCTGACGCGCGGATCCAGCAGCAGGTTGTGAAAGGTATCCACACGCTTGTTGCCCGGGCGGTCGGGGATTGCCATCAATGTGTCCGAAATCACCTGGACAAAACCTTCGGGGTCTCCGCGCGGTGAGATATCCAGATGCCCGCCCGGGTTGGCCGAGGCGATCAGGCAAAAGGGTGAGGCCGCGATAAAATCGCGGCACATCTGGTCCAGTGCGGGAATTTCCTTGGCAAGGATCTGGGGCAGGGGGGCGCCGGATATGCGCTCCAGTTCTTCAACCGAGGTCACGAACTCCGAGAATTGCGAGAAGGGATCATCAGTTGGCATTGAAACTCTCCTGACCGGGCTGGTTCTGAGTGTGGAAGATCACGCCAAATGAAACAAGGGCGCCCGATTGGACGCCCTTGCAGATGTAAACCCAAAACCGGATCAGCAGCTGTAGTACATGCCGTATTCAACCGGGTGCGGGGTGTGCTCGTAGGTTTCGACCTCTTCCATCTTCAGTGCGATGTAGCCGTCGATCTGGTCTTTGGTGAACACGTCGCCCTGCAGCAGGAAGTCGTGATCGGATGCCAGAGCTTCCAGTGCCTCACGCAGCGAGCCGCAAACGGTCGGGATGTCGGCCAGTTCTTCGGCAGGCAGATCGTACAGGTTCTTGTCCATGGCTTCGCCCGGATCGATCTTGTTCTTGATGCCGTCCAGACCAGCCATCAGCAGAGCGGCAAACGCCAGGTAGGGGTTCGCGGCCGGATCGGGGAAGCGAGCCTCGACACGCTTGGCTTTCGGGCTTTCGGTCCACGGAATACGGACACAACCCGAACGGTTACGGGCCGAGTAGGCGCGCAGAACGGGGGCTTCGAAGCCTGGGATCAGACGCTTGTAGCTGTTGGTCGCCGGGTTGGTGAAGGCGTTCAGGGTCTTGGCGTGCTTCAGGATGCCGCCGATGAAGTACAGCGCTTCGTCCGACAGGTCAGCGTATTTGTCGCCAGCGAACAGGGGCTTGCCGTCTTTCCAGATCGACATGTTCACGTGCATGCCGGTGCCGTTGTCACCTGCGATGGGCTTCGGCATGAAGGTAGCCGATTTGCCGTAGGCGTGCGCGACGTTGTGGATGATGTACTTGTACTTCTGCAGCTCATCTGCCTGTTTGGTCAGGCTGTCGAAGATCAGGCCCAGCTCGTGCTGACACGAAGCGACCTCGTGGTGGTGCTTGTCGACCTTCATGCCCAGACGCTTCATGGTCGACAGCATTTCCGAACGCAAGTCCTGTGCTTCGTCGATTGGGTTGACCGGGAAATAACCGCCTTTGACGCCCGGACGATGGCCCATGTTGCCCATCTCGTATTCGGTGTCGGTGTTCCACGACGCGTCGGTTGCATCAACTTCGTAGGATACCTTGTTGATGCTGTTCGAGAAACGGACGTCGTCGAACAGGAAGAATTCAGCTTCGGGACCCATATAGGCAACGTCGCCGATACCCGATGCTTTCAGGTACGCTTCGGCCTTCTGGGCGGTGCCGCGCGGGTCGCGCTCATACGCTTCGCCGGTGTCGGGCTCGACAACCGAGCAGTGCACACAGATGGTTTTTTCCGCGTAGAACGGGTCGACATAGGCGCTTTCGGTGTCGACCATCAGCTTCATGTCGGATGCTTCGATCGACTTCCAGCCCGCGATGGACGAACCGTCGAACATGAAGCCTTCTTCCAGGAAGTCCTCGTCAACCTGATCGGCCATCAGGGTAACGTGCTGCAGCTTGCCGCGCGGGTCGGTGAAACGAACATCGACGTATTCGGCGCCTTCGTCCTTGATCAGCTGAAGAACTGCGTCCTTGCTCATACTCTCTATTCCTCTACTTGGAGTGTTCGATTACAGCGCTTCCGAGCCGGTTTCACCGGTCCGGATGCGAATGGCTTGCTCAACGGGCGAGACAAAGATCTTGCCGTCGCCGATTTTGTCGGTCTTGGCGGCCGAAACGATGGCCTCGATGGCGGCATCGACCTGATCATCGTCCAGTACAACTTCGACCTTCACCTTGGGCAGAAAGTCCACGACGTATTCCGCACCGCGATAGAGTTCGGTGTGACCTTTCTGGCGGCCAAAACCCTTGACCTCGATCACGCTGAGACCCTGGACACCCACGTCCTGCAGCGCCTCTTTCACTTCGTCCAGTTTGAACGGCTTGATGATCGCTTCGATCTTCTTCATCCCGGGCTCCCTATAATACTTGTCAGGAAGGCACTGATCACGTCTAAGATCGGTCGGCAATCTGATTGCGAAAATGGCGGCACGCGCGTGCCGAGAAAATAGGCGGCAGGTGAAATTTTGATCGACTTGCACAAAAAGTAATCAGAATTGAATCGCTGAGGGATTTGAGATGACGGAATTGCTGACAGCTGCGCAGATGCGGGCCATCGAACGGGCCGCGATTGACTCCGGTGAGGTAACGGGGCTGGAGCTGATGGAGCGGGCCGGGCAGGGCGTTGTCGAGGCGATTGTTGAAGAGTGGCCAGACCTGGTGACGACAGCTGGTCGGGCTGTGGTTTTGTGCGGTCCGGGAAACAATGGCGGCGATGGGTTTGTCGTGGCGCGTCTGTTGCGTGATCAGGGTTGGGAGGTCGAAGTCTTTCTGTATGGCGATACGGAAAAGCTACCACCGGATGCGCGGGCCAATTATGAGAAGTGGCGAGAGGCGGGCACTGTCGGGGATCTTCGACGCAAGGGCTCGCTTTCGAAAGCCGAAGAACCGAATCTAATTGTTGATGCCGTTTTTGGAACCGGGCTGGCTCGCCGCATTGAAGGGGAACTTGCGCAAGTTTTGCAGTCTTTTGACGCCTTGATCGAAGCAAGGGAGATCAAAGTTGTCGCAATTGATGCGCCGTCTGGGCTTTGCTCAGATAGTGGCAAGTCGCTTGGTGTGTTCGCGGTCGCTGATCTGACAGTCGCGTTTCACCGGGCTAAGCGGGGTCATTTTTTAGATCGAGGACCAAATCAATCTGGTCGGCTGGTCGTGAAGTCAATTGGCATAAATGAAGTTTGGAATGAGAAGGCAGACGGGGCGATCTTAGGTTTGGTTGAGGGCGTACCAAAACGCTTAAAAAAACTTCCTCAGACTCACAAATACGCGCATGGTCACGCCCTGGTCTTTTCCGGCGGCTCCGCGAAAACCGGTGCGGCGCGGCTGGCGGCGCGGGGGGCTTTGCGCGTAGGGGCGGGGTTGGTGACTCTGGCGGTACCTCCGGTCGCTCAGATGGAGGTTGCAGCACAGGTGACCGCCATCATGTTGCAGCGAATTGAAGGCGCGGATGGCGTGACTGACGTTCTGAAGGATGAGCGGTTGAACACTCTGTGTCTCGGTCCAGGGTTGGGTATCGAGCGTGCGCTCGAATTGGTGCCTGCTGCCCTAAAAGCCGAACGAGCCACGGTTCTGGACGCCGACGCGCTGACGGCGTTTGCGGATGATCCGGCGGCGCTGTTCTCTCAACTCCACGAAAACTGTGTTCTGACGCCACATGGAGGAGAGTTTTCACGGCTGTTCCCGGATATTGCCGAGAAGCTGGCAGCAGTGCCTACCAAAGGCCCGGCCTATTCCAAAGTGGATGCAACGCGAGAGGCGGCGAAACGGGCGGGTTGTGTGGTGTTGTTCAAGGGGCCGGATACGGTGATAGCCGCGCCAAACGGCCAGTGTTCGATCAATGCGGCAATGTACGAACGCGCGGCTCCTTGGTTGGCGACCGCAGGTTCGGGCGATGTCCTGGCAGGTTTTATTACCGGGCTTCTCGCTCGCGGGTTCAGCCCGATGCAGGCGGCGGAGACGGCGGCCTGGTTGCATGTGGAGTGCGCGCGCGCATTCGGACCGGGTTTGATCGCCGAAGATTTGCCCGAGCAATTGCCTAAGGTTTTTAAAGAACTGAATATCTGATTTTCTAAGCGGGTTTTGGCCGATCCGACCCGTGCTCGGCGGCAATTGGCCGATAAGATTGCGGTGTGGTCGAACCGAGTGTTTGCCACGCGCATGGCAGGGCGTCAAAATTCCCTTGGAGTGGGACTCTGTCTGCGGCGTGACCGCAGGTAATATGTTGATTGCAATGGGAATTAAGTCCGGCTTCCGTGATCTGAGTGGCAAGTTTGCAATACCCCAAAAGTATCGCCGACGGCGGCTGGAATGTCAGCGGTAACTGCGCGATTGAAGGGCAAAGGGAGCCGGAATTTTCAAGGTGAATGATATGACGCAAAAACTGAAACTGTCCTCAATGGCGGCTGTACTGGCCGCAACGACGGCAATTCCTGCCGCGGCTGAGATGAAATACGAAAACAACAGCGGCGGTTATGTGCTGTTGTACGGTCAGCTCGATCCGGTGATCGTATCCGTCGATGACGGCGCGGAAACAGAGACCCGCTTGCTGGACAACGACCTGTCCAACAGCCGCGTTGGTCTGCGGCTGATGCAGCCCTATGGCAGCAACGAGTTCATGTTCCGCTTTGAAACCGGGCTGGGTCTGCCAAGCACGGGAACGGCCAACCAGGATGGCACCAATACCAACGGTTGGACCCGTGAAGATATCCGCCACGTCGATTTCTCGCTGAAGGGTGGCTACGGTAAATTCTCGGCCGGTCAGGGCAGCATGGCCTCGGACGGGGCTGCCGAGACTGACCTGTCCTATGTCGGAACGGCTTTGTATTCGTTCACCAACGATGAAAACGGCGCCTTCTTCTATCGCGGAACTGACGGCATCCTGAGCGACATCACCGTGGGCGACTCGTCCAGCAACTTTGACGGCGGGCGTCGCGGGCGTATCCGCTATGACACTCCGGATTTCAACGGGTTTTCGGGCGCAATTGCCTATGGTCAGAACATCCTGTCCAGCAGCGATGACGACGACTACTACGACATCGCAGTCAATTACGGCAACACCTTCGCCAACGGTGTCGAATTCGCCGCCAGCGTAGCTTATGCAGTGCGTGATTTCGACGATGGCTCGGGTGAGCGGAAAGACACGATCGGGTCCGCTTCGGTACTGCTGCCCAGCGGGTTCAGCTTTACGGCAGCTTTGGGTTCGCGTGACGATACGGCGACCGGGGCAAGTGATCCGGATTATTGGTACACCAAGCTGGCCTATGAAGGCGACTGGGTATCCTGGGGTAAAACCGGTGTCGGTATCGACTACTTTGACGGCTCGGATTTCGAAAACCAGGGGTCCAGCACGAAGTCCTGGGGTATTGCCGTCGTTCAGCGGATCGACAGCATCAACACCGATGCCTACCTGAAGTATCGCAACCACGATTTCGACGACACTACCGATTTCGACAAAAACGAAGCGTGGGTTTTGGGCGCGCTCTGGAAGTTCTGATCCAGGTTATCTGACAAACATGCGCCCCGGCTCTGTCCGGGGCGTTTTTTTTTGTTCAAATCGGCGGCAAAACAAGACCGATCCGGGCTTTGCCCCTTGCACGTGGGCTGCTGGGCAAATAGAAGGCGTCAAATTTGCCTGGCGCGCCGTTTTGCGCGCCCCGAATCCTATGGGGACTACCATAATGCAGGTTACCGAGACGCTGAACGAAGGTCTGAAGCGCGGCTATAACATCGTCGTATCCGCGGCTGAGCTGGACGACAAAGTGAACGAAAAGCTGGTCGAAGCGCAGCCTGAGATCGAGATGAAGGGCTTCCGCAAAGGCAAGGTGCCGATGGCGCTGCTGAAAAAGCAGTTTGGCCAACGCCTGCTGGGCGAAGCGATGCAGGAAAGCATCGACGGCGCCATGAACCAGCACTTCGAAGACAGCGGTGACCGTCCTGCGCTGCAGCCGCAGGTCAAGATGACCAACGAAGACTGGAAAGAAGGCGACGACGTCCACGTCGAGATGTCCTATGAGGCGCTGCCCGAGATTCCTGAAGTTGACCTGAAATCGGTCGAGCTGGAAAAGCTGGTTGTCAAAGCCGACGACGCGGCTGTCGAAGAAGCGCTGAACAACCTGGCCGAAACCGCTCAGGACTTCAAAGCGCGCCGCAAAGGTTCCAAAGCCAAGGACGGCGATCAGGTCGTGATCGACTTCGTTGGTAAAGTGGACGGCGAAGAGTTCGAAGGCGGTTCCGCCGAAGACTACCCGCTGGTTCTGGGGTCCAACAGCTTCATCCCTGGCTTCGAAGAGCAGCTGGTTGGCGTGAAGGCCGAGGAAGAAAAAGACGTCAACGTCAAGTTCCCCGAGGAATACGGTGCCGAGCATCTGGCCGGTAAAGACGCCGTCTTCACCTGCACCGTGAAAGAGGTGAAAGAGCCCGTTGCGGCCGAGATCAACGACGAACTGGCCACCAAATTCGGTGCCGAGGATCTGGAAGCGCTGAAAGGCCAGATCGCCGAGCGTCTGGAAGCCGAATACAACGGTGCATCGCGCGCTGTCATGAAGCGTGCTCTGCTGGACATTCTGGACGAGAAGGTTTCCTTCGACCTTCCGCCGTCGCTGGTTGAAGCCGAAGCCAAACAGATCGCACACCAGCTGTGGCACGAAGAAAACCCGGAAGTGGAAGGTCACGACCACGGCGAGATCGAGCCCACCGACGAGCACAACAAGCTGGCCGAGCGTCGCGTACGTCTGGGTCTGCTGCTGGCTGAGCTGGGCCAGAAGGCCGAGGTTGAGGTCACCGACGCTGAGATGACCCAGGCGATCATGAACCAGGCACGTCAGTACCCGGGTCAGGAACGTCAGTTCTTTGAGTTCGTACAGCAGAACGCTCAGATGCAGCAGCAACTACGCGCGCCGATCTTCGAAGACAAGGTCATCGACTATATCGTCGAACTGGCTCAGGTCGCTGACAAAGAAGTCAGCAAGGACGACCTGCAAAAAGCTGTTGAAGCACTGGAAGAGGAGTAATCCTCTTCCGCCCATCCCCATATGGGCACCAAAAAAAGCGGAGCCGTCTGTTATCAGACGGCTCCGGTGGGTGGCTTTTGTACTATGAGGTGAGGGGGTCAGGCCTCATGAGCAAAAGCACGGGGGGTACTTAGCAGAGCGGTCTTTTGCTCTGGCGTGAAACGGTCCGAAAGGGCCTCGATCAGCTTCAGCACATCGCCGACTTCTTCTTTCGTTCTTGCCGAATGCATCTGTTCGACAAAGTACTTCTCAAGCTCGGTCAGCGGCTGGTGATCACGGTTAGCGACGTTTGGCCCGACTTTTTTCTTGCTGTTGAACAGCGCCAGCGCCTCTTCCTCTTCAAGGAACACGTTCTCTTGGATGTCCGCAAACTCTCGCAGGCTGGCGATGCGCTCATCAGTGCAGTCCACCAGTGCCGCGAGGGCTGAAACCTTGCCCATCGGCACGGTTCTCCCGACATAGTCGTAAGGCGCACAGGCCGAGCGTTTGAGCACCCGATCCATCACAGGATCAATGACGGTGACAATGTCCTGGACACCCGCAGCCTTGGCATATTCCAGCGAACCGATCATCAGTTCACAAGTGGCATAGGACAGCGAGTTTTCACCTTTGCCGCGGGTCAACCGTTGGGTATCGACGCAGAAGCGGGTGGATTCCCACAGTGTCGCACTTCGAATAGGTGGTTCTCCGTCCAGAATGGCCGAGAATACATCGGCCAGCATATGGGGTCCGGTGGTCTGAAGGGCGCGCACGGCTGCGACGACATTCCCCGCGTCGTCGAAACCGATTACGTAAGTCGGATCAAGACCGTCGAATTCATCGATCTCTTTGCCGTCTTCGATTTTGACGTCCCATCCGAGACGTTCACCGAATACACGTGCTCTCAACTCGAACATCTCGTCAAGAACGTCGCTGAACAAATGTCTGTTCAGCCCATCTACTACGATGATCATTTCTTCCCCCTTCGAGTGGTTGTTTGGTAAACTAGACGTTACCGTTTTGGGGAAGAATTTCTATTGGGGGTTTCCCGTATTTTGTTCGAAATTTGGGGGTTCTAGGCCTAACCCGTACCAATAAGCCCGACTGCAATGGCGCGACCCACGGCCTGTGGCGTGGTTAGCGCGCATAGCTTTTCCCGGCTTGATCGCAGATGAACCTCGACCGTGCGGTGCGAGATTGAAAGGATATCGCCTATGTCCTGCTGCGATTTCCCCGCCGCAACCCATTGAAGAATCTCTGCTTCTCGGGTCGAAAGGTTGGGGTGATACAAAGCGCCAGTGAAATCGTCCGAGGTGATGACATTGTCATGCATGTGTACTGCCATGCCCTGAAGATCACTGATGACATGGGCATATAGCTTGCGCCATTCTTCCTTTGAACAGTCACGCGTCACGCTGAGAAAGCCGATATCACCATAAGGCCCGCGAACGGGGATGGTAACCCCTTGACTGGGCAGTCCAAAATCATGAGCGTCGCGAAAAACGCGTTGGAAGTTTGGGCTGCGTTCCAAGCGGCCCCAGTCAACCGGAGCGATGCTGCGTTTGGCTATATGCAGCGTTGGGTCGATCATCACCAGATCATGTTTCTGATAATGCTCTTTCCAGTCGTCATTGTAGGTAACGTGCCCCGCAACTTTCCCCTCGGATGGATTCATCCCGGCATAGGCTGCATGGTCCATATTGAACTTTTCACACACCTGCTTCAAAAACTCGGTGTATCGAGTTTCTGATCCTGGCAGGGTGCTCAGATCGATTATCTCCATATTGCGCCTACAAACTACGACTTGTCTTTAAGCCCGATGGTGTCTTCGGGCCAGTAAAGTACCAAGAGTGGAACAAGGTTACCGTGCGATAATAAGGACAACATACTTTCCCGAACATGACAAGACGATGGAAAAACTGAATGCGCATTTTGCGCACGTGTTAAACGCAAAAGAGCAATTGTGTCACTTTTTCATCACTTATGCTCGAATTGCACTATGCTTAATAACCTATTGTGATGGCTGTAACCCGGTCTCGACCAGCATCCCCCGCGCCTTGGCTTCCGGATAATATCCTTTGGCATACAGAAAAATCGCCCGTTGCTGGTCACCGTCCGAAAGCAGCCACGCACCGCGCAGGTACTTGCCCGCAAATTCGAGGTTGGTGTCCGCATCCAGCAGCCCCTGTGCATTTCCGGAATAGCCCATCGAGCGCGCCGTGGCGGGCAGAATCTGCAGTAGACCGTAATACGGGCGGTTGACGGCCCAAGGGCGATGAGTGCTTTCGCGGATCGCCAGCTTGTGCACCAGTTCGCGCGGAACTTCGTAGTGGTCCGCCCACTGGTTGATCGATGCGCGCAGTTCAGGCGTCTCGTTGGGGTATAGCGGGGGATCGAATGCATCCTGTGTCGGCGTGTCCGGCCCGCCGCAAGCGGCGAAAGGGGCTGTCAGCAATATGGCAAGGACGCTACGGCGCAAGAAAATTGTCATCTGTGTACTCCGAAATTCAGGCCGCGATGATAGGAAACACGAAGCCGCGTGCAAGCGTAGGTCTGAATTCTGGCTGAATTTTGCCCGTTTGGCGTGTGCAAGAAAAAAGGCCGCACAAATCGTGCGGCCTTTTCAAAATTCGGATCGGCCGGATCAGGCTTTGGCTTCGTCTTCTTCAGCCGGAGCTTCTTCGGCAACCAGCTCTTCGTCGTCGGAAGCAGCGGAACCGATATCGTCGAACAGTTCGGCGATTTCGAATTCAGCAGCGGCTTCTTCTTCCGCGGCCAGTTCCTGGATCGATTTGCCCGACGCCTGCAGCTCGGCTTCTTCTTGCGAGCGGGCGACGTTCATCTTGATCTCAACTTCGACCTCGGGGTGCAGTTTGACTGCCAGCGAGTGCAGACCCAGTTCCTTGATCGGAGCGATCAGGGCGATCTGTTTCTTGTCGACGGTGAAACCTGCTTCGGTCGCAGCGTCTGCGGCGTCACGCGGGGTGACCGAACCGTACAGAGCGCCAGCATCCGATGCCGAGCGAATCACGATGAACTGCTGACCGTCCAGCTTTTCAGCCAGTGCTTCAGCTTCTTTCTTGGTTTCCAGGTTGCGGGCTTCAAGCTGCGCTTTCTGGGCTTCGAACGATGCGATGTTGGCGTTCGATGCGCTCAGGGCTTTGCCTTGGGGCAGCAGGAAGTTACGGGCGTAGCCGGGCTTGACGTCAACGACGTCGCCCATCTGACCCAGTTTCGCAACGCGTTCCAGCAGGATAACTTGCATGTCAGTCTCTCCTTACTTCACAGCGTAGGGCAGCAGGGCGAGGAAGCGGGCGCGCTTGATAGCACGGGCCAGTTCACGCTGCTTCTTCGCCGAAACGGCGGTGATGCGCGAAGGTACGATCTTGCCGCGCTCAGAGATGTAGCGCTGCAGCAGTCGGGTGTCTTTGTAGTCAATCTTCGGCGCGTTCTCACCCGAGAACGGGCAGACCTTGCGGCGGCGGAAAAATGGTTTTGCGGCCATGGTTTATGTCCTTTCGTCAGGCTTAGATCAGCGGCGCTCGCGGCGGCCTTCGCGCTCATCGCGCTTCTGCATCTGGACCGAGGGGCCCTCGGCATGCTCGTCGACCTTGATGGTCAGAACGCGCATGACGTCTTCGTGCAGGCGCATCAGGCGCTCCATTTCCTGAACGGCGCCAGCAGGGGCGTCGGTCTTCAGGAAGGAATAGTGGCCTTTGCGGTTTTTGTTGATCTTGTAGGCCATCGTCTTGACGCCCCAGTACTCGCTTTCGACGACGTTGCCGCCGTTGTCAGCCAGAACGGTGCCGAAGTGTTCGACGAGGCTTTCTGCCTGCGCGTTGGACAGGTCCTGACGCGCGATCATTACATGCTCATACAGTGGCATGTGCACTCCTGTTTCTATCAAGGCGCATTTCATAGGCGGGGCCGTTTAACCCTCCGCGACCCTGCCACGAGAGGCTGCGCGATTCATGTGATTTGCGAAGGATGGCCCCATATACACGTTCCAGCGCGAGGGGCAAGCCCTGCCACAGATGCCTTGGTGAAGTCGCGCTATTTTCATTGCGCCGCCCAATTCCTGACGTTTTTCGGCTCAAAGTTGTTTTCCATACCGGGAAACATCCGGAGATACCGGACCCAGGACGGCAACCTGAAAACAGGGTGAGAGATATGAGTGCGATGAATACGAACACATTCGATGAGTCCGCAAAATCCGCGAACTATGAGAAATCTGTACCGGTGCTGATTGGGTTTGAGCCGAACTGGAAGGTCCGAATGGTTCTGGCCCGGGTTGTCGGTGCGTTTCTGATCGTGATGGCGTTTTCCATGTGGCTTATGGACGGATCCGTCATGGCGACCGAGGTTTGGCCGATCAAACTGGCTGCGTCGCTGATGTTCCTGCTGGTCGGGGTCAGCCTGCTGACGATCCAGATCCTCGATGCCCGCCCTGACGCGTATTTCGACCCGATCCGCCGCGAGGTCCGGGTTCTGCAAAAGAACGAAAACGGACGCCCGCAAACCGTTCTGCGCCGCAGCTATGACACGCTGGGCGGTGCGCGCTTTGCAGACGAACAGGTCGAGCTGTTCGACGTCGATGGCAGCCTGCTGATGAAGCTGCCGTTGCAGTCGGCGGATGTCAGCCGGGCTCTTAAAGGACAGCTGAGTGGAAGTGTAACAATCTTCGCCTAAGATTTATTCTGTTCATCAAAGAACAGAAAATGTGAGAGAATGATACTTGTGTGCTGCCCTTGGGCAGCACATTTTCGTTATCGAGCAACCCAACAGGATTGCATCCACAAAATTGCGGAGATTGTCATGAAATCCACCCTTCTTGCTGCTGCACTGGCCGTTTCGGCGACCTCGGCGTTCGCAAGCGCCGAGAAATACACTCTGGACCCAAGCCACAGCCAGGTTGTCTTTAGCTACAACCACCTGGGTTTTTCGACCACAACCGGCATGTTCTCGGGCTTTGAGGGCGAGATCATGTTCGATCAGGAAGATCCGGCAGCGTCCAGCGTTTCCGTTTCGATGCCTGTGGTCGAGATGTTCACCGGTTGGAAGCCGCGCGAAGATCACTTCATGACCGAGGATTTCTTCGGCGTGGCCGAAGGTGACATGATCACCTTTACTTCGACCGGTATCGAGGTCACCGGCGAAGGCACCGCCAATATCACTGGCGATCTGACTATGAACGGCGTGACCAAGTCGGTCGTTCTGGACGCCAAGCTCAATCAGGTTGCTGATCACCCGATGGCGAACAAGCCTTGGGCAGGTTTCGATGCCACCACCACTTTGGTTCGCAGCGATTTTGAACTGGGTCAGTTTGCACCGTTCGTCGGCGACGAAGTCGAAGTTCGGATTTCGATCGAGGCACAGAAGGCCGAATAATCCGGTTTCTTCCTCTGAAACGAATCCGCCGGGGTGCTGCCCCGGCGGTTTTTTTATTTTTCTCGTTCAGCGGTCAGGTTGACTGAGACCACGACCCCAAAGCCCAATGACTCTTCGGTCGGTTGTGAGGTGCCAACGTCGAAGTCCAGACGGTTCAGCTGCAGCTCTCCGGCCATCGTTGCGGTGTTTTCCTGAAGATCAAGGGTGAACGGCAGCACGACGTCCACCGATTTGTCGCGAATAGTCACGGGGCCGCGCGCCTCGTACCCGGTGTCAGTCTTGTAGATGTCAGCTTTGAATTGGGCGGTGGGAAACTGGCCGCTGTCAAAGAAATCGGCGGCCATGGCCTGATCCGTAACCGTGCCAAGGCTTAGCGATGTGATGGCAATCGTCACGTCCACTGATCCAGCCAGGCCCGGTTCTGCCGGATCTTCAAAGGCGATCGCGGCGGTCCAGTCGGCGAAACGACCGGTCACCGGGCTACCCAATTGGATAATGGTGATGGACAGGTCGCCGTCCTGCACCTGCCAGTCCGATTGTACCTCGGTCAGTTCGGCTGTGTCGGTCGCCGCAGTGGAGTGGTCAGAGAAGATACCGATGGACCAGCCACCGATCAAAATCGCCACCCAGACCGCCAGCGCCGCGGCAGCTGGGATCATTGAATGGTGCTGCGCAGGGGGCTGGGGCGCATCCGATTGGCCGGGCAACATGCGGCGCAGGGTGCTGTCCTTGTCAACCACATGGTGCTTGAGGGCTCCGACAATGTGCAGGACCAGAGACCCGGCCAGAACCCAGATGAACAGCCAGTGCAGGCCGGATGTCACCTCGGAGACAAAGAGTGACTTGGGCACGAGGGGCAGGTTTTGTCCAAAGGGCCACAGGATTGGTGCGAACCCTTCGGATGCGGCATGGTGCAGCCAGCCGGTCAACGGCACCAGAACCAGCGAAGCATAGAGCATCCAGTGAACGATCTCGGCGGCGAAGGCTTCGGGTTTGTTCTCGGCGTTCAGCAGCCCCGGTTTTGGTTGCGTCACAGCCCAAAGGATACGGGCAAGGGCGACAAAGAAAACAGTGACACCCACGGTCTTGTGCACCGAGAACAGGCGGGTTGCCCAGGCGATATCGTCTTCGGTGGTCGGGATCGAGGGGTCATAGATCGCGTGGGCCAGATCATTGGCTATCCATCCCAGCGGCAGCGCCGTGAAAATCAGCAAGGCAGTAAGCCAGTGAAACGTCTTGGCCACGCTGCCATAGCTGGAAAAGGTATTGGTCGAGGGCATCTGTTGCTCCGGGCTGGGGTGGTTGGGTTCAACCTAAGGCCATGGGATCAGGACTCAATAGCGCAGTGTGCACATCAACGGTGCCACAGTGCAGACGTCAGGCAATGCTTGTGCCGCGTCCGCACTCGGTTTACACCCCCCGGCAACCTAACGTCATCCAAGAGGTCGCAATGACACGCGCATTCGTTTTTCCGGGGCAGGGCGCCCAAACCATCGGGATGGGCAAGGCTCTGGCCGAGGCTTATCCGGCTGCTCAGGCTGTGTTCGACGAGGTCGACGAGGCGCTGGGTGAAAAGCTGAGCAACCTGATCTGGGAAGGTGATATCGCAGACCTGACGCTGACGCAGAACGCACAGCCGGCGCTGATGGCCACCTCGATCGCCGCGATGCGCGCGCTGGAGGCCGAGGGCGTTTCGGTCACCGATGCGGCCTTTGTCGCCGGTCATTCGCTGGGCGAATACTCGGCTTTGGCCGCTGCCGGTGCGTTGTCGGTTGCCGACACCGCCCGTTTGCTGCGCACCCGCGGTCAGGCAATGCAAAGCGCCGTTCCGGTCGGCGAGGGCGCGATGGTCGCCATTCTTGGGCTGGACCTGGACGCCGTCCGCGCCGTTGCCGAAGAGGCCGCGCAGGGTGAAGTCTGTCAGGCCGCGAACGACAACGACCCGACGCAGGTTGTGGTCTCGGGTGCGAAGGCTGCCGTGGAACGCGCGGCAGAGATCGCCAAGGAAAAAGGTGCCAAACGCGCGGTTATGTTGCCTGTGAGTGCTCCATTTCACTGTGCGCTGATGCAAACTGCTGCAGATGTAATGGCAGAGGCTCTGGCTGCTGTTGAAATCAAGGCACCTGCTGTGCCGTTGGTTGCGAATGTACGCGCCGAAGCGGTCACCGACCCCGACGTGATCCGCCAGTTGCTGGTCGAACAGGTCACCGGTTCGGTCCGTTGGCGCGAAAGCGTGCAGTACATGGCCGGGCAGGGCGTGACCGAGACATGGGAGATCGGCGCAGGCAAGGCCCTGTCGGGCATGATCCGCAAGATCAATCGCGACATCGCGGGCAAGGCCGTCGGCACGCCGGAAGATGTGCAAAAGGTCACTGAGGCCGAATCGTAAGCTTAAAACGTCCCGTCGGGACGCACCAAAAGGGAAACCGAATGTTTGATTTGACAGGTAAGAACGCGCTGATCACAGGCGCTTCGGGCGGTATCGGGGGCGATATCGCGCGTGCTCTGCATGGCGCGGGGGCCACTGTCGGGCTGTCTGGTACACGGGTCGAGCCTCTGCAGGCATTGGCGGATGAGTTGGGTGAACGTGCCCATGTCCTGCCCTGCAACCTGAGCGATCCCGAAGCCGTTGCCGCGCTGCCGAAGCAGGCGGCGGATGCGATGGGTTCGGTCGATATTCTGGTCAACAATGCGGGCATCACGCGGGACAATCTGTTCATGCGCATGTCGGACGAGGAATGGCAGAGTGTGATTGACGTGAACCTGACCGCCACCGCCAAGCTGTGCAAAGGTGTGTTGCGCGGCATGATGAAGGCGCGCTGGGGCCGGATCATCAACATCTCGTCCATTGTTGGTGCAACCGGGAACCCGGGTCAGGTCAACTATTCCGCGTCCAAGGCGGGTATGGTCGGCATGACCAAGTCTCTGGCCTGCGAGGTCGCAAGCCGCGGAATCACAGCCAACGCGGTGGCTCCGGGCTTCATCACGACGGCGATGACCGACAAGCTGACCGACGATCAGAAATCCGGCCTGCTGACTCAGGTTCCGGCCGGTCGGATGGGCGAGCCATCGGAAATTGCTGCGGCAGTTCTGTACCTTGCCAGCCCCGAAGCGGGTTATGTCACAGGCGCTACCTTGCATGTGAATGGCGGCATGGCCATGTTGTGATCGCACGCCGAGGCAGGCGCGAAAGCGTTTGCCTCGGGCGTTGTCTGTGCTATAGGCGGCACATCTATGCGGGGTCGGCCAAACGGTCGGCCTTCTACTTTCCCGGTAATTCGGGGACCCAACCGCCCGGACCGGGCAAATCAAAGCCAGCCTGAGCGGGCAAGGGCTGAACCGGGCATTACGCCCTGAAATGGAATGAGGAATAGACATGAGCGACGTCGCAGATCGCGTTAAAAAGATCGTTGTTGAGCACCTGGGTGTTGAAGAAGACAAAGTGGCTGAAAATGCTTCGTTCATCGACGACCTGGGCGCAGACAGCCTGGACACCGTTGAGCTGGTCATGGCCTTCGAAGAAGAGTTCGGCATCGAAATCCCGGATGACGCAGCCGAAACCATCCAGACCTTTGGCGACGCCGTCAAATTCATCTCTGAAGCGTCCTAATCGCTTCGAAACCGCTTGAAAACGGCGCTTCCGGGCAACGGAGGCGTCGTTTTTTTTGCCTGTTTGGAATTCGGGCTTGTCAGGTGAAGGTTTCGTTCGCAACCATTCCCCCGAGGCACAACAATTCTGAGCGGGCAGGGCATGATACGATCCACCCCGACGATAAACACATCGCGCCTGATGCTTTGCGGCATGCGGCCCGAAGATTTCAACCGGTTCGCCGAGATTTGGCGTAACCCCTGCATTGTGCGCCATATCGGCGGCAAGCCCCGCTCGCGCGGTGAGGCGTGGGATTCGTTTCTGCGCAATGCGGGACATTGGCAGATGGCCGGGTTCGGGCAATGGGCCGTGTTGCAGCAATCGAATCGGCTGATGATCGGTCAGGCCGGATTTTTCTATGGCAACCGAGCCTTGGGCGAAGATTTCGACAGTTTCCCCGAAGCCGGGTGGATTCTGGTGCCCGAAGCTCAGGGTCAGGGATTGGGGTTCGAGGCCGCTCAGGCCGCGCATGACTGGTTCGATCGCATCATGCCCGGGCCGTTGGTGGCAATGGTAAATTTGGCGAATTCCTCCTCGCAGAAGTTGGCTCAAAAACTGGGCTATGCGGTGATGCGTGAATGCGAATACAATGGCACTCCGGTTGTGCTGCTGCGCCGGAATGGACCGCCGACTCGCGTGTAGTCTCAACTTGGTTGTGATGCCGCAAAATGTCCTCAGTTTGCCGAAACTGGCGACATCCGGGGTTTTTCGGGTGTGTATGGTACAGTCAATTGCAATGCGATTGGGCGGAGGAGCTGGCTCATGAGGATTTACCCCACTATGGAACTGCAGAACGGCCGGTGTGTGACACTGGAAAAGGGCCGTCTGGACGAAGCCATGATCTGGCATGTGGACCCTGTCGAAACGGCGCGCAGCTGGTCGGCGGCAGGTGCGGAATGGATGCAGCTGACGGATTTCGACGCGATCGAAGGGCGGGACACAAACGCTGAACTGATTGAAGAGATCATTCGTTCGGCCGAGATGCCGGTGCAACTGGCTGGCGGTATGCGCAGCCGTGAGCAGATCGAGCACTGGATCGACAAGGGGGCAGGGCGGATCGTCGTCGGTACACTCGCCGCACGTGACCCGATCCTAGTTAAGGAACTGGCCAAGCTTTATCCGGACCAGATTGTTCTGGCTGTGGATGTCTGGCAGGGGCTGGTCATGACGGAAGGCTGGCGCAGCCAGAGTGCCTTCACGCCCGAAGCCTTTATTGATGCCTTCGCCGACACCCCGTTTGCGGCCATCCTGGTCACGGATATCGACAGCGACATGGAGGACGTCGAGGCGCAACTGGGTCTGATTTCCGGCCTTGCTGAAAAGTCCCGCACGCCGGTTATCGCCAGCGGTGTTGTGCGCACGGCGGACGATATCTCGCGCTTGGCTTATATCTCGAATATTTCGGGCGCCATTGTCGGGCGGGCGCTGTTCCGCAAGTCGCTTGATCTGGCCGACGCGCTGGAAGTGGCCAAAACCGCACATGAACCGGTCGCACAGTTCCAGTAACTGACGGACATTTCGAAACCGCCTGTTGCCCCACGGGCAGCGGGCGGTTCTTTATTTCTGAACCGTTCGCGTAGTGATGAGCTGAATTTCTTTCAGTTTTGGCAAGATGCTGCCGGAAGGGATTATGCCGTTGCTCTTGCCCCCGGCCCCCGGGCCGGGGTATGAGCGGTTCTCAAACAGGAAGCAGGCAAGAGGCATTTCATGCGCAGAGTCGTTGTAACCGGTCTGGGATTGGTCACTCCGTTGGCCAGCGGGGTCGAGGAAACCTGGTCGCGGCTGCTGGACGGAGAATCCGGTGCGGGCCCGATCACTCAGTTCGACGCTGAGGCAAGCGGGGTCACCACGACCTATGCCTGCGAAGTACCGCGCGGAGACGGCACGAACGGGACGTTCAACCCCGACGATTGGATGCCGCCGAAAGAGCAGCGCAAGATCGAAGACTTTATCCTGTATTCGATTGCCGCGGCCGACATGGCCTGTGCGGATGCGGGCTGGACGCCCGAGGACGAAGACGCGCGCCTGCGCACAGGCGTTCTGATCGGCTCTGGCATTGGTGGTCTTGGGTCCATCGCGGATACGGCCAACCTGATCCGCGACAAGGGTCCGCGCCGCGTGTCGCCCTTCTTTATCCCCGGTGCGCTGATCAACCTGGCCTCGGGGCAGGTCTCGATCCGTCACGGTTTCAAAGGTCCGAACCACTCGGTTGTAACGGCTTGTTCGACTGGTGCACACGCGATTGGCGACGCCAGCCGCATCATCCGCGCCGGTGACGCGGATGTCATGGTTGCAGGCGGCGGTGAAGGCTGCATCTGCGAGATCGGCATCGCGGGCTTTAACGCCTGTAAGGCGCTGTCGACCAAATATGCCGATGACCCCAAGAAGGCGAGCCGCCCCTATGATGTCGACCGTGACGGGTTCGTCATGGGCGAGGGCGCGGGTATCGTTGTGCTGGAAGAATATGAACACGCCAAGGCGCGCGGCGCAAAGATTTACGCCGAGGTTCTGGGCTATGGCATGTCCGGCGACGCTTATCACATCACGGCGCCGTCCGAGGATGGCGACGGGGCCGAGCGTTCGATGAAGGCCGCGCTGCGCAGCGCCGGGCTGGAGCCGAATGATCTGGACTATATCAACGCGCATGGCACCTCGACCATGGCGGACACGATCGAGCTGGGCGCGGTGGAACGCCTGCTGGGCGACCACGCAGCAAACGCGACCATGACCTCGACCAAATCGGCAACCGGTCACCTGCTGGGCGCTGCTGGCGCGATCGAGGCGATCTTCTCGATCCTGGCGATCCGTGATCAGGTTGCGCCGCCGACGATCAATCTGGACAACCCGGCGGTTGAAACTCCGATTGATCTGGCACCCAACGCCAAACGCGAGCGTGAGATCAACGTGGCCCTGTCGAACTCGTTCGGCTTCGGCGGCACCAACGCGAGCGTGATCTTCGGAAAGGTCAGCTAAATGTGGCGGGCTTTGGCATCGAACGCGCTGACCATCCTGGTGGTCAGCCTGTTCCTGATCGGCGGTCTGATCCTGTGGGGGCAGTCGCAATACAAGGCTGAGGGCCCGCTGCAAACTGCCATGTGCCTGCAGGTCAAAAGCGGATCGAACATGACCCGCGTCAGCCAGCAGCTTGAAGATGAGGGCGCCATTAACAGCGCCATGATCTTCCGGATGGGTGCGGATTACACCGACAAGGCCCAGCAACTGAAAGCGGGCAGCTTTCTGGTCCGCGAAGGCGCGTCGATGGAGCAGATCATCGACGAGATCACCAGCAGCGGCGCCAGCACCTGTGGGTCCGAGATCGAGTATCGCATCGGCGTGACACGCGTTCAGACCCGTGTTCGCGAACTGGACCCGGCCACGCTGGACTTTGTCGAGATCGCCAGTTTCGAGGCCGGTGAAGAAGATGCCCCCGCTGAATACGCCGAAAAGCGTCAGGACTCTGACACCCGCTATCGCGTCTCGGTCGCCGAAGGTGTGACCTCGTGGCAGGTGGTTGAGGCGCTGAAGGGCATCGACGCACTGACCGGTGAGGTGTCCGAAGTCCCGGCCGAGGGTATGCTGGCACCCGACAGCTATGAGCTTGCTCCGGGCGATGATCGGGCTGCCGTGCTGCAGGACATGCAGGAAAAGCAACAGTTGCGGATCAACGCGGTTTGGGAGAGCCGTCAGGACGATTTGCCGATCAGCAGCCCCGAAGAGATGCTGATCCTTGCCTCGATCATCGAGAAAGAAACCGGTGTTCCACATGAGCGCGGACAAGTCGCCAGCGTCTTCGTGAACCGGCTTGAAAAGGGCATGAAGCTGCAAACGGACCCGACCGTCATATACGGTGTCACCAAGGGTCAGGGCGTTCTGGGCCGTGGTCTGCGCCGGAGTGAGCTTCGCCGGGCAACGCCATGGAACACTTACGTAATCGATGGTCTGCCACCGACACCGATTGCCAATCCGGGGCTTGCAAGCCTTGAAGCCGCCGTTGCTCCGGAAGAGACCAATTACGTCTTCTTTGTAGCGGATGGAACAGGCGGGCACGCCTTTGCGGAGACTCTGGACGAGCACAACCGCAACGTTGCAAAATGGCGAGAGATCGAAGCCGAGAGAAACAGCTCGAGCAACTAAGAAAAGGGCCGCGTCGAAAAACGCGGCCCTTTCTCTTTTATGCGGCGGGGCGTCGGCGCGGACGGCGACGTTTGGACGGCGCGGGTTTCGACGCCTCATTTGCCCCGTGTGGTCTGCGTCCCCGGAACCCGCCACGCTTGCGCGGTTTCTTGGGTTCGGCGAATTCGGGCATGGTGCCGCTGGCGACCGGGATGTCGATCTTCATCAGCTTCTGAATCTGGCGCAGTTGATCCAGTTCATCCGGTGCGCAGAAAGCAATGCCTTCGCCCTCGCGTCCGGCGCGGGCGGTGCGGCCGATGCGGTGGACATAGTTGTCGGGCACTTCGGGCAAGTCATAGTTGATAACGTAGGCAACACCCGGAATGTCGATGCCGCGCGCGGCGACATCGGTGGCGACCAGCACGTTGATCTCTCCGGCGCGGAACGCCTTGATCGCGCGGTCGCGCTGACCCTGGCTTTTGTTCCCGTGGATCGAGGCGGCGTTGAACCCGTCCGCCACCAGACCTTTCATCAGTTTCTCGGCCCCGTGTTTCGTGCGGGCAAAGACCAGCGTCAGGGCATCCATATCCGCCGACAGTACTTCGCGAAGCTTCCGCGGTTTTTCGGCTCTGTCGAGGAAATGAACAGACTGCGTGATCTTGTCTGCGGCCTTGCCCGGAGGCGAGACCTGCACCCGTTGCGGGTTGGTCAGATAGGACTGGCTGAGTTCTTCCATCAGCTTCGGCATTGTCGCCGAAAACAGCATGGTCTGACGCGGCGTGCCCAAAGCGGGCTCGATTTTGCGCAAGGCATGGATGAAACCCATGTCCAGCATCTGGTCGGCCTCATCCAGCACCAGATGACGGACTGTGCTGAGGTCAACGGCGCCACGTTCCATCAGGTCGATCAGGCGGCCCGGCGTCGCGACCAGAATGTCGGTGCCGCGCGACAGGAACGAGATCTGCTTGCCGATGGATTGCCCGCCGACAACAGTGGCGACGCGCAGTTTTGTCTTTTTGGTCAGGTTACGCAGGCTCTCGGCGATCTGGTTCACCAATTCACGGGTCGGCGCCAGGATCAGGGCCTTGACCGTTTTGGGGGCCGGTTTGCCCGGTTGCGCCAGCAGGTGATCGATCAGCGGCAGGCCGAAGGCCAGCGTTTTGCCGGTGCCGGTCTGGGCCAGCCCAAGGATGTCGTGGCCCTGCAGGGCCAGCGGGATCGCCTGGTTCTGGATCGGCGTGGGTTGGGTAAAGTTTGCGCGTTGCAGCGCATCATTCAGGGCCGGGGCCAGGCCCAGCATGTCGAAGTCGAACAAGTATCATTCCTTTTTGATCCGGGACGGCTTTCCGAACCGGACAAGAGCATAAGGCCACGCCAACAGCGCGACCGGCAGGGTTTCTGCGAAGCCTCGGGGCATACAGGCGAGTCCTGTACATCCGGCCGTCGCATCAAGAACCCTGCGTGAAGGGGAACTAGGAGATGTGTAGTGCGCTGTGGGGGCCGTTGCGGCCAGATGCTCACGCGTCAGCGCTTGATCTGCGGCACATGCGGTCTGCGCGCGGGTTTGTCAAGCTTTGATGTTGGTCACTGATGAGTCGGGGACCACTTGTCGAGCGCTTCGAGGAACCTGGCATGTTCGCCCTCATGCATCCCGATATTGGTTTCGGGGTAGGGGAAGTTGCGCGCGGTGACCTCAGTATGGAACTGCGACAGCGCGTCGACCCGTTCGTCGTGAATCTGCTTGTGCAGCCTGCCCACTCTGCCAAAGGCATAGGCGTGTTTCGGTGGTTTATCTTCTTCACTGGCTTCGCCACAAATATCTGCAACGAAGGAAAAGATCGCGTCCCCGGCCTTGCCGGAGCCCAGCGAGAACGTGACCACCGTGGTCTTTGTATTCACGGCAGCAAGCACTTCTTCTGCAAGGCATTCGACCTCGACCGCGAAGACACCGACATCCTCCATCCGCTTGAGGGTTTGATAGACTTTCATCGCCTCATCAGCGGTCCGCCCCCATGCGCGAAGCCCACCGCAGTGATGGCTGAAGGTGGGGATAAGGCCGATGTGGCTCTGAACCGGAATGCCGTCCTTTGCCATCCTTTCCATGACGTCCAGTGAGCGTAGCGTGTAATACATGTCTGCCCCATTCCGCATCGTCCCATATGCGTGTGCCACGATTTCGTCATCGGACCCGAATTGCGCCCAGGTCGAACCTGCTCCGGTGAAATGGGTGGGCGCAATGCGGCGGACATCGTCCATCTGATCGGCCCCCACAACAAGAAGGTCGATACCGGCATCGACACAGGCCCGAAGCTCGTCGTTATTGGCGGGGTTCGCCATGGACAGGGTACGGCCCGAGCCCTTGAGCGCCTTCAAATCCGCAACGGTATAATTACGTATGGCCGGGTTGCGGCTGAAGTCATAGATGCGTTTCATTTGCTCGCGCTCCTGATGGTTTCCCGCAACTTAAACAGCGGTCTGACAGGCTGGCAATCCAAACGTCATGCGCGTGTTTGTTCAGGTTTTCTTAACTCGGTGCGTACTCTGGGTGTTGCGCCCCTGTTGCGCAAATCATTGACTTTGCGCGCTTATTCTCGTATAAGTTGTGTCATGCTAGAAGAAGTGGGCAACGGCCCTGGGGAAACCCGGTGGCCGTTTTTCGTTTCTCTCGTGCGGAGAAAACTCACGCATGAGGTCACAGGCAAACATGACTTTGATTACCCCGGAAGAGCGGATGTCCCAGACGGCGGAACTTTTGCAGTCGCTTGAGACATCCATTCGCGGTTTGCGCAAAGCGGCGGAAGAACTGCGCAGGCAAATCGGAACCGGGGAGGATGCAGACCTGGCTGGTACGGCCAAACAACTCGGGCAGTTAGAGGGGCTGATCCGAAGTTGTCAGAAAGTGGAGACAAGCTTTGTCGAACAACATCACAGACAAGCCGGAATTGCCCAAGGTGGGTATGCGCTCGACCTTGAGCGCGCTCGATTTGAAATCGGGTGCAGGCTGGCTCGCCTCCGCCGATGCTGCGGTTCGGGACAGATTTCTGAGTGAGATCGGGGAGGGAGGGCTGTGCGCCCTCCCTTTCCTGTTCGAGTTCTGGGCGCTGCCGCACCAGTGGCCGCCCGAGGGCGACTGGCGGTCCTGGGTGATCATGGGCGGACGCGGTGCCGGTAAGACGCGCGCGGGGTCCGAATGGGTGCGGTCGATGGTCGAGGGGTCAAAGCCGCTGGATCGTGGTGAAGCCAGCCGCGTGGCCTTGGTCGGTGAGACCTTCGATCAGGTGCGCGATGTGATGATCTTCGGCGATAGCGGGATATTGCACTGTTCGCCACCGGACCGGCGGCCTCAGTGGAAGGCGTCCGAACGCAAGCTGATCTGGCCCAACGGGGCCGAGGCGCAAGCGTTCTCGGCGCATGATCCCGAAGGGTTGCGGGGGCCGCAATTCGATGCGGCCTGGGTGGATGAGCTGGCCAAGTGGAAAAAGGCGGGCGAGACCTGGGATATGCTGCAATTCGCGTTGCGTCTGGGCGAGCGGCCTCGGGTCTGTGTGACGACAACGCCGCGGAATGTGAAGGTTCTGAAGGAGTTGCTGTCGTCTCCGTCCACGGTTCAGGCCCATGCGCCGACCGAGGCGAACCGGGCCAATCTGGCCGAGTCGTTTCTGGACGAAGTGCGCGCGCGCTATGCGGGCACACGGCTTGGTCGGCAGGAACTGGACGGGGTATTGCTGTCGGATGCAGAAGGCGCGTTGTGGACAGGTTCAATGCTGGACGCGGCGCGGGTCGAGGCTGTGCCGGAACTGGACCGTATCGTGGTGGCGCTGGACCCAGCGGTGACGGCGGGATCGGATGCGGATGCCTGTGGGATCGTGGTTGTCGGCGCTCAGCTGCAGGGGCCGCCCGAGGCGTGGCGCGCCTATGTGCTGGCCGATCGCACGGTGCAGGGCGTTGGCCCGGCGGGTTGGGCGCGGGCGGCGATTGATGCGATGGATGAGTTTGGGGCTGAACGGCTGGTGGCCGAGGTCAATCAGGGCGGGCAGCTGGTGGAAGAGGTGGTGCGGCAGGTGGACCCTCTGGTGCCTTATCGGGCTGTACGGGCCTCACGCGGAAAGGTGGCCCGGGCCGAGCCTGTGGCGGCCTTGTACGAGCAGGGGCGGGTGGCGCATGTGGCCGGTCTGGACGCGCTGGAGGAGCAGATGTGCCAGATGACGGCGCGCGGGTATCAAGGTCAGGGCTCACCCGACCGGGTCGATGCGCTGGTCTGGGCGCTGCATGAACTGGTTGTGGGGCCAGCGGGGGCGTATCGGCGGCCGAGGGTGCGGAGTTTGTGAGAGGAATTTCAGTCTAGTCTAGTTCGAATTCGTTCTCATCCTTAAGGCCGCGAATAAAACTCTCAAAGTCTGGTGCTATGAAAGTAATACGATAGTCATTCTCTTGATCAACATGAACAACCGTTGGCTGGGAATTGCCCGAAGCATTTCTGTAGTCTAGGCAAAGCATATCGTGACCCGCTGAGGGGCAGTCAGCAAAATAAACCCCAATATGCGGGTATCCCCATTCCCCCATCCAAAATTTGGTGCTGAAATAGCCACAGAGCGAGCAGTCCAGCTTTCTATCGATTCCATAGATTCCAGAAATCGCGATGTGATCTTTAGCCCATGAGGTCGGAGTATTTGTAGGATGAGAGTTTTTTGAAGGGGTCCCGCCATTCTGAACCTTCATCATTTCAACATAGCTTTCGGGTAGCTTTACCCCCAGTTCTTGTTCGACGGATCGCAGTAGACTCTCGTCCAGTTTCCTACTGATGTAGTTTTTCCGTTCATACGCATCACCTGACCAAAAACCTGACAAATCGAAGTCTTCAAAAACAATCATTTTGTTTCCTGTTAATTCGCAGCGGAAATTGTATTTTGGAACAAATACTTAATCAACTAATCAGTTTAGGGTGGAGCTATCATACGACATAAGTGGGGCGTTTTCTTGGTGTAGCAGCCACTCAGAAACACGGCACACATCCGTTGCCCAACCCCCGTACGCTCCGTTCCCGAGGCTTAAACTTCTTTCCTGCATAACTCCTTTCAACAAGCCGGACACAGCGGCGACAGAAAGGAGCATCTGGACATGGTATTCGATTTCTTGCGTCGTAGAGCGGCCGGGGAAGCACCCGAGGCAAAGGCCAGCGCGGCAGGCCCTGTAGTGGCCTGGCAGACGGGTGGGCGCGTGGCGTGGAGCCCTCGGGATGCAGTGTCGCTGACGCGGACGGGGTTTTCCGGCAACCCGGTGGGCTTCCGCTCGGTTAAGCTGATTGCCGAGGCTGCAGCGGCCTTGCCACTGGTCTTGCAGGATCGTGAACAGCGCTATGACGTGCACCCTATCCTGACCCTGATGCGCCGCCCCAACGCAGCGCAGGGGCGGGCCGAGTTGATGGAGGCCGTGTTCGGCCAGCTTCTACTGTCGGGCAATGCTTACATTGAGGCGGTTCAGGCCGAGGACGGATTGCCGGTTGAACTGCACGTTCTACGCTCGGACCGGATGAGCGTGGTGCCCGGTGCTGACGGTTGGCCCAAGGCGTATGATTACACGGTAGGGGGCAAGACCCATCGTTTTGCCGCTGACGCCATCTGCCACATCAAGTCCTTCCATCCGCAGGATGACCATTACGGGTTCTCGCCGATGCAGGCGGCGGCCATGGCCATTGATGTGCATAACAGTGCGTCGCGCTGGTCGAAATCGCTGTTGGACAATGCTGCGCGGCCCTCGGGGGCGCTGGTTTGGAAGGGCGGCGATGGTCACGGCGTGATGGCCGAGGATCAGTTCCGCCGCCTGAGCGACGAGATCGAGCAGAACTATCGCGGCGCGCGCAATGCTGGCCGGCCGATGGTTCTGGAAGGGGGGCTGGATTGGAAGCCGATGGGTTTCTCGCCATCCGACATGGAGTTTCAGAAGACCAAGGAAGCCGCCGCCCGCGAGATCGCGCTGGCCTTTGGGGTCCCACCAATGTTGCTGGGGATCCAGGGTGACGCGACCTATTCGAACTATCAGGAGGCCAACCGGGCGTTTTATCGACTGACCGTGCTGCCTCTGGTGACGCGGGTGGCGGCGGCGGTGTCGGAATGGCTCTCGGGCTATTCCGGTGAGGATCTGATGCTGAAACCGGATCTGGATCAGGTGCCAGCATTGTCTGCCGAGCGGGACGCGCAATGGGCACGGGTCAGCCGGGCCGAGTTCCTGACCGATGCGGAAAAGCGGTCTCTGCTGGGCCTCCCGGCGCTGGCGGAGGATGCGGATGGCTGAGGGGTATCCGCCATTCGACTGCGCACCGGGCCTGCGTCTGGCGGCACATGAACGGGTGGCCGAGATTCAGCACGCGCATCTGTGCCGCAGGTTGGATCAGATCGAAGAGATGATGGAACGGTTGGAAAAGCGGTTGTGGCTGACAGTCTACGGTGTCGCGGCGGTGATCCTGGCGCAGGTGTTTCAATCGTTCCTTGCGGCCACGCCGTGAAATCAAAAGCTTACGAGGAGGTGTTCATGGATTTGGAACACAAGTTTGCACGGTTCGGAGACGGGCTTTCGGTATCCGAGGATGCGGTGATCGAAGGTTATGCCAGCCTGTTCGGTCAGGTCGATCAGGGCAGTGACGTGGTGCAGAAAGGGGCCTATCGCAGCTCGCTGGCCGGGCTGGAAAAGGCGGGCCAGCGAGTCAAGATGCTGTGGCAGCACGACCCGGCGCAGCCCATCGGCGTCTGGGATGAGGTGCGCGAGGACGACAAGGGTCTTTGGGTCAAGGGGCGTCTGCTGGAAAGCACCCAGAAGGGCCGCGAGGCGGCGGAACTAATCCGCGCGGGCGCGATGGATGGCCTGTCGATTGGCTATCGCACCAAGCGGGCCGCGAAGAATGACAAGGGCCAGCGGGTCCTTACCGAACTGGAGCTGTGGGAGGTGTCGCTGGTGACCTTCCCGATGCTGCCCAGTGCGCGGGTGGCGGCAAAGGGTTTCGATCCCGAAGCCGACGAGACCCTGCGTAGCATTGCCGAGGTGTTCAACGACGCCCGGCAGGAGCTGGCGCGACCCTAGCGCGCCTCAAACCCACCCAAGAAATGGAAGTGCTGATGAGCAAGACCGAAACCCCGGCCTTGACCGGAGAGGGTGCGCCCCTGGTTCAGGAGGTGAAGCAGGCGATGGCTGGCTTCGTGAATGAATTCAAGGGCCTGAAGGCTGAAGTTAAAACTAAACTGCAACAGACAGAAGAGCGACTGACCATGCTGGGTCGTAAATCAACCATCGCGGCGCGTCCGCACCTTGCGGCCTCGATCGAAGACGGCGCACCGCATCAGAAGGCTTTTGATGCCTATGTGCGTTCGGGCGAAGATGATGGCCTGCGCGGGCTTGAAATGGAGTCGAAATCGCTGTCGAGCGCTGTCAACAGTGATGGCGGTTATCAGGTTGATCCGCAAACCGCCGAGATCATCAAATCGGTTCTGAAATCCACTGCCTCGATCCGCTCGATTGCGTCAGTGGTGAATGTCGAGGCGAACTCATTCGACGTGCTGATCGACCACACTGATGTGGGCGCAGGCTGGGCCGACGAGACTGCGGCCGCAACTGAGACCGCGACCCCGTCGATCGACCGCATCTCGATTGCGCTGCACGAGCTGAGCGCCCTTCCCAAAGCCTCGCAGCGTCTGCTGGACGACAGCGCGTTTGACGTCGAAGGCTGGCTGGCCGGTCGTATCGCCGACAAGTTCGCCCGCGCCGAAGCAGCTGCGTTCATCTCGGGCGATGGTGGCGACAAGCCGAAGGGCATCCTGGACCACACAAAGGTCGACAATGATGTCTGGGCCTGGGGCAATATCGGCTATGTTCCCACCGGCATCGACGGTGGTGTCGAGGCGGATGCAATTGTCGACGTGGTCTATGCGCTGGGTGCCCAGTACCGCGTGAACGGCACCTTCGTGATGAACTCGAAGACCGCGGGTCTGATCCGCAAGCTGAAGGACAGCGATGGCCGCTTCCTGTGGTCCGACGGCCTGGCTGCGGGCGAGCCTGCGCGTCTGATGGGCTACCCGGTGCTGATCGCCGAGGACATGCCCGATGCGGCGTCCGACAGCTTCTCGATTGCCTTTGGTGACTTCCAGGCCGGTTACACCATTGCCGAACGCCCCGACCTGCGCGTCCTGCGCGACCCGTTCAGCGCCAAGCCGCATGTCCTGTTCTACGCAACCAAGCGCGTTGGCGGCGACGTGAGCGACTTTGCCGCGATCAAGCTGGTGAAATTCGGCACCGCCTAAGTGGTGGCGAATCCGGGGGGGCGGGCAACTGGCCCTCCGGGCGGCGGGTACGGGCCGGGGTGAGATCCCTTGCATTGTCTAGCTGCTCCCCTCCGTCCGAGCAACGTGGGGCGGCGCGTGCCCGCCAAATTCCTGAAGTGACGACCCCCGGAGGGGGCCGAGATTGCGGAGTGAATGGATGATGTTGATCGAAGAAACCGCCATCGCGGATGCGGCGCTGCCGGTGGATCAGTTCAAGGCGCATCTGCGGCTGGGCACGGGCTTTGCCGAGGACAATGTGCAGGACGAGGTGTTGAAGGGCTTTTTGCGGGCCGCTATTGCGGCGATCGAAGCGCGCACCGGCAAGGTTCTGATCGAGCGCGGTTTTTCTTGGAGCCTGAACGGTTGGCGGGATCAGGCGGCCGAGGTTCTTCCGGTAGCTCCGGTGGCGTCCGTTGACGCGGTGACCGTGATGGATGCGGCGGGTGGCGAAAACGTCGTAGACGCAGGCGTGTACCGGTTGGAAAAAGACAGCCAGCGCCCCCGGTTGCGCCCGGCGGGTTCAAGCCTGCCGGTGATTGCGACAGGCGGCGCGGTGAAGATCACATTCACCGCCGGCATGTCATCCAATTGGGGCGGTTTGCCCGCTGAATTGGGGCAGGCGGTGCTGCTGTTGGCGGCGCATTACTACGAATATCGTGATGAAACGGCTCTGGGTGCAGGTTGTATGCCCTTTGGCGTGACCAGCCTGATCCAGCGCTACCGCACCGTGCGTTTTGGCGCAGGAGTAGCGCAATGAAGACGCCGCGACTGAACCGAAAGCTGGTGCTCGAGGCACCGGTGCGCAACGCCGATGGTGCGGGCGGATACACCGAGACCTGGCAGGCGTTGGGAACGGTCTGGGCCGAGGTCACCGCGCGCAGCGGGTCCGAGCGGCAGGTGGCCGGAGTACCCGTCTCGCGCGTTGGATACCGCATCGTAGTGCGCGGCGCGCCGGAAGGATCGGCCATGCGCCCCTCGCCGGAACAGCGTTTTGCGGAAGGCACACGACGTTTTGTCATTCGTGCCGTCGCCGAACGCGACCCGCGCGGCCAGTACCTGACCTGTTTTGCAGATGAAGAGGTGGCGGCATGAGTTATGGCGTTTCAGCCGCTTTGCAGGCGGCAGTGTATCAGCAGCTATCCGGGGATGCGCAGGTCAGCACACTTTCCGGTGGCGCGATCTATGACGCAGTTCCCACCGGGTCGGTGCCCCAAACCTATGTGACGCTGGGCCCGGAAGAGGTGCGGGACGCATCGGACCGGACAGGCGCAGGTGCCGTGCATCGCTTCACGGTGTCGGTGATGTCCGAAGCCGCCGGGTTCGGTGCTGCCAAGACCCTTGCCGGGGCAGTGTGTGACGCGCTTGAGAGCGCCGCGCTGAACCTGGATCGGGGCCGGTTGGTGGGCCTTTGGTTCGAGCGCGCTTCGGCCAGGCGAACCGGAACCGGCGGCGCTGTTCGCCAGATCGACCTGAGATTCCGCGCCCGCGTGGAAGACGACTAAGCAATCAACGGAGAGAGCATATGGCTGCCCAGAACGGAAAAGACCTGTTGGTCAAAGTGGATATGAACGGCTCGGGCCTGTTCGAGACCATCGCGGGGCTGCGGGCCACGCGGGTTAGTTTCAACGCGGAAAGCGTGGATGTCACCAGCCTTGAAAGCCAGGGCGGATGGCGCGAGTTGCTGTCGGGCGCAGGGGTGAAATCTGCTGCGATCTCGGGCTCGGGCGTGTTCAAGGACGCAGGCACCGATGAACGCGCGCGTCAGTTGTTCTTTGATGGCGAAACGCCGAATTTTCAGGTGATCATTCCAGATTTCGGCATCGTCGAGGGCGCGTTCCAGGTAACGGGCATCGAGTATGCGGGTTCGCATAATGGCGAGGCGACCTATGAGATGAGCCTGGCCAGCGCCGGTGCTCTGGCCTTTACGGCGCTGTAATCCGATGGCCAATCCGTGGACGGGCGAGGTGGCTTTGACCATCGATGGGGAGCGGCGGGTGCTCAAGCTGACGCTGGGCGCTTTGGCGGAATTGGAACAAGAACTGGGCACCGGGTCTTTGGTGGAGCTGGTGCAACGGTTCGAGGGTGGAGCGTACTCCAGCGGCGATGTTCTGGCGCTGATCGTGGCGGGGCTGCGGGGCGGCGGGGCCAATGTGGCTCGGGCCGACCTGCTGAGCGCCGAGATCAAGGGCGGCCCGATGGCGGGCGCGCGTGCAGCGGCCGAGCTGCTGGCGCGGGCCTTCATGGTGCCGGAGCAGACATGAGCGGGTTCGACTGGCCCGCGCTGATGCGGGCCGGGTTTGTCGGTCTGCGCCTGACGCCGGATCAGTTCTGGCGTCTGACCCCGGCCGAGCTGCGGCTGATGCTGGGGCAGGGCGCAGGGATGCCGTCAATGAACCGGAAGGGATTGGACGCCTTGCTGGCGGCCTACCCGGACAGGAAACAAGGAGAGCGTGATGACGGATCGTGACGGGTTGGACGACCTGCAGGAGCGGGGCGAGGCGCTGGGCGACTCGCTGGGGGATGCGGCGTCGATGGCCGCGGCTTTTGACAACCAGATGAAACGGATCAGCGCGGCCTTTGAAGAGACCGGCAAGGATGTCGCCACGTTGGAACGCGGCATGTCCGGCGGGTTGCGCAAGGCCTTTGACGGTGTGGTGCTGGACGGGATGAACCTGTCTGATGCGTTGGACGTTCTGAAGAACTCGATGATCCGGACGGCTTATTCGGCCGCGATCCGGCCGGTGACGGATCACTTCGGCGGAATGCTGGCCAACGCCGTCGGAGGTCTGGTGCAGGGTATTCTGCCCTTTGCCGACGGCGGCAGCTTTTCCCAGGGGCGGGTAATGCCTTTCGCCAATGGCGGTGTGGTCAGCGGTCCGACCACGTTCCCGATGCGGGGCGGCACCGGACTGATGGGCGAGGCCGGCCCCGAGGCGATCATGCCTCTGGCGCGCGGTCCGGATGGCAAGCTGGGCGTGCGCACTTCGGGCGGTGGGCGCGCAGTGAACGTGGTGATGAACATCACAACCCTGGACGTTCAGGGGTTCCGGCGCAGCCAGGGCCAGATCGCCGCCCAGATGAGCCGTGCCCTGGGCCGCGGCAATCGCAACAGGTAACACGACGGAGCAGGTGATGAATTTCCACGAAGTCAGATTTCCTGCCAGCCTGAGCTTTGGCTCGGTTGGTGGTCCCGAACGGCGCACCGATATCGTGACGCTGGCCAACGGGTTCGAAGAGCGCAACACACCTTGGGCGCATTCCCGGCGGCGCTATGATGCCGGGCTGGGGATGCGGTCGCTGGACGATATCGAAACGCTGGTGTCGTTTTTCGAGGCCCGCCAGGGTCAGATGTTCGGATTTCGCTGGAAAGACTGGTCGGATTACAAATCAGGGGCGGCAACGGCTGACGTGGCGCAGGACGATCAGGTGATTGCCCGCGGCGACGGGACGACAACCGAGTTTCAACTGGTCAAGACCTACAGTTCCGGCGGCTTCAGCTATGTCCGCCCGATCGTCAAACCTGTGCTCGGCACGGTTAAGATTGGCCTCGAGCAGGACCAGATGCGTGAAGGCGTCGATTTTGAGGTTGATCTCGCCACGGGCAGGATCGTGTTTTCCGCCCCGCCGCCCGAGCAAGTGGAAATAACCGCCGGGTTCGAGTTTGACGTTCCGGTCCGGTTCGACACCGACAGGATCCAGACCAGCGTGGCCAGCTTTCAGGCGGGTGACGTCCCCAATGTCCCGGTGGTCGAGGTGCGTGTCTGATGAGCGGCGATAAGCAAGGGCTGCAGACCCATCTGCAAAGCGGGCTGACCACGACCTGCCGGTGCTGGTTGATCCGGCGGCCCGACGGGCAGGAATATGGATTTACCGACCATGACATGGAGCTGAGCTTTGATGGCATGACCTTCAAGGCCAGCACAGGCCTGACGGCCTCGGCAATCGAGCAGGCGACCGGGTTGTCCATCGATAACTCCGAGGCCATGGGCGCCCTGTCCGACGCCGCCGTCACGGAAGAGGATATCGAATCCGGTCGGTTCGACGGCGCCGAAGTGCGGGCATGGTTGGTCAACTGGGCCGCACTTGAACAGAGGGTGCTGCAATTCAGGGGCTCGATCGGAGAGATGCGCCGCGCGGGTGGCGCGTTTCACGCCGAATTGCGGGGCCTTACGGATTTGCTGAACCAACCCATGGGCAGGATTTATCAGAAACCCTGCACGGCGGTTCTTGGAGACGGCGCCTGCAAATTTAACCTAAACGCATCGGGTTTCCGGGCCGAGGCCGAAGTCGTGAGTTTGATCGCTGGCAGCGCCCTGCAGCTGAAAGGCGCCAGCGGGTGGGACACGGGCTGGTTCAAACGCGGCAGATTGGACGTGGTGTCAGGACAGGCAGCCGGGCTTTGGGACTCGATCAAACAGGATGAGCAGATCACCGGTGGGCGCAGTGTTTCACTTTGGTCCGGGATCACCGGAGGACTGGCTGTTGGAGATCGGGTCAGGTTGACGGCCGGATGCGACAAGAGCATGTCCACCTGCCGTTTGAAATTCAATAACATGCTGAATTTCCAAGGATTTCCTGATCTTCCGGGTGAGGACTGGATGATGGCGGTGCCAAAACAAGGCAACCCGAACACCGGGGGAAGCAGACGATGAATGCGCGCAGGCAAGCTATTGTGGATGAGGCGCGCAGCTGGCTGGGGACCCCGTATGTGCATCAGGCTTCGGTCAAGGGTGCAGGCACGGATTGTCTGGGCCTGTTGCGAGGTGTGTGGCGCGCGCGGCTTGGGCGTGAACCAGAGGCCGTTCCCACCTACAGCATGGACTGGTCCGAACCTCAGGGCGAGGAACGCATGTGGGCCGCAGCCCGCCGCCATCTGATCGAAAAGAGCCCGGACGATCCGGCTGCGGGTGATGTGCTGTTGTTCCGGATGCGCGATGGGCGTGTGGCCAAGCATGTCGGCATTGTCAGCGCCACGGGGGCCGTACTGCGGTTCATTCACGCCTACTCCGGGTATGGCGTAGTCGAAAACACGCTGAGCGACCCCTGGCGCCGCCGGGTGGTCGCCTGTTTTGAATTCCCGCTGGAGGATATGTGAATGGCTACAATAGTTTTGTCCGCAGCAGGGGCCGCGATTGGCGGCGCGATTGGTGGCACCGTTGCAGGGCTTTCAACAGCTGTTATCGGCCGTGCTGTGGGGGCTACGCTGGGCCGGGTCATTGACCAGAGGTTGATGAGTCAATCAGTCATGGGGGGCGGCAGCGAAGTTGTTGAAACCGGACGTCTGGACCGGTTTCGTCTGACCGAAACCGGGGAAGGCGCCCCCGTCGCCACGGTTTTCGGACGTATGCGAGTAGGCGGTCAGGTTATCTGGGCGTCGGACTTTCTGGAATCCAAGAGTACCAGCACAACCACGCAATCCGGTGGCGGTGGAGGCGGCGGCAAGGGCGCTCCCAAAGCGCCCGAGGTGACGACGACCACCCACAGCTATAGTTATTCGATTTCTCTGGCCATCGCAGTGGGTTCCGGTCAGATTTCGGATGTTCCGCGTGTTTGGGCCGACGGAGAAGAGCTTGAGCGCACAAGCCTGCACATGCGGGCGTACCCCGGTGATCAATTTCAATTGCCCGATCCCTTGATCGAGGCCATTGAGGGCGCGGGCAATGTTCCGGCCTATCGCGGTACGGCCTATGTGGTGATCGAGAACCTGCAACTGGCGCAATTCGGAAACCGCGTGCCGCAGTTTTCCTTTGAAGTCGTGCGTCAGAAACAGCCGGGTCTACCGGATACGCCGGACGCCTTGTCCAGAACGATCCGGGGCGTTGCACTCATGCCGGGCACCGGCGAATACGCTTTGGCGAGCGAACAGGTCAACTATACCAAAGGGGTGGGGCAAAGCTGGGCTGCAAATGTCAATTCTCCCTCGGGGGTGTCGGATCTGGTAACCGCCACCCGATCCCTGCAAGCAGAGTTGGGGGCCTGCGATGCGGCCTCGTTGATCGTATCCTGGTTTGGTGATGATCTGCGGTGTGGAACCTGCCAGCTGCAGCCGAAGGTTCTGCACAAGGACATCGAGGGCGAGAATATGCCCTGGCACGTGGCCGGGGTGTATCGCAACACTGCCCAGCAGGTTCAGCACAAGGATGGCTTGCCTGTCTATGGCGCAACGCCCGCAGACCGATCCGTGGTGCAGGCGATCCGGCACCTGAAGGGCTCCGGCAAACGTGTCATGTTCTATCCGTTCATTCTGATGGATCAGCTTGAAGGCAACGTCCTGCCCGATCCGTGGTCTGATGCCGTCAGCCAGCCGCATCTGCCGTGGCGCTGCCGGATCACGCTAAGCGAGGCTCCGGGACGCGCCGGATCACCGGATCAAACGGCCGCCGCAGACGCGCAGGTTGCCGCGTTCTTTGGTAACGCGCAGGCCAGTGATTTTGTCGTTGGCGACGGTGAGGTGTCTTATACCGGACCGCAGGAATGGGGCCTACGCCGTTTCATTCTGCACTACGCGGCCCTGTGCAAAGCTGCCGGTGGAGTAGACTCTTTCTGCATCTCGTCTGAGATGCGTGGCTTGACACAGATCCGCGGCGCGTCCGGTTTCCCCGCCGTGGCACAATTGCGTGCGCTTGCTGCCGATGTGCGCGCGATTTTGGGCTCGGAAACCAAAATCGGCTATGCGGCGGATTGGAGCGAGTATTTCGGCTATCAACCCAATGATGGATCGGGGAACCGTTACTTCCATCTCGATCCGCTATGGGCTGACGGAAACATCGATTTTGTTGGCATCGATAACTACATGCCGTTGTCCGACTGGCGCGATGGGGTGGATCATCTGGACGCCCAGGCCGGGGCGGATGCGATCTATGACGTCAACTACCTTCGCAGCAATATTGAAGGCGGCGAGGGCTATGATTGGTACTATCCCTCACCCGAAGAGGCCGAAGCCCAGATCCGGGCGCCGATCACAGATGAGGATCACGGTGAGCCGTGGATATGGCGATACAAGGACCTGCGCAACTGGTGGTCAAACCGGCACCACGAGCGCATCGGAGGCGTTCGGCAAGAAAACCCGACGGATTGGGTGCCCGGGTCCAAGCCGATTTGGTTCACTGAACTTGGCTGTGCAGCGATCGACAAAGGAACCAACCAGCCGAACAAGTTTCTTGATCCCAAATCCTCGGAATCCAGTCTGCCCAAATATTCCAACGGCCTGCGCGACGATTTCATGCAGGTGCAATATCTGAAGGCGATGTTGGGCTATTGGTCCGATCCGGCGATCAACCCGGTATCGGACGAGTATGGCGGCCCGATGGTGGACATGGCGAACGCCTATGTCTGGGCCTGGGACGCGCGCCCCTTTCCCACTTTTCCCAACCTCCGCAGCCTGTGGAGCGATGGTGTGAACTACCCCCGCGGCCACTGGCTGAACGGTCGGTCCGGAACGCGCACGCTGGCCTCGGTTGTCACGGAAATCTGCCACGGGGCCGGGGTGACGCATATCGATGTATCGCGGCTGTATGGCGTGGTGCGGGGATACGCGATTGAAGACGTGACCAGCGCGCGTGCGGCGCTGCAGCCGCTGATGCTGCGCTATGGTTTTGACGCGATCGAACGGGACGGTGTGTTGCTGTTCCAGATGCGCGATGGTCGCAGGGCAATTGAACTGGACACCGAACTTCTGGCTGACAGCGCGGACATTGAAGGTCGTGTCGAATATCGCAGGGAGGCCGAGGCCGAACTGACGGGCCGTGTGCGTTTGCGATTTGTGCAGTCGGATGCCGACCACGATGTCGTGTCAGAAGAGGCCGTCCTGCCGGATACACGTACGCATTCCGTGTCGGTGAATGAGGTGCCTCTGTCGATGACGCGCGCCGAAGGTCGTCAGACGGCAGAGCGCTGGTTGAGCGAAGCGCGAGTCTCGCGCGAGACGGCCCGATTTGCGTTGCCGCCGTCGATGCTGCATCTGAGTGCGGGCGACGTTGTCACTCTGACGCAAGACGGTCAGGGCGCTCGCTATCGGATCGACCGTTTGGAGCAGGCCGATCTGCAATTGGCCGAGGCGGTACGGATCGAGCCCGGCGTCTATGCACCGTCCGATCTGCCCGATGATGAAGTGACCGCAAAGCCCTTTGTCGCACCAGTTCCCGTTTTGCCCGTATTTATGGATTTGCCGCTGATCACCGGGTCGGAAGCCCCGCACGCCCCCTATCTGGCCGCCTCGGCCAAGCCTTGGCCCGGTAGCGTTGCCGTCTATTCGGCAGCCAGTGATGAGGACTATGCGCTTCAGGACGTCATCTCGGGGCAGGCGGTCATAGGGTTCACCGAAACGCCGCTTAGCCGGGCAAGTGCGGGTGTCTGGGACGAAGCTGCGCCTCTGCGGGTCAACCTGATCGACGGATTGCTGGAGTCGCGCCCGCGTGAGGCGCTGTTGAACGGTGCCAATCTGGCGGCAATCGGGGATGGAACACCGGGCAACTGGGAGGTTTTCCAGTTCGCCGATGCCACCTTGCAGGACACCGGCATCTATACTTTGTCCGGGCGGTTGCGCGGCCAGTTGGGAACAGACGCGGCAATGCCTGATGTGTGGCCCGAAGGATCAATGTTCGTGTTGCTGGATCAGCGGGTCTATCAGACCAGCCTGCTGCGGTCCGAGCGGCGGGTGTCAAAACACTATCGCATCGGTCCCGCGACGCGAGGGTATGACGACCCGTCCTTTGTCCGCCTTGTTGAAGCCTTCGACGGCAACGGATTGCGCCCTTATGCTCCAGCGCATCTCCGGGCGGTTTCCTCGGGCGCAGGCGACCAGCTGTCATGGATACGCCGTACCCGGCTGGACGGGGACGACTGGGCCGGGCTGGACGTGCCGCTGGCGGAGGAAAGTGAATCCTACCTTGTTCAAATTCGCGTCAATGGCACGCTGGTTCGGGAACAGATTGTGAGCGAACCGAACTGGTTCTACTCGGTCGCGGCACAAGCGGCGGATGGGATCAGCGGGGCCTATGAGGTTCGGGTGGCCCAGGTTTCGGCCAGCTACGGACCGGGCCTGCACACCAGCCTGACAGTCGGGTAAGCCGCGACATGCGCCCTGTATTGCACGGAGATGTCAGCGCTGCGGCGCGGGCCTTGCTGGCCGCCTCGCCGGTGGACCGCAACCGCCTCTGCACTCGTATGATTCATGAAGCGGAACTGGCCGACAAACATGTCGGCCAGACCGGGCGGCTTCATCCACTATTCGGCAACGGATCATTAATGGCTGCGGCCCGCAACAGGCGGCTGGCGGATGAGCCGGGATTTGACGACCCGCAGTATTGCCAGTGTTTTGAGATGGTTCTGCGTCATCTGATCCGGTTCCAGATCAACCGGATGCACAGCTGACGCATCTGGTGGCGGCGAGGTCGAGGTTCAGTCGGGCTTTGGGGATCTCGTCGCCGCAATCCTCGCAATAGCCGAACTCCCCTTCCTCAATGCGGATCAGCGCGGCCTGCAAGCGCCGCGTCTCGATATCCCGATTGGTCTGCTGCGCCTTGGCCATGGCCTGATTCTGCAAAGCATCCATCCTGCTGAGGCGCCCGACGGCCTGTTGGTCCAGCTCGACAATGGCCTGCGCGTCTTTTTCCGCAGCCGAATGATCTGCAATCTCGGCCAAACGCGCCTGAATCCTAGTCGAAAAGCTAGCCAATTCAATTTCATTCATTTTCGTTAACCTGCAGATCACGGGTTTGCGTTTGGTGTTTTTACAACTAAATGGCATTCTAGGCGCAGCAAAGGATCAAAAGCCATGTTGGAAAAGCGCAGTCACGTGACGCCGGTTGACCCGGTCTGGACCCGTATCACCACCGAAGCTCAGGCAGCGGTCGAGAGCGAGCCACTGATGGGTGGTTTGGTGCATGCCTGTATTCTGCACCACCGCAGCCTTGAACGGGCCTTGTCTTACAGGGTGTCGGCCAAGCTGTGCTCGAACGAGATGTCGATGATGGTGTTGCGTGAAATCGTGGACGAGGCCTATGCGGATGACCCGTCGCTGATCGAGGCCGCGCGCGCCGACCTGATGGCCGTCTATGAACGCGACCCGGCGTGCCACCGCCTGTTGCAGCCGATTCTTTACTTCAAAGGGTATCAGGCGATGCAGGCCTATCGTGTGGCGCATTGGCTGTGGAAAAAAGGCCGCCATGATCTGGCGTATTTCTTCCAGATGCGCTCGTCCGAGATTTTCGGGATCGATATTCACCCCGCTGCCCGTATCGGCAAGGGCATCATGATCGACCATGCCCACTCAATCGTGATTGGTGAAACGGCTGTGGTGGGCGACAATGTCTCGATGCTGCATTCGGTGACCCTTGGCGGAACCGGCAAGGAAGAAGAACAGCGCCATCCCACGATCGGTGATGGAGTTCTGATCGGCGCCGGGGCCAAGGTTCTGGGCAATATCGAGGTGGGCCATTGCAGCCGCATCGCCGCAGGTTCGGTGGTGCTGCAAGAGGTGCCGGCCTGCACGACAGTTGCCGGTATCCCCGCCAAGATCGTCGGCGAGGCCGGTTGCGACCAGCCGTCGATCTCGATGGATCACATGCTGGGCAAAGACAAGTAAAACGTTGCTGATAAACGAAAAAAGCCGCCTCTGGTCTGAGGCGGCTTTATTTGTTTTAGGAGTGGATCAGGCCAGCATGACCATCGGGTTTTCAAGATTGTCGACAATGGCCTGCAGCAGCTCGGCACCCAGAGCACCGTCAATCACCCGGTGATCGACCGACATGGTGACCGACATGACGGTGGCGACGGTCAGCTCTCCGTCATCGCCAACAACCGGTTTCTTGACGCCGGAGCCCACGGCCAGAATACCGGCATGGGGTGGGTTCACGATGGCGTCGAAATTGTCGATCCCGAACATGCCGAGGTTCGAGATTGCAAAGGTTCCGCCCTGGTACTCGTGCGGCGCCAGCTTGCGCTCGCGGGCGCGGGAAGCGAGGTCTTTCATCTCGGTCGACAGTGCGGACAGAGACTTCATGTCGGCATCCTGCAGGACCGGGGTGAACAACCCGCCCTCAATCGCGACGGCAACCGCCACATCCGACGGTTTCAGTTGCAGAACGCGATCACCGGCCCAAACGGCGTTACAGGCTGGGACCTGTTGCAGCGCGTTGGCGACGGCCTTGATGATGAAGTCGTTGACGCTGAGCTTCACGCCGCGACCTTCCAGCTGCTTGTTCAGCTGGCCACGGAATTTCAGCAGTGCGTCCAGCTTGATGTCGCGGCGCAGGTAGAAATGCGGGATGGTCTGCTTGGCTTCGCTGAGGCGCGCTGCGATGGTCTTGCGCATTCCGTCGAGCTTGATTTCCTCGTACTCGCGACCCTCGTACATGCGGGCCACAGCATCTGCCGACGGACCAGCCGGTGCCGCTGCGGGAGCCGGTGCCGCCGCAGGAGCGGGAGCGGCCGCTGCCGGAGCCGCCGAGGCGCTTTCGACATCTGCCTTGACGATACGACCATGGGGCCCGGTGCCGGTGACCTGTGCCAGATCCAGACCTTTTTGCGCGGCAATCCGGCGGGCCAGCGGCGAGGCGAAGATACGACCGCCATCCGCCTTGACCGGTGCTGCCGGGGCAGGGGCGGGCGCCTCGGACGCCGCTGGCGCGGCAACCTCGTTGCCCGCGGCGGCTGCGGGGGCAGCCGCAGGGGCTGCAGCAGGCGCGGCCGTGATATCATCGGCGCTTTCGCCATCTTCCAGCAGAACCGCGATGGCGGTATTGACCTTGACCCCTTCGGTGCCCTCGGGGATCAGGATTTTGCCGATGGTGCCTTCGTCAACGGCTTCGAATTCCATCGTGGCCTTGTCGGTTTCAATCTCGGCCAAAAGGTCGCCGGAGGAGACGGTGTCGCCTTCCTTGACCAGCCATTTGGCGAGGGTGCCTTCCTCCATTGTCGGCGAAAGGGCGGGCATCAGAATTTCGGTGGGCATTAGGTTCTCCTATTGCACGTCTTCGAGGAGAGTTTTTTCAACAACTTCAGAAGCTCCATTGGAAATAGCGCTGCCAAGTATGCCGCGGAAAAAACCTTCACTGCGGTGGGGTTCGAAGATGGGTCGATCAATAAAAATGGAACGGTGACACCTAGTGCGATCCGCCCTGCAACAAAGCTCCAAGCTTTCTTGCTAAGTTCGGAAACTTCGGCACTCATCAGCTCGCTATCTTGCTCCAACAGATCGGAAGTCACTGTGCCAGACCATGCGCCCAACAGGCCGACAACAAGGAACAACATTTCGTTCATCGGCCACGCCCAAGACAACATGATCGTTGCAAGAAGCGCCAAAGGGACCGTAAAAATTCCAGCTAGGCCTTTTCTCATTGTCATTTGTAGGTCACTTGTTTGACGGCGGCGATCACCTCATCGGTGGTTATCAGCGCCAGTTTTTCGAGGTTCGCGGCATAAGGCATCGGAACATCCTTGCCGGTGCAGTTGATGACCGGAGCGTCGAGATAGTCGAACGCCTCTTGCATCACGACCGACGAGATGTAGCTGCCGACAGAGCCTTGCGGCCAGCCTTCTTCGACGGTGACCAGACGGTTGGTTTTCATCACCGAGTTGATGATCGCGCCGGTGTCCATCGGGCGGATGGTGCGCAGGTCGATCACTTCGGCGCTGATGCCTTCTTCGGCCAGCTTGTCGGCGGCTTCCAGTGCGAACTGCATACCGATGCCGAAGCTGACGATGGTCACGTCCGAGCCTTCGCGCCAGATGCGGGCCTTGCCCAGCGGGATGGTCAGGTCGTCCACTTGCGGCACGTCGAAAGAGCGGCCGTAAAGGATTTCATTTTCCAGGAAGATCACCGGGTTGGGGTCGCGGATTGCCGACTTCAGCAGACCTTTGGCGTCTGCTGCCGAGTAGGGCATGACCACTTTCAGGCCGGGGATCTGCATGTACCACGCGGCGTAGTCCTGAGAGTGCTGCGCGGCCACGCGGGCGGCGGCACCATTGGGGCCACGGAACACGATCGGGCAGCCCATCTGACCGCCGGACATATAGAGTGTCTTGGCGGCCGAGTTGATGATGTGGTCAATCGCCTGCATGGCGAAGTTGAAGGTCATGAACTCGACGATCGGCTTCAGGCCGCCAAAGGCCGAACCAACCGCAATACCGGCAAAACCGTGCTCGGTGATCGGGGTGTCGATCACCCTTTTAGGGCCAAACTCGTCCAGCAGGCCTTGCGAGATTTTATAGGCGCCCTGATATTCGGCGACTTCTTCACCCATCAGGTAGACATCTTCGTCACCACGCATTTCTTCGGCCATCGCGTCGCGCAGAGCTTCGCGGACGGTTTCGGATTTCATCTCGGCATCCGAGGGCCAATCGGGCGACAGATCAACGACCGGAGCGGCGGGGGCTGCTGCGGGAGCGGGGGCCTCAACCGCCGCAGGGGCGGCCTCGGTCACCGCTGCGGCTGCGGGGGCAGCCGTGGGCAGGGCGGAGGCGTCCTCGCCTTCTTCGACCAGAACGGCGATGGGGGTGTTGACCTTGACCCCTTCGGTGCCCTCGGCGATCAGGATTTTGCCGACGATACCTTCATCGACAGCTTCGAACTCCATCGTTGCCTTGTCGGTTTCGATCTCGGCCAGGATGTCGCCCGAGGTTACGGTGTCGCCTTCCTTGACCAGCCATTTGGCCAGAGTACCCTCTTCCATAGTGGGCGAAAGGGCGGGCATGAGAATTTCGGTTGCCATGTCTTAATCGTCCTCTCAGGCGTAAATGTCGGTCCAGAGCTCTTCGACGGAAGGCTCGGGGCTTTCTTTCGAGAATTCGGCGGCCTGGTTGACGATCTCTTTGATCTCTTTGTCGATCGCCTTCAGGTCATCCTCGGTGGCGTGTTTGCCGGACAGCAGCAGTTCGCGCACATGTTCGATCGGGTCGCTTTGTTCGCGGACCTTCTGAACCTCTTCGCGGGTGCGATACTTGGCCGGGTCGGACATCGAGTGGCCGCGGTAGCGGTAGGTCTTGATCTCAAGGATGTAGGGACCTTTGCCCGCGCGGCAGTGGGCGACGGCTTTCTCGCCGGCCTCCTTGACCGCCAGCACGTCCATGCCGTTGACGATCTCACCGGGGATGCCGAAGGCCTCACCGCGGTGGTAGATGTCCTTGGTCGAGGTCGAGCGCGCCTGAGCGGTGCCCATGGCGTATTGATTGTTCTCGATCACGAATACCACCGGCAGATCCCAAAGAGCGGCCATGTTGAAGGTCTCGTAGACCTGACCCTGGTTCGCCGCGCCGTCCCCAAAATAGGTGAAGGTCACGCCGCCGTTTTCCTTGTACTTGTCGGCAAAGGCCAGACCGGCGCCCAGAGGGACCTGCGCGCCGACGATGCCGTGACCGCCGTAGAAGTGCTTTTCTTTCGAGAACATGTGCATCGAGCCGCCCTTACCTTTGGACAGACCGCCGATGCGTCCGGTCAGTTCAGCCATCACGCCGCCCGGCTCCATCCCGCAGGCCAGCATGTGGCCGTGGTCGCGGTATGAGGTGATGCGTTTGTCGCCTTCTTTGGCTGCGGCCTCGAGGCCCACAACGACGGCTTCCTGTCCGATGTAAAGGTGGCAGAACCCACCGATCAGACCCATGCCGTAAAGCTGGCCCGCTTTTTCCTCGAATCGGCGGATCAGAAGCATTTCGCGGTAGTAGGTTTTAAGCTCTTCCGCGGAAACGTTTGGTTTCTTTGTGGTTTTTCGCGCAGCCATCGTGGCGATCTCCCCCTTCCGGACAGATAGTTTAGCGTTAAACTATCTCATAAAGCATTTTCACCTTTCTGGCGAGGGGAAATGTGACGCAGCGTTTTTGAGGGTGGATTGCATGCGTCCTTAGTGGCTGTGAACAATGGTTAGCGCATATAGTCTTCAAAATTTTTGATGTAGTCGTCCAGGTTTTCGGGCAGCATTTTTCGATACTCCTGTACGAAGTATTCGATTGTTTCTTCCTTCAAGTCCTTCATGTCGGCGCTGTTCTCGAAACCACATGCGCTGACCCAGGAGTTAAACCTTGCGACGGCGTAAAGGAGCGATGCGCTTACTTTGCCACCTCCGACTTGGTCAAGATAGGTGTTTGCCAAATTGATTACGGCGTCCGCCCGGTCGAAAAACTGATCGTCGGGTTTTTTTCACGCCAGCAAGCCTTTTCAAATGGGTGCAAAAAACCTTCGGACAGCCTGAGACATCAAACTGGAAAGCGTTTCCACGCCTGGGAATTATCGAATAACGATTTCATCCGAGCGGATCATACCCAGAACCGAACGCGCCTGTTGATCCAGCAGGTCGAGGTCCAGATAGGTATCCGACAAGCGGCGGGTCAGGTTTTCCATCTCGGCGATCTCAGCCTCAAGCTTGGCCAGATCGCGTGACAGGGCGTCCCGTTCCGCCGCAATCTCGACCCGTCGGAACAGGCCATAGTCGCCCTGCACGGCGGCAAAGGTGAAATAGACACCCAGCATAAACGCCACCATGAAGAAAACGACTGCGCCCAAACCGGGCCGATGGGAACGGGACACTCTGTTTACCGCCGTATGAACTGCCTCAATAACGTGCCCTTTGCGAGCATCTGATCGCACTATGTCACAGGCGATTCGGGTTGTGAATCCCCTGATTCGCAATTTTCAAAATTTGTTGGCCGCGCTTTTTCAGCGCCATGCCTCCAACACCTGATTGCGGGTCAGTGTCTGCTCTTCCATGCAGGCCCAATAGAACATCGGCGCTGCACTGCCGTCGCTTTTCAACTCGGGCTCGCAAGTGGCATCGCGGGTTTTCAGCCAAGCGCGCTGTTCGTTCAGAAGGGTTTGCCCGTCTCCGCGTGCGTCCGCTCTCGGTTTGACCTCTTTCCAGATCCGGTTGAGCTCGCGGTCGGCGATTTCCCATTTCTCCTTGGCGCAGAAATTCGCGTCCAGCTGGGTCTGCCCGCCGCAGCTGGATTGGGCAGCGGCGGTCAGGGGAAGCAGGGCAACGATCAGGCAGGCAAAAACTCTCATGGCAAATCCCCCTATGAAAGGAGGATTCTACCACGAGATCTGATATGCCCCAATTTTCGCGGTTTAGCCTTCCAGCGCGGCGACGCCGGGCAAGGTTTTGCCTTCCATCCACTCAAGGAACGCGCCACCGGCGGTCGAGATGTACGAAAAGTCCTTGGCCGCTCCCGAGGCGTTCAGTGCAGCGACCGTATCGCCACCGCCCGCGACCGACACCAACTGGCCCGAACGGGTCAGCGCGGCGGCTTTCAGCGCGGCGGCATTGGTGGCGGCGTCGAAGGGCTCGATCTCGAACGCGCCCAGCGGGCCGTTCCAGATCAGGGTCTGGCTTTTGGCGAAGATCTCGGTGATGGCTGCAACGCTTTCGGGGCCTGCGTCCAGGATCATACCGTCGTTGGTGCATTGATCGGCGGGCAGGACCTGATGCGGGGCGTTGGCCTCGAACTTGGCCGCAACAACGATGTCAGTGGGCAGAACGATGGTACAGCCCGCGCTTTCGGCTTTGGCCAGGATCTCGGCCGCGGTGTCTTTCATTGCGGTTTCGGCCAGCGATTTGCCCACGTTCAGGCCCTGAGCAACCAGGAAGGTGTTCGCCATGCCTCCGCCGATCACCAGATAGTCCACCTTGGAGATCAGGTTGCCCAGCAGTTCCAGCTTGGTCGAAACCTTCGCACCACCGACCACTGCGGTCACCGGGCGCTTGGGTGCGCCCAAGGCACCCTCCAGCGCCTCAAGCTCGGCCTGCATCAGGCGACCGGCGCACGAGGGCAGCAGGCGGGCGATGGCTTCGGTCGAGCTGTGGGCACGGTGAGCGGCCGAGAATGCATCGTTGCAATAAACCTCGCCCAGTTTGGCCATGCCTGCGGCCAGATCAGCGTCGTTCTTGGTTTCGGCCGCGTGGAAGCGGGTGTTTTCCAGCAGCAGAACCTGTCCGGGTTGCAGCGCCTCGGCGGCCAGCTCAGCCTCAGTACCGACGCAGTCGGCGGCGAACAGAACCGTGGAGCCAAAGGCGTCTTCCAGAGTGGGGACGAGTTGCTTTAGCGACAGGTTCTCGCGCCGTTCACCGCCCGGGCGTCCGAAATGCGCCAGCAGGATGGGTTTGCCTCCCGCCGCAAGGACATCGCGAACCGTCGGCACGATGCGCTGAATGCGGGTGGCGTCGGTCACAACCCCATCCACAACCGGCACGTTGATATCGACGCGCACCAGCACGCGTTTGCCGTTCAGGTCCATGTCGTCGAGAGTTTTCCAGCCCATCGTGCAATCCTCGGAAATGTGAAACAGATTTAGGCGGTTCTTTTCCTGCATTTTGCCCTCAGGTCAATGCGTCACTTGGCATTCATGCGCGTGGGGAATAGGTATTTGCGCAAGACAAACGACAGGAGGGCCTCATGGCCGAGATCAAGGATCCCGAAAACACCATCATCATCGAGCTGAAAGACGGCAATGTCGTCGTCGAGCTGCTGCCCGACGTGGCCCCTCAGCACAGTGCCCGGATGAAAGAACTGGCACGCGGTGGTGAATATGACAACGTGGCCTTCCACCGTGTGATCGACGGTTTCATGGCGCAGACCGGCGACGTACAGCATGGCGACATGGAAGACGGGTTCAACCTGCGTATGGCGGGCACCGGCGGCTCCTCGCTGCCGAACGTCCCGGCGGAATTCTCGAAGCTGCCGCATGACCGGGGCACGCTGGGTGCGGCACGCTCGCAGAACCCGAACTCGGCCAACTCGCAGTTCTTCATCAACTTCAAGGACAACCACTTCCTGAACGGCCAATACACCGTATACGGTCGTGTCATCGACGGGATGGAGCATGTGGATGCCATCGTTCGTGGCGAGCCGCCTGCGAACCCGGATCGCATGATCAGCGTCAAGGTGGCGGCAGATGTATAAGCTGGCCGCAGCCTTTGCCTTGCTGGCCAGCCCTGCGCTGGCCACCGGGCTTCAGATCGAGATCGAAGGCGAGGGCGCCAATGGCATCGTCACCGTCGACCTGTTCGAGGACCTCGCCCCCAAGCATGTCGAGCAGATCAGCGCTCTGGCCGCTGAGGGCAAGTATGACGGGGTGGTGTTCCACCGCGTGATTGAGGGGTTCATGGCGCAGACCGGCGACGTTGAATATGGCCGGATCGGTGGTGACATGCGCCGTGCCGGTACCGGTGGGTCTGATCGTCCTGACTTGCCTGCCGAGTTCTCGGATTACAACTATGATCGTGGCGTCGTCGGCATGGCGCGCGCGCAGGATCCGGACAGCGCGAACTCGCAGTTCTTCATCATGTTCGAACCGGGCCCGTTCCTGAACGGCCAGTACACGGTTGTTGGTCAGGTGACCGAAGGCATGGATGTGGTGGACGCGATCAAGCGCGGTGACGGCCCCAACGGCGCCGTGATCGGTCAGCCGGACGTGATGAAAAAAGTCACCGTCACTGAATAAACAAAAAAGCCCCGAGGCAAACAGCTTCGGGGCTTTTTCAGGCTCAGTCGTCGCCCATTGCCTGCCAGATCAGCGCCCCGATGGCCGCGCCGATCAGCGGGGCAACCCAGAACAGCCAGAGCTGCGACAGGGCCGGTGCATCCGCAAATAGGGCAACGCCAGTCGACCGCGCCGGGTTGACCGAGGTGTTGGTCACCGGGATCGAGATCAGGTGAATCAGCGTCAGGCACAGCCCGATGGCGATCGGGGCGAAGCCGTCGGGCGCAAAGTTGGATGTTGCGCCCAGAATGACGATGATGAAGAACGCGGTCATCACGATCTCGATCACCAATGCGGACATCATCGAATAGCCCTCTGGCGAGGCTTCGCCATACCCGTTCGAGGCAAACCCGCCGACACCTTCAAACCCCGGAGCACCGCTGACGATCAGGTACAGGACGGCAGCGGCGGCAATTGCGCCGATCACCTGCGCGATCCAATAGGGGATCAGCTCCTTGGCCGGGAACCTGCCGCCCATCATCAGGCCAAGACTGACCGCCGGATTAAAATGCCCGCCTGAAATGTGACCGACCGCATAGGCCATGGTCAGAACCGTCAGGCCGAAGGCAAAGGAAACACCCAGCCAGCCGATGCCTACATCGGCAACACCTGCTGCCAGAACAGCACTGCCGCAGCCGCCCAGCACCAGCCAGAACGTGCCGAAAAACTCGGCCATGAGTTTTGATGACATGAAAATCCCTCCTGAAAACACTGATTTAACGTTAATTCAAAAATCACGTTTTGTGAAACGTCGGGAAACGGGGAAAATTCAAACGCCCTGTTCAGAATTGGGGTTCCGGTTTTCACTGGGAAGGCTATCCCCAGCTGGCCGGGTCCAGACGGAACAGTTTCGACAGCTGTTCGTACACGTCAGGAACGGCGGCTTTCAATTGCCGTGGCTGTTCAAAGAAAACCTCGACCGAGACGGCAAAGAACTCTTCGTGGCCGGTCGCTCCATAGGGATCAATGACAGTGTGCTGCCCATGTTCCACGGCGCGCACATGGGCGTCATAGGCGGTCAGAAAGACGCGTTCCCATTCGGCAAAGCTCTGCCCGTCACTGAGGATCGGAACGCCGTTGGTGCCGCCTGACAGGTCGTCGACCTGATGCGCAAACTCGTGCAAAACGACGTTCTGACCGTCCCGGTCATTCATCGCCCCTGCCTTGCTGTGCCGCCACGACAGGATCACTGGTCCACGATCCCAGCTTTCGCCAGTGCGTACGATTTCCTTCTCGCTGACGACATAGCCAACCTGCCTGCGTTGGCGCGACTTGAAGGCATTGGGGTAGATCAGGATCGTTGTCAGGTGATCATACCAGAGGTCACTGTTCACCAGCAGCAGACTGGCCTGCGCCGCGATGGCCAGCTCCATTTCTTCGGTGACTTCCAGCCCGTCGCAGCCGTGGAATTGCACCTGGTTCAGAAACAGGTTCACCTTGCCGTCCAGCTTGGCCCGCAGATCAGGCGGAAGGCGGCGGATCAGCGGCACCTGCTGTTCGATCACGTTGCGTTGGTGGTCGGTCAGGGGGGTGGTCAGCAGCTCTTGACGCGCTTGTGACTTGGACCAGTGGCGGTACAGGAAAAAGCCCGCGATCAGCAGCAGAATTGAGAAAAAGATCAGCATACCAGAACCCTATACCGACCGGTCCCGGCGGCAAGGGCAAAAGAAAAACGCCGCAGGGTGACCCGCGGCGTTTGTGCATTCGGATATCAGTTCAGCGTTACTGCTTGACCTCGGCCGCCGGGTTGGCGCCGCCCTTGGCGCTGCGGCCCGGGTTCAGCGGATCGTCCTGACGCTGCACCGAACCTTCGAAATGCGCGCCGCTTTCGATGGCGATAGTCTTGTGGATGATGTCGCCTTCGACACGCGCGGTCGAGGTCAGGCGCACTTTCAGACCGCGCACGCGGCCAACGATGCGACCGTTGATCACGACGTCATCGGCGGTGACTTCGCCCTTGATGGTGGCGGTTTCGCCGATGGTCAGCAGATGCGCGCGGATGTCGCCTTCGACCGTGCCTTCGACCTGAATGTCGCCGGTGGTCTTCAGGTTGCCCGTGATGTGCAGGTCGGAGGACAGAACCGATGCCGGAGGCTTGGGCTTGGGCGCGGTGCTGGCCTTGTTTTCTGCCGGTGCAGGGGCCGCAGGGGTCGCCGGAGCGGCAGGCTTTGCCGCCTCGGGTGCATTGGATGCGGGCTCGTTGATTTTGCTCTTAGAAAACATTTCTCGCAGCCTTGATGTAAGTCATTGGGTTTACTGGTTTTCCGTTTACGCGGACTTCATAGTGCAGATGCGTGCCGGTAGACCGTCCGGTGCTACCCATATCAGCAATATGATCCCCGCGCGAGACCCTTTGACCAACCTTGACGCGGATCTTGGTGTTATGGGCGTAAAGTGTCTCAATTCCGAAGGCGTGGCGGATCTTGACCAGCCGCCCGAAACCGGATTGCCAGCCTGCATGAGTGACGACGCCATCTGCGGTGGCGAAGATATCCGTGCCCTGAGCACCAGCAAAATCGACGCCGTTATGCATGCGCCGCCCGCCGGTTTTCGGGTCGCGGCGCGTGCCGTAACCGCTGGTAAACCGCACCACGGACTTCACCGGATTGGCGAACGGCGCTTTTTCGGCGGCAAGGCGGTACAGGTTCAACTGATCCATCTGCTGCAGCAGAACATTTGCGCGGATCTCGTCGGGGGTCAGGTCCTCGCCGCGCGTGCTGAATGAGATGGGAGTCAGGGGTCCGCCCATACCGCTGTAACCGCGGCGGACCTCTTCAATAATACGGTCGGTGGGCATACCGGCCTGGCGGAACATCTTGTCCAGCGGTTCGACCGAGATCACCATCGCCTCTTCCAACTGGCGGAAGATCTCGTCGCTGCGTTCCTGCATCAGCTGGATTTCCAGCTCAAGCTCGTCGCGCTGGTGCAGGGCGTCCTTGGCATCGGCTGCGATCTGGTCGCGCTCCTGCGCGGTGCGGACCAGGGCCTCGGTCATGAATGTCATCTGTTCGGGAGAGGCCAGAGCGGTCACGTACATGTCGCCTTCACCGGCCTCGACCTGTACGTTGGCCAGTTCGGTACGGGCCTCTTCGCGCTGTTTCATGGTGGCGCGCAGAGTGGTCTGGATCACCTCGATCCCGGTCTCAAGCTCGCGCCGGCGGTTTTCCGAAGCCAGCAACTCCGACTGCATGGCCGAGATTTGCTTCAGCGCCGCGTTGAACCGGTCCTGCGCGGTCAGAGCCTCTTGGGCGCGCGCGTCGCGTTCGGTGGACAGGATGTTCAGACGTTCCTGATAGGTTGCCTGATCCCGTTTCGCCTGTTCGCGGAAGTTGCCCGACCCGATGCTGTCCATCAGCAGAATCGCCGTGGCGACGGCGGTCCAGCCGACAATCACCGATACACCGGCGACGGCCGCGACCTGCGTTTCCGAACTGAGCCGGATGAACCGCGTGTCATTGTCAGATTTCAGGAAAACCCGGCGTTCCGGGAAATGCCGCTCGAGCAGTGAGTGTAGTTTGATTGCCAGACGTGTTCGCACGCGTCTTTACCTCTCATCCCCAAGATCGGGACCGGTTGTGAGTGATGTCCGTCCCTTGGGCGCATTGCATAGAACGGGCGCGTGCTTTGGGCAAGTTTGTTAACCAGTTCACACAAGAATGCCTCATATTCCCGCCAATTCTCGGCGGGAAATTGCCGATGATGTCAAGTTGAGCGCGTTTTAAGGCGCGGAACCGGGCGGTGGCAGGTCCTCGGTCAGCGGCCAGTAGAAGTCGGGCGGCAGCCCGGCCTCGGCGCGTTTTTCCTCGTTGAACGGAGGTTTCAGCACCCCGTGGAAGTACCGCCGCACCAGTTGGTGAAACACATCCTTGGGGTCGGCGTTTTCGCGCCCACACAGGAAATGGAACCATTTCGAGCCATAGGCCACATGGCCGACCTCTTCGGCGTAGATGACCTCGAGCGCGGCGATGGCCCCTTCGTCTTGGGCCTTGCGGAAGATGTCGATCATGCCCGGTGTGACGTCCAGGCCGCGTGCCTCAAGCACCATGGGAACCACGGCCAAGCGCCCCATCAAATCCTCGGCCGTATCCTCGGCGGCGCGCCACATTCCGGCATGGGCGGGCAGGGCGCCGTAGCGGCTGCCCATGGTTTCCAGACAATCACAGATCATCTCGAAATGGCGCGATTCCTCTTCGGCGCATTTGACCCAGTCGTCATAGAAGCCGATCGGCATGGGCACGTGACCAAAGCGGGCGATGATGTCCCAGTGCAGGTCGACCGCGTTCAGCTCTATATGCGCGACGGCGTGCAGCAGGGCGATCCGGCCTGCCTCAGTTCCGGGTTTGCGCTTCGGAACTTCGCGCGGAGACAGCAACTCGGGCCGGTCCGGTCGCGCCGGTTGCAGCGGAGGCGTTGCAGTACCGATCTCAATCGTGGGCGCGTTCTCCTTGCGCGAGGCGAACCACGCCGCCGCATGGCGTTTGGACAGGGCGGTTTTTTCCCGCCCGTCCGCCGTGGTCAGAACTTCGGTCGCCATCTGGGTCAGTGTTTTCGACACCGAGTCTCTCCGCTTGCTCAGATGAGCGGGTCTTAGACCGGATGGCGACCGTGGTCGAGAGGGGTCACAGGGCGCGGACGGCCTCCAGCACCTCATCCACGTGGCCGGGCACTTTAACCTTGCGCCAGACGCGGGCGATCTTGCCCTCGGCGTCGATGATAAAGGTCGAACGCTCGATCCCCATCGACTTGCGCCCGTACATGTTCTTTTCGACCCACACGCCGAAATCTTCGCAGACCGAGGAGCCCTCATCCGACAAAAGCGGTGTGGTCAGGTTGTGCTTGGCGACGAATTTGTCGTGCTTGGCAACGCTGTCGCGCGAGATGCCGAAAACTTGAGCGCCAGCGTCGGCAAAGGCTTGAAGTTGTTCCGAGAAACCGATGGATTCCTTGGTGCAGCCCGGCGTATCATCACGGGGATAGAAGAACAGAACCACGGTGCCGCCGCGCAGGGCCGACAAGGTGACCTCGCCGCCTCCGTCGCGGGGCAAAGTGAAATCCGGGGCGATGTCTGAAACGTCGGGCATTGGAAACTCCGCTAAAGTTTTTTAAGGGCTGTCCGACATCATAGGGCGGCGCAAGCGGGTTGGAAGGCGTGGATAAAAAATTGGTGCAGCACGAAGACAAAAGTGCGACGCAGCCCGGGAAACCCCGGCGGCGCTCGAAACGTCGTATTGCTGCGCATTTTTCCATCTGGACCTGCCTGTCGATTGGCTTGCTGGTGTTTGCAGGCTGGTTCTTTCTGTTCGGTCAGAACCTGCACGCGCCGGAATGGGTGCGCCACAAGGTCGAGCAACGGCTGGAACAAAGCCTGGGCGGCCTGAAATTCAGCTTTGGAGATGCCAGTTTCATCGTCAACGAAGAATGGCGGCCTCGTCTGAAACTGACGGATGTGACGATCAGCGACGCCGCCGGTCAGCAGATTGCGCGGGTTTCGGATTTGCGCACCCGCCTTTCCATGCGCGGTTTGCTGCGGGGTCAGATTCGTCCGCGCCGCATCACTGTACGTGGGGCGCAATTCGACCTGACCCGGGGTCTGGACGGCGCACTGTCGCTGACCGTCGGGTCGGGCAGCGCCCCGGTGCAGAAGGCACCAGACCTGGCGCAACTGATCGAGCAATCGGACGATGTGTTTCTTTCGCCCTTGTTGTCGGGGCTGCGCTCGGTCGATTTGGAATCCCTGACGCTTGACTACAAAGACCTGCGATTGGGTCGCGCGTGGGTGTTTGACGGCGGCCACATCACGGCCACCCGCAACGGTGATGAAATGCATCTGGCTACCGGATTCTCGGTTCTGACCGGGCGGGACTATGCCAGTTCGATCGAAGCGAATTACACCAGCGTTTTAGGCACGCCAGAAGCACGGTTTGGCGTTGCGATCACCGATCTGCCCGCCGAAGATCTTGCCGGCCAGACCCTTGCACTGTCCTGGCTGCAGGTGCTCAATGCTCCGATCTCGGGTGCGCTGCGCGGTAGTGTCGACAGCAACTCGGCGCTGGGGCCAGTATTCGCGACATTGAACCTCGGGGCAGGTGCGGTGCAGCCGACACAGGAAACGCGCCCGATCCCGTTCGAGTCGGCCAGCACCTATTTCACCTACACCCCCAACCGTCAGGAACTGGATTTCAACGAAGTGTCGGTGGTCTCGGCCTGGGGGGCGTTCCAGGGCGAAGGCAAGGCCTTTTTGAACGGTATCGAAAACGGCGCGCTGGAAAGCCTGACCTCGCAGCTGAGTTTTAATAGTATCAATATCAACCCGGCCAACCTGTTCCCTGAATCATTGAAATTGGCGCGGGCCGAGCTGGATATGCAGATGAAACTGGCCCCGTTTGAACTGCGGCTGGGGCAGATCATGGTCCAAGACGCCAACTATCAGCTGCTGGGCGCGGGCAGGTTGACCGGCGAACCGGAGGGCTGGGCGGTTCAGGTGGATGCGCATCTGGACCACATGAACGCGGATCAGTTGTTGAACTACTGGCCGGACCGTCTGGCGCCGAAGCCGCGGATTTGGGTGGCAGACAACCTTTATGAGGGGCAATTTTCGGACGTTGATTTTGCCTTGCGGCTGCTGCCCGGAAACAAGCCGGACATTTATCTGGATTTCGGGTTCGATAAGGCAAAGATACGGTTTGCCAAGACCTTGCCGCCGCTTGTTGACGGGCAGGGGCAGGCCAGCCTGATCAACAACCGGTTCACGGCCACGGCGGAATCCGGGGTCGTTATTGCGGATCAGGGTGGGTCTATTAATGCCACCGGCACATCGTTCATCATCCCTGATACGAGTATCAAAGGGGTGTCTCCGTCGATTACCCGGATCACCGCCAAGGGCAGCGTTACGGCGGCAATGTCGCTGCTTGACCGGCCACCGCTTGAGTTGCTGACCAAGGCAAACCTGCCTGTCGATCTGGCGGAGGGTGAGGTGAGCCTGACCGGCACCCTGTCATTGCCGATGAAGAAAGGCCTGAAATTTGAAGAGACCGAGTTCCATTTTCTAGGTGAAATTGATGACGTGCAAAGCGACAGGTTGGTGCCCGGGTTCTCGGTCAGTGCCGCCCGGCTTGATGTGCAGGGCGACCAGACCGGGGTTGAGGTTTCGGGCAATGGGCTGTTTGGCGATGTTCCTCTTCGGGCTACATGGCGCCAGCCCATCGGGGGCACCGAACCACAGCGCAGCGAACTGACCGGGCAAATCGAACTGTCCCCCCGCCTGATGACCGAGTTGAAGGCCGGTCTGCCGCAGGGGATGCTGACCGGACAGGGCACTGCGGATATCACATTGGGCATTGGTGCGGGAACACCGCCGAAACTGACGGCGTCATCCGATCTGGCGGGTGTCGCACTGTCCATTCCCGAACTGGGCTGGCGCAAGGGAGCGGGCTCGACCGGTTCGATGACCGTCGCAGCGACGCTGGGCAGCAACCTGCGTGTGGATGAGCTTAAGCTTGACGCCGCCGGGTTGCGCACCACCGCGTCGATCTCATTCCGGGACGGGGATTTTGACCGCGTGCAGTTCAGCTCGTTCGATCTGGGCAATTGGCTGGCGGTGCCAGCCGAACTGGTCAATAGCGGCGGTTCTGTACCGGATATCCGTGTGCTGGGCGGCGTGATGAACCTTGGGCGCGCGAATTTCGGCAGCAGCAGCGGTGGTGGCGCGTCCGGACCCGGCCCCCGTCTGGATGTGACGCTGGATCGCTTGCAAGTCACCGAGACCATAGCCCTGACCGGCTTCAAAGGCGCGTTTCAGACCACCGGGGGCGTTAACGGTGCCTTTACCGCCAAGGTGAACGGCGGTGCTGCGGTGCGCGGGCAGGTCTCGCCGCGCGCAGGCCGCAGTGCGGTAACGCTGACCTCGGGGGATGCGGGTTCGGTTTTGCGTTCTGCCGGTATGATCACGCAGGCGCGCGGTGGATCGATGAACCTGCAACTGGAACCGGTCGCGGGCCCCGGCAACTACGATGTAAACCTGAAAATCACGGACACGCGTATCAAGGACGCCCCTGCGATGGCCGCGCTGCTGAATGCCATCAGCCTTGTGGGTCTGCTGGATGAAATGGCCGGGCAGGGCATCTTTTTCGGAACCATCGAAAGCCGGATGCGTATCACGCCAACACAGGTCAAGGTTCTCAGCGGCAGTGCGGTCGGGCCGTCGATGGGCCTGTCCTTTGACGGCACCATCGACACGGTTAACGGATTGCTGAACCTGCGCGGCGCAATCTCTCCGATCTATCTGGTCAATGCGATTGGCAGTGTCTTTACCAAGAAGGGCGAGGGCATCATCGGCTTCAACTATACCCTGACCGGGCCACTGCGACAGCCGAAAGTGTCGGTCAACCCGCTATCCGGATTGGCACCGCTGTTCCTGCGCAACCTACTGAGGCCGCCGGCTCCCAAAGTCACTGACGGACCAAACGCGCAGCCGGTCAAACCGGATGAACCGAAACGAACTTTCGGAGCACCCGCATCAGACCGTTGAACTGGGAAGTCGGGCGCTGTATGGCGCGGCCATGAAACTCAGCGATTTCGATTTCCATCTGCCCGAAGACCTGATTGCCACGCGGCCCGCCAACCCGCGGTCTTCGGCGCGTCTACTGGTGGCCAATGGCGACGCAGTGACAGACGCGCATGTGTTCGACCTGCCCGACTGGCTGCAGCCTGGCGACCGGCTGGTGTTGAACGACACCCGCGTCATCCCCGCTCGCCTGAATGGCCGCCGTCACCGCGACAGCGCGCAAGGGCCGGTTTCTGCCGCGATCGAGGCGACCTTGCTGGACCCGCAGGCCGATGGCACATGGGCGGCGCTGATCAAACCGCTGAAAAAGGTCAAGCTGGGTGAAGAGATTCAGTTCTCCGACGACCTCAGCGCCACGCTGGACCGGGTCGAGGGCGGACAGGCCTATCTGCGCTTCAATCGAACGGGCGAGGATTTCGATGCCGCTCTGGAACAGGCGGGCGCGATGCCGCTGCCGCCCTATATCGCCGCCAAACGACCGGCGGATGAGCAGGACAAGACCGATTACCAGACGATCTGGGCTCGCAATTCGGGTGCGGTTGCGGCCCCCACCGCCTCGTTGCATTTCGATCAGGCGCTGATGCAGGCGCTTCAGGCGCGCGGTGTCACGTTCAGCCATGTAACACTGCATGTGGGCGCGGGCACCTTCCTGCCGGTCAAGGTCGAGGACGTGACAACCCACAAGATGCACGCCGAATGGGGCAGGGTCAGCGCCACCGCAGTCGAAGAAATCCGCACCACCAAGGCCGCTGGCGGGCGGGTCATTCCGGTTGGCACCACCGCGCTGCGACTGATCGAAAGCGCGGCGCGCTCGGGTCAGATCGAACCGTGGGAGGGTGACACTGACATCTTCATCTATCCCGGTTTCCAGTTCCACGTCACCGACGCGCTGATGACCAATTTCCACCTGCCAAAATCCACATTATTGATGCTGGTTTCTGCGTTGATGGGGCAGGATCGGATGCGCAATGTCTATGCCCATGCGATTGAACGGAAATATCGGTTCTTCTCATACGGCGACGCGTCGCTTTTGATCCCGTAAACGGCGCGATGTCGGGATCACGCCCCCGCAATGTCGTAGACAAGCGGGTTCTGAGCCGTTTTTCATATCAAAACGAATCCTTAAGTCCGGTCGGCAAATAGTACGGAGACCCCAATGCTTCAGGTCCTTTCCAGCGCGTGGGCGCTTCTTCTTGGTATGGGGCTTCTTATGGTCGGCAACGGCCTGCAGGGCACGATCCTGGGGGTGCGGGGCGAGATCGAGGGCTTTTCGACGCTCGAGATGTCCTTTGTGATGTCGGCCTATTTCATGGGTTTTCTGGGTGGGTCACGACTTGCCCCCGAGATGATCCGACGAGTCGGGCATGTGCGGGTGTTCGCGGCGCTGGCCTCATTCATCTCGGCGGTCATGATCCTTTACCCGCTGATGACCAATCCGATTGTCTGGGTGCTGGGCCGTTTCGTCATCGGGTTCTGCTTTTCCGGCGTGTATGTCACCGCCGAAAGCTGGCTGAACAATGCTGCCAGCAACGAAAACCGCGGTCAGGCGCTGTCTCTGTATATGATCTTTCAGATGACGGGCATCATCAGTGCGCAGGGGTTGGTGGTGTTGAGTGACCCGGCCGGGTTTGACACTTTTGTAATCGCGTCCATCCTGGTTTCGGTCTCTTTTGCCCCAATCCTCCTGTCGATTTCACCAACTCCGGCGTTTGACACGACCAAGCCAATGACGCTGCGAGAGTTGTTTAACAGCTCTCCGCTGGGCTGTGTCGGTATGTTCCTTCTGGGCGGAGTGTTTTCGGCCCAGTTCGGCATGGCATCCGTTTACGGTGCCCGATCGGGGCTGACGCTGGTCGAGATTTCGACCTTTATTGCTTCCTTCTATATCGGCGCGTTGGTGCTGCAGTATCCATTGGGCTGGATGTCGGATCGCATGGATCGCCGCTTTCTGATCATGCTGGTTGCGGGTGTGGGGGCCTGCGCGGCGTTTGCGGGTATGATATTTGGGGTCACGTTCCCGATCCTGCTGGGGGCGGCCTTTGTGATCGGCGGCATGTCGAACCCGCTCTATTCGCTGCTGATCGCCCACGCGAACGACTTTCTCAACCACGAAGACATGGCTGCCGCCTCGGGCGGTCTGTTGTTCATCAACGGGCTTGGCGCCATTGCGGGGCCGCTAATCACCGGTTGGCTGATGGGGGATGCCGTCTTTGGTCCTTCGGGGTTCTTCCTGTTTATCGCCAGCTTGCTGGTCATCATGGCGGCCTATGCGCTCTACCGTACCACACAGCGTGCCGCGATCCCGGTTGATGAGACCGGAACGATGTCGCCATTCTACCCGACGGCCTCTCCGGTCGCGCTTGAGGTGGCCCAAGAAGTGGCCATCGAAGCCGCCGAAGCTGAACAGGAAACGCAAGATGTTGCCTAGGACACAAGATTATGACGCAAGTGTTGCAATTTTTTACTGTTACAAATCTGTAAAACGTCCTTAAATGACCTTACGTCCCTGGGGAGGGCAACACGACGGAGTAAGGGCAATGGTAGGGCCTGAAGACGTATTGAGTTTTTGGTTGGATGAGGTTGGCCCCGAGGGGTGGTATCTGCAAGACGACGCCTTGGATGCTAAGATTCGCGAACGGTTTTTGACCACCTGGGAAGCCGCGAATGAAGGCAAGTTCTCTCTTTGGCTGACCTATCCCAGCGGGGCACTGGCTTACATCATTCTGATGGATCAGTTCCCGCGAAACATGTTCCGCGGCAGCGCCAAGGCGTTCTCGTCGGACCGCGCGGCCCTGTCAGCCGCCAAATGCGCGGTGGACAAGGGGTGGGACCTCAAGATCGACGAACCGGCGCGTCAGTTCTTTTACCTGCCGATGATGCACTCGGAAAACCTGTGCGATCAGGAGCGCTGTGTCCGTCTGATGTGTCAGAACATGACGGAAAGCGATCCAAGCAACCTGTTGCACGCAAGGGCCCATCGCGAGGTTATCCGCAAATTCGGACGGTTCCCATATCGCAACGAGGCGCTTGAGCGCCCGATGACTGCGCACGAAGCGGCCTATGTCGACATGGGCGGGTACGGTGCCACGGTGCGGGAACTGCAAGCCGCCGGCTAGGACGACGGCACACATCCCCGAACAGCAATTACTCGGTCGGCAATCACGTCGGCCGATTTTTCTATTGCAGTGTTAATCAGCTTATCCGGGGACTCGGTGATTTCCGCGATGCGGGCCTGCGAATCCTGCATTCTCGCTTCCAGATTATCCAAGGTGACCAACGCCGTGGATATCCGTACTTTCTCGGCGATATCTGTCACAGAGCCATCAGTCTGTAGGTTAGTCAGATCGCTGCGCAGGGCTGCAAGCTCGCCCCGAACACCGCGAATTTCGTCCTTGAGAGGCGCAATGATCTGAAGCTTTTCTTCAAAAACCGTGGTGATGCCTTCAACTGTCGATGCCAGCTTCCACCCCAGAAACAAACAGAGTGCCACCAGAATAAGAGTGGCGTTGAGCAGAGCAAGCAGTAGGTCCTTTAGTGTTTTGGCCATGGTAACCCTTTCTAATGACTTGGGTTAAGGAATGAGCGGGCGGGCCCGGCCCCTATGTTCTAGCCATTGAGACGGGCCCGGTATAGGCTGAATTCTGCAGAAACTGGTGCTGTTGACCCTGCGTCGCTTTTGTCGCGGACGAGGTGTGTTGATGCGTTGCGGGATTTAGTTTAATGGTAAACTAATTTTCATTCGACCTGTGCCGAGAGGAAAACATGGCTGCACAATCTTTTGATCTGATCGTAATCGGCGCCGGTCCGGGCGGCTATGTGGCGGCTATCCGCGCGGCCCAGTTGGGCCTGAAAACTGCCGTGGTTGAGCGTGAGCATCTGGGCGGTATCTGCCTGAACTGGGGCTGTATCCCGACCAAGGCGTTGCTGCGGTCCTCCGAAGTGTTCCACCTGATGGAACGCGCCAAGGATTTCGGTCTGAAAGCGGACAAGATCGGCTATGATCTGGACGCTGTGGTCAAACGCTCGCGCGGTGTGGCGGCGCAGCTGTCGGGTGGTATCGGCCATCTGCTGAAGAAAAACAAAGTGACGGTGGTAATGGGTGAGGCCACGATCCCCGCCAAGGGCAAGGTGTCGGTCAAAACCGAAAAGGGCACCGAAGAGCTGACCGCCAAGAATATCGTTCTGGCCACCGGCGCGCGGGCGCGCGAACTGCCGGGTCTTGAGGCGGACGGTGATCTGGTCTGGACCTACAAGCACGCACTGCAACCGCCGCGGATGCCTAAGAAACTGCTGGTCATCGGCTCGGGCGCGATTGGCATCGAATTCGCCAGCTTCTACAACACGCTGGGCGCAGATACGACCGTGGTCGAGGTCATGGACCGCGTTCTGCCGGTCGAAGATGCCGAAATCAGTGCATTGGCCAAAAAAGCCTTCACCAAGCAGGGCATGACCATCATGGAAAAAGCGATGGTCAAGCAGCTGGACCGGGCCAAGGGCAAGGTCACCGCGCATATCGAGGTGAAGGGCAAGGTCGAGAAACACGACTTTGACACCGTCATCTCAGCCGTTGGGATCGTGGGCAATGTTGAAAACCTGGGGCTTGAAGCTCTGGGCGTGAAGATCGACCGTACCCATGTGGTCACCGATGAGTTCTGTCGCACCGGTGTTGATGGCCTTTATGCCATTGGTGACATTGCAGGCGCGCCTTGGCTGGCGCACAAGGCCAGCCATGAGGGCGTTATGGTTGCCGAGCTGATTGCAGGCAAACATGCGCACCCGGTGAAACCCGAAAGCATCGCAGGCTGTACCTATTGTCAGCCGCAGGTGGCCTCGGTCGGGTACTCTGAGGCGAAAGCCAAGGAATTGGGTTATGAGATCAAAGTGGGCCGCTTCCCCTTCATCGGCAACGGCAAAGCCATCGCACTGGGTGAGCCTGAAGGTCTGATCAAGACGGTTTTCGATGCCAAAACAGGTGAATTGTTGGGCGCGCACATGATTGGCGCCGAGGTGACCGAACTGATTCAGGGCTATGTGGTTGGTCGCCAGTTGGAGACCACGGAAGAGGACCTGATGAACACCGTCTTCCCGCATCCGACGCTGTCGGAAATGATGCACGAAAGCGTTTTGGACGCATATGGGAAGGTTATCCATATGTGATCCGGGGCAACTACCCGTGTCAAAGGCACCGCCAATTCGGCGGTGCCTTTTTTCTTTAGCGGGTCAGCGCATCCAGAATACGGGCCCAGGACCGGATGCCTTTGTGAAAGCTTTTCACGTCGTATTTTTCGTTTGGTGAGTGGATAGCGTCGTCGTCATTGGCAAAGCCGACCAGCATCGAATCCAGTCCGAGTTCAGTGTTGAAATACCCCACAACCGGGATTGATCCGCCCATACCGGTGAACACGGCCTCACGCCCCCATTCGTCCGACAGCGCTCCGCGGGCGGCTTCGAACTCGGGGCGGTCGAGATTCATGACCGAGGCAGGGGACCCTTCCAGATCATTGTCCCATTCGACTTTTGCGTCGGGCGACAGGCGGTCCTCAACATGTTTGCGGACCTTGTCGCGCAGGGCATCCGGGTCCATGTCGCCGACCAGACGGCAGGTGATCTTGCAATGCGCCTGCGACGGGATCACGGTCTTTGAACCTGCGCCGTTATAGCCGCCCCACAGGCCGTTGACCTCAAGCGTCGGGCGGGCCCATTGCTGTTCTAACGTCGAGTAACCTCTTTCGCCATGTGGTTGGGAATACCCGACCGAGTTCAGGTATTCAGCCTCGTCGAACCCGCAGCCTTCCCATTGACGTAGCTGGTCGGCGGGCACTTCGTGGACACCTTCATAAAAGCCTTCCACCGCGACGCGCCCGGTTTCGTTGTCATAGAACGAGGCGACGATCTTCGACAGTTCCCGCAGCGGGTTCAGGCCGGGGCCGCCGTAATGGCCCGAGTGCAGGTCGATACGCGGGCCGGTGATGGTGAATTCGTCCTTGAGCATCCCACGCAGTTGCGAGGCAATCGACGGCACGCCCCGCGACACCATCGAAGTATCACAGACCAAAGCGAGATCGGCTTTCAGTTCGGAGGCATTCTCGCGCAGGAACGGCACAAGCGACGGGGACCCCGATTCCTCTTCGCCTTCAAAGAAAAAGGTGATGCGGCAGGGCAGGGTACCGTGCACCGCTTTCCACGCCCGGCAGGCTTCGACAAAGGTCATCAACTGGCCTTTGTCGTCCGATGAACCGCGGCCGCGAATGACCGGGCCGTTTTCGGTGTCTTCGATCGCCGGATCGAAGGGGGCGCGATTCCATAGTTCCAGCGGGTCGACCGGCTGCACGTCATAATGCCCGTAGAATAGGACATGCGGCGCGTCGCTGTCCTCTCCGACATGGCCAACCACCATCGGGTGGCCGGGTGTTTCTCGTTTTTCGGCTGCAATGCCAATGCTTTGCAGGTCGGCAACCAGCCAATCTGCGGCCTGATCCACTTGCGCGTTATAGGCTGGGTCGGTGGAAATCGACGGAATGCGCAGCAGTTCCATCAGGCGGTCGATCGAGGTTTGCAGATCGGCGTCAATGCGGTTCAGAACAGCGTCCAGCGACATGGGGTACTCCTGCTTTTGAGATTTGCCGAAACCCTATCAGCGCCACCGGCGCCGTCCAGTGCGCTTTGAAGGGAATGTGGTATAATATCGGAAACGCTGGCACGGGCCTGCGTCGTTTCCTCGCGTCCGATAGCCGTAACTTTACTTGTCGGAACCAGTGCGACGGGATATTTGATGCAAATCAAATATGTGATCCCAATGTTGTTTATACGTCGTGGGCACAAGGGAACGCATCGGCGCTCACTCGGATTCGTCCGACGCAGGCGTCAGAACAGGATGTCCGGCCGATGGCGGCATTGGTCGGGCAGGTAAGGAGACACCGGTGGACTATACTGCTCAGCTCGATACAGCGATTGCCAAGCTGCATGATGAAGGACGTTACCGGACCTTTATCGATATCGAACGCCGGAATGGCCATTTCCCACATGCGGTGCGGACGCGCCCGGACGGGTCGCAGCAAAACATCACCGTGTGGTGTGGCAACGACTATCTGGGCATGGGGCAAAACCCGGTTGTCCTGAACGCGATGCACGATGCGGTTGACGCGGCTGGTGCGGGGTCGGGCGGTACACGCAATATCTCGGGCACCACAGTCTATCACAAACAGCTTGAGGCCGAGCTGGCGGATTTGCACGGCAAAGAGGCGGCGCTGCTGTTTACCAGCGCGTATATTGCCAATGACGCGACGCTGAGCACGTTGCCGAAACTGTTTCCCGGTCTGATCATTTATTCCGACGCGCTGAACCATGCCTCGATGATCGAAGGCGTGCGCCGCAACGGTGGCGCCAAGCGCATCTTCCGTCACAATGACGTTGAACATCTGCGCGAGCTGCTGGAGGCGGACGATCCCAAAGCACCCAAGCTGATCGCGTTTGAATCGGTTTACTCGATGGATGGCGATTTTGGCCCGATCGAGGCGATCTGCGATCTGGCCGACGAATTCGGTGCCCTGACCTATATCGACGAAGTTCACGCGGTTGGAATGTACGGCCCACGCGGTGGCGGCGTGACCGAGCGTGATAATCTGGCGCATCGCATCGACATCATCAACGGCACGCTGGCCAAGGCCTATGGTGTCATGGGCGGCTATATCGCGGCCAGTGAGAAAATGTGCGACGCCGTGCGCTCTTACGCGCCGGGCTTCATCTTTACCACCTCGCTGCCGCCGGCGGTCGCGGCGGGGGCAGCAGCGTCTGTTGCGCATCTCAAGACTGCGCCTGAACTGCGCGAGCAGCATCAGACACAGGCGAAAATCCTCAAACTGCGGCTCAAAGGCTTGGGCCTGCCGCTGATCGACCACGGCAGCCACATCGTTCCCGTGATCGTGGGGAACCCGGTGCACACCAAAATCCTGAGCGACCGTCTGCTGGATGATTTCGGCATTTACGTGCAGCCGATCAATTTCCCGACTGTGCCCCGCGGGACCGAGCGCCTGCGCTTTACCCCTTCGCCTGTGCATGGGCCGGACGAAATGAACCGTCTGGTGCAAGCGATGGACGAACTTTGGTCACATTGTGCGCTAAATCGCGCCGAACTTGCCGGATAACCTTACACCAAAGTGTGCAACGTGTTTGCCGCGTGTTAAGCTTAGGCTAACAAAATCAACGGACGAATCGTTAATGGGACGATTCGCCGGTGGCGCGAAACACGCGCAGGCAGAATGGGGCAGCAGGGATGATTGGGCGCAGATCTCAGCGCGATTCCGAAGGTGATACCGACGTCAGGCCGAAGGGCTTTGATGACTATGAGGTACGGCTTGGCGACAGGATGCGCGGCGAACGCGCAACCATGGGCAAGTCTCTTCTGGATGTGCAGCGGGAATTGCGGATCAAGGCCAACTACATTGCTGCCATAGAAGACGCTGATCCAGATGCGTTTGACACACCCGGCTTTATCGCCGGGTATGTGCGTTCTTATGCCCGTTATCTGGGCATGAACCCGGATGAAACCTTTGCCGCCTTCTGCAAGGAAAGCGGATTCGAGGTGGCGCATGGCATGTCGGCCGAGGCATCGGTTGTCCGCAAGCCTTCGGGCGGCGTAGCCGCGCGGGGGCCGATGGGGCGCGATCCCTTCACCTCGCCCAACACTCCCTTTGTTCCGGGCAAGGAATCCCTCGTCAGCCAGATAGAGCCGCGGGCGATTGGCTCGTCTCTGGTTCTGATCGCCGTGATTTGCGGTATTGGTTATGGCGGCTGGTCGGTCCTGAACAAGATTCAGCAAGTGCAGGTCAGTCCGGTTGAGCAAGCCCCGGTGGTTCTGTCTGATCTCGATCCGCTGGATGCGGCGGGTGCCGTCCCGACCGAGGTTGCCGTCGCCGATACCTCCAGCGCCGAGGCGTTGGACCGTCTGTATCGTCCGCAAGCCCTGGACGTTCCGGTTCTGGTTGCCCGCGACGCACCGATTTCCACGCTTGATCCGCGCACGATTGGAACCTTCCAGCCGCAGGAATTGCCCAAGGTCGAAGTGGCCGAGGTTCACACCGTTGAACGCCCGGCCTTGCCGCAGGTGGTCGAAAAGATTGACACAACGCTCAAGATCGTTGCGGTCAACCCGGCCTGGATGCGGGTCACCGCCGCAGATGGCAGCGTGATTTTCGAGGGTACTCTGGGCACGGTCGAGCAGGGCAATGTCTTCGAAGTGCCTTTGACCGAAGAACCGCCGCTGTTGCGTGCGGGGGCTTCGGGGTCTGTGTTCTTCTCGATGAATGGTGAACATTACGGACCCGCTGGTGCACCGGGAACCGTCGCCAAAGGTGTGGTCCTGTCCAAGGATGCGGTTGCCGAGACCTATGCGGTTGCCGATCTCGAAGCAGACCAGAACAGCGCGCTCAAGCAATTGGTGGCCGAACTTCAGGCGCAGACAGACGAAACTCCTGCCGAGTGATCTAGCCATTGCGATGCCCCTTTAGGCGGACTATTTAAAGCGCAACTCAGGCTGTCTTGGACCCGTCCCCATGTCGCTCAATCACGTTCGTCCGTGGCGCAATATCTATCGCCGCAAATCCCGTCAGGTCATGGTTGGTGACGTTGCCGTTGGGGGCGATGCTCCGATCGCGGTCCAGACGATGACCAACACATTGACAACCGACGTGGCGGCGACCGTGGCGCAGGTACAGGCGGCCGCAGAGGCGGGCGCGGATATCGTGCGTGTCTCGGTCCCGGATGAAGCATCCTCGAAAGCGTTGAAAGAGATCGTCCGCGAAAGTACGGTGCCGATCGTTGCCGACATCCATTTCCACTACAAACGCGGGATCGAAGCAGCCGAGGCCGGTGCCGCATGTTTGCGGATCAACCCCGGCAATATCGGTGATGAAAAGCGCGTCAAAGAGGTCATCAAAGCCGCGCGCGACCACAATTGTTCGATCCGGATTGGTGTGAATGCGGGCAGTCTGGAAAAGCACCTGCTTGAGAAGTATGGCGAGCCGTGCCCAGAGGCGATGGTCGAAAGCGGGTTGGAACATATCCGCATTCTGGAAGACAACGACTTTCACGACTTCAAGATCAGCGTGAAAGCCAGCGACGTCTTCCTGTCCGCCGCCGCTTATCAGGGTATTGCCGAGGCCACCGACGCACCCATCCATCTGGGCATTACCGAGGCCGGCGGGCTGGTGTCCGGCACCATCAAATCGGCCATCGGTCTGGGCAACCTGCTGTGGATGGGGATCGGCGACACGATCCGCGTCAGCCTGTCTGCCGATCCGGTCGAAGAGGTCAAGGTCGGTTACGAAATTCTGAAATCCCTGGGTCTGCGCCATCGCGGTGTGAATATCATCTCGTGCCCGTCCTGCGCGCGGCAGGGATTTGACGTGATCAAGACGGTCGAGGCGCTGGAGCAACGGCTGGAGCACATCAAGACACCAATGAGCCTGTCCATCATAGGCTGCGTGGTGAACGGCCCGGGTGAGGCGCTGATGACTGATGTGGGCTTTACCGGCGGTGGGGCCGGGTCGGGTATGGTCTACTTGGCGGGCAAAGCCAGCCACAAGATGTCCAACGACCAGATGATCGATCACATCGTCGAAGAGGTCGAGAAAAAAGCGGCCGAGCTGGACGCGGCACAGGAAGCGGCCGAATAGGCATCTGAGGTTTCGGCCGTGCCGAGTATTGCGAACACGGCACGGCAAGTTTGCTGCACCCGCCCAAAAGGCGGAGCAGACAGCGTTATTTGGCGGAAGAATGTTTGGCGTGCAGGTCAAACCAGCCGATGACAACCGCAAACAGGTTGTTCGGCGCGTGCTGCGCAGCCAGATTCAGGCCTTTCTGAACCTTCATTGCGTCCTCATAGGACAGCCATTCACCTTCAAGGTCCTCTCCGAACAGGCCGGATGCCCCGTCAGGGAACTGATGGTCAAAGACCTTGCCATGCGGCGAGTAGGGCGGAATGGTCTGATAATGCGTGTACTTCTGGTTCGAGAATTTGAACCGGTCGTACCCGTTCTCGTACAAAGTCTGCAGCATATCCGAGCTGCCATTCTCGACCGAAATATATGGTGGCCGATCCGGCAAGGACATGATTTGCGCCAGGGCCACATTGTCCAGCCCTTCGATGTCGATCTTGACATAGCGGATCTGTTTCGAAACATCCTTAAGCAGCTTCGAGACATCAATCGCCGGTACAACGATCTTTTCGGCACCTTCTGCCCGGCTTCCGATCTCTTCGTCGACCGAACTCCACTCGGTATCAAACTTGTTCACATAGAATGTGACTTCGTCCACATCCGAGTCGGTGATCGCGAAGTTTTTGATGTCGACGCCATCAAGGCCCAGCTCGTCAAACTTCTTGGACACTGCTGCACAAAGGTCGGGGATGGCCTCAACAGCAATGACCTGGAATCCCCTTTTGCGATAGTAGTACGAGTCCGTACCGTCATTCATGCCGATATCGACGATGATGCCCTGATCCGCGGCGGGAAGCGGCGCTTCAGTGGCTGTTTCGACCCCGGTTAGGTTGCTCAGAGGCGCGTTTTTCCCACGAAGAGCACGACCGGCCTCGCGCACCTTGGCGGCTGCTCGGGACAAACCTGATTTTCTATTATTGCTCATGCGTGCCTCTGGCTTTGGATCAAATTCATTGCTGCGTTCAATGCCTGAGACCAAGGAAGCGATCAATACAAAAGTTGTGAACTTGAACCCAGGCAGGAGGTGGCGGTTTGAAAAACGCGCTGGTTATTGCTGAATGCTGTACCTGCTGGGAATGTCTGAATCTCGGGACGAGCCGGCAGTGTGCTTGTCAAACTTATGCCTCAATCGCCTTTCACAACACGTTATAGTTGATTGGAGTGTTTTGTGATTTCATTTAAACGTCGCCTTTACCGTGAAAGACGCAGACTGGTCGCTATTGCATTAATGATGTTCATCGCGGGGCTTGTCGCCGGTATCAACCAAGACCGATTTGTGTTTGGAATACCCTTTCAATTGGCTTGCGCAGTGGCATTCCTAGTGCTCTTGACGCCTGTGCTGATGACTATCGCGCTGTTGTTCCCAAACGTCCGTACAGCAACGGAGTCGGTGGCATTTTCCTTGCCGGTGATTTGCATAATTTTTGTTGTCGAAAAATTGGACAGCAGCTTTTCCGAGTTCTTCATTTTTGTCGTCGTCATTATGATCTGTCAGGTGACGTTCGCTGTTTACGGTGGCGGTTGGGTAGATCGGTTCTTTCCGGCCCGCAGCAGAACATTTTACAGTAAAGTCAGGACTCGTCTCTCACCTGAAGAGCTTTGGCCATTCCTCGTCGTGACGCCCGATACAGTGGACACTTACGGAGACGAAAGCACGGTGTCGATTGAATGGGTGGAGCCGGGCGAGAGTTTTGTGGAAGTGTCGCAGGTCGACGACCTGACCCGTGTTGAAGAGTTGCAAACCATAGAACAGTTTGAACCTGGGGTGCAATTCGGGATGCGCTTTAAGGCTCTGAGCGCCAAAGAGGGCACGAGCGGTTCAAGCGGAACAATGGCGCGGACGTTCGAGGAAACACCAACTGGCACCGATCTGCAGACCACGCGCAGTTTTGACCACATGTCGCCAATGGCCAGCTTTCGGTTTTGGTTGGATGATGGGTTTGCTCGGTTTGACGACAAGTACGTCGCCCGAGCTGAACTGATGTCAGGCCTGTGAGTGGGGAAGGGGCGGTCAGGCCGCCCCCTGGCCATCAGCTCTGGTCTTTACGCACACCGTTTGCAATCTGCTGCATCTGAGCGGCAGGAAGAAAACCGCGCAGCATTTCGGTGCCCAGTACGAAGGACGGCGTGCCGGAGATCTTCATCCGTTGCGCCAGAGCGCGGGTCTGCGCGATTTCGTCGGTGACCTGATCGCTGTTCATTGCTGCGATGATCGCGTCGCTGTCCAGCCCAAGGCCGTCTGAAATGCGGCGCAGGGTAACCTCGGTCGGTTCGCCGCTGAATTCCAGTAGGGCGTCATGAACCTGCTTATAGGCATCGTTACCGGCGACCTGTTTCGTGGCGACGGCAAAGCGGGACGACATGACCGAGGCTTCGCCCAGAATCGGCAGTTCCTTGATCACCAGACGAATGTTGCCGTCCGCAGCCAGCAGGCTGGCCACTTCGGGCACGGCCCGGCGGCAGTAGCCGCAGCGATAATCCATGAACTCGACCAGAGTGATGTCGCCGTCCGGATTGCCGCCAACCCAGCTGTATCCGTCATTGAAAAGCTCATCGGCGTTGGCCTGAACCAACTCTTTGTCGGCTGCGGCTTCAGCTGCGGCATTGCGCTGTTCCAGGATGTCGATCGCCTCGATGATCACCTCGGGGTTTTCCAGCAGGTATTCGCGCACCTGTTTGCCGAACTCGGCTTTTTCGGCCTCGCTGAGCGCATTCAGGTCCAGCGCCTGCGCCGGGCCGGTGATCATGGAAAGCCCCAGAAGGGCGGGTGCTGCATGTCTGAGGATCATTTCCGTTTCCTTTTTGCTTTCGTAGCGCGCTCTGATGCAATCAACACATCTTGTGCCCGTTGCCAACCCGGTGACCCTTCGGGCAGTTGCCGGATAGCGCGTTTTGCGTGGATGCCCGCATCGGCCATCCGGCCTTGCAAGGCATATCGTTCTGCGGTCACGGCCGAGGCCATGCCATTGTTCCCGACCTTTGCGTAGGCGACCCCAAGGTCCTGCATCAGTCGGGCATTCCGGTAATCTCTGTTTCTTGCTTTTTCCAGCACTTGCAGGGCGTCCTTTGTCTGCCCCTGCGCCAGCATGGCCCGTCCGTATCCAGCAAGGATCAAGGCATCGTTCGGCGCCATTTCAACCGCTTGGCCATAAGCAGCAACTGCCTCCTGGACCTGTCGGTTTTCCAGCAGAATCTGGCCTTTGAGTTCGTAATAGAACGGGTCCTCCGGACGAATGGCCAGCGCAGCGTCTATCGCCGCGCGGGCCTTGGCCAGATCGCGGTTTTGGTGATGGGCTGCGGCCTCGCGCATCAGGCGGATATCCTGCGCGCTTTCTTCCTTGGCCCGGCGCAAGGTCCAGCCGGGCGACCGCAGGAAGGCCGACAATTTGCCTTTGACGCGTGCGAACCAGTAATCGGTGTTCGGGTTCGGCTTCGCCTTGTCCCCGAACTGTTCCATAAACGCCTCGGCGGCGCGCAGACGTTCCCGGCTGGTGGGGTGGGACCGCATATATGGGTCCTGATTGATTGTGCTCAGCAATTCCTGACCCGCGAATTTGCGGTGCAGGGCCACCATGCCGCTGGGCGAGATACCGGCCCATCTGAGATAGCTGGCGGCGCTCTGGTCAGCCGAGGATTCCTCGGCCCGGGTATGCCCCAGAAAGCTGCGTAACGCGGCGCTTTGGGTCCCCGCAGCAATGCCCGCCGCAGCCTCGCCGCCGCCAGCAGCCGCTGCGATCAGGGCAAGTGCAGTGCCCAAGCCTGCATTTCGCTGTGCTGCGCGCAGGTTTTCCACCCTTCGGGCCAGGTGACCATTGGCGATATGGGCGGCCTCGTGGGCGATGACGGCCTGCAGCATCTCGGGGCTTTCAACGGTCAGAATCAGCCCGTAGTTCACGTAGATCGCGCCATAGTCGATCACGAAGGCGTTGAACGTGCTGTCATTGACCACCAGAATCCGAACGCGGTTGGTGTTCAGCCCGGCCGCGCGCAGGACGGGAAAGGCCAGTTCACGCAGCCCATACTCGATGTCGGGGTCCCGGATCAGGCTTTGCGCGGTCGAGGGCACAGCACTTACCATCCATGTCGCTGCAACCAGCAACAGGGTCGGGATTGACGCCACCCTGGATAAGCGTTCAAAAGCCATGGCTGCAACATGGGAGATGGGCATGAGAAACTCAACCCGATCCGGGGTCGATCCCTTCATCGTGATGGATGTGATGGAGGCCGCGCGCAAGGCTGAAGAGGCCGGGCGCCACATCATCCATATGGAGGTCGGACAGCCCGGAACAGGTGCGCCCAAAGGGGCGACAGCCGCGCTGGCCAAGGCGATGGAACAAGCCCCGCTGGGCTATACGGTCGCTCTGGGCCTGCCAGCACTGCGGCAACGGATCGCACGGCTGTATGGTGAGTGGTACAATGTCGACCTGAATCCCGAACGCGTGGTGATCACGCCGGGGTCGTCGGGCGGGTTTCTGCTGACTTTTACAGCGCTGTTCGACAGCGGGGATCGTGTTGGCATCGGCGCACCGGGCTATCCGTCGTACCGACAGATTCTCAAGGCGCTGGGGCTGGTGCCGGTCGATCTGCCAACTGCGCCGGAAAACCGGTTGCAGCCGGTGCCCGCGGATTTCGCCGGGCTGGACCTGCAGGGGCTGATGGTGGCGTCTCCGGCCAACCCCACCGGTACCATGCTGGATCACGCAGCGATGGGATCGCTGATCGAGGCCGCGCACGGGCAGGGAGCCTCGTTCATCAGTGACGAGATTTACCACGGTCTGGAGTATGAGGCCAAAGCCGTCACTGCGCTGGAGTTGACGGATGATTGCTATGTGATCAACTCATTCTCGAAGTATTTCTCGATGACCGGCTGGCGTGTTGGCTGGATGGTCGTGCCCGAGGATCAGGTGCGCGTGGTTGAGCGTATCGCCCAGAACATGTTCATCTGCGCCCCCCATGCCAGTCAGGTGGCCGCGCTGGCGGCAATGGATTGCGAGGAGGAGTTGCAGGCCAATCTGGACGTCTACCGCCGCAACCGAACGCTGATGCTGGATGGGCTGCCCAAGGCTGGGTTCACTAATATCGCGCCGCCTGACGGGGCCTTTTACGTCTATGCGGACGTGTCCGACCTGACCGATGACAGCCGCGCCTTTGCGGCCGAGATTCTGGACAAGGCCGGGGTCGCCGTCACGCCAGGATTGGATTTCGACCCGGCGCGCGGGCACCACACCCTGCGGTTCTCATACGCGCGGTTGTCAGAGGATATCGAGGAAGGCCTGTTGCGGCTGCGTCGTTTCATGGCCGAGCGCGGTGCAATCACCGAGCAGGCGTAGGGCGTTCACAAAATTGCGCTGGTCGGCTAGGCTGGCGGTCAAACGATCTCGGGAAAACTTGAGGCCATGAGCAGGATTTTCTACGCCATCGCGCTGATCTGGGCGCTGACCGGTGCTGCGCTTGCGCACGACTTCAGTGCGCTTGCACGTGTGTTGCCGGATCAAAGCCGCATCACCAATGACGGCCGCGCTGGTGTTCGCATCGACCTTGGCCTCAGCCAGGGGGTGCCGTACCGGGTCTTTACCCTGCGGGATCCCTACCGCATGGTTCTGGACTTTCAGGAGGTCGACTGGACCGGCTTGGACGCCGACACCTTCCTGCAATCCGACCGGATCAGTGGCGTTCAGTTCGGGGCCTACGTCCCGGGCTGGTCGCGGATGGTGCTGGAGCTTGGCGCGCCGCTGGCTGTTGAGACTGCCGATTTGCGGGTGGATCAGGTCACCGGGGCTGCGCGATTGTCGCTGCACCTGAGTGGAACGGATTTCGACAGTTTCACCGCCTCTGCCGGTGCCCCGCGCCAGCCGGGCTGGGACCTGCCAGAGCCCGCGGTGACACCGGCCAAACCCGGCCGTGATGGCACGCGCCCCTTGCTGGTTATGCTGGATCCCGGCCATGGCGGCATCGATCCGGGGGCCGAGGCCGGGGGCACGGATGAGAAAACCCTGATGCTGACCTTCGCGCGCGAATTGCGCGAAACGCTATTGCGGGCAGGGGGTTATCAGGTGGTGTTGACCCGTGTGGATGACCATTTCGTCAGTCTGGAACGCCGCATCGCGCTGGCGCACCGGGCGGGGGCGGATGTGTTCATCTCGCTGCACGCGGATATCCTGTCGGAAGGCCGCGCTCATGGGGCGGCTGTTTATACGCTGTCCGACGACGCTTCGGACGTGGCCAGTCATAAACTGGCCGAGCGGCATGATCGGGGCGACCTGATCTCGGGCGTGGACCTCAGCGGCGCGGATGATCAGGTGGCGGACGTGCTGCTGGACATTGCCCGGCAGGAAACCCGGCCTCGCACCGATGCGCTGGCGCGAGCGCTGGCCGATGGAATGACACAGCAGGGCGGGCCGATGAACAGCCGTCCGATCCGTACGGCGTCGTTTTCGGTACTCAAGGCCGCGGATATCCCCTCGGTCCTGGTCGAGCTTGGATTTCTGTCCAGTCCCAGAGACCTGAAAAACATCCAAAATCCTGAATGGCGCAGGGATATGGCGCTTGGTATCCTGAACGGGTTGGAGCAATGGCGGCAGGACGATCTGGTCAAACGGTCCCTGATTGGCCAGTGACCCTGCGGCATAAACCGGCTATTATCGGCCATCGTGTTTTGACCCTGCGCCGCGTCATCCCTATATAGGCGGCAGCGCGAGTAAAAGGCAGCAACGTGATCCGTTTCATTCTTTCCGTTTTCGGGGCGATTTTCAGCCTCGTCACATTGGGTATTTTCATGGCCGCGCTGGTGATTGGCGCGGTGTTCTGGATGTATGGCCGCGACCTGCCCAGCCATGAATCGCTGGCGCAGTACAAACCGCCGACGATTAGCCGGATTTACTCGGGCGAAGGTCAGCTGATCGATGAATTCGCGCAGGAACGCCGCCTGTTCACGCCGTCCGAAGAAATTCCCGATCTGGTGAAGCAGGCGTTCATCTCGGCTGAGGACAAGAACTTCTACACCCATCAGGGCTATGACCCGCGCGGTATCATCGCCGCCGGGGTCGAGGCGGTAAAGTCCAAGGGCGAAAACGTCCGTGGTGCCTCGACGATCACGCAGCAGGTGATGAAGAACTTCCTGCTGTCCGGTGACCGGCGCGCAGAACGCAAGATCAAAGAGATCATCCTCGCCACCCGGCTTGAGGATACACTGGACAAGGAACAGATCCTCGAACTCTATATGAACGAGATCTTTCTGGGCCAGAACTCGTATGGTGTGACCGCCGCCGCGCAGACCTATTTCAACAAGACACTGCAGGAACTTGAACCGCACGAGGCCGCGACGCTGGCTGCGATGCCCAAGGCGCCGTCGGACTACCACCCGGTGCGGCAAAAGGAACGCCTGCTGAACCGCCGAAACTACGTGCTGCGTGAAATGCGGCAGAACGGATATATCGATCAGGCGACCTATGACGTCGAGGTCGAGATGGCGCTGCGGTCGGTGCAGAACGGTGACTTTGAAAGCTTCCGCACCGCGCTGCCGCCGCGCGATTACTTCACCGATGAAATCCGCCGCCAGCTGAGCGAGGATTTCGGTGAGGGTGAGTTCTTTACCGGCGGCTTCACCGTCCGCGCTTCGGTCGATGAAGAAATGCAGGTCGAGGCCGCCAAGGCCCTGCGCACGGCTTTGCAGAAATACGACCGGTCGCGCGGCAAGTGGCGCGGCACGGGCGAGGTGATCCCCGAGGAGAAACTGGCCGACGAAGCCCAGTGGCGCGACGCGCTGGCAATCATGGAAATCCCCCGCGACGTGGTGCTGCCGACGCAGTGGTATCCGGCAGTGGTTCTGAACGTGGGTGAACAATCGCTGACCGTGGGCATTGAAAACGGCCCGGCGGATGGTGTCATTCCGCGGTCCGACATCAAATGGATGCAGGGCGATTTCGCAGCCAACTTCAAACGCGGCGACGTCATTCTGGTGATGGCCGGTGAAGAGGGCCAGTGGTCCGCCCGTCAGGTGCCCGAAGTGCAGGGCGGCTTTGTCGCGATGGACGTGAACTCGGGCCGTGTTCTGGCGATGCAGGGCGGCTTCTCGTATCAGGATTCCGTGTTCAACCGCGCCACGCAGGCACAGCGTCAACCGGGGTCGAGCTTTAAGCCCTTCGTCTACGCTGCGGCGCTGGACAGTGGCTATAGCCCCGCCACCATCGTTGTGGACGCGCCGATCGAGGTGAACACGCCGCAGGGTCTGTGGCGTCCCAAGAACTCGTCGAACAAGTTCTACGGCCCGACGCCGCTGCGCACCGGGATTGAACAGTCGCGGAACCTGATGACCATTCGTCTGGCGCAAGAGGTCACGATGCCTGTTGTGGCAGGGTACGCCGAACGGTTCGGCGTGTACGACCGAATGGGCGCGTACCTTGCGAACTCGCTGGGGTCCGAGGAAACGACGCTCTACAAGATGGTTGCCGCCTACGCGATGTTTGCCAATGGTGGTGAGCGGGTCGAGCCCACTCTGGTCGACCGTATTCAGGACCGGTCCGGCAAGACGATCTATCGTCATGATGACCGGCAGTGTCTGGACTGTAACTCGGCCTGGCTGGAGCCGGATGAATCGCCGACCATCGAGACCAACCGCTCTCAGGTCATGGACGCGATCACGGCGTACCAGCTGACCTCGATGATGAAGGGCGTGGTGGATCGGGGGACCGCGTCGTCGGTCGTCAACCTGCCTGTGCCGACCGCGGGCAAGACCGGCACAACCAACGAATCCAAGGACGCATGGTTCATCGGTTTCACCTCGAATATCGTGGCGGGTTGTTATATCGGTTATGACCGCCCGCGCCCGATGGGGCGGGGGGCCTATGGCGGCACCATGTGTGGCCCGGTGTTCCAGAGCTTCATGGAAAAAGCCGTCGAGAAATATGGCGGTGGCCCGTTTGAAGTGCCCGAGGGTGGCCATTTCATCAAGATCGACCGGTTCAGCGGCGCACGTCTGCCAGCGGATGCGACCGGTGACTACGTCGTGGCCGAGTATTTCCGCGATGGTGTCGATGGCTTTATCGACCGCGTCTATGACGGTGGCTTTGCGATGGGGTCAGACTTGCCGCTGTTTGAAGAGGCCAGCTCGGGCCGTCAGGTGACCACCTCGACCGGCAACACCATCACCGTTGGCCCCAATGCCAGCCAGGGTGATCTGCAGGGCGGCGGCCTTTACTAATCGGCCGCTCTCAGAAGCAGGTTGAGGAGGTTCGCCTCGTGGTCGTCCGTGATGGTTCCCTCGGATCGCCAAAAGATCGACAACGCGCATTTTGCAGCAGCCCATTGCGCAAGGCGCTTGGGCTGAACTGACATGGCATCGGAATAGAGCGCGATACACTGATCCGTCTGTGCACGTTGACGCACAAGGTCCGGCATACCTTTGGGGTGGCGTAGCGCATTGGCCAGCTCGAACGCCGGATCGCCCAGATACCCTTTGGGGTCGATGACCCGCAGGCCATGCACGGTTTGGATGACGTTGTCATGGTGCAAATCGCCATGCAGTGGGACGACCGTGTTCTGCACCTCCAAAAGGAATCGCGCCAAATCCAGCGCCCTGACCATGCCCTGCCTCAGGGGGGGCAGGCAACTCGCTGAGAAAGAACAGTTGAACAATGGTGCGAAAACTGCGTTCAGATTTTTCAGCCCGTTTGGATCAAGCCTTGGTTCGGCATGCAATCGCCGCGCAGTTTCTGCCAGCAAACGGCACGCTTCGTTTGGTTGGCCGCTGCGCGCTATGTCACCCAGGGATGGGCCTTCAAGCCATTCCATCAGAACGGCATTTCCTGTCTCTGCGAGTACCCTCACTGCACCGCGATCCTGCCAGCGCGCCAACAGCTGTGTTGCCGGGGCTTCATTCCCGCGATCCGGTTTGCGATACAGTTTCAAGGCCGCCAGATTGCCATCTGGCGTCCGGGCCTTCCACAGTTTGGCCAGACCGGTGTCTGCGACCTGTTCAAGGATCGTCAGCCCCCAGCTATTCGGATACTCAAGCGTTACATCAGTCATTCAGGCCGCACCCGCCTTGTGGTGGTCTCGCGCTCTTGCTATCACGCAGGCCTGATTGAGCAAGTTGGGACAAGACCATGCGCGCCGAAACCCAGAACACCGTGGCGGAAATCGAAAAGTCGCTGGAGCTGCTGGCGCAGCGTATGGACTATGAAACCGCCCCGCATCGTCTTGAGGAATTCAACGCGCGGGTCGAGGACCCAAACCTGTGGGACAATCCCGAGAACGCGCAGAAACTGATGCGCGAGCGCCAGATGCTGGTGGACGCCATTGAGACCTATGAATCCATCAAGACCGACCTCAGCGACAATATCGAGCTGATTGAGCTGGGCGAGATGGAAGAGGACGAAGAGGTCGTCAGCGACGCCGAGGACGCCATCAAGAAACTGGGGGCCAAAGCCGCCAAGAAAGAGCTTGAGGCGCTGCTGGATGGCGAGGCCGACAGCAATGACACCTTCCTCGAAATCAACTCGGGCGCGGGTGGCACGGAAAGCTGCGACTGGGCTTCGATGCTGGCGCGGATGTACGTGCGTTGGGCCGAGAAGAAAGGCTATACCGTCGAGCTGCAATCTGAGACCGCGGGCGAAGAGGCGGGGATCAAATCCGCCGCTTACAAGATTTCCGGCCACAACGCCTATGGCTGGCTGAAATCCGAAAGCGGCGTGCACCGTCTGGTGCGGATTTCACCTTATGACTCGGCGGCCAAACGGCATACTTCATTCAGTTCGGTCTGGGTCTATCCGGTGGTTGACGACAATATCGAGATCGAGGTGAACCCGGCCGATATCCGCATCGACACCTACCGGTCCTCGGGGGCGGGCGGTCAGCACGTGAACACCACGGACTCGGCGGTGCGGATCACGCACATTCCGACTGGCATCGTTGTGACCTCGTCCGAGAAATCGCAGCACCAGAACCGCGATATCGCGATGAAAGCGCTGAAATCGCGCCTGTACCAGCAGGAGCTGGACCGCCGCAACGCTGATATCAACGCGGCGCATGAAGCCAAGGGCGACGCAGGCTGGGGTAACCAGATCCGGTCTTACGTGTTGCAGCCCTATCAGATGGTCAAGGATTTGCGGACCAACCACGAGACCTCGGACACCAAAGGGGTGCTGGACGGTGATCTGGACGGGTTCATGGCGGCAACGCTGGCGTTGAACGTGGCGGGCAAAAGCCGGTCCGAGGCGCAGGGCGAAGGCTAACTGCAGACCAGCAGGATATACGTGATGAGCATGATCAAAGGCCACTGGCAACTGATCGTGATTGTCACACTGGTGTTTGCGCTCTGGCATACTCCGATCGTGCTTCCGCTGAAGATTCTTGTCGTGTTCCTGCACGAGCTTTCGCACGCGATTGTGGTTGTCGTAACCGGAGGATCGGTGGAAAGCTTCTCCATCTCTCCGCGTCAGGGTGGGCTTGTAACGGCCCGAGGAGGCAATCGCTTTCTGAGCCTGTCGGCGGGTTACCTTGGATCATTGGCGCTTGGCATGGGGCTCTTGTTTGTTGCCCTGCGAACGCATTGGGACCGGGCGTTGCTGGGTGGCTTCGGTGGGGTCATGCTGTTGGTGACCTTACTTTACGTCCGCGAGCCATTTGCGATGCTGTTCTGCGGTATTGTCGGTGCTGGGATGCTCGCCATGGCCTGGTATCTAAGTCGACCGCTATGCGATCTGTTTCTGCGGATCATAGGGCTGACCAGCATGATCTATGTCCCCTATGATATTTTTGACGACACGATCCGCCGCGCGGGCATACGTTCGGATGCGTATATGTTGGCCGAGGAATTCGGCGGCACTACGATGCTGTGGGGCGGTGCATGGCTTGTCATCAGCCTCTCGTCGATCTTTCTGTGCCTGAAATACTTCCTTGGGCGCGATAGCAACTTGAGCTTTGGCCAATAGACCTGTTGATCGCCAGTGGCTTTTTTCAAAAGATGTATTCAAACAGTGGGTTTAAATAGAGAAGTGCCCCGGCTAGGCTGACCCCCGAGGAGGGACGCGCCAGGGATGGATTTGAGCCAGACGACTGCTATCGACTTGTTGAACGCGATCGCCGCAGGGCGGTTGTCAGCTGAAGAGTTGATGCAGGCGACCTTGGAGCGGATTGCCTCGGCCAACGGGTCGGCGAACGCCATCGTTGCCCTGCGCGATCCGGGTGATTTACTGGCTGAAGCACGGGCGCTGGATGCCGGGCCGAACCGCGGGGCGCTGCATGGGTTGCCGATTGCAGTCAAGGATCTGGTCAACGTTGCCGGGATCGTTTCCTCTCAGGGTTCGCCGATTTTCAAGGATCATGTGCCGCGGAAGGATGATCTGATTGCCGCGCGGATGCGGGCGGCGGGGGCGATCCTGATCGGCAAGACTAACGTGCCGGAATTTGGGCTGGGGTCTCATACCTTCAATCCGGTCTATGGAGCGACGCGCAATCCTTATGACCCGGCGCGGACCAGTGGTGGGTCGTCGGGGGGCGCGGCTGTGGCGCTGGCCACAGGGATGGTCGCATTGGCAGACGGGTCCGATATGATGGGCAGTTTGCGCAATCCCGCCGCTTGGAACAATGTCTACGGGTTTCGGCCCAGCTGGGGGCGGGTGCCGTCCGAGCCTGCGGGTGACGGGTATCTGCATCAGCTCTCGACGCTTGGCCCGATGGCACGCAGCCCCGAGGATTTGGGTCTGTTGCTGGACGTGATCTCGGGGCCGGATTCGCGGCAGCCCTATGGAACTGCCAGCCCTGCGGTATCGCCGGTTCAGGCTGCCGATATGCACGGTCTGCGGATCGGCTGGCTGGATGATTGGGGTGGGGCATTTTCATTTCAGGACGGCATTCGCGAAGTGTGCCGGGACGCGTTGGATGTGTTTGCGCAACTTGGGGCCGAAGTTGTCCCGGTTGCCGCGCCTTTCCCGGCTGATCAGATCTGGGACAGTTGGGTCACGTTGCGCGCGTGGAGTGTGGCCGCCGGTCTTGCGGAGTTGTCGGAACAACGGGCAGCCTTGAAGGACACTGCGCGGTGGGAACTGGACCGGGGGCTGGCCCTGACGGCGATGCAAGTTCATGAGGCCAGCGTTTCGCGGTCAGAGTGGTTCCGCTGCGCGGCCGCGCTGTTTCAGGACTATGACGCACTGGTCCTGCCGTCGGCGCAGGTTTGGCCTTTTGAGGTTGAGACACCGTACCCGACTGAGATCGCCGGAACACAGATGGACACCTATCATCGTTGGATGGAGGTCATGGTGCCGGTCAGCCTGATCGGCTTGCCATGCCTGTCCGTGCCTGTCGGTTTTGGAACCGCGGGGCTGCCGATGGGGATGCAGGTCTTTGGCCCGCGGGGAACGGACGCGCATATCCTGTCCATCGGTGCGGCCTATCACGCCGCCACCCGGTGGCCACAAAAACGACCGGCCTGATGGAGGGGCCGGCAAGGGAGGAGAGACATAATGGAGAAACCTTTCGGCGTTCCGAACCTGGGGCCAGTGGACATGGGGATGCTGCGCGAAGCATTGCGCAGGGCCTGGGGTGATTTCCGGCGGGCGCCGGTCTTTGGCTTGCTGTTCGCTGCGTTCTATGTGCTGGCTGGCTGGGCGATCGCCTGGGTCACGGTGCAAACCGGAACCTCGTACTGGCTGGTGCTTGCGGCGATCGGGTTTCCCCTGCTGGGCCCGTTTGCGGCGGTCGGGCTGTATGAGGTATCGCATCGGCTGGAGCAGGGAGAGCCGTTGGATTTCAGCGCAATTTTCGGCGTTGTCATACAGCAGGGGCGGCGTCAGTTGCCCTCGATCTGCGCGATCATCGTGGTGATGTTTCTGTTCTGGTTCTTTCTGGGCCACATGATCTTTGCGCTGTTCATGGGGCTGTCGACAATGACCAATGTCTCGACTTCGTTGGAGGTGTATTTCACGGCCAACGGGTTGACGATGCTGGCTGTGGGAACCGCTGTCGGGGCGGTGTTTGCGACGATCCTGTATATGATCACCGTGCTGTCAATCCCTATGCTGCTGGATCGTGAGCTGGATTTCGTGACCGCCATGATTGCCAGCTTTGCCTATGTACGTGACCATCTGGGCATAATGCTGGTCTGGGGCGTGTTCATCGCGGTCCTGACCTTTGTTGCCATGATCCCGTGGTTTCTGGGCTTGCTGATTGTGATGCCGTTGTTAGGTCACGCAAGCTGGCATTTGTATCGGCTGATCACACAGTCGTCCGATCAGGCCAAGGGGTAACTCAGCCCGCGGCTTTCTGAACAGGGCTTTCCGAGTGGCGCGCGGTGCGTGCCGCCGCCAGAATTGCCGAGGAATTCTCGCCCAGATGGCGCAGCAATATCCGTCGCGTTGTCGTGGCGCTGGCCGTGGTTTTCGACAGGCAGATCGCAACCCCGCGCCATCTGTCCGCGTTTTCGTCCGATCCGCGCGTCACAAGGTAAATCCGGCTGTTTTGTGATGCCCGGCTCGACATCAGGATATAGATTTGCCGTCCAGCGCAGGCGGCGATCCCCTGAACCTCGCGGTCATTCGGGGCGGCTCCGGGCATTCCGGGGCGCGGCTCGTATCCGCGCACCAACGTGCATTGAGGCAGCCGGCGCGCGTGAAACAGCCTGTGCCGCGAGGGCTGCGTATCATCCAGCTCGGTTTCGGTGGCATAGTAAAACCCGGCCGGAAACAGGTTCTCGGTCAGCGTTGACGGGCCAGAGCCCAGAAAATCGGTCAGGGCCGAGGCTGCGGGGTGCGAGGGCGCGTGGTCGATCTCGTCCAGTGGCCGCAGCAGAATACGGGCGTCGACCTCGAAAAACCTGCAGATGCGGTCAAGAACATCGGGGCGTGGAAAGCTCTCGCCGGCCAGATATCTGTTGAACTGTGTGCGGTTGATTCCCAGTTGGCGGCAAAGCTCGGACACCGAGCTGTATTGCCGCGCAAGTCGCCTGAGATTGGCACCGAACATCTGGCGGAGTTCGTCCGGGTTACGGATGGAGTTGGTCATGGGCGTCCCAGGTTCTCGCGACTTGTTTCGATATACGCAACATGATCGACCGGCAGGCCGTCAACACGTAGAAATCGTACAGATGACACGAACGGGCGCATCCCAACGCCGCGTCTCACCCCGAGGCTAGCGTTGATTGCCATAAACGCAATAGGCTTTATTTTATTTTGCGTGATCTTTTTCGGCTTTATTGCACCAGACACGGCCAAGGATGGTCAAACCCTGTGCAAGGGCCGGGTTTGCCAAGCCGGAACCCCCCCACCCACGTCGGACTTTTCGACAGGGTGGGGGTAGAACTCATTCGCCGCGCAGCAGGGCCGCGACGCCGGTGCGGGCCACTTCGACCAAGCCCAGCGGGCGCATCAGATCTGCAAAAGCATCAATCTTGTCCGGTACGCCGGTGATTTCAAAGATGAAGGAGTTCAGCGTGCTGTCGACCACGTTGGCGCGGAAGATATCTGCCAGACGCAGCGCCTCGACCCGCTTGTCGCCAGCGCCGACAACCTTGATGATAGCCAGCTCGCGTTCAACTGAGTCACCCTCAACGGTCAGGTCATGCACGTCGTGCACCGGAACGATCCGCCCCAGCTGTGCTTTGATCTGCTCGATCACCTGCGGGGTGCCGGTGGTGACGATGGTGATGCGGCTGAGGTGGCCGGTGTGGTCGACCTCGGCCACGGTCAGGCTTTCGATGTTGTAGCCACGGCCCGAGAACAGGCCGATCACACGGGCCAGAACGCCCGGTTCGTTTTCGACCAGAACCGCGATGGTGTGACGTTCCTGAACGTCCGAAAAGGTGGGCCGTAGGTTATAGGCCGAATGGCGGGTGGAGCCTTTTTTGATATGTAGGGCAGACATTTACGTCCCTTTCATCATCCTTGTGGTGTCGGGCGCGCGCGGCGTCCAACGGTATGTCGTCAAACCAGAACCGAACCTTTGGAGTCGATCACGCCCTGCGTCTCGGCTTCGCCCAGCAGCATCTCGTTATGCGCTTTGCCCGACGGGATCATGGGGAAGCAGTTCTCGTGCTTTTCAACCAGACAGTCAAAGATGACCGGACCGTCATAATTGATCATCTCCATGATCGCATCGTCCAGATCGGCGGGGTCGGAACACAGGATACCCTTGGCGCCGAATGCCTCGGCGAGTTTGACGAAATCGGGCAGGGCCTCGGACCAGGAATGCGAGTACCGCTCACCATGCAGCAGCTCCTGCCACTGCCGGACCATGCCCAGACGTTCGTTGTTCAGGATGAACTGTTTCACCGGCAGGCGGTACTGAACGGCGGTGCCCATCTCCTGCATGTTCATCAGCCACGAGGCCTCACCGGCCACGTTGATCACCAAGGCGTCCGGATGGGCCATCTGCACGCCGATCGAAGCCGGGGTGCCATAGCCCATCGTACCCAGGCCACCCGACGTCATCCAGCGGTTGGGGTCTTCGAAGCCAAGGTATTGCGCGGCCCACATCTGGTGCTGGCCAACCTCGGTGGTGATATAGCGGTCGTGGTTTTTGGTCAGTTCTTCAAGACGTTGCAGCGCGTGTTGCGGTTTGATCGTCTTTTCGCTGGCGGTGTAGGCCAGACAGTTGACCTTGCGCCAGTCGCTGATCTGCGCCTGCCACTTTTTGACGGCCGCTGCATCTGTCTTGCGGCCGCGCGCTTTCCAGACCTTGAGGACATCCTCAAGCACATGGCCCACATCGCCGACAATCGGGATATCAACGCGGATGACCTTGTTGATCGACGACGGATCAATGTCGATATGCACCTTTTTCGAGTTCGGCGAGAACGCGTCGATCCGTCCGGTGATCCGGTCATCGAACCGGGCGCCGATGTTGATCATAAGGTCGCAGTCATGCATCGCCAGGTTGGCTTCATAAAGACCATGCATCCCCAACATGCCCAACCAGTTCTCACCCGATGCCGGGTAGGCGCCCAGCCCCATCAGGGTCGAGGTGATCGGGAAGCCGGTTGCATCAACCAGCTCGCGCAGCAACTGGCTGGCCGCCGGGCCTGAGTTGATGACGCCGCCGCCGGTGTAGAACACGGGCTTTTTCGCCGTCTCTATCGCGGCGACCAGTTCGGTGATCTCTTCCAGATCGCCTTTCAGAACAGGCTGATAATGCGAGGTCGACGGTTTGGGCGGCGAGTATTCGCCCGAGGCAAACTGAACGTCCTTCGGGACGTCGATCAGCACCGGACCGGGACGGCCAGAGGTGGCGACGTGGAATGCCTCGTGCAGCGTCTCGGCCAGCGAGTCCGTGTCTTTCACCAACCAGTTGTGCTTGGTGCAGGGGCGGGTGATACCAACGGTGTCGGCCTCCTGAAACGCGTCCGAACCGATCATGAAGGTCGGAACCTGACCGGTCAGAACAACGATCGGGATCGAATCCAGCAACGCATCGGTCAGGCCGGTCACCGCATTGGTGGCACCGGGGCCGGAGGTCACCAAAGCTACGCCGGGCTTGCCGGTCGACCGGGCATAGCCTTCGGCAGCGTGGATCGCGCCCTGTTCATGCCGCACCAGAATGTGACGGATGTCATTTTGCAGAAAGATCTCATCATAGATCGGTAGCACGGCGCCACCGGGGTATCCGAATACCGTGTCCACGCCCTGATCTTTGAGGGCCTGAACAACCATCTTTGCGCCGGTCATCTCACGTGTCATCTGCTTTGCTCCGTTCGCGACATGTGTCTTGCGTTTTGCCAAAAAAAAGCCCCCGAGATTTTCGGAGGCGCATGGGTTCGATTATGGTTTACCGTTACCGGCCCATGCGCGTGTTTCCTACGATTACGACTAGCGCTTTCATCGCCAGAGGCTCCTCTTTTTGCGTGGAGGGACATTATGAGCGGTGCGACGGGGCGTCAACAGGCAATCGTACCAATTTTGTAACCCCGAGAGCGGATTTTGCGACATTTTATTGCGCAGATTGCCGCAGGTGGGGAATTTCCGCCAATTGCGTTCTGTCGATGGGGTGAGAATCTGAATTTGAACTGGTCAGTTTGCGTCAAGGCAATGTCTTAAACTGACATGAGAGCCTCTGGCGGCTGCGGCACGCTGATCCTAACGATCATAGTTGGGGAGGCGGTTCATGTTGGCGGATTTGGTTGATCTTGGTCGGTACCCTATCGATCGTCCGGGCTCACGCGCATATGACCAGATGGTTACCGACTTGCGGCGGGAACTGGAGGAGGACGGGTGCGCGGTGTTACCGGGATTTGTCCATGAGGCGGGACTTGAGGTGCTGGTCAAGGAGGCTGACGCGGTCGCGCCACAAGCGCACCGGTCTTTCAATCGCACAAACGCCTATTTTACCAAGGATGACCCGAGCTTTGGAATCGGCCACCCAATCCGCCGGTTTTACGACCGGTCGAACGCCTTTGTTCCGGCGGACAACTTTCCCCGAACCGGCCCGCTGCGTCGCATCTATGAGTTCGAGGGCTTCATGCCGTTCATCCGCGACGCTCTGAACGAAAGCGAAGATCGGTTCTTTCGCTATGACGATCCGCTGGCCGACGTGATCATCAACGTAGTGGAAGAGGGGCAGGGGTTCCCCTGGCATTTCGACACCAACAACTACACCGTCACGCTGGCCATCCAGAACGGCGAGACCGGGGGCACCTTTGAATATGTCCCGAACCTGAGAACCGCCGAGGATGAGAATTTCAGGGAAGTGGCATCCATTCTGGACGGCGACAAGTCGCGGGTGCGCGAGCTGGAGTTACAACCTGGCGACCTGCAGATTTTCAAAGGCAGATATGCGCTGCACAGGGTGGCCCCGGTAGAGGGCGGGCGCAGCCGCTATGTCGGGATTTTCTCGTTTGTCGAGGCTGAAGGGATGTGCGGCAGTGTTGAACGCACGCAGCAACTCTATGGGCGGGTGTTGCCGCGTCATCATGAACGGGAAGGACTGAGAAAGGATCAGTTGCTGGACTGAGATGTGTTAGGCTGTGGCCATGTTTTTCAGCGGCCGGAGGGAAAGGTGCCTCAGATTTTGCAGCTTACGCCATTTGTTTTGTGTTCTTCTCTGCAGAAGCAGATTGATTTCTATTGTGACCGGTTGGGGTTTTCCTGCGGGTTCAGGCAGGACAACTACGCGTTCCTGTCTTTGGGTTCTGTGGCCATCCGGTTATTGGAATGCCCGCCGCGCGATGATGGTCGTCCATTGGGAGACGATCAGTCGTTCTATATAGATGTGGACGGGATCGACGAATTGTATGAGAACCTGCACCCGAAGTTGGCAGACTTGCCAGAGGGACGGGTGCGCCCGCCTTTTGATCAGCCTTATCAACAGCGCGAGTTTCACGTTATCGATGAGGACGGCACGCTGGTGTTTTTTGGTCAGGACATCCGCCCGAGAGGGTAGGCCCTCCCGCCCGTTGTCGATGCGCCTGCGGCGCATCTCCGCCGGTTGGGCCGGGCAGCGCGTTCCGCGCTGCGGGTGCGCTTAGAAGCCGGGGCTGGTGCCTTGCAGCACCCCGTGTTCGAGCGCATAACGGGTCAGGCCAGCCGTGGATGAAATTCCCAGCTTGCGTTTGATGTTCTTGCGATGGGTCTCCACCGTGCGCACGGATATTTCCAGCGCCAGGGCGACCTCTTTGTTTGATTTGCCTTGTGCGAGTTCCAGCAGGATCGTCTGCTCGCGCCCCGTCAAGGCTTCGCGTGCGCTGTCCTTTTTGGGTTCCAGCGATCCGCTTGCACCCGTGCACAGGTATTGCTCGCCGCGCATGACGGCGTCGATGGCCTGTTTGATCTCATCCGTCGGGACGTCTTTCAGCACATATCCCTTGGCGCCGTGGCTGAGCGCGGTCGAGATATATTCCGGGCTGTCATGCATCGATAGGATCAGGATGCGGGTGTCTGGCAGGCGTTCGAGGATCATTTCGGTTGCGCTGAGACCACCCAGACCGGGCATGTTCAGGTCCATCAGGATGACATCGGGGGACAGTTCGGTGACCTGATCGACGGCCTCCTGACCGGTGCCGAGCGTGCCGACCACCGTGATTTCGGGATAGCTTTCCAGGATCGACTGAATCCCTTCGGCCACCATCGGGTGATCGTCTACGATGAGAACTCGGACTGTCATGTGCCGGCCTTTCGGTTCGGAGAGGACTCTTCCTGCGGCGGCAGAAGGTGGCTGAGCGGCAGGCTGACCTCGATCACAGTACCACCACGCGGGCCGCGTGATGACAGAATGCGCAGGGTTCCGTCAAGCTGTGCGATCCGTTCTTCCATATTGCGCAACCCGATTCCGGTGCTGGCCTGATCCTGCCCGCTGGGCAAGCCCCGACCGTTGTCGGTGATGCGCATTGTTGCACCTTTCTTGTGGCCGCGCAGGTCAATTGTAACACGCGTGGCACCAGAGTGGCGTTCGATGTTCGTCAGCGCCTCTTGCGCGATCCGGTATAGGGCGATCTTGCTGTCCTGATCCAGCCGGTTTCGGAACACCACCGTTGTGAATTCGGTCTCGATGCCAGTGCGTTCGCGGAAATCGTCGGTCAGCGTTTTCAGGGCAGGGCCGAGGCCCAAATCGTCCAAAACACCGGGGCGCAGGTCGCGGCTGATGCGGCGGACCTCGGTAATCGCGGAGCCGAGGTGATCGATCCCTTTGTCCAGCGGGGCGTGTGCGCCGCTTTCATCCCCACGTTCAAGCCGCCGCCGCGCATTGTCCAATGCGTAACGTACGCCCACAAGAATCTGACTGATCCCGTCATGCAATTCGCGCGCCACGCGACCGCGCTCTTCCTCTTGCGCGTCAAACACGCGCTGGGTCAGTTCCTTGAGTTTGGCATCCGCCAGCCGCCGTTCGCGGACGTTCAGCAACATGCCTGAGGCAAAGACGATCAGCACGGCGGCCAGAGCGATGCCGCCGATATACATGAAGGTGCGCTGCACGCGGGCCTCTACCTCGGCGCGGGCGTTGGCGACGGTGGCCACGATGTCGTCAATAAAAACGCCAGTGCCGACGGCCCATTGCCAGTCCTGCAGGCCGACGACATAGGCGATCATCTGCGCCTCTTCTCCGTTCGAGGGTTTTTGCCACATGAAGCTGTGCCACCCGGCGCCTTGCCGGGCGAGGCTGATGAATTCGTCCACAACCGGAGTTCCGTCGCTGTCCGTCAGGCCCTCCCAGTTGCGGTTGATGAACTGGGTTTGGCGCGGACTGACCAGATTTGTGCCGTCATAATCATAGACAAAAAAGAACCCGTCTTTTCCGTAGATCATGGCCGCAAGGATTTGCGTCACGAGGTTCTTTGCGACGGCGTCATCCGGGGACGCACGGCCATAGATATAGGCAAACCCGTTCCGGGCCTGCGTGACATAGTTCTTCAGCTCTTCTTTCTTGGCCTCGATCAGGCGGCGTTCCAGTGCCTGTATCTCGCTCTCGGCGGTGGCGCGGGATTCATGGGCAACCAGCACCGCAATCGCCGCCACCGCAACGACCAACGGAATTGCGGCGACCAGCGACAGTTTCTGGCCGTAGGTCAGCGAAATCAGGTTGCGAAATCCCCTCATGGTCGAATCGATACGCAAGAGTGCGGGAAAATGCAAAATTTTTGGACATTGGGGTGCAGGGGTTGCCTAAGATGCGGGGTGCGGCAGGGATTTTCCACGGAAATGACCGGTCGCGCTTTAAAAACCCAACCCTCTACGTAGTTGTTGGTATTCACATTCAAAATCCGCAGTTTAAGCTGTCGCGCATTGACAACGACCGCACCCGGATTTCTTCGGGTTTTGAATATGTAGGGGAGGAACACTCATATGGATCGTCGTTCATTTCTGAAAACATCTGCTCTGGGCGGCTCGGCAGCTGCTGCCACCACGCTGGCGGCTCCGGCTTATGCGCAGGGCAAGCGCACGCTGACCATGGTAACCTCGTGGGGCCGTGGTCTGGCCGGTGTTTTCGACAGCGCGCAGCGTTGCGCCGACAGCATCACCGCAATGTCGGACGGAAATCTGACCGTTGACATCAAGGCCGCCGGCGAACTGGTTGGCGCGTTTGAGGTTTTTGACGCCGTGTCGTCGGGCCAAGCTGACATGTATCACGCGGCTGACTACTACTTTGTCGGCCAGCACCCGGGCTATGCCTTCTTCACCGCTGTTCCCTTCGGCATGACCGCTCAGGAAATGGTCAACTGGTACTACCAGGATGGCGGCATGGAGCTGCATGACGAGCTGGGCCAGATCTTCGGCCTCAAGTCGTTCCTAGCCGGTAACACCGGTGCACAGGCAGGTGGCTGGTACTCGAAAGAGATCAACAGCCCCGATGACTTCAACGGTCTGAAATTCCGTATGCCGGGCCTGGGCGGTAAAGCTCTGGGTAAACTGGGCGCGTCGGTGCAGAACATTCCGGGCTCGGAAGTGTATCAGGCGCTGTCCTCGGGCGCGATCGACGGCACCGAGTGGATCGGTCCGTGGGCCGACGAAAAGGCCGGTTTCCAGGAAATCACCAAGGTCTACTACACCGCCGGTTTCCACGAGCCGAATGCGGGTCTGTCGCTGGCAACCAACCGCGACGTATTCGAAAGCCTGACACCTGCTCAGCAAAAGATCATCGAGATCGCTGCAGGCGAATGCCACCAGTGGAACCTGTCGCAATTCCTGGCCAACAACGGTGCCGCACTGCAGCGCCTGCAGTCGGGTGGCGTCAAGGTCATGGAATTCCCGGACAGCGTCTGGGATGCGTTCGGTGCGGCCAGCCAGGAAGTGCTGGACGAGAACATGGGCGACGAGCTGTTCAAGAAGATCCACGACAGCGCAGTGGCGTCCTCGACCTCGTCGGCTGGCTGGCTGGACCTGTCTTCGGGCGTCTACACCACGCAGCGTAACCGCGTACGCGGCTAATCGCAGAAACTATGCTAGACTGGTTTCCCCGCAATAGCGGGGAAACCTTTCCCGTTGCACATGCGCGGTTCGGACAAAGCCGCACATAATAGCAGTGCAACCGATACGACCTGGGGACAACATGCAGGACGAAAACGGTATCTCGTTCTTCGGCGCCCTGTGGAACGGACTGGTGTGGTTCGTTCAGAACATTGCCGAAGCCTTCTATAATTTCGGATACGCCATCACGCATCCGCAACTCTGGCTGAATTGGTCGGACAAAGAAGCCATCATGCGCTTTGTCTATTACGGCGGATCGGTCGAGTTCTTCTTTGTGGTATTCACCCTGTTTCTGGTGCTGACGGCCATCGGGCTCTACTACCGCAGCTTCATGTGGGGGATGGTGCGTGTTCTTGAAGGGTTCGCCAACACGACCGGGCGTTTCTTCGCCTGGGCGGGCCTGCTGATGGTGATCCAGCAAATCGTTATCGTCTTCATGCAACGGGTGTTTGCCCGGCCCGACATGTCCTTTGGTCTGGGCATCCCGTTCAGCCAGGACATCAGTTGGTATGCGGAAGAGCTGAAACTCTATAACGCGATGGTCGTGTGCCTGTGCTGCACCTACACCTTCGTGCAGGGCGGTCACGTGCGGGTCGATCTGATCTATGCCGGGATCAGCCACCGGGCCAAGCGCGTTATCGACATGCTGGGATCGTTGTTGTTCATGATGCCCATCGCGGTGCTGACATGGATGTATGGCTGGTATTTCATGTGGCGGCATCTGATCGTGCCGAAACCCTCGGCCAGTGACGCTCTGGATCGACTGGTCATGAAGGCCCGCGCGCTGCGCTGGAACGTGGAAACCATCGGGTTCAGCCCCAACGGGTTCAACGCCTATTTCCTGTTCAAAATCCTGCTGGTCTGCTTTGCGGCCATGGTGTTCCTGCACGCGATCGCCTTTTTGTACCGGTCGTATCTGGAATACGTGGAAGGACCGGATAGCGTTGGAAAATACCTCGACAAGGACACCCTTGGTGAGGGCGAAGAAGCCTACGAAGGCGCACATTAAGGACGGAGACCAAGACAATGCTATTCGGACTTGATGGCGTCGAGATAGGCCTCATTATCGTATTCTTCTGCCTTTTCGGAGGCATACTCTCGGGCTTTCCGGTGGCTTTTGCCATCGGTGGGGCGGGTATCATCTCGTTCGGGATCATCGCGGCGCTGGACAGTGCCGGGCTGCTGATCCACCAGGCGATTGATACCGGATCACAAGCCTATCGGGACCTGGTCAATTCAGGGGTCAAACCTGACACAGTGTCCACGTTCCGATACCCGGACTTACCCAGGATCGCCGAGCCGGTCTTTGTGCAGGGCTGGGAAACCGCGCTGGACCGCAATGTTTCGTTCATCGTGAACCGTATCAACGAACGCGTTCTTGCCGGTCAATCCATCGAGACCCTGTTGGCCGTGCTGATGTTCGTGCTGATGGGGATCACGCTGGAACGCTCCAAGATCGCCAACGATCTGCTGACCACGATGGCGCGGGTCTTTGGCCCGCTGCCGGGCGGTCTGGCCGTGTCGATTGTGGTTGTGGGTGCGTTTCTGGCGGCCTCTACGGGCATCGTCGGCGCGACGGTGGTGACCATGGGCCTGCTGGCGCTGCCGACCATGTTGCGGAACAACTATTCGCCGGAGCTGGCGACCGGTGTGATTGCAGCCTCGGGCACGCTGGGGCAGATCATTCCGCCCTCGATCGTGATCGTTCTGCTGGGTACGCTGGCCGGTGATCTGTATTCCACCGCGCAGGAAACCCGCGCGGTTGATGCCGGATGTACCGATGCGCTGACCTATCTGGGTGAGCCTGCGGTGGTCTCGGTGGGTACGCTGTTCCAGGCGGCGCTGTTGCCGGGGATTATGCTGGCACTGCTCTATGCGCTCTATGCCTTTGGTTATGCGCTGCTGAATCCCGAAAAGGCCCCGGCGGTCGAGATGTCGGGCGGCGGTGGTGAGCCGATCACTCGCGCCGAAGGTCTGACCTGGTTGCTAGGCGCGCCGGTCGCGCTGATCGTGGGCGCGGTTCTGCTGGGCAGTGCGGGTGTGATTGGCAGCCAGAACATCAATGTGTCCGCCTTCTCGGATATCGGCGCCGGTGCCTCGTTGCGGACCAACGTGTCGGCGGAGTGCAAAGCGTCGATGATCGAGCTGCACGGTCAGTCCGCCTGGGATCAGGCCGTTACCGAGCAAGAGGCCATTGACGCCGCTGGTGGAACTGCGGCTTCCACGCGCCTGAGCGAGGAAGAACTGGCCGCAGCACAGGAAGCCAAGATCGCGGCGGCTGCACCGATCGGCAATGGTGTTGCGGTGGTTGTGGTGCTGCTGGGCCTGACGTTGTTGATGGGCCGCGGTATCGCGCCGTCGAAATCGCCGCAGCCGCTGATCCTCGGGACCATTGGCCTGTTGTTGATGCTGCTTGTGGACTTGGTGCTGATCTCGCCGACGACCTCGTCCGGGGCCACGTTCTTGTTGCTGGCCCTGCCGTTTGCACTGGCCATCTATGGCGCCAAGGAGGCCGCGATCCGGTGTTCCAGCAACGATTTGATCCGGGTGGTCTTCCCACCGCTGGTTCTGATCATCGCGGTGCTGGGTTCGATCCTTGGGGGTGTTACCAACCCGACACCGGCGGCTGCGCTGGGGGCGGGCGGAGCGATCATGCTGGCGGCCTATCGCAAGCTGCAGGATCAGGAACGCTCGGGCAAGGTGATCATCTGGGCGACCTTTGCCGTCATCATCTGTCTGGTGCTGGGCGTGAACTTCGATCTGCGGGTCAATCAGGGCAACGTCACGGTCGAGACCTGGATCGCCTTTGTTCTGGCCTATGCGGCGTATCTGTATGCGTTGTTCGGTCTGATCTACGGCTGCTGGGTCCTGTTCTCCAGCGGGGTGCTGACCCCGGTAGTGCGTGAGACGGCCAAGGTGACCTCGATGGTCTTTACCATTCTGATCGGCTCACAGCTGTTGAACCTCGTGGTGATCTCGTTTGGTGGTGAGCACTATATCCAGCAATTCCTCAAGAGCTTTGACAACGAGTTCACGGTCTTCCTGATCGTGATGCTGGTGCTGTTCATTCTCGGGTTCGTGCTGGACTTCCTCGAGATCATCTACATCGTGATCCCAATTGTGGGGCCGGTGATCTATGGCGGGTCGTTCGATCCGAAATGGGTGACCATCATGGTGGCGGTGAACTTGCAGACCTCGTTCCTGACGCCGCCGTTCGGGTTCGCGTTGTTCTACTTACGAGGGGTCGCGCCCAAAGAAGTGACAACGGGCCATATCTATCGCGGCATCGTGCCCTTTGTGATCATTCAGGTGGTGGGGATCGCGATCCTGTGGTTCTTCCCGTCGATTGTGACCATCGTGCCGGATCTGATCCCGAACTGATCGGCTGCATGACTAGATGGAAAAGGGGGCCGTATGGCCCCCTATGCTTTGGTGTCATGGGGAAGGGGCCAGCCCTTTCTTGGCCTGCGGCCAATTCATCCCCGAGATATTTTTGGCCAGATGAAGGGCGGATCAGGTGAACTGGATCAGGTCCCAGCGATTGCCGAAGGGATCGCGCCAGACGGCCACCGTGCCGTAAGGTTCGTGTCTTGGGTCTTCTTCGAAATGGACGCCTTTGATGCGCATCGCGGCGTGGTCGCGGGCGAAATCATCAGTTTGCAGGAAGAAGCCGACGCGGCCTCCGGTCTGGTTGCCGACGGCGGCGATCTGGTTCGGACCGTCGGCCCGGGCCAGTAAGAGTGATCCGCTTGTCGAACCCGGAGGGGTCACCAGCACCCAGCGCTTGCCGCCGCCCAGATCAATGTCCCGGGTCAGGGTGAAGTTCAGTGTCCGGGTGTAAAACGCAATAGCGGTATCGTAGTCCGGCACCACAAGGGTGACAGCATGGAGGCTTTGTTGCATGAGGGATCACCCTTTTGTCGGGTGGCGGTCGGGCAGTTGGATGCCAGCGACCTGTTCCGCGATCGGGGCTGTTGACAGGGGGTGGTGGTTGGCCTGTGCCAGCGCAGTCGGATTGTCGACGCGGTTCCAATCACCCTGCATATAGGCCTCGAGCCCCGAGAACCGTGCTTTGTAGCCCATCTTGGGGCTGCCGGGCACCCAGTAGCCGAGATAGACATAGGGCAAGCCAGCCTCGCGCGCGATGTCGATGTGATCGAGGATCATATAGGTGCCCAGCGAGCTTTGCGGCTGTTCCGGATCATAGAAGGAATAGACCATGCTCAGCCCGTCATCGAGAACGTCGGTCAGGCTGACAGCTATCAGTTCTCCGGTTTCGGGATCGACATATTCCACCACGCGGCTGCGGATCGGGGTTTCCTCGATCATCGCGGCGAATTCGAACACGTCCATATCGGCCATGCCGCCATCGGCGTGGCGGGTATCCAGATAGCGGCGGAACAGCTCGTATTGCTCATCCGTTGCCCAGGGCGAATTTGCCCGACGCCGCAGGTGGGCGTTGCGCTTGACGGCGCGTTTCTGGCTTTTGCTGGGGTGAAAGGCCGAGACATTGATCCGTGCCGACAGGCAGGCAGCGCAATCGGTGCAGGAGGGGCGGTAGAGCACGTTCTGCGACCGACGAAACCCTTGTTGCGACAGTGAGTTGTTCAGCTGATCGGCCCCTTCGCCCTGCAGGGCGGTGAACAGCTTACGCTCCATCCTGCCCTCAAGATAAGGGCAGGGCTGGGGTGCCGTCACATAGAATTGCGGCGCAATTGGCAGCGTGTGTCGCATGAAGGTCCCGTGTCTCCTGAGACAGGATGATAACAACGGTTCCCTGAGCCGCCAAGTGATTCAGTCGGCTGTTTTTTATGCCCGCTGGTTGATCATCACCGTACCAAGGAACGCATCGGTCAGGCCCTGACAGCGTGCACTGGTCAGCATCATGACGACCGAGACGATCTGGACAACGAAAAACGCCATGCTGACGAAATATCCGGCGGTGTGGGCCACGGCTTTGCCCATGTCCATGCGGGCGCCAAAGGCGTCGCGCAGCTCGATGCCCATGAAGCGCATGCCCGGCGTTGCTGATCCGTTGGCAATTGTGACGACGCGGTAGACGAAACTGATGACGCCATAGATCAGCGGCAGAAAGAACAGCCCCGCGCCGAAGGTCAGGAAAACCGGCACGATGCATAGCAGCGAGATCAAGGCGATATCAAAGAGCCATGCAACAAAGCGTTTGGTTGCCACCGACTGATAGAATTCGGGTTGGCTGTCTGGATCGGGCAGGTGGGTCATTCAGTGTAATCCGCGTCGTTGATTGGGGGTACCCTGTCCCGAAAGGTGGGACAGGGCAAGGTTGGATCAGGCGCGCTCGCCGTTTTCGGCCTCATCGTGGTTTTCGCGGGCACGTTCGTCCATGAACTGGTCGAACTCGGCCTTGTCCTTGGCTTCGCGCAGACGGCGCAGGAAGGCTTCGAAATCCTGCTGCTCGCGTTCCAGTCGGGCCAGGGTGTCGGCCTTGTAGGTGTCAAACGCGCTGTTGCCCGAGGGTTTCATGGCGCTCATGTGGCTGTGCCAGGATTTGCGGCGGCTGCAGGATTTGCTGAACATGCGTTTGCTCCAGATCATGTAGGCCAGAAGGGCAAGGCCTACGGGCCAGAAAAAGATGAACCCAAGGACCATGGCGGCGATCCAGGCCCCTTTGCCCTTGTCATCCATCCAGGCTTCGGCACGGTAGAACCATCCCGGGTTTTCAGGGACGGCGTGGTCGGATAGTGCAGTCATTGTTGGTCTCCGGGGTTTATGTAAATCGTTTTCACATTGATAAGATGGGGAGCGTGCGCCCGGTTGCAAGGGGTCGATGTGAAAAAGATTTACATTGGGTGTGTTGGCGCGTTCTCTGGTTGACCTCACCCCGGATCAGGCGCAGGTTTCGCACATGCAAAATACTGACAACACGACCCCTCCGGCGCTGGACGAAATTCTCACTCTGGAAAAGCAGGTTTGGGCTGCTCTGGTCGAAGGCAATGCCTCGACTGACCGGGCGCTGCTGAGCGCGGATTTTCTGGGGGTGTACCCCACCGGTTTTGCCAATCGCGACGATCATGTCGGGCAGTTTGCCGATGCGCCGACCATGGCCCGGTATGAACTGAGCGAGACGAAATTGCGGATTCTGACCCGGGATATCGTGTTGCTGACCTATCGTGCGGATTTTCAGCGCCCCGGCTCAGAGGCGTGGGAGGCGATGCTGATCTCGTCCCTGTGGGAGCGCCGCCTGGACGTCTGGGTCAACAGTTTCAGCCAAGATACCCCGTTGGAGGCCCAATGACCGGCCCGATGACCATCCACCGCCTTCCGCGCGCTTTCGACACCTCTTTGGGCGAGGAGGCGCTGGCGGCGGTTTCTGACATCACGCCCGAACAGGGTGAGTTGATCGCGGGGGCAGCAGGGTCCAGCCCCTATCTGAAGGGGCTGATCGAGCGCGAACGTGAGTGGCTGCCGCAGGCCTTGCAGCAACCGGATCAGGCGCTGTCCGATGTCATGGATGCGGCCAAAGCTCTCCCACCGGATCAGTTGAAACCGGGGTTGCGACAGGCAAAACGGCAAATGGCGCTTTTGACCGCGCTGGCCGATCTGGCCGGTGCGTGGCCGTTGGAGAAGGTGACTGCGGCGCTGACCGATTTCGGCGCGTTGGCGGCGGATGTGGCGGCAAAGGCCGAGATCGCAGCGCTGATCCGGCGCGGCAAACTGCCGGGTATGGGACCGGATGATGTCGAAACCGCTGCCGGGATGATCATTCTGGCGATGGGCAAGATGGGTGCGTATGAGCTGAACTACAGCTCGGATATCGACCTGATCGTGCTGTTCGATGAAACCCGCTTTGATCCGGATGATTTTTACGACGCACGGCACGGCATGGTACGGGCGACGCGCAACTTCTGCGCCACGCTCAGCGACAAGACCGCCGATGGCTATGTGTTCCGCACCGACTTGCGCTTGCGCCCCGATCCGGCGGTGACCCCGGTCTGCATGGCCGCTGAGGCGGCCGAACGGTATTACGAAAGCCTTGGCCGCACATGGGAGCGCGCCGCCTATATCAAGGCGCGCCCCTGTGCCGGTGATTTGGCCGCCGGGCAGCGTTTCCTTGACACTCTGCGCCCCTTTGTCTGGCGCAGGCATCTGGATTTTGCCGCCATTCAGGACGCCCACGACATGCGCCTGCGCATTCGTGAGAACAAGGGCACAGGTGGCACGCTGGCTATTCCGGGCCATGACATGAAACTGGGGCAGGGCGGCATCCGTGAGATCGAGTTCTTCACCCAGACCCGCCAGCTGATCGCCGGGGGCCGCGACCCCGATCTGCGCGTTCGCGGCACCGTACCCGGTCTGGCAGCGCTGGCCGAAAAAGGCTGGGTGCCGCAGGAGGTCGCCGACAAGCTGACCGACCATTACCGCGCCCATCGCGAGGTCGAACACCGCATTCAGATGGTCCACGACTCGCAAACCCACAAGGTGCCTCAATCGCAGGACGGGATCGACCGCGTCGCATGTCTGATGGGCATCGACAGCGCCGAGCTGACCGCCGAGCTGACCCGCCGCCTGACCGAGGTGCATGAGCTGACCGAAGGGTTCTTCGCCCCCGGCTCCTCGACCCCGGCACCGGTGAAAGAGGCTGAGTTCGACCAAAGCGTTCTGGCGCGCTGGCCCACCTATCCGGCGCTGCGCTCGCAACGGGGCGCGCGGATATTCGAGCGGCTCAAGCCCGAGCTGCTCTCGCGCCTGTCGAAAACCGCAAAACCGGATGAGGCGCTGCTGGCACTGGACGGGTTTCTCTCCGGTCTGCCCGCCGGGGTGCAGCTGTTTTCACTGTTCGAGGCCAACCCGCACCTGATCGACCTGCTGGTTGATATCGTAGGCACTTCGCACGCGCTGGCCGGGCATCTGTCGCGCAATGCTGCCGTGTTCGATGCGGTGATCGGTGGCAGTTTCTTTAATGACTGGCCAGGGCAAACGGTTTTGCAGGCCGAGCTGTCACAGGCGCTGGAGCAGGAGGCGGACTATGAAACACAGCTCGACTACGCCCGCCGCTGGTGCAAGGAATGGCATTTCCGCATCGGGGTTCACCACCTGCGCGGTTTGATCGACGGGGCGCAGGCCGGGCAGCAATATGCCGAACTGGCCCGCGCGGTGATTGCCGCGATCCTGCCCTGCGTGACCGAGCAGTTCGCCAAGAAGCACGGGCCTGCACCGGGACGTGGCGCAGCAGTGCTGGGTATGGGCTCGATCGGGGCTGGGCGGATCAACTCGCAGTCCGATCTCGACATGATCGTGATCTACGACCCGCAGGATCAGGACATGTCCGCCGGTCCGCGCCCTCTGGCCACGCGCACTTACTACGCCCGGTTCACGCAGGCGCTGATCACCGCGCTGTCGGCGCCGATGTCCCAGGGGCGGCTCTATGAGGTCGACATGCGCCTGCGCCCCTCAGGAAATCAGGGGCCTGTTGCGACCAGTTGGGCCAGCTTTACCAACTATCAGCGGAACGAAGCCTGGGTGTGGGAGCATCTGGCCCTCACTCGCGCCCGCGTGGTGGCCGGAGACGCTGGGCTGGCGCAGGATATCGAAACCTTCCGCGCCGATTTCCTGAACCAGCCCGAAGACCGCGAAAAAGTCCTGCGCCAGGTGGCCGAGATGCGTGCCCGTCTGGCGGCAGCCAAATCTCCGGCCGGGATATGGGATGCCAAGAATGGCGCGGGCCGGATGATGGATATCGAACTGGTGGCCGAAACCGGAGCGCTGTTGTCGGGAGTTGCGCAGCGTGACGTGAAGTCCGGGCTGGATGGTGCTGTCGCTGCCGGATTACTGGACGTCGCTCAGGCACAGACGCTCAAGGACTGCTACGATCTATGCTGGTCGGTGCAATGCGCGGCCCGTCTGCTGTCTGGGAAAGTGATCGAGGCCGACAAGATCGGTGACGCCGGTGCGGCCTTCCTGTGCCGCGCCACCGGGTTCGAACAGGTCGAACAGCTTCAGGCCGCCTTGCAGGAGAGTTATACCACTGCCGCTGGGATCATCGGCAGCGTGATCAAGGAGGGGAAAGATGCCGCGCAGTGACGATCCGAATGATCACAAGGGCCTGATCCGAGAGGCCTATCGCATTGAAGGCATCACGCTGCCCGAATGCCGCAGCATCTTTCTGGACTGGGCGCTGAGCCTTCCGGCAGAACGCGACCAAAAGCAGGCTCTGACCGAGCTGCACGCGACCTACGCCGTTCAGGACGCTGACCACCCGATGACTCAGGTATTGGCTGAGGGGTTGCAATCGGCGCAGGCACCGAAACGGCGCGGCGGGTGGCGATCCCGGCCCCGCTAGGGCTTTCCCACCGGCGCGTTCGCCACTATGAGGGCGTCATGACCCAAGCCATCGACCGCCCCCGTATCCGCCTGAAACCCAAAGCCAACGCGCGCGGCCTGCGCCATGGCTTCCCGTGGGTCTATGCCAATGACATTGTCACCGATCGCCGGACCCGAAAAATCCCGGCTGGAGCCCTGGCGGTGCTCGAGGATGAAAAGCGCGCGCCCATTGCGCTGGTCGCGGTAAACCCCGAGTCCAAGATCATGTGCCGCGTGCTGGATCGCGATCTGGATGCGGAACTGAACGCAGAATGGTTCGAAACCCGTCTGCGCCGCGCGTTGGACATGCGCGAGCGCCTGTTCGATGCGCCTTACTATCGCCTGATCCACGCCGAGGCGGACGGTTTTCCCGGTGTGATCATCGACCGGTTTGGGGACGCCTGCGTGATCCAACCCAACGCCGCCTGGGCCGAGGCGCATCTGGACACCCTGACCGATGCTCTGGTCCGCGTTACCGGCGTGACGACGGTGTTGAAAAACGCCTCGGGCCGCACCCGCGGGTTGGAGGGGCTGGATGATGAAAACCAAACCCTGCGTGGCACCGCGCCCGATGCACCGCTGCCAGTGCCGATGAACGGGGCCACTTACATGGCGGACCTGACAGGCGGTCAGAAAACCGGCCTGTTCTACGACCAGCGCCCCAATCATGCATTCGCCGCGCGACTGGTACAGCCGGGTGCGCAGGTGCTGGACGTGTTCAGCCATGTGGGTGGGTTCGGTCTGGCGATGCTGGCCGGAGGGGCGGCGCAAGCCTTGTCCGTTGACGGATCGGCTGCAGCACTTGATCTGGCCGTACAAGGTGCGCAGGCCTCAGGCTGCGCCGACAGCTTCCAAATCCGACAGGGCGATGCCTTTGACGTACTGACCCAGTTGGGCGAAGAAGGCGCGCAGTTCGACGTGGTCATCTGCGATCCACCCGCCTTTGCCCCTTCAAAACAGGCCCTGGATGCGGGACTTCGCGCTTATGAACGTGTGGCCCGACTGGCCGCGCCATTGGTGAAACCCGGCGGTTATCTGGGTCTCTGTTCCTGTTCCCACGCAGCCGATCTTGGCCGTTTCCGCGATGCCTCATCGCGCGGCATTGGCCGGGCAGGGCGGCAGGCACAGCTGATCCACACCGGGTTTGCTGGCCCGGACCACCCACAACTGCCGCAACTGGCGGAAAGCGGTTACCTCAAAGCCGTGTTCTATCGGCTGTGAAGGCGGTTCTGGATACCTGCGTAATCTACCCCACGGTGATGCGAGAGATGCTGCTGGGAGCAGCCAAGCGCGGCCATTTTCAACCCCTCTGGTCGGCCCGCATCCTCGAAGAATGGGCCCGCGCCGCCCGTAAACTTGGCCCGGATGGTGAGGCACAGGCTCGCGCCGAAATCGCCCTGACCCAGGCGCATTGGCCAGACGCAGAACGCGCGGCCCAGCCGGGTATCGAACAACGCCTCTGGTTGCCCGACAGCGCCGATATTCACGTTCTCGCCACGGCCGTTGCGGCCTCGGCAGACGTCATCGTCACCGTCAACGCCAAAGATTTCCCAAGAAATATCCTGTCAGAAGAGGGCCTTGATCGCCGCGACCCGGACAGCCTGCTGCACGGCTTTTGGCAGAATGACCCCGATGGTATGGCCGACACAGCCAATCGCGTTCTGACCGAAGCTAACCGCCTGTCCGGCGACCATTGGACCCTTCGCGCGCTGATGAAAAAGGCGCGCCTGCCACGTTTGGGCAAAGCCCTCACCACATAAACCCGGATCCATCTTCATCTGGCCAGAAATACCTCGAGGAGCCGCCGTGGGAAGTGCCGTTGGTTCGAGCGCCAATGGCGACGGGCTGGCCCCTCGCTGCGCAGCCTATCCGCCCGCGCCCCAACGCTGCTCTAGCGCCTCCAGCGCCGCAATACGCTCATCGGTGTTCGGATGGCTCATCAACCATGCGGGCACAACTCCGGCGCGTTGCTGGGTCAGGCCTTCCAGCTTGTGAAACAGGGATTTCTGCGGCCCGATTCCGATCCCGGCCTTGGTCAGCAGAGCGGCGGCGTATTCATCGGCCTCATACTCATCTCCGCGCGAAAGACGCGAGGCCAGAAGATGCGTCAACATGTTGGCAATCCACGCGCCGATGAAGGGAATGAACCGGTTCAACAGCATCATCAACGCGGCCCGCAACGCATTCTGGCCGGAAAAATCGATCATCCGCCGCCGCGCGTGACCCAGCGCCACATGCCCCAGCTCATGCGCAATCACACTGGCCATTTCCTCGGCCGAGACCTCTCCGTTCCTAAACTTGCGATAAAACCCGCGCGTGATGAATATCCGCCCGTCCGGAGCCGCCAGCCCGTTCACCGGATCGATCTCATAGATATAGACGGGTACCCGGTCGATCTCGAGCGCGGCCGCCAGCCGGTCGGTCATGCGTTTCAGCGCCGGATCGGCCAGTTCGGTCGATTTCGCGTCCAGTTCCCTGTGCGTACGCCACACAGATATCCGGTACATGACGATGGCATAGGCGATGGCCAGCAGGATCGGGGTGAGGCGAAGCATAATACAGATATGGCCTTGCGTTGTGCGATAGGCAAGCCGCGCCCCAAAGCTATGTCAGGTGACCGCTTGGCCCAAGTTCCGTCAACTTGTTCCATTATCATGCAAAAAGGCAAGATTCGCGAAGGTATGTACTTAAAATGAAGAAGTTTATTTACTCTGTCTATAAGTTCGGCCTGCGCGCGCAAGGGCGGTATGGGCTGTTGATGTCCGCAATGCTGATCTGGGCTTTGGTCGCCCGCTTTCCCGAAGCGCATAGTCATGTTCATATGACCGTGCTTTCGGTTCTTGGGCTGGTTGTCGGCGCAATCATGGCAATTGGACGCTTCACCCCCGCGTGGCTGGAAGATCCGAACAATGTGTTGAAAGGCGGCGGCGTCTTCGTTGCCTCTGGACTGGTTACGATACTGTACATTTTGGTCGGGATGATGGCCGTAATACCCTGGCAGATAGAAGAGCCGCTTTCGCGGTCGCTTGCCATGTTGGCCTGCGTGCCGACCCTGGTGTTCGCGAACATCCTGGGTTGGTCTGCGCTCATTTACGGCGCCGTGGGAGGAAAAAGCAGCCCGCCACCAACAATTGAAACCGGTTGGAAGATGCCTGAGACGTCAAAGGAAGAAGTCGACTTGCGCAGCCTTCGACATTCCCGCATGACCCGCTGATCCATCGGGTCAGCGCGTCAGTTCCCGCATCCCCTGTTCCAGCCCGGCCAGCGTCATAGGCACCATGCGGTCTTCGAAAACCTCCTGGATCATGCCGATGGAATGGGTGTAGCCCCAGTATTTCTCGGGCACCGGGTTGATCCACAGGTTTGACGGCCACTGATCCCGCGCACGTTGCAGCCAGACCTGTCCGGCTTCTTTATTCCAGTGCTCGTTAGCGCCGCCGGGATAGGCGATCTCATACGGGCTCATTGAGGCGTCGCCGACAAAGATGCACTTGTAGTCCGAGCCGTAGGTCCGCAGTACCTCATGTGTCGGGGTCTGCTGATCCCAGCGGCGGCGGTTGTCGCGCCAGACGCCTTCATACAGGCAATTGTGGAAGTAGTAATATTCCAGATGCTTGAATTCGGTCCGGGCGGCCGAGAACAGTTCCTCGACCACCTTGATATGCGGGTCCATCGAGCCGCCCACGTCCAGAAACAGCAGCACTTTGACCGCGTTGTGGCGCTCGGGGCGGGTTTTGACGTCCAAATAGCCGTGCTCGGCGGTGGCGCGGATAGTGCCGTCCAGATCCAGTTCCTCGGCCGCACCTTCACGCGCCCAGCGGCGCAGGCGTTTCAGGGCCACCTTGATGTTGCGGGTGCCCAGTTCGACCGTGTCGTCCAGGTTCTTGAATTCGCGTTTGTCCCAGACTTTCACAGCACCCTGATGACGGCTTTCCTTCTGGCCGATACGCACGCCTTCTGGGTTATAACCATAGGCCCCGAACGGAGAGGTCCCGGCAGTGCCGATCCACTTGTTGCCGCCCTGATGGCGGCCTTGCTGGTCTTTCAGACGCTCGCGCAGCGTCTCCATCAGCTTTTCAAAACCGCCAAGCGCCTCAATCTCGGCCTTTTCTTCCTCGGACAGGTGCTTTTCGGCCATCTTGGCCAGCCAATCGGCGGGGATATCGACGGCCTCAAGCACCTGATCAAAGCTGATCTCGTTCAACCCTTCGAAACTGGCGGCAAAGGCACGGTCGAACTTGTCGATGTTGCGCTCGTCCTTCACCATCGAGACGCGGGCGAGATAGTAGAATGCCTCGACATCATAGGTGGCCAGACCCTTTTTCATGCCCTCCAGAAAGGTCAGGTATTCGCGCAAGGATACGGGAATGCCTGCTTTGCGGAGGTTTTCGAAAAAGGGCAGGAACATCGCTTACCCCACAAACCTGACAAGGACCAGCGACAACACCAGCCCGACCAGCGCAAAGGCGATGCCGTACCCGGCAGCGTATTGGGCCACGTCGGCACCGTTGCCATTGCGTTTGCGTGCCGTCAGCGCCCCAAGGATTGCCCCCAGTACCGCCATTCCCAAAACCACAACCATGCGTTATCCGCCCCTGTTTTTGTTGGGGGGTCCTTCCGCAACGTCCTGCATCAGCGACCGGACCACCGTTTCCGAGCCGAAGCCGTAGCGCGCCCATGCCAGACTGTCCAGCCTGACGGAACGTGCCTGCGCGGTCCGGCCTGCCTGATTGAGCGCTTCGGATTTCAGCAACAGCAACGTGGCCAGCTGCGAGGCATTTTCGGCCCGTGTCATCACGTCTATGGCCTTGTCCAGTTCAGGCAGAACCTCGGGGCCTTTGCCTTGCGCCAGCGCATAGGCGGCGGTTTGGGTGGTGATATAGGCCTGATGAACCTCGGTGCCGGGTGTGGCGCGCAGGAACTGCAGGGCGGTCTGGTAGTTGCGCAGCGCCGCCTGTGGGTTGTCGAACTGCTCCATGCGGCCCAACACGTAATAGGGATAGGCGCGGCGGTGGTCGGTCCAGCCTTGCTCCTGCCCGATCCGGGCGGCCAGTTGGGCGTCTCGTTTACGTCTTTGCGTCCCGCGTGTCGGTCGCAGGGATTTCTGGATCGCATTGATCCACTCACGCGGAGTCTCGGAAACCGGTTGCGCGGGCAGGGTGTCTCCGCGCGGGTTCAGGCGGCTGAGAATGCCGGGCAGGGCAGTTTTGACCTGTGCGCGGGTCATGCCGCTGCGCAGTTCGGGCGCATAGGTTGCGCGCAGGATCAGCATGTCGAACCCGGTCAGAACGGTATGGATATTGTCGTCGTTGAACACCGAATCCGGCAGGTGATAGAGGTCGTTCAATGGCCCCAGCGCCTGCGCGATTTCTTCATGCAGGCAGTCGCGTTTTTCCTGCGGGCTGACGTCGTAGGGGATGAACACGCCCAGTCGTTCGCGGCTGCGCAGGCGCGACCAGCTGCTTTTCTGCTTGCGTCGGTCGCGGCGATATTCCTCAAAGCTCGAGGCATTGGGCACCACGAAACAGGCCGCTTGTGGCAGGATGGCATGGATGTCGTCCTGACTGACGGCTTCGACTGTGATATTGGCTGCGCCGTCCGAAATTTGGCGGATGTTGATCCCGGCCTCGTTGCGCAGGCGGTTCAGCAGGCGCGTCAGGTCACGCTGCATCGACGGGGTGGGCGCACCGGTCAGGCGCACGGTGATCGGGGTTTCGAACCGGGTGAACACCGGCAGTTGGGCGCCGCCTTCCAGCGCGAAATGCAGGGACAGGAAGTCAGCCGCAATGTTCGCATTCGACCGGCTTGCCGGCGTCGGGGACGAACGGGTGAAGGCCTTGGCCGGAGGCAGTTTTTCCTCGATGGCCTGAACGCGGGTCGGGACCTCGACCGGCTCTACTGCCGCGCAGCCCGCCAGCGCCAAAGCGGCAAGGATCGCGGCCCATCGCATCACGGGCGCTGATACCTGATGAAAGGGGTCTGCTTACCGATGCGGTCATACAGCTTGCGGGCCGTGTGGTTGAACTCCTGCGTCAGCCAGTAGACGGACGGGGCACCTTGCCGGTCGGCTTCGTCATACACTGCCTGGATCAGGGCACGACCCACGCCGGTGCCGCGCGCTTTGGGGCGGGCAAACAGGTCCTGCAGATAGCAGACGCTTTCCTCCTTCCAGATGTTGCGGTGAAACAGGTAATGGGTCAGTCCCAACAATTGCCCATTTTGTTCCGCGACAAAGCACGAGAAATCATTCGGGTCGTCACCCAGCAGGCGGGCAAAGGTCGACTCGTAGGTCTCATCCGGCACGGCCGTTTCATAAAACGCCAGATAGTCTCGCCACATGTCGGACCATTCAGCGCGGTCTTTGGGCCGCAACGCGCGGATGGTCAGAGTGTCAGCCATTCAGAATGTCCCGTCTTGTTCGGTCATACATAGCCCGGATGCACCGGGCCGCCAGCTGCAATGCTGACAGGCTGCTCTGCTCAAGGCAAGCGGCGATCCCCCACGGGTCTACGGGTTCAGCGTTTTCCCCGCGCCATGAACGCCAGGCGTTCGAACAGATGCACGTCCTGTTCGTTCTTCAGCAGAGCACCGTGCAGCTTGGGCAGGGCATTGGCCCCATCGCGTTTCAGGTCTTCGGATGTCAGATCCTCGGCCAGCAGCAGTTTCAGCCAGTCCAGAACCTCGGAAGTCGAAGGCTTTTTCTTCAGCCCCTGCGTCTCGCGGATTTCATAAAACTGGGTCAGCGCAGTGGTCAGCAGCGCATCCTTGATGCCGGGGTGATGCACCTCGACGATCCGGCGCATGGTCGCCTCGTCCGGGAAGCGGATATAGTGGAAGAAACAGCGGCGCAGGAAGGCGTCGGGCAGTTCTTTTTCGTTGTTCGAGGTGATGATCACGATAGGACGATGCCTGGCCCGGATCGTCTCACCGGTCTCGTAGACGTGGAACTCCATCTTATCGAGTTCCTGCAGCAGGTCGTTGGGAAACTCGATATCGGCCTTGTCGATCTCATCAATCAGCAGAACGACCTTTTCGTCGGTCTCGAACGCCTGCCACAGCTTGCCCTTGCGGATATAGTTCGACACGTCATGCACGCGCTCGTCGCCTAGTTGGCTGTCGCGCAGGCGGCTGACGGCGTCATATTCATACAGGCCCTGCTGGGCACGGGTGGTGGATTTCACGTTCCACTCGATCATCGTCAGCCCCAGCGCGCCGGCCACCTGTTTGGCCAGTTCGGTCTTGCCAGTGCCCGGCTCGCCCTTGACCAGCAGCGGACGTTCCAGCGTCACGGCAGCGTTTACCGCAATGGTCAGGTCATCGGTGGCAACATATTCTGCGGTGCCTTGGAAACGTGCGGTCATGGGCCCCTCGTGTGGTTTCGCGCAATCTGTGGTGTTCGGGTTACAGAGAGGCGGAGATTTTGACAAGCGGGCCGCGGCGTCCGGCACCGCAAATTTCGCTGCGACTTCAATCTCTTTGGCGTGATTCGACCGAAATCGAATGATCCTTTGGTTGTGGTTCGCCGCAAAATCGCCCAATGTTTTCCGCAGAAAAACAAGGTTTTGTTGTTATATGTCTCATATTTAGACAAGTCCGGAACGTGACGTATCAAGACGACGTTTGTGTAGTGACATTCTAACGCGCGTCGGATACACGCTCCGCAGAAGGGAGAGCCAAATGTCAGGTGAAACAACAGCAACCGACGTTTCTGGCCATACCGAGGGAGCAAAGATGAAGCAGGAAGTTTTTCTGCCGGAGGATTACCGTCCGGCCGAAGATGAGCCTTTCATGAATGACCGTCAGCTTGAGTATTTCCGTCGCAAGCTGCTGGATTGGAAGAATGAACTTTTGGCGGGCAGCCGCGACACGATTGAAGGGCTGCAGGACAACACCCGTAACATTCCGGACGTTGCTGACCGCGCGAGCGAAGAGACCGATCGCGCGCTGGAGCTGCGCACCCGCGACCGTCAGCGCAAGCTGGTGGCCAAGATCGACTCGGCCCTGCGCCGCATCGACGAGGGTGAGTACGGCTATTGCGAGATGACGGGCGACCCGATCTCGCTGAAGCGTCTGGATGCGCGTCCGATCGCCACAATGACGCTTGAGGCGCAGGAGCGCCACGAGCGCCGCGAGAAGGTTCACCGCGACGATTGATCGCTGGGAAATTCGGGAAAACACCAACGCCGGGGCCTGTCGCTCCGGCGTTTTTGCGTTAAGGCGGTGCCATGAATATCGAAGGTCTGAATTTCAGTGTCATCGGCGGCGGCATCGGGGGGCTGGCAGCAGCGCTGGCGCTGCGGCAACGCGGGGCGCAGGTTACGGTACTAGAGCAGGCTCTGGCCCTGACCGAGGTCGGCGCTGGACTGCAGATCAGCGCCAACGGCATTGCGGTTCTGCGGGCTCTTGGTGTGATTGGGAAGGTGCCCGAGGATGGGCAGCTTTCCCACGGAACGATACTGCGCGATTACCGTAAGGGCCGTGTGATTAGCCGGGTTCCCACACCCGCTGCCGGTCCGACCTATTACTATCACCGTGCCGATCTTCTGGACCTGTTGCAACGGGCGGCGCGGGATGCAGGTGTCGATATCCGGCTGGATGCGCGGGTGACGAAGGTAGTCAAACACCCAAGCGAGGCCGAGGTCGTACTGGACGGCGGTGAGCGACGACGCTCGGATTGCGTCATTGCCGCAGACGGAGGGCGCAGCGAGATCCGGCCGATCCTGAACGGCACCGAGACACCTCAGTTCACCCATCAGATCGCATGGCGCGCAACGATCCCCTGGTCGCAGCGCGAAGAGATTCCCGGCGCGTCGCTGACCATGGGGCCGGGCCGTCATGTGGTCACTTATCCGCTGCGTGACCAACGTCTGATGAATGTGGTTGCGATTGAAGAGCGTTCGGATTGGCAGGAGGAAGGCTGGCGTCTGCAAGGCGACCCGGACGATCTGCGCGCGCGCTTTGCCGATTTCGGCGGTCCGGTGCGCGATATTCTAGCCGAAGTGACCGAGACCCACCTCTGGGCCCTGTTTCTGCGCCCGGTTGCGAAAAGCTGGCAAAACGGGCGCTTGGCTTTGCTAGGTGATGCCGCGCATCCCACGCTGCCTTTCATGGCGCAGGGCGCATGTCTGGCGCTGGAGGATGCGTGGATTCTGGCCCGTGCCTTCGAAAACCAATCAGGTGTGAAACAAGCCCTTGCCGCCTACGAAACTCAGCGCCGCCCCAGGGCGAAACAAGTGGTTGCCGCCGCCGGAGCCAATGCCCGCAACTTCCACCTGCGCGGTCCCATGCGACTGGCGGCGCAGATGGCGCTGATGGCCGTCGGAGCGCAACTGTCAAAGAAATACGAGTGGATCTACAGCTACGACGCGACGACGTGACCGGTCACAGGTCGAGATCGACCCAGACCGGCACGTGATCCGAAGGCTTCTCGTGCCCGCGCACCGCTGAATCAATCTGGCAGTCGCGCATCAGGTCAGCGGCTTGCGGCGTCAGTAGAAAATGATCGATGCGGATGCCGTCATTCTTGTTCCATGCTCCGGCCTGATAGTCCCAGAAGGAATAGTGCCCCGGACCCTGCGTGCGCGCGCGAAAGGCTTCGGTGAACCCGAGGTTCAAGATCTTGCGAAATGCGGCCCTGCTTTCGGGTCGGAATAGGGCGTCTTCGCGCCAGGCATCCGGGCGGGCCGCATCCTCGGCTTGTGGGATGATGTTGTAGTCACCCGCCATCAATGCCACTTCTTCGCTTGCCATCAAGTCACGCGCGCGGCGATACAAGCGCTCCATCCAGGCCAGTTTGTAATCGTATTTTGGTCCGGGCGCCGGGTTGCCGTTCGGTAGGTACAGCCCGCAAATGCGCAGCGCCTGTTTGCCAATCACCGTGGCCTCAATCCAGCGCGCCTGTTCGTCCTCGTCGTCGCCGGGCAAGCCTCGGGATACGTCCTCCAGCGGTAGCTTGGACAATATCGCCACACCGTTGAAGCTCTTCTGTCCGTGCGTTTCGACGTTATAACCCCGCTCTTCGAACATCTCGCGGGGGAAGTTTTCATCGACTGACTTGATCTCTTGCAAAAGCACGATGTCCGGCTGCGTCTCGTCCAGCCATCGGGGTAGGGCCTCGGCCCGCGCTTTGATGCCGTTGATGTTGAACGTGGCGATTTTCATGCGCGATCCTCCGGTGGCTTAAGGCAACCTATCGCCCAGAACTAGCCCAACGGCAAGGTGGATGACTGGGTTGCGAGGCTCTGCCTCGCGCTCCGGGATATTTTTGGCCAGATGAAGAAACGGATCATTAACCAATTTGGTAAAAAATAATCGTGCGGTACAGGCGGGGACGCCGATGACCGCGCCAGGTGAAGCTCTCCGTCGGATGGTCGGAGAGCGGATCCCTGCTTCATCTGGCTAAAAATATCCTGGGGGTGTGCGGGCAAAGCCCCCACCGATGACTACATCGAAAAAGATGTACCGCAGCCGCAGGAAGAGGTGGCGTTGGGGTTTTCGATCACAAAGCGCGCGCCGATCAGTTCCTGAGTGAAGTCGATCACCGCGTTTTCCAGAAACGGCAGGGAAATGGAATCCACGATGACTTTCTGACCCTTGCCTTCCAGCACAAGATCGTCTTCTTTTGGCTCGTCCAGTGCGATTTCGTATTGAAAACCGGAACATCCGCCGCCCTCTACCGCAATGCGCAGGGCTTGTCCCTGATCTGCGGCACCGATCTCGGCCAGGCGATCAAAGGCGCGTTCTGTCACTGTTGGGGGCAGATTCATGCCGGACTCCAAAGGTTTATTTCCTTACCGCAGTACAATATATGAAACCTAAGGACAGGCGACAAGGACAAGACCTTTGGACAGAGCGGGTTTTGCCTCGGACCCAGGCCGCGCAAGAGGGCGGCTTGTGCCGGAGGAGGAGAGCAGTTTTCGGTCATGCTTTCAGCGTGATCGCGACCGTATCATTCATGCCAGCGCGTTTCGGCGGCTAAAACACAAGACGCAAGTGTTTGTTGAGCATGAGGGTGACAGCTATCGCACCCGTTTGACTCATTCCATCGAAGTGGCACAGGTCGCGCGCACGATTTCTGGGGCCTTGGGCCTGAACCCGGAACTGACCGAGGCGGTGGCGCTGGCCCATGATCTTGGACACACACCGTTTGGCCATACTGGAGAAGACGCTTTGCATGCGTTGATGGAGCCTTATGGCGGCTTCGACCACAACGCGCAGGCCATTCGGATTGTCACCAAGCTGGAACGCCACTACGCCGAGTTTGACGGCTGTAACCTGACATGGGAATGCCTTGAGGGCATTGCCAAGCATAACGGGCCGGTCGAAGGGGAACTGCCTTGGGCTCTGGCCGAATGCAACGAAGGTTTCGATCTGGAATTGCACACCCATGCCAGTGCCGAGGCGCAAGTAGCCGCGCTCTCGGACGACATTGCCTACAACAACCACGATCTGTTGGACGGCCTGCGGGCCAATCTGTTCACGGACGACGAAATCCAGCAATTGCCGATCGTGGGCGACTGCTATGCAGAGGTTGACCGCAAATACCCCGGTCTCGACCCCTATCGCCGCCGACATGAGGCGCTGCGGCGGGTGTTTGGGGTCATGGTGTCCGATGTGATCGACACGTCGCGCAGGCTGATCGCCGCGTCAGGGGCGCAGACGGTCGAGGAGATCCGGCACCTGGGCTATCCGGTGGTTCAGTTCTCAAACGGGCTGTGGACCCAACTCAAGGAAATTCGCGCATTCCTGTTCACACGGATGTACCGGGCACCCAGCGTGATGGAGGTGCGCGCCGAGGTCAGCGCGGTGGTTCAGGAGTTGTTTCCGATATATCTCAGCGATCCCAAACAGATGCCTGCGCGCTGGCACCGGGATATCGAGGCGGCAGAGGACGAAACGGCGCTGGCCCGGATCGTGTCGGACTATATCGCCGGGATGACGGACCGGTTCGCCCTGCAGGACCACAAAAGACTGACGGGCGGGTAGTTATTCGACCCCGATATAGGCCAGTGCCCACACTTGTTGCCCGGCCTGTTTCTGCGCCAGTTCCGCATCGTCGGTTGGGGGGAAGACGATCATGGTTGGGCCATAGCCACCAATCCCCATCGGAGCACCATCCGCATGGGTTGCAACAATCGGTTGATGCGCGGTGACGCTCTCCCATTGGATTTCCGACTGATAGCCGTCCAGCGCCATGGGCTTTGCGGTTTTTCCCGCTGCACCCGCCATCGTCATCACGTCCGACAGCAGCGGGCCTGAAAACGCGATGTCGCGCTGGTTGCCTTCAGGGCCGTAGGTGATCGTGATCTCGACCTGTTCCAGACCATCCAGCAGGGCGGCGTCAAACCCGGCGGCCCCGTCGTGCTGAACCTCAAGATACCCCAAAAGGCCGCCGTCATTCTCACCCCGGGCCGGCAGGTTGGTCTCGGTGACCGCTCCACCGAGCGTCAACAGAACATGGCCCTGAGGCGCAGGCATCTCGGCCCAGACCGGCAGCGATGTGGTCAGGGCGATGGCAAGGGGCAGGGCTAGGCGCATGAAACGGTCTCCGGGTTGGGGATTTTCTGTGACCTTAGCCCCGTTTACGGTTAATCCAAGCGGAAACTGATCGCTTGCATTGACCTTGCCGCTTTGCGTGGTAAACCGCCGGGCAAGCAAAAGGACACCCGAAATGAACCTGTTTTCCGAGATCCGCGGCCTTGTACTGGACGCGCTGGCACAGATGCAGTCCGAAGGCGCGCTGCCCGAGGGGCTGAGCTTTGACAACGTGGCGGTCGAACCGCCGCGCGACGCCGCCCATGGCGACATGGCGACAAACGCGGCGATGGTGCTGGCGAAACCGGCCAAGATGAAGCCGCGCGACATCGCCGATGTGCTGGCGGGCAAACTGGCGGCGGATGACCGGATCACCAGTGCCGAGGTGGCCGGACCGGGGTTCCTGAACCTGCGGTTGGCACCATCGGTCTGGCAGGGTGTTCTGGCGGCGGTGCTGGAGAAGGGCACCGACTATGGCCGCTCGACCATGGGTCATGGCCAGAAGGTTAATGTGGAATATGTCTCGGCCAACCCCACTGGCCCGCTGCATGTCGGCCATACGCGGGGCGCTGTGTTCGGGGATGCCCTGGCGAGCTTGCTGGCCTATTCCGGCCATGACGTGACCCGCGAGTATTACATCAACGACGGTGGCGCGCAGGTGGATGTGCTGGCGCGTTCGTCCTATGAGCGGTATCGCGAGGCCAATGGCCTCAGCCCCGAGATTGCCGAGGGTCTGTATCCTGGCGACTACCTGATCCCGATCGGTGAGGCGCTGAAAGAGAAATATGGCGACAGCCTGATCGACAAGCCGGAAAGCGAATGGCTTGAGGATCTGCGCAACTTTGCCACCGAGGCAATGATGGACCTGATCCGGGCCGACCTGAAGGCGCTGGGCGTTGAGATGGATGTGTTTTTCTCTGAGAAATCGCTCTATGGCACCGGCCGGATTGAGGCAGCGCTGGAGTCGCTGACTGAGAAGGGCCTGATCTACGAAGGCGTGCTGGAGCCGCCAAAGGGCAAGAAGCCCGAAGATTGGGAGCCGCGCGAGCAGACCCTGTTCAAATCCACCGAGCACGGCGACGACGTCGATCGCCCGGTCAAGAAATCGGACGGCAGCTGGACCTATTTCGCCCCGGATATCGCCTATCACTATGACAAGGTAACCCGTGGCTTTGACGCGCTGATCGACGTGTTCGGCGCGGACCACGGGGGTTATGTCAAACGGATGAAGGCGGCTGTGTCGGCGCTGTCCGATGGCAAGGTGCCGCTGGATATCAAGCTGACGCAGCTGGTGAAGCTGTGGAAAAACGGCGAGCCGTTCAAGATGTCCAAGCGGGCAGGGAACTTTGTCACCCTGCGCGATGTGGTCGATCAGGTTGGGCCGGACGTCACCCGTTTCGTGATGCTCACCCGCAAGAACGACGCGCCGTTGGACTTTGACTTCGACAAGGTGCTGGAGCAAAGCCGCGAGAACCCCGTGTTCTACGTGCAATACGCCCATGCCCGCGTGATGAGCGTGCTGCGCCGCGCAGCCGAGGCTGGGATTGCAGCCGATGATGCGACCCTCGGCGGGGCGGATCTGAGCAAGAACGACCATGCCTCGGAACTGACCGTGGCCAAGAAGCTGGCCGAATGGCCGCGTCTGGTTGAAATCGCCGCGCGCACCAACGAGCCGCACCGCGTTGCCTTCTACCTGTATGAGCTTGCGGGGGACTTCCACGCGCTGTGGAACAAGGGCAACGATGAAACCCAACTGCGGTTCATCCAGGATGGCGATGTTGCCACAAGCCAGTCAAAAATCGCATTGGCCCGGGCTGTTTCTGTTGTGATTTCAGCGGGCTTGGGTATTCTTGGCGTCACTCCGGCGCAGGAGATGCGGTAACAAACACCGCCCGACGCACCGGTACGAGGTAGGCAAGAAATGACCCGCGCGCCACGTTTTAAGGCGCTATCGGGCGGTGAGGCGGACATGGCACGTTACGATTACTCGGGGCAGATGCGCCCCGAGCAGATGCATTACACGAATCAACCGCATCCTAAGGATGGGTACGAGTATTCCGACGACATGCACGGATATGAAGAGGTTCCGCGCGCAGCGGGGTTGAGCCGTATCGTCAACGCGATGGGCGCGGTCGCCTCTCTCGCTCTGGTCGCCGGGATCGGCGTCTGGGGTTACAAGCTGGTGATGCGCGATGTTTCCGGTGTACCGGTCGTAAGAGCTATCGAAGGGCCGATGCGCATTCAGCCCGAAAACCCCGGCGGAACACCCGCGGATCATCAGGGTCTGGCTGTCAATGCCGTTGCTGCGGTGGGAACCGCCGCACCGCCTGCGGACCGCCTGATCCTTGCCCCGCGTCCGGTATCGCTGACCGACGAGGACACGCCGGTTGAGCCGCTGAAACCCACTCCGGCCGTGCATGTGGTTCAGGAAGAGATTTCCAATCAAGAAGCCGCCGAACTGCGTCAGGGTACGGTGGACGCATTGGTTTCGGAGCTGGCTGGGGACGCAGCCCGGATTGACGAACCGGCGGAAGAGGGCGTGCAACTGGCTGCCCTGTCTTTGCCGGAAGAAGAACCTGCAATCGACCCCGCTGATCTGGCCGCGCAACAGCCCGACCCGGAACTGGCAGCATTGCCAGGGGTTCGCAGGTCCTTGCGCCCGGTGACCCGCCCAGCCCGCGCAACACCCAACCGCATCACCTCGAACAGCAGCACCGAAGACGCAATCAACGCTGCTGTCAAAGCTGCTGTCGGCGTAGATATTGATCCTGACACCCTGTCCAAGGGCACCCGGATGGCGCAGCTTGGGGCTTATGAAAGCTCGGATGTGGCGCGTGCGGAATGGGATCGTTTGAATAATCGATTTGGCGATTATATGGATGGAAAACAGCGCGTTATCCAGAAAACTTCACGTGGGGGCCGCACGTTCTATCGACTGCGTGTGTTGGGGTTCGATGACCTGAGCGACTCACGCCAATTCTGTGCTGCGCTTGAGGCGAGTGGTGCCGATTGCATTCCGGTGGCCGCTCGGTGAGTTTTGGTGCGGCCATCACCGACGCCGAAGGCCTACGCCTGACGCCACAGGAAAAGAAACTGTTTCGCGAGATGAACCCGTTTGGGTTCATTTTGTTTGCGCGCAATATCGACACCGCCGATCAGGTCCGCGCCCTGTGCGATGACTTCCGCGAGGCCGTGGGTCGCAATTGCCCCATCACAATCGATCAGGAGGGCGGTCGGGTCCAGCGCCTGCGCGCGCCTCTCGCCCGCGATTGGTTGCCGCCACTGGATCATACCGCACGGGCCGGCGATCAGGCCGAACGGGCGATGTATCTGCGTTATCGTCTGATCGCCGATGAGTTGTTCGGGCTGGGCATCGACAGCAACTGCGCACCGATGGTCGATCTGGCGCGGGACAATACGCACGCGTTTCTGAAAAACCGCTGCTATGGTTCTGACCCCAAACAGGTTTCGCGGCTGGGAAAGGCCGTCGCCAGGGGCCATCTGGATGGCGGCGTTTTGCCCGTTATCAAGCATATGCCGGGTCATGGCCTGTCCACGCTCGACAGCCACCATGATCTGCCACATGTGGATCTGACACAGAACGCGCTGGAACAGGCTGATTTCGTCCCGTTTCGTGCATTGAATGACCTGCCGATGGGGATGACCGCGCATCTGGTCTATGACCGGATCGACCCGAAACCGGCAACGATTTCGCCCACCATGATTGGCCTGATCCGCGACAAGATCGGGTTCGACGGGCTGATCATGACCGATGACATCTCGATGAAGGCCCTCAGCGGCGCGGCTGAGGATATCGCGCGTCAGGCGCTGGATGCCGGGTGTGATGTGGTTCTGCATTGCAACGGCACGTTTGACGCCCGCGCCAAGGTGCTGGAGGCCGCCGGAGAAATGACGGAACAGGCCGGGAAGCGCGCAGAAAAGGCGCTGGCAATGCGGCAAAAGCCTGTGGAACTTGACATCCAGGCCGCCGAGGCGGAACTATCTGCCCTAATGGGCGGGCAGGTATATGAACGATAATCTTTTCAGCGAAGACCCGGTCTCGGTCGCGGATCGTCTTGCGGCCGAAGCCCTGATCGTTGACGTCGACGGCTTCGAAGGCCCGCTGGACGTGCTGCTGACCCTGTCGCGTACGCAAAAGGTCGACCTGCGGAAAATCTCGGTACTGGCGCTGGCACAGCAATATCTGGCCTTCGTGGAAAAGGCCCGTGCACTGCGGATCGAGCTGGCGGCCGACTATCTGGTGATGGCCGCCTGGCTCGCCTTTCTGAAATCCCGCCTGCTGCTGCCGCCCGACCCGGATGACGAAGGACCATCGGGCGAAGAACTGGCCGCGCATCTGGCGTTCCAGCTGGAGCGCCTGCAGGCCATGCGCGACTCCGCGGCCCGCCTGATGGCACGTGACCAGCTGGGCCGTGATTTCTTTAAACGGGGGCAGGGCGAGGATATCACCCGCATCCGGACCGTCACCTATTCCGCCACGCTACTGGACCTGATGCAGGGGTATGCGCGCATTCGCACCCGCGACGAATTCCGCCCCTTTGTCATGGACCGCGACGCCGTGTTCACGATGGAACAGGCGCTGGAGCGGATGCGGCCGCTGATCGGATTCGCGGGCACCTGGACCGATATGGAGACCTATCTGCCCGACGGCTGGGATGCCGACCCGGTACGGCGCAGGTCGGCCACGGCGGCGACCTTTGCGGCCTCATTGGAGTTGGTGAAAGAAGGACATATGGAGATCAAGCAAAGCGAAACCTTTGCTCCGATCCATCTGCGCAAGAGGACTGACACTCGTGACTGACGCCCCCGAAGACGAAGGCACCGGCACCCTGTTCGAAGCACCGCCCATTGCGGAACAGGAACGGATGGTCGAAGCCGTGCTGTTCGCCAGTGCCGAGCCGGTGACGATTGCTGACCTTGAGGCACGGATGCCCCATGGCAGCGATGCGGCGCAAGCGGTTGAAATGCTTCAGAAACGCTATGAAGGCCGTGGTGTTCGCGTGGTCCGCGTCGGCGAGGCCTGGGCCATTCGTACCGCCCCCGATCTGGGTTTCCTGATGCAGAAGGAAACGGTCGAGACCCGCAAGCTCAGCCGGGCTGCCATCGAAACACTGGCCATCGTGGCTTATCACCAGCCCTGCACGCGGGCAGAGATCGAGGAAATCCGTGGGGTCTCGGTCTCACGCGGGACCATTGATCAGCTGCTGGAGATGGAGTGGATACGTCTGGGCCGCCGTCGTATGACACCCGGCCGTCCGGTGACCTTTGTGGTGACACCGCAATTCCTTGACCATTTCGGGCTCGAGAACGCACGTGACCTGCCGGGCCTCAAGGAACTGCGCGCGGCCGGGTTGCTTGAGAACAGGCCGCCACCGGGCACGATCCCTCTGGGTGAGGGACGAGAGGACGTGGAAGATGAAGATCAGACCGAACTGTTCGAGGAAGAGTGATCGGACGGCCCTTTTGTTGTCACATCAAAACCCTATGTTGGACGGCAAGAAACGGAGTTGAGCAATGAACGCCAATCGGATCATCGACATGATCGTACGTCAGGTCATGCGTCGCCTTGTCAGCAAAGGCGTGGACAAGGGCTTTGACATGGCCAGCCGCATGGGTGGCAAGTCGGATCAGCAAACCGGGGGCGCTAACCGCCCGCAAGACAATGGCCAACGCCCGCCGCAGCACCTGAAACAGGCACAGCGGGTGACCCGCCAAATGCGCCGGTTCATGAAGTTCTAGCCAACAGCCTTGAAATGCTTGGACAGTTTCAGTCCCTGTCCCTGATAGTTTGACGCAATGCCCGCGCCATAAAGCTGCGTGGGCATTTCCGCCATCTTCTCATAGACCAGCCGCCCGACGACCTGGCCGTGCTCCAGCACGAAGGGCGCCTCGTGGCAGCGCACTTCCAGTACACCGCGCGACCCGGCACCGCCGGCTTCGGCGTGGCCGAAGCCCGGATCGAAGAAACCGGCATAATGCACCCGGAATTCACCGACCATCGCCAGATAAGGGGCCATTTCGGCGGCGTACATCGGTGGAATGTGAACGGCCTCGCGGCTGACCAGGATGTAGAACGCACCGGGGTCCAGGATGATGCGGCCATCACGGGTACGCACTTCTTCCCAGTATTCCTGCGGGTCATATTCGCCAATCCGGTCCAGATCGATCACTCCGGTATGCGGCTTGGCGCGGTAGCCCACCAGATCGGTATCGGGCAGTTGCAGATCGACCGAAAAACCCAGCCCGTCCTGAATGACCGCCGGGCCATCGACAAGCGGCGAGTCGTTATGCAGCGCCGTCAGTTCTGCGTCGCTGAGCACCGCCTGACCCTGACGGAAGCGAATCTGGTTCAGCCGCATACCCGGACGCACCAGAACCGAGAAGGAACGGGGGCAAATCTCGGCATAAAGCGGCCCGGTATAACCCGCAGGCACCCGGTCGAACTCGGTGCCGCCATCGGTGATAGTACGGGTCAACAGGTCCAACCGCCCGGTGGAGCTTTTGGCGTTGGCCACAGCTGTCACGCTGGCGGGCAGAGCAAGCGATTCCATCAGCGGCACCAGATAGACGCAGCCTTTTTCCAGCACGGCGCCGTCGGATATGTCGATACGGTGCATTTCGAATTCGGCCAGACGGTCGGCGACGGACCGCCCTTCGCCGGCCAGAAACGATGCGCGCACGCGGTAAGCCACTGTTCCCAGACGCAAATCAAGGCTGGCGGGTTGAACCTGCGCCGGTATGACATCGGGGATGGCGGTGATCTCACCGCGTGCAATCATGCCTTCGATCTGCTGGTTTGGACATACACCTGTCATTCCGATCCCCCCTGATGCCAGAGCGGGATCTGGCCTGTTTGCCATAAACGTCGGTGTGATTTGGTCGGGCTAGCAGGACTCGAACCTGCGACCTTCCGTCCCCCAGACGGACGCGCTACCAGGCTGCGCCATAGCCCGACGTTGAGGTGTTCATAAAGACTTTCCCGGCAGGGGCAAGAGGAAATCATCGCCTTTTTTTCTTATCCCGCCGATCGGTTTTCAATGCGGTGCAGAACGGCGCGCAGATCCTTAGCCACCGGTGCGATCTGTTTCAGCAACTTGTCGTCAAACTCGGTACGATTCCACGCCTGCGTTGCGATTCCGCCCAACAAGGGGCTTTCATCCAAATACTCCGGCTCGGCTTGCGGGGCGGTCTTTTCTGATGCGGGTTTAGCCTGCGGGACCTCCGCTGCCTGCGGGGGCGTGGGGGCGGCTTCGGAATCGCCCAAGTCCAGATCGATTTGTTCGCTGGCCGGGGCTGATTTTGACGTGAAGGGAACAACAACGCTGTCGTTTTTCGGGGTCTCAGGCTCGGCGACTTCATCCAGCCCCTGCGACAGCGCCGCGACATGCGCGACGCCCTGTTCGCGCAGGATGCGTTGGACGCCCTTGATGGTGATCCCGTCCTCGTGCAGCAGCTTTTTGATTCCGCCCAGAAGGCGCATGTCATTGGGCCGGTAATACCGCCGACCCCCGGCGCGTTTCACAGGTTTCACCTGATTGAAACGGCTTTCCCAGAATCGCAGAACATGAGCCTGAACGCCCAGCCAATCCGCAACTTCACTGATTGTGCGAAACGCGTCGGGGGACTTGCTCATGACCTTGCCGCCCTGATCTTACTTGCGGTTCCCTGCCGCGACGCGATCCTTCATCAGGTGCGACGGGCGGAAAGTCAGAACCCGGCGAGGCTGAATCGGAACCTCTTCACCGGTTTTGGGGTTGCGGCCAATGCGGGCGGTCTTGTCCCGAACGCTGAAGGTGCCAAAAGACGAGATCTTAACCTGTTCGCCGCGCACCAGCGCATCGGACATGTGGTTCAGAACGCTTTCGACCAGCTGCGCACTTTCGTTGCGTGACAGGCCAACCTCGCGAAAGACGGCCTCGCTCAGATCCATTCGGGTCAGTGTTTTATCGCCCATACCATTTCCCCTGTTGATACCAAAGAATAGGGCGAGGGGAAATTCGCTGTCAATATCAATGAATTGCAGGCCTGTGTGTAAGCCGTTTTGCGCCGGTTACCAGCGCAGGACAACCGCACCCCAGGCCAGACCGCCACCGATGGCTTCGGTCACGATCAGATCGCCCCGCTTGATCTGCCCACGCTGTTTGCCCACGGACAGCGCCAACGGAATCGACGCGGCAGAGGTGTTGCCGTGGTCCTGCACAGTGACGACCACGTTCTCCATCGGCAGGCCCATTTTCTTGGCCGTGCCCTGAATGATGCGGATATTGGCCTGATGCGGTACGATCCAGTCGACATCCGCGCTTCCGAGGCCAGCGGCCCCCAGTGCGGTTTCCGCAGTTTTTGCCAGTTTTTCAACGGCATGGCGGAAGACCTGATTGCCCTGCATCCGCAAATGGCCGGTCGATTGGGTCGACACGCCGCCATCCACATAAAGCAGGTCCTTGTACCGCCCGTCCGAATTCAGATCGGTGGCCAGAATACCGCGGTCATCGGACGTGCCTTCACCTTCTTGCAGTTCAAGAACCAGCGCACCAGCACCATCGCCGAACAGAACGCAGGTCGATCGGTCTGTCCAGTCCATGATTCGCGAGAAGGTTTCGGCCCCGATCACCAGAACCCGTTTGGCCTGACCGGAAAGGATCAGGGCGTTGGCGTTGCTGAGCGCAAAGACGAACCCGGCGCAGACGGCCTGAACGTCAAAGGCAAAGCCCTTGGTCATGCCCAGCCGCGCCTGAACCATGGTTGCGGCGGACGGGAAAGTCAGATCGGCTGTCGAGGTCGCCACGATGATCGCATCGATATCGTCCACCGTCAGGCCCGCATCGGCCAGCGCGGCTTCGGCCGCCTTGGTGGCCAGATCCGAGGTGGATTCATCATCGGCAGCAAAATGGCGGCGTTCGATACCCGAGCGGGTTCTGATCCACTCATCCGTTGTATCGAGCGTCTTTTCAAACTCGGAGTTCGGAACAACGCGCTCTGGCAAATAATGTCCGACACCTACGACAACTGAACGGCCTGCCATGTTGGGGTACTGCCTTTTTTGTTATTCGCCGGCCTTTGGCGGCGTGTGGACGGCATCTTGTGCAAGCTCGGCTGTTGATGCAACCCGTGCCGCCAATTTTTCGGCGAAACCAGACTGGGCCAGAGTAAAGGCCAGTTTGACTGCCGCTGAGACTCCGGTAGCGTCCGCGCCACCGTGCGATTTGACCACGGTTCCGTTGAGGCCAAGGAAAACTCCGCCATTCACACGGCGCGGGTCGATACGTTTCTTCAGACGGTTCAGCGAGGTGATCGCCAGAACCGAGGCCAGCCGCGACAGGGGCGAATACTTGAACGCCTGGCGCAGCAGATCGCCGATCAGGCTGGCCGTGCCTTCGCCGGTCTTGATCGCGACGTTGCCGGTAAACCCATCGGTTACAATGACATCTGCCTTGTCACCGGGAATGTCGCTGCCTTCGACGAAGCCGACGAAATCGAATTTCGCCTGCTCTGCGAAGTCAGAGATCATCGCGTGCGCCTCTTTCAGCTCGGCGCGGCCCTTGTGTTCTTCGGTGCCCACATTCAGCAGACCGATGCGCGGACGTTCCAGCGCCATGCCATTGCGGGCATAGGACGCGCCCATCAACGCATATTGTAGCAGATCCTTGGCGTCGGCGCGCACATCCGCGCCCACGTCCAGCATCACGTTGAACCCCTGCGGGTTGCGCGACGGCCACAGAATCGCAATCGCCGGACGGTTCACGCCCGGCAATTTGCGCAGCCGCATCATCGACAGCGCCATCAGAGCGCCGGTGTTGCCACAGGAAACAGCGCCATGCGCTTCGCCTGCGCGCACCGAATCCAGCGTCGACCACATCGAGGTCTGTTTGCCGTTGCGAACAACCTGACTGGGCTTGTCCTCCATCGTGACCACATCCGGGGAATCACGAAAAACGACGCGCCCCTGCAGGACACGCCGTTTGGCGACAAGTTTGCGCAGCGTTTGCTCAGGCCCGTGCAGGACGAATGCGATATCGGGATTTATGCTTGCCGATTTGGCAATGCCCGCAACAACAGTTGCGGGCCCCGAGTCTCCGCCCATAGCGTCAACCGAGATGGTAATCCGTCCGGCGTGCGTGGGCTGATCTGTCATGCCTTGCCTGCGCTTTTAAAGGCTTAGGCCGCGTCTTCGTCCAGATCGATTTCGTCGGCTTGCGCGACGACTTCACGATCATCATAGTGACCGCAGGACGCGCACACGTGGTGCGGGCGCTTCAGCTCACCGCAGTTCGGGCATTCGTTCGGGTTTGCAGCAACCAGAGCGTCGTGTGCGCGGCGGTTGTTGCGACGCGACTTGGAAACTTTGTTCTGTTGGACGGCCATGGTCTCAACCTTTGTCTACTGAGGGTCAGCAGATTCGCCGCCGACCGGGTTTCATTCTTCGTTTTTCTCGTGGTTTGACGCGCGTTTAGGGTACGAGCCCCACGTTGTCCAACCCAAATTCCGATGAGCGCGCGAAAATACTGCGATTCTCGACATGTTCAAGCGATTTTTCTGAGCGCCTGCTATGACAGGAAAACAGACCTATGTCACTCGTCTTTTTTCATAGCGTCGCGCAAACCTGCCAACCCGGCAAACGGCTTGACGTCTTCGTCGGTCATTGCCTGTTTTCCGGGTTCAGTAAAGTCGGCCGGACCCAGTTCAGCCCCTTCTTTACGCGGATATTGGGGCAGCGCCAGCGACAGGGCCTCGACCATGACAAGCGCCGGGTCGATCTCGGCGCCCAGCTGTTCGGTCTCGTCATCCTCGGGGACTTCGAACTCGGGCTCTTCAGGATCAACCCAGTCGGCAACAAAGACCCGTGTTACGGGAATGTCGATGCGGGTGGTCACCGGTTCCAGCGTCACCACGCAGGGCTGAATCACCGTGGCGCCCAGTTTTCCGTTCAACGCCCAGTCGCGTTTGCCTTGTGCCCTTACGTCACCCACAAAGCTGAGCTTGCGCAGGCCAAGCAGACCCAGATCGTTCCGGATCGCCTCCAACGCCTTGCTGTCTGGGCGTAAGTCAAAGGGGGTGGCTGCGTTCTGGGGCAGGTCGGCCACCCGCAGAGATGTCTGGTTGCTCATTCGTGACCCTTTCCTGTGTTGAACCGGGGCTGCGGTTTGATGTAAGCGGATAGGGCCCGCACGGGGCCAAGGCAAGAGGGTGTAAATGTTGAAGGTTGTGAACAGGTTGAAACCGGCGTCCAGAACGCTTGCCTTTGCGGCCTGTCTGGCAGCGGCCAGTGCATGTACCCCGGTCTTCAAGAATCACGGGTACATCCCACCCCCTGAGGATCTAGCCGAGATCAAAGTAGGGGTCGACACCCGCGACAGTGTGCTTGAGGCCGTTGGCGCGCCAAGTTCATCTGGCGTGGTCCGCGATTCCGGGTTCTATTATGTCCGATCGCGCATTCGCCACTATGGGCCGAAGAGACCCGAAGTCGTCTCGCGCGAACTGGTGGCGATCAGCTTTGATGATCGGGGCGTCGTTCGGAACATCGAACGGTTCGGGCTTGAGGATGGCATCGTCGTTCCGTTGGACCGCCGCGTGACCGAATCGACGATTCAGGGGCAGGGGTTCATCCGACAGCTGTTGGGTAACATCGGCAACTTTAACCCAGCCAACATCCCGGGAACATCCCAGCAGTAAAAGCCACATCTTGATCTGGTCACACGACAGTCACACATACTGTGGTACTGACGCAGCAAGATGTAACGGGTTGGCAACCGCGGAGGATGCAACCATGGCACTATTGCTCGGCAAAGGCCGATATCGCGCCCGTCTGGCGCAATCGCCGCAGGATGTGGCGGCTGCGCAGCAGTTGCGTACGCTGGCTTTTGGCACGGATCACACCGATCAGGACAATTTCGATCCGGTCTGCTCGCATATCCTGGTCGAAGATTTGCGCGAAGGCGGGCAGCTGGTCTGCTGCTTTCGTATGCTGACCATGGAAAATGGCACCGAGGTCACGCGCAGCTATTCGGCGCAATTCTACGAACTTTCAGCTTTGCAAGGATTCGAAGGGCGCATGGTCGAGATGGGGCGGTTCTGCGTCCACCCCGACTGGACCGACCCGGACATTCTGCGCGTCGCTTGGGGCGCAATGACGGCTTACGTCGATCAGAACGGCGTCGAGATGCTGTTTGGCTGTTCTTCTTTCGCCGGAACCGAGACCGAGGAGTATCTGGACGCGTTTGCCATGCTGAAACATCGGCATCTGGCGCCGAAGCGCTGGCTGCCACGGGTAAAAGCTCCGAATGTGTTCCGGTTCGCCGCGCGCTTGCGCCGCAAGCCGGATGCGAAAAAGGCAATGCTGAGGATGCCGCCGTTGTTGCGAACCTATCTGATGATGGGCGGCTGGGTCAGCGATCACGCGGTTGTGGATCGGCGCATGAACACGCTGCATGTCTTTACCGGGCTGGAAATTGGCGCGATTCCCCCTGCGCGCAAACGTCTGCTGCGGGCGGTTGCCGGGTAATCGCCGTTGACGCCTTGGCCCTGCCAGTTTAGCTGGCGGGCATGGCGAGAATTCCTTTGTTGCAAATGTCCGGTATTTCCCTAACCTTCGGGGGCGATCCGGTGTTTTCCGAGCTTGATCTGGTGGTTCAACCGGGTGACCGCGTGGCGCTGGTCGGGCGAAACGGGTCCGGTAAATCCACGTTGATGAAAGTGATGGCCGGTCTGGTTGAACCCGATCACGGCGATATCGTGGTGCCGCCGGGAAAATCCGTTGGCTACATGGAACAAGACCCGACGATGGAGGGGTTCGCCACGCTGGGCGACTATGCCTCCAGCGGATTGGAACCGGGTGAGCTGTACAAGGTCGAACGCGCCGGTGAAGGGCTAAAGTTTGATCCCTCGCGTGCGGTCGAAACCGCCTCGGGCGGGGAACGGCGGCGTGCGGCGCTGGCCAAGCTGATGGCCGAGGCGCCCGACCTGATGCTGCTGGACGAACCGACCAACCATCTGGATATCGAGGCTATCGCGTGGTTGGAGCGCGAGTTGGGGTCGACCCGCGCGGCATTCGTGCTGATCTCGCACGACCGTGCGTTTTTGCGCGCGCTGACCCGTGCAACGCTGTGGATCGACCGTGGCGCAGTGCGGCGGCAGGAGCAGGGGTTCGACGCCTTTGAGACTTGGCGTGACAAGGTCTGGGAAGAAGAAGACCAACAGCGCCACAAGCTGAACCGCCTGATCAAGTCCGAGGGCAAATGGGCCGTGGAAGGCATCAGTGCCCGCCGCAAACGCAATCAGGGCCGGGTGCGGGCCTTACAGGCATTGCGGGCTGAGAAGGCGGCGCAGATCAAACGTCAGGGCTCGGCCGCGATGACGCTGGAGGCCGGGCCAAAATCCGGGCGAAAGGTGATTGAGGCCAAAGGCTTGGCCAAGACTTTTGACGCGCAGCAGATTGTTCGGAACTTTGACCTCTTGGTACAACGCGGTGACCGCGTGGCCTTTGTTGGTCCCAACGGTGTGGGCAAGACGACGCTGCTGAAGATGCTGCTGGGGCAGGAGCAGCCGGATGAGGGTTCGGTGACACTGGGCACCAACCTTGAGATCGCAATGTTCGACCAGGCCCGCGCGCAGCTCGACCCCGAGATGAGCCTCTGGGACAGCCTGACCGGTGACCCCGAGATGCGGGTGTCGGGCAAGGCCGATCAGGTGATGGTCGGCGGGCAACCCAAACACGTGGTCGGCTACCTCAAGGAGTTCCTGTTCGACGAACGGCAGGCAAGAGCGGCGGTTAAGTCCTTGTCGGGCGGCGAAAAAGCGCGGTTGTTGCTGGCCAAGCTAATGGCCAAATCCTCGAACCTTCTGGTGCTGGACGAACCGACCAACGATCTGGATGTCGAAACACTGGACCTGTTGCAGGAACTGCTGGACGACTACGACGGCACTGTTCTTCTGGTCAGCCACGACCGGGATTTTCTGGACCGCGTCGCCACCACGACCATCGCGATGGAGGGCAATGGCCGCGCCACCGTCTATGCGGGCGGGTGGTCGGACTACATTGCGCAGCGAGGTGACCTTCTTCCGAAGAAAGAAGAAAAAGCAAAGACTTCCAAGCCAAAAATAAAGCAAGAGAACCAGCCGAAATCCGGCCTGTCATTCTCGGAAAAGCACCGGCTTGAGAAACTGCCTGCCGAAATTGAACGCCTTGAGGCCGAGATCGGCAAGCTGGAAGAGCTTATGTCCGACCCCGAACTCTTCACCCGCGAGCCGGTCAAATTCCAGAAGGCGACCGAAGCGCTGGTCGAACGGCAGGAAAAACTGGCCGCCGCCGAAGAAGAATGGCTGACGTTGGAAGAAAAGGCTGAGGGCGCCTAGGGCCGGGGCATCGGTCGGGCAGGGTTGCCCACCACCGTTTCTCCGGCGGCGACGTCTTTGGTCACGACGCTGCCCGCACCGATGGTGGCGTTATCGCCGATGGTGATACCGGGCATCAGGATGGCTCCACCGCCGACCCAGACATTCCGGCCGATGGTCACCGGTAGTCCAATTTCCAGCCCCTGCGCCCGCTCAGCCGGGTCTTTGGCGTGTTGGGCGCAATAGATCTGGACGTGCGGGCCAAACATCGTGTCATCCCCGATCCGCACCGGCGCCGTGTCCAGAACCACGCATCCGGCGTTGAAAAAAACCCGCGCGCCGAGGTGGATGTTCATTCCATAGGCGCAGTGAAACGGGGCTTCGAGAAAGCAATCCGGCCCGGTGCTGGCAAAAAGCGCCTGTAGTTCAGGTGCCATTGCGCTACGGCTATCCGGGGGGCAGGTGTTATGCGCATGAACCGCGCGCCGTGCTTGTGCGCGCAGGGCGTCCAACTCCGAGTCCAAACAGCAATACCACTGCCCGGCCTGCATCTTTTCCCGCTCGGTCATGCGCCAGGCTTACCGCATCCGCAGGGCGCCGTCGATGCGGATGACCTCTCCGTTCAGGTAGCCCATTTCAACGATGAACCCGGCCAGCCGCCCGTATTCACGCGGGTCGCCCAAACGAGCCGGGTTGGGGACGTCGGCGGCCAGCTGCTGTTGTACCTCTTCGGGCAAACCGGCCAGCATGGGGGTCATGAAAATGCCAGGTGCGATGGTCATCACCCGGACGCCGGTCGAGGCCAGATCGCGCGCCATCGGCAGGGTCATCCCCACCACACCACCTTTTGAGGCCGCGTAGGCCGCCTGTCCCTTTTGCCCGTCAAACGCCGCGATTGAGGCTGTATTGATGATCACGCCGCGCGCGCCGTCCGGCTCGGGGTCGTTCTTGGCCATCTCGGGTGCAGCCAGGCGCGAGACGTTGAAGGTGCCGACCAGATTGATGTCGATCGTGCGCTGAAACGCGTCCAGAGGGTGCGGGCCGTCTTTTCCGACCGTCTTTATGCCATAGGCAATACCGGCACAGTTCACCGCAGCCGTGATCCGGCCCATCTTGTCCATGGCCTGCGCAATTGCCGCCGCGACTGATGTTTCGTCGGTTACGTCCGTTTCCACGAAATGCCCGCCGATTTCCGAAGCAACCTGTGCGCCGCGTTCGGCGTCGCGGTCCAGAATGGTGACCTGTGCACCTTGGTCCGCGAAATGGCGGGCGGTGGCCTCACCCAGGCCCGAGGCCCCGCCGGTGACAACCGCGGCTGTAGTGGACAATTGCATGACGGCTCCTTCCCCTCAAGATATGAACATGTGTTCAGTTAATCTGACGATTTAGGTGATGTCCATCATTTTGACGCCAATTTTCTGCGATTCCGGGCGTTTCTCAAGCCATTCTCAGAAGATCTTTAAGTCTGCTTAATGCGCAGGTCTCACATCGATATCAGGCGAAATGGCGCGTCAAGTACGCGTCGTGCAAGGAGACAAGCGTTATGGTCAAGAGTTTGAAGGTGGGAATTCCCGTGCTGGTGACAGCACCGTTTCTGGCAGTGACGGCTGCAAGCAGTGCAGCCGCAGCCCCCGAGGTCTGTAACTGGAAAACGGCGCGGGACGCCGCAAATCGCGGGGATTATCAGACGATGTGCGATTGCCAGCAGGTGACGCCCAGCTTTCTGAAACGTCTGCAAGAGCGGTCGGATTTCCCAGCGACGCTGCGCAATACGTCCGCACAGTGCCCCGGATTGGCCGCTTTGTTGACCGACCAGCCGACAGGCTCGATTAGCGCGTCGGGGAACCCGGGCGAGTCGCGCGGTAGCGATCTGTTTGCAGAGTTCGATTCGGACAACGGCAATGACTCGGGTTCCGGCGGCGGAGGCGGGGGTGGAAACCCCGGTGATGGCGGTGGCGGCCCTGGCGACGGGGGCGGACCCGGTGATGGAGGGGGCGACCCCGGTGACGGCGGTGATCCCGGCAATGGCGGTGGCGGCGGCAACGGCGGCGGCAATGGCGGCGGGAACGGCGGCAACAATGGCGGCGGGAACGGCGGCAACAATGGCGGCGGGAACGGCGGCAACAATGGCGGCGGGAACGGCGGCAACAATGGCGGCGGCAACGGCGGCAACAATGGTGGCGGAAACGGCGGCAACAATGGTGGCCCCGGCAACGGGAACGGAAACAACGGAAACTCTGGCAATGGCGGCAACAATGGTGGCCCCGGCAACGGGAACGGAAACAACGGAAACTCTGGCAATGGCGGAGGAAACAACGGCGGATCCGGCCCCGGAACCGGCAACGGTGGGGGCAACAACGGTCACGGGAATGGCTCTGGCCACGGCGGCGGGGGTCACGGCAACGGTGGCAGCAACGGCGATGGCAAAGGTGGCGGCAAAGGCGGCCACGGTAACGGCGGCCATAATGGCGGCGGCAACGGCGGCGGCAAGGGCGGCAAACGCTAATCCTGCTGAGGCCTGAAACCGCAATGCAGAAAACGAAAACGGCCACCCGATCGGGTGGCCGTCTTTTGTTCGGATCGAGTATCGATCAGCCCAGTTGCACCAGCGCGTGGCGCTTCTTGCCCGCGCTCAGCTTGATCGGTGATGACAGTGCACCTGCGTCGATCATCATCCCGGCATCGGTCAGCGGCGCGTCGTCCAGCTTGGCGCCGTTTTCGGCGATCAGGCGCTTGGCCTCTTTCCCCGACTTCGCCAGCCCCGATTTCACGATGATCTGCACAATGGACATGCCGTCGCCCAACTCATCAACGCTGAGCGTCAGGGTCGGAAGATCGCCCCCAACGCCGCCTTTTTCGAACACTTCGCGTGCGGTGGCTTCGGCGGTTGCCGCGGCCTGAGCGCCGTGGGCCAGGGTGGTCACCTCGTTGGCAAGACGGATCTTGGCTTCGTTGATCTCGGACCCCTGCAGCGCGCCCAAACGGTCACACTCATCCACCGGCATTTCGGTGTAGAGCTTCAGGAACCGCCCGACGTCTGCATCGGTGGTGTTACGCCAGAACTGCCAGAACTCATAGGGCGAACGCATGTCGGCGTTCAGCCACACCGCGCCGTCCTGAGACTTGCCCATCTTCTTGCCATCACTGGTGGTCAGCAGGGGCGAGGTCAGGCCGTAGATCTCGTGATCCAGCACGCGACGGGTCAGGTCGATCCCGTTGACGATATTGCCCCACTGATCACTGCCGCCCATCTGCAGTACGCAGCCATAGCGGCGGTTCAGCTCAAGGAAGTCATAGGCCTGCAGGATCATGTAGTTGAACTCGAGGAAGCTCAGCGACTGTTCGCGATCCAGCCGCGATTTCACGGATTCAAACGACAGCATCCGGTTGACCGAGAAATGCCGTCCGATATCGCGCAGGAAATCGAGGTAGTTCAACTCGTCCAGCCATTCGGCATTGTTCAGCATCAGCGCCTTGTTCTCGGCGTCGCAGTCATAGTCGATATAGGCCGAGAACACCTTTTTGATGCCTGCGATGTTTTCGTCGATCTGTTCGGGGCCCAGCAGGGGGCGCTCATCCGCGCGGAACGACGGGTCGCCCACCTTGGTGGTGCCGCCACCCATCAGGGTGATTGGCTGGTGGCCTGTTTTCTGAAACCAGCGCAGCATCATGATCTGGATCAGGCTGCCCACATGCAACGACTTGGCCGTTGCATCAAAGCCGATATAGGCCGGCTTGCATCCACTCATCAGCGCTTCGTCAAGGCCCTGATAATCGGTGCAGTCGGCGAGAAAGCCGCGCTCGATCATCGTGGCGATGAAATCCGATTTGGGATGGTAGGTCATATCGTGCCCTTTGGGTTGAAGTTGCGGGCACTGTATAGGCGGCGCGTTGGGTAAGGAAAAGGCACCTTTTCCAACATTACGGGGGCCTGTGTCAGCTTTTGGTTGGTGGCAAGCGGAAGGCATAGAGCATTGCGATCAGGTTGAGCACAGCCAAGGCCAGGATCGGTGTCACCGGATCGTGCAGATGCGCCACCGCGCCAAGGATCGCGGCAAAGACCATCCCGACCAGACCGGCACTGACATCTCCGAGGGCCACCAGATAAGGGCGTTCCTTTTCCGAGGTCATTTCGATGATGTAGAGGTACCGCCCGTAGATCACTCCGTTCCCACCCAGCGACAGCAGCAGAATGACCAGCGCATAGATCCAGACATTCTGCGCATAGCCCATGAAGGTGAAGGCCAGCGCCATGAGGGCCGAAACCGCCGAGATCAGGCAGCCCAGCCACATCACCGGCTTGACCGAGATCCGCCCGCTGAGCCAACCCCAGATGATCGAGCCGAGCACCATCCCCAGACTGGCCGCCATGACAAAATAGCTTAGTGCGTGTTTGGTCCCCACGTGGAAGGTCGCCGCATGGATCGTATAGAACGGCATTGCCAGTTCCACCGAGACAAAGATCAGCCGGGCAGTCAGGAACTTGCGATACCACGTATAGGCCATGCCGGTTTTGAACCCGGTCACCAGTTCGGCCAGCGGTCTGGGTTTTTCTGCAGGCGCAGGCGCGCGGGCCTGTTCCTCTTCCAGCAGGCGTACACCGGCAAAGCTGATCCCGGCGGCGAACATCGCAATGACCCCGCACCACAGGACGACAATGTGGCGCTGCATCGGCTGGTCCGAGGCCAGCAGATCTCGGGTTATCCAGACGACAAGGATGGCCAGAATGCCCGAGATCGTAGCCTGCGCAAACACCATCCGGTTGCGTTTCTCATTGGGCACAGAGATGCCGTAGATCTGGCTGGTGCCCAAACTGGTGATGCCCTGACACAGACCCATGATCAAAGCGGTCGTCAGGAACAGCAGCACGATCATCACATTGGGCAGATCGGTTGCGAACAGGGCGACGATGGCCAGAATCGCGGCGGTCAGGATGTTGGGCACGTAGACCGCCAGTTTCGCGCGGGTCACCCGATTGATGAACGGCGACATGAAAATCTCGGCAATCAGTCGCGATCCGGTCACAAACGGCAGCAGCAGACCCGCAAAGAACGTCGGCGCCCCCAGGGCCAGGTATAGAAACGGCAGCACCAGATTAGGGTTCACCAACTGCCCGCCAATCGTCGCCAGCGACCCCGACCAGAAGATCAGCTGGTAATTGCGCCCTCCGGCGGGTTGCTTGGGTGTCTCAATGTCCGTCATGGCTGTCCGTTTGGCATGCAGATGACTGCAATGGTTACTCAGCCCGGGCTTTGGTGCAACTGTTCCGACTGGCGCGATGTGGTTGCAGGCGCGCACATGGCGTCAAAAATACACGCGGAAGGTGCGTTCTGTCTTGCCTTGGGCCGCGTGAAACGTGCAGGTTTGGCGCGCCGCGTCGCGCAGTCGATGCCAAGAAACATAAGAGGTGAGCGTGAACCGGGCGATCAGGAAAGGCGGGCCGATCAAGGCCCTGGGTGCGATGTCTGGCACGTCGCTGGACGGTGTGGATACGGCTGTGGTCGAAACGGACGGGCACCGGATCATCGGTTTCGGGCCCAGCGGCTACCGCGCTTATTCCGAGGCCGAACGCGCCGATCTGCGCGCTGCCCTTGGCCATTGGCACGGACCTGCGGTGGACAAGGCGGCCGAACTGGTGACCTTTGCCCATGCCGAGGCATTGTCAGAGTTCGAAGACGTCGACCTGATCGGGTTCCACGGCCAGACCCTTGCACATGAACCAAGTGGACGGGGTACGTTGCAGGTGGGCGACGGCAAGGGGCTGGCGCAGGCGCTGGGCGTGCCGGTCGTCTGGGATTTCCGCAGCGATGACGTGGCGATGGGGGGCGAGGGCGCCCCGCTGGCGCCATTCTTCCACTTTGCCTGTGCCAAATGGATCGGCGCGACCGAGCCGCTGTGTTTCCTGAACCTCGGCGGCGTAGGGAACCTGACCTATGTGGACCCCAGCTTTGACGGGCCCGAAACCCCCGGCGCGTTGCTTGCCTTCGATACAGGTCCGGCCAATGCACCTGTGGACGATCTGATGCAGGCCCGGCTTGGCCTGCCAATGGACCGCGACGGCGCGGTGGCACGTGGCGGCACGGTCGAGACCGGCGCGCTGGAATTGTTTCTGGCCGAGCCGTTTTTTGCTCGGATGCCGCCAAAATCACTGGACCGCAACGACTTTGCCGAGATGATCGGGCTGGTACAGGAGCTGTCCGACGCCGACGCCGTCGCTACCCTGACGGGCATGTGCGCAGCGGGCGTGGTGCAGGGGATGGAGCATTGCCCGAAACAGCCCTCGCGCGTGTTGGTAACCGGAGGTGGACGCCACAACCCGGTGCTGATGGAGATGCTGCGCGTGTCGCTCGATTGTCCGGTTGAACCGGTCGAAGCCGTGGGCCTGGACGGAGACATGCTCGAGGCGCAGGCCTTTGCCTATCTGGCCGTGCGGGTGGCGCGTGGATTGCCGACCTCATGCCCGGGCACGACAGGGGTTAAGGCGCTGGTCGGGGGCGGGGTGCTGAGCGCGGTCTGAGCAGTTTAAGACATTTCAAATGCTCCTTGCCGGATTAGCCTTGGCGGATTTCCCTCTGGGCCAGTGCTCTTGTTTTGTGGTGCACGAGTGATCGTCTTCACCACATGACGTTCAACGATGGTCAGGGCCTTAAATTGACCACAATTCGCGGTGAAACAATCCGCGATTTCTTTGGTGGAGAAGATTTTTGGAAAGTATTCTAATCGCTTCGTTTTTTGTGTTTGTGGTCGCGCTGGTTGGCCATCGTGCGCGCAACCCCAGCCCGGCTGAACTGTCCCTGATTGCAGACCCGCAGAGCCGCCCAAACACGGTTGGTCTTTACCTGCTGCACGGTCTTTCCACCTTTATTCATCCCAGCGCGAACGAAACGGTTGCTTTTAGCCGCAGGTATGATGCAACGCCGTTCACCTTGAAAACGGCGGCATGGGCAATTGGACTGTCTTCGGGTTTCGTGACGAGTGCGATTTACCTCGGCTGGGCGATGTTTGATATCACCACGATTGGAGAATGGAGCTTTTTCAAGCCTGACGTTCCGGAAGGCAAAAGATGGTTCCAAACAGCTGTTTCTGTTGTTCCAATGATCCTGCTCGTCGTTGCCGCCGCGGACAGAGACACGATAAGCGAGCGCTTCCCTGATGCGGTTAAGCCGCATTACGACTTTATTGTAATTGTCAGCTTTTTTGCCTTCGTCGTCTTGCACATGATTTACTTCGGAAACAACGGCCTTTTGACGCTGTCTATCCCTTTGGTGATGTTGTTTCCGTCCGAGCGGTTGATGGCTCTGTTAGGCATAACTTGTGCCTATGCCGGTGTTGCATTGGGGTATCTGGGTGAAACCAGCGCCACGCAGGGCGCCATGGTGGTCTTCATTTTGATTGTTGCGGTGGTCACATGGCTGGCCTTTGTCGCGACCGTCGAAATCCTGAGCGCCTTGCGATGGTACGACAGCGGCGGTGCAATGATCCTGGTTGGGATGATTGGTAGCGTAGCTATAGGGTTGATGCTGGCGCTGATCGCGCCGATCGTAATGGTTTTCGTCCTTTTCGCCATAATGACAACAACGCCAGAACAAGTGCATTCCGATTGGGTGAACATTGTCGGGGTGTTTCGGGAAGGCGGAACACAAGCGGCCGTGATGCTGGGAATAGCCTGTATTCCGCCACTTCTTCCGGGACTTTGGTTTTTGGGGCGGGGTCTTGGCACGCTCATCGCGCGCAATACCCCAATGATGCCCCGGTTCATAAAAAGTCTTGAGACAGTTCAGGGTCGGCTGACGCAATCACAGATGGATGACATGATGCGCCCCTACCGCCGCGCCTACACGGTTGGTTTCACCGCAGCCAGTGTCCTTGTCCTGACGCTGTTTGCGGCTGAGTTTTGGTTGCTTGTCAATTTGCTGACCGCAGCGGGATAACGGACAGGGCCTGTCTCATGGCAGTTCGGTCGGGGGCTACCCCCGCGGGATGTCAAATCCAGGCTCGGCCAGAACGAACCCGTCGAACTCGAACCCCGGTGAGACGGTGCAACTGACCAGAGTGTAGTCTCCGGTGGTTTGCGCCGATTGCCAGTGGTTCTCGGGCACGATGACCTGCGGTGCGCCCTTGGTCAGGTCCGGCGTCAGCAGGTGGTCGGTTGCGGGGCCGTCATCCGTGGCGCTGAGCGACAGGGTCAGCGGCGCGCCGGCGTGATACAGCCAGATCTCGGTCGCGTCGACACGGTGCCAGTGGCTGCGCTCACCCTTTGGCAGCAGGAAATAGATACAGGTACCTGTGGCGCGGCCCTTGTTTTCCGCACGCCATGTCTCGCGAAACCAGCCGCCCTCGGGGTGGCGTGCCAGGTTCAGGTGGTCGATGATCTCTTGCGCGGTCATAGGGTCCTCGGTGTTGTTTGGCGCGATTATGCACGCAGGCGCGCGATCCGCTATGGTATTCGTGTGTTTCAGCAATATGTTTGCGGCATGACCCTGACGATCCCGTTTGACAACAGCTACGCCCGGCTTCCCAACAGCTTCTATGCGCGGCAAGCGCCAATACCGGTGCGCGCGCCACGGCTGGTCGCATTTAACGAGGAATTGGCGCAAATCCTGCGTATCACTCCCGGTGACGTGCATGAGATGGCCGAAGCTTTTGCGGGTAACACGCTGCCTGATGGGGCCGAGCCGATTGCGCAGCTTTACTCGGGGCACCAATTCGGCAGCTATAACCCTCAGCTTGGCGACGGGCGTGCGGTTCTGCTGGGTGAAACAGTCGGCACCGATGGCATCCGGCGGGACATCCAGTTGAAGGGCTCTGGCCCTACACCGTTTAGCCGCAGAGGGGATGGCCGGGCATGGCTAGGACCAGTGCTGCGCGAATACGTAGTGTCCGAGGCGATGCACGCGCTGGGCATCCCGACCACCCGTGCGCTGGCGGCGGTAGAGACCGGAGAGATCGTTTTGCGCGAAGGCCCGATGCCCGGCGCGGTGCTGACCCGCGTGGCGCAAAGCCATCTGCGCGTGGGGACGTTTCAGGTGTTTGCCGGGCGCGGGCAGATCGAAAACCTGCGGAAACTGACCGATTACTCCATTGCCCGACATTACCCGAATGCCGATGGGCCAATGGGCCTGCTACGCGCGGTGCGGGATGCGCAGGCGCAGTTGATCGCACAGTGGATGAGCGTGGGGTTCATTCATGGGGTGATGAATACCGACAATTGCTCGATTGCCGGGGAAACCATCGACTATGGGCCCTGCGCTTTCATGGACAGCTATCATCCGAATACGGTCTACAGCTCGATCGACCAGATGGGGCGCTATGCCTATTCCAACCAGCCGGACATTGCGGTGTGGAACCTTGCGCAACTGGCAACGGCGCTGATCCAGCAGGTTGACGACCCCGAGGCCGCCGTCGAAGAAGCCACCGAGATCGTGCACGCCATGCCGGGTCTGATCCATCAGGAATGGCTGGGGCGGTTCCGGGCCAAGATTGGCCTGACCAACAAAGAGGATGACGACGAAGCCCTGATCACCGATCTGCTGACCCGGATGGCACATAACAGCGCCGATTTCACCAACACGTTCCGGGCGCTGGGCGGTGACAATGCACGCGATCAGTTCCTGACGCCCGAGGCCTTTGACGCATGGGCCGTCGGCTGGCAGGCGCGGTTGAAACGGGAACAGGACCCGCAGGCAGTGATGAACACCGCCAACCCCGCCTTCATCCCCCGCAACCACCGGGTCGAGCAGATGATACAGGCGGCTGTTCAGGGCGACTATGCCCCGTTCCATCGTTTGACCAAAGTTCTGGCGCGGCCCTACACCGCTCAGCCAGAGGCGGTTGATCTGACCTATCCTCCGACCGAACAGGAAGTGGTCCGCGCGACGTTCTGCGGGACGTGACGTGGCCTCAAAGAGGCTGAGAAAACGGTTCTCTGAGGGTTCCGGAAAGCTATACTCCCCACTGCCAGGAGGATGCGACGTGAACCAGAACACAAAATACGAACGCTTCAAAGCGCTTCACGACAAGGATGAAGCATTTGTTATTCCGAACCCCTGGGATGCGGGCTCTGCGCGGTTGCTGGCCAGCATGGGGTTCGACGCATTGGCATCCACAAGCGCCGGATACGCCTTTTCCAAAGGTAAGCGGGATTCATTTGCCAGCCTTGGTCGGGACGAAATTCTGTTGAATGCAGCCGAGATTGTTCAGGCGACGGATTTGCCGGTCACCGCCGATCTGGAAGACGGGTTTGGCGCTAGCCCCGAAGCCTGCGCGGAAACGATCAGGCAGGCCATCGATATAGGCTTGGTCGGTGGATCCATCGAAGATGCCACGGGTGATGAAAGCGATCCGATCTACGCACTGCCAATTGCGGTCGACCGCATTCGTGCGGCGGCGGACGCCTTGCGGGGAAAACCGTTTCTGTTGACTGCCCGGGCCGAGGGTTTTCTGTGGGGGCGAAAAGACCTGTCGGACACGATCAGACGCCTGCAGGCGTTCTCGGACGCTGGCGCGGATGTTCTTTATGCGCCCGGGCTTCCGGATATCGAGGCAATCCGAACTGTTTGCAGCGCTTTGGACAAGCCCGTGAATGTTGTGATGGGGCTGCAAGCGCCGACATATACCGTCGCGCAACTGTCCGAGGCCGGGGTCAGGCGGATCAGCGTGGGGGGATCGTTTGCCCGTGCTGCATTCGGAGCGTTGCAACGTGCCGCGCTTGAGGTCAGGGACCTGGGAACCTTTACCTATGCCCGTGATGCGATGTCCGGAGATGCGATCACTGAAGTGATGTCGCAACGCAAGCTATCGGATCGCCAATAACCATCCGGTATCAAGTCAGGTGCCAAGACGCCGAAAGGGAAGGGTGAATCCGGATTCCTTTGTCGCAGTTCGCGGGCCGGCGCTAGAAAACTTCCAAATCAAACGGCCCTGCGGCTTACCCTCAAAGAAGAATGCTGCATAATGGGTGTTTCAGGGGGCTATTCAGATTTGAATTAGGGAGCACAGAATGCGCTACTCCATATTGCTGGAAGACGCAGAAGGCGTTTCGTATTTTGAAGACCGGGACGTTGACCAGGACCTGAAGACCTTCGCCCCGCCTGCTGCGCCATTCTACGCATCGGGCGAGTATGATGCCGCGGGCTTTGTCTTCCTCACCTTGCCCGCCGGGTGGAAGGGAGTGCCGCATCGCTCTCCCAAACGGCAGCTTGCGACGGTTTTGTCGGGTACGTTTCGCGTTCAGGCCGGATCGGGGGAAATCCGCGACTTTACCGTCGGTGATCTGTTCTGGGCAGAGGATACTAACGGGACAGGCCATGCCTCCTCTGCCGAAGGGGACGAGCCCGTCAATTTGATGGTTACGCAGTTTTGAGAGAAATCGGATAGCCGCGCACCGCTTCATGCCAATCACAGGACATCCATGACCCAAACCTCAACCCTGCGCATCGCCAGCTATAACATCCAGAAATGTGTAGGCCTCGATTTCCGGCGGCAACCTCAACGCATCATGCAGGTTATCGACAGCATGAAGGCGGATATCGTGGTGCTGCAAGAGGCCGACAAACGCTTGCCGCCGCGGCCCGCCGCCTTGCCGCACTTCATGCTGGATGAGGCCGGTTGGCAGATTGTCGATCTGGGCGGGGCGGGCAGTCTGGGTTGGCACGGCAACGCCGTGATTTGGCGCGGGGATGCAATCCGGGTACGGCAGGCCGGTCACCACGACCTGCCGGGGTTGGAGCCTCGGGGCGCGGTGCGGGTGGAGTTCGATACCCATATCGGGCCGTTGCGGGTGATGGGAATGCACCTGGGGTTGTTGCCTGCGTCCCGGCGCCAGCAGATCACCCATATCCGTCGATTTGACGATGATCTGGACCATATGCCCACCGTCTGGGCCGGAGATTTCAACGAATGGTCGCGACAGCCGGTGCTGGATCATCTGGCCCCTGACATGCGCTTTTTGCCGCCCGTTCCCAGTTTTCCGGCGGCGCAGCCATTGGGGGCACTGGATCGGATCGCGCTGGGCGCGGGGCTTGAGGCTGTGGTGCATGGCGTCCACGACGCGCGGCCGGCGCATATCGCCTCGGACCATCTGCCGATCTGGGCGGATCTGCGAGTGGCGCGGGAAACCGCAATTCCGCGGTAGCGCCAGCCGTCCAGACGTATTAAGACAGAAACCCGAACTACTCTGAGGGTCTCATATGTCCGACACGATCATCGCCCGTTGCGAAGCCAAAGGCCTGCGCATGACCGGCCAGCGCCGCACGATCGCGCAGGTTTTGCAACAAAGCGAAGATCATCCCGATGTCGAGGAACTGTATTCCCGCGCGTCTGAAGTAGATTCGGGGATTTCCATCGCCACCGTCTATCGCACCGTGAAACTGTTCGAAGAGGCCGGGATTCTGGAACGCCTGGAATTCGGGGACGGCCGTGCGCGCTATGAAGATGCCGAGCGTGACCACCACGACCACCTGATCGATATGCAATCGGGTGAGGTGATCGAATTCGTCGACCCCGAGATCGAGGCGCTGCAGGAAAAAATCGCGGCCAAGCTGGGCTATAAGCTGAAAGGCCACCGGCTGGAACTGTACGGCGTGCCGCTGGATCAGGACTGATCCATCACAAAACGCGAAGGTCAGACCCACGGGAAATCATGTATTCCGGCCTGATAATACTTGCCAGAGCGGGTGTCTTGCGTATTGGGTGACGTAAGGGGCGGCGATTTGGGCCGCTGGAATTTACGGAAATGACCATGAACAACGTAAACGGCATTTTGCTGGTCGTCGGCGCGATGGCGGCTTTTGCGCTTGAGGATATGTTCATCAAGCTGCTGTCGGTCACGGTGCCGACGGGCCAGATCATGGTTGTTCTGGGCGTGGTCTGTGGTCTTCTGTTTGCGATTTTGGCTGTGGCCACACGCAAACGCATCTTTGATCCTGTGGCGTGGCAGCCCCTGCCGCTGGCCCGCGCCGCGACCGAGATGGTCGGGGCGCTGACTTTCGTGACCGCTCTGTCGCTGGTGGATCTGTCCACCGTGGCCGCCGTGTTTCAGGCGATGCCGCTGGCCGTTACCATGGGCGCGGCGCTGTTTCTTGGGGAACAAGTCGGCTGGCGTCGTTGGAGCGCCGTCGGGCTGGGCTTCATCGGCGTTCTGATGATTATTCGACCGGGTTTCGAAGGGTTCCAGCCCGACTCTCTGTTCGTCGTGGCAACCGTGATCGCCATCGCCGCGCGGGACCTGATCACCCGCAAGCTTGATCCGCGGGTTGCGTCTTCGGTAGTGGCTTTTCAGGCCTATTTTGCGGTGGCCGTGTCGGGTGTGGCTCTGATGGTGTTTTCGGCGCAACCCGTTACCCCGCTGCAATCGGCGCAGATCGGTCCGTACCTTGGTGCCGTCGGGTTTGGTGTTCTTGGCTATTATGGCATCGTCACGGCCATGCGGATCGGCGAGGCTTCAGCCCTTATGCCTTTCCGCTATACCCGGCTGATCTTTTCGATCATGGCGGGGATGCTGATGTTCGGGGAACGTCCTGATTTTCTGACCTTCGCCGGGGCGGCGTTGATCATGGGGTCGGGCATGTACACCTTTATCCGAGAGCGCAAGCTGGCCCGTGAACTGGCCGTCGCGGCCTGACGGATCGTCGCACGTTGGCGCAAACAGGAACCTGTTAGCCCTAAAGCTCCGACAATATACCTGTTAGCGATAACATGACCGGTTTACTTTTTACCCGGTGATGCTATGAGGCATGCAACTTATTGCAGCCACAGGGACGGGCCTCATGAGCACCATCATCGACATTCACGCACGCGAAATTCTGGATAGCCGGGGCAATCCGACCGTCGAAGTGGACGTGATCCTGGAAGACGGCACTATGGGCCGCGCAGCAGTACCCTCGGGCGCCTCGACCGGTGCCTACGAGGCGGTGGAAAAGCGCGACGGCGACAAGTCGCGCTACATGGGCAAAGGCGTGCTTGAGGCCGTCGCCGCCGTAAACGGTGAGATCGCCGAAGAACTGGTGGGCTTCGACGCGACCGAACAGGTTGCCATTGACGGCGCGATGATCGAACTGGACGGGACCGAGAACAAGGGTCGTCTGGGCGCAAACGCCATTCTGGGTGTTTCGCTGGCGACCGCGAAGGCTGCAGCGGATTTCACCACGCAGCCGCTGTACCGTTATGTCGGCGGCACCTCGGCCCGCGTTCTGCCGGTGCCGATGATGAACATCATCAACGGCGGCGAACATGCCGACAACCCGATCGACATTCAGGAATTCATGATCATGCCGACCTCGGCCGCGAATATCCGCGAGGCGGTCCGCATGGGGTCCGAAGTCTTTCACACCCTGAAGAAAGAGCTGTCGGCCGCTGGCCTGGCCACCGGCGTCGGCGACGAGGGCGGCTTTGCCCCGAACATCGCCTCGACCCGAGAGGCGCTGGATTTCATCCTGAAATCCATTGAAAAGGCAGGCTACAAGCCGGGTGAGGAAATTCACCTGGCGCTGGATTGTGCCGCGACCGAATACTACAAGGACGGCAAATACGTTCTGTCGGGCGAGGGCAAGAGCCTGACCTCGGACGAAAACGCGGCCTATCTGGCGGCGCTGGTCAACGACTATCCGATCATCTCGATCGAAGACGGCATGTCCGAGGATGACTGGGACGGCTGGAAGGCACTGACCGACGCTCTGGGTGACCGGGTGCAGCTAGTGGGCGACGACCTGTTCGTGACCAACCCCGAACGTCTGGCCGAAGGGATCGAGCGTGGCTGTGCCAACTCGATGCTGGTCAAGGTGAACCAGATCGGCTCGCTGACCGAGACCCTGCGTGCTGTCGATATGGCGCACCGTGCGCGTTATACTAACGTTATGTCGCACCGTTCGGGCGAGACCGAGGACGCCACCATTGCCGATCTGGCCGTGGCAACCAACTGCGGTCAGATCAAGACCGGCTCGCTGGCGCGGTCGGACCGGTTGGCCAAGTACAACCAACTGATCCGCATCGAGGAATCGCTGGGTGAGGTTGCGGAATATGCCGGAGCTTCGATCCTGAAGCGCTGATCCGGCACAAAACAGCCCTGCCTGACCCCGGGCAGGGCATGTCAGGATGAGAGCCAGGTCATGGTAAAAGCGCTGATCTTTGACGTGTTCGGTACCTGCGTTGACTGGCGCAGTTCCATCGCGCGCGAAGTGGCTGCGGTTTTGCCGGATCTGGACGCTCTGGATTTTGCCGATGCGTGGCGGGCTGAGTACGACCCCTCCATGGCCGCTATCCGTGAAGGGGGCAGGGGTTATGTGCCGCTGGACGACCTGCACCGCGAGAACCTTGAGGTTGTTGCCACCCGTTTTGGCGTTACTGTTCCAAACCCAGCCGATCTGACGGCTGCATGGGAGAGGCTGGACCCCTGGCCTGACGTCGTGCCTGCATTGCAGGTGTTGAAGCGCAATAGGATCATCGCACCCTGCTCAAACGGCTCAATCGCGTTGATGACCCGGCTTGCGAAGTATGGCGGCCTCCCTTGGGACTGCATTCTTGGGGCAGAAATGGCCCGGGACTACAAACCAAAGCCGCAAGTCTATCTGGCCAGTTGTGCCGCGCTGCGGCTGAGCGCCGATCAGGTCATGATGGTCGCCGCGCATAATGATGACCTGTACGCAGCGCGGCAGGCAGGTTTGAAAACCGCTTTTGTGGCTCGCCCGACCGAGCACGGTCCGTTCCAATCTCATGACCTGCGGGCTGAAGGCAACTGGGACATTGTCGCCAAAGATTTTGCGAATTTAGCAGACAAGCTTGGCTAGAGCGGGTCGAGACCCCAAAAAACTTAGAAAATTCTGATTGTGTAACGCCCTAAAAAGGCAGTTACTTTTTCCGCAAGCGGACTTTTGGCTGACATAAATCAGGTTATGTGTGAACTTTTTCCTATTTGTTTCAAATTGAGCTGACATATGCTGCCGGCATTACAGAAAGGAGAACACCATGACTGGTTCGAAATTCCTTCTCGTAGCCTCAGTGATCAGCACTGTTTTCTTGGCGGCCTGTTCAGGGCCGGGCACTTACCCGATTACCGGTGATCCGGTGTCTGCGACTGATCCGGTACAGGATATGGGAACGCCCACTTACGTCTTCCGAGGTGAATCCCGGTAAGAGTAATTTAGCCGTTCATGGATCAAAGCGATTGTGATGGGGACGAGTGTCAGAGCTTTCTGCTCATCAACATGTAACGCTCACGCGGTCTGAATCCGGTGCGCAGATACAGTTTCTGCGTGGCCTCGTTGGTACGATCGACCTCAAGATGCAGAGCGGTCAGACCAGCACCGGCAAGGGCTTTCGGCAGGTCCAAAAGCACTTCGGTCGCGATGCCGCGGCCCCGGACGGCAGGGCGGATGTATATCTCGTCGACAAAGCCGTCCATGCCGCCGAACTCGACCGACCAACCGAAAGTCAGAACGATATAGCCCAGCGGCGCACGACCGGGACCAATCAGGTAGATGCAACCGTGGGGGATGCCCTCAAGTAAGGGGGCCAGCGCGTTGCGGGTCTGGTCAATGTCCTGCTGGATACCAGCCTCGGTATGAAAGGCAGTGACCAGCCCCATCAGACGATCCAGGTCTTCCGGACGGGCGAGTTTCAGTGCGGCGCTCATAGGCGGGCCAGCCTTTCTGTTAGCAGGTCAAAAAATCCGTCGGCATCGATTTCGCCCATGAACATGGCGTTGGGCGCATGGTTCGTGACGCGCCACCAATCGGCGACGGTCATGCCCATAGTCAGTTCCGACTGAGTTTCGATCTGGACGTTGATGTGACGGCCCGAGAACAGATCGGGCCGGATCAGATAGGCGGTCACGCAGGGATCGTGCAGCGGCGCGCCCTCGGAGCCGTACTTTTCCATGTCGAACCGTTCGAAGAAATCTGTCATCTCGGCAACCGCATGGCCGACTTTGGAATCCAGCGCGCGGAAGGCTTCGTTGCGGTGTCTGGTAACCAGCGCGTCATGGGTCACGTCCAGCGGCATGACAACGATGTGAATGCCGGATTTAAACACGATTTCAGCGGCTTCCGGGTCAACGTAAATGTTGAACTCCGCCGCCGGAGTGATGTTGCCGACCTCGAAATACGCGCCGCCCATCAGCACGATTTCCTGAACCCGGTCGATGATGTCGGGCGCTTTCTGAAAAGCGGTGGCGATATTGGTCAGCGGTCCCAGCGGACAGAGCGTCACCGTCCCGGGTTCGTTCGCGCGCAGGGTGTCGATGATGAAATCAACCGCGTGGCCCTCGGCCAGAGGCATCTGCGGGTCGGGCAGGACGGGCCCATCCAATCCGGTCTTGCCGTGCACATGTTCCGCCGTGACCAGAGGCCGGTTCAGCGGACGATCGCATCCGGCATAAACCGGGACATCCGTGCGCCCGGCCAGTTCACAGACGATCCGCGCATTCTTGGCTGTCAGTTCCAGCGGCACGTTTCCGGCAACGGCAGTGATCCCCAGAACATCGACCTCTTCGGGGCTGGCCAGCGCCAGCAGTATGGCAACGGCGTCGTCCTGTCCGGGATCGGTGTCGATGATGATTTTGCGGGGTGCCATGCTCTGCCTCCGGGGTCTTGAAGCGCGGACACTCGCAAGTGTCACCGCGCTTGTCCAGCAGTTTCAGGCCCCGGTCGTGACATCCACAGGCGGGAGTTTGCCGTTGGCGCGATGCTCTTCGGTTTTTACCTCGTCCCACAGCGCGTCCATTTCGGCCAAATCACTTTGAGACGGGGTTTTTCCGCGGGCGGCCAGTCGTGCCTCGACCTGTTCAAAGCGGCGGGTGAACTTGGCATTGGTGCGGCGCAGGGCGGCCTCGGGTTCGATGCCCAGATGGCGACCCAGATTGACCATCACGAACAGCAGATCGCCGAATTCATCCTCCAACGCGTCGGCGTCCATGCTGTTGCGCGCCTCTTCCAGCTCAGCGGCCTCTTCGGTGATTTTGGCCAGCACGTGGCTGGCATCGGGCCAGTCGAATCCGACGCGAGCCGCGCGTTGCTGCAACTTGTGGGCGCGCAACAGGGCGGGCAGGTTGGCGGCCACACCGTCCAACGCGCCTTTCTGTTCCTTGCCCGCACGTTCGGCGGCCTTGATCGCTTCCCAATCCACCGTCTGCTGCGCAGCCGATTTGTCCCGGGATTCATCACCGAACACATGTGGGTGTCGCGCGACCATCTTGTCAGACATGGTGCGCACAACGTCCTGAAAGCTGAAATGCCCGGCTTCTTCGGCCATCTGCGCGTGGAATACGGACTGAAACAGCAGGTCGCCCAACTCTCCCTTCAACTCATCATAGGCCTCGCGTTCGATGGCGTCAGCGACCTCATAGGCCTCTTCGATGGTGTACGGGGCGATGGTGTCGAAGTCCTGTTCGATATCCCAGGGGCAGCCTGTTTCCGGGTCGCGCAGGCGGCGCATGATTTCCAGCAAACGCTCGATCCCGGCGTCGCTGTCATGGATCAGAGGATTTTCGGCCATTGCGAACCCTTTCGTTCCGGTGTCAGATGCATCCATTCCGCAGCCAGGTTCAGGAGTCCACCCCCTATGCCCGTCGTCAACCGAATTGCTGATTTCGCCGCCGATATGGCCGCGTGGCGGCAGCACCTGCATTCGATCCCCGAGCTGGAATTCGAATGCCATGAAACGGCGGCCTTTGTCGCGGATCGCCTGCGTGAATTTGGCGTGGATGAGGTGCACGAGGGTATTGCCAAGACTGGGATTGTCGCGATCATCAACGGGCAGGGCGAAGGACCCACGATTGGTTTGCGCGCTGACATGGATGCTTTGCCGATCCCCGAGGAGACGGGGGTTGAGTATGCCTCGAAACGGCCCGGTCTGATGCACGCATGTGGCCATGACGGACACACCTCGATGCTGCTGGGGGCCGCGCGCTATCTGGCGGAAACGCGGAACTTTGCAGGTCGCGTGGCGCTGATTTTTCAACCGGCCGAGGAATCTGGCGGTGGGGCCGGTGTGATGGTCGAAGAAGGGATCATGGACCGGTTCGACATCTCTCAGGTCTATGCGCTGCACAATGCGCCCAACGTCCCAGCGGGGGCTTTTCACACCGCGCCGGGGGCGATCATGGCGGCGGTGGACACGTTTCATGTTTATATTCAGGGCGTTGGCGGCCACGGCGCCATGCCGCATGAAGCCCGTGACCCGGTGATGGCGGCCTGCGGGATTGCACAAGCGCTTCAGACCATTGTCAGCCGAAATCACCACGCGCTGGACGATCTTGTGGTCTCGGTCACGCAAATCCATACCGGCACGGTAGACAACGTGATCCCGGATACCGCCTATATCAACGGCACGGTACGCACTTTTGATCCGGCCGTGCAAAAGATGGTGATGGAGCGGATGGAGCAGATCGTACAGGGGCAGGCGGCCTCATACGGAGTCGAGGCGCGGCTGGACTACGAAGTGCACTATCCCGCCACGATCAACAGTACCGAAAAAACGAATTTCGCGGCGGATGTGGCGCGGGAAATCTCGGGGACCGATCAGGTTGTCGATGATGTTCCCCGTAACATGGGGGCTGAAGATTTCGCCTATATGTTGAATGCCTGCCCGGGGGCCTATCTGTTCCTGGGGCAAGGCGAAGGGGCCGGGTGGCACCATCCGAAATACAACTTCAACGATGAGATCGCGCCGGTGGGCGCCTCATTCTTTGCGCGGATCGTGGAAAAGGCGCAACCGCTAGGCTGATGGGGGAATAGCATGGCACTGGAAGACGCAAAAAATCAGGTGGATGAGGCGTTCACCAATCCCGACCTCAAGGGGCTGTCGTTCGAGAACACCTTTGGCGGCGCCACCTCGTTCCTGCGGCGGCTTTATACCAAGGACTTGAAGGGCGTGGACATTGCTGTGACGGGCGTGCCCTTTGACCAAGCGGTGACCAATCGCCCCGGCACCCGGTTAGGCCCCCGCGCGATCCGTGAGGCCAGCGCGCTGCAATCACCGGATGCGCCCTATGGCTGGCCGTTTGATGCGCTCAGCGAATTGGCGATCGTGGATTATGGCGACGTGGCCTATGACTATGCCAACATTCCGGCCTTTCCCGACACATTGACCGACCATATCCGCAGCATTCTGGCCGCCGATGTGGCCTCGGTTTCCTTGGGCGGGGATCACTATATCAGCTTTCCGATCCTCAAAGCCTACGCCGAGAAATATGGGCCGATGTCCTTGCTGCAGTTCGATGCGCATACGGACACCTGGGCCGATGACGACATGACCCGAGTGGATCACGGGACCATGTTCTACAAGGCGGTGAAGTCGGGGATCGTGGACCCGAAACGCTCGGTTCAGGTCGGTATCCGCACCACAAATGAGGATACGCTGGGCGTCAACATCATCGACGCGCGCGAAGTTTACGAATCCGGCCCCGCTGCCGTGGCACAAAAGATCAAAGGCATTCTGGGCGACAGCCCGGTCTACCTGAGCTTTGACATCGACGGCCTGGACCCGGCCTTTGCCCCCGGCACCGGCACGCCGGTCTGGGGCGGGCTGAGTTCCATTCAGGCGCAGATCATCCTGCGCGATATCGCCGGGATCAACATCAAGGGCGGCGACGTGGTCGAGGTCTCTCCGCCCTATGACACCTCCGGCGCGACGGCGATTGCAGGCGCCCATGTGGCGACGCAGATCATTTGCCTTTTGGGCTGGAACAAGCTGGCATGAAACGGCAGAAGATAATGATCTGGGCGGGTATAGTTGCCGTTGGCCTACCTGTCGGTTTTTTCGGGCGTGGTCTTTTCCAGCAGCCGGTTAATCGGGTTCAAACCGCGATGAACCTGTTCGAAGAGTACTGTGTTTCTTTTGCCAGCCTGCGGGTTATTGATCCGGGTAAGAACTTGGTGCGCCTTGAACGCGCTGACGGTTTGGCTTGGGTCGAACCGGACACGACGCTACTCTTACGATACAGTAACAGTACTTGCTCGGTTTCCGATGCTTTGAAGCCGATGACTCATGAAGAGCGCAAGGCGTATGATGCTGCGGTTGCTGGCCTAATCGGAAAAACTCTTCCTGATCTTACACCCTACGATACAAGCAAGGGTCAAGACTGGACAGGTGCAGACGCGTGGCCTGCCTTTCTGTTTTGGGAGAGCCATCCTGTCGGGGACGAAAGGCGTTGGGGTGTAAGTTATGTGCGATTTGCTTCAGACGCGGAATCTCAGACGGAATTAAGTGTTTCTTATCGAATTGATGATCAGATTTCGGAAAATTTGCAGGAACTTCTAAACGGTTCGTAAAGCAATGTTCTGAGGGGCTTGTCGAGGAACAAAATGACAGACTTCAACCAACCGATCAGCGGCAATGATCTGGCGCGATTTTCCGGGCCGAACACATTTATGCGCCTGCCGCAGGCGGATACATTGGCCGGGCTGGATGTGGCCGTGCTGGGCATTCCGATGGATATCGGCACCTCGTGGCGGTCGGGCACGCGGTTTGGACCAAAGCAGATTCGCAGCGAAAGCGCGATGATCCGGCCCTATAACATGGCCAATTCCGCTGCTCCGTTCGACAGCCTGCAAATTGCGGATATCGGCGATCTGGCGATCAATACTTTCTCCTTGGCCGATAGCCTCAAGATCATCAAGGAAAGCTACGACGCCGTTCTGGCACAGGGTGTGACACCTGTTGCGATGGGAGGGGACCACTCGATCACCCTGCCGATCCTGCGGGCGATTGCGGCCAAACACGGCCCGGTGGCGCTGGTGCATGTAGATGCCCATGCGGATGTGAATGACGAGATGTTCGGCGAGAAGGAAACCCACGGCACAGTATTTCGCCGCGCCTATGAAGAAGGGCTGATCGTCCCCGACAAGACCTTCCAGATCGGCATTCGCGGCTCGGGCTATGCTGCCAGCGATTTTACCGAGGCCAAGGGCTGGGGCTTCCGCCAGTTCCCGGCGTGGGAGTTGTGGCAGCAGAACCTGACCGAGATTGGTTCACAAATCCGCAAAACGGTCGGCGATCACCCGACCTATTTTTCCTATGACATCGACAGCCTGGACCCGTCCTTTGCACCCGGCACCGGAACGCCCGAGATCGGAGGTCTGACGACACCGCAGGCGCTGCAACTGATCCATGCACTGGCCGGGATGAACGTGGTGGGCTGCGATCTGGTTGAGGTCTCTCCGCCCTATGACCCCACGGGCAACACGGCGCTGACGGCCGCGAACCTGCTGTTCGAGATGCTGTGCATTTTGCCCGGCGTGACGCAACGGTAGGGGGATCGGTACCTTGTCCGACGCGCCTTTGCGAATAACGCTTGCGAAAAGAACGGGTTCGGGATGAAGAAAACGGTGTTTTGGCTGATCGTGGGTTTGGTGGTGCTTGTGGGTGCCTATATTCGTTTGGCCCCATCCGACCCGGGGATATGGCATGTGGCACCCGTGGGTGAGGCCGATCTCGACATGCAAGGCGGCGTCCTTCGGGTGATTGAAACCGGGCCGGACGGCTTGGCTCTGCTGGACGCCATCGCAAGGGGGACGCCACGCACCGCTGTGCTGGCCGGATCGGTGGATGAGGGGATGATAACCTATGTCACCCGCACCAAAGCGGTAGGCTTTCCCGATTATACCACTGCTCAGCAAGACGGAGATACTCTGCGCATTTATGGTCGGTTGAGGTTTGGACGATCAGACTTTGGAGTGAACAAGACCCGAGTTGATGGATGGCTTGCTGAACTGCAATAGGTTGAAATCCCTATAAAAAGTCTCCAATAAGTAGTATGAGTGACTATGAAAGAAAACTCCAGCTAGCGGCCACAAAGCTGCAAGCTGCCGGTTGGCAGAAGTCTCCGAAACCAACTCCAGACGTCCGCGTTCTAAGATACTTTGGCTTCGAGCCGAGGCCGTTTGCTTATAGAAGCAGGGTCGCGCGCATAACTTTTGGCTTACTCTTGTTTGGCGGAGGTTGGGGTACAGGCATGTTCATTATGAGCAATACCGTTCAATGCAATGCTTCAAGGTTGGTTATAGGCTCCATACTTATTGGCGCGATTTTGACCCTTTACGCCGAGTATGGAGTTTGGCGGTATCGCAAAAAATTGCAAGTTAAGCCGTTGGGAAGACCTATGATCGGCTAGGTGGCGTTCTGATCTAGTGTCGGGGTATCAAGCTTGGGCCAATCAACCAACCCTGACGAAAGACACCCCTCCTGTACTTCGCGCCACATCGGCACATTCAGCGACATCTGACATTGGGCGGTGAACATGCGTCCATCGACCTGCAGGCAGATCATCTCGCCCAACTCGATACGCGATCCCGATTTATCGGTGCAATAACAGTCTTGTACCTTGCCTTTGGGGCCGACAACATCGGCCATGGCAGGGGTCGCGCACAGCAGGAATACAAGCGCCAAACGTGTCATACGCGTCAGCTTAGCACAGGGACGGCCCTTGACCAAAGCCTCGGATTGATAGACACCGCGCGGATGATCCCCGAAGAACGCCTTGAGCAGATAACCCAGCGATTCCAGTACCTCGAAGCCGCCATGGCCGATGGCGCCTCGGGCGGAGATATTGCGGCTTTGGCCAAGGAATACTCGGATCTCAAGCCGGTGGTTGATCAGATCATGGCCTGGCGTCAACTGGTCGCCGATTTGGCCGAGGCCGAGGTGATGCTGGCCGACCCCGACATGAAAGAGCTGGCCGAGGAGGAAATCCCCGACCTTCAGGCCCGCATCCCCCAGGCGGAACACGCCCTGCAACTGGCACTGCTGCCCCGGGATGAGGCCGACGCGCGGCCCGCGATGCTGGAAATCCGTCCCGGCACCGGCGGGGATGAGGCGGCGCTGTTCGCAGGGGATTTGCTGCGCATGTACCAGCGCTACGCCGAAGGGCGCGGCTGGCAGTTTGAGATCATCGAGGAGCAGGCCTCGGATTTGGGCGGGATCAAAGAGGTGGTCGCCCATATCAAGGGTGACAATGTCTTTGCCCGCATGAAATACGAATCCGGTGTGCATCGCGTGCAGCGCGTGCCCGAAACCGAAAGCGGCGGGCGTATCCATACGTCTGCGGCGACCGTCGCGGTTCTGCCCGAGGCCGAGGATGTGGACATTCAGATCGACGCCAATGACATCCGCATCGACACTATGCGCAGTTCCGGCGCGGGTGGGCAGCACGTGAACACCACCGACTCGGCGGTGCGGATCACGCACCTTCCGACGGGTTTGGTCGTGACCAGCTCCGAGAAATCGCAGCACCGCAATCGTGAGATCGCGATGCAGGTTCTGAAAACGCGCCTGTACGACATGGAACGCCAGCGGATCGATAGTGAACGTTCCGCAGATCGCGCCAGTCAGGTGGGGTCGGGCGACCGGTCCGAGCGGATCAGGACCTATAACTTCCCGCAGGGCCGCATGACGGATCACCGCATCAACTTGACGCTGTATAAGCTGGATCAGGTGATGCAGGGCGATCTGGACGAAGTGATCGACGCGCTGACCGCCGATGACCAGGCGCGCCTGCTGGCGGAGATGGCGCAGTGATTGCGGCGTTGACAGCGGCGCAGGCCATGGTCGCAGCGACCGCGCGCTTGCGGGCCGCAGGGGTTGCTGATCCGGCACGGGATGCGCGGATTCTGCTGGCCCATGCCGCGCGGATCGAGGCCAGCCGGGTTACACTGATCGCGCCCGAGGAACTCTCGCCCGAAATCGCCGAACGCTATGACCAGTTGATCTCGCTGCGGGCCATTCGGGTACCGGTGTCTCATCTGCTGGGTGAGCGCGAATTCTACGGCCGCCAGTTCCGGGTCAGCCGCGATGTGCTGGACCCGCGGCCCGAAACCGAGACTCTGATCGAGGCGGCGCTGAGCGAGCCGTTCGATCATGTGCTGGACCTGGGCACCGGCTCCGGCTGCATCCTGATCACGCTGCTGGCCGAGCGCACCAGTGCTTCGGGCGTAGGCGCGGATCTGAGCGAATCCGCCTGCCTGCAGGCCAGCGCCAACGCAGTGCAGCATCAGGTACAGGAGCGGGTCGAGATTTTACGCTCGGACTGGTTCGAGGACATCGAAGGCGAGTTTGACCTGATTGTTTCAAATCCGCCCTATATTTCGCTGTCGGAAATGGAAGAGCTGTCCCCCGAAGTTCGCGAGCATGAGCCGCGCATGGCACTGACGGATGAGGGTGACGGGCTTGGCGCGTACCGCCATATCGCGGCCTCGGCGCCAGACTTCCTGATGCCGGGTGGGCGGATTCTGGTCGAAATCGGCCCAACCCAGGGCCAAAGCGTCGCATCCCTGTTTCAGGCTGCGGGCCTGACCAAAACGCGGATCATTCCCGATCTGGACGGTCGCGACCGTGTCGTTCTGGCCAGAATGCCGTAATTGCGGCGTTGGGTGAGGCTAAAAAGCGCCGATTGATGTAAAAAAGCTGCGATTTTTTGGACAAAGCTCTTGTCTGCGCGCGCTGGACATGCTTACTCAGAGATAGTCGGAGAGGTTGACGCTGTCTCAGCGGGCCCCTGACGCCAAGCCCAAAAAAGTCGACATCGCGTGACGGCTAAAGCCATTGAGCAGTGCAGGACGCGACTTCATCGGCACCGAATGACAAGGCTGACGTAAAGTAAGATGAGATCTTCCAAATCCCGCTCGCGGGCCAAGAATAACCGCAATCGTCCTTCTGGCGGCAACGTTGTTAACCGGGTTTTTGACAGCTCGGGTCCCGAAGGTAAGGTGCGCGGTACGCCCCAGCAGATCATTGACAAATACAATCAGTTGGCGCGCGATGCCCAGCTGTCGAACGACCGCGTGGCTGCCGAGAACTTTCAGCAACACGCCGAGCATTACCTGCGTCTTCTAAGCGACGCGCAGCGCGAGATTGAAGCTCGCCGCGAAGAGCAAGAGCGCCAGAATCGCGAGCGTCAGGCCGAACGTGACCGTGAGCGCGCCGAGCGTCAGGAGCGTGAAGCCGCCCGCCAGGCCGACCCTGCCGATGCGCCGCAGCCCGACGTGATGGATTTCGGCACGCCCGAGGCCGCACCCGAAAGCGGTTTGGTCGAGACGCCGGAAAGCAAAGGGTCCGAGCCGGCCCCGGCGCCGGAGAAAAAGGACAAACCAGCGCGTAAGCCACGGGCACGTAAACCCAAGGCAGCGCCTGCCGAGGATGCGCCCAAGACGGATGGGGATGCTCCGGAAGCAGCCGAGTAACGACTGGTACAGAAATTGTAAAAGCCCCGGAGGTTCCGGGGCTTTTTCTTTTTGCGTTCAGCTATTTTTGACTTCGCGGGCCAGCGCGCAGAACGCCTCGAGCGGGACCTGCTCGGCCCGTTCGGTGGGCTGGATGCCTGCCGCCAGCAGACGATCTTCGATATCTGGTGCGACGCCTTTCAGTGAGGCACGCAACATCTTGCGGCGCTGGTTGAAGGCGGCAGCCACGACGCGTGACAGGGTCGCCGCGTCGGCAGGGTAACGCGGCTCGGGCAGGGCGGTCAGGTGGACCACCGCGCTGGAGACCTTGGGTGGCGGAGTGAACGCGCCGGGGGGCAAAGACATGGCGATGCGCGCCTCGGCCCGCCATTGGGCGAGGATGGCAAGGCGGCCATAGGCCTTGCTGCCGGGTTGGGCGACGATACGCTCGGCCACTTCGCGCTGGAACATCAGGGTCAGGCTTTGCCAGAAGGTCGGCCATTCGGGCGGGGTCAGCCAGCGGACCAGAAGCTCAGTACCGACATTGTAGGGCAGGTTGGCTGCGATACGGATCGGCGGGGTCAGGTGCGCCAGCGGGTCGATTTCCAGCGCGTCGCCGTTGATCACCTCAAGCCGGCCGGGGTAGGCGGCTGCGATGTCGTTCAGGGCAGCGATGCAGCGGGTGTCTTTTTCGACGGCCACAACCTTGCGTGCGCCTTCGGACAGCAGCCCGCGGGTCAGACCACCGGGGCCGGGGCCGATTTCCAGCACGTCGCAGTCGGTGAGGTCTCCGGCTTGCCGCGCGATCTTGGCGGTCAGATTCAGGTCCAGCAGGAAGTTCTGGCCCAGCGACTTGCGCGCCGAGAGCTGATGTGTCGCGATGACCTCGCGCAGAGGGGGGAGATTGTCGATTGCGCTCATGATCCGGTTACCGTGGCGCAGGGTGAGGGGCATGCGCCAGAGATTTTTTGCCTCCGGCGGGGATATTTGGGGCCAGATGAAGGATCAAGAGCTTTGTGCCATGCGTTGGGCCAGTTTCAGCGCCTCGATCAGGCTTGTGGGGGTGGCGATGCCCTTGCCTGCGATGTCCAGCGCGGTGCCGTGATCAGGCGAGGTGCGGATGAAGGGCAGGCCCAGTGTCACGTTTACACCGCGGTCGAAATCCAGCGTCTTGATCGGGATCAGCGCCTGATCGTGGTACATCGCAATTGCCGCGTCGTAGCGCGCCCGGGCGGCGGCGTGGAACATCGTATCCGCCGGATGCGGCCCGGTAACCGTATAGCCGTCGGTGGACAGATCGTCGATCAATGGGGCGATCCAGTCCAACTCTTCCCGCCCCATCTTGCCGCCTTCGCCTGCATGAGGGTTCAGGCCCGCAATGGCGATGCGCGGATGCGCGATGCCGAACTGGCGGCGCAGGCCTTCAGCGGTGATAGAGATCGTCTCGCGCAGCAGGTCCGGCGTCAGGGCTGAGGGCACCTGCGACAGAGGGATGTGGATGGTTGCAGGCACCACGCGTAACTGGTCGCTGGCCAGCATCATCACAACCCGTTTGCGATCCGCAAGGGCGGCCAGAAATTCGGTATGTCCGGGATAGGCAAACCCGGCCCCGTCGATCAGTGCCTTTTTGTGGATGGGGGCAGTGCACAATGCCGACGCGGCACCGGATTGAACCAGCGAGACACCCTGTTCGATCGCGTCAATGACATAGGGCGCGTTGGCCGGGTCGGGTTGGCCCGGAACATTGGGGGCCGGGAAATCCAGATGCAGAACGGGCAGGGCGATGGCGCAGGCATCAGCAACCTCGGACGGGTGCGAGATGCGCGCAACCGGTGTGCCGGGCGGCAGATGGGCAGCGTCACCGATATAGAAGAACGGGCAGGCGTCGCGCAGGTCCGACCACGCCTTGGCTGCAATTTCCGGGCCTATACCGGCCGGATCTCCGCAGCTGAGCGCGATCGGGGCCGTCATTGCTCGACGATAATTGCTTCGGCGCGCAGCTGCGCCAGCAGGCTCTCGGAAAAGGCCTCGAGCCGTTGCTGGGTCAGCGCGTTGGCCACGTCCGTGCGCGACGTCTCTTCGCCCAGATCGCGGGTGCGGGTGCACAGCATCAGGAACATCAGCGTCTGGCCGTTGTTGCGGGTCAGTGCCGTGGACACCTCGTTCAGATCCAGCTTGGCAAGCTCCAGCGCCACGTCGCGGGGAATTTCTCCGGGGCTGGCCTGAATACGCTGCAGCACTTCGGCCGGTTGATCCTTGGCAACACCGTAGAGGTCATCGCAGGTGTCGACCTCTTCCTTCAGTCGGGCGGCTTTGGCCAAGGTGTCGGCGCTGCGGCCGCCGGCCATGTTATAGATCGCGTAGTCGATCTCGGAATAACGGGTGGCGCCTGTTGCAACCTCGCGCAGGCCGCGCATCTGGAACAGGGCGATAGCGTTGGGCAGGCTCAGCGGTGGGGTGATGTCGCCGTTCTTCAGGCCAATGATCACCGGTTGCAGGGCCGGTGGCAGGCTTGAGAGGTTCAACCAGTCCAGCCGCCCGCCATTTTCGCGCGTGGCAGCCGCCGAAAACTGTGTTGCCGCCGCTGAAAACGAGTCAAAGCCTTCCAGCCCGGAAATCTCTTCTGCCAGCAGCTCGGCTTGTGCCACAGTCTGCTGGTTCACCGGGATGATGATTTCGGACAACAGCACCTGCAGGCCACCGCTGTCGGTTTGTCCCAGCGCGCGGTTGATTTCATCAGCGGTCGGGCGTGCCTGCGACAGGAAGCGCGCACTGACGTAGTCGCGCCACGTAATCTGGTCGGCGACGAAATCGCGAACGGTCTCGCGGCTAACGCCCTGATCGGCCAGCAATTGCAGGAACTCATCAGACGACAATTGCCCGCGCGCAGCAAATTGGTCGATGCCCGCCTGAACGTCTTCGGGCGCGGCCTGAATCCCCGCCTCGCGCATGACCTGCTTCCGCAGCCGGTCGTCGATCAGGGCCTTGCGCACTTCGTCCTCGGACGCGCCGGGGGCACCCAAAACGGTCAAGAATTGTTGCCGCTGGCCCAGCTCGTACCAGGTGATCACATCCTGATTGACCTTGATCGCCGGCGAAAACAGGCTTTGCGCATCGGCCTGAGGCGATGTCATGGCCAGCATTACCCCGACCAGAACAGGGGCGACCGGTTTTAGCCAACCGGAGCGAAGGAAACTGGAGAAACCTGAAATCAACTGCATCTTCTCTTGTACTGTTGGCCGCCACTGGTAACGGAGTAACCCGTCAGGGCTACGGTAAACCCGAATTCTGTCGAAGGCTCAATAGTTGATGATGAGGTATAGCGCCTGCTGACGTTCATGTTAACCTGCACACATTCATTCTGATACGTGACCCCCAACTCATAGCGGATCGGCTCGGATTCGCTTAGGTCATAGCGTGCCAGGGCGGTTGTGTTCCAGTTCTGATCCACACGGTAACGTCCGGTCAACCAGATCTCTGAAATCTCGTCATCCGCGTTTTCCGCCGGATCGGGCTCTTGCCAGACATAGCTGCCGGCGACGCCCATTGTCTCTTGCTGCCATGCAGCGCGAAGCTCGGCCTTGGCAAAGCTGAAGTCTCCGTTCAGCAGGCCACGCCCGGCCAGTGACCAGCCATTTGCGGTCTGAATCTGACCGGCCAGCAGCAGATCCGAGGTCGTGCCCTGCAAGCCGGAGGTCAGGTTGAAATTGGGGTCCGCTTCGGTACGAAAGACCTGACCGACCGTGGCCAAAGCCCGCCAGTTTCCAGCGGAATAGCGCGACCAGTTTACGCCGATGACGCCGGTCAGGCCGTCTTCGCGCTGGTCCGGGGCCGGAAACCGCGACAGCGACAGCAGGTTGCCCTGATCGAATTCCTGAAAGGTGCTTTCGTCGTCGGGCACATCATCGTCGGTCACATGAGTCCAGCCGACCTGGGCAATCGGTTCGAGGATCTGGGTCGCGCCAGAGGTTTCCCGCTTGCGCATCGGATAACGCAGCGTCAGCGCCGCGCGCGGGGTGGCGCGGGTCACCTGATCGGGGAATTCGCTGTCGTGGCGAATGTTGAATGTATCAACCGACGTACCCACGCGTGCCTCGGCCCGCAGGCCCGACGCGAAGGTCCAGTTGCGCAGCCATTCCGCATCAAAGGTGGCACGGGCAATATCGCGACCAACGATGTCTTCGTCGCTGGTGCGTTCATGGGCGTGCGTAATGAAGCTCAGCCGGACCTCGCCGCCCAGGGATGTCGGGAACATGCGTTTCTGGTAGTACAGGTCGAAAATCCGCGACGGGATTTCATCCTGATCTTCGCTGTCGCGCAGCGTTTTATAGTGGATGAAACTGGTGCGGAACGCGGTGTCGCGCTTGATCCGTTCAAGTGCGACCTCGCTGCGCAGCCGGTCAAGATCGGGCAGGCCGTAATCCGCCAGATAGGCGTCGTCGGATGTGGTTCGGAGGTTGAACAGGAACCGGTATCCGTCATTGAGGTTGAACCAGCCGTTTGCGAACAGATATCCCCGGTCCTGGTTCGGCTGCAGGTCGTCGCGGGTATAGGCGCCGTCAATCTGAATGCGGCCGTTTTTGAAGGCCTGCCGAAAACGTAGCCCAAGGGTCTTGGTCTTGGACGAGACATAGGGGGTCAGTGTCAGGTCCTTGTGATCGCCCATCTTGATGAAATAAGGCACCTGAACGCCGGTTCCCAACTGCGATGTGGTCCGGATCGACGGCACCAGAAATCCGGTGGCGCGGTCCAGCGTCGGATCCGGTAGCCGCAGGTAGGGGAAATAGAAGACCGGCACGTCCAGCACCCGCAACTGTGCCCCCTCAAAGTAAAGTTGGCGTTCCAGCTGATCATGCGTGACCTTGCGGGCGCGGATCTGCCAGATCGGCGGCTTGCCGTTGGCGCAGACATGGCACGAGGTGGCCGAAACCTTGCTGAGCTGCGTATATCTGCCCGCTGCGCGGGTGGCCTGAACCGAGGCGACCTGAACCTGTTGGTCGAACACCATTCGGGCGCCGATCAGCAGACCGTTCTGAAGGCTGCCATCCAGTTCCGCCGAATCCGCCAGAATCGTCGTCGCCCCGGCCTGATCGATGCGGATCGGGCCTTCGAGCGTCAGCGCGCCGGTTTCGCGGTCATAGGTAATGCGGTCGGCGGTGATTTTGGCGTCGCCCTGAAAGGCCTCGACATTGCCTTCGGCCACCAGCACGCGCTCGGGCGTGATGAAAATCTCGTCTGCCACCAGCAGGGCGGGCTGATCTTCCTGCTGGGCGTCCTGCGCCGGATTGGCGGCAGGCTGAGTCTGAGCCAAGACACCGGTTGGCAGTGCCAGTGCAACGGCGCCTGACAGCAGAAGGTGGGATATGAGCCGCATCAGCCGTCCTCCGCATGAAGCAGAAGGCCGAGGGACAGTAGAATGGCGGCAAAGGGCGGAGCCCAGGCCGCGACAACGATAGGCAATTGACCGTTTTCCCCGAGTATTTGGGCAAAGTTGCGAACGAAATAGATGGCAAATCCCAGCAGAATGGCGGACAGGACTGCGATGCCGGTGCCGCCAAAGCGCACGTGGCGCATGGTAAAGGCCGCGCCGATCATCACCATCGCCATCAGAAAGAAAGGCCGTGCCAGCTGTACCTGCAGCCAGACCTCATATTGTTTGGTGGAAAATCCCGCCTCGCGGAGGTCGCGGATCAGTTGGGGCAGATCGTAGACCGAAACTGAATCCTGCTGACCCAGCGTGTCCAGAATGCGTTGCCGTGTCAGAGTTGTCGGGATTTCGATCTGCGAATGCACCTCGGCGGCGGTTTCCGGGTTTATGTCATCGGCCAGAGACCAGATTTTGGCATTGGACAAGATCCACGACCCGTTTGACAGCCGCGCCTGATCGGCAATGATCTGCTGCGTTGGTTTGCCATCCGGTGAAAAAGAGATGATTGTCACCCAAGTCAGCTCCAGCGTGTCGGCGTTCGTGGTGCCGCGCGCGTGAATGACCGACTGTCCATCCGCCGATCCCTGCCGCAGCCACAGCCCTTCGCTGGTGATCGACAGGGCGGAATCACCGTTGTTCTTATAAGTATCCGACAGGCGCCGAAACTCCTCGGACGTGGCGGCGGTAATCGGGTTCAGCAAGGCCACCGCCAGGGTGCCGATCACCAGTGCCAGCGTAACGGGGGCCAGCAGCGCCCGGATGCCTGACCGCCCGATGGCGCGGGTCACCACCAGTTCGGAACTGCGCGCCATCCCGACAAACAGCGCGATGGTGGACAGGATCACCAGCAGCGGAAGCATTTCGCTGATCGCCGCCGGTGTGTTCAGCAGGGTCAGGTGCAACAGGGTGCCGAAAGACAGGTTTTCCGAGTCGAACCGGCGGGCCTGTTCTACCAGATCGATCAGAATCAGCAGGGTCAGGAAAATACCACCAATGACCAGAAAACTCTGGATGAACCGGCGGGCGAAGTAACGGTCGAGGATCACGAATGTGCCTCCACCCAGACGGCTTCCTGGGGGAACCGGGCGATCATCTGGCCAGAATCACCGTCGCCTGCGCGGATGCGCACCGGCTTATGCCTGCCCTGTCTCGCCAACTCGTTCTCCCCGATCCTGCCGGAATTTTTCGGGGACTGTAATGCAATCCGCGCGCGGGGAAAACTGCTATCTGGTCAAGCCGCCCGGCGCGGGCTAGGTCTTGGGGAACAGATTTTGAGGAGTTTGCAATGAGCAGTCTTGTACCGATCCGGTTTCAGCCCTTTGACGTGGATGTGATGGCGCAGGCCGAGGGGCGTGTGGCCGTGATCGTGCCGCCCGAGGGCAAGATGAGCCCTGCGGTGCGTCGCGCCAATCGACTGACCCGCGGCGCGGTTGTTCGGCTGATCGAGAGCGCCCGGTTCGAAAAGGTCAAAACAGGCGACGTGATATCATTGGCTTGGCCCGGCGGCATGGCGGCTGAGGCGTTGGACATCGTGGTTTTGCCACGCCGCCCCGACGCGGCCGAGGCACGCAAGGCCGGTGCCGCGCTGGCAAAGCTGGCGGGTGGCAAAGACCTGCTGGTGATGGCGGGCAATCAACCGCGCAGCGAGGAACTGGCGACGGGTATCGCCCTGCGCAGTTATGATTTCGACGCGCATAAGACAAAGGAATCGGACGAAGCGGGAACCGTTACCATCAGCCACCACAAAGCTGATGAGGTCGAGGCCGCCTTTGCCCCGCAATACGCCGTGGCTGATGGCGTGCGGATGACCCGCGATCTGACCAACGAGCCGGCCAACGTCTTGACCACCACAGAATTCGCCGACCGTCTGGTCGAGATGAAGGAACTGGGCCTCGAGGTCGAGGTGCTGGAAGAGGACAAGCTGGAAGAGCTGGGTATGCGCACGCTGCTGAGCGTCGGGCAGGGCTCGGTCAGTCCTTCGAAGGTTGTGGTGATGCAGTGGAACGGCGGCGACAAGGACGACGCGCCGCTGGCCCTGGTCGGTAAGGGAGTTGTGTTCGATACCGGTGGTATCTCGCTCAAGCCTGCGGGCGGTATGGAAGACATGACCATGGACATGGGTGGCGCGGGTGTCGTCGCGGGCACCATGCGCGCACTGGCCAAGCGCAAGGCCAAGGCCAACGTGGTCGGGCTGGTGGGTCTGGTCGAGAACATGCCTTCGGGCAACGCGACCCGTCCGGGTGACGTGGTCAAATCGATGAAAGGTGACACGGTCGAGATCATCAACACCGATGCCGAGGGCCGTTTGGTTCTGTGTGACGTGATGTGGTACGCGCAGGAGCGGTTCAGCCCGGTCGGCATGATCGACCTCGCCACGTTGACCGGTGCGATCATCATCGGTCTGGGGCATGAGAACGCGGGTGTCTTCTCGAACAATGACACGTTCTGCGATGCCTTCCTGAAATCGGCCAAAGCCGAGGACGAGGGTGCATGGCGGATGCCTTTGGGTGAGGCCTATGACAAACAGCTGAAATCGCGCATTGCCGACGTGAAGAATGTTGGCGGCCGTCCGGCGGGCTCGATCACCGCCGCGCAGTTCCTGCAGCGGTTCGTGAAAGAGGAGACGCCGTGGATTCACCTGGATATCGCGGGTGTGGCCTCGGTGTCTTCGGAAACGTCCTACGCACCCAAAGGGGCCACTGGCTGGGGTGTTCGTGCACTCAGCCGCCTTGTGCAGGACAATTTCGAGTAATCCGATGGGCGCCGTCTATTTCTACCACCTGACCCGTCAGCCACTGGAGTACACCTTGCCGTTTCTGCTGGACAAGGCACGGCAGGCCGGGTGGAAGATCGCCGTGCGGGGCACCGAACCCGCCCGGATGGACTGGCTGGATGAGAAACTGTGGCTGGGGCCCGACGAAGGGTTCCTGCCACATGGCCGCGAAGGCGGCCCCCACGATGCAGCGCAGCCCATTTTGCTGACCACCGGGCCCGAGGCCGCCAACAACCCGGCCTGCATTATGGCCGTGGACGGGGCACCGGTGGACCCGGATGAAGTGGCGGCGCTGGAACGGGTCTGTATCCTGTTCGATGGCAATGATGGCGAAGCTGTTCAGCACGCGCGGGGCCAGTGGAAAGCCCTGACCGGGGCGGGATGTTCGGCGCAATACTGGTCCGAGGAATCGGGTCGGTGGGAGAAGAAGGCCGAGGCATAAGCCGCTGGCTTCAAAGTAAATCTCGGGAGAGTGACAGATGGAAATGAAGCCTTTGGGCCGCACCGGCATCATGGTGACCGACCTGTGCCTTGGCACCATGACTTTTGGCACACAGACCTCTGAGGCGGACGCCCACACGCAGATGGATATGGCGCTGGAGGCCGGGATCAACTTCGTCGATACCGCCGAGATGTACCCGGTCAACCCGATCTCGAAAGAGACCGTGGGTCGGACCGAAGAGATCTTGGGCAATTGGAACGCCGCCAACCCGTCACGTCGGGGCAACTATGTTCTGGCGACCAAGCATTCAGGCGCCGGGTTCGCTCATGCCCGCGATGGTGCGTGGATTTCGGGTGAAACCATTCCCGAGGCGATTGAAGGCTCGCTGCGGCGGTTGCAGACGGATTGCATTGACCTCTACCAGTTTCACTGGCCGAACCGGGGCAGTTACATGTTCCGGCAGAACTGGAACTATTCGCCTTCGGGGCACAATACCAACGAAGTTCTGGACAACATGCAGGACTGCCTTGAGGCATTGCAGGCACAAGTGGACAAGGGCAACATCCGCACCTTTGGCCTGTCGAATGAAAGCGCCTGGGGCACTGCGCAATGGCTGCGCATTGCCGAGCAGATGGGGGCGCCACGGGTGGCCTCGGTTCAGAACGAATACTCGCTGCTCTGCCGTCACTTCGATACGGATATGGCCGAGCTGAGCGTGCATGAGGATGTGGGGCTGATGGCCTTTTCGCCTCTGGGGGCCGGGTTTCTGACCGGCAAGTACCAGGGTGGCGCAGTGCCCGAAGGGTCGCGTATGTCGCAAAATGCCGAAATGGGTGGCAGAAAATCAGACCGGGTCTTTGATGCGGTGACGGCCTATCTTGCGATTGCCGAACGGCACGGGCTGGATCCGGTGCATATGGCGCTGGCGTGGTGTCGGACGCGGCCCTTCATGATGTCCTCCATTTTCGGAGCGACCACGGTGGCGCAGTTGGAGCATATTCTGGCTGGAAAGGACCTTCGGTTGGCGGATGGGATCGTGGCCGAGATCGGCCAGGCGCACCGCGCGCATCCGATGCCCTATTAGGGGGCTCTGCCCCCACCGCGCTGCGCGCGCCTCCCCCGAGGTATTTTGGGCCAGATGAAGCGGATCCCGTCAGTGATGGGTCGGGTGCGCGCGCTCTTGCCTCAGGTCGCGGGCCGAAAGGCCGTGTGCGGTGCGGAAGGCGCGGGCAAAGCTGGATTGTGAGGCGAACCCTGTGGCAAGCGCCACATCCATCAGCGACAGGTCGGTATCGGTGACAAGACGGCGGGCCTCGGCCAGGCGCAGTTGCAGGTAGTGGTCCTGCGGCGTCGTATCCAGGCGGAGGCGGAATTGCTGTTGTAGCGTTCGGGGGCTGGTGCCGAGGGTTTCCGCGATATCTGCCAACGGCAAGGGGTCATCAAGAGACGATTCCATCAGCGTGTTGGCTTTGGCTGTCAGAGCCGTGTGGCGATGCGGTGCCCCTGTACGGCTTTGCGGCTTGGCTGGGTCTGGCGCGCCATCATAGAGGAAGAGGCCCGAAACGCGCGCGGCAAAGCCAGCACCGTGGCGTGCAGCAATGATGTGCAGCATCATTTCGACCGCCGGAATTGCGCCGCCTGACGTGAGGCGGTCTCCGGACACGGTGAACCGATCGGGGCGCACGTCCACTTCGGGGAAGCGGGCGGCGAAATTGTCGAGGTCTTCCCAATGGGTCGTGGCGGCGTGGCCGTCCAGCAAACCGGCTTCGGCCAGCAGCCAGGGCCCGCCGTCGATGCCGGCCATGGTGGCACCCGTACCAGCAATGCGGCGCAGGCCAGCCAACAGGCTGGGTGTGGCGTGCCGGGCCAGTTGAAACCCGGCGATGACGATCATCAGATCGCAACTTTGCAAGCGGGCCAGAGGGATGCCGGGAACGTTCAGCGCACTGGTCAGCATCGCGGGCTCTGCCGTGGCGGTGACATAGTCCCAATCAAACGCCGGACGGTCCGCCAGGCGGTTCGCAGCCCGCATCGGATCGACGGCGGATGCGAAGCTGAGCGTGTTGCATTCATCCAGCACCAGCACGGCCGTTTTCAGCGCGCGATGTTCGGGTTGCAGTATGTTTTTTGCGGATTTCATCAAGTTCGATTCGCATTCTGGCAAGTGTTTGCACAAGGCTGCGTCAAACTCAGGTCCGAACGCAAATCGGAATCCGTGGAGAAGTCTGGGGAAAACCCGGGCAAAACGGGGTATAACTTGGGGAGAACGTCATGCCTTTGGAAATGAACCGCGAAGTCTTCATCACCTGCGCCGTCACAGGTTCGGGTGGAACGCAGGATCGCAGCCCGCATGTGCCGCGTTCGCCGCAGCAGATTGCCGACAGCGCGATTGCCGCCGCCAAGGCTGGCGCGGCCGTTGTGCATTGCCACGTGCGCGATCCCGAGACCGGCGCTCCCAGCCGCCGTCTGGACCTGTATCGTGAGGTGACAGACCGTATTCGCGACGCCGATGTGGACGTCGTTTTGAACCTGACCGCCGGGATGGGCGGGGATATCGTCTTTGGTGGTGTCGAAAGCCCGTTTCCGGTGAACGAGGCGGCCACCGATATGATTGGGGCTTCGGAACGTGTCGCCCATATCGCCGAGTGCCTGCCGGAGATCTGCACCCTGGACTGCGGCACTATGAACTTTGCCGAGGCCGATTACGTCATGACCAACACCCCCGGCGCATTGCGGGCGATGGGGCAGATGATGACCGATCTGGGCGTGAAGCCCGAGATCGAGGCCTTTGATACCGGTCATCTGTGGTTTGCCAAGCAGCTGGTGAAAGAGGGAATTCTGGAACCCAACGCACTGGTCCAGCTGTGCATGGGCGTGCCGTGGGGCGCGCCGGATGATCTGAATACCTTCATGGCGATGGTGAACAACGTGCCCGACGACTGGACCTTCAGCGCGTTTGCACTGGGCCGCAACCAGATGGCCTATGCGGCGGCTGCGGTTCTGGCAGGCGGCAACGTGCGCGTTGGTCTGGAAGACAACCTGTGGCTCGACAAGGGCGTGCTGGCCGAGAACTGGCAACTGGTCGAACGTGCGAGCACCGTGGTGTCCAACATGGGCGCGCGGGTCATTGGCCCGCAGGAAGTGCGTGAAAAGCTGGGGCTGACCAAACGGGCGCCGGTGGCCGCTTAAGGGACCTTCTGTTGGGTGATTGGGGGCCAGCCCCACCCCCTCGGGTTATTTGCAAAGAAATAAAGACGTGGTGCCTGGGTGAGCTTTGGGAGGCATTCAGGCTGGAGGAGATTTGATGAAAACAGCAGCTATCATTGGTGGTGGCGTGATTGGCGGCGGTTGGGCCGCTCGGTTCCTGCTGAATGGGTGGAACGTCCGGGTGTTCGACCCGGACCCCGAGGCCGAGCGCAAGATTGGTGAGGTTCTGGACAATGCGCGGCGGTCGCTGCCGGGGCTGAGCAATGTGCCATTGCCGCCCGAAGGCGCGCTGACCTTCCATGATGACATGGCCGAAGCGGTGCAGGGTGCGGTGTGGATACAGGAAAGCGTGCCAGAGCGGCTGGATCTGAAACTCAAGGTCTACAAGGGGTTGCAAGAGGCTTGTGACCCACAAGCGATCATCGGGTCTTCGACCAGCGGGTTCAAACCGTCCGAATTGCAGGACGGCGCGCTGCGGCCTGAGCAGATCGTGGTGACGCACCCGTTCAACCCCGTCTATCTGTTGCCGCTGATTGAGCTGGTGCCGACGGAAAAGAACCCGTCTGAGATGGTCGAGCGTGCACAGCAGCTGCTGAAATCGGTCGGTTTTTTCCCGCTTCACGTCAAAAAGGAAATCGACGCGCATATCGCCGACCGCTTCCTTGAGGCCGTCTGGCGCGAGGCGCTGTGGCTGGTCAAGGACGGCATCGCCACCACCGAAGAGATCGACGAAGCGATCCGTATGGGCTTTGGCATCCGCTGGGCGCAGATGGGTCTGTTCGAAACCTACCGCGTGGCGGGGGGCGAAGCCGGGATGCGGCATTTCATGGCACAGTTCGGACCTGCGTTGAAATGGCCCTGGACCAAGCTGATGGATGTGCCCGAGTTCACCGATGAGTTGGTGAATATGATTGCCGATCAGTCGGATGCGCAGTCGGGGATGCATTCGATCCGCGAATTGGAGCGCATTCGCGATAATAACCTCGTTGGCATGATGCGGGCACTGAAGGCGCAGAACTGGGGTGCGGGTGCGGTGCTGAACCAGCATGACGCAGTGCTGAAACCCAGTGCATTGCCGACGATGGAGCAGGCCGATCTGAGCCAGCCGATCCTGACCGTCTCGCGCGCGGTGCCGCTGGATTGGACCGACTATAACGGCCATATGAACGAGGCGCGCTATCTAGAAGCCTTTGCCGACGCAACCGATCGGTTCATGGAGATCATCGGCTGTGACGCGGACTATATCGCCTCGGGTGGCAGCTATTTCACCGCCGAGAACCACATCCGCTATGTCGACGAGGTTCACGCTGGCGCAAAGATCGAAATCCGCACGCAGATGCTGCTGGGGCAGGGCAAGAAGCTGCATGTCTTCCACAGTATGTATGAGGGCGACAAGCTGATCGCTACAGGCGAAAGCTTCCTGCTGCATGTCAGCCTTGAAACCCGCCGCCCCTGCGCGCCATCGGCCGAAATTGAGGCCGCAATGGCCCGTATCGCCGAAGCGCAGGCCGGATTGCCATACCCAGAGGGAGCCGGTGCCGCCATCCGGAAACCGGCATGAGCGGACGGGTTCTGATTACCGCCGGTGCTTCGGGCGTTGGTCGCGCCATAGCCGAAGCCTTCGATGCGGCTGGTGCGCAGGTGTGGGTGGCGGATGTCGATACGGCTGCCCTGGATGGATGCCCGGCGCACTGGAAACGGTCCGAGGTGAACGTGGCCGACGAAACCGCTGTGGCTGCATTGTTCGCCGAGATCGAGGCCGCGTGGGGCGGATTGGACACGCTCTGCGCAAATGCGGGTGTTGCTGGGCCGACGGCTCTGGTCGAGGACGTGGCGCTGGAGGATTGGCGGTTCTGCCTTTCGGTCAATCTGGAGGGTGCGTTCCTCTGCGCCAAATACGCGGCACCGATCCTGAAACGGCAACGCGGCGGAGCCGTGGTGATCACGTCGTCCACCGCCGGGCAGTACGGCTATCCAAACCGCGCACCCTATGCGGCGGCGAAATGGGGGGTGATCGGATTGGGTAAGACGCTGGCGATGGAGCTTGGATCACACGGTGTGCGGTGCAATGTCATCTGCCCCGGCGCGGTCGAAGGCCCCCGGATGGAGGGCGTGCTGGCACGCGAAGCGGCCGCCAAGGGCATGACCCGCGATCAGGTCTATGACGGCTATGCGGCAGGTACCTCGATGGGTCGTTTCGTCGAAGGCCATGACATTGCCAATATGGCCGTGTTCCTCGCCTCGGACGCGGCGCGGCTGGTGTCGGGTCAGGTGATTGCCGTGGACGGTCATACGGTGAATCCTGACCCGAAAATTTAAGCCGAATTAGCCCTGATTTGGCCCGCGGATCTGGCGGATGGTCTGACGGACCGCCTGCCAGTCCTGCGCTTGCTGCATATTCCCGGCGGCTTCGCATTCACGCATCTTCTTGGCAGCTTCCGCCTCGGCCTGATCGCCATGGGCGGTATAGAGCGCTCGTGCGTATTGAGCAGTTTGAATTGCGTCCATTCCTATCGTCCTCCCGTCTGTGATCGGAATACCCGAAGGTTCGCGCCGAATGACGATAGCACAAGAATGAGGTCTGTGCATCCTTAGCGGTCGGAGATTGCCGCGCGCAACTGCCTGAGGTGGTCAGGGAAGTCGCGCGCGGTCAGGTCAGCCTCGCGTACCAGACGGTCGAAATGGCGCGTAAATGTCTCGATCCGGTCGCGGTCGCGGAAGGCCATATAGTGGCTGCCCGCGTAGAACACGGACAGAAGTGGGCCGAAAATAGTCACGGGGGCCGAATAGAGCCTTTTTGCATCAAACAGATAGATGCGCAGGCGGGGGTAGAGCTGTTCGCAAATCTCCAGCAGGTGGTCGATCTGTTCCAGCCGGATTTTGGGGCAGAGACCTTCGTAATAGCCCGAGGCATGGGCGAAACTGTCCAACTCATACAGGGGCATGGCAATTTCATAATCCGACTGGGCGCTGCGCATCCATTTCAGGCGGTCGGCTGAGGCTCCGATCGCCTGATCCGCCGTCCGGCCCAGATGCGGGGCGTATTCCCATTCCAACACGGCGCGTGTCTTTAACATGTCGGGCAAAGTCGCTGGAACATAACGGATTTTATATCCCGCAGCCTCTTGGTGCCATTCAAAGATACGCTCATCGACCAGCGCGCGCGGGGCTTCGGTCACGGTCAGCGAACTTGCCAGCAGTTCCGCGGCACTTTCCGGCCGGTCCGACAGGCTCAGAAGCCAGTCCGCCGACACCCCAAGGGCCGAGGCGCAACTGCCCACCACATGCGAATTCGGCAGCCTTGCGCCCTCATCAGTCAATAGCTGCGATACGGTCGAACGATCCACACCGATATGTCGCGCCAGCGCGCTCTGGCTGACGTGACGCTCCTCCATGGCGCGGGCGAGTCGCAGTCGAAACTGTGCTGCGCGGTCTCGTTTGTCGATTTTATCCTGCATATGTTTGTAAATATCACATATGATGAGTTTTGTTAATCATATTCAGAATTTTCAACGGAGCCCGTGACCCGTAATTTTAAAGACATAACAACAATATGGGTGACGGAATGGAAACACGACGAAGATCAGTCGTGAAGGCTGTGCTGTGGAATGCAATGGGTCTGATCGTGATGACGCTGGTGGGACTGGTGGCCACCGGCTCAGCAGCGATTGGCGGCACGCTGGCGATTGTGAACACGGCCATCGGCCTGACCATGTACGTGATTTACGAGCGTATTTGGGCGGGTATCACGTGGGGTCGCAATGTCTAGGCCCGCAGCACCCGAATGGGGCACACTGGCCCTGATCCTGGCGTGCTATGGCGCGTGGCTGGCCGTGGTGTTCCTGCTGCCGCTGTGGCTGGCAATTCCGGCGATGGCGGTCGTGGCTGCGTTGCATTCTTCGCTCACGCATGAGGCGCTGCATGGTCATCCGTTCCGCACGAAGTGGCTGAACGAGGCGCTGATGGCGCTGCCGTTGACCCTGTTCATCCCGTATCAGAGGTTCCGTGACCTGCATCTGGCGCATCACCGGGATGAAACACTGACCGATCCGTATGACGACCCCGAATCCAACTATCTGGATCCGCAGGTATGGGGCACATTGCTCGGTTGGCAACGTCGGTTGCTGCGTGTGAACAACACTCTGCTGGGCCGGATCGTTCTGGGGCCGGCCATCGGGCAGATTGTATTCATGCGCAACGAGTTGCGCGGCGGTCGTGATGTTGCGCGAGCCTGGGCGCTTCATCTGCCCGGAGTCGTGGCGGTCCTGTGGATTGTCGCGCAGTCCCAAATGCCGATCTGGGCCTATGTGCTGTCGGCCTATTTCGGGTTGGGGTTGGTCAAAATCCGCACCTTTCTGGAACACCGCGCGCATGAAAACTCTGGTGCGCGTACGGTGATCATCGAAGATCGCGGCCCGCTGGCTTTTCTGTTTTTGAACAACAATCTGCACGTCGTTCATCACATGAACCCCGGTGCACCATGGTATCGGTTGCCCGGCTTGTATCGTTCGGAAAAAGAGCGGTATCAGGCCCGAAATGAGGCCTATGTCTATCGCTCTTACGCGCAGATTTTCCGGTCGTATTTCCTGCGGGCAAAAGATCCGGTGGCGCATCCTCTCTGGCCAAAGGGTTGATAAGGCGACACAAGGGAAACCATGAGTTTATGGATTCCTGTCACCATCGCCGCCGCCTCGTTCCAGACCGTGCGGTTCATGCTGCAAAAGTCGCTCAGTACCGTAAAGCTGACCGCGGCTGGCGCGACCTTTGCCCGTTTCGCCTATTCGATGCCGCTGGCGCTGCTGGGGCTGTTTGTGGCGCTGCAGGTGACCGGGTTCAGCCTGCCGACTTTGACGGCAAAGTTCTGGCTGTTTGCTGTAATCGGTGGAACGGCGCAAATTCTGGCGACCATCTGCGTGGTGGCCCTGTTCAAGCAACGCAACTTTGCGGTCGGGATAACCTTTAAAAAGACCGAGGTGATCCAGACTGCCATTGTCGGTTTCCTGGTACTGGGCGATCAGGTCTCGGCCGGGGCGCTGGTGGCGATTTTGCTGGGTCTGCTTGCGGTGTTGCTGCTGTCGAAATCACCCGGAGGAGACGGGGCGTGGTGGAAACACCTGACCAACCGCGCCTCGCGGCTGGGGTTGGGGTCGGGGGTGCTATTCGCCTTTTCGTCGGTCAGTTACCGCGGTGCTTCGTTGGAGCTTGGCGAGATCGATGCCTGGTTCCGCGCATTGGTCACGCTGGCCGTCGTGGTGATGTTCCAGTTTCTCAGCATGGGGTTGTGGCTGCTGTGGCGTGACCGGGCCGAGCTGCTTGCCGTGTGGCAGACCCGCCGGACAAGCATGTTTGTCGGCCTGACCAGCCTGTGCGGCTCGTTCTGCTGGTTCTTTGCTTTCACGCTGCAGAACGCGGCCTATGTCAAGGCGCTGGGGCAGGTCGAGCTGTTGCTCAGCCTGTTCGCCTCGCTGCTGTTTTTTCGGGAAACCATCACACGGCGCGAGATCGCCGGGATGACGTTGCTCGGCGTGTCCATTCTGGCGCTGGTACTGGCGATTTAGGTCGTGTTTGATTTCAGGATCGCAGAGTCACCGGTTTCCTGCGTTCGAGCCGTCAGGCAAGAGGCAGTGAAAACCGGTTCTATGCAATCAAACCCGACTAGCCAGCGCGGCGTTCGGCAAAGCTGAGGGCGATGAAGCTGGGCAGGTGATCACCCATGCCCACAACGGCGGGGCCGTTGTCATCGCGACGGCCACGGCCTTTGGACTCTTTGTCCTTCTTGCGGTCGCCTCGCTTGCCTTCAGCTTTTTTGCTGTCCTCAGGCTTGGATTTTTTCTCGGGCTTCGGCTTTTCGGCTTTCGGCTCTTCCTTGACGGGATTGTCCAGCCGCGGGATGTCCTTCTGGATCAGCTTCTCGATCGCATCCAAGGCCTTTTCATCACGGCCAGAGCAGATCGTGATCGCCTTGCCCTCGCGTCCGGCGCGGCCGGTACGACCGATGCGGTGGACGTAATCCTCGGCATGGCCGGGAACGTCGAAGTTGAACACGTGGCTGACCGACGGAATGTCCAGTCCGCGCGCGGCCACGTCAGATGCAACCAGCAGGCGCAGTGAACCATCGCGGAATCCGTCCAGCGTTTTCATCCGCTGTGACTGGTCCAGATCGCCGTGGATCGCAGCGGCGTTATAGCCGTATTTCTTCAGCGATTTCGCGCAGATATCCACGTCCGTCTTGCGGTTGCAGAAGATGATCGCGTTGGTGCACTTGTCGCCCTCGGAGTCGATCAGAGCGCGCAGTACCTTGCGCTTGGCGCTGGCTTCGCGGTCGCGGCGACCGCCTTTGAACATGACCACGCCCTGTTCGATGGTCTCGGATGCGGTGGCCTGACGGGCAACCTCGATCCGGGCCGGGGCGGACAGGAACGTGTCGGTGATCCGCTCAATCTCAGACGCCATGGTGGCCGAGAAGAACAGCGTCTGGCGGGTGAACGGCGTCAGCGAAAAGATGCGTTCGATGTCAGGGATAAAGCCCATATCCAGCATTCGGTCGGCCTCATCCACCACCATGATCTGAACACCGGTCAGCAGCAGCTTGCCGCGTTCGAAATGGTCCAGCAGACGGCCCGGAGTGGCGATCAGCACGTCAACGCCACGGTCGATCAGGGCGTCCTGTTCCTTGAAGCTGACACCGCCGATCAACAGCGCTTTGGTCAGTTTCACATTTTTGGCATATGTGTCGAAATTCTCGGCCACCTGCGCGGCCAGTTCCCGCGTCGGGCACAAAACCAACGAGCGCGGCATCCGCGCACGGGCACGGCCACGGGCCAGAAGCGTGATCATCGGCAGAGTAAAGCTGGCGGTCTTGCCGGTGCCGGTTTGGGCGATCCCCAGAACGTCCTTGCCCTCAAGCGCAGGCGGAATTGCACCGGCCTGGATTGGGGTGGGGGTTTCGTATCCGGCTTCCTCAATGGCTTTGAGGACCTTCGGGTTCAGGTTCAGTTCGTTAAACTTTGTCATGTATGTCCGGTTCATGCGGACACTAGACCTGGCCCGCGCGTCAGAGGTTTGCCGGGCCCGGATGGCCATACGCGTCATTGCGCAATTTCGGCTTTGGGGGGGACATAACAAAAACGTTGGTCAGGGTCAAATGAAGACCCCTTTAGGGTTTTGTGCGCTCAAGCTGTGCGGATTTTACGCAACAATTCAGACACTTCCGGGAAAGTGTTTCCTGAGCTTGCCCTCCAGATCCAGTGGCCGGTGCAGGACCATGCCGTGGTCGTCCAGCCGGGCGCGCGCCTCGGGGTCGGCACCGCTCATTTCATCAAAGAATGCGCGCAGGCCGTCCGGACCTTCTTCCGCCTCGATCCAACTGAGCAATTCGTTCATGTTCAAGCCGCCATGCTCGCGCGGGACATTGGGGGACATGCCGGGCTGGTACGAGCCGCGTTCCAGCCTGAACCGGTAGTGCGCCACCCAATGTTCCCAATCCGGGGCGTGCCGGTGACATAGCTCCAGCCCGGGTAGTTCGAATTTGCAGGGCAAAAGCACTTTGTTTTGAAACAGATTGTGGATGCGAAAGCTCAGGTGTTTCATTCCGGTGCGGACAATGAGCTTGCCCTGCACGTGGCTGAGGAAACCGCCAAGAACAAAGCCGCCGTAGTTGGGGTAAATCGATTGTACCAATGCCTCGCGGTCGGGGCCGCTTGGGATGTATGCCTTGTACATATCATCGCTGCCCGACAACGCTTCGATCGGACGAACACGGGCCGCTGCGGTTTGGGGCGGAACGGATCGCAATTGATCCCGGACAGGTATTGAGGACCACAGAAATTCGTCCACATCGATATGGGCCAGCCAATCCAGATCGGTGTTGCGATATGTAAACGATGCGTTTGCGGTTTGGCGGGTTTGGTGCCGGTCGGGCCGTTCGCGCTGTCGGTAGGCCCAGAACCCGTCATCGCAATTGCGGACTTCGACTTTCGGATGGCGGTTCAGTGCATTGAACGCCTTGGGATTGGGTTCGTCCAGATAGATATACATCCGGTCGACCCCAAGATCGAGGTGATAGGCCACGAAGCGCAGAATGTCCGGGGCCGAGCCCCGAACCGTCGAAACAGTGCCCCAGGTCGGGTTATCCACCAATTTCGGCCAGCGGGCAGGTCACGTCATCATTTCCTTGGTCGCCGTCAGGTTCAGCGCCGGATAGTCGCGAACGACCCGGTCGATGTCCCATTGCAGGCGGGTCAGGTAAACGATGTCGCCATCATGGTCATGGGCGATGTGCTGCTTGTTGGCGTTGACGAATTTCTCGACCTCGGCCTTTTCGCCGCTGACCCAGCGGGCCGAGGTGAACTGAGACGCCTCGAACCGCACGGGCAGGCCGTACTCCATCTCGATCCGGCTGGCGAGCACTTCGAATTGCAGCGCGCCGACGACGCCGACGATAAAGCCCGACCCGATCGAAGGTTTGAACACCTTGGCCGCGCCTTCTTCGGCAAATTGCATCAGGGCTTTTTCCAGATGCTTGGCCTTCATCGGATCGCCCGGACGCACGGTTTGAAGCAGTTCAGGAGCAAACGAGGGGATGCCGGTTACACGCAAAGCCTCGCCTTCGGTCAGCGTGTCTCCGATGCGCAGCTGGCCGTGGTTGGGGATGCCTATGATGTCGCCCGCCCAAGCTTCTTCGGCCAGTTCCCGGTCGGAGGCAAGAAACAGTACCGGGTTCGAGATTGCCATCGGCTTCTTCGACCGAACATGGGTCAATTTCATGCCGCGTTTGAAATGGCCCGAGGCCATGCGCACAAACGCCACCCGGTCGCGGTGCTTGGGGTCCATGTTGGCCTGCACCTTGAAGACAAATCCGGCGACCTTTTTCTCTTCCGGTGCAATCTGGCGGGGCTCAGCTGATTGAATCTGCGGCTGCGGGCCATAAGCGCCGATACCCTCCATCAGCTCCTTCACACCGAACGAGTTGATGGCCGAGCCGAACCAGATCGGGGTCATATGCCCCTCAAGCACCGCTTGCGGGTCGAGCGCGGGCAGCAATTCGCGCGCCATCTCGACCTCTTCCAGCAGCTTTTCCAGCAGGTGTTCGGGGACGTGTTCGGCCAGCTTCGGATCGTCCAAACCGTCGATCTTGATGCTTTCGGCCACCTTGTTGCGGTCGGCCCGGTCCATCAGCTCAAGCCGGTCGCGCAGCATGTCATAGCAGCCGATAAAATCGCGGCCCACGCCAATCGGCCACGCGGCGGGGGTGACGTCGATGGCCAGCATCTCCTGGATTTCGTCGATGATCTCGAACGTATCGCGGCTTTCGCGGTCCATCTTGTTACAGAAGGTCAGGATGGGCAGATCGCGCAGGCGGCAAACCTCGAACAGTTTCTGCGTCTGGCTTTCCACACCTTTCGCGCCGTCGATCACCATCACGGCGGCATCCACGGCGGTCAGCGTACGATAGGTATCTTCCGAGAAATCGCTGTGGCCTGGCGTATCCACCAGATTAAACCGGAAATTCCCATAGTCGAACGACATCGCCGACGCGGACACCGAGATGCCCCGATCCTTTTCCATCTGCATGAAGTCCGAGCGCGTGCGCCGCGCCTCACCTTTGGCGCGCACCTGACCGGCCATCTGAATCGCGCCCCCGTACAACAGGAACTTTTCAGTCAGCGTCGTCTTGCCCGCATCAGGGTGCGAGATGATGGCGAATGTCCGGCGCCGGGCGATCTCGGGCGGCAAGGTGGGTTGGTTCGAGGTATCAAGCATGAACGCGCGTATAGGCGGGGAATCCTGCCGAAGCAAGACAAAGGGGGTGGTTCGAATCGTATAGCTGTGGCAATAGGAACATATAGTGAACAAATGCTGGAGAAACCTAAAATGAATTTGAAAGAAATCGCTGATGAACTGGTTGCTGGCTGCCGTGAGGACCGGGCCAAGGAGAATCTGGAAAAGCTCTATGCGGAAGACGCCGTTTCGGTCGAAGCGCAGGACATGGAAGGCATGGGGCGTGAAACCCACGGACGTGACGCCATTCGCGGCAAACATGAATGGTGGGAAGGCGCACACGAAGTTTCAGGCGCCTCGGTCAGTGACCCGTTCCCGCATGGGGATGACCGCTTTGCCGTAATTTTCGAGGTGCAGGGCACGGTGAAAGAAACGGGTGAGGCGTTCGATATGAAAGAGGTCGGCGTCTATCACGTGGCGAACGGCAAGATCGTTCGGGAAGAGTTCTTTTACTGACGCAGCCTGGATTCTGGTCTTCCCTGTCTGGCCGATGCTAGACATGCGGGCAACAACAGATGGGGAGGATCTTATGGATCTGGGAATACAGGGAAAACGCGCTCTGGTCTGCGCCAGCAGCAAGGGTCTGGGTCTGGGCTGCGCCGAGGCTTTGGCCCAGGCGGGTGTCGATCTGGTGATGAATGCGCGCGGGGCTGAGGCGCTGGAGGCCGAAGCCGCGCGATTGCGGGCAGACCATGGCGTAGATGTGCAGACGATTGCCTGTGATGTGACCTCGGTCGAGGGGCAGGCACGGGTGATCGAGGCTGCGCAGGACGTGGATATCCTTGTGACAAACGCTGGTGGCCCGCCTCCGGGACTGTGGACCGATTGGGAGCGTGAAGATTTCATCAAGGCACTGGACGCCAACATGCTGACGCCGATCGCCTTGATGAAGGCATTGCTGCCGGGCATGATCGACAAGGGCTGGGGTCGGGTGGTGAACATCACCTCGCAATCCGTACGCGCGCCGATCGCGGTGTTGGGCCTGTCGAACGCGGCGCGCACCGGGTTGACCGGCTATGTGGCCGGGACAGCGCGACAGGTTGCTGCGCATGGCGTGACGATCAACAACCTGCTGCCAGGCATTCACGCCACCGATCGCGCAGATTCGCTGGATGGCGGGGTCGCGGCGAAGCAGGGCATTTCGATTGACGAAGCGCGCGCAAACCGCGCGGCAACGATCCCGGCGCGGCGGTACGGGTCGCGGCAGGAATTTGGCGCGACCTGTGCTTTTCTGTGCTCGCAACATGCCGGGTACATCGTGGGTCAGAATATCCTGCTGGACGGTGGGGCAAACAATTTGACTATGTGATCATGGCAGAAAACTTTTCCTTGAAAGACCAGTTGTTTAACGTCGAAAAGACCCGCTATCTGGCGGGGCTCTTTGCCGGGGCGGACCCGTCCTTTGACACGGAGATGTTCGAGGGGCAGGTCATGTCCCGCCTGTTGGACCTTGAGTTGAAGGAACGCATGGCATGGATCGCCGCGTGTCTGCAGCGGGCGGTGCCCGGTGATTTGCCCGAGATCGCGCCCGTTCTGCTGCGCGCGCTGCCGCCACCGCTGGACCCGACCAAGACGGATGATGATTTCGGTGACTTCATCTTTGCGCCCTTGGGGGATTGGGTGGTCAATGTCGGGCTGGATCACCCCGATCTGGCACTGGATGTTCTGGAAGACCTGACTCAGCGGTTTTCGATGGAATGGGCCATTCGTCCCTTCCTCAACCAACATTCGGATCAGGTGATGGAGCGGATGGAGCTTTGGTGCGGCCATGACAGCTATCATGTGCGCCGTTTGGTCAGCGAAGGCACGCGCCCGCGCTTGCCGTGGGGGCAGGCGGTTGGGTTGAATATGACAGATGCATTGCCCTTGCTGGACCGGTTGCATGGCGACCCCACACGCTATGTCACGCGGTCGGTGGCGAACCATTTGAACGATATCACCAAGAAAGACCCCGATCTGGTTTTGGATCGACTGAAGGCCTGGGCGTCGACCAAGCAGCAGGAACAGGGCGAGCTGCGTTGGATGACGTCTCATACCCTGCGGGGGTTGGTGAAATCTGGCCACCCGGGCGCCATGAAGATGCTGGGCTACGATCCGGATGCCAAGGTCACGGCGGACGTGCAAGTGAACGGTGACGCCCGGATCGGTGAGGCGCTGGATTTCGAGGTGACTTTGAATGGGGCCGGCGAACAGCCGGTTCTGGTGGATTATATCATTCACTTCCAAAGGCCTGGCGGAAAAACCTCAGCCAAAGTTCACAAGCTGAAGCAGACCGCGTTGCGGGATGGCACGCTGAAACTGAGTAAGAAGCACAAGCTCAAGGGCAACGCGACCACGTTCAAACTGGTTCCCGGTACGCATCGGCTTGAGATCCAGGTGAACGGGCAGGTGCGTGCAGCTATTGATTTCGACTTGCTGGGATAGGCCGGTCGTCTCACGCTTTCGTCAAATTGGCAGGGTCCGGATTGCACCGGGGCCTGCGCTGCATTAGCTGCGGTGCAGCCAGTGAGGAAAGGGATAGCTGCGATGAAGCATGAATCGGTGCAGAATTACTATGGAGAGGTCCTGCAAAGCAGTTCGGATTTGCAGACCAATGCGTGCTGCACGCCAGACGATATGCCGGATCATCTCAAGCGCATCCTGTCCAAAGTGCATGACGAAGTGCTGACCCGTTATTATGGCTGCGGCCTGATCGCGCCGCTGGATCTGGAGGGGATGAGCATCCTCGATCTGGGCTGCGGTGCTGGCCGTGATGTCTATGCCCTGTCCGCCATGGTGGGCGAAAAGGGCCGGGTGGTTGGTGTCGACATGACGCCCGAGCAGTTGGACGTCGCCCGTGCGCATCAGGACTATCACGCGCAAGCGTTCGGTCATGCGGCCAGCAACGTGGAATTCCACCACGGCTATATCGAAAAGCTGGATGAACTGGACTTGGAGCCCGGGTCCTTTGACATCATCGTTTCGAACTGTGTGATCAATCTGGCCACCGACAAAGAGGCCGTCCTGCGCGGCGCGCACCGTCTGTTGAAAGAGGGCGGTGAGATGTATTTTTCGGATGTCTACGCCGACCGCCGTGTCCCTCAGGCGATGGCCGAGGATGAGGTGCTGTACGGCGAATGCCTTTCCGGTGCGCTTTATTGGAACGATTTCCTGACACTTTCGCGCAAGGCGGGCTTTGGCGATCCGCGTCGGGTAACGCACCGCCCGCTGACCATCGAAAACCCCGTTCTGGAAGAGCGTGTCGCGCCGCTGAAATTCCTTTCGGCCACGTACCGCCTGTTCAAACTGTCCGAGCTGGAACCGGCCTGTGAGGATTATGGTCAGGCGGTGATCTACAAAGGCACCATTCCGAATGCACCGCATCTGTTCGAACTGGACGACCACCACGTAATCCAGACCGGCAAGGTCTTTCCAGTCTGTGGTAACACCTGGATGATGCTGAAAGACACGCGATTTGCCCGGCATTTTGACTTCATCGGCGATTTCTCGACCCACTACGGTATCTTCGAAGGCTGCGGCCGTGAAAGCCCGTTCGAAGCGAACGGTGAGGCACCCCAAGGCGGGTGCTGCTGATCCCTTGCACCTGACGGGCGGGGTTGTTATCCCCGCCTAAAGCCCGATGAATTTCATCGGGAAAAGGCAATGGGGTCCCTTGGTGACAGTTGACGTAACTCCTCCTCGTCTGGAAATCCGCAATCTGATCGCCCGGTACGAGGGGCGGGTCGTTGTGGACGATGTCTCTCTGACCGTTGAGGCGGGGAAAGTGACCTGTCTGCTGGGGCCGTCGGGCTGCGGCAAGTCGACCACTCTACGCATGATCGCCGGAGTCGAGATGCAGGAGTCGGGTGAGATTTATGTGGACGGCAAGCTGATCTGCGATACCGTTTTCCGCGTACCGCCCGAACGGCGCGAGATCGGCCTTATGTTTCAGGACTTCGCTTTGTTTCCGCATCTGAACGTGGCCGACAACGTGGCTTTTGGCCTGAAGGGCCACAAAGAGGAAAAGCGTGCGCGGGTCGAAGAATTGCTGCGCAAGGTCGATCTGATCCATTTCATCGACAAGTTCCCGCACCACCTGTCGGGGGGTGAGCAGCAAAGGGTAGCTCTGGCGCGCGCGCTGGCGCCGCGTCCGCGTATCATGCTGATGGATGAGCCGTTCTCGGGCCTCGACAACCGGTTGCGCGACGGTATCCGGGATGAGACGCTGGCGATCCTCAAGGAAGAAGACGCCGCTGTCGTACTGGTGACGCACGAGCCCGAAGAGGCGATGCGCATGGCTGATGAGATCGCGCTGATGCGGCGCGGCAAGATCGTGCAGCAAGGTGCGCCTTACAACGTCTATACTCGTCCGGTCGACAAGGCTGCGGTGGCATTTTTCAGCGATGTCAATGTGTTGCACGGCAGAGTTGAGGGAGCGCTGACGAAAACTCCGTTTGGTCAGTTCCTGGCTCCGGGCGTCCCGGATGGCACGGATGTCGAGATTGTCTTTCGGCCTCAGCACGTGCGGTTGGATTTCGACCGCAATGGCAAGGGGCCATTGCCCACGGTGACCGATGGTGTTGCCGCCCGCGGCGTGGTTGAACGGGCGCGGTTTCTGGGCAACGAAAGCCTGGTGGAGTTTCGGATGGACCATGACGGCTCGATCCTGAAGGCAACGGTGCCGAATGTCTTTGTGCCCAATCCGGGGCGGGTCATGTGGCTGACCGTGCGCCGGGATCGGTGCTTTGTTTTCCCGGATTAGGGTCTGAAATCACAGTTTAGGTCAAAGTGGTGCGCGAAAGCCGCAGATTGCGGGTTCGCTTTGCTTGCCGCCGCGCGGGGGCGGGTCTATCAAGGTCAAAACGCTGCGGTGGATGGGCATATGCGTATTCTTTTGACCAATGACGACGGCATCAACGCGCCGGGTCTGATCGCCTTGGAGGCGATTGCGGCTGATCTGGCCGGACCGGACGGCGAGGTGTGGGTCGTCGCGCCTGCGTTTGAACAATCGGGCGTCGGCCATTGCATCAGCTACACCCACCCGATGATGGTCGCCAAACTCGGTGAGCGTCGCTTTGCCGCCGAAGGCTCGCCCGCCGATTGCGTGCTGGCCGGGTTGCACGACGTGATGAAGGATGCACGGCCCGATCTGGTGTTGTCGGGGGTGAACCGGGGCAACAACTCGGCCGAGAATACACTCTATTCCGGCACGGTTGGCGGTGCGATGGAGGCAGCCTTGCAGGGTATCCCGGCGATTGCCTTGTCGCAGTATTTCGGCCCGCGTAATCTGGGGTTGGACGATCCGTTCGAGGCCGCAACCCGTTTCGGCGCCGATCTGGTGCGGAAAATCCTGGATGCGACTCCGTCAGAGCAGGGCGATTACCGCCTGTTTTACAACGTGAATTTCCCGCCGGTCCCCGCCGACGAAGTGCTGGGCACGCGGGTGGCTCCGCAAGGCTATCGTCGCGATACCCATTTCTCGGTCGAGCCGCACAGCTCGCCCTCGGGGCGGCGGTTCCTGTGGATCAAGGGCGGCTATCAGCACAACCCGACCGCACCGGGGACGGATGCGGCGGTCAATCTGGCGGGCTATATCTCGGTCACGCCAATGCGGGCCGACCTGACGGCGCATGACGCGCTTGAGGCACTGAAGACAATCGAATGACCGGACCAGATCCCGAAACAAAAATGCAGTTCCTGTTTGCCCTGCGGTCGCGGGGCGTGACGGATGCGCGCGTATTGGCCGCGATGGAGCAGGTTGATCGCGGACAGTTCGTCAAAGGTCTGTTTGCCGAGCGCGCATATGAGGATACGCCGCTGCCGATTGCCTGCGGGCAGACGATCAGCCAGCCCTCGGTGGTGGGGCTGATGACACAGGCGCTTGAGGTTCGCCCGCGGGATACGGTGCTCGAGGTTGGAACCGGCTCGGGCTATCAGGCGGCGATCCTGTCCAAGCTGGCGCGCCGGGTCTATACGGTGGAACGGCACAAGCGTCTGGTGCGCGAAACCGGGCAGTTGTTTCGTGACTTGGGGCTGACCAATGTCACAGCGATGCTGTCGGACGGGTCCTTCGGTTTGTCCGAACAGGCCCCGTTTGATCGAATCATTGTGACAGCTGCGGCGGAAGACCCGCCCGGGCCGCTCTTGGCGCAGCTCAAAATCGGCGGTATCATGGTGTTGCCGGTGGGACAGTCGGATGCGGTTCAGACCCTGATCCGGGTCCGTCGCACCGAAACCGGTCTGGACTATGACGAATTGTTGCCCGTTCGTTTCGTGCCCCTGTTAGAGGGGCTTGGCAGGGACGGGGCGTAACTAGATATTCTGCAATATGCGCCGGAACCCCGGGTAACAGGGGCAGGCGATGAGGACAGTAAGATGAGAGCAGTTTCCAAATCAGCGATGTTGCGCTGCGCGACAGGGGTGGCAGCCGTAGCGTTCCTGGCCGGGTGCGAGGGCCCGTTCGACTATGATCTGCGCGGGGAGGTCGGTGGATTTTCCACCGCCGACGCAGCGAGAGGCGTGACCGCTAATCGCCCAACGCCCGACGCGCGCGGAGTGATAACCTATCCGAACTATCAGGTGGCCGTCGCGCGCCGGGGCGACACGGTAAGTGATGTGGCTGCGCGTATCGGTCTGCCAGCGGGCGAGTTGGCCAGGTTCAATGGGTTGCAACCCGCGGACCAACTGCGTGACGGCGAAGTGATTGCGCTGCCGCGCACCGTCAGCGCCGCCAGCACGGTGGATATCGCCACCATTGCCGGAACAGCGATTGACGAGGCTCCGGCGGATGGATCGGTCCGGACATCAACGCTGGAACCCGCGCAACCCGCTGCGGCACCAGCGCCGAAGCCACCTGTTGCCTCGGGGCCCGAGCCGGTGCGCCACAAGGTCAAACGGGGTGAGACGGCCTATACCATCGCGCGGCTCTATGATGTTCCGGTCGATGCGCTGGCAGAATGGAACGGGTTGGGGTCGGACTTTACGGTACGGGAAGATCAGTTCCTGCTGATCCCGATCAAGAACCAGCCTGCGCCGCAACAGGCCGCCGTGCCGGCCACGAATGTGACGCAGCCGGGGCAGGGGTCGCCCACACCGACGCCGCCAAGCGCGACACAACCCCTGCCGGATGAGCAGATCGCCGCGGCCGTGCCTGCGCCTGACGTGACCGCAGAAGCGCCGACCAGCCAAAGCAACTCGGCCCTTGGGCTGCCGGTCACCGGGACGATCATCCGGACCTATGACAAGGGCAAGAACGAGGGGATCGATATCGCGGGTTCACCCGGGTCTGCCGTAAAGGCGGCCGAAGCCGGAACCGTGGCGGCCATCACCGCAGATGCAGATCAGGTGCCGATCATTGTGATCAAGCACAACAGCGACCTTCTGACCGTCTACGCGAATGTCGATAAGGCCAGTGTCAAAAAAGGTGACCGGGTACGCCGCGGACAACAGATTGCGTCCCTGCGCGGTGGGGACAATGCATATGTCCATTTCGAAGTGCGCAAGGGCTTCGAGTCGGTTGATCCTGAGCCATATCTGAAGTGATGGAAATGGCCCGTTCCGGGCCATGCCTCCGGCGGAGGTATTTTGGGCCAGATGAAGAGCGGATCAGGCGTGCGGGTCGAAGTCGCTCAGGCTTTTGCCGGGTTCATCTGCGAAAACTTCGGGTAGGGGCTCGACAGCTTCGATCAGGTCGATGCGGAACACGCGAAACCCCTCACGCAGCTCGCACCACGCGGTAAGGGTCCAGACGCGGCCCCAATACTCCATGTGCAGGGGGCGTATGGTGCGCTCGGTCAGAACTCCGTCGATACGGCGATATGTCAGGTGCAGTTTCTGGCGGGATTTGATGGCGGCCCGGATAGGGGCCATATACGCCAGACCGCGCGCGGCGTCGGCAAAGGGATAGACGGCGAACTTCCACGTGTCTGCCTCGGCCACGACCTGAGTGGGCAGCACCGCATCGATCTTGTCGGCCAGTGACTCAGCCGCAGCTTTCAGGTCCGGGTCGGCGGCCTCGGCCACAATGGCCATGCCGAGGTTCAGAGCCTCCAATTCCGCGGGGGTCAGGTTCAGCGGGGGCAGGGTGATCTGCTCGCGGACCATGTAGCCCACGCCGCGCTCACCCTCGACCGGGACACCGGACGCGACCAACGTATCCATGTCGCGATAGATCGTGCGGACCGATACTTCGAGCCGGTCCGCAATGTCCTGCGCGCGGTGCAGTTTACCGTCGCGCAGGATCTGGATGATATCGAACAGGCGATCCGTGCGGCGCATGTCACGCCATCCGAACCGCTTTTAGGCGGTCATGTTCCATAGCACGTTCTCATGGCGCATCTGGATGCTTTCAGGGTTGATGGCTGCCATCAACCCTGCGCAGAAGTCCTGTTGCGGGAATTGCGCGGCGGCATCCTTGGCGGCTTTCATATCGGTCCAGATGACATAGTCAGTCCAGCGGCCATCCTCACCCTGGCTCAGCTGCCGGTGGGCAAAGCCCGGTGCTGATCGGACGAAGGCTTCGGAGGCCTGGCTGAGTTTCACGAACTCTTCCGGCGTGGTGCCGTTGGCGAGGGTGAAGGTGACGATTTCTGCAACATGGGTCATTTGAATCTCCGTTGACCAGGTTTCGATGCCCTCTACCTAGCCCCCTGCAACTGACATAAACCTGTCAGTTGAAAATTGCCAGACCGCAAAAAACGCGGGATCCGTTCACAATTCGGCGCAGAATTGATCTGCCTCACTTTTGCCCGCGGGCTTGTGGGCGTAGACACGAGGCCAGACAACATTCCCGGCGCACGGCGCCGACGTAAAAGGAGAATAGACATGCTTAACAATATCGGCCTTCCCGGTCTTCTGCTGATCGCCGTAGTGGTGCTGGTGCTGTTTGGCCGCGGCAAAATCAGCTCATTGATGGGCGAAGTGGGCAAAGGCATCACTTCGTTCAAGCGCGGCGTCAAGGAAGGCGCGGACGAGCTGGAGCAGGACGCCGCCGAAGTGGCCAAGGACGTCACGCCCGAGACCGACAAAGACAAGGCCTAAGTCCAGATGTTTGATCTGGGCTGGACCGAGCTTCTGGTCATCGGCGTTGTCGCCCTGATCGTTGTGGGGCCTAAGGACCTGCCGGTGCTGTTTCGCAATGTTGGCCGCTTTGTCGGCAAGGCCCGTGGCATGGCGCGCGAGTTTTCCAGCGCCATGAACGAGGCTGCCGATCAGGCGGGCGTGAACGAGATCAAGAAGGGTCTCAACGCGGCGACCAACCCTGTGGGCAGCGCGATGGATGGCGTGAAAGAGGCTGCGCAGGATCTGGCGAAAAGCATCGACCCGACCAAGTTTGACCCTGACAGCGAGACCGGCAAGCTGGCCGCTGAACGGGCCGAACAGGCCAAGAAGATTCAGGCCTCGACCGCACGGGCCGCTGCTGAACGCAAGGCCAAGGAAGCTGCTGACGCGCTGGCCAAGGCTGAAGAGGCCGAAGCCGCGCTGAAAACCGAAAGCAAGACATGACCAAAACCGACGAGATCGAGGACAGCTCGGCCCCATTGATCGAGCACCTGGCGGAGCTGCGCACGCGGTTGATTCACTGCGTCGTGGCGTTTCTGGTCGGCATGATCATCTGTTTTACAGTGGCCACGCCGCTCTTCAATTTCCTGACTAACCCGCTGTGCAGTGTTCTGGCTGAACGCGGACAGGATTGCGGGTTGATCTTCATCTCGCCGCAAGAGGGGTTCTTTGTCGCCATCAAGGTCTCGTTGCTGGGCGGCTTCATCCTGGCCTTTCCTTACATCGGGATGCAGATGTGGCGGTTCGTGGCGCCGGGCTTGTACAAGTCGGAAAAGAACGCGTTCCTGCCGTTCATGCTGGCCTCGCCCTTCATGTTCCTGCTGGGGGCGAGCTTTGCGTTCTATGTGGTCACGCCGCTGGCCTATGACTTCTTCCTTGGCTTCCAGCAATTCGGGGCTGAAGGTGAGGCCGTGACCGAAGGCGCAACCTCAGCACCGCTGAGCGTGGTGTTCCAGGGCTCGGCGCAGGAATACCTGAACCTGACGATCAAGTTTATCGTAGCCTTTGGCCTGTGTTTCCAGCTGCCGGTTCTGCTGACCCTGATGGGCAAGGCGGGACTGGTTACCGCCGAAGGGCTGGGCTCGGTGCGCAAATACGCTGTGGTCGCCATTCTGGTACTGGCCGCGCTGGTGACCCCGCCGGACGTGATTACGCAGATCATCCTGTTTGTGGTGGTCTACGGGCTCTATGAGGTGTCGATCTTCCTCGTCGCCCGGGTCGAGAAAAAGCGCGAAGAGCAACTGCGCGCAGACGGCTACTATGACGACGAAGAAGAAGAGGCCGACGAAGAGATCATTCTGGAAGAAGACGGCAAGTAATCCTGTCGGTTGCATACAATCAGGCGCGTCCTTCCGGGCGCGCCTTTTTCATTGCGGCTCTTGTTGTGCCGGGCTGAACATGGTTTGAACCCCGCAAGACAAGACCGGAGGCTCTAATGGACGACCAATCCCTGAACCGCATCGCCAACGCGCTGGAACGTATGGCGCCAGCCCCTCTGGCTGCGCCGGATTTTGCGGCAGCCCCGGCCTTTGTCTGGCACGTGGAACCTGATCGGCTGGAGCCGGTCACGCAGGTCAACCGCGTCGATCTGGACCTGCTGGTCGGTATCAACCGCTCCCGCGATACGTTGTTGGACAACACGCGCCGGTTTGCGGCTGGCTTCAAGGCCAATAACGCTCTGCTTTGGGGCGCGCGGGGGATGGGAAAATCCAGTCTCGTCAAAGCGGTGCATGGTACGCTGCAGGCGGATTTCCCCGACCTGAAACTGGTCGAACTGCAGCGCGAGGACATGGGCTCGGTCGCGCGCCTGCTGAACCATCTGCGCGCTGCGCCGCATCGGTTTATCCTGTTCTGCGATGACCTGTCCTTCAGTCACGATGACCAGCACTACAAATCGCTCAAGGCGGTGCTGGACGGCGGTATCGAAGGCCGCCCGGAAAACGTCGTCTTTTACGCCACCTCGAACCGCCGCCACCTGATGCCGCGGGACATGATCGAGAACGAGCGTTCAAGCGCCATCAACCCGTCCGAGGCGGTCGAGGAAAAGGTGTCGCTGTCCGACCGGTTTGGCCTGTGGCTGGGCTTCCACCCCTGCGATCAGGACGAATACCTCGCCATGATCGACCGCTACTGCGCGGCCTACGGTGTGTCTGTCGCCCCCGAGACCCTGCGTGCCGAAGCCATCGAATGGCAGGCCACACGCGGCGCACGCTCGGGCCGCGTGGCTTGGCAGTTTTTTGTCGATCTCGCCGGGCGCAACGGCGTTCACATCGCGTAACCCGTCCGCTTCATCTGGCCCAAGATACCTCCGCCAGAGGCATGGCCCAAAGGGTCATTCCTTACAGCAACGCCAGAATACGCGCGGCCTCATCCGCTGTGCTGGTCAGCACATCCCGATCCTCACCGGGATGGAACCGGGCGCGCACAGCTGTTGGCATCGGCTTGGGCTCGACAATGGTCACGCGTGGACCGGTCCGTTCGGTTTCCAGCGCCCAGCTGCGCGCAAGCGCCATCTGAGCGGCCTTGGTCGCACCATAGATGCCATAGAATTTTTCACCCGCTTTGGGATCGTCGAAGAACACCGCGTGGCCCGCCTCACCCAACAGGGGAGAGATATAGGGGATCAGGACCGACGTGGCCGTTGCGTTGGTGTTGACGGCTTTGGTCCATTCCTTCGGGTCGATGAAGTGCGTGGGTGTCAGGGCGGATGTGTGAACTGCGGTATGCAGCCACAGGTCCACCTTGCCCCAACGGTCATGAATGCCCCGGCACAGGGTCGCCATGGCATTCGGATCAGCGATGTCCATGGGCGCAAGCGTTGCTGCGCCGCCTTTGGCGCGGATGCGATCATCCAGCTCTTCCAGCCCACCGGTGGTGCGGGCAACGGCGACGATGTGATATTCGGGTACCAGCGCCTCGGCCAGGGCAGCGCCCAGCCCGCGAGAGGCCCCGGTGACGAGGGCAATTTTACTCTGATCGGTCATGACAGCGGTTTGAACCCCTGCGCGCAGGGCGTCAAGCCGGTTTAGCTGCCGGGAATAGCGATGCGCTTGGTCTGGCCGCTTTGTCGCAGCATCACGCCGTCGTCATCAATGGCGACCACGGTGCTTGATGAAACCCGGCTGCCGGGCTTGACCTCTTTCACGCGCCCCGAAGACATGCGCACCAGAGCGCGCATATCCGATTTCGGCCCAAAGACCCCCAGAACGGACACAGAGCTTTTGTTCAGTGCGCCCTTTTGCGTGGCCGCACTTTTGACGGTTGCGTTTGACATGAATTCCGGCTCGGCCGAGGTGACCCAGCCCCTTGTTAGGAGTGGTTGGTTGCCGCTGGCCTAGCAAACCGGAACCGCGACTAAAACCCCGGACGAAGGGCGAGAATACGGCGGGTTTCACTACCCCGCCGAAGCCCTTGCGATTGCAATTTCTTCATCGAAGGGTTGTGCGCGAAAACCCACTCATGAGCCGGTATGCCGGATAGAAAAAGGCCCACATCGCATCAGCGAAGCGGGCCGAAAGCTTTATTGATTCGGTTCTGACCTTACCCCGAGGCCAGTTTCGCCGCGTTCCAAGACCCTCCGGGCACCTGCATATCCTTGCGCTTTTTGCTGACGCGGCTGCTGTTTTCCAGGCTGTCCAGATAATCGTCGCTGACGCTGCCGGTGATGTAATTGCCGTCAAAGCAGGAACAGTCGAAGGCCTCGATCTCGGGGTTGCCTTCCTTTGCGGACCAGATCAGGTCGTCGAGGTTCTGATAGAACAAGGCATCCGCCCCCAGTTCCTGCCGGATCTCTTCGATCTCTTTGCCATTGGCGATCAGTTCATGCTTGGTGGGCATGTCGATGCCGTAGACATTGGGGAATTTCACCGGCGGTGAGGCGCTGGCGATGTATACTTTTTTTGCACCGGCGTCGCGGCACATCTGCACGATCTTCTTGATTGTGTTGCCGCGCACGATCGAGTCGTCGATCAGCAACACGTTGTGGCCCTTGAACTCCAGCGGTACCGCGTTCAGCTTGCGACGCACCGATTTCTGACGCTCTTCCTGACCGGGCATGATGAAGGTCCGACCGACATAGCGGTTCTTGACCAGACCCTCGCGGTAGGGGATGCCGGTCGCCTTGGCGACCTCAAGCGCGACAGGGCGGGCGCTGTCGGGCACGGGAATGATGCGGTCGATATCAAGACCGGCGGCCTCGATCTGGCGGGCCAGAGTTTGCCCCATGCGCATCTGGGTTTTGTAGACCGAAACACCGTCCAGCAGCGAGTCAGGCCGTGCAAGGTAGACATATTCAAAGATACACGGCGTCAGTTGCCCTTCGACCGCCTGGAACGTGTGCATGTTGCCGTCCAGATCGATCAGGATCGCTTCACCGGGTTTGACGTCGCGCAGCTTGTCAAAGCCGTTGATGCCGAATGCCACGTCTTCCGAGGCAAAGGCATAGTCGTCCCCTTCGCCATCCACATCGCGCTTGGCGACAGACAGCGGGCGGATGCCATAGGGATCGCGGAAGGCCAACATGCCGACACCGGCAACCAGACAGATCACCGAATAGGCGCCCTGAACCCGTTCCATCGTCATCTTCACACCGGCAAAGAGGTTGCGGATGGGTTCGGCATTGCCGTTCACCTTGATCGCGTCGGCGACCTTGTCGGCCAGCACGTTCAGCAGAATCTCGGAATCAGAGGTGGTGCGCAGGTGGCGGCTGTATTTGGCGGTCACCTTCTCGCGCTGTTCGGCGGTGTTGGTGATGTTGCCGTTGTGGACCAGATAGATGCCATAAGGCGCGTTCACAAAGAACGGCTGCGCTTCGGCTGCACTGAGCGAACCGGCGGTGGGGTAGCGTACATGACCCATCCCGATCTTGCCCAAAAGGGTCTCGGCGTCCTGTGCGTTGAACACGTCCTTGACCAGACCGTTGGCTTTCTTCTCACGGAAGAATTCGCCGTTAAAGGTGACGATGCCCGAGGCGTCCTGGCCCCGGTGCTGCAGCATCAGCAGCCCGTCATAGATTTCCGCAAAGACATCATGCGTCCTGCTTGCGATCCCCAAAATCCCACACATCTACGGGCTCCAACTTCTACGACGTTTTGACTAGCGATGATGATCTGAACATCTGCATGGATGTACCTGTACGCCTTGCTGCCATCCCGGCTGCTGGTGCAGACGCGCCATCGTCACGAGGGCGAGCGCGAAAGAAAACAGGGTCAGCAAGATCGGCGGCTCCGATTCCATGTCAGTTCGGCCTCCACATAATGCCTAACGGGGCCTGTGTCATCAAAGGATCACAATTGTTGTTTCCTACAGGTGTATTTTGCCAGACACGGCATCAAAAGGTGACATGGGCACAGGCTTATGGTGTCATGGCGAAAGTCATGAGTAATTTCATAAAATCAGGTTCGATTGGGGCAATGCCATGTGGCAACACAAGCAAGGAACAAAAAAGGAAGAACCTGTAAAACGCAGGTGCCATCGGTGCCGCGGTATGGGACGCGCGCCGTGTCCAATCTGCAATGGAGCGGGAGAGGTCCTCAAAAGCCGCGATATACACGGCAAACCTATAATGGGTCGCTGCGAAGGGTGTTTTGGCCTGAAAACCATCAGATGCACTGTCTGCGCGGGCGAGGGTTTTGTTAGTTAAAACCTGACATGCAGAAGCTAAAAAAAACGCCCGGACAAAGCCGGGCGTTTTTTTCTTATTCGGTTGTGGCCGGTTCAGTGGTGGTCGGGGCTGCTGGTTCCTCGGTAGTCACAGGACTGCCGTTGCAGCTTGCCACAAGCTCTTCATATTGCTGGGTAACCCAGCCCAGAGCCTGTTCGGGGTTCTGCTCTTCGATCCGGTCGCTGAACTGTTCGAACACTTTGGCCGAGCGGCTTTCGTCGACGATCGTATAAGACTGGCCGGTCATTACGGTGTCGTAGACAAAGAAGGCGATGGCGACCAGCAGTATGCCGCGTGCAATGCCGAAGAAAAACCCAAGTGCCTGGTCCAGCCCGCCAATGGCCGAGCGCTGAACGATCGACGAAAACAGCGGTGTAAAGATGCTGACGACGATCAGCGCGATGGCGAAAACGGCAGCAAAGCCGGTGATCACCGACAATTCGCAGCTGTCGCGCAGGAAATCTCCGACCACCGGGATCTCTTTCACCAGCGGTACGGCCTTGGGTGCAAAAATGAAGGCCAGAATTGCGGCTGCGACCCAGCCCGCGATGGCCAAAACCTCACGTAAAAATCCGCGTGAATAGGCCAGCAGGCCCGACACGACGATGATCAGGGCAACCACCCCGTCGATTATTGTAAAACCTTCCATGGCCCTCGCCTGTATTTTTTTCAGCCCCTCAAGGCGTTACCTTAACCTGCTCCGAAGGTTTCGCCAACAAACCCAACCAAATCAGAGGGTCGGGTGAGTGTCAGACCTGCCACAGTGCCGGTTTTGCCGCCCGCCGGAGCGATGGCCGATGTGAAACCAAGTTTTTGGGCTTCTTTCAACCTGTTTTCGGTCTGTGGGGCCGGTCTAAGCGCCCCGGATAACGAGATTTCTCCAAAAACAACGGTATCGGCGGGCAGAGCTGTGTCTTCTCGGGCACTGAGCAGGGCGGCTGCTACCGCCAGGTCAGCCGCGGGTTCGCTGACCTTCAACCCTCCGGCCACGTTCAGGTAGACATCGAGTCCCGCGAAGGGGATGCCACAGCGGGCTTCGAGAACGGCGAGGATCATTGCCAGCCGCCCGCTGTCCCATCCAACCACCGTGCGGCGGGGCTGTGAATGCGGAGAGGGGGCGACAAGTGCTTGCAATTCCACCAAAACAGGGCGGGTGCCCTCGATTCCGGCGAAAACGGCCGAACCGGGGCTGGGGGTGCCGCGTTCCGACAGGAACAGGGCTGAGGGGTTTGTGACCTGCGCTAACCCTTTGCCGGTCATTTCGAACACGCCGATCTCATCAGCGGGGCCAAAACGGTTTTTCACGGCGCGCAAGATGCGGAACTGATGGCCGCGTTCACCTTCGAAATAGAGCACTGTGTCTACCATGTGCTCGACCACGCGGGGGCCTGCGATCTGGCCTTCCTTGGTGACATGGCCGACCATGATGATTGATACGCCGTGTCGTTTCGCAAACGTGGTCAATTCATGCGCTGCGGCCCGGACTTGTGACACTGAGCCGGGGGCGCTGTCCACATTGTCGGCCCACATGGTCTGAATCGAGTCGATGATGGCCAGACCGGGTTTTTCAGCCTCAAGCGTCGTCAGGATGTTGCGCAGGTTGGTCTCAGCCGCCAGTTGAACCGGCGCGTCCTCGAGCCCCAGACGGCGGGCCCGCATTCGAACCTGCGCACTGGCTTCTTCACCGGAAACATAGATGGTTTTGACGCCCGCACGGGAGAAGCGCGCCGCGGCCTGCAGCAGAAGGGTGGATTTGCCGATGCCGGGGTCGCCGCCGACCAAGAGGGCCGAGGCAGGGACAAGGCCGCCACCCAGCACACGGTCCAGTTCCTCGACCCCGCAGAGGGTTCGGGGTGGGGGCGTTTCTTCGGTGGACAGGTCGGTGAGGGCGATGGACTGGCCGCGTTTGCCACCGAGAGATTTCTTCGCGGGACCAGCGGAAAGGGGGACGTCCTGCGAAATGGTATTCCATTCACCGCATCCGTCGCAACGCCCGGACCAGCGCGAATGTGACGCGCCACAGGCCGAGCAGGAGAAAGTCGTCTTTGCCATGCCGCCTTGGTGCCCGAGGACGGGCGGTTCTTCAAGCCCTTGCAGGGCTTTCATCTCCGCCGATGGGGTGCCGCGTCCTCAGGCCCCAAGGGGCCATCGTCCGAGGCAGGCACTGACGTGCCTATTCTGCGGCGCGAGGGGGCGACATTGCGATGACGCTGGACGCTTTGGACGTTTTGTCTTTGGGAGGCGCCTGCAACTGCGCCGACAATTCCGGCAGCAGTTCGAACAACTCATCCCGCAGGCGGGTCAGTTGCGACTTGGCAATGGTTTCCTCCATCTCGACGTCGTGGGTCCATTGGCGCAGTTCGTTCTGGATTACCTGCGCTTCTTCGATCCGTTTCTGGAACTGTTCGATTTCTTCCTGGCGCTGTTGCAGGAACGTCCGCGCACGATTGACCCGAGCGTCGCCATAGGTTTCGGCCAACTCGTGGCTAAGTTGGCTCATCTGAGCCGCAAGCTCCAGAATCTCGGGCTCAAGCGACTGCAGGTCGGGGTGATGGCGCAGAAAGGCCATCCGTTCTTTGACCGCGTCGAACTCGGACGACATCATGAACAGGCCTTCACGATCTGCGGCATGGGCCATCTGATAGGCCGCAGAGATATCGTGCATGTTCAGGGCGAACTTACGATGGTTGTTTTCCAGCGCCATCATCCGCGCATTGGCGGGCAGATAGAAGGCCAGCATCAGAATCAGAACGGTCAGGCCAATCTGAACGTACATCCCGGCATCGGTGACCGTGCCGTCACCGAACCCCGCCTGCATCGAGAGCCAGGGCAAAACACCCAGGGCGGACAGGAGTGTGGCTGAGACGGATAGTAATGCGGCTGTGCATATAAGGAAAAATGTCAGTCTTAAAAAGGCATTCTGAAATTGCAATGTCATAGTGTGGAGGGCGGTCATGATCGACGAACTCCTTCTGGAACCGGTTAACACCAAGCCCAAGCGGAGACACCTAAAACACACAGAATGATCCGCTGCGGACCCGTAAACTACAAATTCTTACTGCTCGAAATACTAAGATGATACTCAGATGAACGTTTTCAATCAATTAGCTCTGAGGATTTCGTGAACTGCGTGTCATTTCGGTAATCTGGCCCAGTGCGATCGAGGCCAGAATGCAGGCCGTGAACAGGTATAGACCCCATGCGGTTTCAATGGTGGCGTAGGAAATTCCCTTGGCCAAAGTGATGTAAAGCGCGATCAGGAAGATGTCGGCCATGGCTAGTTTGCCGAGGATGTTCAGCGCGGGTTGGACGCGCGCATCCAGCAGGTCCCATTGGATCAGAGCGGTGCCGATGGTTTTGATGTAAGGCGCGAAGAGGGCGAAGATGGTGACGATCAGCGCCAGGAAGACGTCGGATTTCCAGAGCGATTGCAGGCCGGTGATGACGCTGATTTCCGACAGTCCGAAGATCGGCAGAAGGCCCGCGCGCATCAGCGGGGCAAACCACGCGATGGGGTAGAGGATCAGGAGCGAGAGGGTGGCGAGGCGGAGGGTCATTCCATTTCGCTGCTCTTGTCTTCAATCTGTAGTGGATCTTCGTCTTTTTCGATTGATAACGCTTGTTTTCTTTGACCTCGTACAGTGTTAGATAGCTGCTCAATTCTATCGAATGCGGGCTTTGCTTTTTTTCCAGCCTTTCCTAAACTATCCCCCAAGTCGACGATTTTCCCTAGTACAAGATGAAAGTTGCTTATTTCCTTGTCTACTTCGGCCTGTACTGAGTTTACGGCCGATAAGACACGTCGTTTCTGGTCTTTGTCCATCCAAGTACTATCGTGAACCTCTGTTCGAAGTTCACCAATTATGCTGTGGATTTTATTGCGGTGCTCACCGTCGAAAGTAATCGCCTCTGAGAATTCTTCTGTTGGATCGCCGTATTCAAGGACTACTTGTTCTTCAATTTTTTTACTTAGAATGAATGTTTTCCAACGTACAACGTAGTCGTTGTACCGCCCGGCAATATCACGCATTTGATCTTGTTCATCACCGGCGGGTGGGTTTTCTGGGTATTCAAAACCCAAACGCTTCGCAGCAAATCTGAAGCGAGTATCTGCAAGCAGGAAACCCGGATAGTAGTTTTCATTCCAAATTTCTGAATTGCTGTTTTTGCTCTCTTCAGAGCGTAAAGTGTCAAATTCGGAAATATGCTTTAGAAGCTTTTCATAGTCCTGATTCATTCTCTGCCTTTCTTATCTCACCGCCTCAATCGGCCCGTCAGCGCTCCCACTAATGAACTGCTCGACATAGGGATCACCCGAGGCATCCATCTGGCTTACCGGGCCGGTCCACTGGATGACGCCGCCGTGCAGCATGGCAACGTTGTCGGCAATGGCGCGGACGGAACTCATGTCGTGGGTGATGGTCATTGCGGTGGCGCCCATCTCGGTTACGATCTCACGGATCAGGTCGTTGATGACGCCGGACATGATTGGATCGAGGCCAGTGGTGGGTTCGTCGAAGAAGATGATCTCGGGCTCCGCGGCGATGGCGCGGGCGAGGCCGACACGTTTCTGCATCCCGCCCGACAGCTCGGAGGGGAACCGGTCAGCCACGTCGGATTTCAGACCCACCCGGCGCAGTTTCTCGATGGCGATCTCGCGCGCGTATTCCCGCGGACGCTTGAGTGGGCCGCGCAGCAGGCGGAAAGCAACGTTCTGCCAGACGGGCAGCGAGTCAAACAGGGCGGCCCCCTGAAACAGCATCCCGAACCGGGCCAGAAAGGCATCGCGGTCGCCTTTGGTCGCGTCCTTGCCGTCCACGTAGATCATGCCGCTGTCGTGCTTGATCAGGCCCAGAACGCATTTCAGCGCCACCGACTTGCCGGTGCCCGAACCACCAATGATAACCATCGACGTGCCCTTGGGAATCTCAAGGCTCATGCCCTTCAAAACCTGATTGTCGCCAAAGGCTTTGTGTACATTCTCCATCCGGATCATAGCGAGAAGAACACCCCTGTCAGAATGAAGTTGGCGGCCAGAATCATGATGGCGGCGGATTCGACCGAGGATTTGGTCGCCCGGCCCACACCTTGCGCGCCTCGGCCCGAGTTCATGCCGTAGTAACAGCCCATCAGGGCGGCGATCAGGCCGAAGGTCGCGCCCTTGGCCAGCGAGGACAGGATGTCGTGCGTTTCAAGAAAGTTGACCGTGTTCTGCAAATAGGTTGCAGCGTTGAAGCCGAGGTTTTGGGTGGCCACCACATAGCCGCCCGCGATGCCAATGATGTCGCCGATACCCACCAGCAGGGGAACGGTGATCAGCGCCGCCAGAACGCGCGGGGCGGTCAGGTATTTCATCGGATGCGTCGACAGCGTGACCAGCGCGTCGATCTGCTCGGTCACTTTCATGGTGGCGATCTCGGCTGCGATGGACGAGGTCACGCGAGCGGCAATCATCAGGCCGACCAGAACCGGGCCAAGTTCGCGCACCATACCGATGGCGACGATCTGCGGCACCACGGCCTCGGCATTGAAACGGGCGCCACCGGCGTAGATTTGCAGGGCCAGCGCGCCGCCGGTGAAGATGGCGGTCATGCCGACAACCGGCAGAGACAGCCAGCCGATATTCATCAGTGCAACCAGGAACTCGCGCGGGTAGTAGGGCGGCCGGAAGATATGCGAGATCGCATCCACCGAAAACAGCGCGACTTTGCCGAACGTAGCGAACAACGCAAGGACCGTCCGGCCCAGACCGCCCAGCAGGTTGAGAGGATTCATTCCACGTAGCCCCGGGAATAGCGCGCGCCAAGCGAGGTGAGGATTTCGTACCCGATGGTGCCTGCGGCCTCGGCCAGATCATCGACGGTTTGATGGCCATTCAGAATGCGCAGGCGTTCGGGGTCTTCGGGCAGATCGGTGACGTCGACAGTGATCAGGTCCATCGAAATCCGGCCGACCACGGGGCAGGGCTTACCGCCAGCGAAGGTGTCGATACCGCCACCAATGGCGCGGTGCAGACCGTCGGCATAGCCTGCGGCCACGGTTGCGATACGCGAGGGGCGTCGGGCGACCCAGCTGTTGCCGTAGCCGACGGATTCTCCGACCTCGACCGCGCGCACCTGAACGACGGGCAGATCGACCGTCACCACGGGTTTGGCGTCGGCAAAGGGCATGCCGCCGCAAAGGCCAACACCGGGGCGGCAGAAGTCGAAATGGAATTCGGGACCCAATAGCGTGCCGCCGGTGGCCGCCAGCGACCGAGGCGCTGTGACGCCATCCGTCATCTCGCGGAAGGTTTTCAGCTGCTGGCGGTTCATCGGGTGGTCGGGCTCATCCGAGCAGGCGAGGTGCGACATGACCACGGCCGGGTTCAGCGGCTCGGCCTTGGGGCGCAGCGCGGCCCAGTCGGCGGGTTCCAGACCCAGACGGTTCATGCCGCTGTCCAACTGAATGCCAAAGGAGTGATCCGGCAGCGCCTGCTGGTGACGCAGGAACTGTTCGGGCGAGTTGATCAGCGGCGTCAGGTCATGATCGCGCAACAGATCGGTGTCGCCCTCCATATGGCCCGAGAAAACGCCGATCATCGGACCGGGGCCAATGGCCTTGCGCACGGCGACGCCTTCCTCGGCGACGGCAACAAAAAACTTGCGAACGCCTTCCTCGGCCAGGGTCGCGGATATCGGCCCGGCCCCCAGACCATAGGCGTCGGCCTTGACCACGGCGCCGGTCTCGACATCCGTTTTTGCGTTGAGCGCCCGCCAGTTGCTGGCCAGCGCCTGAAGATTGATCGTCAAACGTGCGGTACTCATGGTGCTGTTCATGACATTGGAGCGCGGCAGGTCAAGGGGGAATACGGCAATTCTTGTGTCTATCGTGGCTATACTGCGCAGCTTCTGGCCCGCGGGCCAAAGACTTGGCGGAAATAGGCCTTGGCCGGGCGGGCTTCATGTCTCGTCTTTGTGTTCATCCTGTGATCAACTGTTGCGGTCGATACAGGATCGTTGATCCGGGAAATAAGTGGAGCCGAAAGTGGTGAACCTGTCCGCCGATTATAAAGCACGGGCTGCCGAATTGCCCGGAATGTTCCGGGATGTCTTTACGGCCTCGGAAAACGAGGAAGAAGGGCGCATAGTCAGTGCCTTGGCAGCGGACCTTTTGAAATCGACCCCTGAGGATGATCTGCTGGGCGTGTTGGCTACGGACAGGGATGTGTTGGTCGGGTGCATCCTGTTTTCACGGCTTCATTATGATCAGGACCCGCGTCAGGTGTTCCTGATGTCCCCGGTGGCCGTACGAACGGACAGGCAAAAATCGGGGATCGGTCAGAGGCTGATTGGGTTCGGGCTGGAGCAATTGCGCCTGCACGGGGTGGATTTTGTCGCGACCTATGGTGACCCGGCCTATTACGGCAAAACCGGGTTTCAGCCGATCACCGAAGCGGTCGCCCAGCCGCCCATGCCGCTGAATATGCCGCACGGATGGCTGGGGCAATCTTTGAGCGGTGATGAGACACCAATTGAAGGCCCGTCGCGCTGTGTCAGCGCGTTCAACAGGCCTGATTTGTGGTAGATCAGTAGCTCTCGATCTGGCCGTCCTGCTGCCAGGGTTTGACCAGGTTGCCAAAACGGGTGAACTGCGCCTCGAAGGACAGCTCGACCGTACCGATAGGGCCGTGACGCTGCTTGCCGACGATGACCTCGGCCTTGCCATGCAGGCGTTCCATGGCCTGCTTCCACTCTTCCATCTTTTCCAGCTCGTGATCGCCGGGCTTTTCGCGTTCCTTGTAGTATTCCTCGCGGAACACGAACATCACCACGTCGGCATCCTGTTCGATCGAGCCCGATTCCCGCAGGTCAGACAGCTGCGGGCGTTTGTCGTCGCGGCTTTCGACCTGACGGCTCAGCTGAGACAGGGCGATAACCGGGATGTTCAACTCCTTGGCGATGGCCTTCATGCCCATCGAAATCTCGGCGATCTCGTTCACCCGGTTGTCGGACATACCGCGGCAAAGCTGCAAATAGTCGATCACCAGCAGGTCCAGCCCATGCGTCCGCTTCAACCGACGTGCGCGCGCGGCAAGCTGCGAGATCGGCAGGGCAGGGGTGTCGTCAATGAACAGGGGGCAGGCTTCCAATTCCTTGGCGGCATCGACAAAGCGGCGGAACTCGGATTCGGTCATGTCACCTTGGCGGATTTTGTGGCTGGAGATCTCGGAGGCTTCGGCCAGAACACGGCCGGCCAGCTGCTCGGCGCTCATTTCGAGCGAGAAGAACCCGACCACTCCACCGTCAACCGCACCTTCGCTGCCATCCGACTTAGTGCCACGCTTGTAAGCCTTGGCCACGTTGAACGCCACGTTGGTCGCCAACGAGGTTTTACCCATCGACGGACGACCGGCCAGGATGATCAGGTCCGAAGGATGCAAGCCACCAAGCTGTTTGTCCAAGTCGGCCAGACCGGTGGAAATCCCTGCCATGCCACCACCGCGCTGGTACGCTTCGTTGGTGACGTTGACGGCTTCTGTGACCGCCTTGAGGAAGGATTGAAATCCCTGTTCGGTCTGGCCCTGCTCGGATAACTGATAAAGCTGCTGCTCGGCCTCGACGATTTGTTCTTTCGGCTCGCTGGACACATCGACCCGCGCTGCCTTGTCCGATATGTCCCGCCCCAGCCGGATCAACTCTCGCCGGATGGCGAGGTCATAGATCATCTGGGCATAGTCATGCACCGCAAAGGCACTGATCGAGGCACCCGCGAGTTTGACCAGATAGGCGGGGCCGCCCAGCTCCTTCAGGCCCTCATCCTCGGCCATGAAGGATTTCAGCGTCACGGGCGAGGCCAGCGCATTCTTGGCGATGCGATTGGCCGCGACCTCATAGATACGGGCGTGGACCGGGTCATAGAAATGTTCGGACCCGATGATCGAAGCGACCCGGTCATAGAGATCATTGTTGGTAAGGATCGCACCCAGAAGCTGCTGCTCGGCCTCAATGGAGTGCGGCATGGTTTCGGCATTCTGAATCTGTGCCGCTGCCTGCTCGATGCTGCTTATTTCGTTCATTGCTGCTCTCACCGTCCCTTGGGAAACAGTCCATACCCGAGCCCCCTGAGTCGGGGCAAATTGTATGTTTCTGGGGATAGACTGTGCATATCTCCGGGCCCCATCATGTTGAAGCATGAAGGGGCCATTCGTCAACATATTGTGCGACTTTCACTGATCTGCCGGACGGTTTTGCGCGTCGTTCGGCAGATGCCGTTACGTCAGCCTTTGTTGGCTTCCTGCCAGCCGCGCGGGTCGTTCAGGAAGGCCTCGACACCGTCAAGTGTCTCTTGGTCAAAGGCTTTCTGCGCCTTGGCTTCGGCCAGAACGTCCCACCAGGTGCACAGGTGATGCAGTTGCACGCCGTGATCGCCGAGGGTTTTTTCGGTCTCGGGGAAAATGCCATAGTAGAAAATCACCGCCGTATGCCCGCAGGTCGCGCCGGTCTCGCGGATCGCATCCACAAAGGACAGTTTCGAGCCGCCATCGGTGGTCAGGTCCTCGACCAGCAGTACACGTTCCCCTTCGCTCATGGCACCTTCGATGCGGGCGTTACGGCCGTAACCCTTGGGCTTTTTGCGCACATAGGTCATCGGCAGCGCCATACGCTCAGCGACCATTGCCGCAAACGGAATGCCCGCAGTCTCGCCCCCCGCGATATTGTCGAACGCCTCAAACCCTGCGTCACGCATCACGGTGACGGTCAGGAAATCCATCAGGGTCGAGCGGATGCGCGGGTACGAGATCAGCTTGCGGCAGTCGATATAGGTCGGGCTGGGCAGGCCGCTCGCCAAGGTGAACGGCTCGCGCGAATTGAAGTGGACGGCCTTGATCTCCAGCAGCATTCGCGCGGTCAGGCGGGCGATTTCGGTGCTATCGGGAAAGGAACTGGGGATCATGGTGCAACCTCGGGACAAAATGACGTTGCGGGCTGATAGCGCGACCCTTGGCCCAGAGTCGAGAGGCGAACGCCCAAAAGAAAAGCGGACCCCGTCAAGAGGTCCGCTTTGGCCCTCGCGGGCAGTAGGCAGCCAAGGTGGGCTTAGCTGCTCATGTCGTAGGCGCGCTCGCCGTGTGCCGACAGATCGAGCCCGTTTGTTTCGGTCTCGGCGTCTACGCGAAGCGGAGTGATGAGCGCAACCACCTTGATCAACACAAATGTGACAACTGACGTAAAGATACCCACGATCAGCAACCCACCCAGCTGTGCAGTCCAGGCACCCAATCCAAAGACGGCGATCATGATGGTGCCAAATATGCCGCCCACACCGTGCACCGCGAAAACGTCCAGCGTGTCGTCGATGTTCAGCATGTTGCGGATGACGTTGACGGCCTCTTGGCACAGAACGCCTGCCACGGCACCGATGATCAGCGCTTGAACCGGATCGACATAGCCCGAAGCCGGCGTGATCGAGGCCAGACCGGCAATCGTACCGGTGACCAGACCCACCATCGAGGCCTTGCCATACTTGATGCGTTCCCACAGCGCCCAGGTCAGCGAGGCGGTCGCGGCCGAGATATGTGTCACGGTCATCGCCATCGCAGCGCCGCCATCGGCCGCCAGTTGCGAGCCGCCGTTGAAGCCGAACCAGCCGACCCACAGCATCGCGGCCCCGATCATGACAAAGCCGGGATTGTGCGGAGGGGTGGTGCGGTTGCGGCGCGGCCCGAGGATGACGGCGATAATCAACGCGGCGAGACCGGCCGTTTCGTGCACCACGATTCCACCTGCAAAGTCGCGGACACCGACCTCACCCAGGATACCGCCATCGGTCAGGATGCCGCCGCCCCAGATCCAGTGCACGACGGGCGCGTAGCACAAAAGCATCCAAAGCGCTGAGAATGTCAGGACAAAGCCATAGCCCACGCGTTCCACATAAGCGCCGACAATCAGGGCCGGAGTGATGATGGCGAAGGTCATCTGGAAGGCAAAGAACAGAACCTCGGGCAGGGTGCCCGACAGGCTGTCGGCATCCACACCGTTCAGGAAGGCTTTGCCCAGACCGCCCCACAGACCTGATCCACCGTCGCCGAATGCGATCGAATAACCCGCGACCAGCCAGAGGATGCTCATCAGACAGGCGATGCTGAAGCAGTGCATGAAGACACTCAGCACGTTGCGGGCGCGCACGAGGCCGCCGTAAAACAGAGCCAGTCCCGGCAATGTCATGAACAGGACCAGGGCGGTTGCCACAATGATCCAGGCGGTATCGGCTCCATTCATCGGCCGGTCTCCTCTTCAGCTTGCGTGGCGCGTCTTGAAGCGGAGAGGAGGCGGGGAAAAAAGAGGCACACGCCAATTTGGGCGCCTATTTTGGGGGCTTTTTGTTAACTGGTGACTAAATGCGCATCAAAAGGCGTAAGCTGCATTATTTTTGGGCGATAATGGAAAGCCCCTGTGAGAGCATATCCAGCGCATGATCCCGCGCTGCGCGGCGAACGTTGTCCCGGCCAAGCGCACCGAAGTCCACCGTTTCAGTGCGGGTCGGTGCGCCTTCTGCAGCCAGCCCGAAGCAGACCCGGCCCTCGGGCTTGAACTCGGACCCGCCGGGGCCTGCGATACCGGTGATCGAAACAGTGAGCTGCGCGTCGGAATTCATCAGCGCCCCTTCGGCCATTTCGCCCGCGACCTGTTCCGAGACAGCGCCATGAGCGGCAAGCGTCTCGGCCCGCACGCCTAGCATCTGCTGCTTGGCGGTGTTGGTGTAGGTGACAAAGCCGCGCTCAACGACGGCGGAACTACCGGCGACATCGGTCAGCGCTGCAGCGACCATACCGCCGGTGCAGCTTTCGGCGGTGGCGATCATCACGCCTTGCGCCTTGGCATGGTCGAGGAGCGTGGAAACGGTCATAGCCCCAGAACTCCGTGTGAGATGCCAGCAAGGATCAGCACGCCGACGCCGGCGAACATACCAGCGATCACGTCGTCCAGCATCACGCCCATCGCGTCATTGCGCCGGTCGGCCCAGCCGACGGGGCCGGGTTTGGTGATGTCGAACAGGCGGAACAGCAGGAACCCGGCGATCCAGCCGGGCCAGAGCGCCGTGATATCGATCCCATACGTCCAGGCCGGATAGGAAATCGCCCACAAGGCGGTGAATTGCCCGGCGACCTCGTCAATGACAATCTCGGACGGGTCGTGATTGTCCTGGCCCTCTGTCATCACGCGTGTCGCCCACAGGCCGCCGAAAAACACGGCAAGTGTTGCGATCGCCAGCAATGGGAAGCCACCTATAGTATGCAAGACCCATGCCAAGGGCAGCGCGGCCAGCGATCCCCAAGTCCCTGGTGCCGGGCGCAGGTATCCGACACCACACACAGTTCCGATCAGGCGTGCGGCGTTCATGATTTCACCAGACAGGCTGTAGCCAGCGAGGCAATCCCCTCACTACGCCCGGTGAAACCCAGCCGTTCAGACGTGGTCGCTTTGACCGAGACCTGATCGGCGCGCAGCCCCATGATCCGTGCCATCTCGTCCCGCATGGCAGGCGCGTGGGGACCAATCTTGGGGTATTCGCAGACCAACGTGCAGTCGACATTCGAGATGACGTATCCCATCTTCCCGGCCAGATCGACCGCGTGGCGCAGGAAAATCTCGCTTGCAGCACCCTTCCATTGCGGGTCCGACGGCGGGAAATGCTGACCGATGTCGCCCTGTGCCAGTGCGCCATAGATTGCGTCGGTCACCGCGTGCATTCCCACGTCGGCGTCAGAATGCCCTTGCAGGCCGCGCCCATGCGGTACCTTCACGCCACACAGGATCACGTGATCCCCGTCGCCAAACCGATGCACGTCGTACCCGTTGCCCAGCCTTACATCCATATCCGTTCCCAATATGCGTTCCGCCCGGGCAAAGTCCTCGGGCCGTGTGATTTTGATATTGTCTGCATCGCCCGGCACGATGGCCACGTCCAGCCCGGCGGCGCGGGCGACCTCGACGTCATCGGCAGCCCCTCCGGGATGGGCCGCATGGGCCGCGACGATGGCGTCATAGTGAAAACCCTGTGGTGTCTGCGCGGCAAACAGACCCGAGCGGTCCTGCGTTCCGGTCACGATGGCTCCGTCCCCGGTCCACAGTGCATCGGTCACGGCCAGCCCCGGTGCGGCCGCCGGGTGTGCGTTCAGCGCCGCAAGAACCCGCTGAATGGTCGGCAGCCCGACACAGGGCCGGGCGACGTCATGTATAAGGACGTGATCAACTGCAAGCTCTGCCAGAGCGGCAAGACCGTTGCGGACCGAGCCGGCCCGGTTGTTGCCTCCCGATGCAAGGATCAGGTCGGTGTTTTCGAACTCTGCCCATGCGGGTCCGTCATCTGCGGACAGGACCAGCACGATGTAGTCCACCTGTCCCCGGAAACGATCAATGGTCCAGTCTGCAACGCGAAGCCCGGCCAGTGGGCGCCATTGTTTGGGAATGCCCCCTCCGGCGCGCAGCCCGCGTCCTGCGGCGACGATGATGGCGGCGGTGGTCATGAGGGCGTTTTCTCCGGTGATTTGAGGGCAATGTTTAGGGTGCGGTGAATGCAGAGGCAATCACCCGCGGTAATCTGCCTAAAAATTAGGCATGTGATGATTTTGCGGGCTTGATGGCTGCCGATTTGTTGTTCATATGCGCTCAATTCGATATCAAAGCCGCAACTGCCCAAGGATTAAGCACGTTGACTCTTCAACTCGCCGACAAAGACCTGAACCCGCCGGTGCTTCTGGCTCCGATGGCCGGAATCACCGATCGGCCGTTCCGTGATCTGGTGATGCGCTTTGGCGCGGGCATGGTCGTCAGCGAGATGGTAGCCAGCCAGGAGATGGTACAGGCCAAACCCGGCGTGCGTGAGCGGGCCGAGCTGTCGGCGGATGTGGAAAACACAGCTGTGCAACTGGCCGGGCGCGAGGCGCATTGGATGGCCGAGGCCGCGCGGCAGGTGGCTGATCGCGGGGCGCGGGTGATCGACATCAACATGGGGTGTCCGGCCAAGAAAGTGACCAATGGCTATTCCGGATCGGCCCTTTTGAAAATGCCGGATCACGCGCTGACCCTGATCGAGGCAGTGGTCGAGGCTGTCGATGTGCCGGTCACGCTGAAAACCCGCTTGGGCTGGGACGACAACCTGCTGAACGCGCCCGATGTAGCACTACGAGCGCAGGAGGCTGGTATCCGCATGGTCACGATCCACGGCCGGACCCGCTGCCAATTCTACAAAGGACAAGCCGATTGGAACGCGATCCGGGCGGTGAAAGAGGCGGTCTCAATCCCCGTCATCGCCAACGGCGACATTGTGGATACCGACACCGCGCGCACGGCGTTGGCGCAGTCGGTGGCCGATGGAGTCATGGTCGGGCGCGGTGCGCAGGGCAAACCGTGGCTGTTGGCCCAAATCTGTCACGACCTTTACGGCTCCGAGGCCCCTGACATTCCCACGGGTGACGATCTGACCGACATGGTGCGCGCGCACTATCAGGCGATGCTGGAATTCTACGGCACCGATCTGGGCCTGCGCGTCGCGCGCAAGCATCTGGGCTGGTACATGGATGAGGCCGGAACGCCTGCTGCGCTGCGCCGCGCCGTTCTGACCTCGCGTGATACCGAGGAGGTGATGCGTCTGTTGGGCGATGCGCTGAGTACCGATGCGGAGGCCGCAGCATGACCTCGGATCAAAGCATCTGGACCTCGCTGCCGGTTCCGGCCTTCATCATCGACGCCGAGGATCGGATTGCCGATGTGAACTCGGCCGGTGAGGGGTTTCTGAACGCCTCGCGCAAATCGGTGGTTGGGCATCCGGTCTGGGATCAGATCGCCGTGGACGCACCATTGGAAGAAGCTTTTGAGCGCGCGCGTGCCTATGGTACACCGCTGTTCGTCAACGACGTGGACGCCGGATCGGGTAACCGGGCACCTTTGCAATGTGCGCTGCAGATCGCGCCGCTGGTCGGGCAACCGGGGTCGATGATCATGATCATCTCACCACGCGAACTGGCGGGGCGGATGACGCGGGGCAACACGGTGAAATCCGCCGCGCAATCGGCAATTGGCATGGCCGAGATGCTGGCGCATGAGATCAAGAACCCGCTGGCTGGGATCACCGGGGCGGCGCAATTGCTGAGCATGAATATCCCCCAGCAAGACCTTGAATTAACTGATCTTATTGTTGCCGAAAGCCGCCGCATCGTAAAGCTTCTGGAGCAGGTCGAGCAGTTCGGCAATCTCTCGCAGCCGGATTTCCAGCCGGTCAACATTCACGACGTTCTGGACCGTGCCCGCCGTTCGGCATTGTTGGGGTTTGGCGCACATATGACAATCATCGAGGACTACGACCCCTCGCTGCCGCTGGCTTTTGGTGATCCGGACCAGTTTCTGCAGGTGGTACTGAACTTGCTCAAGAACGCCTCAGAGGCTGCTGATCCCAAAGGCGGAACCATTCGCCTGCGCACCTATTTCGAACATTCCTTCCGGCTGCGGCGCAGTGATGGTTCCGGCCATTCCCTGCCGTTGCAGATCGAGATTATCGACGACGGGCCGGGCCTGCCCGAGAAAATCCGCGGCGATATCTTCGACCCGTTCGTGTCGGGCAAGGAAAACGGCACCGGCCTTGGGCTGGCGCTGGTCAGCAAGATCATCTCGGACCATGACGGCTGGATTTCCGCCGATTCGGTGCCGGGCCGCACGGTGTTCCGCATCTCGCTGAGGCGGGCACCGAAAGACGCAACGTAAACAGCCGATAAGAGCAAAGACACAAGGAGAGCACCCGATGGATGGCACAGTACTGGTCGCAGATGACGACCGCACGATCCGCACCGTTCTGACTCAGGCCCTGACGCGGGCGGGGTGCAAGGTCCACGCCACATCCTCGCTGACCACGCTGATGCGCTGGGTCGGGGAAGGCAAGGGCGACGTGGTGATTTCTGACGTCGTCATGCCGGACGGGAATGGGTTGGAGATGCTGCCGAAAATTGCGCAGGATCGCCCCGGTTTGCCGGTCATTGTGATTTCGGCCCAGAACACGATCATGACGGCGATCCAGGCGGCTGAGGCGGATGCTTATGATTATCTGCCTAAACCGTTCGATCTACCCGATCTGATGAAACGCACCGCTAGGGCGTTGGAGCAAAAGCAGCGTACGCCTGCCGAAGTGGTCGAAACCAGCGACGACCGTCCCGAAGAGTTGCCTCTGGTCGGGCGGACCCCGGTGATGCAGGCGCTGTACCGGCTGGTCGCGCGGGTTATGAATACCGATCTGTCGGTGATGATTTCCGGTGAAAGTGGCACTGGTAAGTCCCTGATCGCGCGCGCTATTCACGATTTCTCGGACCGCCGCACATTGCCGTTTGTAACGGCGACGGCAGCGGACCTGCGGGATCTGGAAGGCCCGGCGCGGGTGATGGCCCGGGTGCGTGGCGGCACGCTGTTGATCGACGAGATCGCCGATATCGAGGACGAGTTGCAAGCGCGCATCGTGCGCATGATGGACACGCCGGGCGATCACGTGCCGCGCTTTATGGCCACCAGCCAATCGGACCTGACCGAAGCGATGGAGAGCGGGCAGGTGCGTCAGGACCTCTATTATCGCCTGTGCGGCGCGACCGTACATGTGCCGGCATTGCGCGAACGAGTGGATGACATCACTCTGCTGGCAGACCATTTCTTGGCACGGGAAGAGCGTGAACATGGCACCAAACGCTGGCTCAGCCCCGATGCGGTGGAACTGGTGCGCCGCTATTCCTGGCCGGGCAACGTGCGGCAGTTGGAGAACGCGATCCGCCGACTGAGCCTGACCAGCCGCGCCGACGAGATTTCCAAGGCCGAGGTCGAGATGGTGTTGGGCAGCCAGCCTGAAGCAGAACCGGTTCTGGGCGATGGTGAGCGCGAGAAATTGTCGGCCTCGGTGGCGCGCCATCTGCGTCGGTATTTCGACCTGCATGGTAATTTGTTGCCGCCTCCGGGCCTGTATCAACGCATTCTGCGCGAGGTCGAGGCGCCTCTGATCGAATTGGCGCTGGACGCAACCGGCGGAAATCAGGCGAAATGTGCCGATCTTCTGGGGATCAACCGAAATACGCTGCGGAAAAAAATTACAGATCTCGATATTCAGGTGACACGTCGACGCAAACTGATGTAATATCGCCACACAAATTGTGGCATCCGGGTTCGCACCTGGCAAGGACCACGACATATGGCGGTACGTCGCACAAGCGACACATCAGGATGAGGGCAGACGGTGGCAACCCGGGCACAGAGCGGGCCGATTCCAGCGATCAATCGGTGGCGGAAATCCCGAAAACTGCGCAATTTCGGCACTTTGGGGCTGGTTCTTCTAGGCCCTGCCTTGGCGCTTGCCACTTATCTTGTCATCGGTCCGTTTGATCTGGGGGCGACGGCCCCCACGCTGCGCCTGATTCTTCTTGCAGACCTGGTTTATGTGTTGGTTGTCGCCGCTCTGGTTTTGGGGCAGGTCGGCAGTCTGATCGCCGCCCGCCGTGCGAAATCGGCTGGTTCCCGTCTGCACCTTCGTCTGATCGGCGCATTTACGCTGTTGGCGTTGGTGCCGACCGTAACCGTTGCGATCTTTGCAGGCCTGACGGTGAATATCGGCCTTGAAGGGTGGTTCTCGGATCGTGTGCGGCAGGTTGTGGGCTCATCCCTGTCCGCGGCCGAGGCGTATGAGCAAGAACACCGCCAGGGCCTGACACAGGACGCCGTTGTGTTGGCGCGGTTCCTCGATACTGCCCGTGCGCGAGATTTTTACATCTCGGACGCAGAACTGCGTGAAGTACTGGCGCAGGGGCAGGCGCAAATCCAGCGCGGCCTGCGCGAAGCCTATGTAATTGATGGCAGCGGAGAAATCCGGTCGCGCGGCGATCGATCCTATCTGTTCGACTACGAAGCGCCCACACCCGAGCAGATGGTCGAAGCAACGGACAACGACTTTCTGATCATAGCCGACTGGCAAAACAACGAGTTCCGCGCGTTGGTCCCGCTGAAGGCCTATTTGGACCGGTATCTCTATGTCAGCCGTGAGGTGGATGGGCAGTTGCTGACGCTGCTGGATGACACCAAGGAAACAGCGCAATTCTATCAACAGTTGGAAAGCGATCGGGGCCGGGTGCTGTTCGAATTCGGCCTGTTGTATCTGAGCTTCGCGGTGATCCTCATTCTGGCGGCGGTGTCGTTGGGTATGTGGTTCGCCGAGCGCCTGTCGCGCCCGGTTGGGCGGCTGACCACGGCAGCACAGCGCGTTGGTGCTGGTGACCTGAGCGTGCAGGTGATCGAAGAAGCCAATGACGACGAGATCGCCATGTTAGGCCGTTATTTCAACCAGATGACCCGGCAACTTAAAGGACAGCGCGATACTCTGCTGGAAAACACCCGCCAGATCGAACGCCGTCGGAGACTGTTCGATTCGGTACTCAGCTCGGTGACTTCGGGCGTGGTGGGGGTTGACCCGGACGGGTGCGTGACGTTTGTGAACCGGTCGGCCGAGCGTCTGCTGGACTGGGCGCACATGGACGAGAAACTGTCGATCGGAATCGCGGTGCCCGAGTTCCTGCCACTGTTCGAAAGCCTCAAGGAAAGCGGGCAGGAGGCAGTTCAGGGTGAGATCAAGGTCACCCGCAAGGGGCAGCTGGAAAATCTTCTGGTTCGCATGGCCACGCGACGCGGCGAAGATGGCGGGCTGGAAGGGTATGTGGTTGCCTTTGATGACGTGACCGATCTGGTCAGCGCACAGCGGATGGCCGCGTGGGGCGACGTGGCGCGCCGCATTGCGCACGAGATCAAGAACCCGCTGACGCCGATCCAGCTGAGCGCCGAGCGGATCAAACGCAAGTTCTCACGCAAGCTGAATGAAGAGGATTGCGACAGCCTCGAATCTATGACCGACGTGATCGTGCGGCAGACCAATGACCTGCGGCGGATCGTGGACGAATTCTCGAAATTTGCGCGGATGCCGGAACCGGATCGGCGTGAAGAAGACGTGGTCGGACTGGTGCGTGAGGCCGTGCTGTTGCAGCAGGCCGGACAGCCGGATGTTCAGATCGACGCCTCACTGCCGGATTATCCGATCCTGGCGGATCTGGATGCGACGATGCTGAATCAGGCGCTGACCAATCTGATCAAGAACGCTGGTGAGGCCATTGAGACTTTGAAGAAAAAAGGCCCACCAGACAATCTGAAGCCACAGATCAAAGTGGACGTGACCAGCGACAATGCGGGGACGGTCATTACCATTGCAGACAACGGCATCGGCCTGCCCGAAGATCGGGCACGCCTGTTCGAGCCGTATGTGACCACACGGGACGAGGGTACAGGTCTGGGCCTGCCCATCGTCAAGAAGATCATCGAAGAACATGGCGGAGCGCTCACACTTGAAGACGCGCCCGTCTTTGACGGACAGGACCATTTCGGTGCGATGGCCGTAATCCGTTTGCCGGGGGGCAATTTCTCTCCGACCGCAGCGCCACAAAAGCAGGCAATTCATACAAACAAACTGAAAGCAGGCCAAAGATGAGCGACATTCTGATCGTAGATGACGAACGCGATATTCGCGAACTGGTGTCCGACATTCTGGAGGACGAAGGCTATTCAACCCGGCTGGCCGGCAACTCGGACGAGTGCATGGCCGAGATCAACTCTGAGCCGCCGGGGCTGTTGATTCTGGATATCTGGCTGAAGGACAGCCGCATGGACGGGATCGATATTCTGAAGTCGGTAAAACGCGACAATCCAGACGTGCCGGTGGTGATCATTTCGGGCCACGGCAATATCGAAATCGCGGTGGCAGCAATCAAACAGGGCGCTTATGACTTTATCGAAAAGCCCTTTAACATTGACCAGTTGATGGTGGTGATCCGCCGCGCGATGGAGACCTCTCGCCTGCGTCGCGAGAATGCCACGCTGAAACGCAAAGAGGTCACCAGTTCCGACATGATCGGCAAATCTGCCTCCTTCCGCGCGATGCAGAGCCAGCTGGACAAGGTGACCAAATCCAACGGTCGCGTGATGCTGAGCGGTCCCGCCGGATCCGGGAAGGAAATTGCCGCACGCTATATCCACGCCCATTCCAACCGCGCCAACGCGCCCTTCGTGACCGTGAACTGCGCCGGGATCGAACCTGAGCGCGTTGAAGAGGTTCTGTTCGGGCGTGAGTCCTCGGAACGCGGCATCGAATCCGGCCTGCTGGAAGAGGCCCACGGTGGCGTGGTCTATTTCGACGAGGTCGCGGATATGCCCTTGGGCACGCAATCCAAGATCCTGCGTGTACTGGTCGATCAGCAATTCCAGCGCGTCGGCGGTTCGGACAAGGTGCGGGTTGATCTGCGGGTGATCTCGTCGACCAACCGCGATCTGGAACATGAAATCGCCGCTGACCGTTTCCGCGAGGAGTTGTATCACCGCCTCAACGTGGTGCCGATCGCGGTGCCGTCGCTGGAAGAGCGGCGCGAGGATATTCCGGTTCTGGCGCAGCATTTCATTGAAATGTGCAACGAATCTCAGGGTCTGGCCCTGCGCGAAATCTCGGAAGAGGCGGTGGCGTTGCTGCAGACCATGACCTGGCCGGGTAACGTGCGTCAGCTCAAGAACCTGATCGAGCGTGTGCTGATCCTGGGCGACGGCGCCGGACCGATCGAGGCCAAGGAACTGCCGACCGAAGAGGAAAAGGCCGACGATTCGGGCCGCGTCGTGCTGTCTGGCGCCCTCGCGACATTGCCGCTGCGCGAAGCACGCGAGGCGTTCGAACGTGAATACCTGCTGACCCAGATCAATCGCTTTGGTGGCAATATCAGCCGCACCGCCAGCTTTGTCGGGATGGAGCGCAGCGCGCTGCACCGCAAGCTCAAGTCGCTGGGAGTGGTGACCTCGAACAAATCCGGCGCGCGTGTGGCGCAGCTGGACGAACCGGAACCGGCGGAGTAATCCGCCGGACCGTTATCCGGCCTGACCGGGTGTGATGATCTGGAACGACCCGTTGTCGAACTTCACGTAGCAGGACTCGGTGCTCAGCGGCGGCAGTGTTGTCGTGGGCGCAGCCTGTACCCGTGATTTTACGTTCTGCTTGCAGGGCGGCAGGCTGACCGGGCGAAATCCCTTTTGGGCCATGCATTGCGCTTCGACCTGATCACGCAACCCTTGATTGACATCGACGGTATAAACCCGCCCGGGTTGCCACCAGCCGGGTGTGCGGTGACACCGCCCCTGGCTGTCGCAATAGGTGCGGCCAGGCCAGTAGGTGGGTGGGCTTTGGCGCACCTGATTGGCCACCGGGACATCTTCAAGCGCCAGAACCTGACATTGCGTGGTTTCAGTCTGCATGCGCGATACGCTTTCGCCCTCGCGGTAATACAGCGGAAGCGGGCCGCTGCACGCAGAAAGCGCGATCACCGGAATAAGCAAACGAAGTACTGATTTCATGGGCTTATCTTGCCTTAGCTTTGCGGGTATGACAATTCAATTGACCGCTTTGGGGGCATCTGTCATTCAAAGAATTCAGGCAGAAGGGCCAAAAACATGAAGGTCATAATTTGCGGTGCCGGTCAGGTTGGCTGGCAGATTGCACGGCACCTGTCGGGCGAGCTCAACGACGTAACGGTGGTGGATAACAACCCCGACCTGGTGCGCCGCGCGACCGAGACGCTGGATGTGCAGGGGATCGCCGGGTTCGCCAGCTATCCGGACGTGCTGGACCGGGCAGGGGCCCGAGACGCCGACATGATCATCGCGGCAACCCATTCGGACGAGGTGAATATGGTCACCTGTCAGATGGCGCACTCGGTGTTCTCGATCCAGCGCAAGATCGCGCGTTTGCGGTCGAAATCCTACCTCGAGGCGATCCACTCTGACCTTTACCGCCGCGACCACCTGCCCATCGACGTGGTGATCAGCCCCGAGCGTGAGGTGGCCGCCGCCGCCATGCGCCGCCTGTCGGCGCCGTCGGCCTTTGACACCGAGATGTTCATGGACGGTAAGGCGCAGTTGCTGGGCATCCGCATTGACGAAGACTGCCCGATTATCAACACACCTTTGCGCCAGCTGACGGATCTGTTTTCGACGCTCAGCTCGATTGTCGTGGGCGTCCGGCGCGACGGCAGCCTGTTTGCCCCGGAATCCGAGGACCAGCTGTTTGTTGGCGACGAATGCTATGTTTTTACCAATGTCAAAGACGTGGACCGCACGATGGAGGTCTTTGGCAAGACGCAAAAGAAACAGGACCGCGTGGTGATCGTGGGTGGTGGCAATGTCGGGCTCGAGGTTGCGCGGACGCTGGAAGAACGCGAAAGCCGCGTGCGCGCCAAGATTATCGAGCGCGACCGCCACAGTGCCGAACTGGCCGCCGAAGCGCTGGAGCGCACCATTGTTCTGAACGGTGACGGTCTGGATGCGGCCTTGCTGCGCGAGGCCGGGATTGAGCGTGCGGATGCGATGCTGGCGGTCACCGATGACGACCGCGCCAATATGCTTGCCGCCGTGCGCGCCAAGGCCGAGGGCTGCGCGCTGGCGATTGCGCTGATCAACGACCCCAGCATGGTGGCGCTGATGGGGCCGCTTGGGATCGACGCCTATATCAACCCGCGCGCCACAACGGTCAGCTCGATCCTGCGTCACATCCGCCATGGGCGCGTGCGTCAGGTCTATTCCATCGGCGATGCCGAGGCCGAAGTGATCGAGGCCGAAGTGCTTTCAACCTCGCCCATGGCCGGCCAGAAACTGCGCGATATCGACTTTCCCGAAGGCGTTCTGGTGGGTGCGGTGCGCAAGGGCGATGACTTGTTGCGCCCCACCGGTAGCCTGCGGATCGAGGAAAAAGACGTGTTGGCAATATTTGCCATGGCCAAGGACGTCCCCGAGGTCGAGCGGTTGATGCAGGTTTCGATCGATTTCTTTTGATGATACGCGCGGGGACACAACGGATCGGGCTGGTGCGGCGCTTGCCGCTGTTTCTGCTGATCTGGGGCGTCGTGTCCTTGTCCATGTGGATACCCGCGATCTATGCGCTGGCGCTGAACAATCACGATGCCTCGCGGTCGTTTTTCTATTCGGGTCTGTTGGGTCTGTTCGTCGTGGCGACGATTGCGATGGCGTCGTCCAGCCGGGTACCTCGCCGGGGAACGCTGGGGCAACTGGCGGTGCTGTTGGGCTGTTTCACTGTCCTGCCGCTTTTCCTTGCCATTCCGCTGCATGATGCCTTGGGGAACACGACGTTTCTGAACGCCTATTTCGATATGGTCAGCGCGCTGACGACCACGGGTGCCGACATTTTTCCCGATCCCGACCGCCTGACCGCTCCGCTGCATCTGTGGCGCGCGTTGGTGGGCTGGATGGGGGGTCTGCTGATGTGGATCGCGGCGGCGGCGATCCTGGCACCTCTGTCCTTGGGCGGGTTCGAAGTGACTGCGCGGGGGCAGCCGGGCCGTCCGGTCTCGGGGGTGGCGCAAAGCGAAAAGGTCGATCCGCGCGGGCGCCTGATCCGGGTGACGCAGACTCTGACGCCGGTTTATGCGGGGCTGACGGCCGTTATCTGGCTGCTGCTGCTGATCGCGGGTGAAGAGGGGCTGACCGCCATCTGCCATGCCATGTCCACGATGGCCACGTCCGGTATTTCGCCAGTTGGCGGGTTGGAGGGGGCGCAAGCCGGTATCACAGGTGAGGCGATCCTGTTCCTGTTCTTGTTCTTCGCCCTGTCGCGGCTGACCTTTTCCACCGACACCGCCACAACGGGGTATTCGCGGCTGGACAAGGACCCTGAATTCCGGATCGGCCTTTTGATCGTGATTGCCGTTGCCACGCTGTTGTTCTTCCGCGTGTGGGCCGGGGTCAACGAAATCGGCGGCACGCTGAATCCGACCGATGCCGTCAAGGTGTTTTGGGGCATGGGGTTTACGGTGTTGTCCTTTCTGACCACTGCCGGGTTTGAAAGCGCCAACTGGAATGACGCACAGCAGCTTTCGGGGCTGGGTACGCCCGGGCTGATCCTGATAGGGCTGGCCCTGATCGGCGGCGGTGTCGCGACCACCGCAGGTGGGGTCAAACTGCTGCGGGTGTTCGCGCTGTACCTGAACGGCGCGCGCGAGATTGACCGTCTGATCTATCCCTCATCGGTTAGCGGCGAGGGCGGCGGCAACAGGCGCATCCAAGGCGACGGCGCGTTCATCGCGTGGATCTTTCTGATGATGTTCGCCCTGACGGCGGCGCTGTTCAACCTGTTGCTTGGGTTGATGGGGGCGGGATTCGAGCAGGCCATGGTGCTGACTGTCGCGTCGCTCAGCACCACGGGTCCGTTGATCGAACTGGCGACGGATATCCCGATCCGGGTCGTGGACCTGTCTGCCGGGGCCAAGCTGACCATGTGCGCGGCGATGGTGATCGGGCGGCTGGAAACGCTGGCTATCATTGCATTGATTACGCCAAGCCTCTGGCGGGACTAAGATTAAACAGTTGCGCAATGCCTGATTTTTGATCTGGAAACTCGGTTAACTCCACTCCATACTCAGCCAGAGGGAGCGCGTTGGTCCGCAGCGCGTAGCAAGAACAACGGCGAGATAATAAAATATGGCTTCGGACAGACAGAATCTTCAGGACGCGTTCCTGAACAATGTACGGAAAGCAAAGGTACCGGTCACAATTTTCCTGATCAACGGTGTGAAATTGCAGGGCGTGATCACTTGGTTCGATAATTTCTGCGTGCTGCTGCGCCGCGACGGACAGTCGCAGCTTGTCTACAAGCACGCGATCTCGACCATCATGCCGTCGCAGCCGATCAGCCTGTATGAGGGCGAAGACGCCTCTTGATGGAACATGACAGGACGCGCACCCGGGCTTGGGTGCTGCATCCGGAAATCAAATCAGATGAACAGCGCCGTGTCCCTGAACCGGCGCTGGAAGAGGCGGTGGCACTGGCCGCCGCGTTGCCCGATCTGGATGTGATCGGGTCCGAGATCGTGCGCCTGCAACGCGCCCAGCCTGGGCTGCTGTTTGGCAGCGGCAAGATCGAGGAACTGGCCGAACGGCTGCACGACAACGAGATCGAACTGGTGCTGATCGATGGCCCGGTATCGCCCGTTCAGCAGCGCAACCTCGAGAAAGCGTGGAAGGTCAAAATCCTCGACCGGACCGGTTTGATTCTTGAGATTTTTAGCGACCGCGCCCGCACCCGAGAAGGTGTGCTGCAGGTCGAGATGGCGGCGCTTAGCTACCAACGCACGCGCCTTGTGCGTGCCTGGACCCACCTTGAACGTCAGCGGGGCGGTTTGGGGTTTGTCGGTGGTCCCGGTGAAACGCAGATCGAGGCCGACCGCCGCGCAATCGACGAACAACTGGTCCGTCTGCGGCGGCAATTGCAGAAAGTGGTCAAGACCCGCACGCTGCACCGCGCGGCGCGGGCCAAGGTGCCGTATCCGATTGTTGCTTTGGTGGGCTATACCAACGCGGGTAAATCCACGCTGTTCAACCGCCTGACCGGGGCCGAGGTGATGGCCAAGGATATGCTGTTCGCCACGCTGGACCCAACCATGCGCCGGGTCGAACTGCCCGATGGCCCCGAGGTGATCCTGTCGGATACGGTGGGGTTCATCTCGAACCTGCCGACGGAACTGGTCGCCGCCTTCCGGGCAACGCTGGAGGAAGTTCTGGGCGCCGATATCGTCGTCCACGTCCGGGATATCAGCCACGAAGAAACCGATGCGCAGGCCCAGGATGTCGAGGCGATCCTGACCTCGTTGGGTGTCGATGACAAACGGCCCCGGCTTGAGGTCTGGAACAAGATTGACCTGCTGAACGAGGATGAGCGTGAGGCCGCCTTCAAACGCGCGGATCGGGATCCATCGATTTTTGCCATCTCGGCGGTGACCGGTGAGGGCGTTGACCCTCTGCTGACCGAGGTTGCCACTAAGCTGCAGGGCACGCGCCACGAAGAGACGCTGACACTGAGCTTTGCCGAGGGCAACAAACGCGCGTGGCTGTTCCGGCAGGATGTGGTGCGGTCCGAAAAGCAGACCGAGGATGGGTTCGAGATTACCGTGCTGTGGACCGATAAGCAGGCGGCGCAGTTCGCGGCGCTTTAGGGGTCAGGCCCCGTCAATCTGTCTTTGATGGTCGTCCGCGTCGAACCATTCGGATGAGGATTGGATTTTGTGGTCCGCGGTCAGCTCCCACTCGGCCCAGCCGCGGGTGATCACAAGGTTGCCGGTTTCTTTATGGTGGCCTTCCAGGGTCCAGACAAAGATCGCGTGTGCACCGGCCCATCGCAGCATATCGCATCTGAGTTCCAGATCAGGAAAGTCGGCAAAGAATCCGCGCGCCACTTCGGCAATCGCCGCGCGGCCGACCACGGGCTCATCCCGGTTGATCGAAATCTGCCCGTCAGGCGCAAAGAAATCGGCGACGGCATTCGGGTCGCCCGAGCTCCAGGCGATAGCGTAGTCGCGTGCGAGATTGTTCAGCCTATCCCGTATACTTGCCATTTGTGCCCCCTGGTCCCAACCCGTTGGTGCCCAGATCGTAGGCGAAAAGGCGGGTCGGCGTCCACGTCACCCGAAAAAAGGGGCAAGGTCCTGCCGAAACAGGCGAAATCAGCGCGGGATCAGGTTCGTCACACCAACGGCGGCGGCGCGCGCCAGATCAAGGTCCAGCGACATGGGGATATACTCTCCACGCCGCCACAACTGCGCCTGATCGTCATAATAGCGCGACAGGAAATGGCCCGACTGGCCGGTGGCTGTGATGAAGACCGAACTGTCCGGGTCGGCAAAATCATAGACCCCGCGATAGCCGGCGCCGTGGACGTTCAGGAACGGGTTCTTGCCTTCACCCGAAGTACGCCCGCGCAGCAGGGTGTTGTCACCGCCGCTGGTGGATTGGCGGATGTTCACAAAGAAGCGCAACACCGGAACCGTACCCAGAACCGGGTGATCATGGGTGGCCTGATGCGCATCGCCCCAGCGCAGGGATTCCAGTGCGCTGCCATAGTTCTCGGAAATCCAGATCAGCGCGTCGTCCAGCGCCAGCCGGGCCATGTCGGTGCAGGTTTCAGTCGGAGCACTCTGGCGCACGTCACACCAGACCGATGCGCCATCGATATCGCGGTAAACACGTTCGATGAACAGCGGCTCGACATGCTTGTATTCGGCAGCCAGCGGGCCGAGGTCATCCGAGATCAGCCGGATCTGCAACGCCCGCAACCATGCGGCATAGATCAGCGGCTCTGGCAGGTGTTCGTTCATCTCGCCATTCCACTCGGCCAGCAGGGACAGGGCGATCTGGCGCTGGCGTTCGGGCGTGCCCTCGGGGGCAGAGGCTCCGGTGAACCACAAATCGGCCCCGATCAGCGGCAGCAGTGAACGGGCGGTGAAGCTGACGGTATCCAGCTGCGCCTCGATAAAGCTGTCGCGAGTGTGGACCTCGCGCGATTGCATCAGGCGTTCCCAGCGGTGCACGCGCTGGGTGTCGCCCCATTCATAGGACACATGTTCAGGGAAGGGGCGGTCGATGATCTTGTTGTTGGTGTTGCCCAGAATACCCCCCACTGGGGCGACGAATTCCGGGTTGTCCGCATAGGGCAGGCGGCCCTGCCACAGGTTTTCGGCCAGCCAGCCCGGCGTCGGGATGCGGCCTCGGCTTTGGTTGCGCAGATCGCGTTTCGGCATGGCGCCGATCAGCTTGAGACCGATCGTGTCCTTGTCCACAAGTGACAGGTTTTGCGAGGGTGCGATGAACAGCTCGGCCGCGTCGATGCCCTGCCGGACATTGTCGGCGTTCATCAGCGCCATCGAGGCCGTCATCGACGTATCCCTCGGGCTGAGCGCCGTCCAGGACAGCGACGCGACATGGCCCGGCGGGGTGATCGTCTCAAGATTATAGTGGCTGCCGGGCAGGACCGGGCCGTTTTCCGTCCAGCGCAGGGTCAGGGTGATCGGGGCTTCATCCTTGATCTCGATGATCGAGGGGCGGGCGCGGAATTCTTTGTAGCCGTCCGGCGACAGGTATTCCTCGGGGTTTTCGGGGTTCAGTCGTTCGATATGCACATCCTGATCGTCCAGATACGAGGATGTCAGACCCCAGCCCAGCCGGTCACTGCGCCCGGCCATAATGGCAGGAATGCCGGGAACGGTCGCGCCGATCACGCCGCCCTTGGCCAGTTCCAGCCGGGCCAGATACCAGATGCCCGGCGCGGTGAGGCCCAGATGGGGGTCGTTGGCCAGCAAGGTGCCACCGCTGGCCGAACGCGAAGGTGCCGCGGTCCAGGCGTTAGACGCCCCGGCCAACCCGCGTTTCGGGAAGGGCGACAGCGGGCTGTCGGGCATCGGCGTGCCGCGGGCATAGCGGGGCAGGCCGGGAAACAGCGCGGCGTATTCGGGCAGGGCTGCGATACCGGCGCCCGGAACATCCGGAAGGATATCGGCCAGCCGCGCAGGATCGTTCAATATCAGCGACGTGCGGGCCCGCAGCACTTCGTCTTCAAGATGGCCGGACAGTTGCAGGCTCATCAGTTTGATCACCGCTATGCTGTCGCCGGGCTGCCACGGGGACACGGGCGCGTTGAACAGAAACATCTCGGGTGCACCACGGCCAAGGGCAGCTTCGTTGATCTCGTCCAGTCGGGCGTTCACCCCGGCGGCATAGGCCCGCAGTGCGGCCTTGGTGTAATCGTCCTGTACCTCGACCGAGCGGTGCGCCAGCCCGTACAGGTCCAGACGGCGCAGCAGCTTGTCGATATGAAGGGTTCGGGTGCCGAACACTTCGGACAGGCGGCCCTGAGCGGTGCGGCGCATCACCGTCATCTGCCACAGGCGGTCCTGCGCGTGGGCATAGCCAAGCCCAAAGAACACGTCCGGGTCGTTCTCGGCCAGAATATGAGGGACATTTGCCGTGTCGCGGATGATCTCGACCGGGGCGCTGAGACCATTGACTTCGACCGTCTGATCGTAGTCCGGCAGCGATTGACTGGCCAGAAAATACACCAGTGCCACAGCGGCAAGTGTCAGCAGGACCAGACCTGTTGTAAGACGCAACAGCCAGCGAAAAACGAAACCCATTTGTGGCCTTTAATCCCGATCCATTTCCGATTTCGGCAAGATTAGTGGATGGCCGGGCTGACCGAAAGAGGAACAGCCCGGGAATATTCGTGTTTACAGAACTATAAATGAAAAACCCCGCCACAGTGGGGCTGTTGGCGGGGATCGTTCGAGGGGCGCGTGGTAGCCCGGAGTTATGGAATGATCCGTGTGTATTTGGTGCCTTCGACCGTGGCGCCGAATTTCAGACCGGCTTGTCCGAATACGACCGCCAACACTGGCGAACGCAGCGTCGTTGTGTCCGTGGACAGGGAACTTCCTGTTGCATCAACGACATAGCCAATGTCGGCACCGGCGGTCCATCCGCTGGAGCGGCGGAAATCATTCAGTGCGTCCTGCGTCATGAAGAACAGGACGTGTGCATATTGCTGGGCGCCGATTTGCAGACCGGCGGTACCGGAAACTGCGGAATAGTAATCAACCGTTGCGCCCTGAATGCGCAACGCGCCCTGGCCGTAGGCGCCGCCAAAGAAGATTAATCCGGCGTCAGTGATCAGGGGCATAACCAACATGCCGGTGGCCTTGTTGGCGATCTCAACCGTGTTGGGATATTTTGCATACATCTCTGCAAGCGTGGCATCGACGCGGGCGTCGATTTTGGCTGCGTTGGAACTGCCGACGCCATTGCCGCAGGCTGCGGTCACCGTCAAACCGGCCATGCCAAAGGCAAAGCCGCGACGGCTCAGTCGGGGTGCGTTGGAACTGCTCATGGTTTTTTTCTCTGTATTGCTGCCTGATATGTCGGTTGTTCCCGATCTTATGTGCGAGAATACGCCGATTGCGGCTGCGTGTCACGGGAAAGCTGCGTGGCCGCAGATCACAATCGGCGAAAAATTGCGACAATTAGGGGTTTTAGCCCTGCAGGATACGGGCGACCTCGGGCGCGAAATAGGTCAGGATGCCGTCGCATCCTGCACGCTTGAACGCCAGCAGGCTTTCCAGCATCACCTTTTCGCCGTCGATCCAGCCATTCTGCGCGGCGGCCTGGATCATCGCGTATTCGCCCGACACCTGATAGGCATAGGTCGGCGCGCCAAAGGTGTCTTTCACGCGGCGACAGATATCCAGATAGGGCATCCCCGGCTTGATCATCACCATGTCGGCACCCTCGGTCAGATCGCGTTCGATCAGGCGCAGGGCTTCGTTCGAGTTGGCCGGATCCATCTGATAGGTCTTCTTGTCGCCGGTCAGCGCGCCCGAGGCGCCAACCGCATCGCGGAACGGCCCGTAAAAGGCGCTGGCGTATTTCGCGGCATAGCTGAGGATCATCACGTTCTGATGTCCGGCCGATTCCAGCGCTTTGCGCATCTCACCGATGCGGCCGTCCATCATGTCGGACGGGCCGATGATATCGGCCCCGGCTTCGGCCTGCGCGAGGGTCATCTTGACCAACGCCTCGACCGTCCTGTCGTTCACAATTTCGCCATCGACGACATAACCGTCATGCCCGTTGATGTTGTAAGGGTCCAGCGCGACATCGGTCATCACCGCAATGTCCGGCGCCGCCGCCTTGATCGCACGGATGGCGCGGTTGGACAGGTTTTCGGGGTTCCAGGCCTCGGCGCAATCCTCGGTCTTCAGGCTGGGATCGGTGTAGGGAAAGATGCAGATGGCCGGAATTCCCAGCGCCTGCGCCTCGGCCGCGGCCTTGGTGATCAAATCGACCGAGCGGCGCACCACGCCGGGCATTGAGGGAACAGGCTCTTCAACCCCTTCGCCGTCGCGCACGAAGACCGGCCAGATCAGGTCATCCGTGGTCAGCGTGTTTTCCCGGACAAGCCCGCGAACAGCCTGTGATTGGCGCGCCCGGCGGAACCGGGTCAGGGGATAGGGGGCGATGGTCGGTTTCATGTCGCGCTCTCCTTGAATATTCTCGCATTGGGTGGCATGAATTCCACGTGGTCTCAAGGGTTAGGATCAACGCACCTATGCGAAAAAGCCCATCAGGACTGGGAACAAAGGGCTGACGCTTGGACTTATACTCTTCGCTTTTCGAAATCATCGACATGCGCAGCTTTTCGAATCTGTGGTATTGGATCGTTCTGGCCGTTCTGTGGTCATCGGCAAGCCACTGGGCGATGGGTGTGCCGTTCGATCTGCTGGTACGCGCCCGCCGGGTCGGCGGGCAGACCGAGCAGGATTTGCTGGATATCGTCCGGATCAACGGCAACCGTATTCTGTTCCTCGTCGAAAAGTCCGGATTGATCATTCTGGGGTTGAGCTGCTTCTTCTTCACTGGTCTGGCGATGCTTGGCTTTTATTATGGGGTCGAGTTTGCCCAGGCCGTGTTCCTACTGCTGTTCCCCATGTGCTTGGTGACGCTCATCAACATCAGGGCCGCACATAAATTGCGGCGCAGTGACGGATCGCTGGAGTTCGTCGGCAAGGTTTTGACACGTTGCCGAATCTACACGCAGATTATTGGTATGATTTCGATTTTGATTACGTCGCTTTGGGGTATGTATCAGAACTTCTCGATTGGGGTTCTGGGGTAGAAAATTCGGAAAGGCTAGGCGATGACGGCTCCGAACCACGTAACTGTTGGCGGCGCCCCCGAGGGGTTTGACGCGCAGCTTGTCCTGAACGAGATCGCGCGTTCCGGCGGGCCGGTTTGTCATGTCGCCCGCGATGACAAGCGGATGGAGGCGATGCGTGCTGCGCTGGCCTTCTTTGCGCCGGACATGCCGGTCTTTGTTTTTCCGGGCTGGGATTGTCTGCCCTATGACCGGGTTTCGCCCAACGCGGATATCGCAGCGGCCCGCGTAGCGACGCTGGCGGCGCTGGTGCATCAGATGCCGGACCGGTTCGTACTGCTGACCACTCTGAACGCCGCGACCCAGCGGGTGCCGGCACGTGACGTTCTGCGAGAGGCTGCGTTCACCGCGCGCGTGGACCACCGCGTCGATGAAACCGCGCTGCGGAACTTTCTGGTGCGGATGGGGTTCACCCAAAGCCCGACGGTGATGGAACCCGGAGACTATGCCATCCGGGGCGGGATCATCGATATCTTCCCGCCCGGTGAATCCGGCCCCGTACGTCTGGACCTGTTTGGCGACGTTCTGGACGGGGCGCGCCGCTTTGATCCCGTATCACAACGCACGACCGAGAAACTGGAGGTGGTGGAACTCGCCCCGGTCTCCGAGGTTATTCTGGATGACGCGGCCATCACCCGGTTCCGCCAAAACTATCGCATCGAATTCGGTGCGGCGGGCACCGACGATCCGTTGTACGAAGCGGTCAGCGCGGGCCGCAAGCATCAGGGCATCGAGCACTGGCTGCCGTTCTTTCATGAGAAACTTGAAACCCTGTTCGACTACCTGCCGGATGCGACGATCACGGTGGACGATCAGGTCACGCCCGCGCGGCTTGCGCGCTGGGATACGATCGCCGATCAGTATGAAACCCGGCGGCTGGCGCTAGAGAACCGCTCGCGCATGGACACTGTGTATAAGCCCACGCCGCCCGGTCTGCTGTACCTGGACGATGCCGCGTGGGATCAGGCGGTGGGTGATCAGCGGGTGCTCCAATTCAGCCCTCTGCCGCAGGCCAGCGGTCCCGGAGTGATCGATGCGGGCGGCCGGATTGGCCGCAACTTTGCACCGGAGCGCCAGCAGGAAAGCATCAGCCTGTTTGGAGCCCTTGCCAGCCATATCACCGATAAGATGGCCAAGGGTCCGGTGCTGATTGCGTCCTATTCCGAAGGTGCACGAGAACGCCTGACCGGGTTGATTGAGGACGAAGGTCTGGCCGAGGCCATCCCAGTCACCGACGGTACGCGCGTCGGAAAACGCGGGTTGCATCTGGCTGTCTGGGCCCTGGAACACGGGTTTGAAACCCCCGGCCTGACGGTTATTGCCGAGCAGGACGTGCTGGGCGACCGTCTGATCCGCCAACCCAAGAAACGCCGCAAGGCCGAGAATTTCCTGACCGAGACCCAATCCCTCAGCCCCGGTGATCTGGTGGTGCATGTGGACCACGGCATCGGGCGTTACATGGGGATGGAGGTCGTCACCGCCGCCGGTGCCGCCCATGAATGTCTGCTGCTGGAATACGCCGAGCAGGCAAAGCTCTATCTTCCGGTCGAGAACATCGAACTGCTGTCGAAATACGGTCACGACGAAGGGTTGCTGGACCGTCTGGGCGGTGGTGCATGGCAGGCCAAGAAAGCCAAGCTGAAAGAGCGGATCCGCGAGATGGCGGATAAGCTGATCCGCATCGCTGCTGAACGTGCGCTGCGCAAAGCGCCGGTTATGGATCCGCCGCCGCACGCGTGGGAGGAATTCAGCGCACGCTTCCCGTATCAGGAAACCGACGACCAACTGCGCGCGATATCCGAGGTCATGGAGGACATGCACTCCGGCGCGCCAATGGATCGCCTGATCTGCGGCGATGTCGGCTTTGGCAAAACCGAGGTCGCCATGCGCGCGGCCTTTGTCGCGGCGATGTCGGGCGTACAGGTGGCGGTTGTTGCGCCGACCACATTGTTGGCCCGCCAACACGCGGCGTCCTTCAAGGAACGCTTCCGGGGTTTCCCGCTGGAGGTCCGGCAACTTTCGCGTTTTGTATCCGCCAAAGAAGCGCAACAGACCCGAGACGGGCTGGCGCGCGGCACGGTGGATATCGTCATTGGGACCCACGCGCTGTTGGCCAAGGGGATACGGTTCAACAACCTTGGGCTGCTCATCATCGATGAGGAGCAGCATTTCGGCGTCGGCCACAAGGAACGCCTGAAACAGCTGCGCTCGGATATCCACGTCCTGACCCTGACCGCCACGCCGATCCCGCGGACGTTGCAACTGTCGCTGACCGGTGTGCGCGATCTGTCGATCATCGGCACGCCGCCCATCGACCGACTGGCCATCCGCACTTATGTCAGCGAGTTCGACGCGGTCACGATCCGCGAGGCGCTGCTGCGCGAACATTATCGCGGCGGGCAGAGTTTCTATGTGGTCCCGCGCATCGCGGACCTGCCCGAGATCGAGGAATTCCTGAAGGACCAACTACCGGAGCTGACCTATGTCGTGGCCCACGGGCAGATGGCGGCAGGAGAACTCGACGACCGGATGAACGCGTTTTACGACGGTAAATACGATGTGCTGCTGGCCACGACGATTGTGGAAAGCGGGTTGGATATTCCCACAGCTAACACGATGGTTGTGCACTGTGCAGACATGTTCGGCCTTGCGCAGCTTTATCAGATCCGCGGCCGGGTGGGGCGCTCGAAGACGCGGGCATATGCCTATCTGACCACCAAGCCGCGCCAGAAACTGACCGCCACGGCCGAGAAGCGCCTGCGCGTTCTGGGCTCACTGGATACGCTGGGGGCTGGTTTCACGCTGGCTAGCCAAGACCTTGATATTCGGGGCGCAGGCAACCTGCTGGGCGAGGAACAGTCGGGCCAGATGCGCGACGTGGGGTACGAACTCTATCAATCCATGCTGGAAGAGGCGATTGCCAAGATCAAAGCCGGTGAGATGGAGGGGCTGTCCGACGCTGATGACCAATGGGCGCCGCAGATCAATCTGGGTGTGCCGGTTCTGATCCCCGAGGATTACGTGCCCGATCTAGACGTGCGTCTAGGCCTCTATCGCCGCCTGTCGTCGCTTTCGACCAAGGTCGAACTGGAAGGCTTTGCGGCCGAACTGATCGACCGTTTCGGCTCTCTTCCGAAAGAAGTGAACACGCTGATGCTGGTCGTGCGTATCAAGGCCATGTGCAAACGCGCGGGCATTGCCAAGCTGGACGGCGGGCCAAAAGGCGCGACGATCCAGTTCCACAATGACAAGTTCGCATCGCCTCAGGGGCTGGTCGAGTTCATTCAGAATCAGCGCGGGCTGGCCAAGGTCAAAGACAACAAGATCGTTGTGCGCCGCGACTGGAAGAAAGACAGCGACAAGATCAAAGGCGCGTTTGCCATCGCCCGCGATCTGGCGGAAAAGGTTGTGGCCGAGAAGAAAAAGGCCAAGGCCTAATCGCCGCTGACGAAGGTGCACAGCTGCCATTCGCCCGCATCCGATTTCACGAAAGCGGCGCGGTGGCCTGTCATGGGCCACAGGTAATCGTTGTGCATGAAGCCTTGCGTTCCGTCGGTTAGCAGCACCTGTTGATATTCAGCGCCGTCCTGAAAATCGCGGATGATTGCAATCTCGTAGCTGATGAGGCCCAAGGTCGGCGCGTTGCGGTCGGCCGACTGACGCAGGGATACATCCGATCCGGTGATATAGTAAGCCATGAACGGGTCCAGCGAGGCGGGCAAGGTGATCTGCCACTGATGTGGCATCCAGAACTCGCCCTCATCGTCGAAATAACCGGGCTGGGAGAGTGTGTTTTCCAGATCGGACCAATATGCCTCACGCAGGGCATCCGCGTCGTTGCGGTACTCCTCTGACAGGGTTTCCGGGTCGAGGATCAGATTGGCGCGCAATTCCAGAGGGCCGCCGTTTCCGCCGTGGCTCAGGTAGATGTCCGGGCAGGCCATGGCGACCACTGCCTCAGTATCTCGCGCGGCCACCTTGGACAAAAGTGCATCGCGAAAGGCCACCAGCGAGGGGTCCTGCGCGGCCTGATCGACCGGAGGAAAGGACTGCCGATCCGCAAGTGCGGGCCCGCAGAGCAGGGCGGCCAATAGCAGGGTGTATTTCATTCGGCAGCCCTCATTGCAGCTTGGGCGCAGAAGCACGAGGCCCCGACGGCGCGATCAGCCCGGGCCAGCGCCAGATCAAGCCGTTGTCTGACCTGCACGATCTCAATGGTTTCACCACGCGCTTTCAGGCAGTCATGCAGGCCCTTGAGGCTCCAGACATTATCCGGATGGATCGAGGCGCGGCTGAGCGTGCCGCCTAACCCCAAATCCTCGCGATAGACCGCTTCGGCCTCGTCCGTATGCCCCTGCTCGAAGAGCAACGCCCCCAGAGCGTGGCGGGTGGGCTGCATCCAGCCCCATGGCTCGTCATAGGGCAGCGTGTCGTCCAATTCGACCGAGCGGCGCAGATGGGCATAGGCAATCTCATAGTTGCCTTTGCGGTATTCGATTTCTCCGCGCAGCATTTCCCGGGCGACTTCCAGCAGATCGACAACCCGGTTGTTGTGCAGCAGGCGGGTTCCGGGGACGCAGGCCTTGGCGGAGAGGAAAAGTTGCTCCTCGGCCTCCGCCTCGGCGACCTGGTCGGTGGCGGCATGGGCGATGGCACGGGCATAATGGGTGGTCGCGGTCAGCGTACGATAGAGGTCGGGGTCCGACGGCAGCTCCAGCGCCTTGGCCTCTTCCCACCGACCAAACCGGACCAGAATATGCGGGCCCATCGACATGTAGCTTTCGAAGTAATCCGCCATCGGAGGGCTTTCGATGCGCAGCATGTCTTCGGGCGTGGTGTCCCACATCCCCTGATTTGCGCGCAGGGCCGGTTCCATCTGTCCCAGAAACAGCGCGCCATAGATGACAAAATGATAATCGTGCTGGCGGTAGCCGGTATAGATGTTGAACGCTCCTTCACGCTCGTAATATTTCAGATCGGCCTCGATGGCCTTTTCGTTCCAGTAAACGACGTTGTGGTAATGCCCGCACAGCACGTCGATATGGGTGGGCATATGCACCAGGTGCCCCGCGTCGGGCACCAGCGTACGCAACACGTCCCCGGCCTTGAGCGCCTTTTCCGGGGTCGGGGACATTTCCATCAGATGAACATAGAGATGCAGCAAACCCGGATGAGACATGGCGGCGGGGTCGTTGGTCATCGCGTCTTCCAGCGCCTTCTGCGCCTCGAGCGTGGCGGCCCCCTTGGCGGGTTTGCCGGTGCTCAGGTCCCACATCTGCCAGGGGGTCAGGTTCAGCAAAGACTCGACATAAATGGTGCGCAGGTCCAGATGATCGGGTTGTTCGGCAAAGGCTGCGCGCATGGCATCGGCAAAATCGTGATCCCAACGGTGCATATCCTCAATCGGGTCGCGCTGTGGGTATCGGGCGGGCAGGGCGTGGATCAGGGCCTGTTCGACCGGAGTACATCTGTCGAGCAAAGCCAGCGCCTGTTGCGCCGCATCATAGGCCTGTGCCAGCGCCTTTTGCTGTCCCTGCGCGTCACGCAAATCCCAAGGCAGGTTGTAGTTCGGACCTGCCGCATAGGCGATGCCCCAAAAGGCCAAGGCGCAACCCGGGTCGTGTTCAGCCGCGCGCTGAAAACAGACCACGGCCTCTTCGTGGTTGTAGCCGTAGGTCCAGATCAAGCCCCGGTCGAACCAGAGCTGCGCCTCGGGCGAGGATGTGGTGACCGGACAGGAATAAGAACCCAGATCGTAATCGTAACGCATTGAAAACCTCCCCTCGGATCAAGGGAAGGTTAGCGGGATTCGCACTGTCTGCACAGGTCAGGCGGGCAGTCTGTCTTCGATCCGGCCCATATGCAGCATCAGGCCAAAGCCGGTCACGCTCATGACCAGAATGCCGGTGGTCAGCGGCGTCAGCGAGCCATCGAACAGCAACCCTATGGGGGCTGCGATGGCAGCGGCCAGAACGGTCGAGACCGCACCGATGACCGAGGCCGCCATGCCAGCGATATGGCCCATCGGTTCCATCGCGATGGCGTTCAGGTTGCCCATCGTCATGCCCGCCATGAAAAAGATCGAGGTCTGCCAGAACACGAACACCGCAAAGGACAGGTTCGGTGACAGGGGCATCGCGTTCAAGCTGATGACGCCGATGGTGATGACGATCTGCGCGCCCAATGCCCAGGTCACCAGCCGCCGCATCCCCACGCGGATCACCAGCGCCGCGTTCAGCAGGCTGGCGGACCCGGACATCAGGGCCACGAAACCGAACCAGAAGGGAAAGCTGTCGGCGCTGTCGTGAATCACGTCATAGACCGGCTGCACCATGGTCAGCGTGGTGAACAGCATTCCCAGACAGAGGGTCTGCACGAAAATCGAAACCCGGACAGTGGGGTGTGTAAACATCTCGCGCGCGGAAGAGACCATCAGGGGCAGGCGCAATGGCCTGCGGTTCTCGGGTTTCAGGGATTCCGGCAGGCGCAGGCCCATCCAGACAATGGTGATCAGTGAGAACAGCATGAACGACACAAAGATACCGCGCCACCCTGTCAGAGCGATCATCCCGGCCCCCAGCATGGGCGCCACCGCAGGCACCAGCGTAAAGATCATCATGGCGATGGATACGATCCGCGCCATTTCACGACCCGAGTACAGGTCCCGAATAATCGCCATGGCTACAACGCGCGGCGCGGCACAGCCGACGCCCTGCGCGACCCGCGCAATCAGAAGCAGCTCTAGCGAGGAACTGGCCCAGGCAATGGCAGCGGACACAATGTACAAAGCCGAGCCGACAAAGATCACTGGCTTGCGTCCAAACGCGTCGGACAGAGGCCCCATGAAGAACGTGCCGATCCCCATGCCCAGTACGAAAGAGGTCAGGATCAGTTGCGCCCGGTTGATGTCATCGGGGCTGAGCTGCGCGCCGATTTCGGGTAGGGCGGGCAGCATCGAATCGATAGAGAACGCGATCGTCGCAAACATCATTGCGACAAGTGCGATGAACTCACCTTTTGACATGCGATTGGTCATTGCGCCCTCCTGACCTGACCGCGCTATCACGACATGTCAGGCGGCGCTAGGCATCAATGCGCACAGACCTCTGTGCTAATTTGCAGGGGAGGCCTCAAGTTGAGACATGATCTCGCCGATCACTTTTTCCCACATTTCAGGCGGTTGCGCACCAGGAACAGCGTGCTGGTTGGCCACAATGAAGGTCGGCACCGAATTGACGCCCATCTGACGCGAATGGCTGTCGCGATTGCGGATGTCCTCGCGGTCGGCGTCGGATTTCAACAGTTTCAGCACCACGGCAGCGTCCATGCCGGCACCGTCGGCGATATCGGCCAGAACCTCATGGTCACCGATATCGCGGGCCTGCACGAAATAGGCGTCGAACAGGGCGTCCACGACCTCGTTCTGCTTACCCTCGATCCCGGCCCAGTGGATCAGGCGATGGGCGTCCAGCGTGTTGGGGGTGCGTTTCATGCCTTCGAAATCGATGCTCAGCCCGGCTTTCTCAGCGTGTTCAACCACCGGCGCATAGGCCTGCACGGCCCCGTCCTTGCCGCCGAATTTGCGCTCCAGATACTCGCGCCGATCCATTCCTTCGTCCGGCATGTCTGGGTTCAGCTGGAATGGGTGCCATTCGATCACCATCGGATGATCCGGGATCGCGGCCAGTGCCTTGTCCAGATGGGTTTTGCCGATATAGCACCATGGACAGATCGGGTCGGACATGATGTCGAGTTTGACGGTCTGGGTCATGGTGTGGTCGCCTTGAAATAGGCCGGCAGCGCCCGGCGCAGGAGTTTGCCGTTGCCGCCGGTTGGCAGTTCAGGCAGGTGAATGAAGGCACGTGGTTGTTTGTACCGCGCCAGATTTGCCTCCACATAGGTTTGCAGGGCACCGTCGTCCAGCTTTTCCGGCCCGGTATAGAAGGCAGCTATCACAAATGTGTCCTGTTTGACCTCAACCGCGGCTGCGCCGACCTGCGTGATGCCGGGGAATTTGGACAAGGTGGCCTCGACCTCGACCGGTGAGACGCGGTAGCCGCCCGCATTCATCATGTCATCGTCGCGGCCCAGATAAGTGATCTGCCCATCGACGGCCATCGCACCTTGGTCGCCGGTCAGGAACCAATCGCCCTGCATCCGTGCTTCGGCTTCGTCCGGCGCGTTCAGATAGGTCAGCATCAGGCCAGGATCAGAGCGGTGAATGGCAATGGTGCCTTCCTGGCCCTGCGGCACAGGTCCATCGGGCCCAAGGATCGCCACCCTGCGACCCGGTTGCGGCTGTCCCAATGACTCGCCCCGCGCTGGATGGGTCGGGCTGGACGAGATGAAGGTGGAGCATTCGGACATGCCGTAGGCTTCGTAGAGTTCGGTTTCCGTCACCTCGGCCCATTGCGCGTGCAGGTGCCGCGACAGTTTCTCGCCCGCGCAGAGGCCGTGGCGGAGCGTGGGCAGGTGCATGTCCTCTGACGTTTTCAGCAATTTACGAAACACGCCGGGGGCAGCAGCAAAGATTGTCGCGCGGTGTTGCTGCAGTAGGGCGGGCAGGGCGTCCGGATCGGTTCCCGGTTCGGGGATCAGGGCAGTTGCGCCAATGGTCCAGGGATCCATCAACCCGGTGCCCAGTGTATAGGTCCAGTTGAACGCGCCTGCATGGCACAGGCGATCCGTATCCCGCAGCCCGTACCAGCCATCCACCATCATCTGACGCGCCCAAATCGCGCGATGGGCATGGGCCACCGCGCGCGGTTTGCCGGACGTGCCCGAGGTATAGACGACATAGGCCAGCCGCTCGGGGTCGCCCATCTGAAACTCGGCCGGGGGCAGGGTGCGCATTGCGGTCAGCTCGGACAACGTGATCTGCAGAGGGTGCGGTGCGCAGGCGACGGCCGGGTCCCGCAGAATGGCGGCCGGTTGCAGATCCGCAATCATGCGTTCGGTTTCCGGCTCGGTCAGTTGCGAGGATGTCGGGACGGGCACGATCCCGACCGCAATCGCCCCAAGATAGGCAATCGGGAAATCGACTGTGTTCCCCAACCGCATCAACGCAATGTCACCCGGTTTCAACCCCGCGCGCAGCAGACCTGTGGCGGTGCCCAGAATGGCGGATCTGAGCGCGCGATAGGTCCAGTCCTCGGCACCGTCGGTACGCAGCACAGACAACGCTATCTTCTCCGGATCATCATCCGTTCGGCGCAGCACATGAGCGGCCAGATTGAAGGGCGCAGGGCAGGGCGAAGGTGGCCCCTGATCAAAAACAGACAGCATGGCAACTGGCTACCTTGGTGCCTGGCGCGTTGCAAGCGGGACGGGCTGGGCCTATAGAGTTGCACATGAGCACCAACGAACAACCTTCCCTGATCCGCATCGCGCGGGACTCGGGCAACCATGCCGAGCTTGAACCGCTTGATCTGGGCGCACGCGTGCGCCAATTGCGCAAGGCGCGGAACTGGACGCTGGAACAGGCGGCCACACAGGCGGGGCTTGCACGTTCGACCCTCAGCAAGATCGAAAACGGGCAGATGTCGCCCACCTATGACGCGCTGAAAAAGCTGGCGATCGGGTTGGAGATTTCGGTGCCGCAGCTGTTCACACCGCCGCAACGCGATCAGGTAATCGGGCGTATGGCGGTGACGCGGATGGGTGAAGGGGCCGCACATCCTACCGCGACGTATGAACATGAACTTCTGGCCGAAAACCTGACGAAAAAGCAGATGCTGCCCTATCGCGCCCGCGTGCGCGCGCGGTCAATGGATGAGTTTGACGGCTGGGTGCGCCACGATGGCGAAGAATTCCTGTATGTGCTGACGGGGGTGGTCCAGCTTTATACCGAGTTCTACGAACCCGTCGAAATGCGTCGGGGGGACAGCGCTTATTACGACGGCAGCATGGGGCACAACGTTATTTCGGTCAGTGACGAGGATGCGATGATCCTCTGGGTCACGTCACTTGCTTAAAGACCGGCTGAACTCGCGGTTCAGGCCTTCGGTGAACAGAAAATCCTCAAGCTCTTCGTGTGCTTCATTCACGGTCAGGTGGTGGCGTTCGGCCAAGTATGCTTCGAACCCTTTGCGGTCTTTGCACAGCCGCACCTTGTCCTGATCGCGCAGGTTCGGAAAACGCCGTTTTGCGCGTGAATACATAGCGTCCCAGTCTTGCGTCAGGTCAGTCCAGTTCAACATTTGTCAGCTATCCGTAATTCGGGTTTCACGGCTGCTCGGCCCTTACATCAGGGTACGGAGGGCACCAGAGTCGGCGTGCATGACAAAATGTCGCACCTGGTTTGATCTTACGTAAGGTCAAAGAGGCCCGTCACGCTGATCGCGCGACGGGCCTACGGACCTGAGGTGTGAGTGAGTGGAGGCCGGTCCGCAAAACTCAGGTAGGACGCGTCGAAAGATCAGCTATCTAACGAATTTATCAGTAATAATCTGATCAAACGGTGCGTCTAAATACAGATAGGCTACCTCGTTGAGGTGCGATCCGTAAAGCCCCTTGTGGTTATTTTTCCGACTTTCGCTGGAAATGGGTGTTTTCACTGTATGTAGCGTAGGTTGAGTTATGTCTGCGCTATATATGGTTGTGATTTGCGCGTGTGCCGAAATCCGCCGAAGGGTGCGACCATTTGGCATGGCATTTCATCCGGTTTAAACCTGCGGGTGAAAGACATCTTCGTGTTGAAGGTCCTGTGGCGTATTTCGCAGACGATCAGCCCGAAATGGTCACTCTTCGTACCACCAAACCTGCGGCATATATTCCGGCCCATCACCGTAGATCGGCACGGTTTTGGGCTGCTTCAGCTCTTTGGCATGGGCAATGCGCCCGACGTCGAAATTCCAGATCGGAATAACATAGCGCCCGGCGGTCAGAACCCGGTCCAGCGCGCGGGTGGCGGCTACGAAGTCTTCGTGGCTCTCCGAGGCCAGCATCGCATCGATCAGTCCGTCCACTGCCGGAGAGGCAACCCCCATCAGGTTGCGCGTGCCCGGTGTGTCGGCGTTTTCGCTGCCCCAGTACAGGCGCTGCTCATTGCCCGGCGACAGGGACAGAGCACGGCGGAAGAAGGTCATGTCGAAATCCTGTTCGGCAGTGCGACCGGTGAATTGGGCGCTGTCCACCTGTTCAACGTTGACCTGAATGCCCAGGCGTTCCAGCGCTCGGGTATAGATCTCAATGGCCGTTTGGCTTTCGGTGTCCCCCTGTTGCAGCAGGACGGTGATCGAGAAGTCTTCGCCGTTCTGATTGCGCAGCACGCCGTCCTGAACAGTCCAGCCCGCCTCGGACAGCAGTTTGTTGGCCTTACGGATATTGGAACGGTTGCGGGCCGAGCCGTCCCCCACGGGCAGCGCGTAGCCCTCCAGCGCATCTGGTGGCAGGTCGCCGGCATAGGGCTGCAGCAACTCGGCAACGCGGCCGGTGGCGGGGCCGGGCTGCATACCCAGATCGGACCCCGAGAAATACGAAGTGATCCGGGGCTGTGCGCCGCCGGTGATCGTATCGTTGATGTATTCGAAGTTGAACGCCAGCAGCAGCGCTTCGCGCACGCGCCAGTCGTCGAAGGGGGCTTTGCGCGTGTTCATCACGAACCCGGTCATGCCCGAAGGTTTGCCATGTGGAATCTCTGTTTTGATCACATCGCCGCGTTGTACGGCGGGGAAGCTGTATTGGGTGTCCCATTTGTCGGCATTGAATTCACGCACTGCGGTCAGTTCGCCAGCCTTGAACGCCTCGAACAGAACGGTGCCATCGCCGTAGAACTCGATCCGCATCTCATCGAGGTTCATGGTGCCGCGCCGAAACGGGATATCGGCGCCCCAATAGTCGGGGTTCCGCCGCAGGGTCACAAAGCGTCCGGCCTCGTAATCATCGACCACATAAGGCCCCGATCCGAGGGGAACATCGTGTAGCGACGCATTGGCGAAATCTTTCCCTTCCCACTGCGCTTTTTGCAGGATCGGGCGGAGGCCGGCGATCAACGCCAGCTCACGGTCCGGTTCGTTGAAGGTGATCCGCACCGTGCGCGGCCCGGTCTGTTCTATGCTGTCGATCTTGCCCCACAACCCGCGATAGCGCAGATGCCCTTCGGTGCCCAGCGTCTGATATGACCAGATGACATCGTCCACGGTAACCGGGCTGCCATCCGAAAACCGGGCGTTTTCGCGCAGGGTGAATTCGACCCAGGACCGGTCGGGCGCGGTCTCAACTGATTCGGCTAACAACCCGTAAAGAGTGAAAGGTTCGTCCCAGGACCGGCCCATCAGACTTTCATGCGTCCAGAACCGCAGCTGCCAGGGCGCGGTGCCTTTCTGCACGAAGGGGTTCAGGCTGTTGAAGCCGCCGGTATTTCCGAAAACAACTTTGCCACCTTTCGGCGCCTCGGGGTTGGCGTAGGGCAGAGACACAAAATCCGGTGGTAGGGCAGGGTCCCCGTACATAGCTATGCCATGGGTCGATTCTGCATCAGCAATTGTGGCGGCAAAAACAGTAGCGATTCCCGCAATCACTGGGCGAACGGGGCGTAGAAAATCGGGGCGCATTTTGGAAACAATCCTGCTCTGGCCTTATTTTGTTGGGATTCACCGTACCGATGATTTTTCTTATTTTCAAACTTTTAGCTTGGACGAAGGCAGGGAATTGCGTATAAAGGATGCACTGCTCGATAGGTTTCTTGCCTGTATGAAACCTGCCTCAATAACTTAACGCCCGCCTCGCGCGGGCGTTTTTTTTGGCATACTTTCATGTGATTTCGAAACCCGGATGTTTCCCCGTTTTCTTTGCAGATGCAGCATGGCACTGTGCGCGGGAAACAGATTTTGAGGGAGAGAGCCCATGAACCTTTCGGGAAAAACAGCGATCATCACGGGGTCGAATTCGGGGATCGGTTTGGGCGTCGCACGCGAGCTGGCGAAGGCCGGGGCCGACGTAGTTCTGAACTCGTTCACCGACCGGGAGGAAGATCACGCGCTGGCCGCCGAGATTTCGCAAGAGACCGGCACCAAGGCGCGTTACATCAAAGCGGACATGTCCGTCGGTGGTGAGTGCCGCGCGCTGATCGAAAAGGCGGGGGCTTGCGACATTCTGGTGAACAACGCGGGCATTCAGCACGTCGCGCCGATCGACCAGTTCCCGGTGGACAAATGGGACGCGATCATCGCGATCAACATGAACTCGGCCTATCACACCATGGCGGCGGCGCTGCCGATGATGCGCGCGGCCGGCTGGGGACGGATCGTGAATATCGCTTCGGCGCACGGGCTGACGGCATCACCCTTCAAGGCGGCCTACATCGCGGCGAAACATGGCGTCGTCGGGATGACCAAGACAGTGGCACTGGAAACCGCGCAGGAGCCGATCACCTGCAACGCGATCTGCCCGGGCTATGTGCTGACGCCGCTGGTCGAGGCGCAGATCCCAGACACGATGAAGGAATACGACATGAGCCGCGAGGACGTGATCAAGAACGTCATGCTGGAGCGGCAACCCTCGAAAGAGTTCGCAACGGTCGAGCAACTGGGTGGTACGACAGTGTTCCTGTGCTCTGACGCGGCGGCGCAGATCACGGGTACGACGATTTCCGTGGATGGTGGCTGGACGGCCCTTTGATTTAGGAGGCCCAAGGTGAAACGGATCAATCTGGCACTGCAAGGTGGGGGCGCGCATGGGGCGTTCACCTGGGGTGTTCTCGACCGGCTGCTGGATGAGGAAGATATCGAGGTTGCGGCGATCACCGGAACCTCGGCAGGTGCTCTCAATGGGGCGGCTTTCAAATCCGGTATGGTCCGGGATGGGCGCGACGGTGCGCGCGCCAATCTGAATGGGCTGTGGGAACGGATGGGTGCGGTTGGTGACATGCGTCTTGCTAACTGGATGCAGGCCATAGAGCCGGCGCAGATTGCACAGGCGATGGAGTACTCTCTGCCGTTTTCGGTCGGGGACGCCTGGTCGCGGCTGGTGTCGCCCTATGCCTATGGTCCGTTTTACCGCAACCCGCTGGAGCCGGTGGTGGACCGGTTCAACTTCGATGAAATCTGCGCCGACGAAGGCCCGCGTTTGCATGTCTGTGCCACCTGTGTGCGCAGCGGCAAGATTCGGGTGTTTACCGGGGATGAGATTTCGACGGATGCCATTCTGGCCTCGGCCTGCCTGCCAACCCTGTTTCAGGCGGTTGAGATTTTTGATCCTAAATCGGGCCGGACCGAGGCCTATTGGGATGGCGGCTTTACCGGCAACCCGGCGCTTTACCCGCTGTTCAACAATGATCTGCCAGATGACGTGGTGATCGTGAACATCAATCCGCTGGAACGCGACGAGGTGCCAAAAACGCCGCAGCAAATCCAGAACCGGATCAACGAGATCAGCTTTAACTCCTCCCTGTTTCGCGAGCTGCGCGCGATCAGTTTTGTTCAGCGGCTGCTGGCCGAAGGCAAGCTGAAAGCCGGAGAGATGAGCCGTGTTCTGGTCCACATGATCGCGGATGATGCATTGATGAACGATCTGTCTGTGGCGACAAAGACAGTGCCGAACCCGGTTGTTCTGCATAAATTGAAAGACGCCGGGCGCGCAGCGGCTCATCGGTTCATAAGCGATCACAAAGCCGATTTGGGCGAACGCAGCACCGTCAACCTGCCTGAGATGTTCGGCTGATTATTCCGGCGGCTGCGTCGGGTCTTTTTCGTTCGGATAGACAAGCCCGGCAGAAATCACCAGCTTCGCGGCCTCTTCGATCGACATGTCCAGCAGGATCACGTCCTCTTCGGGGAAGAACAGCAGAAAGCCCGATGTCGGGTTGGGCGTGGTCGGGACGAATACGCTGAGTAGTTCACCACCGGTTTCCGCGCGGTCGCTGACTTCGCCCTTGGCGGTGGTCGAGACGAAGCCGATCGCCCAGATGCCGCGGCGCGGGTACTGGATCAGGCAGGCTTTTTCGAATGACCTTTCCGTCTGTGCAAATACCGTTTCCGATATCTGCTTGATCCCGGAATAGACCGAACGGACCACAGGCATCCGGTCAACAAGGCTTTCCGCGAAATGGATCAGCGAACGACCGAGGATACCCTTTGCGATCCAGCCGACAAGAACGGTGAAGATCAGGAAGATGACCACACCCACGCCGCGCAGGTTGACGCCGACGTATTCCTCGGGCTGGAACTGTTGCGGGATCAGCGGCAGCACCGCGCTGTCGACCCATCCCACTACGGACCAGATCAGCCAGATGGTCAGCCACACAGGCGCAATGACAACGACGCCCGTCAGAAAAGACGCACGCAGCCGGGAAAACAGGCCCGGTCGGCGGTGTGGTTCTTCGTCAAAAGGCGTGTTCATTGCAGTCCTGAGTGGTTCGCCGAATTAGTTAAGCAGTCCGGGGCCTTGGTACAATAGGTTTATGTCACGCTGATCTTTCTGTGAGTGCCCGAGCGATTCCTGCTGCCAGCTTCGCGTTGTTGCGCACCAGTGCGACATTGGCGGTCAGCGAGCGCCCCTCGGTCTGTTCGTAAATACGCTGCAGCAGGTAGGGCGTGACGCCTTTGCCGGTAATCCGGTGCGTATCTGCGTCGGTCTGGGCCGAAGCGATGATGGGGGCCAGTTCCTCGGCTGGGATCTGATCGTTGGTGGGGATTGGGTTGGCGATCAGTTGGCCTCCGGGCACACCCAGCGCGCGGCGGGTGGCGTGGGCTTTGGCGATGTCCTCGGCTGTGTCCATGCGCAGGGGTGCGGCATAGGGCGACTTGGCTGACCAGAAGGCGGGGAATTCGTCTTGACCATGCGCGATAACGGGAACGCCCAGCGTTTCCAGAACTTCCAGCGTTTTGGCCAGATCAAGGATCGCTTTTGCACCTGCGGCCACAACCGTGACCGGTGTTTGTGCCAGTTCGTGCAGGTCGGCCGAGATGTCGAACGAGGTTTCGGCCCCCTGATGCACGCCACCGATGCCGCCTGTGGCGAAAACCTCGATCCCGGCAAAATGCGCGGCGATCATGGTGGCGGCTACTGTGGTGGCCCCGGTGCCGCCGGTGGCGATGCAGGCGGCCATATCCGCGCGGGACAGTTTGGCCACGCCTTGCGCTTGACCCAGTGCCTGCAACTGATCTGCTTCCAGACCGACATGCAGTTTGCCGTCGATCACCGCGATGGTGGCCGGAACCGCTCCGGCATCGCGAATGTCCTGTTCGACCTGTGCCGCAACCTCGATGTTCTGCGGGTAGGGCATCCCGTGGGTGATGATGGTGCTTTCCAGCGCGACGATGGGTTGGCCTGCGTCTTTGGCAGCGCGGACCTCGGCAGAATAGTGGATGTCGATCACAGTGGGGTTTCTCCGGAAACGTAAGTTGCTGCGGCGTGCAGAGCGCGGGACAGGGCCTGGTCGCTGGAGGCGCCGCCGGTTTCGGACGCAATATGCGCCGCCATAAAGGTGTCGCCAGCCCCGGTCACACGGGTGACCAGAACGGACGGGGGTGTTTGGGTCAGAATCTCATCAGCGCTGCCGACGGTGGCCGAGTTGCCGCCATCCGTGACCAGCACCCGCAGCGCGCCACGGTCCAGCAGGCCCTTTGCGGCGGATTCGGAATCGGTGAACTCGCGCTGGCAAAGGATGCTGGCCTCTTCGAGGTTCACGTAAAGCGTTGCGCGAGCGTGTTTCAGGAAGGGCAGCAGACGTTCCGCCTTGCCGGGCGAGGCCGGGGCCACGCGCAGATCCGCCCGCGCAAAGGCGGGGCTTTGTGCGATTTCTTCCAGCAGAGTCAGCGTCAGGTTGCCGTCCAGCGCAATAGGGCCTTCGAACGGTGCATTCTCATTGCCCAAAGGACCGTGCATCAGCGGGTGCAGGATTTTGGCCCCCGCAGCCTCCAACGAATGGGCATCGGCAATGGCAGCGATCAGGCCATTGGCGCCTTCGACGGCCATATAGCGATCGGTTGGCAAGTCCTGCGAGCGGTAGACATGGTCGGTTACCATGCCCAAACGGGCACAGGCATTCACCAACTCGTCGCCCTCGGGATCGCGGCCAATGGCGGTCAGCAGGGTCGGGGTCATGCCGAACCGGACCAGTGTCATGGCGATATTCATAGCCACACCGCCGGGCAGGCGGGTGATCCGCCCCGGCACGTCGGAACCTTGCCGCATGGCGCTGGCCGAGCGCCCGATCACGTCCCACAGGACCGAGCCGATACATAGGATTTCGCTGTTCTGAGTCATGACGAACTCATGCCGCAGCCCCGAGGTGGGCGCAAGGGTTAACGCTCACATCGCGTCAGTCAGGGATTTCAGCGCGGCGACCGGATCATCTTGCGACCAGATTTCGTCTCCGATGCCGAAGAAATCGGTATGGGGTGAGAGTTCGCGGATCAGGTCGGCGGTCAGGCCCCCTTCGGCGACAACCGGAACTTCGATCATCTCGGACCACCACTGGAACAGGTCCTTTTCCGCGATTGAGCCATCGCCCAGGGCCGACGCACCGACTGGACCGAAAGCCACATAGTCCGCGCCCGATTCACCAGCGGTCATGCCGTCATGGCTGGATGCCCCGCAGAAGCTGCCAACGATGGCGTCCGCGCCCAGTTCCTTGCGTGCGGCGCGGACAGATCGCGCTGCATCATCCAGATGCACCCCGTCCAGACCCAGACGCTGCGCCAACAGAACGTGGTTCGAGATCACGATGGCCACGTCGCGCGCATGAGCCACCTCGCGGCAGGCATCGGCTGCGCGCGCGATAGTGTCCTCGTCACTGCCCGCCAGCGCCAGCCGGATGCAGGCGATGTCGGCTCCGTCCAGCACGCGGCCAAGCTGGTCGGGGAAGGTGCTCAAGGTGATGGTGGGCGGGGTGATCAGGTAAATCTGCGGCTGCTCGGGGGTGTCCATTGGCGCGTCCTTCGCTTTCAGTCTTTGGCGCGGTTTAGCGGATTGCGCCGGGGAAGCAAACTTTTATGCAGGATATTGGTGCAATTGGCTGCTCGGACGCCTTGCCCTGCGCCAATGCGCCGATTACAGCAGGCGGAACTTTCGGAGACAGCCATGCCCAGCGACAAATCTCAGCCCTCCTTTGTGCTAGTGCGCCCGCAGATGGGCGAAAACATCGGTGCCGCCGCGCGGGCGATGTGGAATTTCGGACTGGACCGGATGCGGATCGTGGCCCCGCGTGACGGTTGGCCGAACCCCAAGGCAGTGGCGATGTCCAGCGGCGCAGGGCGGCTGTTGGATGAGGCGCAACTGTTCGACGATCTGGCCGGAGCACTGTCCGACAAAACTTTTGTCTTCGCCACCACGGCGCGGCAACGTGGCCTGACCAAGCCGGTCTACAGCCCCGAACGTGCCATGCAGATTGCGGCCGAAAAGGTTGCGGCGGGTGAGAAGGTGGCCGTGCTGTTTGGCCCCGAACGGGCAGGGCTTGAGAATGAGGATATCGCCAAGGCCAATGCCATCATCTCGGTGCCGGTGAACCCGGAATATGCCTCGTTGAACCTTGGGCAATGCGTGCTGCTGACCGCTTACGAGTGGATGCGCCAGACCGGTGATGTGGTGCATGAGTCCACCGATCTGGGCAAGGGCGACTGGGCCACGGGGATCGAGGTTGAAAAGCTGGTCGAACATTACGAGGACAGGCTGGAAGAGGCGGGCTTCTTCTACCCGCCCGAAAAGGCCGAAGGGATGAAGACCAACCTGCGCAATCTGTGGTCGCGGATGCGGATGACGCGGGCGGATGTGCAGATGCTGCACGGGATCATGCGGCAGATGGTCCGCTGGAAGGAAAAAGGCTGAGGCTGGACCTATCTCCACTCAGGGCCTAGCTTGCGACGAAAATCAGGACATGAGGACGGCATGAGCGGTAAGCGCAGCATCTTCGAAGAGGTCTCGGACACCGAGAAACAACAGGCGGTGCAGCCCGGCATGATCGACCGGGGCCGGGGCGGCGCGCGCGGTGCGATCCGCGTCTGGCTGATGATCCTGTTCGCGCTGGTCGTCGTGATGATCGCGGTCGGCGGCCTGACACGCCTGACCGACAGTGGCCTTTCGATCACCGAATGGCGCCCGATCACCGGGGCCATCCCGCCGATGACCGAGGCCGACTGGCAAGCCGAGTTTGACAAGTACAAAGAGATCGACCAGTGGCGCATCCAGAACCAGTGGATGGAGCTTAGTGATTTCAAATCCATATATTGGTGGGAATGGGGCCACCGCCAGCTGGGCCGCGTGATCGGTCTGGTCTGGGCGCTTGGGTTCCTCGGCTTCCTCGTGGCTCGGAAAATCCCGACCGGGTGGACCGGCAAACTGCTGATCCCCGGCGTTTTGGGCGGTGTCCAGGGTGCTGTTGGCTGGTGGATGGTCGCCTCGGGCGTGACGCAAGGCGAAGGTATGATTGCTGTGGCCAGCTATCGTCTGGCGGTGCATCTGGGGCTGGCTTTCGTGATCCTTGGCTTCCTTGCGTGGTACATCTTTGAATTGGGCCGCGAAGAGCGCGACCTGATGCAGGCCCGCCGCGCGAAAGAGGCGAAACTGTTCTCGCTGTCGACTGGCCTGATGCACTTTGCGTTTCTACAAATTCTGATTGGTGCGTTGGTGGCCGGGATCGATGCCGGCCGTTCTTACACCGACTGGCCGCTGATCGGCGGGCAGCTTTTGCCGCCTGATGCTGCGATGCTGGAACCGATGTGGCGCAATTTCTTTGAAAGCCCCGGTCTGGTGCAGTTCATTCACCGCTGTGCGGGATACCTGCTGTTCATCTTCGCCATCATCGTCTGGCGGCGTGGCGGCACCAGCGCGCACCCGCAGACGCGGTTCGCCTTCAACGCGGCCTTTGCGGCTCTGTCATTGCAGGTCGTGATCGGTATCCTGACCGTGGTCTATGCAGCCCCGTGGCAGCTGGCCATTTTCCACCAGTTCATGGCCGTTGTCGTCTGGACCCTGATCCTGCGCGCGCGGTTCCTGACCGCCTACCCAATCGCCACCTCAATCCGCGGAGCCTGACCCTGATGACCGCCTATGACGACCTGATGGTCTTTCAGCGCGAAACCTCGGCCCTCGGGCAGATTGCCGGGCGGTTGGGCTGGGATCAGGAAACGGTGATGCCCCGCGGCGCGGCCCCGCAACGCGCCGAAGAGATGGCCGCGATCGAGGCAGTGCTGCACGCCCGCCGATCTGACCCGCGCGTGGCCGAGTGGCTGGAGCAGGCCGACCCGCAAGACGACGTCGCCCGCGCGCAACTGCGCGACATCCGCCGATCTTATGAACGCACGGTCAAGGTGCCCGCTGATCTGGCGAAAGCCATCGCGCGTGTGACCTCGGCCGCGCAGGGAACTTGGGCACAGGCCCGTGCGGATGAGGACGTGGCTGCGTTCCTGCCCGTCCTGCAAGAGGTTGTCGCGCTGAAACGCGAAGAGGGCGCGGCGCTGGCGCAAGGCAGTGATGTCTACGACGCCATGGTCGAGGATTACGAACCCTACACGACGGGCGCACAGATTGCCGAAATTTTCGACCAGCTGCGACCGCGTCTGGTGGCCCTTCGTGCTGCTGTTCTGGACAAACCTGTCCCGCAAGCCCTGACTGGAAAGTTCGGCGAGCTGGCGCAGATGCGCCTGTCGCAGAAACTGGCGACCACCTTCGGCTATGACCTGAACACCGGCCGGGTCGACAAGGCCGTGCATCCGTTCAGTTCGGGCAGCGGGTTGGACGTGCGGATCACCACCCGCACCAGTGAGACCGACCCGTTCAACTGCTTCTACTCGACCATTCACGAGGTCGGCCACGCCGCCTATGAGCAGGGCATCAACCCGGCTTTTGCTCTGACGCCGTTGGGGCAAGGCGTATCGATGGGCGTGCATGAAAGCCAAAGCCGAATTTACGAGAACCAGCTGGGCCGCTCACGCGCCTTTACCGGCTGGCTCTACGATCAGATGGTCGAGGCGTTCGGCGATTTCGGGATTGCGGATGCCGACGCCTTCTATGCCACGGTCAATGGTGTCCATAACGGCTATATCCGTACCGAGGCAGATGAGGTGCAGTACAACCTGCACATCATGCTGCGCTTTGACCTGGAACGCGCCCTGATGGCCGGAGACCTGCAGGTCAGCGATCTGGAGGCCGCGTGGAATGACCGGTTCAAGGCCGATTTCGGTTATGCGGTCGACAAGCCCTCGAACGGATGTCTGCAGGATGTGCATTGGTCGGTCGGGCTGTTTGGTTACTTCCCGACTTATTCGCTGGGCAATGTCTATGCTGGCTGCCTCTATCAAGCGCTGTGCGCTGCGATTCCGGATCTGGATACCCAACTGGCCACCGGCGATACATCCGGTGCAACAGGCTGGTTGCGGGAAAACCTGCAGCGCCACGGAGGCCTCTACACCCCCCGCGACACCATCCGGCGCGCCAGCGGGATGGAGCCGGGGCCGGAGCCGTTGCTCAGCTATTTGGAAGGCAAGTTTGGGGCGCTGTACGGATTGTGAGAATGCTGTGATCGGGTGCCGCCCCACATTTCGCCCGCATGGTCGGTGTCCTGATCAGGCGGCGTTTGCGCCAGCGTGGTTTCGAAATCAAAGACTCAGAAGTTTTCTGAGCTCCTGCGTGTAGGCTTCTTTTGCCTCAGTTTCGTCGCGAATCTCCTGGTTCTTGAGCTCGCCTGCACCGCCAGCTCCGACATGGCGCAACATAAGGTGAAAATAGGCCGGGCTTTCGGGTTCCTTTTGAATCCATGCCAGGCTGAGGTTTTTCCCGGTTTCCGTTTTGTACGAGATATAGACGTCGATGTATTTTGAGCCGTTGATCATGTGACCACCGGTTTTGACGCCGTTCTTCAACCGGTTTCCTGACAGGTCGAACTCTGCCGCAAGCTGTTCGAAAAAGCCCTCAAGAAACTCTCGCGCTTGTGCGTCTTTTGGACCACCCAATCGCGTGGCTATCGCCGGAGACACAGTGCGCAGGCGCATCATGACCGCTTCGTTGAGCATTTCTCGGTCTGCATCTTCAAGCGCGGCATGACGTTGGATGTTGGCGTGAAGCTGTTTCAGCTTTCCTGCGTCCTCCAGCTTGGCGATCTGAGCAAGTGCCGCGGCGACTTGTTCTTTCAATTTCGCAGTATTCAAGGTCATGGCACGTATCCAAAAATATTCGTCTGAAAATCGACATCTAAAATTCTAGCCGAAAAAATAGGCCCCCAAGGTTTCCCTTGGAGGCCCAGTTTGTTGGAGGATTATTCCTCGGTGTCTTCTTCACCCTGATCGGCGATCCAGGCGACGCTGACGACCTCTTCGCCCTTGCCGGTGTTGAACACCTTCACGCCGCCTGCGCTGCGGGATCGGAAGGAAATGCCGTCCACCGGCACCCGAATCGACTGACCCTTGGAGGTGGCCAGCATGATCTGGTCGTCAATCTCAACCGGGAACGAGGCAACAAGTTCACCGCCGCGCATCGCCTTGTCCATCGCCGCGACCCCCATACCACCGCGTCCGCGGACCGGGTAATCGTGGCTGGAGCTGAGCTTGCCCGAACCGCCCGTCGTAATCGTCAGGATCAGGTTTTCGGCGGCCGACATCTCGGCATAACGTTCCTGCGTGATGGTGCCGGGGGTTGCTTCATCCTCATCGGTCTCACCATCATCGGCAATGCCTGCCACGGCACGACGCATTTTGAGATAGGCGGCGCGTTCGTCCGGCCCGGCCTCAAAGTGGCGGATGACGGACATCGAGACAACACGGTCGCCGTTCGTCAGCCTGATGCCGCGTACACCAGTGGATTCGCGCGAGTTGAAGACGCGCACGTCGGTGGTCCGGAAGCGGATTGCGCGGCCCGAATTGGTGACCAGCATCACGTCTTCGTCTTCCGAGCAGATGCGGGCGTTTACCAGTTCCACATCCTCGGGCAGTTTCATCGCAATCTTTCCGTTGCGGCGGACATTGGTGAAATCCGACAGGCGGTTACGGCGCACGTCGCCCGCGCTGGTGGCGAAGACGATCTGCAGGTTCTCCCATTCTTCATCCGGGACATCCACTGGCATGATCGCCGCGATGGAGACGCCGGTTGGAATTGGCAGGATATTGACGATCGCTTTGCCCTTGCCGGTGCGACCCGATTGCGGCAAGCGCCAGGTCTTGAGTTTGTAGACCATCCCGTCGGTAGTGAAGAACAGCAGCTGCGTGTGGGTGTTGGCCACGAAGAGGTTGGTAACCACATCCTCTTCCTTGGTCTGCATCCCCGACAGGCCCTTGCCGCCGCGTTTCTGGGCCCGGAAATCGGCCAGCGGCGTGCGCTTGATGTAACCGCCCGAAGTGACGGTCACGACCATGTCTTCCCGCTCGATCAGGTCCTCGTCTTCCATGTCACCGGACCAGTCGACGATCTCGGTGCGACGCGGCACGGCGAACTGCTCGCGTACGCTGCGCAGCTCATCACCGATGATCGACATGATGCGTTCGCGCGAGGACAGAATATCCAGATATTCCTTGATCTTGGCCGCCAGTTCTTCCAACTCGTCCGTGACCTCTTTGACGCCGATCTGGGTCAGGCGCTGCAGGCGCAGGTCGAGGATGGCGCGGGCCTGAACCTCGGTCAGGTTATAGGTGCCGTCATCATTCATCTTGGACAGCGGATCGTCGATCAGACGCAGATAACCTTCGATCTCGGCGGCAGGCCAACGGCGGGTCATGAGCTTTTCGCGCGCCTCGGCGGCGTCGGCCGACGAACGGATGGTGGCGACCACTTCGTCCACGTTCGACACGGCCACGGCCAAACCACACAGGATGTGGCTGCGTTCACGTGCCTTGCGCAGGTCATAGGCGGTGCGGCGGGCAACAACATCTTCGCGGAAGTCGATGAAGGAGGTCAGGAACCGGCGCAGGGTTAGCTGCTCGGGGCGGCCACCGTTCAGCGCCAACATGTTGCAGCCAAACGACGTCTGCATCGGTGAGAAACGATAGAGCTGGTTCAAGACCACCTCGGGCGTCGCATCGCGTTTCAGTTCGACCACGACGCGCACGCCGTTGCGGTCGGATTCATCCTGAACGTGGGCGACGCCTTCGATGCGTTTTTCACGCACGGCTTCGGCGATCTTTTCGATCATCGCGGCCTTGTTCACCTGATAGGGGATTTCGTCCACGACGATGGCATAGCGGTCCCTGCGGATCTCTTCCACGCGGGTCTTGGCGCGGATGATAACGCTGCCACGACCCTCAAGATATGCCTTGCGCGCACCGGACCGGCCCAGCATGACGCCTCCGGTCGGGAAATCCGGGCCGGGGACATATTCGATCAGCTGTTCCGAGGTCAGGTCCGGGTCGTCGATCAGCGCCAGAGTGGCGTCAACGACTTCACCAAGGTTGTGCGGCGGGATATTCGTCGCCATACCCACGGCGATACCACCGGCACCGTTGACAAGCATGTTCGGGAACCGGGCGGGCAGGACGGTCGGCTCCCGATCCTTGCCGTCATAGTTGTCCTGAAAATCGACCGTCTCTTTTTCGATGTCTGCCAGCAGGGCGCTCGCGGGTTTGTCCATCCGCACTTCGGTGTAACGCATGGCCGCCGGGTTATCGCCGTCCATCGAACCAAAGTTGCCCTGACCGTCCAACAGAGGCAGCGACATCGAGAAATCCTGCGCCATCCGCACCAGCGCGTCATAGATCGCGCTGTCACCATGCGGGTGGTACTTACCCATCACATCGCCGACCGGACGGGCCGACTTGCGGTACGCCTTGTCATGCGTGTTCCCGGTCTCGTGCATCGCATACAGAATGCGGCGATGCACCGGTTTCAGGCCATCGCGCAGATCGGGGATCGCGCGCGAGACGATGACCGACATGGCATAGTCCAGATAGGACGTGCGCATCTCGGATTCGATGGACACCGTCGGGCCGTCATAGACTGGGCGCTCGGGCGGGGTTTCATCCATGTTTTCTGGGGTTTCTGGCGTATCGCTCACGTAAACTGCCCGTGTATTGTTCTGGGTCTATATCTTGTGGATTTACCTTATCAGACCCAGCACATAAGGTGCAAGCAAGCAGCGTAATTCCCGCGAAAAACCCCGGTAACACCAGAGTAACACTTTGTTAACTAAGGATTAGGGGGTTTTCGTGCTATCATGAAGGGACCTTGCAACAAAATTGGAGGTCTGCATGGAGCAAAGCGAAACCGAATTGATGCTCAAGGGGTACGGGCTGACAACGGCGGAATTCTTCTACCACATGCCCGACTACATCCACGTTCTGAACACGTTCATCTGGCAGGATTACGATCTGGCGCCGGACCATCCGAAGCTCTTTAAATTTGTCGAGTTCTGGCAGCGCGAAATCGAAGGTCCGCTGCACTCGGTCCGGTTTACGCACCGCAAGATGATCGCGCCCGGAGAATGGCGCAATGTCGTGGGTGAATTCAGGGTAAATTGAGTATCAGGCCGTTTTTTTGGGCCAGTAACGATTGAGATGCATTAATTTATTGATGCTTGGGTTAAGGTGTCGACCAATTCATTGGTCACATACGGAATCGCTTTATGTCCCGGGTTTTGTTTCTTGCCGCCGCCTTGTCGATCGGCGGACCTGCCTTCGCCGAGGGTGTTCTGGATAAAATCAAGAAAGGTGCCGAAAACGCGGCCGATGCCATTGGGCAAGGGGCCGAAGCGGTGGGCGACACTGTTGGAAAAGGTGCGGAAGCCGTCGGTGACACAGTCGACTCGACCGCTGATCTGGTCACGAATGAGGCCACGCCGGAAGAGACCCGCGCCAAACTGGACCTGATGGCCAGCGAGGTTCTGACACAGCTTCTGGCGGAGAACCCCGAGGCGGACGAACTCTATGGCATCAGTGCAGGCTACGCAGTGTTCGACTCGCGCAAGGTTACGGTTTTTCCGGTCTCGGCCGGGTACGGACGCGGGGTGGCTGTGTCGAAAGATACCGGTCAGCATACCTATATGAACATGGGGACGGGCGGTGTTGGCGCGGCCGTGGGCATCGGCGGGTTCGAGACCAAATTCGTGATCCTGTTCGAAACCCCCGCTGATCTGCAGAAATTCATCGAACAGGGCTATGACGCGACCGCAGAAACCGGGGCGATGTACGGGGAAGACAGTGGTGGAGAAACCGTGCGGTTCACCGATGGTCGATCGTTCTTTGTGCTGAACAAAAAGGGCTGGCGGGTTTCGGCCGGGGCGTCGGGTACGAAATTCTGGAAGTCCCCCGAACTGAACTGATCAGCCCGAGCAACTGGCTCCACCTAACACACAGAATTTCGCGCAATGCGGGTGGTTCAGGTGAACGTCCGCTTCGGCTTCGGCCAGGGTGTGCCCCATCTCGAATTCGGGCGCGTAAGGCAGCAGGGTGCAGGCCAGAACCGCCGGACGGTCCGCGCCCTTGCGTTTCACGACCATGCGGGCGCTGGCGCACATCACGGCGTCAGGAGATTTGTTCAGGATGCCCCAGCAGGCAGTGGTGATTTCGGGGACTTCGACAGTTTCATCCATCTCGGGGAACAGAACGGTCTGACCCGGGTTTTGCGCGTCGATCTGGAATCTGTGTTTTGCAAAAAAAGCGGCGTATCCGGCGCGGCTTTCGGCGTCGGTGTCGCCCCAGACTGTGCGCCCGGCGACGGCCATGTTGAACCCATGGTCACGCAGCCATTCCATTCCGGTCAGGGTCTTGGCGAAACTGCCTTTGCCGCGCTCTTCGTCATGCAATTCGGGCCGGTGGTGATCGACCGAGATTCGCAGCGTCAACTTGTCGCCAAAGTCGCGTTGCAGTTGCACCAGACCGTCTTGCACCCTGCGGCGCATCATCGGCTGCATCGCATTGGTCAGGATCAATACCTCGTACCCGCGCTCAAGGCAGGCGCGGGTCATGTCGATCATCTGGGGGTTCATGAAGGGCTCACCGCCAGTAAACCCGATCTCACGCACCGGCCAGTCGCGGGCGTTGATCTGATCCAGGTAATCCCGCACCTCATCGGCGGTAATATAGACCAGTGCGTCATTCGTTGGGCTGCTGTCGATATAGCAGTTGAGGCACTCTATGTTGCACAGGGTTCCGGTGTTGAACCAAAGCGTCTCGGGGTTGCTGAGCGGCACCGAGGCCCGCGTCTGCCCATCAGCTGTCACCAATTTGTCCTGAAACTTGCCGATATTGGCGCTTTGAGGGGCGTTGTCTTTCATTCCGGTATCCGGTTCTTTGCTGTCTCAGTGCTGACTTAGCGCTTCAACACTGGTTAGTTAAGGGCGACAGGTCAGACCTGACAGAGTTTTGATGATCGAAAAAAAAGTCAAAAAATGGTTGCGCTAACATTAGACATGACCGCAGGGGTAAGGTAGGGAAAACACATGGTTTCTCGTGTCATACCCGTTGACCCGTTCGATCTGGTCATTTTCGGCAGTACCGGCGATCTTGCGCAACGCAAGATCCTTCCGGCGCTGTTCCGAAGGTTCTGCTCGGGGCAATGGCCCGATGACGTGCAGATCATTGGTGCCGCCCGCGCGGTTTACGACCGGGATGCGTTCCGGGATATCGTCGCCGAATCGTTGCGCACTCACGCGGCTAAGCAGTGTCAGGACGCCGATGCGCTGAGCACGTTCCTTCAGCGGGTGGACTATGTTCCTTTGGACGCGCTGTCGGATGAGGGGTGGGACCTGCTGGCGGAAAAGCTGACCGTCGATAGGGTGCGGGCGTTCTATTTCTCGGTCGGACCGCGCCTGTTTGGTCCATTGGCCGAAAGCATCAAGTCGCACAAGCTGGCGACCAAGCAGACGCGCATTGTCGTGGAAAAACCCTTCGGTCACGATCTGGAAAGCGCCCGGGCGTTGAATGCAACGCTGGCCAGGCATTTCTCCGAAGGACAGATTTACCGGATTGATCACTACCTGGGCAAGGAAACCGTCCAGAACTTGATGGCCGTGCGGTTCGGCAATATGCTGTTCGAGCCGTTGTGGAACAGCCAATACGTGGATCACATCCAGATTACGGTTGCCGAATCCGTTGGTATCGACGGACGCGAGGAGTATTATGATCGCGCGGGTGCCATGCGCGACATGATGCAGAACCACCTGATGCAACTGCTCTGTCTGATCGCGATGGAGCCTCCGGCCAAGTTCGACCCGGATGCGGTGCGTGATGAAAAGCTGAAAGTGATCCGTGCGCTGGACCCGGTTGAGCCGCATCATATCGTACGCGGCCAGTTTGAAGGCGACGGCCCCAGCTATCGCGAGGTCGTGGGTAACCCGCGATCAACGACCGAAAGCTATGTGGCGCTGAAGGCGCATATCAGTAATTGGCGGTGGGCGGGCACGCCGTTCTATCTGCGCACGGGCAAGCGGTTGGTGGCGCGGTCCTCGGTGATCAACGTGATGTTCAAGGATGCGCCGCATTCGATTTTTGGCGCAGATGCCGGGCGCCATGCCAACGTGTTGTCGATCCGTCTGCAACCCAATGAAGGCATCACGCTGAAGGTGACGATCAAAGAGCCGGGTCCGGGTGGTATGCGTCTGGTTGACGTGCCCCTGGACATGAGTTTTGCCGAGGCGCTGGGACCGGAAAATCAGGACCCGCCAGACGCTTATGAACGACTGGTGATGGATGTGATCCGCGGTAACCAGACCCTGTTCATGCGGGGGGATGAGGTCGAGGCCGCCTGGGCCTGGACCGACCCGATCATCGCGGGCTGGCAGGCGCGCGGAGATGTCCCCAAACCCTATGAAAGTGGCAGCACAGGCCCGGGCGACGCCGAGCTGCTGATGAAACGAGACGGTCGCCGCTGGCAAGGGATAAACCCATGAAACTACAAGAATACGCCGACAGGGATATGCTGGCCATCGACGTTGCAAACGAGTTGGCGGGCGAGCTGGAATCGGCCTTGCTGCATCATGACGTGGTCTCGATGGCGGTTCCGGGAGGCACCACGCCCGGCCCGGTTTTTGACGTCCTGTGCGCTGCAAATCTGGAATGGGACCGGGTGCGGGTTCTGCCCACCGATGAACGCTGTGTGCCCGGCGACCATGAGCGTTCGAACGAACGCCTGATCCGGGAGCGGTTGCTGACCAACCGCGCCGCGGCAGCGCAGTACATCCCCCTTTATGTTCCCGGCGAAGAGCCGGAGGATGTGCTGCCCGAACTCGAAAGCCTGATTGCGCCGATCCGCCCCTTGTCGGTTGTCGTGCTGGGGATGGGCGAGGACATGCACACCGCGTCCCTGTTCCCGGGCATGGATGGGCTTGAGGCTGCGCTGGACAGCCATGCGCGCCCGCTGGCGGTGGCGCGGACTGACGTACAGCCGGAACCGCGGATCACGCTGACCGCTCCGGTGCTGGACGGCGCCTTGTCGAAACATCTGATCATCTTTGGGGCGGCCAAGCGCGATGCGCTGAATCAGGCCATGTCCCTGCCACCGGAAGAGGCCCCCATTGCGGCGGTGCTCAGTGGCATGACGGTTCACTGGGCGGAGTAGACGTGATGCAACTGGACAGACTCTCCGCCCTGGCCGACGAACGGAAAGATCAGACCATCCTTGGCCTGTTTGACGGCGATGCGAACCGGGCCGGGGCGTTCTCGGCCTCGACCGGTGATCTGCTGTTTGACTACTCGAAAACTCGGATTGACGCGGATATCCGGGACGCTCTGATCCAGCTGTGCGATGCGGCCGGACTGGCCGAACGGCGCGAGGCGATGTTCTCAGGCGAAAAAATCAACGAGACCGAAGGGCGTGCTGTGCTGCATACGGCGCTGCGTAATCTGGACGGCGGCCCGGTCGAGGTTGACGGTCTGGACGTGATGCCCGACGTGCTGGACACGTTGCAGCGGATGCGGGTCTTTGCCGAAGAGGTGCGCGGCGGCGCGATCATCGGGGCAGGGGGCAGTTTTACCGATGTGGTGAATATCGGCATTGGCGGTTCCGATCTGGGGCCGGTTATGGCAACCCATGCATTGGCCCCGTATCACGACGGCCCGCGGCTGCACTATGTGTCCAATGTGGACGGCGCCCATATCGCCGATACGCTGCGCCAGCTTGATCCAACGCGGACGCTGGTGATCGTGGCGTCCAAGACCTTCACCACCATCGAGACCATGACCAACGCCCGTACCGCGCGGGCGTGGATGGTGGATGGCGGAGGCGATCCTGCCATGCAGTTTGCCGCTGTGTCCAGCGCCGTGGACAAGACCGAATCCTTCGGCATCCCCGAAGATCGCGTGTTTGGCTTTGCCGATTGGGTCGGTGGGCGCTACTCGGTCTGGGGGCCTGTGGGTCTGCCGGTGATGATCGCTGTGGGTTCCAATGCCTTCGACGCCTTCCTGCGCGGCGGGGAGGCGATGGATGTGCATTTCCGGGCCGCGAACTGGGCTGAAAACATGCCGGTGATGCTGGCCTTGGTTGGCATCTGGCATCGGCAGGTTTTGGGCTGCACCAGCCGCGCGGTTCTGCCTTATGACCAACGCCTGTTGCGCCTGCCGGCTTATTTCCAACAGCTTGAGATGGAATCGAACGGCAAGTCCGTCGCGATGGATGGCAGTTCGCTGACCATGCCCTCTGGTCCGGTGGTTTGGGGTGAACCCGGCACCAATGGTCAGCACGCGTTTTATCAACTGATCCATCAGGGCACCGATGTGATCCCCTGCGAGTTCATGGTCGCCGCCGAAGGGCATGAGCCCGAACTGGCCCACCACCACCGCCTGCTTCTGGCCAATTGCCTGGCCCAGTCAGAGGCACTGATGCGCGGCCGTTCACTGGACGAGGCCCGGCAGCGCATGGCCGACAAAGGCCTGCAGGGCGACGAGTTGGAACGTCAGGCCCGCCACCGCGTGTTCCCGGGCAACCGGCCGTCCTCGACCCTGATCTATCCGAAGCTGACACCATTTGTGCTGGGCCAGATCATTGCCATGTATGAGCACCGCGTGTTTGTCGAAGGGGTGTTGCTGGGGATCAACTCATTCGACCAGTGGGGCGTGGAACTGGGCAAGGAGCTGGCAACTTCGCTTGGCCCAATTGTGGATGGTGAGGAAAACGCGGAGGGCAAGGACGGCTCGACCGCGGCGTTGGTCGCCTACGCGATGCGTCACCGGGATTAGGTCCGGGTAAACCCACGGCCTGCCGCAACGGCAGGCCGCATTCTTTTATTGTCAGAAAATTAAATGATTGGCAGGATTTCCCCCAAGCAATAGCCTTAACAACCCGGGCAGTCGTGAAAACCGGGAACGGCAATAATTGGTGCCGCCACACGGAGGCGGGGCCACCAAAGGGAGGATGCCCATGCTGGGACAGATGATGACGCAGCCTTTGCTGATCTCGTCGCTGATCAATCACGCCGACAAATACCATGGTCAAACCGAGGTTCATTCGGTTGAAACCGATGGTTCGGTGACCGAGACAAACTGGGCAGAAATTGCGGTCAACGCGCGAAAACTGGCCTCGGCGCTGACTAAACTGGGGTTGGAGCCACAGGCGCGGGTCGGGACCCTGGCGTGGAATAACCGGCGGCATCTTGAGGTTTATTTTGCCACGTCGGGCGCAGGGTTCGTCTGTCACACGGTCAACCCGCGCCTGTTCCCCGAGCAGCTGACCTATATCATCAACCACGCGCAGGATCGGGTGCTGTTCTTTGACGCGACCTTTATCCCGTTGGTTGCGGCGTTGCAGGAGCATCTGACCGAAGTACAACATTTCGTCCTGATGGGGCCGCGGAATGAAGACGCGGTTACCCAGATCCCCGGTGTTCAATTCTATGACGAACTGATCGAAACCGGCGATGCGACCTTTCAATGGCCCAGCTTTGACGAAAACACCGCGTCCAGCCTGTGCTACACCTCGGGCACGACCGGCAATCCCAAGGGGGTGCTGTATTCGCACCGCTCGACTGTGCTGCACAGTTTCGGGTCGAACACCCGTGATGTGATCGGGTTCTCGGCGATGGACGTGGTGATGCCCGTGGTCCCGATGTTCCATGTGAATGCCTGGGGGTCGCCCTATGCCTGCGCCATGTCGGGCTCTCGCTTGGTGCTGCCGGGGCCGGACCTGCATGGTGAGGCTTTGGTGAAGCTGATCGATACATATGGCGTTACCCTGGCCTTGGGAGTGCCGACAATCTGGCAGGGGCTGTTGGCCTATGCCGCGCAGTCCGGCACTACGCTTGCCAGTCTTGAACGCACGGTTATCGGCGGGGCCGCGTGCCCGCCGTCGATGATCGAAACCTTCCGCGAAACTTATGGGGTAGACACCGTCCACGCCTGGGGCATGAGCGAGATGAGCCCGCTGGGCACTGCAAACCAGCCCTTGGCCAAACACCGCGACCTGCCAGTGGACGAGCAGCACAGGCTCAGGGAATGCCAGGGGCGGCCGTGTTATGGTGTCGAGTTGAAGATCGTGGACGATGACGGCAATGACCTGCCGCATGATGGCGAAACTCAGGGCGATCTTTTGGTGCGCGGGTACTGGGTGCTGGACAGCTATTTCAAGATGCAGGATCAGGAGTTGTTGCAGGATGGCTGGTTTGCCACCGGAGACGTGGTCACGCTGAACCCCGACGGGTACATGACCATCCGCGACCGCTCGAAAGACATCATCAAATCCGGGGGTGAGTGGATCAGTTCGGTTGAGTTGGAAAACATCGCCGTCGCACATCCCAAACTGGCGACGGCTGCTGTTGTTGGCGTGCCGCATCCGAAATGGGACGAACGCCCCTTGTTGGTCGCGGTCAAAGCCGAAGGGGAAGAGCCGACCGAAGAAGAGATTCTGGCGTTCTACGACGGCAAGATCGCCAATTGGCAGGTGCCGGATAAAGTGGTGTTTGTCGATGCGTTGCCCTTGAACGCTACGGGGAAGGTCCTGAAACGAAATCTGCGTGCGGATTTCGAAGGCGCCTTGACGGGCTGATCTTTAAAACAAGGGGATATGGCTCCGGCGGTAGGGATCGAACCTACGACCAATTGATTAACAGTCAACTGCTCTACCGCTGAGCTACGCCGGAACGGTTCGCGCCGTATAGCAACCTGTTTCTGCGGCGTCCAGAGCGGGTCTCAAAATTTTTTAGGAAAAGTTCCCCAGCCGAAAATCTGCGTCCTTGCAGCCACGCTCGAGATCACATTCGAAGACTGTGTCGAGTGGAGTATTGGAACAACCAAACACCCTGGAAGACCTTGGGTTGCTTTATGTTTGGCCAGTAACCGCCCTTGGCGCCAAACACTCGGCATAGGCCCGAAAAATACTCCAGTTGCTTTCATTGTGGCGGGATGATTTGCAGTATAAAAATTCGAAGACCTGCCATTTGGCTAGCGCTTTGGCGTCAGGTGTAAATCGCTAAGGAATCTGGAGAGCGAATTGAAAACAGCTGAAATCGAAAAACCTGTTTTGACCATGCCTGAAGATGCCCAACAAGCCCTTCGCGAACATTACGAGGGGGCTTCTGTCATCCTTGAATACGGGTCGGGCGGCTCAACCGTGGTGGCCGCAGAGATGGAGGCAAAAACTGTTTTTAGTGTCGAAAGCGACCGGAGATGGGCCCGCAAAATGCGACGTTGGTTTCAGGAAAATCCACCCAACACAGGAACTGAGGTCAGCATTTCGTGGGTAAATATCGGCCAAACCAAAAAATGGGGTTTTCCCGCAAACCGTGACAGGGCGGATTTGTATCCAAGGTACCCTTTGTCAATTTGGCAAAGTGAAGGGTTCAAGCACCCTGATGTCGTTCTGGTCGATGGTCGTTTCCGAGTTGGTTGTGCTTTGGCTACAGCATTCAGTATTAAACGCCCCGTAACGCTTTTGTTTGACGACTACGGAGATCGTCCGCGAATGCAAGTTATTGAGGAATTCCTGAATAAGCCCGAACTTGTTGGTCGTATGGCGATATTCAAAGTAGAACCCCTTCAGATTCCGGCTGAGAAGCTTATTCGTATCATTCGTTTGTTATCAATGCCCTAGGGCGGATACCTCAGGCGTTTTTCTGAATTTGAATAGGCTTTTCCAGTAAGTAGGCTATCGTGAAACGCACATGAGTGCCGCCTGTCGATTAGTATGAACTCATACCCAAAGTGGGTGACGCACAGAAGGTCGGTTTACGGGTTGTTTCTCCAAAAAACCTTACGCAAGACAATCGTATTCTGCGAAAAAAAACTGAGTATCCAATGGAGGATTTTGGCTCCGGCGGTAGGGATCGAACCTACGACCAATTGATTAACAGTCAACTGCTCTACCGCTGAGCTACGCCGGAACTGAGGGGCGTATAACAACCCGGATTTTCGCCGTCCAGAGGGGAATGTGACGTTTTCCCAAAAAAGTTCCGCGCGCTCAGGCTTGCCTGTGAAAACGGGTCGTGGCGGATAGCGATCCATCTGTGGCGACCATCGATTTTCCAAGCAGATCAATCAGATGCGCGAAAACGTTTCTTTCAGCGGCTGGCAAAAGCGCAGCTGGAGTTTCCACATAGATGCGTTCGGCCAGATCACGTGCGGTGCCCGGTTGATCATCGAGGGCCGACAGAATCTGTGCTTCGCGCGTCAGGCGGTGATTGATCAGCCAGTCCAGCCGCGCGGCGGGGTCGGGAATCGGGGCACCGTGACCGGAGTGGAACACCGACCAATCGCGCGTCCGCAGGCGATGGCAAGCAGCCATGAAGTCCGTCAGGTCTCCGTCCGGGGGTGAGACCAGTGAGCTGGCCCAACCCATGACGTGATCGCCGGTGAAACAGACCTCGCCCCAGCCCAAAGCGATGTGGTTGCCCAGGTGCCCGGGGGTGTGAATCACCTCAAGCTGCCAGCCATCGCCGGTGATCTGCGCGCCGTCGGGCAGCTCGACATCCGGGCGGAAAGCGGTGTCGATGCCTTCGCCGCCGCCCGCCAACCCGCCTTGCGCCAATTCTGTCATCACCGCGCTGCGCCCGGCCTCGGGTCCGCCAAAGGCCAGAACCGGCGCGCCGGTGCGCTCGGCCAGTGGGCGCGCCAGTGGCGAGTGGTCCAGATGGCTGTGGGTGACGATGATATGGCTGATGCGCTGGCCGGGCTGCACGGCGTCCAGAATCGCCCCCAGATGCGCATCATTGAGCGGCCCAGGGTCTATCACCGCCAGATCGCCGGTTCCCAAAAGATAGGTATTGGTCCCGCGATAGGTCATGGGCGACGGATTCGGGGCCAGAATGCGGCGCAAACCCGGTTGCAGTTCAACGGCTGGGCCGGCGGGTGGGTTGAAATCGTCAGGGGCCTGCATTCTGTGCTCTTTCTCTTGTCGTAACAGCCCGTTAGGTTTAGCGCATGTCCGCGCAATGGCTCAAACCCTATATGCCGCGCAGCCTCTATGCCCGTGCTGCGCTGATACTGGTTCTGCCAGTGGTCGTCCTGCTATTGGTGGTGGGTGTCGCGTTCCTGCAAAAGCACCTTGAGGATGTCACCGCACAGATGACCCGGGCGGCCTCGCGCGAGGTGATGCTTGTGGTCGACGAGGTGAATGCAACCGAAACCCAACAACAGGCACTGGCGGCTGTCCGACCGGATTTGCAGGCGCTGGATATGAATGCACGGTTTCTGGACATCAACGAAGAGCCGATGGTCGGGCAGCGCCGCTGGTACGATTTCATTGCACCTCAGGTTGAGGCGGACCTGCGCGCCTTGCTGCCGGATCTTGCCGCGGTTGCCCTGCCCAGCGGGCAGGAGGCGCGCGTGTACATGCAGACCGACCTTGGCCTGCTGCAGTTGACCTTTGATCGCCGCCGCCTGTCTCCGGTGGCACCACATCAGCTGATCGTGACGATGCTGTTTTTTGCGATCATCATGACCTCGATTTCGTTCCTTTACATGCGCAATCAACTGCGTCCGATCACCCGTCTAGCCGAGGCCGCGCAGGCCTTTGGTCGGGGCCGGGTGGTGCCGTATTCCCCCGGCGGTGCCATCGAAGTACGCGCGGCGGGCAGTGCATTTCTGGACATGCGCGCCCGTATCGAGCGCCAGATGGAGCAGCGCACCATGATGCTGTCAGGGGTGAGTCACGACCTCAGAACCCCTCTGACCCGTTTGAAACTGGGCCTGTCGATGCTGCCCGAAGATGAGGCCGCGCCGCTGCAACAGGACGTCGATGAAATGCAGTTGCTGCTGGATGCTTTCCTTGAGTTTTCCCGTGGTGCCGCCGAAGGATCACCCGAATCCGTTAATCCCGAATCCTTTTTGCAGCAGATCGTCAAGGATGCGCGCCGCGCGGGCTATGCGGCTGATCTGATCTCGGTTGAAGGGGAAGGGACCGCTATGCTGCGCCCCACCGCCATTCGGCGCGCGGTGGAAAATCTGATCGGAAATGCTGTGCGATATGGCAAACGCGCCGATGTCAGCCTGTCGATCACACCGAAATCCGTGCGTATTCGGGTCGAGGACGACGGGCCGGGCATTCCGCCCGATCAGCGGTCCGAGGCGGTGAAACCGTTTTCGCGCCTCGATCCAGCGCGCAATCAGAATCAGGGCACCGGTGTCGGGCTGGGCCTTGCGATCGTTTCAGATATAGCGCGCGCGCATGGTGGCGTGCTGCGCCTGAGCAAGAGCGAGCGTCTGGGTGGCCTCTGTGCGGATATCATCATAGGTCGCTGACGTCCCGACGGTCACCGAAGTCCGGCAGTCGATTTTTGCAGGGCAACGATCAGGGCGTCCCGTGTCCGGGCCAGTTCAGCCTGGGACTTCCCGGCGGCTTCGGCTTGAACCCCATTTGTCAGAACGCTGGTGACTCCGTCGGTCAGATGAACCTGGCCCAGATCGTCCCACCAGCCGTTGAAGGTGTCCGTGAAATGCTCGCAGAAGGCCTGCAGCCCGCCTTCTCCGGCACCGAGGTTGAACAGCATGGTCGGTCCCATGGCCGCCCAGCGTAGACCGGGTCCGGCCCAGACGGCCTTGTCCACATCTTCGACCGATGCGACGCCCGAGATCACCAGGCTGATCGCCTCGCGCCAGATCGCGGCCTGAAGGCGGTTGGCGACATGGCCGGGAACTTCTTTGTGCAGGCGGATCGTGGTCTTGCCGACGGCCTGATAGAAGCGCTCAGCCGCATCAACCACGCCATCAGCGGTGCGGTCATTGCCCAATACCTCGACCAGAGGGATCAGGTGCGGTGGGTTGAACGGATGGCCCAGAACGAACCGCGCTGGATCTTTCCAGCCTGGCTGCATCTGGCTAAGCGTCAGCCCCGAGGCGGAGCTGGCGACGATGGCGTCGGGCGAAAGCGCGGGTTCGATCTCGGCAAAGGTTGCGTGTTTGATCGGCAAGCGCTCGGGGACGTTCTCCTGAACAAAGGCGGCCCCTTCGACCGCGCGGGTGGCGTTGGAATGAAAGGTGATCGCGTCCGGAGTGCCGTGTTGCGTCAGTCCGAGTTCTGTCATCGTCGGCCATGCGGTTTCGATGTAGTCGCGGACCTTGCGTTCGACGTCCGGGTCCGGGTCGAACATTGCCACCGACCGGCCCGAAGCCAGAAACAGCGCCGCCCAACTGGCGCCGATCACGCCGCCACCAAGGCAAGCCGTATGTTGAAACTCCATCAGAACAATCCCGGATTGAGGGGAGAGGCCGCAGTCATGCCGCCATCCATTGTGAACAGCTGGCCGGTGGCAAAGCTGGCCTCGTCCGAGGCCAGCCAGACGGCCATGCTTGCTATGTCCTCTGGTCTGCCAAAGCGGCGCATGGCATGGCGGGCCAGGGCGTCCCGTTTTGCAGCCTTGGGGTCAGTGGCCAGTTCAAAACCAGCCTCCAGCATCCCCGTTTCGATCCACCCCGGGCAGATCGCGTTGCAGCGTATACGGGGGCCGTGATCGACGGCTATGGACCGGGTTAACCCGTGCACAAAGGCTTTGGAGGCGTTGTAAAGCGCCATCGACGGGTCCGCGACCGTGCCCGAGATTGAGCCGATATTGATGATCGAGCCGCCCTCGGACATCTGGGGGATATACGCACGGCAGAGGTTGAAGACGCCTTTGCAGTTTGTGCCGATCACCGCGTCCCAATCGGCGTCCGTGCTTTCAGCCACGGTCTTTTCAACCTGAACGCCCGCATTGTTGACCAGAATGTCCGTGCCGTCTGTCGTGTGGGCCAGTTCTGCGACAGCTTCGGCGTCGGTGACATCCAGCGAATACCAGATGACGCTGTCCGCCAGGTTATCTGGGCGTGGGCCGCGACCACAGGTCGTGACGGCCGCACCTTCGCGCAGGAAGGCTTCGACAATCCCGCGCCCGATGCCTTGGCGGCCGCCGGTAACCAATGCTCGTTTCCCAGCCAGCCGCATCAGTGCGCCACCATCACATGCCGCACGGATGTGTATGCGTCCAGCGCATAAACCGACATGTCACATCCGGTGCCCGAGCCCTTCATCGCGGCCCAGGGCATTTCCGCCGCAGGCATCCCATGCGTATTCACCCAGGTCATGCCATAGCGTAGTTGAGCGGTCATTTTCATCGCCGTTGATACATCCTTTGTCCAGACAGACGAGGCCAGACCATAGCGCCCGGCATTGGCGGCCCGCAGCGCGTCTTCGGCCCCGGAAAAGCGCGACAGGGTGACGACAGGTCCGAACACCTCATTGCACGCGATCTCGGCATCATTGTCGACATTGACCACGACGGTCGGCTGGTAGAAAAATCCGGGGCCGTCTGCGACCTGTCCGCCGACGGTGACCTCGCAACTGCTACGGGCGCGGTCGACGAAACCCGCAACGCGGTCCCTTTGGGCGGCAGAAACAATGGGACCCATTTCGGTGCCGTCGGCCTTGGGGGCACCGATCCTGATCTGGCTGACCTGATCCGAGACGGCAGCGACAAGCTTGTCGTACATCCTGTCCTGCACCATCACCCGGCAGGGTTGGGCACAATCCTGGCCCGCATTGAAGTACGAGCCATAACGGATCGTTTCCGCCACCGCGTCGATGTCAGCATCGTCGAACACGATTACCGGGGCCTTGCCTCCAAGTTCCAGATGCACGTGGCGGATCTGGTTCGACGCCGCCCGCATCGCTGCCATTCCGGTGGCGGGTGAGCCGGTGATCGAAATGCCCTCGATCTGCGGGTCGTTGATCAGCTTGTCCCCGACCGAAGCGCCACGACCATGCACCACATTCAACACGCCCTTGGGCAACACATCGGCCAGCAGTTCGGCCAACCGTAACGTGGCCAGAGGGGTGATCTCGGACGGTTTCATGACGATGGTACAGCCCGCCGCGAGCGGGGCCGCGATCTTCCACGCAGCCATCATCAGCGGATAGTTCCACGGCGCGATTGAGGCGACCGGGCCAATCGGGTCCTTCCGGATCATCGAGGTATGACCCGCGGCGTATTCCCCGGCCACGGAACCGGTCACGGTGCGCGCGGCTCCGGCCATGAAGCGGAACGTGTCGATGGTCAGCGGCATCTCCTCGTCTCGGGCCATGGGCCAGGGTTTGCCGACATCCAGCGTTTCCAACTCGGCCAGTTCTTCGACGTTTTCTTCGATCACATCGGCAATTGCGTTGAGATATCCGGCCCGATCTGCGGGCGTGGTAAGGCAATAGGTTTCAAACGCTTCATGCGCTGCACGTGTCGCGGCCTCAACCTGTTCCGGCGTGGCCTCGGGCACCTGTGAGACGGTAGCTCCGGTCGCCGGATCCAAAACCGAGAGGGGTTCGCCATCGCCGGCGACCATCTCTCCGTTGATCAGCATCTTTGTTTGCATGTCTTCCCCCATCGGCCCGGGTTTCTCAAAGCTTCATCTGCTGAACCTGCGCGCTTAGCCCGCCGTCCAGAACCCATAGTTGGCCGCTGGCGTAGCGCGCCTCGTCCGAGGCCAGCCAGTTGACCAGATTGGCGATGTCGTCCGGCGTTCCGTAGGTGCGCATCGGGTGCACATCGCGTACGGCCTGCTGCAACTGGTCGATGGTCTTGCCACCACCGCCCGAGCCGTCGCCGGTGAAAAAGCTCTGCAACATGGGGGTATCAACATAGCCGGGGCAGATGGCGTTCACGCGAATACCTTCGGGGCCGTGATCGCAGGCCATCGCTTTGGTCAACGCATGAACCGCGCCCTTTGTGGCGCAATAGGCGGCAAGCCCGGGATCTGCGATGAAGCCGTCATAGCTGCCGAAATTGATGATCGAGGCCGTGCTGCCCTTAGTCGCCTTCCGCATTAACGGCAGCGCATGTTTCGAAGTCAGGAACGTGCCGGTGACGTTGACCGCAAAGGACAGGTTCCATTCTTCCAGCGTGGTCTCCTCGATGGTCTTTTCGATCTCGATCCCTGCGGCGTTGACCAGAATGTCCAGTTGGCCTGCGTTCTCGGCGACTTGTTCCATCGCCGCAATAGCGTCGGATTCTTTGGTCACGTCGAGTTTGACGAAGATGCTGCCGTCATCGTCATGCGTGGCCAAAGACCCTTCGGGCGTCAGATCAGCTGCATAGACCCGTGCCCCTTCGCGCAGGAACCGGGCCACGATAGCGCGCCCAATCCCTCCGCGCCCACCTGTGACAAGCGCTGTTTTGCCGTCCAGCATCATTTGTTGGTCTCCTTCAAAGGCGGATAGCGATAGCGTTTGGCCGCAACGGTCCAATCCATGTGATTGCGCACGTAGTCCTGAGAGGCGTCACGCGGCGGGTTGTAGTCCCAGCTTTCCCCCGATTTGGCCTCCATCGCGGCGTGCAGAGCGCGGCGGGACTTTTGCGTGGCAATCACATCTGCGCGCAGTTTCTCGCTGTTCCACCGGCGCGCGACTTCTGTGGCAAAGCCCGCGGCCTGTGTCGCATAGTCTGGGTCTTCAGCTCGATTGACCGTTTCCAAGGGGTCGACAGCCAAGTCATACAGCTGTGGCGGGTCCGGGTCGCAATGGATGTATTTCAGCGACCCGCGCCGGATCATGAACACAGGGTAGGGGGTCATCTCGGCACAGTATTCGCCTATGGCCTCGTCAACCGGATCGGAGTCTCCGCGCGCCAACGCCATCAGGGAACGGCCATCCACGGGTTCTCCGAACATCGCCTCGCTGCCGCCGGCAAAGTCGACGAAGGTCGGCAACAGGTCGATCAGCGAACAGGTGTTCGATGCGGTGCCGTGCGCGACGCCCGGACCAGCCATGATCAGCGGCACGCGGGCAGAGTGTTCGAAGAAGTTCATCTTGTACCACAGCCCACGCTCGCCCAGCATGTCGCCGTGGTCGGCGGTGACGATGACGATAGTGTTGTCCAGCTCTCCGATATCGCTCAGCGTCTTCACCATCGCGCCCAGCTTGCTGTCGAAATAGCTGACATTGGCCAGATAGGCGCGACGGGCGCGGCGGATTTCCTCTTCGGTCAGAGGGACATAGCTGGCTTCAATTCCGTCCATCACCAGGCGCGAGAACGGGTCCTGTTCTTCGGGCGTCAGGGTGAATTCCGGCATCGGTACGTCGTCGTCTGAATAGAGGTTCCACCATTCCGGTTTGGCCACGTATGGATCATGCGGGTGGATGAAGCTGGCGACCAAACAGAATGGCGCTTCATCTCCGGCGGACCGGTCGCGCCCGCGATCGATCAACCAGCGGCGGGCGGCAAATTCGACCTCGTCATCGTAATCGGTCTGGAAGGTGGCGATGGCCTCGCCGCTTTCCTTGACCGTTTGCATGTTGTGATACCACTTGTCGATGCGCTCGTCCGGGGCCTCCCAATCCGGGGTCCAGGCAAAGTCCGAGGGGTAGATGTCGGTGGTCACGCGATCCTGAAACCCGTGTTTCTGGTCTGGGCCGACAAAGTGCATCTTGCCCGACAGACAGGTGCGATAGCCCAGGGTCTGAAGGTAATGCGCGAAGGTGGGAACCGAGGCGCGGAACTCGCTGGCATTGTCATAGGCGGCGATCCGGCTGATCAATTGCCCCGACATGAAGGCAAACCGCGACGGCGCGCAGAGTGGCGAGTTGCAATAAGCCGCGTCGAACCGCATTCCGCGCGCGGCCAATGCGTCCATGTTGGGTGTTTTCACCGTTGGATGGCCGTAAGCGCCGCAGAATTGCGGCGCCAACTGGTCGGCCATGACCACAACGATGTTCGGCCGTGTCACGGCGCGGCCTGCTTATAGGCGTCCAGCACCAGCCCATGGAAGTGATGCACCGCATGTTCCGATTTGCCCGAGCCGTTCGGGTCATGCACGATGCGGCCTTGGGTGAAGGCAGGTGAGCTCATACCGCGCTGAACGCTTTCAACAATGTCGATATCCTCGCGCTGCAGCACCTCGTCGAGATAGCGGATCGCCTCCAGTTCAGCCGCATCCGGCTTGGGTGTTTCGAGGAAGAAATCATAGGTTTCCAGCGTCCGGTCCGGGCCAACCGGGATGATGTTCAACACGATCATCGACGACCGCCCCGGATAACGCATCAGGCAGGTTGTGGGCCACAGCCACCAAACCGCATGGGTGCGCACTGTGGCGTTCGACACGTCATAGGCGGTGTTCGCGCCTTTGCCTGCCTCGGCCATGTGGCTGGAATAGATGCCGTAGGTCGTCACCTTATAGGTGTCCATGTCGACCAGATCGCAGAAGTCCTTATGAGCGGTCGGGCAGTGGTAGCATTCCAGAAAATTGTCGACGACGTTCTTCCAATTCGACTTGATGTCATATGTCAGCCGATGGCCGAAAGTGAGTTCCTCGATATCAGGCGCCCAGTGGCGGATTTCGGTCTCGAGATTGCCGGAAACCTCGCGCAAAGGCCGCGCGTCGGGGTCGAGATTGACATAGATAAAGCCCGCAAACTCCTCGACCTGCACCTGATCCAGGCAGATGTCCTTGGTGTTGAAGTCGGTCAGGCTCTCGGTTTCAGGCGCGCGCACCAACTGGCCGTCCAGTTTGTAAACCCAAGCGTGGTAGGGGCACATGATGCGCGTGGTTTCGCCTTCACCTGACAACAGGTGATGGGCGCGGTGTTTGCAGACGTTGTAGAAGGCGCGCAGCGTACCTTCGCGGTCTCGTACCACGGCAACGGGTCGGTTTGCGATCTCAACCGTCACATAGGACCCCGGCGTGCGGAGCCTTTCGACATGGCACACCCATTGCCATGTCTTGGCCAGGATTTCGTTCAGGTCCACCTGATGCCATGCCGGGTCTACATAGGCCTCGGCCTTCAGGGATTGGGTGTTGAACGGGTCGGGGCTGAACCCGTCGGATATCCGGTCGAATTGCTCTTTGGACGGCAGCGCGCTCATTTTTTGGGCTCCACATAACGCGTCCGGGTTTGGCCCGGAGGGTTGGCTTGCTGAAGCTATGTTCCTCGGAAAAGAAGCGAAACGCTTAACTTTTTACGCCATCGGGTAAACTTTTTGCGCCGCCTGGTAAGATCAGGCTTTGGGCTTACGATGCATTGGCCAGGCACGGTATTCGAACGGCACGCGCCCCTCGGTCCGGTCCTGGCTGGGGGGCAGGCCGAAGCGGTCTTTGTACGCCCGACTGAAATGAACCTGACTGGCAAAGCCCGATGCCATTGCAACCTGTGCAATCGGCAGTTCGGTCTGCGTCACCAGCCCGCGCGCCCGATCCAGCCGGATGTCGCGATAATACAGGGCAGGGGTTTTCTTGATGTAGGTCGCAAACAGCCTGTCGAGCTGGCGATGCGAGACCCCGGCCTGTTCGCAGATGTCGGGTATAGACAGCGGGTCCTCCAAATGCGCCTCCATCACTTGAATGGCCGTCTTCAAGGTGGCCGGGACCAGCGCGCCCAGTGGCTCACTGCCTTCTGGTTGTTGCATGGCGGCGGGGCCGCGAAGGCGGTCGTGGAAGATATATCGCGCGGCCGCGTTCGCAAGGGCACTGCCATGGATGCCTTGTACAATCTGTAGCGCAAAATCCACCGAGGCGCCTCCTCCGCAGCAGGTGATCCGGTTGCCGTCCAACGCATAGAGATTCTCGACCACTTCAATATCGGGGTAAAGCTCCTGAAAGGCGTCGATATGTTCATAATGGACGGTGGCGCGCCGTCCTTTCAGCAACCCGGCCTGCGCCAGTACGAATGCGCCTGTGTCCAACGCGCCCAGCGTGGTGCCGGACCGCGCCCATTGGCGCAGGACGCTGCCAAGCCGATCAGTCAGATGTTTCTCGGGATTCCAACTGGTCGAAACGATGGCGATGTCGGGCGGCTCGGGGCCGAGATCATGCTGGGCTTGCGTTTCAATGCCGGCCCCGTTGCTGGACACGCACAGCCCACCGGTTTCCGACACGAACTCCCATCTGAAATAGGATCGACCGTCCAGATAGTTGGCAGCCCGAAACGGATCGATGAACCCCATCGTGGCTGACATGTTAAAGCTGGGCGCGACGATGACAACAAGACGGGTCGTGGGTTGAATTGCCTCAACCATGTCCGAATGACCTCGCTTGTTGCTTCTCTGGATCAAGAAGAAAGCGATCTACGCGGGTGAAGCAAGATCAGATATGGTGCGATGTTTTTGAAGAGGCAGGGATTTGGTAGGCCCGGCAGGACTTGAACCCGCAACCAAAGCGTTATGAGCGCTCTGCTCTAACCAATTGAGCTACAGGCCCGCCTGAGCGCTTTGAGTACCACGGTGAACGCCCGCGTCAAGCCTGACCGTTGCAACAGGGCGCACAATCGAATAACCCGCGCGGGAACCATTCATGAGGGGCTGGCCATGACGACGGGCAAGAACGGAATCACTTATGCCGATGCGGGCGTTGATATTGATGCGGGGAACGCTCTGGTCGACCGGATCAAGCCCGCGGCCAAGCGGACCAACCGCTCGGGCGTGATGAGCGGGCTGGGCGGATTTGGGGCTCTGTTCGATCTTAAAGATGCCGGGTATCAGGATCCGATTCTGGTGGGAGCGACCGATGGCGTCGGCACCAAACTCCGGATCGCAATCGATACCGGCGTGGTGGACGGTGTTGGCATCGATTTGGTGGCAATGTGCGTCAACGACCTGATCTGCCAGGGTGCCGAGCCGCTGTTCTTCCTGGACTATTTTGCCACCGGCAAGCTGGACACCGACACCGCCGCGCGGATCATCGAAGGCATTGCCGAGGGCTGTGTGCAGTCCGGTTGCGCCCTGATCGGCGGTGAAACGGCCGAGATGCCTGGCATGTATCCTGATGGTGATTTCGATTTGGCCGGGTTCTCGGTCGGTGCGATGGAGCGTGGCGCGCATTTGCCTGCGGGTGTGCAGCAGGGCGACGTGCTGCTGGGGTTGGCTTCGAACGGGGTGCATTCCAACGGCTATTCGCTGGTGCGCAAGCTGGTTGAAATGTCGGGTCTGGGCTGGGATGCGGCGTCGCCCTTTGGTGACGGTTCGCTGGGCGAAGCACTGCTGACGCCCACGCGGCTGTATGTGAAGCCCGCCCTGCAGGCGATCCGGGCAGGCGGCGTGCACGCGCTGGCCCATATCACCGGCGGCGGTCTGACCGAGAACCTGCCGCGCGTTCTGCCCGAAGGGTTGGGTGCTCAGATCGACCTGAACGCCTGGGACCTTCCGCCCGTCTTCCGCTGGATGGCGGAAACCGGTGGTATCGTCGAGGCTGAGATGCTGAAGACCTTCAACTGCGGCATCGGCATGATCGTTGTCTGCGCCGAGGACCGGGCCGATGATCTGACCGCACTGCTGGCCGAGGCGGGCGAGACGGTTTCGCGCCTTGGCACCGTCACCGATGCCCCCGGCATGGCCTATTCGGGCCAATTGCTGTGAGCGAAAAACGCGTCGCCATCCTGATTTCAGGCGGTGGGTCCAACATGGTGTCGCTGGTCGACAGCATGGTCGGAGACCACCCGGCGCGCCCCTGTCTGGTGCTGTCGAACGACGCCGAGGCCGGCGGTTTGAAAAAGGCCGCCGCACGAGGTATCCCGACTGCATCGGTGGACCACCGCCCATTCAAAGGCGACCGCGCCGCGTTTGAGGCCGAATTGTTGAAGCCGCTGGAACAAGCGCAGCCGGATATCGTCTGTCTTGCTGGGTTCATGCGGGTTCTAACCGGCGATTTCGTGTCACGCTTTCAGGGTCGGATGCTGAACATCCACCCTTCGCTGCTGCCGAAATACAAAGGGCTCAATACCCATGCGCGCGCGATCGAAGCCGGCGACGCAGAGCATGGATGCTCGGTTCACGAGGTGACGGCGGCGCTGGATGACGGCCCGATCCTGGGACAGGCGCGGGTGGACATCGAACCCGGTGATACGGCCGAAGACCTCGCCGCCCGGGTGCTGGTGTGGGAGCACAAGCTTTATCCCGCAGTGTTGCGCCGTTACGCCAGTGAGGATCGGACTCCGGTGTTGCTGCCCTGAACGTCTCAGGGTGATTTACACGTGTGTCATAATCGGCCTATGGTCTGCACTACGGCTGGGTACGGACAAGATGATCAGCCGAAGAAAACAAGAGCAAGAACAGCACCGCGCATGAAAACCCTGACAACGACGCAAGAGCTGGCCGATTTCTGCAAGGCCGCGGCGGAATATGACTATGTCACCGTAGATACCGAGTTTCTGCGCGAACGGACCTACTATTCGAAACTCTGCCTGGTGCAGCTGGCCGTGCCGTCCGAAGGCGAAGACAGCGCGGTTTTGGTCGATCCGCTGGCCGATGGTCTGTCGCTGGACCCGCTGTATGAGCTGTTCGGAAACGAGAACGTGGTCAAGGTCTTCCATGCTGCCCGTCAGGATCTTGAGATTTTCTGGGTCGAGGCGGCCGTCTTCCCCAAACCCCTGTTCGACACGCAGGTCGCGGCGATGGTCTGCGGCTTTGGCGAGCAGGTGGGCTATGAAACGCTGGTGCGCAAGATCTGCAAGCAGGGGGTGGACAAGACGTCTCGCTTTACCGACTGGTCCCGGCGCCCGCTGTCCGAGGCACAAAAGACCTATGCGTTGGCGGACGTGACCCATCTGCGTCAGATTTACGAACACCTTGCGGCCCAGCTGAAAAAGTCGCAGCGCAGCCATTGGGTCGCTGAAGAACTGCAGATTCTGACCCAGCCGACGACCTATGACATTCGCCCCGAAGATGCGTGGAAGCGGGTGAAGACCCGGACAAATTCGGCCAAGTTCCTGGCCGTGGTGCGTGAACTGGCGCAGTTCCGCGAGGCTTATGCGCAGGAAAACAATGTCCCGCGCAGCCGGGTATTCAAAGATGACGCACTGATCGAGCTGGCCTCGACCAAGCCCAAGTCTCCGTCCGATTTGGGCGGGTCGCGTCTGCTGCTGCGCGAGGCGCGCAAGGGCGCGATTGCCGATGGCATTCTGACCGCCGTCAAAAAGGGCGTGAACTGCCCCTCGGACCAACTGCCGCACGTCGACAACAGCCGCGACAAGCTGAAAGTGAACCCGGCACTGGCGGATTTGCTGCGGGTGCTGCTGAAATCAAAAACCGAAAGCTCGGGCGTGGCTGCCAAGCTGATCGCCACCAGTTCCGAACTGGACCAGATCGCCGCGGGCGAGCGGGAACTGCCCGCCATGTCGGGCTGGCGGTTCGAGGTTTTCGGCGAAGATGCCCTGAAGCTCTGCGAAGGCAAGATCGCCCTGGCCGCAAAGGGCCAGAACGTCGAGGTCGTGTCCCTGTAACGCCGGTTACCGGCGACGGGATTCCAAAGCGTTCTGCTCTCCTACCACCCGGACCAAACGGGTGCTCTCCAGGTCTTTTTGGCTGATATTGATGGCGTCAGACACCATGCGTGACCGTTCGGTGCCCTGATTGGTCGCCTTGTTCGGGTAGTCCACGCGGAAAGTGAATTCCAGGACGCCGTTCTTTTGATTCTCTTCACTGTCCGTGCGCACAAGCCGAGCGTTATAGGCCCCTTGGCGCGCTGCGGTGCCCGCCGCATAGACAATCGCGCCGCCCGGGGTCGAGTCGATCCTCAACTCGTCAATTCTGGCGATCGGAACGCTGGTGTCTTCGGGCTCAGCTCGTGAAAACAGCCCGCCGCCATCCCCCTTTTGCGGAACCAGCGCGTCAGCGTCATTGGCAGAGGTTTCAACCGGTTCAGCCGGTGTACTTGATCCGAACCAGTTGGACGGGTTGGCCCGCGAGTCCCTCCAACCGCTGCAGGCAGAGACGGTCAGCGCGGCGACCAGAAGAACAGTAAACGATTTTTTCATGGTGCAGGCGTCCAGAGCAGTAATTCCAGCAATGGGTTATCGCAAATTCCTCTGTTTGAAAAGCCACGCTTGGGGGTGGACAGGCGCAGGTCGGCGGCATAGTTCACAGGTGTGACCGCAACAAAAGGACTGCCGCAAAATGGCCACGCCTGCCTTTGAGGAAATCGTCGAGGATTTCGAATTTCTGGAGGACTGGGAAGACCGGTATCGCCATGTCATCGATCAGGGCAAGGCGATGGAGCCGCTGGACGATGCGCTCAAGGTGCCGGCCACCAAGGTTCACGGCTGTGCCAGTCAGGTTTGGTTGCACCCGATCATCGAAGGCGGTGTCTTTCGCTTTGACGGCGACAGTGACGCGCTGATCGTACGGGGGCTGATCGCGGTTCTGCGTTCGCTGTATAACGGTCTGCCGGTCAACGAGGTTCCCACAGTGGACGCAGGCGGTGAACTGGCGCGTCTGGGCTTGAACGATCACCTGTCGGCGCAGCGCTCGAACGGGTTGCGCGCGATGATCGAGCGTATCCGGGACGTCGCGCAGGAGAACGCCTGACGCGGCTCACTTCGCCGGTTTGCGGGTTGCCCAATCCGTCAACGTGGATTCCAGATCGCCATAACCGGTAAAGCGACGCTCGAACTCCAATCCCATCCGCTCGGCGCAGTCACGGGCGCGGGCGGTCAGGTCCGGGTCGTCGATTTGTGCCTGATAGACCAGCTTGGTGTAGTTGCCGAAATACATGTCGCGCAGTTCGGGATGCCGGTCGAGGCCCAGAGGTTTCCAGACAAAGGCATCGAACTGCCGCGCCAGAAAGTCGGTCAGGTAAAAGGCGGTGGTTTCATCCTCGCCGCGGGCTTCAAACGCCTGATTTCCTTCGAAGAAGGAATAGCAGTGGGGCCCCTTGACCATCTCGACACCCAATTCGGCGCACGCTTTTTCCAGCAGGCCTCCGGTGCCGCAATCGGCGTAGACGACAAAAATCTGATCGTACTGATCGCGATGCTTGGCCACAGCCTCCTGAACCGCCTGAGTGATCTTTTCCGGATGCACATGCAAAATCGCCGGTAGGCAGGTCAGCGCCATGTGATCCCAGCCGTTGCGGTTCTTAAGGTCCAGAATCTCACGCGCCAGCGCGCCGCAAGCCAGCAGCAGAATTTGCCCCTGCGTATCAGCGGCGTAGCCCTTGGTTGTCAGGCTGGCATCGTCCGGCAATTTGTTCTGCTGCATCGGGTACCCCTTGGAATCTATACGACAGGTAGTGTGGCCTGCGGAAACAAAAAGGGCCGCCCGAATACCGGACGGCCCCTGAACAATCTACTGCGTCCGATCAGCCGGCCAGTTGGTTGTGCTTGCGCGAGACGAAGTCCTTGGCCATTTCAACGGCCACGGCTGCGTCACGGCAGTAACCGTCTGCGCCGATCGCCTTGCCAAACTCTTCGTTCAGCGGCGCGCCGCCAACCAGAACGATGTACTCTTCGCGCAGGCCTTGTTCGACCATCGTGTCGATTACGACCTTCATGTAGGGCATGGTTGTGGTCAGCAGGGCCGACATACCCAGGATGTCAGGCTGTTCAGTTTCCAGCGCTTCCAGGTAGTTTTCGACCGGGTTGTTGATGCCGATATCGACGACCTCGAAGCCTGCGCCTTCCATCATCATGGCAACCAGGTTCTTGCCGATGTCGTGGATGTCACCTTTGACGGTGCCGATGACCATCTTGCCCACACGCGGTGCGCCGGTTTCGGCCAGCAGCGGCTTGAGGATCGACATGCCGCCTTTCATGGCGTTTGCGGCCAGCAGAACCTCGGGGACGAACAGGATGCCGTCACGGAAGTCATGGCCGACAACGGTCATACCACCGACCAGAGCTTTGGTCAGGATGTCGTAGGGGGTCCATCCGCGTTCCAGCAGGATGTTCACACCTTCTTCGATCTCTTCTTTCAGACCGTCGTAAAGATCGTCGAACATCTGTTCGACAAGCTCTTCGTCATTGAGTTCGGACAGGACGATGTCTTCTTCGTCGGACATGGGGCGCTTCCCTGAGCTGTGCGGACCATCGGCCCGTGGTGGCATTTTTGCCGTTTTGGCCAAAACGCCGCAGTTTGACTGTGACGATTGCGACCTCAGTGGTTTCGAGACCGACCTATACGTCAGATTTTTGCAAGGCTCGACAGAATTTTCTGCAAGATCATCCTGCATTTCGTTCATTTTCCATTTCTGCCTGTCTTGTCGGGATCACGGGGCTGAAATCTACGCGAAACTACAAGGCCTGCTTGTCGGATTGCGTAAATGTATATATATCCCGAATGAGAACATAACGAGAACAGACATGCCTGTGCCGCATATCCGGGGCCGTGGGGCCGCCACAAACACAGCAGGCCGGTTCGAGCAATTCGACACCGTACCCTGCGATGACGGCTGGGAGATCGAAGAGGATATCCCACCCTTGCGGACCGATGTCAGGGATGAGATCGCGCGCAGCCTGATCACGTATAATCGCTCGCCGGACCTGCCGTTTGACCGATCGATCAACCCGTATCGCGGGTGCGAACATGGCTGCGTTTACTGTTTTGCGCGCCCGACTCACGCCTATCTAGGATTGTCGCCGGGTCTGGACTTTGAAACCCGCCTGATCGCCCGTCCGAACGCGGCGGATATCTTGCGCAAGGAACTGTCCTCCAAGGGGTATAAAGTCGCGCCCATCGCTTTGGGGACAAATACAGACCTCTATCAACCCGTTGAAAATAGCCGATGTATTACAAGAGGTTGCCTGTTAGTCTTGCAGGAGTTCCACCATCCGGTCGGCATTGTTACCAAGGGTGCTTTGATCGAACGGGATCTGGATATTCTGGCACCGATGGCGGCGAAGGGCTTGGTACGAGTCGGGATTTCGTTGACCACGCTTGATGCGAATCTGTCCCGGCGGATGGAGCCGCGGGCGCCATCGCCGCAAAGGCGGTTGGCCGTTATTCGCCGCCTGACCGAGGCGGGCGTCCCGGTGCGGGTTATGACTTCTCCGGTGATTCCGGGGCTCACGGATCATGAGTTGGAACATCTGCTGGAAGCGGGCAGGGATGCGGGTGCCGATGCCGCCAGTTGGATCATGTTGCGCCTGCCGCGCGAAGTGTCGGAACTGTGGCAGGATTGGCTGAAGGATCACGAACCCGCGCGCGCCGAGAAAATCATGTCCAAGCTGCGCGAGATGCACGGGGGCAGGGACTATGACCCACGTTGGGGTCACCGGATGCGAGGTGAAGGGGAATATGCGGGGCTGATTGCAAAGCGGTTCGCGTTGGCGGTCAAACGTTTGGGGCTGGCGACGCGCACACCGCCCCTGCGATGTGATCTGTTTGCCCGACCGGCTCAGGTAGGGGATCAGTTGAGCCTGCTGTAACAAAAAAAGCCCCGGACGCAGGTCCGGGGCTTAGGCGTTCAATCGCGGCGATCAGCGGTTTTCGATGTCCACATAGTCGCGCATGGTCTCGCCCAGATACAGCTGGCGCGGGCGACCGATCTTGTTCTGAGGATCTGCGATCATCTCTTTCCACTGGCTGACCCAGCCAACGGTGCGCGACAGCGCAAAGATCGGGGTGAACATCGAGGTCGGGAAGCCCATCGCTTCGAGGATGATGCCCGAGTAGAAGTCCACGTTCGGGAACAGTTTCTTCTCGGCGAAATACGGATCTTCCAGCGCTTCGCGCTCCAGTTCCTTGGCGACCTGCAGTTTCGGATTGTCTTCGATACCCAGCAGGTCCAGCACCTCGTCGGCCGATTGCTTCATCACCTTCGCGCGCGGGTCGAAGTTCTTGTAGACGCGGTGGCCAAAACCCATCAGGCGGAACGGATCGTCCTTATCCTTGGCGCGGGCGATGTATTCGGGAATGCGATCGACCGATCCGATCTCTTCCAGCATCTCAAGGCAAGCCTGGTTTGCACCACCATGGGCCGGACCCCACAGGCAGGCGATGCCAGCCGCAATACAGGCGAACGGGTTTGCGCCCGAGGACGACGCCAGACGTACGGTCGAGGTCGAGGCGTTCTGTTCGTGATCTGCGTGCAGGGTAAAGATGCGGTCCATCGCACGGCTGAGGATCGGGTTGACCTCATATTCTTCGGCCGGAACGCTGAAGCACATGCGCAGGAAGTTCGACGCATAGTCCAGATCGTTGCGCGGATACACGAAGGGCTGACCGGTGTGGTACTTGTACGCCCAGGCCGCAATGGTGGGCATCTTAGCGATCAGGCGGTGCGAGGCGATTTCGCGCTGACGTGGGTCGGTAACGTCGGTCGAGTCGTGATAGAAGGCCGACATTGCGCCAACAACACCCACCATGATCGCCATCGGGTGCGCGTCACGGCGGAAACCGCGGTAGAAATACTGCATCTGCTCGTGCAGCATGGTGTGCTTGGTGATCGTGGTTTCGAACTTTTCCAGATCCTTGGCGACAGGCAGCTCTCCGTACAGCAGCAGGTAGCAAACTTCGAGGAAGTGAGATTTCTCGGCCAGTTGGTCAATCGGATAGCCACGGTGCAGCAGTTCACCTTTTTCGCCGTCGATATAGGTGATGGTGCTGTCGCAGCTTGCGGTCGATGTGAAGCCGGGATCGTAGGTAAACACGCCAGCCTGACCATAGAGCTTGCGGATATCGATTACGTCTGGCCCCGCGGTTGGCGAATGAACCGGCAACTCGTAAGTTTCCCCATGGACTTTCAGAGTGGCTGTTTTGTTGTCGGTCATTTTTGTCCCTTCCTCGTTCATGCGCGTGCCGAAAAAGTGATCGGCTGAGCGGTCAGCGGTCACGCACATATGTGCTGACCGGGTCGTAGCGGAGCAGCGTTACCTGAATATGAACCCAGGATTAGTTTGCTGCGTCGGAAAGCCGCGCCAGGGTTTCTTCGCGCCCCAGCACAAGCATCATGTCAAACACCGAAGGTGTTACAGCTCGTCCTGCCAGTACCGCCCTGAGCGGGCCGGCCAACTTGCCGAACTTGATCCCCTGCGCCTCTGCAAAGGCGTTGAGGGCGTCCTCCAGTTCGTTCCGCGACCAGCTAACATTTTGCACGTGCGGCGTCAATTCTTTCAGTATACCGTCGGATACAGATTGTAGCGCCTTTGCCGCTTTCTCATCCGGTTCGACGGGGCGTGAAATCAACGCAAAGTGTGCTTTTTCAAGCAGTTCCGGGAAAGTGCGCGCGCGGTCCTTAAGACAATACATCGCACGTTCCAGATCACCGGATTGTGTCGTGGTCAGAGCGGGAAGTTCCGCTGCGTCCAGATAGGCTTCGATTTCCTGCCGCAGTGCAGCGTCATCCGAAACCGCAATATGTTGCCCGCAGAGATTTTCGAGCTTTTTCAAGTCGAAGCGGGCCGGACTTTTACCAATACCGTCCAGATCGAACCACTCTTTTGCTTGCTCGTCGGTAAAGAACTCGTCGTCACCGTGGCTCCATCCGAGACGCGCAAGGTAGTTGCGCATGCCTGACGCCGGGTAACCCATCGCCTGATATTCCTGCGCGCCCAAAGCGCCGTGACGTTTCGACAGCTTCTTGCCGTCCGGTCCGTGAATCAGGGGGATATGTGCCCAGACCGGAACGTCCCAGCCCATCGCCTCATAGATCATCATCTGGCGCGCGGCGTTGTTCAGGTGGTCGTCTCCACGGATCACATGGGTCACGCCCATGTCGTGATCGTCCACCACTACGGCCAGCATATAAACCGGGGTTCCGTCCGAGCGCAGCAGGATCATGTCGTCCAGCTGATCGTTACGGATGGTCACGTCGCCTTGCACCTGATCGCGGATCACGGTTGCGCCGTCTTGCGGGGCCTTGATACGGATCACGAACGGCGCGTCCGGATGGGTCGCCGGGTCGGCGTCGCGCCAGGGGCTGCGGAACAGCGTCGATTTGCCCTCGGCCCGGGCCTGTTCGCGGAATTCGGCGATCTCGTCCTGAGTCGAAAAACACTTGTACGCCTTGCCCTCGGCCAGCAGTTGATGAGCCACTTCGGCGTGGCGCGCGGCCCCTTCGAACTGGCTGATCACGTCGCCATCATGGTCTAGGCCAAGCCATTCCATGCCCTGCAGGATTGCCGCCGTAGCCTCGGGGGTCGAGCGTTCGCGGTCGGTGTCTTCGATCCGCAGCAGGAACTTGCCGCCACGCCCACGGGCAAAGAGCCAGTTGAACAGGGCGGTACGGGCGCCGCCGATGTGCAGAAAACCGGTGGGCGAGGGGGCGAAACGGGTGACGACCTGATCGGACATTGTATGGATTAACCTTTTGGTAACCGTGTCTGGCATAGTTTGGCGTCTGTCTAACGAGCCCGAAGGACGGGGGCAACCATGCGTGTTCTGGCACGGGTCGAGGCCGCATTGCTGAACCAGACAGGGTATTTGTTCCAGTGGTCTCCGGTATGTCTGGCTGTCGGTATTGGTCTGTACTTCAGTCTCCGGTTTGAACCGGGTTGGCAGGTGTATTCGTGCCTGCTGGCGCTGACGTTGGTTCTTGTCATGACCGGTCGCAAGATGCGAACCGGCTGGGCTGCGTTGGCAATGGGGGGTGCGCTGATTGCGGCTGGCTTTGTACTGGCCGGCGCGCGGGCCCACTCGGTCGCAGAGCCGGTTCTATCCTGGCGCTATTACGGCCCGGTCGAGGGGCGGGTCGTAGCCATGGACCGCTCTGCCTCGGACGCGTTGCGGGTGACGCTGGATCAGGTGCGCATAGGGGATGTGCCCAAGGACCGCAGACCGCAGCGCGTCCGGCTTTCCTTGCACGGCGATCCGGCCTCACTTGCGCCGGGCCAAAGGATCATGACCACAGGCCACCTGTCGCCGCCACAAGGCCCGGTCGAGCCCGGAGGGTTCGATTTCCGCCGTCACGCTTGGTTTCAGCGTCTTGGGGCGGTTGGATACACACGCGTGCCGGTGATGACGATTGCGCGACCGGAAGAGGCGACCGAAGGGGTGCGCGTCACGGCATTGCGGATGGCGATCTCGCAGAGGGTGCGTTCAATCCTGCCTGGTGAGATCGGAGGGTTCGCTGCGGCGGTCACAACTGGCGACCGTAGTGGTATGGGGCAGGAGACGCTGAAATCGCTGCGCGCATCAAACCTTGCGCATTTGCTGGCGATATCCGGCCTGCATATGGGCCTGCTGACCGGGTTCGTCTACTTGGTCTTCCGACTGGCCCTGTCTGCGATTCCCGCCGTGGCCTTGCGCCTGCCTGTTCGCAAGCTGGCGGCGCTCTGCGCGTTGGTTGCGGCGGTCATCTACCTGATGTTGTCCGGCGGTAATGTCGCCACCGAGCGGGCCTTTGTCATGGCCAGCGTCATGCTTGGGGCCATTCTGATCGACCGTCGCGCAATTTCCCTGCGAGTCGTTGCGGTGGCTGCTTTGATCGTCTTGGTGCTGCGTCCCGAATCTCTGCTGAGCCCCGGGTTTCAGATGTCTTTTGCCGCGACGACCGCGCTTGTCGCGGTGTTCGGTCAATTGCGGGGTTATGGGCCGATGCCGGGGCCGAAATGGACGAAACCTGTGGCGGGGTTGCTCTTGTCCTCGGCCATTGCAGGTCTGGCGACGGCTCCAATAGGGGCGGCGCATTTCAACACGATGTCGCATTACGGGCTGCTGGCGAACATGTTGTCGGTTCCGGTGATGGGCATGGTTGTGGTACCGGCAGCTTTTGTTGCGGCGCTGTTGGCCCCGTTCGGGCTGGAAGCATTGGCGCTGCATGTCATGGGACTGGGGTTGCAGTGGATTTTGATCGTCTCGGACAAGGTGTCCGGTCTGGATGGCGCGCAAGGATACGTCGTCAGTCCGCCGCACTATGTTTTACCGATGTTTGCGCTGGGTGCCTTGTGGCTGGCGCTGAGGCGCGGGCGGGCGAAATGGGTTGGAGCTGCCCCGGTGGTGGCGGCCTTTTTGCTTTGGGGGCAGGGGCACCGCCCCGAGGTTCTGATTGCGGATTCCGGAGGGTTGGTGGGCGTAATGACTGAAAACGGTCGTGCGCTCAGCAAGGAAAAGGGCAGCGGGTTTATTGCGACTGTTTGGCTGGAAAATGACGGGGATGGCGTGGATCAGATGAATGCTGCCCGTCGCTGGCCCGACCCGTCAGGCGGGATTCAGCGGTATGTCTGGCAGGGCAAGGAACTGGTCCATGTAACCGGAAAACGTGCTGCACAAGGGTTCGAGGAATGTCGAAAGAACCAGATCGTTGTCTCGGCAGTTCCCTTGGATTTGAATGGTGATTGCGGCCTTTTCGACCCGGATCGATTGAAAGAGACCGGGAGCCTGGCTGTCTCGAACGGTCGCATAACAACCAGCCGAGAAGCCATTGGCCATCGTTTGTGGTCCCCGGAAATGGCCGGGAACCATCGTGAAAAACAAACTCAGTAGCTGCGGATCAGCCCGACCAGTCGGCCCTGAACCTTGACCTTGTCCTCGGGTAGAACGCGGGTTTCATAGGCGGGGTTTGCAGCCTCGAGTGCGATGGCGTTGCCGCGCCGGAAGAACCGTTTCAGCGTGGCTTCCTGATCCTCGACCAGCGCCACAACGATGTCGCCGTTATCCGCCACCTTGGTTTCGCGGATGACCACAACGTCACCGTCATTGATGCCCGCGTCGATCATGGAATCCCCGCGAACTTCCAGCGCATAATGCTCACCTTTGCCCGAGACCATGCTGCCCGGAACGGCAACGCGGTGCGAGACATGGCTGATCGCCTCAATCGGGACACCTGCGGCGATGCGGCCCATCACCGGCAGTTCCATGGCGTCCACAGTGACCGGTTCGAAATTCGCCGGGCGCGGGCCCTCGGGCTTGTCGCCTTCGATAACACGCGGTTTAAAGGCGGCCGTCGGCTCGCCGCCCAGACTTTCGGGCAGTTTGACAATCTCAATGGCGCGGGCTCGGTGGGCGAGGCGGCGGATAAAGCCGCGTTCTTCCAGCGCCGTGATCAGGCGGTGGATACCGGATTTCGAGCGCAGATCCAGCGCGGCTTTCATTTCATCGAAACTGGGCGGAACGCCGTCCGCCTGAACGCGTTTGTGGATGAATTCCAACAAATCCAACTGCTTCTTGGTCAGCATTGCTCACACCTCGTCGGTCATGCGTTTTCTTTTGTTCTACGCATGTTCACGTTTTGTGTCAACGGATTTGAGCGTGGTTCAGATCGGCAGGTACAGAACCTCATCCCCGGCAGCGCGCGCCGGATCATGTGGTTCGCGCACCAAAAGTGCGTTCGCCTGCGCCAGAACACTCAGCAGAGAACTGTCCTGATCCGCACACGCGCGAATGCCCGTGTGGTCCAGTATCGCGCGCATGTAGTGCTCGCGCGGACCGTTTTCGCCAATCGGCTCGGCCAGAATAGCCCGCTGAAACGGGGTCAGTGCCTGTTCAATCCCCAGCATCCGCCGCACCATCGGAATCAGGAAGAGGTAACCGCAAACCATTGCACTCACAGGGTTTCCCGGCAGTCCAACCATCGCGGAATCGCCCAGCCGCCCAGCCATCAGAGGTTTTCCCGGACGCATACGGATCTTGTAGAAGGACCGCTCCATCCCCAGCGATTGCGAGACATCGGCAACCAGATCATATTCGCCAACCGACGCGCCACCGATAGTGACAACCAGATCGGCCCCTTCCGCCAGCCCAAAGGCGGTTTCAAGAGAAGCGATGGTGTCGCGCGCAATCGGCAGGATGCGCACCTGCGCACCAGCATTTTCAAGCAGGGCTTTCAGGCCAAATGTGTTCGAGGCGATGATCTGGTCCGGTCCTGGAGTCTCGCCCGGCATGACCAGTTCATCCCCGGTCGAGATCAGTGCAACGACGGGCTTACGCGTAACCGGCGCAGTCGGGATGTTCATAGCCGCCATCAACGCGACGTCCTCGGGGCGCAAAACGCGAGGGGCCGAGATTTGGGTGCCAGTTTGGAAGTCTATACCGGCAGGGCGGATGTTTGACTTGGATCCTGGCTCGTCCGTGATTGTCAGCAGATCACCACGACGGTCGGTATCTTCCTGAATAACAACGAAATCCGCGCCTTCTGGCACCGGTGCGCCGGTGAAGATACGCACAGCTTGACCCGGTCCGACGGTGCCTTCGAACCGACGTCCGGCCGCGGATTCACCAATGACCTTGAACATGGCGTGCAATTCGACCTCGGCCGATTTGAGCGCATAGCCATCCATCGAGGACGCGGCAAAAGGCGGCTGATCGCGGGTGGCGCTGACATCCTGTGCCAATACACGCCCGGCGGCTTCGACAAGCGGAACCGTTTCGACGTCCAGCGGGGAAACGAGATCAAACAGCAGCGCCCGAGCGTCTTCGACCGTAATCATTTCGCCTCGTAACGCCCTGATTTTCCGCCGTCTTTTAACAGAACCCGGATGCCGCCGATTTCCATCGCCTTATCGACGGCCTTGGTCATGTCATAGACGGTCAGCGCGGCGGTTGAGGCTGCGGTCAGCGCCTCCATCTCAACCCCGGTCTGGCCCGAGGTCTTGACGGTTGCCTCGATCTGGACGCCGGGCAGGTCGGGGTCCAGGGTTAACTCAACGGCCACTTTGGTCACTGGCAGGGGGTGGCACAACGGGATCAGGTCGGGCGTTCTCTTTGCCCCCATGATCCCGGCCAAACGCGCGACGCCGAGAACGTCACCCTTCTTGGCGCGGCCTTCCGAGATCAGATCAAAGGTTTCCTGCGCCATTTTGATATGCGCGGCGGCAACCGCCACCCGGTCCGTGACGGCCTTGTCCGACACATCGACCATATGAGCCTGTCCTTGCGCGTCAAAATGGGTCAGAGGCATCACATCACTCCGGGAATTAGCGGGTTTGCCAGCAATTGACGTGTGGCCGCTGTGACATCGTCCTGACGCATCAGGCTTTCACCGATCAGGAAGCAGCGCGCGCCATAGCGGGCGATATCGGCCAGGTCTTCGGGTGTGCTTAGACCGCTTTCGCATACAATGGTCCGGTCACCCGGCACCAGTTTCGACAACCGGCGCGTGGTATCAAGCGAGGTCTCGAAAGTCTTGAGATTGCGGTTGTTTATCCCGATCAGTGGGCTTTTCAGCTGCGTTGCACGCTCCAGTTCGGCCTCGTCATGAACCTCGATCAGAACGTCCATGCCCCAGTCGAACGCGGTTTGCTCCAGTTCGGCCGCTTGACTGTCTTCGACCGAGGCCATGATGATCAGAATGCAATCCGCGCCCAAAGCGCGCGCTTCGATCACCTGATAGGGGTCGTACATGAAATCCTTGCGCAGTGCGGGCAGCGATGTGGCGGCGCGGGCGGCGGTCAGGTATTCCTTGGCGCCCTGAAAGCTGGGCGTATCGGTCAGCACCGACAAGCAGGCCGCGCCGCCGTCTTCATAGGCTTTGGCCAGCGCGGGCGGATCGAAGTCGGGGCGGATCAACCCTTTGGAAGGGCTGGCTTTCTTAACCTCGGCGATCAGACCATAGCCCTTGCGCGTTGCCTTTTGCAGTGCGGCTGCAAAGCCACGAACCTCAGGAGCTATTTGTGCCTCACCTTCCAGAAGGTCCAGAGGTTTCTCTGCCTTGTCAGCGGCAACTTCCTCCAGTTTATAGGCTTTGATCTTGTCCAGTACCGTCTCTGTCATGCGGCCTCCTGAGTCATTCGGGCCAGTGCGGCGATTTTTTCTTTGGCTTTTCCGCTGTCTATGCTTTCGACGGCTTTGGCAACCCCGTCCTTAAGGTCACTGGCCGCATCTGCGACGACCAGAGCGGCGGCAGAGTTCAACAGCACCGCATCACGATAGGCCGATGGCTGCCCGTCCAGCAGCGCGCGGAAGGCGACGGCGTTTTCTTCGGGCGTGCCGCCGAGGATATCCTCGAACGGATGCACCGGCAGGCCTGCGTCTTCGGGGTGAAGCTCAACCTCTTTGACAATGCCGTCCTCAAGCGCAGCCACCCAGCTGATGCCGGTGATGGTCAGTTCATCGGTGCCATCCGATCCATGTACCAGCCATGCGCGGTCCGAGCCGAGCAGGCCCAGCGTTTCCGCCATGGGCCGGATCAAATCGCGGTTGAACGCTCCGGTCAGTTGGCGTTTGACGCCGGCCGGGTTGGTGAGCGGGCCGAGGATGTTGAATATCGTGCGGGTCCCAAGCTCTTGCCGCGAGGGCATGACATGGGCGATGGCCGGGTGGTGCATCGGAGCCATCATGAAACCGATACCGACCTCTTCCAAAGCGTTTTCAACCACTTCCGGGCCGACCATCACGTTGATGCCCAGCTGCCCCAAAGCATCCGCAGCCCCGGATTTCGAGCTGAGATTGCGGTTGCCGTGTTTCGCAACGGTCACTCCGGCCCCGGCCACAACAAAGGCCGTAGCGGTCGAGATGTTCAGCGTGCCCTTGCCGTCGCCCCCGGTGCCGACGATGTCCATCGCTCCGTCAGGGGCTTTGACCGCATGGCACTTTGCACGCATGACGGCAGCGGCGGCGGCGTATTCTTCGACCGTTTCACCTCGGGTGCGCATTGCCATCAAAAGCCCGCCAATCTGGCTGGGCGTGGCTTCGCCTTCAAACAGGATGCCAAAGGCCTGCTCGGCCTCGTCGCGGGTCAAAGGCCGGTCGGCGGCGGCTCCGATCAGCGGTTTCAGAGCGTCGCTCATGCGGGAACTTTCATCTCGGACAGGAAATTCTTGAGCAGGGCGTGGCCGTGCTCGGAGGCGATGGATTCCGGGTGGAACTGAACGCCGTGGATGGGCAGCTCTTTATGCTGCAGCCCCATGATGGTGCCGTCTTCCAGTTCGGCGGTGACCTCAAGGCAATCGGGCAGGGTGTTGGGATCGACCACCAGTGAGTGATAGCGGGTCGCCTCAAATGGCGTGGGCAGCCCGGCAAAAAGGCCTTTGCCGGTATGATGCATGGTGCCCATCTTGCCGTGCACGATTTCATGGCAGCGGATGACGTCGCCGCCAAAGGCCTGTCCAATGGTCTGGTGGCCCAGACACACGCCCATCAGCGGCGTCTTCGTCTCGGCTGCGGCCTCGGTCAGGGCCAGACAGATTCCCGCCTGATCGGGATCGCAGGGGCCGGGACTCAGCAGGATGCCGGCCGGGTTCATGGCCATGGCTTCCTGAACATCCAGGGCATCATTCCGCCGAATGACCATTTCGGCGCCAAGTTCGCCTAAATAGTGTACGAGGTTGTAAGTAAACGAGTCGTAGTTGTCGATCAGCAGCAGCATTTGGGCACTTGTCTCGGCTTGGGCATTTCGGGCTGGCGATACAGCCCCGAGCCACGGTATAATGTCGGGACATACATGCTCAGGCTTGCGCGGCAGCGTCAAGGGGACATCCGGTTCCAGGTGCCGAGGCAAGTAAATGCCGCAGCAGACGGCGAATATGCGATCGAAGCAGGACCAGGACGAGAGGCAATTGGTATGGGCGGATTTGTCAGCGGGATGATCGTGGGAACGGTCGTTGTCCTAGTGTTGGGGGCAGTGGTGTCTCTGAACACGCCTCTGACGAAAAAACCGGAAGTGGCCGTGTCCGCTCCGCAACCCGAGGCGGTAGAAGTTTCCGAAACCTCCGGAGAGGCGACGGATACCGTTGGCGATGCCGATCTGTTGGACCTGCCGCCAACCGAACCCGAATCCGACTTTGACCAGACCGACACACTGGCCGAATTGTCGGATGTCGAGATCGAGCCTGAAGCTCAGCCCGAGATGACAGCGCCTGCCGCACAGGTCGATGAGCCTGCTGCAGTGCCTTCAGCACCGGTTAGTGTTTCCACAGAAGCACCTGTTGCGCCGCAGGCACCGCCGCTGGTGCAGGGATCACCCAGCGTCGAGACCTTGCCTGAAGTGTCGCTGGACGCGCCCGAAGCCCAGCCCGAACCGGTTGTCGAGGTTGAGGCGCAGCCTGAAGTTGCCGAAGCTGCTGTCCAGCCTGAAGTCGCCGAAGCCGCGGTCCAGCCTGAACCCGAAGTTGCAGAGGTTGAGACCGAGACGGAACCCGAAATCGCTAAGGTCGAACCTCAACCCGATTCCGAGGGTGTGCCTGAAACCGAATCCGAGGCCGCTCCGGACGCTGAACCCGATGTGGCCGACACTGAGGTGACTGAGGCAGAAGAAAACCCGTTTGAAAACAGCCCAATTGCCGTCGAAGGTGACGAAGACACAGCGCCACGCGATCTGCCTCGTATTGCGTCCGTTCCCCAGATCGGAGGAGAAGGTGAAGCCGTCACTGTTCCGAGTGTTGGCACGCGCGTTGTGCCCCTGACCGAACGTGATGATTCCGCTCAGGCCACTGAAACTGGCACGGATCTGCTGGCTCCGGGCAAGCCGATCGAGGCTTATGCGGCCGAATTTGATAACCCCGAGGCCAAGCCCCTGATGTCCATCATCCTGATCGACGATGAGGGCGCTTACGGTGCCGAGGCCTTGCAGGACTTCCCGTACCCGCTGACCTTTGCGGTCAGCCCCTCTGATCCGGAGGCTGCCGAAAAGATGAACCGGCACCGCGAGGCCGGTTTCGAAGTTCTGGCGCTGGCCGATCTGCCCGAAGCCGCCAGCGCGCAGGATGCCGAAGTATCTTTGGCCGTTTGGCTCGAAGAACTGCCGGAAACGGTTGGTATCCTCGAAGGCGTGGACTCGGGCATCCAGGGCAACCGAAAGCTGGCCGACCAGGTGGCCGCGATTGCCGCGGGGACCGGGCGTGGGCTGATCACGCAGGATAACGGGTTGAACACCGTGCAAAAGCTGGCCGCCCGCAATGGCGTGCCCTCGGGCGTGATCTTCCGGGATATCGATGGCGCGCGTCAGGACCCCAAGATCATGCGCCGTTTCCTGGATCAGGCCGCGTTCCGCGCCGGGCAGGAAGGAACTGTCGTGATGCTGGGCCGCCTGCGCCCCGACACGATTTCGGCCCTGTTGCTATGGGGGCTCGAGGACCGGGGCAACCGCGTCGCAATGGCTCCGATTTCCGCAGTGATGATGAATAACGCAAAATAAATTCGGCCTGAGTAGTCACCCAGGAATTTATTTTAATCGGTTGATGAAAACAAAGGACGTTCTTGTGACGATTCTTTCGTGGCGCCAAATCCCTTGGATTTGGTGAATACCCGCGTACATGGTTTAGATATTAGTATGAAGAGAAGTACTTTTGCGAAACCAACAAGTTTGTATTGGCGCATTCGGATGAGCGCGAGCTTTTACGTACTCCGGTCTTGGACAAACAATTCCACTTTGTATTCCAGGGAACCAGCGGCTGCCACCATACGGGGCGTCTGACGAACGAGCGGGGAAAATGGGTGTCCGGCTCCGTTTACACTGAGCTGGTAAACGTTGTTGTAAGCCCTAAAAGGAAGTTCATCATTGAACAAACAGCTTATGAAATAGCACAGATTCTCTTACCCAACCCAGCCATTGCCAGCCTGCCGGACCCTGACGACGCCAACCCGGACAAGACGCCGAATCTGGTGGTCAGTTCGGTTGAGATCAGTTTGCATGACGTGCCCTCGGACAGTGGCTTGTGCCTGGAGTTGGCCGCGCCCATTCCAACCGGAGAGTATTCGAAACGTTGGTTCGGAGGGGCAAAAGCCCAAATAAAGGCAGCAAAGAACGCTGCGAAGAAGGGTGAATGGCAACCAACAGTAACAGAGTTCCACTTTCAACAGATAGAAAACAAACGCCAAAGCGCGTTTATCAGATTTCACTGGCAGCAATAGGCTATGTCGAAAGAGATGGAGAACATCCTGAAGGCGTTTCCGTCTTTCCTTTCCCTAGTTTCGGAAAGCGGGAACCCGTTTGTCGAGGACAAAGGGAAAAAGAAAAACGCTGGAAACTGCAACTAAAGCTGTTTGGTATTTAATACCTTTCCACTTTTTTGCCTTCCTTGGAATGTTGCCCGTAGCGTCCAACAATACAACAATTCTGATTTTTGTGGGGTTCGCGTCCCTGCTTGGACTCAGTTGGGTCGGAACCATCATTGGCGTCGTGGCGGCAAAACTGAGTGGCTGGGGGTAGGCCAAGCGCGAGAACTGTGTCGCAACATGGGTCGCGTCATTGTTTATTACATGGTTCTATTGCGTTGCATTTATCAGCCTGTTCAATTTCTCCAGCTGGGCGCTTCGCCTGAAATTCGAAACTTGGCCTAATATTTTCAATGAAGTGCAGCACTACATCAATCGTACGATCTTCGATGTCGTGTCAGCTGACGTATGGGTCATACTGGGCGTGCCGATCATTGCGTCGATTGGAATGCTGATTTCCTTGCCGCCCAATCGCCGAGGCACAGTGCCTCAGCGGATCATTCTCGCGGTCGTCTGTGCCGGAGCTTGCGCAGTTTTCATCTATTTCTGCAAAGATTTCCAAGCGCCCAAGATCGGCGGCGCGGCCTCTACGCAGTAAAAAGTTGTGCTACGAGTTTCCGTTTCCGGTGAACCGGGCCGCATCGGCTGCGGCGCGGCGAATGGCGTTCGATTTGTGAACGGTCTCCATATATTCGTACTCGGGGTCACTGTCGTAAACGACGCCGCCACCGGCCTGAATATAGAGCTTTTGGTCTTTCACGATGGCTGTCCGCAGGGCGATACACATATCCATATCGCCACCGGCACTGAAATACCCGACACCGCCGCCATATACACCGCGCTTTTCCGGCTCCAGCTCGTCAATGATCTCCATCGCGCGCACTTTCGGCGCGCCCGAGACGGTGCCAGCTGGCATCCCGGCAAAGAAGGCGTCCAGCGCGTCCTTGTCTTCGGCCAGCTCTCCGACCACGTTCGACACGATGTGCATCACGTGGCTGTAGCGTTCGATGATGAACTCTTCGGTCGGGCGCACGGTGCCGATCTTGGACACGCGACCGGTGTCGTTGCGTCCCAGATCCAGCAGCATCAGGTGCTCGGCCAGTTCTTTCTTGTCGGCCAGCAGATCGGCCTCGTTGGCCTTGTCCTCTTCGGGTGTCGCACCACGCGGGCGCGTGCCAGCGATCGGGCGGATCGTGACCTCATCCCCGAAGACCCGCACCAGAATCTCGGGGCTGGCACCGACGACCTGAAAGCCACCGAAGTTGAAATAGAACATGAAGGGCGACGGGTTGGTGCGCCGCAAAGAACGATAGAGCGCAAACGGTGGCAGCGGGAAATCCTGCGTCCAGCGTTGCGCCGGAACTACCTGAAAGATGTCACCCGCGCGGATGTATTCCTTTGCCTTTTCAACGGCTTCTATATAGCCGGACTTGGTGAAGTTCGACACTGGCGGCGCAATTTCGGAGGCATCGCCCAGATCACGGGTTTCGGCGGGCATGGCGCGTTCCAGATCGCGTACGGCGTCCATCACACGTTCAGCGGCCTGCGCATAGGCGGCCTTGGCCGATTGCCCCTCGGCCACCCAGGCGGGGGACACGACGGTGACTTCGCCTTTGACACCGTCCAGAACGGCAATAACCGACGGGCGCAGCATGATTGCATCGGGCAGGCCCAGCGGGTCGGGGTTCACGTCGGGCAGGTATTCGACCAACCGCACCATGTCATAGCCCAGATAGCCAAACAGCCCCGCCGCAGCCTGTGGCAGGTCGTCGGGCAGTGCGATGCGGCTTTCGGCCAGCAACGCGCGCAGGTTGTCCATCGGGTTGCCGTCCTGCGGGTCGAACGCCTCGGCATCGAAGCGAGCCGAGCGGTTCAGTTCCGACGTTTCCCCGCGACACCGCCAGATCAGGTCCGGCTTCATGCCAATGATCGAATACCGCCCGCGGATCTCTCCACCGGTCACTGATTCCAGCATGAACGCGTCTTTCTGCGCACCCGTCAGCTTGAGCATCAGGGACACGGGCGTATCCAAATCGGCTGCCAGACGGGTGTAGACGACCTGGTTTTCGCCAGCCTCATAGGCGCGGGCGAAGCTGTCAAACTCGGGGGTCAGGGCCATATTCGGTCTCTTTTAATAGCTCGACTGCACGGCGTTCAGCGCGCGCTGATCAATCACCGGGCGGGCGCGGGCCTGGGCATCGCGCACATAGGCGTCAAAAATGTTCTGGGCGAGCGCCTGGTTCAACTGAGCCTCGAGAGCGGTCTTGGTCTGACGCAGCTCGTCGGTTTCAGCAGGCGCAAGCAACTCTTCCAGACGGACGATGAAGGCCGAACCGTCACCGGGAACAGCGCGCAGTTCACCGGGTTTCATTTCGAAAACCTGCACCATGAAATCCGCAGGCACATCGTTCAGGAACGCGGTGCGGGTCAGGGCGTTTTCCACGCGGAAAGGCAGGCCGGTGGTGGTGAAATCACCATCTGTCTTCAACTGCTCCAGAACCGCGTTGGCCTGTTCTTCCAGTGCTTTGTTCGTCTCGGCCTGCGTCCATGCAGCCGCCACGCGCTCGCGCGCTGTCTCCAGCGGTTCGGGGCGTTGGGGCAGAACCTCGTTCAGGCGCAGGGCAAAGATCGAGCCGTCCTCAAGGAACGCAACCTCCGGGAAATCGCCTTCGTTTACCGCTTCGGCGGCGGTGCGGAACCCGTCATAGGCGGCAACGCCATCGTCGCTTTGGCGGGTCCAGCCGATCTGACCCAGTTCCATCTCGGTCTCAGAAGTCAACTCTTCCAGAGTGGCGCCACCGGCCAGCATGTCATTGATGTCTTCGGCCTGTGCCTCGATCTGACGGCGGGCTCGGTCGGCGGCCAACTCCTCGCGCAGGGCGGGAGCGGCGTCTTCGAACGAGGTATTGTTCTCGGCCAGCGAGCCATTGATGCGGAACAGCGCGGGGCCAAAGGTAGACGGCAGCGGGCCAACCACGGTGTCCAGATCGGCGGCAAAGATAGCCTCGGCCGCATCGCCCAGATCCGCGCGGGTCACGTCGCCAAGATCAATATCGCTGAGTTCCAACTGGCGGTCACGCACCAGCTGTTCAAACGTGGTGCCGCCGACCTCAAGCTGCGCCATCGCGGTTTGCGCGGCTTCCTCGCTGGGATAGGTCAGGCGTTCGACCAGACGGCGCTCGGGCTGATGGAATTCCGAGGTGCGCTGATCATAGAGGCGACGTACCGAGTCTTCATCAACCTCGACACTGTCCAGCAGCATTTCCGGCGACAGGATCGCATAGGTCAGCTGCTTGGTACGGGGCAGGGTGAACTGATCCGTGTTTTCATCATAGTAGGCCTGAACCTGTTCATCCGTGGGGGCAGCAACAGGGGTGGTCAGCGCATCCGGTCCAACCGTGGCCACGGTAAAGCTGCGGCGGGCACCGACATAATCGGTCAGCACTTGCGTCAGAACCGAGGGCATCTCAACCCCGCTGACTACCGCGTTCTGCACGATGGTGCGCGAGGATTCCTTGCGCAGGTCGTTTTCGAATTCGGTATCCGTCATCCCGACCTGTTCCAGCTGGAACTGATAGGCATCACGGTCGAACGAACCATCAACACCCTGAAACGCTTGAATAGCGACGATTTCCTTTTGCAGGTTCTCGTCACCGATGGAAATGCCCAGCTCACCAACTTCGTTGTCCAGCGCGGCCAGAGCGGTGAGGCGCGACAGGGCCAGTTGGTCCAGTCCGAACTCATGTGCCTGCGACATTTGCAGGGGCTGGCCGGTCTGGCTTTCGACTGCGCGGATTTCGCGCTGCAGCTCGCGGACGTACTCGTTGATCGAGATGTCTTCGTTACCCACCTGCGCAACGGTGCGCACGGTGCCGGTCAGGCTGGTTGCGCCAAAGCCCGCAAGGCCCAGCATCAATAGGCCCATGATAATCCAGACAAAGGTCTTCGATAGGTTTTTAACGCCTGCGGCCATGGTGCCCTCTTATTGGTGTGGCAAGAAACTGCCCTGTCGGTTGCGGCCCTGAATACGATGCGCGCCGCCGGGGGGCAAGCTCAGAAGGACAGAGCCTGAAGGCGGTCGAACAATTGAGCGATCCCGGCGCGGTCGAGATTGGCGAATGCAATGCGAACCTGACGTTTTCCAGCCGGATCATCGTCGGGCATGAACATTGTGCCGGGCAGCAGCAGGATACCGGCTTCGGGCACAAGGCGGCGGGCCAGTTCGTCCGAAGGGATGTCGAACGGATGCTCGAAATAGGCGAAATAGGCCCCCAGCCCCAGTAGACGCCAGCCCTTGTCGGTCAGGCGGGGCAGTTCTTCTTGAATCGCGGCGCGGCGGTCGAGGATTTCTGCGCGTTCTCCGGCCACCCATTGCGACAGGTTCTGCATCCCCCAGAGCGCCGCGAACTGGCCGATCTGGCTGGGGCAGATTGCCACTGTATCCAGAAACTTCTCGATCTCGGCCAGAAGGTCTGCACCGGTTACGATCGCGCCAACACGGTGACCGGTCAGGCGATAAGCCTTCGAGAAGGAATAGAGGTGGACCAACGTCTCCTGCCAGTTCGGCTGGCTGAACAGGTCATGCGGCGGGCCGCTGCGGCTGTCGAAGTCGCGATAGGTTTCATCGACCAGCAGACGGAGACCCTTTTCACGAGCTAATTCGTAAAAGGCACGCACCAGATCCGAGGGGTATTCCACACCGCCCGGATTGTTCGGAGTCACCAAGGCGATGGCGCGGGTCCTGTCGGTGATCAAAGCGCGGGCCGCATCGGGATCGGGCAGCAGGTCATCATCGGTTTTCAGGTCAATGGCGCGCACGCCCGCCATATCCAACCACATTTTATGGTTGAAATACCAGGGGGTTGGCAGAATGACCTCGTCCCCTTCGTCCGTGATTGCCGAAATCACCGCCGCAAAAGCCTGATTGCAGCCCGAAGTGATTGCGACCTGATCCGAAGCGACCACGGCGGCATAATGCCAGCCGATCTGCGCCGCCAGTTCCGCGCGCAATTCAGGATTGCCCAGAACCGGCCCATACAAATGTGCGCTGTCCTCGGTCACGGCAAACTCGGCCATGGCCTGACGCAGCGCCAAGGGCGGTGGATCAACCGGCGCGGCCTGGCTGACATTGATCAGAGGTCGGTTCTCGGGAAAGACCACGCCTTCCAGCCAGCGCCGCGCCTCCATCACCGGAGGGGCAAAGGTGGCGGCGGTGCGTGTCCGGGTCATGCGTGGTCCTGAATGTTCAGCAGCGGATCAGTCGGTGCCGCGATAGGGCTCGACATATTGCAGGGCCATGTCCCACGGGAAGAAGATCCACGTGTCCTGGCTGACCTCGGTGATGAACGTGTCCACCATCGGGCGGCCCTTGGGCTTGGCGTAAACGGTGGCGAAATGCGCCTTGGGATACATCGCGCGCACCAGCTCCAGCGTTTTTCCGCTGTCGACCAGATCGTCGATGATCAGAACGCCCTCGCCATCGCCCATCAGATCGGCGTCGGGGGCTTTCAGCACCTCGGCTTCGCCCTGCGCCTGATGGTGGTAGGACCGCACGCTGATCGTGTCGACAGTGCGGATGTCCAACTCGCGGCTGACGATCATCGCGGGGGCCATGCCACCGCGGGTGATGGCGACAACGGCGCGCCATGCGCCGTCATCCGGGCCCTGACCGTCGAGCCGCCACGCCAAAGCGCGCGAGTCGCGGTGAATCTGGTCCCAGCTGATGTGAAAGCCTTTTTCGTGGGGCAGGCGGTCTTTGGCGCTCATTGTTCTTAACCCTTTTCAACGTCCGGGGCGTCGACGGCCTTCATGCCGACGATGTGATAACCCGAATCCACGTGCAGATTCTCACCGGTGACGCCGCTGCTGAGATCGGACAGCAGATACAGCGCCGACTTACCCACATCGTCAATGGTCACGTTGCGGCGCAGGGGCGAGTTATACTCGTTCCACTTCATGATATAGCGGAAGTCGCCGATGCCGCTGGCGGCCAGGGTCTTGATCGGGCCGGCCGAGATCGAGTTGACGCGGATACCGTCCTTGCCCAGATCCTCGGCCAGATATTTGACCGACGCCTCCAGCGCGGCTTTTGCAACGCCCATCACGTTATAATGCGGCATCACCTGTTCGGCGCCGTAATAGGTCAGGGTAACGGCGCTGCTGCCTTCGGACATCATCTTTTCAGCCCGCTGCATCACGGCGGTGAAGGAATAGACCGACACATCCATGGTCAGTTTGAAATTCGCGCGGCTGGTGTCGACGTAACGACCGCGCAGTTCGTTCTTGTCCGAGAAACCGATCGCGTGAACGATAAAGTCCAGCTTGCCCCATTTCTCTTCCAGCGAGGAGAACAGCGCATCGATCGATGCCTCGTCGCTTACATCGCAGGGCAGCACGATTTCGCTGCCCAGTTGCGCTGCCAGCGGGTCCACCCGTTTCTTCAGTGCATCGCCCTGATAGGAAAAGGCAAGTTCGGCTCCGGCTTCGGATAAAGCGCGGGCAATTCCCCATGCAATCGATTTATCATTGGCCAGTCCCATGATGAGGCCGCGTTTTCCGGCCATCAACTGATTTGACATGTTCGGTTCTCCGCCTGTCTTCGCGTCATGTTGCGTTGGTTTATGCCATTGGATGCGCTGCTTCAAGGCCGCGCGCTCTTGCCCACAGCGGGTTCTCGCCCTAGGGTAGTTAATAAAAGTTTCCGGGGGATGGAAATGACCGAGCATGGTGGCATTTTCGCTGGCACCGATCCGTTTAAAATTTCGGAGCGGTGGCTGGGGGAGGCCAAAGACAGCGAATTGAATGATCCCAACGCCATAGCGTTGGCGACCGTGGACCCGGACGGGATGCCCAATGTGCGCATGGTGCTGTTGAAAGAAATCGAATCCGATGCCTTCGTGTTTTACACCAATTACGAAAGCACCAAGGCGGCCGAGCTTGAATCGGCGGGCAAGGCGGCATTTGTCATGCATTGGAAATCTTTGCGGCGGCAAATCCGGGTTCGTGGTACAATAACTCGGGAAAACGGGCCGCAAGCCGATGAATATTATGCGTCCCGCTCATTGAAGAGTCGTCTTGGGGCTTGGGCCTCGAAACAGTCTCAGCCCCTCAGCAGCCGGTCTGCCCTTATGGCAGAGGTTGCAAAGGTGACTGCGAAACTGGGGCCGAATCCTCCGCGGCCGCCGTTTTGGGGTGGATACAGGCTGGTACCGACCGAGATCGAGTTTTGGGCCGATGGAGCCTTCCGGCTGCATGACAGGTTCCAGTGGCGCCGGGATCAGGTGGGCTCGGCATGGGAAGTGCAGAGGTTGAATCCATGACGTTCGCGTATCGTGAAATGCAACGGGCAGGAAACAAAGGGTTTTTTCAGCTTGAATTTGCGCGCCATTCCCATACACATCGGACCCTTAACGAACTGTTAAAACTCGCGATGGGAAAACCGTGCCAGAAGATCTGAACAACATGTATCGCGTCCGTGGACACGTGAAATGGTTCGACCCTGCCAAAGGGTACGGGTTCGTTGTGTCCGACGAAGGTGGTCCGGATATTCTGTTGCATGTGAACGTGTTGCGCAATTTCGGTCAAAGTTCTGTCGCCGATGGTGCCGGGATCGAGATCATGACGCACCGCACCGACCGCGGTGTTCAGGCGGTCGAGGTTGTCAGTGTCGATCCGCCCGCACGGACCGACTCGATGATGCTGGCGGATTTTGCCGAGCTTGATCCCGTTGTGATCGCAGAAGCGCCGCTTGAGGCCGCGCGGGTGAAATGGTTCGACAAGGGCAAGGGGTTTGGTTTCGCCAATGTTTTTGGCCGGAACGAAGATGTATTCCTGCATATCGAAGTGTTGCGCCGGTCCGGTCTTGCCGACCTGCAGCCGGGAGAGGCGCTGGCGATGCGCGTGATCGATGGCAAACGTGGGCGCATGGCGGCTCAGGTCCTGGCCTGGGAAGCTGCGTTGGACGACTGATTTTCATGACCAGACTTTTCGCGGTTCTTGCAAGTGTAACAATGCTTTGGACCGGAGAGGTTCTGGCCGCGTGCCGTGACGATCGTGTTGGGCTGCGCAACGATAAGACTCAGATTACCTTCAATATCGAATTGGCGATAAGCCCACAGGACAGAGCGCGCGGCCTGATGTTCCGCGAGTCGCTGCCGCAGCGCTCGGGGATGCTGTTCGTCTTCGATCCGCCGCAGCCGGTTGCGTTCTGGATGAAGAACACACTGATTCCCCTGGACATCATATTTGTGGATCGCGCCGGTAGCGTGATCCGCGTGCATGAAAACGCGGTTCCCGGCGATGAGAGTCCGATTGAGGGCGGCGATTCGGTGTTTGCGGTTCTGGAAATCAATGCCGGGCTGGCTGCCCGCTACCTGATCACTCCGGGAACCCAGATGCAGCACGAAATTTTTTCGCAAGGTCCTGCAATTTGGCCCTGTTAGGGCTTTTCAAATCAGATGGGCATCGTTAGGAAGGCGCACGGTCCGGGGCGTGGCGCAGTCTGGTAGCGCACCTGTTTTGGGTACAGGGGGTCGTAGGTTCGAATCCTGCCGCCCCGACCACTTCTTTCCTTTATATCGGTGAACCACCCATCGTCTGGAACAGCGCACCAAGCGCCTGATCCAGGTTTTTGCTTTCCACTGGGACGTTGACCGCAGGGCCTTGTTGCTGGGGAACGCTAAAGAACAGCTCGGCATCCACGCGATAGCCCGATGTGTTTTTGGTCGATGTCATGCGCATGACACTTTTGGGCAGGTCCTGCGGGTATCCATCATAGTTGAGAATCAGAAAAGCGGTTGTGTCAGGTGGCAGCAACTCGGTGCATTCGTAGACCCGATTCCCGATTTTCTGGAACTGCTCACCGGGGCCGGCGCATTGGGTTTCGAACGTATCAAAAAGCCGGTCGGGGTATGTGTCGAACTGCGCGCTGCGCGTTGGCGGGGGCACATCTTGTGGTGTGCAGGCCACGATCAACGCCGTTACGGGAAGTAATCGAAACACCAACATTGGATCTGGCCCCCTCGATAATTCGTTTTTCACGAAATGATTTTTGTCCAACCCACCGGCGAGCGGTTTTATTGATTCTCGTTCAGCCTAACCACCTTAGCGCCGGATTACCAAATGCCGGTAACTGTGCCGAGAAACACAGTTAATTCCGCTGAGCGATTTTCACGCAGCGCGGCGTGGGCAGTGGATGAATCTGTGGAGGAATCGCAATCCGACGGCAGAGGGGCCTCCGAAACCTTTGGGTCAATATAAAAGATTTCGAAAATGACCGAAAAATGACATTGACGATCTATGGCCGAATACGCCAAGTTGTATGGGCCGAAAGTGATGCCACTAAATCTGGTAGAATAACCGGAGCGGGGCATAGGGCGAGGGTCGGAAAGCACATCTATTAAACGTGCAACCGTACGAACGGTTTCGCGCTGTCAAAAACAGCGCCGGGTCGTTTGCGTCCAAAATTTCTGGCACGGCTGACGGAAAGCTGAAAACGCCCCTGACGCCAACGGACAAATTGTTTGAATCTAGGGCTGCGGACATGAAGATTGACAGGAAATTCACCAAATCGGGGCAGGACGCATACGCAGAACTGGACTTTGTGTCTGCGACTTCGGAAATCCGGAACCCGGACGGCACCATCGTTTTCCGCCTCGAAGAAATCGAAGTTCCTGCAAAGTGGAGCCAGGTAGCCAGCGACGTCATCGCGCAGAAATACTTCCGCAAGGCTGGCGTTCCTTCCGCTCTGAAGAAGGTCAAGGAAAAGGACGTTCCTGAATTCCTGTGGCGCTCGGTTCCGGCCGAAGGTGCTGAATTCGCCGGAGAAACCTCTTCCAAACAAGTGTTTGATCGTCTGGCGGGTGCCTGGGCTTATTGGGGCTGGAAGGGCGGCTATTTCTCGACCGAGGAAGACGCGCGCGCCTATTTCGATGAGATGCGTTACATGCTGGCAACCCAGCGCGCGGCGCCGAACAGCCCGCAATGGTTCAACACTGGTCTTCATTGGGCCTATGGAATCGACGGCCCGGCGCAGGGCCACCACTATGTCGACTACAAAACCGGCAAGCTGACCAAATCGAAATCCGCTTACGAACATCCGCAGCCGCACGCGTGCTTCATCCAGTCCGTTGATGATGATCTGGTGAACGAAGGCGGCATCATGGATCTGTGGGTGCGCGAGGCGCGCCTGTTCAAATACGGCTCTGGTACCGGGACCAACTTCAGCCATCTGCGTGCAGAAGGCGAAGCGCTGTCGGGTGGCGGCAAGTCCTCGGGCCTCATGGGCTTTCTCAAGATCGGCGACCGCGCCGCTGGCGCGATCAAATCAGGCGGGACAACCCGTCGAGCAGCAAAGATGGTGATCGTCGATGCAGATCACCCGGACATCGAGCAATTCATCGAATGGAAGGTGATCGAAGAGCAGAAGGTGGCCTCGATCGTTGCCGGATCGAAGATGCACGAGAAGATGCTGAACGGCATTTTCGAGGCCATCCGCAGCTGGGACGGTGCGCAAGACGATGCGTATGATCCCAACAAGAATGACAGCCTGAAAAAGGCGGTTCGCGAGGCCAAAAAGGTTGCGATCCCCGAGACTTACATCAAGCGCGTGCTGGATTACGCCAAGCAGGGCCACGATAGCATTGAATTCCCGACCTACGACACGGACTGGGATTCGGAAGCCTACAGCTCGGTTTCGGGTCAGAACTCGAACAACTCCATCCGCGTGACCAACGCGTTCCTGACCGCCGTTGAAAAAGACGCCGATTGGGAGTTGATCAACCGCACCGATGGTAAGGTTGCTCGCACGGTCAAGGCGCGCGATCTGTGGGAAAAGGTCGGCCACGCCGCGTGGGCTTGCGCCGATCCGGGCATCCAGTTCCACGATACCGTCAACGAATGGCACACATGCCCCGAAGATGGTGAGATCCGCGGCTCGAACCCGTGCTCGGAATACATGTTCCTCGACGATACGGCCTGTAATCTGGCGTCGATGAACCTGCTGACCTTCCTGAAGGATGGTGAGTTCCAGGCGGCGGACTACATGCACGCCTCGCGTCTGTGGACCCTGACGCTGGAAATCTCGGTGACGATGGCGCAGTTCCCGTCGAAGGAAATCGCGCAACTGTCCTATGACTTCCGCACACTGGGTCTGGGCTATGCCAATATCGGCGGCCTGCTGATGAATATGGGCTACAGCTACGACTCGGATGAGGGTCGGGCGATCTGTGGTGCGCTGACCGCGATCATGACCGGTGTGGCCTACGCGACCTCGGCCGAGATCGCTGGTGAGCTTGGCCCGTTCAAAGGCTACGAACGCAACGCCGACCACATGCTGCGCGTCATCCGCAATCACCGCCGTGCATCGCAGGGTGTGACCGAGGGCTATGAGAAACTGGCGGTGAAGCCGGTACCACTGGATCACGACAACTGCCCGGACAAGCGTCTGGTCGATCTGGCCATGTCGGCCTGGGATGAGGCGCTGAGCCTCGGCGAGAAGAACGGCTACCGCAACGCGCAAGCCACCGTGATCGCGCCCACCGGCACCATCGGTTTGGTGATGGATTGCGACACCACCGGGATCGAACCGGACTTTGCTCTGGTTAAGTTCAAGAAGCTGGCCGGCGGCGGCTACTTCAAGATCATCAATCGCTCGGTGCCGTCGGCGCTGGAAAAGCTGGGCTATTCTTCGGCGCAGATCGAAGAGATCGTGGGTTACGCGGTCGGTCACGGCACCATCGGCAACGCGCCGGGGATCAACCACACCTCGCTGACAGGTCACGGCTTTGGCCCGAATGAGCTTGCCAAGGTGGACGCCGCCTTGGAGAGCGCCTTCGACATCCGGTTCGTGTTCAACCAGTGGACACTGGGCGAGGATTTCTGCACCGGCGTTCTGGGCATCCCGGCGACCAAGCTGAATGACCCGACCTTCGACCTGCTGCGCCATCTGGGCTTTACCAAGGCGGATATCGATGCGGCCAACGACCATGTCTGCGGGACCATGACGCTGGAAGGGGCTCCGCACCTGAAGGAAGAACACTATTCGATCTTCGACTGCGCCAACCCGTGCGGTAAAAAAGGCAAGCGTTTCCTTGGGGTTGATAGCCACATCACCATGATGGCAGCGGCGCAGAGCTTTATCTCGGGTGCGATCTCGAAGACGATCAACATGCCGAATGACGCGACCATCGAGGATTGCCAGAAGGCCTATGAACTCAGCTGGTCGCTGGGTGTGAAGGCCAACGCGCTCTATCGTGATGGCTCGAAACTGTCACAGCCTCTGGCCGCAGCACTGGTCGAGGATGATGATGAGGCCGCAGAAGTGCTGGAAAGCGGATCGGCGCAGGAAAAAGCCGTCGTTCTGGCCGAGAAGGTGATCGAGAAGGTTGTGGTCAAGGAAATCATCCGCAGCCATCGCGAAAAACTGCCCCATCGCCGCAAGGGTTACACCCAGAAGGCGATCGTGGGCGGTCACAAGGTCTATCTGCGGACCGGTGAGTTCGAAGACGGCAAGCTGGGCGAGATCTTCATCGATATGCACAAGGAAGGTGCTGGCTTCCGGGCGATGATGAACAACTTTGCCATCGCCGTGTCGGTCGGTCTGCAATACGGCGTGCCGCTGGAAGAGTTCGTCGACGCCTTCACCTTCACCAAGTTCGAACCGGCGGGGATGGTGCAGGGCAACGACTCGATCAAGAACGCGACGTCGATCCTGGATTACATCTTCCGCGAACTGGCCGTGTCCTATCTGGACCGCACTGACCTGGCCCATGTGAAGCCCGAAGGTGCAACCTTTGACGATCTGGGTCGTGGCGAAGAGGACGGATTGTCCAATGTCTCGGAAATCAGTGACAGCGCGGCCTCCAAGTCATTGGAAGTGCTGAAACAAATCAGCTCGACCGGGTATCTCCGCAAGCGTCTGCCGCAAGATCTGGTGGTCTTCAACGGCGGTCAGGCCGAGGTGAACGGTATGGCTGAAACCGCGCCTACCTTTGAAGCGCCTGCAGCTGAAACCGCTGTCGCGACCAGCATGGACGCACGGACCAAGGCCAAGATGCAGGGCTATGAGGGCGACCCTTGTGGCGAATGCGGAAACTACACGCTGGTGCGCAACGGCACCTGCATGAAATGCAACACCTGCGGCGCAACCAGCGGGTGTAGCTAAGACAACCGCCCCGGCACCCCGGGGCGCAGGGGTCGGATGCTGCCACAGTGACCGGCCCCGACGAATACGGAGAAATGGGTCTGAGACTTACCTGACGACCTTTCTCCACTCGGCCGACATGCCCGTGTTGGCCGGGAACAGGGTGGGGCGGAATATTTGCTCTTTCCCACTCTTTCACGGGGCGGGTGCGCTCGCCCCATGCGCAGTCCAGGCCGCAGGCAAAAAAACACCGGGCGGTCAACGAAATGAGCCTGGAAGGCGAAACTGACAGGGGGCTTCGGCCCCCTTTCTTTTTTCAACGGCTTCACCGGGAATTTGAGCAGAGCTTTGCCGGATTGTGCATGTCACGTCGGGCAAGACCCGCCGAATCGAGGTTATTGAGTTTTTTCCGGCGGTTGACCGCAGACGCGACTCTGCCAAACACGCGGAGATTGGCGCGAAATCGGAAACAATCCTGAATGCAGGTGACACAGTATCCCGTTGCGGTGTTTCTGATGCTGTCCGGACGAAAGACACAAAAACTCAATCAGGAGTCATCACAATGAAACCGCAAATTCTGACCGCTATCTCTGTCCTTGCTCTTGGACTGCCGACGCTGGCCGTCGCACAAGCCTCGGCTGACGCCAATGGGGATGGTGTGCTGACAATCGAAGAAGTGCAGGCCGTTCTGCCTGATGTTGACGCAGACGGTTTCGCGGCAATGGATGCAAACGGTGACGGCGCGCTGGATGAGGCCGAGATTGCGGTGGCACAGGAAGCAGGTTTGCTGCCCGCGACTGACGGCTAACCCCGAAATAGAAAGCGGCCAGATAAAATCTGGCCGCTTTTATAATGCGTTATCAGGCAAGGTGAATGTTGAACTTGCCGCGAAGCTCGGCGTCCAGCAACGGATCGAACCGGGCCGGTGACGGAGAGGACAGGATTTCGTCCTTCCGCTTTGTCGCTTTCTCGATCAGATCGGGTTTGCCAAGTTCCGCCCATTCCTTGGGCGATGTCCGGTCACCGAAGGTTGGGTAAACATAGTCCGCCTGCATTCGGCTGAGCGTTGCGTCGGTGCCCAGATAGTGGCCCGGTCCACCCATGCAGACCTCGGCGATCTGGTCCAGTGCCAACGTCTCGTCTGTCACCTCGATTCCCCGCACACAGCGCTGCGCCTGACCGATCAGGTCGTCGCTGAGGATGAGGCTTTCCAGACAGAAGCCCAGCAACGAGGCATGCATACCCGCAGCTTCGTACACCATATTCACGCCTGACAGCCCAGCCATGACGTTCGAGCACATCTGCTCCCACCCGGCCTGCATGTCGGGCATCTTCGAGTCGGACGCACCAGCGGCGGCACCGCCCGGCAGGTCGTAGAACCGGTGCATCTGGGCGCAACCTGCGGTCAGCAGGGCCTGTTCACCGGACCCGATCGACATGGCGCCCGTGCGTAGGTCCAGACCAAAGGGCCAGGTGCCAAAAATCGCTGGTGCACCGGGGCTTACGGCGTTTACATAAACCAGTCCGGCCAGACATTCTGCCGTGGCCTGGGTGATTGCACCGGCGATTGTCGAAGGTGCGGTCGCGCCCGCCATCCCGGCCGACAGCAACAGAACCGGCATCCCGGCCTTAATGCAAAGTTCCATAACCTCGCAGCTTTCGGTGGCGAATTTCATCGGCGGAACGACAAAGCAGTTCGAGTTCGAAATGAACGGGCGCTCTCGGAATTTATCTTCACCACCGGCGATCGTGTAGATCATCTCCATCGCCGGGGCCACATGATGCGGTTCGGTGAAGGATGTGCCGATATGTTTGAACGTGCCCGAGCAGCAGGCATAGATCGTGTTTAGATCCATTTCCAGGTTGTCGGGAATGTCGCGGCAAACCATGGGGCGCTGAACAAAGTGAATGTTTTCAAGCTGTTCACAGATGCGTGACGCGTCATGCAGGTCCTGCACCGTCGAATCCCGGTATTCATTGCCGTGAACATCAACCATGCTGACGGCGGCGCCTGCTGTGCCGTAATGGACCTTGGTGCCGGACAGGTTCAGATCGGTTTTGCCATCGCGGCTGTATAGTGTGACCGAGCGGTTTGCCTTGGCGATCGTGTCTTCGACCAAGGCGCGGGGGAAGCGGATTCGGCCATCGTCGCCCAGTGTACAGCCTGCACCGACAAGGTAGTCGATACCGCTTTGTGGCGCGTCGGCCAGACCGATGGTCTCCAACGCGGTCAGCGCGGCCTCGTGAATGCGTTCGATTTGAGCCTGGGTCAGAACATTGAGAACGCCGCCCTCCAGTCCGGGGCGGATAGGGCGCAGATGTTCAGGCAGGGAGGTGGCACGAGCAGCACGGCGCGCGGCGCGACCGCCGCTGCGGGAAGAGGTACGGGTTTGATCGTTCATGGGTCAGAATCCAATAGAAAAGGCGTCAGGAGTGGAGTGTTTTCACGCCTTTGTTGGCCGCCCCCGCGCCGCGCGACCACGATCCGCACCAATGGTGCGGCTGATCAGCCGAATTTTCCAAACGTCGTTTTGCATCGGTCCTCGCGTTTCAAAGGTCAGTATTCCGATGTGGACAGCTGCTTTCTGTCCTGTTTGCGACCTGAGAGTTCAAAAGCGAAGCTGTGATACATGTGTCACGGCAATTATTCAGTTCCGGAAGAATTTCTCCCGCTAAGGCAGAAATCTGTTATAGTTCCTTCACTTATTTAAGAGTGGTTCGTGAACTCAATTGAATCTTAACGATCACGGACCAGGTTTCCGAGTGACGTTGACCTGAAAGACCAAAGTTCTGGCGAAAGGTTCTTTAGGAGAGTTTTATGAAAGCCCTTAAGGCCCTCAGTCTGCTTATGGTGGCGAGCATCGCAGCCCCTGCAATGGCTGAGGATTGGACCGGGGCTTATGCCGGATTTAGTTTTGGATATGCAGAGGCCGACGGCCCGAACGGGTCGAGCGGCGATGATACGGTCTTTGGCCCTCATATTGGCTATGATCGGGATTTCGGAAACTTCGTTCTGGGTGGAGAACTGGAATACAATCGCCTGTCGCTGGATCTGAGCGATGGAGAAGGCAGCCTTGACAGCATGACCCGCCTGAAGTTGCGTGGCGGCTATGATTTTGGCGGTGCCTTGGGCTACGTGGTGGTTGGCGCGGCCCGGTTGGACGCCTCGGTCGACAACGACACAGCCGCCGTTTACGGGATTGGCGTGGCTTATCCGATCAACGACCGCCTTGTGATCAGTGGCGAGGCGCTGCGGCAGGACTTTGACGATGTCACCCGGACCGATGGCGGGTTGGATTCGAACGTGTTCAACCTGCGCACGTCCTTCCGATTCTGAAGCCTGTCAGCCGACGGTGGCGTGACGTTCCGCCAATTCAGATGCAAATGCACAAATCGTGGACAGGGCGGTTGCGAATCTTTCGTCGTCAATCGTCATCGCCACGCGGATATGACCTGCGGCTGCAAACCCGAAGCTCTCACCCGGCATCACCGCAATTGCGTGCGTATCCAGAAGGGCGTTGGCGAATCCGTCACCGCTGAGCCCGGTGGCACGGATATCCAGCATCAGATACATCGCCCCCTGCGCCGGAACCAGCCCGATGGTGTTCTGCGCCTCAAGAATACCAACGGCCAGCGCGCGGCGTCGGCGGAAGGGCTCGGCGATCTGTTCCTCCAGATCGTTGCCCGCATTCAGCGCGAAACTGGCGGCGTCCTGAATAAATCCGGGTACACCGTAGGTTGTATGCGTGGCGAGGTTGATCAGGTGAGAAATCACCTCTTCAGGGCCGACAACCCAACCGCAACGAGATCCGGTCATCGCGTGAGACTTCGACATCGATCCGACAACCAGAGTGCGTTCAGCCATATCCGGCAGGGTACGGGGAGAGATGTGTTCCCCTTCCCAGACTTGCGTGTCGTAAACTTCGTCCGAAATCAGCCAAAGGTCACGCTTGCGGCACACCTCGGCGATCCCTTCGAGCGTCTGGTGGGAATACACAACACCGGTGGGGTTGTTCGGAGTGTTGACCAGCAAGGATACCGCGCCGTCGGCGGCGGCCTCGATTTGCTCGGCGCGGGGCTGGAACGCATCTTCTGCGGTGGTCTGGATCGAACGGGCCACGGCTCCGGCGCCCCGGATGGTGCCGGGGTAGGTGGCGTAATATGGATCGAGATACAGCCCGACATCACCGGGGTCACACACCGCGACATGAGCTGCAAACAAGGCTGATTGGCCGCCGGGCGTGATCAATACGTTGTTGCGCGTGGTGGGCACTCCGGTACGGGCCTGCAGCCGGGCGGCCACTGTGTCACGCAGCAGATCGGTGCCGGGAACCATCGCATAGCCGGTGTGGCCCTGCCGGGCGGACAGGTCCATCGCCTCAAGAATCGACGCATCGGTTCGGATGTCATGTTCGCCGATGGTCAGCTCGGTCACTGCGTAGCCGTCGCTGATCATCCGGCGAGCGCGATAGAACACATCCCAACCGTCACTGCCGCCTTCGGTCAGATGAGTGATACGCTGCGACAATTTCATGGTACGCCTCCGTCCGGTGTTCTGCGCAGACAGGGCCAGAGCCCTTCGGGAATGTCAATCAGCGACGCAAAGGCGTGGAACTCGGGGCTTGGCGCAAGGCGGTCCGCATGGTACTGGGACAATATGAACCGGATGACCTGCATCATTATCTGCTGCATTACCTGCTGATTTATCACGCGGGCCGGTTTCTTTCGTTTTCATCCCTGAGACAAGTTGCTAAGCCCGCGCCAACGCGAGAAGCCACGCTGTCTTTAGGAGCCGACCGATGACGACGATCAAACTGCACAACACACGGACGCGGACGAAAGAGGATTTCGTGCCGATCAGCGCCGACAATGTGCGGATGTATGTCTGCGGACCGACCGTTTACGATCGCGCTCATCTGGGCAACGCACGGCCCGTGGTGGTGTTTGATGTGCTTTATCGCTTGCTGCGTCACACCTATGGCGCGGATCACGTGACCTATGTGCGAAACTTCACCGACGTCGATGACAAGATCAACGCGACCGCGCTGGCCCGACAGCAAGCCGGGGCCGAGGGCACGTTGGAGCAGTTGGTGCAGGAGCGTTCGGACGAGACAATCGGCTGGTATCTGCACGACATGGGTGCCTTGGGGGCGTTGGAACCCAACGAGATGCCGCGGGCGACTGAGTATATCGGCCAGATGATCGCGATGATCGAGGATCTGATCGAGAAGGGCCACGCCTACGCTGCCGAGGGGCACGTTCTGTTCGCGGTGGACAGCTGGAAAGAGAAATACGGCGCTCTGTCGGGGCGGTCCGTCGATGACATGATTGCGGGGGCACGGGTTGAGGTTGCGCCCTACAAGAAGAACCCGATGGATTTCGTGCTGTGGAAACCGTCGACCGATGAGCTTCCGGGCTGGGACAGCCCCTGGGGCCGGGGGCGTCCGGGGTGGCATATCGAATGCTCGGCCATGAGCTACGAACTGTTGGGCGACAGCTTTGACATTCACGGCGGCGGCAACGACCTGATGTTTCCGCACCACGAGAATGAGATCGCGCAGAGCAAGTGCGCCCATCCGCATGGCGAATTCGCGCGGGTCTGGCTGCACAATGAGATGCTGCAGGTGGAAGGCAAGAAGATGTCCAAATCGCTGGGCAATTTCTTCACCGTCCATGACCTGTTGGAACAGGGTGTGCCGGGCGAGGTGATCCGCTTTGTTTTCCTGCAGACCCACTATCGCAAGCCGATGGACTGGACCGAGAAGAAGGCACGCGAGGCCGAGGCGACGCTGCGCAAGTGGCGGGCGCTGACAGCGGGCATCGAGCCCGCCGCCAGCGCGGCGCCCGCAGTTGTCGCTGCGCTGAGTGACGACCTGAATACAGCGGGCGCTTTGGCGGAGTTGCACCGTTTAGAGCGACAGATTAGTCGCCAAAAGAACGCAACAAATGAGCCGGTGGATTTGCAAGGAGGCTTGTTGTCTAACTTTTTGGCATCGGCACAATTGTTGGGTCTTTTGACGCCTGAAATGGGTGCATGGGTGGATCAAAGGGGGGCGGTAGATAAATCCTACTTTGCGAAGGAGATTGAGAATTGGGTGACTCTGCGTTCCCAATTTAAAACGCAAGCTAGAGAGTGGATGAAAAGCGGAGACAAAGAAAAAGGTGGCTTACTGTTTCAGTGGGCAGACAAGATGAGGGACGAAGACCTACCGTACTTTGGCTTCACACTAAACGATACAAAGGATGGCTTTGAGTGGGAACTCCGGCCAACCTTGTCGCGAGTGAATGTCATCAGATCCATTACAGGCGATCTTTCGAAAGTGGACGTTGCGAAAATTCGAAACGATCATTGGGCTGAAACGTTGGAACGAATGAAAAAGCATCGTGAAGGCTATGAAGTTCACTATAGACAGCTACTTGCGGAAACCTGAACGAGTTTTCTAAAACGCGCCACATCCTCCATTAAGCTGGATAACTGGCGAATAGCCAAAGAGCCAAAACGATGACCAAAGAACGCCTCTACCTTTACGACACCACGCTACGCGACGGGCAGCAGACGCAGGGCGTCCAGTTCTCGACTGCCGAGAAAGTGCAGATCGCGCAGGCTCTGGACGAGTTGGGCGTGGACTATATCGAAGGTGGCTGGCCCGGGGCAAACCCGACCGACAGCGCTTTTTTCGAGGTCGCGCCCAAGACGTCGGCCCGGTTGACGGCATTTGGCATGACCAAGCGGTCGGGTCGGTCGGCCGAGAATGATGATGTTCTGGCCGCCGTGATGAATGCGGGCACACAGGCTGTCTGTCTGGTCGGCAAATCGCATGACTACCACGTCACTCATGCGCTTGGGATCACGTTGGAGGAGAATGTCGAGAACGTCCGCGCCTCGGTCGCGCATATCGTGGCGCAGGGGCGTGAGGCGTTGTTTGACGCCGAGCATTTCTTTGACGGCTACAAGGACAATCCCGGTTACGCGGTTGAGGTGTGTCGGGCTGCTCTGGACGCCGGTGCGCGCTGGGTTGTGTTGTGCGATACCAACGGCGGCGCGCTGCCGGCTGAGGTCTCGCGCATTGTGTCCGAGGTGATTGCCGCGGGGCTTCCGGGGGACCGGTTGGGCATTCACACCCATAACGACACCGAGAATGCGGTGGCCTGTTCGCTGGCCGCCGTCGACGCCGGGGCGCGGCAAATTCAGGGCACGTTGAACGGATTGGGCGAGCGTTGCGGTAACGCAAATCTGACGGCGCTGATCCCGACACTGTTGCTGAAAGAGCCCTATGCTTCGGGATTTGACACCGGTGTCAACTTGCAGGCACTGGGTGGTCTGACGCGCATCAGCCGGATGCTGGACGATATCCTGAACCGGGTTCCCAGCAAGCAATCGGCCTATGTCGGGGCTTCGGCCTTTGCGCATAAGGCGGGGCTGCACGCCAGCGCGATCCTCAAGGACCCGTCGACCTATGAACATGTTGAGCCGGGCGCGGTCGGGAATGCGCGGATCATTCCGATGTCGAACCAGGCGGGGCAGTCAAACCTGCGCAAACGCCTGACCGAGGCCGGTCTGGTCGTCGAGAAAAACGACCCGGCATTGGGGCGCATTCTGGACCGGATCAAGCAGCGTGAGGCCGAGGGTTATTCCTATGATACCGCTCAGGCGAGTTTCGAGCTGCTGGCGCGGGATGAGCTGGAGCAATTGCCCGAGTTTTTCGAGGTCAAGCGCTACAAGGTCACCGTTGAGCGACGCAAGAACAAATACAACAAGATGGTCAGCCTGTCCGAGGCCGTAGTTGTCGTGAAGGTCGACGGGGAAAAGAAGCTCTCGGTCAGCGAGTCCATGGATGAAAACGGCAGTGACCGGGGGCCGGTGAATGCGCTGGCCAAGGCACTGGCGAAGGATCTGGGGCAGTACTCACAGATTCTGGCCGATATGAAGCTGGTCGACTTCAAAGTGCGCATAACCCAAGGCGGAACCGAGGCGGTGACCCGCGTGATCATCGACAGCGAAGACGGGCAGGGACGGCGGTGGTCGACAGTGGGCGTCAGTGCGAACATAGTCGATGCCTCATTCGAGGCGCTGCTGGACGCGATCCAGTGGAAACTGGTGCGCGATTGCGGGTCGCAGACGGCGGTGGCCGAGTGACCGTGGAATTCGGCGACGACGTCAAAGCCTGCGCGGAGCTGGTGCACCGCGCCGATCCCGACCGGTTCATGGCGGTGATGGCCGCACCCGTCCCGGTGCGGCCGCTGCTGTTTCCGCTATATGCGCTGAATGTCGAGGTCGCACGCGCTCCGTGGGTCACGCAAGAGGCAATGATTGCCGAGATGCGCCTGCAATGGTGGCGCGATGCGCTGCAGGAGATTGCCGAGGGGAAACCTGAGCGCAGGCATGAGGTCGTGACGCCTCTGGCGCGGGTTCTGTCGCCGCATCTGGCTGCAATGCTGGACGAGTATGTGGCCGTCAGGCGCTGGGACATCTACCGCGATCCGTTCGAGGATGAGGCGCATTTCGACGCTTATATCAACCACTCCGCCGGGTCTTTGATGGTTGCGTCGGCGCAGGTGTTGGGTGCAGCGGATGAGGGCGTTCTGCGTGACTTCGGTTATGGCGTCGGCGTGGCGAACTGGTTGCGGGCCATTCCCGATCTTGAGGCGCGGGGCCGTATCCCCTTGCTGGACGGAACGCCCGATGGTGTGCAGGCCCTTGCGCAGAAGGCGCTGGATCGGCTTCAGCGCGCGCGCTCCAACGCGCCTGCTGTCTCGGCGGATGCCCGGCCCGCGCTTTACGCCGGGTGGCAGGCGGAATGGGTTCTGCGGCAGGCCGTGGCCCGCCCGGATCGCGTGGCCGCCGGGGATTTGGCGCAGAGTGAAATTCGCCGCAGGCTGTCACTGATGTGGACCGTGGCCAGCGGGCGCTGGTAGGGCTCAGACGGTTTCCGCCTCGGACGGTTTCAGAACCAGCCACAACAGCGCACCGCCCGCCAGCGTCAGCAGCGGGATCATGGCGAGGTTCACTGCCGTCCAGCCCTCGACCGCCGAACCGCCCGAGCAGTTCATCAACCCGCCCGAAGCCAGCGACGCAAGCGTAACGCCACCAAACACCAGCAGATCGTTCAGGCCCTGCATCCGGCCGCGTTCGCTGACGTCATGGGACTCGGCCAGCATTGTGGTCGCGCCGATGAAACCAAAGTTCCAGCCGACCCCCAGCAGGATCAGGGCGACGAAGAAATTGCCCAACTCGACGCCTTGCAAGGCAACCACGCCCGCACCAGCCAGAATGGCGAGACCGAGGGCGACGATTTTCTCGACCCCAAAACGCGCGATGAGCTGGCCGGTGAAAAAGCTGGGGAGAAACATAGCGAAGACGTGTCCGCGTACAATGTCAGCCGCGTTTCCATCTGTATAGCCACATCCGACTACGGCAAGCGGTGTCGCGGTCATTACCAAATTCATTAGCGCATAAGATACCATGGCGCAGATGATCGCCACGGCGATGCGCGGAGTTCTGAGCATTTCCAGCCGGGTCCGACCTTGGGGTGCGTCCTCCTTTGGTTTTTCAGGCGTAGGGATGTCGAGGAAAAAGAACAGCACCGAGCCGAAAACGTTCAGAGCGATCACCGCCATGTAGGTGCCAAGAAATGGGATCACATAAGCAGTTGAAGTCAGTTTGTATATCTCAGGCCCAATAAGGGCTGCAGCCAGACCGCCCGCCATAACATACGAGATGGCTTTGGGTCTAAAAGCATCCGATGCAGTGTCGGCGGCTGCAAAGCGGTAGAATCCATGCGCGCTCATGTAAATGCCGGTTAACAGGCTGCCAAAAAGGAAGACGGGGAACGATCCGAGATAAAGCCCGTAGGCTCCCAAAAAGCCGCCACAGGCCCCCGCTGTGGCGCCCACCAAAAACCCTGCACGCCGTCCCCAGCGCTGCATGATCGCCGAAATAGGTGTGGCCGCCAGCATAGACCCCAGAACGATCAGCGAAATGGGAAGGGTGGCCAAACAGGCATTTGTCGCCAACGATTGTCCCGCAAGCCCGCCAGCGATGAAGATCATCGGCATTTGGGCGCCCAGAATGGCCTGCGCTGCCACCAAAACGGCGACGTTGCGTTTGGCCTGGCTGTTGTCCGGGGTGGTGGCGGTCAGTGTCATGCGCCTATGGGTATCCGCGAAAACTTAGCCGCACAAGCGGGTTGCATATGCGGCAAAGCAGCCTAACGTGCACGTGATCACCAGCCCCGGAGCGCGCATGTCCGTAGGACGTATCATCGAAACCAACGAATGTGTGTCGGAAGGGGCGGCGTGGCTGGCCGAAACGTGTCCGCGCATGGCTTATGCGATGGACCAAACCGGGCCATTGCCCTTGCGTCGCCGTCCGGACGGGTTTGCCCAGTTACTGAGCGCGATTGTCAGCCAGCAGGTCAGCGTCGCCTCGGCCAACGCGATCTGGAAACGGCTGCAGGATGCCAAACTCACCGGACCGCGCAAAGTTATGTGGGCAACCGATGACGATTTGCGCGCCGTAGGACTGAGCCGCCAGAAAATTCGATACGCCCGCGCGCTGGCCGAAGCACGTATTGATTACAAGGCGTTGCGCGATGTGCCTGATGCGGATGTCGTTGCGACACTGACCGAAGTACCGGGCATCGGTGTCTGGACCGCCGAGATCTATGCGATGTTCTCGCTGGGCCGCGCCGACGTGATCGCGCCGGGCGATCTGGCGCTGCAGGAAGCCGCGCGCATTCTCTATGATCTACCCAAACGCCCGACTGACAAGGAACTGCGACATATGGCCGAGGCCTGGTCGCCATGGCGGTCGGTTGCGGCGCGTGTGTTGTGGGCCTATTACCGGGTGGCCAAAGAACGAGAAGGGATCAGATGACACGGGTTTTGAATGCGCTCCGAAAAGAGCCGGTTTCGGGCGATACGCGCTCGGTCGTGGTGTTCGTGCACGGCTATGGGGCCAATGGCGCCGACTTGTTGGGTCTGGCTGATCCGCTGGGTGAACACCTGCCGGATACCCTGTTCGTGGCTCCCGACGCGCCCGAGCAAATCCCCGGAATGCCAAATGGCTATCAATGGTTCCCGATCCCGTGGATCGATGGCTCGTCCGAGGAGGAGTCTCGGCGCGGCATGGAAATGGCCGCTGACGATTTCAACGCTTTCCTCGATGCGCTGATGGTGGACGAAGACGTGCTGCCCGAACAGGTTGTGCTGTTTGGGTTCTCGCAAGGCACGATGATGAGTTTGCATGTCGCCCCGCGGCGCGAGGACCCGGTTGCGGGGATCGTTGCCTTCTCGGGCCGGTTGTTGGAGCCCGATCTGCTGCCCGATGAAACGGTCAGCCGGATGCCGATCCTGCTGGTGCATGGGGATTCCGACGACGTGGTGCCACCGCAATCACTGCCCGAAGCCGCCGAAGCCCTGCAAGCCGCTGATTTCAAGGAAATCTACGCGCATGTGATGAAGGGCACCGGCCATGGTATCGCACCCGACGGCCTGAGCGTCGCACTGGCCTTCATGCGCGACAAGCTGAGCCTGTAGCCATGATCGCGGTCCGCCCCATGATGCCCGAGGATATAAGCGCGGCTTGCCGCCTCCTCAATGATATCATCGAGATCGGAGGCTCGACCGCGTTTGAAATCCCGTTCTCCGAAGTCCTGTTTGCGCAAAGCTATTTGACTGGGGCAGACAGGATTTGCTGCCATGTCGCTCTGGACGAACAGGGCGAGGTGGCGGGGTTCCAATGGCTGGGGACGCATGATTTGCTGCCCGAGGATTGCGCCGATATCGCAACCTTCACACGCCGCGCGCCGGTGCTGAAAGGCGCCGGGCGTGCGCTGTTCGCGGAAACCGCCAAGTACGCCGCCGGGGTTGGGCTGAGCGCAATCAGCGCAACCATTCGCGCCGATAACGGAATGGGGTTGGGCTATTACGACAAGATGGGGTTCCGTGACTATTCGGTCGCCTATGGGGTGCCTTTGCGGGACGGGCGACCGGTCGACAGAATCACCAAACGGTTTGATCTGAGAAAGGATACGCTGTGTTGATCGTGACCGGAACAGTGGAAGTTTCGCCCGAAGGCGTTGAAAAAGCAGACAAAGCGGCACAAGCGATGGTGGCCGACACCGTGAAGGAACCCGGCTGTCTGGTTTATGAGTTCAGTCGGATTCTGGGGCATCCCACACAGTTTCGCGTCTATGAGGAATGGCAGGATCAAGCCGCTTTGGATGCTCATTTTGCCGCGCCGCACATGGCGGCGTTTCAGGCTGTGTTGTCTGAGGTCGGTGTCGTCTCGAGCGATATCTACCGCGTTGTAGGCGGGGAAAAACAACCACTGCGGTAACGCGTCAATCCCACAAATGGCCTTCGGCAAATTCGACGGAATTGCCGGAGGGGTCCCGCACATATAGCGAACGTGCGCCGCCGGGCCAGTCGAATTCGGCATCCACCGGGACATTCCAGTCCAACAGGTGTTTGCGCATCACGTCGATCTCGTCGCGTGTCAGGATCAGGCAGACATGGCCGGGACCGCGCGCGCCGTGGGGCGGGACGGGCAAGTCGGGGTTGCCGGGCGGCTTTTCGGTTTCATCCGCATTGAACAGCAACAGGACCGAGCCGCCAACACGGAAGAAAACGTGCCGGTCTGCCACGCGTTGAATTTTCCTCAACGCCAGAATCTCGCCATAGAACCGCTCTGCCGCATCCAGGTCATCGACGTAAAGCGCGGCCTCGAGAACTCCGGCGGGCGTGGGTATGTCCGGTGTGACTTTCATTCCGTAAGTATATCACAACACGCGGTTTTTGTCACCGGCGCGGGCGGCGATCCCGTTTGCGCTGCGGGGCGGAGTTCAGCTCTGGGGCGGGCAGGCTGTCCCATTGGCCGGGCTCAAGCCCCTCTAGCGACCAGTCGCCGATCCGGGCACGGATCAGGCGCAATGTCGGGTGCCCTACCGCCGCAGTCATTCGCCGGACTTGACGGTTGCGGCCCTCGCGCAATGTCAGTTCGATCCAGCAATCGGGCACCGACTGGCGCACCCGGATCGGAGGATTGCGGGGCCACAGCCCCTCAGGTTCATCCATCAATCGCGCCTTGGCCGGCCGTGTCTTTCCGTCTTTCAACTCGACCCCGTCGCGCAGGGCCTTCAGCGCGGAGGCATCCGGCAGCCCTTCGACCTGCACCCAATAGGTTTTGGGCATTTTGTGCTTGGGATCTGAAATCTGAGCCTGCAGCCGCCCGTTATCGGTCAGCAGCATCAACCCCTCGCTGTCGCGGTCCAGCCGTCCGGCCGGATAGACCTCGGGCAAATCGATAAAATCCGACAAAGTGCTACGCGGTGAATCCGCGTTGGCGCGGTCGGTAAACTGCGGCAGCACGTCGAAGGGTTTGTTGAATCGGATGAACCAGCTCATGACCTTCGCCATAGCCCGCAGGCCACATTGGCGCAAGCTGTGGATAACTGTCACGCAAATGTTACGGATTCGCCTTACTCAATACCCGAGATATTGTGGAAACTCAGGGCTTGTCAGAGTTTTAACACGATATATAGTTAAGTTAAGGCCGGGGCGGGTGTTCCCCGCTCTGATGTCAAAAACGGGCAGAGCAGAGCGAGGAGCGATTCTGATATGGATGGAGACTTCAGAACCGAATTTGTCAGGGAACCCGGTGCGCTCAAGCATCATCCGGCATTGGTTTTGAACGCCGATTATCGCCCCTTGTCCTATTACCCGCTTTCTCTGTGGCCGTGGCAAGAGGCGATAAAGGCAGCCTGGCTGGACAGGGTGGACATTGTGGCCGAGTACGACGAGGTCGTACGAAGCCCGAGTACCGAGATACGAATACCGTCGGTCGTTGTCCTCAAAGATTATGTAAAACCCAGAAAGCGCGTGGCCTTCACGCGCTTTAATTTATTCTTGAGGGACGAGTTCCGCTGTCAGTATTGCGGCAGCAAGGGGGATCTGACCTTTGACCATGTGGTGCCACGGGCCGCCGGGGGCGTGACCAGTTGGCAGAACGTGGTGGCCGCGTGCAGCCCCTGCAACCTGAAGAAGGGTTCGAAATCGCTGCGACAAGCAGGAATGACCCTGCGCAAACCACCACGACAGCCGGATGCCGAGGCGTTGCGCAATATCGGGCGCAAGTTCCCACCAAACCACCTGCATGACAGCTGGATCGACTTTCTCTATTGGGATGCGGAACTGGACGAGTTCTAACGACCCGCCCGCCACGCGGCGATCCAGACCAGTACCAGAACGCCCGACAGGATGGCGTTCCACCCGGCCATCGAAATGCCCATCATCTGCCACGGGATGTCATCGCAACGCACCAGCGGGGCGGACATGATCTGATCCATCAACTCTTGCGTCGACAGGCCGCCGATATCGCCGGAGGTACAGCTTGTGGGGCCTTCCCACCATTTCTGCTCGACCCCGGCGTGGAACACGCCGACGGCTGCGGTTGTAAGCGCAGCGAGACCACCCAGCAGGGGCAGCAGGTTAACACGAGGCAGGGCCAGTGCCACTGCACCGATCAGAATGGCCGCGCCATGCGGATACCGCTGCCAGATGCACATCTTGCATGGTGCCAGCCCACCGAGATGCTGAAAGCCCCACGCCCCAAGCAACAACGCCAAAGACCCGCAGCTCGCGATCAGGACCAGAAGGTTTTTGCGTGTCATAGGTACCTCACCACAAGGAACCCGCCGAACAGAAGCACGACGAACAAGGTGAACATAAGGCCCAAGCGCTTTTCAATGAAGGCCCGGATCGGTTCTCCGAAGCCCCAAAGCAGCCCGGCGACCACGAAAAAGCGCAGCGCGCGGGCAAGGATCGAGGTCGCGATAAAGGTGCCCAGCGGCATCCCGGTCCAGCCCGACATGATGGTGATGACCTTGTAGGGAAAGGGCGTGACACCGGCACCCAGTACGGCCCAGAAGCCGAAATCGTTGAAACGGGTGTTGAACTCTTCCATGGCGTGCGCCTTGCCCATGGATTCCAGAATCGGCTGGCCGATGCTTTCGTAGAAGAAGGCACCGATGGCATAGCCCAACAAGCCCCCCAGGACCGAGGCAACCAAAGCGACCGTTGCAATCAGCCATGCGCGCGATGGTCGGGCCAGGATCATCGGAATCATCAGAACATCCGGCGGGATCGGAAAGACCGAGCTTTCGATAAAAGCGACGAATGCCAGCGCCCAAAGGGCGTGCGGATGTTCGGCCAGACGAATGGTCCAGTCATAAAGCGAGCGCAACATATGGTGCTAAAATCCTGTGCTTACGTAGCGCAAGCCAAACCACGCGCTCGGTAAGGCGTCAACCACTGTGGTGAAAACAAAGTGGATTTGGGTTAGTTTTTGCCTCTGGACCTTCCCGGACTTGGGCGCTAATCCAGTGTTCGTGGCCCAAGTGGCGGAATGGTAGACGCAGGGGATTCAAAATCCCCCGATGGTAACATCGTGAGAGTTCGAGTCTCTCCTTGGGCACCACCTCCGTGAAAGACAGATAGACGCGGTATGATTACCGATCGCGTCGCAGGCTCAGCCAGATCAGAAACCCGATATAGGCAAAAACGCTGAGGTTCAGCAGGGTGTCGATGAATGCGCTGCTCATGTCCGATCCTCTCGCGCCAGACTTTTGAACAGGCAGACCACGAGAACCGGCACGATAAACACAAAGGCCATGGCCGACAGCGCGATGATTGACCGGACCAGAGAAATATCTCCCACCAGTATCATCGCCAGTCCCAATGCCCCCAGAATCAACCCCCAAACCGTCCGAACGCCGGGGGACGGATTGTCGTCGCCGCCCGTTCCGATCATTGCCAGAGTGAACCCGGCGCTGACGACGCTGGTCACGACAAACAGAAACGCAGCCAGGATTGTTGCTGTTTGCGTCAGACCGCCGAGTGGGAACTTGGCAAGCAGGGCGAATGTTGTCGCGTCCAGATTCTCGGCATTGACGGCGGACAGGGCACCGTCCTGCCGCAGCGCGTCGTAAAACCCGAGACCGCCAAAGATGCCGAACCACAGGATCGAGAAGAGGGTCGGGGCGACGATGACACCGATCAGGAACTCTCGGATAGTACGCCCGCGCGATATGCGTGCGATGAAGATGCCCACAAAGGGGGACCAGGCCAGCCACCAGATCATGTAGTTCAGTGTCCAGCCGTGAAACCAGTCGACGATGGTGTCGTCAAAGAACTCTGCCGTCGAGAAACCGGCAGGCAGGACTTTGAACACGTAGCGCCCGAACCCGGCAACGATATCGTTCATCAGAAATGAAGTCGGACCGAGGATCAGCAGATAAACCATCATCCCGACGGCAATCAGCATGGCGGCATTGGACAGCAGCGACATCCCTTCGCCAAGGTCCCGCCGCAAGGGGATGATGAACGCGATACAGAGCGCGGCAAAAACAGGGAGTGTCAGCATTCCGGGTGTTTCGACGCCGATCAGACCCGCCAATCCGGTCTGTATCTGAAATACGCCCATCGCCATCGAACCCGCCAAACCGACGGCAATCGCAACAATCGACAGCAGATCGAACACCCACCCCATCGCCTTGATCCAGCGCGCCTCGCCCAGTGCCTCGATCAGCGGGGCGCTCAGCAGCAAGGTGCGGTGTCGACGATAGGCGAAATAGGCGATGACCAGCCCGACGATCGCGTAGATCGCCCAGGCGTGAAAGCCCCAGTTCAGATAGGTCACGAACAGGGCATAACTTGCGGCTTCGGGGTCGGGGCTGTACTGGCGCAGAACTTCGAAATGGGTCAGTGGTTCGGCAGCGCCATAGAACAGCAGCCCGACCCCCATTCCGGCCGCAAACAGCATGGCGATCCAGGCCGGGGTCGAGAATTCAGGCTCGGCACCGTCCGGGCCAAGGCGAATGTCGCCGAACCGCGACAGGGCCAGATACAGCGCTACAAATAGCAGGCCGCTGACCTCGAGCATGATGAACCAGCCACGGCTGTTGAACTGTGTTGCCACCGCTTCTGATGCGAGACGCCCCAATCCTTGCGGATCGGCGATACCCCAGGCAGCAATCGCCGCGCTGATGACAAGGGCGATAACAAGCAAGGGGCTGGGCGAGGGGCGCTTCATCCGGGGTCCTTTTTTTCGTTTCGGAATAAATTCCTTTACAGCCCTACGGTTACAGGGGTGTACCAAGATTCCCGAAAGACTAGAGGCACGGTTCACAACATTCAAAGATTTTAGTCTGGTGGTCGTTACACCCGTAAGTCCGGCATTTCACGCCTTCAAGCCGGTTGGCGGGGGGAAACTTTGGAAAAACCCGTCAGATATGCAGCTTGGGGCGGTTGGTCTGCGCGCGGGGGTTGACAAGTTGAGTGTCTGAATGAAACGTCGAAGATGTTGGGAGATTTTGGAATTTCAGGCGCTTGCACCTGTTGCAACGGGTTTGCGCTTGCCTTAACCGGCGAAGTCCCTGGAGGGGGGCCGCTGGGCGGTTTCCCATCCACCATAAGAATTGGGAGTTCTCAAAAATGAAAAACAGCAGCAAGCTCAGCCTCGGCGCGGTGGTTACCGCGGCCCTTATGGCTCCTGCCGCATATGCAGAAGAATTCATCACCATCGGCACCGGCGGTGTGACCGGTGTGTATTACCCGACCGGTGGCGCGATCTGCCGTCTGGTCAACAAGGGCCGTAAAGAGCACGGCGTTCGCTGCTCGGTCGAGTCGACCGGTGGTTCTGTCTATAACATCAATACCATCCGCGAAGGCGAGCTGGAGTTCGGTGTGGCGCAGTCCGACTGGCAGTACCATGCGTATAACGGCACCTCGAAATTCGAAGAGGCCGGCCCGTTCGAAAACCTGCGCGCGGTCTTCTCGGTACACCCCGAGCCGTTCACCGTTGTGGCCCGTGCCGATTCCGGCATCACCAACTTTGAGGACCTGAAAGGCAAGCGCGTCAATATCGGTAACCCCGGTTCCGGTCAGCGCGGCACCATGGAGGTTCTGCTGGGCGAAATGGGCTGGACCACCGATGATTTCGAACTGGCGACCGAGCTGAAAGCGGCAGAACAGTCTGCAGCTCTGTGTGACAACCAGATCGACGCGATGGTTTATACCGTTGGTCACCCCTCGGGTTCGATCCAGGAAGCAACCACTGCATGTGATTCCGTGCTGGTGAATGTCAGCGGCGATGCTGTCGACAAGCTGGTCGGTGACAACTCGTTCTACCGTACTGCAACCATCCCCGGTGGCATGTATCGCGGTTCGGACGGTGACACCGCGACGTTTGGTGTTGGCGCGACCTTTGTGACCTCGGCAGACGTGTCGGATGACGCGGTTTATGCGGTTGTCAGCTCGGTCTTTGAAAACTTCGACGACTTCAAAAAGCTGCACCCTGCATTTGCAAACCTGAAGCCGGAAGAGATGATTGCGGACGGCCTGTCGGCCCCGCTGCATCCGGGCGCTGAGAAGTACTACAAAGAAAAAGGCTGGATTCAGTAAGCCAGACTTAAGGCAGGGTGCCCACCGGCGCCCTGCGACCCAAGCCCGTAAAATAACGGGTGGTTCAAAAAGCCAAAAAGGCCGCGACGGGGAGACATTTTCATGAGTTCCGACACACAATCCAATCGTCCGCTATCCGAAGAAGAGCTGCAGGATCTTGTAGCCTCGTCCGATGCGGGTGGGCGAAATCCGGTCGGTAATGTCGGGATTTTTCTGGCCGTTGTGGCGGCAATCTGGTCGATTTTCCAGGTGCTTTTGGCCTCACCTATCGCCAACTATCTGTTGCCGGGCAGTGTCGTGAACAATGCACGGCAGTTTCATCTGGCCTTTGCGATGTTCCTGGCATTCGCGGCCTATCCCGCGCTGCGTTCCAGCCCGCGGGACTATATTCCGGTTCAGGACTGGATCATGGGGGTCGTTGGCGCTTTTCTGGCGCTGTACGGGTATTTCTTCTACGAAAAGATCGTGGACGCGGGTGGCCTTGCGGATGATACCGACAAATGGGTCGCTCTGATTGGCCTGCTGTTGCTGTTCGAGGCCGCGCGCCGTGCGCTTGGCCCGGCAATGGCGATCATTGCCACGATCTTTCTGGCTTATGTCTTCTTCGGCTCATCCGAATGGGTGCCCGAGGTTATCCGCTGGAAAGGCGCAAGCCTGAAAAAAGCGATGAGCCATATGTGGATCACGTCCGAGGGCGTGTTCGGCATTGCGCTGGGTGTTTCGACGAAATTCGTTTTCCTGTTCGTTCTGTTCGGCGCGTTGTTGGATAAGGCCGGGGCTGGGAACTACTTCATTAAGATGGCCTTTGGTGCGCTTGGCCACCTGCGCGGTGGTCCGGCCAAAGCGGCCGTCGTCGGTTCGGCGGCGACCGGTTTGATCTCGGGCTCGTCCATCGCCAACGTGGTGACCACCGGGACCTTCACCATTCCTTTGATGAAACGCGTCGGGTTCAGCAGTGAGCAGGCCGGATCGGTTGAGGTCGCCTCATCGGTAAACGGTCAGATCATGCCGCCGGTGATGGGTGCTGCGGCCTTCCTGATGGTTGAATATGTGGGCATCTCTTACGTCGAGGTGATCACCCACGCCTTCCTGCCCGCCGCGATTTCCTACATCGCGCTGGTCTATATTGTGCACCTTGAGGCCGTGAAGCGGAACATGCCGACGCTGGGCAACCGCGAGGTGCATCTGGCGCGCACTGTGGTCGGGATGCTGTCCTTCTTCCTCGTGTTCGCGGGCCTTTGCTATGGCTCGCAATACCCGGTCGATGCGGTCACCAGTTGGGCGCCATCATCTGCGGGCCTGATCCTGAGCCTGATCGTCTGCGCGGTCTACGTCGTGTTGCTGTATCTGGCCGCGCAGGTGCCGGATCTGGAACCGGATGACCCGAACGCCAAAGAGGTCGAGCTGCCGGTTATTGCAGAGATTTACAAAGCGGGTCTGCACTATCTGCTTCCAATCATCGTTCTGGTCTACTTCCTGATGATCGAGCAGAAGTCCCCGGGCCTGTCGGCCTTCTGGGCGACCGCATTGCTGTTCGTGATCCTGCTGACGCAAAAGCCGCTCAAGGCGCTGTTCCGTGGGCAAAGCAATCTGAAAGACAACTTCATCGATGGTGTCGCCGACCTGTGGCAGGGCCTGATCGATGGCGCACGCAACATGATCGGGATCGCTTTGGCTACGGCTACGGCGGGCGTGATCGTGGGTACCGTGACCCTGACCGGTGTCGGGCAGGTGATGGCCGATCTGGTCGAGTTCCTGTCGGGCGGCAATCTGATCCTGATGCTGGTGATGGTTGGCCTGCTCAGCCTGATCCTTGGCATGGGTCTGCCGACCACGGCGAACTATATCGTCGTCAGCTCGCTGATGGCCGGTGTGGTTGTCGAACTGGGCGCGCAGAGCGGACTGATCGTACCGCTGATCGCCGTGCACCTGTTCGTTTTCTACTTTGGGATCATGGCGGATGTGACGCCACCGGTGGGTCTGGCCAGTTTCGCGGCTGCCGCTGTGTCGGGCGGCGATGCGATTAAGACCGGCTTCACCGCGTTCTTCTACAGCCTGCGCACCGTCGCACTGCCGTTTGTGTTCATCTTCAACACCGATCTGCTGCTGATCGACGTGACCTGGGTTGAAGGCATTATTGTTGCGATATTCGCGACCATAGCTATCCTTGTCTTCACTGCCGGAACGATGGGCTATTTTCTCACTCACAGCCGTATCTACGAGAGCTTGGCTTTGATCTTCGTGGCTTTTGCGTTGTTCCGGCCCGACTATTTCATGGATCGTATTTCGCCGCCTTATGCCTCAGTTGAGCCAGCGGCGTTTGTGGAAACTATCGGGCAGACACCACCGGGGTCCGAGGTGCGTCTGGTTGTCAGCGGCCCGGATTTCGATACGCTCAAGATGACGGACACCACGGTTGTTGTCACCGTCGGCAATGAAGAGGGTGGCGAAGCCCGTGTCGATGCGATGGGCCTGCTGCTGATGGAAGAAGACGGGTTGATCAAGCTTGAAGAGCCGATGTTCGGCACGCCGGTCGCGGATGAACTGGACATGTTCGATTATTACGGGGATGAGGCGGTGCGCCTGACCTCGGTCAGCCTGCCGTCCAGCCAGCCTCCGAAACAACTGATCTATATACCCGCGCTGATCCTGCTGGGTCTGATCGCATTCCTGCAACGTGGCCGTGCCGCCAGACAAGAGGTGCCCGCATGACAAACTCTGTTCTCTGCGCTGTTGACATCAGCAACGGTGACCTTGACGTGAATGTGCTGAAGACTGCGGCGGCCTTGGCCGATCAGGACGGTGCGCAACTGGATGTGGTAACTGTTCTGCCCGATTTCGGCGAAAGCTGGGTATCCGGGTTCTTCCAGCCTGATTTTCATGAGAAAGCGTTGGAAGAGGCGCAGGCCAAACTGTCCGAGCTGTGCATTTCTACTCTTGGGGACGAGCGGAATGACAATATCCGCCATGTCGTCGCCACCGGCACCGCTTATCAAGAGATCCTGAAAACCGCCGAAAGCGCCGGCAGTGATCTGATCGTGATCGGCGCGCACAAGCCGGACCTCAAGGATTACCTTCTGGGTCCGAACGCGGCGCGGGTTGTGCGACACTCGACCGTTTCGGTTTACGTCGTGCGCTAGGGTCAGTACCCCGTCATTTCAAGATATCCGCGCCCTTGGTGGCTGCCGGATACTGTGACGGGGCCTTCCCAATATTCGAATCTTGTGCCCATCCACGCGCCGGGGGTGATGGCTGAAACCTCGACGTCCAGATTCTGGTCGGGCAGGGTAACGCGCCATTGCACTGGCACGTCCCGTCCCGCCACGCGCGCTGTGTCCATAGGATTGAACGATACGGATCCGTTCGGAAGGGGGGTCGTGGTTCCATCTGGCGCGATCCAGGTGGCGGACGTGAAATCTCCGCGTTCACCGCGCAGGCGGAAGGCCATCAGCTTGTCGCCGCCGTCAAAGCTGAGCGAGAACCAGTCCCAGCCGCTTTGATCCGCCGCCAATGGTTGCGAGGACCACTCGCGGTCCAGCCAGCCGTTGCCGGTGACCGCAACATCGCCCTCGGGCAAGTGCAGCACGCCTTCGACCGTGTAGAAGGGCTGAGAGTAATAGTAGCTGGCTTGCCCATCAGCGGATTTGACCGAGTATCCGGCGTCTCCGTGAAACACCAACGGGCCTTGGGCGGTAAGAGTCAGGTCATAGGCAAACTCGGCGCCACTGGCCGACAGGGTCACCGAACCGGGGTCCGTTCCGCGCATGTGCCATTCGTCGATCCAGGCCTCGAAGGGGGCGGCTGTTACACCGGCCTGACCGATCCCGCCGCGTGACAGGCGTTCTGCGAAGTAATGCGTTTCAGGCGTAGTGACGGCAGCGTGACCCATCCAGAGTTGCGGGCTCTGCCACCCTTCCGCCTCTAGCGGTTTCAGGGCGGATCGGAACAAGGTCCATTGGATGCCGTAATTGCGCCCGTCCTCGCCGGTCAGGTTTGCGGTCAGGTACCACCATTCGATCCGAAACCCGGAATGTGGGCCGTGATCGCGGGGAAATTCGAACTGGTAGCCAGGTTGCGGGATGTCGAATCCGTCGGCCGAGCCGCCAAGCCCGGCATAGCCCTGCGTGCGTAAGGCGGAAGGAAGCAGCAGGAACAGGACACATAGCCAGGTCTTAACGTTCATTGGCAAACACCCTCAGCAAATCGGCAGGCGGCAGGCGAAGCAAACGCAGCGCGGGCAGAGCGGCAGCGACAAAGGCGGCCAGCAGAGTCAGAGCGAACAGGTAAGCCCAGTCCAATGGGAAAAGATACATCGGTAGCCGCCACCCAAAGGCTTGCACATTAATCACTGCCAGCAGGGCCCAAGCCAGAACCAACCCCAATGGCAAGGCCAGTACTGCCGTCAGCGCGGCCAAAAGCACACTGCGCGCCAGCTCCAGCCGCGCCAGTTGCGCCCGGGTCAGCCCCAGCGCCCAGACCGGCGCTATTTGCGGCAGGCGTTGGGTCCACAATGTCAGCAGACTGGTCAGGATGGCAAACCCGGCAACGCCCAGCGTCAGGACGTTCAGCGCCGAAGTCACCACAAAGGTCTTGTCGAAGATCGCCAGCGATTGGGCCTTCATCGCCGCCTGCTGCACGACGGCTCGACGGGGCAAGTCAAACTGGTCGCGCAGGGCCTGTGCCATCTCGGTGGCGCGCTCGGGTGCAATACGGATACCGAAGCGGCGTGTGTCGGCGCCTGGCGCGATCCGGTCCAGTTGCGGCATTGACACGATGGCCTGTCCGGTCGGGTTTCCGTAGTCCGAATAGACGCCGGCAATGGTCAGGGTGTGACCCTCTTTAATGGTCAGTGTGTCTCCGGGCCATAGGTTCGCGCGGCGGGCGAGTTGCTCGTTGATCAGCACGGCCTCACCCGCATGAAGGCGATCCCACACGCCGTCCGTGGATGCGATGATCGGCCAGTGATCGCGGTAGGTCTGATGGTCTGCGATCCCATAAAGAAACAACGGCCCCGTTTCATGCGCCAGTTCAACGCTGCGGATCGGCAGAACTGCGTCCGCCTGCGGGTCCAGCCACCGTGCGATCTGTTGGCCTTGCTGGTTGTCGGCGGCGGTTACGTAAAGCTCGGAGGTCAGGCGTTGATCGAGCCAGCCGGTGAAGGTCAGGCGAAAGCTGGATACCATGGTGCCAACGCCGATATTCGCCGCCAGCGCCAGCAGCAGCGCCATCAGGGCCAAGGACAGGCCGGGCAGTTGTGCTTGCATATCTGCCCAGACCCATTGCGCGACTGGTCTGCTTGCGCTGCGCTGGAAGGCCGACAGGGCAAGCGACAGCAGGTAGGGCAGGATCAGAGCGGACCCCGTCAGGATGCCGCCCACCATGGCAAATCCCGCAATCAGTCCATCGAACGCGTATCCGACGGCAAAACCGCCCACGATCAGGGCCACCCCGATCAGCCCACTGGTGCGGTGCACGGTTGCGGTGCCACGCCATGCCTGCAGCCCAGCCCCGGTTAGCAGAGGCATTCGCGACAGGCGAAACAGGGCCTGACCGCTGGCCAGCAACGTGCCTGCCAATGCCATCGCCAGACCGGCCAGAACCCATTGCGGTTGCAGGGTCATCTGCCCGTCGACCGGCGCGCCGTATAACCCGCGCAAGGTTGCGGCGACGTCGGGCAGCAAGGCTCCGGCCAGAAAGAAACCCAAGATCAGTCCTAACAGGCCGCCGATCAGGGCCAGCAGGGTCAGTTCGGCCATGATCATCCAGACCAACCGCCGCATCGAAACGCCCAGCGCCCGCAAGGTGCGGATCATTGCGCGCCGCTGGGCAAAAGCCAGCCCGACAGTGCCGTGGACGATGAACAGCCCGACCGCAAAGGACAGTAGACCAAAGGCCGTCAGGTTCAGGTGAAAACTGTCCGTCAATTGCGCCGCGTCCAGCCGGGACGAGGCTGCAACGCGCTCCAGTTCGGGCGCGATGTCCGACAGCGGGGGAATGCCGCGTGGCTGACCGTGCAGCACCAGCAGGCGGGAGATCTGGCCAGGTTTTTCCAGCAGCGTCTCGGCCACGCCGATATCGGTGAGGATCAGGTCGGGCGGGACCGCGTCTGACTGCAGGATCGGGGGAAGCCCGTCTTGCGCCCCCAGCGCCCCGGCCAGTTCAGGGGATACCAGCAGCCGGCCGGGCGCGGTCAGCATGTCGGCCGGATCGGAAGGCGTTTGGGATCGTTCGATCTGCGTTACGGCGGGCAGGGCCGGATAGGCCACCATATCGACGCCCATTACCTGTATCGTGCGTCCGTTCAGGCGCAGAGGCCCCTCGAGAACTGCCGCCACCTGCCACCCGGCGCGACGCAGCGCGACATAGCGCGAAATCGGGATCAAACCTGACGGGTCGCGCAACTCGTCATGCAGGCCCAGCGCAAGCTGATCGCTGGCGCGCTGATAGCTGGCGCGCGCCTCGGCGTTGATCGCCTGCACGGCAGACCAAAGCCCTGTCGCCAGCGCAATTCCGATCAGCAGAGTTGCCAATTGCAGCTTGTGACGCCGCCAATGCGAAAACAGAGCCTGTATGACCGCGCCGGTCATGCTATGTGACCGCCGGCCAGATGCGCGTGCCGGTCCAGCCGCCCGGCGATGTTCTGCGAATGAGTGACCAGCAGCAGGGCGGCCCCGGTATCGGCCACCAGTGCCAGCATCAGGTCCAGCACATTGGCGCTGGCGGTTTCGTCCAGATTGCCGGTGGGTTCATCTGCCAGCAGCAGTTTCGGCCGCGCGGCCATTGCGCGCCCGATGGCGACGCGCTGTTGCTGCCCGCCCGAGAGGCTTTCGGGGAAGCGCGTCAGCAAGTCGGACAGGCCCAGCCGCTCGGCCAGCTGTCCGGTCCAGTTTGCATCCTCACGGCCCGCCAGCCGGGCGTGAAACACTAGGTTCTGCCCGACCGTCAGCGAGGGGATCAGGTTGAATTGCTGAAACACCAGCGAAACGCTTTGGCGGCGCAGCGCGGCGCGCCCCGCGTCATCCAGCGGTGACAGGGCGGTTCCGTCCAGAGTGATCTCTCCGCCGTCGAAACTGTCCAATGCTGCCGCCAGATTGAGCAGCGTGCTCTTGCCGCTGCCGCTTTCCCCGGTCAGGGCCAACGTCTGCCCCTGATCAAGGGTCAGCGACACGTCCCGCAAAACGGGGCGTCCGCCCGGATAGGATTTCTGGACCTTGTCGATTGTCAGCAACATGCAAAAAACCTCGGACTGTGCCCGCAACAATGTGCGCCGCCACCACGCAGAGTCCAGCACCCAGCCGCATTCGTTTCCATTCGCCGCAGTCTTGTCCTTTTCAGGTTAAGTCGCCATTGTGGCAGGACTTCTTCGGGCCAAAGCATGATAAGTGAGTTGATGACGTTAACGCAGCAGATCCTTTGGGGCAGTATTTATCTGGGCATCTGCTTCCTGATTGAAATCATCCTTCTGACGTGGTGTACGCAGGTGGTTCGCGTCATGTCGCTAAGGCTGGAAAACAGCAAGAAGTTCTTTTCTATCGCGGCCCCGATCTGCATAGCCCTCGTCTTTATCGTTGCCATTCACACGTTTCAGGTGTGGCTGTGGGCGATCGTCTGGGTGCTGGGAGACGTGCTGCCCGACTGGAATTCGGCTCTGTATTTCTCGTTGGTGACGTTTACGACTCTGGGCTACGGCGACATCGTGCTAGGGGAACCGCTGCGCATATTCGGGGCGTTTGCCTCGGTAACAGGCTTGTTGGCCTTCGGGCTATCTACCGCCTTTATGGTCGCGCTGATGACGCAGGTTTTCAAAGAAGAACTGATGTCCTAAAGGATCGGCGCGAACAGCCGGGCGAGAGGTGACCCAAACCGGATATAGGCCGGTTGGTCGGGCAGTTTCTTGGTCAGTTCATAGCTTTTCTCGAAATCAGCCCTCAGCATCTTGTCCACCGCCTGCGCCGCTTTTGGATCAAAGAACAAGGCCATTGCCTCAAAATTCAGGCGGAAAGAGCGGTTGTCCAGGTTGGTGGTTCCCACGGCCGCCAGTGTGTCGTCGACCACAAAGACCTTCTGGTGCATGAAGCCGTCAGTATAGCGGAACACCCGCGCGCCGCAGTCCGTGACCTCGTCGAAATAGGCGAAGGCGGCCAGCCAGGGCAGGCGGTGGTCGATCACATCCGGTACGAGAATACGCACATCCACTCCGCGTAAGGCGGCGTGTTGCAAGGCGGTCATGATGTCTATGTCGGGCACGAAATAAGGCGAGGCGATCCACAGCCTCTCTTTCGCTTCGGTGATGGCGGCAAAATACATCATTGCGCCGGTTTCCGTTTCGTCGCCCGGGCCTGTCGCAACGATCAGGGCGTTCATGTCCTGCTCGGATTCCGATCCGGCCCAGTCCAGCTGTTCGATCAGGTCCTCTTCATGCGCCCAGTGCCAGTCTTCGGTGAAAATCAACTGCAATTGCCGGACGATATGGCCGGTCATCTGTATATGTGTGTCGCGCCAATGACCGAAATGAACGTGTTGTCCCAAGTATTCGACACCCACATTGTGCCCGCCGATAAATCCCGTTTCTCCATCGATGATAACGGTCTTGCGGTGATTGCGGTAATTCAGCTGAAAGCGGTATTGCGGCCCGCGGCGATCCCGCGGGTTGGCGATCTCGATCCCGGCAGCGCGCAACTCGTCCAGATAGGCCGTCGGCAAGCCATAGCTGCCGACCGCATCAGTCATGAAGCGAACCGACACACCGCGCTTGGTCGCGGCGATCAGCTTTTCCTTGAGCTGTTTGCCAAGTGCATCATCCCGAACGATGTAGAACTGGATCAGGACATAATTCTGTGCCGCATCGATGACCTTAAAAATGGCGTCGAACGTCGCTTGCCCGTCAATCAGTAACTCGGCCCCGTTCCCGCGCGAGACCGGCAGATGCGCCAGCGCCTCGAACGGGCGGGGATTTATGGGCATTGTGTCCGGTTCGGGTTTCGAGAAATCCGCAAAGGTCTTGATACCCTCGACGACCTGTTCACTGTGTTTCCGCGCGATGCGGTAGCCGCGGAATCGGTGATGACCCAGGAACAGATACAGCGGCACACCGACAAACGGGATCGAGATCAAGAGGACCACCCAACCGACGGCCCCTTGTGGCGTGCGGGCGGTTTGGGCCGCCCGTATCGAAAACACCGCGGCCGTCACATACAGCAAAAAGACGAACGCGGAAACAAGTAATGTCCACATGGGGTTATCGGTCTCTGAGTGCCTTATTCCGACCCAGTGTAGATGCGATTCCAGTCGTTCGCCATATCAACAATGACCCAACCCATGTCGGGGCCCTTGTCCAGCCCGTCGACCAGTTTCCCGATCGGGCTTTCGCGGTCATAAGCCCATTCGCGTTCGGCATCGGTGTGGTGAATCAGAACGCCCAGTCGCGGACCGTCGCCCGCCGTGGTCCATTCCAGCATGGCGAAATCCCCGTCCGAGTTGCCGCCAGCCAGAATGGGGCGTCTGCCAATCGTGCGTTCGATATTGATGGGCTTGCCCTCTTTGTCATCGACAAAAGCGATGCCGGGGGCCTTGGTGATGACCGGAGCGCCATCAGCTGTTTCATAGGTTGTGTCGGCATAAGTGCCCAGAATCTGCTCGGGCGGAATGCCATAGGCATCCTCGGCGAACACGCGCATGAAATGCAGACCGCCCCCCGAGACAATATAGGTGCGGAACCCTTCATCCCTGAGATAGCGCAGCAGTTCCACCATCGGCTGATAGGTCATCTGATCGTATGGCAAACCGGTATCCGGGTGGCGTGCGGTGTCCAGCCACTCGGCGACGGATGCCTGGAATTCTTCGATACTTACACCGGAATGCGAGGCGTTCAGAATTTCGATCAAGGCATCGTGGCCGCCTTCGGCGACAGCTTGCAGATCACCATTTGCCGCAGCTTCCAGCGTTGGACTGGTCAGGATCGAGGGGTCCGCCTCGGCCAGGTCGGCAAGGCGATCCATAGCGAAGGTGAGTTGAAAATAGACCGGCTGTTCGCCCCACAGAGTGCCGTCGTTATCGAACACCGCAACCCGCTCGGCCGGTGTGACATAGTCGGCACCGTTCGGGTCAGTGACGGCCTCGACGAATTCGATGATCCTGTCCTTGGACGCGGACGCGCCCCAACTGGGCAGAGGGTCGGCAGACAAGGCCAGCGGAGCCATGACAAGAGCGGCTGAAAGAACTGCATTCCTCATGAGAAATTTCCTTGCTTCAATTAGTAAAGGGCCGCCGTTGCATGGGCGGCCCTTCGTGTTCTGATGGGTTAATTGTTGGTCGGCGCGGACAGCTTCTCCATCACCTGATCCAGGTTGAAGCTGGCCGCCTTTTGGCGTGGCGGGTACTCCTGGAAAGTCTCCAGGAAGCTGCCGACATATTGCTGAGCGGGCACCAGGAAATAAGCCCGATCCAGCAGCCAGTCGTAGTAGGTGTTGGACGTCCGGTAAGCACGCTCATAAGGATCCCGACGCAGGTTCACGATCAGCGGAATGCGCAACTCGGTCCAGGGTTCGATCCATGCGCGCAGGGTGCCCCACGCCTTCTGCTCAAGGAAGATCAGCTTCCAATCGTCAAAGCGCAACGCGGTCAGATCACCGTCATCCGAGAAATAGAAGATCTCGCGACGCGGGCTTTCCGAAGTTTCACCAGTCAGCAGGGGCAGGATGTTGTAGCCATCCAGATGAACCCTGTAGTCCCGGCCCATACCTGACGAGCTGTAACCGGCCTTCAGCTTTTCCTTGATGTCCGGGTCACCGGCAACTGCAAGGTAAGTCGGCAGCCAATCCATATGGTGCACGATCTCGTTGGTGACCGATCCGGCCTCAATCTGGCCGGGCCAGCGTACCATCGACGGAACGCGCCATCCGCCTTCCCAGTTGGTGTTCTTCTCACCCCAGAATGGCGTCGAAGCGCCATCCGGCCACGTGTTCATGTGCGGCCCGTTGTCGGTGGAATAGTGAACGATGGTGTTGTCGGCGATGCCGAGCTCATCCAGCAAGTCCAGCAGCTGACCGACATGCAAGTCATGTTCGATCATGCCTGCGGTGTATTCATCGGTCACGCGGCCTGCGATGTCGTTGGCCTGTGCGCGCATTTCATCCTTCACGTGAGTACGGAAGTGCATCCGTGTGCCGTTCCACCAAACATAGAATGGCTGGCCTTGCTCGTGGGCGCGCTTGATGAAGTCAACGGCAGCCGCAACGGTTTCTTCGTCCACAGTCTCCATGCGCTTGCGGGTCAGGGGGCCGGTGTCCTCGATGGTGCCGTCGGCCTTGGACTTGATAACGCCGCGCGGCCCATAGGCCTCGCGGAAGGTGCGGCCATCAGCCAGAACCGCATCGCCTGGATAGTCTTCGTTTTCAGGCTCTTCCTCGGCGTTCAAGTGGTATAGATTGCCGAAAAATTCATCAAATCCGTGGTTTGTCGGAAGATGTTCATCTTTGTCACCCAGATGGTTCTTACCGAACTGGCCTGTGACATAGCCATGATCCTTCAACAGGCCAGCAATTGTCGGATCTTCGACCTGCATCCCCAGATCAGCGCCGGGCAGACCAACTTTGGACAGGCCGGTCCGGTACACCGATTGTCCCATGATGTAGGACGAGCGGCCAGCGGTACAGGATTGCTCACCATAATAGTCGGTGAAAATCATGCCTTCCTTGGCGACGCGATCGATGTTCGGCGTCTGATATCCCATCAGCCCCATCGTATAGGCCGAGATATTGGACTGCCCGATATCGTCACCCCAGATGACCAGGATGTTGGGTTTCTGGTCCTGCGCCCAGGCGGGAAGTGCCAACGCAACGGCGACAGTAGCCACAGCAATGCGACGCAGCTCGGTGCGCCACCTGTTTGCAATCGAACGTGGTGGTGACATGATATGCTCCTGATCTGTAAGAGTTTGTAAGCCCAGAGGTGTGAAGGTTTTTGTCGACTGCTGAAATCAGCCAAAACGGTTTGTCAAAATGGTCTAGTTCTTAACGGCAAAACTTCTCCCTTCCGGGAATCGAACGCAGTCAGATTAGGTGATTTGCTGAATTTAAAACTCATCATATGATGATATTGGAAAATTCTAATGTTTGACAAAACGAACAATATTAAGCTCTTGCAGAATGCCGGGTGGTTCAGCAAACGCTCGGACGCGTTTCGTCGCGGCTTGCTGGCTTGTGGGGCTGCAAAGTCTTTTGAGCCATTGGAAACACTGTACCATCACGGAGACCCGGCAAACGGAATCTTCGCGGTCCTCAGCGGCAGTGTTCAGATTACTGCGCCAGCGGATGACGGGCAGGAGTTTGTGCTGCACCGCGAGGGTGCCGGATTCTGGATTGGGGATCTGGCTCTTTTTGCCGACACCCCGCGACTGATCAGCGTCGTCGCCACGCAAGAGACGCACACGTTGTTTTTTCCACATTCGCGCATAGCCAAGCTGGTTCGGGACAATCCGAATTACGTTCGCGACTTTTATGCCTTGACCCAGGAAAACATGCAGACGGCGCTTCGAATAATGGCCAATTTGGCCGTGACTGGCAGTGAAAAAAGGCTGGTGTTGCGACTGCTTCACCTGGATGAGGTCGCATCTGAATCCGAAGGTTGGATTGACGTATCTCAGGACGATTTGGCCGAGATGATCGCTGTGTCACAGCCCACATTGCACCGCATCCTTCATCGGTTGGCTGACACGGATCTGATCGAACTTGGGTATGGGCGTGTTCGGCTGAAGGATCGACAGGCGCTGATCGCCAGTTGCCAGACCTGAGGTCAGGGGTTCAGCGGCGGAAGGGTTTGGACATGTTTTTTGGGCGATGTCGCAAGAGCGTCCAAGGCGGAAACGGCATTGGGCCAATCAGGCGTTTTTGATGTGTTATCAGCGCTATACCGTGTTGAACCGATCTTGCTCAAACATGCTTCAAGGTTGTGATATCCTTGCGGATCGCCACAGCGCCTCTTCCAGGTTTCAAGCGCGGAATACGCAGCCGAAAGGTCCTGGTCGTGCAGTGCACGGCGCAATTGTTTGAGGGCGAATTCCGGGGATGCGCGGTACGCCTGTTCACGCGCCTCCTTCCAGCTTTGGTATCGCGGCAACATCCACCGCATAAGGGTCCAGACGGCCACCACTGCAGCGGCGGCCCACACAAAGTACCTGATCAATGTTTCTGCTGACGGAGGTGCGGGTTTGGGCGCAGCCAGCTTCAGGTCCAAGGCTTCGACGTCAACGGTTTCAACGGCGTTTGTTGTCAGGTTGAACCATTGCAGAGAAACCGGCGGCAGCTGAGCCTCACCACCGTCCTGTGCAAGGTAAACAGTTTCATCAACACGTTGGCCCGACAGAATGCCGCGATCCTCGGTTTCGGTGAACCGCGCCTCTTTGGGGTAAGGGCGCAGCTGAGGGTCCTGATTGTCCGGGATTAACTGCGGTATCATGATCGGGCTTGTACCCGAAATGCGCGCTGTCAGTCGCCGGGTGACCGCATCGCCCGCCTGCATTTCGGTTGGGCCTTCTACTTCCTGCTCCAGTTCAAAGCCCGTTGCGATAATCAGTGGATCCAGATCTCGCGCGCCGTCCGGGACCACCGCGTTGATAGTGATCGGCGGCAGCGGAACGGAAACCTGGATCGGGCTGTTCGTTTCCGGGTCCGCAAATGTGACCGTCATGTCCTGAGCGTCAAACTCAATCGCTCCCGGCACCAGTGGATAGATGCGATAGCTCCGCTGAACGCCGGACCATGTCGCGCCGTTCACAGACTCGCTGACAGGCCCCGAAGCGCGCTCGGGCAGGCGCACCAGAAGGTTCTCCTGTTCAAGTGTGGGAAAGATCGGAGGGGATGGCATGAAGGTCGGTACCAGAACCTTTATGCGCAGGATAGCCGGTTGTCCAACGACCACGTCCTCACTTGGCGTCTGCACCGTGACTTGTGGTTGGGGTGAGTTTGAGGTTTGCGCGAATGCTACGCACGGAAGCAGCCAGAACATGAGGAGGAGCAAGTATCTCATTGTTCCTGCTCCTGATTATCCAGACGGAACCGGTTGCGCAAAAAATCCTGCATGTCCGTATCAATCGTGCTGATCCATTGATCCGCCGACAGGGGTTTGGCGTCTTCGGTCTGGGCCTGAATGGTCGTGTTTTCCCCGCGTCCGGCTTCGTTGTCGAACACAGTGTCATCCGCTCCGATCCCTGCTTCTTCACCTGTGTCGGATTGTTCCCGCGTTGTTTCGACATAGTCCAGAATGGCTGTGGCAACTTCAAGGTTATGCTGGGCTTCCGGCCAGTCCGGACGGCGGTCCAATGCCGTTTCAAAGGCCGAAATGGCGGGCCGGTACTCGCGATTGCGAATGCGGGCCATGCCTTCGGCAAAGGCGGCCTCTGGCGTAGTCAGTTCAGTGAAGATGGCTGCGGCTTCCGGGTACTGGCCAGCCCTCAACCTTGCGTAGCCTTCGTGATAGGGGTCCTCGAACAGCTCTGCGGCGTCCGCGTAACGCTTCTGATTCATCGCGATCTGACCCTGCTGATCCGGCGTCAGGAACCAATCCCGCCAACCCTCTGCACTGGCCGGGCCCGCGGGCTGTGTCAAAAACAACCCCAACAAGGCCCATCGGATCACCCAGCCGCGCCGGAACCAAAGCAGAGACAACAGCGCCGCGGGCCATGCCAGCATCCACCCCCGATCCTGCCAGTCCAGACGATCATCGTCATCCAGCGCATCCACATAGGCCGTTTGAATTTGCCGCTGTAGTCGCGCGATATCCCCGTCACCATTGGAAAACGGGACCACGACGGCGTTTTTCAGATTGTTCAGTTGAACAATATCACCGCCGTTGGGCAGCATGGTCAGAAAGAAAACCTGCGTTGTTGCGTTCTGAAACTCGGCCAGCTGTGATGGGTCGAGATCGTCCAGCACAAACAGGACAGCCCCCGGAGTGTCACTTTCGCTTAAAATGCTTTGCGCGAGCGTCAGTGCATCACCGGCGGCATCCCCTTGCTTGGGCATCACAGCCGGGGTCAGCCCCTCAAGCAGCGGGCGCAGGATATTTGCGTCCTCGGTCAGGGGGGCCACCCGGTGCGGTGAACCGGCATAAGCAATCAGCGCTGTCCGCGCACCAGCACGGGCATTGATCAGGTCGGTAATCTTGAACTTTGCACGCTCCAGCCGCGACGGGGGCAGGTCGGCGTTCTCCATGCTCTCGGTGACCTTCAGGGCGATCACCAGCGGGGCCGTGTCAGCCACAAGCGGGTTCTGAGCGCGCGACCATGTTGGCCCCGCAGCGGCAATGGCGACCAGCGCGGCGGCGATCATGGCCACGTCGATGGGATAGATGCGCCGCTTTTCCTCGCTGCCCAGTCGCAGGGCTGCGGCAAGGTGCGGGGCCACACCAGATGGCAGATCGGACTGTCCCGAACGTTTCGGGCGAGACACCCACCAAAGACCTGCAATTGGTATCAGGAAAAGCAGATAAGCCGTTCTTAAAAAGTGAAACTCCGTTAAGGCGTCGATCATGGAAGGCTCCTTCGACGCTGTGCGAAGTGCAACCCAGCGGTGCTGCCCAACATAAGTAAAAGAGCGGCCAATGACGGATAGTGCGCGAGGCTTTCCCGCGGCCGGTAGCTTTGGGTCTCAACTACTCTGGGGTTTTGCTCATCTATGCGCTGGTAAGTCTGGGCCAGCGCGGCCTCGTCATTGGCGAAAAAGTACTCCCCTCCGGTCCGATCCGCGATGGCTTTCAACGCGTCCAGGTCTACGCGATCCTCGCCTGACGCGTTAGGATCGCCAACACCGATGGTGTAGATAACAACGCCTTTGTCTGCCGCGATGGCGGAGGCGTTGGTGGGCGTCATGCGGCTGGATGTATCTGCACCGTCGCTGAGAACGATCATCAGGCGCTGATCCACTTCGCTGGCGTCAAAGGTGCGGATACCCAGGCCAATGGCGTCGCCCAGGGCGGTGTTGGGACCTGCCATTCCAACTTGAGTTTGGTCCAGGAACCCATTCAAACTACTCAGGTCTTCAGTGAACGGTGATTGCACAAAGGCACGGGTGCCAAAGATGATCAGGGCCATCCGGTCGCCCTGACGTTCGGCAATAAACTTGCGCATCACGTCTTTGACCGCTGCCAGCCGTTGTTCGGGCGTGCCGTCGGTGGATTGAAAATCGCGTTGATCCATCGATCCCGAGATGTCGAGCGCAAGCACCACATCTCGGGCGGATTTTTCGATCACGATCGGGTCTGACAGTTTCTCCGGGCGTGCCAAAGCTGTCACCAGCATCAGCCAGATGAGAATGACCACAGCGGTTTGCAGCATCGGCCGCTGTGCGATGATCGACCCGGATTTGGGTTCAATCCCTGCTGCCTTGGCGACATGACGGAAAAAGGGGATACGGATCGAATTGGATTTCTCTCGGTGCGGTGGTGCAAGCCGATAGACCAGCAATGGCAGTGGCAGAAGCAAAAAGGCCCAAGGTGCAGCAAATGAGATCATCACTGCCTCCTCGGGGCTTTGTGGGTCCTGATCCAATCTCGCGCGAACTTGGCGACGTTCGGATTGGGCAGGCTGGGTCTGTAAGGGGCGTCAACAAGGGCTTGCGCGTCGGCTGAAGAAATCGAAATCTTATCAGCGGATTGCTTGAGAAACGTAATCCATTCCGGGCCATGAAGGCCGGCCACCTGATCGCGCGGAAAAGCAGCCAGTGCGGTACGTCGCAGGACTTCCGCGATCCTGGCGACGTCACTGTCGGCAGCTTGTAAATCGGCAAGCGCGGTACGGCGGTACGCATTCGATTTCCGGTGCCGCCGGTACAAGTGAACGGCGCACGCAATCGCTGCAACCAGAAGCAACGCCAACACCGCCCAGCCCCATGTTTGCGGTGTCATTGGTACCGGCGCAGGCGTCGGTGCGGGTTCAAGCATGTCCAGTAGCTCGACAAGAGACTTGCCTTCGACATCGACGCTCATCGTTGCCCTCCGCGATGGCCGAATTGGCGAAGCAATTGATCCAGGGCCGGTTCTGCGGTGGTCAGCGGCACAATCGGAAAGCCATAGCGGCGCGACCACTCTCGCAGCTGCGCTAACCGGTTCTCCAGTTCTGCCTTGATGCGTTTCGACAAATCCGGATCCGAGCTATCGAGTTCGATTTGCGCGCCTCCATCCGAGACGGTCGTACGCAGCCCCGGGATCAGTTCACGCGAGCTGGGGTCGGAAATGTTGAACAAGATAAGGTCGTTTGACTGCGCCAGTCTTCTCAGCAGGCTTTCCGAGGCCTCGTCCAGGCCGTCAAAGTCCGAAAACACGCATATCAGGGCGTTGGTATGTGCGATCCGTGCGGCCTGTTTCAGGACGTCGTTCAGCGACACGGTCGGCTTGGGGCGCAGCGTTGCGTTCAGGTTGCAATTTAGCGCTGCGACCGATGACAGGAAGCGTTTCAACGCGGCGGGGCGGCGTTGCGGGCGATGCTCGGCCAGATCGGTGTCGCCAAAGACAATCCCACCGACGCGGTCGCCTTGGCCCAGAACGCGATGGGCGGCGATTGCGGCGGCTTCGGCTGCGATGACCGACTTCATGTAAACTTCGGTACCGAAAAACATCGAAACGCGCTGATCGACCAGCAAGAGGGCAGGGCGGTCCCGTTCCTCGGTATAGACCCTAACATGGGGTTTTCCGGTGCGGGCGGTCACTTTCCAGTCAATTGTCCGGATGTCATCGCCGGGCAGATAGGTACGCAGTTCCTCAAAGTTTAAACCGCGACCACGCAGGCGCGACGCATGGCGACCATTGAGGATCGAGTGCGCCGGTTGCCGTGGCAACAAGCTGATTGCGCGCGACCGGACACCCAGCCGCAACAGATGGTCAGCATCTACATGGATGCGCGGATCGTCAGGGTATGTGGCGGTTTGGGCCACGGGCTCTCCTTCTGTTCAATCAGGGCAGCGCGACGAGGCGCAGGATTTCCGCGATAACATCGTCCGCCGATTTGGCATTGCCCTGCGCCTCGAAGCTGAGCGTGATGCGGTGGCGAAAGACATCATACGCTATTGCGCGAATATCCGCGGGGTCCACGTAGTCGCGCTGGTTCAACCAGGCATGCGCACGCCCGCATTTGTCCAATGCCAGCGAAGCGCGCGGGCTGGCGCCGATTTCGATCCAGCTGGCAAGCTCTTCACTGTACTTTTCGGGTGTTCGGGTCGCTTGCACGAGGTCGGCCATATACCTGTCCATGGCGTCGGACACGTGGATCTGCCCCATTTCAGCCCGCGCCTGAAACACGGCGTCCTGCGGGACCGGCACGGGCATCTCGCCCGTTGATCCGGACCCGGCGGCGATGTCTTCGCCGCGCACCAGGCGGATCACCTCAACTTCGTCCTCGACCGGGGGATAGGTGATCTGCACATGCATCAGAAACCGGTCCATCTGTGCCTCGGGCAGGGGGTAGGTGCCCTCCTGTTCGATCGGGTTCTGCGTCGCCATCACGATGAACAGTGGCTCCATTTTGTGCGTGGTGCCCGAGACGGTGACCTGCCGCTCTTCCATTGCCTCCAACAGGGCGGCCTGCACCTTGGCCGGGGCGCGGTTGATCTCATCCGCCAGAACGAGGTTGGCGAAGATCGGGCCGGGGTCGAACCGGAAGGTGCCGCCGTCATCGGTTTGCTGGAACACTTCGGTACCGGTCACGTCCGAGGGCAACAGGTCGGGCGTGAACTGAATCCGGCTGAAACTGGCGTCCAGATTGCGCGCCATGGCTTTGACGGCGCGGGTTTTTGCCAGACCGGGCAGACCCTCGATCAGAAGGTTGCCGTTCGCCAGCAGGCCGATGAGCAGCCGGTCAATCACCTCGGTCTGGCCAATAATCGCCTGCCCCATGCGGGCCTTAAGATCATGTATCTGATTAAGTGCATTCATTGAATTGGTCCATTCATGGCCGGACGTCTGGATGTGACTTGTCAGGGTGCGCCGGGGTGGGATGAGCTGGAATGTGCAGTAATGATCGGAGGTTAACAGTCTTGCCGCGTCCGATCCACTATCAAATCCGTTCCGCGATATGTTGCAGGTCGGCGCGCAGTTCGGGGCGAATTTCACCATGGTTCGGGACGTCGCGCAGCGTTTCGATCCAGTGACGCGGCGGTTGCTTTCCGGCCGCGCGGTTCCATGTCAGATCACCAAGTAAGGATCGCGCCGTGTTGTTCAGAAGGTCGGGTATGTCGATCCCGTTCAACGTCGCCCAAACTCCGCTCCAAAGCCGCGCGACGGACCACGGATTGTAGCCTCCACCGCCGAGAACCAGCAGACGAGGGGCCATGTCACGTAGACTGGCAACCGCGCGCCAATGGGAATTGTTGGACAGGGTAAGCCGGGACAAGGGGTCCTCGGCCACCGCATCCGCACCGCATTGCAGCACAATTGCCTGAGGGTCAAAAGACGCCGATGCCGGCAAAATCAACTGGTCGAGGATGGCAAGAAACTCATCGTCATTGAGGTTGCGTGCAACCGGCAAGTTGAATGCAGCCCCGCCCGCGTCGTCGTCCAAAGTGCCACTGAAGGGCCAGCGGGCCCCTTCGTGAACCGAGATCATTCGAACCTTCGTTGATCCGCGAAAGGCTGCTTCGACCCCATCACAGTGATGTGCGTCGATATCGACATAGACAATACGATCAAGCCCGGCATTCAGCAGAGTCAGGATCGCCAGCACCGGATCGTTCAGATAACAGAACCCGTTTGCCCTGTTCGCCAGCCCGTGATGAGTGCCTCCGGCGGGGTTGAAGACGATGCCGCCATCCCGGATCAGTTCGGCCCCCAACATCGACCCTCCGGCAGCGGTGGCCGGGCGCCGGTACATTTCAGGGAAAACGGGGTTTGACAGGGTGCCCAGCGCGTATTTCTGTCGTGTTTCGTCGGACACGGCCTGATCCCGCTCGGCCTGTTGCAGGGCGGCGATATAATCGGGCGTGTGAAACTCCGTCAGCGCCGACGGTTTTGCGCAAGGGCTGACGCGATAATTCGCAGAAGAAAGCCACCCTTGGGCACGGCACAGGTCAATGACGGTTGAGACCCTCGGAATGGCCAGAGGATGTTTCGAGCCATAGGTCGAGTTGCGATAGATTTCCGAACCGATGAACAGCGGGGGTTGCAACATCTACTTAGCGGTGCCCGGGGTGTTTTCCTCGCCCAGCTTGCCATCTAGAGACATCAGGATTGCAACCGGGCGCAGTGCGGGAATATGGCTGAAGACGATCAGGGTGCAGACGGTCAGCGGGACGCTGAGGAAGGCTCCGATCAGACCCCAGATCGTCGTCCAGAACATCAGCGCCAGAATAACCAGAAAGGTGGACATGTTCAGCGACCGGCCCAGCAGAGCGGGGTCCAAAAAATTGCCGATCATGAATTGAATGGTGCCGCAGCCCAGCACGATGATCAGGAACGGGCCGATGCTGTCGAACTGAACCAGTGCAATCATTGACGGAAAAATCACCGCAATGATCGATCCGATGGACGGGATGAAATTCAGTGCAAAGGTCAGCACGGCCCAGGTCTCGGCAAACTCAAGACCCAGCAGCTTGAACACCGAGTAGCTGATGCCCGCCGTGATCAGGCTGATCAGGGTTTTCACCCCGACATAGCGTTGCAGGCTGAACGTGATGGCATCCAGGATCGAGGCGAACTCGGAACCTGTTTGCGGGTCACCCGCGGCCAACTGGATCTTTTTGCGGAAAGCCAGCCGCTCAGCCATCAGGAAGGCGACGTAAAGGCTGATCAGAAAGAACTGGTTCAGCAGGGACGTGGCGCTGCCCAGAAGAACGCGCGCGACATAGGACATGTCGATGTTGATCAGATTGTCGCGGATAAACTTGGTCACGTCATTGCCCACCAGCCCAGTGACGCGGTTGACCGCTTCGTCGAACTGGTTCTCATAGGTGCCGATCGTGCGGGCAAACTGTGTGGCCTGACTGCCCAGAATATACATGATCACGAACAAGCCGGCCAAAACCACAGTGACACCGGCGACATTGGCCAGCCAGACGGGCATGTGGGTCAGGGCGATGATCCGGTCGCTGAACGCGATGATCAGGACATTGATCAGCAAGGCCATCGTCAGCGGAATCAGAAACGCAGAACCGGCATACAAACCCAGCACCACAAGCGTTGTCACAATCGACACATCCCGAACAACGGACAGCTTGAGCTTTGTCGGTCTCGCGGTTTGGTCTTGGTCCGGTGTCATGACTGGGCTCATCCTGAGAATTGCGCTTGTGTCCGATCCTGCACAGCAGGGCCGGATTATGCAATGCGCCCAAATGTTTGTCAGAGATTATTTGCCCGGAAAGCGGATTTGCCGGTTTAGCGGCCAATGCTGGCGGGTTAGGGTTTTGGCATGAATGCCAGTGTGATTCCCTTTCTCAACCGACCGATTCAGGCGCTTTGGGTGGCCGTCACTCGATTTGATGCCAAGAACGGCTTTGTCATGAGCAGCCACGTCGCCATGTCGCTGATGTTGGCGGTGTTCCCCTTTGCACTTTTTACTGTAGCGCTGGCGGGGTCGCTGTCGCAGGATTACGTGACCAACGAATTGATCGAGCTGATTTTCGGCGCATGGCCCAAGGATGTGGCCGGTCCGATCGTTGCCGAATTGCGTTCGGTTCTGGCCGAGTCCGGCTCGGGTGTGATTACGTTGGGTGGTCTGCTGGCGGTGTTCTTTGCCTCGAACGGTGTGATGGCGGTGCGCAAGGCGATGAACCAGGCCTATCATGATTTTGACAGCTGGCCGTTCTGGAAAACCCGGCTGCTGTGTCTGGGTCTGGTGGTCGTTGGGGGCATCACCATCATGATCATTGCCGCGGTCGAGGTCATCCTGCCCGTCTACACGAACCTGGTTTCCGAGAAGACGGACGTGAAGGTGTCAGAATGGTTGTCGGTGGATCGCTTGCGCTGGACCTTCACCGTGGCTGTTCCGACCGGCGCCGTTGTCCTTGCGCATCTGATCCTGCCGACCGGGCGTCACAAGCTGCGGCAGATCCTGCCCGGCGTGGTGCTGACGCTGGCCTTGTGGGCGGCAGGAGGCTGGGGCTTTTCGGTCTATATCGCGCAGTTTGCCTCGTACAGCGCCACCTATGCGGGGCTGGCCGGAGCGATGGCGGCTCTGATTTTTCTCTATCTCTGCGCGGCGATCCTGATCCTGGGCGCAGAATATAACGGAGCCCTGATGGACCTGCAGAACGACCCAGACGGGCCTGAAACGTGAGGGCGGGGGTTCTTGTCTGGCTGTTTCTGCCAGGGTTCGCATTGGCCCAAACGCCGGAATATGTGGGCTCGGATCAGTGCATCGAATGCCACACGGCTGAGGCCGAGGTATGGGCAACCTCTCATCACGCGCTGGCCTGGACCGAGGTAGAGGCCGGTCATGTCGTGGCGGATTTTGACGGAACCCGGTTTGATCATGGCGGCATGTCGGTCGAGTTCAGTGTGACCAGCGATGGCCCGCGGGCCAACGTCACCGAAAAGGATGGCGTCACCACTGAATACGGTGTGCATTCGGTTGTGGGGATCGAGCCCTTGCAACAATACCTGTTCGAAACCGAACCCGGCCGGCTGCAGAGCTTCGATGTCGTTTGGGACACAAAAAACCAGCAGTGGTTCCACCTCTATCCCGATCAGGATTTGCCCCCGGATGACGGGTTGCATTGGACCGGTCCTTACAAGAACTGGAACGCCCGGTGTGCCGAATGCCACGCCACCGGGTTTGAAAAGAACTACAACGTACAGACCCGCAGCTATGCCTCGACGCAGTCCGAAATTGGGGTTGGGTGTGAGGCCTGCCACGGCCCGGGATCGGCTCATATCGACTGGACGCAGGGCCAGAAACTCGTCGCCGATCTGAACGAATTCGGGTTCACCATGAGTTGGGGCAGGGGCCGGACCGAGGATGAAATCCAACAATGCGCTGGATGCCATTCGCGGCGCGAGGCGCATGGCGACGGCAATCCGATCCCCGGAACGCCTTACTACGACGCCTATAATCTGGCGGTGCTGCGCCCCGGTCTCTATCACCCTGACGGTCAGATTTTAGACGAGGTCTATGTCTATGGCTCGTTCCTGCAATCCAAAATGTACGCGCAGGGCGTCGGGTGCATGAACTGTCATGATCCGCACAGCGCCGAGTTGAAGGCGGACGGAAATGGGGTCTGCACGCAATGCCATTCGCCGGCGGGCAATCCCGATTTTCCGACCCTGACCGCCAAGGACTATGACACCTCTGCGCACCACCATCATCCGCAAGACAGTGCAGGCGCACAGTGCACGTCCTGCCATATGATCGAACGGGTCTATATGGGCGTCGACGGGCGGCGCGATCACAGTTTTCGCATTCCGCGCCCCGATCTTGGGCTGGGCGAAGATGCTTGCACCGATTGCCATCAAGCCGAGGATCAGGCCTGGGCCGCGCAACAGATCGAGGATTGGTATCCGGCATCCACCCACCGCGTGCCGCATTATGGGACAGTGTTTCAAGCGGCTATGGACGGGCGCGCTGACGGGCCCGATGCCTTACTTGAAATCTCAACTGACCCTTCCCAGCCGGGCATCATCCGTGCCACGGCGGCTTATCTGCTGCAACCTTTCGGCTCGGCGGACGTCGCGGAACAAACAGCGCCGTTGCTGTCTGACCCAGACCCGCTGATACGTGCGAATGCGGTGGTTTTGCAACGTCAGGCCGCACTGCCGGACCAAATCCAGCGGCTTGAACCTTTGCTGTCCGACCCATTGCGTAGCGTGCGCATTTCAGCCGCCAAAGAGTTCCTGAACATCCCCGGCCAGGCCCTGACCCCCGAACAGCAGGCGCAGGTCGCGCAGGGCTTGGAGGAATGGCAAGGCACGATTGCGAACCGTCTGGACTTCCCCGAAACCCACCTTGTTCTGGGTGGCATGGCGTTGACCTTCCGCAACGCCCCGGCCGCCGAACGCGCCTTTCGAGAGGTCGTCACCCTGGACCCACAACGGGCTGAGGCCTGGCCTATGCTGGTGCAACTGGCGCAGATCAACCGTGGTCCGGATGCGGCGCGGGAGGTGTTGCAAGAGGGGCTGGAAGTGCTGCCGAACGATCCAGCGCTGCTGCAATTACGGGCGCAACTGACACCGTAAAATGGCAAGGCTTGGCCCGTTTTAGGCCACGATCCCGGCAAATTTGGGCGTTAACCATTGTCATCAACGACTTCTTGTTACGCTTGTACGGTTGCCTATGTCACAGAAACCGATCCACACGTCGCAGTTGCAAAACCCCTTGTCCGTGGGTCAGAGGGTCGCTGATTTGCAGGCCAAAAAGCCGGAATACATCAACCACGGCGAGGCGCTGTTGTTGAAACAGACTGCCACCGCATCGCTGCGTGAGCAGTTTCTGACCGGAGATCGAAGCTGGATCGACGACTGATTCAGCCCCGGAACCCCGTGGCGACCACAAATTTCTCGGAACTGTCCGACCGGGATGCGGGCGGCTTTACATTCGCCACCTTCTCGAACTTCTGTTTCAACAGCTTCTGCAGATCGCCCTCGGCGCCCCCGGCCAGAACCTTGGCGACAAAGGTGCCGCCTTCTTCCAGCACGTCAAAGGCGAAATAGGCCGCTGTTTCGCACAGGGACATGATCCGCAGGTGGTCGGTCTGTTTGTGCCCTGATGAGGCCGCCGCCATGTCCGACATCACCACGTCGGCTTTACCGCCCAGCCAGTCTTTAACCTTCTGGTCGGCATCGTCCTCCATGAAGTCCAGCACATGCGCTTCGGCGCCCGCGACGGGTTCGACCTCTTGCAGGTCCACACCCAGAACCGTGCCGACCCGTTTGCCCGACTTCTCACCCAGAGCATTGACGCGTTTCACGGCCACCTGCAGCCAGCCACCCGGCGCACATCCCAGATCGACCACACGCGCGCCGGGGACGAGGAAGCGGAACTTGTCGTCCAATTCCAAAATCTTATAGGCCGCGCGTCCGCGATACCCCTCGGCCTGCGCCCGTTTCACATAGGGGTCGTTCAACTGCCGCTCAAGCCAGCGGGTCGAGCTGAGCTTACGCCCGCGCGCTGTCTTGACCTTGACTTTCAGGTCGCGCTGTCCACGGCCTGAGTTGTTTTTGCCACTCGGTGTCTTCGCCATCAGAACGGTCCGTCTTCCAATACGCCGTCCGCGCTCATCTGTGCATAAAGCAGACCTTCGCGCAGCCCCCGGTCCGCCACGGAAAGGCGGTCAGTGGGCCAGCAGCGGAGCAATGCCTGCAAAATGGCTGAGCCGGACATAATCAGGGCCTGCCGGTCATCGCCGATCCGCGGATCTCGCCGCCGCCCCAGTGGACCGAGTTCTAAGTACCCTCGTATGACTTTGTCAATCTGATCGCTGGTCATGCGCAGACCGTCCACTTTCGTGCGATCATAACGCTTCAGACCCAGATGCGATGCGGCCACGGTTGTCACGGTGCCGCTGGTGCCGACGATCTGGAACCCTTCGCGGGCCTGTTCATCCTTGTAGGGGGCGAAATCGGCGAGGTTTTCTTCGAAAAACCAGCTCATCAACGCAAAGCGGGCCGAGTCGTCCTCGACATCGTGGAACTGGTCGCGCAAGGTCGCAACGCCCAGCGGCACGCTGATCCAGTCCACCACCTTGGCTGCCGGAAAGGGACTGTCGGCCGTATGGAACCCGTGGTGCAGCCGCATGATCGCAGCGGGGCGGTCGCGTCGCGGAACGGATGAGATGTCGATCCACACCAGCTCGGTCGAGCCACCGCCGATATCGACGACCAGCAACTGCTCGGTCTTGGTTGACACCAGTGGCGCGCAGGAGATCACGGCCAGACGCGCCTCTTCCTCGGGCTGGATGATCTCTAACGTCAGCCCGGTTTCGCGCCTTACTTGTCGAATGAAATCCCGTGAGTTCTTCGCGCGCCGACAGGCCTCGGTTGCGACCAGCCGCATCCGTCTGACCTTGTTGCGTTTCAGCTTTTGCTGACAGATGCGCAGTGCTTGAATGGTGCGCGCCATCGAGGACCGAGACAGCCGTCCGGTCCGTTCCAGACCCGCGCCCAACTGCACGGATTTGGAGAAGCTATCCACCACATGAAACCCGCTGCCCTTGGGCTGGGCAATCAACATGCGGCAGCTATTTGTTCCCAGATCCAGCGCCGCATATAACGCATCTGGATCGGGTCTTGCCGGCGCGGGGCTTTCGACCGCCTTCGGGAACGCGCCCGCACCTTTGGGACGCTTGGGCGCCATCTTAAACGCCCTCCGATTTTCGAGTTACCTTGACCATAGGTCGGGCAAATGTTTCGTGCAAGACGCTCATTATAGTGATGAGTATTTTGATGTGCGCGTTTCCGTTAGAATTCAGTACAAGCCCTGTATCCCATCGTAGGCAAAAAGGTCGCTTGAAATACGCCGTGTGTCGAAAATCGACCGACCTGAGCTCGTATAGAAGTTTAGAAACTGTCCATCTGGTTAGGAGGAATCAAAGGCAATGCCTGACGTCACCATCGTATATTGGCGCGACATTCCCGCCCAAGTTATCGTCGGCAAAGGCCGTCGTGGCGCAAAGCGGCAGTTGGAGGAGCGGTTTGAACAAGCCATCGACCGTGCTGCCATGAAGGTGAACGCCAAGGATAGTGATGCCTACCTGGCCGAATGGCGCAAAGCCGAGCCTTTTGCGGTTGAGGGCGACCCGTCCGAGATTGCCGAGGCCGAAGCTGTGCGTCTGGAAACTGAATACGATCAGGACCGCATCAAGGCGCTGATCGCAAATGACGGTTGGGCATGAGCCCCAGATCAATATGGGAGGCCACTATGGCTTTGCTGAACTTCAAAAAACGTGATGCGGCCGAAAAGGCCCCGGTAAACCCGACCGTCGAAGCCTTTTTGCAGGGCTATTCGATCGAGGTAATGCCGCGCACCGCCGAGAAAGTCGAAGACTTCCGCGCGCTGCTGCCCGAAGGCACCCGCGTCTACATCGCCCATATCGAGGGCACCCCGATCGAGGACATGGTCAAGACCGCCAAGCGGATCGCGGCCGAAGGGTATCCGGTCATGCCGCACTTCCCGGCGCGGATCATCAAGGATGCTGCCACCCTGGAGAACTGGATCTCCATGTATCAGGGTGAAGCAGGCGTCGATCAGGCGCTGCTGCTGGCCGGTGGTGTTGCCAAACCGCACGGCGATTTCGACAGCTCGATGCAGTTGCTGGAAACCGGTCTGTTCGACAAGGCGGGCTTCAAGCGCCTGCACGTTGCCGGTCACCCCGAAGGCAACAAGGACATCGACCCGGACGGCTCGACCAAGAATGTTGACGACGCGCTGCGCTGGAAACAGAAATTCTCGGAAACCACCGATGCGGAAATGGCGCTGGCGACCCAGTTCGCGTTTGACGCCAAGCCGATCATCGCATGGGCGGACGGTCTGAAAGAAGCGGGCATCGATCTGCCGATCCACATCGGTATCGCGGGTCCGGCCAAGCTGCAGACCCTGATCAAATTCGCCATCGCCTGCGGCGTTGGCCCGTCGCTGAAGGTTCTGCAGAAGCGCGCCATGGACGTGTCCAAGCTGTTGCTGCCCTATGAGCCGACCGATGTTCTGACCGAACTGGCCAACCACAAGGCGGCCAACCCGGATTTCAACATCACCAACGTGCATTTCTTCCCGCTTGGCGGTATCAAGACCAACGCCAACTGGGCAATCGAAAACGGCGGCGCTTCGGCAAAGCCAGTAAACTCCTAAGGAACGGACATGACCCGTACAGTCGTAGAATCAAAAACAAAAACCGCCGTTCTGGGCTTTGACGAACCGTTCTGCGTGATCGGTGAGCGGATCAACCCCACCGGCCGCAAGAAACTGGCCGCTGAACTGGAAGCAGGCGATTTCTCGACCGTCGAGAAAGACGCCATCGCACAGGTCGCTGCAGGCGCGACCGTTCTGGATATCAACGCGGGCGTTGTCTACAACTCGAACCCCAACCCGAACGAGACCGAGCCGCCGCTGATGACCAAGATCGTCGAGCTGGTGCAGGGTCTGGTCGAAGTGCCGCTGTGCATCGACTCGTCGGTTCCGGGTGCTCTGGAAGCCGGCCTAGCGGCAGCTGAAGGCCGTCCGCTGCTGAACTCGGTCACCGGCGAAGAAGAGCGTCTGGAGATGGTTCTGCCGCTGGTCAAGAAATACAACGTTCCGGTTGTCGCGATCTCGAACGACGACACCGGCATTTCGGAAGACCCCGATGTCCGTTTCGACGTGGCTCGCAAGATCGTCGAGCGCGCGGCAGACTTTGGCATCCCCGCGCATGACATCGTGGTTGATCCGCTGGTGATGCCGATCGGTGCGATGGCAACGGCTGGCCAGCAGGTGTTTGCTCTGGTCCGTCGTCTGCGGGAAGAGCTGGGTGTGAACACCACCTGCGGTGCGTCCAACATCTCGTTCGGTCTGCCGAACCGTCACGGCATCAACAACGCCTTCCTGCCGATGGCAATGGGCGCTGGTATGACCTCTGCGATCATGAACCCGGTGGCTCTGCCGGTGACGCAGAAGAAGATCGCCGAGAAGAAAGAGGCCGTCGCGGCCGCTGGCATCATCCTGCCCGAAGGTATGGACGACGAAGCGTTTGTTCAGATGTTCGGACTGGGTTCGACCCTGCCGCGCGCGGGCAAGGAAATGGAGGCCATCCGCGCCGCCAACCTGCTGACCAACAACGACCCGCATGGTGGTGCGTGGATCAAGTTCAACAAATCGCCTGAAGAGGCCGGTGCTGCCGGTGCAGCAGGTGGTCGCCGTGGTGGTGGCCGTCGCCGTCGCGCCTGATTTCCTTAGAATATGATCAAAGGCCGGGCCATGTGTCCGGCCTTTTTCGTTTTGACCCTGATCAAGGCCGGATTTTGTGGGGCTTGCGACAATCACACGAGCCCGCAACAAAAATCAGGTGTCTTCATGACCAAACATCACCCTCCGAAATTGGCGGACGTCGATCTGAGCAAACGCCTGAGCAAGCAGGACTATTTCGAAGAACTGGTCGATCTTCAGGCCCAACTGGCGCTGATCCAGCAGGCGTTTCTGTTTCATGGCGCGAAAGGCGTGCTTGTTTTTGAAGGCTGGGACGCGGCGGGCAAGGGCGGCACAATCCGCCGGATCAGTCAGGCGCTGGACCCGCGCAGTTTCAAGGTCTGGCCGATTGGCGCACCACGCAACTACTACCTGAATCGTCACTACTTGCTGCGGTTCTGGGAAAGACTACCCCCCGAAGGCGCCATCTCGGCCTTCGACCGCAGCTGGTACGGCCGCGTTCTGGTCGAGCGGCTTGAAAAGTTCACACCTGTAGAACGCTGGCGGGCAGCGTATCGTGAAATCAACGATTTTGAGCGGATGTTGGTCGATGATGGCACCCGGATCGTGAAACTGTTCTTCCACATCTCTCCGGACGAGCAGATGGCACGCTTTACCGAGCGTCTGCGCAACCCGATGAAACGGTGGAAACTGACCTATGAGGATTTCCGCAACCGTGAAAGGTGGGCAGAGGCAGAAGTTGCCGTGGACGAAATGCTGGCGCGAACCTCTACCGAAATCGCGCCTTGGCACGTCATTCCGGCGAACAATAAAAAATATGCCAGAATCAGCGCGATGCGCGCGATTGTTGATACGTTTTCCAAGGATATCGACCTGAGCCCGCAACATCTGGACAGGCGGACGCTGGACGCGGCCTGCGAGGCATTGGACGTGGATCAGTCTCTGATCGACAGTCTGCGCGCCCGGACCGAGTAATTGCCATGCGCCCTTGGAAAGCCGCTTGAAGTCGCGCGGCGGGCGGTGTTATCCAGCGCTACGCGGCGGGTATGATGTAATGGTAGCCTGTCAGCTTCCCAAACGTAGAAGTGCAGTATTGGCGTCTTCTAGTTTCTCCCAAAGTGGTTGATTTTATTGCAGAAAGCGCCGCAACGTCGTCCTGACGTGTTATACCGCGTTGCAGGTTTCTGCCTACAAAATCACTACAAAAAGGACGACGAGAAGATGCCGATTGAACGATTGAAGCTGACCGAAGCGTCAGCCAAAGCCGCACCGATAAACGCGAAGATATGGGATACTGAGATCAAAGGTTTCGGCCTATTCGCGGGTAAGACCAAGAAGACCTTCTACTTCCAGAAAGATGTGCATGGTAAAACCACACGCACAAATTTGGGCAACTGGCCGGAGACGCGTGTCGCAGACGCTCGGTATGAAGCGTCGTTGCTTGTTGCCGAACATGCTTCGGGTGCGGTCGCGAAGCGTCTCCGCGCCTCCCGCATTCCGACACTTGAACAAGCCACCGATGATTACCTTGCACGGCCAAAATTGCGTTCTGAACACAACAAGGCGCAGGTGCGCGCGCAGATGCACAATCACTTGAAAAGCTGGCTTAAGATGCCGCTCGACGAGATTTCGAAAGCCGATAGTGTTCGTGCCCATGCTCGGGTCGCGAAGAATGGCGAGCGCGGCGCGAACCATGTGATGAAGTCCTTTCGCTCGATCTACAACCACGCACGGCGGGTGCACGATCTGCCAGAATGCCCAACCATCGCAATTGAGTGGTTTGAGGAGAGACCGTCGCAAAAGATCATTGATGATTTTGATCTATGGCGGAAATCTGTGGACGCCCTCGAGAACGAAGTGCATCGCGCTTATTACCGTTTTCTATTGGCGACAGGGCTCCGATTTGATGAAGCACGTTCGCTGCGCTGGGATCAGATTCACGAAGATCACCTGCACCTGCCAGAAACCAAGAACGGTCGTGCCTTCGAATTGCCTTTGATGCCTGAACATCACTCGATCCTTGATCCGCTTCGGATTCACGCAAGCGACTATGTGTTTCCCGGTACGCGCAACGCGTTACACCTGAAATGCCCCGCGCGTATTCCATGGTCGGCCCATGACCATCGCCGTACCTTTGCAACCTTTGCCACGACGGAAGCGGGTTTGCTTGAAGAGACGGTCGGCAGATTGCTGAACCATACGCCACAATCGGTCACTGGCGCGCGGTACATCGTGGTCAATCACGAGAAGCTGCGTGAGCCTATGGCGCAAGTCACCTCAGCGTTTAAACGCAGAGGTCTGATTTAAATAGAGAAAATTTGGAAAACGTGTTGCAAATCTGATTTGCGGTTACTAAGTTCGACCATGTGAAGAAGCCGACGACCGCGCCCACCAAAAAACGTTAAGTGGTCTGAAAGCCGTGAGCACCTGAGAGGGTGAAGTACTGGTACCTGCAATGAGGCAGGTTAGTGCCGGCGTCAGCCTAGCTGACGTGGACGAGCCAAACCCAGATACTACGCACGTGCAGGCATAGCCCGAAAAGGGATATGTTTGTCATGTCTAACGCTCAAAAACCGCAATTGCTCGATACAGCTCAAGCTGCCCATCACATCGGATATTCAACAAGTACGCTCGAATGGTGGCGTACAACCGTGCCAATGCGTGGCCCGAAATTCGTCAGAATGGGGCGGCGTATACGCTACAGACTCGAAGACCTGAACGCTTTCATCGAAAGCGGCATTGTCGATCCGGCTGCGGTACGGTGATACGCAATGGAATGTTTGAAACAATGGCGTGCCGCTGCCGATCAAAGCGGCCATTCCGTTCGCGAGTGGAACTCAAGTAAACAAGAATGGTGGTATCGCCCGATCAATGAACCGTTGACGGACGATATGATAAACGAGCATCAGATGCGCGGCGAAAATTGCCGCGCTATCTGGCTCAATGTTGGAACCGAAAGCGATCCCGACGCGCGTGAACACACGCGTTTTATGATTTTCGATTTCGACGACCACAACGAACGTATGTCGATTGAAACGATCCATGAGCATGTGGCTCGCGTCGCATCTGTTCTTGCTGAAATCGACATCCCTTACAGAATGTTCCTTTCAGGTAGTGGTCACGGAATGCACATCTGGGTCACGTTCGACTCGCCGAAGCGCGTGGACGTGATGAAAGAGCTTGCCGATCACATTCTGAAAAAAGCAAATCTCGAACGCAAACCCGGAGGTGAGCTCGCGGACGGCTTCGTTGAGGTGCTTCCAAAAGGTATTGGAAAGCAGGTTTGTGCGCTTCCATTTGGACGTAAGTCTTACAGAATGGCGTTGGCTGACGACGGTTCGATCTACGAAACCGTCCCGCAGGATACCATTGTCGATCATTACGCAGGAAAAAAGAGAGGTCGCAAGCCAGCCGAAGCATCTGGCGAGGAAAACCGAGTTGATGCCTTTGAAGCTTTTATCAAGAGATACGACGCTGACAATCGCTCAGATTGGGGAGCCGCTGGTATTTGTTTGCAGGCAGCGTTCGGCAAGGAAAGCGATTGGGCTCGCGAGCGTTGGCTTAAATGGTCTCAAACGTCGCCCGAGTATCAACAAGGTGACGATGCGGAGTGGGACAGGCTTACCAGCGCGTCAAAGTACACCCCGTTGTCGTTCTGGCGCATCGCGCAGGCAAATGGATACAAAGGCAAGATACCGTTCACGGCCACAGAGAAACGCAAGCTCCTCGCTCTCGATTTTCTGACAGACGTGCGCATCATCCGCGATCAATCGAATGTTGCCTACGCCGAACTTAAACCACGCGACTGGGTTCGCATTGAAGATGCTGAGTTTCGAAATGCGACAGCACTTGGGATGTTACGTGCCTATCAAAAGATGCCAGCGGAGCAAGACGTGAAATCTGCCCAGATGATTGCCCTCGCAGAGGCTGCCGAAGCCAGCCCCGAAAAGGTTGATCTGAGGTTCGCACGTGTTGGTGGCAAGCGATATGTGTTTCTGGCTGATAGAGACTGCACGATCATTGAGATCGACGATGCCGGATGGCGCGTGAACAACGATGCGCCTGTTCAATTTCGCAAAGGTGTTGGCTTGCCCATGTCGATGCCAGAGCAAGGTGACTTGTCCGATCTGATCGAGTTTTTGAACGTGGATGAAGATTCAATGGTGTTTTTGCTCGCGTGGATGGTCACAGCGATCATTAACCCCGGTGAACAATGTCCCATCGCAATTCTCGATGGTTCAGCAGGTTCGGCGAAGTCATCGACACTTTCTACTCTGATCGAAATTGTCGATCCTAAGGTGGGTGCGCTTGGTGGTGAACCGAAAAGCGAGGATGATCTGGTGACATCTTCGTACCAGTCGGCAGTTATGTCTTTTGACAACGTGACGACGCTGGCGAGTATGTCTGACGCGCTGTGTCGCTTGTCTACTGGCGGTGGCCTGACCAAGCGAAAGCTGTACTCAGACGGCGGTGTGTTCGCTCTCGACGCCATGCGACCGCTGATGATCGCTGGTCTTGATCCCACATTTTACAAACAAGACCTGATTGAACGCATAGTGCGGGTGACACTTACTCGGCCAAAGTCCTACATGGATGAAGACGAATTCCGAGCCTATCGCAAGTCGCACATCGCCCAGTGGCGCGGAGCATTGTATTCGCTTGTCTCAGCCGTTCTCCGCGACGTACACGCGATTAAGCAGTCAAGCAGTAGGTTTGGTGTGTTTTCCCGCGTTGGCGAGTGTGTCGCCCGTTTGCTTGGTCGAGATGAGGGGTGGTTCGGTCAGCGATATGCGGCGATGCGGCTTGAAATGGCGTCCGAGGCGGCGGCAGCCGACAGTGTCTATGTTTTCCTGACTGACTTCCTAGCTGGCTTCGATCAAGCTATTGGCACACTGCGCAGCTTTTCTGCGACTGAGTTGTTTCTTGAGATGAAATCTGGCTTCGGCGATCTGGCTCAGACAGTTTCGCCCAAGGACATCCCCGGAAACGCGCGTGCTATTTCACCGCGCATTGTGCAGGCTGGTGGGTTGATCGAGAAAACCCACGGCTGGCGCGTCTCACGCGGGCGAAACAGACAATTCGTGTTTGAAAAGGTCGCAGACGTTGAAGCGTCTATTGAGGACGTGCTGGCTGCGTATCGCGAGCATATGTCCAAGACTTTGGATCAGGCGGGTATTTGAGTATTGGTAGCCTATTGATAGAGAGAGGGGCGTCGCAGGTTTGCGGCGTCCATTTGGCTTGGAAATACACTTCGCTATGGGGAGGTCTGCTCGAAGTGGCACTGTTGTGCAGGAGGTCCTTGGTGCCTAGGCGCCGATAAATGGGTGTGCGAACGATCAAATGATTACATTCGAAGGTGCCAAGGTTGCTTAAATGGGTGCTTCTGCTTAGCATATATTCAATTAGTATTTTTGAGCATTCGATAAGGCATTTTAGGAACAATGTCGGAAAAAGACGACGAAATCGATAAGTTTTTGACCCTTCATGCCGAAGCTGAAACACGAAGATACGAAGCACGGTGGGGTTTTTATAAGGTTGTTTTTGGCACTACAATCGTGGGCTTGGTTGCGGCCATACTGCCCTACTGGATTCAGCTAATCCAAGAGCACTCGAAGCGGACGAACGACTACCGAAGTTTCGTAACTCAGTATATCGACAATGGAATTTCGCAAGATATCGAGTTACGCATCAGGTTTGCTGAGTATTTTAGTTACCTTGCGGACGATGCATCCAAAGATGCATGGGATGAATATCACGAGGAACTCAAATTGCGCAGAAAAACGATTAGGGAAACCATAAACGAGTTAGAACGAGATCGTGCAAATCTGATTGCTGAAGGCGACGACGATTTGAGCGAACCGGACCAAATTATGTTGGCCGAATTAAGTCGCGAACTATCCTGGGCCTATGGAGAGGTTGGATATGCTCAGCGCAATACTAGCATCGTGCAGCGACAGGGTATTGCATCTACTCGAGCAGTGGGAGTGGGCGATCTCGATCCCGCGTTCATCGAAGAGTTTTCGCAGTTTCTTTCTGACAATGGCGTAAAGTTTGTACAACCTGAAGAGTTGCTTGTAATGGGTGGGGCTCACCATGATGTGGGTAATCGGTGCTACGGGTTGAACGGCCCACCGCCAAAGGCCATGTGGCCAAACATTGTTGGTGTCACAAGGGCACTTGATGTTTTGCGAGACAGCACTGACGCCGACGTGAAAATAGTAAGTGCTTATCGAACACCCCAATATAATTCTTGTATCGGAAGCACTAGTCAAAGCGTACAGATGTCGTTCTTAGGAGTTGATGTTATGTCTTCAAACTGGTCGGCGGCGCAGTTGGCGCAGTATTTCCGCCGAATTAGGGAAGACGGTGTATTCGAAGGTGGAATTGGAGAGTATAGAGATTTTGTGCATCTTGATGCTCGTGGTACACGGGCGGACTGGTCTCAGTAGGTGCGTTACGTTCTTGAATTCGAGGTTCGCATATTGAAACGCAAACCCGCAAATTGGGGGCGATCTTGACTTCTCATATGTGAATTAAATGGATGGATGGTTTGGCGTTTTATCCATCCATCCATTTTTTTCGCGCAAGGGAAATCTTGAATGATGGTTTTTTGCGGTTTTGCGTATCACATCGCAGATCGGTCGCAAATCTCGCGGCCACACTCGGGGCGATCTCTATGCGGGGTCGAAAGAATACGACACTATTGTTGACGTACTTTGATCCGATCTCATCGCCGTGCCTACAAAACGCCTGCACTAAATCTCAGGCTCGAACTGTAACCAATTGATAACTAAGTGCACGTCGAACCAATAACGTAAGCTCAGTGACCATACGTTAGACGGCTGCTGTGCAGACGCGTTAAACACCTGATAGATCGCCCGACATCTGTGCAGAAATGTGAATGGACCCCCTAATCTGGCTGCGGCGTCAGCGGGGGTGGGGTTCACAGAATTTTTCAGCAAATCTACTGACCCCGCCCATTACCGCAAGATCGCCCTTAGTGGGACACTGCCCCGGTCGAACTACTACCGCCGATCCCCGCATAATCATCACGCGCGCGTTTGACGAAACAGGGGGCGGGTCGTCGCGCAGTTTCCTTCTTTGCGGTTCGCCCCCGCACCTAAAGGAAACCCCAATGCAGATTACTCTCAAGGCGAGCGCAGACGACAAATGCGTGCTGTCCGAAGTTACCATTTCAACGTCTATGGAGTTCGTCGCGCCCGTTGGCATCGACGGCTTAATGGATGCCCTGACCAATCTGATGATTGAACCTGAATCCAAGGAATTGCACGTCGGCGACGTGATCCTCGAGAAAACGCAGTCGATGGTCAAAATCCACGCAGGTCACGGTGCGTTCCACATCCCGTTCATCCACCTGTTCCCGATCCTGATTAGCCGAGGTGAAGATGTCTAGTAACCGCATCGACCGCCTGCGGTCCAATTTCGATCTCATTCGCTCCTGTCTTGAGGGCGAAGACGCAATCAAGGATCAGGGTCAACTGTATGTTCCGAAGCCGTCGGGCATGTCCGTGGACGACTACAAATCCTATCTGGATCGGGGTCATTTCACGGGGGCACCATCCATGACCCAGCGCGCCTTGGTTGGTCTCGCGCTTCGAAAGGAACCCGTGTTCAAGCTGCCTGAACGCCTCGAACCGTTGCGCTTGAGTGCCACGCACGAAAACGCGCCGTTGCACGCGCTGGCCGAGGACATGACGCGTGAGGCCATCACAATGGGTCGCTTCGGCATCCTTGTTGATTTCCCACAGGATAACAACACGCCGACAACGGTCCCGCATTTTTCGACCTTCAAGGCAGAGGAAATCGACCAATTCGACACCGCCTATGTGGATGGGAAAAAGGTGTTGTCGCGGGTTTGGCTCAGTTCGGACGAGCAGTTTGAAAACGCCGACGTGACCTATGAACTGATCCTTGAAGACACGATCTATAAGTTTCGTAGGTTTGTCCGTGATGCGCAGGACAATCGTGTTGATGTGGGCGAAGAGATCATTCCGACGGTCAATGGCAAGGCGCTCGACTACATCCCATTCGTTATGGTCAGCCATGAGGGCATTCGCCCAGAACATGTGACACCGCCATTTCTCGCTCTCTGCAAGACGGCAATCGCGCATTTCAATACATCTTGCGACAAACGTCACGCCCTGCATCTGACAGCCGCACCAACACCTTGGATCGCGGGATCAATCTCAGAAAAGCACAAGCCATCGACCATCGGGTCGGGTGCTCTGTGGCTGCTGCCCGAAGGCGCACAGGCGGGCTTGCTTGAATTTACGGGTGCGGGTGTTGCCGCGATGAAAGAGGAGATGTCCGAGCTTGAGGACGAGATGATGTCCCTTGGTGCCCGTATGTTGTCGACCACAGTCAATCGCAACGAAACACTGGGTACAGCAACGCAACGAACACGGTCTGAACTCGCGCTGTTGCACTCGGTCGTTGTTTCGGTCGAAGCGGCCTTGAACGCTCTGCTTCGCATTGCTGCCGAGTGGGTGGGTGCGTCGCCAGACGAGGCATCAGCCAAGTTGTCGCGTGATTTCATTGAGGCTTCAATGGATCCGAAGATGATCGAGATGCAAATGAAGCTCTATATGTCCGGCTCGATTTCCCGGCAGACACTCCACGAAAACTTGCAGAAGGGCGAAATCGTCCGTGCAGACCGCACGTGGGAAGAAGAAAAGGACATGATCGACGAGGAAGGCGGGGACACCTCGACCCTCATTCCGAGGGTCGCCTGAATGGAGGCATCAAACGGTCTTGAAGTGGAAGCGCCCGCCCATGAAATGTGGCGGGCGGTTGTTTCTCGGGCAATCTTTGATTTGTTTAGCGCAATCCAAATGACCTCGCACCCGGATGAGGCGCGGGTTTTGCGTGATGAGGCATTGCGGTTTTTGACGGCTACATCCGGCGGCTGGGCGCGATCACGGTATGACATCTGCACAATGGCAGACATCAATCCACATCTTTTGCGCAGCAGGGTCGTTGCGATCTTGGAGGGCGCGGATGTCCCGGAACTTGATGGGCGGTCGTCACTTTCGCATATCGACGAGGCGCGGGCATTCTGGGAAGCATTGAAGGGTGAGGACGAGCGTGCACATGCGGCACGTGCTGCCATCACGAACAATCCGAAACCAAAACGTGCACCTAAGCGGCAGTTCCCGAAGATGCGCTATTCTGAGCGGCGTGCGGCCATTTTTGATCTGCTCAAAGAAAAGGGCGAAGCAAAGTTCAAAGACATCTTGCTCGCGCTTGATGGGGATATTTCGGACCATGGCATTCGTGAGGTTTTGAATAAGGCCATCAATAAAGGCGAAATTACCCGAAATAGCGTAGATTTCACTTACGCCCTTGCTGCTTAGTCGAACTCAGTCGGGAACGCTGTGGTCGAGCGAAAAGGCGCAATACCGCATATTCAAATCGAGGCCAGGGGGTCGCGCATCTTCACGTTCAAATTGAAGGGCGGGCTCCAAGGAGCCCGCTTTTCTATTGCTGGTGGAGATGCAAAATGTCTGACGAGAACAACGATAAACTGATGGAGCAGTTTATCGAGAAAGCGACCCCGAAACTGCTTGAGGCGATGCAGGATGGCTTGTCCAAGCAGATCGAAGAACAGATCGGTGGTTTGAAAGACAACGCGGCAAAGTTGCTTGACGAGGTCAAAGACGCGCAACGTGAGCGCGACACTCGCGAAAAACAACACGCTGATGAACTGACCCAACTCAAGAATTTGCTGGGTCAGAATTCGAAACCTGCGGATGTCAAAGCCGCGCTGACGCCAGAATCCGTCAAACTGACCCGAACACAAGCCAGAGACCCGCAGTTGTATCGCCGCGCGAAGACACTGGCGGAACAGGCTGGTACATACGTCGAAATCGTGGCCGACCAATGACCCGTATGGACCCCCTCAAACGCCTTGGCAGGCAGGTCGCGGCCAAAGCCGTTCTCGGCCTGCGTGGCATAGACGCTTCGCGTATCCACGTTGATGAGCGGCACGTTGTCTATGTCGATCACTGCCAAATCTCGGACACGGATAGGTTGCGCATCGTTTTGTTGTCGCTAGTGTTCCTTTCTTGGGTGTCGGACAACTATGATTGCCCATCTGAAAAGGCTGTAGACAACCCGATTTATGCTGCGGACATGCGGTGGTTGATTGCGCGGTTCGGAGGTGCTGGGGGCACCATCGGACACTTGTTGTCCGAATTCCTCGAACTTGCCGATCCGATCTTGGAGAAGGCCGCATGAGTATCGACATGCAGCGCATTTTGAAGGTGATTCCGAAAGAAGACCCCGGTCCCGGTCGGAAATCGCTCATTCGACAGCGGTCGGATTTGGGCGAGGTCGTTCTTGATTGCGTGCTGCATCGTCGTCCCTTTGCTGAAATTGCGAAACGGCTGGGCGTCGAAATTACGACCCTCGACCGCTTCCGCACGAAATTCATCACCGACGAAGTAAAGAAGGTTGTGCTTGCTGAGGCAGCCCGGTCCGAATCCGCTGCTGACGATGCAGTAATCAATCGCGGTCAGGACGATGTGCAGCGAGGTTTGCGCGGGATTATCGAGGAGCAGAAAGAAATCTATGGCTTGATGAAAGCCAAGATCGGAGATGGCCGTGACGTTGAAGATCTTGCACCCGCGCTCGGCCAACTCCTGCGGGATCAGGGGCAGTCATTCGAACGACTCCTCAAATCCTACACAGCTCTCAAAGAGAAAACGACGGTCGTATTGTCGATCAACGAGGCCCCCGAATGGGCGGTGTTGCAAGACATCCTTTATGTGGTTTTCGAAAACCACCCCGACGCCTTCGAAATGTTCCGGGCGATGGTTGCGGATAGGAAGCTGAGCCTTGAATGACCTCGGTATCTTTCTCCAGAGGCTCGAGCGGCGCACTGATCCGACTGCTCTGCTTGAGCACATTGTGGGCGGGCCTGCGGATGATTGGCAACGTAAGTTTCTGACGTCCTCTAGCCCGTTCGCGATGTGTCTTGCCTCAAGGCGGATCGGAAAATCGCAGACAACGGGTGTACTGGCTGCTCAGACAGTCTCGATGCCTAATCGAACCGTACTGATCCTCTCGCCCACGCTGGCGCAATCCACCTTGCTATTCAAAAAATGTTTGCAGGCGTGGCACGAACTCGGGCTGTCCATTCAAAAAACACGCCTCACGCAGCAAGTCATGGAACTTGCGAATGGGTCGGCCATTGTCTGTGTTCCTGCGGGTCAGGACGGGGAATCGGCGCGCGGCTGGGGGGTGAAAGATGGAGGGCTGCTGATCTACGAGGAAGGTGCCTTTATACCCGACGCCGTATTTGATGCGACGCTGCCCATCCGAGAGGAGGGCGGACGCATTCTTTTGATCACAACTCCCGGTCGTGTAGGCGGATTCGCCCATCGGCTTTGGGTAGACAACGACGAAGTTGAAAAGATCACCGCACGCTCGACCGATCTGCCTCGTATGGCTGACAAGGTCGCGTTTGACCGAAAATACCAACCGCCTCTGACCTTTGCGATTGAACACGAACTTAGATGGTCAGGCGGCGGTACGCCATTCTTTGCGCCTGAGACCATTGAGAAAGCCTTTACCGATATGCCCGAATTGAAGCTGAGGGACATCTATGCAGCTGCCTGAAATCATCCAGCGGGGCGAGGATTTGATCCTGCCATGCTCTGACCCAGCCGTGACCGTTACGCCCGGATATCGCCGCTACCTTGTTGGTTTGGATATCGCGCAGTCGGCGTCTGCATCGGGTCAGAACGCTTTTTCGATCATTATGGACGAGCGTGTGCCACGCTGGACTCAATACGCGCAGGAGCTTGGGCCGCGTCGTCGCGTTGTCGTGCGGTCTGAGCGTATCCCCGCGATGGCATACACTGAACTCGCACAGGTAATTCGAAACCTCATGTTGCAGGAGCCACTTGCCTCGGCTGGCTACTTAGTTGTGGACGCGTCAGGTGTTGGTCGTGCGTTCTGCGACCTCCTGAATGCCCGAGGGGTGCAGCACACCCGAATGCAAATCACGGGGGGCGAGAACGAGTCCGAGTCGAAAGAACGCGGCGTGACGTTCAACAATGTCTCGCGCAACCTGCTCCTCAATACCCTGAACGGGGCGTTGCATACAGGCGACCTCGAAATTGGGGACATACCGGCGCGCCTCGAATTGCAGGCCGAACTTGAGTCATTCGAAGCGTCGATCACCGCGGCTGGTCGCACGACGATTTCGGGTGGCACGAAAGCTGGGCACGCGGATATGGCGGGGTCCGTTGCGCAGGCGCTATGGTTGTCTGATCATCGCTCAGTTGGTGCAACTGTGGGCGAGGTTCGGTTGCGAGGGTATTGGTGACGCGTAGATAACGGTGTCCGCCCCGGAAAATCTGCGTCAGAATGATGGTTCTGTTGTTTCGGGCGTGATGGTGGGGCGTGCAAACTTTCGTGCGTCTCTGACGCGCTGCTGCGGGCAGCAAGAGTTTGCAAGCTATTGCAAGAACCCAACAATGCCCGACACGCGGTCAATGGTTAAGTTCATCATGTCACTGGAACAAAGGAGATGAACACAATGACCCTGTACGACCCACGGCTTCAATTGGTACTGGACTCGATTTATGAATGCGAGTGTCCTATCTTCGTCCTGAATGGGAACGAATTAGACCTTTCTTCTGAGGAGGATAGGACGATTCTCGCAATGTTTGCTCATAACTATGATACCCGCAAAATAATCGAAGGATTCCGAGACCAATTGAGTTTCTGTCTTGAGCAGTCAAAACCACAGAATTGAATATTAAAAGGGCGGCTCTTTGGCCGCCCTTTTTCTTCAGTTAACGGTTCGATAACTGCGTTGACGGTTCATGTTGACGAAAATGGTCTGGGTTCGCGCCCATTCGTGCAGCTGTTTTTCGCATTCCACCCGAAGTTCCCGGTCGGAAAGCCGTGGATCACCTGAAATCAAAAAGTGCTCTAGGCCCTCAGACCCCCATTCCTTGACCAAATCGACGATTGGCCCCTTTCTATTGGCTTCCTCGGGTTTGTGTGTCCCGGCCTTGTGCTTGTCTGCCCAACGGATGTGTCCGCGATTGCGCGACCGCACGTTCTTGCTCTCGCCAATGCGGATGTTCATGGTCGGCCAATGCACCTCGGCATAGATGCCGGGGCCTGCAGGCATCTCACCGCCGCAACCGCGTTCGAACGACAAATTGAATTTGATGCCTCGGTAGATCATTTGTTATTTTCCAGCCGATCAAAGTGCAGAACCTAGCCAATCGTTGAGTCTATATCTCATCTAGCTCACGTCGGATTTCCATTTCATCACGTTCGAGCCTCTTCGCAGCTTTGCGACACTCTCGGACCACTTTATCTCGAAGCAATATCAGAGCTTGCATCTGAATTTGTGTTTCAATGTCATTTCGTTTTCCAAAAACGAGTGTCGTGATCTGGAGCAAGGAAAAAGCCGTATTTACGGCGGGTATCTCAATCCCAGCATTACTTGCGCCAGCGCGCACGGTTAGCTCCCCGTCAAACGATCCGAGGGTTCTCAAGGTTCCGGCTACGCCGGCATGAATTTTGTGACTTGACCACTTGTAATTAGGAGGCAAGGCTTTCCATTCAATTGCTTCCTCAAGGTCTTGGAAGCGAGGCGCTTTCTTTCCGATACTGTCTGCCGCCCAACCATATGGACCAGCAAAGGATTTTCCGAATTCGGACACTAAAGACTGGAATTCAGTCTCAATGGTTTTTGCAGTGCCCTTTAACGACTGAGGGTCATACGGAATCTGATCATGCCGATACTCATTTCTAATCGCCTCTCGCATACTGACCGCATCATGAGCTAGGTAGCGCTCTGCTATCTCGTCTCCAAATCGGTCAACCAACATGGCAACTACAGATAACTCATACAGTGTTCTCCACCGAGCATACGCGCCATCAGCAAGGCCATTCTCCAGAAGAGTTAGTATTTCCAATGCTGTTTGGCAGGCGCGAGCATGAACGGCGACGGTGACTTCGCGCCGTGCGATCCCTTTCTTGGCTTTTGATCTGCTTAGTTTATCAGCATATTCTTGGCCAACTTCTCGAGAAGCAATCAGCATCATGCGCAAAGGGTCTAAACCTTTCGACCAACGTAGGTTCAAACGATCTCGAAAGTACCGGGCACTACTGTCTTCCTCAATCTTTTGCTCAGGCCATTCATTCTCAAGCCCTTTGACCACTGCCTTTGCGGTGTCTTGAACCGAATTTGAGATTACCTCTGGAAGGTCTTCTTTGAGGAGCTTGTTGAACTCACTAAGGATACTCTTTGTATCTTCGTCACTAAATTCTATGCTCAAATTTTTGAATTTATCGGGCTCACCGTCATCCCAAACAAACTGGCCGTCTCCGTTGGTTTGAATATGCTCCATCAAAGCATCTAAAAGAGCTTCGTCTTCGACACCCTGGTCCTCCAACTTCTTCGATACTGCCTTTCTGAGCAACAGGTTAGGGACCTTGCTAAGGGCCTCTTCTAGGTATCTGTTAAGATCTGACATTTATTCTTCTCGGTATGAATTTTTTTGGTATCAATGGTATTTGCTACGCGGCAGTTGCTGTTGGCGAAAGTGCGAAACCGTTATTATAACAGACACCCAAAGGTGACATTTTGCAGTGCCGCAACGCCTTGTCTTCGGCTGGGTGTAATAGTAACAGTTTCGACAGCGCGGGTATGGTGAAAAGGTATCACACGAGCTTCCCAAGCTCTTGTTACGGGTTCGATTCCCGTTACCCGCTCCAGAATGTGGTCAGCACTCTCCCCAATACTCTAAGTTAGTACTGATATCTTGGTTGCGGATAGTGATCTCGCATCCGCATAGGCAATGAGCAGTCGTATTCATTTGTAGCTGCTACTCTTGCGGTGGCATCGACCAAGAACTTCAAGTTCTCAGGTTGATGCTCAATTCGAGACCACGGCACCACCGACATAGCAACATCCGGTTTGAGCAAATTGTCGATGATCCGCTCAGGCATCTCCGGGTACCGATTTTGAAAATCAGCCTTTGTTTCGACCGAAAACCACCCGGACGTATAGTCGGGATATATGGCCGCTTTCTCGCCGGGCAGACTCGTTTGCCATGAAATGCTAGAGGTGGTCGGCAGGTCGATGACGAGTATTCCAGACCGTTTATTGACAGCTCCGTCAATCATGCTGGATTTCAGTTCCCAGTCCACATGCTTTCGGAATCGGGTCTCAGTTCCGCAAAGAAGGATAGTTACTTGGGTATCGCGTAGGTATTCATCCCGGATGATCCTGCGAATAGTCTGTGGTGCAAGATTGTCGTCAATGTCCCCAAGTTCGACTGAGCAATCGTCAAATGCTCCGTACATGTTCGCGAGCCACGAAATGTGGTTTCGATATTCTTGGTCATTGTGGTGATGATAGCTGATGAATGCTTTGGTCAATTCAACCCCCTGAAAAAATGTTGGCCATGCTGGCGGAGGTTCCGACTAAGAAAGCTCCCAAACCCATCACCAACACTGCGATCCAGTGAGCGATGGATTTCCACTCGTTGGAGACATCAGGCATTCCATGGTCACCAATTGCATCAGCTGCCGTCTTAAGTTCGACGGCGTTCTTCCGGATACCGCTTCCGATGCGAAGCATCACAAATGAAAGTGTCATCAGAGATGCTCCCAGCAGAAAGTAAAACCACCACTCGATCTCACCGGTCGTTGATCGCAGCACCAACGCGGTGGCCGATGCGATTGCGATCAGCAGTTGCAGCATTTGCCAACGCAGCTTGTCCAAGTGCCGAAATGTTTCGTATCTCTGATTGTAGATGTCGACGCTCACTTGATCCCTCTGCCGTCAAACTGGCTATCTTTGTCTAGACATGGTGGCGAGGACCATGTTTTTCAAGATGTTGTAGCAGACAGTTGTACGTTCCGCCATAAAAGGTGTTGCGCCATAGGGTGGAGGGGCTAATCTCCTCGAAATAGGCAATTGTGCTAATCGCCTACAAAATACCTACAAACCGCATATAAGACGCCGACTAACTAATTGAAATAAGGCGGAGATAGTGGTTCATCGTCTAAGCTTCCCAAGCTGAACGCGCGGGTTCGATTCCCGCTACCCGCTCCAATCACTCGGATCGACGAGCCTGAAACAGGTTGATGACCGCAGGGATGTGGGGCTCTGCCTGGGATTGCAGGTGATGAAACTCGGCGGTGACGTCTTTCTGGATGGCTTGGACGTCCCGTTCATCTCCGTCGAAATGAGCGATGACCCGCGCAGCCGGTCCGACGCGCGTACACAGTGCCGCTGTACCCTCAACACCGTTGACGGCTTGCAGGTCTAATGCGACTGCCTCGGCCTTCACATCAGACAACCCGGCCTGAACCATCATTCCCGTGACGTGGTCAAGATCGTGAAACGCGAGGGGGCCGGGCGCATAGCGGTCCACGCGTGGTGGCTGACCCAATCGTTTGACGGCGGCTATATGGGGCACGCGGAACCATGGGTTCACGTCCAAAGGACCCCAGGCCGCAAAAGTCATTTGAGCGCCAGGTTTTAGCGCCTTTGCGATATTGGCGAAGGCAGCCACGGAATCGCTGAAGAACATAACGCCGAACCGCGAGATCGCCGCGTCCATAAGCGCGGGCTCAAAGGAATAGGTCTGAGTGTCAGCAAACTGGAACCGAATGTTGTCCAATCCGTCTTCCGAAGCGCGCGTGGCAGCGCGATCCAGAAAAGGTTGTGAGATATCGGCGGCCAGCACATGTCCGTCCGGTCCGACGCTCCGGGCTGCGGCAAGGGTGCTAACCCCCGTGCCGCAACCGATATCCAGAACCTTCATTCCAACGGACAAGTCAGCCCGGTTCAGAACCAGATCCAGAACAGGGGCAAAGGCGTGGTCCAGGTGATCTTCGTAGGTCAACCATTTAGTGCCGCTCTCAGACTGGCCCCAGTACTCTGCCTGTTCTTCGTTTGCTGACGTCATCTATGCCCCCGTGGTTGGGGCGACTATGACCTCCTGCGTCGACGGCGGCCAGACTTTTCCTCATCTCCGCCAGTGTTGAACGAGGGCGCGGGCAGGGTGACCACCTGCGCCAGTTCCGGGAACGGATCGGTTTTATGCGGGATCGCGTTAGCGGCCACGAAGTGATCCTGGAACTTGGGCTCAATGGCGGTTTCGACCTTGGTGATCTCGCGCACGACGCGTTCGATCTCGGTTCGGGCGCCGATATTGCACAGCGCGATCCGGGCACCGGTTCCCGCTGCGTTGCCTGCGCTGGAGACCTTATCCAGCGGTGCGTCCGGGATCATGCCCAGAACCATCGCGTGTTTGGTCGAGATATGGGCACCAAACGCCCCGGCCAGAACGACGCGGTCAACCTTGTCGACCTCCATCACGTCCATCAGCAGACGGGCGCCAGCGTAAAGCGCGGATTTGGCCAGCTGGATGGCGCGGATGTCGCCTTGGGTCACGGTGATGCGCGGCCCACCTTCGGCGCTGGAATCGTGGATCAGATAGGCGTTTGTGCGGCCTTCGGGAACGCAACGCGCGGTGCCGGTTTGTGCAGCCGAACCAATCAGGCCGCTTTCGTCCAACAGGCCAGCGATGCGCATCTCGGCCACGGCCTCGATGATACCTGAGCCGCAGATGCCAGTGATGCCGGTGGTTGCGACGTCCTGATCGAAGCCTTCCTCATCGGACCATTTCTCGGACCCGATCACGCGAAAGCGGGGTTCCTTGGTGACAGGGTCGATCTCGATCCGTTCAATGGCGCCGGGCGCAGCGCGCTGGCCGGAGCTGATCTGGGCACCCTCGAATGCCGGACCTGTGGGCGAGGAGCAGGCCAGAACGCGGCTGGTGTTGCCCAGCAGGATTTCCGCGTTGGTGCCCACGTCCACGATCAGCACGAGGTCTTCGGATTTGCCGGGTTCTTCCGACAAGGCAACCGCGGCACAGTCGGCCCCAACATGGCCCGCGATACAAGGCAAGATGTAAACCTGCGCGCGCGGGTTCATCTTGGTCAAGTCCATCTCGCGGGCGGGCAGGGACATGCTTTCCGAGGTCGCCAGCGCAAACGGTGCCTGGCCCAGCTCGACCGGGTCCAGACCCAGCAACAGGTGATGCATGACCGGGTTGCAGACGAAAACCGTCTCAACGATCAGTTCGGCATCGATGCCCGCTTCTTCGGTGATCGAGATTGTCAGATCATTGATCGCCTCGCGTACGGCCCGTGTCATCTCCTGATCACCGCCGGGGTTCATCATCGCGTAGGACACACGGCTCATCAGGTCTTCGCCGAACCGGATCTGCGGGTTCATCAGGCCTGATGACGCCTTCACCTCTCCCGTTTCCAGATCGGTCAGGTGCGCCGCGATAGTGGTCGAGCCGAGGTCGATGGCCAGCCCGTATAGCCCGCTTTCATGCAGACCGGGCCAGATTTCGACAATCCGGGCAACGGTATCCTTGTGGCCTTTGTGGACGGCCACGGTGACCTCCCATTTGCCCTTGCGCAGGACGGGCTGCAGCTTGGACATCAGCGACAGATCGGCGGTGACGGCTTCGATATTCCACTGCTGACGCAGGGCGCGTTCCAGCCGCTCAAGATCGCCGGTGGGCGAGTGCATGTCGGGTTCCTCGACCACGACGAAATACAGACGCGTTGCCGGGTCCATGATAATCGCGCGCGCAGCGGCGGCCTTGCGGACGACCTGACGGTGCACCTGGCTTTCCGGCGGAACGTCAATCACGATGTCGCCCTGAACGGTGGCCTGACAGCCCAGACGGCGGCCGGGTTTCAGCCCCCGCTTGTCGTCATAACGTTGCTCGACCGCGTTCCATTCGCTCAGCGCATCTTCGGACACGGTAACGCCGTGTTTGGGAAACTCGCCGTAGCTGGGGGTGATCTGACATTTCGAGCAGATCCCACGGCCACCACAGACCGAATCCAGATCGACGCCCAGCTGCCGGGCGGCGGTCAGAACCGGGGTGCCAACGGGAAAGTGTCCGCGTTTGCCTGAAGGGGTAAAAACAACAAGGGGATCGGTGGTCATATCTGGCCTGCCTTTTGTATTCGCGCGTATGCCGGGCAAGATATGGGTTTGCGCGCAAAGGGAAAGGGCATTCAGCGGCACGTTTTGCATGGGTTGCGTCGTTTTTTCTCTTGGGATTGGCCCGTAAAGGAAAACTAGTTTAGCTCTGGGGCTTTTCCTTGGGTGAAATCCATGTAATAGGGTCACCGCCAAACGGGCTTTTGCATGGGGTTAGCAGATGCAGATTCGTGAGGCACTTACCTTTGACGATGTTCTTTTGGTTCCGGCGTCCTCGTCGGTGCTGCCGGCGACGGCGGATACAAGCACGCGCGTGACGCGGGCGATCACCATGAACATCCCACTGCTGAGCTCAGCCATGGACACGGTGACCGAGGCGCGCATGGCCATCGCCATGGCCCAGGCCGGGGGCATCGGCGTCATTCACAAGAACCTGTCGGTTGAAGAGCAGTCGCGCGAGGTACGCCGGGTCAAGCGGTTTGAATCCGGCATCGTCTACAACCCGGTCACGCTGCGCGCGGATCAGACGCTGGCGGATGCCAAGGCCTTGGTCGAGCGCTACAACTTCACCGGCTTTCCCGTGGTTGATGAAGAGGGCCGCGTGGTCGGCATCGTGACCAACCGGGACATGCGTTTTGCAACCTCGGATGACCAGCCGATCCGGGCGATGATGACCACTGACAATCTGGCCATGCTGCAAGAACCGGCCGATCTGGAAGAGGCCAAGAGCCTGATGAAGGCCCGCCGCATCGAAAAGCTGTTGGTGGTCGATGGCGCAGGCAAGCTGACCGGACTGCTGACACTGAAAGACACCGAACAGGCCGTGCTGAACCCGACCGCTTGCAAAGACCCGCTGGGCCGTTTGCGCGTGGCGGCGGCGACCTCAGTCGGGGATGCCGGGTTTGAGCGTTCGGAACAACTGGTGGATTCCGGTGCCGATATCATTGTCGTTGATACCGCGCATGGTCACTCTCAGGGCGTTCTGGACGCGGTGAAGCGGGTTAAAACACTGTCGAACGAGGTTCAGATCATCGCCGGTAACGTTGCGACTGGCGATGCCACCAAGGCACTGATCGATGCCGGTGCAGATGCCATCAAGGTCGGCATCGGGCCGGGCTCGATCTGCACCACGCGTATGGTTGCTGGCGTTGGCGTGCCTCAGCTAACGGCCATCATGGATTGCGCAGCTGCGGCCGGCGATGTTCCAGTGATTGCCGATGGCGGCATCAAGTTCTCGGGTGATTTCGCCAAGGCGATCGCGGCGGGCGCATCCTGCGCGATGGTTGGTTCGATGATCGCGGGCACCGATGAAAGCCCGGGCGAGGTCATCCTGTACCAGGGCCGTTCGTTTAAATCCTATCGCGGTATGGGCAGCCTGGGTGCGATGGCGCGCGGCTCGGCGGATCGGTATTTCCAGAAAGACGCGGCCAACGACAAGCTGGTGCCCGAAGGGATCGAGGGGCAGGTGCCCTACAAGGGTTCGGCCAGTGCCGTGGTGCACCAATTGGTTGGCGGTCTGCGCGCCGCGATGGGTTATACCGGCTGTGCAACGGTCGAAGACATGCGCAAGAATTGCAACTTCGTCAAAATCACTGGCGCGGGTCTGAAGGAAAGCCATGTGCACGACGTTCAGATCACCCGCGAAAGCCCGAACTACCGGGTGATGTAACCCCGGCTTTCAAGGTTCGCGGCGCCCGGAACAGGGCGCCGTTTTGCATTTGTGGCTTTGACTATCGTCACACTAGCAGCATCGGAAGACAGCATGACACCGGCCGCACGTATTCAGGCTTCTATCGAAATCCTTGATGAGATTCTCGCAGGTGCGCCTGTCGAGAAATCCCTGACCAACTGGGCCCGCCGGAGCCGGTTCGCCGGATCCAAGGATCGGGCTGCGGTTCGCGATCATGTGTTCGCCGCGTTGCGGTGCAAACGATCCTATGCGGCGCTCGGAGGGGCCGAGACCGGGCGTGGTCTTATGATAGGTACTGTGCGTGCATCCGGCGCACCGTTGGAGGATGTGTTCACGGGCGCGCGCCACGCACCCGGGGTTTTGGCCGAAACCGAGGTCGGACGGGACTTCGACTCTGAGGCCGAGCAGTATGATATCCCCGATTGGCTCTGGTCCAGGTTTCAGACTTCGCTGGGCGAGCAGGCGGTGCCGGTGGCGCAGGCCCTGCAAAGCCGGGCGCCAGTGCATTTGCGGGTCAACCTGATGAAAGCCGACGTCTCCGCGGCAATCGCGTCGCTGGCCGCGGATGGGATCATCGCTGTACCGCATCCGGCCTGTGACACGGCGTTGGAAGTCACCGAGGGTGCGCGCAAAATCGCACAAAGCCGGGCTTACATGGACGGGTTGGTTGAGCTTCAGGACGCGGCCAGTCAAGCGGTTGTCGCAGCCTTGGACTTGCGTCCGGGGATGCGGGTGCTGGACTATTGTGCGGGCGGTGGTGGTAAGTCTCTGGCGCTGGCGGCGCAAAAAGGGGTTTCGGTTTTTGCCCATGACGTGAACGCTGCTCGTATGCGAGACCTTCCGACGCGAGCGGAACGGGCCGCTGTGCGGGTAGAGATTCTGACAACAGAAGATCTCGTGCAACAAGCCCCCTTCGACGTAATCCTCGCGGACGCACCATGTTCCGGTAGCGGGTCGTGGCGGCGGGCTCCGGCGGGTAAATGGGCGTTGACCGAAAGCCGCTTGCAGGAATTGACGGGTATTCAGGCCTCCATTCTGGACCAGTTGGCGCCGATGATCGCGCCGGGTGGTGTTCTGGCTTATGCAACCTGCTCGATGCTGGACGACGAAAACGGTAATGTCGTCGACGGTTTCTTGCGAAAATACCCGGGCTGGTCCGAGAATTTCCGGAAAACGTGGCTTGTCTCCCACGGCACGGACGGTTTCTTCACATCACACTTGACGCGATAGCGCATCAGGTCATAGCAACTTAAAGGAGAGTTCCCGGTTTCTTTTAAGCGGGTATTAACCTTATTTGGGCTGACTGCGTGAAAGCCCTCTGATCTGAGTTGTTTATGACTGATACAACGGAAGCTTTTTCTGATCCGTCCGTTCAAAATGCCCCGTCCGGTTTGCGACTTGCCCCTTTGGTCGTCATCGGCGCACTGCTAAGCCTTGCGCCCGTTGTCGGGCTCGTGCCTCAGATCTGGCACACCGGTTTTGTCGTGGCGGGCGTATCGCTGCTGGCGGCGAGTTTCCTTGTGGTGTTGCGGGGAAAACTCGTGGACCATCTGGCGCAGCAGGCGGTGAAGACCATGGCGGTTTTCGCTGAACAGGATTTGTTTCCCTGCGTGATCGCAAACGCTCAGGGTGACATTCTGGCGGCCAATCCCGAGGCGCGAAACAAGTTTCAAGCCCGTCCGGGTGTGCGATTGGAGCACTGCCTGAAGTCCATGTTTGCAAATCCTGCGGCGGTTCTTTTGCGTCTTCAGTCGAAGGCCGAGATTTTCGGCAAAGCGCGCGAAGACATTGTGACCGTCGGATCGACCGTCCCGGTTTCGGTGTTCGATGTTGGCAACGGTCAGTTTTGCTGGCGCTTTCATCTGGGTACCCCGGGGCAGTGGGATGAGGTCGCCGTTCCGGTCCTGACCGAAGGCCGCAACGGTACGTTGTTGCGGGTCAATGTTGCGGCGGCTCATTTGCTTGGGCACAGGCCGGATAGCCTAAAGCAAGTCCTTTCGGCTGACCTGGGCCCGCAGGGTGACATCGTTCAGGTGCACACGGAAAATGGAACTATCTCTGCCGCTGTGTGCGAGCTCAACCGGTCCGGCACCGTGCGCAACCTGCTCGTGCTGCCGACAGAGGCGGCGGGGCAGGCCAACAGCGGGACTTCCTTTGCCGATTTGCCTGTTCCCATTGTGCGCCTAGCACCCGATGGGAGGATTTTAGAGGCCAATCGACTGGCGGTGAAACTGATCGGGGATATCGAGCCCGGAGAAACCAATGCTGACCAGATCATGCACGGACTTGGCTATCCCGTATTGGATTGGCTGGCACGCACGGCTGCTCAGGAACCGGCAATGCGGTCCGAATTCCTGCGCCTGACCCGGCAGGACAAAGAGGTGTTCGTTCAGGTCACGTTGAACCGCGTGGTGAATGATGGGCAGGTTCAACTGATCGCGGTACTGAACGACGCCACCGAGCTCAAGACGCTAGAAGCGCAGTTCGTGCAGGGGCAAAAAATGCAGGCAGTCGGACAACTGGCCGGAGGCGTTGCGCATGATTTCAACAACCTGCTGACGGCCATATCGGGGCATTGTGATTTGCTGCTGTTGCGGCATGACCAGAATGACCCGAACTATGGCGACCTCGTACAGATCAACCAGAACGCCAACCGGGCGGCCGCTCTGGTCAGTCAACTGCTGGCTTTTTCGCGGAAACAGACGCTGCAGCCCGAGGTGCTGGATCTGCGGGATACGATCTCGGATCTGATCCACCTGCTGAACCGGCTGGTGGGCGAGAAAGTCCGCCTGATTCTCAGCCACGATCCGGTTTTGAAGCCCGTGCGGGCAGACAAACGGCAATTGGAACAGGTGCTGATGAACCTCGTCGTAAACGCCCGCGATGCCATGCCCGATGGCGGCGAAGTGCGGATCGAGACAGAGGTGGTGGTGCTGAACGAACCCCTCACGCGCGACCGAGCGACGGTTCAGCCCGGCGAATATGTCACCGTCAAAGTGATCGACAGCGGCGTCGGCATCCCGGCGGACAAGCTACAGAAGGTGTTCGAACCGTTTTATACCACCAAACGCACCGGGGAAGGCACCGGTCTGGGCTTGTCGACGGTGTACGGGATCGTCAAACAGACGGGCGGGTTCATTTTTGTCGACAGCCTTCAGGGCCACGGTACGGAATTCATTGTCTATCTGCCAGTTTCGGCCGCTTCACCAGAAGTTCAACCCGACGCTTTACCCGCCGTCGACACGCAAACAGCCCGCCAGGGCGAAGGGGTAGTTCTGCTGGTCGAAGACGAGGCGCCGGTACGCGCCTTCGCGACACGTGCGCTGCGATTGAAAGGCTATACCGTGCTCGAGGCCGAGTCGGCGGAAGAGGCGCTGCGTCTGCTGGAAGACGGCGCGCTGAATGTCGATGTCTTTGTCACTGACGTGGTCATGCCCGGCATGGACGGGCCGACCTGGGTCCGCAAAGCGATGGAGACGCGTCCGGATACAAGGGTGATCTTCATGTCCGGCTACACCGAGGGCGCGTTCGGAGATTCCGGTCCCGCGATCTCGAATTCCACCTTCCTGCCCAAGCCGTTCTCGCTGAACCAACTGACCGAGGCGGTGTTTCAGCAGGTCAACTAAAGCGCCGCGTCATGGCAGGCGAACTCAGCCGTGTGCCGTTTGCGGAACCTGCGGTCCGTCTCGGGCGTCAGGATCAACTCGCGATGGGGTGAGACGTTTTCCCGTTTCAAGTCGATCTGCATATTCAGCCGGTCTTGCAGGAAATCCAGAATCTTGTCCTGGTTTTCATATTTAAAGATGTGGCTGGCACCAAAACCGTTGCTTCGGGTGCGAAAAAACTGGCTCTGGTTGCCGACATCGGCAAATTCGGGGCGGGGACTTTGCATATAGGCTTGCACAAACTCATCAAAGCTGAGGTCGCGGGTGGAATGCGGATGTCCGATCCGGTCCTCCCGGCTGCGGAACTTGTACCAGCTGCCCAGCCAATCGATGGGTTCGCGTACGACCGCCATGATTTCCATCTCGGTGTCGTACATTTTCCGAAAGATGTTCTGAAAAAAGCGATCATAGCGCCGCACGGGGGCGTGTTTCAGATCCGGCGGGCCGGTCACGAAAAAGTCTGCGCGGTCACGCAGGGCGGTGTGATATGCCGTGCTGCCTGTTTTGGGAACGGCCAGAAACGCAAGGCGTTCCTTATAGAAAACAAGCATTTAGTCGCCCTTCGTCAATCTTTGTTACTGTCGCAGATTGGCGTAAACGACTCTTTAACACAATTGCTGAACAGTAAGTATTGTAAGTTTTAGTTGAAATGTTCTCTTTTTGGTCTCATAAGGAACAAGAGGCGAACAAAGCAGCGATTGCCGCCCGTTCAAGGGTGTGACAAAAGGGAAGGCGACAGGACAATGGCGGATCTTCTGACGATGAGCGACAAGAAAAACGCAGACAAGCAAAAGGCGCTCGACAGCGCATTGGCGCAGATTGAACGGCAGTTCGGCAAGGGCTCGATCATGAAGCTGGGCGAGGATGCCAAGCAGGACATCGATGCCAGCTCGACCGGTTCACTGGGTCTGGACATCGCGCTGGGGATCGGCGGTCTGCCGATGGGCCGGATTGTCGAAATTTACGGCCCGGAAAGCTCGGGCAAGACGACGCTGACGCTGCATTGTATTGCCGAACAGCAGAAACGTGGCGGTGTCTGCGCGTTCGTTGACGCGGAACATGCGCTGGACCCGCAATATGCCCGCAAGCTGGGTGTCGATTTGGATGAACTGTTGATCTCGCAGCCCGATACCGGCGAACAGGCACTGGAGATCACCGACACGCTGGTGCGGTCGGGTGCGGTGAACATGGTCGTGGTTGACTCGGTGGCGGCGCTGACGCCGAAATCCGAGTTGGAAGGCGACATGGGTGACAGCAACGTTGGCGTGCAGGCCCGCCTGATGAGCCAGGCGATGCGTAAGCTGACCGGCTCGATCAGCCGTTCGAACTGCATGGTGATTTTCATCAACCAGATTCGGATGAAGATCGGCGTGATGTTCGGCAGCCCGGAAACCACGACCGGTGGTAATGCGCTGAAATTCTACAGCTCGGTCCGTCTGGACATTCGCCGGATCGGCGCGATCAAGGACCGCGATGAGGTGGTCGGCAACCAGACCCGCGTCAAGGTCGTCAAGAACAAGGTGGCACCGCCGTTCAAGCAGGTGGAATTCGACATCATGTATGGCGAAGGCATCAGCAAGATGGGCGAATTGCTGGATCTGGGCGTCAAGGCCGGAGTGGTCGAGAAGTCGGGCTCGTGGTTCAGCTATGGTGACGAGCGGATCGGGCAGGGGCGTGAGAATGCCAAACAGTACCTGCGCGACAACAGTCGCACCGCGCTTGAGATCGAAGACAAGATTCGTGCCGCGCACGGGCTGGAATTCGACATGCCGCCGGGGGCTGCCGAGGATGACGATATCCTCGAAGCCTAAAGCCATCGGAAGAATTCTGAGTGCAAGGCGGTCCTCTGGGCCGCCTTGTTTCGTTCGGCGCCTCCAATGCTGTGGACTATCCGCAGGGACGGCGATAAACCCGTTTCAACACAATATGATTGCGCGCTGAGAGAAGCTTATGCCCACGCTGAACGATATCCGATCGACCTTTCTGAACTACTTTGCCAAACAAGGGCATGAGGTGGTGGCATCCAGCCCTCTGGTCCCGCGCAATGACCCGACGCTGATGTTCGTAAACTCGGGCATGGTGCAGTTCAAAAATCTGTTTACGGGCGTGGAAACCCGCGATTATCAGCGTGCGACCACGGCGCAGAAATGTGTGCGTGCCGGAGGTAAACACAACGATCTGGACAATGTCGGATACACCGCACGGCACCATACGTTCTTTGAGATGCTGGGGAACTTCTCGTTCGGGAATTACTTCAAGCAAGACGCGATCCCCTTTGCCTGGGAACTGATCACCAAGGAATTCGGCGTCGACAAGAACCGCCTGCTGACCACGGTGTATCACACCGATGATGAGGCTTTTGAGATATGGAAAAAGGTCGGCGTCCCCGAAGACCGGATCATTCGCATCGCCACCAACGACAATTTCTGGCAGATGGGGCCAACCGGCCCCTGTGGCCCCTGCACCGAGATTTTCTATGACCACGGTGATCACATCTGGGGCGGCCCTCCGGGTTCGGCCGAGGAAGATGGCGACCGGTTCATCGAAATCTGGAACATCGTTTTCATGCAGAACGAGCAATTCGAAGACGGCTCGATGGTCGAACTCGACATGCAGTCGATCGACACCGGCATGGGGTTGGAGCGGATTGGCGCGCTGCTGCAGGGCAGCCATGACAACTATGACACCGATCTGTTCAAGACTCTGATCGAGGCGTCGGCGGATGCGACCGGGGTCGATCCTTATGGGGACCAGAACGTCCATCACCGCGTCATCGCAGACCACCTGCGTTCGACCTCGTTCCTGATTGCGGATGGCGTGATGCCCAGCAATGACGGGCGCGGTTACGTGCTGCGCCGGATCATGCGCCGGGCCATGCGACACGCGCATTTGCTGGGGGCGAAAGATCCGGTCATGCACCGTCTGGTGCCGACGCTGGTGCAACTGATGGGCGCACAGTATTCGGAACTGGGCCAGGCGCAGCCGCTGATCGAAGAAACGCTGTTGCTGGAAGAAACACGCTTCAAACAGACCTTGGATCGCGGCCTGAAGCTGCTGGATGACGAGGTTGCGGGCCTGTCCGAAGGAGCAGCTCTGTCTGGTGATGCGGCGTTCAAGCTGTATGACACGTACGGTTTCCCGCTGGACTTGACGCAGGACGCGCTGCGCGAAAAAGGCCTGACGGTAGATACGGATGGTTTCGATGCTGCCATGGCCGAACAAAAGGCCAAGGCCCGCGCCGCATGGGCCGGGTCGGGTGAGGCCGCGGATCAGGCCATTTGGTTCGACGTTCTGGATCAGGCTGGGGCCACGGATTTTCTTGGTTACGATACCGAGAAAGCCGAAGGGCAGGTGGCCGCACTGGTTGTTGACGGTGCACTCGTCGACAAGATCGAACAGGGTGGAACCGGCTGGGTTGTCGTCAATCAGACGCCTTTCTATGGCGAGGCCGGTGGTCAGGTCGGCGATACCGGTGAAATCCGGCGTCTCGATAACATGCAGGATGTGGCGCAGGTTGAAGACACGCGCAAATTTGCCGAAGGCAAGGTCTATGCGCATCGGGTGACGGTCAGCCAGGGTGCGTTGTCGAAGGGCGACTCGGTCGAGCTTGCGGTCGATCACGCACGCCGCACCGCGATCCGGGCCAACCACTCGGCCACTCACCTGCTGCATGAGGCGCTGCGCGAAACGCTGGGTGATCACGTGGCACAACGCGGGTCTCTGAACGCATCGGACCGGCTGCGGTTCGACTTCAGCCACTCCAAAGCACTGAGCCCCGGGGAAATCCAGAAGGTCGAACGCGATGTGAATGACTTCATCCGCCAGAACTCGACCGTTGAGACCCGGATCATGACGCCGGACGATGCGCGGGAACTGGGGGCTCAGGCGCTGTTTGGTGAGAAATACGGCGACGAGGTTCGCGTTGTATCGATGGGCAAGGCCCCGACTGGTAAAGGACATGACGGCGAAACATGGTCGATCGAACTGTGCGGTGGGACCCACGTACGTCAAACCGGGGATATCGGCACCTTTGTCGTGCTGGGTGACAGCGCCAGCAGTGCCGGTGTGCGCAGGATCGAAGCGCTGACCGGAGATGAGGCTTTCCGCCATCTTTCGGCACAAGATCAACGGCTTGGTCAAATCGCATCGGAACTGAAAGCGCAGCCCGACGATGTGGTCAACCGGGTCAAGTCACTGCTGGATGAGCGCAAGGCCTTGCAAAACGAAGTTGCTCAGCTGCGCCGTGATCTGGCGATGGCGGGCGGCTCGGGGCAGTGCGGAGCCGAGGCCCGCGACGTGAACGGGGTGCCCTTCCTGGCGCAGGCGTTGAGCGGCGTTTCGGGCAAAGACCTGCCCGCGTTGATCGACGAACACAAAAGCCGGATGGGCTCGGGCGCTGTGCTGCTTATCGCCGATGCGGGTGGCAAGGCGGCCGTTGCGGCTGGTGTGACCTCGGACCTGACGGACAAGGTCTCGGCTGTTGATCTGGTTCGGGCCGCAGTGGTCGAGCTGGGTGGCAAAGGCGGCGGCGGACGCCCCGATATGGCGCAGGGCGGCGGCCGTGATGCCTCGAATTCCGACGCGGCGATCAAAGCCGCTGAGCAAGTATTGGGAGGATAACATGCCTGCACTCTGGATTGCCCATGTCACCGTGACCGACGCTGAGGCCTATGGAAAATATGCCGAGCTGGCGGGCCCTGCCATCGCCAAGCACGGGGGCGAGTTCATCGCCCGTGCCGCACGCTATGTGCAACTTGAAGGGAAAGAGCGGCCCCGCAACGTCGTGGCTCGCTTCCCTTCGGTTGAGGCTGCGGTTGAGTGCTACGAATCCCCCGAATATCAGGCAGCATTGGACCACGCGCGCGGCGCAAGCGAGCGTGAATTGGTCGTTGTAGAGATCACCGACTAGAATCACCTTGGCAAACTTAAGCCAGATTCCAACCAATTGAGCGGATTTCAGCCAACGCTGAAATAAGGCGGCCTGTATGGCCGCCTTTCTTTTTTTTGTTCAGTTTGCTGGTAAGCTTTTCAAGCGCTTATCGCGGATGCCGGGTGAAAAACTTACGTAAGGTCACCCTTAGATTGTGGCCAAATTCTCTCAATTCTTGCCCGAAATGGTCAAAATGCGGAACGAATTTCCGCCTCTTTTCCCTTGCAACCTCGCTGCAGATTGCGCAAACGGCCCCGTGCACTGATAGTTAGCAAAACAATCTACGGTCCCGTTTCCAGCAGTCGCATGGATGGAAATGGATCGAGGAACAGGCATGAAACCGTTGAGCACTGAATACAGAGCCGTTATTTCGCGGTTGGCCTCATCTGTGGGTCAACTGTTCGCAGTCACCGCGTTGGCGGTAAGCGCTTTGGCCGCAGGAACTGCTGCCGGTGCAAGCGAAGGTAGCTTTCTCAAGACCGTAGCCGCTTCGCCGCCACCTTCGGGCGCGCGTCAATTGTGCCGCCAATACAGCTGGGCTTGTTCCGGCAAGGCGGCCGCGTCTATGTCCAGGCAGAAGGAAATGCAGATAATCGAGCGGGTCAATCGTCAGGTCAACGCAACAACGCGTTCGGTTACGGATCTTTCTCAATACCGGACCGCTGAAAGATGGGCATTGCCGACGTCTCGGGGTGGGGATTGTGAAGATTTCGCTCTGCTGAAGAAACGAGACCTTATTCGCGCCGGGGTCGACCCCAGCAAACTGCTGATTGCTACGGTTTTGGATACGCAGCGCAATTCGCATGCTGTGCTCGTGTACCGCTCGGCAGCTGGCGACCTGGTTTTGGACAACCTGACCAATCAGATCAAACCATGGTCGGCAACGCATTATTTGTTCCTTCGGATGCAAAACCCGCGGAAACCCAGTGGTTGGGTTGGAGTTTACAGCCGGAGTTGATGCATTCCTGCTGAACAATCGGGTTATTGAGGTGAGAGAAAGGGCGACACAAGCGTCGCCCTTTTTGCATTCAAGGCTTTGTTCGTCGGGCTTGGGCTGCGCCATTTTTTATGGCGCAAATCCACAACCTTTCACTTAGAACGTACCGCCAGCTCCGGCGCCACCGGCATTGCCGCCGCCGGCACCACCGCCAGCTCCGGCGCCACCAGCGCTACCACCGCCGCTGCCGCCGCCAGCTCCGGCGCCTCCGCCGTTACCGCCGTCGCTTCCGCCGCCGCCACTGCCAGCACCGCCGGAGTTCCCGCCGCTTCCGTCGCCGTTGTTGCCGCCGTTGCCGCTGCCGGAGTTTCCGCTGCCGCCGTTATTGCCGCCGTTGCCGCTCCCGGAATTACCGCCGCTGCCGTTATTGCCGCCGTTACCGTCGCCGGAATTGCCGCCGTCTCCGTTGTTGCCGCCGTTGCCGTTGCCGTCGTTACCGCCGCCACCGTTGTTGCCGCCGTTGCCGTCGCCGGAGTTGCCACCGTCGCCATTGTTGCCGCCGTTGCCGTTGCCGTCGTTACCGCCGCCACCGTTATTGCCGCCGTTGCCGTTGCCGTCGTTACCGCCGCCACCGTTGTTGCCGCCGTTGCCGTCGCCGGAGTTGCCACCGTCGCCATTGTTGCCGCCGTTGCCGTTGCCGTCGTTGCCGCCGCTGCCGTTGTTGCCGCCGCCGCCGGGACCGGACCCGCCACCGCCGTTTCCGCCGCCGCCGCCGTTGTCGCCACCGTCACCACCGTTGTCGCCACCGTCGTCGCCGTTGTCACCACCGTCGTCGCCGCCGTCACTGCCAGTGGAAGTTGGGCTACCATTGCTGCCGCTGGACGTACCCGCGAAACCAGAGTTAGCATCCTCACCATCGCGCGCCGTTGCAGCTGCTGTCGCTGTTGGCAGGTCAGTCAGAACCGCAGCAAATGGTGGGCAACTTTCCAGAGTTCGCGCCAGGATATCTTCGAAATCAGCGCGTCGCTGAATGTAGCGCAACATCCGGGTATCGACGACCGTGCAGGCACACAGAGTTTCGGTCGACACCGACTGCCGAGCCGTATTGATGTTACATCTTTCTGCTAGCGCCGCACTGGGTGTGATCAGTGGGAATGTTGCTGAGACAAATACAATAGACAATAGTCGAGACTTCACGCGCATGGCGCCACTCCTTCAAAACTCGTTACACATTTTGCCGCACCAACTGCGGACACACATGGCTTATGTAATACTATCGTGCCACACTTATTCCTTGATTACATCCGTTTTTGGACACAATTTCAAGAGGAGCGTGAGTGGAGCGGAATCATGGAATACACTCTAAGGTTGAAATGAGCTTTAAAACAAAAAGTAAGCCCGCCAAATTGGCGGGCTTTTTAGAACTTAATGGGTCTGTTATGGATGCAAAACTGCCACTACTGTAGTATTGTTTCACATTTGTGAACGACAGTACTGTCAACCTTAGGCAGATTTTGCCATGCGTTTGCGTTCGTGCGGATCCAGGAAGCGTTTGCGCAGACGCACGGCGTTCGGTGTCACCTCGACCAATTCGTCATCGTCGATATACGCGATGGCTTCTTCCAGCGAAAATTGAACATGGGGCGTCAACCGGACCGCATCGTCAGAGCCGCTGGCGCGCACGTTGGTCAGCTTTTTACCCTTGAGAGGGTTCACTTCCAGATCGTTGTCGCGCGAATGCTCACCGATCACCATACCCTGATAGACATCGGTCTGGGGACCAACAAACATGCGGCCACGCTCTTCGAGGTTCCACAGGGCGTAGGCAACGGCCTGACCATTCTCCATCGAAATCAGAACGCCTGCACGACGGCCCGGGATCGGGCCTTTGTGGGCCGCCCAACCGTGGAACACGCGGTTCAGCACGCCGGTGCCGCGGGTGTCGGTCAGGAACTCGCCGTGGTACCCGATCAAGCCGCGTGACGGCACATGCGCGATGATCCGGGTTTTGCCAGCGCCGGCGGGGCGCATCTCGACCAGTTCCCCTTTGCGTGCTCCAGTGACTTTTTCGATCACCGCGCCCGAGAATTCGTCGTCCACATCGATGGTGACCTCTTCGATGGGCTCCATACGCTGGCCGTTCTCATCCCGGAATAGAACCTGCGGGCGCGAGATGCTGAGTTCGAACCCTTCCCGGCGCATGTTCTCGATCAGAACGCCCATCTGCAATTCGCCACGACCGGCAACCTCAAAGGCTTCGCCGCCGGGGGTGTCGGTGATGCGGATGGCGACGTTGGATTCGGCCTCTTTCATCAGGCGGTCGCGGATCACACGCGACTGGACCTTTTTGCCGTCACGACCAGCCAGAGGCGAATCGTTGATGCCGAAGGTCACGGTGATGGTCGGCGGGTCGATGGGCTGTGCGGGCAGCGCCTCATCGACCTGCGGTGCCACCAGCGAGTCGGCCACGGTTGCCTTGCTCATGCCCGCGATGGTGACGATGTCACCGGCTTCGGCCACGTCGATGGGCTGTTGCGCCAGACCGCGGAAGGCCAGGATTTTCGAGGCGCGGAAGTTCTCGATCAGCGTGCCGTCACGCGACAGCGCCTTGAGGCTGTCGCCAGCTTTCAGTGTGCCGCTTTCCACGCGACCGGTCAGGATGCGGCCGATGAACGGGTCGCTGCCCAGTGTGGTGGCCAGCATCCGGAAGGGCTCGTCTTTCTTGTCGGCCTGTTTGGGGGCAGGGACGTGATCGACGATCAGGTCGAACAGGGCGCTCAGGTCCTTGCGGGGGCCGTCCAGCTCCATGTCGGCCCAGCCCGAACGGCCCGAGGCGTACATGGCCGGGAAATCAAGCTGGTCATCATCCGCACCAAGGTTCGCGAACAGGTCGAAACATTCGTCCAGCGCGCGGTCGGGTTCGGCGTCAGGCTTGTCGACCTTGTTCAGCACCACGATCGGACGCAGACCCAGCGCCAGCGCCTTGGAGGTCACAAACTTGGTTTGCGGCATCGGGCCTTCGGCGGCGTCGACCAGCAGGACCACGCCGTCAACCATGCTAAGGATCCGCTCGACCTCACCGCCGAAATCAGCGTGGCCGGGGGTATCGACGATGTTGATGCGCGTGCCTTTCCACTCGACCGAAGTGGCCTTGGCAAGGATGGTGATCCCGCGCTCGCGTTCGAGGTCGTTACTGTCCATGGCACGCTCGGCCACGGCTTGATTTTCCCGGAACGCGCCGGATTGTTTGAGCAGCTCATCCACCAGGGTCGTTTTACCGTGGTCCACGTGAGCGATAATTGCGATATTGCGCAGGTCCATGAGAGGTCAGCCTTTGAACGGGAAGTTGCCGCGCGCATAGCGCGGTTTGACCAAATAGGCCAGCCCTAACCGGTGATCAGTGGCCAGCAGTCTTGGAAAACAGGTGAATGACAAGGATTCCGATCAAAATCATCGAAAGGCCAAGGACCGCCGGCCAGTCCAGCCTCTGACCAAAGACGATAAAGCCGATGATGGCGATGAAAAAGATGCCAAGACCGGACCAGATCGCATAAACGATGCCGACCGGCATGAATTTCAGAGTCAGTCCCAGTAGATAGAATGCAATGCCATAGCTGACCACGACCAGCAAAGACGGCCACAGGCGGCTGAATTGTTGGCTGGCTTGCAGGGCCGTCGTACCAATGGTCTCGGCTATGACCGCCAGAAACAGGATCAGATAAGCGTGGGGCACGGTGAGGCTCTCGACAGAAGTTTTGCGACGTTGAGCACGAAATCAGTCGGGCGGGCAAGTGGAATCTGGGGGGTATCGCCCGTGTGAAGACAAGCGCCAATCCCGCTTGGCTGCCGTCGGGTCAGGATAACCTGACTGTTCCGTCAGCAAACACTGTGATATAAGGTCTTTGTTTTTAAAGGTTTTTGTTTTGTGAGTGTTTTTCATGACGAAATTTGCAAGATATATAGTCTTTGTTTCAGCGTTGATTGTGGCGCTTGGGTGGCTTGCAGGCGGGGGGTCCGTCGACAAAAATGCGGCCAATTTTGTTGAACGGTTAGAGAGTGATAAGGTTTGAGCGTCTGCTGAAACACAGGGGGAAAAGAGGCCTTTGCGCCTCTTTTTCTTTGGCCTACGAGTTTGCTGTGGCAGCGAAAAACGCGTGAAGCTGCGGCTGAAGCCACGTCCACAGGCCGGGCGCGCCGCGCTGTATCGGGGTGCCGACCCGCTGTTCGATCTGGACATAGGTGACGTTGTACTCCGTCCATGTTCCGCCGTCCGTGGCAAGGTTGCCAACCGGGGCCTGAAAGCGATCTATGGCTTTGGCGAACCGGGCATCCGGGCTGTCGGCTGCTTCGAACTCGTTCCACATGGACATAAAATCAGATTTCTGATCATCCGGCAGCAATCCGAACAGGCGTTCTGCGGCGGCCTTTTCCTCGGCCTCCTGCGCGGCATGGTCGACCTGACCATGGATGGGGTGATCTCCGGCGTCGATTTCAACGATATCATGCAGTAACAGCATTTTCAGCGCACGGTCGATCGAGACACCGGGGGCTGCATGTTCTGCCAGAATCCACGCGTACAGCATGATGTGCCAGGAATGCTCGGCCGAGTTTTCGCGCCTCGAGCCGTCCAGCAGGCGCGAGGCGCGGTAGACGGATTTCAACTGGTCGGTCTCGGCCAGATAGGCAAGGCGGGTCGAGAAGGGGGTCTTCGTGGGCTGATGGCCGTCCAGCAAGCTTTGGGCCGCGGTGAAGGCTTCGGGAAACTCGGTCTTCAGATAGGCCGCGCGCCCGCCGTTCAAATTGTCCTGAACGATTGCCCGGTGTTCGGGCATTGGATTCGGCGCGCACAGAACCTGGAACATCGGCTGGCATCGATCCAGATACTTGGCGAATTTCGCATCCGGGCTCTGGTCGGCCTCGAACTCTTGCCACAAGGCAAGACAGGTCGCAGCCTGATCGTCGGGCAAAAGTCCGAACAGCTCGGCTGCAGCGGCTTTCTCAAGCCGCTCGACCGCTTGCCAGTCGGTTTGCAGGTGGATCGGGTGGTCACCCACGATGATCTCGACCAGGTCATGCAGCAGCAGCATCCGGATAACCCGGTCGATATTGACATCCGTGCCGGCCAAAGGCTGCATCACCAGCGCCCAAAGCGCCAACTGCCAGCTATGCTCGGCGGCGTTTTCCGGGCGGGACTGATCCAGAAGAAAGTTGGCGCGATCAACCGATTTCAGGCTGTCCGCGCGTTTCAGGAATTCAATCTGCGCGGACAGTCTTTCGGTCATTGTTTCTCGATCGCTTTTGTTTTGGAGCGGTGATCCGTCAGTTTCTGGATCACGAATTTGCGGGCTTTCCGTTCGGCCAACCGGACGCGAATTTCGGTCAGGAACGCCTCTTCCAGCGTCTGAGAGGACGCCCCCAGAAGATCACCCACTTCGACAAAAAAGCGGTCATCCCCGGTTTCGTCCATCACTTTCATCGTGTCCTCGGCCAGTTTCGACGCGAGGGTGGTGATGGTATCAGACATCAGCGTGTGTTCTCGGTCAGGCGGCGCTTCACATAGTCGCTGACATCGGTGATCAGCGTGTCCATGTGACGATCCTGGAAGAAGTGGTCGGCGCCTTCCACCTCGTTATGGGTGATGGTGATACCTTTTTGCTCGTGCAGTTTGTTCACGAGCGAGGTGGTGTCGGCCGGAGGCGCCACACGGTCGGCCGAGCCATTGATGATCAGGCCGGACGAGGGGCAGGGCGCCAGGAACGAAAAGTCATACATGTTCGCGGGCGGCGACACGCTGATGAACCCGGTGATTTCCGGGCGGCGCATCAGCAGTTGCATCCCGATCCACGCGCCAAACGAGAAGCCCGCGACCCAGCAGTGTTTCGAGTTGTTGTTCATCGACTGCAGGTAATCCAGCGCCGATGCTGCGTCGCTCAGCTCACCCACGCCCTGGTCGTATTCGCCCTGGCTGCGGCCAACGCCGCGAAAATTAAAGCGCAACACGGTGAAGCCCATGTTGTAGAACGCATAATGCAGGTTGTAGACGACCTTGTTGTTCATGGTCCCGCCGAATTGTGGGTGCGGGTGCAGCACGATGGCGATCGGTGCGTCTTTTTCCTTTTGCGGGTGGTAACGGCCTTCCAGGCGGCCTTCGGGTCCGGGAAAAATCACCTCGGGCATGTGTGCTTTGGTCCTGTCTTTTTTTCCGGGTGCCGGGATATACTTGACTGTTATCGTCAGGCACCTTAGAACGGTTCTAATTGTATTGCTTTGCGCAAGTTGCTGCCCGTCGGAGATACGCACTGGCAGCGGCGGCGTCAATGTTTTCGCGCGGTACTAGCCTAGAGGAGTAGACAATGAAGCTTTCGACCAAGGGTCGTTACGCAATGGTTGCGCTGGCCGATATTGCTACTCAGCCCGAAGATACCCTTGTGACATTGGGGGAAATCTCAGAACGGCAGGATATCTCGCTGCCGTATCTGGAACAGCTTTTCGTAAAACTGCGCCGTGCTGATCTGGTGTCCTCGGTTCGCGGACCGGGTGGCGGCTATCGTCTGGCCCGTCCTGCATCGGAAATTCGCGTGGTCGAGGTTTTGGCCGCAGTGGATGAAACGGTTGACGCGCTGCAAAAAGGCGCAGGGGCGTCCGGGGCTTCCTCGGGAAGCCGGGCGCAATCGTTGACCAACCGTCTGTGGGAAAGCCTCAGCGCGCATGTTTATGTCTTCCTGCATCAGACACGGTTGTCGGACGTGATCAAAAACGATCTGGCCCCGTGCCCCGCGGTGCCCAGCCTGTTTGCCGTTGTCGATGAGTGACGTGATGCAGCACGGAATCGGCCCCCATTGTTTTCGCGTTTGGAAAAAGGTGAATCCATGATTCGTGTTTACCTGGATCACAACGCGACAACCCCTCTGCGTCCCGAAGCGCGTGAGGCGATGATTGCGGCGATGGAGCTTTGCGGTAACCCGTCTTCGGTCCATGCCGAGGGGCGCGCAGCTAAGGCAGTAGTGGAACGCGCGCGGGCGCAAATCGCATCCGCTTTTGGGGCCGATGGAGCGGATATCGTGTTCACCTCGGGCTCGACCGAGGGGGCGGCGCTGGCGTTGGGCGGTCGCGATCTACATGGGTCAGCGATTGAACATGATGCTGTAAGGGCTTGGATTGCCGAGGATTTGCCCGCCGCGATATCCGGTCAGGTTCAGGTGTCAGAACCGGAGAGCTCGACCCTGCAACTGGCTAATTCGGAAACTGGGATCGTTCAGAAACTTCCCAAGGGATTGGCTGTAACCGATGCAACGCAGGCTTTCGGTAAACTGCCGGTCGCGTTCAACTGGCTGGAAGCACAAATGGCGCTGATCTCGGCCCATAAGTTGGGCGGTCCAAAGGGCATCGGCGCTGTCGTGATGAAACGCGGCACGGATTTGCCCGCCCAGATAAGGGGGGGCGGTCAGGAGATGGGCCGCCGTTCGGGTACGGAAAATGTCATTGGAATCGCGGGGTTCGGGGCTGCGGCTGAGGCAGCGGCCCGGGATCTGGCAAATGGTGTTTGGGAGCAGGTTCAAGAATTTAGAAATATTCTAGAAAAGGCCCTTGAGGCTGGTTCTAAATCTACTATTTTTGTCGGGAAAGATCAGGATCGCCTGCCCAATACCTTGTGTTTCGCCACCCCTGGCTGGAAGGGCGAAACGCAGGTGATGCAGATGGACCTGGCGGGTTTTGCGGTGAGTGCGGGATCAGCCTGTTCCAGCGGCAAAGTCCGCGCCAGCGCGGTTCTTACGGCAATGGGTTATGACGAGGTCACAGCAGCCAGCGCGATACGCGTGTCGCTTGGCCCTTTGACCACGCAAGAAGATGTGCTGCGCTTCGCCGAAGCGTGGCTTGAAAAAGAGAAAAAGCATCGCGCGCGCGCCGCGTGATCTGACGGAGTGAAGGATATGGCCGCTTTGGACCAGACCCAGGTAAAAGAAGGTGTCGATCAGGAAACCGTGGATGCGGTGCGCGAGGTTGGCACCTACAAGTACGGCTGGGAAACCGATATCGAGATGGAATATGCGCCCAAGGGCGTGAACCCGGATATCGTCCGCCTGATCTCTGAGAAAAACGAAGAGCCCGAGTGGATGACCGAATGGCGCCTGTCGGCCTTTGAACGCTGGACCAAGATGGAAGAGCCGACATGGGCGATGGTGCATTACCCGCCGATCGACTTTCAGGACCAGTATTACTATGCCCGTCCGAAATCGATGGAGGAAAAGCCGAAATCGCTGGATGAGGTCGACCCCAAACTGCTGGCCACCTACGAAAAGCTGGGTATCCCGCTGAAAGAACAGATGATTCTGGCTGGTGTTGAAGGGGCCGAAGACATGCCCGCAGAAGGCCGCAAGGTCGCGGTGGACGCGGTGTTCGACTCGGTCTCCGTGGGTACGACCTTCAAGGACGAACTGGCAAAGCACGGCGTGATCTTCTGCTCGATCTCCGAGGCGATCAAGGATCACCCGGAACTGGTTAAGAAGTATCTGGGCACTGTGGTTCCGGTGTCGGATAACTTCTACGCCACGCTGAACTCGGCCGTGTTCTCGGACGGGTCCTTCGTCTACATCCCGCCGGGCGTCCGCTGCCCGATGGAGTTGAGCACCTATTTCCGCATCAACGCAGAAAACACCGGTCAGTTCGAGCGTACGCTGATCATCGCAGACAAGGGCTCGTATGTGTCCTATCTGGAAGGCTGTACGGCACCCCAGCGCGACACCGCGCAGCTGCACGCGGCTGTGGTCGAGATCATCGTCGAAGAAGACGCCGAGGTGAAGTACTCGACCGTTCAGAACTGGTTCCCCGGGGATGAGAACGGCAAGGGCGGCATTTACAACTTCGTGACCAAGCGCGCCGATTGCCGGGGGGATCGCTCCAAGGTGATGTGGACGCAGGTGGAAACCGGCTCAGCCGTGACCTGGAAATACCCGTCCTGCATTCTGCGCGGCGACGAAAGCCAGGGTGAGTTCTACTCGATCGCGATTGCCAACAACTATCAGCAGGCCGACACCGGCACTAAGATGGTTCATCTGGGCAAGAATACCAAGTCGCGCATTGTGTCCAAAGGTATCAGTGCGGGCAAGGCGCAGAACACTTATCGTGGTCTGGTTTCAATGCACCCGAAGGCCAAGGACAGCCGCAACTATACCCAGTGCGACAGCTTGCTGATCGGCGACAAATGCGGAGCGCACACGGTTCCGTATATCGAGGTCAAGAACAACTCTTCGCGCGTGGAACACGAGGCGACAACATCCAAGGTGGATGACGATCAGCTGTTCTATTGCCGTCAGCGCGGCATGGACGAAGAAGAGGCCGTGGCACTGGTCGTCAACGGGTTCTGCAAGGACGTACTGCAGGCGCTGCCGATGGAGTTCGCCATGGAAGCGCAGCAACTGGTGGCAATCTCGCTGGAAGGCTCTGTCGGTTGATGGCGCGGACACCCCGGAAAAGCATCCAAAGGGATGATGTGCTGACCTGGCTTGGATATGCACTGCCAGTATTGGGCGGCCTGCTTGGGGTGGCCTACGTCAACATCTTCTACATGAACTTCATCAACCCGGTCTGGGCGGTGGGCATCGGGGCAATCCTTGGGTGGGTTGCCGCACGTCTGATCCGCAAAGTTCTGGGCTAGGAAATTATTGGGGCCGGGGCGCCCCTTGCGATACGCAAAAGGACAAAACATGCTGGAAATCAAGAACCTGCACGTACAACTTGAAGAAGAAGACAAGCAGATCCTGAAAGGTGTGGACCTGACGGTTGAGGCTGGCAAGGTACACGCGATCATGGGACCGAACGGCTCGGGCAAGTCGACGCTCAGCTACGTGCTGTCGGGTCGGGATGGCTATGAGGTCACCGAAGGTTCGGCCACTCTGGACGGTCAGGACCTGCTGGAGATGGAGCCGGAAGAGCGCGCCGCCGCCGGTATCTTTCTGGCGTTCCAATATCCGGTCGAAATTCCCGGCGTTGGCAACATGACCTTCCTGCGCACTGCCGTGAACGCGCAACGCAAGGCCCGCGGGCAAGAGGAACTGTCCGCCGCCGAGTTCCTGAAAGAAGTGCGCGCCAAGGCCAAATCGTTGAAAATCGACGCCGATATGCTGAAGCGTCCGGTGAACGTCGGTTTCTCGGGTGGTGAGAAAAAGCGCAACGAAATCCTGCAGATGGCGATGCTGGAGCCCAAGATGTGCATTCTGGACGAGACCGACTCGGGTCTTGATGTGGATGCAATGAAGCTGGTGTCCGAAGGCGTCAACGCGCTGCGCGACGAGGGCCGCGGCTTTCTGGTGATCACCCACTATCAGCGTTTGCTGGACCACATCAAACCTGACGTTGTCCACATCATGGCGAACGGCCGGATCGTGAAATCTGGCGGCCCCGAGCTGGCGCTGGAAGTAGAACATAACGGTTACGCCGACATTCTGGCCGAGGTGAACTGATGGCTTTGCCGCAAGCAAAACAGACCGCAACCGAGGAACGGTTGGCCGCCTTGACCATGCCCGATGCCGGATGCACGCGGGCCGCGCGTGAAGATGCTCTGGCGCGTGTGTTGGAGATGGGCCTGCCCGGACGGCGCGACGAGTATTGGAAATATACGCGCCCCGACTCTCTGATTTCGCCGGAAGCACCACATGCGGCGCTGTTCCACTCGGATGAGGAGACTTTGTTCGGCGAGATCGACCGTTTGAAAATCGTCTTCATCGACGGCGTGTTCAGCGCCGAAGAATCGGATGATCTGGAGCTGGAAGGCGTCAACATCGATCGGATCGAGGATATCTGCTGCAAGGATATTCATTGGGCCAAGGAGTTGTACGGCGTACTTGAGGCGCGCGGTCAATCTCCGGTGCAACGGCCGCTGGCAGCGCTGAACACGGCCTTTGCCGGGGATGGCGTCGCGATTCATGTCACCGGAAAGCCGTCCAAGCCGATCAGCCTGATCTATCGCCACGCGTCGGAAACGTCCGATGCCATGCTGCATCACATTGTCCGTGTCGAAAGCGGGGCCGAAGTTACGATTCTGGAAAACGGTCCGGCGGCGTCGCGTTTCAACAAGTGCATGGAAATCGACATTGCCGACAACGGCACGCTGCATCACGTGCGCGCGCAGGGTCGCGATCACGAACGCCGGGCAATGACCCATATGTTCACCCGTCTGGGACGGGAGTCGACCTACAAGTCGTTTACCCTGACCGCAAATGGTGTTCTGACCCGCAATGAACAGGTCGTCGAACTGACCGGTGACGATGCGGTGGCCCATGTGGCGGGTGCCTGCGTTGGCGACGGTGATTTCCACCACGACGACACGGTATTCATCACCCATGACGCGGTGAACTGCGAAAGCCGTCAGGTGTTCAAAAAGGTTCTGCGCAACGGTGCAACCGGCGTGTTCCAGGGTAAGATCCTGGTGAAGGAAGGCGCGCAGAAAACCGATGGCTATCAGATCAGCCAGTCGCTGCTGCTGGATGATGACAGCCAGTTTCTCGCCAAGCCCGAGCTTGAGATCTACGCCGATGATGTGGCGTGCTCGCACGGATCGACCTCGGGCGCGATTGACGAGACGGCCCTGTTTTATCTGCGCTCGCGTGGTGTACCGGTCAAGGATGCCACCAACATGCTGACGCTGGCCTTTCTGGCCGAGGCGGTGGACGAGATCGAAGACAGCGAACTGGCTGAAGAGATCGTGACCCGTCTGGAAGGCTGGCTGGCGCGGCGCAGCTGATGCCAGTCACATCGGATATCGTGGCCACGTACCGGGGGCCAGGGCGTGTGGTGCGCCGGCTTCTGAACCTGGGCGAACGGGAAGACAGGGCTCTGATCTTTGTCATGGGGTTCTGCGTGGTGGCCTTTATCGCGCAGCTTCCCAGCCTTGCCCGGCGGGCGCATTTTGAGGGTTTGGAACTGAACGCACTGATGGGTGCAAGTTTGTTCGGAACCGTCTTTATTCTGCCCTTGTTCTTCTACTTGCTGGCATTTGTGTCATATGGCGTGGCGCGGCTGTTTGGCGCGCGTGGTACTTCGTACGGTGCGCGTTTGGCCTTGTTCTGGGCGCTGTTGTCATCAACACCAGTGTTGTTGTTGCACGGCCTTGTTGCAGGGTTTATTGGGTCCGGCCTGGCCTTGAAGATCGTCGGGGCTGTCTGGTTTTTTGTTTTCCTCTGGTTCTGGATTTCGGGCCTCAGACAAGCGCAAAGGCAGACAGAATGAGCGCGACGTCTCTTACAAACCTTGCGGTCCTGACGGTGTCCAACCCGGCGCAGGCCGCGCGCCTGTTGCTGGCAATGCGTCCCGGGCGCGAGGTTTTATGGCTGGGGTTCTCTCTGGCCGTGGTGCTGAGCTGCGTGCTTCAGGTGGGTATGGCCCAACTGCTGCCAATCCCGCCCGACCAGCCCGTTCCTGCGACCGAACCGGTGTTGCTGATACTTGCCCGTTCGGCCGGGGCCATAATGCTGAGCATATTGGCGTTTTTGATGTTTGGGCGCCTGCTTGGAGGGACCGGGACCTTTGACGAGGTTTTCCTTCTGACGGTCTGGCTGCAATACCTGCAGATCGCAGGGTTGGTGTTGTCGCTGGTGTCGTTGTTGGTGATGCCGTTGCTGATCATCGTAATTACCCTCGCGACGGCGGTGTTGAGCCTTTACGTCACGCTCCATTTCCTGAATGAAGCGCATAAGTTCGGATCGCTCTGGAAATCCTTCGGGGTCATTTTGTTGTCTGCCCTTGTGGCGGTGCCCTTTGTCCTCGCGTTAACGCCCAGCGGCCCGGTATAGGGATAAGAAGACCATGTATGACGTAGAAAAAATCCGCGCAGACTTTCCAATTCTGTCGCGCGAGGTGAATGGCAAGCCGCTGACCTATCTGGACAACGGGGCCTCGGCGCAAAAGCCTCAGGTTGTTATCGACGCAGTGACGCGGGCCTATGCCGAGGAATATTCGAACGTTCACCGGGGTCTGCATTTCCTGTCGAATCTGGCGACCGAAAAATACGAGGTCGTCCGCGGCACCATCGCTCGGTTTCTGGGCGCGGCGGATGAGAATGAGATCGTCCTGAACTCGGGCACGACCGAGGGGATCAATCTGGTCGCTTACGGCTGGGCGATGCCACGGCTGCAGGCGGGGGATGAGATCGTCCTCAGCGTCATGGAGCACCACGCCAATATCGTCCCCTGGCATTTCCTGCGTGAACGTCAGGGGATTGTCCTGAAATGGGTCGATGTGGATGCGGAAGGCGGTCTGGACCCGCAGGCCGTGATCGACGCGATTGGGCCTAAAACCAAGCTGGTCGCCGTGACACAGTGTTCGAATGTTCTGGGCACCGTGGTTGATGTAAAAGCCATCACTCAAGGCGCCCATGCCAAGGGTGTTCCCGTGTTGGTCGACGGTAGCCAGGGCGCCGTGCACATGCCGGTCAACGTGCAGGATATCGGGTGTGATTTTTATGCGATCACCGGGCACAAGCTGTACGGCCCATCCGGCTCGGGTGCGATCTATATTAAATCAGACCGCATGGCCGAGATGCGCCCCTTTATCGGTGGCGGCGACATGATCAAAGAGGTCAGCAAAAATCAGGTGATCTACAACGACCCGCCGATGAAGTTCGAGGCCGGCACCCCCGGTATTGTTCAGACCATCGGTCTGGGCGTGGCGCTGGACTACATGATGGATCTGGGGATGGAGAACATCGCCGCGCATGAGGCCGGGATTCGCGACTATGCCATGCAGCGCCTGAACGGCCTGAACTGGGTGCAGGTGCAGGGCACCCGCGCGGACAAGGCGGCCATCTTCAGCTTTACGCTGGACGGGGCAGGGCACGCGCATGACGTTTCGACGATTCTCGACAAGAAAGGCGTCGCTGTCCGGGCTGGCCACCACTGCGCAGGCCCGTTGATGGATCACCTTGGAGTCACTGCAACCTGCCGCGCCAGCTTTGGCCTATACAACACCAAGGAAGAGGTCGATACGCTGATTGACGCGCTGGAACTGGCGCATGATCTGTTTGCCTGAAACCTGACCGATCCGGGCAGATTTGCAGTTGCACCCGGATCGGAACAAGGTTAGCTAACGGCCAAGGCACCTGTAGCTCAGCTGGATAGAGCGCTGCCCTCCGAAGGCAGAGGCCAGAGGTTCGAATCCTCTCAGGTGCGCCAATTCAATTTAACTGTATGAAAATAAAAGATAAATATTGGAAACTCGCGAAGATTTCCAATTTACCCTGCACGATTTTTGTTGGCCGGAGCGTTGCTTGTGACTTCAGCATGATGAAGTTTTGTCCGCCTATTTTTGCGGCGGTCCAATCTATACGCGTTTAAAAGAATTTTTCGAGGTCGGTCTTCCCCTCCAATTTGAGGTCTCTACGTCTTTGCAACCAGGAAACTGATCGTTGTAGAAGCCCACGGGGCGGAGATTCAACGCGTGTTTTTAGCGGTATCTCTGAACCCTGTGCGGCGAGGGCAGTCGGCGACTAAAGAACCCGCAGGGATTCGGGGTGTTGTGTGGGGAAGGCGCTGAGAACTGGCTTTGACCAAAGGCGGGGACACCAACACTGGCAGCAGGTGTTCCCGTCTCATTAATCGCAGGAATGCCAGCCGAAGCGCACAGTTGGTCAGGAACGATCAGCGAAAAGGCACAAGCTAATGGTTGTATCCCACAGCACTGCAGAATGGCAAAAGCACAGGGCGCGCATCCTTCTCCGAGACGGCTTTCAATGCCAGATGTGCGGCGTGCCACTTAGGGACGGTAGAAAATAACCGCGCTCAGCTGTGGTCGATCACAAGCAACCAGCGGAAATCAGACCTGATCTGTTCCTAGATGACGAGAACACATGGTCCGTCTGATTCGACTGCCACCAGAAGGAATGCAGGCGGATTGAAGACAGGGCCCGATCAATGAACCTGTGGAACCCGCGCGGCGCTGTGTGGATAGCGCAGGAGAAAGCCAAAGTGCCGTTCATTTGTTTGGATGGTCGGATAGCTGGAAGTGCAAGCAAGTGGACAAGGCTGAAGAGTCAGCCAGCAGTGTGACTGTGACATTCCGGCAGTGGCTTCCCGGTTTAGGGCTTAGTCTTCTCGGCACACATGAGGTCTCCGCTGAAGAGCAGTTCAATGAAGTGCGTGCGAAGTACTCCGGTGTTCGAGTTGATATGACGACGTGCACATATTGGGGTCGTGCTCCGAAATTGATTACTTGAGCGAAAAAAGGGGGGTAGGGTCGATTTGTATATACCACGCCAGCCTATACCCGCTGCCCAACTTCATTTTTCACAGAGATCAAATATCAAACGGGGGTGGGGGGTAAATCGTCCGCATGAGAAAGCCAAAGTACACTCAAGTTTTCGCAGGGCTCGAGGACGGCCTCGACCTGCCGATCCGCACCCTGTCTTGTTTCAGGAGTGGGTCACAGTACGCGACCGGATCAACGGCACATCGCTTGATGAAGATGATCTGCTTTGGGCGCGTCTTTACGAATTGGAGCACGCGCTAATCGAAACACCGGTGACAACGGTGGCTGGGCTGTTGGCAAGTCTTAAGTTCGCGGTCGCGGAAGGTTTCGATTTGGGCGAGCCCGATGGAAACAGAACCACGGACAGGTGCTTCACTGACAGTCTAATCGCCAATGTCGAGGCACTGGAAGGGGAGTTTGCTGTATGACAATGCTGAACATCAGCCAGATCAAGAGGGACGGGGCGATGCAGCGGTCAGTGTTATCAGGCTGACACGCTTGTAAACTCGGACGGAGGGCAGGCGGCGTGAGCAACTAGAACCACCCGGCAGCACTCCGGAGCGGTTTTTTAACAGCCGCAAGAACCTGGAACAGGTTCAATGACTTCCGACCTATACCCGCCCGGCCCATGTGGCCGGGCTTTTTCTTTTTCAGGTTCGACACTGGTTGCGCGAGGGGGCAAAAGGTTTAGTCTACAGCGTTGATTCCAATAAAGATTGAGGCTTGAAGGTTTGGTGCTTTCTGACCGCGAAGTAGTTGGGCAACATTTGAGTGAAGACACTGTCCGCGAATTGAAGGAATTGTTCGAGAGGGTATCAGCCCAGCGTCTCGACTGCATACGTTTTGGTGAGCCCCCTACAGGCTTCAATGTATCTGACAAAATACGAGCATATGGGCAGGCCAATCTATGGCGATGCGTTCAGCAGTGCAGAGATGCAGAAGTACTCAGACAAAGTAGTTGTGGTCTTTCTGCCATTATTCTTTGCCGATCTGTCTTTGAAACAGTTGCGTCGTACTCTCATTTCGCGAGGCAATTGCCGGATAAGATGAAGCCTCTAAAGACCAAAAGTGATCTGCAGAGAATTGACGAGTTTGTTCTTTCGAAGTCGTTCGCAACAAGAGAAAGTTCAGCAAAAGAAATGGCAGCTTCTGATGGGGTTGACGTGGAGGCTGTGAGCATAATCACGCAAATCAAAAAACTCGAGAAACGCCATCCTAACCTTTGGAAAAAGTACGAATTTGTGTCTGAGTACGCGCACCCAAATGGCTTTGGAACACTGAGTTGGTATGGAAGAACCAACAGTAGGGAAAGAACAGTTAAGTTTTCTGACGACTGGGATGATTGTGAAAGAGACGCACTTGGCTGGAGCGTTGCAGCGATTGCGCTATTGGAAACACTTGAGGCCGACATAGCCGGGGTGGAAGAACAGCTTCCCGAGCTTTCTTTTTCGGCTCACAAGATTATAGCTCAACAGTAAGGAGTAAGGCGATCTTGACTAAGTACTGCACCTCTTTGTTTTTCTGCTTTTTCTTGACCGTCCTTCCTACAGGATTGGTGGCCCAAAATGGCGAAGAACCAAAGTATCAGACCAAAGAGTTTTCCGGTTCTGAAAGCGTCATTCCTACTGCCTTCTTGTGTATGTTTGTCGGACAGAAAACCGGCATCGAGCCGAATGCCACGCCCTTTTTGTTAGACTTCATGCTGGACTTAGGAGGCACTCCTGAGCAGGTTGATCTGTGGGCGCAAGATGCTGTTCTTTACATCAATCACGTTCTTCCAGGTGCCGATTTAGAGGAGGTTTGGGGGGCCGAATGTGCCGCGCCGTTTGCTAAATTGAAAGAAACCTACGGTTCACAATAAGGAGATTTTTTATGCAAGAAACACACCCGGAAACTCCACCTCTTTGGTACAAAAGATCGCCAAAAGAACTCATTGATGTGATGATTTCCCACACAAAGTTTGAGATCACTGTGGCAGGTGCTCCGATTGTGGTGTTTTCATTTGGTCAAGCTATTTATGCTGACGATTTCTCAGATGCAGGTATTTATTGGGCGTCGGTTTTCCTTATCTTATCCATGGTATTGAACTACTTAGTGATATCGACTGCAATGCAGACACAACGTGCGGTCATGGTGTACGACGCGTTGGACGACAAGACGGATTTTGTGGATGTTAATGTACTGCCGTTGGCTCATCCGTTTGTTGGTTTTCTTGCGAAAAGCGCCAGTGCGTTTTTAACACTTGGATACCTAATTCTCGGTTATGCTCTGCTGTTTTAGGCAGTTCACAATAAGGAGGAAGCAGTGCCATACCGAATGTGTATTTGCGGCTGCGGCCAAGAGATCAAAGGCGGGAGATTTTTCCGGGTCACGATCAGAAACTGCGTTCAGCTATTGAGAAGGCGGCGGGTGGAATTGAGGGTCTGCTAGACATTGTTGAAAAGCACGTAGGGCATTCAATCCGGGTCGACAAATAGGAGGTCAGTCCGTTGGACGAAGGCGGAACTCTAACTGCCCTTTTCTTGGTTGCTCTGCTGTTCTGGTTGGTCTTTTGGGTGGTCGGCAGCATGGCAAGAGCTCGCGGTCACAGCCCGTGGCCGTGGTGGGTCATATCCGTTTTCTGGTCACCGTTCGGGTCTATGGTCGTGCTGTGGCTTTTCTTTGATGTTGTAGATGACGAATAGGGGCAATGGGCGATGAGTGAGAAAGGTTTAAAGTCAATTCCATTGGACGAGTACTTACGAAACATGCCGAGGCCGCTTAGTGATCCTCAAGTAGCGGAATATTTGCAAGCCCTAGAGGCGGACATTAGTGCACATGAGTTCGTGGTTTGTGGCGGCGATCGCGCCTGCTTAGATGACCTTTCTCCCAAAGAGCAAATCCGTGTGGCGCGGCAATGCGCCGGGCAGATTCATCGTTACATTTCAGAAAATAAGCTTGATAGAGATGCATTCCGGCAGTTGCAGGAAGCCCAAGACAATTGGGCGCGGGAAAAAGTAGCAGCACGAGTGATCTCTGAATCTGTAGACAGCGAATAGGAAAGTTGAATGGGCGGTTTCTTTGTTGCCATTGTTGCTGGATGCTTCGCCAAGCGTTGGTGGCAAGCATTGGTGTATGGAGCCTTGGCAGGAGCCTTGGTTTCAGGTGCAATTCTTTTCGGGAATTCCGGCGCGACGTTCACTCTCGGACATGCGGTAGTTCGGATCGGGATATCCATGGTTCTTTCGGTCTTAACTTTTGCAGTGGGGCAGTACGCAAAGATCCCTGCCAAACGCTAGAAATTCCTGATTGAGAAAATCAACAATAAGGAGCAGGCCGGATGTCAGACTGTGTTGGTGCAGCCATAACTTTTCTCTGTGGAGCAGTAGTCGTCTACGGGGTCACCGTCACTTGGCTAAACTACTTCCGGGCAAAAGCCAGCGCTGAAAATGTGTGGGTATCCATGCTGTTTGCGGCCATCTTTTGTTTGGAAGCCTATTCATCTTGGCCTTATTGGCCTTCACAATAAGGAGGCGACGTCCGCTATGCGGGCATTGCTGACGTTGACAAGGCCATCACATTACCAAAAGGAACTACCTTGGACCTTAAGGGGCATGCCGGTGTTCAGAACCCATTTCGCACTAATCGTTTCTCGTTTTGTTGGCATAGCTTTCGCGCTTTCGGTGTCGAGTGGCGTTCTGTGTTCCGGTTCAGCCCGGGCGGACACATCCGATCCAATCAAACTGTTTGAAGATGCGTTACAAGCGAACGCAGATTTTGAAAATCAACGACTGCAAGAAATCGTCTCTAGTCGACCGGAACTGCTACTTGAGCGAAACAAAAATGGCCTGACTTTGATAGACTTTGCTTTTTTCTATCTAAATGAAGATTTGGTTAGCCAGACCAACTTCGATTTCCTTAAGCATCTGTCAAGTAACGATTTCTATGGTCAGAAAATTGATAGATCAGAGCATTTTTCTTTCGCTGTTCAAGCCTTGCGCGGAGCCGATGATCAAATTGGCCGTATTGATCTGCCGGACGACATGATTGTTCATAGTTCACGCGAACCTTTCATTGCGCTTCTGTCAGACACTATTGCTGACCGCCTTTCGCAAGACCCACTGAATAGCGCAGGCAGCTTAGAGCTTGTTCTGGATATTTGCGATCCAAAGGCCTTTCATCTGGGGCAAGAGAAGTTCTTTGGCAAGCAACTCACCCAGGCCATCGCAAGCACACTGGTCCCGCAGCACAAGAGTTTTGTCGAAGTATACGCCCAGAGTGGAACGCTGAACGCTAACTGCGTTGAGGCATTATTGAGCTAACGCCTTGGGCTCGAATCGGGCATTCTAAGTCAACAATAAGGAGTCCAAAGTGACCTTGTCAGAGAACCATGTGCGATGCACATTCAGACTATGAGCACAGAAAACGACTCTTCCTTTTCAGACGAGGATGCAAACGAATACATTCAGAGGTAATCGGAAGACTTCTATAGGGTTCTGGAAGCGTTGGAAGTGGTAGATTTGCCAAAATTGGAACAGCTAGTGCTATCCTTTGAGGGCTTTCCAAATGGAGTCGATCCATGGATTGGAAGACGTTGGGTTATCAGCGCCATCCAATCAGTCGGAATACAGGGTGTTGTGTGGCTGCTGGACCAAAATGTCGAGTTAAAGTTCCGGGACGAAGAAGGGAACACGCCTCTACATGCCTGCTTAGATCGAGAGAATAGTGATAGATATCAATTGTTACAGGCAATCATTGCTGCTGGAGCGGATGTCGATGAAATCGGCTCGAGCGAATATACGCCTCTTCATCTTGCCGCAACGCGAGGCGATCTTGAAGCGATTGATATCTTGCTTGCTGCAGGTGCCAATCCGACGATCGCAACCGGAATAGATAATTTCGCTACACCAGAAGAAGAAGCCCGCCTGTGTGGAGAAGAAGAAGCCGCTGACTATTTGAGGAAAAGAGTGGCTAAGTTACCGAAAAAACCGAAACAGTTTGAGGGTCCATTTGGGTTGGCCAATCTAAAGGAACTGCGACAGCAATCCTAGTCTCGGAAGGATACAGCCAACGGCGGCTAAGTCCGCACAGCCGACATTGGCTCCTATTTGTGAACTCTCGAAAATCGGCTTTTAGCCCAATGCTACCGTTTCGGTGTTTTTGCGAGCACGGTCGATACGGTGCGCGTCTTTCGGCTTCTTGTAATCGCGATCGCGCCCAACACTAACGAACATGCCAAAGCTTGAGGCAAAGAGATGGATTCACCAAAAGCCAGAAAACCCACGGCAAACATGGTAGGTAACTCGATACTTCCAATCACCGCGGTTTGGGAGGCACCGATGACCGGTGAGCAGATTGTGTAGATAAGTTGGGGCACCAGAGCGGTTACAAGTCCAATGCCCACAATGAGCAGCCAATCGGCTTGTTCCCTCGGGAGAAGCTCTCCAAGGTCAGCACCGAGAATGAGCGGCGCGAGGCCCAGTACAGACCCCAGAGAAACTGACGCGATGCGTGCCAACGGCGCAATTCGTGATAACCTGTGCACCAGGACGCAAATTCCAAAACCAAACCCGAATGGGGCGGCAAGGGATATCAGCAGCGTTGGCAGATGCTCGGCAGGGACTGATGTGGGCGAGCCAGCAATGACAGCCGCCACCACAATCAGACCAGAGGCTAACAAGGCGCGCCGTGTGGGTGTGTCGGCAAACACAGCCCAGGCAATGACTAGAGTGAACACCGGATAGGTCATGTAAAGCACACCAACCGTCGAAGCGGGTAACTTTTCCAGCGCCGTTACATATCCGATCCATCCAAACCCCATTACGGCTCCGGCCGAAAGACCCCACAGGATCTCTCGCCATTCATTTCGATGCAAGATGAGAACAGGAAGCAGAAGAATTGCCGCAATAATGTAGCGATAAAATGCGACCGCGTAGGGTGCGACGCCTTGCTCGGTCAGGCTGCGGCTGAAATAGGGAACCAGTCCGAAGCAGATTGACGCGAAAAGTACGCCAGTAACCGCAATTGCGTAGGGAATAGACGTTCGATTTTGCGCAGATGAGGTTGCCATAAATTCGGAGCTATCACGCATTTGCTATTTCGTCTCGAGAAATTAGACCAATGTCGGCTGCGCGGACAAAGCCGTCGTTCTGTAAGATTTTGGTGAGCAAGCGGCTACCATCGTTGAAAAGTGCATTGCGGCCTTGGCAAGACAGACGACTTATGAGGTTTTCTCGGGGTCGCTTCATGCTGCAGACGGGCTACTTAGAATCTGATCTGCACAAATTTTGATGTCAGCCACAGTGCTACGAAAAGGATTGCGTAAGTCGAAAAAATCCACGTTGCAATGTTTCCGACGGATAGACTTTTCATTTGATGATGCCCCGCCATTTGGTGCCCATCTTGACCCGCCATTACATGGTGCTCTGGCGAAACATGCCCAAGCGCTGGCGCCGGGCCATCAGCACCGGGAAGCGTCATGCAGCCGTGCTTCAGGTGGTTCGCCACCAACCATCGGTTCATCGGAAAAGCGATCACCGCTCCGACAACGGTTGCAAGGCTCATACGGAACCAAAATTGTGGGGTAAGCGGGTCCTCCGATCCCGGCCACGCGGCCGCAAGTAGTACCATCGTAGGGATCATTCCGGTCATAACCATGTTCATCGAGACCGTTTCCGCAAAGAACGTCTTACGAACGGCCTGTCCGTAATTCCCGAACATCGGCATCATCATCAGCGCTTGAAAGATGAACAAACCGGACACAAATCCGAAGACGTACTCGATTACAATGTCCCACCCATTTGAAAGGCTCAGAAAGTGGACCAGTATGGCAGCTAATATGATACCCGTAGCATCACCTGCAACGCAGTGCATCTCGCTGTTGATACCTTGTTTCCAAGTAGCGCGCGTATATTGGTCGTGACCTCCTGGGAAAGGGCGGCGACACGCAAGCAGGTAGAAAAACAAACCGATCGGGCCAGTGTATAGCGTCACGAGAATCCAAGCAGTCCGTTGAACCCAGCTTGTCACTCCGTTGCTGATCGAATCCCGGATGACAAAGCCCACGCTGGCACCCGTTAACAGAAACCACACGAGCATCGCTCCATTCAGCATAACAGTTCCCTCAATTCCGTAGAAAGATCGCGCTTGTCGAGCTTGTTGAATTGATCACGTCAGCGTTTTTTTTGGCTAACGCTCTATCTGCATCGATTGGGCCGACCATTGTTCCGCGCAACCTGATTGCCCCATCGCAAGAGATTGACGTTGCAATCGTCCCGGTCGATAAGAACTTCAATCAGGCAAAGACCGTTATGGTCGATGGCCGTTTTGATGGCATTGTCTAACTCGCCTTCTGTCGTGACCTTGCACCCCCAAGCGTTGCCGTCTCCGGCGCTGAACACGTCGATCAGGCCGGCGTAGTCCCAATTCTTGATGGTGTTGTAGGGGCCGTCGTGTATCTCAACTTCGATCGTGTAGCCGCCGTTGTTAATCAGAAAAATAATCGGCTTTGCGTCGTACCGGATCATAGTCGAAATCTCTTGGGCGGTCAGTTGAAACGAACCATCCCCGATGCATGAGATCAACCGACGCTCTGTGTTCCCCAACGCGTACCCCAGTGACGCGCCGACGGACCAACCAATGGACCCATATTGCATCTGTATCTCGAAACGAGTGCCCTCGGGCAAGTTGGTCTCCATGCCGTTGAACCAGGAATCCCCTGTTTCGACGAGTAGCGTGCTGTCTTCATCCAGCATCTTTTGAACACGGGCGAAGAGTTGGCGAACGGTCACCGGTGTGTCAGCTTCACTGGGTTCTGGTGGGCTTAGCTCCGTTCTGACACGTTCAAAGGCTGTAACAGCACCTTTGTTCGGACTTACCTTATCGGCCAGCATATCCAGAAATTCATCCATGCGAACATTGCTGAAATGCGTGTCACCCAACTGAACCGATGTCGGATGAACCATAATTGCTTTACTAGGATCGAAACCAAGCTGGTGACCCGTTGTGGTGTAGTCGGTGAAAACAGGGCCGACGAATAGCAGTCCGTCTGCGGCGTCGACAATTTCTCCACAGCCCGGCGTGCTGACAGGCCCCCAATAGATCCCCATAAAACTGTCATTTGCTTCAGATAGAAAACTCTTGGCATTGGGCATCGATGCTTGCGCGTATCCACAGTTGGCCGCAAGTCTGCGCAATTGGGACTCTGCCTGACCGGCGCGCACTTTGCTTCCTGCAACAAGTACTGGCCGCTCTGCAGCGTTCAGGAACTCTGAAACTTGCGCCACCGCAGTCGCCAACGTGTTCGGATCACTGTTGGGCTGTCTGGCGAAACTGCGGGGCACGGGTGCCGACGTCGGCGCACCTGCTATGTTCGAGGCGATTTCGATATAAACCGGTTTGCGCCGGATCATTGCAGTATCTATTGCCCTGTCGATTGCCACAGGCGCGAGCGAGGGATGATGGATCGTGACGGCCTCAGCAGTTACACGAGCAAACATCTCTCGCTGATAGTCGTAATCGACCTCTCCAAGCGTGTGGTGCAGGTATTCCCACTCGGCCTCAGAGTTTGTGTTCGGCCCACCGGATATCGCGATCATCGGAAGATCTTCGGCATAGGCGCCTGCAACGGCATTCAAAAGGCTCAATCCCCCGACAGAAAAAGTCACAACGGCTGCAGACGGCCCTCCTGTGGCGCGGGCATATCCGTCTGCCGCATAACCGGCGTTGAGCTCGTTACAGCAACTGATCATTCGCAGATCCCGATTGCCAAGCAACTCATCCAGCAGCACCAAGTTGTAATCGCCAGGAACCACAAAATAGTCTTTTACCCCAGCTTCTTGCAGTCTTTTTGCTAAATACGAACCGACAGTCCATCGCTCAATTGCCATGCCATTATTCCAATACAAGTTGTTTAATGAACTGGTCATATCCTAATTGAGAGGGCCGGATTTGCAAAATCGAGAGATTGGAGCAAGACTGGAACTTCCGGATAGGACTCGACGCGGCCGAATGCACTCGCAGCATCCAAATCTAATGGTAACGGTGGCTCAGGCCTCAAATTTCCCGCCTATGCTTGCTGCAGAGAATGACCGCAGCGAGCCCAAAGTCCAAATGCTTCGTTGCGCGCCAACGTCCGATCTTCGGAATACGGCCATGCCATCCAATCAACGAAAATCTTTAACACTATCTACGCAAATAAGGCATTCGGTTGATATTTTTTGCTTAAGAATAATTAATCAAAGCAAAATATTTCGGACAACGAGGGCACCCACATGAGACTCACCTGAGAGGAGTGAGTATCATGAAAAACTTTGCTGCTTTGGGTCTCGTTGCCATGACCCTTTCACTAGTCGGCACCGGCGCATTCGCGGAATGCTACTTTGGAAACGATCCCGTGACCGGGATGGAAACAATCATCTGTAACAAAGATGGTGGCTTCTCCAGCTGGGGCACAATGATCGCCGAAGCTTGATCTCTTTAGAAAGAAACTTCGAACTCATTAGGACGGTTGACGCTATGACCAAAAGTACTGTTGCTGCTATTGCCCTTGTAGCCTTCGCTGGACCTGCTGTTTCAGAACAGTTCTATCCGGCCGGCAGTCTTGAGAGCGTGGAACTCATCGGACCACCGGCGGAACCTGGTACGATGGAGTTCGACAAGGAAATGTTTGCCGTCATGTGGCTGCAAGAAAGCAGAACCCAAGACCAAATCGACTTTGTCCAAAAGTCAGTTGATCTGGAACGGTTCGCCCCCATCGTGGCAACTGGGTTGTTAAATGTCGATACCGAGGTCCTTAACCAAACGCTGGACCAGATTATTGATGAGGTTCGCGACGACTATAACGCGGTCAAAGCAAACTATGATATCCCGCGCCCATTTGTTGCCAATGAAGACGTTGAACCGGTCGCAACGGCCTTCCCTGTCACGTCATATCCGAGTGGGCATACGATCCGTGCAATAGTTTACACGTCTGTTCTTTCGGACATTTTTCCTGAGCATTCGGATGAGCTTGAGGAGCTTGGTCGTAAAATCGGTTACGGTCGTGTCATAGGCGGCGTCCACTATCCGATGGACGTTACCTCCGGACAGGTACTGGGTAACGCTTACATGGACGTCATTCGTGAACAGCCGATCTACCACGACGCCCTGGATGAAATCAAAGGTGACAACAGGGGATCGGATTCGGTCGGCCACTAAAACTGCCGGTTCGGGAAAACAGGTTTGGCTTGTGCCGCTCAGAGGCGCCGTTCACCGCTGATGTCCCGACCCAGGCCGTCGCCTGTAGGCATCATCATAGCCGGAACCACAGGCAAGTTTGCATTCAACTGTTCGGGCTTAGATAAGGCAACCAAAGAGTAGGACTTTCTGTTCCCGATTTTCCAATGCGGCCGTTGGTGACGGCGCAGCGAAAACGCTATTTGTCCGCTCACCAGCCATTTTCAACCCGGTGCTGAATGTCTGGTTCTCGCGGATTGCGAAACGCTGCACAAGCGAAGCCTCAAATGGCGATGGAGGTCCGGAATGGGCTTAGAGCCGACATTCGTGAGTTCAACAATAGAGAGGGTCTTCCGGGTTTAGACGGCGTCTATGTTATACTGGCTTGGTGGCTCTACGGGGAAGCCAGTGGCTTAACAACAAGGAGGACCGAGATGGAACATCAACTGATGATAGGCGATACGTTCCCGCACCCAACCCACTCGCGCCACCAGAGATGCCATGTTCGGGGTATTGTAGACGGTTTGCTTGTGGCGAGGTGGTGGCGACTGTCCAGACAGTATTGGCAGTACGAAGTCTTCGACCCGGACGAATTCCAACTAACAGCTCATGCGAAAGCTGGGTGACACGGCGAGAGATCGCTTGCTGCGTCTTTCTGCCTGCCTCATATCAAGGCTGTGACATGGCCTAACCGAATCCCGTTTGATCTCCACAAGGAACTTGAGGCCTGCCGGGTCGATAACTGGCAGGCGGTGCTGCGTATCTGGGCTAAGCGCCACGGGCTCAAGTTCAAAATCCATTGGTGGCGGCAGTTAGAGACAAAGATCGCCGATCTGCATTCAATGCGCTTCACCCAATGCGCTTCATAGCCACTCCGCAGGATCATTGGGCGGCCATCCGGGAGTGGTTGGAAAAACATAATGTACCCGCGCCTGAGAAACTGCCGGAATGGCCCAAGCCGGATTCGGTGAGGTATTAGAGCAAACAGGGGTGAGCCCCCGTTTCCCGGTTTTGGGTTCCAAAGTTCATGGTCGAAAACAGGAACAAACGAGGCCTTTGGGGTGAACATGAGTATTAGCGCTGCCCTCCAAAGGCAGAGGCCAGAGGTTCGAATCCTCTCAGGTGCGCCATACACTTCAATAAGCCTCAGCTTCTAATATGCATCGTGCGAAGAATTGCCTTCCCTGCTGATCGCATGTCGTTGAACATCATAGCTTTCACGAGCTTCATGGCAATTATGATCGATGCGTAGCGCGGAATTACAATCCGTTGGGCAAGTTGAGTGACTTGTTGTATCGGAAATTGACCCAGCTACTGGTCATCTTTTTCATATTGGCGCATGGCATCCACGACGATCTGGCGGCGGGATTCATCTTCAAATTTTACGATGTCTTCCATTTCCATTATGTCGGCAATTCGATCTGCTGTAAGCTTTTTTTCAAGGCGCGCTTCAACGATGGGTCTTACCCTGTCTAAAGCCACCTCAAGCTCTTGCATATGTTCCAGTATTGGCGCGTACGCTCCTCCAAAAGCGAGCGCGGCATACTGAAACATAGTCTCCGCGGTAAGACCTTGGGCAAGCAAATACTGGCCCTCGTCGCTCCGGTAGTAATCCGCCAATGCGGCTATCTCATCGTCTGTCAGAATCTCTAAGTATGCGGCAACGGTGGTACTGCGCACGTCCGAAAAGATTTCGGCTTCAAAATCACCCAAGAGCTCATCTAAAAAACGATCAGGGTCAATGATCTGGGCGCCGAGTTTTTGAAAGAACGGCTCAAAATGAATTAATGCACGTCGTTTGAGCGCGCTTATTCGCTCTTCAAAATTATTCGATGCACTATGCTGTTCGAGAATATATTGTGCATCGGTCTCTGGGTCCGCCAGCGACGGTATTGTGGTTCCTAAGAGCAGGCAACTTGCGAGAACAAGAGTCTTTTTCATGCGCTCGCAGCTATTGGGAAAATCTGGCCATTTTGTGTTTCTGTCGATGATGCCAATGTATGCAATTGGCCTTAAGCGAAAGGGTAGCCAGATTTTTATGTCGCTTCCCGTCCAAAGGGTTTTTGCGACTGCCCAAAAAACAAAGAGCGCCCAAGGGCGCTCGTCGTTTCGAAACTGTGCGGGGTGTTTAGCCGCCCCAGCTGCGGACCTGACCGCAATCCATGTGGACGAAGTTCGAACGGGAGTATTTGCCCACGCCACCTGCGCGGCAGGACATGGCCGCCTTGGCCATCTGCGAGACCGAACGGGACGACAGGCGCAGGTCGGCGGCCTGACCTTTCATATGCAGCGAATTCTTGGCAACCCGACGCGAGCGCGACCGCAGCATCGCGTTGGTCTGCGGCGAGCGATAACCCGAAAGCAGCATGTACGGTTCGTTTACATCCAGAAGATTGTGTGACGCCGCCATGATGTCGATGGTGCGCAGGTCCATGTCCTTGACCTGATCGGTCCGCCAGTCACGCATGAATTGGTTGACCTCTTTCACGGCGTCTTTGATGTATTTTCCATCGACCCAATAGATCATGTCGATGCGTTCGCCGGTGCGGCCGGAATACATACGAATACGGCGGATGTCGCCACCGCCGCGAAGAAATCCTGCCGCATTGGAATAAGTCGGTGCCGCCACAACTGCCGTAGCCGCGAATGCGCCCAGAAGGGCACGCCGGGTCAAGCCCGAGGTACTGCTCATCGTCATTTTAGTTTCGTCCCGTACTAGTTCCTGCCTGCGCACGATGTTACGCGCGCGTTCTTAATTTTTTCCCATCCCAGATGCGGGATTTATGACACAGTCGCGAAAATCAGCCAAGAAGTCTTTCAAAATCACCTTTTCAAGGGGGAATTTTCGGCAGTTTTTTGCGCAGGTGGCGTAATTATGTATAATCCAGAGGCATTTGGCGGCGCTATTCCGCCGGGCGATGCAAACACGCATCACGCTCTGACAGATGCGCCGCGGTGATACATTTGTGAATAGACAAGCTGCACGGGACGCAATCATAGTTGATCGGCACGCTCCCCAGCGGCGTAAAATAGTGAATAATCAAGGCCATCCCATGTTCTCAGGTTTTCGGACGCGTTCTAGTATTTTTTTAACGGCATGTTTTCTGGCTTCAGCATCGATCGCAGGCGCAGAAAAACGGCCGGCAACGGCTTATCAGATGGCTGTCGCGGAGTTTGCCCCCTCGGGGTCAGGGATAGCGGAATTTTACCGGGAAAACGGATTTGCACCAGTTTGGGTGGGGGAATCGCCTGAGCACCTGGCGCGGCGGGCGCGGTTGATCCGGGCCTTGTCGGACACCGATATGCACGGTCTGCCGCAGGGCTCGTACAGCGTTCAAGCGCTTTTGGAACAGATGCAGAATGCCCGCACGACACGCGATCTTGGCGCGGTCGAGATTCAATTGAGCCGCGCGTTTGTGGAATATGCCCGCAACCTGCAATCCGGCGCGTTGCGCCCCGCTGCGATTGACGATGGGCTGGTGCGGAAGGTCGCGCGGACCTCAGCCAAGGACCATCTTCAGGCTCTGATCGCGGCGGAGAACGGCAGCTATTTTGATCAGCTTGCCCCGCAATCAGCGCAATACCGGGCGTTGATGAAGCAGAAACTGGTTCTGGAAAACCTCGTGAACCAAGGCGGCTGGGGGCCGACGGTTCCAGTGTCCAAGCTGGAATACGGTGACACGGGGCCGGATGTAATTATGCTGCGTAACCGTTTGGTTTCCATGGGTTATCTGCGTCCAACGGCCAGCCCGGACTTTGACGATGCTTTATTGGGTGCCGTGCAGGCGTTCCAGACTGATCACGGTCTCGCGGCCGACGGCGTTGCCGGTCAGGGCACGATCACCGAACTTAACCGCAGCGCCTCGGATCGGCTCAAGGCGGTCTATGTCGCGCTGGAGCGCGAACGCTGGTTGCCGCGCGAACGGGGCGAACGTCACATTCTGGTCAACCAGACCGATTTCTCGGCCAAGATCGTGGATGACGGGGCGATCACTTTTGAGACCCGCGCCGTGATCGGCAAGAACACCCATGACCGCCGCAGCCCCGAATTCTCGGACGAGATGGAGCATATGGTCATCAACCCCAGCTGGTATGTCCCACGCTCGATCATCACTAAGGAATACTTGCCCAAGCTGAAGTCCAACCCGAACGCGGTCGGTCACATCCAGATTACTGATCGCAGCGGCCGTCAGGTCAATCGTGGTGCCGTGGATTTCACCCAGTTCAATGCGAGCAACTTTCCGTTTGCGATGCGTCAGGCGCCCGGAACCAGTAACGCGTTGGGGCTGGTAAAGTTCATGTTCCCCAATAAGTACAACATCTATCTGCATGATACGCCGCAGAAAAGTCTGTTCGCGCGTGAGGTGCGGGCGTTCTCGCATGGCTGTATCCGCCTGGCGCAGCCGTTTGAGTTTGCATATGCGCTGCTGGCCAAACAGGAAGAAAGCCCCAAGGCGTTTTTTCACCGGGTCCTGAATACTGGCAAAGAGACTACTGTGCATCTGGAGCAGCATGTTCCGGTCCACATCATCTATCGTACGGCCTTTATGGGACCGAAGGGAAAGGTTCAGTATCGCCGGGATGTCTATGAGCGGGACCAGAAAATCTGGGCTGCTCTGCAGAAAGCAGGGGTAGCCCTGCCGGACGTTCAGGGGTAATCAGCGGGGCAGGTCCTTAATCCGGGAAGCCCGATATGCACTACACCATCCAGCAAATCGCCGATGCCCTTGGGGCGGAAAGTCAGGGCGACACCAGCCTGATTGTCGAGCGCGCCGCCGAGCCGGCGGATGCCGGGGCGACCGATCTGGCGATGGCGATGTCTCCGAAATATGCCGAGGCTTTGAGCAGTGCGTCAGCACGGGCCGCCGTCTTGTGGGAAGGTGCCGATTGGCAGGCGTTGGGTCTGGAAGCGGCGATTTTTGTGCCCCGGCCGCGTATGGCGATGGCAGGGGTGACCGCAATGCTGGATCGCGGGCAGGGGGTCGAGCCGGGGATTCACCCCTCGGCGGTGATCGACCCAACGGCGGAAATCGGCGAGGGTGCCTCGATCGGACCACTGGCCGTCATCGGCGCGCGGGTGAAGATCGGCAAAGGCGCTGTGATCGGGCCCCATTGCGTGATCGGGATGGATGCCGTTCTGGGCGATCAAGCGATGCTGCGCGAGATGGTCAGCATCGGTGCGCGTGCGCAAATCGGTGACCGCTTCATTGCCCAACCCGGTGCGCGGATCGGCGGTGACGGGTTCAGCTTTGTGACGCCCGAAGTGTCCGGTGCCGAAAACGCGCGCAAGACGATGGGCGATCAGGGCGACGCACGGGCGCAAAGCTGGCTGCGCATTCATTCTCTGGGCGCGGTTGAGATTGGTGACGACGTTGAGGTTGGTGCCAATTGCACGGTCGATAATGGCACGATCCGCAATACCTGCATCGGAAATGGCTCGAAGCTGGATAACCTCGTGCATGTCGGCCACAACACCCGTGTCGGACAGGATTGTCTGCTATGCGGCCAAACCGGCGTGTCCGGTTCGGTAGAAATTGGCAATAACGTGGTGCTGGGCGGCCAGACCGGTGTGGTCGACAACATCTTTATCGGCGACGGCGTGATTGCGGGAGGCGGCACCAAAATATTGTCCAACGTGCCTGCGGGTCGCGTGATCATGGGCTATCCGGGCATCAAGATGGACACTCATACCGATATCTACAAAGCGCAACGTCGTTTGCCCCGAATGGCGCGTGACGTAGAGGCGTTGAAAAAGGCTGTTTTCAAACAGCCTCCGAGTGATTAAATCATCCTCAACGGGATAATCAGAGGACCGACATGAGCATCACCGACCGCGTCATCGCAATCATTGCTGAGCAGGCCGTGCTGGAGCCTTCTGACGTCACTCCCGAAAGCACGCTTGAGGATCTCGGAATCGACAGTCTGGGTCTGGTCGAAAGCATCTTCGCCATCGAGGAAGAGTTCGACATCTCGGTGCCGTTCAATGCCAACGAACCCAAGGCCAGCGATTTCGACATCTCGAATGTCGCCGCCATCATCGCCGGTATCGAAAAGCTCGTGTCGGAAAAGGTCTGACCTGAGCCAATGAAACGCGTCGTTATTACCGGGGCCGGCACGATCAACTCGCTGGGCCATTCGGTCGCCGATACGCTTGAAGCCATGCGCGAAGGGCGTTGCGGTATCTCAGATCTTGAATTCCGCGATGTCGAGCGGCTTTCTATCAAAATTGGCGGTCAGGTCCGTGGGTTCGAGGCCGAAGGGCGGTTCAACCGCCAACAAATGAGCCTGTATGACCGGTTCACTCAATTCACCCTGACAGCCGCCAAAGAAGCGATTGATCAATCCGGGATCGAGTTTCACGGTGATCTCGCCGCGCGGTCCGGTGTGGTTCTGGGTACTGCCGGGGGTGGTGTTTCGACCTGGGACGACAACTATCGGTCAGTCTACGAAGACGGCAAGAACCGGGTTCACCCGTTTGTCGTGCCCAAGCTGATGAATAATGCCGCAGCCAGCCACGTGTCGATGGAGCACAACCTCAAAGGCCCCAGCTTTACTGTCTCGACTGCTTGCGCATCGTCAAACCACGCCATGGCGCTGGCATTCCAGATGGTGCGCAGCGGGGCGGCCCCCGCGATGATCACCGGCGGGTCGGAATCGATGTTGTGTTTTGGCGGCGTGAAGGCCTGGGAAGGGTTACGGGTCATGTCCCGCGATGCCTGCCGCCCGTTCAGCGCCAACCGTAACGGGATGGTTCAGGGCGAAGGTGCCGGTATCTTCGTTTTCGAAGAATACGAACACGCCCGCGCCCGGGGTGCCGATATCCTGTGCGAGGTGGTGGGTTTTGCCATGACCTCGGACGCATCGGACATTGTGATGCCCAGCAAACAAGGCGCGGCACGAGCCATGGCGGGTGCCTTGGCGGATGCGCGTCTGAATGCGGATCAGGTCTGCTACATCAACGCGCACGGCACCGGCACGGCCGCGAATGACAAAACCGAATGCGCCGCCGTTGCCGATGTATTCGGCCCGCATGCAGATGATCTGATGATCTCATCCACGAAGTCCATGCACGGTCACCTGATCGGTGGAACCGGCGCGGTCGAGTTGCTGGCTTGTATCATGGCGCTGCGGGATGGCGTAATCGCTCCGACCATCGGCTATGAAGAGCCCGACCCCGAATGCGCGCTGGACGTTGTGCCCAACGACGCCCGCGAAGCAAAGGTCGAGGTTGCCCTGAGCAACGCGTTTGCCTTTGGCGGGCTCAACGCGGTGCTTGCGCTCAGGAAGGTTTAAAACAGCAAACCAGCTGAAAAAAAACGTCGCCGTTCGGACACGGCGACGTTTTTTTGTCGTGCCTTAGTTCTGGTTCACGCTTAGCCCGTCGAACCCGGCGGTGAAGCCTGAAAGGGACATCTCCAGCTGCACCAGCTGAGTGGGCGCATGAACCGAAACCATAGACATCTGTGCCTTGCTACCGGCTTTCATCGCGTCGATATCGCCTTGGGTAAAGCCCAATTGGGCAATGCAGCCGACGGGGGTACAGGTGTGATAGTTATAGCGTTTGCCCGGCGCCCCATCGATCGAAAATGCCAGCTGCGCCTGCAGAAGAATTTCCAGAGGGACGATGACGGTTGCTCCTGCTATCGCCGGGGCAGTCTCGGGCAGTTTTTCAATGGTGATTTCCGCAATGGGCTGACGCTGCGGGCCCAGCAGAATTTGCCGCAAGGCGCAGGGGTCGTTGTCTGTGCCGGATTTGATGCACGTAACGGACCAGTCTCCGACCTCTTCTTTGACATATTGCTCGCCAACGCGAGGACCGCTTTCGCCCAGATCGAGATTGCTTCCCGCCTCTGTCTGCGGCGCTTCGGCTGCGGGCTGGCTTTCCTGCGTCGTTTCCTGCGCGTATACGGCACCGCCGCATAGAACAGCGGCCATTACGTTGAAAGAGAGAAGTTTCTTGATCATGAATGCCTCGGCAGAGTGATTGAGCTTTTTTGTGGGTCTTACCACCGTTCGATCACGGTGTCAGGCACTAAGCTGAGCAAACGACCGTATGTGATCGGTTTTTTGCCGTTTACCAGCGTTTCCGGCCAATGAAAAAGGGAGCCGGTGGAGCGGCTCCCTTCCAGAATTGTTCTCCCCGTCGGACTGGCCGACTTAGTTATGGGCAGACGTTACGAAAGGCGGGCGCAGCGGTCAACTGCAAACCTTAAATTTTAACGGTAGATACAGCTTTCCGTTAAAAAAACCGCGCCCGAAGGCGCGGTCAGTCGACAGGGAGGAAGTTTGCCGCCTTGCACCATTCGCGACGAAGGCGGCGATTTGACTATCGCAGTCAAAGGTTAACTTTGTATGCTGGGGGCAGATCGGTGGAAATTAAGGCCTTACATACATGGAAAATAACATTTTTCTGGGCGGTGCGGGCGACGACTACAGCCAGCCTCAGTCCCTGACGTTGAAATATGCCAATCGGCACGGGTTGATTGCCGGTGCGACGGGCACGGGCAAGACGGTCACGCTGCAAATCCTCGCCGAAGGGTTTTCGCAAGCCGGGGTTCCTGTGTTCCTGTCCGACGTCAAAGGGGATTTGTCTGGATTGGCCAAGGCGGGCAGCGAAACCCACAAGCTGCATCAGGCGTTTCAGGATCGCGCAACACGCATCGGATTTCAGGATTACGCCTATGCCGCGTGCCCGGTGACGTTCTGGGACCTGTTCGGTCAGCAAGGCCATCCGGTACGCACAACCGTGACCGAAATGGGACCGTTGCTGCTGTCGCGTCTTATGGACCTGAGCGAGGCGCAGGAGGGTATTCTGAACATCGCTTTCCGGGTCGCGGATGAAGAGGGGATGCCGTTGCTGGATCTCAAAGACCTGCAAGCCCTGTTGGTCTGGATTGGTGAGAACCGGGCGCAATTGTCTCTTCGTTATGGCAATGTCTCAACCGCGTCGATCGGGGCGATTCAACGGCGCTTGCTTGTGCTGGAAAACCAGGGCGGAACCAACCTGTTCGGCGAACCAGCGTTGGAGCTTGCCGATCTGATGCGCACGGATGCGAACGGGCAGGGGATGGTGAACATTCTGGCCTCGGACAAGCTGATGGGCTCTCCGCGCCTGTATGCAACCTTCCTGTTGTGGCTGCTAAGTGAGCTGTTTGAGGAGCTGCCCGAGGTCGGTGACCCCGACAAACCCAAGCTGGTCTTCTTTTTTGATGAGGCGCATCTGCTGTTCGAAGACGCACCCAAGGTTTTGGTCGACAAGGTCGAGCAAGTCGCGCGGCTGATCCGGTCCAAGGGTGTTGGGGTGTACTTTATCTCGCAAAACCCGGCGGACATCCCCGAAGACATTCTGGGGCAGCTCGGTAACCGGGTGCAACACGCCCTCCGCGCGTTCACGGCCAGGGATCGCAAGAACCTGCGTCTGGCCGCCGAAACCTATCGCGAGAACCCGGCCTTCGACACCGAAGCCGCAATCCGTGAGGTCGGCGTGGGCGAGGCAGTGACCTCGATGCTGCAGAAAAAAGGGGTTCCGGGGATCGTGGAACGCACCCTGATCCGCCCGCCCGGATCGCAGCTTGGGCCAATAACCGAGGCCGAGCGTCAGGCTGTTCTGGCGGCCTCACCCATGCAGTCCAAATACGGCACGTTGAAGGATCGCAGGTCTGCGTTCGAAATCCTTCAGGGCCGAGCGGATGAGGCAGCCAAAGCCGCTGCCAAAGCGGAAGAGGAGGAAGAGACGCAGACTGTAGCAGAACGCGAATTCGCCACAGCCCGCCGGTATTCCGGTGGCCGTGTGGGTCGATCATCCTCCCGGGTCGTGCGGAAGAAGGATACCTTTGCCACCGCCATGAGCGAGGCTGTCATCAAGGAACTCAAAGGGACAACTGGTCGCCGTATCGTCCGCGGTATTCTGGGCGGGCTGTTTCGGGGCCGGTAAGTGCAGGGCGCCGCGCGGTGTACCTGTCGCCCGGCGCCGATCCCGTTACTTCAGGCGACGCTGGCCTTCCTGTTTGCAGTAGGCATCCGCCTCGGGCACCGACATCTTGGTGGCCGGGAAATCGATGGCCCGGTCCCAGGACACGCGGTCATGCCGGTACAGCTGACACGTCACCACACCCTTCGGGGTCTGGACCTTGACCGGCGTGGTCTCCAGATCTTCGGGTGACGGGATACATGCGGCCAGACTGGCGACGACTGGCAGCATGAGGATCTTGGGGAAAATGGAAGTTTTCATCTGTCGTCTTCTTACTCTCGAGAGGTGGCCTGTAGTTTCAGCCCCGATTGACTAATTAAACGTGAAGGCGATCTGGCGCAGGTCCGGAATGTGCCCAACGATGATTTCGTCTATTCACGTTCGGCTCATGAATCAAGAAACCGCGCCGATTATGTGGCGCGGTTCCAAAATTTCTCCGGAATGTGATCTATTTCTCGGGGATCAGGCCCCTTGGACTGAATCTGAGAACGATCAGCAGGATCAGGCCCATGGTCAGCAGGCGCATATGTGCGGCACTTCCGACCAGATGCGCCTTGAGCGCACTGCCATCGGGCAGACCCGCCGTAATCAGGTTCATCAGCCACAGGCCTATGGGTTCGACCTGAACCCAAAGGAACCAGATGACGAACGCGCCCAGAACCGCGCCGAAATTGTTGCCCGAGCCACCGACGATCACCATCACCCAGACAAGGAAAGTAAACCGCAGCGGTTGGTATGCACTTGGGGTCAACTGACCGTCCAGAGTGGTCATCATCGCGCCCGCGATACCGCAGATGGCTGAGCCCAGAACGAAAATCTGCAAATGGCGGCGGGTGACGTCCTTGCCCATCGCCTCGGCCGCGACTTCGTTGTCACGAATGGCGCGCATCATGCGGCCCCAGGGGCTGTGAAGGGCTTTTTGCGCCATCCACAGCAGCACCAACAGCACGATGAGGAACAGAAGCGAATAGCCCAGTTTGACCGAAAGGGTCGAGGCCGTGACCGGGTCCAGCCCCAACCAATCGGCGCGTGCTACAAAGCCGGGATCGTTTTGTAGGTCGACCTCATAGCCAACAACCGGTGCCGGGCGCGGGATGCCGTAAACGTTCTTGACGCCCCGGGCCAGCCAATCCTCGTTCTTCAGGATCGCGATGATGATCTCGGCGATACCCAGCGTTGCAATCGCAAGATAGTCCGAGCGCAGACCCAGAGCGGTTTTGCCGATCAGCCAGGCTGCACCCGCAGCCAGCAGGCCCCCGGCGGGCCAGGCCAGCAGTACAGGCAGGTTCAGCCCGCCAAGGTTGCCGGCGACCGCAGGCTCAATCGCCTCGACAGCTGCCGTGTTGGGATCAAGCACAGCGCGGTAGATAAAGAACCCGACGATCAGAATTGCGATGATCGACAGGGTTCGCACCCGGCCTTTCGGCATCTTCTGTGCCACCAGCACTGTGGCCACGACAGTCGCGGCCCCCAGCAGCAAAGCCAGAACGATACCGTACCCGCCAGCAGACCATGCTCCGGGCGTGGTCGGGGTCGAGACCAGCACGACCGCCAGCCCGCCCAGCGCGACAAAACCCATGACACCGACGTTGAACAGCCCGGCAAAGCCCCATTGCAGGTTCACCCCAAGCGCCATGATGGCCGAGATCAGCCCCATGTTCAGGATCAGGATCGCGGCGTTCCAGCTTTGCGTGAATCCGGTCAGCAGGATCAGGCCACCGACAACAGCGAAAAGCAGCGTATTTTTGACAGGCTCGGTCATACCGCTTTCCCCTTAAACAGACCCGTAGGTTTGAACAGCAGTACGATCAGCAGAATCACGAAACTGACCGCGAATTTGTAGTCGGTGGACAGGAATTGCACCAATCCCGACGGCTCCAGGCTTTCCGGCGCCAGATAGGTCAGCACCTTTTTCCAGGCATAGGTGATCGTCACCTCGGAAAAGGCGATGATGAAACCACCTGCAATGGCACCCAGAGGGCTACCGAGGCCGCCCACGATGGCCGAGGCAAAGATCGGCAGCAGCAGTTGGAAATAGACAAAAGGCTTAAAGCTCTTGTCCAGCCCGTAGAGAACCCCGGCAGTGGTCGCCAGTGCAGCGACAATGATCCATGTGATCATCACCACGCGTTCGGGGTTGATGCCGGACAGCAACGCCAGATCCTCGTTGTCCGAATAGGCGCGCATCGACTTGCCCGTGCGGGTCTTGTTGAGGAACCAGAACAGTAGCGCCACGGCGACAACGGCCACGATCACGGTAATGCCCTGAGAGGTCTTGATCGCCAGCCCCTCACGCAGCCCGGTCATGTCGCGGAAATCCCGCGCCGAAACGATGAACCTTGCGCCGTCCGAGAACCTCTGATCGTCGGGTCCGATTATGAACCGCACCAGGCCGTTCATGATGAACATCACGCCCATCGACACGATCACAAGAATGACCGGTTTGGCCTTTTGTTCCCTGTAGAACCGATAGACCAGACGATCGGTGATCAGCACCAGAACGATACAGCCCAGAATGGCAAAGGGCAGGGCCAACAAGGCGGTCGGCAGCGGCCCGAAACTAACCCCGGCGGCCTGCAGGCCCCAAGTAACCAGCACGGCGATCATCGCGCCAAAGGCCATCGTGTCGCCATGGGCAAAGTTCGAAAACCGAAGGATGCCATAGATCAGAGTGACGCCCAGCGCCCCCAAAGCCAGTTGGCTGCCATAAGCAATTGCAGGCACCAGCACAAAATTCGCAAGCGCGACCAGCGCGTTTAGTATGTCCATCTCACCTTCTCATTCCGTCGGGTGCGGCCTTATGGCATAGCAGTGAGCAAAGACACAATATTTCAGGTGTTTGGGGATGCCGAAATCCTCAGAAAATAACGGCATTTTCGCAACGTGACCTAGGTGGGCTATAACGCGCCGGACTGGTTCACCCTTTTCCGGCGCGTGTCAGGTTCGTTACTGGCGCAAATGTGCGGTCAATTCAGAGACTGGCAGGCGCCACGGTCGTTTCGTTGCTGGCCAACAGTCGCTCGAACTTCAAGCTGCCCCGTGTCGGACTTTATGGTGTAGCCGACGCTTGTGGTTCCATCGATATGCAGGAATTCCTGCGCGCCGAGGCTGGGGTATACGAGAACTTCATGTTCCTGTCCTTCAGCCAGCAGAAGACCTTTGGATTGGCCTTCGAGCTTTTTCAGCGTGACTTGATGCGCTGGGTCAATGGGCTTGCAACCGCCGGGGTTGCAGCTTTCGGTAATCTGGCACTCGTAAACAACGTCCCCTTCCGCCGGGTTTTGCGATACGGCCTGCGCGGTCGCGGGCAAGGCAATAGCGGCAAGCGCTGCCAGATATTTCATGATGTGTCTCCTGAATGGGGCATCCGCCCGAAATGGTTGAGAATCGTGCTTTCGATTCCCGCGGTTCGCGCGCCGTGAGTACGTGTGGAACGTGGCGAAAATTTAGCCGACGGGAGAGGTTTCAGGAGGTTGACGAACAGCCTTTAGATCGTTGTAAATGAACGGTTTTGGTTGTTCGTGCTGAAATTTTCAGAAAGCGCGATCACAGTTTAGCCGTAATCTAGTAGAGCAAGCGGATCGAGAGGTTTCAAGGCGCAAGAACGAAGTTGGAGAGCGCCACAAGGGCGTTGAGGAAGTCCATTAGTCAAACCTCGAGTTTTGATCGCACTTGACGATCAAGCGTTGTTCACGATCAATGACGACGAAATCTCCGTTCTCACCGACTTCAATTATCCAAGAGAATTCAAGATCTTGGATTTCCGGGTCTGACAATTTCACGCGATCCTTGAACATATAGCGATATGCGGTCAGAAATTCCCGACCAAGTGCCTCCGATGTCGATGAAAAATTTGCAAAATGTCTAGAATTACCCTTCAAGGAAGGGTCATCTGGACCGATTATTGCGATAACTCCCGATATGGAAATGTCAGTGCAACTTTGACCTAGCTCACAGTGTCTTGTCGCGTCACAATCCAATAGTTTAAGCGGAGGAAATACAACGTCTGCGGAACTGAAGTTTGCGTATGCCACGAGGAAAGCACAGGCAAGAATAGCACTTCTCATACTCACCCCCCCAAGAAACTCTTACGCACCTCCGGATCGGCCAACAGTTCTTTGCCAGTGCCGCTATAGGCGTTGCGGCCCTGAACCAGCACATATCCCTTGTCCGCAATCTCCAGAGCCTGACGGGCGTTCTGTTCGACCATCAGGATCGGCAGACCGGTGCGAGAGACCTCGATGATCCGGTCGAAGAGTTCATCCATCACGATGGGCGAGACGCCGGCGGTCGGTTCGTCCAGCATCAGCACCTTAGGCTGGGTCATCAGCGCGCGGCCCACGGCGACCTGTTGGCGTTGACCGCCCGACAGCTCTCCGGCCGGTTGGTTGCGCTTGTCGCGCAGAATGGGGAACAGGTCATAGACCTGCTCCATCGTCTGGCTGATATCGTCGCGGCGGATGAAGGCCCCCATTTCGAGGTTTTCCTCGACTGTCATGGACGTGAAGATATTCGAGGTCTGCGGTACGAAACCCATGCCTTTGATCACGCGGTCCTGAGGCGAGAGTTTGGTGATATCCTCGCCATCAAGCCGTACGGAACCGGCACGAACGTCCAGCATCCCGAACACGGCCTTCATCGCGGTGGACTTACCGGCACCGTTGGGACCGACGATGACGGCGATTTCACCCTTGTCGACGGCGATGGTGCAGTTGTGCAGAATGTCCGGCCCCTTGCCGTAGCCGCCTGTCATGGTGTCACCGATCAGGAACGGACCACCGCCGACATAGTGCGTTTCACCGCTGGTCTGATGGGCGGGTGTCATGGTGCCCGCTCCATGGGGATTGGTGATCGTCGCGTCCTTGTTGCCGTGATCGTCCTGATAGGGATTGTCGCTTGCGCCAGCGGTCATGTTTGGGCCTCCAGCTTGTCTTTGTTTTTCAGGCCGGTGCCCAGATACGCCTCAATCACGTGCTCGTTGGCTTTGATCTCGTCCAGAGTGCCCTCGGCCAGAACCTTGCCCTCGGCCATGCAGATGACCGGGTCGCAGATCTTGCCGATGAAATCCATGTCGTGCTCGATGACCACGAAAGTATAGCCGCGCTCCTTGTTCAGGCGCAGGATCGTGTCGGCGATGGTCATCAGAAGCGTGCGGTTCACGCCCGCGCCGACCTCATCCAGAAACACGATCTTGGCATCGACCATCATGGTGCGGCCCAGTTCCAGAAGTTTCTTCTGCCCGCCCGAGACCTGACCCGCCTTGTGGTCGGCCAGGTGTTCGATGGTCAGGAACTCAAGCACCTCGTCGGCCTTGGCGCGCAGGGCGCGTTCTTCGTCGGCGATGCGTTTGCGGCCAAACCACGTGTTCCACAGCGTCTCACCCGATTGCGCGCCGGGGACCATCATCAGGTTCTCGCGGCAGCTCATCGAGGAAAACTCATGCGCGATCTGGAAAGTGCGCAGCAGGCCCTTGTGGAAAAGCTTGTGCGGGGGCAGGCCGGTGATGTCTTCACCATCCATGACGACGCGGCCGGAGGTCGGAGGCAGAACGCCCGCGATCACATTGAACAGGGTGGTCTTGCCAGCGCCGTTCGGTCCGATCAGGCCGGTAATCGAACCCTCTTCAATCTTTAACGAAGCGCCATCCACCGCGTGGAAGCCGCTAAAATGCTTGTGCACGTCTTCAACGACGATCATGGTTTTCCCTTGTCTTTACCCCGAAAACAGAGGTGCAGCCTTTTGTCACTGAAAAAGCCCGGGCACAAGGCCCGGGCTACTCTGATTAGACTGAATTGACGCTGAATTAGCGGTAATTAACCGTCTTCATCTCGCCGTCGATCACTTCGATCTCACGGTAGGCACCGGCGCTTTCACCGGGGCCGATCAACTCAACACCCGATGCACCGACATAGTCGATGTCTTGACCGGCGGCGAGCAGTTCCAGACCTTTGGCCAACTCGCCCGGATAGATCTTCTCACCCGGTTCGTTGGCGACATCCATGATCTTGCTGCCGTAGTCTGCGGGGTTGCTGGACCCTGCGGCCTGCATCGCCAGCAGGAACAGCGCTGCGGCGTCATAGGATTCGGGAACGAAGATCGACGAGCCGTCAAAGCCTTCGCCTTCGGCCATGGCAAAGAACGAATCCGCGGCCTCGCTTTTCGAACCCGGCGCCTGACCGTAGGAACCATTCAGATCCGGGCCAACGTTTTCGGGCAGCGAGTCACCGATCATGCCGCCCGGCAGGCCGAACGTGTCGAAAGCACCGCTGTCCAGCGAGGATTGGATGATGCCCAGACCACCCTGGTCCAGATAGCCCGCCACGACCAGAATGTCGCCGCCTGCCGATGCCAGCGCGCCAACTTCAGCCGAATAGTCCGCCTTGCCGTCTTCGTGCGCGGCAACGATGGTGACTTCGCCACCCAGCGCTTCGAACGAGGATTTGATCGCCTCGGACAGGCCCTTGCCGTAGTCGTTGTTGGTATAGGTCAGAGCGATCGAGTTGACGCCACGCTCTTTCAGGATGTCGGCCATGATCTCACCTTCGCGGGCATCCGACGGCGAGGTACGGAAGAACAGGTCGTTGTCTTCCATCACCGACAGGCCGGGCGAGGTGGCGGACGGCGAGATCATCACCATGCCGTTCGGCACGGCGACGTTTTGCAGGATGGCGCCGGTCACGCCCGAGCAGTCACCACCGACTAGGCCGTTGATGCCTTCAGCAACCAGACGTTCAGCATTGGCGGTGGCCAGCGCGTTGTCGGCGCAGCCGGTGTCGGCACGTACCGGGGTTACGGTCGAACCGTCCAGAAGCTTGCCCGATTCCGAGACTTCTTTCATCGCCAGTTCCGCGCCGGCGGCCATGGCAGGCGACAGCGATTCAATCGGGCCGGTGAAACCGAACATAATGCCCAGTTTGACGTCTTCGGCCATGGCGGTGCCAGCCAGCAAAGCGGTTGCTGCAGTTGCGGTAAGCAGCTTTTTCATGAGGTTACTCCCTGAAGTGGTCTTCAAACTGAGCACGACCCTAGGCAAGCTGCCCGGAAAAGAAAAGTCCTAACGCAGATGTGTCCTTGCCGCCTATACTTCCTATAGTTTTTGTTGGGTGTGTCCCGTGGCTTAGCGGCAGACGTTCCGCAGATGGAGAGTTAAATGTTAAGAGTTTTTGCGATTCTGGTGCTGTTGTTTAAGGCCGGTTGGGTCAGTGCCGATATCGTTCAGACATCATCCGGCCCCGTCCAGGTCAGTCCGATGATTGACGGTCTGGATACACCATGGGCGATCGGTGTCCTGCCGGACGAAGGGTTTCTGGTCACTGAACGCGATGGTGAACTGCTATATGTGTCGGACGGACAGGCAAAACGCGTCAGGGGTGTGCCCAAAGTGGCGGCGAACGGGCAGGGCGGGTTGCTGGATGTCACAATCGCGCGCGATTTTGCGCAAACCCGAGAGATTTTTCTGACATTTTCAAAACGGCAATTTCGCAAGGCCGGAAATGCGGTGGCTGTCGCGCGCCTGTCCGAGAGTGGCGATCGGCTGACCAAAGTGCGGGTGATATTTGAGGCGGTGCCCGGTGGCAGAACGGGCAAGCATTTTGGGTCGCGCGTGGTTGAGGCCGATGACGGGACATTGTTCGTCACGATCGGTGATCGCGGCGACCAGCCGGCCGCTCAGGACACGACCAATCACATGGGGTCGGTGATCCGTATCAACCGCAATGGTACGGTACCGGGCGACAATCCCTTTGTCGAAATCGATGACGTGCGCCCCGAGATCTGGTCGTTTGGACATCGCAATCCGCAAGGGGCGGGTCTGGATGCGCAAGGGCGTCTTTGGATTTCGGAACACGGGGCAAAGGGTGGGGACGAGGTCAATCTGGTGCAGCCGGGATTGAACTACGGTTGGCCTGTCATTTCCTATGGCGTTCACTATTCCGGTGACAAAATCGGAGAAGGTACAGCGAAACCGGGCATGGAACAGCCCGAGCATTATTGGGACCCGTCAATGGCTCCATCCGGGTTGATGGTTTATTCCGGCAAGCTGTGGCCCGAGTGGAAAGGCAATATCTTCGTCGGCTCGCTGAAATTCGACTATATCGCGCGGCTGGCGGGATCGCCGCTGCGCGAGGTCGAGCAGATCAAAGGCCCCGAGACCGAACGCGTGCGCGATATCGTCGAGGCCCCGGACGGATCGATCTGGTTCATTTCGGTCGGGCAGGGGGCGGTCTATCGCATGACGCCGGGCACTTAGGGTCGGGTCATATCGACAACCGATCACCCTGCGCACCACGCTCGCGATAGGGCGTCGTGTTGTAATGCGCCCGGTAGCATTTCGAGAAATGCGACGGGCTGGCAAACCCGCAGGCCAGCGCCACGTTGATCACGCTCATATCCGTCTGCATCAGCAGGTTACGCGCCTTGTGCAGACGCAATTCCATGTAATAGCGCTTGGGCGAACGGCTGAGGTAGCGCCGGAACAGTCGTTCAAGCTGCCGGGTCGACATGCCGACATCTTTCGCCAGAATCGAAGGCGAGATCGGTTCTTCGATGTTCTTTTCCATCATCAGGATGACCTGACTCAGCTTGGGGTGACGCACGCCGATGCGGGTCGGGGTCGACAGGCGTTGGGTGTCCTGATCCGTGCGGATCGAGGAATAGATCATCTGATCCGCTACCGCATTGGCAAGGTCCTCGCCATAGTCATCAGCGATGAGCTTCAGCATCAGGTCGATGGATGATGTGCCCCCCGCCGTGGTCATCCGGTTCGCATCGACGATAAAGACCGATTTGGTCAGTTCGACCTCATCGAATTCCTCAACGAAACTGTCTGCGTTTTCCCAATGGATCGTGGCGCGTTTGCCGTCCAGCAGCCCGGCCTTGGCCAGCGTATAGGCCGCAGTGCACAGACCACCGATGCGCAGGCCCCGCCGTGCCTCGCGGCGCACCCAGTTCAGCACTTTCTTGGTGGTCGCGGCCTGCACGTCCACGCCGCCGCAGATCAAAACGACATCATCGCGTTGAAGTTCGATCAGGTCCTTGTCCAACTCGAATGTCGTACCAGCTGAACAATTGACCGTTTCGCCACCCTCGCCCATCAGGGTCCAAGTATACAGCGTCTTGTCCGCCATACGGTTGGCAATCCGCAGGCTGTCCAACGCTGAAGCGAATGACAGCAGCGAGAATTTGTCCAACAGGACAAATACGTAATTTCGCGGGTTGGCCGCAGTGTCTTCCACCGTGACAACTTGGCGTTGCTCTTGCATGGCGAGGTGTCCTTGATTCGGCGCTTCGAGACGTTACGTCCGGCGACAGATTTGACAGCCACCATGATCAAAGCTTGTTTCCCGCGTCAAGAGGCCCAAATCGGATATGGTCAGTCTTCAATGCATTTTGTATAGAGACGACCTGACTACTTCAGCGGAGATCAAAGCTATGACCGAATGGCAAAAAACGAACTGGCGCAACAAGCCCCGGGTTCAGATGCCAGACTATACCGACGAGGCCTCTTTGGCCAAGGTCGAGGCCCAGCTTTCACAGTATCCCCCGCTGGTCTTTGCCGGTGAGGCGCGGCGTCTCAAGCAACATCTGGGTGCCGCCGGTCGCGGCGAGGCCTTCCTGCTGCAGGGTGGGGATTGCGCCGAAAGCTTCGAGCAATTCAGTGCGGATGCGATCCGTGACACGTTCAAGGTGATGCTGCAAATGGCAATGGTGCTGACCTACGGCGCCAAAGTGCCGGTGGTGAAAGTTGGCCGTATGGCGGGCCAGTTCGCCAAACCGCGCAGCGCGCCGACCGAGGTTGTGGATGGTGTGGAACTGCCCAGCTACCGTGGTGATATCATCAACGAGCTGGCCTTCACGCCCGAAGCACGTATCCCGAATCCCGGCAAGATGCTGCAGGCCTACACCCAGGCCGCCGCAACGCTGAACCTGCTGCGCGCGTTCTCGACCGGTGGTTTTGCGGACATGAGCATGGTGCATTCCTGGACGTTGGGCTTCACCGACGAGCAGGATGTCAGCAAATACTCGGAAATCGCCGACCGTATTCAGGACACCATCGACTTCATGCACGCAGCCGGAATCACGGCGGACACCACGCATGAGTTTTCGACCGTCGAGTTCTACACCAGCCATGAAAGCCTGCTGCTGGAATACGAAGAGGCGTTGACTCGTCTTGATTCGACCTCTGGTAACTGGCTGGCCGGTTCCGGCCACATGATCTGGATCGGTGACCGGACCCGTCAGACGGACGGCGCGCATGTGGAATTCTGCCGCGGTGTGCTGAACCCGATTGGTCTGAAATGCGGCCCGACCACGACGGCCGAAGACCTCAAGGTTCTGATGTCCAAACTGAACCCTGAAAACGAAGAAGGCCGCCTGACCCTGATCGCGCGTTTCGGCGCGGGCAAAGCGGGTGAGCACCTTCCGCGTCTGGTTCAGGCCGTTAAGGAAGAAGGCGCCAAGGTGACCTGGGTCTGCGACCCGATGCACGGCAACACGATCAAATCGGCGACCGGCTATAAAACTCGTCCGTTCGATTCCGTGCTGCGCGAGGTGCGCGACTTCTTTGGCGTTCACCAGGCCGAGGGCACCATCCCCGGCGGCGTGCATTTCGAGATGACCGGTCTGGACGTCACAGAATGCACCGGCGGCGTGCGGGCTGTGACCGAAGAGGACCTCTCGGATCGTTACCACACCGCCTGCGATCCGCGTCTGAACGCGTCGCAATCGCTGGAACTGGCCTTCCTTGTCGCCGAGGAGCTGACCAATCTGCGCCGCAATGGCAGCAAACGCGCGGCCAGCTAAGGTTCAAACCTTTCAGGAAAAAGAAAGGCGGGCCATTCGGTCCGCCTTTTGCGTTGGGGTCAGTCGTCGCGGGACGACACCAGTCGCAGGTGTGATCCGGGGCGTTTGAACGCCTCCTGATCCTCGGCAAAACCGGCAAGTTCGCGTTCCACCTGTTGCTGCGGTGCCTGCACGTCGGAAACCGCCCGAATGCGTGTGTCCGGAATGGTGAACCGACGCGGTGTTGCGCCTATTACACCGTCACAGACCATCACACCCAGCACACGGCTGATATCGCCAAGATCGCTTTTCAATGGCAACAGGATCATGCGGGCCTGCAATTGGATACGTCCCAATCTGCCAGCGGACACCAGGCCAAGCTCGGCAATCGCAGGCCCGGCAAAGACCTGCTCCAACGCGTCCGAGATCTGGCCGCGGGCACTGGGTTCGAAAAACGCGGTCAGGGGCATTCCCCGCACTTCCATGCCCGCCAGTTTGTTCAGATGGCTGCCGGCCAGACGGAACCGGGCCAGCCCCGGCGCGATGCGCTCTAGAATGAATGTGTATTCCAGAACATTTTCAAGACCACGCGGATCGACCTGCGATCGCTTGGGCACGCCGTCACCAGTTAGCAGCGCAGTCCAGTACGCTTCGACCTGTCGGATGGGCGAGAGGCTGCGCCCGCTGGCAAAACGATCCATAGCGACGATCTTTCCAAAACTTGACCCGGAACCGTTTCCGAAAAAGGTTTTCATTTTCATCACCCTAGCGTCGATTGACCGTCATTTTCCTAAAATGCCAGACACCGGAACTATTTGGCTCCGACCGGTCTTTGGCCTTGGTCAGATTGACACGGGTTAAATCAATTTTGGAGGAATTCTTTAATGAATGGTTAACTTCTGGAGATCGGCTCAAAGTGAGCAAACTCTTGCCCTGCGCGCGCCGATGGCATTAGGTGCAGCAAGCGAGCAGACAGGGGCAGCTAAAATGATCAGATCCATGACCGGTTTCGCTTCGGGCAAGGGGGCATATGGGCCCCATAGCTGGACGTGGGAGCTGCGCAGTGTGAACGGCAAGGGGCTGGATATGCGCCTGCGTGTTCCCGACTGGCTGACCGGGCTTGAAGCTTCCTTGCGTTCGCAAATCTCAAAGGCGTTGAGCCGGGGCAACGTCACGCTGTCGCTGAAGTTGAGCCGGGATGAAACTGCACCCGATCTTGCTCTGAACGAAACCGCCATGGCCGCAGCGCTGACCGCGTTGGCCCGCACGCAGGAAATGGCAGCCGCCAGTGGTGTCACACTAGCGCCGTCAACAGCGGCTGACCTGATCGGTATCAAGGGCATGTTGGACGCCGGCAGTGAAGTCGATGACCCCGGGCCGCTGGTCGCGCAACTGACTACGGAATTCGCCCCGCTTTTGGCGGCCTTTGTCGACATGCGCCAGACCGAGGGCAAGGCGCTGGCTGACATACTGGACGGTCAGTTGGCGCAGGTGTCTCAACTGACCGGACAGGCGGCTAACCTTGCCGAGCAGCGCAAGGACAAAACTGCCGAGGCGTTGCGGGAAAATCTGGCGCGGGTCTTGGACAATGCGCAGGGCGCCGACCCGGACCGGGTGGCGCAGGAGCTAGCGCTGATCGCCGTCAAATCGGACATCACCGAGGAAATCGACCGCCTGAAAGCCCATGTCGTCGCCGCGCGGGATTTGTTGTCGCAGAACGCAGCCGTGGGGCGCAAGCTGGACTTCCTGATGCAGGAGTTCAACCGCGAGGCCAACACGCTGTGTTCGAAAGCGCAAAGCGCCGATCTGACCTCGGTAGGGCTTGAGTTGAAGGCGGTAATAGACCAGATGCGCGAACAAGTGCAAAATGTTGAATGACAATGGGAACGACTGACATGGCAGATCGCCGCGGCCTACTTATCATCCTGTCTTCGCCTTCGGGCGCAGGGAAATCCACTCTGGCGCGTCGGCTGATGGCCTGGGACGAAGGTTTGGAGTTCTCGGTCTCGGCCACAACGCGCGCACCCCGTCCGGGCGAGGAGCATGGGCGCGAATATTACTTCCTGTCCGAGGATGAGTTCAAACAGCAGGTTGCCGATGGGCAGATGCTGGAACACGCGCACGTGTTCGGGAACTTCTATGGTTCGCCGGCCGGTCCGGTGCGGGATTCCATCAACGCCGGCCGGGACGTGCTGTTCGACGTCGATTGGCAGGGCGAGGTGCAGATCCGCAACTCAGATCTGGGCAAGCACGCGCTGTCTATCTTCATTCTGCCGCCCTCGATCCCCGAGTTGCGCCGCCGTCTGGAAACCCGTGGGCAGGACAGCGAGGATGTGATCGCCAAGCGGATGCTGAAAAGTTGGGATGAGATCAGCCACTGGGGCTATTACGACTATGTTCTGGTCAATGACGATCTGGATGCGACCGAGGAAAAGCTGAAAACCATCGTCAGCGGCGAACGGATGCGCCGCATCCAGCAGCCCAATCTGCAAAACCACGTGCGTACCCTGCAAAACGAGTTCGAGGGGCTGTCATGACCATCTACGCTTTGGGGGAACACTCTCCGCAGATCCATGAGGACACTTGGGTTGCGCCTGATGCCAACCTGATCGGTAAGGTGGTGTTGGAGCAGGGCGCCTCGGTCTGGTTCGGCTGCACCATCCGCGCGGATCATGAAGAGATTCGTGTAGGCGAAGGCAGCAACGTGCAGGAGGACTGTATCATGCATATCGATGCCGGGTTCCCTCTGACCATCGGCAAGAACTGCACCATTGGGCACAAGGTGATGTTGCATGGCTGCACGATCGGGGAAAACACGCTGATCGGGATGGGCGCGATCGTTCTGAACGGGGCGAAGATCGGCAAGAACTGCCTGATCGGGGCAGGGGCCTTGATCACGGAGGGAAAGGAAATTCCCGACAATTCTCTGGTCATGGGATCGCCCGGCAAGGTCGTGCGACAACTGGATGAGGCGGCGGCGCAAAAGATCACCCTCAGTGCGCTGCATTATCAGCAGAACATGCGCCGGTTCCGTGATGAGATGAAGCCCGCGGTCTAGTCTGGAAAGATCGAGATAATGTCAGACGACCAGCTTGCCGAGTTTGTTGCGGCCATTCCGATGCCCGCCCTGATGGTCGATCAGACAGAGCGGATCATTGCCGCGAATACGGATGCGATGACCCTGCTGTCGCAGAATATCGTCGGGCGGCATTTCGCGACAATCCTGCGGCAGCCGCAGGTCATTGATGCGATTGAACAGGCCCTGCGCACCAAAGGCCCGGCCAAAACACGCCACCTGTCCAACGATGGCGCGCAGGACACAACGTTCGAGGTCGAATGCCGTTATATGAGCGGTGTCGGTGCGGTGTCCGGTGGGGCACTGCTGGCGATCTTTCAGGACGTCACTCATGTCGAACAGGCCAGCCAGATGCGTCGCGATTTCGTCGCCAATGTCAGCCACGAGCTGCGCACGCCTCTGACTGCCTTGATGGGTTTCATCGAAACGTTGCGCGGACCAGCTCGCGACGATGCGGTTGCCCGTGACCGCTTTCTCCAGATCATGAACGATGAGGCCAACCGGATGAATCGGTTGGTTGGCGATTTGCTGTCCCTGAACCGCGTCGAAAGCGAAGAGCGTGTGCGGCCGAAAGAGCAGATTGAACTGAAAGGCCTGTTGCAGTCGACGCTGAATTCTTTGCGCCCTCTGGCCGAGGATGCCGAGGTGCAGTTGACCCTGACGGCGCCGGAAGACCCTGTCTCGCTGACCGGAGACAACGACCAATTGCGCCAGGTCTTCACCAATCTGATCGAGAACGGAATCAAATATGGTGGCAGCGGCGGAAGCGTCGAGATTCGCGTGCTTCCGTCCGAACGCGATTCCGCGATGCGGGGCCCGGCGGTTCGGGTTCAGGTGATCGACAAGGGGCCAGGCATTGATGCCGTGCATTTGCCACGTCTGACCGAGAGATTCTATCGCGCCGACAGTCACAGGTCCCGGCAACTGGGTGGGACGGGCTTGGGCCTTGCCATCGTGAAACACATCATCAACCGCCATCGCGGGCGGCTGCGGGTCGAAAGCGACCTGGGCAAAGGCACGACGTTCACCGTTATTCTGCCGCGGTGACTTCGTATTTTCTCAGCGATTAGAGCGGTTTCGTTTACCTATGTGACTGCTGCATGTCTGCAATGCGTCACGTCGGTAAGAATTTCCGTCGACTGTCATACAGCTGTTACAAACCTGTCACAAAAGGCTTACGCGCGGGCCGTAGAGGTGCCGGCAAGATCATCATGGGGGTGATCACCAACTACATTCTCAAGGAGACTGAGATGTCCTTTGTAAAACTGTCGGCTTCGGCTCTTGCTATCGCTGCTGTCTCGGCCACTGCGGCTGCCGCTCGTGATCAGGTTCAGGTTGCCGGTTCGTCGACCGTCCTGCCTTACGCTTCGATCGTTGCAGAAGCCTTCGGTGAAAACTTTGACTTCCCGACGCCGGTTGTTGAATCGGGCGGTTCCTCGGCAGGCCTGAAGCGTTTCTGTGAAGGTGTTGGCGAAAACACCATCGACGTTGCAAACGCATCGCGCCAGATCCGCGAAAAAGAAATCAAAGCCTGTGCCGACAACGGCGTGACCGACATCATCGAAGTTCAGATCGGTTACGACGGCATCGTTTTCGCATCGGACATCAACGGCAACTCGTTCGAGTTCACTCCGGAAGACTGGTACAAGGCCCTGTCCGCGCAGGTCGTTGTTGACGGCCAACTGGTCGCCAACCCGAACAAAACCTGGGCCGACGTGAACCCCGAGTTCCCGGCGCAGCCGATCGCAGCCTTCATCCCCGGCACCAAGCACGGCACCCGTGAAGTGTTCGAAGACAAAGTGATCCTGGCCGGTTGTGAGCACCTGGGCGACTTTGACGTCTATCTGGCCGCCGCAGAAGGCGACAGCGACAAGGCCAAGAAGAAAGCGGCCGAGAAAGCCTGTATCGCTCTGCGCACCGACGGCGTTTCGGTCGATATCGACGGTGACTACACCGAGACCCTGGCCCGCATCGACAGCAACAAGGACGGCATCGGCGTCTTTGGTCTGGCGTTCTACGAGAACAACACCGACAAGCTGCAGGTTGCGACCATGTCCGGTATCGTTCCTTCGACCGAATCGATCGCTTCGGGCGAGTACCCGGTTTCGCGCCCGCTGTTCTTCTACGTGAAGAAAGCCCACATCGGCGTGATCCCCGGCCTGAAAGAATATGCCGAGTTCTTTGTCGCTGACGAGATCGCAGGCCCCGATGGCCCGCTGGCCGAATACGGTCTGGTTTCCGATCCGGAACTGGTAAAAGTTCAGGAAGCTGTTGCCAACGAAACCGTTCTGGGCGGCGGCTCCTAATCACTCTTGTGAATGGAACCGGGGCGTTTATGCGCGCCCCGGTTCGTTTTGACTCCATCTCTGCCATCCTCACGGAGTTATCATGGCGTTATCCTGGCTGTTGCTTATCCTGCTTGCGCTGGCAGTGATCGGATATTTCACGGGTCGGTCCCGTGCTCTTGCAAGCGCGGGTGGGGACGCCCGCGAGTTGCACTCACTGCCGTCCTACTATGGTTACAACGTTGCCTTGACGGCGCTTGTTCCGGCTTTGGGCGTACTGATTGTCTGGCTTCTGGTGCAGCCGATGATCGTGAACAGCACTGTATCCGGACTCATCCCTGATCAGGCAGTTCCCGAAGGATCGGATCGCGGCCTGCTCATGAGCGAAGTGCGCCGCGTTGCTAATGGCCTGAACGGCGCCGTGGCCACCGGAGCATTGACCGAGACCCAGGCACAGGATGCGAACGCGGATATTGACGCGCTGACGTCGGCTCTGAAAGACGCGGGTCAGGTTCTGACGCAGGAGATCACGCAGCCCATTCTGGTTGCAGCTCAGAAACACCGTAGCATGACCGGGACCGGGTCGGTGGTGATGCAGGTTGTCGTGCTGGCGCTAGCCGTGCTGGGCGCAGCCTTTGCCTATGTGCGGACGCACAAGGAGTTCCGCGCACGCAACGTGGTCGAGCAGGGCGTTCTGGCGCTGCTATTGCTGGCCGCGTCGATTGCGATTCTGACCACGGTCGGCATCGTGCTGTCGATGCTGTTCGAGACCATGAACTTCTTCCAGCTGCATTCGTGGAAAGACTTCTTCTTCGGCAGCACCTGGGCCCCGAACTTCCGCGGAGGCAGTGAGCTGTCGATCCTGCCGTTGCTGTGGGGCACGCTCTATATCTCGCTGATCGCGCTGCTGGTGGCCGTGCCAATCGGCCTGTTCGCCGCGATCTACCTTTCAGAATATGCATCGGGCGCGACCCGCGCGATTGCCAAGCCACTGCTTGAAATTCTCGCCGGCATCCCGACCATCGTTTACGGTCTGTTTGCGCTGCTGACAGTTGGCCCGGCGTTGGTGTCGATGTTTGGCCAAGGCGGTATGCTGGGTGTTGGCTGGATGGCCAGTTCTAACGCGGTTCTGACGGCCGGTCTGGTCATGGGCATCATGCTGATCCCGTTTGTGTCGTCGCTGTCGGACGACATCATCAACGCGGTGCCGCAGTCGATGCGTGATGGCTCGCTGGGGCTGGGGGCGACCAAATCCGAGACCGTGCGTCAGGTGGTTCTGCCCGCCGCACTGCCGGGGATCGTGGGCGCCATCCTGCTGGCCGCAAGCCGTGCCATCGGTGAGACGATGATCGTGGTGATGGCCGCAGGTGCGATCGCCAAGTTCTCGGGCAACCCGTTCGAGGCGATGACCACCATCACCACCCGGATTGTCAGCCAGTTGACCGGCGACACTGACTTTGCCAGCCCCGAGACGCTGGTGGCCTTTGCGCTGGGTCTGACCCTGTTCATCATCACGCTTGGGCTGAACATCTTTGCCCTCTATATCGTACGCAAATACCGGGAGCAGTACGAATGACCGATACTTCCCAAACCCCTAGCGCTGCTCCTGCTGCGAAGCCGAAAGGCGGGTCGCTGTTCGAAAAGGATGCGCGCACCAAACGCCGGAATGCTGCGGAAGGCCGTTTCAAACTGTACGGCATCGCGGCCATCGGTATCGGCCTTCTGATGCTGGTCGTTTTGGTGACCAACATCGTCACCGCCGGTACAGGCGCGTTTCAGCAGAGCTTTCTTGAACTGAATGTCGAGCTGAAGGAAGACAAGCTGGACAAGAAGGGCAATCGCAATATCGACGACATCAAGAAGGTTTCGACCTTTGGCTATGCGCCGCTGATTGCGTCGGCGCTGGAGGCAGAGGTTGCTCAGCTGGGTATCCAGACGGAACTGTTGCCCAAAGAAATGGGCAAGATCCTGTCCAAGGCGGCGCAAGCCGAGCTGCGGAACTATGTCATTGCCAACCCCGATGAGATTGGCAAAACGGTCAGCTTCCGCTTTTTGGTCAACAGCCGTGTCGATGGCTATATGAAAGGCCGTGTGACGCGCGACTCGATTGCCAATGACAAGAGCATCTCGGTCGAACAGCTTGATTTCGTTGATCAACTGCGCGATGCGGGCGTGTTGTACAAGGCGTTTAACCCGGATTTCATCTTTGGTTCCGACGCGTCCGACCAGCGGCCCGAGGCGGCCGGGATCGGTGTATCGATGTTGGGCTCGCTGTTCATGATGTTTGTCGTGCTGGTGCTGGCACTGCCCATTGGCGTTGCGGCCTCGATCTATCTTGAGGAGTTCGCGCCGCAGAACCGGCTGACCGACATCATCGAGGTCAACATCTCGAACCTGGCCGCGGTGCCGTCCATCGTGTTCGGTATCCTTGGTCTGGCCGTGTTCATCAACTACATGCATCTTCCGACCTCGGCTCCGCTGGTGGGTGGTCTGGTGCTGACGCTGATGACACTTCCGACGATCATCATCTCGACTCGCGCGTCGCTGAAAGCGGTGCCGCCGTCGATCCGTGATGCGGCGCTTGGGGTAGGGGCCTCGAAAATGCAGTCGGTGTTCCACCACGTTTTGCCTTTGGCTGCACCCGGCATTCTGACCGGCACTATCATCGGTCTGGCGCAGGCGCTGGGGGAAACCGCGCCGCTGCTGCTGATCGGGATGGTGGGCTTTATCGCCTCGAACCCGCCTGACGGGCTGGTCGCGGGCTTCCTGTCACCCAACTCGGCCATGCCGGCGCAGATCTATGAATGGTCCAAGCGCGCCGACCCGGCCTTTTACGAACGCGCATGGGGGGGCATCATCATCCTGTTGATCTTCCTTGTGACAATGAACACCATCGCGGTTATCCTACGCCGCCGCTTTGAACGCCGCTGGTAAGAGGGGCCTATGATGAACGACATGACACGAGTGGAGAGAACCGTGGACTCCAAAGACATCAAGATCGCCGCGAACAAGGTTCAGGTCTACTACGGTGACACCCATGCCATCAAAGACGTGGATGTGCAGATCGAAGACAAGACCGTGACCGCCTTTATCGGCCCGTCGGGTTGCGGCAAGTCCACGTTCCTGCGCTGTCTGAACCGGATGAATGACACCATCGACATCTGCCGGGTTGAGGGCGATATCCTGCTGGACGGCGAAGACATCTACGACAAGCGCGTCGACCCGGTGCAGCTGCGCGCCAAGGTGGGCATGGTGTTCCAGAAGCCGAACCCGTTCCCCAAATCGATCTATGATAACGTGGCCTATGGTCCGCGCATCCACGGACTTGCCAAGAACAAGGCGGAACTGGATGAGATCGTTGAGAAATCCCTGCGTCGGGGTGCGATCTGGGATGAGGTCAAGGACCGTCTGGACGCGCCTGGCACCGGTCTGTCTGGCGGTCAGCAACAGCGTCTGTGCATTGCACGCGCCGTCGCGACCGAGCCCGAAGTTCTGCTGATGGACGAGCCGTGCTCGGCCCTGGACCCGATTGCAACCGCTCAGGTCGAGGAACTGATCGACGAGTTGCGCTCGCGTTATTCGGTGGTGATCGTGACCCACTCGATGCAGCAGGCCGCGCGGGTCAGTCAGAAAACCGCGTTCTTCCACCTCGGTAACCTCGTCGAATTTGGCGAGACGGGTCAGATCTTCACTAACCCCGAAGATCCCCGCACCGAAAGCTACATCACCGGCCGGATCGGCTGAGCACAGGTATACAGATATGACCGAACAACATATTGCATCTGCTTTCGACCGCGATCTCGAGGCAATTCAAGCCCATATCATGAAGATGGGGGGGCTGGTCGAAGCCGCTATCATGGGCGCAGCCCGTTCCCTGGAATCCCGTGATGAAGAGCTGGCACAGCAGGTTCGCCAGGGCGACAAGGCCATCGACGCTTTGGAAGAGTTGATCGACGAAGAAACCGCGCGTCTGATTGCGTTGCGGGCGCCGACAGCCAGTGATTTGCGTTTGGTATTGTCGGTGCTCAAAGTGTCCGGCAACCTTGAGCGCATTGGTGACTATTCGAAGAACATCGCCAAGCGGACCACGGTCTTGGTCAATGCGGGTGAAATCAACGGTAGCGCCGCCGCTCTGCGCCGCATGGCGCGCGAAGTTGAACTGATGCTGCGAGATGCGCTGGACGCCTATATTCAACGCGATGCCGAACTGGCGACCGATGTCATCAACCGCGACGAGGAAGTGGACCAGATGTATAACGGCCTGTTCCGCGAGTTCCTGACTTTCATGGCCGAGGACCCGCGCAACATTTCGTCCTGCATGCACCTGCATTTCATCGCCAAGAACATCGAGCGTATGGGCGACCACGTGACTGCAATTGCCGAGCAGGTTGTCTATCTCGTGACCGGGGAACGCCCGGCCGAGGCTCGTCCGAAAGCTGATATAACCTCGCAATCCGTCTAGGAGCTTGACGAATGTCCGCTGATCAACCGACCGTACTGGTCGTCGAGGATGAACCGGCGCAGCGTGAAGTGCTGGCCTATAACCTCGAAGCTGAAGGTTTCCGCGTGTCCAAGGCCGCCAGCGGTGACGAAGCCATGCTGTTGGTCGATGAGGAACACCCGGACATCATCGTGCTGGACTGGATGATGCCGAACCTCAGCGGGATTGAGGTCTGCCGCCGCCTGAAATCCCGCCCCGATACCCGGTCGATCCCGATCATCATGCTGTCGGCCCGCACCGAAGAGGTTGATAAGGTGCGGGGTTTGGAAACCGGCGCGGATGACTATGTGGTCAAGCCGTATTCGGTGGTCGAATTGATGGCGCGGGTGCGTACTCAGCTGCGCCGCGTGCGTCCGGCAACCGTTGGTTTGCGGCTGGAATTTGACGACATTGTCTTGGATTCCGAGACACACAAGGTCAGCCGTGACAGCAAGCCTTTGAAACTGGGGCCGACCGAGTTTCGCCTGCTGAGCACCTTCATGGAAAAACCGGGCCGCGTCTGGAGTCGCGAGCAACTGCTGGACCGGGTCTGGGGCCGCGATATCTATGTGGATACGCGCACCGTTGACGTCCATATTGGTCGTTTGCGCAAGGCGTTGACGCAACATGGCGGCGAAGACCCGGTGCGCACGGTCCGTGGTGCCGGATACGCGCTGGGGTAAAACCCGGGGCAGGGGTATGAGTTTTGCTCATGGTCAGATGCGAAACTCTTACTGTCCTTTGGTCTGGGGCCGGGTTAGGTTGCGTCGAAGCTGACAAAGCGGAGAAGCACCATGAACGCCCCTGACACAAAACCCGCATTGCGTGCCAAAGATGCGCCCGACATGGGCAAGTTTGCATGGGATGACCCGTTTCGACTGTCCGATCAACTGAACGAAGACGAACGCATGATCGCGGCCAGCGCGCAGGCTTATGCGCAGGAGAAGCTGCAGCCGCGGGTGACTGAAGCGTTTCAAAACGAAGAGACCGACCCCGAAATTTTCCGCGAGATGGGCGACATGGGCCTGCTGGGCACCACAATCCCCGAGGAATACGGCGGGCTTGGGGCAGGGTATGTCTCCTACGGGCTGGTCGCGCGTGAGGTTGAGCGTGTGGATTCCGGCTACCGCTCGATGATGTCGGTGCAAAGCTCTCTGGTTATGTATCCGATCTATGCCTATGGCAGCGAGGAACAGCGCCGGAAATACCTACCGAAACTGGCCAGCGGTGAATGGATCGGTTGTTTTGGCCTGACCGAGGCGGACGCAGGTTCGGATCCGGCCGGCATGAAAACAAAGGCCGAGAAGATTGACGGTGGCTATCGTCTGACCGGTAGCAAAATGTGGATCTCGAACGCGCCGATTGCGGATGTGTTTGTGGTTTGGGCCAAGTCCGATGCCCATGGCGGCAAAATTCGCGGGTTTGTACTGGATAAAGGCCTCAAAGGTCTGAGTGCCCCGAAAATTCAGAACAAACTGAGCCTGCGTGCCTCGATCACAGGCGAGATTGTTCTGGACGGTGTTGAGGTCGATGAAAGCGCGCTGCTACCGCATGTTCAGGGCCTCAAGGGTCCGTTCGGCTGTCTGAACCGCGCGCGGTATGGCATCAGCTGGGGAGTCATGGGGGCCGCCGAATGCTGCTGGCACGCCGCACGTCAATACGGGTTGGATCGGAAGCAATTCAATCGACCGCTGGCGCAGACACAACTGTATCAACGCAAGCTGGCAGACATGCAGACCGAAATCGCCTTGGCGCTGCAAGCGAGCCTGCGCGTTGGTCGCCTGATGGATGAGGCCGAAGCCGCGCCTGAAATGATCTCGATCGTCAAACGCAACAACTGCGGCAAGGCGCTGGATATCGCGCGGATGGCCCGTGACATGCACGGTGGCAACGGTATCTCGTTGGAGTTCCAGGTCATTCGACACATGGTCAACCTCGAGACGGTAAACACCTATGAAGGCACGCATGATGTTCACGCGCTGATCCTTGGGCGGGCGCAGACTGGGCTACAGGCGTTCTATTGAGGTTATCGTGTAATTGGTATTATGTTGAAAAACTATTAAGCCAAAATACCAGATTGCACAGTAAATAGAATAAGTTACCGTATGAACTCGAACCAGCTTTCGGGATTGTAACATGGAACTGAGCGGAAAAACTGTGGTTGTCACCGGAGCCGCTCAGGGCATCGGCAAAGGTCTGGCAGAACGGTTCGCCCTCGACGGTGCCAACGTTATCTGCGCGGATATCGACGCGGACGGTGTTCAGAGCGTGGCCAAGGACATCGGTGGTCACGCACTGGTTTGCGACGTTTCGCAAGAAGCGGATATCAAATCACTGATCGAGACCGTCGAAGATACGATCGGTCCGATCGACCTGTTCTGCGCGAATGCCGGTATCCTCACACTTGGCGGCCCAGAGGTTCCTGACGGTGATTGGGACCGGATCTGGAAGATCAATGTCATGTCCCATGTCTGGACCGCGCGCCACTTGGTGCCGCGGATGATCGACCGTGGCAGCGGTTACATCATGATTACGGCCTCGGCTGCAGGATTGCTGAACCAACCGGGCGCCGCGCCGTATGGCGTGACGAAACACGCCGCCGTTGGCTTTGCCGAGTGGTTGTCCTTGACTTACGGACACAAAGGCCTGCGTGTGTCGGTGCTGTGTCCGCAGGCTGTTCGGTCCGAGATGACGCGTGGACACGAGGTTTCGGTTGCGTCGATTGATGGCATGTTGGAACCTGAAGACGTCGCGCATGTATGTGTCGAAGCCATCCGTTCCGAGCAGTTTCTGGTGCTGCCACATCCTCAGGTTTTGGACTACATCCGCCACAAAGCCGGAGATTATGACCGTTGGCTTGGCGGGATGCGTAAGTTAAATCAGCAGTTTACAGAAGACAGCTAAGGCTTTTTGCGCGCTTTACGCATCAGACCTTCCTGTGCGACCGACGCGACCAGAGTGCCGTCTTGTGCGAAAATCGAGCCGCGGTTGAAGTTGCGTCCCTGCCCGCTCCAAGGCGATTCCATCGCATAAAGATGCCAGTTTTCAAAGTGAACCGGCGCGTGGAACCACAACGCATGATCCAGGCTGGCATAATTGACCTCACTACTGAACAAACTCAGCCCATGCGGTCGCAATCCTGACGTCATCAGGTACATGTCTGACGCGTAAGCCAATAGAAGATGCTGGGTTACCGGATCGGCACCCGCGGCGGCGCCCATGCGGAACCAGATCTGATTGTGATCGTCAGATTTTTCGGGGTTAAAGGGGTTCAGGTGGTTCACTTCACGCACCTGGATTGGCCGTTCCCGCAACAGCTCTCCGCGCAGTTTTTCAGGAACCTGATCCACGTAACGCTGCCGCAATTCTGATCGTTCCGGGTAATTTTCCGGAGCCTCGGTCTGCGGCATGGCATGTTGGTGGTTCCAGCCTTCGTCCTGAACATGAAAAGAGGCAGACATGTTGAGAATTTGCTTGCCGTGTTGGATCGCGACCACGCGCCGTGTGGTCATAGAACCTCCGTCTCGCGCTCTATCTACTTGATAAATAACAGGAATGGACGGGTCGCCGGCGCGAATGAAGTAAGCGTGCAGAGAATGGCACAGGCGATCTTCGACCGTGCGGTATGCGGCGGCCAGAGCCTGTGCAATAACCTGTCCGCCGAAGATACGAGTCGGCGTCTCACCCCCGGAACCGGTGCCGCGAAACAGGTCGACCTCAAGCCTTTCGATGTTCAAAAGGTCCAGAAGGATGCGTTCAGCTTCGGTCATGCTGCGGTCTCCGGTTGGTCGTGTTGGGTTTGGGTATCAGCGCCGGAAAGATCATTCAATCATTGCCCCGAGGACAAGTGCCTTAAGCTCCGCCCGCGACGGATAGGAACTGGACGGCGACAGCTGCGTGAAGAAGACGGTTGTCAGATCGTTCACCCGGTCGATCCAGAAAAAGGTCGAGGCCATGCCGCCCCAGCTGAAATCGCCAACCGAGCCCGGCACACGCGTTCGACCAGGATTCAGCACCACCGCACCACCCAAGCCAAAACCGGTACCTTCCATGGGTTGTTCGGCAAAGCTCTGCGGTCCCATCGAAGCAATATCGCCCGGTAAGTGATTGCACAGCATATAGTCTACGGTCTTCGGTCCCAGCAGGCGGTGTCCGTTGCCCTGCCCCCGGTTCCGCAGCATTTCGGCAAAGGCGGAATAGTCGTCGATTGTACCGACCAAACCGCCGCCACCCGAGAATGTGGTGGTGTGTTCAAACGGTGAGTCTCCGGCCTGATCAACAAGCCGCAGGGTTTCGCTGCCGGTTTCAGCCGAATTCAGCGCCATCGCGTCCCCGGCCAGCGGAGTGTAGAGCGAGGCAAACCGATCCCCTGTTCCCGGCGGCACTCGGAACCCAGTATTCTTCATCCCAAGCGGTTCAAAGATTTCCTGCGCGAAGAACTGATCCAGCGGCTGGCCCGACACCACCTCGATCACGCGGCCCAGAACATCTATCCCGACAGAGTACTCCCAGCGGGTGCCCGGCTGAAATACCAGTGGAAGATCGGCCAGGTCGGCCACACGATCCGCCAGAAGGCCTTGATCCGGCTTGAACATCAGGTCCTGTTCATCCATCGCCTTAGGCAGCACTCCGGGATTAAACGGATAGCTGAAGCCGCTTGTGTGGGTCAGCAATTGATGCAGCGTCGGTGTCGGGGCGCCCTCGGTCTGGTCGAGCCGCTCCGCACCCGGGATCAAGGCCTGCATATTGCGAAATTCCGGAAGGAAATCCGACAGTTGTGCATCCAGATGAAACAACCCGCGCTCGGCCAGCATCATCAGCGCGACCGTGGTCACCGGTTTGGTCATCGAATAGATGCGTGCGACCGTATCGCGCTGAAACGGCAGATCGTTTTCGACGCTTCTTTGACCGCAGGCGTTGAAAAACACCTCGGTTCCTTGGTGTTTTAAAAGCAAGGAACTGCCGGCGTATTTTCGTTCATCGACATAGCGTTGCATCCAGTCGGTGATACCCCTCAGGCGCGTGGAGCTGAACGCTGTCATTTGTTGTCTGCCCTCTGTCTCATGGTCGTGATTTTGCGGTCTTACACGCTGAATTGACAGGGAATTCGTCCAGAATGATAGGCTTGAGCCATAGGGCTGCTACACTGGGTAGGTAGCGGATTCGCTGGTTACGAGTTGAAGACATTTCACCACCCAACCATTTTGGAGGAGAAATATGACGCAACGTATTGAATTTGTGTACGACTTCTGTAGCCCGAATGCTTTTCTCGCCTACAAGGCCTTGCCCGCACTTGCCGATAAACATCGTGCCAAGGTGAACCACGTTCCTGTTCTACTGGCTACTGTCTTCAAGGCCACGAATAACCAGAACCCGTTTCAGGCCTTCTCGGAGAATCGTCAGAAAACGGCATACCTGACCCATGATCTGCACCGGTTTGCGCGCGCCCGGGGGTTGAGTTTTCACATGAGTCCGCACTTTCCGGTCAATACCAAATTCGCCATGCGTGGGGCTGTATTGGCGTCCGGAAAGCCCTGGGAAGACAAATACATAGGCGCGATTTTTGATGCCATCTGGGTGCATGGTCAAAAGGTCGACGAAATCGGAGTTCTTACTGAGATTCTGCACGAAAACGACCTGCCGGTGCGCAAGATCCGCGAAGCGATGTCCAGCGCCGAGGTAAAGCAACGACTCAAGGATCAGACCAAGGCTGCTGTTAAGCGCGGAGTATTCGGTGTTCCCAGCATGTTCGTGGGGCACGAGATGTTCTTTGGCAAAAACAGTCTGGGTAACATGGAGTTGGAACTTTCAAAGGGCTCCTAGGCCTTTAGCGCGGCCAGGCCATGTTGCGCGAACATCGGGACATAAGAGCCAAGAACCAAGGCGCGCTTCGGGTCCGAGGCGTTCCCGTCCTGCGCGCGTTTGTAGACACCCTGCAGAATTCCCGCCATTCGGAAGAAGTTGAACGCCAGATAAAAGCCGAAATTGTCGATGCCGGACAGGCCGCGACGTTGGCAGTACTGTTCGATAAAGGCCTGATCAGACGGTAGCCCCAGACTGTCACGGTCGATACCTGCCAGCCCCCGGCCCTCGGTTCCGGGCGGCATCCGCCACTGCATGATCACCGCCGCCAGGTCCGCATAAGGGTGCCCGATGGTCGACAGTTCCCAATCCAAGACACCGATACACCGGGTTCCCTGTATCTCGAACATCAGGTTGTCGATGCGATAGTCCCCATGCACCAGCGTTCTTTGGCCGTCATCCTCGGGCACCGCATGTTCAAGCGCTTCGATCAGCGCGTTCATCTCAGGGATGTCCGAGGTTTCCGAAGCGCGGTACTGTTTGATCCAGCGCGCAATCTGGCGTTCGAAGTAGTTTCCCGGCGGGCCGTAGTCGGATAGCCCGACCGCCTCGATATCGACCATGTGCAGCGCGGCCAGAACCCGGTTCATCTCAACCAGAACGGCGGTGCGCGTATCTTTGCTTTCTCCTTTCATAGTGGGGTCCAGAAAGATGCGCCCGTTGAGGTGTTCCATGACGTAAAAATCCGATCCGATGACGCTGTCATCCTGACACAGCAGATACATCCGCGGGACCGGCACCGCACTGTCGGCCAGAGCGGCCTGCACGCGGAATTCGCGATCCACTGCGTGGGCGGATTTCAACAATACTCCCGGAGGTTTGCGACGCAAAACATACGTTTTCTCAGGGGTTTGCAGCAGAAAGGTCGGGTTGGACTGGCCGACCGCAAACTTGGTGGCCTCCAGCGGGCCCAGGTACCCCGGCAAATGGACGCTGAGATAGGCGTCAACGGCTGCGATGTCCAAATGCGTGCTGCTCATCCTGTTCCCCCGTGTCTCAGCTTACAACGCTTCGCCAAAGATATTGCCTGCCGTCACCACGTTGATGCCGCCGGATACCGGAATCACCGCTCCGGTCACATAGCTGCCGCCGCGGCCGCAGAGAAACAACATGCAGCCCGCGATATCCTCATCGCGGCCGACGCGGCCCAAGGGGACGGATTTGCCGACTTTTTCCCGTGTCTCCTCATCGGCTGTGGCAAATGCAGTCATACGCGAAACAAAAGGGCCAGGCGCCAGCGCGTTGACCGTAATGTGGTAAGGTGAAAATTCCTTGGCCATGATCTTGGTAAGATGCAGAACGGCGGCTTTTGACGCTGAATAGCTGTAGGCGCCGTCACCCATCGGAACCTCTCCCATAACCGAGCCGACGTTGATCACCCGCGCGGGATCGTCGGCCGAACCGGATTTCATCAGCATCGGCAGCAGCTTTTGGGTGAGGTCGAACAGGCCCGCGACATTGACCGACATGATTTTGTCCCACGCCTCATGGGGAAACTGACCCATCGGCGCACCCCAGCTAACGCCTGCGTTATTCATAAGGATATCAAGATGATCCGTGCGGTTTTTGACCTCGGAAGCCAGTGCTTCAACACCCTCTTTGGTGGCGACATCGCCGCCGAACCCCTCGGCCTGACCGAGGGCGTCCAGCGCATTCAGTTCCGCTGCGACGGCCTCGCAGGCCTCGGCTTTGCGAGAAGCGATCAGAACACGCGCTCCGGCCCGCACCAACGCTTCGGCCGCCATGCGACCAATCCCGGTGGCTCCACCGGTGACAAGCGCAGTCTTGCCCTGCAATGAGAAAAGCGTTTCGGGGGTCATGGTCTGCTCCTGTTGTTTTGTGCCGGGTGTTCCCGGGATGGATGTCGATGAGCGAAACAGGAGGTTTCTTGACAAGACCTGTTGCTGCGCCAAAGCTCTTATCTACTGAATAACAAGGATAACGGGTCTGATATGCAAGCTTTACTCAGCGTCGCGCCGGGCGGGCCGGAAACACTGGAATTGACCACCCTCCCCGATCCATCACCCGGACGGGGCGAATTGCTGATCGGAATCAGGGCGGCGGGCGTCAATTTTCCGGATACTCTGATCATTCAGGACCGGTATCAGATCAAACCGCCTCGTCCCTTTGCGCCGGGCGGTGAAATTGCAGGGGAAGTGCTGGCCGTCGGTGAAGGCGTAAGCGGGTTCGAAATCGGTGACCGCGTGCTGGCGCTGACCGGGCATGGCGGGTTCGCCACGCATCTGACGATCCCGTCGGCCACTGCTATCAAGTTCCCAGACTCAATGCCGTTCGAAGACGCGGCCTGTTTCATTTTCACCTACGGTACGTCCTATCACGCCCTGAAGGACCGCGCCGATCTGCAGCCCAACGAGACGTTGCTGGTACTTGGCGCCGCAGGCGGCGTTGGGTCCGCGGCAATCGAGTTGGGCAAAGCCATGGGCGCCCGGGTGATTGCTGCCGTATCCTCGCAGGACAAGGCGGATTTTTGCCATAGCCTGGGTGCGGACGAGACAGTCCTGTATGCGCATGACATGGACAAAGACTCTCAGAAAAAGTTCACGTCGGAAATCAAGGACTTGTCCGCGCCTTTGGGAGTGAATGTCGTCTATGACGCGGTCGGCGGAGACTATGCCGAACCCGCGCTGCGAGCCATGGCCTGGAACGGACGCTTTCTGGTGGTCGGTTTTCCGGCGGGCATTCCCAAAATTCCGCTGAACCTGCCGCTGCTCAAAGGGTGCCAGATTATGGGTGTATTCTGGGGCGCTTCTGTCATGCGCGACCCGGTTGGGCATTCAGAAAATGTGAGGGATTTGTTCAGGTTATACAGCGAAGCTAAAATCAAACCAAAAATCAATGCGCGGTATCCGCTGGACCGCGCTTCCGAGGCGTTGGCGCATATGACAAGCCGTTCCGCGCTTGGGAAGACCGTGGTGACAATGCCGGTTCACGCCGAAGGTGAGTGACCTAACTTCCCCCACTCGCCCTATGCGCGCGCTGGCTGGTGGACATCGATACCCTTTAGCGTCTATGAACTTCCCATGGGAACAGTGAAATAATGCACAAAGCTCTGATTTTAAACGGTCCGAACCTGAACCTTCTGGGAACAAGGCAACCCGAGGTTTATGGCAGCACCACGTTGGAAATGGTTGAGGACCTGTGCCTGAGCCATGGATCTTCCATCGGGGTTGAAGTGTCGTGCTTTCAGTCCAACCACGAAGGTGCGCTGATTGACGCCATTCATGAGGCCAAAGGGGATCAGGACGGCATCGTTCTGAATGCTGGCGCCTATACCCATACCTCCATCGCTCTGATGGATGCCATCGCGTCGGTTGGGCTTCCGGTGATCGAAGTGCATCTGTCCAACATTCACGCGCGTGAAGCGTTCCGGCACGTGTCCTATATCTCCAAGGTCGCCGTCGGCCAGATTTGCGGCTTTGGCGCGCAGGGATATGTTCTGGCGCTGGATGCACTGGCAGCACATCTGAAAAGCGGGCCGTCTGCATGACGCTGAGCGAATACCTGCACTTTCTCAGCTATACCAAAACTCTGGAAGAGCTCTGGGATGCCCATTGTCGCCAGATGGCACTGTTCGGGTTTGATCGCCTGATTTATGGCTACACCCAGTATCGCACGGAAACGTCTCTTGGCGATCCCGAGGATTTTGTGATCCTGACCAATCATGAAAAACCCTATATGGACGGGTTCCTGCGCGATGGGATGTACTTCCACGCTCCGATGTTGAAATGGGCGCTGCATAATGAAGGCGCGGCCAGTTGGAGTATTGCACAGGACATGGTGGCCACCGGAAAGCTGACTGCGAAAGAACTGGACGTGCTTGAGTTCAACCGGTCGCAGGGTGTGTCCTTCGGATACACGATCAGTTTCACCTCGGTCTCGATGCGGTCGAAGGGGGCGATTTCCCTTTCGGCCGGCGATGCGGCCAGCCAGTCGGAAGTGGACGCGATGTGGGCCGAGCACGGCGATGACATCCTGCTGATGAACAATGTTGCGCATCTGAAAATCCTCACCCTGCCCTACAACGCCCCGAACCGGGCCCTGACCAAACGCCAGCGCGAAGCTTTGCAATGGGTCGGAGACGGCAAGACCACGCAGGACATTGCGCTGCTGATGGGGCTGACTTCGGCAACGGTTGAAAAGCACCTGCGCCTGGCGCGCGAAGCGCTTTCGGTCGAGACCACGGCGCAGGCGGTTTTGAAGGCATCTCTGCAGAATCAGATGTTCGTGATGGAAGCCTAGAGCCCCAAGGACTGACGCCAAATTGCGTCAATTTACCCTAGGTAAGGAAATCATGACTTTCCATTCCTGAGGTGGAGTTGCAAACTGATATTGTTCCGTGAGTGGTGGCTTTAGCCAGGGAACATTTGGTTGGATCTTTGCAATACCAGGGCTCTCCAGCCGCTCTGACAAGAAGGCGCATATTCGTCCGCGTCCGATTGCCGGAATTTTGGGGGGCCTCGACCATCCCCATCATGCGGGGCCCCTCAATCAATTCCATGAATACCAAGACGCTTCGGCGTCTTTTTTTTGTTTCCGCACAAAAAAACCGGTCGCGTTTGGTGCAACCGGTTTCGACATTTGCATGTCCGGACCTCTTGCGAGGCCCGGAGATAGTCCTTAGCCCTGAGCGGCCTTGGCAACTTCGGCTGCGAAGTCTTCTTTTTCGACCACGATGCCTTCGCCAACTTCCAGACGGATGAAGCCGGTGATGGTTGCGCCCGCTTCTTTAGCCGCTGCTTCAACGGTCAGGTCAGGGTTCACAACGAACTGCTGGTTCAGCAGGGTCGATTCGGCGACGAATTTCTTCATGCGGCCTTCGATCATCTTCTCGATCACCTGCTCGGGCTTGCCGGATTCGCGGGCGATGTCCATCTGAACCTGCTTTTCTTTCTCGACAACGGCCGGGTCCATGTCCGCTTCGGACAGAGCCGCCGGGTTCACAGCTGCGATGTGCATCGCTACCTGCTTGCCGATCGCTTCGTCGCCACCGGTCAGAGCAACCAGAACGCCGATTTTGCCCATGCCGTTGGTGGCTGCGTTGTGGACGTAGGACACAACGGTGTCGCCCGACAGCTTGGCCATGCGGCGTACCGACATGTTCTCACCAATGGTGGCGATCTTGTCGGTCAGGGTGTCTGCAACCGATTTGCCACCCAGATCGGCAGCCAGCAGCGCTTCGACATTGTCGACGCCTTCAGCGGCGTAAGCGATCTTGCCGACCATTTCCTGGAAATCGGCGTTTTTCGCAACGAAGTCGGTTTCCGAGTTCACTTCGACCGCAACACCGTTGCCGCCATTGACGTGAACAGCAACCAGACCTTCTGCTGCGGTACGGCCCGATTTCTTGGCCGCTTTGGCCAGGCCTTTGGTGCGCAGCCAGTCGATGGCTTCGTCCATGTTGCCGCCGGTTTCGGTCAACGCTTTTTTCGCGTCCATCATGCCTGCGCCGGTTGTGTCGCGCAGTTCTTTAACCATTGCTGCTGTGATTGCCATCTTTGGCTCTCCTCAATTCAAACGGATTTGGGGCAGGTCTACCCTGCCCCACATGTCAGTTACGTGACGGGCAGCTTACGCTTCAGCTTTGGCTTCCGGCGCGGCTTCTTCGGCAACGGGTGCTTCTTCCGCAACGACTTCTTCAACCGGTGCTTCTTCGAATGCGCCCAGGTCAACGCCAGCTGCACCCATCTGAGCGGTCATACCGTCCAGAGCGGCGCGTGCGGCCAGATCGCAGTACAGAGCGATTGCGCGGGCTGCGTCGTCGTTGCCGGGGATGATGTAGTCAACGCCGTCGGGCGAGCAGTTGGTGTCGACAACAGCCACAACCGGGATACCCAGCTTGTTGGCTTCGGCGATGGCCAGTGCTTCTTTTTTGACGTCGATGACGAACAGCAGATCCGGAACGCCGCCCATCTCGCGGATACCGCCCAGCGAAGCCTGCAGCTTGGCCTGGTCACGCTCCATGCCCAGACGCTCTTTCTTGGTCAGGCCTTCGGCGCCCGATTCCATCGCATCGTCGATCTGGTTCAGACGGTTGATCGACTGGGAAACGGTTTTCCAGTTGGTCAGCGTGCCGCCCAGCCAGCGGTGGTTCATGTAGTACTGAGCCGACTTTTCTGCGGCGTCTGCAATCGGGCCAGCGGCCTGACGCTTGGTACCAACGAACAGAACGCGGCCACCTTTTGCGACGGTGTCACGAACGGCCTGCAGAGCCTGATCCAGCATCGGAACGGTCTGGGTCAGGTCCATGATGTGGATGCCATTGCGCGAGCCGTAGATGAACGGGCCCATGCGGGGATTCCAACGCTGTGTCTGGTGACCAAAGTGAACGCCAGCTTCCAGCAGCTGACGCATGGTGAACTCGGGAAGAGCCATGCTATTTTCCTTTTCCGGTTTACGCCTTGGCGGGGGTGAAAGAAGCGGATGCTCCAACCGGCGGTCTTGATGAGGATGTCTCCCTCAAAAAGGCCAAACCCCGCCTGCGGGTTTGAATGGCGCGCGTATACGGCAGCAGAGTTCACCCCACAAGGGAAAAATCACCATTTTTTGTGATTTTTCACCATAAAATGTGAAATTCACATTCGACTAGGATACCCGCGCCAAGCTGTGCGCGTGACGCACGGCCTCTTCGCAATGTGCTGCCAGCGCCTTGCGGTTTTCAAAGTCGCTGACCTTGGCCGGGGAATGATAGATCAGCTCAACAGAACCCTGCCTGCGCGCGCCTAGCGTCTTGAGCAAGTGCGGTCCGAACTCCATGTCTCCCCACCAGCCATAGAATCGCTCCGGCTGTCCTTCGGGTGCGTGAAAGATCACCGAGACCGGCTGCACAAACATGAAGTCACGCAGCTCTTCCGCGAAGAACGCGGCAAAGAGTGTTGTTTTAAAAGGCAAAACACGCAGGCCGTCGGTCGATGTCCCTTCGGGAAAAAACAGCAATTTGTGACCGGCTTTCAGGCGGGTTTCGAACACTTTTGTTTGTTCTTTGGCCTTCTTGCGGTCCCGCTCGATGAATACGGTGCCGGTCGCGCGGGCCAACCAGCCGATGCCGGGCCATTTCGCCACTTCGGCCTTGGACACGAAATAAACCCGTTTCCGCGCGTTCAGCGCAAATATGTCCAGCCAGGACGTATGGTTCGCAACCACGGCCCCCCGCTGCTGCATCAACTCTCCCGAGGTTCGAAAGCCCATTCCGAGTATTCGGAACGCGTTGCGGCTGACAAATTGCGCGATGAATGGCGTGATCGGTCGACGCACGCCGAATAACGGGAGTTCGAACAGACGAATGGCCAGAAGGATGATCAGACCACCAAATACCAGAAGCGCCAAGGGCACCCCGCGCAGGATCACCAGAACCCAACCCAGTAGACCCAGGTTCATCGGGTCCGGCGCGTCCTCACTGTTCCACAGCGTGTCGTTCACCGGGTTACGCTCCGCCATAGATGCGTCTCTGCCGTTCGTTCATACGAGCGGTGTCGAGGATCAGGCATATGTCAGTTGTGTTGAAGGCGTGGTCGATGAACGCCCCCTCGCCCACAAAGCCACCAAGACGCAGATAGGCTTTTATCAGCGCCGGAACCTGCACCATCGCCGCCCGGCGATTCAGATCTTCCGGTGCTACAAGATCCATGGATTGGAACACGTCCGGCTGCGCCCTCACCCGCAGATCGGGCGGCGCCAGATGGTTGTGATGCAGCATCGACAAGGGCTGCGCCAGCTCCTGAACATCGGTGCCGTGAAAGCTGGCGACACCGAACAGAACCTCGATCTCGCGTTCGGTGACATAAGCCGCCAAGCCGTTCCACAAGTGGTACATCGCGGTACCGCCACGATAGTCGGGATGCAGGCAGGAGCGCCCCAGTTCCAGCAACTTGCGACCGCTTTGTTTCAGAACGGTCAGATCGTATTCGTCTTCGGAATAAAACTGCCCCAGTTCTGCTGCACGTTCGCCCGGTAACAGCCTGTAAACGCCTATAGTTTCGCCGGTGACGTTATCGATTGCCAGCATGTGGTCGAAATACGGATCGAACCTGTCGCGCTCCAACCCGGCCTCGTGATCAACCATTTCTCCGCCGCCACCCAATTCGCGGACGAACACGTCATAGCGCAGCCGTTGCGCCGCGCGCAGTTCGCCCTCGGTCTCGGCGAGTTTGACGGTAAAGGAAGGGCCTGCATCCGGCATCTGAAGTTCCGTTCTTGTTTGCGCGCTGATACCGCAGTTTTCGGGGGGATGGCAACAAGAGTGGATTTGCGGCGTTGTTAACCTTTCCTAAACCAGTTTCACGGATCAAAGACCGGCATCAGGGCGATGCGTGTTCCGTCAATTACCACTTTCCCCTGCTCGCGAAAGTTGACGGTGATCTTGCCTCCGATGTTGGACTGAACCTGTCCAACGCCCCAGTCGGGGAAATCGGGGTGGCGGACATACATGCCCGGTGCAAGAATAGCATTGAGGTCTGACATGTCTGGGCTCCCGGTCCGGCGGCAGATGCAGCAGGAGGTACGCATGAGCGACACCACAGTCAACCTGGCCGAGCTTATCGGCTCTCGGATCTGTCACGATCTGATCAGCCCAATTGGCGCGATCACCAACGGTCTGGAGCTGCTTGAGATGGTTGGTGGCACGCAGGGTCCTGAAATGGAACTGATTTCGGGGAGTGTTGGCAGCGCCGGGGCGAGGATACGGTTCTTCCGCGTCGCCTTCGGGTCGGCCAGCGATCAGCCTTTGGGGCGGGCCGAGGTGTCAGAGCTGCTGAAGGATGTGGAGCGCGCGGGCCGTGTGCGTGTCAACTGGCACCTGCTCGAAGCCGTGCCGCGCAATCAGGTGAAACTGGCGTTTCTGGCGCTGATGTGCTGCGAAAGCGCGATGCCTTTCGGTGGTGAGGTCACAATTGCGAATACCGGAGACACCTGGACGGTGACCGGTTCCGCCGACAAGCTGAATCTGGACGGTGACCTTTGGAAGAACCTGCCGCTGGGCCGGTTTGCCCACAAGGTCACCCCCGCGCAAGTGCAGTTTGCCCTGTTGCCCGAAGCCGCTGCGTCGATGGGGCGGCGGGTTGCGGCGGAAACCACCTCAACCCGCATTGTGATCCGGTTCTAGGACCGGGTCGTTCCGTTCCCACGTACAAGATACTTGAAGCTGGTCAACTGCGCGGCGCCCACGGGGCCGCGCGCGTGCATCTTGCCGGTGGCGATGCCGATCTCGGCGCCCATTCCAAACTCGCCCCCATCAGCAAATTGGGTCGAGGCATTGTGCATCAGGATCGCGCTGTCGAGCCGCTCAAAGAACCGCGCGGCAGCGTCCGCATCTTCGGTCATGATACAATCGGTGTGGTTCGAGCCATACTGACGGATATGCGTGATAGCCGCGTCGATATCTGCCACCGGTTTGGCGGCAATGATGCTGTCGAGGAATTCCTTGCCCCAATCGTCCGCTGTGGCCGCAATCGTGCCCTCCACAGCCAGCGCACCTTCGGCATGGACCTCTACGCCTGCGGCCTGCAGCGCGGCAATTACGTCCCGGCCCAGCGTTTCGGCGATGTCCTGATGGATCAGCAGACACTCGGCGGCGCCACAAATCCCGGTACGACGAGTCTTGGCGTTCAGTACCACGTCCAGTGTTTTCTGCGGGTCTGCGGCCTTGTCGATATAGATATGAACAATGCCTTCGAGATGCGCGAACACAGGAACACGGGCTTCGCGTTGAACCAGACCAACCAGGCCTTTACCGCCACGCGGCACAATCACGTCCACGTAGTCGGTCATGGTCAGCAATTCCTGAACCGCTGCACGGTCACGCGTGGGGATCAACTGGATCGCATCCTCGGGCAGGTTTGCGGCCTTCAACCCTTGGACCAGACAGGCATGGATTGCGCCTGAAGAGTGAAAACTCTCGGACCCGCCGCGCAGGATCACGGCATTGCCCGATTTCAGGCACAACGCACCCGCATCGGCCGTCACGTTCGGGCGGCTTTCATAGATCACACCGATCACGCCCAAAGGTGTGCGCACACGCTGGATGTTCAGGCCCGAGGGCATGTCCCATTCGGTCAGAACTTCGCCAACCGGGTCGGCTTGATCGGCCACAGTGCGCAGTCCATCAACCATGCCTTGAATGCGGGATTCATCCAGCATCAGCCGGTCCATCATCGCCGGGCTTAGGCCCTTTTCGCGGCCGAACTCCAGGTCTTTCAGGTTCGCCTCGATGATGTCGGCCCGGTTTGCCCAAACCGCATCCGCCGCAGCAATCAGGGCGGCGTGCTTGCGTTCGGCACTGGCACAGGCCAAATCGGCCGAAGCCGCCTTGGCGCGTTTTCCAAGATCGGCCATCAGGGTGGGAATGCTGTCGAAATCCTTCATCTCATGTGCCTTTCGGTCGGTATTCTGATGTTCTAACATTGCGCGTCTACAGCGCCAAATCGTCCCGGTGGATCAAAACGGCCCGGCCCGGATAGCCCAAAGTTGCCTCGATTTCCGAGGACTTCCGGCCTTTGATCGCATCCGCCTCTTGCGCGGTATAGCGGCTCAGGCCTTGCGCCAGTCGGCGCGAAGTTGGGTCAAGGATGGCCACGGGATCGCCGCGGCCAAAATCTCCGGTCACTTCGACGATGCCAGCGGGCAATAGGCTTTTACCATTGCCAAGCGCCCGCGCGGCACCGGCGTCCACCACGATCTCGCCCCGCGGTTTCATTGCCGAAATCCAGCGCTTGCGCGCAGCGTGCGGGTCCAGCGTGGCGGTAAACCAGGTGCAGTTCGCGCCGTTTTCAAGGGTTTTCAAAGGGTTCAAGGGCGATCCTTCGGTGATCGCCATGTCGCAGCCCGCCGCCGTCGCCATCTTTGCGGCCAGCAGCTTGGTCTTCATGCCGCCCTTGGACAGTCCCGACCCGGCATCCCCTGCCATCTCTTCGATCTCAGGCGTGATGTCGTCGATCACGTCATAACGGGTGGCCGAAGCGTCCTCGTTCGGGTTGCCGGTATAAAACCCGTCCACGTCCGAAAGCAGGATCAACTGGTCCGCCCCAACGGTCACCGCGATCTGGGCGGCCAGGCGGTCATTGTCACCGTAGCGGATCTCATCGGTCGCCACTGTATCGTTTTCGTTGACAATCGGCACCACGCCGAGGCTCAACAATGTCTCGAGAGTAGCGCGCGAGTTCAGATACCGCCGACGATCTGCGCTGTCTTCCAGCGTCACCAGAACCTGCGCAGTGGTGATCTTGTGCGGCGTCAGCGCTTCTTCATAAGCGCGGGCCAGGCGGATTTGGCCCACGGCGGCGGCTGCCTGGGACTGTTCAAGCGGCAAGGCCTCCATCGGCAGGTCAAGCACCCCGCGACCCAGAGCGATTGACCCGGACGAGACCAGAATGACATCCGTCCCCTGCCCCTTGAGCCACGCCACATCCTGCGCCAGTGAATGCAGCCAGTCCGACCGCAACAACCCCGTATTCCGATCCACCAGCAATGCGGACCCGATTTTGACCACCAGACGTTTGGCCGAGGTCAGGGTTGCCACGACTTCGCCTCCTCAGCGGGCTTCTGCCGCAGTCGGTTTTCGTCGATCTGGGCGCGCAGCGCCCGCAGCACCTCGGTCACGCCCAAATGGGCCACGCCCGACATGGTCATGACGGGGCCGCCAACGGCCTCTTCCAATTCGGCCTTGGCCAGATCGCGCTCTTCATCGTCCAGCGCATCGACCTTGTTCAGCACCGTGATGCGGGGCTTTTCCGCCAACTCGCCGCCATAGGCCTCAAGCTCATGGATGATGGTTCGATAATCGTCGGCGACGGTCTCAGATGTTCCATCGACCAGATGCAGCAGAACGGCGCAGCGTTCGACGTGACCCAGAAACCGGTCGCCGATCCCGCGGCCTTCATGCGCGCCTTCGATCAGGCCGGGGATATCAGCCACGACGAATTCCACGTTATCGACGCCAACAACGCCCAGATTGGGGTGCAGCGTCGTGAACGGATAATCCGCGATCTTCGGGCGCGCGTTGGACGTTGCCGCCAGAAAGGTCGACTTGCCCGCGTTGGGCATACCCAGCAGGCCCACATCCGCGATCAGTTTCAGTCGCAGCCAGATAGTGCGATCGATCCCCGCCTGCCCCGGGTTGGCGCGGCGCGGGGCCTGGTTGGTGGCCGATTTGAAATGCAGGTTACCGAATCCGCCATTGCCGCCTTTTGCCAGCAAGACCCGCTGGCCGACCTCGGTCAGGTCACAAATGACGGTCTCTTCGTCTTCGTCGAGGATCTCGGTGCCGACGGGCACACGCAGGATGATGTCGTCGCCGTCTTTGCCGGTGCGCTGCTGACCGCGACCGGGCTGGCCGTTCTTGGCAAAGAAATGCTGTTGATAGCGGAAGTCGATCAGGGTGTTCAGCCCGTCCACGACCTCGGCCCAGACGGACCCGCCTTTACCGCCGTCCCCGCCATCGGGACCGCCGTATTCGATGTACTTTTCGCGCCGAAAGCTGACGCAGCCGCCACCACCGGCCCCGGACCGGATGTAGACCTTTGCAAGATCGAGAAATTTCATGGCTGTCCCCTACTGCAAAGGCCCCATCGGCCACAAGTCAGAGTTTTTTACTGTATGTCCAGGTGGGCACGTTTGCATCACGCGCCACCGAGTAGTTTTCCGCATCACCAAGGTACTGGAACCCGCAATGGGTCAGAACCCGGGCCGAGGCCGGATTGTCCTGAAACACGCTGGCGAACATGGTCGCGTTTTCCAGCGGGTTTGCCTTGACCAGCGCCTCGACGGCCATCGACGCGATGCCCGTGTTCCAATACACCGGCGCGACCCAATAGCCGACCTCGGACTGGTTGCGGTCCAGCCGTGTCAGCGTGATCAGACCGATCAGTTCCGGGCCACCGTCCTTGGTGGCATCCATGACCCAGACGTCCTCGTCGCGCTCCTCGGCCATGGACCGGGTCACGAAAGCCTCGGTCGAGCCGGGCGGCAACGGATGCGCAATGCTGGTTGTCATGCGCGCCACGCGCTCATCGCCTGCGTAATGTTCAATGAGACCCATATCCGACCGACGCAGCGGGCGCAGGTCGAACCGCTCGGTTTCTATGACCGGCTGGTTTATTATCGTCTCAAGTTTCATGAGTTCGTTCCTCCTCCGAACAACACGTAAATCGCGGACGCAACGGTGAAACCAATTAACGTCCCCATCAGATATTTCCGCCCCATCCGATCTTCAACCGCAGGGGCGATCCGGCCCTGAATCAGGGACGGGATTATGCTTGCTGCGTGTGTCATCGGGGCCATTGATCAAAACTGCGTTAAAACGAGAAAGGGGACCGGCATTTTCTGCCGGTCCCCCAGGAATTTTTCAAACCTTATGGGTTTCGGCTTACTCTGCGGCCTCCGCCACTGGCAGGACCGAAATAAAGGTGCGGTTTTTGAGCCCCTTGTGGAACTTCACGGCGCCATCAACAGTTGCAAAGATGGTGTGATCTTTGCCCATGCCTACGCCTTCGCCCGGCCAGAACTTGGTGCCGCGCTGACGCACGATGATGTTGCCTGCGATGGCTGCCTGGCCACCATACAGTTTCACGCCAAGGCGGCGACCAGCTGAGTCGCGACCGTTACGGGAGGAACCGCCAGCTTTTTTATGTGCCATTCTCTCTCTCCTTAGCCTTGAGCCAGCTCTTTGGCTTGCTCAACCCATTCGGGCTTCACTTTGATGGTGTCGATAGCAGCAATCTGCTCGTCCGACAAGGCGGCCAGAGCGGCAAAGCTCTCGATACCGGCTTCGGCCAGCTTCTTGGCAGCGGCAGGGCCGACACCGTTCAGCTTGGTCAGATCGTCAGCGGCAGCAGCAGCGGCGGGTGCCTCTGCTTTGGCTTCAGCTTTCTTGGCGGGCTTTTTCGCCGCCGGAGCAGCTTCGCCAGCCGGAGCCGAACCGGTTGCAGCTTTGATGCCCGACTTGTCAGCGCCCGACGCCAGAATGTCGGTGATTTTGACCAGGGTCAGTTTCTGACGGTGGCCAACGGTACGCTTCGAGCTGTGCTTACGACGGCGCTTGACGAACTTGATGACCTTGTCACCTTTGACCTGTTCGATCACTTCGGCCTGTACGCCTGCGCCTTCAACGAAAGGTGCGCCAACAACCGGAGCGTCACCGCCCAGCATCAGAACATCGTTGAATTGAACTTTTTCACCTGCGTCGGCAGCCAGTTTTTCAACGCGGAGCATATCGCCCGCCTGAACCTTGTACTGCTTGCCGCCAGTCTTGAGGACCGCAAACATGCGTCTTTCCTTTTCATAACCGCGTTCTGTGGTCCCCGTTTGGGAGTTGCCGGCCTCAGCCACCTCGAACAGCGCGCCCTTTTCGGGCTGTGTGACGACCCTTGGGACACGCCCTATGGGTCAATAATAACGAGACCCGGCGCGGAAAACCGGCCGGGATGCGCGCTTATCCATAGATTACAGGGGAAAGTCAACATCAAATACAGGCTTAAAGGTCGGACCCTCGCAAGACCTGCCCGACCGCCTGACCCAGTTCGAAATAGATCGTGTCGAACACCTGATCAAAGCTCTCAAACAGGGCTGCGTTGACCGCCCTACCCGTCTCGGTTCGTGAAAACGCGATATTCTCACGTATCTGGGCATCGTTCAGCGGTTGATAGGCCAGCAAAAAGAAAGAGTACAGCCACGTTTGCGTCTCTTCGGTCATGCTGTCCTTTTGCGCCAGTAGCTGGGCCAAAAGTTCGGCATCATCCAAAACACCGTCGAAATCCATCCCGCGGAAAAAGTTGTAATCCGCACTGATAGAGTTCTGGACGTTTTCTTCGATCAGGTTGTTGATCTGAATGAACTCATCAACCAGCCGATAAAGCTCGGAGTCCTTATCACCGTTTTCATAAGCGTCCTGCGCCATTTTTTCGATGGCTTCATCGGCAAGCGCGATACGGGCGGTAATCTCAAGCGAAACGATGGCCTGACCCAGATCGCTTTCGTAAAACAGGATGGCGCGGTCCAGTTCTCTTTCTGTGAGGGACTGATCGAACACCTCCACAACCTGGCTTCGCATTCTATCGGCATCGTAAATCTGATCGACCTGCTTTTGAAAAACATGACCGCCATTGTTGTCCAAAAAGTTTTCCTGCAGGACTTGCCCCATTTCGCCACCTTCATCCCGCAGAACCTCGATGACCTCATCCATTTGCAGGGCTTGCAGTAGGCGTTCTACCTTCTCTTCGGCCTGCAACGGCAAGGTCCACAAAAACAGTGCGGCAGACGACAAAAACAGTCGCATCAGATGTCCTGCGCCGGGTGCAGTTCAGCCATCCGCGAGGCCAGCACTTCGAACTTCATTGCCATGATTTCGTATTGAACCGCGTTGAGAAGTTCATAGACCTCCTGCATCAGTGGCTGCTCCAGAGCCTCGGCATAAGCGATGACATCGGCGTCCGAGAAATCCTGATAGGTATAGGCAGCTCCGGCAAGCGCGGACAATTGCAGCGCCTGCCTCATGCTGGTTTCGTTCTGCTTCATCATCTGCCGCAGCTCGTCAGCGCTCAGCTGCAGATCGATCACTCCGGATGCACTTGCGGCCAGCAAAAAGCGCAGCTGAACCTCTTGCAGTGCCCGCAGCGCCGTTCCGCTGGAATCAATAGCGGCGTTCATGCGCTTGAGGCTCTCGACCCGCTTTGACCCGTCCTTGATCAGACCGGCCACAATTTCCTGACCCTGCTGCTGTATGGCGTCGTCGTCTTCGTTCATATGAGACGCATTTTCCGCCTCGACCAGCCTTTGCCCCAAATCCGATGCATAGAATTCGACGGCATGGTTCAGCGCTTCATCACTCAGCGTCTGTTCCAGAATCGCAACGGCGGTTTCGTGCATGTCTTCGGTGTCGAAAACCTCCTCGGTCAGACGGGTCCAGTCCGAGCCGAATCCTTCGGGATCGATTCCCAGCATCCGGGGGGCCGAGGCCGACGCCAGCGCGATGCTTTCAAGCGCGACGTCAAAACCGGTGGTGGTCAGAAACGCCTCGATCCGGTCACGCCCGGCGGCAAATGTTGGCGCGGGCAACATAGCAAGAGCCATAAGCAACAGGACAAAGGGCAAAGCGAGGCGGCGTAGGTGATAAGTCATACCCAGAAGCCTAGGTGTTTTGTGCCATCTGGCAATGGAAAATCCGGTCTTGGTGAATTTCAGGAATTTTCTGCTTGCACCCCCGCGCGTTCCTCACTAAATCCCCCCCTCACAGACCCCCGCGGAGAGGTGCCGGAGTGGTCGAACGGGGCGGTCTCGAAAACCGTTGTGGGTGCAAGCCCACCCAGGGTTCGAATCCCTGTCTCTCCGCCATAAAACCCCAGTAAAACTGTGGAAGCTATCGTGGCGCTTGCCCCAAACAAGGCACGTGCGATGGGATTGACGTGCTCAGAGTGTGACATGCCATGTCCACACTTTTTGCACAATTCAGGCTAACAATTTCCTCTCTTCGGTGCTCATTCTGCGGCAAGTGGATCGTTCAATTGCCCATTGCCGATCAGTGGTCGAGTCAACGCACCGGCATTTCGTTCAGGAAACGAGATCTGTCAGGGTTGGCTCCGCCATTCATGAAGGGGCATTTTGATGCAGATTGACAAAAAATACGAACAATAATAGGTGCCTAAGGGTTGCCAGTTACGTTCCCCGGAATACCTGTCGGGCCGGGGCAAGACAGGAGTTTGGTTTATTAAATGGTTGTCTATTACGGTTACCAGAACGCGATTTTGGGCACGCAGTCGACTGTCAATGGAGGGTCCGTAGACTACGGTGTCGGCCCATCAGTCGGAGCAACCTGGAGTTGGTCTGGCACAAGCACAAATTTTACCGTCAAGGAAAATGATGGTGCCGTCAATTTTAACGGTGATGGCCCCGGTAACGGCCTGTCCAACGAAGAAATAGCCGCGCAAGAACAAATCGGGGGCCAGTGGCAGCAGACGATTGAAGTCGGCGGCACAGATCGCCAGGCCATTTGGGACTACACCTTTGAAGTAACTGCTTCGGATGGAACGGTCTATCGTGTTGCCGTCATAGACGTCGACCTGAACAATGATGACGATGTAGGCATTAACAACAACTCCGGCGATCCCGGTGAGGATGGGTACTTTCTGGTCTTTCCCGACGGGATTCCACCTGCAGGCACCGATTTAACAGTTGGGAACATCGTAGAAAACGGGCCTTTCGTTCCCCATGCCGATCTGGGCGCGCAGGTTGTCTGCTTCTGTCGTGGGACTGTGATAAGCACGGTGAATGGGCCCACAAAGATCGAAGACCTGTCCATCGGTGATCTTGTACTGACCAAAAACAATGGCCCCCAAGTCTTACGCTGGATTGGATCACGGATAATCGACCTGACGACTTGTGGCGAGGCAGCCGCAAAATTACGCCCGATCCACATATCTGCTGGTGCGCTCGGCCATGGTTTGCCGGCACGGGACCTATTGGTCTCTCGCCAGCATAGAATGCTGGTTTCGTCGAAAATATCCGAGCGTATGTTCGGTTGTTCCGAAGTCTTGGTCGCAGCAACCAAACTGACCGAACTTCCCGGAATCTTTGTCGACATGGATGTCGAACAGGTGGAGTATTTTCACCTCATGTTCGATCAGCATGAACTTGTTTTCGCGGAAGGTGCCCCCTCTGAAAGCCTTTACACAGGCCCCGAGGCACTGAAGGCAGTTTCCGACGAAGCGCGGGAAGAGATTCTTACAATTTTCCCGGAAGTGGCAGATCTGAGCTTTGAGTTTGTAGCGGCCTGCCCCATTCCCGCCGGTCGGCTTCAGAAAAAACTCGTAGAGCGCCATGTTAAGAACGGGAAATTGGTTCTCGAGACGTTTTTGGCTTAGTCAGCAGAGCTGATCGAGTCCTGATGCGTCCGGTACGCATCCAAGGTCTAATCGACCTGAACTGTCCATTTGGGGTTGAGGCGGCAAATCAATCACCGCCTCGCGCAAAATCTCAAGTTTAGCTGGCGGTCTGGTGCGCAAGCGCGTCCAGCAGCGTGCCGAGGTTGTGTTGGAACATCGCCAGATAGCTGGTCGCTGGGCCACCGCGCTCGGACAGGGCGTCCGAGAACAGACGGCCGCCGATCGCAATCCCGGTCTCATCCGAGATTTGCTGCACCAGGGCCGGGCTGGTGATGTTTTCGACAAACAGGGCCGCCGCGCCTTCTGCCTTCAACTGGTCGATCAGAACAGCCAGATCCTTGGCCGAAGGCTCGGCCTCGGTATCGATGCCGACCGGAGCCAGAAAGGTCAGGCCGTACGCGTCCGCCAGATAGCCGAACGCATCATGTGCAGTCACAACGGTTCGACGGTTTGCAGGCAGGTCAGCCAGCTTTGCTTTGGTTACGGCATCCAGCGCCTCCAGCTCGGCAATATAAGCGTCGGCGTTGGCGGTGATCTCGTCCGCGTGCTCGGGCATGGCCTCTTTCATCGCGGCGGCCACGTTGGTCACGTAGATCACGCCGTTCGACAGAGAGTTCCACGCGTGCGGGTCGATTTTACCGTCAACCTTGACCGGTGTGATGCCGTCAGTGGCCACGTGGACGGTGGCTTCGGTTCCGGACTCCGAAATCAGTGTGTCGGACCACGTCTCAAAGCCCAGGCCGTTGACAAAGATGATGTCCGCTTGGGCCACGGCGCGCGCATCGGCGACGGACGGCTGGTAGACATGCGCATCCGCGTCAGGACCCACGATGGTCGTGACGGTGGCCAAATCGCCCACCACCTCTTCGACCATGTCGCCCAGGATCGAGAAGCTGGCGACAATCTTGACGTCGTCTTCAGCAGCAGCTGGCATTGCGGCCAGAGCAAAGGATGCCGTGGCAATACCGGCATAGAGGGATTTCACAAGAGTCATTTGGCTCTCTCTTCTTGATGGATTTGCGCAACGGGGAGGTCTTTTGAAACAGACGGTTTGCGCAGCCGTCTGCCAAAGCCTAACGGACCAAAAATGGCCGAAACGAAGAAGAACACGCCCGCAACCAGCACAATTGCCGGTCCGGACGGCGTGTCCGGGAACAGGTACGACAGGGTCAGGCCGATCCAGCAACTGGACAGGGCAAAAAGGAAACCCAGAACCAGCTGCGCCGTGATCGTGCTGGCCCAGTAACGAGCAGCGGTTGCGGGCAGGATCATCAGGCCAACCGCCATCAGCGTGCCCAGCGTCTTGAAGGCCGCCAGCAGGTTCAGCACCAACAGCAGCATAAAGCCCTGGTCGACCAGCCACGGACGGCGTGTCTGGGTTTCAAAAAACACCGGATCACAGGTGCTGACAATCAGGGGCCGCAGCAGAAAGGCGAATGCCACCAGCGTGACGGTGGCGACCCCACCCACAAGCAGCATCGAGGCATCGTCAATGCCGAGGATGGATCCGAACAGAAAGCTCTTTAACGGAACCGCAGACCCTGCAGCCGACAAGATGAAAATGCCGACAGCAAGCGCGATCAGGTAAAGCGAGGCAAGGCTGGCATCGCTACGCAAGATCGTCCGGCGTGCCAGAAAGGCCGTCAGAAGTGCAACGCCCAAGCCTGCAATCAGCCCGCCAACCAGCAGCGACATGACCGAAAGGCCTGTGGTGACGAAGCCGATGACGATACCGGGGGTGATCGCGTGGGCCATGGCTTCGCCCGCCAGTGACAAGCGACGCAAGACCAGAAACGCCCCCACGGGCGCCACCGAGGCCGACAGGACCGTGGTTGCCACAAAGGCACGCCGCATGAAGGCGAAGCTCCACATTTCGCTGAGAAGGTCAAACATGTGCGTGCTCCGATGTTGAACGACTGCCCCGGAACATCCAGGAGGCCTGGCTTTCCGACAGATACCCTTGGGCTACCAGACGGTCGGGTGTCAGAACATCGCTGACCTTGCCATAGGTTGCCTCTTGCCCGCCCAAAAGCAGGGCGTGGCTGCAATGATCCAGAACTGACGACAGATCATGCACCACCAACACAACGGCACGGCCTTCATCACGCCACCGTTCGATGATCGACAGCAGATGCGCCTCGGTGTTTTGATCGACGGCCGCAAAGGGTTCGTCCAGCAGGACAAGCGGAGCGTCCTGCATGATCACTCGGGCAAACAAAGCGCGCTGCAATTGTCCACCCGACAACATATGCAGGGGCCGATCAGCGATATCCAGAACTCCGGCCTCATCCAGCGCGGCAGTCATCCGGTCGCGCGCGGCACTGTCCAGCCCCGAACGGTATCCGAACCCGCGCCAGGCTCCCATTGCGGCCAGGTCCCTCACACGGATGGGAAAGCGCCGGTCAAACTCGGTCATCTGCGCCAGATAGCCGATTTCGCGGGGGCGGCCTTGCGGCCAGTTAAGACTGCCCGAAAGAGGGTCGATCAAACCAAGAAGCACCTTCACAAAGGTGCTCTTGCCCGAACCGTTGGCCCCCAGAACAGCCAAAGTCGAGCCGGTTTCGATATCCATGGACAGGCGACGGAACAGGGTCAGGTCGCGGTAGCCAAGCGTCAGATCGCGGACTCGCAGAACAGCCGACATCAGATCACCGTATAAATCGCAAGCCACAGAAGCGCCGACAACACCAGCGCTCCTGCAACCAGCACGGGTACGCTGTATTCAGTCAGGCAGCGGCCGCGTTGCGCAACGTCATAGCCGGTCGAACGACGCGTCATCGGGCCGCCCCACAAGAAACAGAAATGCCAGACGGGGCCGAGGTGACGTTCACCCCACGTGTTTTGCAGGGTCGGGATTCAGAATTCCGCAACGACAATGACTTCGCCTCCTCAGCTTGGACGAGGGCAAAGCGAGTGCAAGGTTCTGAACGGCAAAGGCCGTGTGAAACATTGTCATCTCCCTCTGGGACACCCCGCCCAGGTTAGTAAAAAATTCGGATGGCAGGTCTCCTGACTTGCGGGTCGAAGCTTTCCCGATCCTTCCCAGGCGTTCGCCCAGTGGCCGATCTCGGGTCGCTCACCGCCTACAGTTGCGGGGGCAGTCACGGAATTGGCTTTTTCAGGGCCGCACCGTATTCCCTTTTATCCCAGTCCGCAGAATGCGGTCGGGAACCATCCCGGCCACAAAACACAAATCGAGTTGATTCGACAATAGAGCGCAATAACCGTTGTCCTTGGCCGCTTGTAGGCCGGAGGGGGTATGAAAGTTCTGAACGCGGCCATCAAACGATATGTTGGCAGCCTCTTAAGGTCGAACCCAACATGATGTTGCTTCGAGTTTCTCCCTACCCAACTGAAAACTAAGAGGAAAACCGCTGATGTTTTGGATTCGGTAAGCAAAGGGGCTGGCCAAATACACTGCTTATCACGCACTTTAACAGCGTTCGTCACGCGCTAGGCGAAGTTCTGCAGGTACTCAAAACCGCTCAACCACGCTTCGGCCAACCGCGCTGCATCCTGCCCTGCCCGATGCGGTGTCGGCCCTGCATTCTCTAAGGTTTGGTAAATGCGCGAAATTGCTGCGTCCTTGGCCAGTGTCATGCAGACATAGCTGTCAAAGTCCAAAAGCTGAACTTTGGGAAAGGGCATGTCCGTTTCCAGCAACCGTATGAGCCACCGCCGTTCAAACTCGGGATTGTCCGTCACGGCAATTCCGGTGTTTTCTGCCTTGAACCACTGCGCGACCGCTCGAGGCTCATCGCCTTCCGCTTCCAGATAGGTGCGGCTTAACCCGTGAATCTCGGCACTGACATCCGACCAGCCTGCCGCGTCCCAGTCAGGATGGGGTTTGATAAGACGCGATCCGGTGACAACCTTACCTTGAGCAACGCGTGCAATTTCGATCTCGATCGGCCAACTGATCGCGCTCAGGGAACTGGCTTCGAAATCGAGGAAATACGCGGGCTGGGTCTGCACCAGATTCTGCGTTCGTTCGGTCAAAACGGGCTATCCAATCTTGTTGCAACAGGCTCGACGAATGGGTGTCATGCACCGATTGTTCCCTTGATAGTCTAGTGGCATGTTATTGCCATTAGGCTTCAGCGGATAGGCGTAGCATGGCTCAATCCACGGATTTGAAAAGAATTTCCGGGATTTCCCCTTTGCATCCGGTTAGATTTGACCCATCTCGGCGACACATTTTCCAAAGGAGAGACACATGTCGCGCACTATTCTATTGGCTGTAGCCATCGCTGCGATTGGCGCTGGCGCATATTATTACCTTACCCAACCCGAACCAACGCCCGCCGAACAATTGCAATCGGCGGCGCAAGATGCCGGCGACGCGGTTAGCGAGGCGGCGCAGAACGCAACCGAAGCGGTCGGTGACGCGGCAAGCTCGATCGCGGATCAGGCGACCGAAGGGGCCTCGTCCATCGCGGAACAGGCCACGGATGCGGCCGAGCGGGCCGGGCAAGCCGCCACGGACCTGACCAATCAAGCCGGTGAAGAAGTTGCCGCTTTGGCGAACCAGGGCCAGGATCTGCTGAACTCTTGGATCGAGAACGGCGCGCTGACCCTTGAGAATTTCGACTATGACACGATGGTCGCCTCAATTCAGGAAAGCCAACTGGCACAGGACCTGAAAACGCAGGCGATTCAGATTTTGGACGACATCAAGGCGTCACCAGAAACGATCGCGGTGAAGATTCAGGAGCTCCGCGACCTGCTGTCGGGACAGTGAAGCTAACGGGTCGCCCGGTTCGGGCGGCCCGCCTTGCGGACGTGGCGCAGGTTCCATCCACGTCAGGGCGTCAGTCGATTGACGTGCCTTGGTTCATTTGTTTGGCTGTCACCGAGTTGTAAACAAACCCAAATTCATGTGTTGCGCAGGGCGGCCCAGAGTTGCCGCCAGTGACAGGGTTTCGTCAACCATACGATCAGTTCAGAAAACAAGGAACGACTATGACCACCCTGCCCCAGACCATGTTCGCAACCGTCCTTTTGCACGGCGGCTATTCCGGCGAAGCCACCGGTCCATATATTGAGAGCGCCGGGGATTGGCTGGCCGAGGCCGAGCTGCCGGTTCCCGAACCCGGCCCCGGACAGGTTCTGGTCAAATTGCGTGCTGCCTCGGTAAACCCATCCGATATCCATTTCATAAAGGGCGAATACGGGCAGCCTCGCGTCAAGGGGGCCCCCGCCGGGTTTGAGGGCTGTGGCGACGTCGTTGCGACCGGTCAGGGCGCCGAGGCGCTGAAGGGTCAGCGCGTCGCCTTCATCACCGCCGGTTCCGGTGCGTGGGCCGAATACGTTCTGGCCCCTGCAATGATGTGCATTCCCCTGCGCCCCGAGATTTCCGACGAAGACGGCGCGGCGCAGATCGTGAACCCTCTGACAGCCATGGCGATGGTCGATATCGCTCGAAACGCCGGGGATGCGTTTGTGGTCTCGGCGGCCACCAGCCAGTTGGGCAAACTGATGTGCGGTCTGGGGCGCGATCTTGGGCTGAAACCCATCGCCTTGGTTCGGCGCGGCGAAACTGTCGAAATGTTGAAAGATCACGGCGCGGCTGAGGTATTGGTGACCACCGATCCGATCATCGCCGATAAATTTGCCAAAATAAGTCAGTCACTGAAGCCCCGCGTGTTCCTGGACGCCGTGGCCGACCAACTGTCCGAGCAGGTGTTCTGCGCCATGCCCAACCAGGCGCGCTGGATCTGTTATGGCAAGCTGAGCGCCGAACTGCCGAAACTGACGCAAATGGGCCAGCTCATCTTTATGGGCAAGCAGATCGAAGGGTTCTGGCTGACCAATTGGGTCACCTCAACCCCGCCGCAGGATCAGGCGCGTGTTGTGGCCGAAGTTCAGGCCCGCTTTGCTGATGGCCGTTGGAAAACCGATGTTTCCGAACACCTTGCGCTGAGGGATTTGGTGACGAATCTGGCCGAAGCCCTGAAAAAGAGTGACGGAAAGGTGATTATCACGCCATAGTAGAACAAAGCCCCGGAGGAAGGAGGACCCCCGGGGCGATCAAAACGCCGGGCCTACCGGCTGGGAGGGTGAAATTGGACAACGCGCAGCTGCTGATCAGCGGGCTGGCAAATGGCTGTGTCTATGGCCTGATCGCGCTTGGTTTCGTGTTGATCTACAAAGCGACCGAGGCGGTGAACTTCGCGCAGGGCGATTTCATGATGCTGGGCGCCTTTGTCACCATCGGGCTCACCAATACCGAATATATGGGGCTGCCCTTCTGGCTGGCACTTCCGATCTCGCTGGGGATCATGGGCGCGCTAGGGTATCTGCTGGACCGGTTGATCATCCGCCGCCTGTTCGGGGAAAGCCAGACTGCGGTGGTGATCCTGACGATCGCTCTGGGCTTTGTGATCCGCTTTGTCGCCGGGCTGATCTGGGGGCACGAGCCGCAAACCTTGCAGAACCCTCTGGCCGGAAAGGAGTTTCGGTTCGGGGGCATTGTCCTGGGGATGGAGGATGTGGCCGTCATCGTTGTCACCGTTTTGCTGACGTGGGGGATGTATGTGTTCTTCAACCGGACAAAACTTGGGTTGGCGATGCAGGGTGCGTCGCAGAACCAGTTGGCGGCCTATTACATGGGCATTCCGGTCAAACGCGTTCAGGGGTTCATCTGGGCCTTGGCCGGTGTGGTCGCCGGTATTGCGGGCGTGTTGTTCGCCGCCAAGGGCGCGGTCGACCCAACAACCGGTCTTTTGGGTATTAAAGCCTTCGCTGCTGCCGTAATCGGCGGGCTGGGCAGCCTTCCGGGCGCACTGGCCGGAGGGTTGATCGTCGGCGTCATCGAACCCTTTGCCAGCCGGTACATCGCAGCGGGGTACAGTCAGATCGCGCCTTACGCGCTGTTGCTGGCGGTGCTGATCTTCCGCCCCAACGGTCTGTTCAGTCAGGTCCGGGTCAAGAAGGTCTAGGCCAATGCGGATCGTGTTCAAAACCGTTTATATGCAGGATATCCGCCCCTGGAAGGATCGCTATCAGCTCAGCCTCTACCTGATCCTTTTGGCCATCGTTGCCGCCGCACCGTGGTGGTTGGATGATTTCTATCTTGGGGAACTGACCAACGTCCTGATCTGGGCCATCGCCGGGCTTGGCCTGATGGTACTGACCGGCCATACCGGGCAGGTCAGTCTGGGCCATGCCGCCTTTCTGGCCTTTGGGTGTTATGCCAACGTCATTCTGATCGAGGCGGGTGTGCCGTTTCTGGTTGCTTTTCCTCTGGCCGGTGTCCTGACGGGCATCGCCGGAGTAACGGTCGCCATCCCTGCCCTGAGGCTGCACGGTATCTATCTGGCGATCTTCACCATGGCCCTGTCGATCTTGATGGATGACGTGATCGTTCTGGCCGAACCGCTTACCGGCGGCGTGGCTGGCAAGTATCTGGGCGGGGTCGGGATTTTCGGCCATTTGGTTGACCGCTGGACCACGCCTGATCAGTTCTTCTGGCTGGTTCTGGGTGTGGCCGTTCTGGTCACCCTTGGCTATATCAACCTGCTACGCGCACCTTTGGGGCGCGCCTTCATCGCGGTGCGGGACTCAGAGATTTCAGCGCAGGCGATGGGGATCGACATTGCGCGCACCAAAATGATCTCGTTCGCTCTGTCCTGCGCGGTTACAGGCTGGGCCGGCGCGCTGATGGGCATATATGCAGGCGCCTTCAACAACGAGACCTTCAGCGTTCTGATCTCGATCCAACTGCTGATGATGATCGTGATCGGCGGGCTGGGCTCGATCCACGGCGCGTTTCTTGGCGCCATCGTGATCGGGTTTCTGCCGCAGTTCCTGTCAATCTCAAAGGAATACGTGGGTGCGCTGTTCGGTGGTAACACGGTCGCCATTCCGGGGCTGGAGTTCGGTATCTTCGGAATGATCCTGATCGCCTTCATCCTGTTCGAGCCGATGGGCCTCTATGGTCGCTGGCTGAAAATCCGCACCTGGTTCGAACTGTTCCCCTTCTACCGAAAGGACATGTTCAAACGTCAGAAATCCTACCTCAAGACGGAACGACTGCGATGAGCCTGTTGGAGTTCGAAAACGTCACCTTGAAATTCGGCGGCCTGATTGCGGTCAACGATCTGTCCTTCTCGGTTGAACAGGGTGAGGTCTTTGCCATCGTCGGTCCGAACGGTGCGGGCAAGTCCACCGTCTTCAACCTGATATCGCGGTTCTATGACCCTTTTGACGGGGCGATCCGGTTTGACGGCCACGATCTGCTACGGGTCAAACCCTCGGCTGTGGCGGCCTATGGCGTGGCCCGGACGTTCCAGAATATCGAGCTGTTCGAGCACGCCACCGTTCTGCAAAACCTTCTGGTTGGACGGCACCGGCATCGCCACACCAACCTGCTGTCCGAGGTGCTGTTCCTGCCCTCTGCCCGACGGCAGGAGGTCGAGAACCGCGAAAAGGTCGAAGAAATCATCGACTTCCTTGACCTGCAGGCCTACCGCGACAAGATGATCTCGGGCCTGCCGTATGGCGTGCGTAAGGTGGTCGAGGTCGCCCGTGCTCTGGCCACCGATCCCAAGCTATTGTTGCTGGACGAACCGGCCTCGGGGCTTTCGGTCGAAGAGACAACGGACATGCGCTGGTGGATCGACGATATTCGGCGGCAGATGGGCATCACCGTGCTGATGGTTGAACATGACATGGGGCTGGTCTCGGGCGTGTCCGACAGGGTTCTGGCCATGGCTGACGGTGCGAAACTGGCGCTTGGAACGCCTGCGCAGGTGCAATCCCACCCCGCCGTGGTCGAGGCGTATCTGGGGAAAGCTTCATGAGCGATCCTGTTTTGACCATCCGCAATGTCGAGAGCTTTTATGGCCCGATCATGGCCATCCGCGGCGTATCGCTGGACGTGCATCGCGGGCAGATCGTCTCGATCCTCGGGGCCAATGGCGCGGGAAAGACGACCCTGATGAAAACCGTCTCGGGCGTGATGGACCCTGAAAAGGGTAAAATCACCTTTGATGGCGTCGAAATACAAGGGTCAGAACCGCATAAGGTTGTCGAGATGGGCATCGTCCACGTCCCCGAAGGGCGCGAGGTTTTTCCCTTGATGACGGTCGATGAAAACCTCAACCTTGGTGCCTATACTCTGGCCGATAAATCCCGGATCGATCACAACCGGGAACTGGTGTTTACCTACTTTCCCATCCTGAAGGAACGGCGCACCCAAGAAGCAGGAACCCTGTCGGGCGGCCAGCAGCAGATGCTGGCCATTGGCCGCGGTCTGATGGCCAACCCGAAGATCATGCTTCTGGACGAGCCGTCTTTGGGCCTGTCCCCACTGCTGGTGCAAGAAATCTTTGGCATCCTGAAACGCCTGAACGACGAGCAGAACATGACAATGATGCTGGTCGAACAGAACGCCAAGGCGGCGCTGGAACTTGCCCAGCATGGTTATGTGATGGAGGTCGGCCGCATCGTCATGGACGGCGCAGCGGATGTGTTGATGCAGTCCGAGGACATCCAGAACTTCTACCTGGGCGTGCAGGAGGAAGGCGCGCGGGAAACCCGCCGCTGGAAACGCAGAAAGACCTGGAGATGAGCGGTTGAATATCAGCACCCTGCCCCCTCAGGCCAATATCAATGGCGTCTGGTTCAACGCAACCGCCGGCCAGCGCCCGGTGCATGTGGACGAATGTACCACCATTACCCAGCTGTTTCAGAAACGCTGCGCGGCGCTGGGGGACCGCACCGCGCATCGCGAAAAGGACCTTGGGATTTGGAAGTCCTATTCGTGGGCCGACTATTGGCAACACGCCAAATGGATTGGGCTGGCCCTGCGCACGCTAGGTCTGAAACGCGGCGAGGTCGTTTCGATCCTGTCCGAAGACCGCAAGGAATGGGCCTGGTTCGACATGGGTATTCAGGCCGTCGGCGGCATCGTGTCGGGCGTGTACACAACGGACTCGGCCAACCAATTGAACTATCTGATCAATGACAGCGGCAGCCGCTTCCTGATCGTCGAAAACGAAGAGCAGCTGGACAAGTTTCTTGAGGTCGAAACCGAGGTTCCGGACCTGCTGAACGTCATCATACTTGAGGATGAGGGCCTGCACGACCTGACCCATCCCCGCTGCCTGATGATCGACGAACTGTATAGGGTGGGCCAACAGGCCGAGGCCGATGATCCAACGCGGTTCGAGGCCGAACTGGCTTTGGCGTCCCCCCAGGACACGGCACTGCTGATCTACACCTCGGGCACCACCGGCAAGCCCAAGGGCGCCATGCTGAGCCACGAGAACATTCTGGCCGCCATCGAAAGCGGTGCCCGCGCCCTGCCCGCGTTTGAAACCGACGAACAGCTGTGTTTCCTGCCGCTCTGCCATATCCTCGAACGCGCGGTTTCGATCTATTTCCCGCTGGCCGCGAAATGCGTCGTCAATTTTGCCGAAAGCCCCGAGACGGTTTTCGCCAACCTGCAAGAGGTCTCTCCCACCACTTTCGTCGCCGTGCCGCGTGTGTGGGAGAAGATTTACTCCCACGTCCAGATTATGGCGCAGGACGCCACCCCGTCGGGCCGTGCTGCGTATCGGATGGCGCTGAAAGCCGGGTTAGAGCGGGCCGCGTATTTATGTGAAGGCCAGCCGGTTCCGGCACGTGTTTCGGCGCGGTTCTGGCTGTGGGACCGTCTGGTGCTGCGCAACCTTCGGCGGATGCTGGGAATGGACAAAATGCGCCGGGGCGGCACCGGGGCGGCGCCGATCTCTCCGGACTTGCTGAGGTGGTACTGGGCCATTGGCGTGCCGCTGATCGAAGGGTTCGGGATGACCGAAACCTCGGGGCTGGCGACCATCAACAGCGTTGAAACCAATAAGATCGGTACTGTTGGTCCGGCCATCGCCAGCAATGACATCCGCATCTCGGACGAAGGTGAAATCCAGCTGAAAGGCCTGAACATCTTTCAGGGCTATTGGCGCAACAACGCCAAAACGGCTGAAACCTTCACCGCCGATGGCTGGCTTCGGACCGGCGATTTGGGGCGTATCGACGATCAGGGCTTTGTCACCATCACCGGACGGCTGAAAGACATCATTATCACCGCAGGCGGCAAGAACATCACCCCGGCCGAGATCGAAAGCCGGTTGAAGTTCAGCCCTTATATCTCGGACGCGGTAATCATTGGCGATGCGCGAAAATATCTGACTGCCCTGATCATGATCGACCAGGAAAACGTTGAGAAATACGCGCAGGACCGGAAAATTCCGTTCTCGAACTTCGCCTCGCTCTGCGCGGCGCCTGAGGTCAGAGAACAGATCGCGGGCGAAGTCGCGGCAGTCAACAAAGAGTTCGCGCGGGTCGAACAGATCAAGGATTTCCGCCTGATCAACGTATTACTGACTGCAGATGATGACGAACTGACCGCGACGATGAAGCTGAAACGCAGCTTTGTAGAACGGAAACACGCTCATCTTATTGAAGACATGTATAAATAACGGAATTTGAACAAGGAGGAGAAGTAATGACCAAAGGGATCACAAGATTGGCTACTGCAGCCGTTTTGACGGTGTCCGCAACCTTGGCCTATGCCCAGACGCAGGGTGTCACGGATGATGAGATTGTCATTGGCTCGGTCAACGACCTGAGCGGTATTTTCGCGGCCGTTGGCGTTCCGGCAACAAAGGGCGCAAATGTTGTGTTCGACCGGGTCAATGCTGCGGGCGGCGTGCATGGTCGCACCATCCGCTATGTGGTCGAGGATAACGGCTATCAAATGCCGCGCGCGATGCAGGGCTATAACAAGCTGCTGAATCGCGACAAGGTGTTTGCCATGCTGCAATCATTGGGTACTCCGATGAACCTGGCCGGGTTTAAACTGCTGGATCCCAAGGGCATTCCGAACGTTGCCCCCCTGACGGCATCAACCCAGATGTTGCAGGAACCGATTAAGAACAAGTTCACCTCATTCTCCACCTATTTTGACCAAAGCCGTATCGGTGTGAAATATCTGGCCGGTCAGTTCGGGGCACAAAACGTCTGCACAATGTACTTGCCCACTGACTTCGGCGAAGAGATTCTGGAAGGTAGCAAGGCTGGCGCCGAAGAGGCCGGTATCGCTTTTGTGGCCGAGACGACGCACAAGCCGGATGAGACGGACTTTGTTGGCTCACTCAGCAAGCTCAAGGAAGAAGGTTGCGATATCGTAACGATTGCACTGGGTGTGCGTCAGGCGATCACGGTGGTGGGCACGGCCAAAAAGATGGGCCTGACCGATATGAAGTTCATGGGCACCGCAGCAAGCTTTCTGACCGTCGTTGCGCAAGTTCCGGGCGGAGTGACGGATGGGTTCTACGCCGCCGCCTCATGGCAGGATCTGTGGGCGCGCGCCGATGATCCCGTGCCTGCCGCCTTTATCGAGGAATACAAGGCCGCAACCGGCGAAGACCCCGTCGGGTTTTCAATGTTGGGTTATTCCGCCGCCGAAATGATGGTCAAAGCGCTGGAGGCTGCAGGGCCCGATCTGACCCATGAAAGCTTTATCGCAGCCATGGAAAGTCTGGACTATCAAGACGATCTGGTTGGAAACCGTCTCACCTACGGCCCGGACGATCATCAGGGGGCTGATACCGTTTTTGTCAACGTGGTGGAAAACGGGGCCTGGAAACTGGTCTACGAAGAATAAACCAAACAGAAAAAGGGCCCGCGCAAGCGAGCCCTTTGAAAGTCGTATTCCGCAGCGATTAACGCTTCGAGAACTGGAACGAACGACGCGCTTTGCGCTTACCGTATTTCTTACGTTCCACAACGCGGCTGTCGCGGGTCAGGAAGCCAGCAGCTTTCAGAGCGCCACGCAGCGACGGATCGTACAGCTGCAGTGCTTTCGAGATGCCGTGCTTGACCGCACCGGCCTGACCGGTCAGGCCACCGCCTTTGACGGTTGCAACAACGTCGAACTCACCTTCTACACCAGCAACCTGGAACGGCTGGCGCAGGATCAGCTGCAGAACGGGACGAGCGAAGTACTTGTCCTGGTCTTTGCCGTTAACGGTGACCTTGCCGGAACCCGGCTTGATCCAAACGCGGGCAACAGCGTCTTTACGCTTGCCGGTGGCGTACGAACGGCCCAGCTCGTCACGTACGGGTTCACGCACGATGACTTCTTCGGCCACGGTTTCAACGCCTGCGACGGCGCTCAGCTCTTCGAGAGTATTGATCTGATCAGCCATCGGTCATTAGCTCCGGGTGTTTTTCTTGTTCATGGACTTGACGTCCAGAACTTCGGGCGCTTGCGCCTCATGAGGATGCTCGGCACCGGCATAAACGCGCAGGTTGGTCATCTGCTGGCGTGCCAGACGGTTGCCCGGCAGCATGCGCTTGACCGCCTGGGTCACGACGCGCTCGGGGTGTGCACCCTCGAGGATCTGCTGCTTGGTGCGCGACTTGATGCCGCCCGGGTGACCAGTGTGCCAGTAGAAGTTCTCTTCGCGCTTCTTGCCGGTCATCTGGATTTTGTCAGCGTTGATCACGATGACGTTGTCGCCCATGTCCATGTTCGGGGTGAACGACGCTTTGTGCTTGCCACGCAGGCGCATGGCGACGATCGAGGCAAGACGACCCAGAACAACGCCCTCGGCGTCGATCAGGATCCATTTCTTGTCGATGTCTGCAGGTGTTGCAGAGAAGGTTTTCATGGCAGGATAGTCCTGTTTGATGTGAAAGACCGCCCCACGACAGAGCGGCCCGAATTCGATGGAGCGTATTTAGAGGGGAGTGCTTCGCAGGTCAACAACAGTAAATGCTTTTAAATTGTGCAATTTCAATAACTTAAAAAATAGGTATTATTTTACCCCACATCTAGACGCTGATTTGCTCGGGTGGGTTGTCCAACAACCGGCGCAACCTCTGCATCGCGTCCTCGAACCGTTCCAGCGACACATGTCCGTTCATCGCAATGCGCACCGCGTTTGGCGCCCGACCGTCACGCAGGGCAAACTCATCGGCGGACCGCAGTTGGATCCCGTCCCTCTCGGCCGCGCGCGTGAAGGAACCGGCCCGCCAGCCGGATGGAAGGTTGAGCCAGACAAAGGGAACATCCGGTGCCCAGTTGAGGTCGAACCCTCCAAGCGCGTTCACTGCCACACGAACATAATCACCCATGCGAACGCGCACATCCTTGGCGATCTGGCGCGTGCGGGGGTCGGACAAAAGCAACCGGGTCAGTTCTGCCAGAGGCTGCGCCAGCCCGAAATACCCGTACTCCGCAGACCGCCGCAGATCGACGCTCCTTTCACGGGGAGCAATGGCAAACCCCACTCGCAGCGACGGCGTCAGGATCTTCGAGATCGAGGACACATGCCACCCCCGTTCGGGGGCCAAGGCCCGATAGCTGGGTTCACGCGCATCGCCCATGCGATAGCAATCGTCCTCGATGATCTGCAGATCAAAGCGACGGGCGACCTCAACAACCTCTTTCCGGCGTTCAAGCGGTGTGTGTGAACCGGTCGGGTTTTGCACTTCAGGTGAAACGCAGACAGCCTGCGCCGCAGTTTGGCGCAGCACATGTTCCATCGCCTCGGGATCGACCCCCCATTTGTCCATCTTCACGCCGACCACATCTGCACGCATCAGTTCTCCGGCGCGACGGAACCCGGCATAGGACAAGTCCTCAACCAGAACCACAGGTTTCGGTCCGCGCAAAATTGTCTGAAACACCAAGCACAACCCGTTCTGGCCGCCATGTGTCAGTACAATGTCGTCATGGGTTACCGCGCCCAACGGCAGATCAGACAGCCATTCAACAACCGCTTGCCGCATAGGTTGGTAGGCGTCGCGGGTCGGATAGTTCAAAAACAGCCCAGGATCGGCTTGCGACACTTTCTGCAGACATTCACGGATCAAGGACACCTGCCCCATATCCGCCAATCGCGGGCTGAACAGGCTGACATTGGCGTTGTATTTGTCATCGCGCAGATGCAGTTGCCTGGCCCAAACATCGTCCAGAATAGGTGATTTCGGAGGGGCCACGAATGTACCACGCCCGACCTCAGCTTGTAGCAATCCCTCATCGGTCAGAATCGTATAAGCCCGCGCAACCGTACCCGGCGTGATTTGTAACCGATACGCCAGTTCTCGCACCGGAGGCAGCTTGGTTCCAACTTCCAGAAGATTGTTATCAATGGCTTTTCGGATCGTGTCAGCGACCAGAGTATACTTAGGACCCTTGGATTTCGGCAGCGCCTCTGGCCAAATTGTATCCATTACAATTCTTCCTTTGATTTTGACACAATCCTGAATGTATCAATCACACATACCGAACAAACATGCTTTGTGTCAATACAATTTGAAAGGATATCCACTATGACACGCGCGATGCACAACCCCGCCCTCATGCTGCTGAACGACAGTCCCCGGCTGCCGCTGATCGCCGCGCTGGCCGTGCGGTTTGCGGCGATTGTGACAAAGTGGGAACGTCAACGCCGCAGCCGAGTCAATTTGTCCAATCTGGACGACAGGCTTCTGAAAGATGTCGGCCTGACCAAATATCAGGCGCGCAATGAGTACACCCGCTACTTCTGGCAGGAATAAAGATTCCCCAGTCCCTTGACGGGACCTCTTCCTGGCCGGGCTCTGCCCGGCCTTTTTTATCCGAAAGCTGCGGCCGCGGACCCTTCCGGCGGCAACGAGTAAGTCATTGTGGCTCGGGCAACGGGCTTGTCGGACCCTTCCGAGAACATCAGAACATCGCCAACTGCCAGGCTGCGGCCCAGCTTCAGCAAGCGGCACCGCGCGATCATGTCCGTGCCTCCCTCGGGCTTTCGCAGAAAATCCAATGAACTGTTGGTGGTCACCGCCAATGACTGACGCCCCTTGCGGGCCAGAATCAACGCATAGACGCACACGTCGGCCAAGCCGAACATCGACGGCCCTGAAACGGTTCCGCCGGGGCGCAGATGCCTGTCTTCGACCACCAGCCGCATGACAATCGAGTCTTCGTCCAATTCCTCGACGACAAAATCCCGGTACACCTGCGGAAAGATCTCCTTCATGTACGCCATCAGATCTTCTCGGCCCATTTCCAACGCCATACTTCCCCTCCTCGATTTGCCGACCTAGAGTTGGCCCGACATCAGATCGGAGGGCAAGATGGCAATTCTGGAACGTAACGACACGGGCGCAATCGCAACCCTTAAAATGAACGCGCCCAAGAGCCTGAATGCCCTGAGCGATGAGATGCTGGCCGCGCTGCAGTCCGAGTTTGATGCCCTGCGCAGGGACAACTCGATTCGCGCCGTGATCCTGTCAGGTGAAGGTAAGGCGTTTTGTGCGGGCCATGACCTGAAACAAATGACCGCCGGGCGTCAGTCTGAAGATGGTGGCAAGGCCTACTTTCAGGACCTGTTCGCCAGATGCGCGCAAATGATGCTGACGATCCAGTCCCTGCCCCAACCCGTCATTGCGCAGGTGCACGGCATTGCAACGGCGGCGGGGTGCCAGCTGGTCGCCACCTGTGATCTTGCCGTTGCCGCTGAAGGAACCCGGTTTGGTGTTAACGGCGTTAATATCGGCCTGTTCTGCTCGACGCCGATGGTTGCGCTCAGTCGGAACATCCCGCGCAAGCGCGCGTTCGAGATGCTGACGACCGGCGATTTCATCTCGGCCGAAAAAGCGGTCGAGCTGGGCCTGGTCAATCGCGTGGTGCCCGAAATGCTGCTGGAACACGAAACGGCCGCCCTTGCCGATCAGCTTGCTGCCAAGCTGGGATCCGCTGTGAAAATCGGCAAACAGGCGTTCTACAAGCAGTTGGATATGTCGATTGAAGAGGCCTACGCCTATACCGGAGAGGTAATGGCACAGAATATGCTGCACCGGGATACCGAAGAAGGGATATCTGCATTTATCGAAAAAAGACCGCCAAATTGGCATCAATAAGGCGATTGTTGTCAACATTTTTAAAGACTGTCCTCATTTTTGCACTTTTCAAAAAGGCGACACTGTGGCAATGGTGGGACAGAGCGTATGCTCTGGAGACACTTTTGGGTCGCCGTGGGCGGAAGGTCCCTCCAAGCTGGTTTCTCTCACCAGCCCGACATTCCCGCAGCGGTGACCCCAAAATCCCCCTCATTCATAAACGATGCGCCTCGTGTTGCGTTGAGCAGTGCTGTGCCCTATGTGGCAGCGCATGACACAGAAATTGCATATCGTGGGCGGCGGCATGGCCGGGTCCGAGGCCGCGTGGCAGGCGGCGGAAATGGGCGTGGATGTTGTGATCCACGAAATGCGACCCAAAGTGGGCACATTCGCGCACCAGACCGGCAACCTGGCCGAGATGGTGTGTTCGAACTCGTTCCGATCGGACGACGACGAACAGAATGCAGTTGGCCTGCTGCATTGGGAGATGCGCCAAGCCAACGGTTTGATCATGACGACGGCGGACGCGCACCGTCTGCCCGCAGGTGGTGCGTTGGCCGTGGACCGCGATCCTTTTGCCGAAGCGGTCACCGAGAAACTGCGCGCCCATCCCCGGGTTGAGGTCACGGGCGAAGAGGTGACCTCCCTGCCCGACGACGGCCATTGGATTTTTGCCACCGGACCCCTGACCTCAGCCACGCTGGGTGAGGCTATTCGGATCGAGACCGGCGCCGAGTCGCTGGCTTTCTTCGACGCCATTGCGCCCATTGTGTACGCCGACAGCATCGACATGAGCAAAGCCTGGATGCAATCGCGCTATGACAAGGGCGAAACCGAGGAAGAGCGAACCGCGTATCTGAACTGTCCGATGGATCGCGATCAGTATGAGGCGTTCATCGATGCCCTGTTGGCTGCCGACAAGACCGAGTTCCACGAAGGGGAAACCGCCGGCTATTTCGACGGTTGCCTGCCGATCGAAGTGATGTCGGAACGCGGGCGTGAAACCCTGCGCCACGGTCCAATGAAGCCGGTTGGCCTGACCAACCCGCATCAGCCGGACGTGAAACCTCATGCGGTGGTGCAGCTGCGCCGGGACAATGCCCTTGGCACGCTGTTCAACATCGTGGGCTTTCAGACCAAGATGAAATACGGCGCGCAGACCGAGGTGTTCCGTATGATCCCGGGTCTTGAAAACGCCAGTTTTGCACGTCTGGGCGGCATCCATCGCAACACGTTCATCAACTCGCCCACGCTGCTGGATGCGCAGATGCGTCTGAAATCCAAGCCGAACATCCGTTTCGCCGGGCAGATCACCGGGGTTGAAGGTTACGTCGAGAGCGCCGCCATGGGGCTTCTGGCCGGTCGTATGGCCGCGGCTGAAATACTGGGCCGTGTTCTGCCCGAAGTCCCGCAGGACAGCGCCATGGGGGCCCTGATCCACCACATCACTGGTGGGGCCGAGGCCAAGACCTTCCAGCCGATGAACGTCAATTTCGGCCTGTTCCGCCCTGTAGACGGGCTGAAGGGAGGGCGTCGTGGCCGCAAGGATCGTTACAAGGCCTATACGGATCGCGCCAAGGCCGAATGGACAAACTGGCTCGCGCATTGCTGACTGGACGCACCCCGACCTGCGTCCTAACATCTGTATATGAACGACAATAAGATCAAAGAAAGCTACAGCTTGGAAACGCCCGAGGCCTCACGGGCGCATTATCAGAAATGGGCCTCTTCGTATGATGCCGAAGTCGGTGCGCACGGTTACGCGACCCCCGCTCGCGTGGCCGAGGCGCTTTGGTCCAAAATGCCCGAACCCCAGACACCTGTTCTGGATTATGGATGTGGCACCGGCCTATCAGGCGAAGCCCTGCACGCCGCCGGTTTTCAGGTGATAGACGGTGTCGACCCGACCCCCAAAATGCTTGAGGGGGCCCTGGCAAAGGGTGTCTACCGAAAGCTCTCCACTTTTGAGATCACGGACCCGAACCCGTTGGAGGAAGGTGCCTACAAGGCCATAGCCGCCATCGGTGTAATCAGTGTAGGTACTGCGCCGCCCGAGGTGTTTGATATTCTGATGCGCGCCCTGCCCCAAGGCGGCCTGCTAGCTTTTTCCTTTAATGATCATACGCTTACGGATAAATCTTATACTGTTCGGCTGAATGATTGGCTGGATATGGGGGCCGCGCGGCTTCTATTCCGGGAATATGGCCCGCATCTGCCGGGCATGGACTTGAAATCTGACGTATATGTTGTTGAGAAAGCGTGACATTTAAGACCCGTTTCGCGCCGTCGCCAACTGGCCCTTTGCACTTGGGTCATGCCTATTCGGCGATGCTGGCCCATGATCTTGCTGCAGTTGAGAACGGACAGTTCCTGCTGAGGATCGAGGATATCGACCGCTCGCGGTCGCGGTCTCATTGGGAAGATCAAATCTATGACGACTTGCATTGGCTGGACCTTCACTGGCCAGACCCAGTTATGCGGCAGTCAGATCGCTTGGCCGCGTATGACAAGGCACTGGATGACCTGTGGGCGCGCGGTTTGCTGTACCCCTGCACCTGCAACCGCAAGGATATCGCCACCGCCGCCAGTGCGCCGCAGGAAGGCGCGCCTCTGCATGGGCCGGACGGGATCATCTATCCCGGCACATGCCGAGCGAAATGGCAGCCGAGTTCAGCTAGTGACCCGCGCCCCAAGGACGTACCACTGCGCCTGGACATGACCGCTGCCGGCAGGCTGCTTCTGAACACCGCGCAAACCGACACCATCGTTGGATCGTTTCAGGAAGACGGTGCCGGACCCAATGGCGAAACGGGCACCATAACTTTCTCTCTGGAGGAGCTGACGAAATCCATTGGCGACGTCGTGTTGTCCCGGCGTGATATGGGCACGTCCTACCATCTGTCGGTGGTTTTGGATGACGCCGCACAAGGCATCACCCATGTCATCCGCGGTCAGGATCTGTTCGAAGCTACACGCATACACGTGGTATTACAGGGTTTGCTTGGCTTACCGACACCGCAGTACCTCCATCACCGGCTGATCCGGGATGAGGCAGGTAAACGCCTGGCAAAACGTGACGACGCGCGAGCGATCTCGAAATACCGGGCCGAGGGGGCCTCGGCCGCGGATATCCGGGCAATGGTTGGGCTGTGACCGGGTCACTCCATCGGTGACATCAGCTCGACCTCGTCCCCGTTGCGAACGGCCGTGTAGAAGCAGGTGCGGCGGTTCGTATGACACGCGGCACCGGTCTGGCGCACCAGAACCAGCAGACAATCGCGGTCGCAGTCAAAGCGGAAATCCACCAACTTCTGCACATGCCCCGAGGTTTCACCTTTGATCCAGAACGACTGACGGGACCGCGACCAGTAGGTCACACGCCCGGTTTCCAGTGTTTTTTCAACGGCTTGAACGTTCATCCATGCCATCATCAACACCTCGCCGGTGCTTTCATCCTGAGCAATGGCCGGGATCAGTCCGGCCTCGTTGTATTTCAATTCGGTCGGGTCAAATGTGACTGTAGCGGACATGAGAAAAACCTTTTGCATCCCGGTGGATGCTCACTATGTATGGGGAACAGACAACGAGGGAAAGCCATGTCCGGCGACAACGATCTGATAAAGCTCTATTCCGGCCGCATTCTGGCGCTGGCCGCGGACATTCCGCATCTGGACCGGCTTGAAAACCCCGATGCCACAGTGAAAAAGCGCTCGCCCCTGTGCGGGTCGACTGTGACCGTGGATGTGAAGATGCAGGACGGCAGGGTCTCGGATTACGGGCAGGATGTGAAAGCCTGCGCGCTGGGTCAGGCCTCGGCCGCAGTTGTTGGCGGCGCCATTGTCGGCGCGACACGGGCACAGGTGGAAACCGCGCGTGATCAGCTTTCGGCCATGTTGAAAAAAGACGGCCCGGCGCCCGGTGCGCCATTTGACGGGCTCGAGGTGCTGATGCCTGCGCGGGATTACAAGAACCGTCACGCGTCGATCCTGCTGGCGTTGGAGGCCGCGGCCGAGGCTATGGAGCAGGCCGAACAGGCCAATTGCGCCTGAACGTAGCTTTCTGCCGCAAACCCGTCTAACCTCAGCGTAAATTTTGGGGGAGTGACTGGTTTGAATAATCTGCTTGAGCATTTCGTTACCCTTTGGGTCGTTATCGATCCCATTGGCACGATCCCCGTTTTCATCGCTGTCACTGCCACCCTGACCGCCTCGGCCCGTCGAAAAACGGCCCTTCTTGCCGCCCTGGTCAGCGCCGGGGTACTGCTGTTCTTCCTGGTGTTTGGCCAGTTGCTGATTGAAGCACTGGATATCGGCCTGAACTCATTTCAGGTCGCGGGTGGCATCATTCTGTTTCTTTTTGCACTGACGATGATCTTTGGCGAAAGCAAGCAGGTCGTCGAACAACACGAAGCCGAGGAAGAGCTGGAAAGGCCGTCGCACCGTCCCAACCCGGCGATCTTTCCGCTGGCAGTTCCCTCACTAGCATCCCCGGGGGCGATGCTGGCCATTGTGATCCTCACCGACAACCATCGCTACAGTGCCGCAGATCAGGGCATTACGGCGTTGGTGATGCTGTCGGTCATTCTGATTTCGTTCATTTTGATGCTGCTGGCCGACCCGATCATCCGACTGATACGCTATTCGGGTGCCGCCATCATCAGCCGCGTCATGGGTATGATCCTGGCCTCGGTCGCGGTAAATTCCGTGTTGTCGGCGATGCTTGAGATCATCAAAACGGGTGAGCTTTAAGAAAAAGCCGCCGCACCTTCCGGGCGGAAAGGGCGGCGGCAGGTTGTGCGTGTCTCGTGTGGGGTCCGGATAGCCGCGCAGGGCCGAGGCAGGCCCTTCAAGGGAAATGGGACAGGCAGGTCACCCTTGACTGAAATGGGGATGACAGCACGGTATGATCGGCACGAGATCGCAGGCAGAAAGGGTCAGAACGTTCCGGGTAGGTGAAGGGCCACCATCAGCATGACGACCAGAGACACGGCCCCCACAGCATCCTGCAACAAAGTCGATTGCGAGCGGCTAATGGCGGTCTTGATCTGGGTCAGCATGGTCTCACCTCCGGTCAGAGCTTTAATCCTTTGTTGACCTTTTGTTCTCATATTTTGCCGAGTCGGTAAAGAACTTTTTGAGAACATTTGTGAACTTATGAGAACGTACTTGCTAACCCACTGAAATCAAACGTATTGCCTGATCCTGTTTCATCAGCCACAAAAGAACGCGCGCCGCCTGCCCTCGGTCCGAGTTCAGTTGCGGGTCAGCTGAAAGCAGCGCACGGGCGTCCGTTTGGGCGACGGCCATCAATCCGGCCTGCCGTTCAAGATCCGCGATCCGGAACTTCGGCAGACCGGACTGTGCCGTGCCGATCAGATCACCCGCACCGCGTATTTGCAGGTCGGTTTCCGAGATTCTGAACCCGTCTTCGGTTTCGCGCAGAACCTCAAGCCGCTTCCTACCGCCCTCGCTGAGCGGCGGTTGATACATCAGCAGACAAGTGGAATCCGCCTCGCCACGCCCAACCCGACCGCGAAGCTGATGCAATTGCGCCAGGCCAAATATCTCGGCCCGTTCGATGACCATGATCGACGCATTCGGGACGTTGACGCCGACCTCAATCACGGTTGTGGCGACCAAAACCTTGCTCTGCCCCTCCTGAAACGCCTTCATCGCGGCATCTTTGTCGGCCGAGGGCATCTGGCCGTGCACCAACCCGACCGTTCCTTCGCCCAGAATTGCGCGGAGGCGTTTGAACCGTTCCTCAGCGGCCGTCAGATCCGAGACCTCGGACTCATCGACCAAAGGACAGACCCAATAGCACTGGCGCCCTTCATCAATGGCGCGGCGCAGATGGGACACGACCTCTTCCATACGTTCGGTGCTGACTATGGCGGTTTTGATCGGCTTCCGCCCGGGCGGTTTTTCATCCAGCACCGAAACATCCATATCGCCATATTGCGCCAGCGCGAGGCTCCGCGGAATTGGTGTGGCCGTCATGACAAGAACATCCGCGCCCTGCCCTTTTTCGGACAATTCCATCCTCTGCCGAACGCCAAACCGGTGCTGTTCATCGACGATGGCAAGACGCAGCGCCCTGAACTCCACGTCGCTTTGGAACACGGCATGGGTGCCGACCAGAATGTGAATATCGCCGTTCTTCAGTGCCGCCAGTTTGGCGCGTCGCTCAGCGCCCTTGTCCCGGCCCGTGAGGATGTTCAGGACAACGCCGGCTTCCTCGGCCAATGGCCTCAACCCCTCCAGATGTTGCCGGGCCAAAATCTCGGTCGGGGCCATCATGACACCCTGCCCGCCAGCTTCGACCGCGACAAGCAGCGCCATGAACGCCACCAACGTTTTCCCCGCGCCCACATCGCCCTGTAGCAACCGGTTCATCCGCGCATCCGAGGCCATGTCAGCCGCGATATCATCAATCGCCCGTATCTGCGCGCCGGTGGGCTTATAGGGAAGGCTGGCCAGAACCTTTGCTTGCAACGCGCCGGTCCCGACGCTGACAATGCCCCGCGCCTTCCGCTCACGCTGTCGCGCCAGAGCCAGTGTCAGTTGATGCGCAAAAAGCTCATCATAAGCCAGACGCTCGCGCGCGGGCGCAAAAGCAGCGACATCATCCGCCCCTTGTGGATTATGCGCAGCCGCAATTGCAGCCGACCAATCGGACCACCCCTGTTTCGACACCAGAGCCGGATCAATCCATTCCTTCAGGTCTGGCGCCCGCGCCAAAGCACTGCGTGCCGCCTTGTAGGCCGTCTTTTGCGTGATCCCCTGTGTCAGGTGATACACCGGTTCAAAGTCGGGAATGTCTTGCGCCTCTTCCACCGGTACCATGTGATCCGGATGAACCATCTGCGCCATGCCATCGAACAGCTCAAGCTTGCCCGAGATCACACGGCGAGAACCCTGCGGCAGAACCCGTTTCAGATAGACGCCGCGCGCATGGAAGAACACCAGTTGGAAATCCGCTTGGCTATCCTCGACATGTATCCTGTACGCGCCGCCTTTGTTGCGCGGCGGCCTGTGTGCACCAACGGTGACCTCGACAGTAAGGGTCGTAGGCAGGTCGGCGCCCTGAATGGTGTCACGTCGCCTGCGGTCAATGACGGCATACGGCAGGCTGAACAAAACGTCACGCGGCGAGTCCGTGCCCGCCTGCGTCAGAACCTGCGCCGTTTTCGGGCCCACACCGTCCAGCGTTTCAAGACCCGCGAACAACGGGAATAACTGTTCGGGACGTCCACTCATACGGTGCCGATCAGCTGCAGCCAGCCATCCTCATCCAGTGTTTCAACCCCCAGCTCTGCTGCCTTTTTCGCTTTGGACCCCGCCCCGGGGCCAGCCACCAGAATATCGGTCTTTTTGCTGACCGAGCCCGAGACTTTGGCTCCCAAAGCCTCGGCCCGGGCCTTGGCTTCAGCGCGGGTCATCTTTTCCAGCGTGCCTGTGAAAACAACAGTCTTGCCCGCGACGGGGCTGCCTGTCGTGTCCGGGCGTTTTGCCTCTTGAACGTCCAGCTGCGCAACAAGCGCGTCGATGCTGGCACGTTCAGCCTCTTGCGCAAAGGCGGACACGAGGGCGCGGGCCATAATTTCACCAACGCCGTCGACGCTCAGCAGATCGTCCCACTCGGGACCTTCGAAATTCGCCGCTGCCGTGACGGCACTTTCGAAGTCGGACCACGTGCCATAATGGGTAGCAATCAGGTTCGAGGCCGCCTCGCCCATATGGCGGATACCCAATGCAAACAGCAGTCGGCCAAAAGGTATCTCGCGCTTTTCGTCAATCGCGGCCCACAGGTTACCGGCACTTTGCGCGCCCCAACCTTTACGGTTGGCCAGTTTGTTCAGGTTCGAGGCATCGCGCTCCTGCAAGGTAAAAATATCAACCGGAGTTCTGACCGGCAGATCGGGATCGTCATAGAACATCTCGATCTGTTTGGCGCCCAATCCTTCGATGTCGAAAGCCTTGCGTGAGACAAAATGTTTCAGCTTTTCAACTGCCTGCGCCGGGCAGATCACGCCACCGGTACAGCGCCGGACGGCATCGCCCTCCTCACGCACGGCATCGCTGTTGCATTCGGGGCAGGTCGTGGGAAAGTCGAATGGCTCGGCCCCCTCGGGGCGCTTTGAAATGTCTACATCGGCCAGTTTGGGGATCACGTCACCAGCGCGGTAAACCTGCACCCAGTCGCCGACGCGAATATCCTTGCCGTCACGGATTGTACCGCCCTTGGCGTCGCGGCCTGCGATATAGTCCTCGTTGTGCAGCGTGGCGTTCGACACGACCACACCGCCCACGGTCACCGGGTGCAGCCTGGCCACCGGGCTGAGTGCGCCGGTTCGCCCCACCTGGATGTCAATTGCTTCAAGCCGGGTCCAGGCCAGCTCGGCCGGGAATTTATGCGCGATCGCCCAGCGAGGCGTCGTGGACCGGAACCCAAGTCGTGCCTGCAGAGACAGATCGTTTACTTTGTAAACGACGCCGTCGATATCATAACCCAGCGTGGACCGCTGAGCCTCGATATCCCGGTAGTGGTCCAACATCTGACCGGTCGTTTCGCATAGCCGGGTCAGCGGGTTGGTGGCAAACCCGAAGGTTCGTAACCGGTCAATTGCGCCCATCTGGGTGTCGGACAATGGCTCGGACAATTCGCCCCAGGCATAGGCAAAGAACCGTAGCGGACGCGCCCGCGTGACAGCCGAATCCAACTGTCGCAATGACCCTGCGGCCGCATTTCTAGGATTGGCAAAGGGTTTTTCTCCGGCCTCTTCCTGCCGGATGTTCAGCTTTTCGAAGTCCTCATGCGACATGTAGACTTCGCCCCGCACCTCAAGGACGTCCGGAGCATCCGCGATGGTTTGCGGGATGTCCGAAATCGTCCGGGCATTGGCGGTGACGTTTTCTCCGACCTCACCATCACCGCGCGTGGCGGCCTGAATCAGTTTCCCGTTCTCATACCGCAAAGACAGCGACAAACCGTCGATCTTTGGCTCTGCGGTGAAGGCCAGACGCTCTGCACCGTCCAACCCAAGGTATTTCCGGATCGAGCGATCAAAGTCCTGGACGTCTTCGTCATCAAACGCATTGCCCAGCGACATCATGCGCACGGCGTGTGTGATTTTGGAAAACCCGTCGGCTGGTCGCGCACCCACCTGATCCGACGGGCTGTCAGCCCGTTTCAAATGAGGGAATCGCGCCTCGATCTCGGCATTGCGGAGTTTGAGCGCATCGTAGTCGGCATCGGAAATCTCTGGTGCGTCTTCCGCGTGATACAGTGTATTTGCCCGCGCAAGCTTTTCCGCAAGCTGCGCCAATTCTGTCCGCGCGGCGTCCTCTGTGAGGTCAGATACCGGAATCAATTTGCTCATGGCCTCGCCCTGTCACGTATTCTTGGACCTCAGTGATAGGGCGAGGCCATGGTTAGGTCCAGTCGTGCTGTTCAGTGAGTGAAAAAGGTCGCCCCGGACCACAGGCGACCATGTTCAAATCATGCGCCGACGGCCATCCGGGTTTCGTCGACACTGTTGCTTTGCGGATCGCGCAGGACATAGCCCCTGCCCCAAACGGTTTCGATATAGTTATCGCCACCGGTCGCGTTGCTGAGCTTTTTGCGAAGTTTGCAGATAAACACGTCGATGATCTTCAGCTCGGGCTCATCCATTCCGCCATAGAGGTGGTTGAGGAACATCTCTTTGGTCAGCGTTGTGCCCTTGCGCAGGCTCAGCAGTTCGAGCATCTGATATTCCTTGCCGGTCAGATGCACTGCCTTACCTTCCACCTCAACCGTTTTGGCATCCAGATTCACCGCCACCTGTCCGGTGCGGATGATCGATTGCGAGTGCCCTTTCGACCGGCGGATGATGGCGTGGATACGGGCCACCAACTCCTCACGATGGAACGGTTTGGTCATGTAGTCATCAGCACCAAAACCGAAGCCCTTGATCTTGCTTTCCGTATCATCTGCACCTGACAGGATCAGGATCGGTGTTTCCACTCGCGCAATGCGTAGCTGTCGGAGTACTTCGTGTCCGTTCATGTCTGGCAGATTCAAATCCAGAAGGATCAGATCGTAATCATACAGTTTTGCCAGATCGATACCTTCCTCGCCGAGGTCCGTTGCATAGACGTTGAGGTTGGCGTGCGTCAGCATCAGTTCGATGCTTTTCGACGTGGTCGGATCATCCTCGACAAGAAGTATACGCATTTACTGCTCCAATTCGGGTCAATTTACCAATTTCAAATTGAGCCTGCTCAAAAATGGTTAATCTGACGTTACCGTTGAATCATTTATTCACTTTCGCCTATAGGTTGTCGATATTTTTTTAGCGCGGTGACTTTCAGAGCGTCCGTTCCATGTTCGGCAACCGCGAAAACCCACGCATTGAACTCCTCATCACTCAGCCCATAACGCTTTTTGGCATCCGACAGCGTGATCAGGCCGTAAATCACGCCCCGCACGACAATTGCCTTGCGCGAGGCGACCCAGCGGGTCGTATCCTCGGGCGGCAGGTCGGCGCGCGATAAAACCGTTCCATCCGGCAGGGTTACCGACCTTGGTCCTTCTACTTTGTGCAAATACATCTCTCGGTCCTCTTCGTGCTGCGACAAAGCTGACACCAGCCTACTTAATGCAGAGTGAAACCGCCCCTTGAGAGTGTGTAGAATTTTCCTATATTCTGCCGGTCTTTCTTAACCCGCACTGGAATCGTCATGGCCCTCGATACCGAGACACCGCTGAACTCGCTCGGCTTTGCCAAACCCCCGTCGGAAACGCGGGTTGTTGTGGCCATGTCCGGCGGCGTGGACAGTTCCGTTGTCGCCGCCCATCTGGCTGATGAAGGCTATGACGTGGTGGGCGTGACGCTGCAACTGTACGACCACGGGGCTGCCTTGGCCAAGAAAGGCGCCTGTTGCGCGGGGATCGACATTCATGACGCGCGCCGCGTGGCCGAGGAACGCGGGTTCCCGCACTACGTTCTGGACTACGAAAACATTTTCAAGGACGCAGTGATCGACGAGTTCGCCGACAGCTATCTGGCAGGAGCGACCCCGGTCCCCTGTATCCGCTGCAACGAACGGGTGAAATTCAAGGACCTGCTGGAAACTGCCAAGGATCTTGAAGCCGACTGCATGGCAACTGGTCACTATATCCAGCGCAAGATGGGACCGAACGGGCCCGAGCTGCACAGCGCCGAGGATGCGAACCGGGATCAGTCCTACTTCCTGTTCTCGACCACGCCCGAGCAGTTGGACTTTCTGCGGTTCCCTCTGGGTCACCTGCCCTCAAAAGACGCCACCCGCGAGATGGCCGCGCAATACGGGCTGGCCGTGGCCGACAAGCCCGACAGTCAGGACATCTGCTTTGTACCCGATGGCAACTATGCCAGTGTGATCGAGAAACTGCGCCCTGGTGCTGCGGAACCCGGTGAGATCGTGCATGCCGATGGCCGCGTACTGGCACAGCACAACGGCGTCATCCACTACACGATCGGACAACGACGCGGGCTGGGCATCGGTGGCCTGAGCGAGCCACTTTATGTGGTCAAGCTGGACGTGGACAAAAAACAGGTGGTTGTCGGCCCCAAGGAAATGCTTGCCACGCGCACCATTCCGGTACGAGAGATCAACTGGCTGGGTGATGAGCCTTTCACCTCGCGTGATGAATGGCATGTGACGGTCAAGGTCCGTTCAACCCGCCCGCCGCGCGAGGCGATCATTCGCCCTCTGTCCGCCACAACGGCCGAGGTCGAACTGCTGACACCCGAGGAAGGCGTTTCCCCGGGTCAGGCCTGTGTGTTTTATGCTTCGGAAGGCAGCCGCATCTTTGGCGGCGGCTGGATCTGGCGCGGTTTCTAAACCGCGTCCGTCCACGAGTTGCTGAGGATATAAAGCCCGGCACAGATCATCACGTAAGGCACCAGACGCTCCAGTCGACGCGCCAATGCGCCGCTCATGAAAGGCGCTTTTGACCCCAGCAAGGCGACTGTTGCCAGGCTGGCCGCAGCAAGCGCTGCGCCAATCACACCGGCAGTTCGGTAACTGGGGGCCGAATCCGCCAACAGTGGCGCCAGAACCGCGAACGTGTCCATCGACAGGCTGATGAACAGCAACGTGATCATGATGATCGACGCCCCGGTTTCCAGTTTGGGATCTGATTTGGCCTCTTTTCCGCTTCTCCTCCGGATCAGAGCCAGAATGCCAAGACTCAGCGGGATCACCCCCAAATAGCCCGCCCAGTGCGGCACCACATCCTCGACCCCTAACGCCAGCAAAAGCGCCGCACCGATCACGATTGCCTGCGCCATCAGGAACCCAAAGATCGACCGCTTTGCCCCCGAAACCATCGACAGCGCCAGCAGCGCCGCCAGATTGTCCAGATTTGTCAGGACCTGGGCCATAAAGGCCGACAGTCCAAAAAGCGCAAAGTCCAGCATCATGCGTTCATCCGGGACAAAACCGCTTTGGCCGCCCGCAGACCGGGCGCCTCGCCGCCGCGCCCAAGCCGGTCCATCGTTGTTACCATGGCTTCGCGTTGGACATCCGGCGCGTCCGAAACCTGCTTTAACGCGGTCGCAATATTCTCGGGCTGGCAATCATCCAGAAGGCATTCGGGAACTGTTCGAGTTTCCGACACCAGATTAACCAGTGTCACGGTATCCAGATCGACCATGCGCTTGGCGATCAGGGTCGTCAGCCAGTTGAGGTTATAGGCAATCACCATCGGCGTTGCCTGTGCCGCCAGTTCCAGCGAAACAGTGCCCGAAGCCGCCAGCGCCAGCTCTGCCGCCGCAAAGGCAGCCCGCTTCCGGGCGACCGCCTCGTCCGAGGGCATGTTACGCGGATCGACTACCACCGGATTGCCCGGCCAGCTTTGCACGCGCTGCGCAACGGTTTCGACCATATGCGCCACAGCTGGCACCACGACCCGCACGTCCGGCCGGTCTTGCAGATAAAGCTTCAGCGCCTCACCAAAAACCGGGGCCAACCGCTCGATTTCTCCTCCGCGCGAGCCCGGCAGAGCCAGTAGGATCGGAGCGTCACCGAGGCCATAGGCGGCGCGGAATTCCCGGACATCGTCTTCAGTTGCCACTGGCTCGCTGGCCACCGGGTGGCCAACGAAATCGCATTCCATGCCAGCGCGCTCCATATAGGGCGGCTCGAAGGGCAGCAGCGCCAGAACGTGATCGATTACCTTGGCCATCTTGTCTGCCCGACCCGGCCTCCACGCCCAGACACTGGGGGCCACGTAATGTACCGTCCGGATATCGCTCTGCGCCTTGACGATCTTCGCAACGCGCAGCGAGAAGTCGGGGCTGTCGATGGTGATCAGCACATCCGGCTGCGTGTCCAGAACAGCCTGCGCAGTCTCGGCAATCCGGCGTTTGAGATGGAAGAACTTGGGCAGAACCTCGACCAACCCCATCACCGAAAGCTCGGCCATCGGGAAACGGCTTTCCAAACCCTGCGCCTGCATCAAGGGGCCGCCAACGCCGTCGAACTGAACATCTGGAACGAGACTGCGCAGCCCCTCCATCAGCGCACCGCCCAAACGGTCGCCCGAAGGTTCTCCGGCGACCACAAACACCCGCATCAGCTGGCCCGCTCGCGCACGTAGAGGAACAGGCCAAGGCGATTGCACTCGTCGATGACCCGGTCCTGCTGCAGGACGATCACACCACCCTTTTCGATGACGATCCCGGTCAGTCCTGCGGCCACGGCAGAGGACACCGTACCCGGACCAATCGTCGGCAAATCAGCGCGGCGATCCTGATCCGGTTTTGGGGCTTTGAACAGAACCCCGCCCCCCGCATCCGGGCGTTGGGTCAAAGTCTGCAACATCCAGTCTGTGCCAAAGATGCTTTCCACCGCCAATGCCTGCCCTTTGGACACAGCACAGGCTTGCCCGATATCCGCCGCACCCATGGCTCGGAGGATACCTGCGGCCCGATCGGCATCGGTCAGATCAGCCTCAGAGGGCTGCGCTTCGGTCAGACAGCCAAGTTGCGGCAGTAATGTGGGCGCAATCTCATGCGCTGCGCGAACGGTCAGTCCGGATTCTTCGAAAATGCCGATCACGGCGCGCAAGGCGCTGTCATCGCCGGACATGAGCGCCTGTTGCAGGACCGGCACCAGCGGCATCGTCGCGGCGTCGATGCGTGAGGGATCAATAGGCGGGCGCCGAACGGCACCTGCCATGCAGATCTCGGTCACGCCACGCGCCTTCAGATCCGCGATGAAACTGCCAAGCTGTTCCAGCGGAAACACAATATCCGCAGTCAGGGTGTCGGGTGTGAACCCTTCCATCGCACAGACTACCGGACGATCGGAAAGATGCTCTACCACTTCGCCCGGCAACGCGCCCGTTCCAGCAATCAGCGCCAGCATCGGTTTACTTCCTCGGTGTCAGGAAAGAGCGATCCGATTGACCGGTCACGAAATCCACGATCCGCTGAACGTATTCGCTTTCGTTGCCAGCACCGACTCGATGAGCGCGTTCCATGAAGGTGCCATCGCCCTCGGACAACTCCCGGAAAGCCGCGCGCAAGGCGGATATATCCTCGCGGGAAACACCCTTGCGTTTCAGACCAACCAGATTCAGACCATCCAATTCGCCACGCGGAGCCTGCACCAGTCCATACGGGATCACGTCATTCGGAACCATGGTCAGCGCGCCGATGATTGCGCCACGACCCACGCGCACCCATTGGTGCAGGCCCGAGATGCCGCCGACGATCACGTCATCTTCGATGACGCAATGCCCCGCCGCACCGGCATGGTTGACCATAATCACCCGATTGCCGATCTGAACGTCATGCGCCACGTGGACACCGGCCATCAGCAGACAATCGTCACCGATCCGGGTCACTCCACCGCCGCCTTCGGTGCCGGTATTGACCGTCACATGTTCCCGGATGCGGTTGCGCTTGCCGATCTCCAGCCGCGTATCTTCGCCACCGAATTTCAGGTCCTGCGGAATTTCTCCGATCACCGAGAAATTGAAGATCACAGTTTCGTCGCCGATCGCTGTATCTCCGGTCACCACAACATGGGATTTCAGCTCAACCCGATCGCCTAGCTTGACCTGCGCGCCGACATAACAGAACGGCCCGACGATGCAGCCTTCGCCGATCTGCGCGCCGTCTTCGATTATTGCGCTTGGGTGGATGCCGCTCATGTTGTTTTTTCCATGTCCCAATCGACATAAGCCGAGAATTCGGCCTCGGCTGCGATCTCGCCTTCAACGGTCGCTTTGCCGCTGAACTTGAAAATCTTGCCACCTTTCTTGCCGCGCACGGTTTCCACGTGCATCTCAAGCACGTCGCCCGGGATCACCTTGCGGCGGAATTTGCACTTGTCGATATTCATGAAGTAGATCAGCAGCTCGCTGTCGATCACATCCATGCCCACACCCAGCATCACGCCCGCGGTTTGCGCCATTGCCTCGACAATGGTAACGCCCGGCATGATCGGAGTGCCGGGAAAATGGCCCTGGAAATGCGGCTCGTTCATGGTGACGTTCTTGATGCCAACAGCCGACTGATAGCCCGAGATATCAACCACCTTATCGACCAGCAGAAACGGATAGCGATGCGGCAATATCCGCTGAATCAGCTGAATGTCGGCGCTTTTGGTTTCCGTGCTCATAGTGTCGTTGTCCCGTTCTGGATATCTGTTTGCGGCGTGGTAGCAATACCGCGCCGTAAGGGCAAGCAAACCTATTCGCTGGCCTCGTTTTCAAGGGTGCTGCCATCGCCGATCACCGCGTCGATCCGGGAAATGGCCGCATCGGTGATGTCGGTACGGTCCGAGCTGAGAAAAACACTGGATCGCTCAATAATGATCGACGCCCCGGATTCGCGCAGCAGGTCTATCAGAACCGGCTGCACCAGTTCAAAGAACCTCTGCCGGGCCTCTTCGCTGCGGCGTGCCAGTGCGTCCAGCTTGGCGCGCTGCCCTTCGCGGTGGGATTGGACCTTTTCATCAAACGCATCGGCCAGAGGGCGGAATTCATCCGCTGTCATGGTCGCGCGCTGTTCTGTCAAAAGCTTTTCTTCCCGGCTCAGTTCGGCCACGATCCGCTCGTTTTCCTCGCCCAGCAGGATACCTTCGGCCTCGATTTCGCGCAGGATACGCTGGCCAAAGGCCGAGTCAGAGAACAGCCGCTCGCTGGACAGGGTCACAACGCTGCTCTGGGGCACGCCCAGTTGCTGCGCCAAGGCCGGGGCCGCACAGGCAAAGGCCAGAAAAACACACAGGGCCCGAAAAGGGCCCTGCAGTTTCATGAACACACGTATCACCATTTAGGATCAGAACCGGGCCTGAACCGTCAGGTCAAAGTTCTGTTCTTTGTCGAAGTCTTCTTTCTTCAACGCCTGCGAGAAGTTGAAACGCAGCGGTCCGAATGGCGTTTCCCACAGAACCGAGACACCGATCACGTGACGGATCGAACCATCTGCACCAACAATATCCGCGCCGGCCGTGTTGACGTCGTCGATATTGTAGAGGTTGCCGAAGTCATAGAACACGCCGCCGCGCAGTCCCAGTTCCTCGGGAAGCCCCAGCGGGAAGTCCGACTCCAGACGTGCAACCCAATAATAGTTGCCCCCAATCGCGTCATCCTGACCGTTAGACAGGTCACGTGGGCCGATACCGGCCGGTTCGAACCCGCGGAAGGTGTTGGGGCCAAGAACAAAGCGGTCCAGGGTGCGGCTGAAGTCATTGCCGCGCCAGTGCAGAGCACCCACTTCGACAGTTGCGCGCAGAACGACCTCTTCGTTCCAAACACGGGTCTGGGCGATACCGCGGGCGGTGGTTTTGTAGAACTCATTGTCTCCACCCAGCCCGGCCGCATCAATGCCCGCTTCGAACAGAACACCTGCATTCGGGTTCAGGCCACCCAGACGGCTGTCATACACATAGGATACGCCCAAGGAACTGGTTGAACGCTCGCCCTGAGCGATTTCCGAGGAAATGACCGCGCCGTTGACCTGATCATCCTGCTGGGTCATTTCGCTGTTTTCCCAGTTATAGCGCAACCGCAGCGAAGACAGCTCACCAATGGCGTAGCTCAGCTGTGGGCGGAAGAACAGCGTCTCGGTGTCATAGCTGGCAAAGCTCGAGTTGGTCGAAGCCAGACCCAGCCCCAGATCGAAGCGCAGTTTGCGCCCCAGAAGATAAGGCTCGGTAAAGCTCAGCGTGTACTGCTCGGCATCCTGTGCAGTCGACAGGTTCAGTCCAACCGTTTGCCCACGCCCCAGGAAGTTGGTTTCCCGCAGACCGATCGCGATCCCGAAACCATCAGAGACCGAGTAGCTACCACCCAGGCTCAGCGAGCCGGTCGGTTGCTCTTCGACGTCAACGTCCACAATCACCTGGCTGGGTGAGGACCCTTCACGCGGCTCGACATCGGCCACTGCAAAGAACCCCAGCGCACGAATACGCTCGGCGGCCTGGCGGATCTCACGCGGATTGAAGGGGTCACCTTCAACCGTGTCGAACTGCCGGCGGATCACACGGTCCAGCGTCGTTGTGTTGCCCTCGATATCGATCCGCTCAACAAAGATGCGCGGTCCGCGGGTCAGCACGAATTGAACATCCAACGTCAGATCACGCGCGTTCCGGGTCACGCGGGGTTCGACCCGCAGAAAATCGACACCCTGCCGAATCCCCAAACGTTCCATCCGAGCAATCGAGTTTTCGACCAGAGACGGCGTATAGGTTACGCCCGGCTTGATCTTCAGCGCTGCCTGATACGGCGCCGGGTCCACCCCCGGGATCTCGCTGACCGTGCTGATTTGTCCGAACGAAAATTTCTGGCCTTCGGTGATGTTCATCACCAGGAAAAAGGCGTCGCGCTCACGGGTGAACTCAACATTCGCGCTGTTGATCCGGAAGTCCACATAGCCGCGGGACAGGTAGAAGTCCCGAATGACCTGTTTGTCGAACTCGATCCGGTCGGCGATGAATGTATCACCTCTGAGGAAAGTCCTCAGAATGTTCGCCTGCTTGGTTTCCAGAACCCGGCGCAGTCGACGATCGGAAAAGGCGCGGTTGCCGACAAAGCTGACGCGCTCGACCTCGATCGTAGTGCCTTCGGCGACTTCGAAAACCAGATCGACCCGGTTGTCGCTGCGGCGGATGATGCGCGGGATGACCGTGGCAGACACTCGACCCTGGGCCGAGTAGATCTCGGCGATCAGATCCGCATCGGTTTCGGCGACCTGAGGTGTAAAGACGCGTCGTGGCTCAGAGGTGATGGCCTCGAGCAGCACGTCGTCCTTGACCCGCTGGTTACCCTCGATGCTGATCTGGTTGATCGTCGGATATTCCTCGACCTCGATCAGCAGCGTATTGCCGCGCGGGGTCAGTTCGACTGTCTCAAAAACACCACTGTCAAGCAAACGCTGATAGGCATCGTTCAATTCACCGGCAGTCACAGACTGCCCCGGTTCTATCCCCGTACGCGCGATAATGGTCGAGGTTTCGATGCGTCGGTTGCCTTCGACGTCAAACGAATTGATGACAAAGGTCTGCGCCCATGCGGCCTGCGGTACAGGCAGGAAACTTACCAATGTCAGAAGGAAAATAAACGTTAGTGACCGCCACAAAATCTTGTTTTCCGGCTTTTGTCCCCCGCAGGATGTGCCCGCGCCTCGCCTATTAGTCATACTTTTCACTACCCAATTTTTTTGGACTTTATAGCTGAGTAGCGAGATTATTAATTCTTGTCAAAAGACCAAAAAAGAAAGCGGCCGCTTGGGCCGCCTCGTGTGGTTTTCACAACAGGTTCCGAGAATCACATCGTGATCAGATAGGCCCATCCACCCATTGCTACGGCGGTGACGCCGAAAAACAGCAGCATATCCCAGTTCAAAACGAACAGGTACCCAACACTTTCAGCGGATTTACGCAGGGCCTTTGTCATCACAACCTCTGATACGGCTAGTATTTTGCCCGAAAAAACTACGCTCCAATTGGGGCGGAATTGCGACATTTTCATGTGGCGAACGCCACAATCAGCAGAACAGATCGTTCGTTACCGAAAAGATCATCAACCCAAGGATCAGAGATACGCCCACTCCCATCAGCACCCGCAGTACGCCGTCGCTGGGCGGTTTGCCCGCGACGGCCTCGTAGGCGTAAAAAACCAGATGGCCGCCGTCCAGCGCCGGAATCGGAAACAGGTTCAGCAAGCCCACGGCGGTCGACAGAACCGCGATGAAGAAGATAAAGCTCTGCGCCCCCTGACTGGCCATTGCACCAGAGGTTTCGGCGATACCGATGGGTCCAGACATGTTGCAGGTGCTGATCGCACCGGTAACCATGTGCCAGACGCCCGACAGTGACCCGTCGATGATACGCCAGGTTTGCTGCACACCTCCGGACAGGGATGCCATAAGGCCCGCGGGTTCGGTCGCGGGTTCCAGGGCCATCCCACCAACAATTCCGATGCGCCAATGGGTCACGAACCCGCCTTCGGGTTGCGGCTCATCAGTGCGTCGTGGGGCCAGCGCGAATTCAAGCTCGGCCCCGTCGCGCCAGACATCCAGCAGCAGAACCTTACCGTCCGAGCCTTCCACATGTTCCTTGAGCTGCTCGAAGGCAAAAACCGGTTCTCCGTTGATGGCCGTGATGACATCGCCGGATTTCAGGTCGATATCCATCGCGGCACTGCGCGGGGCAACCTGTTGAATCAGTGGCGGGAACAGCCAGGGGCCGGACACATCCATCGTCTGCCCGTCGCGGATAACCGTGTAATCCAGTGCGCGCTCAACCGGCAGCGCGTCGGTGAAATCGGACCAGGCCCCCTGCTCATCGAAATCCGGCACCGGAACACCAGCGATGGCCACGATCTCATCGCCATCCTGAAGTTGTTGTTCCGTACCCGGCAGAGGGTACAGTTTACCAACGGTCAAAGGTTCCCGGGTCACGCCCTGAGAAAAGAAGATCAGGCCAAACACCAGAATGGACATCACAAAGTTGAACGCCGGACCAGCGGCAACCGTGGCCGCCCGCGCCCATAACGGCGCACCATGCATGGTGCGGCGCAACTCTTCGGGGCTTTGCTCGGTGATCTCCTGCATTGCCTCTTCGTCCTTGCCGGAGGCAGCGTTGGAATCGCCCAGAAACTTGACATATCCGCCAAATGGCAGCGCGGCGATCTGCCAGCGGGTGCCGCGCTTGTCGACCCGGCTCCACAGCACCGGACCAAACCCGATCGAGAATACTTCGGCATGGATGCCGGACCACCGACCCACGATATAGTGGCCGTATTCATGCACCGCGACGATGACGGACAGCGCGATGACGAAGGCAAAGATGGTATACAACAGGTTGCCGAATTGAGGGATCAGAGAGATTGGGTCCAAGTTTTTATCCTGCTGACTGGAAGGCGACCTCATCGGCCCACTTACGTGCCAGATGGTCCGTTTGCAGCACGTTATCAAGGTCCAATGGTGCATCAAGAAGGCCGTCTGCCGCCTCGAACCTGTTCAGAACGGTCTCGACAATATCAGCCATTTCGAGAAAACCGACACGACGCGCGATAAAGTGATCCAAGGCACGCTCTTTGGCGGCGTTGAATACGGCACCGGACAGGCCGCCCCGCTGCATCACGTTGCGGGCCAGGCGCAAGGCCGGGTAGCGTGCCTCATCCGGCTCCTGAAAGCGCAGCTGTCCCAGTTTGGCGAGGTTCAGACGTTCGACCGGCAGATCGCGCCGTTCCGGCCAATGCAAGGCATAGCCGATCGCGTGGCGCATGTCGGGTGCGCCCATATGGGCCATGACTGCCCCGTCGTTGAAGCCGACCAGCGAATGCACGATGGATTCTGGATGAACAAGCACTTCGATCTGATCTGGAGAAACCCCAAAGAACTCTTTGGTTTCAATCAGCTCCAACGCCTTGTTGAACATCGAGGCGCTGTCGATGGTGATCCGCTGCCCCATATTCCAGTTCGGGTGGTTCGAAGCCTGCTCGACCGTGGCGCTGACCAGATCACTCAGCGGCCAATCGCGGAAAGCGCCACCGCTGGCAGTGATGATGATCCGCTCGACGGCGGCCATGTCTTCGCCGACCAGAGCCTGAAACACCGCCGAATGTTCGCTGTCCACTGGCAGAAGGCGCGCGTTATGCGTCCGCGCAGTGTCCAGCACCAGCGCCCCGGCGCAGACCAGCGTTTCCTTGTTGGCCAACGCAAGCGTCGCACCCTGTTTCAGCGCCTCAAGCCCCGGCGGAAGCCCTGCAGCCCCGACAATGGCGGACATGACCCAATCGGCGGGCCGCGCCGCGGCCTCAGTCAGGGCCACCTGCCCCGCCGCAGCCTCGACACCGCTGCCGGACAGAGCGGCGCGCAAATCCTCAAGCCGATCCTCATGCGCGGTCACGGCCACGTCAGCGTTCAGGCGGCGTGCATCTTCGGCCAGCTTTTCAATATTTGCCCCACCGGTCAGCGCCACAACATCATAAGCCGACGGGTCCCGGTCGATCAGATCAATGGTGTTCTGCCCGATCGAGCCGGTCGCACCAAAAATCGAAACTTTGCGCATCACATGCCCCCGGGGGAATAGATCAGGCCCGCAATCAAAACAAACAAGGCCGCGCCCATCATGCCATCGAACCGGTCCAGAAAGCCGCCGTGGCCTGGGATCAGGTTCGAGCTGTCCTTCACCCCAAACTTCCGCTTGGTGGCGCTTTCGACGATGTCCCCGGCCTGACTGGCCATTGACGCCAGTACCGAGACCACAACAAACATGAAACCAAACCCGGCATGGAAAGCGAATATACCCCCCACGACGGCCGCCGCTGCCCATCCGCCGGCGGTGCCCGACCATGTTTTCTTGGGGCTGACTTTAGGCCAGAATTTCGGTCCACCAATTGTTTTACCGACGAAATACCCGGCCACATCCGTTGCAACCACCACCGAGATCAGCCACACCATCCAGCCGAACCCCATATTCTCGCGGATCGAGATGAAGCCCAGCCCGGATGCGGCGATCCAGATGGCAAACAGCGCATAGGTCGTCTTGGAGCGGTTGATCTGCCCTGCCCCGACCAACGCCGGAGCAATCAGGACCGGCAATTTGTAGAGCGGTGGCAGGTGATAACTGAGCAGAACCGCCACCCCGGTCAGAATGCCAAGCTGCACGGCCGCCCCGGTTTTGTCCGGGTCGATCATCCGCACCAGTTCCCAGGTCATCAGACCACAGGCGATCGCAATGAAGGCTTCGAACCACAAGCCACCCAGCCAGACTTCGATCGAGCCGACAAGAACCAGCACAGCCGCCGAAAGAACCCGTGCGGTCAGGTCAGACCATCGGCCGTCACTCATGCCGGAACTGCCCCGAAACGGCGTTCACGGGACCCGAAATTGCGGCATAGCCGTTCCAGTTCGGCTGCGGTGAAATCCGGCCACAACGTGTCGATGAATTCATATTCGGAATAGGCTGACTGCCACAGAAGAAAGTTCGAAATCCGCGCTTCTCCACTGGTTCGGATAACCAGATCGGGATCGGGAAGAACGTGCGTGTCCAAATACTTGGGCAGGGTTTCCTCATCCACATCTTCGGGGCGCAAATGCCCTTCGGCCACGTCCCGCGCCAGACGTTTGGTGGCGCGCGCAACCTCATCCCGCCCGCCGTAGTTCAGAGCAACCGTCAGATGAACAAGATCGTTATCCTTGGTTTCCTCTTCCAGCGTATCCATCAACTCGGTCAGCTTCTTATCAAGCCGTACCCGATCCCCGATAAAACGCACTCGAATCCCGTTTTTCTTCAGGGTCCGCGTCTCTTTTATGATGTAGCGCCGGAACAGGCTCATCAGCCCGGCGACCTCGGCCTGGGTGCGCTTCCAGTTCTCGGTCGAAAAGGCAAAGACCGTCAGATATTTGATCCCAAGCCCCGGGCAGGCCTCGACCACTTCGCGCACACGCCGCGCCCCGGCGTGATGCCCGAACAGCCTTGGCCGGCCACGCGCCTGCGCCCAGCGACCGTTCCCGTCCATGATAATAGCGACATGGCGCGGCCCGTTCGCGGGCTCAGTATGTGGGGCGTTGAGCATATCCCGGTTCAGACCTGCATAATCTCGGCCTGCTTGGTCTCAAGCGCGGCATCAACAGATTTGATCATCTCGTCAGTCAGATCCTGAACCTCGGCCTCCCAGAACTTCTGGTCGTCTTCGGACATGCCGTCGGACTTTGCCTTCTTGACCTGATCCATCCCGTCGCGGCGGACGTTGCGGATCGAAACGCGGGCGTGCTCGGCATATTGACCGGCGACCTTGCTCAGCTCGCGGCGGCGCTCTTCGTTCAGTTCCGGAATCGGCAGCATGATGATGGTGCCGTTCAGCTGCGGGTTGATCCCCAGCCCGCTTTCACGAATGGCTTTTTCGACCTTGCCGACAAGGCCTTTGTCCCAGACATTGACGGTAACCATGCGTGGCTCGGGCACGTTGACCGTTCCGACCTGATTGATCGGCGTCATTGAGCCATAGGCATCGACCATGACAGGTTCCAGCATCGAGGCCGACGCCCGCCCGGTCCGAAGCGAGGCAAATTCGGTTCTGAGATTGGCCATGGCGCCTTCCATGCGCCGTTTCAGATCATCGGTATCCAGTTCGAAATCGTCAGACATGCTGCTCACTCCCCGTCTTCAGGTGCTGTTTGCATGGCTCATAAGCCATCGCAGGTGGGATGTATAGCAATGATGATGCGGAAATGCGCCAATGACCAGAGGTGTTTCCGGCATTTTCTGGGAGTTTCAAAAACAAAAAAGACCGATCGGCGCGCAGGCCGACCAGTCTTGATGTTCGTCTTGCCGATCAGGCGTTTACGTCGACGACGACGCGGCCCTTGACCTGACCCTTCAGGATATCCGCGCCCAGTTGCGGCAGATCGCCCAGGGTTGCGGGGTGAACCATCGCTTCCAGCTTGTCCATCGGCAGGTCCGTTGCGATGCGTTGCCAGGCACGCACACGGTTTTCATAGGGCTGCATGACGCTGTCGATGCCCAACAAATTGACCCCGCGCAGCAGGAACGGAATCACCGTTGCTGGCAAAGCAGCGCCACCTGCCAAACCGACCGCGGCGACCGAGGCGCCATACTTCATCTGCCCCAGCACGCGTGCCAGCATCTCGCCACCAACCGCATCAACGCAACCTGCCCAGGTTTCGCTTTCCAGCGGCCGTTTGGTGGTCTCGTTCAGTTCCTCGCGCGGCACAATGGTGGTTGCGCCCAAAGATTTCAGGTAATCGCCCGTTTCCGGACGCCCGGTAACAGCCGCGACCTCATAACCCAGATTGGCCAGAATTGCCGTTGCCACCGAGCCCACGCCACCCGCAGCGCCGGTCACCAGAACCGGGCCATGGTCCGTTTTCATGCCATGATCTTCCAGCGCCATCACCGCCAGCATCGCCGTAAAACCGGCCGTGCCCACCGCCATTGCCTGCCGCGCATCCAAACCTTCCGGCAAAGGCACCAGCCAATCCGCCAGTGCATTGGCTTTCTGCGAATAGCCGCCCCAATGCGCCTCACCCACGCGCCAGCCGGTCAGAACCACCTTGTCGCCGGGCTTATAGCGATCGTCCGAGGACGCCTCGACCGTGCCGGCATAGTCGATCCCCGGCACATGCGGGTACGAGCGTACCAGACCGCCACCCTTGGGTGACGTGCACAATCCGTCCTTGTAATTCACGGTCGAGTATTCGACCGCCACCGTGACCTCACCCTTGGGCAGGTCATCCATAGAAAGCTGTTTTACCGATGGGCTGGCCAGCCCGCTTTCTTCGTCCTTTTCCATAACCAATGCGTTGAACATCTTATTTCCTTTCGTTTTTCCAAGGCCAGATCGCAATCTTCACCTGGCTAAAAATACCTCGGGAGAGTCGCGCAGAGACTGGGGGCAACGCCCCCTTTTGCCCTCAAATCCAGAACTTCTCCTGCACTGTTGCCCGGCGCATACCGTCCGGCGTTTCGACCTCGACCACTGTCCCGGCGTCCCAATGGCTCAGCCGCAGCATTCCAATCGACACATTGGTCGAAAAGTCCGGAGACCACGCCGCCGACGTCACCTGACCGACCCGCTTTCCATCGGCAAAAACCGACCACGGACGGTCACAGGGCGGGACAGCATCGCCTTCGATGGCAATCGGACGGATCTGTTGCACGGGGCCTTCCTTGGCCACGCGCAGCAAGGCATCGCGGCCAATACAGCCGATGGCCGTATGCGTGTTGCAAAACTTGCCCAACCCGCATTCATGAGGCGTGTTGTCGTCAGTCATGTCATTGCCATAAGACAACAAACCACCCTCGATCCGTTCAATCAGATTGGGACAACCTGCGCGCACCTGCAGGTCTTCGCCTGCAGCGAACAGTGCATTCCACAGCGGCATCCCGATGTCAGAGCCCTCGACGTAAATCTCGAACCCGCCTTGTTTCGAATAGCCGGATCGGGCCACCGCCAGATCTCGACCTTCAAATTCGAACATGTCGAATTTGAAAAACCGGATATCGCGCACGCGGTCGCCAAAGACCCGCGCCATCAGCTCATCCGCCTTTGGCCCCTGTACGGCCAGCGGCGACACGTCCGGCTCGTCCACCAGAACGTCCAGCCGGTACCCGTTGGCGATGCCCTTGACCCATAGCAACAGGTCACTGTCCGCAATGGAAATCCACCAGCGATCATCGGACAGCTTCACCGCCACCGGGTCGTTGAGCATCCCGCCGGTCTCATCGACGATTGGCACGTAAAAACACTGACCCGGCAGCATTCCCCGCAGATCGCGCGGTGTCAGCATCTGCATCAACCGGGCCGCGTCCGGGCCACGCAGTTCGACCTGACGCTCGCAGGAAACATCCCAGACCTGAACATGAGTTTTCAGGTGGCGGTAATCCGCTTCGACGCTTTCGAAAACCGTCGGCAACAACATACGGTTATAGACGGTGTATCCCTTGACCCCGGCGGCCTCGACCCCATCGGAAAACGGAGTGCGCCGCAATCGGCGGGATATGGAAAGCTGTGGCATTCAAGCCTCCTTGGGCATGAAGACCAGATCACTGACAGGCGCGGCTGATCCGGTTTCGGTCAGCATCTGGTGCAACTGTCCGCGATGATGGGTCTGGTGGTTGAACATGTGAATGACACATTGCGCGTAAGGCAATGTAACATCAGCTTCTTTTGCGGCCGAGAACCAGGTGAAATCACCAGTCAGTGGCGCGTCGCCCAGCGATCCCGCCCATTCAGCAATACGAGCATCGACCGTTTCACACAGGGGCAGCCATTCGGCCAGATCGGCGCAAAGTGAGACACTTTCGGGAATACCGCCACCGGGCCCTTCGCCCTTGTCAAAGCGAGAGATCCAGATCCAGTTGCCCCACAGCAGATGGTTCGCCGTCCCCATGATGGACCCAAAGAATGCCCCCCGCTCTTTGGTCAGATCATCAGACGTCAACGCTTGCAAAAAGCCGGATAACTGGCTGTTTTGCCAACGGTTGTATCGCGCCATCTCTTGCGCATAGGCGCCGGTGATCATCATTTCGGACCATGCCAGTCAATCGGGCAAATCTCGGCCGACTTGCCACCAAAATCCCAGACCCGGCCATAGTCGCGCACCTTGGATTTGGTACCGCGCGCCACGATGATGTCTGGCCCCATCCAGTATTTCGAGTTCGAAACCATCACCGGATGGTCAGGGTCTTTGCCCGCCAGCATCTCGATCTCGCCCTGAATCTTGCGCCCGATCACGATGCGACGTTTATTGCCGTCGCGTTCGATCTGGACCGGAGCCCGCTCGGCCCCGATGATCTCGCTTACCAGCATGGTGAACAGACCGGTGGTGCCACCCGCCTGCCCGCTGAAGATTTGCAGCAGCCCGTTATAGGCCTTGCCGCTGGCGCGCTCGTCTACGTAGGCCGCGACTTTCCACTGACCCTCTCCCATACGGCCCGGAATATCGACCAACAGGCCTACGTTCAGGCCCGACAGGTCCTCGCCTTCGTAGTGGCCTTCGTCGATGATGACACCCATCCACGCGTGGCAATGCCCTTCGGTCGGAGGATGCGCGCCCAGAGACACGACGCAGGGGCAGAACACATCGCACGAACAGTTCAGGATCAACTCGCCCTTGATGGCCCAATCGGTCGGGCTCATTTCACGCCGCTTGGGGTTGGGCATACGGCTGTCGATGCGCTGACTGATCGGCAGCCTGTCAGCCTCGGGTTTTCGGTTTTTAGCCATATACTTATCCTCCGAAAGTAAAGGGATAGATCAGCAGGAATAAGCCCCCCGCGATCAGTGCAAACCCCATCGGCCGCGTGACCGCGTGGCCGATCTGAGGCAGTTTTTCCAGAACCATGAACAGTGTCGCCAGGCCCATCCAAAGCAGGCTCATAACGCCCCCAACAAACCCAAGCGCCATGAAGCCCCAGCAGCAGCCGACGCAGAACGCGCCCAGCCCCAGCCCCATGCGCAGACCGCCAGTGAATCCGGTTTTCCAATGGCCCAGGAAATAGGTCAAGGGGGCGTGGCAAACACCGTGGCAGACCTCTTTCGCACGGGTGAACTGAAACGCGCCGACCGCAATCATCAGACCGCCTGCGAACAGGCCGGATTTCGCAATGCCCAGCATGTCGACGACGCCGCCGAACAGCAGAGCCAACTGAACACCGGTGATCAGAGCGGCAAAACCGACCCAAACGATAAAGTACCCGGTCAAAACGCCGATCCACCCTGCACGTGAGCCATTGGCGCTACGGATCAGGTCCTCGTAACTGCGCAGGGTCGGAACCAGCGTCGGCAGCATCATCGCAGCCATCATGATCGCCCACATCCAGAACAGCGGCCCGAATTCGGCCATGGGCATATACATGTCCATGCGGGGATCCATGGCGGCCATCGCTTGCCCCATCGGACCCGGGCGACCGATCCAGTCCAGATCCATGTCGCGGCTCATGGTGAACATCATCCACCACGCCCACAGGATCAGAATGTAGAATCCCAGCCACAATCCGCTGCGTAGAACTGCGCGACTCACGTGTCCCTCCCGACTCAGTCCTTGCTTTTCAAATGTCAGACTTTTAAATGTCAGACAAATAAAAATTACACCGACGGGCTCCGGAATATGAAAAACGAACCCCAAAAACCTTCGGATTTATCGGCCCAGATCGCTCAGGCCATACGTGATGCTATCATTTCGGGCGAGTTGATCGTGGACGAACGGCTACCGTCCGAGGCGGAATTGTCCGACCAATTCCAGGTGTCCCGCCCGACCGTGCGCGAGGCCCTCAAGCGGCTTGCCGCGCAGTCTCTGATCCGAACCCAGCGCGGCGCCAGTGGTGGTGCTTTTGTGAACCGGATCAGCTTTGAGGACGCCTATTCGCAGCAGGTCACCACCTCGACCCTGCTGCTGTCGATGAACGCGATCAGTTTCGACACTGCGTGCGAGGCCCGTTTCGCACTGGAACGTGCCTGCGCCCCCCTGTCAGCGCAACGCCGCACCGCCGATCAGTTGGCCACCATGCGGGCCGAGATTTTCCGTCAGTCGCAACCCGGCCTGACGGATGAGGCGTTTTGTTCTTCGGATGTCGCCTTTCACCGGGCTCTGGTCGACGGGGCCGGAAATCCGGTTCTGTCCTACCAACTGGCCGGGGCCGTTGAGGCGATGCAGCCCCTGATGAACATGATCACCTTCACGGCGCGGTCTCGCGAAGAGATCATCGGCCTGCACAATCGCATCGCCAACGCGCTGGAGGCCCGCGAGGAAGCGAAAGTTGATGCCGCGCTGGTTGAACTTGAAAACTACACGCGCAGACTGGCGCAGGACGTGGCCCAGCAACACCGCAAGCCTGCGTGACGGAGGAATGATGGTAACAGCGCTGAATGTAATCGCCGCGTTATTGACGATTGGCTTTGGTCTGTTCGGGTTTCTGGCTCCGGCGTTCACCGCTGCTTCGCTGGATCTGACGCCGACCGACAGCAATATGGGTCTGAGCGAGATGCGTGCCTCGGTCGGCGGTTTGTTCGTGGTGACCGGTGCGGCGGTGCTGTGGCTGAACAACCCGATGGCCTACGCTATGCTTGGGGTCGTCTACGCGGGGGCAGCGCTGGGTCGGTTCGTCTCGGTCATTCTGGACAATCCCCCCTTGGTCAAAGCGGTGACATTCGGTGGAATCGAACTGGCCCTGGCGCTGTGGCTGATCTTGGCGAACTTCAACAGACCCGCCTAAGCATTTGTTTTTACGTCTGCCGTTCTTCGGAATTCCCGGTTTGCATCCGCGCGTGTGCTCACCTATATAGGGTATGTCCTTCGGGACTATGGACATAAACGCGCTCGTAATAAGCGGATCGGACCCGGGGGCGGTACCCGGCGGCTCCACCAACCATCCTTCGTTTGAGGATTTTGGGGCCGAAACAGGATCGACGAACGTCTAAAGGGGTTAGCTTTGTCTCGGCTGTCTGCCACCGTTATCGGCGAAACTAGTACAATTGCAAACGACAATCGTGCTCCGGTTGCAGTTGCTGCGTAAGCAGTAACTAGACCGAAACTTAAGTCCTTGCGCCTAGCCGCGTAAGGCGGGGTTCGCAGGTACCTGGCAACAGAAACCTGCATTTCTCCCCTTATTGTCTGCGGTTTATCTCTGATCTGTTTCACGTTCAGGGTTTCTTCACCCTTTCGCTTCATTCTCAGCCCAACAGGAAAAGGAGAGCTGGGATGTCACACGCAGATATACTCAGAAACTGGTATGCCGAGGTTTGGGAAAACGGGAACACAGATGCCATCGACCAGTTCTTTGCCCCCGACACCATGGCCGAGGGGCTGATCCCCGAAATGCAGGTCGGCGCCGATGATTTTCGCGATCTGGTCATGGCCTTTCGGCATGTGCTGGGGGATATCAAGGTCGATCTTCCGAAGATTATCGAAGACGGTGATTGGGTATCCGCGATCCTTCACGTCAGCACCACCCGCGCAGACAATGGGGCTCCGTTACAGGCAACCGGCAGTGTCATCGCCCGGATCAAAGATGGCTGCATGGTCGAGGCGTATAACCAGTTTGACTTTATCTCTCTGTTCGAACAGCTCGGCCAGTTTCCACAAGACACTTTGCCCGTCTGCATGACCGGACAAAGGTTGGATTGGGCCTGATACAAGCGGCGCAATCTTGACCCCTCAGGCGCTTGGTCGTAAGCAAGGGTTCTGGGGTAAGATTGCGAACGCCCCGTGAGGCGCCAGCCCAAGTTTCGCATGTATCCGTTTACATCAGGAGACATGCCATGCCCGCGCCCAACTCGATCACTCCGAAACAATTGTTACGCCTGATCGGAACACCGCACGCGCCGGTTTTGATCGACATTTGCCTGGACCCGGATTTTGAGGCCGACCCATTTCTGATCCCCGGTTCCGTTCGCCATCCTGCCATGGATATCGACGGGATTGCCCACCGAATTGGCAATCGCAACGCCGTCATCATTTGCCAGAAAGGCAAGAAGCTCAGCCAAGGCGTCGTTTCCTGGCTGCGCAGCAAGGGATGTGAAGCCGAATTTCTGGAAGGCGGGATGTATGGCTGGCGCGACATGGCGGATGCGCCAAGGATACCGGCCTCGGCTGTGCCAACGCGGGATGATGGCCGATCCGTTTGGGTTACGCGCCACCGGCCCAAGATCGACCGGATCGCCTGCCCATGGCTGATCCGCCGCTTCGTCGATCCCGACGCGCAATTCTTGTTCGTGGCCCCGCCAGAGGTTGAAGCCACCGCTCAAGCCTTCGATGCGACACCATTCGATATCGAAGATACGTTCTGGTCCCACCGAAACGACCGCTGCACCTTTGATAAGATGCTGGACGAATTTCAGTTGCACACCCCTGCCCTCGACCGGCTTGCCACGGTGATCCGCGCCGCGGACACCAACCGTCATGATCTGGCGCCCGAAGCCGCAGGTTTGCTTGCAATATCGGTGGGTCTGTCCCGGCAATACCGTGACGACCATCAGAATCTTGAGGCGGGACTGCACCTTTATGACGCACTGTATCGTTGGGCCCGGGACGGTATCGAGGAACACCACGATTGGCCGACGGACCGCAGATCATGATTCCATCTGTTGCGGAGCTTGTCCGCGTGTTCGGCCGCATCGGCCTGCTTTCCTTCGGCGGCCCGGCGGCTCAGATTTCGCTGATGCACCAGGAACTGGTCGAAAACCGCCCCTGGCTGGATGAGCAGACTTATCTGCGGGCCTTGTCACTGTGCATGTTGCTGCCGGGCCCCGAGGCAATGCAGTTGGCGACCTATGCCGGCTGGCGGTTGCGCGGGGTGACCGGCGGTTTGATCGCCGGGGCCTTGTTCGTGCTGCCCGGAGCCTGCGTCATCGCGATTCTGGTGGGGCTGTACGCGGCCTTCGGTGATCTGCCATTGGTTCAGGCCGGGTTTCTGGGGGTGAAAGCCACGGTGATCGTGATCGTCCTGCAGGCGCTTCGGAACCTGTCCCGCAAGGCGCTGACGGATACACAGCACCGCGCCATCGCAGGGCTTGGATTCCTCGCCATCTTCGCGCTGAACCTGCCCTTTCCGCTGATCATTCTGGCTGCTGCGATATGGGGATACGTTACCTTTAACGGTCAGGCACGGGCCGACGACATTCCCCCTGCGCCCAAAGTCACCGGTACGTTTCGCACCGCCGCTTTTTGGCTGGTAATGTGGCTTGGGCCGTTGCTGGCACTGACCGTTACGGGGCAAAAACTTCTAAGCGATCTTGGCTGGTTCTTCGCCCGCCTCGCTGTTGTCACCTTTGGCGGAGCCTACGCCGTGCTGGCCTATATGACCCAGACCGTCGTGGACAAATATCACTGGGTCAGCACGGATCAGATGATCGACGCGCTGGGGTTGGCCGAAACAACTCCGGGGCCACTGATTTTGGTGACCCAATTCGTCGCCATGTTGACCGGCCAGATGACGGGTGGTGCCCCTCTGGCGATAGCAGCCGGAGCGGTGGCTTTATGGGCCACTTTTGTTCCCTGTTTTCTCTGGATTTTTCTTGCGGCACCCTATCTGGATCAACTAGCCGCCCGTCCCAGATTGTCCGCCGCGCTGCACGGCATCACCGCCGCAGTTGTGGGTGTGATTCTCAACCTGTCTCTATGGTTCAGTCTGAACGTTCTGTTTCAGAAAATCCCCGAAGCATCCTGGGGACCTGTGACGCTGCCCTGGCCCGAGCTAACCAGCCTCAACCCAGCCGCGCTGATCCTAACAATGCTCGCTGGCCTGTTGATTTTTAAGTTTAAATTTGGAATGGCAACCACATTGGCAATCATGGCCGCAATCGGAACAGGACTGCATTTCGTTTAAACAATCCTCACACAGCTGGTCTTTCGTTTCCGATGAAATCCCCTATGCTGAGGGTAACCACTTTTGAGGATGACACATGTCGCAAGACATCGACTATGGGAACCTGATGCACACCGCCATGCGCGGGCTCATCAAAACCGTTCTGACCAGCGTTTCCGACAATGGCTTGCCCGGGGCGCATCATTTCTTCATCACCTTCGACACCCGTCAGGACGGTGTCGAACTGGCGGATTGGCTGCGCGAGCGGTACCCCGAGGAAATGACCATCGTCATGCAGCACTGGTTTGAAAACCTTGAGGTCGGTGACGACGGGTTTGCGATCACGCTGAACTTTGGCGACGCGCCGGAACCGCTTTATATCCCCTATTCCTCGATCAAGACCTTCGTCGACCCTTCGGTCGAATTCGGGCTTCGCTTTGAAAGCCCCGAAGACGAGGATGAGATTGAACAACTCATCGAAGAATCAATTGAGGTTGAAGAAGAGCCTGGTCACCACGACGCCGAGGTTGTCTCGCTGGACAGTTTCCGCAAGTAACCGCCCGGCTCTACTGCTTTTTCAGAAACGTTTCGACCGAGCGCGATTTCACCCCGTTGCGGAATCGTGAAAACGACAGATCCAGACCGCCCTCTGCCAGAGTGCGGTCGAATTGCTGCAGCTCGTAATCCCCGGTCTCGCCAATGAACAGCGAGAACACGGTCAGAGTGTCGCCCTCGATCCGCCCCCAGACGAAAGGTTCTCCACGCATCGGGTCAAGCGGGACCTCATGGCCGAAAACGTTGCGCTTCATGGCGGCGGAATACACGTCGTCCCTGTCCGACTGCTTGAAATCTATCGAAAATTTCTGATCTTTGACCCGGCCATCCGCCTTGTAGGTAGTGGTCGTCCAACTGACGTTGAATCCATCTTTCAATTCTTGAATCGACACACTCATGTCACGTGGCGTTTCACTTCCGTCTTCATCCACAACATTGGCAGAGCCGACATAGCTGCCGACAAAGGGCGCAATATCCCCCGCATGAGCCTTTAGCCCAGTGAGTGCGAACAAAATCAGAATGCCAAATGAAAAGGCAATGATTTTCAGGGGATAAGTTCGAACCAATGTGCCCACCTTAGCCTCCAGCAAGTTGATCCACCTATTGTAGCTGACCCGGTAGCGCGCACAATGCGTTTCGGACCGATTTTACCAATCCCTTCCGGCTATACCTCTGGCGTCCTTGAGTTTATGGTGCGCGCAACTGGCCGATTGCACGATGACAGAGTTACGGGTAAACGGCATACGACTGCATACACGACGGAGTGACCGATGTCTCAGACCCGCACCGAATCCGACAGCTTTGGCCCGTTGGAAGTCCCTGCTGACAAGTATTGGGGGGCCCAAACGCAGCGTTCGATCATGAACTTCCCTATTGGTTGGGAAAAACAGCCCGTTGCCATCGTGCGTGCGCTGGGCGTGATCAAGAAAGCCTGCGCGATGGAGAACAAGGCCATCGGCAAGCTGGATGCGAAAATCGCGGATGCCATCATTCAGGCCGCCGGAGAAGTAATCGAGGGCAATTTTGACGACAACTTCCCTCTGGTCGTCTGGCAGACCGGGTCGGGCACCCAATCGAACATGAACTCGAACGAGGTCATCGCGAACCGCGCGATTGAGATTATGGGCGGCGTGATCGGTTCGAAAGACCCGGTGCACCCGAATGACCACTGCAACATGGGTCAGTCCTCGAACGATACATTCCCGACTGCGATGCACATCGCCACCGCGATGAGCGTGCGTGACGTGCTGCTGCCGGGGCTTGAGAAATTTGCTTCGGCGCTGGAAGCCAAAGCAAAAGAGTTCACGGGCATCATCAAGATCGGCCGGACTCACACGCAGGATGCAACCCCGCTGACGCTGGAACAGGAATTCGGTGGCTACGCGCACCAGATCCGTCAGGGTATTGCCCGTGTCCATGCCTCGATGCCCGGAATTTACGAGCTGGCCCAAGGCGGTACGGCCGTTGGCACCGGTCTGAACACCCACAACGGTTGGGATGAGGCTGTAGCCAAGAACATGGCAGACATCACCGACCTGCCCTTCGTCACGGCGCCGAACAAGTTCGAGGCCCTGGCAGCCCACGACGCCATGGTCTTCCTGTCGGGCGCATTGGCGACCATCGCGGGCTCTTGCTACAAGATCGCGAACGACATCCGCCTGCTGGGCTCTGGCCCCCGCTCGGGTCTGGGTGAACTGATCCTGCCGGAAAACGAGCCCGGTTCCTCGATCATGCCCGGCAAGGTGAACCCGACCCAGGCCGAAGCACTGACGCAGGTCGCCGCGCATGTGATGGGCAACGACGCGGCGATGAAATTCGCCGGCTCGCAGGGACATTTCCAGCTGAACGTCTACAACCCGATGATGTCCTACAACCTGCTGCAGTCAATCCAGTTGCTGGGCGACGCCACTGACAGCTTTACCGAGCGGATGCTGCTGGGCATCAAGGCCAATGAGCCGCGCATCGACAAGCTGATGAAGGAATCGCTGATGCTGGTGACAGCGCTGGCGCCGACCATCGGTTATGACAATGCCACCACCGTCGCCAAGACGGCGCACAAGAACGGCACGACCCTCAAGGAAGAGGCCATCGCGCTGGGCTTTGTCGATGAAGAGACCTTTGACGCCGTTGTCCGCCCTGAACATATGATCGGCCCGAAAGACAAATGAGCAAACCGGTCAATCTGAACCGGTATCGAAAAGAAAAGGCGCGGGCCGAGAAAAAGGCCCGCGCGGATCAGAACGCTGTCAAATTCGGCCGCAGCAAGGCCGAAAAGATCGAGTCCAAGTTCGAGCAGAACAAACAGCGCCGCGACATCGACAATCACGAGTTGGATGAATGAGCGGCCGCCCGGTCAAACGATCGCTGACCCTGAAAGGACATCGCACCTCGGTGTCTCTGGAGGACGAGTTTTGGCAGGCCTTTCGCGACATCGCAAAGTCTAAAGACATCGCAATCAACGCTTTAGCAGCTGAGATTGACGTCGACCGCGACCCCGAAATTGGACTGGCCTCGGCCATTCGGGTGTTTATTCTGAACTGGTATCGCGACACATCTTCTTCGTAACTTAGTTTGTGTTGACGCAGTAGGACACTTGTCCTACGCTCCAGTTAGGACAATCGTCCTATGGAAGGAGAGCGGCGTCAAATGTCAGATCTCAATACCAGTGAACAGATTGTTCAGGTCGCGGACGAATTGTTCTACCAGAACGGTTATGCCCAGACCTCTTTCGCCGATATTGCCAAGGCGGTCCAAATCTCTCGTGGGAATTTCTATTATCATTTCAAGACGAAAGATCAGATTCTCAAAGCTGTGATTGACCTGCGCCTATGCAGAACAAGACAGATGCTGGGCGAATGGGAACAGGACCTCCCTGACCCGAAACACCGCATCGGACAGTTTATCGAAATTCTGATCATGAACCGTGCAAAGATTACGCGCTACGGCTGTCCGGTCGGGACCCTGTCTACTGAGTTGTCCAAGCTTGAACATGCGGCGCAAGACGATGCCAATCTGTTGTTCGACCTGTTCCGCGACTGGCTGGAAAGACAGTTTTGTGCGGCTGGTCGACCGGAAGATGCACCGGAATTGGCGATGCGTCTGTTGGCCCGAAGTCAGGGTATCGCAACGCTTTCGCAGGCCTATCAGGACGAAGCCTTTGTAGACCGCGAGGTTCACCACCTGAATACTTGGTTGAACAATCTTCTGCCGCAGATGAATTCAACCTGAGAAAGGTTCCTCATGTATATAATTTTACTTCGTTTTTCCGAAAACAAGGGCCTTGCCTCTGACCACATGGATGGGCACCGAGCCTGGCTGAAACAGGGTTTCGCCACAGGAATGTTCCTTCTTGCCGGCACGTTAAAGCCCGGCATCGGCGGAGGTATTTTGGCCGTCGCAGGCAGCCTGAATGCGGTATCCGAATTCGTTGATCAGGATCCTTTTGTCGTTGCCAATGTGGTAACGGCCGAAATTCTTGAGATGGAGCCTGCCCGCGCAGACGAACGCCTGAACTTTCTTTTGACCTGAGGTTTCCATGACCAAAACCATATCCGGCCCGGATGGCCAACCCCGCTGCGCATGGTGTCAGGCGGCACCGGAGTTCTTTGAATACCACGACAATGAGTGGGGCTACCCGGTCGCTGACGACCAGCGTCTGTTCGAAAAGCTGTGCCTGGAAAGTTTTCAGTCGGGCCTCAGCTGGCGCACAATCCTGGCTAAGAGAGAGAATTTTCGCAAAGCGTTTAAACAGTTCGATTTCAACGCGGTAGCCAAGTTTGATGAAGCGGATGTCGAACGCCTGCTACAGGACGCGGGCATCATACGCCATCGCGGCAAAATCGAAGCGGTCATCAACAACGCCCGCCGCGCGCAAGAACTTGTGGCGGCAGAAGGGTCCATCGCCGCTTATGTCTGGCGATATGAGGCAGAAAACCCGCCCACGCCGCAAACCGCGTCGACTTCGGCCGAGTCCATCGCAATGTCGAAGGATTTGAAGAAACGCGGCTGGAAGTTTGTCGGGCCGACCACGGTGTTTGCCTTCATGCAGGCCATGGGGTTGGTGAACGATCACGCCATTGGGTGTTCCATGCGTGAAAAAGCGGCGCAAATGCGCCGCGAATTCACCAAGCCGGTCTAGCGCCTCTTAAACCGAGGCGCGGAAGATCTTGTCGATATTGCCACCCAGCGCGGCATTGAACTCGGCATCCGATTGCTGTTTCGACAGCCCTTCGGTCAGCGCGCGCGAGAACGACGCGATCATCTTGCCGTTCTGGTTCAGCAGATCGCAGGCCTGCTCGGTCGAATAGCCGCCCGACAGCGCCACAACGCGCACGACGCGCGGGTGATCGGCCAGTTCGTCGTACAGGTTCGCCTGGCTGGGGATGGTCAGTTTCAGCATGATGTCCTGACCTTCGGCCAGTTGGTCGAGGTTCTTCAGGACTTCGGCCTTCAGGATATCTTCGGCCTCGGCTTTGGTGGCCGAGTTGATGTTCACTTCGGGCTCGACAATCGGAACCATGCCGGCGGCAATAACTTCACGGGCCACGTCGAACTGCTGAGCCACAACAGCGGCGATACCTTCGGCGTTGGCTTCGTGGATCACAGAACGCTCTTTGGTGCCGAAGACGCCATTCGCCTTGGCCAGAGTGTCCGCCAAACCCGGGATCGGTTTCATCATCTGAACGCCGTTGGCCTGATCCTCCAGACCCTTGTCGATTTTCAGGAACGGAACGATGCCCTTGTGCGACCACAGGTAATCGGCAACCTTGCGACCGTCGATCTCTTCACCCAGCGTACGTTCGAACAGGATCGCGCCGATCACTTTGTCCTTGGTGAAATCGTCGGCCAGAATGATGCGGGCACGCATTTTCTGGATTTCGCCGAACATCTCTTCGTCCGAGCCGTATTCCGAGGCATCAACCCCATAAAGCGCCAGCGCCTTGGGCGTCGAGCCGCCACTTTGATCCAGGGCTGCAATGAAACCCGCGCCGTTGGACATTTGCTCACGCTGTTCTGCTTTGGACATAAGACTTTCCCGTTCAATGATGATTCCGCGTTTGTCCATCGCATACAGCAAGGCGCAGAGTGATGGTAGGTTGTTAGCGCTCAACCAGACGCAACCAAATGCCGTCCGCTGACCGCACTGTCAGATGCGCCACCGGAACGGGCGTGCGGCCCTCTACCAGCTCGAACCGGAAGTGCCGCAGCAACATTGACAACAACAAAGGCCCCTCGACCATGGCGAACCCTGCCCCGGTACAGACGCGTGGGCCTGCCGAAAACGGGATGAAAGCCTGCCGCTGGCAGGATTTGCCGTTTTCGGTGTTCCAACGGGTGGGATCAAACTCATCCGGGCGGTCCCACAGACGTTCCTGTCGGTGCAGATGCCAGGGGCTGATGACGATCTGCGACCCCTTGGCGACCTCTCTGCCCCGGAAATGTTCCGGACAGGTCGCCTCGCGCACCATCATCGGCACAGGCGGGTACAGGCGCAGGGCCTCGCGGAAAACATCCCGGCTGAGGCGTAGTTTTGACACAGTGGCAAAGCTGGGGTCATCCAGAATACCCGCCTCGGCGCTCAGCTTTTCCTGCCATTCTGGGTAAAGCGCCATCAGATAGAGGGTCCAGGCCAGTGCCGATGCGCTGGTTTCGTGCCCCGCCAGAAAGAAGATGGCCACCTGATCCACCATTTCTTGCGTGTCAAAGCACTTCCCGGTTTCCGGGTCGGGCGTCGTCATGATCTTGGTTGCAAGATCGTCGGGCGCTTGCCCTGTAGCGATCAACTTGGCCCGCTCTGCCGTCAGACGCTTGATCAACGCGCGGATGGCCTTGGCGTTCCGGCGCGTGTTCCGCGCATGCAACCGCGGCACCCAGCGCGGCACCGGGATAAAGGCCGCCAGGTTCAACAACGGTTGTTGCCGCTGATAGGCCCGGAACTTGTCAAACACCTGCGCGGCTACTTCATGCTCGATCGGGACCGAAAACAAGGTTCGAAAGATCACATCCGCCGCGGCGTGGCTGGTAAGTTCTTCGCATTCAATCACCTCACCTGCCTGCCCCTTAAGCCGCGCAACGCAGGCTTCAGCGGCCTGCAACATCGCAGGAAAGGTGTCCTTTAGCCGCCCGCCTTCAAAGGCCGGATCGATGATCCGTCGCTGCCGTTTCCACTTCTCTCCGTTGGTCAGAAAGACCGAGTCCCCCAGCAGCGGGCGCAACCCCTCGCTGATGCGACCGGATTTGGGAAAGTCGTCGGGGCGTTTTTTCAGGACCGTACCCACAAGTTCGGGCTGGTTGATCATGTATGATCGGAAGAACGGCGTGCGAAACTCGGCCATCCACGCCCGATACAGTCGTTGTGGCTGTGCTGACAGCAGATCCTTTCGGAACAGTTTCAGATAGCGCCACAACGAGACCTTGTCCGGGCGGGGTGTTGGCTTTGGTGGCTTCATGTTCGCACCGAGTTGTATTTTGAGATTGGTTGTTCGATCCGTGATTTCGAAGGCGCGCGCCCGTCGAACCGTTGGCCCAAGGTCAAAGGGCCAGCGGTGATACGGAAATAGTCATAGTCTCTGGGGCGATTAAACGCGCAGAGATACTGGAAATGCAGCCGAAAAAAGCGCCAGCGCAGCTCTTGCCAGCGCTCCGGTGACAGCGTTTGCGTGAAGGCCGCCGACAGGACCAGCGGCCAGCGTTTCCGGTCGGTCGCAACACCGCTGACACCTACCGGGTCACATAGAGCAAACGCACACCCGTCGCCCGGTGCGGACACGTCAACCCAGGTTATGCCTGGTTGCTCGGACAGGAATTGCAGATCGGTGCGCAGGCCCTCGGCCTCGGGCAGAAATGAAACCATGGGCACCACCTGCCCCAATGTAAGAAAGGACAGGGCTGGTCGGGCATCCAACAAACCACCTTCGCGGATCAGATCGGCCAGAACCGTCACCCCAAGATGCGCGCCCGAAGAATGGCCGACGACAAGAACCTCGTCCACATCGGTTTCAAGCGCATGCCGAATATGAGAGGTGAATGTCTCCAACCGGGTCTTCAGCTCCGCCGAAACGGCACCTTTCCACGCGGCGGAATAGGCGTAGTCGTGCATCAGGTAATAGGCAAACAGACGGTTATCGATTGTTCGGAACCAATATAGCAGAGCGTATGCCGCGGCAATCGCCGGCACCAAGGACAACCGCCCTGCAATCGACCAAAGCAGCCCGGCCACAGCCCAGGCCACAAAAAGCGCCGAAGCCAATTGACCCACGAGCATCCCAACGGGATATAGCGCGGCGATCACCGGCCCCTTGCGCAATCGCATCAGGCGCCACAACGCTCCAGACCCGATGTAGGTCCACGCCGTCCGCAACAGCTGCAGATAAGTCGCGGGGATCGAGTTCGACATGCTGTCGCGCACGATATCCGACCAGACCAGAACATCGATATCCGCTTCAACGTCCACGCCGTCCTGATGCGAACGGACGTGCCAGCCATATGGCCCCTCACCCGTTTTCGGGGAAATTGAGATATCATACCCGGAAATCTCGGCCTGCGCCCGGCTTTCCTTGCGGTACAGCTCGCGATAGCGGCGCGGGTGAATCGGGTCATAGCCGGGGATGTAGAATACCCGACGCCTGCGCACCCGAGGCTGATTTGTGTGACTGCTCATGCCCTTACCTTCTGCGGCGCAGGTTAGCGCAGCCTTACGGCCAAGGTAAGGCGGATTGGCACGTCATCCGAAATTGGCCAGTGCCGGGAAGGTTTCCAACAGCCACCAGCTGAACTCGGTGAACAGGCCGGTGATCAGCATGATGCCGACGAACAGCAGCAGACCGCCCATGACCTTTTCGATCGTGCCCATGTGGGGCTTGATCCGGTTCATCACCGTCATCGACCGGTTCAGGAACATAGCCGCCAGCAGGAACGGAATCCCCAGCCCCGCAGCATACACACCCAGCAGCAAGGTGCCGCGTGCGACCGAGGCCTCTGACGCGGCCAGCGACAGGATCGCGCCCAGCTGCGGGCCGATGCACGGCGTCCACCCGAATGCAAAGGCAAGCCCCAGGATATAGGCCCCAAAAACCGAGCCGCCGGAATCACCTGCGTCGATCCGTGCTTCGCGATCTAGGAACGGAATGCGGAACACGTTCAGAAAGTGCAGGCCAAAGACGATGACGACCGCACCGGACAGTTTGGCAAACAGAACCTGATTCTGCAGCACAAACGCCCCAAAGGCCGAGGCCGTGAAGCCCAGCAACAGGAACACCGTCGACAGGCCCAGCACGAAAAACAGCGCGGACAGAGTCGCCTTGCGCCGCGCCGCTGCCTCATCCTGCATCTCGTTGATCGTCACGCCGCTCATGTAGGCCAGATAAGGCGGCACAATGGGCAGCACGCAGGGCGACAGAAAGCTGATCAGCCCGCCCAGCATCGCGATGAACATGGCAGGCAGCAGGCCCGCGTCGATGATTTCAATTCCGAACATGGTTCAGCACATAGGGTATCCAAGGGGCGGCGTCACGGGGCCATTCGGTCACATCCCCGTGCACGAGTGCTGGACAGTCAGGCAAAGTGGAAATATCTGACCCTCATGTCAAATCCCACCGAAACGCTGGACGCGCTGGGTCTGCTGTGTCCCTTGCCCGTCCTGAAAGCCAGAAAACGCCTAAAATCCATGCCCTCGGGGGCCGTATTGCGCATACTGGCCGATGATCCTGCGGCCGTCATCGACGTTCCGCATTTCTGCGCCGAAAGCGGGCACCAACTGTTGTCGCAAGAGGATGCGGACGGGCATCAGATTTACCTCATCCAAAAAGCAGGCTGACACACGCGTTCTAGGGAACCCTGCACTCCGAAACTTCAATCTACCGATTAGATTGAAATCTTTTCGTGCAGGAACTCGCCCCAGTTCTTCGCATATTCCTTCCATTTCGACGCGAATTTCTCATTAAAAACAACGGCGTATTTCGCCAGGTAAACATGGTCGGCTTGCGTGACAACCTCACCTTTCCGATCCCCAATCGGGATTCTGAAGTCCTCATCGACGGTGTAAGCTGACTGTCGGGCCGGATTTTCATTCTTTCCGTAAACTTCATCCAGCAAGGACATCAGGAAGTCCTCGCGCGCCATGCGTGCCTCAAGATCGCACTGGCGCTGATCGATTGACATAACAAAGCTTTCTATTTCTTCCAGAAGCTCATTCCGCTCATGCGACAGTTTATTAATGTGGGAGTAAGCATCCTTGAGGCTCTGCTGGTTTTGCTTGAGCTTTTGCGTTGTGTAACCCTGTAAAAACCCCATTTCCCGCTCCTCTTCTTGTTGAGATTCTTCCGTAACCCGCAGAACAATAAAAGAAAACGCGCCGACCTAGGTCAACGCGTTCTCGTTACTTTCTGCATGGGCGAACCCACTGACAGTCTTTTTCTTTACTGCCCCAAAGACCACCAGCCGCGCCGTTTAGGCTTGGCGGGGTCGCTGGGCTGTTCAGGTTCTTCCGAGACAGCCTCAAGCACGGGTTCAGGGGTCTCTTCGACCACCTCTTCCACTTCCACTGCAGTTTCGACCTCTACGGTTTCCGCAGCTTCAGCAACGGGCTCGGACACCTCTTCGGTTTCGGGTTCGCTTGCCTCCTGCGGCTCAGGCTCCGGCGCCTCTTCAGCCACCGGTTCCGCAGTCTCAACGGGTTCGGGCTGTTCGCTTACCGGTTCTGCTTTGGGCTCTGTCACACCGTCGCCTTCAGGTGCAGTGGCTTCCTCAGCCGTTTCAGTTTCAACTTCGGCAGGGCTTTCTTCAACCGCTGCTTCAGTCGTGTTTTCCTCAGCTGCTTCAACAGGTTCCGCGTCTTTCTTCTTGCGGCGCGGAGCCCGACGGCGCTTGGGCTTTTCGGCTTTCTCTTCCTGAGCAGCCTCTTCCGCTTCGGGCTCGGACGCGGGTTCATCACCCACCTCAGCCGAGGCGTCTTCCTCAACCCCTGATTCCGTCTCGGGCGCTTCACCGCCAGCACTGCTCTTCTTGCGGCGACGACGGCGGCGCTTGCGCTTGGGTTTGGGGTCTTCTTCGGCCTGAACGGTTTCTTCTACCTCGGCCTCTTCCTCGTCCGCGTCCACCAAATCCATCAGCGAGGCGTCCACCGAAACGACCGGCGCGCTAGCCTCGGGCACCACGCGGCTGGCAGTCTTGAACTTCTCCATCGAGAAATCAGGGCTGACCAGATGCACGTCACCTTCAACCCGAACCGACAGGCCGTAACGCGCTTCGATCTGCGCGATATGCTCGCGTTTCTGGTTCATCAGGAAGTTCGCGATGCTGACAGGGCAGCGCACCAGAACCTCGCGCGAGCGGCGGCGGGTGCCTTCCTCTTCGATCTGACGCAGGATGGTCAGGGCCATGTTGTCGTCCGAACGGATCAGACCCGTGCCGTGGCACGACGGGCATGGCTGCGTTGTCGCCTCAAGCATACCGGGGCGCAGACGCTGACGGCTCATCTCCATCAGGCCAAAGCCGGAAATCCGGCCCACCTGAATGCGCGCGCGATCGGTCTTCAGCTTTTCCTTCAGACGCTTTTCGACGGCCGCATTGTTCTTGCGCTCGTCCATATCGATAAAGTCGATGACGATCAGACCAGCCAGGTCGCGCAGCCGCAGTTGGCGCGCCACTTCTTCGGCAGCCTCAAGGTTGGTCTTGAGCGCGGTTTCTTCGATCGAACCCTCTTTGGTCGCCCGACCCGAGTTCACGTCGATCGCCACTAGCGCCTCGGTCACGCCGATCACGATATAACCACCGGATTTCAGCTGCACCGTCGGGTTGAACATACCCGTCAGATAGCTTTCCACCTGATAGCGCGCGAACAGCGGCAGCGCGTCTTCATACCGTCTCACATTCTTGGCGTGGGACGGCATGATCATCTTCATGAAGTCCTTGGCGATGCGGTAGCCGCCTTCGCCCTCAACCAGGACCTCGTCGATGTCGCGATTATAGAGATCGCGGATCGAGCGTTTGATCAGGTCGCCTTCTTCATAGATCTTCGCGGGCGCAATGGATTTCAGCGTCAGTTCGCGGATCTGCTCCCACATGCGCTGCAGGTATTCATAGTCGCGCTTGATCTCGGACTTGGTGCGCTTGGCGCCTGCGGTCCGGATGATCAGGCCCGCGCCGGTCGGAACGTCAATTTCCGATGCGATTTCTTTCAGCTTCTTGCGGTCCGGCGCATTGGTGATCTTGCGGCTGATCCCGCCACCGCGTGCGGTGTTGGGCATAAGTACGCAGTAGCGACCCGCCAGCGACAGGTAAGTGGTCAGCGCCGCACCCTTGTTGCCGCGCTCTTCCTTGACGACCTGAACCAGCAGGACCTGACGGACCTTGATGACTTCTTGAATCTTGTAGCGACGCGGACGCGGTTTGCGCGGCGGGCGAATGTCTTCGCTGTCATCCTCATCAGCCACCGACTCGATACTGTCATCCTTGGCGGTCGCGTCCGGGCGGGACTCTTCTTCCGCCTCGTCGTCGTCCGCTTCAGTTTTGCTTTCGTCCGCTGCGACTTCGTCAGCCGCTGCTTCCTCGGCAACGTCCACATCATCTGCGGCACTCTCGGCATCAGCGTCGGCAGATGCCTCAACCGCTTCGCCCTCAGGCTCTTCGGCTTTCGCAGGTACTTCTTCCGCCGTGGCAGTCACGTCTTCCTCAGCCTCGGCAGAAGGTTCTTCCGCAACCTCAGCTTCTGCAGCTGGAGCTTCTGCTTCTTCCGAGACCTCCGCTTCATCAACGGGCTCTTCAACCGGCGTCTCAGCGACATGATCCATCGGAGAGGTGCCTTCGGGAACCGCCAGATCAGCGCCCTCTTCACCTTCATCCAGATCAATTGTTTCCATGCCCGACGGTTCGGAGGAAACTTCAATCGTTTCGACCGGATCGTCCGATTTTACATCCGCCGCCTTGGTGCGCGACCGCGAGCGACGTTTTCTGGGCTTGCTCTCTTCGGCTTCATCCCGCGCCTTCATCGCCTCGGCATAGGCGCGCTCTTCTTCCATAAGCGCTTCGCGGTCGGCAACCGGGATCTGGTAGTAATCCGGGTGAATTTCCGAGAACGCGAGGAAACCGTGCCGGTTCCCGCCATAATCAACAAAAGCCGCCTGAAGCGACGGTTCGACCCGTGTTACTTTTGCAAGATAGATGTTGCCGGCAAGCTGGCGTTTGTTTTCGGATTCAAAGTCGAACTCCTCAACCTTGTTTCCGTCGACCACCACGACGCGGGTTTCCTCCGCGTGGGTGGCATCGATAAGCATTTTCTTAGCCATGTGTCCTTGGTGCACCGCGCCAAACGCGTTGTCCTAACCCGTCCGGGGGGACAGGCGCTTTTGGGGTGGTGTCTTGTCAGGGCGATATCGGACGGCGCGCGGCAGGGTCCGGCGCTGTGGCCCCCTGCCCGTATACTCGTTCGTTGCGCGCGCGTCATCGCGGTTCTTCTCCGACAGGCGCGGTTCGCCGCGACCTGCCCATTTGTTCCTTTCGCCCGCATAAACGGGTTCAGGCGTTCATCTGCCCCAATCTGGGGCACAATCGGTCTACTTTGCCTCGTGGGATTATCACCATCCGCGGCAGAGCAGCGAAACTCAAAGATTCGGGGCTTAGGGGCACAAAAAGGCCCGGCCCGTTCGGACACAATAAAAGCAGTCCTGTGGAAAAGACAATGGGCAAACTGCATCAAGGGCCCTGAACAGCGCTCAGGATCCCTTCATCTGGCCAAAAATATCCCGGGGGAGTCGCCCAAAGGGCGGCGGGGGCAGAGCCCCCTGCCCAATCACAAGTAATCCGAACGCTGCAGGCCGTACTTGGCCATTTTCTCGTTCAGCGTCCGCCGCGGCAGACAAAGCTCTTCCATCACGGACGCAATCGAGCCCTTGTGACGGCGCATCGTGTTATCAATCAGCATCCGCTCGAACGCTTCGACATATTCCTTGAGCGGTTTGCCCTCGGTCGTCATCACCGGCTGCATTTCCTCGTGATCCGACATCAACAGCGACGCAATCGTGCCCGATCCGCGGCGCGACTGCAGCACCGCGCGCTCGGCAATGTTGATCAACTGGCGCACATTGCCCGGCCATGGGGCCTGCAGCAATTGCGCTGCTTCCTGCGCACTGACCTGCGGCGCATCACAGCCGTATTCCTCGGCAAATTGCTCGCTGAGGCGCGTGAAGAGCGTCAGGATATCCTCGCCCCGCTGGCGCAGCGGCGGCATGGTGATCCGCAGTGCCGCCAGGCGATAGAACAGGTCCGGGCGCAAAACGTCTTCGCTGGTCTTTCCGGCCTCTTGCAGGTTGGAAATTGCCACGATCCGCGTTTCCGCCGGTGTGCCCTGATCGTTCATGACGCTCAACAGGCGCGCCTGAAGCGTGTCACTCAGCGCTTCAACATCCTCCAGAACCAGCGTACCCCCGCGCGCCTCTTCAATAGCGGGCAGCTGCGTATCCTCGGGCATCATCGGGCCAAAGAGGCGCTTCGACAGAACGTCTTCTTCAAGCGCCGCGCAGGACACCAGAACGAATTTCTTGCCAGCCCGGCTGCCAACCGCGTGCAGCGCGTGCGCGACCAGAGTTTTACCGGTGCCTGTCTCGCCATCAATCAGGACATGACCGTCCGCCTGCCCCAGATCCAGAATATCCTCGCGCAGGCGCTCCATCACTGGGCTGGCACCGATCAGCTTGTTCATGATCTGGGTGCCACCCGACAGCTCGCGCCGTAGGGCCCGGTTGTCCAGCGTCAGGCGGCGGGCATTGCTGGCCCGCTTGGCCAGTTCGGACATCCGGTCCGGGTTGAAGGGTTTTTCAAGGAAATCGAACGCACCGACGCGCATCGCCTCGACTGCCATCGGCACGTCACCATGACCGGTGATCATGATGACCGGCAGAGTGCTGTCGGCCCCCATCAGCTTTTTCAGCAGCTGAATGCCGTCCATACCCGGCATCTTGATGTCCGAGATGACAATCCCCGGATAGTCCGGTCCCAGCACCTTCAGCGCGTCCTCGGCGCTGGAGAAGGTTTCGGTGTCATAGCCCGACAGTGCCAGCCACTGGCTGATCGACTGGCGCATGTCCTGTTCGTCATCCACAATGGCGATTTTCATGGCCTGTGCCATAGTACTTCCTTTGTTATTCAGCGGCCTCGAGGCCGTCGCTTCCCAGTATCGGCAGCTGCATCTCAAACACCGCGCCACCGTACTGGCTGTTGCGGGCGGTCAGCCGCCCCCCATGGTCGTTTACGATACCCGAAGAGATGGCAAGTCCCAAACCGACGCCGTCTCCGGGCTGCTTGGTGGTGTAGAACGGTTCAAACAGGTTCTCGATATCTTCGATCCCATAGCCGTTGTCGCGGACGGTCAGCACCGCCATATCGCCTGCGGCCAGAATGATTTCCACGTCCGGCTCTGATACAGATTTGGTGGCGTCCAGCGCATTGCGCAAGAGGTTCACCATTACCTGTTCGATCCGCATCCGGTCCCCCATCACTATAACAGGTTCTTCGGGCAAAATCTGAGTGATCTTCACGTGCCGCTGACGCAGCTGCGGCTCCATCATCGACAGGGATGAGGCCAGTGCTTCGCCAAGATTTACAGGGGAAAACGCATCTGCACCCTTGCGCGCATAGGATTTGAGCTGCCGGGTGATCGCACCCATGCGCTCGATCAGCCCATCGATGCGGCCAAAACTGGCCAGCGCCTCTTCGGGGCGGTTTCGGCGCAGCAGCAGACGCGCACCGGCCAGATAGGTCTTCATTGCAGCCAGCGGTTGATTCAGCTCGTGACTGACGGCGGCGGACATCTCGCCCAACGCAGCCAGTTTCGAACTTTGCGCCAGCGTTTGCTCGGCAACTTCCAGCGTCTTTTCAACCCGTTCCCGCTCAGCAATTTCCCGCTGTAGTCTTGCGTTCAATGCGCGAAGCTCTGCCGACTCGCGCTGGAACAAAGCCATCCGCAACGTCGCCCTGCGGCTGAGTGCGTAGAAGGCCAGCGCCAGAAGAATCGCAAACCCCATGATCTCGAGCGCGAGAACGCTGTTCACCTTTTCACGGATCGAGGCATAGGTCGTGAACGAGGTCATCTGCCAGCCGCGGAACGGAATGCGCGTCTCCATCCGCATCACAGCCTCGCCCTGCAGGTAGGCGTCAGGCGGCAGCGCGGTCCAATCCGCAGTGGCCCGGATCGCACGCTGGATCGCACCTTCCGGAGGTTGCCGCAGCATCGCTGAATTTTCCTCCAGCCCGCGCCACTGTGGTTCCGTCGACAGGATGATCGTGCCTGTGCTGTCAGTGACCATCACCGCGTCGGAAATACCGGCCCAGGCCAGTTCAAACTTGTGCAGATCGACCTCAACAACAATCACACCAAGGATATCGGCATTGGCATCGATGCGACGCGAATAGACAAAGCTGTAGCCACCGGATTCCTTTGGGATCACCGTAAAGATCGTGGCGTTCGAACGTACTGCATCAATAAAATAAGGTGAACTGCGATGCGCCTCACCCAACCTGTTGCGATCGGTGGATGCGACTAGACGGCCATCCCCGTCCAACAGCATCAGGGACGCGGCTCCAATCTCTTCCACAAACGAGATCAGGCGCTGGGTAGACAGCGAAAAGTCACCGGATTGCAGCGCCGAGATCAACGTGGGGTCACGGGACAGCAGCTGAGGCACAATCGCGTTTCTGCGCAGTTCACTCAGCAGGTTGCCGGAATACAGCGCCAGGCGCACCTCGGCCCGGTTTCGGGTCGACTCGGTGAACCTGTCCGTCAGCAAACGGTTCGTGATCCAGATCGTCGCGACAGCAGCGATCAGCAACGCGATCACAGCAAACCGCAGGCGCCACCCAAGGGGCGCGCCGCGGAAAGGTTTTGTCAGATTGGACCAGCCGAAACTCATCCCGGGAAATTACGCGGGGTTCGGCGCAACCTCAAGTCACGCGGGCGCGAGGACACCGGACAATGCGCGGAACAATGCCGTACCGTCGGTGCCGCCATGCCCATCATCAGCCGCACGTTCCGGGTGCGGCATCATCCCAAGAACCCTGCGGTTTTCCGACAGGATACCGGCGATGTCCCCGACCGAGCCGTTTGGATTCTCGGTATAGGTGAATGCGATCCGGTCCTGATCCCGAAGCGCGGACAACGTGGCGTCATCGGCGAAATAGTTTCCGTCATGGTGCGCAATCGGAATTCCGATCACATCGCCTGCGTTATAGCCTTGGGTAAAGGCGCTGTCGCTGGTCTCTACTTTCAGACCCACGGTCTTGCAGATGTATTTCAGACCTGCATTGCGCAGCAGCGCGCCGGGCAGAATGCCGGTCTCGGTCAGGATCTGGAAACCGTTGCAGATCCCCACAGCGTAACCGCCCCGGTTGGTATGATCGACCACGGCCTTGCAGATCGGCGATTGCGCGGCGATGGCGCCGCAGCGCAGGTAGTCTCCGTACGAGAAACCGCCGGGTACGCCCACGATGTCGATCCCTTCGGGTAGTGCGGCATCCTTGTGCCAGACCATATCGACCTGAAAACCAGCCTGCTCAAAGGCCACTGCAAGGTCCCGGTCACAGTTCGAACCGGGGAAAACGATGACGGCTGCGCGCATTGCGGACCCTCCTAACAGACAAAATCGGTGACCACGGCAACACCTGGTGGCGTTGGATGGTCAAAGGCGGCAAGTTCCTCACTTACCTGGTTCAGAGATATTTCTCGCGTCACCAGCGGGCTGAGATCAACGCTGCCCCCGGAAATCAGCGACAACAGCGATGGATAGCGCCAGCTTGGCATCCCGCGGGTTCCGTAAACGGCCAGTTGGCCGGAATACAACACGTCCATCGGCAAAGACATAGTCGAGTGCTTTCCGGCCGGCATTCCGATCTGCACCATGCGGCCCAGCTTGCGTAGGGATTTCACGGCAGCAACGGTGGTGGTTTCGATCCCCAGCGCCTCAATCGCGACATGCGCACCGCCGCCGGTGATTTCTTTCACGGCCTCCGGTGCATCACTGGTGGCCGCATTGACGACCGCGTCAGCGCCAAGGCTTGTGGCATAGGCCAGCTTGTCGTCAACGATATCGACCACGACGACACGCGCCCCAAGCGCCTTACCCAGCAAGAGTGTTGAGACGCCCACGCCGCCGCCGCCAAAGATGGCAAGCCACTCGCCGCCCTGTATCTGCGCCCGCCCCACCAGAGCCTGCCAGGCGGTCGTCACCCGACAGCCCAGGGCAGCCGCGATTTCAGGCGCAAGCGTGTCCGGCAAAGCCGTCAGGTTGGCGTCGGCGTGCGCGACGGCAATGTACTCGGCAAAGGCCCCGTCACAGGTGAAACCAGGCACCACCTGATCCGAGCAGATCGTTTGGTGGCCCTGCGCACAATCCGAACAATGGCCGCAGGCCAGAATGAACGGCGCAATCACCCGATCCCCAGCTTTCCAACGGGTCACCCGCGCCCCAACGGCAACGACTTCGCCGCAGTATTCGTGCCCGGGTGTTATCGGCAAGACCACATCCGGATCAGACCCCGACCACGCGTGCCAATCCGACCGGCAAACGCCGCAAGCCAGCACCCGGACGACGACGCCGTCCTCGGCCGGTTCAGGATCGGGAATGGTCATCAGCTCCAATGGCTGACGATACGTGATCAGACGGGCTGCCCGCATCAAGTCAGACCAGTTCGATCTCGTATCGCTCGATGACCGTGTTGGCCAACAGCTTTTCGCACATTTCGGTGATGTCGGCCTCGGTCGCGCCTTCGGCCAGTTCAAGGTCGATGACCTTGCCCTGACGCACGCCTTCGACCTGATCAAAGCCCATGGCGCCCAAAGCATGCCGTACGGCCTCACCCTGCGGGTCGAGGACCCCGTTCTTCAGCATCACATGCACCCGTGCTTTCATTCCTGCAACTCCAGCTGAGGGCCGTGTTTCCGGGCCCGTTCCGTTGCGCGGGGGATAGCGTGCGAAACCGCGTTCGACAACCCTTGTCCGTATACAGTTTGACGCAGGCGGGCCGATCAGCCTCCGCCGGTCAGCCCCGGGTACCGCGCATCTATGGCATTGAACGTGCCGGTCAGCACCATTTCAACCGCCACGGCGACAAGGATAATCGCCATAACGCGCGTAATCACATTGATCATCGTCGGCCCGAAAAACCTGGAAATCGGGTCCGCGAACAGCAACCCCAGCCCCACAATTGTGCAGGCAATCAACACAGCGGACCCCAAGGTAACAATCTCGGCCCCGTCCGATAGCGTATGGGCAAAAACAATTGTCGTCGCGATGGTTCCCGGCCCGATGGTCAGTGGAATCGCCAGCGGAACAACGGCGATGTTGCTTTTCTTCATGGCGCCCTCTGCTACCGCCTGCTGATCGCCCTGTGGCCGGTCAGATGCGTTCAGCATCGACATGCCAACCCCCAGAATGATCAGCCCGCCGGCAATTCGAAACGAAGGGATGTCGATGCCGAAGATGGCCAGAATCTCTTCACCCACCAGCACGGCAATCAGGGCGACGACCACAACGGTGCCCGTCACGATCAGCGCCACGCGTTTACGCTCGGCGGCCGAATAGCCCTCGGTCATGCTCAGGAAGATCGGAATGCCGTAAAGCGGGTTGAAGATCGCCAGCAGCGCGGCGAGGAACTTCAGAAAGACAGCCTGATCGAACAATTCACCCATGTCGGGACCACCGTGGTTACTCCTGCCCCGACAATGCGAAGGACCGGGCGCGCTGTCAAACCACCAGAGCAAAAAGAAAAAAGCGCCGTCTTTACAGACAGCGCTTTTGAATTTTCCGTGCCAAAAGGCCGATTAGTTGATCAGAGTCGGCTTGGTCACATTGCTTTTCGGCAAGACGCCAAGACGGCGCGCAACCTCGGAATAGGCATCGGTCAGGCTGCCCAGGTCGCGGCGGAACACGTCCTTGTCCAGTTTCTGGCCGGTTTCGATATCCCAAAGGCGGCAGCTGTCGGGGCTGATCTCATCCGCGATGATCAGGCGCTGATAGTCGCCGTCATAGACTCGCCCAATCTCGATCTTGAAGTCGACCAGACGGATGCCCACGGCCAGCATCACGCCGCTCATGAAATCGTTCACACGCAGCGCGAGGCTCAGGATATCTTCCATGTCCTGCTGGCTGGCCCAGCCAAAGGCAGCGATGTGTTCCTCGGTGACCAGAGGATCACCCAGCGCGTCGTCCTTGTAGCAGTATTCCACAATCGGACGCGGCAGTTGCGTGCCCTCGGCAATACCCAGGCGTTTCGACATCGAACCGGCAGCATAGTTGCGCACGATCACTTCCAGCGGCACGATTTCGCAGCTGCGCACCAGCTGTTCGCGCATGTTCAGACGGCGGATAAAGTGGGTCGGCACGCCGATCTGCGCCAGACCGTTCATGAAGAACTCGCTCAGGCGGTTGTTCAGCACGCCCTTGCCGTCGATCACGTCCTTTTTCTCGGCGTTGAACGCGGTGGCGTCATCCTTGAAATACTGAACGATGGTGCCCGGTTCGGGGCCTTCGTACAGAATCTTGGCCTTACCTTCATAGATTTTCTTGCGACGCGCCATAAGCGACCTTTCCACTCTGAACAGAGGGAATGAGTCCCCTCACGTTGGCGTTCTCATAGTGCAAGCCCCCCATTCCCGCAAGTTTACTGACCCGAGAGGCTTTGACGCAGCGCAAATCCCTTGCGAACAGGCGCACGTATAGTCATATCATCAGGAAAGAAGTTGTAATCCAAGAGGTCCCCAACCAATGACCACATTTGACGAACGTGAAGCCGCGTTTGAAAACAAGTTCGCGCATGACGAAAAGATGCAGTTCATTGCCCGGATGCGCCGAAACCGGTTTATGGCCGTTTGGGCCTCGACCCTGAAGGGCGAGACTGTCGAAAAAGCCCGCGCTTATGGTCAGGAGCTGGTTCACACCGATTTGCAAAATGTCAGCGAAGAAGACGTCGTTGAGGCTGTGAAGGGGTATCTGGGAGATTTGGCCGATGAGGCAAAAATCCGCGAGAAGATGGCGGAATTGCTGGTCGAAGCCAAAGAGCAGGTTATGGCTGAGGTCGAAATCTAAAACCTGAAACGCACGGCTCATGATCTTCATGAGATTTATGAGTTTGATTTGACGCCCCGGTCATGAGACACGGGGCGTCTCTAATAGGTGTCAGGCCCATTGGGCCTTATTTTGGAAAATCCCAATGACAAATGCACTGAGCAAGCTTCTTGAAACCACCGATGCCATTCTGGCAGACGGTGCCACAGGCACCAACCTGTTCAACATGGGTCTGCAATCCGGCGACGCACCCGAGTTGTGGAACGTGGACGCGCCGGACAAGATCCGCGCGCTGTATCAGGGCTCGGTCGATGCGGGCAGCGATCTGTTTCTGACCAACACCTTTGGTGGCACTTCGGCGCGTTTGAAACTGCATGACGCGCAAAACCGTGTGGCCGAACTGAACCGCGTCGGCGCTGAATTGGGCCGCGAGGTCGCCGACAAGGCTGGACGCCCGGTCGTCGTGGCCGGTTCGGTTGGCCCTACGGGTGAGATCATGGAACCCGTCGGCAGCCTGTCCCACGCGGCAGCGGTCGAGATGTTCCATGAACAGGCAGATGCTCTCAAGGCCGGCGGTGCAGACGTTCTGTGGCTGGAAACCATCAGCGCGCCGGAAGAGTTCCGCGCAGCGGCCGAAGCCTTTGCCCTGGCCGACATGCCCTGGTGCGGCACCATGAGCTTTGATACCGCCGGGCGCACCATGATGGGCGTTACTTCGGCCGATCTGGCGCAGCTGGTCGAAACCCTGCCGAACCCGCCAATTGCTTTCGGCGCCAACTGCGGCACCGGTGCCTCGGACATTCTGCGCACTGTGCTGGGCTTTGCGGCGCAGGGAACCGAGCGTCCTGTCATCTCGAAAGGCAATGCCGGTATTCCGAAATACGTCGACGGCCATATCCACTATGACGGCACGCCCGAGCTGATGGGTGACTATGCGGCTATGGCACGCGATGCCGGGGCAACGATCATTGGTGGTTGCTGTGGCACCATGCCTGACCATCTGCGCAAAATGCGCGACGCCCTGGACACCAGGCCGCGCGGGTCGCGCCCGACTCTGGACCAGATCACTGATGCTCTGGGGCCGTTTTCCTCGGCGTCGGATGGCACGGAAGACGACGCCGCGCCAGAGCGGCGGACACGCCGCCGCCGCCGCGCCTAAGTTTCAGCGCCCCTCGAATTTCGGGGGGCGTTTTTCCATGAAGGCCACGACGCCTTCGGCAAAATCGCGGCTGCGGCCGCAATCGCCCTGCAAATGCGCTTCGATCGCCAGTTGCTGCGGCAGCGTTTTCTCATAAGTTCCGCGGATCGCCTTTTTGATCGCTCCGAAACCGGCTGTGGGGCCGTTGGCCAGGTAAGCTGCGCGCTTACGCCAATGGGCGTCAAACGCGTCGTCGGGCACAGCCTCCCAGATCAGGCCCCAGTCATCCGCCTGCCGCGCGCTGATCTTATCGGCAAACAAGGCGGCTCCCATGGCCTTGGCAAACCCCATCTGGCGCGGCATGAACCACGTACCACCGGCGTCCGGCAACAGGCCAATACGGGCAAATGCCTGCAGGAAATAGGCGCTTTCGGTTGCGATCACCACATCCGCGCTGAGCGCAAGGTTCGCCCCTGCCCCCGCCGCTGGGCCGTTGACGGCCGCGATTGTGGGAACCGGACAATCGTAGATCGTCTCAAGCATCGGGTCGTATTCATCACGCAGTGTCCGTTCCAGATCAATCTTGCCGGTGCTGGACGCATCACCCAGATCCTGGCCCGAGCAAAACGCCCCACCGGACCCGGTCAGAACAATTGCCCGCGCGTGACGGGCAGCATGCTTCATCGCGTGCGTGACCTCGGCCCGCATCTGCGCCGTCATCGCATTCATCTTGTCGGGACGGTTCAGGGTAACAACCGCCAAATCGTCCTTGATGTCCAACAGGATCGTTTCGTATTCCATGAACCCCTCCCCAAAATTCCGGTCTTTCCGGAACCCTGACCGAAATGCAGGGGAAGGAAAAGCGGAACCCTGGGTCAGTCTTCAAGAATTTGGCGCAACCGCTCTTTTTCGGCGTCGGTCAGCTTATCCTTTGCACCACTGACTTGCACCTGAGACCGCTTGCGCAGGAAGCTCCAGCCCATTGCGGCGGCAATCAGCAACATGATCGGACCGGCCAGCCACAGCATCAGGTTCGAACCCGAAGTGGTCGGTTTCAACAACACATATTCGCCGTATCGATCCACGATGAAGGCAATCGCCTCTTGATCCGTATCCCCGGCCACAAGACGTTCCCGCAGCAGCAGGCGCAGGTCCCGCGCCAGTTCGGCGTTGCTTTCATCGATGCTTTCGTTGCGACAGACCAGACAGCGCAGCCCGGTACTAAGGTCCCGGGCCCGTTGTTCCAGCACCGGATCGTCCAGCACTTCGTCAGGCTGTACAGCGAACAGCGGCGACGCAATCAGCGTCAGGATCAGGATCAAACGTTTCATTCCGCAGGTACTCCGCCCGTTGGGGCCTTGCGCGCGCCGGCTGCCACGCGGAACCGGCGGTCCGACAGGCTGATCAAGCCACCAAGGGACATCAGGATACACCCGCCCCAGATCCAGTTCGCCAGCGGTTTGATATAGGTTCGCATGACCCAACCGCCGTCAGCCTGTTGGTCACCGATCACAACATAGAGGTCACCAAGGAACCGATAGTCAATCGCTGCCTCGGTCGTTGGCATCCGTGCGACCGGATAGTCCCGTTTTTCAGGATGAAGCGTTCCCATTGGACGTCCGTTCTTTTCGACCCGGACATCTGCCATGGTCGAGAAATAGTTCGGTCCCTGCACACGTCGCACACCTTCCAGCGTAAGGGTAAACTGCCCGACCTCGAACGGCTGACCGGGCTGCGCGACGCGGATGTCTTCGACCTCCCACGCGGTCAGGCCAGCAATGGCGAACATGGTCACACCCAAACCGGTATGCGCCACGGCCTTACCCCAGTCTGCACCAGGCAGGCGGAACAGGCGCTTGAGGCTGCCTTTGCGGCCCGTGCGGCTCCACAAATCGACGGCCGCGCCGAAGGTGATCCAAGCGCCCAAGAATAAACCAACCGGCCCCAGCGCACTGCGCCCGGTCTGCATCGCCCAGACCAGCAAGGCCAGAGCCAGTGCCAACAGGAAGGCATAGCGCAGCGAATAGGCAGTTTTGCCAAGCTTGCCGCGTTTCCACGGCAGCATCGCGCCCACCGGCAGAGCAATGCCCAATGCAACCATGAACGGCGTGAAGGCCGAGTTGAAGAACGGCGCCCCAACCGAGAGTTTGCGATCGAACGCCATCTCGGCCACCATCGGCCACATCGTCCCAACGAACACGACGAAACAGCTGACGGCCAGCAGGATATTGTTCAGAATCAGCGCGCTTTCGCGGCTGACCATGCCAAAGACGCCCTTGGCCTCCATCGCTTGCGCGCGTGCGGCAAACAAGGTCAGAGAGCCACCGATGAAGATCACCAGAATGAACAGGATGAACACGCCACGTTCAGGATCATTGGCGAAGGCGTGGACTGAGGTCAGCAGCCCCGACCGCACAATAAACGTGCCGATCAGCGAGAAACCGAAAGCAATGATCGCCAGCAGAATGGTCCAGCTTTTCAACGCCTCGCGCTTCTCCACCACGATGGCCGAGTGCAATAGCGCGGCTGCCAGCAGCCAAGGCATGAACGAGGCGTTTTCAACCGGGTCCCAGAACCAGAACCCGCCCCAACCAAGCTCGTAATACGCCCACCAGGACCCCAGCGCGATGCCGATGGTCAGAAACACCCATGCAGCCAGCGTCCAGGGACGCACCCAGCGACCCCACGCGGCGTCGACGCGCCCCTCGATCAGGGCGGCGACGGCAAAGCTGAAGGCCATGCTCAGGCCCACGTAGCCCAGGTACAGGAACGGCGGATGGAAGGCCAAACCGGGGTCCTGCAACAGCGGGTTCAGATCGCGCCCGTCAAATGGTGCCACGATCAGCCGCTCAAACGGGTTCGAGGTGAACAGGATGAAGGCAAAGAACGCCACCGCAATCGCGGCCTGAACCGCCAGAACCCGCGCTTTCAGCGTGGGTGGCAGGCCGCCTCCGAAAAACGCGGCCATGGCGCCGAACAACGAAACGATCAGCACCCACAGCAGCATCGAGCCCTCGTGGTTGCCCCATGTTCCGCTGATCTTGTACAGCATCGGCTTGGCCGAATGGCTGTTCTCAACCACTACCCGCAACGAGAAATCCGAGGTCACAAACGCCCAGACCAGCGCCCAGAACGAGAAACCAACCAGCAGGAACTGCAAGATGGCCGCAGGTTCGGCAAAGGACATCCATCCAGGCCACCGTTTGGCGGCACCTATCAGCGGAACAACCGATTGCACGATGGCAACCAGAAAGGCGAGGATCAGGGCAAAGTGGCCAAGTTCTGTAATCATGGCCCCGGATATAGTCCCGTTGCCGGGCAAGCACCAATCACTTTCGCCCCTCTGGGGCGAGCATAGTGTCGCGGGTCAAGCCGCGCGTTTGCGCCGCCAGTCGTCCAGCGCCGGATTTTCACAGGGATGGCCGGCACTTTCGGCCAGTGCAACGTCGGTCCCCGGGTCGGCGGCCCCGATTCCATCGCTGCGCAGGACTTTTAGCGCTTGCAGGTTTTCCAGCACCTGGGGAGTGCGCTGCATCGTGGCCCTGATCTCTCGTTGCATATCCTGAACCTTGGCCTGATGACGCGCACCGAAATAGAACGACACGATTACACCTAGCAGCCACCACAACGGCTCGGGCACCAAGGCGATCCCCTGCATCCGCGCCGCAAACCATAGCGGATCGACCATGGCGGCAACGAATAAACCCAACGTCCCCAGCGCCATCGCCGGGCGCGGCAACCGGTTGAGCCCGTCCATGATCCGATCAAATGCGCCTTTACGTGGCACCTGAAACTCCTGACCGAACTGAACCATCGCCTGTTGCTGCAACGTCAGACTGCGCGCTGCCCCGTTCTCGGCATTTTCCCGAAATATTTCAGCAGTTTCGCGCACGACGTTGCGACCGCCTCCGAACAGAAACGTCAAGACGTTCGAGATCAGCCCCATCCCGCGACCCTCCTTTGAAAATCTGCATCGCTTAAGTGATATGCCGGAGAGACAAATTCCTCGGCCCGGCGAATCCACCCGCCTTTGCCACCTGCCCGGCTCCGGGCGTATTTGCGGGATGCGGGCCTGTGGTCGGCAAGCCGGAAGTAAAAGTTTCGCCGCGCGACCCCATAGGCGTCCCGCAAAGCCACCGGATCAGGGTCCGCCGCGTTCTCACAGGCGCGAGCAGTTTTTGGCCCAACGATTCCGTCAACGGTGACCCCGAACCCCATCTCACGTAGCAGACGTTGAAGGATCTTGACGGCTTGCCCACCCGCGTTGACGTACATGTCAAACACCGAAGGGTGCAAAATCGTCGGGAGCAGGCTCAGCCGAGGCAGCTCAAAGTAATGCTGCACAAAAATATCGACGGCCTGTGATTTGCTGAGCATACGTACGTCGGCACTATTGATTGCCCCATCGCCCGAAAGGTCCAGCCCGAGGCGACGCATGGTGTGAATGGTCACGCCGTATTTGGTCGCCCCGCCCGGATCATCCGGATCGTCCACAAACCCGCCTTCACGCGCCACGATCTCAGTTGCAATCTGTCGCACCGTCTGCATCGCACCCTCCGCATTTGGTCCGACACACGGTTTCGCAACCCGGTTTAATTCTCCCAACGAAACAGGGCGCTGCCCGCCTGTTGCGCGCAACGCCCTGTTTCATCATTTCCCAAATTTGCTGCCTGAGGCACGCAGTTCAGCTGCGTTCAGCTTTCGTCAGCTTCCTGATAGACACCCTGCTCTTTCAGAGCGTCCACGACCTCTTTCGGCATGTAGGTCTCGTCGTGTTTCGCAAGGATTTCAGTCGCTTCGAAAACACCGTTCACATAAGAACCTGTGCCCACCATACCCTGATTTTCGGCAAACAGATCAGGCAGCACGCCGGTAAACGCCACCGGCACACTCTCGCCGCCATCGGTCACGACAAAATGCACCGTCTCGCCCTGACCGCGAATGATCGAGCCCTCTTCGACCAGACCACCGATGCGGAACACCTCGGTTGGTTTCGGTGGTTCTGCGATCACCTGGCTGGGCGAGCGGAAGAAGTTGATGCCATCCTGCAAGGCATACCCAATCAACCCCGTGGCCATAGCAAGGGCCACGACAGCCAAAAGAATGACTTGTACACGACGGCGTTTCTTGAGCGTTTTCATTTCGTCCTCACGGGAACAACGGGGCCATCATCAGGCCCGCGGTTTCATCCTCACCTAACATCAGGTTGGCGTTCTGCAAGGCTTGACCACTGCTACCTTTTGTCAGGTTATCCAATGCGCCGATCACGATGGCGCGACGTTCGATCCGGTCGCCAACCACACCGATATGACAGAAGTTCGAACCCCGCACATGGTGGGTCGAGGGTGTCTCGCCAAACGGCAACATCCGGATAAACGGTTCGTTTTCATAGGCTTTAGTCAGCGCTTCATACACGCTGGCCGGGTTGCCTTTGACATAAGTGGTCGCCAGAATACCCCGGTTGGCCGGGATCAGGTGCGGTGTGAACTGCACATGCACAGTACGACCGGCCAGAGCCGAGAATTCCTGATCGAACTCACCCAGATGCCGGTGGGTACCACCGACGGCATAGGCATTATACCCCTCGCTAAGCTCGGAGTGCAGCAGGTTTTCTTTCAGCGAGCGGCCTGCCCCCGATACGGCGCATTTCAGGTCCAGCACGATATCGTCCAGATCAATCACACCAGCCGAGATCAGCGGCCGCAGCACATACTGACCGGTGGCCGCGTTACAGCCCGTGCCCGCCACCAGCCGAGCATTGCGGATGTCGTCGCGGTAGAACTCGGTCAGGCCATAGACGGCCTCTTCCTGCTGCTCCAACGCCACGTGCGGGTTACCGTACCACTTTTCATACTCTTCCGCGTCCCGCAGGCGGAAATCTGCGGACAGGTCGATGATCTTGAGGTTTTTCGGCAGGTCGCGAATGACCTCTTGGCTGGTTTTATGCGGCAGGGCGCAGAAACACAGGTCGATCTGAGAGAAATCGATCTCGGAGATTTTGCACAGGTCCGGCAGGTCCATGTGGCGCAAATGCGGGAACACCTGCGCCATCGACATCCCAGCCTTACGCTCGGCGGCCAAAGCGGTGATTTCCATGTTCGGGTGCTCGGCGATCAACCGCACCAGTTCGGCGCCGGTATAGCCGGAGGCACCCAGAATTGCGATTTTATGGGGCATGCCAGACCTCTTGTTCCAAAGTGTCACATATCACGACCGCCGATGCGACGGCCTTCGAATAAAGGAGAATGCGTTAAGCCGTCCTTGACCTAAGTCAGGCGGCCTCGAACGTGATTTGCCGTCGGAGGAACTGCGTAGCACGGTCGCTGACCGTGCCGGGCTTTCCGGTGGTCAGAAACCCACCTTTGCCCTCACCCTGCATCTTCGGGTGTCGCTGCAGGTAATCCGCAAGGCTTTCAGCCACCAAAGCACCCTGGCTGAACACTTCCACATCCGAACCCAAGGCGGCCTGAAAGGTTTCGGCCATCAGCGGATAGTGGGTGCAGCCCAAAACCGCCGCCTGCGGTTCCGGCATTTTCCTTTTCAGCGCATCCACATGGCTGCGCACCAGCGCTTCGGCCAGGATCATGTCGCCGTCTTCGATTGCGTCGACCACACCGCCACAAGCCTGCGCCTCGACATCCACACCAATTGCGCGAAACGCCAGTTCCCGCTGGAACGCGCGGCTGGAAACCGTTGCAGGCGTGGCAAACAACGCCACGTGCTTCACGGCGACCTCACGCGGCGGGCTGTTGTCGCCCCATTGACGCTCGGTCAGGGCTTCGATCAGAGGCACGAAGACACCCAGAACGCGCTTGCCCTCGGGCACGCCTTCTTCCTGCATCCGGCGCAACGCGGCGGCACTTGCGGTGTTGCAGGCCAGAATCACCAGATCACAGCCGCGATTCCACAGATCGTAAACGGCGCGGCGCGTCAGATCGTAAATGTTCTCGGCATCGCGCACGCCATAGGGCGCATGTGCGCTGTCCGCAAAATAAAGGAAATCCACGTCCGGCAGACGTTTCTGCGCGGCGTCCAGAACGGTCAGACCGCCCAAACCAGAATCAAAGATGCCTACTGCCATTTGCCCCTTTAGGCGCGATGCCGTTCCTCAAACTCGTAGCCGTAGTCGTAAGACTTCAGCGGCGTTGGGGAAAGCTCATACGTGGCTTTGCGCAAGAAATCCATCATCTTGCGTGTGTCCTTTGCCAATGGGTCCAGAACGGCGCGCCCGATGGGGTCTCCGATTACCACTTTGACAGGTGTATCGACGCGTTTTTTGAACTCTTTGATCAGCAGCCCCATGCGCAGCGTATTGTGCAGATGGCTGGCAATCTGGAACAGACGCGAGGTGTGGCCGTCAAAGAAAACCGGAACGACTGTGGCGTTCGACTTTGCCACCATCCGCGCCGTGAAACCGCGCCAGCCCGGGTCCATCGGGTGTGAGAACGGCTTGACCCCGGTGCTGACCGTACCTCCGGGGAAGATACCAATCGCGCCGCCGTCACCCAGATAGTTCAGCGCTGTTTTCCGCGTCTCAAGGTTCAGCTTCATCGCTTCTTTGGTCTCGTCAAACGAGATCGGCAGGATGATGCGGTTGATATCCTCGGCCTTGCGGAACACGCGATGCGCCAGGATTCGGAAGTCGCCACGCGTCTCGGACAGCATGTGCCCCATCATGAGCCCATCCAGAATGCCGTAAGGGTGGTTGGCGATCAGGATCATCGGCCCGGATTTCGGAATATTCGACAGCGAGCCGCCAACGACATCCAATGACAGCCCGTAACGGTCCACCATCACCGACCAGAAATCACGCCCGTTAGCCACCTCTTTCTCATATCCGTCCGCGCGCTTGATCAGACGCAAGCGGCCCGTGGTGTTCTCCATCAGCTTGATCACCATCTTCCCGCTCTTGGTTTCGGCGGAATGGGCATAGGAAATGTCACGGGCGACGTGGCGGCGCGAGGGCATTCGAATCTCCGAGGTTTGCTGCCTGCAAGATAGGTTTAAGCAACAAATTTGCCTAGGTTTCGTGACAAGACCGTGACGAATTACTCGGCAGCTGCGCGCAGCTCCTGCCCACCGTTGCGGATTACGGTTAGCAGTTCTTCGCGTCGCTTGGCGGCTTTGGCTTCGTTGGCACGCAGCACCGGCCCGAACCCGCGAATGTCCAGCGGCAATTTAGCAAGGGCAATAACCGCATCCCGAGTCTGCGGTGTAACAAGCGGCGTTACCTCTTTGATATCCCTCTCATATTGCTTGATCAGCGACCGCTCCATCCGCCGTTCGGCGTTATATCCAAAAATGTCCAGCGGTGTCCCACGCAGGACTTTCAGCCTGGCCAGAACCTTCATCGGCCTCAGCAACCATTCTCCATAGGCCCGTTTCTTCGGCCGACCATCCGGCCCTGTGCCTCCCAGAATGGGCGGGGCCAGATGGAAGGTCATTTTGAATTCCCCGTCGAACTCGGTTGCTGCCTTTTCGCGGCTGTCCAGCATCAATCGGGCGACCTCGTATTCATCCTTATAGGACAACAACTTATGATAGCCTTTTGCCACGGCCCTCCGAACACCTTTATCCTCGAATGAATTGACCTGTTTGAGATACCGCTTGGCCAAACGACCGCTTTGATAGGCGGTCAGGTGCTGCACACGGAAATCGATGATCTGATCCAGAGTCTTCGGCAATTCATCCATATTAGGCTCGAGAATCCCGGCAACCTCCTGCGGGTGCAGCACGGCCCAACGCCCGATGTCGAAGGCGCGTTTGTTTCGCTCGACCGCTGTGCCGTTCAGTTCGATGGCCGACACGATGGCCTCGTGGCTGACCGGCAACAGACCACGCTGCCACGCCGCGCCAAAGATCATCATGTTGGAATAGATGGAGTCTCCCATCACCGCACGCGCCAACTCGGTGGCATCGAACAGGGAAACATCCTCCTTCAGCCGCGCCTGCAAGGACAGTTTGAGCCTGTCCCCCGGAATGCGGAAATCCGTATCGCGGGTAAAGTCACCGGTAACGGTTTCATGAGAATTGACCACGGCCCCGGTTTGACCTGGCCGCGTCAGGCCCAGGGTTTTCGCCCCGGCGGACACCACCAAATCACCACCGATCAACGCGTGTGCTTCGCCCGTGGCGACGCGGATGGCACTGATATCTTCGGGACGGTTGGCCAAACGGCAGTTGATATGCACGGCTCCGCCCTTCTGGGCCAGGCCTGCCATTTCCATCATGCCGGCACCTTTGCCGTCGATCTGCGCTGCCTGAGCCAGAATTGCGCCCAAGGTCACAACGCCGGTGCCCCCAACCCCGGTGATCACCACGTTATGCGTGCCCTTGATTTCCGGCAGCACGGGGTCCGGCAAGTCCGGCAGGTCGATCTCGGTGGTGGCTTCTTTCCGAATTTGCGCGCCTTCCAAGGTTACAAACGATGGGCAAAACCCGTTAAGGCAAGAATAATCCTTGTTGCAGCTGGATTGGTCGATGGCCCGCTTACGGCCCAGTTCGGTCTCTTTCGGCACGATCGAGACGCAGTTCGACTGTACGCCGCAATCACCGCAGCCTTCGCAAATGTCGGTGTTGATAAAGACCCGCTTGTCCGGATCCGGGAACGCGCCCTTTTTGCGCCGACGTCGTTTCTCGGCCGCGCAGGTCTGGACGTAGACGATGACCGAAACGCCCTCGATCTCGCGGAATCGCTCCTGCACCTGCATCAGTTCGGCGCGTTCAAAGGTTTCAACACCGGCAGGCAGAGCCTTGAAATTCAAGTCTTCTTTTTCGTCGTAGACAACCGCGACATGCTGAACACCCATGGCTTTGACCTCGGCCACGATCCGTTCGGCGGTCAGGCTGCCTTCGTTCTCTTGTCCGCCGGTCATAGCGACGGCATCGTTGTAGAGAATCTTGAAGGTGATATTCGCCTCGGCCGCCAAAGCCGCCCGGATCGCCTGCACGCCCGAGTGGTTGTAGGTCCCGTCGCCAAGGTTCTGGAACACATGATTGGTGGTCGAAAACGGCGCTTCACCAATCCAGTTTGCGCCCTCACCACCCATCTGGGTGAAACCGGTGGTTTCGCGGTCCATCCACTGCACCATGTAGTGACAACCGATGCCCGCATACGCACGGCTGCCATCAGGCAATCGGGTCGAGCTGTTATGTGGGCAGCCCGAACAGAAATACGGCAGGCGCGTGGCGATTTCCTCGGCGTTGTCAGCTCGGCGAGCCTCGGACAGGCTGGCCAGACCGGCGCGGACACCATCGGTATCGCGCCCCTCTTCGATCAGAATATCACCGAGTTTCTCAGCGATCATGATCGGGTCCAGCGCGCCGCGCGTCGGAAACAGTTCCTCGCGGTGCAGTGTCCCGGCCCCGCCCTTGTACCAGCCATAAACACGGCGGCCCCTGCGGTCGTCGAAGATGGCTTCTTTGACCTGCACCTCGATCAATTTGCGTTTTTCTTCAATGATAACAATCAGGTCAAGCCCTTCAGCCCAGTCCTGGAACCCGGCCATGTCCAGCGGAAAGGTCTGTCCGATCTTGTAGGTGGTGATGCCCAGCCTTTCGGCCTCAGCCTCATCGATGTTCAAAAGAGACATCGCGTGGGTCAGGTCCAGCCAGTTCTTTCCCGCCGCAGCAAACCCGATCCTGGCTCCGGGCTTGCCCCAAACCCGCCTGTCCATCTTGTTGGCGCGCGAGAACGTCTCGGCCGCAAAGCGCTTAAAGTCGATGATCCGCCCTTCCTGCAGGTGCGGCGTGTCGCCAAGACGAATGTTCAACCCGCCGTCGGGCATGTCGAAATCGGGCACTGCCAACTTCATCCGATCAACACTGCCGTCCACGACCGAAGTCACCTCGACCGTATCCTTCATCGTCTTCAGGCCGACCCAAAGCCCCGAGAACCGGCTAAGAGCGAACCCATAGACGCCGTAATCCAGAATCTCCTGCACGCCTGCCGGGCTGACGATCGGCATATACATGTCGACCAGAGACCACTCGGACTGGTGCAGAACGGTCGAGCTTTCGCCGGTGTGGTCATCTCCCATCGCCATCAGCACGCCGCCATGTTTCGCCGTGCCGGCCATGTTGGCGTGCCGCATCACATCGCCGGACCGGTCCACCCCAGGCCCCTTGCCGTACCACAGGCCAAACACGCCATCGAACCGCCCGTCCCCGCGCAGCCCCGCCTGCTGGCTGCCCCACAGTGCCGTGGCAGCCAGATCCTCGTTCAAGCCGTATTGGAAAGTGACGTCGCTTTCGGCCAGTTGCTTGTGGGCCCGCATCATCTGTTGATCCACGGCGCCCAGCGGTGACCCGCGATATCCGGTCACCAAACCGGCGGTATTTAACCCTGCTTGCGTGTCCCGCGCCTTTTGGATCAGCATCAGGCGAACAAGCGCTTGAGTGCCATTCAAAAGGACGGGGTTCTTTTCCAGATCGAACCGGTCATTCAGCGATATTTGTGGCTGACTCATCAGACGCCTCCCCTCGTCAGATCAGTGTGCTACATTTTCATCCATTTTAGGTCATGATTTCTGACCTGCATAGAGTTTATCCACTGAATCCCAAGGATTTCGCCCTTTGAATGTGGAAGTTATTACCTATTTCATATAGGCGTTTCGAAAGATAACGAAAGTTGCGGCAATGGATTGGGACAAGCTTAGGATATTTCACGCGGTAGCGGATGCAGGCAGCCTTACTCATGCGGGTGATAAGCTGAATCTGTCACAATCGGCGGTTAGTCGGCAGATTAGAGCGCTGGAAGAGTCGCTTGATTCGACCCTGTTTCACCGCCATGCGCGCGGGCTGATCCTGACGGAACAGGGTGAGTTGCTGTTCGATGCGACCTCGGCCATGTCCAAGCGTCTGGACGCCGCTGCCGCACGCATCCGTGACAGCGAAGAAGAAGTCTTTGGTGTGTTGCGCGTCACCACCACGTTCGGCTTTGGTACGCTCTGGCTGGCCCCTCGTCTGCCGAAACTGTACGAGCAATACCCCGACCTCAACATCGACCTGATGCTGGAAGAGCGCGTGCTGGACCTGCCCATGCGCGAGGCCGACGTGGCCATCCGCATGAAGGAACCCAGCCAGGCCGATCTGGTCCGAAAGCGCCTGATGACGGTGCAGATGACGCTCTATGCAACTCAGGAGTATATCGAGACGCACGGCGGGATGCTTGAATCGCTGGATGAGATCAAGGATCATCGGCTGATCTGTCAGACGCCCTCTGCCCCTCAGGTCGGCGCAAGCGCTGCAATGGTGCGGCACCTGATGACGTATAACCCCGGCTCGCTGTTGACGGTGAACAACTATTTCGGCGTTCTGCAGGGCGTTCTGCACAATCTGGGCATTGGCGTGCTACCGGATTATGTCACGCAGGACTTCCCACATCTTGTTCCGATCCTGTCGGATATCGAAACGGCAGACGTTCCCGTCTACCTCGCCTATCCCGAGGAACTGCGCCATTCCAAGCGCGTCGCCGCCTTCCGCGACTTTGTCCAGGATGAGATCACGGCACAACGCAAGCAGTTGAAGCAGATGGGAAAATTGTAGCTATGCACATGCAGCATAGCGGGCATGATCAGTAATCAGTCTGAAAAATCTTGATCGTTCACAAACTGATCCCTAAATGAGCACTCGAAGGCGGTGATGCTGAAACGCTCATCATCTTCATACCTCCCTGTTGGACTACGGCCGAGCTTAGTGCTCGGCCTTTTTTTTGCTTTCGGGCAACGTAGACAGGTTCGATAGCCAAAACATCTGTGAATCTCGGGCACTTAGACCTATGATTGCAAAAAAAATCATGAAGACTTGTGTTCGAGGACAGATTCGATGTTTCACCCCTTTCGCCTATTGTTGGCGATAATTTCCGTCATTTGCCTGACCGGACCTGTATTAGCACAAACCAGCGCTACGAACGGTTCCACAGCCCCTATCAGCATTCCAGAGGACCTGACGCCTGAACAGGTGGACGATCTGGTCGCGCGCATGTCTGACGACCAGGTCCGAGCCATTTTGTTGGAGCGTCTGGATGCGGTCGCCGAACAAAAGGCCGCCGAAGCCGCGGACCGCGAAGATCCGATTAAAGAAATTAACGAGATTTGGGCCGCGATGGTGGCCTCTTGGACGCATGTGATTGTCACCATTCCCAATCTTTTCAGCGCTCAGGCACATGCAGTCGAAAATTTTGTCGGCACCTTCGGGACAAATGGTGTGTTCACTCTGCTGGGATTGGTTCTGAGCATACTGATCGTAGGGTTCGCTGCTGAAAAGCTATTCGGCTTGCTTACGCGCAGGTGGCATCGGCCGCCCGAAGCCGCAGACGAGAACGATCTGTGGGGTGCCGTCCGGTACCTGTTCGGTCGCTTTTGCCGTGAAATTGCGGGTCTGGTTGTATTCTATGTCGTCATACGTGCCGTCGGGCGCGGCCTGCTGACGACGGAACAAGTAACCTATGCCGCGCCTTTCGTTTTCTACCTGATCTGGATTCCCCGTCTTGGTGCGGCCGCCTCGCGGTTTATCCTGGCGCCGAACAAACCTCATTTCCGCCTGGTGAACATTGATGACCATTGGGCCAAGTACTTGCATCGCAACCTGATCGGTCTGCTGATCCTGGTCGGGCTGACACTGTTTATCCTGCATTTCAACAGACTGAACGGGATAACGGGTGGGGAAACGCGCATCGGTTTCTGGCTCAATGCGGGAATTCACATCTATATCGCCGTCATTGCCTGGAAGGCGCGTGAGGGTCTTTCGCAGATAATGCTGGGCACCGACCCGGATCGCACCAAGTTCGACGAGGAAGTCGCGCATTATTACCCCTATTTTGCGATCGGGGTCTCGGCCGTAATCTGGCTTCTGGTTGAATTCCTTGCCGCGCAGCGCGATCCCATGATCCGCACCCTGCTTTTGAAAGGCGCGCATTTCACGACGATGTTCTGGCTGCTGATTGCGCCAGCACTGGATACCCTGATCCGAGGTTTGGTGCGCCATCTTCAACCTCCGATGCAAGGCGAAGGTCCTGTGGCGGAGCGGGCGTATAAGTCTACCAAACGCAGCTATATCCGCATTGGCCGGGTTTTGGCTGGCATTCTGGTGATCCTGATGATTGCCAGAGCGTGGGATCTGGACCTGCAGGAAATCGCAGGGGGTGGCGATGAATCCGGCAGCAAGCTGATCCAGTTTTTCATCATCATCGCCCTTGGCTACATCCTGAACGAGGTGGTCTCGCTCTGGATCAACCGCCGTTTGGCGAAAGAGCAAACGGCAGCCGAACAGAGCCCGGACGAAGAGGCCGGTGAAGGCGGTGGCTCGGGCGGGTCGCGGCTGGCAACGGTTCTGCCCCTTCTACGCGTGACCGCGCAGGCCGCCATTGCGGTGATCTTTGTCCTGCTCGCTTTGGGTGCGTTGGGCATCAACATCACCCCGCTTCTGGCCGGTGCCGGTGTTCTGGGTCTGGCCATCGGCTTTGGTGCTCAGAAACTGGTGGCTGACATCGTCGGCGGCATTTTCTTCCTGGTGGATGACGCATTCCGTGTCGGCGAATATGTCGATGTGGGCGGCACCACCGGCACGGTCGAGAAAATCTCGATCCGGTCGATGCAGCTGCGTCACCATCGCGGGCCGGTTCACACCATTCCTTATGGTGAGATTCAGAAACTGACCAACTACAGCCGCGACTGGGTCATCATGAAGCTGAAATTCACCGTGCCTTTCGACACCGACCCCAACAAGGTGAAAAAGATCTTCAAGAAGATCGGTGCCGAGATGATGGAGGACGAGACCCACAAGGATGGGTTCCTGCAGCCCTTCAAATCTCAGGGTGTGTTCGACTTTGACGACGTGGGCATGATCATCCGCGGCAAGTTCATGGCTAAACCGGGTAAGCAGTTCACCCTGCGCAAGGAAATCTTCAACCGGGTGAAGGCTGCGTTCAAAGAGAACGGCATCGACTTTGCCCGCCGCGAAGTGCGCGTTGCGATCCCCGGTCTGGATGACGCCGATCACCTGACCGAGGAGCAAAAGGCCGCTATCGGAGCCGCTGCCGGTGATGCTGCCAACCAGCAAGCTGAGCAACAGGCCCAGAAACCTGGTTCTGCGCACGGCGCGCCGGAATAGATCGAAGCCTTCAAAGAACCACAATGGCCGTCCAGCCAAACCAGCCGGGCGGCCATTTTTTTGCCCGCAGACCGCGTCAAACTATGCCTTGCGGGTCTTAACCCTTTCCACGGGCGCGCCCTTGCCCTAAAAGGCGCGCAATCTCGGCCCACTTGGACACAGGACAGAAGATGCAAGAGCCCGCAATCACACCCGATCTGATCGCCGCACACGGGCTCAAGCCCGACGAATATGACATGATCCTCGAGATCATCGGGCGCGAGCCGACCTTCACCGAACTGGGCATCTTTTCGGCCATGTGGAACGAGCACTGTTCCTACAAGTCATCCAAGAAGTGGCTGCGTACCCTGCCCACCTCGGGCCCTCAGGTGATCTGCGGACCGGGTGAGAACGCGGGCGTGGTTGATATCGGCGACGGTCAGGCCGTGGTCTTCAAGATGGAAAGCCACAACCACCCGTCCTACATCGAACCCTATCAGGGCGCGGCAACCGGCGTGGGGGGTATCCTGCGCGATGTCTTCACCATGGGTGCGCGCCCCATTGCGTCGATGAATGCGCTGTCCTTTGGCGAACCCGGCCACCACAAGACCCGTCGGCTGGTCAACGGCGTGGTCGAAGGCATCGGCGGATATGGCAACTGTTTCGGCGTCCCTTGCGTGGGCGGTGAGGTTCGCTTCCACCCGGCCTATAACGGCAACTGCCTTGTGAACGCATTCGCCGCCGGTCTGGCCGACAGCGACAAGATTTTCTATTCGGCGGCGTCGGGCGTTGGAATGCCGGTCGTTTACCTGGGCGCAAAGACCGGCCGTGATGGTGTTGGCGGTGCGACCATGGCCTCAGCCGAGTTCGACGACACCATCGAGGAAAAACGACCCACCGTTCAGGTCGGCGATCCCTTCACCGAAAAGCGCCTGATGGAGGCAACGCTCGAGCTGATGCAGACCGGCGCCGTGATCTCGATCCAGGACATGGGTGCCGCTGGCCTGACCTGTTCCGCCGTGGAAATGGGCGACAAGGGCGGTCTGGGCGTGCGTCTGGACCTTGAGAATGTTCCCCAGCGCGAAGAGAACATGACCGCATACGAGATGATGCTGTCCGAGTCTCAGGAACGCATGTTGATGGTCCTCAAGCCCGAGCTTGAGGCCGAAGCCCGCGCCGTATTCGAGAAATGGGACCTGGATTTTGCCATCGTTGGCGAAACCATTGCCGAAGACCGCTTCCTGATCGTTCACAATGGCGAGGTCAAAGCTGATCTGGTGCTGTCGAAACTGTCCTCGACCGCACCGGAATATGACCGCCCGTGGGTTGCGACGCCCGAAGCGGAAGAACTGGCCGAGGTACCTCAGATCGACCCGATTGACGGCCTGCGTGCCCTGCTCGCCTCGCCCAACTACGCGGGCAAACAGTGGGTCTATGAGCAATACGACACGATGGTCATGGCCGACACCGCCCGCACGCCGGGTCTGGGGGCTGGCATGGTCCGCGTGCACGGTACTGACAAGGCGCTGGCTTTCACCAGCGACGTGACCCCGCGCTATGTGCGCGCCAACCCGGTCGAGGGCGGCAAGCAGGCGGTGGCCGAAGCCTATCGCAACCTGACCGCCGTAGGTGCCAAGCCCCTGGCCACCACCGACAACCTGAACTTCGGCAACCCCGAAAAGCCCGAGATTATGGGCCAGTTTGTCGGTGCCATTCAGGGTATCGGTGAGGCCGTCGCCGCGCTGGATATGCCGATCGTTTCAGGCAACGTCTCACTTTATAACGAAACCGATGGTCAGGCGATCCTGCCGACCCCGACTATTGGCGCGGTTGGCCTGCTGTCTCACACCGATGAGATCATCGGCAACGAGGTTCGCGAGGGCCACGTGGCTCTGGTCATAGGTGAAACCAACGGCCATCTGGGCCAATCCGCCCTGCTGGCCGAGGTCTTCAACCGCGAAGACGGTGACGCGCCGCATGTCGATCTGAACGCGGAAAAGCGCAATGGTGACTTCATCCGCGCCAACCGCGAAATGATCAAGGCCTGCACCGATCTGGGCGATGGCGGTCTGGCACTAGCCGCCTTCGAACTGGCCGAAGCAGCCGGCGTGGGTGTCCACCTCGACGACGCTTCGACCGAGTTCCTGTTCGGCGAAGATCAGGCCCGCTATCTGGTCGCCTGCAACTTCGATCAGGCCGAGGCGCTGATGATCGCAGCCGGTCAGGCTGGCGTTCCACTGGTTTCCGTTGGCCGTTTCACCGGCGAGAGCGTCCGCATCGGCAACACCGAGGCCGCGCTTGAGGAGCTGACCGCCACCTTCCGCAGCAGCTTTGCCGAGGCCGTGGCCTGACCATTGATCACGATTTGATCGCAAAACCTGCGTCCCTGACGGGCGCAGGTTTTGTCGTTTTCAGACCCCTTTCACACCCTTGCGCGCCCCGCCCTGGCGCTCTACATCTTGGGAAAGACCTTCAGGAGTTACCTACATGCCGATGAGCGCCCACGAAATCGAACACCTGCTGCGCGAAGCCTTTCCGGATGCGGAAATTCAGGTTGGCGGGCATGACGGCATGCATATGTCCGCCATGGTCGTGGACGAAAGCTTTCGCGGGAAAAACCGGGTCCAGCAGCAACGCGCTGTTTATGCAGCGCTGAAGGGCAAGATGGACGGTCCGGACGGAGAATTGCACGCGCTGGCTCTGACGACGAAAGTGCCTGAATGACGGTAACAGGCTGGATTTACACAATTTTCGGCTTGCTGACATGCGTTGGCATTATCCTTGTTGTGAGATCAACATTCAGCAAAAGCCGGTACAGGCAAAAACGTGGCGCAACACCCAGCCAAAACGCAAGTGTAGTTGCGTCCACTACTGACTCAGGTAAAGGCGGTGGAGTGAGCGCCATGCCAATCCCTCGGGACCCGCAGCAATACGCGAAAACAATGGTCCCTAAGAAATGAGCAATTGGCTGGTCGGCATTTGTACTATCGCAACATTGATAGTTGCCGCCGCTCTGATCGAAGCCTATGTGAAGCGGAACAGAAAACGTAACCTCGCCGACATGCGTCCGGACCCGGACAAAATCAGCAAGGTTGGCGGCATCGAAAGATACGGGCTGGATCCGCTGGCTCTGGCGCAAGCCGAACACCGACGGTTGGAGGAAGAAGGATGGACCTCTGACCCGTCACAGAATGAAACGACCGCCCCGGATACGGGTGAAAAGGACAAGCAAGATGAGCGACGTTAAAACTCAGATCGACGAAACCGTCAAAGCCAACGACGTGGTGCTGTACATGAAAGGCACCAAGGAAATGCCGCAGTGTGGGTTCTCGTCCCGCGTGGCCGGTGTTCTGAACTACATGGGTGTGGACTATACCGATGTAAACGTTCTGGCCGATGAAGAAGTGCGTCAGGGCATCAAGGATTATTCCGACTGGCCGACCGTGCCGCAGCTTTTCGTCAAGGGCGAATTCGTCGGCGGTTGCGACATCATCACCGAGATGACCCTGTCGGGCGAGCTGGACACTCTGTTTGACGAAAACGGTGTCGGCTACAACAAGGAAGCCGCCGACAAGATCCGCGAAGCAAACGCCTGATCAGCGGCTGCTGCAATTCTGAAGAACGACTTGCTCGCTGGCGGCATCCGAACCTGCCGCCAGAAAGCTTACTGTGGCGTCCCAACCTTTGGAACGCAGGATGTAAGTCCCCACCTCTCCCGCAGACTCGTAGCGAATGCCGGACCCGCTTTGGGCCTGCCGCAGCGTGACCAGTTGATTGTCGACGATCATCGCCGCCGCACTGGACCCGTCTGGCGCATTGAAATAGGCGACCTCCAGCGGAACCCCATTATCACAGGTAAATGTCACCGGCAGAATGTCGATTTCAGCCACAGCCAATCCGGCTGGCAGCGTCATCATCGCGGCAAAAGTCAGAGTTCTGACGGAGTTCATTCGGCAGACCTTTCCTCGATCACGGATGCAAGGGCCTCCGCCCGCGCGGCCAGTTCCGCCAGGGTATCTGTTACCGAAGGCGGCACCACAGCCACCTCGATCCGTTCGGGTTCCGGTTGCGGCATGTTTCTGAGCGCGTAAAGCTCCTCCTCGACGGCGGCCAGTTTCGCTTCGAGTGCACGTATCTTTTCATCCGTCCCGGCTGCCTTGTCGGCAAGCATCAGGCCGGCCATCAGCAACATCCGCGATTCCGGCATTCGGCCAATCTGATCGGACAGAACCTGCGCCTCGTCATCCAGCATCTTGGCGGCAGAATGCAGAAACGCCTCTTCACCTTCCTGGCACGAGACTTCAAAGCCGCGCCCACCGATTTGAATGGTCACTTCGGGCATTATTCAACCTCTCCTTCCGCCAGTTTCGCCTGCGACAGCAACGGCTCCAACCGGGCCAGGACTGCGTGCGCTTCGGCCGCATCGGTAGCCTGCGCGGCGCGCGTCGCCTCAAGCTCGGCCACCGTGGCGCGATTGAGAAGATCAGCGTCGGGAAGGCCGTCTTCGGCCGCGGCCCGCAACTCGTCCACCGATTGGCGCAATTGCTCATTCGCCTTCCGCATCCGCTGCAGATCGTCATCCAGACGCGACATCGCCGCCCCATGGCTGGCGCGTTCTGCGCGCAGCATGTCCAATTCGGCGCTCAAATCGGCCACCCGTTCGCTATCGGCCAGCTCAGACCGAAGACGTGCATTTTCAGCCTCAACCTCTTGCGCCGCGCTAACAGCGGAAGCCAGTTGCGCATTTTCAGCCTTCAAGGCCTCCAGCTCATCCTGGTTTTCCAGCGCCGCTTTGGCCGCCGCCAGTTCGGCACGCGCAGCCTCAACCGAGGCCAGCTTTGCCGTCGCCGCAGCAAGTTGCTCTCGCAACGCGCCGTTTTCGGGATCTTCCACCGGCGCCGTCCGCAGGCTCTCCATATCGGCGCGCATGGCGTCGACTTCCTGCTCGTGGCGTTCCTTCAGTGTTTTGAGACGCTGTTCCAACTGTGCATTTGCAACGCGTTCGTCATCCAATTCCGCGCGCAGGGCGTCATCCGCGCCACCGCTGGTCGGAGCCGCATCACCCAGCGCTTCGACGCCGGTTCCGATCCGATCCATTGCGGCAATGATACGGCGCTGTAGTTCTTCGATCTGGCTCATGCCCCTGCCACCTCTTAACCAAGGTTCCTTGTATCGCAGCTGTGTCCGAATCAACACCAACCGCGTCTTGCCCCAGTCTAACCCAACGAGACGGAAAATACCCACTGTTTGCTTTCAACAACTTGGGCCGCTTTCTTGAACCACACCCTGGCCGGAACGCTTGGTTCTGCTTGCACTTTGGGGGGCGGATGGTATTGAGCGCGCATCTGCCTGTAATCCAAAGGAACAACGCCCGTGGACCTGACTGCGCTGCGCAATGCAAACCCCGAACACTGGGACAAAGCTGCGGCCATCCGCACCCTGACCCTTGACGCCGTCGCCGCCGCCAATTCCGGCCATTCCGGCATGCCGATGGGCATGGCCGATGTCGCGACCGTGCTGTTCGAAAAGCACCTGAAATTCGATGCCTCGGCCCCGAACTGGCCGGACCGCGACCGGTTCATCCTGTCGGCGGGTCATGGCTCGATGCTGATCTATTCGCTGCTCTATCTCACGGGTCATGCTGACGTCACGCTGGACGAGATCAAGAACTTCCGCCAGCTGGGTGCGAAGACAGCAGGCCACCCCGAGAATTTCCTGGTTGACGGGATCGAGACCACGACCGGCCCGCTGGGTCAGGGCATCTCGAACGCTGTGGGCTTTGCCATGGCCGAGGAAATTCAGCGCGCGCATTACGGCAAGAAGGTCGTCGATCACTATACCTATGTGATCGCGGGCGACGGTTGCCTGATGGAAGGTGTCAGCCAAGAAGCAATCACGCTGGCGGGTCGTCACGAGCTGAGCAAGCTGATCGTCTTCTGGGACAACAACAACATCACCATTGACGGCACTGTCGATATGGCCGACCGCACTGATCAGGTGCGCCGTTTCGCGGCCTCGGGCTGGCATGTGATCGAAATCGACGGCCACGATCCCAAGGCGATCGACGCCGCGATCACTCAGGCGAAAAAATCGAACAAGCCGACCATGATCGCCTGCGAAAGCCACATTGCACTTGGCCACGCCGCGCAGGACACCTCGAAGGGTCACGGCGCGCTGACGGATCAGGAACAACTGAAGGCAGCCAAGGACGGCTACGGCTGGCCACATGACGCGTTCGAAGTCCCTGCCAACGTGAAATCCGCGTGGGAGGCCATCGGCACCCGCGGTTCCGCCGAACGCGCCGCATGGGAAGAGCGTTTCGCGCAGCTGTCCGAACGCAAGCAGGCCGAGTTCAACCGCGCCTATGCGTTCGAAGCGCCGAAGAAACTGGCCGGTGCCATCCGCGCGTTCAAAAAGCAGATGTCGGAAGATCAGCCGAAACTGGCCACCCGTGCCTCGTCGGAAAAGGTTCTGAACGTTGTGAACCCGATCATGACCGAGACCGTTGGCGGCTCGGCTGACCTGACCGGATCGAACAACACCAAATCGGCCGATATGGGCGTATTCCTGCCGGAAAACCGCAAGGGTCGCTACATTCACTACGGTATCCGTGAACACGGCATGGCCGCCGCGATGAACGGCATGGCGTTGCATGGCGGCATCCGCCCCTATGGCGGTACGTTCATGGCCTTCACCGACTATGCCCGTCCGTCCATGCGTCTGGCAGCGCTGATGAAGGTACCGTCGGTCTTCGTGATGACCCACGACTCGATCGGTCTGGGCGAAGACGGTCCGACTCACCAGCCGGTCGAGCATCTGGCCATCTCGCGCGCAACGCCGAACACCTATGTGTTCCGCCCCGCCGACACGGTTGAAACCGCCGAAGCCTGGGAACTGGCGCTGACCTTCAAGGACAGCCCCTCGGTCCTGTCGCTGACCCGTCAGGGCGTGCCGACCGTTCGGACCCAGCACAAGGCCAAGAACCTTGTTGCGCAGGGCGCTTACGTTCTGGCCGAAGCCGAGGGCAAGCGTCAGGCCATCCTGATCGCCACCGGCTCTGAAGTTTCGCTGGCGATGGAAGCCAAGGCCATGCTCGAGGCCGAAGGCATTGGTACCCGCGTTGTCTCCATGCCCTGCATGGAACTGTTCGCCGAGCAGGACGAAGCCTACCGCAAGCGCGTTCTACCTGCAGGTGCCGTACGTGTCGGTATCGAGGCCGCCGTCCGCGCCGGTGGCTGGGACCGCTGGCTGCTGGGTGAGCGTGGCCGCGAAGCCAAGGCCGGTTTCATCGGCATGTCGAGCTTCGGCGCTTCCGCTCCGGCAGGTGAGCTTTACAAGCATTTCGGCATCACCGCCGAGGCAACGGTTGCCAAAGTCAAGGAACTGCTGGGGCTGTAAGCCAATACCGAAGAATAAAGCAAAGGGCGGCTTTGGCCGCCCTTTTCCGTTTGCCTATACTTCGATCTGTTTTTTCAAAGCGTCGTATGCTTGCTGAGCATAGTCCAGACGCAATTCGTATCTGCCTCTGATCACGATGAAATCAGGCGCCTGAATGCCTGCCGCTGAAAACGTCTGAATAAGCTGTGTTCCAGAAAGCGGAATATACTCAGCGGACTGCCCGCTGAAGCGATTGTAAACCCGGCCAAGAGACCATCGGCTGCGTTTCTTTGCCTGATGCGCGGTATGAAGGCGGAAATGCAAGAAACCAAATAGCTCATCTGCCTTGAAAGGCATTATGTCGGCTGCTTCGCTAAATGCACTACCCAACAATGACAGAGCCGGGGACAAGCTGCTCCCGGTTGCTGACGAAATACCCATTTGCGGTTTTCCCGGCTCAGATAAAATTCTGAGGATTGCCTTACGAGGTTCGTCTGATGCTCCCAATTTATACTCCGCTCAATGCGTCTTAGTCTCTTTCGACTTTGAGTTTAGCAACGGCCCGATCACCTTGGTCGCAATTGGGATCAAAACAAGTCCCCAGGCGAGTCCAAACATTCCGTCCATCGCGGCTTTGGAAATCCATTCCACAGCACCCACCCACTGCTCGGAAACTGAATGCCCAATCGCATAGGCCCAGTCGTGGATGTGATGGCCCAGCCAGCCAAAGCCCAGAACTTCCATCCCGTGAATGACAATCGATCCGCCGACCCACAGCATCGCTGCAGTCCCAACGATCGACAGGGTCTTCAACACGCCCGGCATCGCCTTGACCAAACCGCGCCCCAATCCGCGCCCAATAGGCGTCGGCGCGTTCTGCGCCAGGTACAGGCCCACGTCATCCATCTTCACGATCAGCGCGACCGATCCATAAACCGCAACTGTGACACCAATCCCCACAACCGCCAGCGTCGCTGCCTGCATCCACAGATTCGGAGCTTCAATGGCCGCAAGTGCAATGGTCATGATTTCAGCCGACAGGATAAAATCGGTCTTGATGGCACCCCTGACCTTCTGTTCCTCCAGATGACCGGGATCGCGCACGTTCATGTCTTCTTCGATGGCGTGGCTGCCATGCGGAAACAGGACGTGGAATATCTTCTCGGCCCCCTCGAAACACAAATACGACCCGCCCAACATCAGTAAGGGCGTGATCAGCCACGGCGCAAAATTGGCCAGCAGCAAAGCGACCGGAAGCAGCAGCACTATCTTGTTGAATACCGAGCCCCGCGCAATGCGCCAGATGATCGGCAACTCACGCGCCGGCGCAAACCCTTGAACGTATTTCGGTGTGACTGCCGCGTCGTCGATGATCACACCCGCCGTCTTGGCCCCTGCCTTGCCCGCCGCGGCCACCACGTCATCCACCGAGGACGCCGCGACCTTGGCGATCCCCGCCACATCATCCAAAAGGGCCAACAGACCGCTCATCGCGCATCCTTTCCTGTATTCTGCCGCACCCGGACCCTACCCGATCCCACAGCTAGCGCAAGCGTTAGCGCAATCTCATGAGGTTTGCGCTAACACCTTAAAAATATGCCGATTTTACTCTTTTGAGATTCAGTAATCGCCGCTATATGGCCTGCAAAGCAAGCGCATTTGGAGACGTCACATGACCATCAAGGTCGGTATCAATGGTTTTGGCCGCATCGGCCGCTGCACCCTGTCGCACATCGCCGCGTCGGGCCGTAACGACATCGAAGTGATCAAGGTCAACGCGACCGGCCCGCTGGAAACAACCGCGCATCTGCTGAAATATGACAGCGTTCATGGCCGTTTTCCCCGCGACATCGCGATCAATGGCAACACCATGGATCTGGGCCGCGGCCCGATGGAGATGTTCTCGACCTACGACATGAACGAGCTGGACTGGGAAGGCTGCGACGTCGTTCTCGAATGCACCGGCAAATTCAACGACGGTCTGAAAGCCAAGACTCACCTTGAGCGTGGCGCCAGCAAGGTTCTGCTGTCCGCACCCGGCAAGAATGTCGACAAGACCATCGTGTTCGGAGTGAACCACAAGACTCTGACCGCAAACGACAACATGGTTTCGAATGGGTCCTGCACCACGAACTGCCTTGCTCCGCTTGCCAAGGTACTGGACGAAGGTATCGGCATCGAAAACGGCATCATGACCACGATCCACGCCTATACCGGTGATCAGCCGACGCTGGACCGTCGTCACAGCGACCTGTACCGCGCCCGCGCTGCGGCGATGTCGATGATCCCGACCTCGACCGGTGCCGCCAAGGCTCTGGGTGAGGTACTGCCGAACCTGAAAGGCCGTCTGGATGGCTCGGCGATCCGCGTTCCCACCCCGAACGTCTCGGCCGTTGACCTGACCTTCCGTGCCTCGCGCGAGGTGACCGTAGACGAGGTTAACGAGATCGTGCGCGAAGCCGCGCAAGGCCCGATGCAGCGCGTTCTGGGCTACGAGCCCGCACCGCTTGTCTCGACCGATTTCAACCACACCGAGGAAAGCTCGATCTTCGCACCGGATCAGACCCGTGTTGTCGATGGCCGTCTGGTTCGCGTTCTGGCCTGGTATGACAATGAATGGGGCTTCTCGGTCCGTATGGCCGACGTGGCCGTTGCCATGGGTCACCTTAACTAAGACCGTTTCGAAATCTTGAACCTCTTTGCCCGCTCAGGTTATCTGGGCGGGCATTTTCGTTCGGGGCCGCAATGACCAATCAAATCGCTATCTGGCTCGGCCTCATGATCCTTGGCGCGATCATTGTTGATTATGCATTCTTTGGTCCCGAGCATCTGATCTTCCTCGGAAAAAAACTCTACGCCTTTCTGGACTGGGTCGCCATCTGGCGCTGACTGAGGTTTTGCTTGACATTTCCGCTGATCTGATGATGTTAGCGCTAACCTTACTTAGCCGAAATTCGGACGGAGCAGAAAATGACACTCAAGCTGGCAATCAACGGATTCGGGCGGATCGGACGCGGCGTTTTGCGCGCAGTGATGGAGACCGGGCGAACGGACGTGGAAATCGTTGCGATCAACGATCTGGCCAAGCCAGAAATGAACGCGCATCTGTTTGAGTTCGACAGTGTACATGGCCGCTATCCCAACAAAGTTACGCTGACCGAAGAAGGCCTGGACGTTGGCGCTGGCCCGATCCGGCTGAGCAGCGAACGCGACCCTGAGGCGCTGAACTGGTCGGATGTCGACGTGGTTCTGGAATGCACCGGAGTGTTCCGCACACGCGAAGCCGCTGAACGGCATCTGAAAAACGGCTCGAAAAAAGTACTGATCTCTGCCCCTGCCCGCGGTGACGGCGCAGTTAAGACGGTTGTATTTGGCGTAAATGACCAAGAATTGACCGCCGAGGATACCGTGGTTTCAAACGCTTCCTGTACCACAAACTGCTTGTCACCTGTGGCGGCCGCGCTGGACGCAGGGCTGGGCATCGTGCACGGCAACATGACCACCGTTCACGCCTATACCGCCAGCCAGCCGGTTCACGATACCGCAGGTAAGGACCCTTACCTGTCGCGCGCCGCCGCGTTGTCGATGATCCCCACCACAACCGGGGCCGCCGCCGCTGTGGGGCTGGTTCTGCCGCAACTGGCGGGGAAACTGACCGGTCAGGCGATCCGCGTTCCCACACCGAACGTATCGGTAGTGGATCTGGTGGTCGAGGTGTCGCGCCCGACCACCGAGGAAGAGGTAAACGCGCTGTTCGTTGACGCCGCTGCCAAAATTCCCGGCGTTCTGGCTGCAGAAAACCGCCCTTTGGTGTCAATGGACTTCAACCACGATGCCCACAGCTCGACTGTGTCATTGGCGGAAACCAAAGTCACTGACGGCACGCTGGTCCGCGTTCTGGCTTGGTACGACAACGAATGGGGTTTCTCGAACCGGATGCTGGACACAGCCGCCGCGATGGGTGCCTTAGCCTAACTTTTCGCGCAGAGCGTCATTGACCCGGGGCGTGACGAATTTCGACACGTCCCCGTTCAGCCGCGCGATCTCTTTCACCAGTTTTGATGCGATGGCCTGATGCCGGGCCTCGGCCATCAGGAACACGGTCTCGATCGAGTTGTCCAGCACGCGGTTCATGCCAACCATCTGGAATTCATACTCGAAATCCGCGACGGCCCGCAGCCCGCGCACGATGATCTGCGCCCCCACATCGCGGGCGCAATCGATCAGCAGGTTTTCAAACGGATGGGCAACAATCTCGGTTCCGGTCTGTTCGGACAGATGCGCGCATTCCGCTTCGATCATGGCAACGCGCTCTTCCAGACTAAACATCGGTCCCTTGTCGCGGTTGATGGCGACACCGATAACCAATCTATCCACCAACGCTGCGGCGCGGCGAATAATGTCGATATGACCCAAAGTGATAGGATCAAAGGTTCCGGGATATAATCCGACCCGCATCGCGCCCTCCTGCGCAATAATATTTCTGCGCAAGCAAACATAAACTTCATGCAGGTGCAAGCGATCAGTTCGGAAGTTTGGGCCGTCAGTGGCCCATAATCATACCTTGCAGCGCATCTTTTTCCATCGCCAGTTCCGACAACTGTGCCTTGACCACATCGCCAAGCGTCACAATTCCAACCAGCTTGCCATCCTCAATCACGGGCATATGGCGAAAGCGGCCTTCGGTCATCCGGGCCATGATATCCTGAACGGTTGCCTGCCGCGTCGTCGTGACCAGGTCTTGCGTCATGTATGCGCTGACCGGCTGGTTCAGACATCCGCTGCCGCTTGCGGCCAGCTCGCGCACGATATCCCGTTCGGACAGGATTCCGGACGCCGTCTGCCCGCCGTCTTCGGACACGACAACAGTACCGATGCGTTTGTCCGCCAGTATCTTCGAAGCTTCTGAGACCGTCGCCGAAGGCTCGACCGTCACCACGCCTTCTGTTGCCTTGGATTTCAGAATGGCCTGTACGAGCATGAAGAACACCTCCGAAATAATAATCTTATTCCAAAGCGTTGCGCGATTGGGCCGACCTGTCAAGCGTCGGCATCGGCTTCAAGCCGCGCAACTTCGTCACGGATGCCCTGCGTCAGGGCGTCGGCAAAGCGGTTCAACCGTTCGTTGCGCTGGTCGCCCTGATGCCGTACAAGATAGAAACTGCGGGTCAAACTCACTTGATCCGTCAGGATTTTCCGTAGGTTCCGGTGGAAGGGCAACGTAAAGTCGTGGGCCACACACACCCCGGTGCCAAGCGTCACCTGACGCAGTTGAACCGAGACGGAATTCGATGCAAGCGCGACACGGTCAACACCGATATCGTTGAGGTAATCAAGCTCGCGGTCGAAAATCATGTCCGGAATATAACCAATCAACCGGTGCCCTTTCAGATCGGTTACCGAGTGTATGGGGTCGTGGCGATCCAGATAGCTCTGCGTCGCCACCATATGCAGTTTGTAGTCGCTGACTTTTTTGACCAGAAGCTTTCCCGCAGTTGGCGCGCTTACCGTTATGGCCATATCCGCCTCGCGTCGGGACAGGTTGATGATCCGCGGCAAGGCCAGAATCTGAATATCCAGGTCGGGGTTGGCATCGCTGATTTTCGCACAGACCTGCGGCAGCAGATAATTAGCGCTGCCATCCGGTGCCCCGATCCGAATCTGACCGCTGAGAGATTTGGTGGAGCCCACTACAACTCCCGCCGCCGCACGCATCGCTTCTTCGGCTTGCAGGCCGTGATCCAACAGGCGCTCCCCCGCCGCCGTCAGCAGGTAACCCTGCTGGGACTTCGTGAACAGCGTCGCATCCAATGCCACCTCAAGCCGGGCAATGCGTCGCCCTACCGTGGCAGGATCAATCTTGAGTATTCGCCCGGCCGATGACAGGCTTTCTTCGCGCGCGACGGCCAGAAAAACCCGCATGTCATCCCAGTTCGGATTCATGTGCTACCTTTTGCATTTTTGCAAAGCTCTTTTGAGACATTGCCTCTGTTCGCGCGATTTCTGCAAGCCTATTGTGCGTTCAAATCTATCGGAGGAGTTTTTGATGCAAGACCTGACCCACTTCCTCAACGGCGAAATGAGCCCTGGAACATCCGGCCGTTTTGACGACGTGTTCAACCCCGCCACCGGCGAAGTTCAGTATCGCTGCCCAATGGCCAGTGCTGCGGAAACCACCGCCGCCATCGAGGCCGCCGCTGCCGCGCAACCTGCATGGGGCGCGACCAACCCGCAGAAGCGCGCGCGTGTAATGATGGCCATGGTCGGTCTGATGAACCGCGACATGGACAAGCTGGCCGAAGCGCTGAGCCGCGAGCACGGTAAAACCATCCCTGACGCCAAGGGCGACCTGCAGCGCGGTCTGGAAGTGATCGAATACTGCATCGGTGCACCGCAGATGCTGAAAGGTGAATTCACCGACAGCGCAGGCCCGGGCATCGACATGTATTCGATGCGTCAGCCTCTGGGTGTTGTCGGTTCGATCATGCCGTTCAACTTCCCGGCGATGATGCCACTGTGGCACGTCGGTCCGGCTCTGGCCTGCGGTAACGCCGTGGTTCTGAAACCGTCCGAGCGTGACCCCTCGGTGCCGCTGATGCTGGCCGAACTGTTTGTCGAAGCCGGCCTGCCCAAAGGCGTGTTCCAGGTTGTGAACGGCGACAAAGAGGCCGTGGACACCATCCTCGACAGCGAAATCATTCAGGGCGTCAGCTTTGTGGGTTCGACCCCGATCGCGCAGTACATCTACAGCCGCGCAACCGCCAACGGCAAACGCGCGCAGTGCTTCGGTGGTGCCAAGAACCACATGATCGTCATGCCCGACGCCGATCTGGATCAGGCGGCTGACGCGCTGGTCGGTGCAGGTTTCGGCGCGGCGGGCGAACGCTGCATGGCGATCTCGGTCGCTGTACCTGTCGGCGAAGAAACCGCAGATCGCCTGATCGAGAAACTGATCCCGCGCGTCGAAAAGCTGAAAGTCGGCCCCTACACCGCAGGCGACGACGTGGACATGGGCCCCGTTGTGACCGCAGCTGCGAAAGAGCGTATCCTCGGCCTGATCAACTCGGGCGTTGAGCAAGGCGCCAAGCTGGTTGTCGACAACCGCGACTTCAGCCTGCAGGGCTATGAGGACGGCTTCTTTGTCGGTCCGCACCTGTTCGACAACGTCACTCCCGAGATGGACATCTACAAACAGGAGATCTTTGGCCCTGTTCTGTCGACCGTCCGCGCAGGGTCGTACGAAGAGGCGATTGGCCTGGCGATGGACCACGAGTACGGCAATGGCACCGCGATCTTCACCCGCGATGGCGACACCGCACGTGACTTTGCCAGCCGGATCAACATCGGCATGGTCGGCATCAACGTTCCGATCCCGGTGCCGCTGGCCTACCACACCTTTGGCGGCTGGAAAAAATCCATGTTCGGCGACCTGAACCAGCACGGTCCGGACAGCTTCAAGTTCTACACCCGCACCAAGACCGTCACCGCGCGTTGGCCCTCGGGCATCAAAGAAGGTGGCGAGTTCAACTTCAAGGCAATGGACTGATCCACGGCCAAATACCGAAACAATCAAACCCGGCCGGTTACAGGCCGGGTTTTTTCTCGGCAATGCACCGCCAAAACAGTCGTTTTCACGATAAATTCAGTTTGCACACCCTAGAAAAACGGGTCGATGGTCAATATTTTACGGCAGATTATTGCTCGAGCAGTTCCTGAACCGGAGGCCAATTTGTCAAATCCCCGTATGACTCGCCGCTCTGCATTGCTGGGTGCAGCGTCTCTTCTGGCGACGCCCGCCATCGTGCGCGCGCAAAGCATAGATGCGTTCCCCACTGATGAGGAAGCGATCAGCACGCAACTGCCGGTCCGCCGCAACGTGTCCTCGTTCTCGCAGCAGAACTGGCAGGACCATTTCGATGAGTTGGGCGTTGGCTGCCTGCTGGCCGATATCACCAGCCGCGCAGTGCACTATTGGAGCCCGGACGGGACATACAAACTGTATCCGAGTTCCGTTCCGATGAGCGAGGAACTGACCAAGCGCGGTTACACCAAGATCGTGCGCAAAACCGAATTCCCCAGCTGGACGCCGACCGCGTCCATGCGCGAACGCGATCCCTCGCTGCCTGTTCGAATGGAGGGCGGCGACCCCGGCAATCCACTGGGCACACGCGCCATGTATCTGGATTGGCCTGCCTATCTGGTGCACGGCACCCACGACACACGCAAGATTGGCCGTCAAAGCTCATCCGGCTGTATCGGCCTCTACAATCAGCATGTCGAAGAGCTGTATCCTCTGGTCCAGATTGGAACCCAGGTCAGACTGGTCTGACACAAAAAGCCCCGGCCAACAGGACCGGGGCTTTTTCCTTAGGGGTGTTCTTATTCCGGCAGCATTACCGCGTCGATCACGTGGATCACGCCGTTGCTTGCCTCGATATCGGCCTGCACCACCTCGGCGTCATTGACCTTAACACCGTTCCTTGCATTCACGCTCAGACGGTCCCCTTGCACGGTGAGAACCTTGGCGCGTTTGCCCGCGATATCACCCGACATCACCTTGGCCGGAACCACGTGATAGGTCAGGATTTCAACCAGCTGATCCTTGTTCTCCGGCAGCAACAGCGTTTCAACCGTGCCTTCGGGCAACGCGGCAAACGCTTCATCGGTCGGCGCGAACACGGTGTACGGACCATCCCCTTTCAACGTATCGACCAGCCCGGCGGCCTGAACCGCAGCGACCAGAGTGTTGAACGATCCGGCCGAAACGGCGGTGTCCACGATATCAGCGGCCTGCGCCTTTACAGGCAGAGCAAGGGTAAGTGCGGCGGCGGCGCCCATGAATGTGCGGCGTAACATGGCTGTTGTCTCCTCTCCAGCTTGTTATGGAAAGGGGTACGGAAGCTCAGCCAGCCCGGATCACTTTTCTCTGATCTGCACCCATATGCTCTGGGCGCGGCCGTCCTTCAGGAACGGCAAGGCCTCGACCGCATCCGGGCGGTCTTTTTGCAGGAAATACCCAGGCCAAAGCATTGAAAAGGCACCGGATTGCAGCAGGGCGTGCAGCATGTACTGCTCGCCCCAACCCGGGCAGTCGTAGAAGAACCGCTTAGGGTATTCGTAGGGCAGAAAAACATCGTGGACATGGATCACCACGCCCGGTTTCAGTGCCGGGATGATGCGGCAGAACAGATGCGCCACGTCGTTGCTCATCCGAACGACATGGCTGGAATCGATGAACAGGACATCACCAGCCTCAAGCTGGTCGAACAGCGCCGGGTCGACTTCCTCGAGCCGCTTCTGCTCGAAGTGGTCCACGACATGCGCGATATCCGCCCGAGGGTAAGGATCAATCGCCGTGATTTGCGTGTCCAGCCCGCCATCAATGATCGCCTGCCGGGTCACGCGGGTCGAGTTGCCGCAGCCGACCTCGATCACCCGCTTCGGCGCGAACCGCCGGATCATCAGATACAGTGCGTCGGCATCGGGACTGTCATAGTAGCCGTTGCCGATCCGATAGCCGGTCTGATTGCGCGCCGGGTCCTTCAGGGCCTCCAGCGCCTCGGCGTGTTGGCCGTACTCGGCGACCAGCTGGTCGATATCGAACCCTTCCATCCCCGGTGACAAGGCATAGGCCGGACGGGTCAGTCCGCCTGCCCGTTCGAACGCCTCAAGTCGGGCGCGCTCGTCGTTTTCAGCGGCCTTGTCGATCAGCTTCACCCCCAACTCATTCAGGGCCTCATTGATCTTGGGGAATTTTCTGGGTTTCACGGGGCGGCTCCACTTTCCTGTTGCCTGCTCCTTACCGCTGCTTGCCGGGCCTCTGCAAGGCGGGCAGCGTCAAACGCTTGGCAAAACAGGAATTTCCGTATTCACTGGTCGGAATAGTTATGCGAGGTCCGCCATGCAGCAAGAATACACGCTGGGCATCGAAGAAGAGTATTTGCTGGTCGATCGCGACAGCCTTGAGCTTGCCGAAGCGCCCGCCGCCCTGATGGAGGCCTGCCAGTCGGATTTCGAAGGACAGGTCAGCCCCGAATTCTTGCAATGCCAGATCGAGGTCGGCACCCGGCCCCACACAACAGTCAAGTCCGCCCGCGAGGATCTGAAGCGTCTACGCTCCTGTGTGGCCGAACGCGCCGCCGAATATAACCTCGCCCCTATAGCCGTATCCTGTCACCCGTTCGCCGACTGGAAGAAACAACACCACACCCGCAAGGATCGCTATGACGCGCTGCAACACGCACTGGGCGGGGTCGCGCGGAGGATGCTGATCTGCGGGATGCACGTGCATGTCGGGGTTGAGGACCCTGCCCTACGCGCCGATCTGATGCCGCAGCTGTCGTATTTCCTGCCGCACCTGCTGGCGCTGTCGACGTCCTCGCCCTATTGGAACGGAGAGGATACCGGCCTGTCCTCTTATCGCCTGACCGTGTTCGACAACCTGCCGCGCACAGGGCTGCCTCCGGTTCTGGCCAGTTGGTCGGATTACGAGCGCACCACAGGCATTCTGGTCGAACTCGGCGTAATCGAGGACACGACGAAGATCTGGTGGGACCTGCGCCCGTCACACCGATTCCCGACACTGGAAACCCGGATCATGGACGTGCAACCGCGGCTGGAACATACGCTGTCGCTGGCCGCGCTGGTACAGGCCCTGACCCGCATGTTGTGCCGCCTGAAGGACCGGAACCTGCGTTGGCGCCATTACGACCAGTTTCTGATCGGCGAAAACCGCTGGCGTGCGCAGCGCTATGGCGTCGGCGAAGGGTTGATCGACTTCGGAGATCGCTCAATTAAACCGATGCCCGAGTTGATGGGCGAACTGATGGGCCTGCTGGCCGAAGACGCCGAGGCGCTGGGCACCATGACGGAATTGGCCCGTCTGCAGCAGATCGCGCAAACTGGTACCTCGGCCACGCGACAGCGCCGCGCCTATGCCGAAGCCGTGGCAAAAGGCGATGATCCGGGCAAGGCGGTGGTCCGGCATCTGATCGAAGAATTCCACCTCGACCTTTGACATCCCGAAGTACCAATGCCGGTGATTGCTGACCGTGCAAAATTTCTGTAAGAATTCAGAAATAAACACTCGTTCAATTCATTCGGCAGCGTGGGAGGCAAGCCTTGGATTTTGCACTGACAGAAGAGCAGACCGCGATCTTCGATATGGCCTATGATTTCGGGCAGGACAACATCGCACCCAACGCCCGCCAATGGGAGGCCGATGGGACCATCCCCAAAGACCTTTGGCCGCAGATCGGTGAATTGGGGTTCGGCGGGCTTTATGTTTCGGAAGACAGCGGCGGATCGGGCCTGACCCGCCTGGACGCGACGCTGGTGTTCGAGGCACTTTCGATGGCCTGCCCCTCGGTCGCGGCGTTCCTGTCGATCCACAACATGTGCGCCAAGATGCTGGACAGTTTCGCCAGCGACGACCTGAAATCGCGCATCATGCCCGACGTGCTGAGCCTGAACACCGTGCTCAGCTATTGCCTGACTGAACCCGGATCGGGCTCGGACGCTGCCGCGCTGAAAACCCGCGCGGACCGCACCAATGAAGGCTACACGCTGAACGGCACCAAGGCCTTTATCTCGGGCGGCGGCTATTCCGACGCCTATGTCTGCATGGTGCGCACCGGGCAGGATGGCCCCAAGGGCATCTCGACCGTCTATGTCGAGGACGGCACGCCCGGCCTCAGCTTTGGCGCGCTAGAACAGAAGATGGGCTGGAAAAGCCAACCCACGGCGCAGGTGCAGTTCGACGATTGCAAAATTCCGGCAGGCAACCTTGTGGGCACCGAAGGCGACGGCTTCAAATACGCGATGAAGGGGCTGGATGGAGGGCGGTTGAACATCGCCTCCTGCTCACTGGGGGCCGCGCAGGCCGGTCTGAACATGACCTTGCAATACATGTCGGAACGCAAAGCTTTTGGCCAATCCATCGACCAGTTTCAGGCATTGCAATTCCGGCTCGCGGACATGGAGATCGAACTGCAGGCCGCCCGCACCTTCCTGCGACAGGCCGCGTGGAAGCTGGATCAGGGCGCGCCCGATGCGACCAAGTTCTGCGCCATGGCCAAGAAATTCGTGACCGAGACCGGGTCCAAGGTTGTGGACCAGTGCCTGCAATTGCATGGTGGCTACGGGTATCTTGCGGATTATGGTATCGAGAAACTGGTCCGCGATCTCCGCGTGCATCAGATTCTGGAAGGAACGAATGAAATCATGCGGGTCATTGTCGCCCGACAAATGCTTGCCGAACGCTGAGGGGCCAATGCCTGACATAGACATCCGCATCACGGGCCGCGCCGGGCGCATCACCTTGACCCGTCCAAAGGCACTGAACGCGCTGACCTATGATATGTGCATGGCGATCGACACAGCGCTGCGGAACTGGCGCGAAGATGACGCCGTGGATCTGATCATTCTGGATGCCGAGGGCGACAAGGCCTTTTGTGCGGGCGGCGACATTGCCGACCTCTACGCAACCGGCATCAAAGGTGATTACGGTTACGGCCGCACGTTCTGGCGGGACGAATACCGTCTGAACGCGCTGATCTTTGAATACCCCAAACCGGTCGTCAGTTTCCTGCAAGGCTTCACCATGGGTGGCGGCGCCGGCATCGGCTGCCACGGCAGCCACCGTATCGTTGGCGAAAGCTCAAAAATTGCTCTGCCGGAGTGTTCCATTGGACTGGTGCCGGACGTCGGCAGCACCCTGATGCTGTCCCTGGCCCCCGGTCGGCTGGGCGAGTATCTGGGCACCACAGGCCACCGCATGGGACCTGGGGACGCCATCTTTGCCGGTTTTGCCGATCACTACATTCCCCTAGCCGAGTGGTCCGATCTGATCGAGATGCTCGAGGCATCGGGTGACACCGAAATGCTGCAGAAACATTCAGCGGTGCCACCGGAAAGCGAACTGGAGGATCAGCAGCCTGAGATCGACGCCTGTTTTGACGGTGAGAGCCTCGGGGACATCCTGAACACTCTGACCCATTCCGATCACTCTGTGGCCACTGAGGCGCAAAAACTCATGGGCCGCAATTCGCCGCTTTCCATGGCATGTACGGTTGAGATGCTGCACCGCTTGCGCACCCCCAGCCTGACCCAGCGCAAAGCACTGGAACTGGAATACCGCTATACCTTCCGCGCGATGGAGCACGGAGATTTTCTGGAAGGCATCCGCGCCCAGATCATCGACAAGGACCGCACGCCACGCTGGCAGTTTGCCGATCAGGCCGTGCCTGCTGTCGCGGTGTCAAAGATGCTGCAGCCGCTGGGTGCAGACATGCTGACTTTTGAGGAGACATAAGAGATGAAAATCGGGTTTATCGGCCTGGGCAACATGGGCAATCCAATGGCCGCCAACTTGGCCAAAGCCGGGCATGAGGTGACGGGTTTTGACATGGCCGATGTCGATGTTGCCGGCGTCACCATGGTCGGTTCAGGCGCCGATGCCGCCTCAGGTGCCGACATCGTCATCACGATGCTTCCGAACGGTCAGATTTTGCGCGCGGTGGCGGATGAGATCATCCCCGCGATGCAGTCGGGATCGGTGTGGATTGACTGTTCAACCGTCGACGTCGACAGCGCCCGCGCCGTCGCGGATCAGGCGAAAGAGTCCGGCGTGCTCGCGGTTGATGCTCCGGTGTCAGGCGGAATCGGTGGCGCGGCGGCTGGCACGCTGACCTTCATGGCTGGCGGCAGCGACGACGCTTTTGCCAAGGCCGAACCCCTGTTCGACATCATGGGCCAGAAAGCCGTACATTGCGGCGAATCCGGTGCCGGTCAGGCCGCGAAAATCTGCAATAACATGATCCTCGGCGTCACAATGATCGCCACCTGCGAGGCCTTTGCGCTGGCTGACAAACTTGGACTGGATCGGCAAAAGATGTTTGACGTGGTCAGCACATCTTCGGGCTATAGCTGGACGATGAACGCTTATTGCCCTGCCCCCGGCGTCGGCCCGACCAGCCCGGCAGACAACGGATACCAGCCCGGTTTTGCCGCCGAACTGATGCTGAAGGACCTGCGGCTCAGCCAACAGGCTGCCGAAAGCGCGGATGCCGACACGCCGATGGGACAGGTGGCAACCTCACTTTATGAGAAATTCGTCGAGGCCGAGGATGGGCTGGGAATGGACTTCTCGGCCATGCTGCCGCGGTTCGAAAAACGCGGACGAGGCTAAGCGCCCGCCCCGTGGGCAGCTTCCTGCCCATGGGGTTGACCCAAAGAGCGGCGACGGCCATCTATCCTTGGCCACAGTTTTCACGCGAAAGGATGTAAGATGTCGCGCGTTTTGACCATTTCGACGGCAATCCTGACGCTTGCGCTCAGCTCTGGCGTGGCCATGGCCGGGAATGGCAAAGGTAAGGCCGGTCACTGCCCGCCGGGTCTGGCGAAGAAAGCCGTGCCTTGCGTGCCGCCGGGACAGGTCAAAAACCTGTATCGCACGGGTGACTACATCAACAGCGATTATCGCTGGATCAATGATCCGTACAGCTATGGGCTGAATCGCGGCAGCTACATCCGCGCCGGTGACTATGTCTATCGCGTCGATCCTGACACGCGAAAGGTGCTGAACCTGATCGGCGCGGTGGCTGATATCCTCAACTGAGGATCAGCCCCATTACTCCGCTGCGACGCGCGCCGCATCCAGCATCTGTTTAAGATACCGGCCGGTATGGCTGCGCTCGACCACGGCCACATCCTCGGGCGTTCCTGTTGCCACAATCTCACCCCCGCCATCGCCGCCTTCGGGGCCGATGTCGATGATGTGGTCGGCGGTTTTCACCACGTCCAGATTGTGTTCGATCACAACGACGGTGTTTCCCTGATCCACCAATTCATGCAGCACTTCCAACAGCTTACGCACATCTTCGAAATGCAGCCCGGTGGTCGGCTCGTCCAGAATATACAGCGTCCGCCCGGTCGAGCGTTTGGACAGTTCCTTGGACAGCTTGACCCGTTGCGCCTCACCCCCAGACAAAGTTGTCGCTTGCTGGCCGACCTTGATATAGCCAAGCCCCACACGCGCCAGCGCATCCATCTTGTCGCGGATCGACGGCACGGCCTTAAAGAACTCCTGCGCGTCTTCCACTGTCATATCAAGGACATCAGCGATGGACTTGCCCTTGAACTTGATCTCCAGCGTCTCGCGGTTATACCGCGCGCCCTTGCAGGTTTCGCAGGTCACGTAAACGTCGGGCAGAAAGTGCATCTCGATCTTGATAACACCGTCACCCTGACAGGCCTCGCACCGGCCACCCTTGACGTTAAAGCTGAACCGACCGGGCTTGTAGCCGCGCGTCTTGGCCTCCGGCAGACCGGCGAACCAGTCGCGGATCGGGGTGAAGGCCCCGGTGTAAGTTGCTGGATTCGAACGTGGAGTCCGCCCGATCGGACGTTGGTCAATGTCGATGACCTTATCCAAGTGCTCCAACCCTTTGATCGTCTCACACGGCGCCGGGGTCTGTCGCGCACCGTTCAAACGCATCGAGGCCGTCTTGAACAGCGTTTCAATCGTCAGGGTCGACTTACCGCCCCCCGATACACCGGTCACACAGACGAATTTTCCCAGCGGGAAATCGGCGGTGACGGTCTTGAGGTTGTTCCCGGTCGCTTTGACGACTGAAACCTTCTTCTTGTTTCCCTTACGCCGTTTCGACGGCACCGGAATTTCGCGGGTACCCGCCAGATACTGACCGGTCATCGAGGCCGCGTCAGCCGCGATCTGGTCGGGCGTGCCCTCGCTGACCACCTGCCCGCCATGCACACCGGCGCCGGGGCCGATATCGAAGACATAATCCGCCTCACGGATGGCTTCTTCATCATGTTCGACGACAATCACGGTGTTGCCCTGATCGCGCAGGTTCTTGAGCGTTCCCAGCAGACGGTCATTGTCCCGCTGATGCAGACCAATCGAAGGCTCATCCAGCACATACAGAACCCCGGTCAGACCCGAGCCGATCTGGCTGGCCAGACGAATACGTTGGCTTTCACCCCCGGACAGGGTGCCACTTGAACGGGACAGCGTAAGGTATTCCAAACCCACGTTATTCAGGAAACCCAACCGCTCGCGAATCTCTTTCAGAATCGCCCGCGCGATTTCGTTCTTCTGAACGCTCAGGTGGTTCGGAGCATCCTCGACCCAGGCCAGAGCCTCTCTGATCGACATCTGAACAACCTGTCCCACATGCAGACCTGCGATCTTGACGGCCAGAGCCTCGGGGCGCAGGCGATACCCTTCGCAGGACCCGCAGGGACGGTTGTTCTGGTAGCGTTCGAACTCTTCCCGGATCCAGGCGCTGTCGGTCTCGCGATAGCGCCGTTCCATATTGGGAATCACGCCCTCGAAACTGCGAGTGACCTGATACACCCGACCGCCTTCGTCATAACGGAACTGGATTTCCTCATCGCCAGACCCGCGCAGAAACACCTGTTGCACATTTGGCGGCAGGTCTTTCCAAGGCGTATTCTTGTCGAATTCGTAATGCCGCGCGATGGCTTCGATGGTTTGCAGGAAATAGGGTGACTTTCCTTTGCGCCATGGGGCCAAGGCACCATCATAGAGTTTCAGCGTCTGGTCCGGCACTACAAGCCGTTCGTCAAAGAACAGCTCGACCCCCAGCCCATCGCAGTCCGGACAAGCTCCGAACGGCGCGTTGAATGAAAACAGACGGGGTTCGATCTCGGGGATGGTGAAGCCGCTGACCGGGCAGGCGAAATTTTCACTGAAGGTAATTCGTTCAGGATCACCTTCGCGCGGCGCGGTTTCCAGAACCGCGATCCCGTCTGCCAGATCCAGAGCGGTCCGCAGGCTGTCGGCCAGACGCGTTTCCATCCCCTCGCGCACAACCAGTCGGTCGACCACGACATCGATATCGTGGCGGAACTTCTTGTCCAGCGTGGGCGGCTCATCTAGCTCATAGAACTCGCCATCCACTTTCACGCGCTGAAAACCCTGTTTGCGCAGTTCGAGGAATTCCTTTTTGTATTCCCCCTTCCGGTCCCGCACGATGGGCGCCAGAAGATACCCGCGCGTGCCCTCCTCCATCGTCATGATACGGTCGACCATGTCCTGCACCTGTTGCGCCTCAATCGGTTGACCGGTCGCGGGGCTGTAGGGCGTGCCTGCGCGGGCAAACAACAGACGCAGATAGTCGTAAATCTCAGTGACCGTGCCAACGGTCGAGCGTGGGTTCTTCGACGTGGTTTTCTGTTCGATCGAAATCGCTGGAGACAGGCCGCTGATGTGATCCACATCGGGCTTTTCCATCATATCAAGGAACTGGCGCGCATAGGCCGACAGGCTTTCGACATAGCGGCGCTGGCCTTCCGCATAGATCGTATCGAACGCCAACGAGGACTTGCCCGAGCCAGACAGGCCGGTGATCACCACCAGCTGATCCCGCGGGATATCGACGTCGATGCCTTTGAGGTTATGCTCGCGCGCGCCGCGCACCTCGATATTCTTCAGCTCAGCCATTTTGGCCCCCAACACACAAGTGTCCTAGAAATAGGCGAGCCACACCGAGTCTCCAACAGAAAAGTTAGAACAAAGTGTGAACGACCGGATTATTGCCGACATCTCCTGACATCAAAACCCTGAAACAAAACACGCCCCTACAAAGGGATATAGATTTCATCGGTACTGGAAGGAAATGGCGCGGTTGACGGGGCTCGAACCCGCGACCCCCGGCGTGACAGGCCGGTACTCTAACCAACTGAGCTACAACCGCGCATCTATTTCGTGGCCTTTACCCTGGACCAAGGATGGCAGCGATGGCGCGGTTGACGGGGCTCGAACCCGCGACCCCCGGCGTGACAGGCCGGTACTCTAACCAACTGAGCTACAACCGCCCGCTGCCCGTTCGTTGCTGAACGTTGGGGTGTATTATGGCTACGGTCGGGCAGCGTCAAGCGGCGTTTTGAAGTTTTTTTCCAGATCGTAAAAATTGTTTCCCGCCGCAGGGGCGCATCCCCTGCCAACCACGCCATTCACGCACTGATGATGCGGTCGGGTTTGCCGCGGCTGGCGACTGGAATCACTTACCCGAAACGCCTGTCGAATTCTCAGGGATTCGGCTCCGAGTGATTCCACGACAAACACGCATAAGATGTACATCTTTGCATTAACCCGAACATAACAATCAATAGAACCATTCGTGTTCGCAACGTCATCCTGCACACTCTTCCCGGCCGTCATTTTTCGGCCACATTGCGTGTGCAAGAGACGACACAGTGTACCAAAATCCAATAATTTCGGACTACCGACTTGCACCCGCAAGTTTCGAAGTGAAAGTATCCGAGGAAAAAAGCAGGTCCCGATTTTAAGGGGTCAAAAGGAAGGCTAACGCAACCGAAGACAGTGCTTTGTGGCTGCCCTCTGGTTGTGTTTTGAAAGATGGAAGTAGAAAATATATGCCATATGTCAACACAACTCATCCGGGCCCTGAGCCAACGGGCTTAACCTATGTGGACGGTCTTATCTGGGGAACCTCGTTAAAACCGACATATGGATCGACTGTACTCGAGTACAACTTCGACGATGGCACCCTGGCAGCAGCGGCTGTACCGGAACCAATGAAAGCAGCTATTCGCTCTGCTCTGAGTATCATCGAAAAAATTATTCCTGTCCGTTTCCTCGAAACCCCTTTGAAAACTTGGCAAGGCGAATTGGTTAGCACGGATTTTACTTACGCAGTGGTCACGCAGGAAACACTGGGAGGCCCTGGTTCTGTCGGGTTTCATCAAGTTCCAGGGGATAAACCGCTGTTGCAGGATTATGGTTTCAAATCACTTTTTGGCTTGTTCGCCTACGACTCGGTTATTTACAGCGACCAAGGACTGCAAGAGGGCGGCGCGGGATTCTCTACAATCCTGCATGAAATTCTACACGGCCTTGGCTTGGCCCACCCGCATGACAACGGTGGAAGCTCGACCATCTTCGACGGCGTGACTGAACCCTTCGACGATTATGGCACCGATGGTCAAAACCAGGGCGTCTATACGATCATGTCCTACAATTCAGGATATGCATCGAATGTCCCTGTAACAAGCTACACCTATGGTGACTCGGCAACACCAATGGCGTTGGACATTGCAGCTCTCCAAGCCATTTACGGGACGGCTGAAAATGCAACTGGTAACGACATCTACCAAATCAAGGGCGTAAACGGCGCGGGAACGTTCTGGAAGGCCATTTGGGACACCGGTGGGAACGACGCGATTTCTGCGGTTGGCGTATGGCGCGACGTCTACATCAACCTCAACGATGCTGATCTTGAGGGCCACAATGCAGGTGGAGAGATCTCGTCCGCCTCTGGCATTGCAGGCGGGTTCACCATCGCCAACACCGTTGTAATCGAAAACGCCTTTGGTGGGTATGGCAATGACTGGTTGGTCGGCAACGAACACAACAACTATTTGAATGGTGCCTATGGCAACGACACCCTTGCCGGGGGTGCCGGTGACGACAGGATTTTCGGCGGCGACGGCAATGACACGATTACCGGCGGCATAGGCAACGACAGTCTGTCGGGAGACAATGGAAACGACTGGTTTGGAAACAAAGACGGTGACGGCAACGACACGATCAACGGTGGCCAGGGCTATGACTGGTTGAATTACTCGGGCACCAGCGGGGCCACCGTGGACCTGTCGAACGACGGCGCGCAAGACACGGGTTATGGCATCGACACCATCCAGAACATCGAACACGTTGTTGGGTCGGCGCAGAACGACAACCTCACCGGCGACGAAACGGTCAACTATCTTATTGGCAATGCCGGAAACGACATTCTGGACGGTGGCATCAAAGACGACGTCCTGAGAGGCGGTGCTGGCGACGACACCGTGATGGGCAGCCGCGGCTGGGATAAGCTTTACGGTGGCAAGGGCAATGACACCCTGATCGGTGGCGTCGGTCGGGATGACATGACCGGTGGGGCCGATAATGACACTTTCGTCTTCAACTCGATCGACGAGGGTTCTGCCATCCGTCAGACCGCTGACTTGATCCGGGACTTCACCCGCGGAGAGGACAAGATCGACCTGAGCGCCATCGATGCCAGCACGGTTCTGGTCGGCGACAACGACTTTGTCTTCAACGGAGAAACCCCGGCTACGAACTCAGATCAGGGCGAGATTTATTTCGTGCACAGTGACCTCGAAGGCACCCTGTATGACAGGACCTTCGTCTACGTGGACACTGACGGCGACGAAGAACCTGAGATGATGATCAAACTTGTCGGTTTGCACGATCTGACCGCAGACGACTTCATCCTGTAAGGTCCTGCTTCATAGCAACAGGCAGCGGGTCTCTGCTGCCTGTTTTTTTGTGCCTGCATTTCCAAAAATTGCGCGTCGGGCGCTCTTGCAAGCCACCAGAACTCTCTGTATTAGGCGTCCTCACGGGTGATTAGCTCAGTGGTAGAGCGCTTCGTTCACATCGAAGATGTCAGGAGTTCAAATCTCTTATCACCCACCATTCCCCTTTTTGTACGGCTGCGCTGGTTTTACCTAGCCCTGACAGGCGCTTGCCAGAAATCGCTGCAGTTGCTTATCCTGCTCTGAACGGCCGCACCGCCATGCGGCAATGAGGGATGAGGTACGGGCGTGGCCAAATTGAAACGGGATATCGGCCTGCTCGGCCTGACCTTCATCTCGGTCGGTGGCATCATCGGGTCCGGGTGGTTGTTTGGTCCCCTTCTTGCCGTGCAGCACGCCGGTCCAGCTGCTGTAATCTCGTGGATCATCGGCGCCGTGGCCATGTTCGTTCTGGCGATCACCTTCGCAGAGATATCGGCCATGCTGCCGATCCCCGGCGGTATAGCGCGGGTGCCGCAGTTTTCGCATGGCAATATCGTCTCGATGGCGATGGGATGGACAGCCTGGATCGGCTACAACACCACCGCCCCGATCGAGGTTGAGGCCATGCTGAAATACCTCGCCCCCTATGCTCCGTGGCTGCACACGGCCGAAACCGGAGACCTGACCGGAGCGGGCATCACCGTCGCCCTGTTCTTCATGTTGCTCTTCGTCGCGGTCAACGCGTTGGGCGTCAAGTTCTTCACTCAGGTGAACGCTGCGCTGACATGGGCCAAAATCGCGATCCCGGTCATTTTGACCGCCCTGTTGATCTTCAATCGTTTCGACCCACAGAATTTTACGCAACCGGACGGATTCGCGCCTTACGGGTTGCAAGGCATCATGGCGGCCGTTTCAACCGGAGGGGTCATTTTTTCCTTTATCGGGTTTCGCCATGTGGTCGACATGGCCGGAGAGGTTCGAAACCCCAAATTCGCCATCCCCGCCGCACTGGTCCTGTCCATTGTACTGTGCGCGGCCATTTACCTGGGGCTGCAAATCGCCTTTGTCGGGGCACTGGATGCCAACATGCTGAAAAACGGCTGGACCGGCCTGAGTTTCGGCGGCCAAGGCCCGCTAGACGGCGTCATCATCTCGGTCGGGTTTGTCTGGTTTCTGAGCGTTCTGAACATCGGATCGGTGATCGGGCCGTTTGGCAACGGGCTGGTTGCGACGGGATCAAACGCCCGGATCGCCATGGCCTTGTCGAAAAACGGGTTTCTGCCGGGACGCTTGATGATTCTCTCCTCATTCGGAGTGCCTTTGTGGGCGCTGGCGCTGAACTTCCTGATCGGGGTGCTGTTTCTGCTGACGGTCCCCTTCACCACTGTCATCGCGCTCAACGGTGCCGCAATCGTGCTGTCCTTTGCGGTTGGCCCGATTGCCGTCGTGTGCCTGCGCCATCTGATGCCGGATCACCCCCGATCCATCCGCATCCCGGCGGTGAAACTTGTCGCGGTCTCGGCCTTCGCCATCGCAACGCTTGTCGTCTACTGGAGCGGTTGGGACACGGTCTGGCGCCTTGGCGTCGCTCTGGTAATCGGAATGATCCTTCTACTAGCACGGTTCCGCAATCGGCTGGACGAGATGGATGTAACCGAAGCCCTGTGGTTGGTGCCTTACCTGATCGGGATCGGGCTGATTTCCTATCTCGGTCAGTTCGGAGACGGCGCGCTGAAGCAAATCCCGTTCGGATGGGACATCGTGCTGTGCGTGCTGTTTTCCGCCGTGATCTTTGGTCTGGCAGTGCGCTCTGCCCTGCCCGTGCATAAGTTTCGGGAATACATCGCCGAGGAAGAGATTCTGGATCCGAAACAACCCATCATCGGGTTGTAAAAAAGGCGGGGTCACCCCCGCCTTTGATCTGTTTAATGCGCTGTTGCCGATCGCCCGGCATCTTCGGCCGCCTTGGCCGCTGCTGCCGCAGCTTCTTCCGCCGCCTCATCCCATTCAACCGGTTCCGGCTCGCTGATCAGCGCGTGTTTCAGAACTTCCGAGACATGCGTGACCGGGATGATCTCCAGCCCTTCCTTCACATTGCCCGGAATCTCGGCCAGATCCTTTTCGTTCTCTTCCGGGATGAGAACGGTCTTGATGCCACCGCGCAGGGCCGCCAGCAGTTTCTCTTTCAAACCGCCAATCGGCATCGCGTTGCCGCGCAACGAAACCTCACCGGTCATCGCGATATCCTTGCGCACCGGAATACCGGTCAGCACCGACACGATCGAGGTCACCATCGCCAGACCAGCACTCGGGCCGTCCTTGGGCGTCGCCCCATCCGGCACGTGGACGTGGATATCCAGCGTGTCGAACTTCGGCGGCTTCACCCCGATCTGAGGCGAGATTGACCGCACATAAGACGAGGCCGCGTCGATGGATTCCTTCATCACATCGCCCAGCTTCCCGGTGGTCTTCATCCGCCCTTTGCCGGGTAGTTTCAGTGCCTCGATTTGCAGCAAATCCCCACCTACGGAGGTCCACGCCAGACCGGTGACAACACCGACCTGATCGTCCTGTTCAGCCAGCCCATAGCGATATTTCGGAACACCAAGGAACTCATCCAGATTGTCCGGCGTCACGGTGATCGAGTCCGCCTCTTTCTTGATGATCTTGGTCAGCGATTTCCGCGCGACCTTAGCGATCTCACGTTCGAGGTTCCGCACGCCCGCCTCGCGGGTGTAAGTACGGATCATCTTTTGCAGCGCATCATCGGTCAGCTCAAACTCCTTGGCCTTCAGACCATGGTTCTTGACCTGCTTGCTGATCAGGTGCTGCTTGGCGATCTCGCTCTTTTCCTCTTCGGTGTAACCGGCCAGCGGGATGATCTCCATCCGGTCCAGCAGAGGCCCAGGCATGTTGTAGCTGTTCGACGTGGTCAGGAACATCACGTTGGACAGGTCATATTCGACCTCAAGATAGTGGTCCATGAACGTGCTGTTCTGTTCCGGGTCCAACACTTCCAGCATCGCCGAAGCCGGGTCACCACGGAAGTCCTGACCCATCTTGTCGATCTCGTCGAGCAGGATGAGCGGGTTCGTGGTTTTTGCCTTTTTCAGCGCTTGGATGATCTTGCCGGGCATCGAGCCGATATAGGTCCGACGGTGGCCACGAATCTCGGATTCGTCGCGCACGCCACCCAACGAGATGCGGATGAACTCGCGCCCTGTGGCCTTGGCAACGGATTTACCCAAGCTGGTTTTACCCACACCCGGAGGGCCAACAAGGCACAGGATCGGGCCTTTCAGCTTTTTCGAACGCTGCTGCACCGCCAGATATTCAACGATCCGTTCCTTGACCTTCTCAAGGCCATAGTGATCGGCGTCCAGAATGTCCTGCGCCCGGCCCAGATCCTTTTTGACGCGGGATTTGGTGCCCCACGGCAACGCAAGAATCCAGTCCAGATAGTTGCGCACGACGGTGGCCTCAGCCGACATCGGGCTCATGTTGCGCAGCTTTTTCAGCTCGCCTTCGGCTTTTTCACGCGCCTCTTTCGACAGCTTGGTCTCGGCGATTTTGGCTTCCAGTTCGGCAACTTCATTGCTGCCGTCCTCACCATCGCCAAGCTCCTTCTGAATCGCCTTCATCTGCTCATTCAGATAGTACTCGCGCTGCGTCTTCTCCATCTGGGATTTGACGCGGGTCTTGATCTTTTTCTCGACCTGCAGAACCGACATCTCGCCCTGCATCAGGCCATAGACCTTCTCAAGCCGCTCGCTGACCGAGAGCGTCTCCAGCAGTTCCTGCTTTTGCTCGACCTCGATGCCCAGATGACCCGACACAAGGTCGGCCAACTTGGAGGGCTCGGCGGTCTCACCAACCGCGGTCAGCGCTTCTTCGGGGATGTTTTTGCGCACTTTGGCGTAGCGCTCGAACTCATCCGCGACGGTGCGCAGCAGCGCTTCGGTCGTGGTCACGTCGCCCGGAATTTCGGTCAAATATTCGGCACGGGCTTCGAAAAACTCTTCGTTTTCAAGAAACTCGGTGATCTGCACGCGCGCCTGCCCTTCGACCAGCACCTTTACGGTACCATCGGGCAGTTTCAGCAATTGCAGAACATTGGCCAGAACACCAGAACGGTAAATTCCGTCTTCGACCGGGTCATCATCGCCCGGGTCGATCTGGCTGGACAGCAGAATCTGCTTGTCGTCCTGCATCACTTCTTCCAATGCGCGGACGGATTTTTCCCGACCCACGAACAGCGGCACGATCATGTGTGGGAACACCACGATATCGCGCAGCGGAAGTACGGGGTATGAGGAATTAAGGGGCTCTTGCATGCTCAATCCTTATCGTTGGCAAGACGGCTCCGGTCCCTGAATAAGGCAACGCTCGGCCATCTCCTGTCTTGGACGATAAAAGTGGGGCCTCATCGCCCTTTTTCAACCTTACCGTCGTGTATCACGGTTCAGAATGACCCGAGGTTTACCGGACTGCAAGGCGTCCGGCGGACATATCCACTGAATTTAATAAAACATGCCAGCAGGGTTGAAAAAGCACGCGCTAGAACACCCTCTGGACTGCCCGTGACAGGAAAAACCCGTGACCGTCCTGATTTTTGCACTCCAGCCCCTTTTTCGAGGAATGGCAGGTGAACCCACCAAATTCTCCGGTCACGCCGTATTCGGCCCTCTCGAACCCGTCGCGATTTCGGTTGAGCGGTTCGCACATCATCTGAACCGGGCCGGTATTCAACATGAAGAAATCATGCCCCCAATCCGACTGGCAATCCGCCGGACGCGGCATGGCAGGATCGCCCCGACGCTCAATAATGGTGCAGTAGATGTCTGATCCGTTCAGATCTTGCCCAACCGAGCACTGGATGTTTTGGACGGTGTTTCAAACGTCCAGACATCCGCCTGAGCACCCGTCGCCAACAGGACAAAAAAGACAGAATTTAGTAGAAAACGAGGCATGAGTACCCCCAATACAAAACTTGAAACTGACTTGAAAAATCTGAAGCCAGACTAACAAGACATCGGCGTTTTGTCACTGAGGGCCCGGCGCGTTAAAGCGGCTCGATATCGCCCTGCGCTCGTTTCGCGTGGAAATCGGCCTGCCAAGCCTCAAACGTGCCCGCCGCGATGGCGTCGCGCATACCTTGCATGATTTCCTGAAAATAATGCAGGTTGTGCCAGGTCAGCAGCATCCCCGAGATCATCTCGTTCGAGCGGAATACATGGTGCAGATAGGCACGAGAATAGTTCGAACAGGCCGGGCACGTACACTGCTCATCCAGCGGGCGCGGATCATCGGCGTGACGGGCGTTTTTAATGTTCACGACACCGTATCGCGTAAACACCTGCCCGGTGCGCCCTGACCGGGACGGCAGAACACAATCCATCATGTCGATACCGCGCGCGACCGCGCCGACGATGTCGTCTGGCTTGCCTACACCCATCAAGTAGCGCGGCTTATCGACCGGCAGAAAGTCAGGAGCGTAGTTAAGGCAATCGAACATGGCCTCTTGCCCCTCGCCCACGGCCAGACCGCCAACGGCATACCCTTCGAACCCAATCTGCTTGAGTGCCTCAGCGCTTTCCTCGCGCAGGTCCTGTTCCAGCCCGCCCTGCATGATGCCAAACAACGCGTGACCCGGGCGGTCCCCGAATGCTTCGCGCGACCGCTCGGCCCACCGCATCGACAGGCGCATCGACTCGGCGATACGGTCCCGGTCCGCAGGCAAAGCCGGGCATTCGTCGAAACACATGACAATGTCCGAGCCCAGCAGGCGTTGAATCTCCATCGACCGCTCTGGCGTCAGCTCATGCTTGGACCCGTCGACATGAGATTTGAACGTCACGCCCTTTTCGGTCAGTTTGCGCAATCCGGCCAGAGACATGACCTGAAACCCGCCCGAGTCCGTCAGGATGGGCCGCTCCCAATTCATGAACTTGTGCAAGCCGCCAAGACGATCAATGCGCTCTGCCGTAGGGCGCAGCATCAGGTGATAGGTGTTGCCCAGAAGGATGTCCGCTCCGGTCGCGCGTACGCTTTCGGGCATCATCGCCTTGACCGTCGCCGCCGTACCCACGGGCATGAACGCAGGTGTCCGCACCTCGCCGCGCGGCGTGTTGATCACGCCGGTTCTGGCCTTGCCATCGGTGGCTTTCAGGTCAAAAGAAAAACGCTCGGTCATGGGGTTGCCTCGGGGTCGCTGAACCGGGTGGGATGTGCCCGATCTGACGGGCCATTGCAACCCGTCAGGGCAGTGACGCGACGCGCTCGGTAAACAGGTGCACGACCCCTGCCCCGTCCACATTCCGGCACACACGGACCGAAGGCCGCGACGGATCGGGACGGGTGGCGCCAATCTCTGGCCCTTCGGTCACCACGCTCAGGCCGATTTCCACCATTTCGAACATCGGCTCATGCGTACAGGCAATCACCGCAGTTGAGTCGTGCAGACCGCACCCTTCGAGCCCGCCAACCTCTTTGTAGAATTTCAGATAGAACCGAGAGATATCGCGCAGAAACCCGCCCATATCCCTGGATCGTTCAGCCAGCGCCTCGAAATCTGCAGTTTCGTAGAGGGTTTTCAGCGTCACATCCAACCCCACCAGAACGGTTTCCGGCGGTGTGGCAAAGACGATATCCGCGGCCCGAGCGTCGTGATAGATGTTGGCCTCGGCGTGAGGGTTCACATTGCCAGGGCAATAGACAGCGCCGCCCATGACAACCAGCCGACTGATATTGCGCGAAAACTCAGGATCCAGCTGCATGGCCAGGGCGATATTGGTCAACGGGCCAACCGCACAGACGACCACCTCGCCCTTATGGCGGCGTGCCATATCAACCAGATACTCGGCCGCCGACATATCGTGGTTTGCGCCGATTTCGGGAATATCGGTAATGTCGCCAAAGCCTTCCGGGCCATGCACGTGCTCGGACGGCGCATGACGGCTTTGCCCCATCGCGAATGCGGCCCCCTCGGCCACCGGCGCGGCCAACCCCAGTTTATTCAGCAAAAACCGTGCATTGCGGCTGGATTGATGCACATGCGTGTTGCCGAACACTGTGGTTAACCCTATCAGGTCAATTTCGGGCGCAGCGGCGGCATAAGCAATCGCCATGGCATCGTCGATGCCGGGATCTGTGTCGATGATCAGTTTCATCCCTGCCCGATAACGCAAACACGGTGGGATGCAAAGCGGTCACAATTAGAAAATTCCACGCTGCAAGCACAACTTCATAGATTTGAATCCACGCCTGTTCACCTCATACCAGAGTTGAAATCGGGCGACTCAATCCCCACATGTATACCATAGTACACAATAAAAGAGGACAGATATGATAGGCATGAACGAAGACCAGATCATTGGTCTGTTGACGTCGAACATCATTTACGTGTTGGCGGCGGTACTGATCGTCGTTGTCATTTTCAAGGGCATCAAAATCGTTCCACAATCAGAAAAATACGTGGTCGAACGGTTCGGGCGCCTACACTCGGTGCTTGGCCCCGGCATCAACTTTATCGTGCCTTTTCTGGATGTTGCCCGCCACAAGATCTCTATTCTTGAACGCCAGTTGCCCAATGCAACACAGGATGCGATCACCAAGGACAACGTTCTGGTGCAGATCGACACTTCGGTGTTTTACCGAATTCTCGAACCAGAAAAGACGGTATATCGTATTCGTGACGTAGACGGCGCGATTGCAACAACCGTGGCTGGTATCGTGCGTGCGGAAATCGGTAAAATGGATCTGGACGAGGTCCAGTCGAACCGCGCGCAGCTGATCACCCGCATCCAGGAAAGCGTCGAAACCGCCGTGGATGACTGGGGGATCGAAGTGACCCGCGCCGAGATTCTGGACGTGAACTTGGACCAGGCGACCCGCGACGCGATGCTGCAACAGCTGAACGCCGAACGCGCCCGCCGTGCACAGGTGACCGAAGCCGAGGGCCAGAAACGTGCCGTTGAACTGAACGCTGATGCCGAGCTGTACGCCGCCGAGCAAACAGCAAAGGCTCGCCGTATTCAGGCTGAGGCCGAGGCTTACGCAACCGGCGTCGTTGCCAAGGCCATTCAGGACAATGGCATCGAGGCTGCGCAGTATCAGGTTGCCCTGAAACAGGTTGAGTCGCTGAATGCACTGGGAAAAGGAAATGGCTCGCAAACCATCGTTGTGCCCGCCAATGCGCTTGAGGCCTTTGGCGATGCCTTCAAGATGCTGAGAGGAGGAAAGTAATGGCCGATCCCTTCTGGCTGACCTGGTGGATCTGGCTGGCCGCTGCGCTGGCGCTTGGGATCCTCGAGATCGTGTTGCCCGGATTTATCTTTCTGGGCTTTGCGATCGGGGCAGCCATCACCGGGTTGCTGCTGGTTATCCCTGGCATGACACCTTCGCTGCCGGTTCTGCTGCTGATCTTCGCGGCATTGTCCCTGATCGCGTGGCTGGTGCTGCGGAGAGTATACTCCCTGCCGCATGGTCAGGTGAAAACCTTCCGGCACGACATCAACGACTAAGATTTGCAGGCGCCCCCTAGGGGGCGTCATTGCACCTCTGGACGCTGCCACAGCCTTTCCCTATATAATTGCTCAGGAACCAGACCCGAGGCACGAATGACTCACCCGAGTGAACAATTGGAAGGCACGCCGCTGATTGCGCCTTCGTCCATTGAGCATCCCCTGTACGACGCTGTGGTAGAGGCCTGCCGCACGGTCTTCGACCCGGAAATCCCGGTGAATATCTACGATCTGGGTTTGATCTACACGATCGACATCACTCAGGAAAACGCGGTGAAAGTCATCATGACACTGACCGCACCCGGTTGTCCGGTCGCCGGAGACATGCCCGGCTGGATCGTCGAAGCGATCGAACCTGTCGCGGGCGTCAAGGAAGTTGACGTCGAACTGACATGGGAACCGCCCTGGGGCATGGAGATGATGTCGGACGAAGCGCGGCTGGAACTTGGGTTTATGTAAACCGGGCGGAATAAGTCTTTGTCGCAAAAGATTTATTTTTCTGTCATCATCCTGTCGAAAAACCGTTACTTAACTTGAGAATAGTCCCGGCGTGTTGATGCTCGCATCCCGTTGAGAGCACAGCGCAGGTCGGGACTGGCAATTGTCCCCCGCTTAGCCCGGCCTAGCGACCAGAATAAGAGACCGCTCTTGCCCGAGAGCGGTCTTTTTCTTTATTTGAACGGGTTACTGCACCCCGCACGTTGATTTGATCTCGGCCGCTCTTTCATCCAACGCTTTGACATAATCACCGGACAGCATGGACAATCTCTTGTTTTCGGTGCCTGTCACCAACCCCAACAACGCACCGGCTGGTGTAAGAGCGGCCACACTTTCAAGCTGTTGATCCTGCGCGTGCTTTTTCTCGGCCGCAATGGCGCGCAAATCACCTTCGGCAGTGGCGCAATTGACCGGATGTGTTTTTAGCGCAGTTTCGGCCAAGACCGCACCTGCGGTTACCGCAAGAATTGACGCCAATACCATGTTTTTGCTGATAACTTTGTGCGAAATCATCTCACCTCACCTTGTTTCAAACCGCTTGAAAACGCGTAGGCTCAGCTAAGGTTACCTGATTTCAAAAGGCAAGCTTCATTCACCGAACGGCAGAAAAGTTAGGTAAGCAGCACTGCTATGACTTGAGCCATTGCCCTGTCAGCACTAAATTGAATGCTACGCGCGACAACGGAGATCACAATGTTCGGCATTCCCGGCAAACAGGCCGTGACCATGACGCCCAAAGCGGCAGAGCAGATCGTCCGCCTGATGAAATCAGGTGGTCATGCTGGCCTGCGCATCGGCGTCAAGAAAGGCGGTTGCGCCGGCATGGAATACACCATGGACTATGTCGATCAGGCCGACGCGAATGACGAGGTCGTAGAACAGGATGGCGCGCGGGTCATGATTGCTCCGATGGCGCAGATGTTCCTGTTTGGGACCGAGATCGACTATGAGGTCTCGCTGCTTGAGGCTGGTTTCAAGTTTCGCAACCCGAACGTCGTTGATGCCTGCGGGTGCGGCGAGTCGATCAAGTTCGACGAAGGGCTGACGCCCCAATCCTAAGATGCCTGAAGATGGACGTAGGTCTCATTGAACCGGCGGGTCAGATGCTCGCCGGCGCGAATGGTCTGACCTGAATTCGGCGGTGCCACGTTGGTGTCATAGGACGGGTTGAAAAACAGCGGCACCGACAGGCGTTCCTGCGCGCCGCCAACCACCCGATGCAGGGTGGCCTTGACTTGTCCCGCCGTCCAGAACTCCAACATTTCACCAAAATTGATGATGAAGGTCCCGGGTGCGGCCTCGACCTTTGCCCAGCTGTTGTCGGGCATCCGAACCTCAAGCCCCGGGGTGCCGTCGGTCGCCAGCAGGGTCAGACAGCCATAATCCGTATGGGCACCGATGCCGAAATCGCGATCTCCGGCCCAGTTTGGGCGTTGCGGGTAGAAGTTTCCGCGCAGCAGCGCCATCGGCGTATCAAAAGCGATGTCAAAGCTGTCTTCCGCACGCCCCAACGCCACGGCAATCGCCCGCAGAACGCGCATCGCGACCGCACAAGCATCCGTGTAATAGGTCTGGATCGTTTCCTTGAACTTGGGCGGACGATCAGGCCACAGGTTGGGCGCATAAACGCCAAGATCCGCGTCGGCATACGGGCTGTTCGCAGGCAGTTCATACCCGCAATCGAACACCTCTTTGAAATCAGGGTTTGCCTCAGGGTCAACCTGCTCGGACCGCGACGCGCCCCAGCCCCGGTTGGACCCGGTCAGCGCCATATCGACCCGTTTCTTCTCAGCCTCTGGCAGGTGAAAGAATGTACGATACGCGCCCAAAACCTGACGCACGCGGTCGCCGTCCAGCCCGGCATTCGAAACGGTTAGGAACCCCACCTCACCCACAGCACGCAGCAGCTTGCCAAGCTCGGCTGGGTCGCGTTGGTCCAGTTTTGTCAGATCAAGTTTGTCGATCATAGGCCCGCTCCGTTCTGAGCGCGGACACTGCCGATTTGCGGTTCGCTCTGCAACCGGAATTGTCAGTCTTGACTGGCGGTGCTATCCGGGTTCCAGAACACCGATACTTAAGGGAGATTGGGACATGCGGCGTAAGCTGGCGGCTGGCAACTGGAAAATGAACGGAACCACGGCGGCGCTGAGCGAATTGGAGGTTCTGGCCCGTTCATTCCCCTCTCCGACCGTAGATGTGCTGATCTGCCCGCCCGCCACTTTGTTGCACCGCGCGGCGGAGGCCGTGCGTGATACAGGGATCACTGTTGGTGGGCAGGATTGCCACGCGGCAACTTCGGGGGCGCATACCGGCGATATCAGCGCAGACATGCTGGTGGATGCCGGTGCAAAGGCGGTCATTCTGGGCCATTCCGAGCGCCGCGAAGACCACGACGAGCAGAACGAAGACGTTCGCGCCAAAGCCCGCGCGGCTATGGATGCCGGGCTGAAGGCGATCATCTGCGTCGGCGAAAGCCTGGAACAGCGCGAGGCCGCCAATACTCTGGATATTATCGGCGGCCAATTGTCGGGCTCGATCCCTGACCAGTCGACGGGTGAAAACCTGATCGTCGCCTATGAACCGATCTGGGCCATTGGCACCGGCAAGGTTCCCACGCTGAACGAAATCGGAGAGGTTCACGACTTTATCCGCGCCCGCCTGGAACGGCGTTTCGGTGAAGGCGTTGGTCGTTCTGTCCGCCTGCTTTACGGCGGTTCAGTCAAACCGTCCAACGCGACCGAAATCTTTGGCGTGTCAAACGTGGATGGCGCGCTGGTCGGCGGCGCCAGCCTGAAGGCCACAGACTTTTCCGCCATTGTCGAGGCATTGGAAAAAGCCTGAGCGCTTCTCGTCTGATTTTGGTCGACCAGTAAATGACTTGTTGAATTCGCTCCCCCCATCGTCAAACTCGCAGGCGTGGCGGATAGCCTGACAAATTGATTCTGGCCTTGGGATTGGGTGTCGCGGTTCCCGCGCACCAGCCTGGGAGCAAACTTCTGGCCTTTAAGGGTGTTATGAAAAGTAATCTGCGTCGACCAAGCAAGAACTCGGTTCTTGAACAACTTCTGGATGCCCAATTTCCTATCGAGTGCATTCTCGATATCGGCATTCATACCGGCACGTTCGAACTGATGAAAACCTTTCCGGATTTAAAACACTATCTGTTTGAACCCATTCAAGATCATTTTGCGGTCATTGAGGAAAACTATCAAAAATATGGGATCGACTACGACCTGATTGAGGTTGCTGTTTCGAACGCTGATGGGACGGCAGATCTTAGGGTATCCTCAGTTCAAGAGGATCAGGAAGTCACACATGCCAATTTCGCCGAGGAAGGAGCCGCGCCCGAGTCTCTGCGCAGCGTGCCAACACTCAAGCTCGATACATTTGTAGCAACGCAGAACCCGCCTGCCCCGTATCTTCTGAAAATCGATGTCGATGGGGCGGAGGAAATGATTCTGGAGGGCGCGCAGGAAGCGCTTAAGAATTGCTCGGTTCTGATCGTTGAAGCGCCACGCCAAAGACTTGTCGAGCGGGCACAGTTGGTCCAGGCAGCCGGTTTCGAGCTCTTGGATGTTGTCGATTTCTGTTACTACGGCGGCTATCTATGGCAAGTGGACCTGGTTTTCATTAACCCCAAGTTCGCTCCGGCAGATTACGTTGACCTTCTGAAAGACGGCTTTTCCATCGACAAATGGCATACCTTCAAAGTGCCGCGTGACAAGCCTACCAAAAAAGCCAAGCGACGGCTGTCCCGCTTGTTTCGGAAGAAGAAATAGAAGCGTCATTCAGCTCAGGCGCAGCCGTCCTGGGCTGCGCCTGTTTTCCCACCAGGTCCTTGGAGCACACCCTCAACATTTTGGGTGCCTGCGCCCCTCGGGACATCACGCCAGCTTCATGGCAACCAGACCGGTCACGATCAGAATAGCGGCACAGGCACGCAAAGGGGTCAGTGCTTCGCCCAGAAACGTCACGCCGACAAGAAACGCACCAACTGCGCCGATACCGGTCCAGATGACGTAGGCTGTTCCAAGAGGCAGCGCACGCATCGCAAGCGCCAGTAACCCGAAAGAGCCGATCATGGACACGCCCATGATGGCGGTGGGCCACAACCGGGTGAAGCCGGCCGATTGCTTCATGGCAACTGCCCACACGATTTCAAGCAGGCCAGCGAATAACAGATAGATCCAAGCCAAAGGACACCTCATTCTTGTTCGGGTCGTCCCGAATAATCACCCGTTATGGGGAGGTCGTCCTCTGGCTTCGATGTGGGACTGCGAGGCGTATCTTCAAGTGGTCCGCAAAGAAAAAGGCCGGGCAGATCGCGCTGCCCGGCCTTTAACAAAAGCGATCTTCGCTAGTTGGTCACGATCTCCGGCCCCATGAAGGTGTTGGGCAGGAAGGTCGATATCCACGGGATATATGTCACCATGATCAGGAAGACGAACAGCACGGCCAGGAACGGCAGCGCCGCCTTTACGACCTTCATCATCGGCATCCCGGCCACGCCCGAGGTCACGAACAGGTTCAGACCGACCGGAGGTGTGATCATCCCGATTTCCATGTTCACCACCATGATGATGCCAAGATGGATCGGGTCGATACCCAGTTCGATCGCAATCGGGAACACCAGCGGCGCCACGATCACCAGCAGGCCGGACGGTTCCATGAACTGACCACCGATCAACAAGATGACGTTGACCACGATCAGGAATGTCACCGGCCCCAGACCCGCCGACAGCATCGCGTTGGCGATGTGCTGCGGCACCTGTTCATCCGTCAGCACATGCTTGAGGATCAGCGCGTTGGCGATCACGAACAACAGCGTGACGGTCAGCTTGCCGGCCTCGAACAGCGTGTGCTTGGTGTCCGGGTGGAAGAACGCTGTCAGCAGCGCATAGGGCTTTTTCAGCAAAGGCAGGTTTGCCGTACCCTCGTCCGTGCTGAGCGGGCCCATGTCCTTGTAGACAAAGCTTGCGATGAAGAACGCATAGACGGCAGCCACCGCAGCGGCCTCGGTCGGGGTGAAGATACCGCCATAGATACCGCCCAGAATGATAACGATCAGGAACAGGCCCCAACCGGCCTCGCGCGCCGAGGTTAAGACTTCGCCCCAGCCCTTCCATTCGCCTTTTGGCAGGTTCTTGACCTTGGCCATGACATAGATGGTGATCATCAGCATCAGACCCGCCATCAGGCCCGGAATAACCCCCGCCAGGAACATGCGCCCGACCGAGACTTCAACAGCTGCGGCATAGACAACCATCACGATCGACGGCGGGATCAGGATGCCCAGCGTACCGGCATTACAGATCACACCGGCGGCGAATTCTTTGGAGTATCCGACCTGACGCATCCCGGCAATAACGATCGAGCCGATGGCCACCACGGTCGCCGGAGACGACCCGGACAGCGCCGCGAACAACATACAGGCAAAGACGCCCGCAATCGCCAGACCGCCCGGCAGATGCCCCACACAGGCAATCGAGAACCGGATGATCCGCCGTGCCACGCCGCCCGTCGTCATGAAGGACGAAGCCAAAATGAAGAAGGGGATCGCCAGCAGGGTAAAGTGCCCCTCGAACGCCTCGAACAGCGTGCCCGCGACCGAGGCCAGCGAACTGTCGGAATAGATCAGCAGGAACAGGGTCGAGCTGAGGCCCAGAGCCACCGCAATCGGAACCCCGATCAGCAGCAGGCCAATGACCATCGAGAAAAGAAGTACTACGTCCATCAGTCATGCTCTCCTTGCTGAGCCCGGACCTCTTCGATCTCGTCCTCGACTTCGTGGCTGGCGACGATGCGGTCGGTCTCACCGCGCCATATCTGCACGGCGACCTGCGCAAAGCGGATCACTAACAGCAGCATCGACAGCGGCAGTATGAAATAGGGAACGACCTTGGGCAGTTTCTCGTACGACTCGCCGTAATTGATCAGGTCTTCAAGGAACCGCAGCGGCGCGACCATGGGGATGTCATCGACCTCATAGAAACTCTGGCTGCGGGCGTCGAAATTAAACCCGGTCGGGAACCAGCGGCCCGAAGTGGGCGGCAGGTCGGCAAACACGGCCCAGTAGTCATACGCCCCTTTGAGCATCAGCAGCGAGAACACCAGACAGCAGCCAACAGCGATCAGCGCCAAGACTCGGCGCGGCGCCGGGGCCAGCATGTTCAGGATGGCATCCACACCCAAATGCGCGTGCTTCTTCACCGCATAAGACGCGCCCAACAGCACAAGCCACCCAAAGATGAACACCGTCAGCTCAAGCGCCCACAGGATATTGGAATTGAATACGAACCGCGCGATCACATTGGCAAAAGTCACGGCCGTCATCAGGCCCAGCAGCAACGCGATCAGGGTTTCTTCGATATGGTCGACCAGCCCGCCTTGGCCGGGTTTCGCACCAGACATCTTTCTGTCCCCGCATTTTTTGTGATGAGAGTGATTGGGGCGGGCCATTCACGGCCCGCCCGGCCTGCGCGTCGTATACTCCCCAGTCCTGGACGCGCGGCCTGAACCGGGATCAGAACCCGGCGTTGATCGCCTGAGCGGCGTCGATCTTGTCCTGACCCACGTCGTCAGCGAATTTGTCCCAAACCGGTTTCATCGCATCAACCCAGGCTTGGCGCTGATCGGGGTCCAGCTCACGAATGATGCCGCCCGCATCGGTGATCGACGCTTTGGCCGCTTCGTTCACCGCAAAGGCTTCCTTGTTCCGGGTCTCGGTCACTTCGGCCAGAATGGTCAGGAACTGGTCACGGACTTCCGGATCCAGGCTGTCCAGCCAGTCAACCGACGTCACGACCAGATAGTCGATGATGCCGTGGTTGGTCTCTGTAATGCCGTCCTGAACCTCGAAGAACTTCTTGCCGTAGATGTTCGACCAGGTGTTCTCCTGCCCGTCCACAACGCCCTGCTGCAGCGCGCCGTACACTTCCGAGAAGGCCATTTTTTGCGGGCTGCCACCGATGGCTTCCATCTGCGCGACCAGCACGTCCGAGGACTGCACGCGGAACTTCAGACCATCCGCATCCAACGGATCCACCAGAGGTTTGTTGGCCGACATCTGCTTCATGCCATTGTGCCAGAAGGCCAGCCCCTGCAGACCACGACGCTGCATGCTGTCCTTCATCGCCTGACCCTCGGCCGAGGCCTGGAACGCATCCACGGCATCGATGTTCTTGAACATGAACGGCAGGTCGAACAGACGGAACTGCTTGGTGAACTTTTCGAATTTCGACAGCGAGGGCGCGGCCAGCTGCACGTCGCCTTGCAACATCGCCTCCAACACCTTGTCGTCGTTGTACAGCGTAGAGTTCGGATAGACTTCTATGCACATCACACCGTTCATCTCGTCATTCACGCGCTGCTCCAGCAGCGATGCCGCGATGCCCTTGGGGTGCTTGTCCGAGTTCGTCACATGCGCGAACTTCACGACGATCTCGCCGTCCTCACAGGCTGCCATGCCTGCAGTTGCGGTTACGGTCAGTGCAACTGCCGTTGCGGCCGTTGTCAGGAATTTCATCAGTCTTTTCCTCCCAGACTTACTCATTCGTCCAATTGGCGCCTGTTTGGCACCGTATGAGCGAAGTGAAGCGAATCAGGAGTTTTGGCTCAACGTTTTGTTTCATATCGCGCAACCACAGATTTTCTTGCATTAAAACAGCGGATTAAAAGGAGCATTCCAGAGTCCCGTTTCTTCTCTCAAATCACGTTGTGCGAAATTCCGCACAAGCCCGGCCCCCTGTTGTGCGGGATTCCGCACTCTTCCCGAATCAATTCTCCAGAATCACACCGTCTACATCTCGCACACCCGCAGCCCGTCTCAGCGGGCTGCCTGGCCCAACACCTTTAACCGCATGATAATGCGGTCAAAGGGGGCGGGAGCGGTTCGGATCACCTGCGATAGTCTTCAGGGCGAATCTGATACCGGGCCAGCTTGTCATAAAACGTCTTGCGCGGCAGTTTCAGCGCTTTTGCCGCGTCCGAGGCCTTGCCGTTGTGTCGCCCCAATGCCGCGATCAGCAACGAGCGTTCCACCCGCGCCATCTGCTCGCTCAACCCCAGATCGGTGGCCTGTGCAACCTCTTCCGGCATCCCCAACACAAACCGCATGGCGGCGGACATCAGCGACCGGGCGTTGCCGGGCCAATCACTGGCCATCAGCGACGCCAGGTGCTCGGACGAGATCTCGGGTTCCGGGATACCGGCCTGTTCGGCCGCCTGCGCCACGTAGTGTCGAAAGATCACCGGAATATCCTCGGGCCGCTCGGCCAGCGACGGAATGCGTACCCGCATCACGTCCAGCCGATAGAACAGGTCCGCGTGAAACCGCCCCTCTGCCGACAGCGCGGCCAGATCGGCTGTTGTGCCTGCCAGAATACGCGCACCGATGCCCTGCTCGACCGCTTCCAACGCCGCATATTGCGTGGCCTCGGGCATCGCCGAGATTTCGTCCAGAAACAGCGAGCCTCCGGCCGCATCCTCGCAGACCTGAACCAGCGCGTCGGGCGTCAGACCGGACGAGGGTCGTTTCACAAACGGACCCTGCGCCTGCGGCGACATCAAGTGTACAACTTCGGCCACTTTTGAGATTCCGCTTCCCGCGGGGCCGGTGACCAAAACTTCGGCCCCTGTGAGGGCAACGGTCCGCGCACGCTCCCTCAAGGCTTCGGCTTGTGGAGACAGGCCGAACAGCAGGCGCGCAGCGGGGTCTCCACGTTCCAACTCGTGTTTCAACGCGCGCTGTTCCAGAACCTGAACACGTGCGACAAAAGCCTTGCCCAGAACCTCCAACAGGTCGGCGGCGGCGCAAGGTTTTTCCAGAAAGTCGTACGCCCCCTGCCCCATGGCACGGACGGCCATCGGGATATCGCCTTCACCCGTCAGCAGGATGACCGGCAGGTCCGGGTCAATCTCATGCGCGTAGGTCAACAAATGAAACCCATCCCGCCCCGGCATCCGGATATCCGACACGATCACGCCGGGGAAATCAGCGCGGATGTGATCCTTGGCCGCCACGAAAGACCCCGCAGTGACCGGCACGTAGTCGGCCAGTTCCAGCGTTTGCGCCAGCGCTTCGCGCACGGCGGCGTCATCGTCGACCAATAAAACCTTGCGGATCATGCCACCTCATCTTCCCGGTAATACTCAAGTTCAACGGTGAACATCGCACCGGTCTGCGCGTTCGTACCACGGATATTTCCACCAAAACTCTGAACCAGACCATACGAGATCGAAAGGCCCAACCCCATCCCCTCGGACGATCCAACCGCCTTGGTTGTGTAGAAGGGTTCGAACAGTTTTTCGGTGTTTTCAATGCCGGGACCGATATCGCGCACCGTAACGGTCAGCCTTTCATCGGCCTCGATCGCAATGCGGATAAGGCGCTCCTCTTGCTGGCTCATCGCGTCTGCGGCGTTGTTGATCAGGTTCACAAACACCTGCACCAGACGCACCTCGCCACCCCACGCATAGACCGGGTTTTCCGGCGGCCGCCAGTCCATCGTCACACCTTCGGTGCGCAGACGCGCCTCGGTCAGTTCCACGGCCGTGTCGATCACCTGCACCAGATCGACCTTGCCCATCGGCTCACTTTCATTGCGGGCAAAGGCGCGCAGGTTCTTGATGATCCGCGCCATCCGGGCGGCCATGTCAGAAATGCGCGTCAGGTTCTCGGCGGCTTTCTCCTCGCGCCCCCGCGACAGAAAGGCCGCCCCGTTGTCGGCAAATTGCCGGATCGCCATCAGGGGTTGGTTCAGTTCATGGCTGATACCTGCTGACATCTGCCCCAAGGCGCTGAGTTTACCCGCTTGAATAAGCTCCTCCTGCGCGTGCTTCAACGCAGTCTCCGCCTCTTGCCGTTCATGCACCTCCCGACGCAGGGCGGTGTTGGCAGCGGTCAAGGCGCGGGTACGCTGCGCAACGCGGCTTTCCAAAACCGCGTTGGCTTCGGACAGAGTTCGTCTGCGTTCCGTCGCCAGAAACAGCAACGCTCCGAAGGCCAGACAGATCGCCGCAACAGTCGCCGCCTGCAATCCAGCCAGACGCCGTGCGGGGGCAACATCGACCAGCACCTCGGCCGTCATATCGATGACGGGCAGATCAAGCATCAGGTGCAACGCGCGGCTGGGCAGGTAGCGGCCCCAGTTAAGCCTCCACAACTCATGCGGTCCAACCCGGGTCGAGGCGAAATCGACCTCGCCCCCTTCTGGCGGTGTCAGCCCCTGTTGCCCGTCAGCGCGGTGCCAGAACAACAGATCAGACCGGTTCGAGATAAAGACCACCCCGTCGCCATCTATAAAGAAAACCGCCTCGGTGCTGCCGCGCCAAGTCTGTTCCACATCCTGCACGTCAGCCACAACCATCAGCGCGCCTTCGACCCGGCCCGAGTCGTCAAAGGCCGGGGCCGCATAGGAATAGATGCGGCTGCCGCTGATCGGCAAGACACCATGCGCGTTGCCCAATGCCCCCTGCAGCGCCCGCTGGAAAGCGGGGTGATCGGCCATGTTGTTTTGCTCAACGGGCTGCGCCGAAACCAGGATCTGACCGGCCCGGTCTAGGTACATCATGTTCACGGCCGCGGTCTTGTCCGCGACGTCCAACAGGATCGCGCGGGCTGCCTGTTGCTGCGCTGGGGTTTCAATCGCTCGCAGGGCCGGATGATTTGCCATCAACACAGCCAGTTCCTGATAGACCTGCATCTGCGTGCTTAGCCGGTCGGCAGCCAGTTCAAGGTCAGCCCCGGCCTTTTCGCTGAGTTGCGACAGCGCCTGCCGATAGCCATAAGACCACACTCCGGCGGACAACAGCCCGACGGCACACAGAAATCCCAGGATCACCCAAACCCGTTGCATGGTATAGGGTCTTGCATTCAGCGCGCCGCATGGCAAGTCTGCGCCGCATGAAGACGGTATTCCAATCCCCGGTCGAACCGGGTTTCGTGCAGGATCCCTATCCTTTTTATGACAAGGCCCGTGCGTACGGGGACCTAGTTTATTGGGAAGATTACAACAAGATCGCGGCGGTCTCGCACCGGGCCGTGCAGGTATTGCTGAAGGATCGCCGTTTCGGCCGCGAGGTTCCTGCCGAGTTGCAAGGCCCCGGCCCCGCCCATCTGGCGCCGTGGCTGAACGTCGAGGCGCATTCGTTGCTCGAGGCCGAACCACCGCGCCACACGCGACTGCGGGCGCTGGTCATGCGGGCCTTTACGTCCCGCGCAATCGCAACGCTGGAGCCGTCCATTCGCGACCTCAGCCACAGCCTGATCGACCGCTTTCCGGATACTCCCTTTGACCTGCTGGACGCGTTCTGTACGCAGGTTCCGGTGATTACGATCTGCCGCCTGTTGGGCGTGCCCGAGGAGATGTCACCCGATCTGTTGCGCTGGTCTCATGCCATGGTGGCGATGTATCAGGCCAGCCGCACACGCGAGACCGAGGATACCGCCGCAACCGCCGCCCGGGAATTCTCGGCTTTCCTCAGCAACTACATCGAACAGCGGCGCACCGACCCGCAGGACGATCTGATCACCCGCCTGATCACCGCCGAGGAAGACGGCAAGAAACTCTCGCACGATGAGCTTGTCGCCACCTGCATCCTGCTGCTGAACGCCGGGCACGAGGCCACGGTTCATTCGTTGGGCAATGGCGTGAAAACGGTGCTGCAGCTTGGAATCGACCCACGCGATCATGCGATAGACGGCCTGGTCGAGGAAATCCTGCGCTACGACCCTCCGCTGCACATGTTCACCCGCTATGCCTATGAAGAGGTTGATCTGTTTGGACACACTTTCAAACGCGGCGATGAGGTCGCGCTATTGCTGGGGGCCGCGAACCGCGATCCATCGGTCTGGGCTGAACCGAACCGGTTTGATCCATCCCGCCCGATCGTCACCAATACCAGTTTCGGCGGCGGGCTGCATTTCTGCGTCGGTGCCCCACTGGCACGGCTGGAGATGCGGATTGCCCTGACGGCCCTGTTTGAGCGCTGCCCCAACCTGCGCCTGAGCGCCGATCCGGAGTATTCCAACTCTTACCATTTCCACGGGCTGACCCGGCTAATGGTGCACGTCTGAGCGGCCTCAGCTTTCGATCAGCGCGTTCAGTGGCAGCATGGTGGTGGACTTGATCTCTTCCATCGATAGCAGTGCGGTCACGTTATGGACACGTACCTCAGAGATCAGGGTCTGATAGAATTCGTCATACGCCCGGGCATTCTTGACCCGAACCTTGAGGATATAGTCGATGTCACCGGCCAGCCGGTGCGCCTCCTGCACCTCCGGTCGATCCCGCAGGGCTTTGAGGAACTTGCGCTGCCATTCGGCCTCATGTTCCGAGGTACGGATCAGTACGAAAAATGTGGCTTCGAATCCCAGCGCCTCGGCATCCAGCAGAACGGTCTGCTGACCGATAACCCCGGCCCCTTTCAGCTTGCGAATGCGATTCCATACTGGGGTCTTGGAACTGCCGACGCGAGCCGCTATTTCGTCCAGCGATTGGCTGGCGTCGCGCTGTAGCTCGACCAGAATTTTCCGATCCGTGTCATCAATCCGCACTGACATTCCATTTTTCCCTTCGTTTCAAAACTCACGTCCCAGATCCGGGCGCCTACGGAACGTTTGTTCTTATTTAAGCGCCTATATAGCGTAATACCGGGAATATTTCCTATATTGCAGGTCAAGTCAAACCAAGCGGAACAACACATGCAGCTTACGCATTCATATGATGGCACAGGACACGTCGACTTTGTCGGCGCGGGTCCGGGCGATCCGGAATTGCTGACGCTCAAGGCGCTGAATGCCTTCGAGCGCGCTGACGTCGTTCTGCATGATCGCCTGATCAGTGCCGAAGTTCTGGAACTGGCGGGCAAGTCCGCAGTTCTGGTTGATGTTGGCAAGGCGGGCTTTGGTCCCTCGTGGAAACAGGAAGACATTGACGCGCTGCTGGTCGACTATGCCGTGAAAGGCCACCACGTCGTGCGCCTGAAATCCGGCGACCCAACCGTCTTTGGCCGCCTGGATGAAGAGATCGAAGCGGTCGAGGCTGCAGGCATCTCGTGGCAGATCGTTCCCGGCATCACCGCTGCATCAGCAGCGGTTGCAGGGATCGGCCAAAGCCTGACGCGCCGCGGCCGCAATTCCTCGGTGCGGTTTCTGACCGGTCACGACATGAAGGGCTTTGCTGATCACGACTGGACCGCGCTGGCGCGTACGGGTTCTGTCGCGGCGATCTATATGGGCAAGAAATCCGCCCGTTTCATTCAGGGCCGCCTGATCATGCACGGCGCCGACCGCGAAACGCCGGTGACGCTGGTGGAAAACGCCTCACGCCCCGATCAACGCATTCTGGCCACGACGCTGGATCAGTTGCCCACCGATCTGAACGCCGCCGAAATGGACGGCCCCACCCTGACCTTTTACGGCCTCGCCCCGCGCCAAGCGGCCAAGGCCCTGACCGAATTCAAGAAGGAGCACGCCTGATGGCCCGCGCTTTTACCCCCAAAGTGGTCACCGCAAACGACCTGCTGGAAGGCGACGTTATTTACCTGACCGAAGACGACCGCTGGTCGCGTGAGCTGTCCGATGCCGAGCTGATCACGGATGAAGCCCATGCGCAGGTCCGTCTGCTGGACGCCACCCGTCAGGCCAGCAAGATCGTCGGTGCTTATCTGGCCGATGCCATCGCAGGCGACAACGGCCCCGAACCCACCCATTTCCGCGAGGACTTCCGCCGCACCGGACCCTCGAACTATGCCCATGGCAAGCAGGAAACAGCAACGCAGCCCCGGGCCTGACCTCTGGCCCTCTCTCTCCCCTTCATGGCCCCAAGGTTCGGGGCTGCAATCAAGGACAGCTAATCATGTATCGCTACTCCGAGTTCGACACAGCATTTTTGGCAGAACGTAACGCGCAGTTCCGCGCGCAGGTCGAGCGCCGCATTGACGGCTCGCTGACCGAAGACGAATTCAAGCCCCTGCGCCTGATGAATGGCCTGTATCTGCAGCTGCATGCTTACATGCTGCGGGTCGCCATCCCCTATGGCACCCTGTCCAGCGCGCAGATGCGCCAACTGGCCCTGCTGGCTGAAAAGTGGGACAAGGGCTATGGCCACTTCACCACCCGCCAGAACATCCAGTACAACTGGCCGAAACTGAACGACGTACCTGATATGCTGGACGCGCTGGCCGAAGTTGGGATGCACGCCATCCAGACCTCGGGCAACACTATCCGCAACGTTACCGCCGACCATTTCGCCGGTGCAGCCGCGGATGAGGTCGCCGACCCCCGGCCCTATGCCGAACTGCTGCGCCAGTGGTCGACCGACCACCCGGAATTTCAGTTCATGCCGCGTAAGTTCAAGATCGCCATCACCGGTTCGGAAAACGACCGCGCCGTGATCAAGGCGCACGATATCGGCCTGCAACTGGTCGAGCGTGACGGCGTTCTGGGTGCCCGCGTTATCGTGGGTGGCGGTCTGGGCCGTACCCCGATGATCGGTAAAGAGCTGTCCGAATTTGTCGCATTTGACGATCTGCTGGCCTACCTGGAAGCCACCGTTTCCGTGTGGAACCAGATCGGCCGCCGCGACAACAAGTACAAAGCGCGTATCAAGATCACCGTGCACGAAAACGGCATCGACACCATCCGCGCGAAGGTTAACGAGCGCTTCTTGCAGGTTCGCCCGCAGTTCAAGGGTGCCGACATGAACCTGCTGGAAGAGATCAAGGCCCACTTCGCGGCACCTGCCTTCCGCGAAGGCTCGGTTGCCTCGTTCGAGAGCGCCTATACCAGCGACCCGGTCTTCCGGTCGTGGGTCGACACCAACATCGCACCGCACAAGAACGCGGACCACGCGATCGTCACGATCTCGATCAAGAAACACGGTGCGACACCGGGTGATGCGACTGCTGAACAGATGCGCGTGATGGCCGATCTGGCCGAAGAGTTCGCCTATGACGAGCTGCGCATCAGCCATGAGCAGAACGTGATCCTGCCGCATGTTCACAAATCGGACCTGCCCGCGATCCATGCGAAGCTGAAGAAATACGAGCTGGCGACCGCCAATATCGGTCTGATCAGCGACATCATCGCCTGCCCCGGCATGGACTACTGCGCGCTGGCCACAGCACGCTCGATCCCTGTTGCGCAGGAAATCGCGACCCGCTTCGAAGACCTGAAGCTGGAGCATGATATCGGTCACCTGAAGATCAAGATCTCGGGCTGCATCAACGCATGTGGTCACCACCACGTGGGTCATATCGGCATCCTGGGTCTGGATCGCGCAGGTGTCGAAAACTACCAGATCACTCTGGGTGGAGACGGCACCGAGAACGCGGCCATTGGCGACCGCACTGGTCCCGGCTTTGCCTATGACGAGATCGTGCCTGCCGTTGAGCGCATCGTCGACACCTATCTGGAGCAACGCGAAAGCAGCGAGGAAACTTTCCTGCAGACCTATCGTCGGGTAGGCATGGCGCCGTTCAAGGCGGCGCTCTACCCCGAGGCGCAGGCTAATGCCGCTTGACCTGATCCAGACGGAACTGGGTAAAGACCGAAGCGAATTGACCGAAAGGGTCGAAGCGCTGAACGCCCAGTTCCGCCACCACAGCGCCCATGACGTCATGCATGGCGCTTTGGAGGAGATTGACGAGCTTGCGCTGGTTTCGAGCTTTGGTGCGGAATCGGTGGTGTTGCTGCACATGGCGGCGGTGGTCAACAAGATGACCCCGGTGCTGTTCGTGGACACTCAGATGCTGTTCACCGAAACGTTGGAATACCAGCAAGAGGTGAGCGAACGTCTGGGCCTGAAGAACGTCCACGTCCTCCGCGCCGAGGACGAGGACGTTCAGCGCGACGACCCTTATGGCGCGTTGCGTTTGCGGGACATGGATGCGTGCTGCAACCTGCGCAAGACCTTCCCGCTGCAGCGGGCACTGATGGGGTATGATGGCTGGATCACCGGCCGCAAACGGTTCCAGTCCGGCACCCGCGCCGCGCTCGAGTTCTTCGAGGTCGAGGACGGCACAGGCCGGATCAAGGTCAACCCGCTGGCCCATTGGGCGCCCGAGGACGTGCGCGCCTATATGGACGAAAACAACTTGCCCCGGCACCCGCTGGTGGCCAAAGGATACCCTTCGATCGGCTGTGCGCCCTGCACCTCGCCGGTCAAAGAGGGCGAAGACCCCCGTGCCGGACGCTGGCGCGATCAGAACAAAGAAGAATGCGGCATCCATTTTGTCGATGGCAAGATGGTGCGCGCCGGAGAGAAAACATGAACGTAATCGTATCGGATACGGGGTTTGCCCCCGATGACTGGACCGACGGGTTTGTCACCCTGGAAGACGCGGCCAATGATGTGGTCGCGCTGGATGTGGCCTCGGACATTGACCCGGATGAGCTGATTGACCGCCTGGGCAGCGCACAGATGGTGCGCGTGGACTTTCCGTCCTCAGCCGATGGTCGTGGCTTTACAATCGCACGTGTACTGCGCCTGAAAGGTTATACTGGCCGCTTGCGCGCCAAAGGGCATGTTCTGGCTGATCAATATGCCATGGCGCGCCGCAGCGGATTTGACGAAGTCGAGATCGACGACGCTCTGGCCGCCCGTCAACCCGAAGATCAGTGGCTGGCCCGCGCCAACTGGAAAGACCACAGCTATCAGGCCCGCCTGCGCGGCTAAGACCGCCAACAGCCAGCTTAAATTAAGGAAAGGGGCAATCTGCCCCTTTTCCTGATGTGGATCAAAGCTTAAACGGAGATGTCGGTTTAGCAGACCGGCAGTGAAACGATGACAGAGATGAAGCCCGTGACCGAAGCTACCGCCGTAAAGGCCCCCGTTCTGCCGGACGCCCAAACCGTAACGGACGTCAAACACTGGACCGACAGCCTGTTTTCCTTCAAGGTGTCGCGCCCTGCCTCGCTGCGGTTCCGCTCGGGCGAGTTCGTGATGATCGGCCTGCTGGGCGACAATGGCAAACCCTTGCTGCGCGCCTATTCGATTGCCTCGCCGTCCTGGGACGAAGAGCTGGAGTTCTATTCGATCAAGGTGCAGGACGGTCCGCTGACCTCGAAACTGCAACACATCAAGGCGGGTGACCAGATCATCCTGCGTCCCAAGCCCGTTGGCACGCTGGTCCACGACGCCCTGCTGCCCGGCAAGCGTCTGTGGTTCTTTGCCACCGGCACCGGCTTTGCGCCGTTCGCCTCGCTGCTGCGCGAACCGCAGACCTATGAGGACTATGACGAAGTCATCATCACCCATACCTGCCGCGAAGTGGCAGAGCTGGAGTATGGCCGTCAGCTGATCGAGAGCATCCGTCAGGACGAGATGTTGGCCGAGCTGATTGGCGAAGGGTTTGCGGACAAGATCCGTTACTACCCGACCACCACGCGGGAAGAGAGCCCCAAGATGGGCCGCATCACAAACCTGCTGAAAGACGGCACCGTGTTTTCCGATCTGGGCATCGAGGGCGGCATCCAGCCGGAAACCGACCGCGCCATGGTTTGCGGGTCGCTGGCCTTCAACCTGGACATCAAGGCAATTCTGGAAGAGTTCGGCCTGCGCGAAGGCGCCAATTCCGAGCCCAAGGAATTCGTGATCGAAAAGGCCTTTGTCGGCTGATCCTATCGCGCGGGCCGCTGGATTGACCATGGCCCGCGCATAAACCCGCTGTTAAACCTGATTTATTGAGGTCTTTCGGCAAGGTTGGCGCTTGAATCAAGACGCGCAGCAGTCTAAATTCCGGGCTCGAAATTCTGCAATCATCAAAGGAATGAACCCATAGCCCGCAGACCTCACAACGCGCCGCCGCAGAGAGACACCGGCCCGCGCGTCAATGAAAAGATCCGTGCCCCCGAAATTCGCCTGATCGGCGCCGAAGGTGAAAACGTCGGGGTGGTTCATCCCGCCAAAGCAATGCAGATGGCCGCCGATGTCGGACTTGATTTGGTTGAAATCTCGCCTAATGCGAACCCGCCCGTCTGCAAGATCATGGATTTCGGCAAGTTCAAATACGAACAGCAGAAACGTGAAAGCGAAGCCCGCAAGAAGCAAAAAATCATTGAAGTGAAAGAGGTCAAATTCCGACCCAACACCGACACCCATGACTATGACGTCAAAATGCGGAACGTGTTCAAGTTTTTGGAAAACGGTGACAAGGTTAAAGTTACCCTGCGCTTCCGCGGTCGCGAGATGGCGCACCAGAATCTGGGCCGCGAGCTGCTGGAACGTGTAGCCGAGGACGTAAAGGATCTGGGTAAGATCGAAAACATGCCCAAGATGGAAGGCCGTCAGATGATCATGATGATCGGGCCTCTGCCGCAGAAGTAAGGTCTTAGCCGACCGGGAATTCAAAGCCCCCTCATCCGAGGGGGCTTTTCTTTTTTCAGCCGTCAGATCACCGCTGATATTGCCTTGCTCAGCTTGCCGACCAACTCGTCAATCTGTGCCTCTTCGATGATGAACGGCGGTGCCAGCAGGATGTGATCGCCCATCCGTCCGTCGCGAGTGCCTGACATCGGGTAACAGATCAGACCTTCGGCCAGCGCAGCCTTCTTGATCTTACCTGCCACGCCGAGCGCTGGGTCGAACGGTGTTTTGCTGTCGCGATCCGCTACCAGCTCAATGCCCCGGAACAAGCCACGACCCCGAACATCCCCAACGTTGGGATGTTGTCCCAACGCGGCCTCAAGTGCCGATTGCAGTTTCTCCCCCATGACACCTGCCCTTGCAGGCAAATCACGCCCGGTCAGTTCGCGGATAACGGCCAGCGCCGCCGCCGTAGCGACCGGATGCCCAATGTAAGTGTGGCCGTGCTGAAAGAACCCGGACCCGTCGCGGATCGCATCGTAAATCCTCCCGGTACACATCATCGCCCCGATCGGCTGATATCCAGCCCCCAACCCTTTGGCGATGCACAGGATATCCGGGGCGACACGGTCATGATCGCAGGCAAACAGATGACCAGTCCGACCCATGCCGCACATCACCTCATCCAGAATCAGCAGCACGCCGTACTGATCGCAGATCTCGCGGATGCGTTTGAAATACCCCTCGACCGCAGGCACCGCGCCCAGTGTCGCCCCCACGACCGGTTCGGCCATGAAGGCCATCACGGTCTCGGGACCTAGCCGCAGGATTTCAGCCTCCAGCTCGTTGGCGACACGCTGACCGTAGTCATGGCTGCTCTCGCCTTCCGATTTCTCGGCATATTCATAGCAAGGCGCGATATGGGTCATGTCGATCAGCATCGGAGCAAATTGCGCACGTCGCCACGCGTTCCCACCGGCCGACAGGGCGCCCAAGGTATTGCCGTGATAGCTTTGCCGCCGGGCAATCACATGTCGCCGCTCGGGCTGGCCGATCTCCAGATAATACTGCCGTGCAAGTTTGATCGCCGCCTCGGTCGCCTCGGACCCGCCCGAAACAAAATACACACTATTCAGATCGCCCGGAGCGTGCTCGACCAGCAGATCCGCCAGCGCCTCGGCCGGTTCCGAGGTCATGAAACCAGTATGGGCAAAGGCGATCTTCTCCACCTGCTCCTGCACCGCCCGGATCACGGCCGGATTTGAATGGCCCAGACAGGACACTGCGGCATCTCCGCAGTCCAGGTAACGACGGCCCTGCGTATCGATCAGATAGCACCCGTCCCCCCCTGCGGCGATGGGCAGGTCTGACTTCGTGTGGCGTGGGAATACGTGACTCATTCAACTGCCCCTTCCAACATGGCAATAAGCGCCGACACCGACGCGGCATTGTCTTTCCATTGATTTCCGGTTTGGTCGGTCAGGCTGTTTTCAAAGCCTACCCGAACGTCTCCTCCCTGCTGGGCCGCGTAAGCCAAACAAGCATGTTCCTGCGCACCAAAGGCGCAAACCATCCATGGTGATGTATCCACCGGAAACTGATCCAAGTCCTTCGGCGCGGACTGCTGGCCGGACGTATACCGCCCCAGAACTAAAAGGCGGTCCACCTGACCGTCCCGCACAATTCCAGCCTTTTGCCATTGCTTCAGCAAGGCAGCGTCATCCGCGTCATACAGGATATGCTGAACCCGCGTCCCCTGCTCGGCACACAGCCCATAGACATGCGGCGCCAGCTCGGGTGCCCGCGCGATTTCCCGGACGGATATCGAGGCCCAATCCGGCCGCACCTGTTCCAGACATGCCAACTGCGCAGGCACTTCGAACAGACCCGCAGCCTCGGTCGTGATCTGGATGTCCATCTCTGGAACGACCCGGCGCAGCTCGGCCATCGTTTCAAGGTATTGGCCCGCGTCCAGCGCGTGCTGCCCCTGCTTGTCGCGAATATGCAAATGCAACCCGTGCGCCCCGGCCTCAAAACAGGCGCGCGCAGCGTCCACGATCTGATCAATTGAAACGGGCAATCCGGGATGATCCGACCGCCCTCGCCGCGCTCCATTCGGCGCGACCAGCACATAGGGGCGACGAGCGGTTTCGGTATTTATTCGCGTGTCTGACATGCCCATTCCTCTGATAACACCTGCCATCTAATCAAGCTTGCACCGTTTTTTACTTGTTTATTTCAAAACATTTGTTTTTCTTTGCTCATGAAAAACACTCCAAATCAGATTACCGACCGACTGCGTCAGGGCATCGAACGGATGCCTTCGGCCCTGCAGGCAGCCGCCAAGTACATCATCGATCATCCCGGAGACTTCGGCCTGGATCCGATCCGTACGACGGCGACCAAGGTCGGCGTCAGCTCCAACGTTCTGGTCCGGCTAGCGCGACGCACGGGCTTCGACAGCTTCGAATCTTTCCGCGCACCATTCCGGCACGCATTGGTCACGGATCGAGAAGGTGAACTGGGGCAGGACTGGCTAACCACGATGCAAACTGAGGATGCGTTCAGCAACGCGCAGGCAAAGCTGGCGCAGAACGAACAGAATGTCGTCACTCGGTCCTTGCGCCTGATGAAGCCCCAAAAAACACGCGAAGCGGTCCGGTTCATCACCGCGTCCCGCAGGTGTTTCGTCACGGCGACACGCGCAAGTTACGCTCTGGCCTATTACTTCTCGTACACAGGACGCATGGCGCATCCGGGCATCCAACTGGTGCCACGCCATATTGGGTCTGCCGCCGACGATCTGCTGGACGCAGACCAAAACGATTGCCTGGTCGCCATCACCGTCCACCCCTATTCCGCGGACACCATCCAGTCGATGCGGTTCGCAAAACAACAAGGCCTGCGCCTGATCCTGATCTCGGACAGCGACGTAATCGCCCCCGGGGTCGAGCCAGACATCGCCTTCACTGTCAGCACCCGCGCCTTGTACCCGTTTTCCTGTTACACCGGAGCAATGGCCGTTCTGGAATGCCTGCTGGGGCACCTCTTCGATGCCGGAGGCGACGCGGCCCGGCAGCGCATAGAAGCCTATCAAAAGGCACGCGAAGATACCGGGGCCTATTGGCAACCCGCAAAACCGCCAAGACTTCGCCGAACATAAAAAGCCCCGGCATTCCACCGGAGCTTTGCCTAATCGCTGCGTCTTACATACAGGCTTCGACGGCCCGTTTGGTCATGACGCCGACCAGATGCGCACGGTATTCCTTGCTGCCGTGCAGATCAGCGATCATGTTGGCCGGATTGATGCGCAGATCCATCAACGCATCTGCGCGGAACTCTTTGTTCAGCGCCTCCTCTGCCTCAGACCAACGGAACACACCATCTTCGCTTGCACCGGTGACGGCGACACGCACACCATCGGCAAACCGCGCCACGTAGACGCCTACCAAAGCAAACCGCGAGGCCGGTTGCAGGAACTTCTGATAGCTTGCCGCCTGCGGTACCGGGAACCGGACCGAGGTGACGATCTCACCCTCATCCAGAGCAGTCGAGAACATTCCCTCAAAGAAATCGTCCGCAGCGATCTGCCGCGCATTGGTAACCACAGTTGCACCCGACCCCAACACAGCGGCCGGGTAACAGGCTGCCGGATCGTTATTGGCAATCGACCCGCCAATGGTGCCGCGATTGCGCACCGCCGGATCACCGATCTGACCCGCCAACGCCGCAAGGGCCGGATAGTTGCCCGCAGCCTCGGACGCAACCGTGGCATGGGTGGTCGCCCCGCCAACGGCTACCGAGCCGTCGTCCTCGACGCAGACCCCCTTCATCTCGGCTATTCCGCTTACCGACACCAGCTTGGACGGCGCCGCCAGCCGCTGCTTCAGCGTCGGGATCAACGTCTGACCACCCCCTAGCGCCTGCGCATCCTCGGCCCCCAACGCGGCAACCGCGTCGGCAATGGTCGAGGGCTTCTCAAACTCGAAATTGTACATTTCGTCTTCCTTTCCGAAAGGCGCGGATCCGCCCTTCATCTGGCTATAAATATCCCGGGGGTCCGGGGGCTGGCCCCCGGTCCACCCTCTCCATTCAGCTGTTCATCGCCGCCCAGACGCGCGACGGGCTCACCGGCATGTCGATGTGATCGACCGCCTTGCCACCCGAGTTCAGCGCATCCAGCACCGCGTTGACCACTGCAGGCGGTGAACCGATGGCCCCGGCCTCGCCACAGCCCTTCACACCCAACGGGTTATGGGTACAGGGCGTCTGACTGGAGTGATCGACACCATAAAACGGCACGTCATCCGCACGCGGCATGGCGTAGTCCATGTAGGATGCACTCAGCAGCTGGCCATTCTCGTCATAGGCGCAGTTTTCAAGCAGCGCCTGCCCGATGCCCTGACCGATGCCGCCATGCACCTGACCATCCACGATCATCGGATTGACGATGTTGCCGAAGTCATCCGCGGCAGTGAAGGCCTCGATGGTCACCTGACCTGTCTCGGGGTCTACCTCGACCTCACAGGCATAAGCGCCAGCCGGGAAGGTGAAGTTGGCCGGATCATAAAACGCGGTTTCCTCCAGCCCAGGCTCGACCTCCAGCGGATAGTTGTGCGGCACATACGCCGTCAAAGTCACATCGCCCCAGGCCACCGACTTGTCGGTGCCTGCGACGCTGAACTGACCATCCTTCAACTCGATATCCGCCTCGGACGCCTCCAGCAGGTGGGCGGCGATCCGCTTGGCTTTCTCGATCACCTTCTCGGTCGCCTTGACCATGGCCGAGCCACAAACCGCCAGCGAACGCGAGCCATAGGTGCCCATGCCAAACGGGATCTTCGACGTGTCCCCATGCACGATCTCGACCATCGACTCGTCGATGCCGATCATATCGGCCACAACCTGCGGGAAGGCGGTCTCATGCCCCTGCCCGTGGCTATGCGCACCGACCATGACGCTGATCGAACCGGTGGCGTTCACCCGAACGGTCGCCGCATCATAAAGACCCGCCCGGGCCCCCAGCATACCGACGATATTCGAAGGTGCGATGCCGCAAGCCTCGATATAACAGTTGATGCCCAGACCGCGCAGCTTGCCCTTGGCCTCGCTTTCAGCACGCCGCGCGGCAAAGCCCGCCAGATCGGCGGCGGCCTCAAGCTTGTCCATCGTCCCGTTGTAATTCCCGGTGTCATAGGTCAGCGCCACCGGCGTGTCATAGGGGAATTGGGTGATGAAGTTCTGGCGGCGCAGAGCAATCGGATCGACGCCCAATTCACGCGCGGCCTTATCCACGACACGCTCCAGCTGGAAGGTCGCCTCGGGGCGGCCCGCACCGCGATAGGCGTCCACAGGCACCGTGTTGGTGAACATCGCCTTTACGTTCACCTGAATGACCGGCGTCTTGTAGTTGCCTGCCATCAGCGTGCCATGCAGCCAGGTCGGTACCGAACTGGAGAAGGTCGACAGATAGGCGCCCAGATTGGCGTAGGTGTTGGTGCGCAGGCCGATAAAGTTGTTGTCCGCATCCAGTGCCAATTCGATCTTGCTGACATGGTCACGACCATGGGCATCCGACATGAACGCCTCGGACCGGCTGGAAGTCCACTTGACCGGACGACCACATGCCTTGGCGGCGAAAGTGCAGAACGCCTCTTCCGCATAGTGGAAAATCTTGGTGCCGAAACCGCCGCCCACATCCGGGGCCACAACGCGTACTTTATGTTCCGGCAACCCCAGCACAAAGGCACACATCAGCAGGCGGATCACGTGCGGGTTCTGTGACGTCGTAAACAGCGTGTACTCATCCGTGCCGCGCTTGTATTCGGCCACGGCAACACGCGGCTCCATCGGGTTGGCGACCAACCGATTGTTGACCAAGTCCAGAGTGGTCACATGGGCCGCATTGGCAAAGACCTCATCGACCTTGGCGTCATCGGTCTCGCCCAATTGCCAGTCATAGCAGATGTTGTTTTTCAGATCGTCATGAACCAGCGTCGCCCCATCCTGCGCCGCGGCTTTCATGTTCATGACTGCTGGCAGTTCCTCAATATCCACATCGATGGCCTCGGCCGCGTCGCGCGCCTGCTCAAGGCTGTCCGCGACAACGGCTGCGATCGGGTCACCAACATGGCGCACCTTGCCCTGGGCCAGGATCGGGTGCGGAGGCTCTTGCATGGGCGCACCGTGCTTGTCGGTCACCTCCCAGCCGCAGGGCATCCCGCCCACGCCTTCGAAATCCTTGCCGGTGAAAACCTTGACCACGCCCGGCATGCCCTCGGCCGCCGAAGTGTCCACGGATTTGATCCGGCCATGCGCGATGTCGGACCGCAGAAAATGTACATAGGCCTGGCCATGTACGTTTATGTCGTCGGTGTAATTGCCCGCTCCGGTCAGAAAGCGTACGTCCTCGCGCCGCTTGGAACTGGCTCCGATGCCACTGTCTTTGGGCATTGCTTGTTCTCCTCCCATAAACGGATGCTGATGCACCCTTTCTCATCCCACGGGCGTCTCCTCTTGCGCCCGCAGTGGCATCATTCGGCAGCGATGCTGCCCACGTTCTGGCCGGATGCGGCCATGATCGCCTTGACGATGTTGTGATAGCCGGTGCAACGACACAGGTTGCCTTCCAGGTATTTGCGGATTTCGGCCTCGGTCGGACGTGGGTTGTCTTTCAGCAGGGCCGCAGCACTCATCACCATGCCCGGCGTGCAGAACCCGCATTGCAGACCGTGATGATCCTGAAAGGCCTGCTGGATGACATTCAACGAGCCATCGGCGTTCGCCTGACCTTCGATCGTGCCGACCTCGGCCCCATCAGCCTCAAGCGCCAGCATGTTGCAGGATTTGACCGCCTCGCCATTCACGTGAACCACACACGCGCCACATTGCGCGGTATCGCAACCCACATGGGTTCCGGTCAGCGACAGGTTTTCACGCAGAAAGCTGGACAGCAGCGTCCGGCCCTCGACATCACCGCTCACGGACTTCCCGTTCACGGTCATTGAGACCTGTGTCATATGTTCCTCCCAAAATGAAACTCTCCCTGCGCAGAGTTAAACACGGGAAAATTTGTTTGAGAACAAAAATATTTAGCGAGTGTTTTGGTCGGTCACTCGGGCAATTGCCAACATCTATTTCGTTGAACCGGAAAGGCAAATAACCGTCGTGTTATCCCTTGCGCCCTGCCCTTGGCTGCGGTCGTGTCGGGATTTCCTTGAGCAGACCGCCAACCCCCATCGCGGCAATATCCGCGCCGGTCGTCGCAATCCCGCAGGCGACGCGTGACAGAACCCAATCCGCCCCGTTTAATGCCGGAGACCGCGCACATCCCGGCAATCCGATCACCGGACGCACGCCTTGCGCCCCCAGAAACAGCAGGTTCCCCGGATCGACCGGCATTCCGAAACGATCCACCTGCCCGCCTGCAGCACGGACTGCCTGAGGCGCCACGTCAGACACATCCGAGGTGGCCGAGCCGGTCAGGATCATCAGCACGTCGCCTTGCGTTTCCCCGATGGCGGTCGCAAGGGCCTCGGTCTGGTGCGGGACAACGCGCACATCGGCCAACTCCAATCCCAAAGCCTCTACCCGGCCCTGAATTGCAGCGATGCCTTTTTCGTTCGGTGGCCCGCCGGGAATGTCGGTTACCACCAGCCCGGCGTTTCGGTAGATAGGCGTAGCCAGACGGATCGCACCCTTCGCCAGGCGCGAAACTTCAAGAACGTCTCCTCCCGGCACAGCATAGGAAATGACCTTGATCGTCGCGACCATGCCGCCTGCGCTCATCTGCTGATATTGCGGAACGGTGGCCACGGTGATCATCGGGTTGACCTGATTGAACGCCTCAAGTGCCGCGACATCCAGTACCGCAACCCCCGGCCCATCCGCCAACAGGTTCACCCGGCCGGTGAACGGTTGCGTCACCCGCAACGCGGCTGCCTGGGGGTCAGGGACCAGAGCATCTGCCAGCATCCCGGCCGCTTTGTCTTCATGACAATCTCCCGGCTCCAGCCGGGCAACAGTGACCGAACCATGCCCCGCCGCGACCAATGCCTCCTGATGCTCGGCTGTCAACAAGAGGCCCTTGCGCAGCTTGGTCTCTCCGGCCTTTACAGAGTGCGCCAGGATTGATCCTGCAGCCTGATCAACGGGAACGGGGCCGAACTTCACGCTTTGCCCCGCAACACAGCTGTCATTTGCGCCAGAATGGACACCGCGATTTCCGATGGGTCCGCAGCACCAATATCCAGACCGATCGGCCCGTGAATGCGCGCGATCTGTGCGTCGGTGAACCCAGCCTCTTTCATCCGTGTCACACGCTTGGCATGGGTCCGGGTCGAGCCCAGAGCGCCGATATAGAACACCCCGGCCTGAAGCGCGGATTGCAGGGCCGGGTCGTCCAGCTTGGGGTCATGGGTCAACAGCACCACAGCCGTACGCGCATCCATCCCCAGTTTGGCAACCGCCTCGTCCGGCCAGTCGGTCAGGATCGTCTCACCGGGAAAACGCGCGCTCGAGGCAAAGGCATCGCGTGGGTCGATGATGGCCGGATCATATCCGGCGATCCGCGCCATCGGCACCAAGGCCTGCGCGATATGAACGGCGCCAACAACGATCAGCCGCAGCGGAGGATTATGCACCGCCACGAAGGTCTGACCGTCTTCCTCGAATCCCGACCGATCCATGCGCAAGCGGTCCGCATAGGCGTTGCGCCGCAAAGTGCGGTGGCCGGTTTCGATATTTACCTCGTAGGCAATCGGTTCACGCCGGGCCCGGGCATCAACCAGTTCACGCAGCATGGGCTCGGGCAGTACCTTGCCCACTGGTTCGACCAACACACGGATGGTGCCGCCGCAGGCCAACCCCACGGCAAAGGCATCCTCGTCGCTGACACCGAATTCCAACAACCGTGCTTCACCTTCGTCGATCGCCTCCAGAGCTTCGACCACGACCGCGCCCTCGACACAGCCGCCCGAGACCGACCCTTCGATGCGGCCGTCGCCACCAATGACCAGCTGAGCACCCACACGCCGCGGCGCGCTGCCCCAGGTCTCGACCACCGTGGCCAATGCGACAGGTTTTCCGTCGCGATACCAGCGCAGGGCCGTTTCGGGGCTGTTGTCGAATCTGTCCATTGCACCCTCCCGGAGTGTTCAGCCCCAACATAGGCAGGTTTGACGGGATGAAAAGGAACCCATACCCCGGAGGGTGTTGTACAGGCCGAAATAACCGTTCCTTCGGCACAAAGAAGCTCGGATTTCCACAGTTTACGCAAAGGATTGATTGTCAGCAGACCTGATTCTAGCCTACACGCGCGACTGGTGCATTCCAGTATGCGCATATTAATTTTTCACAAGGGAGACAGAGAGTTGAAACGCATTTTTACACTCGGAATGGCAATTGGGATGCTGGCATCGACCGCAGTCAGCGCAGATACTTTCCTGCGCTATGGTGAGGTCGAGGGATGGAAGGTATTCATCGATCAGGACAAGAAATCCTGCCTGATCGAGGCCGTTGATGACTCCGAAAACGTGGTTCAGATGGGGCTGACGCAAGACCGCAGCGTCGGTTATGTGGGCGTGTTCACCAAGGCCAAGACAGACATCAAGCGCGGCGAGAAAGAGGCCGTGGCGATCCTGCTGGGCGACAACATCTATCTGGGCGAAGCCACCGGCATGAAGGGCAACATCACCAAAGGGTATTCCGGCGGCTATGTTCTGTCCGACGACCCTCAGTTCGCGGATGACATTGCCAAGCAGAAGGTCATGGTCGTGTTCCCCGAGAAGGAATTTGCCTTCACCGTCGATCTGACCGGCACCTACAAGGCCATGGAAATGGCGCGCAAGTGCAACGAAGAACAGGTGGGTGGCTAATCACCCCGAAAGCGCGGTCATCAGCCGCGCTTTCTCTCCCACGTCGTCGGGTTGTGAGATAACGGCGGCAAGATCCTCCAAAGACGCAATGGAGTGGCCCGCGCGAAAACTGTCCACGTGCGGCAGCATCGCCGCCACACCCTGCGCCTTGGGCGCGAAACCGTCCCAACGCAAAAGCGGATTGAGCCAGATCAGACGACGCGCAGAGAGGTGCAGGCGCTCCATCTCTTTCCCCAACGCCTCGGGATCGCCCCGGTCCAAACCGTCCGAGATCAAAAGCACCACCGCCCCCTGCCCCGTGACCCTGCGCGACCAATCGCGGTTGAACGCGTGCAGGCATTCGCCGATCCGGGTGCCGCCTTCCCAATCCTGTGCCTCGGCCCCGGCAGCGGCCAAGGCGGCATCCACGTCGCGCTGCTGCAGGTGGCGGGTGATGTTGGTCAGGCGTGTGCCGAAAGTGAACGCATGGACCTTGGCCCAACCGGCGCCTTTGGCGTTTGAAACCGAGTGCAGGAAATGCAGGATAATCCGGCTGTACTGGCTCATCGACCCCGAGATATCGCACAGCACCACAAGGTTGGGCCAACGCGGTTTCGGCTTCAGGCGCGCGATATTGCGCAGCTCTCCGCCCTGGCGCATCGCGGCGCGCAGGGTGCGGGCACGGTCGATCCGATGCCCTAGATGGCTGGCCTGCCCGCGCCGCGAGTCGATGGGTTTTACCGGTAACGTCAACCGCGCCAGCATACGTTTGGCCTGTGCGATCTCGGCCGTGCTCATCTGTTCGAAATCCAGACTGCGCAGCCGTTCCTCGGAGGACGCGGTTTGCGAGGCGTCAATCTCCAGCTCGGTCTCTTCTTCCTGCTCGACCGCCTCGGGCAGATCGCGTTCGACCCCGTCCAGCAACGCCTCGGCCGCGCGTTTTTCGGCGGCATCGGCTTTGCGTTCCTCCTGCACACCCCGGATGGCAGGCAGCATCATCGCCATCATGTGCTCCATGTAACGCGGGTCGCGCCAATACATGCGAAAGACCTGCGCGAACACCGTCCGATGCTCGGGGCGGTTGACGAAACAGGCGTGGAGCGTCCAGTAGAAATCCCTCTTTTCGGTGAACCCAGCGGCCTGCACCGCCCGGATTGCATCGACGACACGGCCTGTCCCAATCGGCAGCCCTGCCTTACGCAAAGCCCGAGCGAAATGGGTGATGTTCTGCGCCAGCTTGGGGCTGTCGGGGATATCGAGGGGGAATTGTTCCGCCACTACCATTCATGGGGGCGTTGCCCCCATACCCCCGAAGTGTATTGAGAATGATGAAGCATCAGACGAAACTTGCAGACAATAAATGTTCTGTCATCGGTACGCGATGGCCATCACGGTAGCAGGCAACCACGCGGATTTGTCCTTGTATCTGTGTGTTGAACCACGGCAGGTCCTCGGCGGGAACCCAGAGTTCCGTGTGCGCCTTGCCCCCGGCATCCTGAACCGGATACCTTTGCACTGCGTCAGGACTGATTTCGAACTCGGTCACGAAGCCATAGTTTTCCGGATCGGGCAGCACCGAATTCCAGTCCCGCGCAATTTTCTCTGCATAGTCAAATGTAGTCACTGGATAAAAGATCGGTTGGTCGGGCAAACGCGGCGGCCATGACGTCCAACCGCTTTGCTGTACCAGCTCCAGTTCTTTGGCCCCGGTTGGGCGAAAAAGTATCATGCAACGTCCAATTCAGCTTTCGCCTCATCCAGAATCCGTTTCGCCTCGGATCCCTGCAGTTTCTGGATGTCGTCCTGGTATTTCAAGATCGCGCCCAGTGTGTCACCGATCACCTCGGGGCTGAGGTTGATCACGTCCAGCGCCAGCAGGCATTTGGCCCAGTCGATGGTCTCGGCGACGCCGGGTTTCTTGAACAGGTCTTCGGTGCGCAGGTGCTGGACGAAAGCCACAACCTCGCGGCTGAGCGCCTCGGCAGCCTCGGGGGCGCGGGCGTGGAGGATTTCGATCTCGCGGTCGAAATCGGGGTAATCGACCCAGTGATAGAGGCAACGGCGTTTCAGCGCGTCATGCACCTCGCGCGTGCGGTTCGAGGTGACGATGACGATGGGTGGTTCGGGGGCTTTGACGGTCCCGAGTTCGGGGATGGTGACCTGAAAGTCGCTCAGTGCCTCCAGCAGGAACGCCTCAAAAGGTTCATCCGTGCGGTCCAGTTCGTCGATCAACAGGACTGGCGCGCCGTTTTCGTCGGGGCGCATCGCCTGCAACAACGGACGTTCGATCAGATACTCGTCCGAGAACAGCTCGGATTGCAGCGCGCCACGGTCCGCTCCACCCGACGCTTCTGCCGTCCGGATCGCCACCATCTGTGCCGGGAAGTTCCATTCGTAGACAGCCGAGGAGGCATCCAGCCCCTCGTAACATTGCAACCGGATCAGACGCCGATTCAGACCCGCTGCCAGTGCCTTGGCGATCTCGGTCTTGCCCACCCCGGCCTCGCCCTCCAGAAACAAGGGGCGGCCCAGTTTCAGCGACAGGAACACAACCGTGGCCAGGGCCCGGCCGCAAACATAGCCCTGCGCGCCCAGCATATTCTGAACGGCATCGATGGAATTCGGCTGCGTCATATTCAAATCTCTCCCTCGCCACAAAAGGTCACGACAGCGCACGCGCGTCAAGGCCATGGTCTTTCCGGGACTTACGGCGATCGGGTGCGTTGACAAGGCCTTTCCCGCGCGCGGCCTGTATGATAGCGGAAGCGCCATGACCGATAGCATCACGATCCGCCGACCCGACGACTGGCACCTGCACCTGCGCGATGGCGCGATGTTGCAGGCCGTCCTGCCCGAAACCGCGCGCCATTTTGCCCGCGCGATCATCATGCCCAACCTTGTGCCGCCCGTGGTACGCGGCGATCAGGCCGCGGCCTATCGCGATCGCATCATGGCCGCGTTGCCCGAGGGTATGACATTCGAGCCGCTGATGACCTTGTACCTGACCGAGGATACCGATGCTGACGATGTGGCCGCAGCCCATGCCAGCGGGCTGGTCAAGGCGGTCAAGCTGTACCCAGCCGGGGCCACGACCAACTCGGCCTCGGGCGTGCGAGATTTCGACAAGGTGCGTCCGGTGCTTGAGAAGATGGCCGAGATCGGTCTGCCCATGTGCGTCCACGGCGAAGTTACCGACGCAGAGATCGACATCTTCGACCGTGAGGCCGTGTTCATCGACCGTATTCTGGACCCGATCCGCAAGGCCACCCCGGGACTGCGCGTGGTGATGGAACATATCACCACCTCGAACGGCGTGGACTATGTGAAAGCCAACGATACTGATCTGGGCGCGACCATCACCGCGCACCATCTGATCATCAACCGCAACCACATTCTGGTGGGTGGCATCAAACCGCATTACTATTGCTTGCCCGTCGCCAAGCGGGAAGAGCACCGGCTGGCGTTGCTGGCCGCTGCGACCTCGGGCGATGCGCGGTTTTTCCTGGGCACCGACAGCGCGCCGCATACAGATGCGAACAAGGAAATGGCCTGTGGCTGCGCCGGGTGCTTCACGGCGACAAACACCATGTCACTGGTGGCCGAGATGTTCGAACGCGAAGGTGCTCTGGACAAGTTGGAAGGGTTTGTTTCGCTGAACGGGCCTGCCTTCTACCGCCTGCCGGTGAACGAGGACACCATCACCTTGACCAAAGGTGAGCCCGTCGACTACCCCGACAAAATCGAATCCGGTGACGGCCCCGTGACTGTGTTTGACCCGGGCTTCCCGCTGCACTGGCGCGTGGTCTAACCCGCCAGTCTTTTTGCCAGATCGCGGGCGCGGCCACCGGTGCGCAGCATCGACCAGATCGCGTCCGCCTCTTCGCTTCCGATAAGCTTGGCGGCCTTGCCGCGCACACGGTCTTCGCGGTCTGCCAAGCTCATCGGCGCCAACAGATCATGGGTTGCCTCAAGCCGTGCACCGTCGCGGCGCAACAGGATCAGATGCGCCTGCGTTTCTGACAGCGTTTCATCCGCTTCGACCGACACACGATCCCGCAGGGACATCAGGCGCGGGTCCGCGCAGACCTTGTCCGTATAGCTGGCGGGCAGCGCCGTGTCATAGCCAAGCGCCTGCATGGCGATCACCGTCCGGTACGAAAACTTGGCCCCCAGACCCGTGGTCGGAGACATCTGGTTGCACACACTCATCCAGCGTGGATGTGTCTTGACCTTGATTTCAGCCACTTCGGGTTCAGCGATGTCCAGATCGCGCGCGGCCTCAAGTGCGGCGTGCAGGCCGTGGCAGCAGGCATGGAACTTGTGACTGACGGCTTCGAACAACCATTCCTCACCCAGCCCGGCCAAAGCGGTTGGTGCATCCCCCTCGCCCTTGTGGGTCGCACCAAAGCCGTACTGTCCTTCCAAAGCATCCATGTTGGGCTCGAACCCCCTGGCGACCAGCAAAGCAGCCTCGAGCCCGGCCGAGGCCGCAAGACCCGCGTTATACGGCTTGCCCATCGTCCCGAATTGCGCCTTGAGGCCTGCGGAGCGGGTCGCCGTCAGGCCTAGCACCTTGCGCATCTGCGTGACGTCAAAACCTAGAACGCGGCCCGCTGCAACGGCGGCTCCAAACGCTCCTGCCGTCGCCGTCTGATGAAATCCCGCCTGATAGTGGTCGCGGCCCAGCCACAAGCCCATGCGGATCGAAACTTCCATCCCCACCAGCGCGGCCTCGAGGAAATCGACGAGAATGCGATCATCCCATTCGGTCAGCCCCAAAGCGGCGGGTAAAACTGCAACAGAAGGGTGCCCGATATGGGCGAAATGGGTGTCGTCGTAATCCAGCGCGTGCGACACGGTGCCGTTGACCAAGGCCGCCCCGCGCATTGGGGCCGCACCGCCGCCAAACAGATGCGCTTGCGCCGCGCCCTCTTCGCCCAGCACCAGATCACGCACGGCTTTTGAGACTGGCTCATCAACCCCGGCGCGCCCCACGGCGATCCAATCCAAAACAGAGAGAGAGGTAACGACCCGTGTCTGCAAAGTCGTTTCGACAGGGCCTGCCGCGAACGCAGCCAGAGAAGTGGAAAAATCGCTCATGGGCGCAGTCTAGCGTGCGCCGGTTAGGGGTAAAGACCTAGCTGTACAAATCCGCCGCACGAGCTTCGAAGGCCTGAACGATCCGGTGCATGGCTTCGTTGAACACGACGCCGATGATGCCTTGCAGGATGGCGTTCTTGAATTCGAAATCCACATGGAAAGACACATTGCACCCGCCATCGGGTGCGTCCGCGAACTGCCAGTCGGACTTCATGTATTTGAAAGGGCCGTCCAGGTATTCGGTGTCGATCTTCATCTGGTCGGGGAACAGCGTCACCCGGCTGCCGAACCTTTCACGGAACACCTTGAACGAGATGACCAGATCCGCTTCCATCACCTGCGCCTCACCGGCGGCATAGGTCCGTCGGATACGGGCGGCGGCACACCAGGGCAGAAACTCGGGGTATTTCGCCACATCCGCGATCAGGTCGTACATCTGCTGCGCCGTATACGGCAAGTGGCGGGTTTCCGAATGAGTAGGCATGGCGTCCGGTATTAACAGGTGACAATGGCGCGTGATTTCGTATGTTGCGCGCCAAAGATCAAGGGGGCAGCGATGAGCGACCGTGCATATGTGATAGATGAGATGATTTCGGCCAAGGCCATTGCTGCCCGGATCGAGGAACTGTGCCGCGAGATCACCGCCGAGTTCGGCAATACCGACAAGCTGGTTGTTGTTGGCCTGCTGCGCGGCAGTTTCGTTTTCATCGCCGACCTTGTTCGCGAGTTGGACCTGCCGATCGAAGTGGATTTCCTTGAGGCGTCTTCCTACGGCGACTCGATGGAAAGCAGCCGAGAAGTTCGCATTCTCAAAGACTTGCGTGGCGCAATTGAAGGACGCGATGTTCTGGTCGTCGAGGATATTGTCGATACCGGTCACACGCTGAACCACGTGACAAAACTGTTGCGGAGCCGAAAACCCGCCCGCTTGAAATCCATTGCACTTCTGGACAAACCCAGCCGGCGCGAGGTCGACTTCCGCTCTGACTGGATCGGCTTCGAAATCCCAGATGAATTTGTCGTGGGCTACGGAATCGACTACGCGCAGCGCAATCGAAACCTGCCCTTCATCGGCAAAGTGCGCTTTACCGAGGAGTAAGCGGCCCCAACACCTGCTGAATCGCGGCCGTGAAAATCCCGGTTCCAGCCGGGATCAGGGCATCCGGGAAATCGTAATCCGGGTTGTGCAGTTGCGGGTGATCCACGCCCGAGCCAAGCCAGAACATCGCAGATTTGGCGCTTTTGCCGAACTGCCCGAAATCTTCCGAAAATTTTTGCGGGCTGGGTGTCAGCTCGCAGGGCACACCCATTTCGGAGCAAGACCGGCTGAGAATATCAACAGCCTCCGGCGCGTTCACGCAGGCCTCGAACACGTCCTCATAGCTGATCTCATACCCCAGCCCCTGGTCCGAGGCGATCTGCGCCACCAGCGCCCCAGCCTCATTCATCAAGCCTTGCATCCGGGCGTCAGCGACCGTGCGCAAGGTCACCCATAGCTCAGCCCGACCAGGCGCGACACCAAAGGTCGGCTCGCCCAGGTTGGCATGTGTCACCGTGGTCAGGGCAAAGTCGGCGTCCAAAGGACCGCCCTGTCCCAACCCAGCCAGTTGCGGCATCAGGGACGCCAGCGCCCCAGCTGGAGTTATCCCATCCTGAGGCGCAGCCGCGTGCGAGGTCTTACCGGTCAGAACAATTTTCATCCCGCGCGAGGCACAATTCGCAGGTCCTTCGCACAGCAGCACGTCCCCCAGCGCCAAACCCGGCAGGTTGTGCAGGGAAAACACATAATCAGGCGCGATTTCGGCAAACTTTGGGTCGGCCCGAAAGGCGATGGCCCCCTGCCCGGTCTCCTCGGCCGGTTGGAAGATCAGCACCACGCGGCCCGTTGTCGGGTGGGCGTGGGCCAGTTGCTCGGCCACGCCCAGAACCATCGTCATATGGCCATCATGACCACACAGATGCCCTCTGCCTTGAACGCGCGAGGCATAAGCCGCGTCAGAGATTTCCTGAATCGGCAACCCGTCCAACTCGCACCGAATGGCAACGGTTGGCCCGGTTTGACCGCTGTCGTAAACGCCCGCCACACCATGCCCGCCGATACCCGTTAGCACCTGATCGGCATCCCGTGCGCGCAACTCGTCCGCAATCCGGGCAGCGGTTTGTTCCTCCTGCCCGGAAATCTCGGGGTATTGATGCAATTCATGGCGCAGACGGGATAGCCGCGCGAGTGTGTCGGGCGTCACCCTTGCTCCAGCTTTTTCTGGCGCGCATCGCGCAGGCGGGCAAAGTCATCCCCCGCGTGGTAGGACGACCGGGTCAGAGGCGTCGCCGAAACCATCAGGAAACCCTTGCCGAAAGCCGCTTTCTCGTAAGATGCGAACTCCTCGGGCGTGACAAAACGATCAACGCCATGGTGCTTCGGTGTCGGCTGCAGATACTGACCGATGGTCAGGAAATCGATATCGGCGGCGCGCATGTCGTCCATGACTTGCCGGACCCCTTGCTCGTCCTCTCCCAAGCCGACCATGATGCCCGATTTGGTAAAGATCGACGGGTCCATCTCCTTGACCCGCTGCAACAGACGCAGCGAATGGAAATAGCGCGCACCGGGGCGCACTTCGGGATAGAGGCCCGGAACGGTTTCGAGGTTGTGGTTGAACACGTCGGGTTTCGCCTCGACCACAACTCCCAGAACCGACGGGTCACATTTCAGGAAGTCCGGCGTCAGAATTTCGATCGTTGTCTTGGGCGAGCGGTGACGCACCGCGCGAATTGTCTGTGCGAAGTGCTCTGCCCCGCCATCTTCCAGATCGTCCCGGTCCACCGAAGTGATGACCACGTGGTTCAGCCCCAGCTTTTGCACCGCGTGCGCAACCCGCCCGGGTTCAAACGCATCCAGATCGTCGGGGCGACCGGTAGCGATGTTGCAGAAGGTGCAGCCACGGGTACAGATCTCACCCATGATCATCATGGTGGCGTGACCCTGGCCCCAACACTCGCCCACATTCGGGCATCCGGCTTCTTCGCAGACGGTCACGAGGTTGTTCTCGCGCATGATTTTGTGGGTATCGGCATACCCTTTTCCACCCGGGGCCTTCACCCGAATCCATTTCGGTTTCTTCGGCTGCGCATTGTCCTGGCGGTGCGCCTTTTCGGGATGACGTTGTTCGGGGATCTTCAGATCACGCACGGTCGGCTTTCCTGACTTTTGGTCACTTTGCTTCGACATAATATAAACTGCAGCGGTTAGCTACGCCACCCGTGCATAGCTGCCATAACAGCGCACTATGCAATGGCAGAAAAACACCAGACAAATTCCGACAAAGTTCTATTGAAAACAGCGCGCTTTGCGGTCTCCGCGAGATTTTGCGATTGCCGCAACAATCACATTGAAGCCAATTTAGAACTGTTTTAAATCTTCGGCAGTTCACAGATGAATCACAGGAAACTGAGCATGAAATCCGGTACCAAACTGCCTGACGTAACCTTTCACACCCGCGTCCGTGACGAGGCCGTCGAAGGCCCCAACCCGTTCCGTTGGGAAGACAAGACCACCGCAGATTACTTTGCCGGCAAACGGGTGATCCTGTTCTCGCTGCCCGGCGCGTTCACTCCCACCTGCTCGACCTACCAGCTGCCCGGCTTTGAAAACGGCTATGCCGAGTTCAAGGAAAAAGGCGTCGACGAGATTTACTGCATGTCGGTGAATGACAGCTTTGTCATGAACAAATGGGCGCAGGATCAGGGCCTGGAAAATGTCAAGGTCATCCCGGATGGCTCGGGCGAGTTTACCCGCAAGATGGGTATGCTGGTCGACAAGGACAATCTGGGCTTCGGTATGCGCTCGTGGCGCTATGCCGCCATCGTCAACGACGGCGTGGTCGAGGCATGGTTCGAAGAGCCCGGTCTGATGGACAACTGCCCCGAAGATCCCTATGGCGTGTCCTCGCCGGAAAACCTGAAAAAGCACCTGGACGAAGCCAAAGAGCCGGCTCTGGCCTAAGCTTTTCTACGGTCCCAAACAAAAGGCCCGCCATTGGCGGGTCTTTTCGTTTTCAAGTGCGCGTGGCCGTCACGATACTTTCGCCGACCCGCTGGATGACCTCGGCCAGACCATCGAACCAGTCCTCGTTACCGGTTGAGAGGCGCCGCACCAGGCCAACCGTTCGCGCAGGTTGAGGCGCGCTGAAACGCACCAGCTTCAAACCGGGCACGGCCTCCGATTCCGACTGCGCCGCAAGCTCGGGCATCAGGGTCAGACCAAACCCTTCGGCCACCAAGCGCGACAGAGTGGCCAGTGAAGACGCGCCCATGTTGATCAGCCCGCTACTGCGGTCCTGCCCGCAGACCTCAAGCGCCTGATCCGTCAGGCAATGGCCATCATCCAGCAACATCAACTGCGCGGTTTTCAGGTCCAGTGGCCGCAGGGCCTCGGGGTTTGTTGCCATGCCCTGCAGGCGCGCCGTGCTACCGGCCAGTAGGAACCGATCCTGAAACAGGGGCAGTTCGAACAGCTCATTTCCGCCAACCGGCAGGGCCACGACACCGGCGTCGATTTCTCCGGCGCGCAGCATGGTCAGCAGCCTTTCGGTTCTGGCTTCGCGCACCTGAACGCGCAGCGACACGTCCGAGGCACGCAATCCGGCCAGAACGCCGGGTAGCAAATACGGCGCGATTGTCGGAATGATTCCAATCGCCAGCGATCTGTGCCCGCCTGATCGATCCCTTGCGAATTGATCCAACCTGTCGGCGGCCCCCAGAACCTGACGCGCATGATCCAACACGTCACGGCCCAGCGGCGTCAGCAGGATGTCCCGGGCCTGACGTTCGAAAAGCGGACCGCCCAAGCTTTCTTCCAGAGCTTTGATCTGCACCGACAAGGCGGGCTGCGACACATGACAGGTCTGCGCCGCCCGACCGAAATTTCGCTGTTCGGCAACGGCGCTGAAATACTGCAACTGTCTGAGGGTAAAATTCATAACTTGTGACTATCACTTGATTGTACAAACGCAACCAAAACATATCACCCGATCATACGATTGCGCTCTGACTGGCATTCGTAGTGCCGTTTAAGGCGTTGCAGCGCGATCCGCAGCACGATCTTGCCCGACCGCGCCGACCAGCCCATGCGTTTTTCTGCCAGTTCCAACCCCTCAAGATAGCAGCAGCAGCGCAGCGCCACGTCGCTTAGCCCCGGCCCGAGATCCGACAAGGCGTGCTCCACGCGATCCCTTGCATCGGACGAGCCCCGCCCGCCATGGGCCTCACTTTTTAAACTGCCGCGCCCTCCGGCGGTCAGAAAGTGGTCCCAGTTCTGCGCAACCTGAGGGCCGATTTGCGCCAACTCAAAATCCTCACGCAAACGTTCACCCGCAGCCACCAGCGATTCATCCAGAAACGGTTTGCCATCCCGATCCCGTCGACGGGCTAAAGCAATCAAAGGACTTTCCGACGCGCTGTAACGAATGCGCCTTGGCCGGTCGGGTTTTGCCGCCGCGCCCTGCCCTGGCGCCATTTGTGCCTGAAACGGCGCCTGCGCCTCTGCCATACCAAACTCGCTGCGCTCGCGTGCCTTGTTCTCGGCCTCGGCAATCAGACGGCTCAGCGCAGACCGGCCCGCCGACGAAATGCGGTAGCGCGAAATCCGGCCGGGATTGTCGCAGGAAATCCAGTCTTTCAGGGCCAGCGCCTGCGCTATCCTGCACTCCACCACGGCCGTTTTGGTGGCCCCGGTATCACCGGTATCGCGAACCACTACGGCCTTGTCCATTTCTTCGGCCACCGCCAGAACCTATCCAGTTTCGCACAACCGCCGCAGAATCCGCAGGGCTTCACGGTTGAACTCCTCGTCTTTGGCTGCTGCGGTTTCCTCCTGCGCAATAGTAAACGTGTCGCCTGCACCCGTATCCGGATCAGCGAAATGCGTCTCGGCCAGTGATTGCAGCGCGGCGTCCACCAAAGGATCGTCCCGACGCATTTCGATCCGTCTGATTTGTCTGAGAATGGTCGAAGCATGGCACCCCGCGGATCGCGCGATATCGCGGATCGACTGGCCGGTCTCTGTGTGGGCAAGATATCTCTGTGCCCCTTCAGGTACCCAAGCCGGAATGGTGAAAGCCATGTTATTTTCCATAGTTCCTTGCCCTTGTCGAAACAACAATCTGTGCTCAATCGCCCCCGATGAGTTTGTTAACCAATTCTAACTAGAGTTGCTTTCGTTACTCGTTCGTTAACCCGCGAGGACATGAACCAGATTTGATTCAAAAACATAAACACTCATGAAGTCAGAGTTCGGCGCGAACCCGATCAAGGCAACACCCGTTTAGGTTGTGTGACAAAAGAGGCAACTTCCACTCGAACAAGGAACCTCTGAAATGCAGGACCTGATGACCATGATTACCACCCTTCGCCGCCCCCGCCTGTTGGCTCGGGCCGCGAAATTCGGGGCACAGGACTATGATCGGGAACGGCATCTGCAACGTATTCTGGGATACGGCGCGCTGCCCGGAACCGGCGCGGCACTGGTTCGGCTGATGGAAATGGAACGAGAGGTTAACGCGCAGCGTATGGAGGAAGACGCAGCCTATTCGCTGGTGCGTCATCTGGACCTGCTGATCGCATTGTTGGGCGAGGCGCAGCTGTACCAGGCCAGCCGCGCCTCGCAATATCAGTGATCAGGTGAAGGCGTCCGGCATGGATGCTTTCTTTTCCGCCACGTATTCATTCAGCGCGGCGTTGATTTCCGGGTCGAGTTGCGGCTGCTGGTAGTTGGCCAGCAGATGCTCGACCCGCGCAGCGCCCAGTGTGCGTGTGTCACGCTCGCCTTCGTCTTCCCAGGTCTCGAAGGGTTTGTAGTCCAGAACCTCGGACTTCCAGAACGCCTCTTTGAAGTTCGCCTGAGTATGGGCGCAACCCAGATAGTGGCCGCCGGGGCCAACTTCACGGATCGCTTCCATCGCCTGAGCGTTCTCGTCATACGCAACGCCTTTGGCCAGACCGTGCAGAACGCCAAGCTGGTCGGCATCCATCACAAACTTTTCAAAGTCGGCAACCAGACCGCCTTCCAGCCAGCCGCACGAATGCAGCATGAAGTTCACACCGGCCATCAGACCCATGTTCAGCGAGTTAGCTGTTTCATAAGCCGCCTGCGCGTCGGGCAGTTTGGAACCACAAAACGACCCGGCCGAGCGGAACGGCAGGTTCAGACGCCGCGCCAGTTGACCTGCGCCATAGGTGACCAACGACGCCTCGGGCGTACCGAAGGTCGGCGCACCAGAGTTCATGTCGATCGACGACACGAACGCACCAAAGATCGCAGGTGCGCCGGGGCGCACGATCTGGCTGTACGCAACACCGGCCAGAACTTCGGCCAGAACCTGCGTCAGCGTACCGGCAACCGAAACCGGCGCCATCGCACCGCCCACAATAAAGGGCGAGATGATGCAGGCCTGATTATTCTTCGCATAAACCTCAAGTGAGCCCATCATCACGTCGTCGAAGGTCATCGGCGAGTTGATGTTGGTCAGCGAAGTCATGACCGTGTTTTCCTGCACGAACTCTTTGCCGAACAGGATTTCACACATCTCAACCGAATCCTGCGCGCGGCTGGGGTCGGTGACCGAGCCCATGAAGGGCTTGTCCGACAGCGTCATGTGCGCCATCAGCATGTCCAGGTGACGCTTGTTCACCGGAACGTCGGTCGGCTCGCACACGGTCCCGCCCGAGTGGTGTAGCCACTTGGACATATAGGCCAGTTTCACGAACTTGTTGAAATCGTCCATGGTCGCATAACGACGACCGCCATGGATGTCGCGCACGAACGGAGGACCGTAGACCGGGGCCAGAACCAGATTGCGGCCACCGATGACAACCGATTTCTCGGGGTTGCGGGCGTGCTGGGTAAACTGGCTGGGGGCCGTCTTGATCAGCTCACGCGCCAGACCGCGCGGGATGCGGACGCGCTCACCGTCAACGTCGGCGCCAGCGTCTTTCCAGCGCTGCAATGCACCTGGGTTGTCAACGAAGTTGACACCAACCTCGGCCAGAATGGTTTCCGCGTTGGCTTCGATAATCTCCAACGCTTCTTCGTTGAGAACCTCGAAATTCGGAATATTCCGTTCGATGTACTTCGCCGTTTCGATACGAACCGCGGTGCGCTCGGCCCGGCGGGCGGCTCCGCCACCGCCTCTGGCTCTGCGTCGGGTGTTTGCCTCTGACATGAGATAATCCCGTTAGTCTGTTCACGTTGCAAATTGTGTTACCGGAACCGAAAATCACACCGAACGTGGATAACGGCGCAATCGGGGTAAAAGCGACATGTTCGTCAATTCGATTTTCTTTTTGACCCTTATTCCGTGACGCTCATGATAAGAGCATGAATCCGGAATCGCAAAAACCACCTTCCACTGAAGTAGTGCGTAAGTCACTTGATGCGGCCGAAATTGGGGCCGTGGCGCACCTGTATCGGGGCGAGGTTTACCGAAGCACCATCTGGCGCACGCGGCTGGATACAACAACCAACTGGGCGGTTGTTACGCTGGGTGTTGCGCTGTCGATTTCCTTTTCTTCGCCCGAGGCTTCACCGCTGCCGCTGGTACTTGTGGGTGTTCTGATCATTCTGTTTTTAATGCTCGAGGCACGGCGATACAGGTATTTCAACGTATGGCGCGCCCGAGCCAGATGGCTCGAGACACATTTCTACGCCCCGCTGCTTTATGATGGCGACCTACACATGGAGGAGAACTGGCAAAAGGTTCTGGCGCAGGACTACCTGCATCCGCGCTACCACGTGAGCCTCATGATCGCGATCGGTCGCCGAATCCGCAGGAATTACCTGTGGATTCTGCTGATCCAGAGCCTGGCCTTCTGCGTGAAGATCTCGGTCCATCCGACCCCGGTCCAGAGTTTCCCTCAGGCCATCGACCGGGCCGATGTCGGCCCCATTCCCGGAGAGGTCCTCATAATCACGGGCGTATTCTACATACTTTGCTGGTCCGTGATCGCGATCTGGAGCTATCGGGCGGATGTCAACCGCGCCTCTCACCGTGGTAGTAAACAATCGGAATCAATGGGTTAGAGGCAGGTTCAGAGTGCTTTTTCCAGTGCGACCGAATTGCCGTTGGTTTCCGTTTCAAACCACCCCAGATGCGCATAGATCGCGCGTGTATCTGTCATAAGGCGGTGGGTACGCAAAACCATACGCGTGCACCCGGCCTCACGCGCTTCGACCTCGGCCTGTGCCAGCAGTTTTCCGGCAACCCCCTGCCCTTGCGCGTTTGGCGAAACGGCCAGATTGAAGACCTTCATCTCGGCACCTTGCCGGTCAAAGATGATCACCCCTGCCAGCCCGGTTTCCGCAATAGCCAAAACCACCCGATGATCCGAGATATCCTGCTCTATACCCGCCGTCACATCCGGTAGATCAGCAATGGTTTCGCGGGCTTTGGAATAGGCGGCTGCGATACATTCGGTGATCGCCTCGGCGTCTTCCTGTGTCGCTTTCATGAACCGAATGGTGGTCATTGATCCGATCTCCCTCTCGTATCTGGCCGAAAACGCCTTCATTACGCTTGCACATAGCCGCCACGCGACCTAAGAGCCAGTCATGAGCCAGACATCCCATGACCGCCTTCTGATCATCGACTTCGGCAGCCAGGTGACGCAGCTGATCGCACGCCGCCTGCGCGAGTTGAATGTCTATTGTGAAATCCACCCCTACCAGAATGTCACGATGGACTTTGTGCGCGAAATGGCGCCCAAGGCCGTGATCTTCTCGGGCGGGCCGGACAGCGTGACGCGCGAAGGTTCACCCCGCGCTCCGCAAGAGATTTTTGACTATGGCGTGCCGATCCTTGGCATCTGCTATGGCCAGCAGGTGATGATGCACCAGCTGGGCGGTAAGGTCGAAAGCGGCCACGGCACCGCCGAGTTCGGGCGTGCCTTTGTCACTCCGAAAGGTCAGTTGGACATTCTGAACGGCTGGTTCGCCGAAGGCGATGAACAAGTCTGGATGAGCCACGGCGACCACGTCAGCGAAATCGCCCCGGGGTTTGAGGTCTTCGGAACTTCGCCCAACGCGCCCTTTGCGATCACCGCCGACACCAACCGCCACTTCTATGCCGTGCAGTTCCACCCCGAGGTGCACCACACCCCCAAGGGCGCGAAGCTGTATGAGAACTTCGTCAAACTGGCCGGGTTCGATGGCGACTGGACCATGGGCGCCTATCGCGATGAAATGATCCGCAAGATCCGCGAACAGGTCGGCGACAAGAAAGTCATCTGCGGCCTGTCCGGCGGCGTCGACAGCTCGGTCGCGGCGATTCTGATCCACGAGGCGATTGGCGACCAGTTGACCTGTGTGTTTGTTGACCACGGGTTGCTGCGCAAGAACGAAGCCGAAGAAGTCGTTGGCATGTTCCGCGACAACTACAACATTCAGCTGATCCATGCGGATGAAAGCGAGCTGTTCCTGGGCGAACTGGACGGCCAGTCCGACCCCGAAACCAAGCGCAAGATCATCGGCAAGCTGTTCATCGACGTGTTCCAGAAACATGCCGATACCATCGAAGGTGCCGAGTTCCTGGCGCAGGGCACGCTGTACCCTGACGTGATCGAATCGGTCTCGTTCTCGGGCGGTCCGTCGGTCACCATCAAATCGCACCACAACGTCGGCGGCCTGCCGGAAAAGATGGGCCTGAAGCTGGTCGAGCCCCTGCGCGAACTGTTCAAGGACGAGGTCCGCGCGCTGGGCCGCGAACTCGGCCTGCCGCAAAGCTTCATCGGCCGCCACCCCTTCCCCGGACCGGGCTTAGCGATCCGCTGCCCCGGTGAGATCACCCGCGAGAAACTGGAAATCCTGCGCGAGGCCGACGCGGTCTATATCGACCAGATTCGCAAGCACGGGCTGTACGACGAGATCTGGCAGGCCTTTGTTGCCATCCTGCCCGTCCGCACCGTGGGCGTGATGGGCGACGGACGGACTTATGACTATGCCTGCGCCATGCGGGCGGTCACTTCGGTCGATGGCATGACTGCCGATTACTACCCGTTCACTCACGAATTCCTGGGCGAAACCGCCACGCGGATCATCAATGAGGTCAAGGGCATTAACCGATGCACCTATGACATCACCTCGAAACCTCCGGGAACGATCGAGTGGGAATAACTAAAAAAGCCGGGCACTGTCCCGGCTTTTTTGTTTAGGTTCAGGCAGAAACCCACGAATCCCGCAGGCAGGTGAATGGACAGCAGCAAACCGCAGATCGGCAAGGCCGCGCTTTGGATGACCGGGGCAATTGCCTCGTTCTCGTCCATGGCCATTGCAGGACGAGAGCTGAGCGTCACGCATGATACTTTTGAGATCATGTTCTACCGCAGCCTTGTCGGCATCTGCGTCGTCGCGCTGGTTCTGTCGGTAACCGGCAAATGGCATCAGGTCTCGACACACAGGCTGGGTCTGCACGGCGTCCGCAACTTAATGCACTTCACAGGTCAAAACCTGTGGTTCTATGCGGTCACTGTCATCCCTTTGGCGCAGGTTTTTGCGTTGGAGTTCACTCAGCCCATCTGGGTCATCCTGTTGTCGCCGCTGCTGTTGAAAGAACGGCTGACGCCGGTTCGTGTGCTTTCAGCCATGATCGGCTTTGCTGGCATCCTGATCGTCGCCCGCCCCGGAGCCGTCCCTTTGAGCGCGGGTGTTCTGGCGGCCGCCCTGTCGGCGGTTTTCTTTGCCCTGACAACCATATCCACCAAGACCCTGACGCGGTTTGCCAGTATCGGCTGCATCATGTTCTGGCTAACCGTCATGCAGGCAGTTCTGGGTCTGATCGCAGCGGGCATCGACGGGCAGATAGCCCTGCCCACGCTCGCTACGGCACCATTTCTTATACTGGTGGGGCTGGCGGGTCTGTTGGCGCATTACTGTATCACCAACGCGCTGGCCATTGCCCCGGCAACCATAGTCGTTCCATTCGATTTTGCCCGCCTACCGACCATCGCGGTGGTCGGCATGATTCTGTACCACGAGCCGCTGGACCACTGGACGTTACTGGGGGCGGTCGTGATCTTTTCGGGCATCTTTATGAACGTCCAGGCCGAAAATCGTAACAGTTTAGCAACAGATTCCCCCCACAATCACCAGTAATAACGTACCGTCACCAGTTGACGGTTAAGTAAGCCTTAAGAAAGTATCGAGCACCACAAGTCGGGTCGATCGTAACCACTCAATAACTCAGGCCTGACCTACAGGAGACCTTAAGGGAGGACATGATGAAAAAAGCGCTATTGCAGGCGTGCGCACTCAGCGTCGGGGCGACAGCGGCCTATGCAGGCGGCCTGGATCGCAGCGGCCAAGGCATCAACCTGATCTTCGAAGAAGGATCGGTCGCTCAGTTCCGGCTTGGATATACCAACCCAAGCGTTAGCGGCACCTTGCTTGATGCAAACCCCGGCAGCCCGACAAACGGACAAGTTGTGGATTCGGGCAGCGTGGCGAATGATTTCTTCACCCCGCACCTCGGCTACAAAACCGCACTCACGGATCAACTTGATTTCGCGATCATGTATGACGAACCGTTCGGGGCCGATATTGAATATGCGGATGACTATCCGCTGTCCATTAACCCGGTTCCGTTCGGCCGCAACGATAATACGTTAAAAGCCAAGGCGGACACCGAAGCGATTACCGCCCTGCTGCGCTATAAATTCGACAACGGGTTCAGTGCAATCGGCGGCGTACGGGCGCAACGCGTCAAAGCCTCGGTCACGGTCCCTGCTGCTGCGGGGTACGATGTGTCTACGGATCGGGACATCGCCTTTGGTTATGTCGTCGGCGTGGCATGGGAAAAGCCCGAAATCGCGGCGCGAGTGGCTCTTACGTACAACTCGAAAATCTCACACGACCTGTCGCAGAACGAATCGTTCAACCCGCTCCCGATCCCGCCGATCCCGCCGGGAACCGTTGCGTCGGTTGACACGAACAGTGAAATCGAAACGCCCCAGTCCATCAACCTGGACTTCCAGACCGGTGTTGCCCCCAAGACCCTGCTGTTCGGTTCGGTCCGCTGGGTGGACTGGCCGCAGCTGGACTATTCTCCTCCGGCGTACATCGGCATCGTTGGTAGACCGCTTGTCGACTACGACAACGCGACATTCACCTACTCGCTTGGTCTTGGCTACCAGTTCACCGATCAATTCGCCGGCGCTGTGACGCTGGGCTACGAATCTGACGAAGGCGAACCGGTTTCCAACCTCGGACCCACGGACGGCTTCTGGAGCATTGGTCTCGGCGGCACCTATTCGCTTGAAAACGCACAAATCTCCGGCGGCGTTCGCTACACCGATATTGGCGACGCGACAGCGGATGGTGGATTTGGCCAGACGGCCGACTTCAGCGGCAACAGCGCGTGGAGTGTCGGCTTCCAGATCACCTATTCGCTGGGCTGATCCAACGCACCAAAGACCATCGAACCCCGCCACTCCGGCGGGGTTTTTTCTTTGCACAGGTTTCGGGTCGAACGGGTGCGCAGGGGACGCGAAAGGGTGGCATGGCAGCACAAAAACACCTCTCACCGAAAGCATGGGCCGAGCTTCTTTTGCTGGGTTTGATCTGGGGCGTTTCGTTCCTTTCAATCCGTATCGCGCTGGACACGATCCCGGTGATGACCTCAGTGTTTCATCGCGTTTTCTGGGCCATGCTGGCGCTTTGGCTTGTGGTCCGGATTCGGCGGCTGGCTGTTCCGCGCAGTCCGCGCGTTTGGTTGGCGTTTCTGGTTATGGGGCTGCTGAATAACGCAATTCCGTTTTCCCTGATGGCCTGGGGGCAGCTTTATATCGAGACGGGCCTGACCTCGATCCTGAATGCGATGACCGCCATTTTTGGTGTGATCGTCGCAGCGTTGTTTTTCAAGGACGAGCGCCTCAGCCGTGGGCGTGCGGTTGGCGTCGGTCTTGGATTTCTTGGGGTTACGATTGCCATCGGGATACGGAACTTTACCAGTTTCGATCTGAAGAGCATGGCCCAACTGGCCGTCATCGCAGGCACGGTATCCTATGCGCTGGCGGGTGCCTGGGCGCGGGTCGCGTTGTCTGACCTGCCTCCTGTTGTCGCAGCGGCAGGAATGCTGACCGGATCGACCTTGCTGATCCTACCGATCACGCTGGTGGTCGACGGCATGCCAAGTCTGGATCTGCCTCTGATCACATGGGTGGCGATTGGCTATTACGCTTTGATTGCCACGGCCGGAGCCTACCTGTTGTACTATCGGGTTCTGGCGATGGCCGGTGCAGGCAATCTGTTGCTGGTGACGCTGGTCATCCCTCCGGTCGCGATCATCCTGGGCGCGGTTCTGCGGGATGAGGCCCTGCCCCCGCAGGCTTATCTGGGCTTTGCCGTCCTTGCCTTGGGGCTATTGATCCTCAATCGTGCAGGTACCCGCAATTGACGTCGCCCGCTGCCCGTTTTAGCTAGGTCTGAAAAAAGGGACAGCGGACGATGATCTACGGCTCGGCAAAGGACTGGCGCGACGCGGCGCGAAAAAAGGTGCTGTTCTTCGGCATGTCTGGTCTGGGCAAGACCTATGTGTCCAACGTCCTGCGCGATTCCGGCGACTGGTTCCACTACTCGATCGATTACCGCATCGGCACGCGCTACATGGGTGAATACATCACCGACAACGCCAAGGCCGAAGCAATGAGGGTCCCGTTCCTGCGCGACCTTCTGCTGTCGGATTCGATCTATATCGGCTCGAACATAACCTTCGAAAACCTGACCCCGGTGGCCGCCTATCTGGGCAAGCCCGGCAATCCTGATTTGGGCGGGATGGAGCTGACCGAATACAAACGCCGTCAAGAGCAGTTTCGTCTGGCAGAAATCCACGCCCTGCTGGATACCGAATACTTCATCGATCGTGCGCAGCGTCTGTATCAGTATCCGCACTTCATCTGCGACACGGGCGGATCAATCTGCGAATGGGTAGACCCGAACGACCCGGCCGATCATGTTCTGTCCGAACTGTCCCGCCAGACCCTGATGATCTGGATTAAAGGCGATGAGGACCACACAGCCGAACTGATCCGCCGGTTTGACAAGGCCCCCAAGCCGATGTCCTATCAGCCCGAATTCCTGACCCGCGTCTGGGACGACTACCTGACCCAGCATGAGTGCCGGGCCGAGGATGTGGACCCCGACACTTTCATACGCTGGACCTATGCGCAGGCGCTGGCGCACCGTCAGCCGCGCTACCAGGCGATGGCCGAGAACTGGGGTGTCGCCGTCACCGCCGACGACATGCACAAGGTCCGCGACGCCGCTGATTTCGATGAGTTGATCGAACGCACTCTTGAGACCCGCGCGAACCACGCTTAATTACCGCTTCTACACTGAAACTCCAAAGGCTTGCACCTGATGCCTATCAAGATTCCCGCCGACCTTCCTGCATTTGACGTCCTCACGAAAGAGGGCGTCTCGGTCATGGCCGAGGATCAGGCGATGCGTCAGGACATTCGCCCATTGCGGATCGGGTTGCTGAACCTGATGCCCAAGAAGATTCAGACCGAGAACCAGTTCGCGCGCCTGATCGGGGCGACTCCGCTGCAGATCGACCTATCTTTGATCCGCATGACAGAGCACCGCACCAAGAATACCGCCGCCGAGCATATGGCTGAATTCTACCGCCCCTTTCAGGAGGTCAAGGACGAGAAATTCGATGGCCTGATCATCACCGGGGCACCGATCGAGCACCTGGACTTTACCGACGTCACCTATTGGAACGAGATGCGCGAAGTGTTCGAGTGGACGCAGACAAACGTGCATTCGACCTTTGGCGTCTGTTGGGGTGGGATGGCGATGATCAATCACTTCCACGGTGTTCGGAAACATATGCTGGACGCCAAGGCGTTCGGCTGCTTCCGTCATTCGAACCTCAACCCGGCCTCGCCATTCCTGCGCGGTTTCTCGGATGATTGCGTGATTCCGGTCAGCCGCTGGACCGAGATGAAGCAGAATGAGATCGATACGGCGGATGGTTTGGTGACCTTGCTGGGCAGTGATGATGTCGGCCCTTGTCTGGTCGAGGATCAGGCGCATCGTGCGCTCTATATCTTCAACCACTTCGAATATGACAGCGATACACTGAAGCAAGAGTATGACCGCGACGTTGCCAATGGCACGCCGATCAACGTGCCGATAAACTATTATCCGGATGACGATCCGACCCAGACGCCTCAGAACAGGTGGCGCAGCCATGCGCATCTACTCTATGGCAACTGGATCAGCGAGATTTACGGCACCACCCCCTATGACATCAACCGGATTGGGGTCGATCAGACCGACCTGAGGGCCTGACCCGATGCTGCGCGTCGGCATCATAGTTCTGACCTTGATGGTCATGCTATGGGTCGTCGCGATCTGGCGCGCAGTCCGGAACGAGGCCCGCGCCGAGGCCGCCTTTCCCCCCGAAGGTCAGATTGTCGAGGTCGATGGCCTTCCCGTCCATGCCGTTGTGATGGGCGAAGGGCCGGATGTGGTGCTGCTCCACGGCTCCAGCGGTAACACACGTGACATGACCTTTGCGCTGGCCCCGATATTGGCCGAAAACTACCGCGTCATCGTGTTCGACCGCCCCGGACTGGGCTACAGCGCCAGCTTCAACCCGGACGGGGAAACCATTGAAGAACAGGCTGAAATCCTGCAGAAGGCCGCCGCCCAATTGGGGGCCGACAAGCCTATCGTCGCAGGCCAGAGCTATGGCGGATCGGTGTCGCTCGCCTGGGCGGTGACGCGGCCCGACAACATTTCGGCACTGGTCCTGATCGCACCTGCCGCGATTCCATGGGAGACACCTCTGGACGGTTTCAACCAATTGGCGTCGACCTCGGCCGGCAGCGCCGTAACCCTCCCGCTAATCACCGCATTCGCGCCAAATTGGTACGTCGAACAGGCGTTGGACCAGGTGTTCGCACCCCAGACAGCCCCAGAGGGGTATGCCGATCACTTCGGCCCCGGCCTGACCATGCGCCGCGCCTCGATGCACGCCAACGCCAAGCAGCGTGCCAATCTGCTGGAAGAAGTCACCGCCCTGCAACCCCGGTACGGTGAGATCGACGTCCCGACCGAGATCGTTCACGGCACTGCCGATGACACTGTTGGCCTTGAATGGCACTCCCAACAACTGATCGATGAAATCCCCGGGGCCGAACTGATAGAACTGCCGGGCATTGGGCACATGCCGCAGGTCGTGGCGGCCCCCGAGGTTGCCGCCGCCATTGACCGCGCCGCGCAACGTGCGGGTTTGCGTTAAGCCCTCGGCTAATCCATAGTAGTATATGGATTTTATGGCGAGGTAACACATGGCCCGTTCCGAAAAAGGTTCCATCGAAAAGTACTTCAAAAAGGACGCCCCGAAGGAAGTGCGTTCAGCCATCGAAAAGTCCGAAAAAGACGACATTCTGAACCCGACCTACCCTTACGACGAACGCATGAAGCGTAAGGAATACGAAAAAGAGATGGAAAAACTGCAGATCGAACTGGTCAAGATGCAGTCCTGGGTCAAGGAAACCGATCAGCGTGTGGCCCTGATCTTTGAAGGCCGGGATGCCGCCGGAAAGGGTGGCACAATCAAGCGGTTCCGCGAGAATCTGAATCCTCGGGGTGCGCGCAACGTGGCGCTCAGCAAACCTTCGGATACCGAGCAAAGCCAGTGGTACTTCCAGCGGTACATCCAACATCTGCCGTCGGCCGGCGAGATCGTGTTCTTCGATCGCAGCTGGTACAACCGCGGTGTCGTCGAAAACGTGTTTGGTTTCTGTACCGCCGAACAGCGTGAACGGTTTTTCAGGCAGGTCCTGCCTCTGGAAACCGGGCTGGTGAATGACGGGATTACCCTGTTCAAGTTCTGGCTGAATGTCGGCCGTGCAGAGCAGTTGAACCGGTTCCTGGCCCGCGAAACGGACCCGCTGAAGCAGTGGAAACTCAGCCCGATCGACGTGGCGGGCCTGAACAAATGGGATGAATACAGCCAGTCGATCTCGGAAACCCTGACCCGCAGCCATTCCGAGCATTGCCCGTGGACTATCGTCCGGTCCGACGACAAGAAACGCGCGCGGCTCGCGGCCATTCGCACGGTACTGCACGCGCTGGACTATGATGAAAAGGACGAGGACGCCATCGGGCCGAATGATCCCAAAATCTGTGGCGGACCGGAAATCTGGGACGCATGACCAAGAGTGGACGAAGGCCACAACGGGGATTATGTCATATGTTCCGACTGCTTAAACAACAAAGGCACCTGAAACGGGGATGACGAAACGCGGGTATCACCACGGGAACCTGAAACAGGCTTTGATCGAGGCTGCGCTGTCTCTGATCGAGGAAAAAGGCCCGACCGGCTTTACCTTGTCCGAGGCGGCCAAAACCGCAGGGGTCACGCCGGCTGCGGTCTATCGGCATTTCCAAGGGCGCGAAGACCTGATTGCCGAGGCCGCACGGCAGGGATATGAGATGTTCGCTGACCTGATGCAATACGCCTATGACAAGGGCCAGCCCTCGGCCTTGGCAGCGTTCGAGGCAACGGGCCGTGCCTATCTGGCTTTCGCCCGCAAGCATCCGGGTCACTACATCGCCATGTTTGAAAGCGGCATTTCCATTAACCGCACACCCGAACTTGCGCTGGCGGCGAACCGCGCGAAAGCGGTGCTCGAGAAAGCGGCCTCGGATCTGTCGCAGCACATCCCGCCCGAAAAACGCCCGCCCGCGTCGATGTTCAGCGCCCATATCTGGGCCATGAGCCACGGCGTTGTCGAACTGTTCGCGCGCAACACTGGTGCCAGTTCCCCCTTCCCGCCCGAGGACTTGCTGGAATCCGGGATCGGTATCTATCTGCGTGGTCTTGGGCTGGTTCCACCGGACGATTGATAATCAGAACCGCGACAAAGGTTGCGGCACGCTGAGGCCCGAGGTCACGTTGATCAGGTCCATTTCGCCCATACCCTTGATGTCGACGCGCCCAATGTCCGAGACCTGAAACTCGTCAATCAGGGCGTATTTCATCTCTTCCGGGGCGACGATATGCATTGGGTTAGCAAAAACTTGCAGCCGAGAGGCAATGTTCACCGCAGGACCGAACACGTCATAGACGTATTTTTGTATCCCCACGACCGAGCCCACCGCAGCCCCCATGCCCAACCCGATCCGGGCCTGCCATTTATGCGGGTGGCTTTCATTGCGCCGCTCGAGATACCGCAGGAACCGCACCGCGCAATGCGCCACTGCGGTCGCATGATCCGGCGTCTCATCCGGCATTCCCGACACGGCAAGGTAGGCATCACCGATGGTCTTGATCCGCTCACACCCGAACTGTTCGACGATCCGGTCGAAGGCGGTGAAAATGTCGTTCAGTTCGCTCAGCGTCACGGTCGGATCGGTCTTCGCCGCGAAGTCGGTGAAGCCCACGAAATCCAGCATCACCACTGACACCTGATCATATAGCTGCGGTGTAACAACGCCGAACGTCTTGAACTCTTCGTACACCGCGCGCGGCATCAGGTTCAGCAGCAGCCGTTCCACCCGCTCTTTCTCGCGCTCCAATTCACGCGTGTTACGCTCGACCATGGTCGAGTAGCTGTCGATCATGCTTTCAAGCTCGCGGATGCGGGTGATGTTCTGGCACTCGACAACCAGAACCTGTTCTGACAGACCATTTGCCAACGATACAGTCGTCGCGAAAATCAACGTTCGACGTTTTGGTTTGATCTGCAGCTCGACCGAATATCGCAGGCCAGATTGTTTTACGTCCTCCAATTCACGCGGATCAAGCGACGGGAGTATGTCCAGCAGAGTCTGCCCTTCCTCTGGCGTCCCGAACCACTCCGCGAACGGCCCGTTGTGAAACACAAACGTCAAATCCGAGGCGCGTACGACCGCGACACCAACCCCGATCGCCCGAAGCAGCTGTTCGTTGATGGCCAGAATGCTCATGCGGCGTCACGCGCCACAATGATTGCGCGTTTGGATTCAATGGCGTTCAGGGCGATCTTTATATGCCCATCCTCCATCCCGTGCATGGCCAGTGCTTCGCCAAAAAGCTCGGCCATCTCGTCGAAATCCGCATGAGAGATATTGAGATGCCGGTGAACCGCTTCGATCCGATCATCACTGAAGGATGCGGGCCCACCCACCAAGGAAGACACGAATTTGGTTTGGTGGTCGATCAGGCGCGGCATGTCGATATCTTCGAAATAGCCGCCGATCTGGTCGGACTCCAAGGCCATTTCGTAGAATGTCATCACGATCCGGCTGATGGTTTTGAACCCGCCGTATCTTTCATAGATTGTCTGCCCCACACCAAACACCCAAACGTTAACTACAAACAACACTGTAAGATTATATCAAATCGACAGTTTTGTTAACGCTTATGCGTTGCGTGGCTGGTATCAGGGAAATCCGAGCCTGATTTGCGGTCACACGCTCAGATCATCAGCGCAGGGAATGAACCCCACAAACCCGCCATCCGCCAGCAAACGGCGCTGAGCACCCGCACGCCAGTACAATTTGCGCCCCGTCGCCTTAAGTTCACGCCGAACCCGGAACCACAATGGCCCTTTGTCCAGGCCGCTGTTGGTTTTCTGGTCCTGCGACCGCTCGCTGACCTTGACGGTTTCTGCGGTCTGGTCCTGTTGCTGGGACCAGATCATCTGCACGCCAACCGCCGGAAAACACTGATACATGCGCCAGTTCGTACGCGGGATCGAGATGAAATCGTCAAGGTGGTCCGAATACTGTTCGGACCAGGACAACAGTTTTCGGCAAGCCGCCTGCGTCACGATATAGGCGGCTGCGCTAGGGGCCATTTCCAGCATCGGTCTGACTGGTACACCCGCGATCTCCTGCAACGGACCAAACCGCATGGACCGCGGCGAATAGTCCAGCTTGACGAGGTCAAACCCGTCTCCACCATCCAACAGCGCAGCTATGGCCGCCCCAGCCTGCGCGGACATTTCAACGTCATCTTCAAAGACAGCCACCGCCTTCAGACCCTGATCCACAGCGGCCTGCCACACGGCACGGTGGCTTTCGAAACAGGCGATTTCGCTTTGCTTCAGCCCCCAGCGACTGCCGGTTCCAGGGACATAACCGTTGCCGTCAAGCGCACCGGGTTGCTGCGCATCCGTTGCACTGAACCGCTGGGCGCCGATCAGCCCTGTATGGGCAAACTGGGCTTCCATGAAGGTGGCCCGCTCTGGCACCCGGTCGAGGTTGATAAAGCAGACGCCCGTTCCCGATGGCAGTTCGTATTGTCCCACGGCTTATCCTTTCCAACAGTATCGTCAGATACACACCGCCGAACTGGACAATCAACCCCGCCCTCGGGTCGGATGAAAGGGAAGGGTCAATGACCCTTCCCCGCAGTGCAATTAGGCACTGATCGTGTTGTGTTCCGGCCCATAAGGGAAACCGGTGATGTTCTCGGCGCCGTTATCCTCGACAACAAGAATGTCATGCTCGCGGTAGCCGCCTGCCCCCTTCTGGCCCTCGGGGATCCACAGCATAGGCTCGATCGACACGACCATGCCGGGCTCCAACACTGTGTCGATATCCTCGCGCAGTTCCAGCCCTGCTTCGCGGCCGTAGTAGTGGCTGAGAATGCCGAACGAGTGACCGTAGCCGAAGGATCGGTATTGCAGCAGCCCTTCATCAGCGAAGAAGCGGTTGATCTCTTCGCAGATGCCCGAGCAGGTCGCGCCGGGCTTGATCAGGCTCAGCCCCAGTTCATGTGCGGCGACGTTGGCCTTCCAGACACGCAGGCTTTCCGCGTCGGGCTCACCAAGGAACAAGGTGCGTTCCAATGCGGTGTAGTAGCCCGAGATCATCGGGAAGGTGTTCAGCGACAGGATATCGCCCTTTTGCAGCGCACGTTTGGTGACCGGGTTATGCGCGCCATCCGTGTTCAGGCCGGATTGGAACCAGACCCATGTGTCACGATACTCGGCATCCGGATAGGCGCGCGCAATCTCGGCCTCCATCGCGTCGCGCCCGGCTATTGCGATCTCGATCTCGGTCGCGCCCTCACGGATGGCCGCGTGAATGGCCGCACCACCCACATCTGCCGTGCGCGCGCCACCCTTGATCAGCTCGATCTCTTCGGCGGATTTCACCATCCGCGCGGCCATCGTATCGGGTGCAATGTCCACCAGTTCTGGCCCGTCCAGCATGTCCACCGCGGTGTCGCGCATGGCCAGCGTCATGTGATCGCCTTCGATACCGATCCGGCCCGCCGAGCCAATCAGGCTGGCCACAGCGCGCCAGTAGTTGTTCCGCTTCCAGTCGGTGTAGATCACGTTTTCCTCGACCGAGCGGCGCCAGGGCTGGCCCGCGTCGATATTCGCCGACACGGTCGTGCAGCTGTCCTGAGTTACAACGCAGCCATACGGACGGCCGAACGAGCAATACAGAAAGCCCGAGTAATAGGCGATGTTTTGCATCGACGTCAGCAGCACCGCCGGGATATCGCGCGCCGCCATCGTTGCGCGCAGGCTGGCCAGACGGCGGGCATACTCTGCTTTGCTGAAGGGCAGCGGAGCCTTGTCGCCATTGTGGCAGGTGAAGAACTCGGGGCGATTTTGCAGATCAGTCATTTGGTCTCTCCTCTATGCCGGACTGGCATCGCCCGGCCACAAGCCCCGGCGTTCAGGACAAGCGGCCTCGGGAACCGAGAGCCATGCACCCCGCCTTGCATCACGACGCCATCGTGACCGGAGTGCATGGTGAAATCGCTAAATCAGCTTTCGAGTCGCGTCAAGCCGGGCTGAGACCCCGCAGGCGTTCCGACCGCCGCCGCAGCAGTTCGACCGTGGTCAGCAGCGCAATAGAGATGACCACCAGGATCGTTGCCACCGCCAGAATGGTCGGGCTGATTTGCTCACGAAGACCGGTAAACATCTGCCACGGCAGTGTTTTCTGGCTGGCAGAACCGACGAACAGAACCACAACAACTTCATCGAACGATGTGATGAAGGCAAACAGGCCGCCCGAGATCACACCCGGCAGGATCAGCGGCATCTGGATCTTGAAGAAGGTCCGCACCGGCCCTGCGCCCATATTTGCAGCAGCCCGTGTCAGCGACTGATCAAACCCGACCAGCGTCGCCGTCACCGTGATGATCACGAAGGGAATACCCAGAACCGCGTGGGCGAGGATAACCTTCACATAGCCCACAAAGTTCTTGTCCATGCCCAGTGTGCCTTCGAGGAACCGCCCGATGTCGCTGTAGAAAAAGAACATCCCTGTCGCCGAGATGATCAGCGGCACGATCATGGGCGAAATCAGAATCCCCATGATGGCCCGCCGCCCCGGCACGTGGCTCTGGCTGAGACCGATGGCCGCAAGCGTCCCCAAAGACACCGAGATGATCGTCGCAATCGGAGCAATGATCAGCGAGTTCTTGAAGCTGCGCTGCCATTCATTGTTGGTGAAGAAGTCACGATAGTGCTTCAGCGAATACCCCTCGGGGTCCAGCCGCAGCATCTCGGGCGTGAAAGTAAAGAAGTCCTGTGCGTTGAACGACAGCGGCAGGACCACAAGGATCGGCGTGATCAGAAAGACAAAGATCGCGCCGCAAATCACGCGGAACAGGTAATGCTCGAACACCTGCTGGCCTGTCAGATAGGGCAACAGCTTTTGCCGGTAGCGGCCCTCGTAGAGCCAGAAGATGAAGAAGGCAAAGAACCAGCCGACCAGCAGCCCGGCGATAAAACCGGTGATCCCGGCAAAGAAGAACCCGATGGCGGCCAGCCCCAGAACGGTGATCCAGCGCGCGACACGTTCATTGTCGAGCACGGTGATATAGACCCAGGCCAGCCCCGCCATCAGCGCGGCACCGATCAGGATACCCAGCAGGACATTGCCCTGCCCGGCCCCAACGAACATGCCGACGAAACCTCCGGCAATGGCGACCGTCGGCAGAACGACCGACAACGGTTTGCGGGATATAGGTGTAAGTGCTGCCATGATCTTTATCCCAACTTCACGTTATCGATGCCCACGATCTTGTCGTAGCACCAGTAGAGCAACAGAACGACCGCCAGCAGGATTGTCCCCAGCGCCGCAGCCAGACCCCAGTTCAGTGAGGACGAGATGTGATAGGCAATCCGGTTCGAGATGAAGACGCCTTTGGTGCCGCCCACGATCTCGGGCGTGATGTAGTAGCCGATGGCCAGAATGAACACGAGGATCGACCCCGCGCCGATACCCGGAATGGACTGCGGGAAGTAGATCCGCCAGAAGGTCGTCCAATTGGTCGCGCCCATCGACTTGGCCGCGCGGGTGTAGGATAGCGGGATCGTCTGCATCACCGAATACATCGGCAGGATCATGAACGGCAGCAGAATATGCGTCATCGCGATGATCGTGCCGAACTGGTTGTTGATGATCACAAGTCGCGCATCATCCGCCACAAGCCCCAGCCAGACCAGTGTCTCGTTAATCACCCCCTGCTGTTGCAACATCACTTTCCATGCTGATGTCCGCACAAGAAGAGACGTCCAGAACGGCAGCAACACCAGGATCATCAACATGTTGGACACCCGCATCGGAAGCGTCGCCAGCAAGTACGAGACCGGGTATGCCAACAGAATGCAGGCACCGGTAATGATCAGCGACATCATCAGCGTACGACCAAACAGCTTGATGAGAATCTGTTTGTCCTCGGGTTGCGATTGTGCCCCTTCGGGCGTACGGCGCATGTCGACCGCGTTAAGGAAATAGCCGTTGGTGACTGCGGGGGAGTGGGTTTTGATCACCGCCCACGTATCAGGATCGCCCCAGCCGTCGTGAATATCGATCACCTGATCCTTGAACGGCCCTTCGGTTTCGGGGTCCATTTTGCCGAGTTTCCGACCCGAGCGGCGGAACATCGAAGACATGCCGGTCTCTTCGTAGTTCAGACGCGAGCCCAGACGGGTATGTGTTTTATTGTCGACTGCCACGACCATGTCGCGAACAAAGGCGTCATAGACGGCCTCATCAGGCAGTTCGCCGCTGGTCTCATCCCAGTTTTGCAAAGCCTCAACCGTCAATGGCAGCGTTTCCTGCACAATGCTGTTTTCCACAGAGCGGAACAACATCGACGCAATTGGAATAATGAACGAGAACAGGACGAACAGAAGGAGGGGCGCAATCAGCAACAGAGCGCGCAGCTTTTGCCTCCGCAGCGAACGTGCCAGCGATTGCTTCAGCGGCGTTCCGTCCGCTGCTAGCATGGGTCCAGCCTTTTGGCTTACGTCAGTCATCGGTGCCCCTTGGGTTTTCTTTGCTTCGGGGGCAGTACACCGCCCCCGACATTGTCAGAAATTGGAGCGCTTATTGCGCCAACCACGCCTGGAATTTAGCGTCGATATCGTCGCGGTAGTCTGCCCAGAACTCATAGTTATACAGGAACGTGTTCTTGGCGTTTTCCGGATCTGTCGGCATGTGCGGTGCCATATCGATGCCCAGCTCAGCGTGTTGACCCACCAGCGGTGCTGACGAGGCACGGGCCGGACCGTACGAGATGTACTTGGCCTGATCCGCCAGACGCTGTGTATCAGTTGCGAACATGATGTAGTCCAATGCTCGCTGCTGACGCTCTTCGCTAAGACCTGCCGGAATGATCCAGCCGTCCAGATCGAAAACCTGCGCGTCCCACAGCATGGCAACGGGTTGTTTCTGCTCTTCGATCACACTGAACAGACGACCGTTGTAGGTCGAACCCATAATGACTTCACCGTCGGCCAGCAACTGCGGCGTGTCGGCACCTGCAGACCACCAGACAACACTGTCTTTAATAGTGTCCAGCTTGGCCAGCGCCTGATCCTGCCCTTCCGGAGTGGCGAGAACGTCGTAGACATCGTCCTTGGCTACGCCATCACACAGCAGCGCCCATTCCATGTTGTTGATCGGACGTTTTTCAAGCGAACGCTTACCTGGATAGGTTTCCAGATCGAAGACAGCGCAGATATCGGTGGGGGGGGTGTCTCCAACCAGATCGGTGCGGTAGCCGAAGGCGGTCGAATAAACAATCTGTGGGATGAAGCAGTCACTGACAAGCAGGTCGCCAAAGTCTTCAGACGCCGGCGTTCCATCAGGTGCCGGTGCCAGTTGGGTGTCGAAGTCGATTTCGAGAGCAAGACCCTCGTCACACAGACGAATCGCATCAGAGGCCACAACGTCCACCACATCCCAGGTGATGTTGCCCGCTTCGTTCATCGCGCGCAGCTTCGCGACAGCCTCGTTCGAGCTGTCATCGTTCAAGATGGTGATACCGGTCTTTTCCGAATAGGGCTCGTGATACGCTTTCAGCTGCGATTTGGAGTATGCGCCGCCCCAAGAGACGATCGTCATCTCTTCGGCCATAGCACCGCTAGCAAGTGCGGCAACAGCAGTGGCCAGCAGAGTGGATTTGGTAACTTTCATAGTTAACTCCCTGTTTTACCCGTTATTTTTAAAATTGAAGACCGGATCACGGGGCAACCCGATCATCTGAGTGTCCCGCGTGCCCGGGCGGACCGCACGGGAAGTTTTCGCCTCAGGCGTCCAGCGCCCGGCAGTCCTGCGCCAGCCAGCCGATCTCGACCTCTTGGTCGGGGCGCAACTTGACCGCATCCGGCGCGTTCCGGGTCTTGATGATGAAATCATCGTTCCCGGCCACGGATAGACGGAAACGGAACACGTCGCCCATATAGATGAACTCTTTCACCGTGGCCTTCAGCGTATGCGCATCGGCGTGCAGACGATCCTTGTTGAACTCGACACGTTCGGGACGGATCGAAACCTTGGTGCGTTCACCCGCTTTCTGGACGTTCACCGGTTTGGCATCAATCTCGGATCCGTCATCCAGAACAACCACACACGAGTCGCCGTTGATTGACTTAACAACACCCTCCAACGTGTTGTTTTCGCCTATGAATTGCGCAACAAAGCTGTTTTCGGGTTCTTCATACAGTAGGTCCGGCGGAGCCAGTTGCTGAATACGGCCGTCATCGAACACGGCGACACGATCCGACATCGTCAGCGCTTCGGTCTGGTCGTGGGTCACGTAAACGGTGGTGATCCCCAACTCATGCGCCAGACGGGTGATTTCGAACTGCATATGTTCGCGCAACTGCTTGTCCAGCGCGCCCAGCGGTTCGTCCATCAGAACCAGTTCAGGTTCGAACACCAGCGCCCGCGCCAGAGCGATCCGCTGTTGCTGACCACCGGACAGTTGCGCCGGTCGACGGCTGCCAAAGGCCCCCATCTGCACCATGTCCAGCGCCCGCTTTACCTTTTCCTCGCGCTGATCCTTGCCCATCTTCCGCACTTCCAGCGGGAAAGAGAGGTTCTCGGCCACGGTCATATGCGGGAACAGGGCGTAGTTCTGGAATACCATCCCGATCCCGCGCTTGTGCGGCGGGATGTTATTGATCGGCTTTCCGTCCAACATGATTTCGCCGTGTGTGGCGGTTTCAAACCCGGCCAGCATCATCAGGCAAGTTGTCTTGCCGGACCCTGACGGACCCAGCATTGTCAGAAACTCACCTTTTGGCATTGAGAGGTTTAGATCTTTTACAACGAGTACTTCGCCATCATAAGACTTCTGGACACGCTGAAATTCGACGAACGCTGCGTCATTTGACATATACCAACTTGGCTCCCTGTGGTCCGCTGTTTGCCCGGTTTATCCGGATCTCAACGACCTATTGGCCTCATTAAAGGACATGCGAGACGCGGCGTGCAACCAAAATGTGACAAAGGTCAGACATTTTCGATTGCGCCTGCATCACCATTAAGCGGAATTCAGTTTCCGCATGTGCCATGCAAGGCTTTGATTGCTGGACAAAACCGGCTTTCTCAGGCGGCTTGCGATCTCGGGGATTGCATCAAAAGTTCTTAAATTCGTGCAGCTTATGAAAACAGCTTCAACCGATGGATCAGCTCCGAGACTCAGTGCTGCATCCACCACGGAACGCTGCGAAATGCGTACAACTTTCGATTCTTCCGCCTCTCCGAACGAGCCGAAAACGTCCATGGAAACCCCGTTTTCGGCAAAAGCCCGGCGCAGCGGTTCGTTCACTTCTTCGATATAGGGTGACAACAGCGCGAACTTTGACACGCCTAGGTGGTTCGCACAGGCGGACGCCGCACGCAGAGGGTTCGTGACCACAGCTGTATTGCAGGTTTTCCGGACCATCCGCTCGATCTGGTCGGACCCGATAACCGAACTGGCCGATGTGCATCCGTATCCGACCACGTTGTAAGGGCGAATCTTAGGCAACAAGTCTGCTGCGGCGGGCAGAGCTTTTTCCATTTCCGCCAGAGTGTCTTTCGTCACCTCTGCCCCACTGGGAATACGCGAGACATAGATCGGCGCGCGCCGGTCGGCGAAATAGGCGTTGAACTCGGGCTCGATCGTCTCGTCGGTTTGCAACACGATCAAACCCATCGGCGTGGCATCGGGATCGTCCTTGTCCAGCGTGTAGGGCAGATAGCTCATATCTCGGGCAACTCCGGACCGATTCTGGGGCTGATGAAGCGCGGCGCCCCTTCGGTGATGACTATATTTTCTTCGTGAACGAGGATTTTGTCGCCAACCGCTATGCCGGGCTCCAATGTCAGAACCATTCCCGGCTCCAGTACCGTATGATCGGTGGGGATCAGAGACGGCCATTCTGTCAACGACATTCCCAGCCCATGCCCCAGTCGCCCCGCGCCAGTCTCGCCCGAGGTGCGAGACAGAACCAGGTTCATGACGTGAAACAGCTCTGCCGCCGTTGCGCCGGGGCGTGCAGCCTCGAATGCGGCGTCCGAGGCTTCGATCAGCGTCGCATAGGCATCGCGCACCTGTGGGTTGGCCGCTCCGATCGACCAATTCCGGTCGAAATCGCAGAAATACCCGTCCCAAACCAGCCCGGTATCCAGCATCAACACATCGCCGGGTGTCAGCGCGGTGGCGCGGGCCGGTGAGATCACATCCGTATATCCCCCCCGTTCGGCCCCGCCCGCAAGGTACGGCACCCAATCCGCGCCCTCGTCCAGGCACAGCATCTGAAATCGGCGGAAGACCTCGTCCAGCGCAACACCTTCTCTGGCGATCTCAGGCACGCGCTGAAAGGCCTGCCCAGCTATGGCGCAGGCGGTTTCAATCTTGGCAATCTCGGCCGGGGATTTGACCATCCGAAGGGTGCGGAGAATACCGCCATCACTGCCCAAAACCCGGTTCCCCACCTCCTGCTGCAATCGGTTCAGGTCGGCAAGCGGCATACGGACATGGGTCTCGTGCCCATCCGGCAGGCCAATGGCCGCATCCTCCGGGCAAACCTCGCGCAGAGTGTCGGCCAGCAGGCTGACACCGTCGTCGTCCAGATCGGGGGCGCTCCACGTGCGGATATCCTCCACCCAAGTCTGCGCCATCAACGCCGCCCCGATCGATGGGATCACGGCAATCGGTTTGCCCGAAACTGGAAGGATCAGGAACCACGGGCGTGTCGGGCTTTCCCAGAACCGGGTCAGGTAGCCGGTGAAATAGCGGATCTCGGGCTCGGTCGTTAGCAACAGAGCCGACAGACCCGCCTGCTCCATCCGACGTTGCGCGTGTTCCGTTCGCGCGCTAAATTCGGACGTCTCAAAACCTCTCATTCGGCTATCTCGGACAGGAAACACAGGACTCGGGCATCGGGGCCGATGCCCAGGGCTTCGCGCACTTGTGCATTCATGACGGCGGCAACCCCTGCTCCGCCTGACGCGGTGGTGGCGATACCCGCCGCGCCCATAGCTGGAAGACGCTCAATCACTTGCTCATCAGAAAGGGTTAGGAAACTATCTGCGTCGCGCGCAAGACCATTCAAAGCAATCAGCGACGGCTCTTTGCAATCGAGCCGTCCCATCACGCTGTCGGGGCCATCGGCAAAAACGCAGGCGCCGGCCTCGATACTGGCTTGCAACGCCGGGGCCGCTTCGGGTTCGACCACGATGATCTGCGGTGCATCCCCCCAGACGGTTCGCGCGTAGGCCGCAACGGCCCCCGCCATTCCGCCTACCCCGGCCTGCAACATGATATGGGTCGGCACCTGCGGGCATTGCCGGGCGGCCTCGGCCGCCATCTGCAAATACCCCTCCATCAGTGTGTGCGGCAGGTCGTAATAACCTTCCCACGAACTATCTGAGAGCAAAATCCAATTGTTATCCCGCGCCGCTTTGCTGGCGGCGTCCATGCTGGCGGCGTAATCCACCCCCTCGCGCACAACCCTTGCGCCCTGATCACGCAGGCGTTCGGCAAAAGTCTCGGGCACGGTATCGGCGATATAGACTACGGCTTCAGCCCCGAATCTGCGCGCGCCCGAGGCCACGCTCAGCCCGTGGTTGCCCGCACTGGCCGTAACGTAGGTGCGACCCGACAGCGTTGTGGCGTCGGGCGTCTCAGCAATCTCTGCCGCATGGCGCGCTATGACATAGGCCGCACCCAAGGCCTTGAACGACCCCAGCCCCATCCGCGCGCGCTCATCCTTGACCCAGAGGTGCGCGACGTCCACCAGCCCCGGAACTTCGGTCAAGGGGGTCTCGTCAGCAGATAGGCAGCGCGCGATCAATTCCGAAGCACGCGCCACATTCGTAGACGGAAACGGCGCGTCCTCAATCAGCTTCTGACCGGCGCGATATGGGTTGGATGTGATTTTCAACTGAATGTCTTCCCTGTGTTGCCCATTGACGTGATCGGATTCGTCTAGTTCTGTCAACAAAACTCAGTCACCGCAGGAGCAGTCCATGGCCCATGCCGATCCGGCTTTCAGCCAGGCCGAATATGACCGTCGGCTGACAAAGACGCGCGCAGCCATGGCCGCCGCTGGTCTGGACGCATTGTTTGTCGAAGACCCGTCGAACATGGCGTGGCTGACCGGGTATGAGGGCTGGTCTTTCTATGTGCATCAGGGCGTTCTGGTGCTGCATGACCGCGACCCGATCTGGTGGGGGCGAAACCAGGACGCCAATGGCGCAAGGCGCACGGTCTGGATGCCGGACGACCGGATTAACGGCTATGCGGACCACTATGTGCAATCCACCGTTCGCCATCCGATGCAGGACCTTGCGGAGTTGATCCGGGACTGCGGTTTGTCAGCGGGCCGAATCGGGGTTGAGTTGGACAACTACTATTACTCGGCCAAGGCGCATCTGACCTTGCTGGCAGAACTGCCGCAGGCTGAGTTGGTCGACGCGAACGCGCTGGTGAACTGGCAGCGCGCGGTGAAGTCCGGGGAGGAAATTGCCCTGATGCGCAAGGCTGCCCGGATTTCAGAACACGTGATCGACGGCGTGCTGGAGCGGGTCGAACCCGGGCTGCGAAAGAACGAGTTGGTTGCGCAGATTTACCATGACGCGATCTCGGGCGTTGGCGACGACTGGGGGGATTACGCCGCCATCGTGCCCCTGCTGCCCTCGGGTCCGGATGCCGCCGCCCCGCACCTGACATGGGATGGCGCGCCTTTCAATTCCGGCGAGTGCACGTTTTTCGAACTGTCAGGCTGTTACCGTCGCTATCACACGCCGTTTTGCCGGTCTGTCTTTCTGGGCCAGCCACCCGATCACTTGTTACGGGCCGAGGCCGCACTGGTCGAAGGGCTCGAGGCCGGGTTGGACGCCGCCCGTGCGGGTAATCAGGCGCGCGATATCGCACTGGCATTGGCCGCCCCACTGGAACGTGCCGGGATCGAACGCGGCGCGCGTTGCGGCTATCCGGTTGGCCTCAGCTATCCACCGGATTGGGGCGAACGCACCATATCCCTGCGTCCCGAGGATGAGACCGTTCTTGAACCCGGCATGACCTTCCACTTCATGCCCGGCCTCTGGATGGACGATTGGGGCCTAGAGATCACCGAGTCGATCCTGATCACCGAAACCGGACCTGCCGAGTGTTTCTGCGACCGGCCCCGCAAACTGTTTGTGAAACCATGACCCTGACCAGAACCACCGAAATTCTTGCCGACCTGATCGCCTTTGAAACAGTGTCCGCCGACAGCAACCTTGAGATCATCCGCTACCTGACCGAACGGCTTGAGGCGCTGGGTGCGCGATGTATCGAAACGCGGGATGCGACCGGGTCCAAGGCCAATGTCTTTGCCACGCTGGGGCCGGACCTGCCCGGAGGCATCCTGTTGTCCGGCCATACGGATGTGGTTCCGGTGGCGGATCAGGACTGGACCACCGACCCGTTTGAAATGACCGAGCGCGACGGCAAGCTATTTGGTCGTGGCACCTGTGACATGAAGGGCTTCATCGCCGCAGCACTGGCCTTTGCCGAGACCCTGGATACCGCCAAACTGACCCAACCGCTGCATTTTGCCTTTACCTACGACGAGGAAACCGGGTGCCTGGGAGCGCAGAACCTCGTCAACGACCTGTCCAAGCGCGGTATCGTTCCGGATATCGCCATCATTGGCGAACCCACCGAGATGCGGGTGATCGAGGGGCACAAGGGTTGCTTCGAATACACCACCAGCTTTGTCGGCCTCGAAGGGCACAGCTCGGCCCCTGATGACGGCGTCAACGCCGCGGAATACGCGGCACGTTATATCGGCAAGCTGCTGGAGTTACGCCACATCCTGAAATCCCGCGCGCCAAAAGGCAGCCCGTTCGAGCCACCATGGACCACGGTCAATGTCGGGCGCATCTCGGGCGGCGTCGCCCATAACGTCATCGCCAGCAAGGCCGAAGTTGCGTGGGAAATGCGCCCGGTTCAATCCAGCGATGCGGAACTGGTGCGCAATACCCTGTCGGACTATGTGCAGCACACTCTCCTGCCGGAAATGCTGGCGGTTCACCCGGACGCCGGCATCACGCAAGAGGCTGTGGCCGAGGTCGAAGGGTTGGAACCCATGGACGTCAACGCAGCCCGAGACCTTGTTGCCGAATTGACCGGCGCGAACGGCACAGGCGTCGTTGCCTTCGCCACCGAGGCCGGGTTGTTTCAGCAACTGGGTGTGCACGCGATTGTCTGCGGGCCGGGTTCGATCACACAGGCACACAAGGCCGATGAGTATGTCGAGATCGAACAGCTCGATCTATGCTGTCGGATGTTGAACCGTTTGGGGCGTCGCCTGACGTCTTAACCCGTCCCATGGGTCCGGTCATAGGCGGATCGCGGCGGCTGAACATGCGCCGTACGTGCGTCTTCGCCCGGATCATAGACCTCCATCACCAACGGGTAACAGGCGGCTACGTCCGAGGAATGCTCGGACGAACAATCGCCTCCGGGACAGGCCGAGAGACCAACGATCAGGTCGATCTCGGCGTAGAATTCCAGATAGTCCCCAGGACGCACCGGACTGGCCTTCATGAAGTATTGCCCGGTATCGCGGGTAAAGCCGGTGCACATGAAGACGTTCAACACGTCATGCACCAGCATCTCGGCCTCGTGCAGCGGCAGGTCGCAATGGCTGGCCAGCGCACGGGTCAGGTTCGAATGGCAGCAATAGTGGTAGTTGTCGCCGGACAACAACCGTCCGGTATAGGGATCGCAGCGTGTGCCGATCACGTCATGAACCGAACCGCCGAAGGCATCAAACCCATACCAGTCCAACGTATCGTCCACGATGGTCGCCATCGGGCGCATGTTCGGAAAGCTCGACCACATGCGGTCACCGGTCGACAGGTGGGTTCCGTGCAAAGCGCGGGTCTTGCCGGAATAGAACCGCTCGGTCAGGTCGTGCTTGTTCCACATGTTCAGGTCGCCGACCTGCGGTCCATCGACCGACAATACCCGAACAAACGCGCCTGCGGGCACGTCGATGCAGGCGGCATCCCGTGGGGCTGCGACGGCCTCGGCGGTCTTACTGGCCCCAGCTCGCAACGCGGCCAGCGCAGTGAGGTCCGGGTGCTCCAACGTCTCGGGCGGGTAGCAGATGACCGGAGCAATGGCCTTGCGCTCATCCGCGTCCGCAGGTGCCGCGAAATTCGGTCTCTCCAGTTTCATTAGTGCCCTCCCCTGCGTTTACACAGGCTTAGCGCATTACAAACGGGTTCGCCATCGGCTCTTGCGCAGTGCTGATCCAGGTTGTCTTGGTCCGGGTATAGTCAAGGATCGCCTCGACCCCGGCCTCGCGGCCATAGCCTGACTGATTGAACCCGCCAAACGGTGCAATCGGAGAAATCGCACGATAGGTATTCACCCAGCAAATCCCCGCCCTGATCCGTTTAGACACGCGATGCGCCCGCGCCAGATTCTGCGTGAAGATGCCCGAGCCCAGACCGTAGGGCGTGCTGTTCGCCAACGCGATGGCCTCTTCTTCGGTATCGAAGGCCAGCAGAGACATCACTGGCCCGAACATCTCAACCTTCAGCGTTTCAGTCTCGGGTGAGGTGCATTGTACCAGCGTCGGCGTCATGTAGTTGCCCGGACGATCCGCGGGCGCGCCGCCAAAGCGGATCACCGCGCCCTGTCCCCGCGCCGTGGCCAATGTCGCCTCGATCTTGCGCACCTGCGCTGCGGTGCAGAGCGGGCCAACATGCGTACCGGAGTGCAGCGGATCACCCAAGCGAATGGCGCTGGCTTTCTGTTCGATCCGTTCAATCAACGGCTCCAGAATGGTGCGATGCACCAGCCCGCGCGTTCCCGCCACGCAGCTTTGGCCCGAAGCCCCGAAATTCCCCGCGATCAACCCGTTCGCCGCGCCGTCCAGATCACTGTCGTCGAACACAAGGATCGGGGACTTGCCGCCCAGTTCCAGCGAGGTCACCGCAAAGTTTTCGGCCGAATTGCGCACCACGTGCCGCGCGGTCTCTGGCCCGCCGGTAAAGGCGATCCGGTCGATATCGGGATGACGGGTCAGCGGAATGGCGCAATTCTCGGCGTCGCCGGTGATGACCGAGACAACCCCGGGTGGGAACCCGGCCTGTTCGATCAACCGGGCAAATTCCAACATCGGAGCAGGCGCGATTTCCGAGGCTTTCAACACCACCGAGCACCCCGCCGCGAGGGCCGGACCCAATTTGGTAGCCGTCAGGAACATCTGCGCGTTCCACGGCACGATGGCCGCCACAACACCGATCGGTTCTCGTGTCGTGAAAACGTGCATGTCAGGCTTATCGATGGGCAGGACCGTGCCTTCAACCTTGTCCGCCAACCCCGCAAAATAGCGATAGTAGTCCGCCACATACCCCGTCTGTGCCGAGGTCTCCGCCAACAGCTTGCCGCTGTCGGTTGTCTCCAACTCTCCCAGCCGCGCGGCGTTTTCGGCCACCAGATCGGCCAGACGATAAAGCAGCTTACCCCGCGCGGTTTGTGTCATGTCGCGCCACTCAGGATCGTCCAGAACCCGTCTGGCCGCGGCAATAGCGCGATCAACATCACCAGCCGAGGCGCAGGCAAAAGTGGCCCAACCCTGCCCGGTCGCCGGGTTCTCGGATGTCATGACCTGACCGTCCGACCCCTCGGTCCAGTCGCCATCAATGAACAGCTGAAAATGCGGAAGATTTCCCATGGTGATCCTCACTGAAAGGCTGGCATGACATCGTCGATGAACCGCGCCAGCGAGGCGCGTTTGCGGTCGTTGGTCATGCCGCTGTCGACCCAGAACGAAAATTCATCATAGCCCAGATCCTCATAGCGTTTGATACGGTCGATTACCTGCTGCGCCGTTCCGACGGTCAGGTCCTGGCCCAGCTTCTCGGTGGTGTACATCGGGTTTGCGTCCATTTCCTCAGGCGAGATCGGTTCGATCAGCCCCTGCTGAATGGGGCGCTTGTTCAGGAACCAAGCGCCGAAGTAATTGTAATAGCGCCGCAAATCCTCGATCCCCTGCGTCACATCCGCATCGTCCTTACCAACATAGGTGTGGTGCAACAGCATGATTTTTGGGCGCGGCCCGGCATAACTGTCACAGGCATCGTTGAAACGACCTATCAATGTCTCGATCTCTTCCATCCCCTGCCACAGTGGCGTGACCTGAATGTTGAACCCGTTATGAACGCCGAATTCGTGACTGTTGGGATCACGCGCCGCGATCCAGATCGGAGGGCCGCCATCCTGCAACGGTTTCGGGGCCGAAGTCGTCGCCGGGAAGGAATAGAACTCGCCCTCATGCGCGCAGTCCCCTGCCCAAATCTTCGGCAGCAGAGGCGTGGATTCACGCATCTTTTGACCGGCCTCCCACGCGTCCATGCCCGGTGCCAGACGCTCGTATTCAAAGGAATAGGCACCGCGGGCGACCCCCAACTCGATGCGGCCCTTGGTGATCTGGTCCGCCGCCGCGGCTTCGCCAGCCAGTTTGATCGGATGCCAGAACGGCGCGATCACGGTACCCGTGCCCAGACGGACATTCTTGGTGTGATGTGCAAGATCGACCAGAGGCAGGAACGGGTTGGGCGCAATGGTAAATTCCATCCCGTGATGCTCACCGGTCCAGACCGCGCGCATGCCCCCTTCATCGGCCATTTTCGCCAGACCCACGAATTCGTCATAGAGAACATCATGAGGCTGGTCGGGCGTAAGACGCTCCATATGGGCAAACAGAGAAAACTCCATCATCCGGCTCCTTTAGCGAAAACTGTGAATGTCGCCCCGCTCAGCGTCGCCCAGATAGAGGGCGAAATCGCCGGTCTGGGCCTCGCGCGCAAAGCGGGTCATCATGTGGTGAATGCCGGGTGTGGCATAGGTCAGGTTGGGCAGGTCCTCGACCGCGACCCAACGGGTGTTTTCGGGCGGTGCGGCCTGTTCGGCCGATGCCAGAAAGAACGTGTAGTGCAGCTTGGTGTCCGCATCGTTGAACGCAGAATAGACCTGATCGATCCGCGCCTGAATGCCCCGCTTGGCCAGCCCCTGCGCCAGCCTGTTTCGCTGGCCACCGGGTTCGGCCCCCGCGACCTGAACGGGGCGGAAACGCCCGTCTTGATGCTCCAACAGAACCTTGTCATCTGCCGTTATGATTGCGCCGCAAAGTGTTGGCACTTTCGAGTCCATCTCACGCTCCAGCCCAAGGCTGAAATAGGACCCGCTTACATAGCCAAGGCCGTCACCCGCAGCGTGCGAGAACTCGCACACTTGACCCATCAGAATGGTATGATCTCCCGCGGGGATGGCTTGATGCGTTTCACAGCAGAACTGCGCCAGCGCCCCGTCGATCAGAGGCAGGTCGTGCACACCGTTCCGGTGGGCGACTTTGGCGAACCGATCTCCCTTGTACCCAGCAAAGGTGTTGGAGACGTCCTGCTGCCCCTCGGCCAAAACATTGACGGCGAAGTGTCTGCATTTGGTGAAAACCTCATAGCTGGACAGGAACTTCCCCGGACAGACCAGCAACAGCGGCGGATCAAGGGACACGGAGGAAAAGGAGTTGGCCGTGAACCCGACCGGAGCGCCGGTCGCATCGCGTGTTGTCACCACCGTCACTCCGGTCATAAAGCTGCCAAAGGCATCGCGCAGGGCGCGCGGATCAAGCGTCATCATGGCAAGCACTCCTGCAGAAAGCGCAACAGGATTTCGTTGACCGCATCCGCGTGGGTCATCGGCATCATATGCGCGGCGTTCGGGATGATCTCGGCCCGCCCCCGCGGCGCCAACCTGGCCATGTCGCACGACATCCGCGGGGTCGAGTTTGGCTCATCGGCGCCGGTGAGGAACAAGGCCGGGCAAGCGATTGCAGCCAGTTGCGCCTTGGTCGGTCCATCGCTTTCAGCGAACACCGTGTACGCCGCTTTATAACCGCGCGGATCGACCTCCTGCAGCCAGCGCGCACAGGCGTCGCGTTCCGCCGACGCATCCTCGGCAAACCACCGTTGCAGAGTGACCGTCGGATCGATTGGCTGCGCCTCATCCAACGCATACGCCCGCGACAAGACCGCTTGTCGGGCTGCATCCGGCCGCTGAAAAATAGCGTTCAAAGCGGCAACGCCTTTGACATTCGGGTTTCCCAAGGCCGCGATATGCGTTGCAATCAGCGCCCCCATCGAATGCCCGATCAGTACGGCAGGTTCCTGTATCAACGCAGCAACCGGAGCGGCATAGCTGTCCAGCCCTTCGACCGCAGAGAACGGTGTGTCGCCATGCCCGGGCATATCCGGGCACAGCACGCGATACCCGGCAGAGACCAGCGGCTCGATCTGCCCGCCCCACGCCTCGGCTCGTAAGCCGACGCCGTGCAGCAGAACGACCAGCGGCCCCGTGCCCGCATCAATCGCGGCCAGATTGCCGAAATCAGACCGAGGCCGGGTTGTCCACGTCATGACCCAGATCCTTCAAGTCCTGATACCTGTCTCCGATCCGATGATGAGGCCGCCCCGAGGTTGCGCCACCCAGCACGATTACCACCTCATCCGCGCGCGGGGCGTCAGGAATGGCAAATTGCAGCGTCAGGTAATGAGACCGGCGGCCCGCATCGTTCTTGTCCATCAACGGCACCATGATCGGCGCGTTAGCCGGACCGCGCGTGTTGGTGAAAGACAAATACGATTTAGCAGCCACCGCCTGCCGGAAGTGATTACCAAAATGTAGTGTATGGATCAGGCCCGAGGCATGCTCGACCTCGCCGTCCAGCCCCACCACAGCGGCCTTGCCATAGGCTTCGATGGCATCACCGCTGCCCACCAGAGCGATCATCCGGCTGGTCAACTCTGCGCCCAGGATCGGGGCAAAGCTCAGTATCTCGGGTCGCAGGTCTTCGACATACCGGCCCGCCCAGGGGTTCGATACCACGGCGGCCACTGCGAACATGCGCCACGGGCGCTCGGCCTTGCGAAATCCTTCGACCAGAACTTCTTCGTCATAGGTCACGATTTTCCGAATATTTGGCTCCACGAGCGCCCCCTTTTTCATCGTTAGCAAACTATCCTCGTCCGGGGGCCGCTTTGACAAACGAAAGAACTTCGGTCTTAGGTATTAATGACTCTAATATGTAGGTTACCAATGTCGAAATCCCTGCCCCCCCTGACATGGTTCAGATCGTTCGAAGCGGCGGCCCGACGGCTCAGTTCGACCGCCGCCGCCGAGGAAATCGGACTGACGCAATCCGCCGTCAGCCAGCAGATCAGATCATTGGAAACCCGGTTGGGCGTGGTGCTGTTTCACCGCCATGCGCGCGGGCTGTCCCTGACCGACGAAGGCCGCAAGCTGCTGCCGCAGGTCGAAGCCGCGCTTGAGATGTTGCATTCCGCCGCCTCGCCCTATCTGGCCGAGGAACGGGCGCGGCATATTACCGTTGCGGCCTCGGTCAGTGTGCTGGAATGGGTGATTTCCCCGGCCCTGCCCCAGTTTCAGCAGCAGAACCCTGATACGTCCGTGCGGTTCGTCAGTACGATCTGGCCCGATGAATTCGCCGCCTCTCGCGCGGATGTCGAAATTCGGTTCGGGTCTGAAAAGCAGGTGGGCCGGGATGCAACGGCACTGCGGCCCAACCACCTGATCGCGGTGAAGGCACCGCACCTTTCGGGCGGCCTGCAAGATCTGCCGCTTATTGGAACTGTTGGCACATCGGACAACTGGGGGTCCTGGGCCGAAGCGACCGGCCTGCCGGTTGGTGCCCCTGCGTTCTATGTCGATTCCTATGGCCTTGCCCTGCAACTCGCCACAACCGGAAACGGCGTTGCCTTGGTCAACGCCCTGATCGCCGGTCACGCCCTGCAAACCGGTCAGGTCGTGCCTGCATCAGATGCCTCTGCCCCGGCCAGCGAAGGGTACTTTCTGGCAGTGCAGCGGCGATCGCCCGAGGTTGACGCCTTTGTGCAGTGGTTTACCGAAATTCAGCGTGAAGAGACTCACAATCAAGTCTGATTCAATCACGTCGATGTCGCATCTGAGGATATTCAAGCGCCTCAAAATAGTGAATTCTGGCGAAAAAGGTCCGATTCATGCGATATTCCGGCTTTCGAGTCATCAAAGAGGCGCTTACCGGCCACAAAGGGTGGAAGCCGGTCTGGCGCGAGCCCGAACCCAAGGCCCATTACGACATCGTCGTGATCGGTGGCGGAGGCCATGGCCTCGCTACGGCGCACTACCTGTCCAAGGTCTATGGTCAGCGCAACGTGGCCGTGGTGGAAAAAGGCTGGATCGGCGGTGGCAATGTGGGACGGAACACCACCATTGTCCGTTCGAACTACATGCTGGACGGGAACGAGCCGTTTTACGAGTTCTCGATGAAGCTGTGGGAAGGGTTGGAGCAAGACCTGAACTACAATGCGATGATGAGCCAGCGCGGGATCATCAACCTGTTCCACACCGACGGTCAGCGCGACGCCTATACCCGGCGCGGCAATGCGATGATCCTGAACGGCGCGGATGCCGAGTTGCTGGATGCTGATCAGGTGCGCAAGGAGCACCCCTACCTGAATTTCGACGACGCCCGCTTTCCGATCAAAGGCGGTCTGGTGCAGCGCCGCGCAGGCACTGCCCGCCATGATGCGGTGGCCTGGGGCTTTGCCCGGTCTGCCGATATGCACGGCGTCGATATCATCCAGAACTGCGAGGTCACCGGCCTGCGGATTGAGAACGGAAAATGTCTGGGGGTCGAGACCACCAAGGGCTTCATCGGCGCGAACAAAGTGGGTTGCGCGGTTGCCGGCAGTTCCAGCCGCGTGATGGGAATGGCTGGCATGCGCCTGCCCATCGAAAGCCACGTCCTGCAGGCTTTTGTATCCGAGGGCCTGAAACCGGTCTTGCCCAGCGTCATCACCTTTGGCGCGGGGCATTTCTATGTCAGCCAGTCCGACAAGGGCGGGCTGGTCTTTGGTGGTGACATCGATGGCTACAATACCTACGCCCAACGCGGCAACCTGCCGGTGGTCGAGGATGTTTGCGAAGGCGGAATGGCCCTGATGCCGATGATCGGGCGCGCGCGCTTGCTGCGGATGTGGGGCGGTGTGATGGACATGTCGATGGACGGCTCGCCCATCATCGACCGCACGCCGGTCGAAGGTCTCTATTTCAACGGTGGCTGGTGTTACGGCGGATTCAAGGCGACCCCGGCCTCGGGCCATTGCTTTGCGCATCTTCTGGCGAAGGACGAACCACACCCGGTTGTCACCGCCTATCGCCTCGACCGGTTCAAGACGGGTCGGATGATCGACGAAAAAGGCGTGGGCAACCAGCCCAACCTGCACTGAGGGGACCGTTCCATGATTATCAACCATCCCCTTCTGGGCCCGCGCGATGCCTCGGAATTCACTTATCTGGGCGACGCGTCACTGATCAACCGCCCAGACTGGCAGGCCGACAACGCAGCCGAGGCGTTCTATGAATACGGCTATCTGCGCGACAACCCCGCCGGTGAGCATCAGGAGCTTTGGTACCACGAGGCCGGAGATCGCTCGTGGCTGGTCGTAACGCGCAACACGCTGACGCATGAGATTTCAAAGGTGGAACTGGCCCGCGACGTGGCCCGCGCTCGGGGGCGATCCAAATGACACAGACCAACAGGCTTGATGGCGGCCAGATCGACCGCAACACGTCTCTGAGCTTCCGGTTCGACGGGCGCAGTTATACTGCCCACCCCGGTGACACTCTGGCCTCGGCCCTGCTGGCCAACGATGTGCGTCTGATCGGGCGGTCGTTCAAGTACCACCGCCCGCGTGGGTTGCTGACCGCAGGATCAGAGGAACCCAACGGCATGGTCGAACTGCGCACGGGTGCCCGGAAAGAGCCCAACACCCGCGCAACAACAACTGAGATGTTCGACGGGCTGGAGGCGTATTCGCAGAACCGTTGGCCCAGCCTCAAATTCGATGCGCTGGCGGTGAACGACATGTTCTCGAACTTCCTGTCGGCCGGGTTCTACTACAAGACCTTCATGTGGCCAGCTGCGTTCTGGGAAAAGATCTACGAGCCAATAATCCGTCGCGCTGCTGGCTTGGGGTCCCTGTCGATGGAGGCCGACCCGGACGAGTACGACAAGGGCTTCCGCCACTGTGACCTGCTGATCATCGGTGCCGGACCGTCTGGCCTGATGGCGGCGCTGACCGCTGGCCGCGCCGGAGCAGACGTAATTCTGGCAGATGAGGACTTCACACTCGGCGGACGTCTGAACAGCGAAACCATTGCGGTCGGTGACCGCAGCGCCTCGGACTGGGCCGCGCAGGTGGTGGCGGAACTGTCTTCGATGCCCAACGTCCGCCTGATGCCGCGCACAACCGTAATCGGCGCGTTCGACCACGGGATTTACGGCGCAGTGGAGCGGACCGGAGATCACCTGGCCACCCTGCCCGCTGGTAAACCGCGTCAGATTCTGTGGCGTATCTACACGCAAAAGACGCTGCTTTGCGCCGGAGCCACGGAACGCCCGATTGCCTTCGAAAACAATGACCGGCCCGGCGTCATGATGGCCAGCGCCTTGCGGACTTATGCCAACCGGTATGCGGTCACAGCGTCGCAGCGCGTGGCAATCTTCACCAACAACGACGACGGCCACCGCACCGCCACCGACCTGCACGCCAAAGGCGTCAAGATCGCAGCTGTTGTGGATGTGCGCGAGGATGCACCTTCCAGCTATGACTACGAAGTTCTGAAGGGTGCTCAGGTCATTAACACCAAAGGCCGCCACGGGCTGAGCTTTGCCGAAATCTCCTTGCCCGATGGATCGACCCGGACCTTGGATTGCGGTGCGCTGGGCGTGTCCGGGGGCTGGAACCCGAATGTCCACCTGACCTGTCACCAACGCGGACGCCCGGTCTGGAACGAAGCGCTGGCAGCTTTTGTTCCCGGTGGGGAACTGCCCGTGGGCATGTCCGTGGCTGGTGCCGCAACCGGGATCATGTCGACCTGTGGCGCCCTGCAATCCGGTGCCGAAGGGGCAGCCAAGGCGCTGAACCTGACAGGTGCCCTGCCCGACCTGCCCGAGGCCGAGGACGCTCCGGTCATTCAGACGCCTTTCTGGTACGTGCAGGGTTGCAAGCGCGCCTGGGTGGACCAGCAGAACGACGTAACCGTCAAAGACGTCAAACTCAGCTATCAGGAAGGCTTCCGCTCGGTCGAGCACCTGAAACGCTATACCACGCTGGGCATGGCGACCGATCAGGGCAAGACCTCGAACATCACCGGGTTGGCCATCATGGCCGAGGTGGCAGGCAAGTCGATCCCGGAGGTCGGCACTACGATCTTCCGCCCGCCTTACACGCCGGTTCCGATCGCCACCTTCGCGGGCCGGATGAAGGGGCAGGAGTTTCACCCGACCCGTCTGACGCCTTCACACTACTGGGCCAAGGATCGCGGCGCGGTGTTTGTCGAGGTTGGCAACTGGCTGCGCGCGCAGTGGTTCCCCCTGCCCGGTGAAACACACTGGCGGCAATCCGTGGACCGCGAGGTACGCCAAACCCGTGCCTCTGTCGGAGTGTGCGACTGCACCACATTGGGCAAGATCGACGTTCAAGGAACAGATGCAGCCGAATTCCTGAACCGCATCTATGCCAACGGCTTTGCCAAACTGGCCGTGGGTAAAACCCGCTATGGCCTGATGCTGCGCGAAGACGGGATGGTCATGGACGACGGCACCGCCGCGCGGCTGGCCGAAGATCACTTCGTCGTCACCACGACCACAGCCAACGCTGTAAGTGTCTATCGCCACATGGAATTTGTGCGCCAATGCCTATGCCCCGATATGGACGTGCAACTGATCTCGACCACCGAAGGCTGGGCGCAATATGCCGTTGCCGGACCGAACGCACGCAAGCTGCTGCAAAAGATCGTCGACCCCGAGTTCGACATCTCGAACGAGGCGTTCCCCTTCATGGCCTGCGGCAACGTCACCGTCTGCGGCGGCCTGCGGGCGCGGCTGTTCCGGATCTCGTTCTCGGGTGAGCTGGCCTATGAGATCGCCGTGCCCTCTCGCTATGGTGATGCGCTGATGCGGCGTCTGATGGCGGAAGGCGAAGAGTTCGACGTTGTGCCATATGGCACCGAAGCACTGGGCGTGATGCGGGTCGAAAAAGGCCACGCGGCCGGCAACGAGTTGAACGGCACCACCACGGCGCTGAACCTTGGGCTGGGCAAGATGGTGTCGAAGAAAAAAGACAGCATCGGCTCGGTCCTCTCGGAACGAGAAGCACTGGTCGAACCGGATGGGCTGCGACTTGTGGGGATCAAACCTCTGCTGGCCGAGGATAAGATCACCGCGGGCGGACACCTGATGAAGGCTGACGGACCTGTCGATGCAGCCCATGATCAGGGCTATGTCACCTCGGCCGTTTACTCGCCCATTCTGAACAGCAATATCGGGCTTGGTCTGGTCAAAAACGGTTCAGAGCGGCTGGGCGAGAAAATGCGCCTGGTCTCCCCCCTGACCAGCCTGACAGTTGAGGTGGAACTCGTCTCGGCCCATTTCGTCGATCCTGAAGGAGAACGTCTGCGTGCATGATCTTGTTGCGATAACCGCCTTGGGCGGAGCTGAGCCGCGTGTAGATACCGTGGGTGGCGTTACGTGCACCGAAGTTCCCGAAGTAGCGCTGGCATCTGTTGCCGCGCGCATGGGGCAGGAAACCAGCGCCGCCAAGGCGTTGGCCACGCTGATTGACGCGCCCACGCCAGATGTTGGCCGCTGGGCTGGCACAATGATCACAGCGTTTTGGGTTGGTCCGGACCAATGGATGGTCGAAGCCCCGTATGACAGCCATGAAGGCCTCGCGGACCAAGTCAAGGCAACCGTCGGTGATACGGCTTCGGTGACGGAGCAGACGGACGCGTGGACCCGGTTTGATCTGAGCGGCGATAGCATACCAGCAGTGCTGGAGTTGCTGTGCCAGCTTGATCTGCGCCGGTTCGACAAGGGCAGCGCCGCACGCTGTTCGATCCATCACGTCGGGTGTTTTGTGATTTGCCGGACACCCGAAAAGGTCAGCCTGTACGGCCCGCGATCTTCGGCCGGTTCGCTGCATCACGCTATCGTCACGGCGATGCGCTCGGTGCAATAACCCCCTCAGACCGAGGGCAGAGGGGCGTTGTCTTCGACCCGAAAACGGTTGATGCGACGCCTGTCTTCGCTGGGGCTGAGCCCAAAGGCCGCGCGGTAATGGGTCACCAGAGGCGAGACCGAGCTGTATCCGACGGCCTCGGCAATCTCGGGGATCGGGTCCTTGGTATAGACCACCATCTGCCGCGCCGCCTTCATGCGCATGGCGCGGTAATAGTGGGTTGGACTTTGCCCCGTCGCTTGCTTGAAGGCGCGCTCGATCTGGCGGGGCGTGACGCCAGTTTGCTGGGCCAGATCCGCGATTGAAATCGGTTGGCTCATATGCGCCCCAAACAGCGCTACACAACGGGACACCAACGGCGGCAGGCTGTCTCCTGTATCCGGCGCATTCGCACTGGGCACCTGCTGCCGAACCCCTGCCCCACGCATCATCGGGTGCTGGAACCAACAGGCAACCTCGTGCGCCACATCACCACCCAGCCGGTCCTCAATCAGGTGCAGTGCCAGATCAAAACCCGCCGCAGCACCGGACACGGTGTATCGGCTGGCGCTTTTGACGATCACCTCGCTGCGAGCATCCATGTCAGGAAACTTGGCCTCGAACGCGGCTTCATAACACCAATGGACCGAAACCGGGTGACCTTGCATGACCCCTGATCGCACCAAGGGAAAGACCCCGGCGCTGATGCCGCCAAGAACCGTGCCGTGTCGACCAAGGCTGCGCAACACGCCGTTCCCGGCCGTCGGATTATCAAAAACCGAGGTCGGGCTGCTGAGCAGGAACAGAATGTCGATGTCTTTGCATTCGACCAGCGAGCGCTCGGCCTCGAATCCGACCCCGGCACTGGATTGAATCTTTTGCCCGCGCTCCGAGATCAGGGACCAGCAGAATGCCTCTTGCCCAGCGATTTCATTGGCCGCCCGCAACGGCTCGATCACCGAGGTCAGGCAGGCCATGGGAAAGCCGTCAAACAGCAGAAAGCCGATCTCGATTCTGTTTCCATCGCGCATAGGGCTGTCCTAGCAGGAAATCCGCGGCAGCCCTATGCGAAGTTTACGCCCAGCGGATCAGCCCGATAATGGCCGAGGTCGCGTAAAACCCCTGCAGCAACAGAAAGGTCCAACGCCGGTCGATCGCTGCCCAGGCTGCGAACAGGCCTGCGGACAACAGCAACAGCACAAAGCCCAGAATCTCTGCCCCTGTATTCGACGCAATCAGCAGGGCATAAGCCATTGCCAGCACCGATCCGGTGACTTCGAATACGGTCGTCAGGCCACGGCGAGAGGTGTCGATTTTGGCCATGACTCACCCCTTTCGCTTGAGGAAGTCGACTAACAAGGCCGATATCTGCTCGGGCTGATCCTCCATCGCGAAGTGCCCGCAGTTTTCCAGAATGTGCAGCTCCGACCCCGGAATAGTGTCATGCAACTTGTGCGCCCAGTCGACCACCTGCCACGCGTCATCTGCCCCCCAGATCAGTTGAACCGGCAATGCGCCGAGTTTCGCATAGTCGATGCTATTGGTGTGCTTGGGGTCATAGTGCCGGACCTGATGCTGGAACAAGCTGCCCTGCCCGATGGGTCCGCTGATAAAGTCCAGATACGTTTCCAGCGCCGAATCGGCCAGACGCTGTTTGTTTACGACGGCCGAGAAAAGCCACTTACGAAAGTGTTCCCGGTGCAGGGTATCGGGTGCATCGATCAGAGATTGCAGACCCGCTTGCATCTGTTCCTTGGTTCGTTTCGAAGGCCAACTGTCAAAGCTGACGACGTCGATCATGGTCAGCGACCGCACCCGGTCGGGCGACTGGACGGCAAACCGCGGGGCCACCGCGCCGCCGATATCATGCGAGATCACGTGCAGGTCATCCAGCCCCCACAAGTCCAGCAACCCCTCGAGGATCGGAACCTGCGCGGCAACCGATGTATCAACCGACGGGTCCCAAGGGCGTTCGGACAAACCAAAACCCAACAGGTCGTAGACATGAACCTTGTAACCCGCGTCAACCAGTACCGGCAGCACGTTGCGCCAGATATGGGATGAGGACGGCGTGCCGTGGATCAGCACGACGGGTTCGCCTGCGCCATAGGTGCCGTGTGCAATACGAGTGTTGTTGATCAGAGCATGGTCGGTAACGAGTTGTGACATGATTGGTCTCCGGTGATTTGTCTTTCCTCTTGGTTAAACCGGCGCTAGGATGTGACTCAAATGAATGATTGTCATTCATCCATCTGATTTTGTCATACTGGTGCAAATGAACGAACGTCTGGAAATCGACGCCCTTCGGGCCTTGCTCGCCATCGCGGCCCATGGTGGCGTGACACGGGCGGCAGAACATCTGGCGCTGTCGCAATCGGCGGTCAGCCACAAGATCCGACGTTTGGAGCAGGCGTTGGACTGCGATCTTCTGGCCCGCCGTTCCGGAGGCCCGCTGTTCACAGACGCCGGTCAGCGGCTGTGCGACTACGCCCGGCGGATCACCGAATTGCATGACGAAGCCCTGGCGGCCTTGGGTAAGAAACCACTGTCCGGCACCATTCGTCTGGGGATGACCGAAGACACCACCACCAGCGGCATCGCCCGGATTCTGGGTCGCTTCACGCGGCTCTACCCCGACGTGCAGGTCCGCACGCGCACCAGCCAAAGCCTGAACGTGCAGGCCTGGCTCAAGGCCGGTGAGCTGGACGTGGCGGTCATGCAGATCTTTCGCCAGGACGTGCTGCCCGATGACCTGATCCTGTTCGAGGACGATCTGCATTGGGTCAAATCACCCGAGTTTCACGTCGACCTCACCGCCCCTGTGCCGTTCCTGTCCTTCGACAGCCAGTGCTTTTATCGGCTCTGGGGCATGGGTCACGGGCCGCATCGGTTCGACAATGTTCTGGAATGCCCCAGTGCTGCCGGCATCCAGTCGGCAGTACGTTCGGGGTTGGGCGTTGCGCTGCTTAATGGCCTGCATGTCACACCGGATATGGAGATCATTGACGACCTGTTCCCCGAACCGCCCGACATTGCCTATGTCGCGCGGACACACCTGAAACGACGGAACCCTGCCGCAATGGCGCTGATCGAAGAGATCCGTAAAGAGGTCGAAAGCGCCATACCTTTGCGTATCGCAGGCTGAGCCTAGCGCACCTTCGAGGGGCTGGTGAGCCCTTTCAGGAAACGGCATCGGGCTTGGGCAGCAGAATGAACACATCCTGCCCCACAGGTTTGATGACCGGGGCTTCTTTCGGGCCTTTGGCATCGAAAGGCGGCTCGATATCATTGCAACCCTTTGGCTTGTCATCGCAGATGAACACCTCGGCCCCAGTCAGGTAAGCCAGCCGAAGTTGCAGCCCCCGGGTTTGTTGAATCGCCGCCTTTCGCGCGCCGTGAACCGCCATATAATTCCCATAGACATAGATGGTTTCAGTACCATCCGGCACTGAGCTGGCCATTTTCCGGGTCGTGTCCTGCCACGGCGGAAAAGCAAAGTACGAGGTCTTGGCAATTGCCAGAATGTTGAACAACAACACACATAGAATTGCGATGCGAGCAAGACTCAACCATCTACCGCTGGACTTCGACAGGTGAACGGCGACAGAGACGATACAGAAACCGAATAAAATCCAAACCCAGCCCAATGTCCTGAGCGGCACCTGAACACCAGACATCAGAGCCTTGGCTACAAGCGGCGCCAGACCCACAAGAACGGCCGCAAGAATGGCGATGGCAACAAACCTGTTCCAGATAAACAAGGCCAGCCAGGCCGCAAGGAACATAAGTGGTATGACGACACCGTGCGTCGCGTCGCCCCCACCCATCTGTTCAAGGGTTTTGTGCAGATAAACCTTCTGCTTTTCGATGTTCGCCAGCAGATCGGCAATAGAATTCACTTCGGTCGGCTCGCGCCATTGGGCAACCGGAATACCGAACACTCCGTGATAGACATAGTTCAGCGAATACACCGCCAGCACACCAAGGGCGAGGCTGACAACGAACACACCCAGCGTGATCGCCATGCTTTTATAGGTTTTGGGCGCCTTGCGGGACAGCAGCACAAGAGTAAGCAGCAGAAACGGATAGGTCGTATAGGCCATAAAGGACAACGGCACCGCCACAACCATCAGCGCAACCGCCGTGCGGTGCGGAAGGTAGAGTACCGCCACAGCAAAAAGCGCGACCAACCAGACACCCGGCAACAGGGTATTGAACCAAAAGGACATCAGGTAGGCGGGGACGGAAAGGGCCACAAAAATGGCAAGGAACCCCTTGTACCAGCCGTCTACGTCGCGATCCAAAAGGCTCAGCGCCGTAGCGACGGAGAACAGCGACCATCCAACCAAGTAGAGGACAAAATGGACCGGAGATGGCAGGAAAACCGGCCGGAACTGCCACCAGTAATTCAGCCAGCGCCCTTCATCCAGCGTTTTCAACAACGCGGCCCGGCGCGTGCCAAGCAGCGCAGGAAAGTCGTCATGCCGAACAAAAGGGTCTTCGATCAGCGGCAGGTATACTAGGACCAGCACGGAAAAGCACAGCACGAACAGGCGTGCGAACTCATGCCCCAGGGGTCGGGTGTTCATTCCTTACCCCCTGTAAGAACGGGCAATGATCGACGCCCGTGCCTGCGCTATCGCAGTGACCGTTGTGCGCGGCAAACGGCGCACGACCATCTTCCGCAGGTTCCAACCGAAAGTGCCCACCTCTTTCAGCGCCCCGTCGGCTTTGGTCTTCAGCACTTCGGGCGGCAGCTTGGCCGCACCGGATTCGTTGGCGTAAAGAACCGAGTTATAGCGATACCAGGGCTCGATGCTTGCATCGCCGAACAACTCGGGGCGCAGGCAGTCATAGGCGGTGTATCCGCGTTCGGCGAACAGATCCTGCCAGAACGAAAGCGGTTGTTCGTTGATGTGGAATTCGCCCCCCTGCCCGGGCACCGCTGCCGAGAACAGGACCAGATCGGCATGGTGCGTCAGGCTTTGCACCAGACTGACCGAGGCCTCATGCGGCAGGTGCTCTCCGACCTCCAGCGACTGGGCCAGATCGAAGCGCCGCCCCAGATCGATTGGCTGGACAAGGTCCTTTCCGAAAAACGCATCCGCTGGGATGGCCAGCCGTTCGCGATCTACATAGTCACCGTCGACGCCCGCGATATCCGTACACCCTGCCGCCGACCATTCCGACAACCAGACCCCCCGCCCGCATCCGAAATCGACAACGCTTTCCGGCTTGACCCATGACTGAAGACACCGGATCAGGCTGTTCGCCGAACGCCGCGCGCCCTGGTCGATATAGTCAAAGAACTCGTTGGAATAGATATGCGACATGGCTGATCTCTAGATTGAATTTTGCTCGCGGTAGACCCAAAGACGAAGGATCACAAAGTTGAGGACCGGCAGCACCACGACGACCGAAGCGGCTGAGACGGTCTCGGGCAGTCCCAGACGCGGGCCGATGATCCCGGTAATTGCAGAGGACACGACCAGACCGACCCCGATCATGCAAAGGAAGCGCCCGAATTGGGCCGGGGCAGCCAGAGGCTTACCAAAGGTCCAGGCCGTTTGGCCGACATACTGGATCAGGATCGCAGAGCCAAAGGCCAGCAGGTTTGCGATCCAAGGCGAGCCCAACAGGTGCAGCAAACCCAGATAGGCCACCATGTAATAGGCCGCCACCCCGGTCCCGACGACCGCAAAACGAAATATGCGGCGGCGTTCGGTCATTGGTGATTGGCTATATGCTCGACGACGGGTTCGACAGCGTCTCCGGCTTGCTCGTCCACAAAGAACAACGGCCGACCCTTGGCTTCAACATAAAGGCGGCCAAGGTATTCCCCCATGATGCCCAGTGTCAGCAATTGGATGCCTGAGAAAAAGCTGATGATCAGAACGGTCGAGGCCCAACCAGCGACAGTATTGTAAAGGATCAGAGACCCGAACACGTAGACCCCCATCAGGGCGGCAACGATTAAAGTCAGAAAGGCCATCCGCGTCGCGATTTGCAGCGGCTTGATCGAGAAACTGGCCATTGCGTCAAAGGCAAACCGGATCATCTTGGACAGCGGGTATTTGGTTTCGCCCGCCACACGCGGATCGCGGATATATTCGATACCGATCTGCCGGTACCCTGCCCATGCGAACATCCCTCGAATGAAGCGCGCACGCTCGGGCATTTGCAGAACTGCATCCAACGCCCGCCGGGTCACCAGACGAAAATCGCCGGTATCGTTGGGGATCGGCACATCGGACAGCCGGTTCAGCACGCGATAGAATCCGTGGGCGGTAACCTTCTTGAACCAGCTTTCCCCCTTACGCTCGCTGCGGCGCCCGTAAACCACGTCATAGCCGCGATCCATCATTGCCATCATGTCCGACAACAGCTCGGGCGGGTCCTGCAAATCGGCGTCGAGCATGAAGACCCGCTCGCCCTTGGCTGCCATCAGCCCGGCCGTCAAAGCCACCTGATGCCCGCGGTTCATCGACAGTTTCAAACCACGGATCGCGGAATGCTCGGCACACTGTGCGCAAATCGCGCTCCAGGTGTCATCGGTCGATCCATCATCGACCAGCACAATCTCTGTATCACCCCGCCAAGCGTCGGTTGCAGCGATCAAACGCTCGACCAGCATGGGGATCGAAGCCTCCTCGTTCATGCAGGGGACGACAACGGACAGTAACATTGGACCTCCGACCGAGAATATGTTCGAAACTCCGCGATCAGGTCGCGTTCTTTCGGAACTGGCTGCTCGTGCAATTTGTTTCATTTGTGTTTGCGGTTCTTGATATCCCAACAATCGGCGTTCGCTAATTGGCCGGCGCGAAATTTCAGGGCGTCGTTACCGTTGCGACACATAACCCGACCTGAGAACCCGCCAAGAGCGTGACCGCGCCTTGTTTTGCCGCAATTCTGCACCCGTGATATGGCAGCAATACGCCCTTCCTGCGGCATTGGTCGGGTTGCTTGCGTACCGGGGTTCCGGCTTTGCACGGAATCGTCAGACCTGTGCCAGCAGCCACGCCCGTACGGCGGCAACGATCCGTGGTTTCCTTGGGTCGCGCGGGGTGACAAGGTGGTACCCCTCCTGCACTTCGGTTGAAAACGAGACCGGCTGGCACAGACGCTTCGCCCGAATGTCATCCTCGACAAACTCTCGATTTGCCAACGCCACACCCTGCCTTGCAATGGCGGCATCAATGGCCAGAGAAGTCTGGCTGAAGGCCATCGTTTTCAAACTGGTCGGCGGCACTTCTCCCAACGCGGCCTCAAGAAACAGGGGCCATTGGCCATGCGTGTCTTCCAGCAGGACGTGGTCGAGCAAATCTGCGGGTGACCGGATCGGATTGTCCCCAAAGGCCAGATCTGGATGGCACACCGCGATCAGGTCGGCGGCAAACAAGGGTTCAGCGACCAGCCCCGGTCCAAATGGCGGTTTCCCCTGCCGAACCGCGATATCCACCCCATCCGTCTGAAAGTTCGCCAGCGCGTTTGACGCATCCAGACGCAACCGGATATCCGGATGATCCTGCGCGAATGCCCCCAGCCTTGGCACCAACCAGCGTGTAGCAAAAGACGGTGTCGTACTGATTGTGACTACGACGTCCTGCGGCGCCAGATTGGCTGTTGCCTCAGCCATCATGTCAAAGGCACGGCGGATCGGAGCAAGATACTTCCGGCCTTCATCCGTCAGGGACAAACCCCTGGGTTTTCTGTCGAAGAGTTTGATATTCAACAACTCCTCAAGCGACCTTACATGTTGGGCGACGGCACCCTGCGTCACGCCAAGCTCCTCGGCGGCCCGGCTGAAATTCAGATGGCGCCCCGAGGCCTCAAAAGCCTTGAGCGCGTTCAAAGGCGGTAGATTGCGCATCGTTCAAGCGCCTTACTCAATAGGTATTCTACAGGGTTAAGGCAGAATTTCTGATTGGTCAAACGCCTTGCCGCACCCCATGTTGACCATAGATCAGGGACACCAGCTGAATGGGGGCAAACATGGCTGACAAGAAAGTTGCGATCATCATGGGCGGTGGCAGCGGCATGGGAGCGGAAAGCGCACGCCGACTAGCGGCCGATGGGTTCAACGTTGCGATCCTCTCGTCTTCGGGCAAAGGCGACGCTCTGGCGGCCGAGCTTGGCGGCATTGGCGCGACCGGCACCAACAGGTCCAGCGCGGACATGCAGCAGTTGGTCGATGCCGTCATGGACAAATGGGGCCGTGTGGATGCGTTGGTGAATTCGGCTGGTCACGGTCCGCGCGCACCGGTTCTGGAGATCAGCGATGAAGACTGGCACGAAGGGATGGAGGTCTATTTCCTGAACGCCGTACGTGCCACGCGGATTGTCGCGCCCATCATGATCGAGCAGAAATCCGGCGCGATCATCAACATTTCGACCTTTGCCGCGTTCGAGCCGGATCCGGTCTTCCCAACCTCGGGCGTGATGCGGGCTGGGCTTGCGGCCTATAGCAAACTGTTCGCCGACAAATACGCCCCCGACAATGTGCGCATGAACAACGTGCTTCCGGGCTTCATCGACAGCCTGCCCGAAAACCCCGAGTGGAAGGCGCGCATCCCAATGGAGCGGTATGGCAAGGCCTATGACGAGATCGCCGCCACCGTGGCCTTTCTGGCCTCGGACGGCGGCGCGTATATCACCGGCCAGAACATCCGCGTCGACGGAGGCATTACGCGCTCGGTCTGATGCCTGCGAAACCGCTGCAAAATGTGGGGTATGGCGGTGCTGTCAGACTAATACGAACTCGTCTCTGTCAGGACAGTGACGCTGTCCCTTATGCCGCGCCGAGACTGCACCACTCGGGCCAGAGCAGCGGTTCGTTTGAAATTGAAATGGTCCCGTTTGGAGAGGCTGCGATCCTGGTTGAAGTGATTGAAGGAAGCTGATTTGGCCATGTGCGAACGCTATGCGACCGCCCTGCCCCGCTCAAGACTGGTTAGTCTGACAAGACCCTGCGCGTGAGTCGAAACAGGCGAAAACGCATAGGTCTTGGCTTTCGACAATCCAACATCTGGCGCCCCTGTCGGCGTCATCCGCTGCCTCGTTCAAAGAGCAGCGACGCCAGACCGCAGAGGTAGCCGGCACCATAAGTTACATGCATGGAAAGAAAAACAACCGGCAGCCGAAGCGCCGCGGCCAGCCCCAGGCTGCGCGTTGCACGAGCAGCGGCCAAACCTCCGACAAAAAGATGAAGCGCCAGCAATGCGACACCGATACCGCCCATGGGCGGCCACAGAACCGCGGTCAACGCGGAAAGGCCAAATGCCGCTACGAAAGCGGGAGGAACTATCTGCCGCCAGGTCGTGACGCGACCGAGGCGCCGGCCCGAAACTGGCTTGTAACGACCGTAGCGGAACATCTGAAGCGCCAGAGCACGCAACGTGCCTCGCGCGAAATAGGCCACCTCAATGGCCGGATCAAGAACCACATCGCCGCCCCTCGCGACGATCCGCGCATTCAGTTCGTCGTCCTCGGCATAGGGGATGTCGGTCGCGAAGCCGCCCAAATCCCGAAGCACCTCGCGCCGCCAGCAACCAAAGGGCACGGTCTCGACACGCTTTCGCCCCTCGGCTCCGATCCGGAATGAGGAATTCCCGACCCCGAACGGATGCGCCATGGCGAAAGCAATCGCTTCCGCCATGGGTGTCTTCGCTCCTGGATGCGTGATGACGACGCCACCGACATTCCATGCTCCGGTTTCGAGGAGCACGTCAACACAGGACCGGGCATAGTTGGCTGGATAGACAGCATGTGCATCGAGCCGCAAAACGACCTCCGCGTCGGTCACTTCGATCGCACGATTAAGAGCATGGGCCGGTAGCCGATCAGGATTATCAAGCACTGAAACGCGCGGCTCGCATGCCGCAAGCGCGTCAAGGCGCGCGCGCGTACCGTCGTCGCTCATACCGTCGGCCACCGTGAGAGAGAGCCGTTCGCGCGGGTAGTCGAACTCCAGAACCGAGGTAACTGCGGCGTCGATGTGTTTGATCTCGTTACGGCAAGGCATGATCGCCGCAACTGAAGGAAGCCCCTTCTCGCCACCACTTCGCCGCTTCATGTCCAGTCAGCCCCCCAAACCCAGTGCTTGTCGTTTTTGACTCGGGGCGTTGAGGCGCACGCGCTCATAGAGGTCAGTATAGCAGCTGACCATCGCTTCGAGGGAGTTCTTCTCTTCGATCCGCTTTCGGGCGAGCCGACCCCGGGTCAGCCGTTCGGCGGCCGGCATCTCGACCATTGTCCGCATAGCATCCGCGAGCGCTTCAGGATCTCCGGGCGGGATGATCGCACCGGTATCTCCAACGATCAGTCGGCTATCTCCGACATCTGTCGCAATGCATGGCACTTCGCTCGCCATTGCCTCGCCCAATACGAGCGGGAAAGCCTCACCAAACACCGAAGGCAATACGAAAGCGTCGAGTCCGGGCAATAAGGCATGTATGTCGTGACGCTCGCCGAGGCAGGATACATGATCATCGATCCCCTCACGCGCGAGCGCGTCGACGAGTTCCGAGTTTTGACGTTCGATACCTGTACCTGCGAGCACCAGATGAAATGGCACCCCTGAAGCGCGCAATTTGGCTGCCGCAGAAAAAAGCACCGCGTGCCCCTTCATTGGGTGCCAGCGGGCAAAAAGGCCGAAAAGCGTTACGTCCGCAGTATTGCCAATCTCGTTGCTCAGCATTTCGCGAGCGTTCGGCCGGGGCCGAAAGTGAACGCAATCTGTGCCGTTCGGGATTACCAGTGTCTTGGACGCGTTGAAACCAGCCCGCTCGTGCTGCTTTGCTGCGACCTCGGAAACATAGACGATCCTTTCAGGCCAACCAGACAAGTAACGGTTGAGCTTAGCTGCCGCCCGACTGATCGCAGGCAGCTGAAGCGGCGGATCGAGCGTATTGTGATTGCTCCAGACGACCGGCGCCGGCGAACGTGCCATTATACGCAGGACCGTGGCGGCAAGGTTGCCATGATAGATCCATCCCTGGATCACGTCCGGCGCCACTGCCCGCACCTCTCGAACCATGCGGTAGAGCGCCCGCAAAGGCACCCTCTTTCGCGGGGCGCCGATCTCGATCAACTCTGCGCCCGAAGCCAGCAAGCGTTCCTTCAAAGGTCCGCAACTGGTCATTACCAGTATGTAGTTTTTAACCCCAGCGGCCTGTAGCCCCTCGACGAGTTGAACGAGCACGTATTCAGCCCCACCCACGTCTATCCCGTCGATGACATGCAAAACACGCATTAGCTCTTGCCCTCGCGGAGGACGGCCGCCTGACCCATTGCCACGGCCACCAGAATAACAACCGCTTTGTTGTCAATCACATTATGAGAAAAAAAACCGTAAAGCCCGAGCAAGCACCCGACCAGGATCAATTCTGGCGATCTGGTTCCAACGCCAAGAGCGATGACCGAGAAGACAAAGGCGACATAGATGAACAGGCCAACCAGGCCCACATCGATCCAGGCGCGCAGGTACATGTTGTGTGGACCGAAGCCAAACGGGGCGTTTGCTTCAAGATTGGTTAACGTATGGCCCGCCCCATTTCCGGCAAACGGGCTTCTTGCCGCGATATCGAGGTAATGGTGGAATAGAAGCGCTCTGTAAGGGTCTTCCAAGTTTCTCGCGCCTGAAAAGAGAATCTGTTCCGCACGCTCAACAATAGTCGTGTTCTGAACTTGCGGCAGGGTAGTCAAAACATACAGGATCGCCACGCTGGCCCCCAGTGCCGCGATTGCGACCGCTGCACCCAATACCAATCGGTCAAGCCGCCGCTCCCGCAGTTCACGCAGTGCGAACAATGCACCATATGTCGCGAAAACGATGAGAAGGAATAAAATACCCATCCGAGAGAGTGTGCAAACGACCCCCGCAACAGCAATGATGATGACACCAATATCCAGCAACCGCGTACGCCTGAAGTCGACCGACAAGGCCAGGCTTGCAGCAATTAGAAAAGCAGCCGTGTTCGAATCCAGGGCCAGTCCTCCTTTGCGCCCCATGGAAGCCCCTAGAACGGTCGGCAGGAAGGTTTCGAGGATGACCGATGCACTCAACAACAAGACTACGAGTGCGGACATCTTTCGGACGGTGACCGTGACCGTAGCTTCACTGGCTAATGCGATCCCGAACAACAGAACAGCAAACTGGAGGACAGGTAGAACAATGGTGAAGTCCACGTCGCCGGATAACGGCATACCTCCAGAGTGAAAGGCATGTATCGCGACCCAACCCGAAAAAATCGTCAGGGGCACAATACAGAACCGAACCGCGCCCTCAAAGCGTTCAAAAGAAGTACGAACCGTCCCTTCGACCGCAATCGCCGTGACAAACAAAACTGCCAGAGCGACGAAAATGAAATAGGCACTGAAAGGAAAGAACCCTCTTTCCGAAAGGAAGATATCTAGGTTCGTTGCCAGTATGCAAAAGGCCAACGTCACGGCTATCGCGATTGGTCCGGCGCTCGCAACAACTTGGTAGTTGGCAGGTCGCAAAGTTCCCTCAGCCATTCTTTGCTCTTCGCGGGTAAACAGAAGTGTTCAGTAAAAGTGTCTTCAGTATCGTTTGGATGGTCAAGATGATGATCAGCAGGTCGCTGGCAGGTGTCGCGTTCTGGAAATAGTCTACGTCAATTGCGAGTTTTTTACGCATGACACTCACGTAATTCTGGAGTGGATCATCAGTTGAGAGAAGCGCTTCTCCCTCTTGATAATACCAAAGGCTGCCTGGACTTGTAAGGCCGGGCCGAAAGGCGAGCGACTCCCGCTCGCTCGGGCCGTATAGTTGTTCAACGATTTCGGGGTCTTCAGGACGCGGTCCGACAATAGCCATCTGACCGGCAAGTACGTTGAATAATTGCGGCAACTCATCGAGCTTCGCCGCTCGGATGAACTTGGCACCCGGTAGCAGACGTTTGTCGTCCGGTGCCGTCACCTTGGATTCAGACTCGGATCCGACCGGCATGGTGCGAAATTTGAACATTGTGAATTGATCGCCGCCTTTGCCAACACGTGGCGCCCGATAAAGGATATGCCCTTTGCTTGTCAGCCCGACGATGGCGGCTGTCAGTATCATCAAAGGTGCCAACACGATAGCAGCAAAAACTCCAATGAGCAGGTCTAGACCGCGGTGAAGATACCCGAGCTTTCCCATTATTTCGGACTTCTTTCGAAGGCGCTTTTTACTGCGCCAATGACACGTTCGACTGACGCGTCGTCCATCTTGCTGTAGATCGGAATGCTCAACATTGATTGATATGCAGCGCTGCTGACCGGAAACGCCTCCTCGGTCAGTTGGTATCGGTCCCGCCAATAGGGTTGCATGTGCAGCGGCACGTAATGGACGCTAACGCCTATCCCGTGTGCATTCATGTGGGCCACCATAGCATTCCGATCTATGCCGCAGTCAGGTGCAAGGCGGATCGGATAAAGATGCCAAGCGTGGCAATCTTGCGATGTCCCTGCAGAGGGCAATTGAAGGGGAAGCTCTCTGAAAGCCTCGGTATAGCGCTGGGCGACGAACTCGCGCCGACTATGCATCTCCGAAAGGCGGCGAAGTTGGTGCACCCCGATCGCTGCCGCGATATCGGTCATGTTGTACTTGTACCCCGGGGCGACCACTTCATAGTACCATGGGCCTCCGGCCTGATACCTGTCAAAGACATCTCGGTTGATCCCGTGGAGCCGCATTGTCCTCGCTCGCGTTGCTATCTCCTTGTTTCGAGTGACCAGCATGCCGCCCTCGCCGGTCGCGAGCGTTTTCGTCGCGTAGAAACTGAAGACGCATGCGTCGGTCTCGAGGCTTCCGATTGGCTGGCCTTCGAAAGTAGTCGGAAGCGCATGTGCGGCATCTTCCACGACAGCCAGTCCATGCGACTTGGCGAAACTCAGTATGGACCTCATATCGCATGCCAAACCGCCGTAATGCACAGGAATGATCGCACGAGTCCGGTCCGTCAGGGCATCGGCAAGCAGGGTTGCGTCAATGTTCAGCGTTACCGGATCGACATCCACGAAGACCGGGTCAGCCCCCATGTAACGAACAACTTCGGCTGTCGCCGTAAACGTATGCACCGGGACGATGACTTCATCGCCAGGTCCGATACCCAGAGCCTCGACAGCCAAATGTAGGCCCGCAGTGGCAGAGTTCACCGCGACCGCCTGGACTTCGCCACCAAGGTGTTCCGCGAACTCCTTCTCAAAGCGTGCCGTTGTCGGTCCAGACGTGATCCAGCCGGATTTTAGGGTTCTAACAACCTCATCGATTTCGGCCTGCCCGATATCCGGCAGGGCGAACGGCAAATAGGGCCGCAACTCGTCAGTTTGCATATTCAAGCTGCACCCCTGTCGCGATGAAAAGATAGGTGCTCGACATACCCAGGAACACATCCTTGCAGCGCTGCAACTATATCATCGTCACCGCCGATGCGTATAAGCTCTTCAAGCTCGTTGATCGTTTGCGTGATCTCCTCAAGAGACTTTCCTGTGGATCGCGCCATCAATATGAGCGGCGTGGGTCCGTCTATACACTCCTCGGAATCGTCGAACAGAACTTCATAGAGCTTTTCGCCGGGTCTGATACCGGTGATCTTGATGTCAATATCCTTGCCAGGCCGCTTGCCATTGAGGACAATCATTTGGTGGGCAATGTCGATGATTTTTACTGGTTCGCCCATATCCAACACAGTGATGTTTCCACGGTCATCGTTGTTCAGGCCAAGCACAAGTGAATGCACTACAAGCTTGCAAGCCTCTGGAATCGTCATGAAAAAACGGGTCATTTCTGGATGGGTAACAGTCACAGGCCCGCCCTCTTCGATCTGCTTTTGAAAGACCGGAATAAGCGAACCGGACGAACCGAGCACATTTCCGAAGCGCACCGTCATGAAGCGCGTGGCCGTGCGATTGCGATCCAATGCCTGACAGTGGAGTTCCGCAACTCTCTTGGTCGCACCCATAACGCTGGATGGATTTACGGCCTTGTCGGTCGAGACTTGAACCATGGCCTTGGCGCCAGAAGCGAGTGTGGCCTGTGCCACGTTTCGCGTGCCAATTACATTCGACAGAACCGCCTCAACCGGGTTCGCTTCAACCATGGGTACGTGTTTCAGCGCAGCTGCATGCAGCACGACATCCGGACGAGCTTGCATGAATACGGTTTCAAGCCGTTGCGAATCCCGTATGTCGCATATGGTTGCCTGAACCTGAGCGTCCGGAAATTCCTTCTTAATCGCCTGCTCGATCTTCCATAAATTGAACTCGCAGTTGTCGATAAGAACCAGTTTCGAGCACCCGATCTCAGCGACGAGCTTGCTGAGTTCACTTCCTATACTCCCGCCAGCGCCGGTCACGACGACGTGCTTGCCGTTAATGGCCTTTTCAATCGGAGCCATATCGAGATCGATCGGAGCGCGACCAGCGACAGCTTGCAAAATGCCGTGATCCACTTCGATCCTCTCGCTTTCGACGAAACTTTCTGTCGCGATTGAAGTTCGGACAGCTGAAATGCGCAAGTTGTGCTTGACCGCAGCATTGAGGATCAAGGCGAGCTCCTCCTGTGATGGATGCCGCGTCAGGATAAGTTCGGTAGGACGACGATTTATTTGCGCTAGTTCTTCCACCACCGCGCCAAGCCGTGAAAGGTCGCCCAGAATCGGAACTTGGCGCACCGTACGGTCAACGTAGTCTGAACGGTGATCGATGATTCCTACGGGCTCGAACTTCGCTTCTGAGTTCAGCTCGAGACCTCGAAGCCAAAGATTACAATTGGCGCCGGCGTGGAATAGCAGGACACGGTTTACACGCTGCGAGTCTCTAAGCAGCGGATGAGCAGCGTCGATCACGTACTGCCAGCCAAGTCGACCCGCAAGAAGAGCGAAACTCACGAAGAACCAGTGAGCGAAAACACTCAGCAGGAATTCAAACTGACCACCGGAGCGCTCAGAGCCGATGCTCAACAACACATTGGCCAGAAACACAACGACCGCGCTCGCGCACAGGATGCCTGGCAAATCCCGCACCGAGAAATACCGCCAAACCTGATATTGAAGCTTAAAGGCGAGGTAAACCGGTACGCAAAGCACCGCAATGATAGCCAATACGTAGGGCATGTGCCTCGCGCCCAGATCCCAGTACACGTTGGGCAGAAGCAGAAAGATGAAATAAGTTGCGGCGCAAGTGACAAGCGTATCGTGAAGGACGACCGCCGTTATGAGGACAGATTTTCTTCTGGCAAGTCCCCGCCGCAGCCATCGACCATAAGAAAAACCGTAAGTTAAAAAACTTGATAAACGGCCGGTCTCAACACGACCGTTGGCTTGAAACTGAACCAACACTGATACCCCCAAGCGTCACGCATAATCGCGCGTCACACTTAATCAAGCGTCACACATAACAAGTTCACTATAGAAGCAGTGCCGGCAAATTTCCAATACTCTCGCCATATGATTGCCACATTTTCGCCACAAAGCTGGCAGCACAAGGTTTGTTTCCACCTTGCTGCAACCAATAAAATACTGAAAACACTAATACTTGCGGTAAAATTCTTGTGCCAGTCTGCTCACAAATGCGGCGCGCTCAGTCCGCTAAACGGGCTTGAGCGCGCCGATATGATGTCCAGTCCAAAACGCGAACTAGTATCGATCAGAACAGAAGACCGTTGGAATACTCCCAAGCCGGATCGATCTCGTCAGCACCTATGACTGTATTCGGCCCAAGGTTCGAGTTTTCGATACCTCCGCCCCATCCGTAGCTGTCATCATAAAAGACGGGCTGCACGTCGCCAAAGACATTGTCATAGACTTCAATGTCTGTCGTCGGCTGTTCAAAACGGGTGTGTTCGTTGGCAATCAAAAGGCCGATCCCTGGTGCGTCCTTTCGGAAGTATTCCTCGTCGCCGGTGTGGAACATCAGATTGTCTGTCGCCGTGATGTCCTGCGCATTGTCCAGATAGATTTGCACGCTGAAATTGTCGTAGACCCTGTTTCCTTCGATCGTGACGTCGGAGGAGGACAATACGCCGATACCTTCACCGTAATTCTTGAACACGACGTTGTCTTCGACGAGAACGTCGGTTGACACATCTATCGCGATCCCACGCGGCCAACCATAGTCCAGCTCACGCTCTTCGTTCATCAAGCCGGTGTCGTAGACGACGTTATCCGTAATCACGTGTCCACTGCTTTCACCCAACTTATCCGAACCGACCCAAATGCCACCAACTTCCGACGCATGCACGATGTTGTTGGTGAGGGTTACGTTGTCCGAAGACCAGACAACAAGCGCTGTTCCCGTGGAGTTTGTAACTTCGAAGCCATCAAAGCGGATATTGTCGGCTGCAAGGGTAACTAGATCGGTGTTGGGGGGGGTTTGACTGCCATCAATGACTGGACGCTCTCCTGGATAGGCGGCGATGACCAGATCGTTTCCGATATCACCACCGTTATCGATCAGGATCGGCCCATCGTAGACCCCGTCACGAACGAGGATGACATCTCCTGCGCCGGCCATACTTGCGGCATGCTCAATGGTCGCAAAAGGATCGTCGATCGATCCGGTGCCGCTGTCGCTGCCGTTGGCCGACACAAAGAACCTTGCTTCCGATATAAGGTCAGCATCAGCACCAGTATCAGATACGGGCTCCGGCGCTGGTTCTGAATCCGCCGTCGGTTCCGGTTCTTGCTCGGGTTGAGGTTCCGGCTTGAGTTCCGTCACCGGCTCCGCTTCCGGCTCTGGATCAGCCGACCCTTCGGACTCTGGCTGCGGTTCCGGCTCCGGTTCGGGTTCCTGCACCGGCTCTGGTTCCGGCTCTGGATCACGCACCCCTTCAGGCTCTGGCTGCGGTTCCGGTGCAATGACATCCTCAGGTTGCGGTGTGCTCGGCGAGTCCGGTTCGGCAACGACTTCTTCTTCAAGCGTGTTGTCAGGCTCCAAATCAGACCCTGAGTCCGGCTCATCCACCGGCGCTGGCTCAGGCGTTCCGTCCGTTATGGATTCTGGCGCAGGGTCAATTGGCTTCGGGGCTTCGGGCGCGTCGTTGGTCAGTTGCCAGAATGAATGAGAGGTATCATCTCTGCCTTGCCAATCCGGCCTATGAAACGCGCCATTACTAAAGAGTCCACGTAGGAACAAGAAAGGGTACATTTTCTCTGCTCGCTCATTGTTTGTTTTCCACATCATCGCCGCGCAACCATAACTGCCGTCTCTTGAGTGTTAGAAAACGACGGCATTTCGGAAACGTGACGATCCGAAAACCAGTGTCTAACGCACGTCCGAGTATTTTCTAGAAGACTAAGGTTGGGACGCCTGAACAAGCGGTAATCCGACAAGTTCTGGCCGATGTCTCTGCTGATTTCCGCCGACCAGTCGGGGGTGGATTTACGCCGATTTGCACCTTCTGCACCGAGACCGCGTTGAAATCGTTTCTTTTTGCCCGAGCACGGAGGCAATTGTGTCACAACTGAGCTTCGCGAACTGTTTTGCTCACTCCGTTCCTCAGTTCTGGGACGGTGACGACAAACGAAAAACCACGAGTACCACCTCCCCCAGGCAGACGCTCATGCAAAGACCTTTTGCAGCACAGCTAGGCGGGTAGCGCTTTTTCGCATCTACAGAGATCCGATGCAGGTGATCGGTCTCGCGAGCAAAGCTAGTACCGGCGAGATATACTGCAGCCATACCGGCCCAAAGAGCCAGGCAACTGCTGAGTCGGGTGCAGTCCAATTCGTTCAGCGTCGGATTGAGATCGGTGCAGCAGAGAAACGGCAAACAAGGTCCGAGAGGACCGTGTCACGGATACAACTCTCTATAGCTACCCCCCCCATTGCCCGACGCCTTGTTCCCGGAAAGGTGGGCGCGCCGCGCCGCACCATTATTGTCGAATCCGCTTGCGCGATTGCCGATAGCCCGATTGCCGATAATTTGATGCAATGGCCCGGTGGTGTTACGGCCAAGTTTGAATCCAACTCCGTCACCGGCGACCTGACGCGTTCCCGGGATCCATCCATTTCTGGACGCGGTTGAACCTTCAATCGTTACAGGAGCCTCGGCCTGCCATAGATCAAAGCCATCATCGGAATTGTTGTAGGAACTGCAATTCGAGATCACGTTGCCGGTGGCTCGGCCCGGAATCGACGTGACTCCTACCCCGTCGGCATTGCCGCCTGGCGTCTCTGATCGTGGATCATAGTTGCTGTGGGATTTACAGTTCCGAAGCAGATTATTGCGCGAATCCCCGGTTAACAGAATTCCGGGTCCCTGGTGGTCATAGCTATCGACACCTTCGAGCAAGTTGTTCGACGCATTCTCGAAGTGGATACCGACGGCCCATGCCCCTTCTGAATTCTGATTTGCCCCTCTGACCGAGAAATTGACAAGCCGCCAATGGTCGCCGTTCACGTTTAGACAGTAAAGCGTGCGCCACGAAGTCTTAGCGCTACAATCGAGAATGACCCCGGGACCGCTGCCGCGTAGTGTGATCGGAGCACCGGACCTCCCGCTCTTGGACAGGTTGAGACCATACTGCGTGCTGCCCCGGAAGCGGTACACTCCGGGCGCGATGAGAACCGTGTCTCCCGGTCGTGCCAATGCAATGCCACGCTGGATTGACCTTATCGGGTGTGATGAAGTCCCGGCGTTTGTGTCACTACCATCTGCCACGGAAACATGGATCACACGACCTGAGGTGCTCTGATCGCCCGTAATTCCCGCCGCACGCGCCTCTAGCTGGCCCGGACTTGACGCACAACCGCTCAGCAACGCTATCGTCAACAGTAGTAAGAAGGAAAATTTTCGACGTCTCATAAAAAGTCCCATTCTCTAAAGGCGACCCGCCCCCCGTTTTCCTTTGGCTCTACCCAACAGAAGCCGTTCCCCTGCCGGCTGCTGCACCGGGAAAATGACAAGATGCGACGTCTGCCGGGTCATCCCCAAGATTGGAGCCGCATTAGCTTGGAAGGCAGGCCATGCGGCGACACCCATGGCGAAGCCCGGCACTTCGGGGTTGGAGTTTCTGAACCCGCAGCTGCGCAAGCTGCGGTCCGCAAGAAAAACGCGATCGTCGTGGCTACATTCCTCACGCGGATCACCGAAAGCAAATCGAGATAGGGCATGTTGAAGTGAATGCAGCATTCAACCATCCCGTCAGCAGTCTTCGGTCGCAGCTCATCTGAACATGCTAAATCGGGCTGCGGTATTCTGGATGTTTTCATTTGCCGCACCTAATCCAGACGTGTGGCACTAAGCCGACCAAAAGAGACTGTTCATCCACAATTCGAATTTCAGTCATTTAGGCTTGTCCTTCATACCCGAAGCTGCCCTTGCGCTATCAACCAAGTCATCGTTACAGACGGAAATAGGCTCATGGGCATTCACCTTATGCTCAACGGAAATTTGCGATTTATGCCACTAGGAATTTGTACTGAATACCAGCATTCAACGCAACGATGGCAGGCAGTGCTCAGGTCAACTCTTCAGCCGCGGTGTCCACCAAAACAGTCCAGATCCTGTTGCAGGTTGATGCAGATAACCTGCTACCACATCCCAAAACAATGAAACGTGCCTCGCAATGAACAGGTGGCCCATCGACTGCGAAAGCCAAATGGACTTCATTCTCGCGTCAGATGGTACCGCCGGTTTGCCTGCCGTTCGCCATGACTAAACACTATTAAGCTCTCGAGAGTTTATTCGTCTTACGCACACGCTTCTGGTCGGCGCCATTCCACTTTGAAGTCACGTATTTACATAGAAATTCCCTGCCGACTAGCATTTACATGCATCATGAGAAATGGTGCTGGTGGGCCCTGACGACCATTGATTGAAAGCAAAGCATCCGTGGCTAACGAGTGATCTCATGAACGAAGAGAACGAGATAAGTCCGAGTAACGCACCAAGCCCATCGGGCCTATCGACCAAGGGCCGACTTGGCTTTCTCTTTCGTGATTCCGCCCTTTACGGAGGAGCGGCGGCTGTTAGTCGGCTGGCCACACTGATCACCTTTCCCCTTCTTGCACGTCATCTCAGCACCTCTGACTACGGCATCTTTGACACGCTTCAGGTGTTGGGTGCGTTCTTGACCATCCTTTTCATTTTCGGTCAGGACAGCGCCGTGTCCCGCTTTTTTTACGAGTACGAAACAACTGAAGCCAGGAAACAGGTGATAGCTCAGTCGCTGGCATTTCGGGGTGTGTTAATCGTGATTTTTGTACCGCTGCTATGGACGGTGGGTCCAGCAGCCATTCGTCACTTCGGGTACGACGGCGAAACTGTGTTCGCATTTCGCATCCTCGTCCTTCAAGTGCCCTGTATGGTGATCATCGAGCTTGCGGTGACGCTGCTGCGTCTGACCTTCCGACGTTGGCATTTTGTAACGTTTTCGCTCGCCTTCTCATTCGTGCAAGCGGCGTTCGTGGTCTGCGCAATCCTCGTTTTCAATGCGGGCATCGGCCAACTCATGATCGCAAATTTCGCCGCCGCGCTAATATTCGCTTTGATCGCGCTTCTGCTAACGCGTGACTGGCTTACACGGCCGTCAGATGCGCACTATCTTCGCGAGATGCTGCCCTACGCAGCGCCCTATGGCCTGATCAGTGCCTCGCGCGCCGTAGGACCGCTGGCAGAGCGAGCGCTTGTGGCGGCCTTGATCGGCACAGAGGCGCTCGGTCTCTACGCCGCCGGTGCCAAGATCGCGATGCTATTCTCTTTGTTTGCCTTCGCATTCCAGACCGCATGGAATCCCTTTGCCCTTGCGGTTTTCAAGAAATCGGATGCGGCAGAGACCTACAATGCCGTGTTGAAGAGCTTCACGCTCGCGGTGTGCCTTGCCTCTTTCACCCTTCTGATCCTCGCAGAGCCACTTCTCGTTCTCCTTGCGTCAGAAGCTTACCGGTCGGGAGTGGTCGTCATTTTCCCGCTAGTGCTGGCGCTTGCAATTGAGGCTGTCGGCTGGGTGACGGAAATCGGCGTTGTCCTTGCCAAGCGCAGCGGACTGAAGCTTGTCGCCTACATTCTGGCATTCTGCGTGACAATACTTGCTATCTTGATCCTTGCACCGACGTTCGGAATTTCTGGCTGTGCATGGGCCGTAGTATTGGGGAGTGTGACCAAGACGGCTTTCGTTACGCTGTTCGCGCAACGAGCCTACCCGCTACCATGGGTCTGGTCGCCAATCTATGTGTTGCTCCCCTCGACGATGGTACTCGGAGTACTTGCGCTTGCGCTTGACGCTGTCTGGCCGGTCATGCTCGGGTTCGCAATTCTGCCCGTGCTTTCCTACCTCTTCGTATTCGATCATGGTGATCGCGTCTTGCTGGCTGGTCTCGTTCGCCGTCTTTAGCGTGGAAGCGCGTCGTACTGCGCTTTCAGTTTCTCTTTCCAAGCCGCTATATCCGTAAAGCGCTTAGCACTTACGGTAGCATTGGCCGACATCGAACTTCGCAGCTCCGGATCGGAGCACAACTCGGCGAGCGCCTCGGCGAGGGCCTCCGGTTGACCAGGCGGGACCAGACGTCCTTGTGATGCACTGACGTATTCCGGGACGCTTCCGACCGTGGTTGAAACCACCGGAAGCCCAGCGGCCATCGCTTCCAATAATGAGAGGGGCAAACCCTCCGCGACCGAGCTCAAGACGAAGATGTCCGCCGAATTAAGAAGCGAATTCACATCTTTGCGACCACCAAGAAACTGGACGCGCTCTCCGATCTGTAGGCGCTCTGCCTGCTCTTCAAGTTCCTCACGCAACTGGCCTTCGCCGCAAATCCATAACCGAGCCCTTGGCACGTACTTGAGTGTGATGGCAAACGCCTTGAGCATCGTCGAGATATCCTTGACCGGGGCAAGCCGGCCGGTGGAAATGGCAATGACCTCTCCGGGATCCGCGCCGAGTTCGGCCCGGAGTGTTTCTCTAGCTTCCGCATTACTTGGTTTGGCGGGTTCGACAACGTTGTCTATCGTAGTCATTGGCTTTCCGGGAAACCGCCCCTCGTTGGCTTGCGCTGCCGTTTGACCAACAAAGACAACCCGGTCCACGAACATCCTGACCGCCAGAGTTTCCATCAATCTCAAGACCCGGCCACGAACACCATCGTACTGAACCGTACGAACATTGTGGATCGAAGCAACCATCGGAATATTCGCCCATCGACCAACGACCGCGCCGATGATAGTGGCGTACGTTAGGTGCAGGTGAAGCGCGTCGGGCCGAAGCTTTCTGAGCGTGCGAAGAACCCGTAGATAGCTAACCGGCGTCCAAAGACGGCAATTTTCGACGACGACGACCTCAGCGCCTTTCGACACAAGACGATCGTATAGGAAGTCCGAAGTCGAGCCGAACGACAATACAGTAAGCCTGTCGGCGCTGAGATCCTCGTTAAGCATGACGTCCAGAAGTCGTTGTGCACCGCCAATTTCCAGATGATCGATAGCATGCACCACGCGCCTTCCGGACATTCCTTGACCTCCTAAAGTGGTATCGCAATGAAAAGAAAAAGCTCCACACATCTATGCCTTGACGCGGCCGGTTCATTCCCTTTCTTGGTCAACGCGTGAGCCTCAATAGTCTGGCTCAAGAGTCACTCAGCTTCAAGAATGGCGGGACCCCGCTAGGAAACTCACACTAGTTGACCTTGTGGCATCAGCCAAGATGTTGATTTCTGAGACTAATCTTTTTGCCGCAAGAACGTTACCGACGCAATACTCTTGGTCAAGCTTTCCTGCAAACTTTGCATCTGCTAGAGCATTGTATCGCGCGTTCTCGTCGTCGGAATGGAAGGTGTGAGTTTACAACCCGGTTGTTGAGCCACCTTTCTTTCTCATCTCCACTCCTTGGTGGTTGCGATTGGCCAAAAAACCTCTCTTATCAAGTCAACCTAAACTGTCCCATTGGCGCTGACCTTAGTCACTGGACAGGCCCGTCACTCACACTGCCCATCGCAACTAGCTTTCGTTTTTACACTGCCACTTCCAGATACCGACGCGCAGCAAAGAGATAATCGTAAGGTGCCATGGAGCTTTTAGTTCGTTCTCTGGTCTGCCGCTCCAAGAGACGCTCGATTGCCTTCGCCATCGCAACGAAATCTCCGACGGGAACTAGCTCTGCGGACTCGACGTTATGTAAGATTTCGTTCGGGCCGCTAGGGCAGTCCGTCGAAACTACTGCCGCGCCGCAAGCTATCGCCTGTACCAAAACGTTCGGCGATCCCTCGAATATCGACGACAGCACAAAGACGCTGCACCGGGCCATGTATCGAAAGGGGTTCGGATCAAACCCGGGCAGTGCGATATCATCGGCAAGTGACAAGTCCGAGATCTGCTCGTGAAGCTGCGAACGCATTGGACCCTCCCCAAGGATCAACAGACGGACAGCCTGTGTCTTCCGCACCTCGGCGAATGCCCGAATGAGCGTCTTATAATCCTTTTGAGCTGACAATCGACCACATGCCAAAACAACTGGCGGAGCATCGGTGGAAAACCAAGGATCGTCGATCGGCAGTTTTGATCGCGCGATCATTTCCGGAACAATCGTCGGATTTCGAATAACCGAGATCCGATCGACAGGCAGGTCAAGAACCTGCGCAGCATCCTCGGCAACACCATCGGAAACAGCGATAAGGGCATCCGCCTGCCGGAAAAACCTTCGTGCCAGAACAATCACGCCGCGGCGCTTCATGCCCCCCAGCCTTGCCTCTTCAGTGAGACGATTTCGAATGCTGGGAATGACCGGCAGTGACTTTCCTGAAAGTGAACGAGCAAGCAGGGCAATCAAACCCGCCTCTTCGAGCGCGGAATACAAGCGCCTCGGACTGCGCAGCTTCAAATATCGCACAAGTCCGGGCAAGGCGCGAATTAGACGTGGAGCCTTGAGGTCGATCAAGTTCACGTTCTTCGGAACTTCAGCGCGGAACGGACCCGACGCATTGCCGACCACTAGGTCCACGTCGATGCCTATTTCGACCATGCCCCGCGCAAGGTTCACGAAGGCACGCTCCGCACCTCCGCCGTCCAACGTCGGCAAGAAAAGGGCTACAGGGCCGTCTTCATGCGGGAAGTTCATTTCATTCATTGGACAACTTCTAGCTGCTCGGCATTTCATTCATCATATTGCAAAAAACGGCATTCCACATAACAATTGATGCTGTTTAGTTATGTAAGGAATTAAAGAGTGTCGCACGATCAACCACCCAAGCCGCCAGAGAAACTCAGTTTTAATGTTGATGATAGTGTCTCGGCTGACACGCGTGCCAGCCGTCACGGCTCGATAATGCAGCCGATACGTCGCAACTTCTTGGCGATCATAATAGTGAGCCTCCTTGGCGGCCTGGGTGCAGGCCTTCTCAACAGCGCGCAGGAGCCGAAGTACACGGCGTCGAGCCTTCTCTTGATAAAACCCTATAGCTTGTCGATTCTTGGATACGAGCCTGTTTCCACCGATTTGACCAGTTCTGCCGTGGTGCTCGAAACGCAAGCTCAGTTGCTGAGATCACCGGCCAACATCGCGCGTGTCGCGGAAGCGTTGCTGTCCTCCGATGCGTTCGACCAAAACATGGAAGGCGTGGTGAAGGTTGACGGGGGCGATCCGGCCGCCGATGTCGCACTCTATATTGAAGAGCGGCTTAAAGTGCAGCAGGTAGCGGACTCGGAGATCCTCCGCATCTCGTTTACCTCTACTAATGCTGAACTTTCAGCTATCGTCGCAAACGCCGTGGCTACCGAGTTTCTGGATCAACAGCGCGCTGAAAAGATCAATGAAATTGCGCAAGTTCGAGAAAGGCTTCAAGAGCAGTTGGCCGAAGTGACAGAAGACGCTGAACAAAGTCAGCGTCAGGTCAGGGAGAGATCCGAGAGCCTTGCTTCGCCGCCATCAGAACTCCGCGCGAACCTCGCCGAGGCCGAAGCAGCCTTTCGCGCCGTGCTGTCGCGCCTGCCCGAGCGCGACGCAACGGACGTGTCACCCGAACGCGTGGAAGAACTGCGCAGCCTTATCCTCGATGCCGCCAGCAATCTTTCCTCAGCCATTGAACAGGTCGATCGATGGGACGGTGGCGACGGTGACGCCGCATCCGATCCCGAGCTCGAAACTTTGATGCGTGATGCCGAAGCCGCAGGTGCTGTACACAGCGAGATTTTACGGAGATTGCGGGAGATTCGTCAGTTGCAGGCGGTTGCCACTGCCGACGCGCAAGTGGTTTCAGATGCGACGCTACCGAGCCGCCCCAGCAACCTGGCACCGGAAGTTGTCGGATTGATGGTGGGGTTTTCGCTGCTCTTACTTATGATGTTGCTCGCAATCATCGTGGACACGCTGGGCCGTCCACGCTCGACACACGGCGGGAAAGGGCGCAGTACGGATGCCGGCTGAAGGATATTCGGATGACTGGGAAAACAATTTCGTTTCTCTATCACGAAGTGTCAGATGACCCCGAAAGAAGCGGATTTCAGATCCCCGGAGCGCTGCCCTACCAGCATAAGGTAGGACATTTTTTGCATGACCTGGATTTGATCATGGAAAATTTTTCCAGATCAGAGAGGGCGAGCAATATTCTGGACAACAACACGAACAACAAACTTATTCTGACCTTCGATGATGGCGGAGCGTCGGCGTTACCAGTAGCACATATGCTGCATGAGAGAGGACTGGTCGGCCACTTCTTTGTCACGACGTCCATGATCGGCGACAGGACTTTCCTTCGGCCCGATCAAATCAGGGAAATCCATCTTATCGGGCATGTCATTGGGACGCACAGTCATACCCACCCATCGATATTCAGAGACCTGCCATATGATGAAAAGCTGGAAGAATGGAGTCGCAGCAAGGCCATCTTGGAAGACATTCTGGGCAGCACAGTCAATAGCGCCTCGGTTCCAGGAGGCGACATGGATGAAGACACCATAAAGTCGGCGGGTGAAGCTGGTATTAGATATCTGTTCACGTCCGAGCCAAACTGGCAACCCTACGAGAAATATGGCGTCAAGGTTTTCGGAAGGGTTTGCGCCAAAAACAGTACCGGGCCCGCGCAAATACAAAAATGGGCAAAGGGCCAAGGTTTCTATAAGGCCAAATTATCCAGATTTCTGAAGGAAGTCATAAGAACCCGGCTCAAGTTTTTCTATTTGTGGTACGTCAGACGTGGAGAGGGGCGCTGATCCCAGTGCGCGATTTTGGACAGGACCCATACCATAGATCGGGTTGCAGCACCTGCGTCATGCCAAAGCAGGCTATCGGCTGTCCGAAGGCGTCATGAGTGACTTCAAAAGGTTGTTGTCAATCGAATGCGAACCAGCCTCGGCATGGACAGAATTGCTGTCCCCTATGCGGCGCAGAGACCGCGCCACTCAGCAAGTGCGGCGGCGCGGTTCGACTTGAAATTTGATCTGAAGGATAGGCTGCGCTCCGAGTTGAAGAGGTTTTAGGCCGAGGCGCGGACAGAGGCGAACTTCTGAAAACTTTGCATGCACCGGAAGCGAAGCATAGTTCTCTCCTGTCGTCGGAATGGCAGATGTGCGTTCTCGACCCTGATGTTCAACCAGTGTCCAATTTCCTGCCGATTTGCGGCACCGATTACCCTAAGCGCGGCACCGTAAAACCCAAGCCGAACAGTCACGATCACTTTTGGGCGGCAGTGCTTTCGCAATACTTTTCTTGGAAATTCAGCGCGGCTTTTTTGCCCCGCTTCTTCGTGACGAAGCTCTCCAGGACCTCGCCCTCGTGATTTACGACCCGCCACAGATAGTGTCGTTCGCCGTTGATCTTCACGAACATCTCGTCCAGATGCCACCGCCACTTACTCGACTTCATGCCGGCAACTCGGCGCTTTCGGATATCCGGGGCAAACATCGGACCGAACCGATGCCACCAATATCTCACGGCTTCATGACTGACATCGACGCCCCGTTCATGCAGGAGATCCTCTACATTCCGAAGCGAAAAGCGGGAACCGGACAAACAGCATCACCGCCAAGCGAATGATCTCGGGGCTGGTCTTGAAAAAGCGAAACGGCGATCTCTTGATCATGCTGCAAGGCTTAGAGAGCACCCTCCCCGTCTCAACCCAGCTTTCTTTGACAGTATCGTTAAAACAACTACTTACTGTGATTTTATGGCGGAGAGACAGGGATTCGAACCCTGGAGACGGTTTCCCGCCTACACACTTTCCAGGCGTGCGCCTTCGACCACTCGGCCACCTCTCCGTGGGCGCGATATTTGGACCATCGCCGGGGGATTTGCAAGGGGCGATTAACGCGAAAATTCAACCTTCCGCACATCCGCCACACACGCGGTTAAATCTCGTCACCATCCCCATCGCCCAAATCGGCCTCGGTCATATCGACGGGTGCTGAGGATGACGGATTTGAAGACGGTTTCGCCGTGTCGCTCTCTGGTTTCTGCTGCGGTACGGATGGTTTACCCTGCAAGGCCTCGGGGTTGCGCAGCCAGACATCGCGCTGTGCGAACGGAATCTCGATCCCCTCTTCGACAAAGCGGCGGTTGATCTCATGGTTCATGTCGGACTTCACCGACAGCACCCAGTTCACGTCACGCAGAATGGCGCGAATCTCGAAATCCAGTGAATCCGCACCGAACCCCTGAAACACTACGCTGGGCGCCGGATGCGCCAGCACCATGGGGTGCGCATTTGCCACTTCGCCAAGAATTTTCTCGACCACGCGTGTGTCGGTACCATAGGCCACCCCCACCGGCACAATGACCCGCCCGATGGTGTTGCCGCGGGTGTAGTTCGTGACCACGCCGCTGATCAGGTCCGAGTTCGGGACGATCACATCCGTCCGGTCAAACGTCTCAATCCGCGTGGACCGCACCGAGATGTCGCGCACATAGCCCATCATCCCGTTCACGTCGATCCAGTCGCCCTTCGAGATTGGACGTTCGACCAGAAGGATAATGCCCGAAACGAAATTCGAGACGATTGTCTGCAATCCAAAGCCAATACCGACCGACAGCGCACCTGCAACAATCGCAAGCGATGATAGGTCAAAACCTGCGATCATGATCGCAACCAATGCCGCCAGGAAGATCCCGACATAGCCGGTGCCCGCCGCAATTGCATTCTGTCCACCGGGGTCAATACTTGTCTTGGGAAGCAGCGAGTTCCGCAGCCCGCTCTGCAACAATCGTGTCAGCGCGTAACCGATGATAAAGACGAGAACGAAAGTAAAGAAAATGCTGGGCGATATCCTGACTCCGCCAATATCAAATCCCAGCAACAGGCGCGACCAGACCTCAAGCAGATCGGTTTGCCGCGCCCCCCAGTACAAGGCCAGAATTGGCAGTGACAGGATCGCGATAACAAACGCAGTCAGCACGGCAAACAGCGAATCCCGCGCGGCCTCGCCCTGCCCGCTGAGCCAGCCGTAGACCGAGGTCAGGAACCGATGGAAAATCGCCAAAGCCGCAAGCAGAACCAGCGTTTTCACCGCCGGGAAGACGATTGCCTCTGCCGCATTGGTATAACCGACAAGCGCCAGGATCGGGCTGGCCATCCCAAGCAGGAACAGAGCACGGCGCAGGAATTCCATGATCTGAGTCAGACCGCCGCTGCGCGGTTTTTCTCCGGCCTCGGCGTCGTCTGTCTCGGGCCTGCTGGTCCGGATACGACGAATGCGCAACAGAATCAGAGCGGTCCCGAAAACCACCGGAAAGCTGATGACCGCCCGGGTTGCGTCCGAGATATTCTCAATCTGATCGAACAGCAGCCCGAATTCATAAGCGATCAGAAAGACCGCCAGAATATCGAGATACACCCGCAGCTCGGTGACGTTCTTGCGGGACAGGCGATTGAAGTTTTGGGCCGCCTGCGACAGGTACAGCTGACGTCCGATCCAGTCGTAGTAAAAGATTAGGGCGGCCCAATACGGCACGTTCTGGATCAGCAATGTGCCACGCAGCCCCATAAGACCGGTCATGATGACCGCCTGCACCAGCAGCCAGACGCCCAGCCAAGGCAGCAGAATGCGCAGCAGCGATACCAGAAACGACCAGACGCCGATGCCGCGGCCTCCAAGGCTGCGCAGATATTCACCTGCGGCCTCGGACCAGTAGCGCCCGTAATACAACAACACGCCCGCTGCGAGGGTCAGGAAAAGGATGCCCAGACCACGATCTCTCAGACGGTCCTGGACGGTATTGGCCTTCAGGTTTTGTGCCGATTCAGCGATCAGGCCACGTACGGCTTCGACAATGTCGGTCCAGGCCGGACCCCAATATGCCGGGTTCATCGGGGATGGCCCGCGTTCCAGCAGTTCTTTTTTCTGCCTGTCGCGCAACAACCGGTCGATCTCGCTGATCAGGCCGTTGGCGCGGCTGAAGGCCTCTTCCGAGATAATCCGCGGAACCTGCAGGCTGGTCAGTTGATCCTCAAGGTGGGTCCGCAATTTGGCGATTTCTTCGGGCTCGGTCGCGTCGCCTTCGGGCGCGGGTCCAAGTGCCTTGATCTGGGCATCCAGCGTCTGGATGCGATCCGTATTGGCGCTGCGCGCCTGGTTAAAATCTTCACGATAGTTGTGGATTTCGGACCGCAGGTTCTCAAGCGCCGCGTTCGAGGTCCTGTCGGCTTCGATTTCGGTCTCGGCACGGTCCGCCGTTGCAAGCCAGTTCTGGTAGTACTCACTTTGCTGATCGGTCAGCTCGGCGGCAACGGGGCCGCCCAGCATGGCAAAGCAAACCAGAAAAAGAGCTAGAAACAGGCGGACCTGCCGCAGCATCACACGTCCTCGAACACGCCGGGAATGCTGCGCGGAGCTTCGGTCATCCAATCCGGTACTGGCAGTTCCTTTTCACGCAGGAATTCGGGGTTGAACAGTTTGGACTGATAGCGCGTGCCATAGTCGCACAGGATCGTCACGATCGTGTGGCCCGGCCCCAGATCCTTGGCCAGACGCACAGCGCCCGCCATATTGATCGCGGTCGAACCGCCCATGACCAACCCCTCTTCGCGCAGCAGGTCAAAGATGTAGGGCAGCGCCTCGTTGTCGGTCATCTGATAAGCGTAGTCGGGCTTGAACCCTTCGAGGTTCTTGGTGATCCGCACCTGGCCGATACCTTCGGCGATCGAGCTGCCCTCCATCGCGATCTCACCGGTGGTGTAATAGGAATAGAGCCCCGCCCCCATCGGATCGACCAAGGCGATCTTGACCCCTTTGGGCTGCAGCGCATCGGCCACACCGGCCAGCGTCCCGCCCGAGCCCACCGCGCTGACAAAGCCATCGACCTTGCCGCCGGTCTGTTCCCAGATTTCCGGGCCGGTTGTTTCGACATGGGCCTGACGGTTGGCGACGTTGTCGAACTGGTTCGCCCAGATCGCGCCATTGGGCTCGGTCTGCGCCAGCTCCTCGGCCAGTCGGCGCGAATAATGCACGAAATTGTTCGGGTTGCGGTACGGCGCGGCCGGAACCTGCACCAGTTGAGCGCCTGCCAGACGCAGCATGTCTTTCTTTTCTTCGGACTGGGTTTCCGGGATCACGATCACGGTCTTGAACCCCATCGAGGCACCCACCAGCGCCAGACCGATGCCGGTATTGCCCGCCGTGCCCTCGACAATGGTGCCGCCGGGCTTCAGGTCTCCACGCGCGATGGCGTCGCGAATGATGTAAAGCGCGGCGCGATCCTTGACCGATTGGCCCGGGTTCATGAACTCGGCCTTGCCGAGAATTTCGCACCCGGTCTCTTCACTGATGCGCTTCAGCCGGATCAGCGGTGTTTTCCCGACAGCGTCGGCAAGGTCTCGTGCAATGCGCATGGCGCCCTCATATCATTACGTATCAACGAAGATTTACAGATGCCGTGCGACAACCACAAGCGGCGATCCTTACCCCCTCATGCGGTCGCGGTTTCGGGCCAACCAGTTGGCCAGCGACAAAAGGGGCAAATCTTTGAATTCATTATTATCCACCTTCTGCATGAAGGTGTCATAAGGCAGGATTTGCGTGCGGATATCTTCCCCTTCCGACGCCAACCCGCCATTGTCGATGGTCCGGGTCAGATCACCCAGCCCGACATAGAGGTAGATATACTCGGTCGAAGACCCGCTCGAGGAATAGGCCCCGCCGGCATATTCCAATGCATCCAGCGTTACCTGCGCCTCTTCCTGCGCTTCACGATACGCGGACTGCTCCGGGGTTTCTCCGGGATCGATCATGCCGGCCACCGGTTCCCACATCCACGGTTCGGGATCGTCGATCAGAAACACCGGCGCGCGGAATTGCTCGACCAGCAGAACCGCATCACGAACCGGGTCATAAGGCAGAACAACCACGGCCGCCCCCTGCATCAGCCCGCTGCGATGCAAAACTGGCCCCATCGTCCCGTCATGCTGTCGGTGCTGGACCTCCAGCTCTTCCATACCGAAGTAATTCACATAGGCGCGCCGATGGCTTTGGACGATGACATCTTTGGCCGTGTCGCGCGGATCGCCTGTCCGCCGTTTGCGCGCGGCCAGCCGGGCCCAGGCCCGGGTCCGGATCGGCGCGAAGTTGCGGGCAATCGTCGTCGCATCGACCCTGCCATAATATGCAAGCTCTTCCTGTGCGGCCAGCAAGGTCACCTCGGCCCATTCATCGACCCAGCCCTGCAACGACCACGGCCCGTCCGGCGTCCAGAGACCCGGTTCAGGGAAAAACACGCTGGCCGCGGCACTTGATCCGTCGGCAAGGTTCACGCTTTGCGGGCTGAGATCATAGTCAAACCCACCTTCGTAAAAGGCCAGTCTTTTCAGATCCTCCGAGGTAAAGCCCTGTACCAACAGACCTTGAGCCTCGCGGCCATTTTCCGGCACGATCATCGGGAAAGCCTGCCCCGCCACGGCATAAACCGCATGGTCCGGCAGGACGGCCTGCGACACTGTCAATTGGGACAAAGGTCGGTCAAGCACAAGCTCAAGCAGCGCCTGATGCCTGAGCGTGCCGTAAAAGAACAAATCGGACACTTGATTGAAACTCGCGCTGAATTCCAGAAGGTTACCGCCAGCGACGGCCAGCTTCTTCGGTTGCAAGACCGGCGATAAGTGCTCCGATCAGCAAAGTCCACAGAATTTCCGGCGCCAGCAGAAATTGGCTGTATTCGATCCCGATCTGGAAAATGGAGATCAGCGCGTCGAACGGTCCCTCATACCGGTGGCGCATGGCCAGCCGGAACATCTCATTGCAGCCCTGAACAAATAGACCCCAGAACACAAGTGCGGCTATACCCGTCAGCCCGTTATTGACCGCTCCGGTCCAGCCCCGGCCAACCCGCTTGCCCATGATCATCCAGCCGCACACTAAGCCAATGATCATGTTGACCGTCGTGAATGCGCCGTAATCCTTACCCTCTTCGCCGTTGTCGATGATCATGCTTGATACGAGAAAGGCGATCACCAACAGACAAATTGCAGCAACGAGACGCGGAGCACTGGGCATTCGGTATTTCCGTTTGTTAACTGGGTTTTGCTATAGTGATCTGTGTCACATCGCAGTTGCCAGTGTCAAAGGCTGCGCCACATGCAGTCAAATAATAGTTCCACATGCGGCGGAAACGCTCATCAAATCCCATATCGGCAATTTCGTCCCATTTTTCGTTGAACGTGTCGTACCAACGACGCAGGGTCAGATCATAGCTTTTACCGAATTCCCGAGATTTCACCACGTTCAGCCCCGCCTCTGAAACCTGTTGCTTCAGAATCGAAGGCGTCGGGAGCATTCCGCCGGGGAAAATATATTTCTGAATGAAATCAACACCGTTCTTGTAGATGTCCCACCGATGATCCGCGACGGTAATGATTTGCAACGTCGCCTGAGCACCGGGTTTCAGGCGCTCTCGTACAGTCTCGAAGTAGACCGGCCAGTATTTCTGCCCGACGGCTTCGAACATCTCGATCGAGGCGATCCCGTCATACAGGCCCCGTTCATCGCGGTAATCCTGCAATTTGAACTCAACAAGATCGGAAAGACCCGCTTTTTCAATGCGTTGTTTAGCAAAGTTCAACTGCTCCTGACTGATCGTCAGACCTGTGACCCGTAGGCCACGCTCTTTCGCGGCATATTCGGCGAAACCGCCCCAGCCGCAACCTATCTCAAGGATGTGATCTCCGGGCTTTGCGCCCATTTCATCGACCAAGCTGGCGTATTTCGCGGTCTGTGCTTTTTCCAGACTTTCCTGCCCCGTCTCGAACAGCGCGCTGGAATAGGTCATGGTGTCGTCCAGCCACATACCATAGAAATCATTCCCCAGGTCGTAGTGGTACGAGATGTTCTTCTTGGCCTGCCGACGATGGTTCCGGTGCAGCCAAAAGCGCAGGCGTTCATATGCCTGCACAAGGAACATGCCGGTGAAATCGTCATAGACGGTTTCGGTGCCCAGATGCACCAGATCCATGAAAGATCTAAGATCGGGGGTGCTCCAATCACCTTCCAGATAAGCGTCGGAAAAGCCCAGCTCGCCTTCTCGGATCAGTCGCGCAAAGACGTCCGGGTCGTGGATTTCAACCCGAGCGACCGGTCCGGGTTTGGCCCCTTCGGACCGAAATACCCGGCCGTCGGGCAAGGCGATGTCCATCCGACCGGACTCCATCCGGTTCAGCATCTTGAAGACTTGCGCAAAGTACCTGGGCAGGTCTTTCTGCCCTTCCGTAGTCGTTAGGATCATCCGCTCTCCCTTGTGCGGCCTTGGTTCAAAGCTAGGACGAGTTTGTGTTTCTGGCAAGTTTTCAGTTCCTTACCCGGTTTTTCGGCTTTCATAAGCCGCCAAAGCCTGCGCCCGACCAGCAGCAAGATTGACCACGGGTTCCGGGTAGGCAGAAGCAGGGTCCAACGCCCATGATCGCGGCACAGCTTCGAAATAGGACAGGGCCGTGGACGAAGGCGCCGCCTGCCCTTCGGCGATCCATCGTTTCAGATAATCCCCGTCGGGATCGAATTTTTCTTGCTGCGTCTGCGGGTTGAAAATCCGAAAGAACGGCGCTGCGTCAGGCCCCGACCCTGCAACCCACTGCCAGCCCATCGCATTTGCTGCCGGGTCCCAATCGATGAGACAGTCGGCAAACCAGTTCATGCCGATTTTCCAGTGTGTCATCAGATGCTTGGTCAGATAGCTGGCCACGATCATGCGGGCGCGGTTGTGCATTCGACCAGTTACGTACATTTGACGCAGACCGGCATCCACCGCCGGAATACCGGTACGGCCCTGCTGCCACGCGACAATTTCGGGGTGGCTGGCATCGGTATTCCAGGGGAACGCGTCCCATTCCTGTTTCCAGTTTTCGGTCAGCAACTGCGGCGTATGGAACATCAGATGATAGGCAAACTCGCGCCAGACCAGTTGGCGCAGAAAGGCTTCGGTGCCCCGTGCTCCCGTCATTGCGGCGCGCTGGACCGCGTGCCATATGCTGCGCGGACCGATTTCACCCAGGGATAGGTATTCGGACAAATCCGATGTGCCTTCCAGATCGAGACGGTCCCGATCTGCAGAATAGCCTGAGATTCGGTCCAAAAACCCGTGCAGAGCCTCAAAAGCGGCGCTTTCACCCGGCCACACATAGGGCGCGACAATCGCAGCACCTCGGTTCATTGCCACGCCCAGCTTCCATTCTGCCAAATCATCGGAAACCGGCCAATGCTGCGGTGCGGGGATCGTTGATGGCGCGACCTCGGGAGCGGCGACATCCCGTCCCTGAACCGCTCGCCACATCGGAGTGAACACACGAAAGGGCTGACCGGCCTTGGTGGCTACGGTCCATGGTTCAAACAACAGGTGACCTGCAAAAGACGTGGCCTCGATGCCCTGCCGACACAGAGCCGACTTGACACCGCTGTCTCGCGCAATCGCGTCCGGATCATAGGCCCGGGACCAGTACACGGTCCTCGCGCCAGTTTCCGCAATCAGGGTCTGCAAAACTGTCAGAGCATCCCCGGACCGCAGGATCAGGCGACTGCCGACCTTTTCAAGGGACTGTGCAAAGACCCTTAGCCCAAGACCCAGCCGCCACTTTGGTGCCGCGCCCAACGCCTCGGCCAAGTCGTCCAGAATAAAGACCGGGATGACAGGGCGCCCGGTCTTGACCGCCGCGCTTAGCGCGGGATGGTCCGACAGGCGCAAGTCCCGCCGGAACCAAATGATGATCGGAGATTGAGTGTGTTCCATGACCGCCCGGTTGTTTTCTTCGCAATACGAAGCCGAACGGAAACCGGATCACAAAACGGCGTCAAGTGCGTTCAATAACTGATCAATTTCCTGTTGCGAGGTATAGTGCGTAAAGCTGACCCGCAGCACACCTTGCTCTAGATCGACCCCCATCGCAGTCAGCGGGCGCACGGCGTAGAAGTCACCACCACCTGCCATGATCCCGTGATCTACAAGATCGGCCGCAATGGCTTCGGCGTTCCGGTTCAGGGCCAGCGCTACGGTGGGTGCGCGGCGCGTCGCATCCGACGTGCCGATCAGGCGCACGGCGTTGCGATCCTTGACCGCATCCAGCACTGGTTGCAGCAAGGCCACTTCTTGCCCGCGCATCAGGTCATGCACAAAGGCTCCGCGTTGGGTTGCATCCCCATCGGGGCCGTTGTGGTGATCGCACAGCAGATCGACATAGTCCGCCATGCCCGCACTGGCCGCAATCTGAGCGTGATCGGGTCCGGCGGGGGTAAACCGCTTGTACAGCACGTCGCCGTTGAAAAAATGTGCCTGGTTGGGCAGCAACTCTCCCAACGCGCGCCGGATCACCATGCACCCCTGATGCGGGCCATAGGTTTTGTAAGCCGAGAACAGGTAGATATCCGGGCCCATATGGCCGACATTCGGAAATCCGTGCGGCGCGTATGAAACACCGTCGACACAGACGAACGCACCGGCCGCATGTGCGATCGAGGTGATTTCGGTGACCGGGTTGATCTCTCCGATTACGTTTGAACAATGGGGAAAGCAGACCAGACGGACCTTTTCGTCCAGCATGTTTTCCAGATCCTGCGGGTTCAGCGATCCGGTTTCCGGGTCGATCTGCCATTCGCGGATTTCAATGCCATCCTCGGCCAGACGCCGCCACGGGCCGGAATTGGCTTCGTGATCCTGATTGGTCACCACAATGGCATCGCCCGGCTTCATCCACTGGCGAAACGCTTGCGCAAGGACATAGGTGTTTTGCGTGGTCGAAGGCCCAAAGCTCAGCTCGTCCGTGTCCACGCCCAGAATCGCGGCCATGCGTGCGCGGGCCTCATCCATCTCTTCACCTGCCAGACGGCTGGCGTCATAGGGGCCATAGGGCTGCACCTTGCGCTGCGTGTAATAGCGCGTCAGCCGGTCCAGAACCGGTTTGCAGGTGTATGACCCGCCCGCGTTTTCAAAGAACGCCTGTCCTTGCAGGCTGGGCTCGGAAAAAGCCGGGAACTGAGCCCGAACGAAATTGATATCCAGAGTGCTCATGGCACACCTCTCCTCATTCATGCAGCTTGTTCCGATACGATGCCCGCGCATGATTTCGGACAACTCGGAAATCACGGCAGGTCTTCCAGCCCAACCACAGCCCCGGTTGAAACCAAGGGCATGGGCAGTCTTTCCGGGCAGAACGGGCTACCCGAAGGACGCGGATACTTAGACAAGGACGAGGACATCGGTCAACCCGGCCCAAAAGAAAAAGCCCCGACGCATGGCCGGGGCTTTCGTGGTAAGGCCTAACTCAGCGGCGGCGTTTTTCGTTCGCCAGACCGATGAAGATCGATACGCACATAAGCACAAGCACGATCGCAAACGGAAAGCCGGTTGCAATCGCGGCGGCCTGCAAGGCGCCAAGCCCGCCGCCCAGCAACAGCACGACAGCAATCGCGCCTTCCAGAATGCACCAGAACACACGCTGCGCCGTGGGGGCATCGGTTTTGCCGCCTGCCGTGATCGTATCGATCACCAGCGAGCCCGAGTCCGAGCTGGTCACGAAGAACACGACAACCAGGATGATGCCGACAAAGGACAGCAGACCGGTCATCGGGAAAGCTTCGAACATCTTGAACATCTTCAGCTCAAGCGCCGCGTCCGACAGGGCCTGCCCCGAACCGGACATCACCTGATCCAGCGCCGCACCACCGAAAACGCTCATCCACAGTGCGCCAACGACAGTCGGGATCAGGATCACGCAGATCACGAATTCGCGCACGGTCCGACCGCGCGAAATGCGGGCGATGAACATGCCAACGAACGGCGACCAGGAAATCCACCAGGCCCAGTAGAAGGTGGTCCAGCCCTGCATGAAGTTTGCATCTTCACGTCCGACCCAGTTCGACAGTGCAGGCAGCGCAATGAAGTACTCGATCATGCTGTCGAAAAAGCCAGTCAGAATTGCAACGGTCGGGCCGACGATCAGCACCAGCAACAGCAGAGCCGCGGCCAGGATCATGTTGGCTTCGGACAGACGCTTGACCCCTTTGTCGAGGCCGGCAACAACCGAGATCAGTGCAAACACCGTGATCAACCCGATCAACAGCACTTTCATGCCGTCCGTGATCGGAACATCGAACAGATAGTTCAGACCGGCCAGCGCCTGCGTCGCGCCCAGACCCAGCGAGGTCGCCAGACCGAAGATGGTGGCAAATACGGCCAGAACGTCAATGATGTGCCCCAGCGGGCCCCAGGTCGCCTCGCCAAACAGCGGATAGAACACTGACCGCATGGTCAGCGGCAACCCCCGGTTAAAGCTGAAAAAGGCCAGCGCCAGCGCCACGACGGCATAGACGGCCCAAGGATGCATTCCCCAATGGAAAATGGTTGCAGCCATCGCCAGCTTTTTCGAGGCTTCCGGGTCTTCCAGCCCTGCCCCCAACGGTGCCCAGTCCGTGCGCACGCCGTCTTCACCAACGGCGACGCCGCCAATGGATGACCCGTAGTGCGAAATCGGCTCGGCCACACCCCAGAACACCAAGCCGATGCCCATGCCCGCAGCAAACAGCATCGAAAACCAACCGGCATAGCTGTAGTCCGGTTTGGCATCGTCGCCGCCCAAGCGGATCGAGCCATAAGGCGTGACGATCAGCAACAGCGAAAACACCACAAAGATGTTGGCTGCAATCATGAATACCCAGTCAAACTGGCTGGTCAGTGCCGGACGAAGCCACCCAAAGAATTCGGCCGCCTGCTCGCGGAACACGAGCGAGAAAAACACGAATGCAATGATGGTGAGCCCCGAAATGGCAAAGACCGGATTGTGAACGTCCAGACCCATGATCTGGACGTTGTCCTGACCGACTTCATAGTCGGTCTCCGTGTTGTCGGACATAGTTTCTCTTCCTTCCCTTATTCGGTGCTCAGGACTTTCAATATCCCGCACCGAAACGGGCTGACTGAGAAGACCACCTATCGCCAAAAAGCGACAAAAGTTGCAATAACCGACATGTGCATTGAATGAGAATTTGCCCTCATAGCCTGGACCTTCCCAGACAAAAAAAGGCCGGGCTGTTGACCCGGCCTAAGCGTTCAGCTTGTTTGAATTAGCCCTGAACTTTGGTGTAGGTGCCCTCGCCCGCCAAAATACCGCGGAACCCGCCGGGCTCATCCAATCCGAATACGATCAGCGGCAGGTTATTGTCGCGCGCCAGCGCAATGGCCGAGGCATCCATGACACGCAACCGCTTGGCCAGAACGTCATCATAGGTGACCGTGTCATAACGCACTGCGTCGGCGTGAACCTTGGGGTCTTTGTCATAGACGCCATCGACGCCGTTCTTGCCCATGAAGATCGCCTCGCACGCCATTTCATTGGCGCGCAGGGTCGCTGCCGTATCGGTGGTGAAATATGGGTTGCCGGTTCCGGCGGCAAAGATGCAGACCCGCTTTTTTTCAAGGTGCCGCACGGCGCGGCGGCGGATATAGGGCTCACACACCTCATCCATGCGAATGGCCGAGATGACACGGGTGAAGACGCCGATCTCTTCCAGTGCCGACTGCATTCCCAGCGCGTTCATGACCGTGGCCAGCATCCCCATATAGTCGGCGGTTGTGCGCTCCATCCCCTGTGCCGAGCCGCTGAGACCGCGGAAGATGTTGCCGCCACCGATGACCATGCAGATCTCAACGCCCAGATCGTGCACCGACTTGACCTCTTGCGCGATGCGCTGAACGGTGGGCGGGTGCAGGCCAAAACCTTGGTCCCCCATCAGCGCCTCGCCAGAGATTTTCAACATCACGCGATTGTACTTCGCTTTTGGGGTCTCGGTTGTTTCGAGTGTTTCGGTCAGGCTCATATTGCGCTCCGGGCTGGCACGGGGTTAATTTCCGGCGCAAAATGAAGCAAAAACTCCGCAGGTTCAATGCGGATGGTGAGGATTGGGGCATACCCGGATGGCCAATAACGAAAGATCGCAGATTTGGGACCGCCTGCCCCCCATAAATGACGACAAACCGGTGCTGATCGCGGGGCCGACAGCCTCTGGAAAATCGGCGCTGGCCTTGCAGATCGCCGAGACCTTTGGCGGTGTGATCGTGAACGCGGATGCCAGCCAGGTCTATGATTGCTGGCGGGTGATTTCGGCCCGTCCGTCAGCCGAAGAAGAAGCCCGCGGGCCGCATCTGCTATACGGTCACATCGCCTATGATCAGGAGTACTCCACCGGACATTGGCTGCGCGAGGTGACACCGCTGTTGTCCGGGGGCCAACGCCCGATCATCGTAGGTGGTACCGGCCTGTATTTCTCGGCCCTGACTGAGGGAATGGCCGATATCCCCGCCACGCCGCCCGAGGTGCGGGCCGAGGCCGACGCGATAGACCTGCCCGCACTGATTGCCGGCGTCGATGCTAAGACACTGAATCGGATCGACACACAAAACCGCGCTCGCGTACAACGCGCTTGGGAAGTGCAGCAAGCCACCGGGCGCAGCCTGAGCGACTGGCAGGCCGACACTCCGCCTCCGGTTCTGGACCTGTCCGACACGATCCCGATCGTCTTTGATGTGGAAAAGGAATGGCTGCTGGATCGCATCACCCGGCGGTTCGACCAGATGCTGGATACCGGCGCCCTGCAAGAGGTCGAGGCGATGCGCGACCGCTATGATCCATCATTGCCTGCGTTCAAGGCCATCGGGGTTCCCGAGTTGATGGCCTATCTGGACGGCAGGATGACTTTGGATGTTGCCCGAGAGCGCGCGACAATCTCTACCCGTCAGTTCGCCAAGCGCCAACGCACCTGGTTCCGCGCGCGGATGAAAAAATGGAATCAGATCGACTTCTCAAAATGATACACAAACTTCTTAAGTTGTTTTCTTGAACGATTCCCCGCCAAAAGCGGAAATTCCAGTTCACCACTGTATACATTGGCGGATTTACCCCGAACCGAACCTGCCGCGACGGCAAACAACCTTCGCGGATGTCGTTTTTGTGCAATAGATGACGATTTCGAACATTGACCTCATCAGATTTCTGGGGCCGAATGGTGTCATGGGGACACCAAGAACTCAGACAATCCGAGAACCTGCTGCCGGAAACTGACCGGTTCGAGCGGTTCCAGACTTCTTCAAAACAATACATGTCATCAGGGAGAGACATTAATGAAAAACCAAACCATCACGGGAGCACCGATTCACTGGGCAGCAGAAATGCACGCTCAGGAGTATCGGGACGGCAAACTGAACCGGCGAGAATTCCTGGCCCGCGCCACCGCGCTGGGTGTTGCCGTACCAGCGGCCTACGGGATGATCGGCCTGCAATCACCTGCTGCGGCGCAGGAGCCGCAACGAGGCGGTACCATTCGCTATCAGATGGAAGTTCGCGCGCTGAAAGATCCGCGGACTTATGACTGGACACAAATCGCTACCTTCACCGCGGGATGGCTCGAGTATCTGGTTGAGTACAACAACGACGGCTCGTTCAAGCCTATGCTTCTGGAAAGCTGGGAAGCCAACGACGACGCCACCGAGTACACTCTGAACGTCCGTCAGGGCGTAAAATGGAACAATGGTGACGATTTCACCGCCGAAGATGTTGCGCGCAATATCGCCGGGTGGTGCGATTCCTCGGTCGAAGGCAACTCGATGGCGTCACGGATGGCGTCGCTGATCGACGAGAGCACCCAGCAAGCCGCGGAAGGTGCTATTACGGTGGTCGACAGCCACACGGTCAAACTGAAGTGCAACGCCCCGGATATCACAATCATCCCCGGTATGGCTGACTATCCCGGCGCAATCGTGCACAGCAGCCACGACGCCAACACAATGTTGGACAACCCGATCGGCACCGGCTTCATGCTGCCTGAAAGCCACGAAGTTGGCGTGAAAGGTGTTCTTGTTCGCAATGAAGGCTTTGACTGGTGGGGATATGAAGCCGGTAAAGGCGGATATATCGACAGGATCGAGTTCATCGATTACGGCACCGACCCGGCCGCTTTCCTTGCTGCCTATGAAGCCGAAGAAATCGACATGAACTGGGAGTCGGTCGGTGAATTCGTCGACATCTTTGACAGCATCGGCCTTGTCCGCTCGGAAATCCCGTCGGGTTTCACCATCGTCATTCGTCCCAACCAGTTGGCCGAAGATGCGGATGGTAACAAAATCTATGGCGACAAACGTGTACGTCAGGCCCTTGCGATGGCTGTCGACAACGCGGTCTGTCTGGAGCTCGGCATGTCCGGCTACGGTATTGTTGCCGAAAACAGCCACGTTGGTCCGATGCACCCTGAATACAACTCGGAAGTGCCCCGTATTCCATATGACCCGGCTGCAGCCAAAGCGTTGATGGACGAAGCCGGTATGGGCGATTTCGAGCACGAAGTTCAGTCCATCGATGACGATTGGCGCCGGAACACGACTGCGGCCGTGGTTGCCCAGCTTAATGACGCGGGCATCAAGGCCAAACATACGGTTCTGCCAGGGTCGACCTTCTGGAATGACTGGACCAAGTATCCATACTCTTCGACAAACTGGAACCACCGCCCGCTTGGCACGCAAATTCTTGCGCTGGCCTACAAGTCAGGCGTTGCATGGAACGAGTCCGGTTTCTCGAACGAAGAGTTCGATACACTGCTGGCCCAAGCAAACTCCATTTCTGATGTGGACCAACGGCGCGAAGTGATGGGCAAGCTGCAGGCGATCATGATCGACGAAGGCGTGGTCATCCAGCCCTATTGGCGGACCGCGATGCGTCACCACCGCGACAACATGGTCGGTGTAGAAAAGCACATCGCAGACCTGCCCCAGCTCTATAAATTTGGCTTGGTGAGCTAAACCCAAACCAATCAGGCCGCGCCTCAAGGCGCGGCCTTTTCGTCCTGAACGCGGCGACACAAAAAACAGCAATGCGTGGGGCCGAAAAATCTTCGCGCTAGCCTACCAACAGGGGCCAATATGGGACTTTTCATTCTAAAGCGTGTCGGCATCATGCTCATGACAGCATTATGTCTGACATTCTTAGTCTTTTTCCTCACCAACCTTTATCCGAACCTTGAAAAGCTCGCGAAAACGCAGGGCAACTTCCGGATGTCGGATGAGCAGGTTGAAAGCTATCTGGAAAAGAACGGGTATCTTCAGCCGACGCCGGTCAAATACGGCGAGTGGCTGGGCGTTCTGCCGTCCTATCGGCACACGAATGAGGACGGCTCTGTTCAGGGCAGATGCATTCTACCGGGTCAGCCCGCAGAAGATGCCCCCAGGTTCTGCGGCATCCTGCAAGGGTATTGGGGCTATTCCACTGTCTTCAAAGAGGAAGTTTCGACCGTTGTCGGAACCCGTCTGGGCCTGACAGGCAGGCTGATGTTCTGGGTGATGTTGCTGATGGTCCCTTCGGCACTGATCCTTGGCGTTCTGGCCGGAATGAAGGAAGGTTCGGCCACTGACCGGACCCTGTCGACCTTTGCGATCACCACCACGGCGACACCGGAATATGTGTCCGGCGTGATTTTCATCGCCATCTTCACCTCATCCGCGGTGGGTCTGAAGTGGTTCAAAGGCACGGCAACACAGGCTATGGAAAACCCAACCTTTGAGAACTTCTTCCTGCCAGTGTTGACCATTGCGCTTTATGGGATGGGCTATATCGCCCGAATGACCCGCGCTTCGATGACCGAGGTGATGACAGCGCAATATATCCGAACCGCGCGCCTGAAAGGTGTGTCCTTCTCTAACATCGTGATGAAGCATGCATTGCGCAACGCGCTGATCGCGCCCTTTACCGTGATCATGCTGCAGTTCCCCTGGCTGCTGAACGGCGTTGTGATCGTCGAGACCCTGTTCAACTATAAGGGCTTTGGCTGGGCGCTGGTTCAAGCGGCGGGCAATAACGACATCCAGCTGCTGCTGGCGATTTCGGTCGTGTCGGTCTTTGTGGTGCTGGTGACGCAGCTGATCTCGGATATCGGCTATGTCTACCTCAACCCGCGCATCCGTATTTCGTAAGGAGGGATAGATCATGGAACCACTTACCTGGACCGGCTCTATCGCCCTCCTGAACCCGTTGCTGATGATCGCGATTGCGGCACTTCTGGTGTCGATCGTCGTCTGGATTCTTGGCAGTATCGTGCTGCCGGAATCCCCGGTCAGCGTAAATGTCGATGGTACGATCAGCTCAAGCTCGGGCCTGCGCGGACTGACACAGAAGGCGCTGCAATACAGCTTTGCGGCCTGTGTTGCGCTGGCCTTGGCCTATATCGTGCTGGGTATTCTCATGGGCACCAGCGCTGGCATCATCGGCGCGATCTCACAGCAGTTCCTGCCTGTCTGGCTGTCGTTGGTCATCCTGTTTGCCATGTCGATTGCTTTCAAACGCAAGCTTGGCCTCTACGGCAAACTGTTCGACAGCCCCATCGGTATGATCGGCTTTGGCCTTGTGATGTTCTGGGTCTTTACCGGCATCTTCGGCGCCATGGACCTGATCATCACCCATGATCCTCTGGATCAGGTTTCGGGTATGAAGAACAAGGTCCCCGGAACGCCCCTGCCTTCTGTTGGTGAGGGTGAATATGCCTGGTACCTGCTGGGCGGCGACAACCTGGCCCGCGATGTGTTCAGCCGTATGGTTAAAGGCGCATGGATCGTGGTGCAGATTGCTCCGCTGGCGACCATGTTTGCCTTCATGGTCGGGATCACTCTGGGTCTGCCCGCCGGGTTCTACAGCGGCCGTCTGGACACGCTCCTGTCGTTCCTTGCCAACCTGATCCTCGCCTTCCCGGTGATCCTGCTGTTCTATCTGCTGGTCACTCCGGAAATCGTGGCGACCGGGGTGCCGAATTATATGGCGGCGGTGCTGTTCGTGTTCCCGATCCTGTTTCTTGCGGTTCTGCTGAATTCGCGCTTTTACACAAGGCCGAATTTCCGCACCCCGCTGTTGATCGGTGTGTTGGGCATCGCGTTGTGGCTGTACCTGTCGCTGATCTCGACCGGTGGATACATCATCAACACCGACAGTTACGGAATCTGGGGTCTGCCGACCTATCTGGACCTGTTCGACATCCCCGGCGGTATCCTTGTGGTGTTTGTTTCGGTGGTCTTTGTGAACTCGCCCACCGTGTTCCGTATTGTGCGGGGCTTGGCGCTGGACATCAAAACGCGGGACTACGTGGCCGCGGCCCAGACCCGTGGCGAAGGCCCTTGGTACATCATGCTGTGGGAAATCCTGCCCAATGCCCGCGGTCCGCTAATCGTCGATTTCTGTCTTCGGATTGGCTACACCACCATTCTTCTGGGAACCTTGGGCTTCTTCGGCCTTGGACTGCCACCAGAAAGCCCGGATTGGGGTTCGACGATCAACGAGGGGCGCAAGCTGCTGTCGATCTACCTGCATCCGGCCCTGCCGCCTGCGCTGGCACTGTTGTCACTGGTTCTGGGATTGAACCTGCTGGCGGACGGTCTGCGCGAGGAAAGTCTGAAGGACTGATGTGATCGAGGCCGGGGGCTCTGCCCCCGGACCCCCGAGGTATTTTTAGCCAGATGAAGGGGATACCCCTGACTCTCGCGAGGAGAAACACAGATGAACAAACTGGCGGATTATGACGGGCCAATACTAGAGATCGACAAGCTTTCGATTTCGTTTTTCACCCGCCTTCGGGAGATCCCTGCGGTGATGGATTTCTCGGTCAGTGTGCAACCCGGCGAAGCCGTCGGGTTGGTGGGTGAGTCCGGTTGCGGCAAGTCCACAGTGGCACTCGGCGTCATGCAGGACCTTGGCAAGAACGGGCGCATCGTTGGTGGCTCGATCAAATTCAAGGGCCGCGACCTGTCTGAGATGACCACAGAAGAGTTGCGCGACATTCGTGGAAACGAAATCGCCATGATCTATCAAGAGCCGATGGCCTCTCTGAACCCGGCGATGAAGATCGGCAAGCAGTTGATGGAAGTGCCGATGATCCACGAGGGCGTCAGCACTGACGAGGCTTATGCCCGTGCGCTGGAAGTCGTGACCGACGTGCGCCTGCCCGACCCCGAGCGGATGCTGAATTCGTTCCCTCACCAGCTTTCGGGTGGTCAGCAGCAGCGGATCGTCATTGCTATGGCATTGATGTCGAAGCCGGCCCTGTTGATCCTGGATGAACCCACGACCGCCCTGGACGTGACGGTCGAGGCAGCCGTGGTCGAACTGGTCAAGGATTTGGGCAAGAAATACGGCACCTCAATGCTGTTCATTTCGCACAACCTCGGGCTGGTTCTGGAAACCTGCGACCGGCTGTGTGTGATGTATTCAGGTGAGGCGGTCGAGCGCGGCTCGATCCACGATGTGTTCGACGAGATGCAGCACCCCTACACGCAGGCGTTGTTCCGCTCGATCCCTCTGCCGGGGGCGGACAAGAATGCGCGCCCTCTGGTGGCCATCCCGGGGAACTTCCCCCTGCCCCATGAGCGCCCGCCGGGTTGTAACTTTGGCCCGCGCTGCGACTATTTCGAAGAAGGTCGCTGCGACGCGCACAACATTCTGATGGAGCCGGTGCCGGGTAATGATCGCCACCACACGCGCTGTTTGAAGTTCAAGGAGATCGACTGGAACGCGCCAATCACCGTGGGTGAACAGAAGGAAAAGGCCGAGATCGGACGGACCGTTCTGAAAATGGAAAACCTCAAGAAATACTATGAGGTGGCCGCGAATGCCCTGTTCGGCGGTGGCGAGACCAAGGTTGTGAAAGCCAACGAGACGCTGAGTTTCGAGGCGCACGAGTCCGAGACGCTGGCCATCGTGGGCGAGTCCGGTTGTGGTAAATCCACCTTCGCCAAGGTGCTGATGGGGCTTGAGACAGCGACGGACGGCCAGATTCTGCTGGACAACCGCAATATCGAGGCCGTGCCAATCGAGGAACGCGACGCCAAGACCGTGGGCGAGGTGCAGATGGTGTTCCAGAACCCGTTTGACACGCTGAACCCCTCGATGACCGTTGGTCGTCAGATCATCCGCGCGCTGGAAATCTTCGGCGTCGGCAAGTCCGAGGCCGAGCGCAAGAAGCGGATGCTGGAACTGCTGGATCTGGTAAAACTGCCCCGCGCCTTTGCGGAGCGGATGCCGCGACAGCTGTCGGGTGGGCAGAAACAGCGCGTCGGGATCGCCCGCGCCTTTGCCGGGGACGCCCGGATCGTGGTCGCGGACGAACCGGTCTCGGCGCTGGACGTATCGGTGCAAGCGGCGGTGACCGACCTGCTGATGGAGATTCAGCGCGAGCACAAGACCACGCTGCTGTTCATCAGCCACGACCTGTCCATCGTACGATATCTCAGTGACCGGGTGATGGTTATGTATCTGGGCCATGTTGTCGAACTGGGCACGACGGACCAGGTCTTCGCCCCGCCCTATCACCCCTATACCGAAGCGTTGCTGAGCGCCGTTCCCATCGCGGATACGTCGATTGAAAAGCAGCATATCGTACTGGAAGGGGATATTCCTTCGGCGATGAACCCACCCCCGGGGTGCCCGTTCCAAACACGGTGCCGGTGGAAGTCCGAAGTACCGGGCGGAATGTGTGAACGCGACGTGCCGCCGGTGAAAACTCTGGCCGACGGGCATCAGGTCAAATGCCACCTGTCCGAAGAGATTCTGGCCCGCATGGAGCCGGTCATTAAAATCGCGGCCGAATAATCCGAAAAACCGCAGATCAGGGGCGCCGGAAACACACCGGCGCCCTTCTCATATTTCTAATACGAAACTCTAATAGCGCTCAGAAATCCGCCGGTCTGCGATCGGCGGTCACGGTTTCATAGCGAACATTTTTTACACTCCTCACCGACGGTCGTGCGCGGGCCATATTGGGTCTGCACCTGTCCGGCACGTTTTGCGCCAGCATGACGGGTCCGTTCATTCCGATCTATACCGTGCAAGAGCTTGGCTACCCGCCGTGACAAATCAGTATCTACAGCGCGCTGGCAATCCTGTTGACCGTGACGCTTAACCGCCAATTTGCCGTGCGCTATGGGGTCGACATCCCCTCGTTCAACGCTTGGCTGCGGGCGATGACCTGGCTGGGTTGGATGATGGGTCCAGCGCTGGCGTTTGTGTTGTCGCTGGGCAATGGGGCGCGGATCAGACGTTTGTCTTTGCATTGGGCGCGACCGCAATCTGGGCGGCACTGTGATGGCGTACAATGCCGCGCGCGGCCCGGGCCGAGGTGTCAGAGAATCCGCGCCAGACCAATTCGGGAGCCGACCACGCATTGTGGCTGGCGGTGACCGCCTGCCTGTACTTTTCGGCCGCGTGTGCGCTGTGCAGCAGCGCCCTGCCCCTGTTTTATGTGCGCGAAGCCGGGCTGCCTGATTTCGCTCCCGGCCTGTCCATTTCGATCAAAACGGCAACCGAGATTACGATCATCCTGACCACACCGATCTTACTGCGCCGGGTTGCGCCCCTGTCCGGGCTGATCTTGTCCGGAGGTCTGGGTTTGTGCGCGTTTCTGGTCCTGTCGCAGGTCTCGGGGCTGTCCGCGAAGGCCGTCGGGGCTGCACTTGAAGGCGCCTATTACGGATTGTTTGCCGGGGTCAGCCTGACCTACGTTCAGAGCTTTGCGAACGGACGCATGGCCCGGGCCAATGCACATTATGTCAACAGCCTGATTTTCGGAGCCCTGATCGCCGGACCGTCGGTCGGAATGATCGCGCAGTTTACCAGTTTCCAGACCGCCATCCTTGCGGCTTGCCTGCCCATGCTCTGCGCGCTGACTGTGTTGCTGATCACGGCCAGTTTCCGCATGCGCGGCGAAGTTAGTGCAATGTGACTGAAAAGATCGCTTAGCCGCCCCAGATCACTTTCACGTAGTTCTGGGTTTCTTTGTACGGGGGAATGCCGCCGTGCTTTTCAACGGCCTGCGGCCCGGCGTTATAGGCCGCCAGCGCCAGACGCCAGGATTTGAACTTGCGATACTGCCAGGACAAATACCGTGCCCCGCCTTCCAGATTCTGCTTCGGGTCATGTGGGTTCACACCCAAAAGCCGCGCCGTGCCAGGCATCAGCTGCGCCAGCCCCAAAGCGCCCTTGTGCGATTTCGCATGGGGATTCCAGCCGCTTTCCTGCTGCACCAGGCGCAGGAACAGCTCTTCCGGTACATTGTGCTTGCGCGCGGCCTGTCGGGCCAGAGTCATATACTGTCCCCGGTACTTTCCCGTGTAGCGCTTGTTGAAGCTGTCACTGGTCTTTGCTCTCTTAGGCTTTAGCCGCTCGGAATCGCGGTATTGGGTTGCGGCACGCGAGTCCAACACCTTGGCTTGCTTAAGAAAAATGTCCTTCCGGCTTTTTGTCGACAGCGTTTGCGCAGTCACCGGAACCGAGACCAGAGCAAAGCACGCAACCAAAAAACAACTAACCAGAAATCGCATTAACGCCAATCTCGCTCGTTCAGGAACTCTGTGGAGTATAGATATTTCAGTAAAAAATGAAAGCTTGGTAAACTAAGCCTTGGTATTTTCTTGCTGAGTGTTACCCACATCAACCGTGTTTCAACCACGACGCAGGCCGTATAGGGTCGCTTGGAAACACTGCGCCAGATTCGGGCGCGCAAACGTCAATTCAGAACGGGGAAATACATGGCGGGTTCAGTCAACAAGGTTATTCTGGTCGGAAATCTTGGCCGCGATCCCGAGGTCCGGACATTCCAGAACGGCGGCAAGGTGTGTAACCTGCGCATCGCCACATCCGAGACCTGGAAGGACCGCAACACAGGTGAGCGTCGCGAGCGAACCGAGTGGCACTCGGTCGCGATTTTCAACGAAGGGCTTGTCCGTGTGGCCGAGCAATACCTGCGCAAAGGCTCCAAGGTTTACCTTGAAGGCCAGTTGCAGACCCGCAAGTGGCAGGATCAATCCGGTCAGGATCGGTATTCCACCGAGGTGGTCCTGCAAGGGTTCGGCTCGACCCTGGTGATGCTGGACGCCCGCGGTGAAGGTGGCGGCGGCGGTGGTGGCTATGGCGGCCAGTCGGGCGGTTATGGTGGCGGTCAGGCCGGTGGTGGCTATGGTGACCCCTACGGTGGCCCGTCCAGCGCCCCTGCCCCTGCATCCGGCGGCATCGACGACGACGAGATCCCGTTCTAAACCAAACGGAGACATACCATGACATGGTCCTTCTCACTCGGCCGGATACTGGGGTCGGAACTGAGGGTCCATGTCACCTTTTTCCTGCTGCTGGCCTGGGTCGGCTTCGCCGCCTATTCCAGCGGGGGACTTCCAGCCGCCATCGAAAACCTGATCTTCGTTCTGGCGCTGTTTGCCTGCGTCGTCGCGCATGAGTTCGGCCACGCGTTGATGGCCCGGCGGTACGGGATCAAGACCCCAGACATCACTCTGCTGCCCATTGGTGGGCTGGCCCGGCTGGAGCGGATGCCGGAAAAGCCGATGCAAGAGGTCTGGGTCGCCCTTGCTGGCCCCGCCGTGAACATCGTGATCTGGATGATACTCGTCATGCTGGGAGCCGGAATGCCGCTTGAGAGTTTGGCGCAGATCGACTCGACCGGCTCGGGGCTTTTGAACCGATTGGCCTATGTGAATCTACTGCTGGCGGCGTTCAACATGATCCCGGCATTCCCGATGGATGGCGGACGGGTGTTCCGCGCCCTGCTGTGCCTGAAGATGGACCGGGTCAAAGCCACTAAAGTCGCTGCCCTCTCTGGGCAAATCGTCGCCGTAGCGTTCGGTTTCTGGGGTTTGAGCGTCGGCAACCCGATCCTGGTCCTGATCGCGGTTTTCGTCTTTGTTGCCGCCACTTCCGAAAGCCAGGACGTGGCCATGCGCTCAATCGTGCGGCGGGTTCTGGCGCGGGATGCGATGATCACCGAGTTTCACGCCCTGTCCCCGACGGACACATTGGCCACCGCAGCGCAAGCCGTCATTCACACCACGCAGCATGAATTTCCGGTGCTGGATTCAGCGGGCGCTCTGCTGGGGTTCGTCACCCGCGACAGGCTGTTCACCGCCTTGGCCGGGGACGCTCCGCGCTCGGAGCCGGCGACCTCGGTCATGGTGACGGATATTCCGCAGGTGCAGCTGACCAGTGGGCTTGAGACGGTTCTGGACGGGCTGCACAAAGGTGCCCCGGCCATCGCGGTTTGCACGCAGGCCGGGAACATGGTTGGCTATATCACCCGCGAAAACATTGGCGAATTGATGGTGATCCGCGGGCGGTGATCAGACCGTCGCCAAGGCGTCTTCCAGCACGGAAATCACCGCCTCGCGCGGGACATCCGAGGTAACGAACGCTTCACCGATTCCGCGCGCCAGAATGAATCGCAACTGGCCGTCGATAACCTTTTTGTCCTGCGCCATCAGATCGACCAGCGCCTCGGCCCCCGGCAACTCTCCGGGGATGTCGGCCAGATCGGTTTTCATTCCCATGGCACGCAGATGCGCGCGAACACGGCTTGGGTCCTCTTGCGAGCACAGACCCAGTCGCGACGACAATTCGAACGCCAGCGCGCAACCGATGGCCACGCCTTCGCCGTGCAGCAGCCGGTCGGAATATCCGGTCGCGGCCTCAAGCGCGTGACAGAAGGTATGGCCAAGGTTCAGCAGCGCGCGGTCGCCCTGCTCGGTCTCGTCCCGTGCAACGATATCAGCCTTCATCTGAACCGAGCGCGTCACGGCTCGCACCCGCGCGGCCATGTCACCGCCAGAGACATTCGTTCCGTTTGTTTCAAGCCATTCGAAAAACGCCGCATCACCCAGCAAGCCGTATTTCACCACCTCGCCATAACCCGACAGGAAATCCCGCTGGGTCATCGTGCCGAGAACTGAAGTATCGGCCAGCACCAGCGAAGGCTGATGAAACGCGCCGATCAGGTTCTTGCCCTGCGGCGCGTTGATCCCGGTCTTGCCACCCACCGAACTGTCGACCTGCGCCAACAGCGAGGTGGGGATCTGCACGAACCGCACTCCACGCCGCAGAACCGCAGCGGCAAAGCCGACGAGGTCGCCGATGACACCACCACCAAAGGCGATGACTACATCCCGACGTTCAACCTTCTCGGCCAGCAGCCACTCGACCGTGCGTTCGAAATGCGGCCAGCTTTTGGTGGCCTCGCCCGCGGGCAAGGTCAGCGACGTCATCTCGATCCCGGCAGAAGCCAACCCGCCGCGCAGAGCGTCCAGATGCAGCGCGCCCACGTTCTCATCGGTGACAACGGCCACTTTGGGCCGGGGCAGTAGCGGTGCGATGCGCGCACCGGCCTGCGCCAACAGATCCGGGCCGATTTCCACGTCATACGAGCGTTCGCCCAGCTCTACATGTACGGTTTGGTGCATTATTTCCGTTCCAAAACATCGGGGCGTGTTGCCAGGGCATCCAACACCCGGTTCACCATATTCTCGATCGAGGTTTCGCCGTCCGATTCAGCGATCAGATCGGCCTGCGCATAGACCGGCACACGGTCCTCATACAGGGCACGCAAGGTCGCATACGGGTCAGCCGTGCGCAACAAGGGACGCGTGTCCTTGTGTTTGACCCGGTTCCACAGAACATCAAGATCGGCACGCAACCAGACGGACACACCGCGTTCGGTGATCATCGTGCGGTTCTGCTCGGCCAGAAAGGCACCGCCACCGGTGGACAGGATGCCTTTTTCCTCATCCAGCAGACGCCCGATGACCTGACTTTCTTTGGTGCGAAAAAACGGCTCTCCGTCGCGGGCGAATATCTCGGGGATGGTCATATTGGCAGCCGATTCGATCTCGGCATCGCTGTCGAGGAAGGGAACGCCCAGCCGCGCGGCCAGTGCACGGCCCACAGCCGTCTTTCCGGCCCCCATCATACCGACAAGAACCACCGTTTTGTGCAGTTCAAAGCCCGTATCCGGGCTCCCGCCCGAAGAGTTATGCTTAATTTCGCTCATTTCACCGTGAATGACGTGATCTTAGGAAAAATGCTAGCTATAACTACGACAAAAGAGAAAATTGGGGCAGCGTTGAGCAATGGGCCGTCTGATCAAGTTCCTGTTATATCTGATTTGCCTGGGTTTCATCGGGCTGGTGGCATATGCCTATCTGGGTCCGTTCTTCGGCGTAGACTTCTCGGCGCCGCAAGAAGAGATACGAGAGCCGGTAATCCTGAATGTCGAATAAGGCCGCACTGTTTGCCCTGTTATTGGCCGGATCGGCACAGGCGCAGCAGGAACCTCTCTCCGTCATAGAATGGTTGAGTGACCCGCCGGAGAACTTGCCGGGGACTGTGTTGCTGGAACCGCCCGTGACGCAGACCGGTGTTCAGCCGGACGTCGAGGTCACTCCGCTTGAAGCACTGTCGCCGCCGTTGGGGTTGGTGTCATCCTCGGTGACCGGGCTGCCCGTAGACCTGTGGCAGAACAGCGATCCCGCCCGTCTGGCGCAACTGATCGGCCGCGTGCCCGTCAAGTACAACCCGGCGATGCAGCGCCTGTTATTTACCCTACTGCTGACCGAGGCCCGCGCTCCTGCCGGGCCGAACGCGCAAGAGACTTTGCTGCTGGCACGGCTCGACCGCTTGATGCAACTGGGGGCCGCAGATCCGGTGCAATCGCTGGTGCAGCTGGCCGGCCCCACCGATAGCCGCGAGCGGTTTCAACGCTGGTTCGACGCGACGCTGCTGACCGGGGACGAGGATCGCAGCTGCACCTCGCTGATCGCTCATCCACATCTGTCCCTGGACTATGCCGCGCAAATCTTCTGCAAGGCCCGCAGGGGCGACTGGGGCTCGGCCGCGCTGACGCTTGAGGCCGCCCATGCGCTGCAGGTTCTGCCGTCCGAGGATCTGGATGTGCTGGACCGGTTCCTCAGCCCCGAGCTTTACGAAGAAGCCGAATATCTGCCGCAGCCCGACAACCCCGACCCGCTGAGTTTTCGCCTGTTCGAAGCGATTGGTGAACGGTTGCCCTCGACCCCGCTGCCGCGCGCATTCGCAAATGCTGACCTGCGAGACGTCGCCGGATGGAAGGCACAGATCGAGGCCGCCGAGCGTCTGACCCGGATCGGGGCGTTGACCCCCAACCAACTGCTTGGCCTGTATACCGAACGCTCTCCCGCAGCCTCTGGTGCGGTTTGGGACCGGGTTGCGGCAGTGCAAAAGTTCGAAAAAGCGCTGGAAACCGGCAAACCCGGCGCAGTTGCCAAGGCGTTGCCCAACGTCTGGGAACAAATGCGCAGCGTCGGACTGGAGGTTCCCTTTGCCGAACTGTTCGCTGATCAACTATCGCAGATGACCCTGACCGATCCGGCCGCCGAAAACCTACGGTGGCGGATTCTGCTGTTATCCGAACTTTATGAAACCGCGGCCCTGTCGCCGCCCGACAACTCGGTCGAGACTCAGTTTCTGGCTGCCCTCGCACAGGGCGATCCGGGACGAACACGCAGCCCGTCACCTTGGGCTGATGCGGTGGCTGAAGGGTTTGCCTGGGCTGCACCTGTCCCCTCTGACATTGATGCGATGCTGGCCAACGGTCAGTTGGGCGAGGCTATTCTGGAAACGATGGAACTGTTCGCCCACGGCGCGCGTGGCAACCTTGTCGATCTGACCGCTGCTGTGGCAACCCTGCGCCGTGTGGGCCTTGAGGACACCGCCCGTCGTGCAGCCCTGAACCTTCTGATCCTGCAGGACACCTGACCATGGTGGCCCCGGCAACCTCGAATCTGTGGATCTCCACCTTCCTGCAGGCGCAAGCTGCCGAGATGGGGGCAGCCAATAACACTCTGCTGGCCTATGGCCGCGACCTGAAGGATTTTGCTGCCTGGTTGGAACGCCGAAAACTCGGGTTCGCCGAAGCCGAGCGCGATCGGATCGAGGGGTATCTGATCGACTGTGATGCTCAGGGGCTAGCGCAATCCACCCGTGCGCGGCGGCTTTCAGCGATCAAGCAAATCTATCGTTTCGCGTTTGAAGAAGGCTGGCGCGACACCAACCCTGCCATTCAGATCAAAGGCCCCGGACGGCAGAAACGCCTGCCCAAAACTCTGGACGTGCCCGAGGTCGACCGGCTGCTGCAAGCCGCACGTCATACCGGACGCACCAAGGGCGACCGGGTGCGCAACACCTGCCTGATGGAGGTGCTCTATGCCACCGGAATGCGGGTGACCGAGCTGGTCTCGCTGCCGGTTTCATCCGCGCGGGGCGATCCGCGGATGCTGCTGGTGCTGGGCAAAGGCGGCAAGGAACGGATGGTACCGCTTTCACCCCCTGCCCGTGAGGCGCTGGCCGCGTGGCTCATGGTCCGGGACGAGGCCGAGGATAAATCGGTCGCAGACGGCGGGCAGAGGTCGAGGTTCCTGTTTCCCTCGCGCGGAAAGTCCGGGCACCTGACGCGGCACATGTTTTTTCTGCTGATCAAGGAACTGGCGGTTCAGGGCGGCGTTTCCCCGGAAAAGGTCACGCCACACACGCTGCGCCATGCCTTCGCCACGCACCTGCTGGCCAACGGGGCCGACCTTCGGTCGATCCAAACATTGCTGGGTCATGCCGATGTGGCGACCACCGAAATCTATACTCATGTTCTGGACGAACGTCTGGCCGAACTGGTGCTGGAGCATCACCCGCTGGCTAAAGACCCCGAAGACAAGGGCTAACCCCTTGATCCGCAGGGGACGCGACCCCATAACGGATGCAGCAACACCAATAACCAAGGACCGATGGAACCCTCTTCTTCTCTGATCGACGGCGCATTCTGGTTTACCACAGGCGCCATTCTGCTTTTGCTTGTTCTGTCGGGCTTTTTCTCGGGTTCTGAAACGGCATTGACCGCCTCGTCGCGCGGCAAGTTGCGGGCGCAGGCCGACAAGGGCTCGCGCGGGGCGCAAAAGGCGCTGGACATCACTGATGACAACGAACGGCTGATCGGCTCGGTTCTGCTGGGCAACAACCTGGTGAACATCCTTGCTGCATCGCTGGCGACAGCGCTGTTCACGCGGCTGTTCGGCGAAAGCGGCGTGGCGCTGGCGACGCTGGTGATGACTCTGCTGGTTCTAGTTTTTGCCGAGGTCCTGCCCAAAACCTACGCTATCACCAACGCGGAAAAAGCGGCCGCTGCCGTCGCGCCTATCATTAGCGTTGTTGTGACGGTTTTCTCTCCCATGGTTGCGGCGGTCCGACTGCTGGTGCGTGGGGTTCTGCGCCTGTTCGGTGTGCAGATCGACCCCGACAGCAACATCCTTGCCGTACGCGAGGAAATCGCCGGTGCGCTGCATCTGGGTCACTCGGAAGGCGTGGTCGAAAAAGAAGACCGCGACCGTATTCTGGGTGCCCTTGATCTGGGCGACCGCACGGTCGAAGAAATCATGCTGCACCGCTCGAACATCGAGATGATCGATGCCGACGACGCACCCGAGGCCATCCTGCAGCAATGTTTGAAAAGCCCGCACACCCGTCTGCCCGTGTTCCGGGATGAGCAGGAGAACATCGTGGGCGTGGTGCACGCCAAGGACCTGTTCCGCGCCATGTACGCACATGCGGGTGCCAGCGAGGAAGACAGCGACCGGCTGAAATCCTTCGACATCTCGAAGGTGGCGAATGATCCATATTTCGTGCCCGAAACCACCACTCTGGACGACCAGATGCGCGAGTTCCTGCGGATGCACAGCCATTTTGCGCTGGTGGTGGATGAGTATGGCTCGCTGCGCGGCCTGATCACGCTGGAGGACATCCTCGAGGAAATCGTGGGCGAAATCGCCGACGAGTTCGACATCGAAGAAGACGTCCCCGTGACCCGAACCGAGGACGGGCAATTCCTTGTCGAAGGCGCGATGACCATCCGCGATGCCAACCGGGCGATGGACTGGTCGCTGCCCGATGAAGAGGCCAACACGATCGCCGGATTGGTCATTCACGAGGCGCAGATGATCCCGGTGACCGGACAGGTGTTCTCGTTCCACGGATTCCGTTTCGAAGTCACTGCACGCGAAGGCAACCGGATAACAGAGCTGAAAATCCGCCCGCTTTGATCCCTGTTCAACGACAAGCGATGTCGTGAACGGAACAGCCCGCCCTGCCGCGCGCCTGCAGTCTTTGACCAAAGTGCATGGGAGGCAGCGACATGAAGACCACAACTCAGGTAGCCGTGATCGGGGGCGGTGTTGTCGGGTGTTCGGTACTCTATCACCTGACCAAGCTGGGTTGGTCCGATGTCATGCTGCTGGAACGGTCGGAACTGACCAGCGGGTCCACATGGCACGCGGCCGGAGGGTTTCACACCCTGAATGGCGACACCAACATGGCTGCTCTGCAAGGCTATACCATCCGCCTCTACAAAGAGCTGGAAGAAATCACAGGCATGTCCTGCGGCCTGCACCATGTGGGCGGGGTGACCCTGGCCGACAATCAGGACCGGTTCGACATGCTGCTGGCCGAACGCGCCAAGCACCGGTTCATGGGGTTGGAGACCGAGATCGTCGGCCCGGAGGAGATCAAGAACATCGCCCCGATCACCAATACCGACGGGATCATCGGCGCGCTTTACGATCCGTTGGACGGTCACCTTGATCCCTCGGGCACCACCCATGCCTATGCCAAGGCGGCCCGGATGGGTGGCGCGACCATCGAAACCCACTGCATGGTGCGCGAAACAAACCAGCGCCCCGATGGCACTTGGGACGTGGTCACCGACAAGGGCACCATTCACGCGGAACATGTGGTCAACGCAGGCGGGCTCTGGGCGCGAGAAGTAGGCGCGATGGCAGGCGTCTACTTCCCGCTGCATCCGATGGAGCATCAGTATCTGGTCACGGACTCGATCCCTCAGATCGAGGCGATCATCGACGCCGGTGGCGAGCACCCGCATGTGATGGATCCCGCCGGTGAAAGCTATCTGCGGCAGGAAGGCCGCGGCCTGTGCATCGGGTTCTATGAACAGCCCTGCAAACCGTGGGCGGTTGACGGCACTCCGTGGGAGTTCGGTCACGAGCTGCTGCCCGACGATTACGACAAGATTACCGACAGTATCGAGTTCGCCTATAAACGCTTCCCGGTTCTGGCCGAGGCCGGTGTTAAATCGGTTATCCACGGTCCGTTCACCTTTGCGCCGGACGGGAACCCTTTGGTCGGACCGGTCCCTGGGATGCGCAACTACTGGTCCGCCTGCGGTGTGATGGCCGGGTTCAGCCAGGGTGGCGGTGTCGGCCTGACGCTGGCGCAATGGATGATCGAGGGCGAACCCGAACGCGATGTGTTCGCCATGGACGTGGCCCGGTTCGGAGACTGGATCAGCCCCGGTTACACCCGCCCGAAGGTGATCGAAAACTACCAGAAACGGTTCAGCGTCGCCTATCCGAATGAGGAATTGCCTGCCGCGCGCCCCAATCGCACCACCCCTATGTACGACATTTTCAGCGATCTGGGTGCGGTCTGGGGCCAGCAATACGGGCTGGAGGTGCCGAACTATTTCGCTCAGGACGGCGAACCCGGATACGAAACACCATCGTTCCGCCGTTCGGACGCGTTCGACGCAACGGGGCGTGAGGTGCGCAGCGTTCGCAACAGTGTCGGCATTAACGAAGTCCACAATTTCGGCAAATACCGCATCACCGGCCCCGCAGCCCGCGCGTGGCTGGATCGGATCATGGCCGGACGCATCCCGCAGCCGGGGCGGTTGTCTTTAACACCGATGCTGTCCCCCAAGGGCAAATTAATCGGAGATTTCACCATCTCCTGCTTAAGTGAGACCGAATTCCAACTGACAGCGTCTTACGGCGCTCAAGCTTTCCACATGCGTTGGTTCCAGCGGCACCAACAAGACGGCGTGACCATCGACAACATCAGCGACCGGCTGAACGGGTTTCAGATCGCCGGTCCTAAGGCGGCAGAAATACTGTCCGCCTGTACCCGCGACGATATCTTGGAGCTGCGGTTCCTCGACGTGCGGCGCATGACAGTTGGCATGACCGACTGCATCGTGCAACGCGTCAGCTATACAGGCGACCTTGGGTATGAGATTTATTGCGATCCGATGGCGCAGAGACAGCTTTGGTGGACACTGTGGCAGGCCGGGCAACCGCACGGCATGGTACCCTTTGGCATGCGCGCAATGATGAGCCTGCGTCTGGACAAGTTCTTTGGCTCGTGGATGCGGGAATTCTCACCCGACTACACCGCCGCCGAAACGGGGATGGACCGGTTTATCGCCTTCTCGAAACCCGCCGACTTCATCGGCCGGTCCGTTGCGGAACTAGAGCGGGAACAAGGGTCGGCACGCAAGCTTGTGGCCTTCGCGTTGGAAGCGGTCGACGCCGATGTGAACGCGTATGAGCCGATCTGGCTGGGCGGCAAAGTCGTGGGATTCTGCACGTCGGGCGGGTATTCACATTATGCCCAAATGTCTATTGCGCTCGGGTTCCTGCCGACGGAACGGGCGACCGACGGCTTGGAGGTTGAGATCGAAATCCTCGGCCATTTGCGTAAGGCCAAGGTGATCTCCGAGCCATTGTTCGATGCGGACGGGATGCGAATGCGGGGATGACACCGAACGGATACGGCGGCATGTTTGCGGCATGACGGACATACCTATCCTTTTGCTGGCCGCCGGGCAATCCAGCCGCATGGGCGGCAAGGACAAGCTGTTGCAGATCGTGGATGGCCAGCCTTTTCTGCGTCGCTCGGCCCAGATCGCTCGACGCGCGGCCCCGGTGATCGTTGCGCTGCCCCCGGCCCCGCACCCACGGCATGACGTACTGGACGGGCTGAACCTGCACAGGATCGGTATCCCGGATGCCCGCGAAGGCATGAATGCCAGTCTGCGCGGAGCCCTCGCGCATGTATCAGCCGACGCACGCGCTGCAATGATTTTGCTGGCGGATTTGCCAGAAATCACCACCGAGGATCTGACGGCTGTGCTCGGTTCGGTTCGATCCCACCCGGACAAGTTGATCTGGCGCGGCACGACGGCCAGTGGAAAACCGGGCCACCCTGTCGTGTTTGATCGCAGCCTGTTTGATCGCCTCAGCCATCTGTCAGGCGACCAAGGCGCGCAGTCCGTCGTCCGTGCCAATTCCGAAAACGTGCACCTGCACACCCTACCTGGTCAAAACGCCCTGTTGGATCTGGATACGCCCGAGGATTGGGCAGCTTGGCGCGCAAAACGCGGCACCTTAAACTAACGCGGCCCGGTCGATATCGACCGGGCCGGTACCCAAAACAGGACTACCACTTTTCATCAATCCCGGAAACGCGGCCAATAATGCCTATTGGCATCCTGGCTATTCCGCCGCCGAACCTAAACAAGACCCCCTCGTTAACATGCCGCTCAGCGTTTCCAGTGACTGTGACAAGCCTTAGGCACCCCCTAGTGCCACCGGCTCCCCCTCGCTTGGGCTCTTTCATCGTCACCGATCCGATGCGATCAAACAACGTAAAATTGGAAAGAACGGTTAATTTTGCATCTTTCAGAATGGTTTTTGCGCAACATCGCCAAGATGAGTTTCAACCTTAAGGAGAGCGGGGCTTCCAACTGACGCCCCATCAATTGCCATTAAGCACAAACCTAAGAAGATATCTGACGTTTTTGCGCTCAATTGCATCTACGAGTTTCGTCAATGTCCGAGCATGATCACAACTCAAGGGAGATCGCTGGAAAGTAGAAAAATTTGGCGGCTGCTTTGTTAACAAAATTGATTCAATTCAACCCTTTTTGCCGCTTGGCACCCAAACCGGCAACAATCCACCGATTCGCACGCAGTGATTCGCACAAATCCTCCGATTTCCGCCTTAGACTCGGCCGCATAGAACCGACTGTTTGTGGCAAAATTAAGATTTCTTAACAATTCGCTCAGGAAACACTCAGACAAAGCGCGCATCTCCTGTTCCAACGCGCGGCCGCAACCGCGTGATATAAACAGGAGATAAAAATGAGCATCCGCAAATCCTCTCTGCTTTTGCCCGGGACAGCCAGTTGGGTTGGCGCTGGCGCGCTGAGCGCCGCCATGCTGACAACCACCGCCCTGCCCTCGATGGCCGACGAAGCGTTGGCCGATTTGGTCGAAAACGTCTCACCTTCGGTCGTCACCATCATCGCGGAACAGGGCGCAGCACCGGTTCCTGCGCAGAACTTCAACAATGACCAGCACTCGTTTGAAGAGTTCTTCAAACGCTTTGGCGCACCCGAAGGCTTCAACGCACCACAGCGCGGGCCAGCACAAGGGCTGGGGTCTGGATTTGTTCTGGATGAGGCCGGATACATCGTCACCAACCATCATGTCGTCGACAATGCCGAAACAGTGACGGTTCGCATGTCCGACGACCGCACCTACGAGGCCGAAGTCATCGGCACCGACCCGCTGACCGACATCGCCGTTCTGAAGATCGAGGCCGACGAGGCGTTGCAGGCCGTTAGCCTGGGCGACAGCGACGTGATCCGCGTGGGCGAAGACGTCGTGGCCATCGGCAACCCGTTCGGTCTGCATTCGACCGTGACCACCGGGATCGTGTCGGCCAAGGGCCGCAACATCTCGGCCGGGCCCTACGCCGAATTCATTCAGACCGACGCAGCCATCAACAAGGGCAACTCGGGCGGTCCGCTGTTCAATATGGAAGGCGAAGTGGTCGGCGTGAACTCGGCCATCTACTCTCCCACCGGCGGGTCCGTGGGTCTGGGCTTTGCGGTGACATCGAACATCGTTGAACACATCGCAGCCGATCTGCGCGATGACGGCCAGGTCAGCCGCGGTTGGCTGGGCGTGTCGATCCAGAACGTCAGCCCCGAGATCGCCGCAGCCATGGGCATCGATGCCTCGCACGGCGCGCTTGTCGCAGATGTCGTTGATGGCAGCCCGGCGGATGGTGTGCTGAAACAGGGTGATGTCATCCTGACCTTCAACGATGAGGCCGTCGACTCCAGCAGCGATCTGCCGATCCTTGTCGGCACCACAAAGGTGGGCACCGACAGCGTTCTGACCGTTCTGCGCGATGGCACGGAACAGCAGATCGAACTGACCATCGGCCAGCATCAAAGCGCCTCGGCCGAGATCGACAAATCGGTGGACGAAACAATCTCGGGCACTGCATTGGGCGTGACCGTAGCCCCGCTGACCGACTCCAACCGCACCGAGATGGGTGTCGGTGAAAATGTCGCCGGTGTGGTCGTCACCGACCTGAAGCCGGACAGTCCTGCCGCCAAAGCCGGTCTGCAGCGTGGCGATGTGATCGTGAAACTGGGCGGCCAGGAAACCGCGACCCCGGACGCGTTGAAAGCCGCGCTGGACAGCGAAAAGACCGATCCCGCGCTTGTGCTGATCAATCGCGGCGGAAACCAGATCTTCGTAGCGGTGGAAATCGCCTGATCTGACACCAGCGCGCGCCACGTGATGGGGATATATGGCGGGCGCCTCCCTGGCGAGTTTGAATTGTCCGCAAACCGCCGGGACTGCCGGGTGCGCAACTTCGCACCCGGCAGATTACTTAGCAAAACCATGTGCTTTGCCCGAAAACTATGCTTTACTCACAGTAGAAAGGAATTCGGATCATGAGCCGTCGCCTATTGGTCGTCGAAGATGATGCAGACACCAGAGACTTCATCGCCAAGGGATTTGGTGAAGAAGGGTATGTCGTCGAAGCAGCCGAGGACGGGCGCGAGGGCCTGTACCATGCCACGGACGGCGGATTTGACGCCGTGGTTCTGGACCGGATGCTGCCGGGTCTGGACGGGCTGTCCCTGATCAAGTCGATGCGCGCAGCGGGCGTGAAAACCCCGGTTCTGATGCTGACCGCGATGAGCGCCGTGGACGAGCGCGTCAAAGGGCTGCGTGCGGGGGCGGACGACTATCTGGTCAAGCCGTTCTCGTTCCAGGAACTGCACGCCCGGATAGAGGCCCTTCTGCGTCGCCCGCAAGAGGCCGAGGAAAGCCCCACCCTGACCTGCCGTGACCTCGAGATGGACTTGTTGACCCGCAAGGTTACCCGCAACGGGCGCGAGATCACCCTGACCCCGCGCGAGTTTCAGATCCTTGAATTCTTCCTGCGTCGTAAGAACCGAGTAGTATCACGTACCATGCTGCTGGAGGGAGTTTGGGATTATCATTTCGACCCGAATACCAATGTGGTCGACGTCCATATCTCAAAGCTGCGGCGTCAGCTGGACGAAGGCGGTGAACAGCCGTTGATCGAAACCGTCCGGGGCGCGGGCTACATGATATCTGATGGATAACCTACGGCTTTCCTTCAACAATTCACGCACACGTCTTGTACTGGCCAGCATGGTTCTCAGCACTTTGCTGACGGCCACCGTGCTGGCCTTGGTCTATGTCACCGCCAACCGCAGTATCGAGGGCGAGACCCGTTCGGTCGTGTCGGCGGAACTGACCGGGCTGGCGGATGAATATGAACGCCGCGGCCTGATCGGATTGATGACCGCGATTGAACGGCGCATTCCGACCGCCTCGGAACGGGATGCTCTGTACCTTCTGACGGATCGGTTCGGTGCCAAACTGGCAGGCAATCTCAAACAATGGCCCGAAGGGATCACAGCCGGCAGCGGCTGGGTCGATCTTGAGCTGCACCGCGCCGACAATGACCAACTCGTGCCCATATCGGCCGCCTCGGTCCGCCTGCCCGGCGGTGAACGCCTGTTGGTCGGGCGCGACGCATTGGCAAGACAGCAGTTTGACCGGGTGCTGCTGCGATCGGTTGGCACCGCGCTGGCGATTGCGCTGGCGCTGAGTGTGCTGACCGGCTGGTTGTTCACCCGTCTGGTCTTTTCCCGCCTGTCCGACATCGCCAGTACCGCCGAGAACATCGTCTCGGGCGACCTGTCCCGCCGAATGCCCCTGCGCGGCACCGGCGATGAGTTCGATCAAGTGGCCGGTACGCTCAACACCATGCTGGACAAGATCGAAGAACTGGTCAGCAATCTTCGGACCACGTCGAATTCCATTGCGCACGACCTGCGCTCGCCCCTGTCGCGGTTGAAACAACGGGTCGAGGCGCTGTCTGATCCGGGCAAGACGGATCAGGAGCGTGAGATCGACGTTGCACGGGCCAGCACTGAAATCGACCACGTGCTGCGCGTGCTGGGACAACTGACCGAAATCTCACGCGCCGAGGCCGGTGTCGGCCGGGAACAGTTCGAACCGGTGGACCTGCAACAACTGGTGGCGGATGTGGCCGAGTTGTACGACCCTGTCGCCGACGATCAGGGTATCCGGCTTGAGGTCACGGGTAGCGCCGGGTCAATCCCCGGGCACCGACCGCTGTTGTCTCAGGCACTGTCGAACCTGTTGGAAAACGCAATGCGCTATGCCCCGCAGGACACGACAGTCACGATCAATCTGTCCGAGGACGGACCCTATACAAGCCTCAGCGTCCGTGACCGAGGACCGGGCGTCCCGCAAGAAGACCTGCCGCGTCTGCAAATGCCATTTGTCACACTCGACCCGGCCCGGACCGAGCGTAATGCCGGATTGGGATTGGCCTTGGTTGCCGCGATATCCCGAATGCACGGCGGCGCATTTGAGGCGCATAATTGCGATCCGGGGCTTGAGGTGGTGATCAAGCTGGCACGCAAACCCTAGGCAGGGATACCTTTGGTCGCCATCGTCTTGTTTTTGTACCGTTTGTCTGCCGTCACATCCGCACCGAACCACTCGGGCGGGGTATAGGCTTTGGCCTCGGCCTCGGTCTGAAACTCGACTTCGACCAGACGCAGCGGCGCCAGATCGCCCAGGAACACGTCCAGTTCGAACACCCGCCCGTCCGGCAACTGTCCGGTAAAGCGTTCCTTTTCCACCCGGCGCCCGTTCGTTTCGGGCCAGAAGGTGTGGAATTGTTCGGCTGAGATTTCTGCCTCGCGCTCAACCCGCGCCAAGGCGCCGTCACCCTTCAGGGTCAGATAGTACCTGTCATTTTTCTGACGCAGACGCAGTTCGGTGGAGTCGTCAGGTGCGGTCAGATAGCCCTGACGCACAACGGCCTTTGCTGTGCCGCTCAGGTCCGGCAGGTCCGCGACCAGAAACTTGCGTTCAATCTCGGTGCTCATTTGTTTGAAATCACTCCGTTTTCCAGTTCATCGAACAGCGCCTGATAAGCGGTGCTCGCGGCGCTGCGCCCGGCGTAGATGCTGACCGGGGCGCGGTTCTGGCCCATACGCTCGATATCCGCGGCAAAGGGAATCTCGGATTGCAGGAACCGCTTTTTATACGCTTTGCGCATCTTCTCCATCGACTCCAAATGCAACGTCTTGCGCCGCTGCACCATCGAAAAGAATGCCATGAGTTTCTTCTTTGGCAGCTTGTGATCGTCGAAGAAATTCACCAACTGCTCGAGTGTCCGTTCCGACAAGGTCGTCGGGATAACGGGCACGAGAATCTGATCGGCAGCCTTGAAGATATTCTCGGACAGGGTCGAAAAGTTCGGCGGACAATCCAGAATGATCACATCGTAATCGCTGCCTGCGGTGGCCAAGGCCTTTTTCAGCCGCGACCGTTTGTTCCGCATCCGCGAGAGGAACACATCGAAATCGCGAAACGTCAGGTTGGCGGGCAATACGTCCAGCCCGTCAAAATCACTGGCCCGGATCGACTTGGTGAACCGTTCAACATCTTCGAAAAAACGCGCATCCGTCAGCTTTTTCGACGGCTTCACCCGGAAGTAGAACCCCGATGCCCCCTGCGGATCGAGATCGCACAGCAGCACGGTGTACCCCGCTTGCGCATAGGCATAGGCCAGGTTCACCGAGGTCGCGGTTTTCCCCACTCCGCCCTTGTTGCTGTAGCAGGCAATGATCTTCACTCCTCAATCCTCCTTGTGGTGAAACAGGGTTCGGAACAGGTTCTGGATGTCCGGGCTGTCGAAATGCTGGAAATTGGCGATCACACGGTCGCGTTCTGCCTTTTGGCGTTGGTCGAGAACAGCGATCAACCCACCAACGGACATAGCGAGCTGGGCATTTGCCCGACCTTGCGCGTTGCTTTGGGTCGTTACGAATTCCAGCAGCGCCTCTTGCTGGACCGAGTAGTCGTTGAACAGGCCCAGGTTATCCTGCAGCTTTTTCAAGGGCTTGATAAGCGTTTTGAAATCACCTTTGTCGAACAGAGGACCAAAGAACTCCATCAGGTAGCGCAGTTTCTTGCAGTCGATCCGCAGGTCATGCACGATCTCATCCGACGTGCCCGGGGTGATGCCGCGGGCCAGCTTGCATACCTTGCGATACCGTTTCCAGATCAGCGCACAGGCATAGCCATAAGCCCCGCGATCCGCATTTGGACCGGCTTCCAACCCTTTCAAGTCGGCGAATAAAGCTGCCAATTCATCCATCTTCTTGCTGTAAGCCGCGCTGCGAAAGCGCCGCGACAGCGCCGACAGAGCGCGAGTCCGCTCCTTGGCGAACTGCGCAAACATGGCCTCGGCACCTTGATGAAGGTTGGGCGGTATCAGATTGAAGTAAATATCTTTTTCCAGAAGGTAGACATCCAGATCCCGAACACGCCCGGTCGGGGCCATCAGATCCGAGAATTCGCGTTTCAGCGCGTCGGCCTGTTCCAGTGAGAACACGCCTTTGAACAGGCTCAACACCGACCGGACCCTGCGCAGCGAGACGCGGTAGTCGTGCAGGAACTCGGTGTCGATATCGGCGATCACGCCTGCCTCGTTCTGGCGCGCAACGGCCAGATAGGTGCGAATGATATCCGCTGCCACTTCGATTGAAGGCTCCTGCGTGCCTAATGGGACATCGGGTTTTGCGTTATATGGGGTGACGCCAGGAAACAGGCTTGCAAACACCACATCAAACCCTGAGGCCGCCATGGTCTTCAAAGCCGCGCACACAGCGTGAAAGGCACGGTCATAGCCGCGCATAGGCTGCACGGTCAGAAGAGTCGCCTGCCCCTTGTCCGTGGACAATTTCACAACGCTGCCCCGAACCTGCGTCTTTTGCAGATCATCCAGCACGGCAAAACTGCCGGATTCGATCAGGCCCGAGCCTATGCTCATCAAGGCGCGCAGTTTGGGGAACCCCTTCACTGCTGTTTTTACAGGGCCGTCCGGCAAGTCCTGAACGAACTTCCCTTTACCGCTGCAGGCCTGAACCAGAACATCGCGGTCGGCCTGAAGCAATTGCAATGCGCCGTCGACCTCAATCAGCAGCCGCCCTTCTGCCCGCAGCGATTGATCATGGCAGTCCAAGAGGTCGAACGGGCGCGCGGCTGCAGGTGCTTCGAATTCGGGCGACAGTCCCTTGAGCGCGTCGGAAAACCCCGCCAGATCGAACGTGCCAGGAATGATGAAGAGCCTGCATTTTTTCACCATCACGAACGACCCTTTTCCGGCGTATCAAGATAGTCATTCACCAAAGTCTCGATGATCTTCCGGACGCTGGTCCCCTCCTCGATTGCCCGGATCCTGAGGGCTTTCAACGTCTTGCCGTCCAACCGAAGCGAGGTGTTCTTTTTGCTCTTGTCAGGCGTTTCGCCGGTTTCCGTGTTCTTTGACATGGGCAACCTCCTGACAGCATAACGTCATGAAATCGCAGGGCAGCCTATCTGGCAAGTCCGATGTTGCACAAACCCTGCGTCAGGTCGACATCATTGCACCACAGGGCTAAGAGTTGGGCATGTCCGATCCCGTCTCCTCGATCCGCAACCTTGGCCCCGCCTTCGAACAGGCGTGTGCCCGCGCCGGAATCCACTCGGCGCAGCAACTGCGTGAACTGGGCCCGGATGAGGCCTATGCCCGTTTGGTGCGAGCCGGAACCCGGCCGCATTTCATCGGTTATTATGTTCTGGTGATGGGGTTGCAGGGACGTCCCTGGAACGACTGCAAAGGCGATGAGAAAAAGGCCCTGCGTCAGCGGTTTGACGCGATCAAGGCCAGTGTCAGCACCGCGCCCAAGACAAAGATGATCTCGGATCTGGACGCGGTCGGCGTGCGGGTGTCGGTGGACGACCTCAAGCCGGTATGAAAAAGGCCGCACCCATTGCCGGGAGCGGCCCTAAAAAACCGATCTGATGGCGGATTAGCCGACCAGTTCGATGCCCGAGAAGAAGTAGGCGATTTCAACAGCCGCGGTCTCGGGGGCATCCGAACCGTGAACCGAGTTCTCGCCAACCGATTCAGCGAACTCGGCGCGGATGGTGCCGGGGGCTGCGTCTGCGGGGTTGGTTGCGCCCATGACTTCGCGGTTCTTTGCAATGGCGCCTTCGCCTTCCAGAACCTGAACAACGACCGGAGCCGACGACATGAATTCGCACAGTTCGTCATAGAACGGACGCTCGGCGTGCACTTCGTAGAACTTGCCAGCTTGCTCCTTGGTCATGTGGATGCGCTTTTGCGCAACGATGCGCAGGCCGGCTTCTTCGAACTTGGCGTTGATTTTGCCAGTCAGGTTGCGGCGGGTTGCATCGGGTTTGATGATCGAGAATGTGCGTTCCAGTGCCATATCGGCCTCTCCTTAACATAGGGCGCGGGGTCGCGCCGAAATCCATCGCGCGCCGCGTAGCATGGTCTGTCTCATATGAAAAGCACTATGATGCGTGGCGGCTCAGATCGTTTCCGGCAGTGGGTCTTGCTGGTCAACCCAGCGCACATACAGCACCGCCAACAGCCCGGCAAAACTGCACGCCCACATCATGCCCAGAACCAGGAACGGACCGTTTTCAGGGCTGACCCAAAGCCCGGTGAGCGAGGTCAGAACTGCCCCCAACGCCACGATCATCGCGCCGGACAGGCCCGCCGCACTGCCCGCCAGTTTCGGGCGGACCGACATAAGCCCTGCGGATGCATTGGCATTGGTCAGCCCATTGCCGAATCCGACAAAGATCGCCGACCCGAAGAACACCCAGACCGAGCCCAGATCAGAAAGGAACAAGAGCAAACCACCCAGCGGCCCTGCAGAAGCAATGATACGCCCGATCAGAATCATGGTGGTCAGCCGCGTGCGCGCTGCGATCCGCCCGGTGATGAAGTTGCCGACCATAAAGCCACCCGTGATGATTCCGATGCCTAGGCCCAGCATCGCGGGGCTCAGGTCGAACCACGCGGCAGCAACCAGGGGCGCGCCTGTGATGAAGCTGTAGAACCCTCCGATCGAAAAGGCAGCGCACAGGGCATACCCCCAGAACCGACGTGCGCGGAGCAGGTGCGAGTATTCCCTCAGTTGCGCGGCGAAGGTCGAAGACCGATTGGCGTTGGTTTCTCCCATATCGACCCAGAGCAATAGCAGCAGCCCTGCCCCCAGCGCGGAATACAGAACAAAGCCGGCGCGCCAGCCGAACAGGCTGTCGAGCGCGCCGCCCAGCATTGGCCCCAGCATAGGGGCCAGCGCCATCGCCATTGCCACGTAACCCAGCTTGCTGGCCGCTTCGTTCGGCGGGTACATGTCCCGGATGGCGGCGCTGGACAGAACAGGCCCGGCTACCACGGCGGCCTGCAGCAGGCGGAAACTCAGAAAAACCCAGATCGCCTCGGCCAGCACGCAGCCGACGGACGCGGCGACGAAGACTACCATACAGATCAGCAAAACAGGTCTGCGGCCAAACCGGTCGGATAACGGCCCCATGATCAATTGCAACGCGGCAGACACCGCCAGGTACCCCGCCACGGACAGGTTCACCAACGCGTAATCGACCTGAAAGTCTTCTCCCATCCGCGCCAGCGACGGCAGGAACATGTTCAGCGACAGCACTGACAACGCAGTCGCAAAAACCAGTGTTACCAGAGATGGCGGTGATTGTGCCGCGCGCATGAAGAAATCCGGTTAGAAATGCAAATCACGGCAGAGTTATCACAAGATCCGCACCATGCCCATGCCAACCACTTGGTACAAAGCCCGCAGGTGTGGGCCTCTCGGACAAGGTTAAACGCGCAATGCGCCAAAGGGATAGCGCGTAAGAATGACGCGGTTGAAAGAAACTGGTTTTATTACCTGACTTTTTCTGTCAGTCTTTTCGCTGTGCGGACAGAACGTGTTAACAAAAAAGGCCACTCTAATGACACCGAAACTTGCGGCTATCGCCTGCATCCTTGCCTCAACCGCCGTAGCCGATCAGGCGCCCGTGCCAATGAACTACGAACTATTCGAAACAGCGGTTGCACACACCGATCTGGAAACCTGCCCGTTGAACCTGTCTCAGTCGGGTGTGTTTTGCCGTGCCACCTTGCACCATGACGAAGTTCACGTCTTTGCATTCAGCGAAGAAGGTGACCAGGCTTTGGTCGGTTTTGCCTCGTACCCCTTTGAAGACGTGGCCGCTGAACTAAACTGACAGACCATCGGCGATTCACCCCATTGACAAGCGTCAGGCCGTGCCGCAGTGCTCGGCCTATGCTACGGATCGAAGACATCACCTATGCGGTCGAGGGCCGCCCCCTGTTTGACGGTGCCAGCGCCACCATTCCCGACGGCCACAAGGTTGGCCTCGTGGGGCGGAACGGCACGGGCAAGACCACCCTGTTTCGCCTGATCCGGGGGGAACTGGCCTTGGAATCAGGGAATATCGTGTTGCCGAAACGGGCGCGGATTGGTGGGGTGGCGCAAGAGGTGCCCTCGTCGGACGTGTCGCTGATCAACACGGTGTTGGCCGCCGATACCGAGCGCAGCGCGCTGATGGCCGAGGCCGACAGCGCCGAAGACCCGGCGCGGATTGCCGAGATTCAGACCCGTTTGGCCGATATCGACGCCTGGTCGGCCGAGGCGCGCGCGGCCTCGATCCTCAAGGGTCTTGGCTTCGACGATGACGACCAACTGCGCCCCTGCTCGGATTTCTCAGGCGGATGGCGGATGCGCGTGGCTCTGGCGGCGGTGCTGTTTTCTCAGCCCGACCTCCTGTTGCTCGATGAGCCGACCAACTATCTGGACCTCGAAGGCGCGCTGTGGCTTGAAAGCTATCTGGCCAAGTACCCCCACACGGTGATTATCATCAGCCACGACCGCGGGCTGCTGAACCGGGCGGTCGGCTCGATCCTGCATCTGGAAGACCGCAAGCTGACCTATTACGCGGTGCCCTACGACAAGTTCGCCGAACGCCGCGCCGAGCGTCTAGCACAGGCGGAATCGGAAAACGCCAAGGCCAAGGCCCGCATCGCTCATCTGCAAAGCTTTGTGGATCGGTTCCGTTACAAGGCTTCGAAGGCTGTTCAAGCCCAGTCGCGACTGAAAATGATCGAACGCATTCAACTGGTCTCGACCCCGCAAGAGGCCGCCCTGCGGGCGTTCTCTTTCCCCGAGCCCGAGGAACTGTCGCCGCCGATTATCCAGATCGAGGGCGGCGTGACCGGCTATGGTGAGACCGAAGTGCTGCGCCGCCTGAACCTGCGCATAGACCAAGACGACCGAATTGCGCTGCTGGGCAAGAACGGTCAGGGCAAATCGACCCTGTCAAAACTGCTGTCCGACCGCCTGCCCCTGATGGCGGGCAAGATGACCCGCAGCAACAAGCTGCGCATCGGATACTTCGCGCAGCATCAGGTGGACGAACTGCATGTGGACGAGACGCCCTTGGACCACCTGCGCCGCCTGCGCCCTGATGAAGCGCCGGGCAAGTGGCGCTCACGGCTGGCCGGGTTCGGGTTGAACGCAGACCAAGCGGAAACGCTGGTCGGGCGCTTGTCGGGTGGACAGAAGGCGCGGCTGTCGCTGCTGATTGCTACCATCGACGCACCGCACATGCTGATCCTCGACGAACCGACCAACCACCTGGACATCGAAAGCCGCGAGGCGCTGGTCGAGGCGCTGACCGCCTATTCCGGCGCGGTGGTTCTGGTCAGCCACGACATGCACCTGCTGTCGCTGGTCGCCGACCGACTGTGGCTAGTCTCGGACGGCACAGTCAAACCGTTCGACGGAGACCTCGAGGCCTATCGCACCATGCTGTTGGCCCGCGACAAACCGGTCAAAGAGAAACCGCAGACCGCCAAGCCCAAGCGCCCGTCGCGCGAGGCGATGCTGGCCCTGCGCTCGGATCTGCGCAAATGCGAGGATCGGATCGAGAAACTGACGGATATGCACGACAAGCTCTCGGCCAAGCTGGCGGATCCAGCTTTGTACGAGGACGACAAGATCAACGATCTTGAAACCTGGAACCGCAAATTCGCCGAGGTCGTCGAAGCCATGCAAAAGGCCGAAGCCCTGTGGGTCGCCGCCGCCGAGCGACTTGAAAACGCCGAGAACGCCGCATGATGGATCTGGCCTTTTTCATCACCGCCTTCACCACCCTGTTCGTGGTGATCGACCCGTTCGGCACCACGCCGATCTTCGTGGCGCTGACGCAGGACATGGACGCAAAGACCCGCCGCAGGACAGCGATCCGAAGCTGCCTGACGGCCGTCTGCATTTTGATCGCTTTCGCAGCCTTTGGCGAAGCCGTTCTGGGCTTTGTCGGCATCTCTATGGCCGCCTTCCGTGTTGCCGGTGGTGCTCTGTTGTTCCTGACCGCGCTGGACATGCTATTCGAACGCCGCACCAAACGCCGCGAAGACCGTGTCGAAGAGGAAGAAGAACACCCCGACCCCTCTGTGTTCCCACTGGCTATCCCGCTGATCGCCGGACCGGGTTCGATTGCAACGATCATCCTGCTGGCCGGCCAGCACCCCGGTGTTCTGGGAATTGTCGAAGCCTGCATCGTCATGCTGGCGGTGATGGCCGTGGTTCTGACCTTCTTCCTGTCCGGTGGTCTGATCGCACGCATTCTGGGCAAGACCGGCCTGAACGTGCTGACCCGGCTGCTGGGCATGCTGCTGGCGGCGCTGTCGGTTCAGTTCATATTGGACGGCCTCAAGGCCTTTGGTTTTGCGTCGTAAATCCCCATATAGTTAAAGTGAATCTGGTAAGGGGTACGGTATGGAAGGTGACTATGGACGTTTGGTGTATCTGGTCGTGCTTGGCACGGCAGTTCTGTTCTGGTTCATCTCGCAGAACCGCCAATCCCTGAACAAAACCATGCAGCAGGCCATGGCCTGGGTCTTTATCTTCGTCGGCGTCATTGCCGTTGTCGGCCTGTGGGAAGACATCCGCTCGACCGTTGCCCCCGCCCCGCAGATGACCGTCACCGGCGAAACGATTGAGGTGCCCCGAGCTTATGACGGCCACTATTACCTGCCCGTGCTGGTGAACGGTGAGCCGATCAATTTCCTTGTTGATACCGGCGCCAGCCAGATTGTGTTTAGCGAACAGGACGCCAGACGCATCGGCGTTGATCCCGACCAGCTGAACTACATCGGGCGCGCATCGACCGCGAACGGAGAGGTGCGCACCGCGCCCATCCGGCTGGACAGTCTTGAGCTCGGCCCGATCATTGACCACGGCGTTGCGGCCTGGGTCAACGAGGGTGATTTGCGTCAGTCGCTGCTGGGCATGGACTATCTGCACCGGTTTTCGAATATCCAGTTCACCGATGGCCGTATGATCCTGTCGCGGTAAAGGGTCTTTGGTGGCATTCCCGGATTGAGAACAAAGTGAGAACATGCTAGATTAACGGCATGTCTACAAACCTTCTCGGCCGCAAACCCGCGCGTGAGGCGCCGGGGCTAACCCTGCATCCGCAGATCACCCTGCAACTGGGTCGTGTGCACGAGGCCTGCGGCCCCGCCCGGCGCAGCTTTGCCATGTGGTTGGCAGGTCAGGCGCAGGGACCGGTGCTGTGGATTTCGCCCGCGTGGGAACCCGGCCAGTTGAACCCCGACGGCATGATGCCGTTTGCCGATCCCGCCCGGTTCATCTTCGTCCGACCCACCCGCGCCGAGGATCTGCTGTGGTGCATGGAAGAGGCCCTGCGCAGCGGAGCGATCCCGTTGATCATCGGCGACCTGCCCGGCGCACCGGGGCTGACGCCGGTGCGGCGGATGCATCTGGCCGCCGAACAGGGTGGCGCGATGGGGCGGGCTCCGCTGGGGCTGCTGCTGACCCCCGGCGACGGTGGCGCACAAGGGGTTGAGACCCGCTGGCACATGGCCGCCAACCATCAGGGAGAGGCCCGCCGCTGGGCCGTGACCCGCCGCCGCGCCCGCGCCCTGCCCCCGGTCAGTTGGCAGGCCACCCAGACCAAACCGCGCGCCGGGCTGAACCTGACCCGGATCGAAACGCAAGATGTATTGGTGTGACACCTCACGAGGATCACAAAACTTGTGACTGGCAAAAAACAGACCCCGGCCCTAGCGTTCAGACATGAGCCATCCGATCCATGACAGCCGGTACTCCTGGATACGCCTTCTGATCACGCTTGCCATTGCCACAGTCGCCAACGTGGGCATGTGGGCGGTGATCGTGGTGATGCCCGCCGTCGAGGCACAGTTCGGGGCCGGTCGGGCCGAGGCCTCTTTGCCCTATGTGCTGGCCATGATCGGTTTTGCGCTGGGGAACATGTGGCTGGGGCAGATGGTCGACCGGCTGGGCGTGACCAAGGCGCTGATTGGAGCCGCAATTCTAAGCGCAATCAGTTACCTGCTGGCGACATGGGCACCGAATATCCTGCTGCTGTCGGTGGCGCATCTGCTGTTGGGGCTGGGCACGTCCATCGGGTTCGGGCCGCTGATCGCCGATATCTCGCACTGGTTCATGCGGCGGCGCGGGATCGCCGTCGCGCTGGTGGCCAGCGGGAATTACCTGTCCGGGGCGATCTGGCCCACCCTTCTGTCGGGCATTCTGGCCCGCGACGGCTGGCAGCAAGTCTATCTGACGCTGGCTGTCATAACCTTGGCAGTCGTCATCCCCCTATCCCTTCTTCTACGCCGTCAGGTCCCGGTCGAGGCGCACAGCACTGCCGCCGCCAACGCGCAGATCAACGCCCGCAGCGTTGGAATATCGCCACGCGCCCTGCAATACATTCTGGGTCTGGCCGGGATCGGCTGTTGCGTGGCGATGTCGATGCCGCAGGTTCACATCGTCTCGTACTGCGTCGGTCTGGGATACGGTCCGGCCGTCGGGGCCGAGATGCTGTCGCTGATGCTGTTGGGCGGCGTGGTCAGCCGCGTGATCTCGGGGCTGGTGGCCGACAAGTTGGGCGGCGTGATGACCCTGCTGATCGGCTCGGTTCTGCAATGCATCGCCCTGTTCCTGTTCCTGCCTTATGACGGGATGGTCTCGCTTTACGTCATCAGTCTGCTGTTCGGGCTGGCGCAGGGCGGTATCGTGCCCAGCTATGCGCTGGTGGTCCGCGAGTATATGCCTCCGCAAGAGGCCGGCGCCCGCGTTGGGTTCGTCATGATGATGACGATCATGGGCATGGCTTTGGGTGGCTGGATGTCCGGTTGGATTTACGACGTCACCGGCAATTACCAACTGGCCTTCATCAACGGCATTCTGTGGAACGGCCTGAACATTGCCATCCTGCTGGTGCTGCTGAACCGTTCACGCCCGCGCAGGCAGGAGGCCTTGGCATGACCCACCTGACCCGGCGCTCACTTCTGGCCGGGTTGGCCACTCTGCCTCTGACCCGCCCGGCCGATGCAGGCCAGAGCCGTTACGTGCTGGTGCCCAAGGGCACATCTGTTGACTTTACCTTCGATCTATCAGGCCTTGCCCAATCCGGATCCATGCCGATCCAGTCGGCGGATATACGGATCGACCTGAGCAATCTGACCAACAGCCGCGTCAGTGTCACCCTGAACGCCGCCAAAGCCCGCACCAGATTGCCATTTGCCCGAAACGCGATGCTGGGCGCAGGCGTTCTGGATGTCGCACGGTTTCCGACCATTCATTTCGTATCGACCAGGGTGCAGCTGGGCGAAGGCGGGCGAATCTCGCGCGGGGCAAAAATCACCGGCGACCTGACCCTGCGCGACGTCACGAAACCGATCGCCCTGCAAGCCGACCTCTTCCGCCCCTCGGGCAGCGCGTCGGACAATCTGGACATGCTGTCCATTCGCCTGACCGGCGCGCTGAACCGTCACGATTTCGGCGCGTCCGGCTATGCCGATCTGGTGCAGGACACCGTCGGGCTGGACATCCGGGCCGAGATCAAAAAAGCCGGATAGCCAAAAAACGACGCCTGCGCGTCGATAAGGCGCGCGCATTGACAGCATATTGGGTAATGCTGAGCCCATCATGCGCACGATCATTTCCTTTGCCGCCCTTTTTCTTTCCGTCATTCTGCTGCAGCTTTCCACCGGCGGCGTCGGACCGCTGGACGCCATCTCGGGCCTGACGCTGAATTTCACGACCGAGCAGATCGGTCTGTTGGGATCATCGCATTTCCTAGGCTTTTTCATTGGTTGCTGGTGGGCCCCGCGGCTTATGGGGAACGTCGGCCACTCGCGGGCCTTTGCCGTCTGTACAGCCTTGGGGGCGATGGGGCTGATCGGGCATACGCTGACGGACAACCCTTATTTATGGGCTATGTTGCGGATCGCCTCGGGCACCTGCGTTGCAGGCAGTTACACCGTGATCGAGGCCTGGCTGAATGCCAAAGTCACCAACGAAACCCGTGGGCGGGCCATGGGGACGTATCGGTTCGTCGACATGGGGGCATCGCTGGGGGCGCAGTTGATCATTGCCGTGCTGCCGCCCGCCTCGTACGTGTCCTATAACCTGTTGGCGATCCTGTGTTGTGCTTCGCTATTGCCGCTGACACTGACCCGCGCCAGCCAGCCGATCACACCCGACGCCCCCCGCCTGCGACCCAAACTGGCCTGGCGCAGTTCGCCCCTGGCGGTGGCGGGTGTGATCGTTGCGGCGCTCAGTTCGGCCTCTTTCCGCATGGTCGGCCCCGTTTACGGGCAAGAGGTTGGTCTGGGCGTGGATCAGATCGCGTTCTTCCTTGCCTCGTTTGTATTGGGCGGAGCATTGGCGCAGTACCCGTTGGGATGGCTCGCCGATAAATATGACCGGCGCTGGGTGCTGATCTGGCTGTCCGGTGCTGCTGTGCTCAGCTGTGGTGTTACGATGGCCGCAAGCGGTACCGGTACGCTGGGTGTAATGCTGGCGGCTGGGATCTTTGGCCTGACGACCTTTCCGATCTTCTCGGTTTCTTCTGCGCACGCAAATGACTTTGCTACCACGGAGGAACGGGTGGAACTGTCAGCCGCGCTGATGTTCTGGTACGCGCTGGGGGCAATTGCCTCACCCTACATCTCATCCACGCTGATCCAGCAATTTGGTCCAGGTGCCCTATTCGCCTTTGTGGCCGCCGGACACTTGGTTCTGATCATATTCGGCGTGGCACGGATGCGCTCGCGCCCGACACCGGACGAGCGGACCAATTATGTCTATGCGCCGCGCACCTCGTTCACCATCGGGCGGTTGCTCAAGAGGTCGCGCGAGGAGTAATGCCCAGGGTGTTACTCAGGCGGTGAGGACGGGATCATTTCATCCAGAAGTGCACCTGCCTCATAGCCCAACAGGTCAACTTCCATGCGCCCCGGGTCACCGAAAGCCCAAGCGCCTACAAGGCGTTGCATCTTCTCATAGCCGACGAAATCGGCCATCGCCTTGTTGCCATGTGCATTTTCGGCAAACATAACCTGACCCGCCGCTACTTTCTGCGGCATCACGCGCTCAAGATACAGTTCGACGACGTTGATCCCCGCAACATTGGACCCGCCGTGATGGACGACATACATCTCATCCCAGTCTTCTTTGCTGATTGCCGCGCGCGCATCAGACACGGCCTTGTGCAACGCGGAAAGCTCGGCCCGCGCCGCTTGGCGCATGTTGGCTGCCCAGACCGGGCGCATGTCGTTGATCGCGTCTGAGACGTCCTGCCGGTCGAGGGTGCCGCGCTGGACCGCTGCATTGGTGAAGGTGCGCGCGGCCTCAAGCATCTTTCGTTGCCTAGCAACCTCTTCTTCCGGCAGGTCGAGCTTTTCTATCCACGGCAAAAGCGTGTCGATTTCCCGCCCAATGGCTGCAAAGTCCTTTTTCCACCTTGCATCATCATCGTTTGCTTCGGGCCACGGAGTAACGGCACCGATCATCCCCAAAAGGACGTGGGATGTGGATTTGAAAATAAGGTAGTTTGGCGCGTCTCTGGGAAAAGACACCTGACCATCCTCAGACAGGATCGTCACATCCCGAGCAATCACCATGACCGGCCGCGTCTGCGACGTCAGCGCGTCCTGACCGCGGTGGAAAATCGACAGCATCGCTTTGTCAAAGCTGTCAATCGCATCCAGGGCTTTGCTTTGGTCTGCTTGGCTGCTCGGCGTCAAGAAAAGGGTTAAACAGAGAATTGCGGACACCTGCATCAGGCGATGAACAAAGAATAGCTTCATTTTATCCCCCCTGAAAAATATGTACGCCCATCATACACGGCCAGGGACCATCACGCGAAGGTCATGCTGGACAGGCAATTATCCGTCGTTTCGGGCGTTTACCGGCGAAACCGGGCTTTTGCTGACCGACCACATAAGGTAGACGGGCGCGCAGATAGATACGTGGAAACGCAAAATGGCTCGGATTCTCATCACCTCGGCGATCCCTTACATCAATGGGATCAAGCACCTCGGCAACCTGATCGGCTCGCAATTGCCTGCCGACCTGTATGCGCGCTACCAGCGTGGCCGGGGGAACGAGGTCATGTTCCTGTGCGCCACGGACGAGCACGGCACGCCGGCCGAACTGGCCGCTGCCAAGGCTGACAAGCCGGTGGCCGAGTATTGCGCCGAAATGCATGGCGTGCAGTCAGATATCGCCAACCGCTTCGGCCTCAGCTTCGACTACTTTGGCCGGTCGTCCAGCGAGCAGAACAAGAAACTGACTCAGCATTTCGCGGGCAAGCTGGATGATGCGGGCTTGATCCGTGAGGTCAGCGAAAAACAGGTCTATTCAAACGCCGATGGCCGGTTCCTGCCCGACCGATATATCGAGGGCACCTGCCCCAACTGCGGCTATGAGCGCGCGCGCGGCGACCAGTGCGAGAACTGCACCAAGCAGTTGGACCCGACCGATCTGATCGAGCCGCGCTCGGCCATTTCCGGTTCGACCGATCTGGAGGTGCGCGAGACCAAGCACCTGTATCTGCGCCAGTCGGCAATGAAGGATCAGCTGGACGCTTGGATCGACAGCAAGACCGACTGGCCGATCCTGACAACGTCGATTGCCAAGAAGTGGCTGCATGATGGTGACGGCCTGCAGGATCGCGGCATCACCCGCGATCTGGACTGGGGCGTTCCGGTCAAGAAAGGTGATCAGGACTGGCCGGGGATGGAAGGCAAGGTCTTCTATGTCTGGTTCGACGCGCCGATCGAATACATTGCCTGCGCCAAGGAGTGGGCGGATGCCAACGGCAAATCTGATGCCGATTGGGAACGCTGGTGGCGCACCGACAAAGGCGCGGATGACGTGCGTTATGTCCAGTTCATGGGCAAGGACAACGTACCCTTCCACACCCTGTCTTTCCCAGCCACCATTCTGGGTTCGGGCGAGCCATGGAAGATGGTGGATCACCTGAAATCCTTCAACTACCTGAACTATGACGGCGGTCAGTTCTCGACCAGCCAAGGTCGTGGCGTGTTCATGGATCAGGCGCTGGACATCCTGCCCGCCGACTTCTGGCGCTGGTGGCTGCTGAGCCATGCCCCCGAAAGCAGCGACAGCGAGTTCACGTGGGAGAACTTCCAGCAATCGGTGAACAAGGACCTCGCCGACGTGCTGGGCAACTTTGTCAGCCGGATCACGAAGTTCTGCCGCTCGAAATTCTCCGAGGCTGTGCCCGAAGGCGGCAGCTATGGCGAACGTGAAAACGCGCTGATCGAAGAACTCACCCGCCGCGTCCGAGCCTATGAGGGGCATATGGAGGCGATGGAGGTTCGCAAATCCGCGCAGGAGCTGCGGGCGATCTGGGTAGCAGGCAACGAATATCTTCAGGCCGCCGCCCCCTGGTCGACCTTCAAGGAAGACCCGGAACAGGCCGCAGCACAAGTGCGTCTGGGCCTGAACTTGATCCGTCTCTACGCCGTTCTCAGCGCCCCGTTCATCCCAGAAACCTCGGCCAAAATGCTGAGCGCGATGAACACGCTGGACACCAGCTGGCCCGAGGATGTCGAGGCCGCGCTCAGCGCCCTGCCTGCCGGTCATGAATTCACCGTGCCGGACGTTCTGTTCGCCAAAATCACCGACGAGCAGCGCGAAGACTGGCAAACCCGGTTTGCCGGAACACGCGCCTGATCTAACGCTCAACGTCGAACTCGAAAACGGGGATCCGCGCGGCCCTCGTTTTCGTTGTTCTGGCTGGAATTTGAGAAAGCCGGCTTAAGAAAGTCAGCCTAAGTTAGCCTGTCGGCGCGAAAAATTCTGCCGACCGGAACGATTAATTCGCATTCAAGAAGCTTGAGATATACGCGCAAAACGGCCATCCTGACCAGAAATTCAGTCGACTCGTCGGGGCAGTCAGTCTGCCCGGGCGCATGATCCATAGTTTAACGAGGCGCCTGCCATGTCCTTTGCATTGAAGAACTTCAAATCCCGCTTCCACGGGCCAGCCGTCGCCGCCTTGGTCTGTATGGGCATGGCAAATTCGGCCCTGGCGCAGGATCAAAGCGACGCCCCGCCGCCCAAGGTGTCCATCGCTGCGGCCTATACGCAGGAAATCACTGAAGAAGCTGTTTTCATCGGTCGTGCCGAGGCGGTCGACAAAGTTGACATCGTAGCAAGGGTCAACGGATTTCTTGAGAGCCAGGAGGTGACTGACGGTTCTCTCGTGGAAAAAGACGATTTGTTGTTCACGATCGAACCCGATCTCTATGAAGCCACACTCGAAGCCCGCAAGGCCGATTTAGAGCGTGCTGAGGCCAATCTGGAACTGGCAAAGGTAGAGCTGGCCCGAAAGGAAGAGCTTTACCTACGCGACGCGACCCCCGAGTCCGAGCGGGACATCGCACGTGCGAATGAACTGGTCGCCGAGGCTGAAGTGAAATCAGCAAATGCCGCAATCCAGCAAGCGCAACTTGACCTGAGCTATACCAAAATTCACGCCCCCTTTTCCGGGCGTATCGGCCGCGTCACCACAAGTGTGGGTGACGTGGTTGGGCCGACAAACCCTGCACTCGTAAATTTGGTGAGCGAAGCGCCGATTTATGTGAACTTTTCGCTGAACGAAAAACAATTCACAACCGTTCTGGAGCAATATGGTGAGAGTGCCGCCTCATTGGCGGAAAGCGACAAAAGCCCGAACGTGCACCTAACACTGCCCAACGGAACCGACTTGGATGAAACTGGCAAGATCGTTTTCGTTGACAATCGCATCGACCCTCTGACAGGCGCAATCACTGTTCGGGCGGAATTTGCAAACACCGGTCGTTTGATCGTCGACGGTCAGTTCCTGAGCGTTCAGATCGAAGCGTTGGAACCCACCCTCGAGGTCCTGGTCCCTCAGGCCGCGCTGCAACGTGACCAGCGGGGAGAGTTCGTACTGGTCGTGAATGACAAGCAGATGGTCGAGCAGCGCTATATCACCACCGGAGACACGGTCGAGTCTGCAATCATCGTCAAGGAAGGCCTGCGCGAAGGTGAAAGCGTCATCGTAGAGGGCCTGCAAAGGGTTCGTCCGGGTGTGGCCGTGGATGCGGTCGTGGCCTCTGAGCAGCCGGGAGAGTAACCAATGTTCTCTGCCCTGTTCATTAGCCGGCCCAAGCTGGCGCTTGTTATTTCGCTTGTCCTGACCATCATGGGCGCGATCGGCTACATGGTTCTGCCGGTCGCCCAGTTTCCGGACATCACGCCGCCCGTTGTCAGTGTGACCACCACCTACACCGGTGCAAACGCCGAAACCGTGGAAAACACAGTCGCCGCGCCCATCGAGGCGCAGGTGAACGGTGTGGACGACATGATCTATATGACGTCCACCTCGTCGGATAACGGCTCTTACTCGCTGAACATCACGTTCGAGGTTGGTACCGATCCCGATATCGCCTCGGTGAACGTGCAGAACCGGGTGGCGCAAGCGATGTCTTCGCTGCCGGCCGAGGTAACGTCCTCGGGTGTGGTCACGCAGAAGGCATCGACCAACATGCTGTTGCTGGTCACGCTGACCTCGCCCAACGGCACCTATGACAGTGTGTTTCTGTCGAACTATGCTTCGATAAACCTGAAAGATGCTCTGGCACGGGTTCAAGGCGTTGGTAAGGCCGACGTTCTGACCAATCTGGAATATGCCATGCGCATCTGGATGGACCCGGATCAGATGGCCGCCCTGTCCATCACGCCCGGGGATGTGATCAACGCCATCCGCGAGCAGAACGTCGAAGTTTCAGCCGGTTCGATCGGTGCGCCGCCGGTGCCCGAGGGGCAAACATTTCAATACACAATCAAAACCAAAGGCCGCCTGACTTCGGCAGAAGAGTTCGGTGAGATTGTCATTCGAACAGGTGATGCCGGATCAATCGTGCGGGTCAAGGATATCGCACGGGTAGAACTGGGCGCGGAGTACTATGCGGCTTCCGGTTACTTTGACAGTGTTCCGGCAACCGTCATCGGCATCTATCAGGCCCCCGGCGCCAACGCGCTGGCAGTATCTGATCGGGTCGAGGCCGAACTGGAGCGATTGTCGCGCAGTTTCCCCACGGATGTGGAATTCGCCGTGCCGTTTAACACAACCGACTTTGTGGATCAGTCGCTGAACGACGTGGTCACAACGCTGATCATGACCTTCACGCTGGTGATCACGGTTGTTTTCATCTTCCTTGGCAGTTGGCGCGCAACGATCATTCCGGCGGTTGCGATCCCGGTCTCACTGATCGGGACATTCGCATTCCTGCTGCTGTTCGGCATGTCGCTGAACACGATCTCTCTGTTTGCGCTGGTTCTGGCCATCGGGATCGTGGTGGATGATGCCATTGTCGTGGTTGAAAACGTCGAACGGATCATTGCCGACGAGGGGCTGCCCCCTGCCGAGGCCACCCGCAAGGCCATGGGTCAGATCACCGGCCCCGTCATCGCGACCACGCTGGTTCTGCTGGCCGTGTTCGTACCGGTGACCTTCATGCCGGGCATCTCGGGGCGGCTCTATTCGCAGTTCGCTGTGACGATCTCGACCGCTGTTGTGATCTCGTCGATCAACGCACTGACCCTGTCACCGGCCTTGTGCGGACTGGTGCTGCGTCCCCGCTCGGGTCCGCCAAAGGGGCTGTTGGCCGTGTTTGAAAGGTTCATCGGCACCGTCCGCAGTGGTTATGTGGCCATCGTGCGCAAGCTGCTGATCCTGCCGGTAATCGGTCTTGGCGTCATCGTGGCACTGGCGATGGGCACCGGAACCATCATGTCCAACACGTCCAGCGGGTTCCTGCCGCTTGAGGATAACGGCTATCTGTTCGTCGATATTCAGCTGCCCGACGCGGCGACGCTGGAACGTACCGAAATTGTCTCGGCCCGGGTAGACGACCAGATTCAGGAAATCCCCGGCGTGGCAAGCACCGTTCTGATCAACGGCTTCTCGATCCTGAACGGCACCACAACCAACGGCGCTGCGATCTTTGTGAACCTCGACAACTGGGATGAGCGTCAGGAAGACGACCTGAGCGCGGACGCAATCCTGCAAAAGGTCCTGGCCATCGCCTATGGCGAGTCCGCGGCCTCGATCGTGGCTTTCAACCCGCCGCCCATTCAAGGCCTGGGGATGTCTGCCGGTGTCGAGATGGAGGTCCAGCAAACCGGCGGCGGATCGCCTCAGGATCTGGCCTCGGCCGTGGGGTCGTTCGTCTACGCAGCAAACCAACGGCCCGAGATCGGTCAGGCCTACACGACCTTCCGCGCAAACGTGCCGCAATTGTTCGTCGATCTGGACCGCGAGAAAGCCAAGACGCTGCAAGTGTCCGTGGCCGAAGTGTTCCAGACCATGCAGGCGCAGTTGGGGTCTTACTACGTAAACGACTTTAACCTGTTCGGCCGGGTCTATCGCGTGATGATCCAGGCGGACGGCAGCTATCGCGACAAGGTCGAGGATATCTCAAACCTTTACGTGCGTTCGACAAAGGGTGAGATGGTCCCTCTGGGTACGCTCGTTGATGTTGAGAACGTGCTGGGGCCGGTGCTGCTGAAACGCCACAACCTGTTCCGCTCGGCAACCGTGACGGCGGTTCCTGCCCCGGGGCTTTCCACCGGCGATGCGATCAACGTCATGACCGAGGAATCGGCGACCGCCCTACCCCCGGGCTATGCGTTCGAATGGACCGGGACGGCGCAGCAGCAGCTGGCCTCAGGCAGCCTCGTAATCGTCATTCTGGGTCTGGCGATCCTGTTCGGCTATCTGTTCCTTGTCGGTCAGTATGAAAGCTGGACAATGCCAGTTTCGATCCTGCTGTCGGTAATCGTCGCTCTGTTCGGGGCGGTGGCCGCGGTGGCCATCGTGGGCAGTGACATCAACCTCTATACGCAGATCGGGATGATCATGCTTGTGGGGCTTGCGTCGAAGAACGGCATTCTGATCGTTGAATTTGCGATGGAGCAGCGGGCCAATGGCCTGTCGATCAAGGACGCCGCCGCCGAGGCTGCTTACCAGCGTTTCCGCGCGGTGATGATGACCGCGCTGTCCTTCCTACTGGGTGTTGTGCCGCTGCTGGCGGCCAGTGGTGCAGGCGCGGCCAGTCAGAAGGCCATCGGCGTCGCCGTGTTCGGTGGTATGTTGGCAGCCACACTGGTCGGCGTCATTCTGGTACCGGTTCTGTATGCCCTGATGCAAAGCCTCAGGGAGTGGATCAAGGGAACCAAAAACGATCCGGGACCTTCCGAGGAAGCGGCGTAAATCAAAGAAAAGCCCCGCCAGATCGGCGGGGCTTTTATCTTAGGCAGCGGCTTGCGCGCAGCGCTGCAACATCCAGTCTTCGATCCGGGCAATCTGATCGTCAGTCAACCGCAGGCCCAGTTTGTTCCTGCGCCAGACCACATCCTCGGCCTTGCGCGCGTATTCCCTGTCCATCAGCCATTCGAGTTCCCGCGCGGTCAGCGTAGCGCCAAAATCCTCGCCCAAATCCTCCAAGGAATGCGCATCCCCCAGAATGGCGCGGGATTCGGTGCCGTAAGCTCGCACAAGCCGTTCAGCCCAGGCGCGATCCAGAAAGCTGTAATCCGCCTCGAGCCCAGCCACCAGGTCCTGCACCCCATCGACAGGGAAATCCCCGCCTGGCAAGGCAACACCCGCAGTCCAGGAACCGGGCAGGTCTGCGAAGTGCTCAGCCACTTTCTCCAGCGCGCTTTCGGCCAGCCGACGGTAGGTCGTAATCTTGCCGCCAAACACATTCAGCACGGGCGCCCCGCCCTGCGCGTCGACCTTCAACGTATAATCCCGCGTTGCTGCCGTCGCGCTGCTGGCCCCGTCATCGTACAAAGGACGCACGCCGGAATAGGTCCAGACGATGTCGTCGCGGGTCACCGGTTTCTTGAAATACTTCGTCGCAAAAGTGCACAAGTAGTCTTGCTCAGCCTCGGTACAGATCGGAGGCTCGGACGGATCCGGATGGTCCTGGTCAGTGGTGCCGATCAGAGTGAAGTCGCGCTCATACGGAATGGCAAAGATGATGCGGCCATCCTCACCCTGAAAGAAATAGCATTTGTCGTGGTCGAACAGCCTGCGGGTCACGATATGGCTGCCGCGCACCAGCCGGACACCTTCGCGCGAGTTCACGCGGATTTTTGACTGGATGATATCGCCGACCCACGGGCCGCCAGCGTTGATCAGCATTCTGGCCCGGACCACACGTGTCTCGTCGCTGTCACGATCCCGGAGCGTCACCTCCCACAGGTCGTCCACGCGTTCCGCCGAAAGAACCTCGGTGCGCACCAAGATCTTTGCCCCGCGCGCCTCGGCATCGCGGGCGTTGAGGACTACCAGCCGTGAATCCTCGATCCAGCAATCCGAATACTCATAGGCCGTCTCGAATTTATCCTGCAGCGGCCGCCCTTCGGGGGCGGTTTTCAGGTCCAGCGCGTCCGTGCCCGGCAGGATTTTACGCCCACCCAGATGGTCATACATGAACAGCCCCAGACGGATCAGCCACGCCGGCCGGCGACCCTTCATCCAGGGCATCACCGTGCTCAGCAAGCGCGAGGTCGGGGTTTCCGAGTCAAAGCGCATATCCTCGTGATACGGCAGCACAAACCGCATCGGCCAACTGATATGCGGCATCGCGCGCAGCAGGGTTTCGCGTTCGACCAGCGCCTCGCGCACAAGGCGGAACTCGAAATACTCCAGATACCGCAACCCGCCGTGAAACAGCTTGGTCGAGGCCGAAGACGTCGCCGAGGCGAGATCGTTCATCTCGGCCAGTGTCACCGACAGCCCGCGCCCCGCCGCATCGCGGGCAATGCCGCATCCGTTGATACCGCCGCCGATAATGAAGAGGTCAGAGACCTGTTCCTGTGTCTGTTTCATATCCGGGTGATTCCCCATTGGTGGAAAACGCGCTCATTAACCTTGGAGACCCGCGTTTCGTCAATGTTTGTTTTCGTTTATGTTCGTTTTGTCACAGAGATAGCAAATTATTACTCCTCCATATGTCATTCTGTTGAATATTCCGGAAAACGGAACAAAAACGAACTCACCCAGTTTGGAGCTAACCGTGTCCCTATCCTTTCGCCAGTCCGACATTCTGAACATCGCCAGACAGGACGGCCGCGTTATGGTCGAAGATTTGGCCGCGCGGTTCGAAGTTACGGTTCAGACCATTCGCCGGGACCTGTCCGAACTGGCCGACATGGGCAAACTCGACCGCGTGCATGGTGGCGCGGTGTTGCGATCGGGCGTGTCCAATATCGGCTATGAAGACCGCCGCGCCCTGAACGCCGACACAAAGGCGCGCATCGCGCAGCTTTGCGCGCAGGATATCCCGGACGGAGCGTCCGTGTTTCTGAACATCGGCACTTCGACCGAGGCCGTTGCCCGGCAGTTGCTGGGCCACAAGGACCTGATGGTGGTCACCAACAACATGAATGTGGCAAACATCCTGGTCGAAAACCCAGATTGTCAGATCGTCGTCGCCGGAGGCGTGCTGCGTCGCTCGGATGGCGGGCTGATCGGCAACCTGACAATCTCGACCATTGAACAGTTCAAGTTTGACTATGCGATCATCGGCTGTTCCGCGCTGGACATAAACGGGGACCTGCTGGACTTCGACTTTCAAGAGGTGCGGGTCAGCCAGACCATCATAGCGCAGGCGCGCAAGACCTGCCTTGTGGCCGATCAGTCAAAGTTCCAGCGGACCGCTCCGGCGCGGATTGCCTCGCTGTCCGAAGTGGACGTGTTCTACACCGATCACGCCTTGCCCAATGATCTGGCCCGCAAATGTAATGAATGGAACACGCAGGTAAAGCTTTGCGGTTGACGTTAAGTAATTCGCACTAAAGGTGAATCCCGGACACTGGTTCTTGCCAGATCGGCCGTCGCCTGACACACTCATGCATATTGCAATCGTCGCACGGGAGGGGAGATCCGGGCCATGATAGCGCTTTTGTTTGCGTTACTTACAGCCACGATGGGGCTGAATTATTTTAATCGTACTACAGCCGCCAATGTGCTGTTCTTTTTCACGCTGGCGTTGAGTGTGTATTGGCTGAAATTCCACGCCACCAGCCAACTGACGATCCAGTTGTAGGAGAGCCCGGATGACACCTGAACTCTCACGCACCCTGAACGCACTAGGCATGTTGGCGGTCAGCCTGGTGCTATTGCTGGCCTATTTTTATCAGTTGAAACTCTACGAGCTTCCGTGTCCCTTGTGCCTGTTGCAACGGGTTGGCTTTGTCGCCGTGGGCGTGGGTTTGGGGCTGAACCTGCTTCATGGGGCCCGCCCCCGACACTACGGCATCATGCTGCTTGGCGCGTTGTTTGGCGGCAGCGTCGCCGTTCGGCAGATCCTGCTGCATATCGTGCCGGGCACCGGGCATTACGGCTCGCCCGTGCTGGGACTGCATTATTACACCTGGGCTGCGATCTGCTTTTTCCTGATTCTGCTGGGCACTGCAATCATGCTGATGTTTGACCGTCAGTATGACAGCGAACCTCAGCCCCGCTTCGGCGGTAGTGTGCTGGCGAAGGCCGCATTTTTCATTATGTTCGGTTTGGCTGCGCTGAATGCGGTCTCGACCCTGGTGGAATGCGGACCGGGTATCTGCGCCGATCCTCCCACCAGCTATAAATTGATTGACGAAATGGGTGGCGACGGCTGAGGATGAGGGAACCTTCCCAAAAGGAGGCACGAGCATGGGATTACTGGGACAGCCGCTTGGCTTTTACGACTATCTGACATTCGTGGCATTGATATTGCTGCTGGCAGCGGTGATGGCATTGTTTCTGTTCATCATGGGACTGCCCGGGCGGATCGCGATCAAACGCAATCACCCACACGCCGAAGCTGTCAAGATCATGGGATGGATGGGGTTTCTGGCCGTTGTCCCTTGGGTTCATGCCTTCATGTGGGCGTTCCACGATGGCGTCACGGTCGACATTCGCCGCACGCCTGATGACGAGAAAGACGCCATTCGCAAGGAAATCAAACGGTTGGGCGGTTCGGTGAACGAAGAATACCGCGACCCGCTGGACCCGGACGAGACGCAGAAGAGCTAAGGCCAAAGGAATTCACTGACTATGTTCGTCGCCCTCGGCATTACGCTGTTCTACATCATCTTTGTCTGGTTCATTTTTTTCAAAGTCCAATGGCTGAAGTTCAACATCACCTGGGGGATCGTCACCTTTTGGATTGGCGCACACCTGTTGCTGGTGTTTCTGGTGGCGCTGCGGTTCTTTCAACCCTACTCGATCGACAGCCACGTTGTCCGCTCGACCATCCAGATCGTGCCGCGGCTGACCGAACCGACCATCCTGACCGAGGTGCTGGTCGAGCCGAATACCGAGGTCAAGAAGGGCGATCCCCTCTACCGCTTTGACGACACTGTGTTCGCGCTAGAAGTCGAGGAGGCTACCGCGCAACTGGTCGCAGCCGAGCAGAACGCCAAGATTTTGGAACAAGATGTCATTGTCGCGGTTGAAAACGTAGAACGCGCAAACGCGCAATTGGCCTATGCGATGACGCAACAGGCGCGCTATGAAAATCTCGTGCCTGCGGGCGGCGCACGTCAGGATGAGCTGGATCGTTGGAATGAACAGGTCACCGAGGATCAGGCACAGATCAAAGAGGCCGAAGCCAACCTGGAAAAGGCCCAACTGGCGCTTGATTCACAGATTGACGGAGTGAACACGGGCATCCTTCAGGCGCAGGCTCAGTTGGAAAAAGCCCAGTACTTCCTTGATAACACAACGATTTATGCACCCGAAGATGGTATGATCGTGTCGCAACAGGCCCGTCCAGGTCTGGTTGTGGGGGATATCCGTTTGGGCGCGATCGCCAGCTTTGTCACCAAGGACAACCCCTATATTCTTGCCACCTATCGCCAGCAGAACCTGAAATTCGTCGAAGTCGGACAGCCGGTTGAGGTTGCACTTGATCTATATCCCGGCGAGATTCTGACCGGCAAGGTCGAAGCGATCTGGTGGGCCACCCGTCAGGGTCAGTACCTGCCCTCGGGCCGTCTGCCCGGCTTTGAACTGCCGAAACTGCCGGGCCGCATTGCTGTACAAATCTCGGTCGATATTCCGGATGGTCACACCTTCCCTGCTGGTGGCCACGCGGCGGTGGCAATCTACACTGGGCAAGGCAAAAGCTTTGAGTTCCTGCGCCGCATCAATATCCGCCTTTACTCCTTCGCCAACTTCATCCGACCATTGGATATCTGAGGACGCATGACATGACCCGGGCCAAGCTTCACCGCAGACTGATCGGCACCGCCCTATGCACGGCCCTGCTGGTCGGCTGCACGCCAGTCGGCCCCGATTTTGTGCGCCCGAACTCTCCGGTCGTGAAGGAATGGATCGAGGTCAACAGCCCCAGCGCTGGCCCCAGCGGCCTGACCTCGCGCAGCGCGCCGGTCGTGAAATGGTGGGAGACGTTCAACGATCCCACTCTGAACAAACTGATTGCCGAGGCCTATGCCCAGAACCTTGATCTGCAAGTGGCCGGTGCCCGTGTCTTACAGGCCCGCGCGCAACTCGGGATCGCGTTCGGAGAACTGTACCCGCAATCGCAGGCCATCGGTGGATCGATTGAGCAGCGACAGATCAGCGACAACCTTAGGCCAGTTTCTGATATCCAACGGATCATCCCTCTGGATACCGAGTTTTCGACCTCACAAGTCGGGTTCGATGCCCAATGGGAGTTGGATGTTTGGGGTCAGCAACGCCGCGGCGTTCAGGCGGCGCGCTCCAATCTGGCTCTGCAGGTGGCCAACTACGACGACGCCCTGGTAACACTGACCGGGGATGTTGCGGCGCTGTATGTGAATATCCGCGCTCTGCAGGAATCTCTGACCGTTGCGCGTGAAAACATCTCACTGCAACAGGCCTCTGCCGACCTGACCCAATTGCGTTTCGACAACGGTGTGACGACCGAGTTGGACGTGCAGGAATCCACAGCGCTGCTGAACAACACCAAAGCTCTGGTGCCCGAGATCGAAAGCGACATTCAGCAAGCCAAGAATGCGCTGGCCGTGTTGCTGGGCACCACCCCGTCGCGGATGACCAGCCTGCTGGGCAATTCCGGGCGCATTCCCTCGGCTCGCTCTAACGTGGCCGTCGGCGTTCCGGCCGAGTTGCTGCGCCGCCGCCCGGACGTGCGCGCGGCAGAGCTGGCGGCGGCGACACAGTCGGCGCAGGTGGGGATCGCGATGGCTGATCTGTACCCCCAGTTCATTCTGTCGGGGTCCATTGGCCTGCAAGCCTCGGGCGGGCGGGATCTGTTTTCTTCGGCCAGCACCACCAGTCTGGCCAATGCTGGTGTGGTCTGGAACGTGCTGAACTATGGCCGGATCAAGAACAACGTCCGCGCTCAGGACGCGGCCTATCAGGCCCTGATCGCGAACTACCAGAACACCGTTCTGACCGCCTATTCCGAGGTTGAAAGCGCGATGGTTGCCTATACCCAGTCGCGCAAGCAGGTTGGGTTCTATGAGAACAGCGTGGCGGCATCGCGCAAAGCGGCCGAGATCGCGGTGGACCAATACCGCGACGGCATTGCCGACTATTCCCGTATCCTGAACACGCAGACCGCGCTGCTGCGGTCGCAAGCCAACCTGATCGAGGCGCGGCAGCAGGTGTCCAGCAATCTGGTGGCTGTCTACAAGGGTCTGGGCGGCGGCTGGCAAATCCGCCAGAATCAGGAATTCCTGCCCGAAACCGTTCTGGCCGAGATGGCCTATCGCACCGATTGGGGCGATCTGCTTCAGGAAACCCCCACTCGTGCCAGCCTGAACTGACAGCTACTTTGTCAGCCCCCGCAGTCCGCCGGATATCAGGATATTCACTTCATACAGGATACGCGGCGCGGCCAGGCCACCCGGGCTGGCCAGATAGTTCGGGCTCCATTCCGGGTCGAACTTCTGCTTGAACGACCGCAACCCTTCGAAATGATAGAACTGCTCACCATGCTCATAGACAAACCCGCCGACGCGATTCCAGAAAGAGGCCAGCTGACGGTTCTCAATACCTGAAAACGGCGCTGCCCCCAGCGAGAACCAGTGGAACCCCTGCTCTGCGCCCCAGGACATCATCTCGGCAAACAAAGCGTCCATGATGAAATTCGAGCCGTCCGGCTCATACCGCATCAGGTCCAGCGACAATTCGGACTTATGTCCGCCCTGAAACAGGTTGGCGAAGGCAACAATCTGGCCTGTATCGCCCTTCCGCAACACGGCATGGTCGAAGTAAGACAGGTATTTTTCATCAAACCCACCGAGGGCAAACCCCTTCTCTTCGCCCGCCTTTTGCTGAAGCCAGTCATCGGAAATTTTGCGCAGTTCGGGCAGGACCGGGGCCAGTTCCTCTTTCGGAATGACCTCAAATACATAACCTTCGCGTTCCGCGCGATGCTTGGCCTGCCGGAACCGCTTGCGGGACTTGCCGTCCAACGAAAAATCTTTCAGCGGAACCCGGGCGACCTCACCGATTTTCAGGATAGACAGGCCAAGATCCAGGAAGGTCGGCAGATACTTGGTGGACACGCTGTAAAACGCGCACAGCTTGCCCTCGCGATCCGCCATTTCGCGCAGTTGCCAGATCAGTTGCTGACCGGCCTTTTCATCCCCAACGGGCTCACCTTTGGTGATCAGGGCGTTGCCAGTATCGGCATAGGCCAGAAATGCGGTTTCATCCGGTGCGATCAGGAATTGCTTGTCTCCGGTCAGTGAAATCTGTGCCTCGGTATCCTCGCTTTCCAGCGCAAGACGTTCCACGGCCGGAGGAATTTCGGTGCGCTGCAACTGGGGGATTTCCCGCCCGAACAGTGAGTTCACGGCCACCACACCAAGAATGACCGCCACCACAAGGCTGGACCGCAGAAAGCGCGAGGCGTCACCGTTCCACGCGAATTCCCACCACAGCGCGTTTTGGTATTCGACATGGGAATAGGCGAACAGCCCGATCCAGAAGATGACCGCCAGCAGAGCAAAAACACTGACCAGCCACGGGATGTTCAGGCGAAAGATCGAGGCCCCACTGACGCGATAAAACGCCCCCCGGAACGTGGCAAGAACGGCGATAGAGGCCAACATGCCTATCGCCTCATGCGTATCCAAACCTTTGGTCAGCGAAGCCACGAACCCGGCCACCATCAGCAACATCGCCACGATCCATGCGCGGTAGAGCTTGCGGAACAATCCGCGCGACACAAGGATCAGCAGCACACCCACCGCACTGCCCAACAAATGCGAGGCCTCGACAAAAGACAACGGCAGGAAGTCCCGCAACAAGCCGAGGTTCTGGCTGCTGGACGGCAAAGCGCCCGAGACCAGCAAGATGACCCCCGCCACCGCAGTCACGCCCGCAGCCACCATCGGCACAATCGGGCGAATCGCACGATAGACCCAGGTCGCCGCGCCGCTGATATGGTGGCGATGCGTCAGCGCCGAGGCCACCGCAATTGACAGGCTGGCGATGACGAAGGGCAAGAAAGTGTAGACCAACCGATAAAGCAAAAGGGCCGCGATCACGTCAGACCGGCCCGAGGCGCCCAGCCCGGCGATCAGCGTCGCCTCGAACGCACCGATCCCGCCCGGGGCGTGGCTGACGATTCCAACGGCAATGGCCCCGATATAGATCGTGAAGTAATAGGGATAACCGACCCCAAGGTCATCGGGCATCAGCGTATAAAGCACCATCGAGGCGCCACACAGGTCTCCGATCGCGGCCAATGTCAGCAAGCCAGCCAGCTTGCCGCCCGGCAGGTTGAACCCAACCCCGCCGTAAGCCAGCCTGCGCCCCCCTTTGGCAAGCCAGAGGAACAGGGCAACGAGCGCTGCCAGAAGGCACAGACCGATCACGGTTTCCGTGGTGTCACTGATGGGCAGTACGTTGGAAATCCCGTCGGGATGCAGGGTCAGCAATATACCCAGCAACAGAACCAGTCCTGACCAGAACGCGATCCACGAGGTCGCGATAACGCCCGCGACCCGGCTCAGATCCAGCCCGAGCGAGGCATAGATGCGATACCGGATCGCCGTGCCGGTAATGTAGGAAAACCCAAGGCAATTGGACACAGCATAACCGCTGGCCCCGGCCATGCCAGCAACCGGCAAAGGCACCTCTCCATCCGCCACACTCTGCACGGCGAACACGTCGTACATGGACAGCGAAAGAAAGCTGAAACAGGTCCAGCAGAAGGCGACGAGCATCAGCTTCCAAGATGTATTCGCCACATCCGTCTGAACGTCACCCCATTTCACGTGATGAGACAGCTCATGCAGCACCACCAGTGCGATCAGGGTAACCAAGACCGGCACCGCAATCCTGACTAGAGGTTTTTCGAGAAACCCGGTGACCCGCTCAGCCAAGCGTACAGCCCAGAGTTCTTTGCCTGTCTCCTGCGTGGTCATGGTTTTTCCCTGCTCTGAGGTGCTGCAATGATCCCGCGGGCGGATCGGCCGCGCGAGGGAACTCTTGCACATTTTCCTTGAACCTCAAAGCACTATGGGCGGATCAGACGCGACCCTTGCGCGTGGACAGCAATAGGTTGGTCTCGGACTTGGTAATCCCCTCCATCCGCCGAATCTGAAACAGGACCTCGTCCAGTTCGGCCAGAGTCTCGGTTCCGATTTCAGCGATCAGATCCCAGCTGCCATTGGTCGTATGCACGGCGCGGACCTGACGCAGGGCGGCGATGCGGGCCATCGTGCGCTCGGTGCCACGTCCTTCGATTTCCAGCATCATCAATCCGCGCACCGGACTTTCGGCCACGTCCTGCCGGGTGAGGACGGTAAAGCCCACGATCTCGCCCGATTGCTTCAGGCGCTGCAGCCGACTGCGCACCGTCGTGCGAGTGACTCCAAGCGTTTCGGCCAGTTCGGACAGCGATGCCCGTGCATCCCGGTGTAGAGCATTCAGCAGTCTGCTATCCAAATCGTCCATAAGTGCTTCCCGTTTCGAGCGCGCCAGTTTCATTTTGAACAATTTGATCTCTTCTCGCAACCCGGCTCGCAGCTCTAAATAGTCATATGGACAACAAACACGTAATATTGGTCGGCGCTCCGATGGACGCAGGCAAGCGGCGTCAGGGCTGCCGAATGGGGCCGGACGCCTATCGGGTAGCGGGTCTGGACCAGGCTTTGGCCGATCTGGGGCACCAGGTCACCGATCTTGGTGACATCAGCCCTGACGAAACGGGCACGCCTGAACACTCACATCTGTTCGCCCTGCCCGAGGTAATCGGATGGACCAGCGCCTTGAGCCGCACGGCACAGGATACAGCACCTAATGGCCTGCCGATTTTCATGGGCGGCGATCACGCCCTGTCGATGGGCACCGTCGCCGGCATGGCCGTCCACGCAGAACGGATCGGACGCCCCCTTTTCGTGCTCTGGCTGGACGCCCATAGCGACTTTCATACGCCTGAAAGCACCGACAGCGGCAACCTGCATGGCACGCCCGTCGCGTATTTCACCGATCAACCGGGGTTCGACGCCTTTCCACCGGTGCCCGCCCCGGTGCCGACCGACCGCGTTGGAATGATTGGCCTGCGTTCTGTCGATCCGGCCGAGCGCGCACGGCTGGAACAGGACCGCGCCATGCTGGCCGATATGCGCAGCATCGATGAACACGGGATCAAAGCCCCCCTGATGGCGTTTCTGGATCGGGTTCGGGCGGCCGATGGTATCCTGCATGTCTCGCTGGATGTCGATTTCCTCGACCCGTCCATCGCCCCCGCGGTCGGCACCACCGTCCCCGGCGGTGCGACCGAACGCGAGGCGCATCTGGTGATGGAACTGCTGCACGAAAGCGGCCTCGTCTGTTCGCTGGATCTGGTCGAGCTGAACCCGTTCCTCGACGAACGTGGCCGCACCGCAAAACTGATGGTCGACCTGGCCGCCTCTTTGCTGGGCCGCCGCATCTTCGACCGCCCAACTCGGAGTTTCTGATGCAATCTCTGCAAGCCCCTTCAGCCGTCGTGATGATCCGGCCTCATGCCTTTACCTCAAACCCCGAGACACAGGGTGACAACGCGTTTCAGACACTCGCCACGCACACGGCGACACCCTCTGACGCGGCGCGCGCGGAACATGACAAAGCGGTCGCTCAGTTGCGTGATGCCGGCGTGAGGGTTCACGTCTTTGACGATCACGGCGATCTGGACACGCCCGACAGTGTATTCCCGAACAACTGGTTCTCGACCCATCCCGGCGGGCATGTCGCGATCTATCCAATGTATGTTCCGTCGCGTCGGCGTGAGCGCCGGGCGGACGTCATCGAAGTGTTGAAACAGGAATACCGCGTTCAGGACGTGATCGACTATTCTGGTCTGGAACAGGACAAGCTGGCGCTGGAAGGCACCGGCGCGATGGTCTTGGACCACATCGGCCGCGTGGCTTATACCGTCAAATCCAACCGTGCCGATCCCGTGCTGTTGGAGCGTTTTTGCACCCATTTCAACTATGAGCCCATCGTGTTCGAAGCGAAGGATGGCGGGGGGCGCGATGTTTATCACACCAATGTTCTGATGGGCATCGGCACGAACTACGCGCTGATTTGCCTGGATATGATCACCGACCCGGAACGCCGCGCGACGGTCCAGGCGCGACTTGAGGAAAGCGGTCGTACCGTGATTGATCTGAGCCACGAGCAGATCGCCGAGTTCGCCGGTAACGCCATTGAACTCAGCGGTCGCGACGGTCTGGTGCTGGCTCTGTCCAGCCGGGCGCTTGCCGCGCTTGCCCCTGAACAAATCGCTACAATCGAGGCCAGCGCCACGCCGCTGCCGCTCTCGGTTCCGACAATTGAAACTGCCGGTGGATCCGTGCGCTGCATGATTGCAGGCATCCACCTGTCCCGCCGATAGGAGACCCCGATGCAACCTTCTGACAAGGCGCTTGTGCCTTTCGTGTCCGTCGACAACATGATGCGTCTGGTGCATCACGTTGGGGTCGAGCAGATGATCACTCAGATCGCGGCTCAGATCGAATCCGATTTCAAACGCTGGGAAAGCTTCGACAAAACGCCCCGCATCCCGGCCCACTCGCCGCATGGCGTGATCGAACTTATGCCGACCTCGGACGGTGAGGCTTATGGGTTCAAATACGTCAACGGTCACCCCAAGAACACCTCAGAGGGGTTACAGACCGTGACCGCCTTTGGCCTGCTGGCGGATGTTTACACCGGTTACCCCACCCTGCTGACCGAAATGACAATGCTGACCGCGCTGCGAACTGCGGCAACCTCGGCACTGGTCGGCAGCTATCTGGCGCCGAAGTCCTCAACAGTCATGGCCATGATCGGCAATGGCGCGCAGTCGGAGTTCCAATGCCTGGCCTTCAAGGCGATGTGCGGGATTACGACCGTGCGCCTCTATGACACCGACAGCAACGCGACCAAGAAATGCGCCGCCAACTTGCAAGGGACCGGTTTGACCGTTGTTTCCTGTTCAACCCCCGAAGAGGCCATCGAGGGCGCGCATATTATCACCACCTGCACGGCCGATAAGAAGTATGCCACGATCCTGACCGACAACATGGTCGGTCCCGGTGTGCACATCAACGCCATCGGCGGCGACTGCCCGGGCAAAACGGAACTGCACCGGGATATCCTTCTGCGCTCGGACATCTTTGTCGAATACCCCGAACAAACGCGGATCGAAGGCGAGATTCAGGCGCTGGAGGACGATCACCCTGTGACCGAGATGTGGCAGGTCATGACCGGACAGGCCGAGGGGCGCCGCGACGACCGGCAGATCACCCTGTTCGACAGTGTGGGCTTTGCAATCGAGGACTTCTCCGCTCTGCGCTATGTCAAATCTGCTATTGAAGGCACCAATTTCTTTGAACCCCTCGACATGCTGGCTGACCCGGATGACCCGCGCGATCTGTATGGGATGCTCATGCGGGCAAGCTGAAGAACCCGCAATTAGCTTTACCTCGCCCCCGGTTAACCCCGGGGGCTTTTTCTATCCGGCCAGCGACGGCAAGTAGAGAACAATGCTCGGGAACGCCACGAGCAGCGCGATGGTTACGCCGTCCGCGATAAAGAACGGCGTGACGCCCTTGAACACATCCTGAACGCTCAGGTCCGGGCGCACACCAGCCACCACAAAACAGTTCAGACCGATGGGTGGTGTGATCAGACAGAACTCGGCCATTTTGACCACCAAAATACCGAACCAGATCGCACACATCGGGCCGGACATGCCGAAGGTACTGTCCGCTGCGCTGACTGCCTCCCCGCCGTTCAGGGCCATCACCGCTGGGTAGACCACCGGCAATGTAAGCAGCAGCATCCCAATGGCGTCCATGAACATGCCGAGCACCGCATAGGCCAGAAGGATGCAGATCAGGATCAGCATCGGCGACATTTCCAGCGAGGTAATCCAGTCCGAAAACGCCCCCGGCAGGTCGGCGAACCCCAGAAACCGGACATAGATCAGCACGCCCCAGATGATCGTGAAGATCATGGCCGTCAACTTGGCGGTTTCCAGCAGCGCCGATTTCAACTCGGACCACCGCATCCCGTGGAACAGGGCAAAGCAGAAGACGATAAAGGCACCGATGGCGCCGCCTTCGGTCGGGGTGCCCCAAGCCTTTTCCCCGAACGGGTTGTAGACAAAGCAGATGATGATCAGGATCACGGCCACGATGGGAAACGCGCCGGGCAAAGAGGCGAAGCGCTGTTTCCAAGTAAAGCCTGTGACCGGTGGGCCAACACTCTTGAAGAAAACTGCAATCCCAACGATCAGCAACCCGTAGATCACCGCCGAAAAGGCGCCCGGAATGAAACCGGCCAGCAACAGCTTGCCCACGTCTTGCTCAACGATGATAGCGTAGATCACCAGAATGGCCGAAGGCGGGATCAGCGAGGCCAACGTGCCTCCGGCGGCAACGACTCCGGCGGCGAATTGCTTGTTGTAGCCGACCTTCAGCATCTCGGGGATGGCGATGCGGGCGAAGACGGCCGACGTGGCGACCGACGCACCCGACACCGCGGCGAACCCGGCGGTTGCAAACACGGTCGAAACCGCCAGCCCACCCGGCACCCACGCCACCCAGCGTTTGGCGGCCTCGAACAATGCGCGCGTGAGGCCCGCATAATAGGCCAGATAACCGATCAGGATGAAGGTCGGGATCAGGCTGAGCGTATGGGCAGCCACTTTGGAATGCGGTACCTGCCCGGCCGTTTTGACGGCCACCGTTAAGGCTTTGCCAAAGCGATCGGGATCGTATCCGAATTTAGCCCAGAAAATCCAGACCAGCCCGACCAACCCGGCAAGCCCCGCCGCAAAGGCTACACGCATTCCCGTGACAACCAATAGCAGCAGGCCACCAGTGACCCACAGACCAATGTCTATCGTGTCCATACGCTAGTCCTGCCCCTCGAATTGCTCTGCTTCAGCAGCAGCCTGCGCCGCCGCATCTTGGATCAGCGGCACTGCCACAGGATGCTCGAGACCCAACACAAGGGCGCGCCCGTATCCCCAGACCTGTAGCACCAACCTTGCACACAGGACCGAAAAAGCCACTGGCGCCAGTAGCTTGGCGGGCCAGAGCGGAATACCGATGTCAATCGAACTGTCGCGGCTCCACATCGGGGCACCAAAGTCGAAAGAGCGGTCGAAATGGGACCAACTGCCCCAAACCAGCGCCAGCATCAGAACAAGGATGAGGATCACCGAGATCAGCTCGAACAGCCACAACGCCCGGCCATGCAGGCGCGAGATCATGATATCCATCCGGATATGGCCGCCTTCGCGCTGCACATAGGAAATGCCCAGAAAGGCGATCAGGGGCATGGCCTGTTCGATCCAGTCCACATAGCCCGGCAGCGGCGCATTGATCGCATTGCGGCCGCTGACCGAAACCACGGCCAACACCATAAGCCCGAACACGGCAAGACCGCTGATCAGTGCCAGAAACTGCTCTAACTTCAATAGATGACGGTCCAGCCAGCTAAGACCGCTGCCGTCTTCAAGCACCGTGGCCTGTCCTGCCATTCCGGTGATCCCCTGTATTTGAATGGTGTCCGGGTGCCCGATCAGGCACCCGGATCAGGCAATCAGTTACCGCCGCGCTGCTGCTTCAGCGTTGTCTGGACCAGATCATAAAGATCCTGCGCCGGAAAACCCTGAGCGGTCATGTCTGCGATCCATTGTTCACGAATCGGATCTGCAGCCTTGGCGCGGAACTCTTCGATCACGGCATCGTCGATCTCGACCTTCTGGACGCCCTTTTCTTCCAGAACGCTGTCCCATTTCTCAAGTAGCCCGCCGTAATTGGCGAGGTAGTGATCAATCGCCTCGCTGATCGAGCTGTTCAGCGCTTCGCGATGTTCAGCAGGCAGCGCCTCATAGGCTTCGATATTCACCACAACCGGGCAGTTGACGGTGCCGGGGTTCAGGTTAGCGGTCCACCAGTCGGCCTCATTGATGGTGCCAAAAGAAAGATGTGCGTGCTGGGCAAAAGCCACCGTATCGACGACACCGGACTCCATCGCATTGAACGCCTCGGTTGCGGGGACCGAGGTCGGCACACCACCGACGGCTTCGAACGCCTGCCCCAGACCACCGGTCGCGCGCACGCGCATCCCGTCGAACTCGGCCAGTTCGTCACGCGGATCACCGGTGCCGACCAGATTGTACTGCGGCATGGGCGAAGTCATGATAATGCGGGCATTCCACTTCGCCATCTCATCCTTGACCGCCGGGTGATCATAGACGGCGTGGCTGACGGCCACCTCTTCTTCCAAAGTGTTCACACCCAGAAACGGCAGTTCCAGCACGGTGATGGCGCGGTTCTTATCGCGGTGATAGCCGGCGCAGAACTGGGCCATCTCGAATGCGCCGATCTCGATCCCGTCCAGATTTTCCTTGGGTTTGGACAGGCCGCCGTAGCTGACGTTGATGGTAAACTCGCCACCGGTCTTTTCACTGACCAGCTCGGCCAGCTTTTCCACATGCTCGGTAAAGGCGCGCCGTTTACCCCAGACAGAGGCATTCCATTCGGTTGCTGCGGCCTCGGTGACGAATGCAACACCCAAGGCGGCGACTGCAGCGCCGCTCAAATATTTTTTCATGATGAGTTCTCCCTTTGCTGCGCTTCTTGTCCAAGCGCTTGAGATTCAAGCTAGCGCCAACATCGAAATGTGCCAACCCCGGACGGGCTGCTGCAATGGCGACCGCCAGCGCTAACAACCAAAAGATGAAATGAATGTGCGCAAAATACCGAAACCGCCCTGACGGGGCACGGCGAACATCATTAACACGCAACATTTTGTTTTTTATTCTGTTTTGCAGCTATATCTTACTTTTTTTACTACTTTGCCAAAGTCGGTAAAATTTGTTTACAAACAAATGCTGGGATTTCGGTAATTTATTTCATTGTTTTCAGTTCTCCGTATTATCCAAGTCGGGGAGGAAACGGATCGACAGCGCTCGTTGGGCGGGCAATATCGTTCCAATAATTTCAGTCCAGAGGGAGGAGCCTCAGTATGACAACCGCTGCCCAGGCAGATGCCAACGTCTATCCGCCGTCCGCCGAGACCGTTGCGCGTGCACATGTCGATGCCGACAAGTACAACGAAATGTACAAGGCCTCGATTGAAGATCCCGTCGCGTTCTGGGGTGAGCAAGGCAAGCGGATCGACTGGATCAAGCCGTTCAACCAGGTCAAGGATGTCAACTATGACCTCGGGTCGGTCAATATCAACTGGTACGCCGACGGCACGCTGAACGTTTCCGCCAACTGCCTGGACCGTCACCTGAAAACGCGCGGCGATCAGACCGCCATCATCTGGGAGCCGGATGATCCGACTGACGCGGCACAGCACATCACCTATGCCGAACTGCACCGCCGCACCTGCCGCATGGCCAACATCCTGGAATCGATGGGCGTGCGTAAAGGTGACCGTGTTGTCATCTACCTGCCAATGATCCCCGAAGCGGCTTATGCGATGCTGGCCTGTGCCCGTATCGGTGCGATCCACTCGATCGTGTTCGCTGGTTTCTCTCCTGACGCCCTGGCAGCCCGTGTAAACGGAAGCGACGCCAAAGTTATCATCACCGCCGACGAAGCGCCGCGTGGTGGACGTAAAACGCCTCTGAAATCCAACGCGGATGCTGCGCTGCTGCACTGCAAGGACACGGTGAAATGTCTGGTCGTCAAGCGGACGGGCGGTCAAACCACCTGGGTTTCCGGCCGGGACTACGATTATAACGAAATGGCTCTGGAAGCGGATGACTATTGCGCGCCCGCCGAAATGAACGCCGAAGACCCGCTGTTCATTCTCTACACTTCGGGTTCGACCGGTCAGCCGAAAGGTGTTGTGCATACCACCGGTGGCTATCTGGTCTATGCCGCGCTGACCCACGAAGTGACTTTCGACTACCACGAAGGTGACGTGTACTGGTGTACTGCGGATGTGGGCTGGGTCACCGGTCACAGCTATATCGTCTATGGCCCGCTGGCCAACGGCGCGACCTCGGTGATGTTTGAAGGTGTTCCGACCTATCCGGATGCGGGTCGTTTCTGGGAAGTCTGCGCCAAGCACAAGGTGAACCAGTTCTATACCGCTCCGACCGCTATTCGCGCCCTGATGGGTCAGGGTAGCGAGTGGGTCGAAAAACATGACCTCAGCGATCTGAAAGTGCTGGGCACAGTGGGTGAGCCGATCAACCCCGAGGCGTGGAACTGGTACAACGAGGTTGTCGGCAAGGGAAAATGCCCGATCGTCGACACTTGGTGGCAGACCGAAACCGGCGGCCACCTGATGACGCCCCTGCCCGGCGCCCACGCGATGAAACCCGGCGCGGCCATGAAGCCCTTCTTTGGTATTCAACCCGTCGTGCTGGACCCGCAATCCGGTGTTGAAATCAACGGCAACGGTGTCGAGGGTGTTCTGTGCATCAAAGACAGCTGGCCGGGCCAAATGCGCACCGTCTGGGGCGACCATGAGCGGTTCGAGAAGACCTATTTCTCGGATTACAAGGGCTACTACTTCACCGGCGACGGCTGCCGCCGTGACGAAGATGGCGATTACTGGATCACCGGTCGCGTCGATGATGTGATCAACGTGTCGGGTCACCGTATGGGCACAGCCGAGGTCGAAAGCGCGCTGGTGGCGCACGCCGCCGTGGCCGAGGCCGCCGTGGTGGGCTATCCCCATGAAATCAAAGGACAAGGCATCTATTGCTATGTCACTCTGATGAATGACCGCGAGCCTTCCGACGACCTGCTGAAAGAACTGCGCACCTGGGTCCGGACCGAGATTGGCCCGATCGCCTCACCGGATGTAATCCAGTGGGCCCCTGGCCTGCCCAAAACCCGTTCGGGCAAAATCATGCGCCGTATCCTGCGCAAGATTGCCGAGAACGACTTTGGCTCGCTGGGTGACACCTCGACCCTGGCCGATCCGTCGGTGGTCGATGACCTGATCGCAAACCGCGCGAACAAGTGAGGTTGTGATGGACGTTGCCGCTACCACTACCCCCGCCGTTCTGATCCTTCTCGGCCCTCCGGGCGCCGGGAAGGGCACGCAAGCTCGTATGCTGGAAGACAAGTTCGGGCTGGTTCAACTCAGCACCGGTGATCTGCTGCGCGATGCCGTTGCTGCAGGCACTGAGGCTGGTCTGGCCGCCAAGGCCGTCATGGAGGCCGGTGATCTTGTCAGCGATGAGATCGTGATCGCCATCCTGCGGGACCGCATGGCCCAGCCGGATTGCGCCAAAGGCGTTATTCTGGACGGCTTCCCCCGCACCACGGTTCAGGCCGAGGCGCTGGATGGCCTGCTGAGCTCTGCCGGACAAAAGATCAGCGCCGCGATCAGCCTCGAGGTTCAGGACGACGAAATGGTGATCCGCATCTCGGGTCGCTACACCTGCGCCGGCTGCGGTGAAGGCTATCACGATCAGTTCAAGCAACCTGCCGAGGAGGGCAAGTGCGACAAGTGTGGCCACACCGAATTCAAGCGCCGCGCCGATGATAATGCGGAAACCGTGGCCTCGCGCCTAGCCGCGTATCACGCGCAGACGGCACCGCTGATTGACTACTATCAGGCCCAAGGCGTGCTGAATGGCATCGACGCCATGGGCCAGATCGATGACATCGCCAACGACATGCAAGGGCTCGTGCGCGAGGTCATGAACTAAGGGGAGGAGATAAGCCCACGGGGCTTTGATCCTACAACAGAATACTTCAAAGGACCCGCCTTGGCGGACCGGTGGAGTTTTGCCTGACGCCAACCCGGTGTTCGGCACAATCGAGAAGCGGCCCGACGCACTGGAGGAGTTGGGTGACGGGCCGCCCAACGAGGAAGCGAAGGAGGAACCCGCAATGGCGGATCATTCAACAAACTCCGCGCAGACTGCCGAAGCCGATAAGGGCTATTGGCAGGCCAACCTGCGCCTCATCTACATCAGCCTCGTCATCTGGGCGCTGGTGTCGTTTGGATTCGGCATTCTGCTGCGTCCGCTACTGTCGGGCATCGCCGTTGGCGGAACCGATCTGGGCTTTTGGTTCGCTCAGCAGGGATCGATTCTGGTCTTTCTGGTGCTGATCTTCAACTACGCCTGGCGCATGAACAAGCTGGACGCCGAATACGGCGTAGACGAAGAGTAAGGGAGAGCGGGGAAAATGGATCAGTTTACCATCAACCTGCTGTTTGTTGGCGCGTCCTTTGCGCTATACATCGGCATCGCGATCTGGGCCCGCGCGGGTTCCACATCGGAATTCTACGCCGCCGGTCGCGGCGTTCACCCGGTCACCAACGGTATGGCGACAGCGGCGGACTGGATGTCCGCGGCCTCGTTCATCTCGATGGCGGGCCTGATTGCCTTTACCGGCTATGACAACTCGACCTTCCTGATGGGTTGGACCGGTGGCTACGTGCTGCTGGCTCTGCTGCTTGCGCCTTACCTGCGTAAGTTCGGCAAATACACCGTCTCGGAATTCATCGGCGACCGCTTCTACAGCCAGACCGCACGTATCGTTGCTGTGATCTGTCTGATCGTCGCGTCGGTGACCTACGTGATCGGTCAGATGACCGGCGTGGGCGTGGCCTTTGGCCGCTTCCTTGAGGTGTCGAACACATCCGGTCTGCTGATCGGTGCCTGTGTCGTGTTTGCTTACGCGGTGTTCGGCGGGATGAAGGGTGTGACCTACACCCAGGTTGCTCAGTACTGCGTGCTGATCACAGCCTACACCATCCCGGCGATCTTCATCTCGCTGCAGCTGACCGGCACACCGATCCCGGCCCTGGGTCTGTTCGGTGACACCGCCAGCGGTGAGCCCCTGCTGACCAAGCTGGACGCGATCGTTACCGAGCTGGGTTTTGCTGACTACACGGCACACCACTCGAACACGCTGAACATGGTTCTGTTCACGCTGTCGCTGATGATCGGTACTGCCGGTCTGCCGCACGTGATCATGCGCTTCTTCACCGTGCCGAAAGTGTCTGACGCACGTTGGTCGGCTGGCTGGACGCTGGTCTTCATCGCTCTGCTGTACCTGACCGCCCCTGCGGTTGGCGCAATGGCGCGTCTGAACATCACCGACATGATGTGGCCCAACGGTGGCATCGAAGGTGGCGCTGTTTCGGTCGAGGAAATCGACACCGATCCGCGCTATGACTGGATGAAAACCTGGCAGAAAACCGGTCTTCTGGATTGGGAAGACAAGAACGACGACGGCAAGATCCAGTACTACAACGACAAGTCCGAAAAGATGCAGGAAATTGCTGCGGAAAAAGGCTGGGTTGGCAACGAGCTGACCAAGTTCAACCGTGACATCCTGGTTCTGGCCAACCCCGAGATTGCCAACCTGCCGGGTTGGGTGATCGGTCTGGTCGCGGCTGGTGGTCTTGCGGCTGCTCTGTCGACCGCTGCGGGCCTGTTGCTGGCGATTTCGTCGGCTGTGTCCCACGACCTTGTCAAAGGCGCAATCAACCCGCAGATTTCGGAAAAAGGTGAGCTGATGGCGGCTCGGATCGCAATGGCTGTGGCTATCGTTGTCGCAACCTATCTGGGTCTGAACCCACCGGGCTTTGCGGCGCAAACCGTGGCCTTGGCCTTCGGTCTGGCGGCTGCCTCGATCTTCCCGGCACTGATGATGGGGATCTTCTCGACCCGCATCAACAACACCGGCGCGGTTGCTGGTATGCTGGCAGGTCTGACCGTTACGCTGATCTACATCTTCCTGCACAAGGGCTGGCTGTTCATTCCGGGCACCAACTCGTTCACCGATGCTGACCCGCTGCTGGGTCCGATCAAGTCGACCTCGTTCGGCGCCATCGGTGCGATGATCAACTTTGCAGTCGCATATGTTGTCGCCGGTATGACCAAAGAGACTCCGCAGGAGATCGTTGAATTGGTCGAAAGCGTTCGCATTCCCCGTGGCGCGGGCGCAGCTCAGAGTAAATGAGCATGATGCGGCATATGGCTAACTTCCATGTGTCGCATTTTTCGATCTACTACTCCCGTCCGGCACACCACCGGGCGGGATTTTTCAACCAAAGACCCAGGATTTCATGATGCCCCTTTCACATGACCAGATCACCCGGTTTCTGAAATCCGTACACCCCTATGACGCCCTGCCCGCCACAGCACTGGACGATCTGGCCAAACAGATCGAGGTGCGCGAGGTGGATGAAGGCTCCCCGGTTTACAAATTGGGCCACACCCTGCCCGGTATCTTCCTGATCTATGAGGGTCAGGTCGAGATCACGGATGAAAACGGCGCCGTGGTCTCTCATCTCGGGCTTAGAAATTCCTTTGGCGAGCGCGGCCTGCTGAAAAACGGCAAAGCTGCAACGCATGCGCACGCAGATACCCCGACTGTTCTTTTTGTCCTGCCCCCCGCTGTGGTGCGTCAACTGATCGACAGCCATGACTTCGTCGCCAAGTTCTTTGACCGGACACGCGGTGAGCGGTCCGGGCCGCAAAGCCTGGCCACCACTGCGATAGATGTATTGATGGCCCGCGATCCCGCCACCTGCCCCGCAGCCATGCCGGTTCAGGAGGCCGCGCGGTTGATGCGTGATCGCCATATCTCAAGCCTCTGCGTGACCGAGGGCGAGTCGTTGCAAGGCATTGTCACGCTGCGCGACATCTCGGGCAAATACGTGGCGGACGCCATGCCCGAGACCACGTCGGTGTCGGCGATCATGACTGCTGATCCGATCACTTTGTCACCCTCCGATATCGGCTCGGATGTGCTGCATGTGATGATGGAACGCGGGATTGGTCACATCCCGGTTTCTGAGGGCGGCAAGCTGGTCGGCATCGTGACACAGACCGACCTGACCCATTATCAGGCGGTCAGTTCGGCCGGATTGGTCCGTCAGATCGCCCTTGCCAATTCAGCCGCTGAAATGGCATTGGTTACGGCCGAAATCCCGCAATTGCTGGTGCAACTGGTTGCGGCTGGCAACCGGCACGAAATCGTCACCCGCCTGATTACCGACATTGCCGACACTGCTACACGGCGGCTGCTGGTATTGGCCGAAAAGAAACTTGGTCCACCGCCGGTGCCCTATTTGTGGCTGGCCTGCGGCTCGCAAGGGCGTCAGGAACAGACCGGCGTGTCGGATCAGGACAACTGCCTGGTGCTGGATGACCGCGTGACCGATGCGGATATGACCTATTTCACGGAACTGGCGAAATTTGTGTCAGACGGGCTGGATACCTGCGGATATTTCTATTGCCCCGGCGACATGATGGCGACCAATCCCCGCTGGTGTCAGCCGGTGCAAGTCTGGCGCGACTATTTCAAGGGCTGGATCGCGAAACCGAACCCCGAGGCACAGATGCTGGCCTCGGTCATGTTCGACCTGCGCCCGATCGGCGGCGCATTCGAGCTGTTTACCGAACTTCAGGCCGACACGCTGGCCGCGGCCAATGCGAATTCGATTTTCGTGGCGCATATGATTTCGAACTCGCTGAAACACACACCACCACTTGGCCTGCTGCGGGGCTTCGCCACTATCCGCTCGGGTGAGCACCGCAACACGCTGGACCTGAAGCACAATGGCGTGGTGCCGGTGGTCGATCTGGCCCGCGTCTACAGCCTGCAGGGCCAGCTGACCGAGGCCAACACCCGCGCCCGCCTGAAAGCCGCCGAAGCCGCCGGAGTGCTCAGCCCGGCAGGTGCGCGGGACATTCTGGACGCCTATGACCTGATTGCCGAGACCCGGCTGGAACATCAGGCAAGGCTGGTCAAATCCGGCGAAAAGCCCGACAACTATCTTCCGCCATCCGCCCTGTCGGATTTCGAGCGAAGCCATCTGCGCGACGCCTTCGTTGTTGTAAAAACAATGCAATCTGCGGTGGGCCATGGCAAAGGTATGCTTGGCTAGGCCGGAATAACACTAAACGGACGCAAGCGTCCGAAATTCGGAGAGACACATGTTTCTGGAACTGATCGGCACCATCTTTGCAGGCTTCGCCTTTGCAGGTGTGGTGATGGTAGTGAACAAACTGACGGGCGGCCGTCTGCCCCGTTGGGCGGCTCCGGTTGCAGCGGGGCTGGGCATGATCGGCATGACCATCGCCAGCGAATATTCCTGGTATGACCGCACCGTCGAAACCCTGCCCGAAGGCATGGAAATCGTACAGGAGGTCGAAAGCCGTGCCTTCTATCGTCCGTGGACCTATGCGGTGCCTTTCGTCGACCGGTTCGCGGCCATCGATACGGTCTCGGTCCGTACCAACGAACAGGTTCCCCAGCAACGTCTTGTGGACCTGTATTTCTTTGGCCGCTGGGCCCCGATATCGAAATTGCCGGTGGCCGTCGATTGCGCCTCCAACAGCCGGGCCAGTCTGGCGGACGGCGTTGAATTTGGAGATGACGGCCATTTGCTGAACGTCGATTGGGTGAATGCCGATGACGGCGACCCAGTAATCGAGGCAACCTGCGGAGTGTAACATGCTGACCCGGCTAAGCCTGCGCATACGTATTTTCCTGTTTTTCTGCCTGCTGGCCCTGGGGGGCGTGGTGGTCAGCTCTCTGGCACTGTGGATCAGCTACAGGCGCGCTGCGGATCCGGCTCTGGCAAATGCCTTCATCTTTGCCGAAATCCTCATGGCATTCGGCATGGTCGGCCTGATCGTCGGCGTATGGCTGCTGTTTGACGACAATGTCGCCAAACCGATCGAGCGTTTGTCAGCTCAACTGCGCGCCCGTGCTCATGCCGGTGTCAGTACGGATGTCGACATGCAGGCCGCGCGTTATCTGGGCGATCTGGCCCCAGCAGCGGCCGGTCTGGCCGATCAATTGTCAGGTAAAACGATGGATGTTGCCGAGGCCGTCGCAGCCGAAACGGCCCATCTTGCCGCCGAAAAACAACGGCTGACGGCACTGTTGACCGAGATCCCGGTTGCGATGGTTCTGGCCAGTCCGACCCATAAGATCGTTCTCTATGACGGTCAGGCTGCCGGGGTTCTGGCCCAAATCGCACATCCCCGTCTGAATGCCTCCCTTTTCGAATACCTGCAGCCCACAGCACTTCAGGAAGCTTATGAAAAACTAAGCAAAACCGGACTCGAGGTCGCCTGCACACTGGCCAGCATCGACGGCGCGCAGACCTATTCCGCCCGGATGAAGCCACTGGGCGACGCGCCCGGTTACCTGCTGATCTTTGACGACAGCGCAGCCAATATCGAACCCGAGGCCGCTCGGCCTCTGGTCTATGATTTCGACCTGCTGAACAGCGCGACCGGGGGCCAGTTTGAAACCCTTGCACTTCAGGATCTGTGCTTTGTCGTCTTTGACACCGAAACCACCGGGTTGCTGCCGCATAAGGACGAGATCGTCCAGATCGGCGCGGTTCGGGTGGTGAACGGCCGGATTGTCGAGGGTGAGAAGCTGGACATGCTGGTCAATCCCGGGATGCCGATCCCGCCGGCCTCGACCAAGGTGCACAAGGTCAGCGACCGCATGGTCGAAGGCGCACCGGATATTACCGATGCCGGACGCACCTTTCACCAGTTCGCGCGGGATGCGGTGATCGTCGCGCACAACGCGCCCTTCGATATGGCCTTTCTGCGGCGTCACGCCAAGCGTATGGATGTCGAATGGGGCCACCCCATTCTGGACACGGTACTGTTGTCTGCGGTTCTGTTTGGGGCCAGCGACAAACACACGCTGGACGCCCTCTGCGACAGGCTGGAGATCACCATTCCGCACGAGCTGCGTCACACGGCGCTTGGGGATGCGGTCGCCACGGCGCAGGCACTGGTCAAGATGCTGCCGATGCTGCAGGCGCGCGGCATGACGACCTTTGGGGCCGTCATCGAGGCCACCCGTCAGCACGGCCGTTTGCTGGAAGACCTGAACTAACCGTAAAATATTCGAGCCAAATTCACCTTTTCATGGACAATCCCCGCAGGCCGTGGCACCTGATGCGCGGCCACTGCACGAGCGCACGATGACGGAAAAGACCTTCACCCCTACCCCGGACCAAAGCTCCGCATTTCGCGAAGCACTGGGGTGTTTCGGAACCGGCGTCACCGTCGTCACGACGAACTCGGGCAACGGACCGCGCGCGATCACCGTCAATTCGTTTTCGTCGGTGTCACTGGATCCGCCGCTGGTGTTGTGGTGTCTGGCCAACGATTCACACCGGTTTAATTCCTTCAACGCCTGTCAGCATTATTCCATTCACGTAATGGCCGAAGAGCAGCAGGATCAGGCGTTGAGGTTCGCCCGCAACGGGTTGGATTTTTCACATGCTGTTTGGGAAACCGATCACAAGGGCCGACCGCAGCTGGCCAATTGTCTGGCGCGGTTCGATTGCCAGCTTCATGCCAAACACGAGGCCGGGGATCACCTGATCCTTGTTGGCGAAGTCGAACAGGTGATGTACCGCACCGGCAAGGGCCTGATTTTCAAGCGCGGTCAGTTCGGCGGGTTCGCGGACCTGCTTTAATCATCCAACGAGCCGTGAACGGCCAGAGCCTCAAGCTGCGTTTCCTGTGGGGTGATGATGCGAAATGCCTCGTGCACGCCACTTTCGGACAATTCGCGCGCAACGGTCAGCAGAGTATTGGGCGCGTGTTCCTCACACAGTTCGGCCATATGGGTGATCTCGGTCTGCGCCACACCCAACGCGGCCTCAACCGAAGGCGCGCCGTAGAATTGCACGAAATGCTCGGCCAGATTTCGCGCGATCTGGTCCAGTTCCGACTGTTCGATCTGTGTGACGGCTACAAAGGTCACCCGTCCGAATGTCTCGACCCCCAGCCAGCCGTTCGAAAAGGCCTGTCGCGCCTTACCTTCCAGATCGGCCTGCCCCCAGTTCGAAAACTCGAACCCGCCCGAGATGCACCATTCTCCGGTTCGGGCCGGGGAATGGAAGACGTTAATGTCGCTTTCATCGAAATGGATCGCGCGGGCCAGTTTCATCATCCGTTCTCCAACAATTCGGTCAGGGGGCGCAGGTGGGTTTCGGCACCGTCGCGGATCAGCATCCCAAAGCGTTCGTCCGTGCCCAGAAAAACGCCGGTGTCACAGGGTTCGCCGACACCACGTAACAAGCCCATCCATTCACCGTGCAGCGGCGCATTGCCGTCCTCTTGCCAGCGGTTGAGCCAGGTCAGCATATGCCGCGACCAACTTTCGACCAGTTGCACCGGCGAAACCTCGGCACAGCCTTCGTCATAGAGGGCCGTTACTTCCGGAGTTTCTCCCGGTGTCACGCTGGTTTGCATCAGCGCCAGTTCCCATCCGACCACTAACCAGTCGGGCTCTTCGTTCGCAGTTGCTGTGGACGCTGCGACACGGAACGCACCGCATTTCGCACCGTTCACGCAGATCAATCCGTCCCAGCCCAGATGCACGGCCACCTCGGGCGGGGCCAGTGCGCCCAGCGCGTTCTGGAACCCGACAGCGCACAGGGGCAACATCGCCATGGCATCCTGCAACGCAACCTCGGGCGCGAATACAATCGCCACCCGCAGCCGGTCGGCCTGAATGTTGTAAACGACCGACCCGGCGTCACAGCCCAGCGCCGCCATGGACTGTGCGCGTTCGAACGGATCTTCCCCACCCTGCACCGGATGGCCCGACAGCAAGGGGGGAAAGACCGGCTGGGTCATGCCTTGCCCTTGGCAATCATATCGCGGGCGATCTTGCGGAACGCCTCGGCCTGCGGGCTGTCGGGTTTGCTGACCACGATGGGCGCACCACCGTCCGCCGCCACCCGGATATCCAGATGCAGAGGAATTTCCCCCAGCAGCGGAACGTCCAGCGCCTCGGCCTCGGACTTCACGCCGCCATGACCGAACACGTGCTCCTCATGCCCGCAGTTGGAACAGATATGGGTGGACATATTCTCGATCATACCAACGATGGGCGTCTTGAGCTGGTTGAACATGTCGATCCCCTTGCGGGCGTCGATCAGGGCCACGTCCTGCGGGGTGGAAACAACAATGGCGCCATCCACCTTGAACTTCTGGCTGAGCGTCAGTTGCACGTCACCGGTTCCGGGCGGCAGGTCAACGATCAGCACGTCCAGCGCGCCCCATTGCACCTGGTTCATCATCTGCTGCAGCGCGCCCATCAGCATGGGACCACGCCAGACAACCGCCTGCCCTTCATTGGTCATCAGACCCATCGACATCATGGTGACGCCGTGATTGCGCAACGGCAGGATGGTCTTGCCATCCGGGCTGGCCGGCCGGCCTGAGACACCCAGCATCCGGGGCTGCGACGGGCCGTAGACGTCGGCGTCCAACAGACCCACACGACGGCCTTCGGCCGCCAAGGCACAGGCGAGGTTGGCCGAAACGGTGGATTTACCGACGCCACCTTTACCCGAAGCTACGGCGATAATCCGGTCCACGCCCGGAACGGCCTGCGGACCGGTTTGCGAGGGCTTGGGCTTAGGTTTCAGATCCGGCGGCGCCTTGTCGGAATGCGCGGTCATCATCGCCGAGACCTTGGCCACCCCGTCCACCATCTGCGCCGCCTTCTCGGCGGTCGCGCGAACCGGCTCCATCTGCTCGGCGTATTTCGGGTCAATCTCCAGCACAAAGCGCACCGTGTCGCCCTCGACGTTCAACGCACGCACCACACCCGCGCTGACGATATCCTGACCAGACACAGGATCAGTGATCTTCTTCAGGTTCGCCAGAACCGCGTCACGAACACTCATGCCGTTACCCCTTTGACTTGACCCACCACGAGGTTGCGTTTCATTGCATGTGTCTCCGTCTTGTTCAGTTCATTTGACGCATTCGGGGCCGGGCCGTTAGGCTGGGCCATGCGCTTTGTCCTCTTGTGCCTGAGCCTGACGCTCTCTGCCAGTCCCTCTTGGTCGCAGGAGGCATTGGGTCTGGCCGCCCCGGCCGAGGTAAAAGACTCTGGTCTGTTGCAACATATCCTTCCGCGCTTCTCTCTCAAGACCGGGATACGCGTTATTGCGGATGATGCGGGCGTTTTAGTGCTGGAAACCGCGCCACCAGGCGATCCGGTCTTTGCCCGCGACGGCGTGATCTATCACCTCCGGATCGGAGACAACGCCAGGCACGAACGGTTCCGCGACTGGCTGTTGTCCGATATCGGCAAGAACACTGTAGAAAGCTTTACACCCGAACACGGCACGCCCTTCTCTGCCCGTATCGAGGCCACAGCGACACAAGCCGACCCGGTAATCGACGGTGACACCGCCCGAGGTGAGGAACTGTCGATGACCCATTGCGGACGCTGCCACGTGATCGGGCCAAAGAACCGCATGAACGGGTTGGGCTCTACGCCCTCTTTTGCCGTGCTGCGCGCGATGCCCGACTGGTCGGAACGGTTTGAGGCGTTCTTTGCGCTGAACCCCCATCCCGCTTTCACCCAGATCGACGGGCTGACCGCACCTTTTGATCCCGCGCGCCCCTCGCCCATACATCCGGTCGAGATGACCGTGGAAGAGCTGGACGCCATCCTGGCTTTCGTCTCGGTCATCAAGGCGGCCGATCTGGGTGCGCCGCTACAGTTTCAGTGATCCTTGCGTTTTGAGAAATAGTCCTCGGTCGTAACCACCTTGGGCTTGGGATTGGACTGAAACGGGTTGTCCTGCTGCTGGAACTGCGTGTTCACACGGCAATTGTCGCACATCTGGATCATCCGGGCCTTGTCCGAGGTGGCAAACATCGGATGCGTACCCGAAAGCTTCTCCATGATCCGCTCGACGGTTGACTTCACACCGAACAAGGCGCCGCATTCGACACAGGCAAAGGGTTCCTCTTCATTCAACACCAGCTGCGATAAGGCCGCATCACAGAGGTCAAGCTGCGGAACCAGCGTAATCGCGTCCTCGGGGCATATCCCCTTACACAGCCCACATTGCAGGCAGGCATCCTGCTGGAAGTTCAACTGCGGTTTGTCCGGGTTATCAACCAATGCACCCGACGGGCAGAGAGAGACACAGCTGAGGCACAATGTGCAGGCATCCGTATTCACTGCCACGGCCCCGTAAGGCGCGTTTTCGGGCAAGGGCAACGGAGTCTCCGCCTGCGGGTTCAGCGCCTGCGCCGACAGCCGCGCGATTTGTCTTCGATTGCCCAGAGGCAGCACCGGATCCGCCAGAGGTGGCGGGACTTCCTGCGCATATAGCAAATACACCAACGCGTCCGGGTCAGCCTCATCCATCAGCTCCGTCTTACCCGGCCCGGCAATCGCCTGCGCCAGTTCCAGTTCCCGGACCAGCGCATCGCGTTCGGTGGCCGGAGCCAGCAGCACATCGACCCGGGCAAAGCCGTGCGCCAGTGCGGCCAACATCTCGGCATGGCCAAAGCCCGAGATCACGTTCAATTCTAACGGAATAACGTCCGCAGGAAGGCCGCGACCGAACCGGGCGGCCAGCCGGATCATCTCGGCCCCGTGGGCGTCATGCACCAACAACCGGGGTGCGGTGCCACCTGCGCGCCGATAAGTGCACGCAAGAATGTGCATCCGAGACAACAGGGCCGAAACCGGCGGGTCTTCGTAGGTGATCGCCGTTGACGGGCACACCGCCGCGCATTCGCCACACCCGGCGCAGATCATTGGATCGATGGTCACATGCTCACCAGCCGGAGTGATCGCACCTGTTGGGCAGATATCCAGACAGTTGGTGCAAGCCACCTGTTCGGCACGGGAATGGGCGCACAGCGTCTCTTCCATCCGCACGTAGAGCGGTTTTTCGAAGGTTCCGACCAGTTGTACTGCCTCAAAGGCCAGACGCTCGACGGCGACTTTATCCCTCGGGTCGGCGCGCAAATACCCCTCACGCTTCGCGGGGGCTTGCACGAACGGCGTTCCCCCGGTCAGGTCGATCACGATGTCACAGGCGGATTTCGCCCCGTCGCGCGGCGCGGACCACGCAAAAGCACCACGCCCGCCCGGCTCGACCTGCTGCAGGGCGTCCAGCCGCAACGAAAACCCGCCCAGCGCACCGGTCAGCGACCGTACCCGCCCGCGCACCACGTCATAGGCCCGCGAGAACGGCTGGGCGTCATCGGTGACCAGCACCGTAACCGCCAGCGTCGTTGCCAGACGTTCGGCCAGATCAAAACACGGCTCCCCCGGCCCGATGAGGAAACAGGTGCCCTCGCTGAACACGTCCACGCTGGGTGTGATCGGCTGCGGTAGCATCGCCTCGGCGGCCAGGGCGGCCATCTTGGGCACCGCATTAGCACCCTGCTCGGACCATCCGGCGCGGTCGCGCAGGTCCACAAACCCCGGCGTTTCGATATTCATCTCTTCGGCAAGCGCGCTGAACACCTCCTGCTCCTGCCCACAGGCAATCACGGTGTCCCCGGCCTGCATCAGCGAGGCCGCAGATTCCAGTTCGGTGGTACACAGCGCCGTATGAACCCGGGAACACGCAGCACCGCAGGCCGACGCGATCTTCTCGGCGTCCAGTTCCTGCGTCCCCGCACAGTCGCATAGCAGAATTTTTGTGCCCATGGCCTCCCCTCCCGGACGTCCTTCCCTTCTTGGGTTCAGATTAGGGTGTCTGCAAAAAGTGGCAATCCCCGCTAGACAAACTACCTGCGTACCGGGTCTATGAAAGGGCGCAGCCTCATAAACAATTGGTGATTGCGTCCATTGGGAACAGTTCAGGCTTGGCACAAAGCCGGATTGTGTACCATAGTAGACGCAATGGAAGGCAGGGGAGAGCCTTCCGGGGAGGACTAAGTGGCGAAGGCCGCAAGCCAGATTGAAATGCCAATCGGCGTCGTCGTGCGCAAAACACCCGGTGTAACCCGCTGGGCGAAATGGAACTGGCGCGCAGTTGCCGTTTTGCCCGGTGCTGGACCTGCCGACTGGCAGGAACTGCGCCGCGAGGGTGAAGCTGTGGAGTATCACGCGGCGACCCTCCCGCTTACGCTATGGCCCGATGAGGCCGAGGCCTACATGGTCAACCTCTCCGACGGCCAGCCCTCGATCTATCTTGTTCTGCGTGATGCTCTGGATGGAGAGCGCCCAATGGATGCGGTGCTTGTCACGGCGTCCCCGTTCGAAGGGCAGGATTATGCGGATACCGGAGAAGAGATCGTCGAAAAAATCCCGATGACCGAGGGGCTGATCGCCTGGGTTCGCGACTTCGCGTTGGAACACCACCGCGATGAGGTTTTCATCAAACGCCGTCGCGACAAGAAGCGGACCGATCTGGTCGAGGACGGCAAAGGCGATGCCCGTATCCGTCAGACCTCGGATGTCTACCGCGCCCCGCGGAGGATCGTGCAATGACCCAAGCCCGCGATTTCTGGTCCCGCCGCAAGGCCGCTGTTCAGGCCGAGGCCGAAGCCGAGGTTATCGCGGCCGAAGAACAGGCAGTCGCAGCGCAGCAGGCCGAGCTGGACGAAAAGTCGGATGCCGAGATACTGGCCGAGTTCAACCTTCCCGATCCCGATCAGTTGCAGGACGGGGATGACGTCTCGGGCTTCATGGCCAAGGCGGTGCCCGACCGTCTGCGCCGTCGCGCGCTGCGGCGGTTGTGGCGGCTGAACCCGGTGCTGGCCAATGTGGACGGGCTGGTTGATTACGGTGAGGACTATACCGACGCGGTGTGTGTGATCGAAAACATTCCCACCGCCTATCAGGTTGGCAAGGGCATGTTGGCCCATATCGAAGCTTTGGCTGCGGAAGCCGAAGAGAGTGAGCCTGAACCGGTCACTGAGGAACCGGAGCCAGAGGTGAGTGATGAACCGACGCCCGAGCCGCTCGTTATCGCCGAAGCAGAAGCCCCCGAAGAGGTCGACCTGCCCCCCACCCCGCGCCGCATGAAATTTGAATTCGAAGGATATCCCCATGACCGCAAGTAAGGCGCATCAAATGGACGTCTCGACCGAAGATCGCCTGCGCGCGGATTTCTACAATTTTCTCGGGCTGATGTTGGCCGCTCCTCCGGATCAGATGCTGCTGGAACAGGTGGCTAGCCTGACCGGGGATGAGACCGATCTGGGTCAGGCCATTCAGGCCATGGCGCGGGTGGCAAAGGTCACCAAACCCGCGGCGGCCGAACGTGAGTTCAACGCCCTGTTCATTGGACTCGGCCGAGGTGAGCTGCTGCCCTATGCCAGTTTCTACCTCACCGGCTTCCTGAACGAGAAACCTCTGGCCCAGCTGCGCAACGACATGGCCGCACGCGGCATCACGCGGGCGCAGAACGTGTTCGAACCCGAAGACAACATCGCCTCGCTGATGGAGATGATGGCGGGCATGATTGTTGGCCGCTTTGGCGCGCCTGCCTCGCTTGAGGATCAGAAAGCGTTCTGGAACAAACATATCGGCCCCTGGGCCACGCATTTCTATTCGGATTTGGAAGCAGCCGAGAACTCGGTTCTCTATGCGTCCGTCGGCACCGCCGGTCGGGTGTTCATGGAGATCGAGCGGGAAGCGTTCCGAATGACGGCGGCATAACCCGCCACTCGCCAGCGCCCGAATTGGCGCTAGATCGCAAATGGGAAAGGAGGAACCCATGAGCAAGACCAAGGAAGAAGGCGCCACGCGCCGCGACTTCCTCAAACTGGCCGGAACCGCAGCGCCTGCTGCTGTTGCCGCCGCCAGCCTGACCGGAGAGGCCGAAGCAGCCAAGTTGCCAACGGACGAAACCCGGATACAGGACACCGCGCATACCCGCGCCTATTTGGAAAGCGCGCGCTTCTGAGCCGCGACGACAGCGCCCGGCTCTGAACCGGACGACGTCACCACCCGACTGACGGTTGCGATTGGCCCTGACGTCGGCACAAAAAGTACCAAGCCAGCCATGGCTGACATGGCGAGCAAGGGAGGAAACCAATGTTAAGGAAAAAGACCAACGGGGTTGCGAGACGCCCCCAGCGGACAAGTATCCTGTCCCAGGTCGGCGAGAAAACCGTCGATCGCCGCGCGTTTCTGCGTGGCTCGGGCCTGACGATCGGCGGATTGGCCGCGATCAGCGCCACGGGTGGAACCGTGACGCCAGCCAGTGCCCAGACAGCGGCGAACCAGGCCGTTGATAATATCAAATCCGTATGCACCCACTGTTCAGTCGGCTGTACTGTCGTAGCCGAAGTGCAAAACGGCGTCTGGATCGGGCAAGAACCCGGTTGGGACAGCCCGTTCAATCTGGGTGCACACTGCGCCAAGGGGGCCTCGGTCCGCGAGCACGCCCACGGCGAGCGCCGCCTCAAGTATCCGATGAAAAAGGAAGGCGGCGAGTGGAAGCGCATCAGCTGGGAAGAGGCGATCAACGAGATCGGCGACGGCATGATGAGCATCCGCGAGGAATCCGGGCCGGACAGCGTGTACTGGTTGGGTTCTGCGAAGCACAACAACGAACAGGCCTATCTGTTCCGCAAGTTCGCCGCCTACTGGGGCACGAACAACGTGGACCATCAGGCCCGTATCTGCCACTCAACCACTGTTGCGGGTGTAGCGAACACATGGGGCTACGGCGCCATGACCAATTCGTACAACGACATCCATAACTCTCGGGCCATCTTCATCATCGGCGGCAACCCGGCCGAGGCGCACCCCGTCTCGTTGCTGCATGTTCTGCGCGCGAAAGAGCGGAACAACGCGCCGCTGATCGTCTGCGACCCACGCTTTACGCGCACCGCAGCGCATGCGGATGAATATGTCCGCTTCCGCCCCGGTACGGACGTTGCGCTTGTCTGGGGGATCCTGTGGCACATCTTCGACAACGGATGGGAAGACAAAGAGTTCATCCGCACCCGTGTCTGGGGCATGGACCAGATCCGTGAAGAAGTTGCCAAGTGGACCCCGGAAGAGGTCGAACGCGTCACCGGCACGCCGGGCTCGCAACTGCGTCGCGTGGCCCGCACCATGGCCAACAACCGTCCAGGTACGGTGATCTGGTGTATGGGCGGTACGCAGCACACCAACGGTAACAACAACACCCGCGCCTACTGCGTGCTTCAGCTTGCCTTGGGCAACATGGGCACCTCGGGTGGTGGCACCAACATCTTCCGCGGCCATGACAACGTGCAGGGCGCGACGGACCTTGGTGTTCTGTCCCACACCCTGCCCGGCTATTACGGTCTGTCCAAAGGGGCATGGGGCCACTGGGGCCGTGTCTGGGGTGAAGACTCCGAATGGCTTGCAGGTCAGTTCGCCACGATCAAGGACAAGGACGGCAAGGACAAGTCGCTGCAGAACGAGCGCGGCATCCCGGTCTCGCGTTGGATCGACGGTGTTCTGGAAGACCCGGCCAACATGGATCAGGACAACAACGTCCGCGCCATGGTTCTGTGGGGTCACGCTCCGAACTCGCAAACGCGGGGCCCGGAGATGAAGACGGCGATGGAGAAGCTGGACATGCTGGTCGTGATCGACCCGTATCCCACCGTCTCGGCCGTTCTGCATGACCGTACCGATGGCGTCTACCTGTTGCCCGCCTGTACGCAGTTCGAAACCCGTGGCTCGGTCACGGCATCGAACCGGTCGTTGCAGTGGCGCGACAAGGTGGTTGAGCCGCTGTTCGAAAGCCTGCCGGACGAGGTCATCATGGCCAAGTTCGCCAACAAGTTCGGCTGGGCGGACAGGCTGTTCCGCAATATCGAAATGGAAGACCCGGAAACCCCGAATGTTGAAAGCATCACGCGTGAGTTCAACAGCGGTCTCTGGACCATCGGCTATACCGGCCAGTCGCCCGAGCGCCTGAAAAGCCATATGGCCAACCAGCACACGTTCGACAGAACCACGCTGCAGGCCATTGGTGGGCCCAATGACGGTGAATATTACGGTCTGCCCTGGCCATGTTGGGGTACGGCGGAGATGGGGCATCCCGGCACGCCGAACCTCTATGACATGTCCAAACCGGTGGCCGAAGGTGGCCTGACCTTCCGTGCCCGTTTCGGTGTGGAACGCGACGGCGACAACCTGCTAGCCGAAGGGGTCTATAGCGCTGGGTCGGAAATTCAGGATGGATACCCTGAATTCACGATGCAGATGCTGATGGACCTAGGCTGGGACGGTGATCTGACCGCCGAGGAACGCGCGGCCATCGATGCCGTTGCGGGTCCCGAGACCAACTGGAAAACCGACCTGTCGGGCGGCATCCAGCGGGTCGCGATCGAGCATGGCTGCGCGCCCTTCGGGAACGCAAAGGCCCGCGCGGTCGTCTGGACCTTCCCGGATCCGATCCCGCTGCATCGCGAGCCGCTCTATACCAACCGGCGCGATCTGGTGGAGGACTATCCGACCTACGAAGACCGTCAGGCCTATCGCCTGCCCACCCTTTATGCCTCGATCCAGAAGAACGACTTTTCAAAGGATTACCCGATAATCCTCACGTCTGGTCGTCTAGTCGAATATGAAGGCGGCGGTGAGGAAAGCCGGTCGAACCCGTGGCTGGCCGAGCTGCAGCAGGACATGTTCGTCGAGATCAACCCGCGCGATGCCAACAACCTTGGTATCCGTGACGGGCAACAGGTCTGGGTCGAAGGTCCCGAAGGCGGTAAGGTCAAGGTGATGGCGATGCTGACCAACAGGGTCGGCGCTGGCGTGGCCTTCATGCCATTCCACTTCGGCGGCCATTTCCAGGGTGAAGACCTGCGGCACAAATACCCCGCAGGAGCCGATCCTTATGTCTTGGGTGAAAGTTCCAACACCGCCCAGACCTATGGCTATGATTCAGTAACCCAGATGCAGGAGACCAAAGCGACTCTCTGCAAAATCTCGGCAGCGTAAGGAGGACGATAATGGCTAGAGCAAAGTTTCTCTGCGACGCTGAACGCTGCATCGAGTGCAACGCCTGCGTCACCGCGTGCAAGAACGAGCACGAGGTCCCATGGGGCATCAACCGCCGTAGGGTGGTGACGATCAATGACGGCAACCCGGGCGAACGCTCGATTTCGGTTGCCTGCATGCATTGCTCGGATGCGCCCTGTATGGCGGTGTGCCCGGTCGACTGCTTCTATCAGAACGAAGAAGGCGTCGTCCTGCACTCCAAGGACCTGTGTATCGGTTGCGGTTATTGCTTCTACGCGTGCCCGTTCGGTGCGCCGCAATACCCGCAGGCGGGCAACTTCGGATCGCGCGGCAAGATGGACAAATGCACCTTCTGCGCTGGCGGCCCCGAGGAAACGCACTCGACCGCAGAGTTCGCCAAATATGGTCGCAACCGGATCGCCGAGGGCAAACTGCCCCTTTGCGCCGAGATGTGCTCCACCAAGGCCCTGCTTGCCGGTGACGGCGACGTGGTTTCGGCCATCTACCGCGAGCGTGTCGTCGCCCGTGGCTTTGGCTCGGGCGCGTGGGGTTGGGGCACGGCCTACGACCAAAAAGGCGGCTGATCCGTCTACATGAAAAACAGGTGATCCGCCCGTGCGGGTCGCCTGCTTTGGAATTTTGACCGAGGTTCAGATGTTCCGCTTGTTCATCGCATTCCTGTTCGCCCTGGGGTTAACCAGCGCCGCTCTGGCGCAGTCCACCGAGGCAGAAGCCACAACCGAAGAACGCGCCCAAACCGGTGGCGCGACCACGCTTGAGGATATCCTCGCACGGCAACGCGGTGAGAAAGTGGATAACAGCTATCGCTCGGGAAACACCGGTCAGGGGAATGCCGAGGGTTTGTTGGGTCAGCTCGGTACACGCGGCATTGCGTCCGACAGCGATGTTTACCGCGCCATACGATATGGCTCGGCGGATACTACGGTTTCGTCCAAAGGCCCCGCAGCGGGCGTCCTGATTCAGGATGGTGGAATGTGGTGGCTGACCTTCCGCACCGGGCCACTGCGTGAATACGGTACTTACATCTTGGGCGGGATGGTCGCCATTATCGTTCTGTTCTTCCTGATCCGCGGGAAAATCCGCATTGACGGGGAAAAGACCGGCCGCACCGTCACCCGTTTTAACGGCTTCGAACGTTTCGGCCACTGGCTATTCGCCGGGTCTTTCTTGGTGCTCGGGGTAACCGGGTTGCTGACTCTCTATGGGCGTGACTTCCTGATCCCGATCTTCGGCAAAGAAGGCTTCGCGACCATCGCCCAAGGCTGCAAATGGCTGCACAACAATCTGGCTTGGTCCTTTATCCTGGGGCTGATCATCGTCACCGTGAATTGGATCGCCCACAACATCCCCAACCGCACAGACCTGAAATGGCTGGCAGCCGGAGGGGGACTGTTCACCAAGGGCAGCCACCCGCCCGCCAAAAAGTTCAACGCAGGTCAAAAGGTGATCTTCTGGGCCTGCATCCTGCTGGGTGTTTCGATCAGCCTGTCGGGCCTGTCCCTGCTGTTTCCGTTTGAGTTGCCGATGTTTGCAAAGACTTTCGAGATCGCCAACTCGACCGGCATTCCCCAGATGTTCGGGCTAACCCTGCCATCGCAGATGTCTCCGCAAGAGGAAATGCAATACGCTCAGGTCTGGCACGTGATGGTCGCCTATGTGTTCATCGCCATCATCATCGCCCACATCTATCTCGGCTCGGTCGGCATGGAAGGCGCCTTCGATGCGATGGGCTCGGGTGAGGTCGAAGAGCAATGGGCGCGCGAGCATCACTCGCTGTGGCTGGAAGAGGTGCAGGACAAAGAGGCCGGCAAGGCTGCGGCCTCACCCGCCGAATAGATGCGCTGGCTGGCTCTGGCACTGGCGCTGGTTCCCCTGCCCGCCTTGGGCGAGTTTTTCACGCTGAAAGGTCACGGCGGGCCGATCATGGGGATCGCCGCTGCGCCCGACGGGCGGATTGCCACTGCCAGTTTCGACAATTCCGTTGGTCTGTGGTCGGACCGCAAGCCCGAATGGCTGGAGGGGCACGAGGCCGCCGTCAACTCTGTCGCCTTCAACGGGCGCGCGATCTATTCGGCCGGAGATGACTTCACCCTGCGCCGCTGGCCGGGCGGAGAGATTGTCGGCCAGCACAAGGGTAAGATCGTGGGACTTGCGGCCTCGAAAACCCATGTGGCTACTGCCAGTTGGGATGGTACGATCGGGCTGTGGCCCGAGGATGGATCAGCCTCGCAAAGGCTTGAGGCAGGCAGCGGTGTGAACGCCGTGACGTTTTCCCCGGATGGTTCGACGCTGTATTCGGCGGGCATGGACGGAACGCTGCGGGAGTGGGATGTGGCCACCGGGCAGGAGACCGGACGGCTGATCGAACACGGGTTTGGGATCAACGAACTGGTTCTGAATGCCCGGGACAATTGGATCGCCTATGGCGCGGTGGACGGCGTCACCCGCATTCTGGACCTGACCACCGGGGATGTGCGCGACTTTACCCTCGAACGCCGCCCTATTCTGGCGCTGGCGCTCAGCCCGGATCGCAGCCTGTTGGCTGTGGGCGATGGTCAGGGATACATCATGGTGATCGACACCGCCGAGTGGCGTATCGCGCAGGATTTCCGCGCCACCCTGCGCGGGCCGGTCTGGGCGCTGGCCTTTTCTCCCGACGGTCAGAACCTGCACGCAGGCGGTCTTGATGAGGCAATGTACAGCTGGCCCGTCACCGCGCTTGGCGACCAGACGCAGATGGCCGCCACCGAACCCAGCTTTCTGAAAAACCCCGATGAGATGAGCAACGGAGAACGCCAGTTCGCCCGCAAATGCTCGATCTGTCACAGCCTGACGCCCGACGGGCAACGGCGCGCGGGTCCGACCCTGCATGGCATCTTTGGCCGCAAGGCTGGCACGCTGCCGGGATATTTCTACTCGGACACGCTGCAAGACTCTGATATCATTTGGAATGACGAAACGATAAACGCCCTTTTCGATCAGGGGCCAGACCACTACATACCGGGGTCAAAGATGCCGATGCAGCGGATCACACAGGCCAGCGACCGGGACGACCTGATCACTTTTCTGCGCCGTGCGACAGCACCGGAAAACGGAACCGGAGGAGACCAATGAAAGCCTTTCTTGCCGCTGTGGCCGCAATGGTCGTAATTACCGTCGCCGCGCCCTTCACTTTGCAACAGATCGGGTTCAGCGCCGCTGACGCGGGCTCTGGTGCGGCGGTGCGGCTCGACTGAATGTCCGAATATCTGACGACCAAAGAACTGGCCGACCTGCTGCGCATTGGCGAGCGCAAGGCCTATGATCTGGCTTCTTCCGGCGAGGTCCCCTGCGTCCGCGCCATGGGCAAGCTGCTGTTTCCCCGGGCCGAAGTTATTGCGTGGCTGAACGCATCCCGTTCTGGCCCGCAGGTGGCTGAACCGCCCCTGCCCCCGATTGTCGCTGGCAGTCACGATCCGCTGCTGGACTGGGCCTTGCGCGAAAGTGGCTCGGGTCTGGCTACCTATTATGATGGCTCGTTCGACGGCTTGACCCGCCTGAAGGACCGAACAGCGCAAGCCGCCGCATTGCATATCCACGAAGACGATGGGTTCAACACGCAGGCCCTGCGCGACAATCTGGGTGAGGCCCCGGTTGTTCTGTATGAAGTCGCGCGCAGGAAACGCGGGCTGCTGCTGGCACCCGATGTCTCCGGTATAGCGGGCTTTGCAGACCTGAAAGGTCGCCGGGTGATCCTGCGTCAGGACAGCGCCGCCAGCCAACGGCTGTTCGACGCAGAGCTCAAGGCCCACAGTCTGACGCGCGAGGATCTGGACGCCCTGCCCACTTGCGCCCGCACCGAAGAGGAACTGGCCATAGCCCTGCATGACAGCAAGGCCGAGGCCGGGTTCGGACTGGGGGCTTTGGCAGGCCTTTATGATCTTGGCTTTTCCCCGACCCATTCAGAACGTCTGGACCTTGCGATCTGGCGGCGGGCCTATTTCGACGACCCGATGCTCAAACTGCTTGGATTCGTGCAATCGGACCGTTTCACCACCCGCGCCGCCGAGTTCGGTGGATATGATCTGTCCGGTCTGGGGACGATCCACCACAACGGCGCAAGCGGTTAGCCTCGGTCACTTGGCGTTGGGAAAGAACAGCTGCTGACCTTCCAGCTTATAGGACTCGATCGCCGCCTGCCCATCCGGACCAGTCAGCCAGTCGATGAACCTCTGCCCCGCCGCAGCCCGCACACGCGGGTGCTTTTCGGGGTTCACAAGGATGACACCGTATTGGTTGAACAAACGCGGGTCGCCTTCGACCAGAACTTCGAGTTTGCCCTTGTTCCCAAAGGACTGCCACGTGGCGCGATCCGTCAACACGTAGGCGTCCATTCCGCTGGCCACGTTGAGTGTCGCCCCCATGCCCGAGCCCGTCTCTCGGTACCATTCGCCCGACGCCTCGGTCGGATCGGAACCGGCAGCACCCCACAGGCGCATCTCGGCCTTGTGGGTGCCACTGTCATCCCCGCGAGAGGCAAAGGGCGCCTCGGCCTCGGCCACGGCGCTCAACGCCGCCACGATATCCGCGCCACCCTTAATCTTGGCCGGGTCCGATTTCGGCCCGACCAGGACGAAATCGTTATACATCACGTCGAACCGCTCAACGCCCCAACCATCCGCGACGAACTTCTCTTCCGCGTCTTTGGCGTGCACCAGCAATACGTCCCCATCTCCGTTGATTGCATTGCGGATCGCCTGCCCGGTGCCAACTGCGACGACACGAACGTCGATGCCCGTCTCGGCCTCAAACCCCGGCAGGATGTAATCCAACAGGCCCGAGTTCTGCGTTGATGTTGTCGATTGCACGACGATAAACGGCTCTTCGGCGCTGACTGACGTTGCCGTCAGGCCAAGAGTTACCACTGCTGCCCGAACAATATTCCGGATCATTTCGATCTCCATTATTTTGATTAAGTCACCAGCCCACCAGCCAAATACCGACGCGACGCGTCACTTTCGGGGGCATCCAGTATCTGTTTGGCGGCCCCATGTTCAACCACATGGCCGCCCTGCATCATCACGATATCGGCGGCCAACCGCCGAGCCTGCCCGATGTCATGCGTGACCATGACGATCCGGACCCCACGGGTCGAGGCGCGCAGGATCATCCGTTCGATCATCTGCGTTGCGCTTGGGTCTAGCGCGCTGGTGGGTTCGTCCAGAAACAGCGTTTCGGGGTCCAAGGCAAGAGCGCGCAGGATCGCCAGCCGTTGCGCCTCCCCCCCGGACAGGGACCGCGCGGATTGCCGGGCCTTGCCGTCCAACCCACCTTCGGTCAGCAACTCCTCGATACGGGCTTTGCGGGCGCTGCGGGACAGTCCTTGCCGTTTCAGTACGAAATCCAGATTGGCCGCAACCGACCGGCGCAGCAACACGGGTTGCTGAAACACCATCGCCTGCCGCGCCTTGTGTTCGGCATTCAGGACCACTCCGTCCTGCCGGACCTGCCCGCGATCGGGCACGATTAGCCCGTGCAGGCAGCGCAAAAGCAGACTTTTGCCCGACCCGTTCGGCCCAAGGATCAGAGTCGGTCCCGGCCCATCCATCGACAGGTGCTCTACATCCAGCAACGCCTTACCTTTGCGGGTGATCCGCACCCCGTCGACCGATAGACAGCTAGTCATTTCATTGACCAGATCACGCATGGCGCAACCCCTCCTGCTCGGCCCGCAGGCTGAGCGTGCTGACCATGGCATTCACAGCTATGGCAATCCCGATCAGGATGGCCCCCAGCGCCAAGGCCAGCGCTAGGTTGCCCTTGGACGTCTCAAGCGCGATGGTCGTCGTCATCACCCTGGTCACATGGTTGATGTTGCCGCCGACGATGATAACTGCCCCGACCTCGGCAATCGCGCGGCCAAACCCGGCCAGCAATGCGGTTACCAGCGCCAGCCGTGCATCCCACAGCAGCACCGGCACCGAGGCCAGCCGCGACACACCTAACGAGCGCAGCTGTTCCGAATATTCCTCGGCCAGCATCTCGACCACTTGCCGGGTCAGTGCCGCAACAATAGGTGTGACCAGTACGACCTGCGCGATGATCATGGCGGTCGGCGTGTAAAGCAGTTCAAGAACGCCCAACGGTCCCGAGCGCGACAGCATCAGATAGACCAGCAACCCCACGACAACCGGTGGGAACCCCATCAGGGCGTTCATCAGCACGATCACAGCGCGCCGCCCCGGAAACCGCGCAACCGCGAGCGCGGCCCCGACAGGCATCCCGATCAGAGCGGAAATCAGGACGGCGAAGATGGAAACTTTGAGGGATAACAGCACAATCGCCCACAGTTCTGCATCCCCTTGGAGGATCAGAGACAAGGCTGAGTTGAATTCCGTTGCAAATCCCTGCATTTTCTACCTATATATCGGCATTTCGTATGAAATGCGCCTGATTACAGGATAATACTAGCCTGACTGCACACCAAGTACAGACACGTTTCCGACATATCAAAAAGAAAACGCGGCCCCGTTTGGGACCGCGCGTGTTCAAGGTTTGAGGCGGGATCAGTTCAGAGCTGCATCCGTGATCTGATGTGTCCAGGCGCCCTCGGGTTGCTTGGTGATCACCGGATCGGACCCGCCAGCCAACAGAGTGCCCACGGTGCGTTCGAAATCCGCCGGGTCCAGCGCACCGTTCGAACCGGCGGTCAGCTTGGCGATCTCACCCATCATGCGCTTCTGATGCTCTTCAGTCTGGGCACCGGTGGCGTCATTTTCTAGGACGATATCGGCAGCCTCATCAGGATGCTCTTCGGCGTATTTCCAGCCCTTCATCGAGGCCCGGACGAAACGCTCCATCTTGTCGGTGAACGCCGCATCGTTGAGGTTTTCTTCCAGAACGTACAGGCCGTCCTCCAGCGTGGCGACGCCCTGATCTTCGTATTTGAAAGTCACCAGCTCATCCGGGCTGACGCCTGCGTCGATGACCTGCCAGTATTCGTTATAGGTCATGGTGCTGATGCAATCGGCCTGACGCTGCAACAGAGGATCGACGTTGAAGCCTTGCTTCAGAACCTCGACACCGCTGTCGCTCTTGCCGCCGGTGTCGATGCCCAACTGGCTCATCCAGCTCATGAACGGGAATTCGTTGCCAAAGAACCATACACCCAAAGTGCGGTTCTTCAGATCCTCGGGTGAGGAAATCCCGGCGTCCTTCCAGCATGTCAGCATCATGCCCGAGCTTTTGAACGGCTGCGCGATGTTGACCAGCGGCAGACCCTTTTCGCGCGCGGCCAGCGCCGCAGGCATCCACTCAACGGTCACATCAGCACCACCGCCCGCGATCACCTGCGTCGGTGCGATATCAGGGCCACCCGGCAGAATGGTGACGTCCAAGCCCTCTTCTTCGTAGAACCCTTTATCTTTGGCCACGTAGTAGCCCGCGAACTGCGCCTGCGTGACCCATTTGAGCTGCAATGTCACCTCATCCGCTGCCAGCGCCGCGCTGGCTGCCAGGCTGAAGGCGGCAACCGCCCCGCTGAGTAGCTTGTTCATCTTCATATCTCCTAGTTGTTGTTGGTGCCCCGTTTTCGGGGTCTGTTGAAGTTTTGTTATCCTCTTTGCGACGGGTGCCAGAATGTCACCGCTTTTTCGATCATGGCCACCAGCCCATAGAACGCCGTCCCGGCCAATGCGGCCACGACGATCTCGGCCCAGACCATATCCAGCGAGAGTTGTCCGACGCTGGTCGAGATCCGGAATCCCATGCCCAGGGTTGGCGAACCAAAGAACTCGGCCACGATAGCGCCGATCAGCGCCAGAGTGGTAGAAATCTTTAGACCATTGAAAATAAACGGCATCGCGGCCGGTAGTCGGAGTTTGAGGAAGCTCTGCCAATAGGTCGCCGCGTAGGTTTCCATCAGGTCGCGCTGCATGGCCGTGGCCTCGCGCAAACCCGCCACGGTGTTCACCAGCATCGGGAAGAACACCATCACCACGACCACAGCGGCCTTGGAGTGCCAGTCGAACCCGAACCACATCACCAAGATCGGAGCGGTCCCGACAATCGGCAATGCCGCGACGAAGTTTCCGACCGGCAGAAGGCCGAGGCGCAGGAAGTCCCAGCGATCCACCGCAATCGCCATCAAGAAAGCCGATCCGCAGCCGATGATATAACCGCTGAGCGCGCCTTTGATGATGGTCTGCACGAAGTCGGCCCACAGGACCGGCAGGCTGCCACCAAAGCGCACCGCGATCACCGAGGGTGCTGGCAAGATGACCAAGGGCACTTCAAGCCCCCGCACCACCAGTTCCCAGATGCCAATCACGGTCAAGCCGAACACCAGCGGCGCGACAAACCGCACCAACCGGGTACCGGCATAAGGACCGCTGGCCAGACGCCCGTTCAGCCACCAGCCGAACAGCCACAGAAGGATTGCACAGAATACAAAGATCATTGCGCCATCCCCATCCGCTTGAGCACGGTCCGCTCGACCAACCCCAACAAGCCGACCAAACAGGCGGCCAGAATGGCTGCGGCAAACAAGGCCGACCAGATTTGCACCGTCTGACCGTAATAGCTGCCCGCCAACAGGCGCGCGCCCAGACCGGCGACCGCCCCGGTCGGCAGCTCACCCACGATGGCCCCGACCAGTGAGGCCGCGATGCCGATCTTCAGCGAAGTGAACAGGTACGGCATCGACGCTGGCAAGCGCAGCTTCCAAAACCCCTGGGACCGGCTGGCGTTATAGGTCCGCAGTAGATCCAGCTGCATCGCATCTGGGCTGCGCAGGCCTTTGACCATGCCAACGACGACGGGAAAAAAGCTGAGATAGGCAGAGATAATAGCCTTGGGAATGATCCCCTGAACACCCACCGAATACAGCACCACAATGATCATCGGAGCCAGCGCAATGATCGGAATGGTCTGGCTGACAATGGCCCATGGCATCACCGAAAGGTCCATAACCCTGCTGTGAACGATCCCGACGGCCAACAGAATGCCCAGCCCAGTACCGATCGCAAAGCCCAGCATCGTTGCGCTCAACGTCACCCAGCCGTGATAGAACAGCGACCGTTTCGAAGTGATCTTCTTCTGCGCCGTCGTCTCCCACATCTCGATGGCCACCTGATGTGGGGCTGGAAGACGAGGCCTTTCCTGCTCCCACGTGGCCGGAATGGCAAATCTGTTGTTCAACGCCAGACCGAATTCGGACATGTCGCGCCGCTCCTTGGCGGACGGAGGCTGCACCTCAGCGCCTGTCCTTTCCTGTTCGGTCAGAACACCCTTGATGTTCATCGGCACACAGGCGGCGTACCAGAATACGCCGATTACCAACAACACCGTAAGAACGGCCCAAAACGCATGTAACTCCTGTCTAAACATCGGCATGCCCCGCCCGCAGCCCCTCGCGTACACGATGCGCCACTTCGATGAATTCCGGAGTATCGCGAATATCCAGCGGTCGTTCTTTCGGCAGAGGGCTGTCGATCACGTCCGTGATCCGCCCAGGTCGCGGGCTCATCACCACGATCTTGGTGCTGAGATACACCGCCTCGGGGATCGAGTGCGTTACGAAACCGATGGTCTTTTCCGTCCGCGCCCAAAGCGCCAGAAGCTGTTCGTTCAGGTGGTCGCGCACGATCTCGTCCAGCGCGCCAAAGGGTTCGTCCATCAACAGGATATCGGCATCAAATGCCAGCGCCCGCGCGATACTGGCGCGCTGCTGCATCCCGCCCGACAGCTGCCAGGGAAACTTGCCGCCAAACCCCGCAAGATCAACAAGTTCCAGAACCTTGCTCACCCGCTCTTCCTGCTCCTTGCCCGAGTATCCCATGATCTCAAGCGGCAGTTTGATGTTCTTGGCAATAGTCCGCCAAGGATACAGACCCGCCGCCTGAAACACATAGCCATAAGCCCGGTTCCGCCGCGCCTCATCCGCCGTCATGCCGTTGACGGTCAGCGCTCCTCCGGTCGGCGATTCCAGCGCTGCGATACAACGCAAGAAGGTGGTCTTGCCGCAGCCCGAGGGGCCGATGAAGCTCACAAACTCGCCTTTGTTGACGGTCAGGTTTACATCCTTAAGGGCCTGGACCGGGCCATCGTTTGTTTGGAAGGTGAGGTCGAGGTTTTTAGCCTCAATTACCGGCGCACCAGTTGTCATTCTTTATTAGTCCCCAATCTTTCGACCCAAAGCCAAACCAACCCAGCAATCGCTCCTGCAACGCTAAACAGTAGTAGGCCATGCAAATCGACCACCAAAGGTCGTCCAGTCATATTTTCGGTGTTGAGCAAAAGGTACACCGCCGCACCCGTCACTGCGCCACAAACCCCAGCCGTTATCGGATGAAGAAGGTGAAAGATCACCGCAATCATCCGCAGTACAAAGGCCGGAATGGCTGAGAACACTACAGCCAACGGCAACGTTATTCCCGCCTGAATGACCAAACCGACTTGTGCTGGCCATGGCTGCCTAAAGATGCTCATTTGCCATCCCCAAATGATCAGGGACGCGCAATACACTGCTGCCAAGTACCCCAAAACACCGCGAACAACCGCCACTTACACCCCCGTCGCCGGGATACCCGTCCGCTCGACCGGTCGCGGCGCGGTCAGCTCTTTCCAGGTGCTCAGCGCCTTGTTCACGTGACCATTGGGTTCGCGCGCGACAAACTCACCATGCCCTTCCTGAGTGCGAATTTCACCGTCATGCACCGCCACTTGACCGCGTGTCAGGGTAAAGCGCGGCAGACCTTTGACCTCTTTCCCCTCGAACACGTTGTAATCGATCGAGGATTGTTGCGTGTCCGCACTGATCGTTTTGGTTTTTTCAGGGTCCCACACCACGATATCCGCATCAGCCCCAACTAGGATCGCACCTTTTTTCGGGTAGCAATTCATGATCTTGGCGATGTTTGTTGACGTCACGGCGACGAACTCGTTCATTGTCAGTCGTCCGGTATTCACCCCATGGGTCCACAGCATCGGCATCCGGTCTTCCAAGCCGCCCGTGCCATTCGGAATCTTGGTGAAATCGCCCACGCCAAAGCGCTTCTGCTCGGTCGTAAAAGCACAATGGTCGGTCGCCACTACGCTCAGAGTACCCGAGTGCAGACCGTTCCACAGACTGTCCTGGTGCTGCTTGTTCCGGAACGGAGGGCTCATGACCCGCCGCGCCGCGTGATCCCAATCCTGGTGGAAATACTCGCTCTCATCCAGCGTCAGATGCTGAATCAGAGGCTCACCCCACACCCGTTTGCCCTGCATCTTGGCCCGGCGAATGGCTTCGTGAGCCTCTTCACAGGAGGTATGCACCACATAGAGCGGCACACCCGCCATGTCGGCAATCATGATGGCGCGGTTGGTCGCCTCACCTTCCACCTGCGGCGGACGCGAATAGGCATGGGCTTCGGGGCCGGTGTTGCCTTCGGCCATCAGCTTGGCCTGCAACTCGGCCACAACGTCACCATTCTCGGCGTGCACCATGGCAATACCGCCCAGTTCGGCCAGACGCTTGAACGAGGCAAAAAGCTCATCGTCGTTCACCATCAGCGCGCCCTTGTAGGCCATGAAGTGCTTGAATGTGTTGATGCCGCGCGTCTCGATCACCGTCTTGATGTCGTCGAACACCTGTTCGCCCCACCATGTCACCGCCATGTGGAACGAGTAGTCGCAATTCGCCCGCGTCGATTTGTTGTCCCAGCGCTTCAACGCATCCAGCAGCCCCTCACCGGGGTTCGGCAGCGCGAAATCCACCACCATCGTGGTGCCCCCGGCCAAAGCCGCACGCGTACCGCTTTCGAAATCATCACTGGAGTAAGTGCCCATGAATGGCATTTCCAAATGGGTGTGCGGGTCGATCCCACCCGGCATGACATAGCACCCGGTCGCATCCAGTTCCTTGTCACCTTTCAGATCCATTCCGATCTCGGTGATCACTCCATCTTCTACCATTACATCCGCCTTGTAAGACAGATCGGCGGTCACGACGGTTCCGTTCTTGATGACAGTGCTCATTTTAATCTCCCTGTTGCGGTCTGCGCCGCTTGCTTCATCTGGCCAAAAATACCTCGGGGGAGTCGCCCAGCGGGCGACGGGGGGCCGAGCCCCCTATTCCACGATCTCCGCCGTCTCGACGACTGCGTGAAACAGAACATCCGCCCCGGCAGCAGCCCATTCCTTGCTGATGTCCTCGGCCTCATTGTGGCTCAGCCCGTCCACGCATGGGCACATGACCATCGCGGTCGGCGCCACGCGGTTGATCCAGCATGCATCATGCCCGGCGCCCGAAATGATGTCGGTATGCGAAAAGCCCAGCCGCTCGGCCGCATCGCGCACAGCCGCTACGCAGCCATCATCGAATTTCACCGGATCAAAACCACCGACCTTCTCGAACTCGATCTGCAGACCCATCTTATCGACAATATCCTCGGCCGCGACACGCAACCGATTCTCCATATCCGTGATCACGTCCAGATCGGGTGAACGGAAATCGACTGTGAAGACCACCTTGCCCGGAATCACGTTGCGCGAGTTCGGATAAACGTCGATATGCCCAGCCGCACCCACCGCATGGGGCGCATTTGACCACGCGATCTCGTCCACCTTTTCCAGAATCCGCGCCATTGCCAGACCGGCATTCTTGCGCATCGGCATCGGGGTCGAGCCGGTATGAGCGTCCTTCCCCGTCACTGTGACCTGCGTCCAGCTCAGGCCCTGCCCGTGGGTGACAACACCGATATCCTTGCCTTCGGCCTCAAGGATTGGCCCCTGTTCGATGTGCAGCTCAAAGAACGCGTGCATCTTGCGAGCGCCAACCTCTTCGTCGCCCCGCCAGCCAATGCGCTGCAACTCATCGCCGAACTTCTTGCCCTCGGCATCCTCGCGGTCATAAGCCCAATCCTGCGCGTGAACCCCGGCAAAAACGCCCGAGGACAACATCGCCGGCGCATATCGCGTGCCCTCTTCGTTGGTCCAGTTGGTCGCCACAATGGGGTGCCGGGTCTTGATGCCCAGATCGTTCAGGGTGCGGATCACTTCCAAACCGCCCAGCACCCCCAAAACGCCGTCATACTTTCCGCCCGTGGGTTGTGTATCCAGATGCGAGCCGACATAGACCGGCAGCGCCTCGGGGTCAGTGCCCTCGCGGCGGGCAAACATGTTACCCATCTGGTCCAACCCCATCGTGCAACCGGCGTCCTCACACCATTTCTGGAACAGCGCGCGCCCTTCGGCATCCTCATCGGTCAGGGTCTGGCGATTGTTGCCACCCGCCACACCGGGGCCGATCTTGGCCATCTCCATCAGACTGTCCCACAACCTGTCGCCATTGATCCTGAGGTTCTGCGCCGGAGCTGCCATTTTCTTCTTCCCTGTTGCTTGCGATTTAGCTCGCTTTTGGTGTCTTGATTTGACCATCTGGTCAAACTCACGCTATCACGGGTTGGTCATCAGTCAAGAAATTGCGAGACACCGTCGATAATTTTGGCATAAACGCCGCCTGCTTGCCGGAAAAAGAGACAGCCTGAAAACATGCCCAAAGACCGCGCCCCAACCAGAATTCAGAAAAAGAACCGAGCAGCGATTCTGGACGCTGCCTTGAATGTGTTCTCGGCACACGGGTTTCGCGGCTCGACCGTCGACCAGATCGCAACCGAAGCCGGGCTGAGCAAACCGAACCTGTTGTATTACTTCCCGTCGAAAGAGGCGATTCACACCGCCCTTCTATCTGGCCTTCTGGATGTCTGGCTTGCCCCGCTGCACGATCTGGATGAGGCCGGTGACCCGATGGAGGAAATCCTCTCTTACATCCGTCGCAAACTGCAGATGAGCCGCGAACTGCCGCGCGAAAGCCGTCTGTTTGCCAATGAGCTGGTTCAGGGCGCGCCGCGCATTCACGACGCGCTGTCGCAGGATTTGAAACAGCTGGTGGATGAGAAAACCACGATCCTCAAGCATTGGATGGACGAGGGCAAAATTGCGCAGGTTCACCCCTATCACCTGGTATTCTCGATCTGGGCCCTGACCCAGCATTATGCGGACTTCGATGTGCAGGTGCGCGCGATTTTGGGCGATGAAGACCCGTTCGAGGGCGCCGAACCGTTTATCGACACGCTCTATCGCAAACTGCTCACACCATAGAAAAAGGGACGTTCACCCCGACCCTTTACAGTAAGTGGTGCAGGTGAACGATAGTGAAGCTCGGAGCTTAATGTCCGTTCCGAGCCCATACCGTAAGCGCCCGCAGAACTGTGCGTGCACACGCAGCATTCCCTTCGCCGCGAAGCAGATTGGTTTCAAGCCGTGGAGCGGCGGCAATAGCGACTGTTGACGCGTTCAACGCGGTTCAGGTCGTTAGTGACGGAGTCGCGAACCAACTGGCCGTTCGTTGCAATGCCATTTGCGGTGCTTACCATTTTGGCAGCAGCTGAACCGGGGTGCGACTACGGACAATCTCCTCTGTTATTGGATAACAACTCATTCAGGCCCTAGACTCGAATTTGGATGTTGGCTTTTCGAGGACTGCGGACTCTATTTCGGTGCTCTAAATTGTTGGAAAGATGTGTTTATGAAGCGAACTGTATTGGTATTAGCTATTTTGATGCTGGCGGGATGCGTATCAACCAACCCTCCTCCATCGGCGCCGATCCCAAACCCCGGTCGCGCAAGTGCCCCCGTCAGTTCACAGCAGGCACAAATTAGATTCCGTCAGGTAGCCTCTCGAATAGAACCCGCGGCAGAGCGAGAATGCCGCCGCCGCACTGCAGGAGTGAATTGCGATTTTTTGATCCGCATTGATCCAAATAAAAAAGCACCCTCAAACGCCTATCAAAGTTTAAGCAAGTCGGGACGCCCGGTGATCACGATGACCCAAGCGCTGACACGTAATGTGAACAATACCGATGAACTTGCATTTGTTATGGCGCATGAAGCCGCTCACCACATTCAAGGTCATTTAGCGCGACGTGCTCAGAACGCGGCCGCTGGTGCGGTTATTTTGGCGAGTCTGGCAACAATAGCCGGGACTGGACCGAATGACATTGCCGCAGCGCAAGATCTTGGAGCGTTTGTTGGCGGGCGCAGCTATTCAAAGAACTTTGAATTGGAAGCTGATCAACTAGGCACGGTAATCGCCCATAAAGCGGGCTATGATCCACTCAAAGGTGCGCTGTACTTCGCGCGAGTTCCCGATCCTGGTGATCGCTTTCTAGGAACGCACCCGCCCAACGCTCAAAGATATCATGCGGTTCAAGCTACGATGACCCAGATCGGTGGCTGATTCACTAGAACATTAGGTTTTTGCAGAGCCGCAAAGCCAAAGTTCGAGCAAGCCTTGATCCCGCAGTTGCAACGAATGACCAGACCGACGGGCTGCGCTGCAGCACCGCGATCACCGGCAGCTACGGACCGTTCGCGTCAGTTCGGGCTGTTTTAGAAATGAAGGGAAAGTTGCGCTTATCGAATACCGAACCTGAGTGCCGCGAAAGGGCAGTTTCAAACACCGCAAAATGACACTCTGAATTTCGGTTATGGTAACGCACGCTGCGTTGCCGCAATGGCTGTGTTGCGTCCGCGAACAAATGCAGCGTCAGCGATAGCTGCTCATGCACAAGGCGGCTTTGTCCGCTGACCGGACCTCACTACCCTGCTCCCGAAGAAATCTCCGGGAGCTTTGCTCGACATAGAATAGAAAACCCATAGGCCTGTGGCCACGCGTGCGACATTTACGGCAAAGGGCTGGCTGTTCACCGGCCCCTTCTTATTCTGCAATAACGCTTACTCGGCGGCCTTTGCCATCGGGTTGTTTGGATGTGTCGTCCAATTGGCATAGTCGGGCTGCACCTCCAAACCGGTGCGCGGGTCGACCTCTCCGGCCGCCATCTGTTCCATCGAGATGCACCCATCCACCGGGCAGACATCCACGCAAAGATTACAGGCGACGCATTCGTCATCCATGACCTCGAACACCCGATCCTCGGACATCGAAATCGCCTGGTGGCTGGTGTCTTCGCAGGCTGCGTAGCAGCGGCCGCATTTGATGCACTGGTCCTGATCGATCTTGGCCTTGGCGATATAGTTCAGGTTCAGATACTGCCAGTCGGTGACGTTTGGAACAGCAAGACCAACAACTTCCGAGACGTCCTTGTAGCCCTTTTCGTCCATCCACTTGGACAGGCCAGCGGTCAGTTCATCAATGATCTTGAACCCATAGGTCATTGCCGCAGTACAGACCTGAACGGTGCCGCACCCCAGCGCCATGAACTCTGCCGCATCGCGCCATGTGGTCACGCCTCCGATACCCGAGATCGGCAGGCCATGCGTGGCTTGAGCCCGCGAAATCTCGGACACCATCGACAGGGCAATCGGCTTCACCGCCGGACCACAATAGCCGCCATGGCTGCCCTTGCCATCAATCGACGGCTCGGGGCTGAACGTGTCCAGATTGACACTGGTGATCGAGTTGATGGTGTTGATCAGCGACACCGCATCTGCGCCACCATTCTTGGCGGCTTCGGCAGGCTTGCGAATATCGGTGATGTTGGGCGTCAGCTTCACGATGACCGGGCGGTCATAGTATTGCTTGCACCAGCGGGTGACCATCTCGATGTACTCCGGCACCTGCCCCACGGCAGACCCCATACCGCGCTCGCTCATCCCGTGAGGGCAACCGAAGTTCAGCTCGATCCCGTCCGCGCCGGTTTCAGCCACACGCGGCAGGATGGCTTTCCACGCCTCCTCCTCGCACGGCACCATGATCGAGGCGATCAGCGCGCGATCGGGGTAGTCGGCTTTGACCCGCGCCATTTCCTCGAGGTTCACCTCAAGCGGGCGATCAGTGATCAGCTCGATGTTGTTCAGGCCCAGCAGCCGACGATCGGCGCCATAGATCGCGCCATAGCGCGGCCCGTTCACGTTCACGACCGGAGGACCCTCGGCCCCCAGCGTTTTCCAGACAACACCGCCCCATCCGGCCTCGAAGGCGCGGCGGACGTTGTATTCCTTGTCGGTCGGCGGCGCCGAGGCCAGCCAGTACGGGTTCGGGCTTTCGATACCTAGAAAGTTTGTCTTCAAATCAGCCATTTATCCGGCCTCCCTGATGCAGTTCAGCATCTTTGTCCTTGAGTTTTACGCAGTCAGGCTTGCGTGGATATCCATCGCGGCATCGCGGCCTTCGGCCACGGCAGTCACGGTCAGGTCTTCGCCTCCAGCGGCGCAGTCGCCACCGGCCCAGACACCGGCCAGCGAAGTGCGGCCAGCCTCGTTTACGGCGATCTTGTTGCCGTCCAGCTTCAGCCCCTCGGGCGCGCCTTCCAGTTTCTGCCCGATCGCCTTTAGGACTTGATCTGCAGGCAGGCGTATCATTTCTCCGGTGCCCGAAAGTTGACCGTCGTGGCTGGTAGTATACTCCAATTCGATCTCAGCCGCCGCCCCGTTTCCATGCACGGCCACGGGCTGCACATTGGTCATGATTTTTACACCATGCGAAGCCGCCAGATCCTGTTCGTACCGGCTTGCCCCCATTGCGTCGCGGCCGCGCCGGTAGGCGATGGTCACGTGCTCGGCACCCAGCAGCTTGGATTTCACCGCCGCGTCCACGGCTGTCATGCCGCCACCGATGACGACGACATTGCGACCCACCGGCAGATCCGCCAGATCAGACGCCTGACGCACGTCCGAGATGAAGTCGACAGCAAAGTGCACGCCGTCCTTATCAGCCCCGTCCGCGCGCAGGGCGTTCACCCCGGACAGACCGATGGACAGGAAAACGGCGTCGTAGTTTTCGACCAGACCATTCAGCGAGACGCTCTCGCCCAGAACCGAACCGGTCTCAATCGTGATACCGCCGATTTGCAGCAGCCAGTCTACCTCGGCCTGCGCAAAATCATTGGTCGATTTATAGGCGGCGATGCCATACTCGTTCAGACCGCCGGGCTTGGGCTTGCTTTCGTGGATCACCACGTCATGCCCCAGCATCGCCAGACGGTGCGCGCAGGCAAGGCCCGCAGGCCCTGCACCGATCACGGCAACGGTTTTGCCAGTCGGCGCAGCACGCTCGAACGGGTGACCCCCTGCGGCCATCACACTATCCGTCGCATAGCGCTGCAGGCGGCCAATCTCGACCGGGGCCCCCTCGGCAGTTTCGCGCACGCAGGCCTCCTCGCACAGAGTCTCGGTCGGACAAACGCGGGCGCACATGCCACCCAGAATGTTCTGCGCCAGAATGGTTTCGCCTGCAGCCTCGGGTTGCCCGGCCTGGATCTGACGCATGAACAACGGAATATCGATATCCGTCGGACAGGCCGTCACACATGGCGCGTCATAGCAGAAATAGCACCGGTCTGCCGCCACAGCGGCCTCATGCGCGGCCAATGGCGGATGCAGATCGGTAAAATTCGAGGTCAGCTCATCGCTGGAAAGCCGCCCGGAGACAATGCCGGGGGCAATCTGGCCCTGTGCCATCGCTCTACTCCCTGTAGATATGTTTGTTATGGTCTCAGCTTGCCACAATCTGATTTTTTATCAATTGGTAAAATTTAGAAAATCGTCAAAAACCACCAAAACAGGACGGATTGCCCTGGTTTCTTTGACAAAACCGCCTGTTTTTCTTGCATTCCGAAAACGCGCAACACATGAGATGTGCCGATACGGCCTCTGGTTGCATGGAAACAAAAGATTCCCCGCATCTGGTTTTGACGGGCCTTGCTACGTGCTGTAGGTCAAACACAACGAGCAGCGCCGCACGACGGCCAGATACGTGAAAGTCACCTGATGCAGGCCAGTTCTTCGAAGTTCAACATCGTCATCATCGGGCAAAACAACCGGCTGCAATACGAGGCCCTGCTGTTCGCGGCCTCTCTGCGCCACAGCTCACCGAACTTCACGGGGCGGCTGTTCGTGGCCGTGCCGCAGCCCGGGCCACGCTGGCGTCAGGACCCGAGCATCCGGAACGAGGACGTACTGAAAGCCCTGCGACAACTGGATGCCGAGATACTGCCTTTCGACACTCACCTCTTCGGCGACAGCTATCCCTATGGCAACAAGATCGAGGCCCTGTTGGCCCTCCCCGAAGGCGAGCCCTTCGTGTTCTTCGACAGCGACACGCTGATCACCGGCGATCTGACCTCGGTGCCGTTTGATTTCGACCGTCCCGGAGCCTCGCCAAAGGTCGAGTGCACATGGCCCAAGCCGACGCTCTATGGTCCCGGCTTCGATGGCATCTGGAACGCCCTGTACCGTCGCTTTGATCTGGATTTCGAAAGCTCGCAGGACGCCAGCCAGCCGATGGATTACTGGCGACGGTATCTGTATTTCAACGCGGGCTATTTTTTCTATTCCTGCCCGCGCAAGTTCGGAGAGCGGTTTCTGGACTATGCCCGCACGATCCGGGATGAGGAAATCCCAGAACTGGCTGGGCAGAACCTCGATCCCTGGCTGGATCAGGCCGCCCTGCCGCTGGTCATCCATTCGTTTGGCGGCGGCCGTGATGCCCTGCCCCCCGGCTTGCTGGACGGATCGGTTAGCTGCCACTATCGCCTGTTCCCTCTGCTCTATGCACGGGAAAGCGACCACGTGGTCGAAGTGCTGGAAACCGTCGCGGCCCCCAACCGGGTCAAGAAGGTACTCAAAGGGTATGAGCCGATCAAAAAGCTGGTTCTGCAACGCAAGGGCCACAAGATCCGCGACCTGTTCGACCGGGAAAACCTGCCCCAGCGCGAGCAGGTCATTCGCAACACGATCCGCAACAACGGCCTTTGGATGCGCTGACAGGATTGTTGTGCGCGCGCGCCGGATCGCCTAGAGATTCTGCAACGCACATTCCAACAGGAGATTTCGACGATGTCTGACGGCCCGACTTACGGTTTCGACACATTGCAAATTCACGCGGGCGCACGGCCCGATCCCGCGACAGGTGCGCGCCAGACGCCGATTTACCAAACCACGGCTTACGTGTTCCGCGATGCCGATCACGCCGCGGCTCTGTTCAACCTGCAAGAGGTTGGCTTCATCTATTCCCGCCTGACCAACCCGACCGTAGCCGTTCTTCAGGAACGTATCGCTACACTTGAGGGCGGCGTTGGTGCAGTTTGCTGCTCCTCGGGTCACGCAGCCCAGATCATGGCGCTGTTCCCGCTGATGGGGCCGGGTTGCAACGTGGTGGCCTCGACCCGTCTGTATGGCGGTACGGTCACGCAGTTCAGCCAGACCATCAAACGCTTTGGCTGGTCGGCCAAATTCGTGGACACCGACGATCTGGACGCCGTGAAAGACGCCATCGACGAAAACACCCGCGCAGTGTTCTGCGAATCCATTGCCAACCCGGGCGGCTATGTCACCGACATCCGTGCAATGGCTGATATTGCAGATGCAGCAGGTATTCCTCTGATTGTCGACAACACTTCGGCAACCCCGTACCTGTGCCGCCCCATTGAGCAAGGCGCAACTCTGGTCGTGCACTCGACCACCAAATACCTGACCGGCAACGGCACCGTCACCGGCGGCTGCATCGTGGATTCGGGCAAGTTCGACTGGTCGGCGAATGACAAGTTCCCCTCGCTCAGCGAACCGGAAGCGGCCTATCACGGCCTAAAATTTCACGAGACGTTCGGCCCGCTGGCCTTTACCTTCCACGGTATCGCCATCGGCCTGCGCGATCTGGGCATGACCATGAACCCGCAAGCCGCCCATTACACGCTGCTGGGGATTGAGACACTCTCGCTGCGGATGCAACGCCACGTCGAAAACGCCCAGAAAATCGCCGCCTGGCTCGAGGCTGACGACCGCGTGGATTATGTCACCTATGCCGGTCTGCCCTCTTCGCCTTATCACGACCGGGTTCAGGCGCAGTACAAAAAGGGCGCCGGCGCGCTGTTCACCTTTGCGGTCAAGGGCGGCTATGACGCCTGCGTCAGGCTGGTGAACTCGCTTGAGATTTTCAGCCACGTCGCCAACCTTGGCGATGCGCGGTCGCTGATCATCCACTCGGCCTCGACCACCCACCGCCAACTGACCCCGGAACAGCAAGAGGCTGCAGGCGCCGGGCCGAACGTGGTGCGCCTGTCCATCGGAATCGAAGACGCCGACGACCTGATTGCTGATCTGGATCAGGCACTGGCCAAAGCGTCGGTCTGACGGATGAGCGGGCACGACACCAACGATCTGGGTCAGCCAATCGGCAGGCCGGTATCGGGCGATTTCCCGCGCCCGACGCCGCCTTATACGCCGATGGAGGGCCAGTATTGTTCTGTCGTGCCGCTGGACGTGAATCGGCACGCGCCCGGGCTTTACCGGGCGTTTGCCAATGATACGGATGGCCGCAATTGGACCTATCTGCCCTATGGGCCGTTCGAATCGGAACACGATTTTGTGGAATGGGCCCGCGCCACCTGCATGGATGCCGATCCGATGTTCCACACGGTACTCGACGAAAACGAGATCCCGGTGGGCATGGCCTCATTCCTGCGGATTGAACCCGCAGCGGGTGCGATCGAAGTTGGGCACATCCACTTCTCGCCCCTGTTACAGCGCAGCCCGAAATCGACCGAGACCATGTACCTGATGATGCGCCGTGTTTTCGAAGAATTGGGCTATCGCCGGTACGAGTGGAAATGCGATGCACTGAATGCCGCGTCCTGCCGCGCGGCCGAGCGGTTGGGATTTACCTTCGAGGGCATTTTCCGGCAGGCGACCCACTATAAAGGTCGCAACCGGGATACGGCCTGGTATTCGATCCTCGACAGTGAATGGCCACGCATCAAGACCGCGTTCGAGGCCTGGCTGTCGCCGGACAATTTCGACCAAACGGGCCAGCAGCGGCAATCGCTGAAGGCCCGCGCCAAAGACTCTGGATCAGTCGGAAATCCCGAATTCCATAGACACATTGACCGAGACTGAAATCTCGCCCCCAGCCACTGGAACGCCACCCGCCTCGGCCATGCTCATCGCGCGCATCTGAGACGCGGGACGAATGCCGCCGACCTGTTCGCTGATCGTCTGGACCTGCCCCAAAGTCACGCTGGCCGCCTGCGCCAGTTGTTCGGCTTTTGCGGTGGCCTCAGCCACCGCCTTGGCGCGTGCCTCTGCCTGCAGTGGTGCGGGATCCTGCACGCCAAAGCTCAGCCCGCCGAAATCATTGGCACCATCCTGAATGACCGCATCCATGATTGTTCCCAGTTTGGTCAAATCACGCACACGAACCTGTACATTGTTGGATGCAACAAACCCCGAAATCTCGGGGCGTTCACCACTGGGGCTATTGCGACCGGACCAAACCGGTGACAGCGACAGGTCGCGGGTCTGCACATCGCGGGATTCGATGCCCATGTCCTCCAGCCGATTCAGAATCTGCGCAACCGCATCAGAGGTCGCCTGCATTGCATTCGACGCCTCGGGGTCTTCGTTTGTCACACCCAGAGTGATGGTCGCCATGTCCGGCGCGGCCTGAACGGTACCGGCGGCATCCACCGTGATGCGACGTTCTTCCGCATGGGCAATGCCCGCCGCGGTCATGGCCATCATCGCGGCCAGAAAAGCGATTTTCTTCAAGGTCTTCCCTCCAATTTCTTCGACACCAACATGGGGATGTGAGGGTCGATCAAACAAGGGGAATGTCCGGCTTTTTCTTTCCCTCGGCGGGAACCTGCTTTAATGTCGCTCTGCGAACGAGATGTCGTTTGCATTGATGCTGACAATTATGGTTCCTCGGGAATATGAAACCCGCCTTTGCGCTGTCTTTTTCTGCGACCGGAATATCTGTGCACCACCAGTCGGACGGCGACTGGTTCTGCATTGGTGAGGTTGCGCTGGATGCGCCGGACCTGAACGCTCAGCTCCATGCCTTGCGGGACAAGGCCTTTGCGCTGGAAAACAACCTGAACTGCAAGGTTGTGATTCCGCCCGATCAGGTCCGTTTTCTGTCGTTGGAAACAGGTGCCGAAGAATCGGATGAAAGCGCAAAACAGGCCCAATCCGCGCTGGCGGATGAGACACCCTACTCGGTCGAAGAGCTTGTCTTTGACATTGCAACGGTTGGCACTACCACCCATGTAGCGGCCATCGCGAGGCAGACACTGGGTGAAGCACGCGATTTCGCTGCCGAACACGGATTTATCCCGGTTCAGTTCACAGCAGAAACCGATCGAGCCAATTTCCCGTCCGAACCGCTGTTTTCGGAACAAAAAAGCGAAAGCCTGACGCCCGCGCAGGACAGTGAAACCCCAGCGCCAAATGTCCATGCCATCGCGGATACAACGGCTCCGGATGTGTTCCGCACTCCGTCCGACAGCGCGGCTCCTAAGCCGATCACTGACGCATTGCTCAAACGATATGCCGTACCGATAGCCGCTGCGCTGGCCGTCGCGGTTGCGTTGGGGGCGTGGGCTCTGATCGCGTCGGATGGTGGCGAGGAACCGGAAACCGCGCAGGGCGAAATCACTCTGCCAGAACCTGACACTCAGGTCAGTGACACCACGCCGGAGATCACGGTCGAGCCCGAAGCTCCGCCTACCGAGACAGCCGAGCGTGAAACGGACCCCGCTCCTGTCGAAGACACTGACCTAACCCCCACGGATGCTGCCATTCTCGAAGCGCTGAACGTGGAACCTACGCTGGTCGAAGAGGTCGACCGTGAACCCGAACCGCAGGACATCCCGGCCCAACCCGTCATCGAGATCACGACGCCCGCCCCTTTGACACCCCCGGCGCTGACCCCTGAGGACGAGCTGTATCTGGCCTCCATCGACAATTCCGACCTGTCCAAAGATGCGATTGCGCAACCTTCCGTCGATAGCTTTGCCACCGACATGCCCTTTGATCAGGTCGCCCTGCCCAGCGTTGCCGGTTCCCGGTTCGATCTGGATGACCGCGGGCTGGTCATCCCCAGTACCGAGGGGACGTTGAACCCCGAGGGGATTGCCGTCTATCTCGGGCGCCCGTCGAAAGCACCTCCTGCGCCGCCACTTCGGTTCGAGCAGGAACCAAGCCTGGAAGAAGAGCCCTCTGACAGGCTGGCCGGGTTACGTCCCAAGTCGCGCCCCGATGACCTGGCCGAACGGTTCGAGCGCCAACAGTTGGGCGGGCGATCGCGTGAGGAATTGGCGGCGCTGCGCCCCAAAGTTCGCCCTGCGTCGTTGCAACAGCCAGAGATTGAAGAAACCCCTGACCCCGTTGTGCTGGGCGGGATGCGCGTGCCACGTCCTAAAACGCGCCCTGCCGGTCTTGCCCCTTCATCCAGCACACAAACCGCCAGCTTGGGTTCGGCTGCCGGTATCGGTCAGATCGACACCGAGGGGTTCAAGCCCAAAGCCGTAGCCCCCAAAATCCCGTCATCGACCTCGGTCGCGCGACAGGCAACGATCGACAATGCGCTGAACCTACGCAAACTGAACCTGATCGGCGTCTACGGCACGCCCGCCAACCGCCGCGCGCTGGTGCGGCTACCCAGCGGTCGCTACAAGAAACTGAAAGTGGGGGACAGGCTGGACGGCGGTAAGGTCATCGCGATCGGAGACAGCGAACTGCGCTATCAGAAAAAAGGCCGGAACCTGACGTTGAAAATGCCGCGTGGCTAAAGCGGGCGAAACCGCCCGCTTTAACTCAGACACTCAAGCTGCTGTAATTTCGCCGCTTTCGATCTGCTCACGTTCGATGGATTCGAACAGGGCCTGAAAGTTTCCCTCGCCGAATCCATCATCGCCTTTGCGCTGAATGAACTCGAAAAAGATCGGCCCGATCACGGTTTTCGAAAAGATTTGCAGCAGGATTCGAGTCTCTCCGCCGTCTACAACGCCCTCGCCGTCGATCAGGATGCCGTGCTTCATCATCCGGTCCAGAGGCTCTTCGTGATCGGTGACGCGATCCTTGGACATATCATAATAAGCCTCGTTCGGGCCCGGCATGAACTTCAACCCTTTCTCGGCAATCGCATCGGTCGAAGCATAAATATCATCGCTGCCTACCGCGATATGTTGGATGCCCTCGCCCTTGTACTTGTTCAGGTAGGACACGATCTGCCCGGTTTCGCCACGATCTTCGTTGATCGGAATGCGGATACGGCCGCAGGGCGACGTCAGGGCGCGGCTGAAAAGGCCGGTGTATTTGCCCTGAATGTCAAAGAACCGGATTTCGCGGAAGTTGAACAGGCTTTCGTAAAACTGAAACCACTTGTCCATATTCCCGCGATAGACGTTGTGCGTCAGGTGATCGAGATAATAGAACCCGTCGCCGCGCGGCTTGGACTGTTTGATCCAGGTGAATTCGTGATTATAGGGCGACGTGTCATGGTATTGGTCGATGAAATAGATCAGCGAGCCTCCGATCCCCTTGATCGCAGGTACATCCATGGTCTTGTCCGCCGCGTCATAGGGTTCGGCGCCTTTGGCAATCGCGTGGTCATAGGCTTTTTGCGCATCCACAACACGCCAGCCCATGGCCGAAGCGCAGGGCCCGTGTTCCTCGACAAAGCGCGCGGCAAAGCTCTCGGGGTCGGCATTCAGGATGTAGGTCACGTCGCCTTGCTGCCAAAGCTCTACCGCTGGCCTATCCGTGTGGTAGCCGACGTGCTCAAATCCCATTCTGGCGAACAGATCGCGCAACTCCTGCGGTTCAGGATGCGCAAATTCCACAAACTCAAACCCGTCGGTTCCGACCGGGTTTTCCTTGCTGATGACAGATTTCGGGGCGTTATGAGGGAAAGGGCCCATGGCGCACCTCCTTTTAAAACAGGAATTTCTTTGCTGATTCCAAAATACGCATTAATCAGCGCTGTTTCTGCGCGTTGTTTTCGTGTAACCTGATAAAAAACGCGCAAAAGCCGCACCATTTCGAGCTTTAACGAAGAAAGTCCGCATATGCTGGATGCCACAGACACGCGCCTGCTGTCCGCCCTGCAGAAAGACGCCCATCTGACCGCGCATCAACTGGGGGAGATGTTGAACCTGTCGCCCAGTCAGGCCGGGCGGCGGCGGCAAAGGCTGGAGGCCGAGGGCTACATCACCGGATATACCGCGCGGTTGGACGCGCTGAAGCTGGGGTTGCACGTGCAGGGATTCATTCAGGTGCATCTGGGCACCCATGGCCCCGAACAATCGGAAAGTTTCGCCCGCATGGTTCACTCGCGCCCCGAGATCACCAGCGCCTGGACGATGACCGGTGAGGCGGATTACCTCTTGCGCGTCTATTGTGACGATCTATCTGCGCTCAACAGCTTGCTTCATCAGGTGATACTGCCGCATCCTGCGGTCGCGCGGGTGCAAAGCCAGATCGTGATGGACCAGCTCAAGCGCGACGCCCCCTTGCCCACCTGACCTGACCGAAAGGACCGACATGGACGATTTCCTCTACCAGGCCTCGATCTATCTGGCAGCTGCCGTGATCGCCGTGCCCCTGTCGGCACGTCTGGGGTTGGGGTCCGTGTTGGGGTATCTGGCCGCCGGTATCGTCATCGGCCCCGTATTCGGCCTGGTCGGTGCAGAAACCGAAAGCCTGCAGCACGTGGCCGAGTTCGGCGTGGTCATGATGCTGTTCCTGATCGGGCTGGAACTGGAACCCCGCGCGTTGTGGGATATGCGGGACAGGCTGCTGGGATTGGGTGGTCTGCAGGTCGGCTTGTCGACGGCTGCCATCGCCTGCGTCGCGATGTATGCAAACCACCCTTGGTCGGTCGCGCTGGCGGTCGGGTTGACCTTGTCGCTCTCCTCAACCGCGATCGTGCTGCAAACGCTATCGGAAAAGGGCCTGATGCAGACCAATGGTGGCCGCGCCACGTTTTCGGTGCTGCTGACGCAGGACATCGCGGTGATCCCCATTCTGGCGCTGCTGCCACTATTGGCGCTGCCTTCCATACCGCATCTGCAAAGCGACGGGTCGATCGACCGGGGCGTGAAAGACCTGCATGATGCGGGCCATCACAGCCTGTCTCTGGTCGAAGGCCTGCCGGGCTGGGCCGTAACGCTGGTCACCATCGGTGCAATCGCGTTTGTGATTCTTGCGGGCGTCTACCTGACGCGACCACTGTTTCGCTTTATCCACGCCACCCGACTGCGCGAGATGTATACGGCGCTGGCGCTGATGATCGTGGTTGGGATTTCCTTCCTGATGACACTTGTTGGCCTGTCTCCTGCTTTGGGCGCCTTTCTGGCGGGCGTTGTTCTGGCCAGCTCGGAATTCCGGCATGAGATGGAAAGCGACCTTGAGCCGTTCAAGGGCCTGTTCCTGGGTCTGTTCTTCATCACCGTCGGTGCCGGGATTGATGTCGCCTATTTCTTCAATGATCCGCTCGAACTGTTCGGATTGGCCCTTCTGGTTATTCTGTTCAAAGGGATCATTCTGTTCCTCGTCGGACGCGCTTTCAAGCTGCGTGGTCGGGATCACTGGCTGTTCACTCTGGGCCTCGCGCAGGCGGGCGAGTTCGGCTTTGTCCTGCTGGCCTTTTCGACCCAGCAGAATGTAATCCCGTCCGATCTGTCGCAAAAACTGCTGATGATCATCGCGCTGACCATGCTGATCACGCCGCTGCTGTTCATCATCTATGATCTGCTCTCCCGCCGGATTCGGGACAGCGGGCCGCAACCGGAACCGGATAAAATCGACGAGCAAGGGCCCGTGATCATCGCCGGTATCGGCCGCTTTGGTCAGATCGTGAACCGTCTGGTGCGCGCCAGCGGCTTTAAAACCATCGTTCTGGACCATGATATCGACACGATCCAGCTGATGCGCCGTTTTGGCGTCAAAGGGTTTCTGGGCGATCCGACCCGGCCCGAGTTGCTGCGCGCTGCCGGGCTTGAGAAAGCGGCCGTGCTTGTCGCCGCGATGGATGATCGCAAACAGGTGACCAGGATCGTCAGCTTTGCCCGGCGTCAGCGCCCGGACCTGCACATCATCGCCCGCGCCCATGACCGCACCCATGTGTACGAGCTGTATCAGGCGGGCGCGAACGATATCGTGCGCGAGATGTTCGACAGTTCACTTCGGGCCGGGCGTTATGTGCTCGAGAATATCGGTCTCAGCGAATATGAGGCCGCACAAGCCGAGCAGACATTCTACCACCACGACCGCACATCGATCCGAGAACTGGCCGAGCTGTGGATCCCCGGTATGCCGACGGCGGAAAACAAGAAATACATCGAACGCGCGCAGCAGTTCGAGAAAGACCTGGAAACCGAGCTTTTGGAACTGGCCGAAAAGCACGCCAAAAAATCGGCCTGACCGGGGCGAACCGGTCAGGCCAATGGGCTCAGCCGTCAGAAACTCCGGCCTCGGCAAAGGTGGCCATGCCTGAATGGCAGGCCACCGCGCTTTTCAGAATGTTGATCGCCAGCGCCCCACCCGAGCCTTCACCCAGTCGCAGGCCGAGGTTCAGCAACGGTTCCTTGCCAAGTTTCTCCAGCACAGCGCCATGTGCGCCTTCTGCGCTCTGGTGCCCGGCAACGGCGTGATCCAAAGCCCCTGCGGAGACATTCGCCAGACAGGCCGCAGCCGCCGAGCAGATGAAACCGTCCAGGATGACCGGAATGCGCAGAACACGCGCAGCGGCGATGGCACCAGCCATGGCGGCAATCTCGCGCCCGCCTAGGCAGCGCAGAATGTCCAGCCCGTCACCTGAGGCTGCGTGCAGGGCCACACCTTCGGCCACGACGCGGGTTTTGTTGATCAGTCCGGCGTCATCCACACCGGTGCCCCGCCCGGTCCAGTCGGCGGCGTCCCCGCCGAAAAGGGCGCAAGCGATTGCCGCGGTCGGAGTGGTGTTACCGATCCCCATCTCTCCGACAACCAGCAGGTCCGCCTTGGGATCAACGGCGTTCCAACCGGTGCGCAGCGCCTGCAACAACTCGTCTTCGGACATGGCCGGGCCTGCGGTGAAATCGGCGGTGGGCGTGTCCAGATCCAGCGCGTGTACATCCATCGTGGCACCAGCCGCCTTAGCCAACTGGTTGATCGCGGCGCCACCATGTTCAAAGTTCATCACCATCTGCACGGTGACTTCCGGCGGGAAGGCAGAAACGCCCTGCGCCGTGACACCGTGGTTACCGGCAAACACAATCACCTGAGGCGCGGTGATCTGCGGACGGGCATCTCCACGCCATCCCGCGTACCAGATCGCCAGGTCCTCGAGCCTCCCCAACGCGCCTGGCGGTTTGGTCAACTGCCCGTTGCGGTCAGTTGCGCCTGCCAGCGCGGCATCGTCAGGACCAGGCGCTTGCGCCAGAGCATCACGGAGTGTTTTCAGGTCATTAAGTTCGGGTAGCATCGAAAGCCTCGTTGCATCAGAGTGGTGCTGTGTGTTTAACCGAAGCGTTCGATCCAACAAGACCCGGAGAGGCGCGGGAGTGCATAAAAACGACAACCCCCTGATTTCAGCATGGGATATTCCACTTTCGCTGGTGTTGCTGACGCGCCTGCCGGTGCCGCGCCTGCCCGAGAGAGTCTTTGCGCGCCAGGCCGATTCCGCCTGGGCTTTCCCCGTGGTCGGGCTGGTGGTGGGCCTGCTGGCTTGCGCCGTTGGTTGGGTTTCGATGGCATTGGGCCTGCCCGCTATGGTCGCGGCCGTCCTCGTTACCGCCACGCTAGTGATTTCAACCGGTGCCATGCACGAAGACGGGCTGGCCGACACGGCAGACGGGCTTTGGGGCGGATTCACGCGGGAACGCCGTTTGGAAATCATGAAGGACAGCCATATCGGAGCTTATGGAGTTCTGACGCTGATCTTCACCCAATTGATGCGCGTCGCCCTGATCGCAGCCCTGCTGACGGCTGGCGCTTTCGGAGGGTTTCTCGCCGCGTGCATCGTGTCGCGCGCCTTCATGCCGGTAGTGATGAACACCCTACCCAACGCCCGCAACAGTGGCCTCAGCCATTCGGTCGGCGGGCCGCGCTTTGGTACAGTTGCAACCGGTTTTGCCTTGGCACTTGCCTGTGCCGCGCTTTTGATGGGGGGCGCAGCCACCCTACCCGTCCTCATAGCCGCTCTGGTCGTCGCTGTGCTTGCAAAGATCGCGAAGACCAAAATCGGCGGCCAGACCGGTGACATTCTGGGTGCGACGCAACAACTGGCCGAACTGGCCTTTCTGGCCACAACTGTGGCCGCACTTTAGGTCGTACCGCCGGTTTCGATCCTCAGGGTTTCGCCGCAATGCTTGCAATGCACGGCATCCGGGTCGTGGCGGTAAAGTCCGCAACTTGGGCATTTGTGCCGGACTTTCTGCGGCATGAAGATCGCCTGCGCCAACCGTACGAACAGCGCCACACCCACCACCATGATGAACACCGAAAACAACTTACCGCCCGGAGTCGCCAAAGTGATATCGCCGAATCCGGTTGTGGTCAGCGTCGCCATGGTGAAATACAGCGCATCGATATAGGCGGTATTGCTGTCGTCAGGGATGAAAAAAACAAGAACCGCCGTCGAGGTCGCGAATACGAACACCATCAGGTTGATCGCCGCGATGACCGCGTCTTCATGCGTCCGAAAAAACTGACTGTCGCGCCGCAGGTCGCGCAGCAGGTGATAGGAATGGATCAGACGCAACGCACGCAGAATCCGCACAAAGGCCAGATTTCCGGGCAAGAACGGCTCGAGCAGCAACGAGGCGATCACAACGATATCAGCCAGCGTGTAGACCTTGCACAGCAGCTTCCACCGGTCCTTTGCAATCCACATCCGGGCCAGAAAATCCAGCAGAATAAGAAACCCGACGCACAGGCTGGCAATGGTGATCCCCGGACCATGCGGGATGTTTGCCGTGGCTACAAAAAACACGATCGACACCGCGTCGAATAGGATCAGACCATAGCGGAACCAGACCGAAACCGGTTCATGCGCGACGTACAGAAACTTTACGGTTTGCTTTATCCCGGTCATGTATCCGCCTCTGGTTACAGGAAAATTAGCGGTAAACGCTGAATTCACCAAGACCAGAGACGAAAAAGGCCGCCCCCTGCAGGAGCGGCCCAAAATTCTGTGTTGGCAGCGATCAGGCAGCGCGCGAGGTCAGGACCTCATCCACCTGCTTGGCAGCCGAAACCTCGCCAGCGCCGGATACGGCAGCCACTTCACGGGTCAGGCGTTCAAGCGCGGCTTCGTACAACTGGCGCTCGGAATAGCTCTGCTCGCGCTGATCGTCGGTGCGGTGCAGGTCGCGAACCACCTCGGCGATCGAGATCAGATCGCCCGAGTTGATCTTTTGCTCATACTCCTGCGCCCGGCGAGACCACATAGCGCGCTTGACCTTGGCCTTGCCCTTCAGGGTTTTCATCGCCTGGCTGATCACATCGGGCGAGCTGAGCGACCGCAGACCGGATTCGGTGACCTTGTTGGTCGGCACCCGCAGGGTCATCTTGTCTTTTTCAAAGGAGATGACGAACAGCTCAAGCGAATATCCCGCGACTTCCTGCTCTTCGATCGAGATGATCTGACCCACGCCATGCGCAGGGTAAACAACATAGTCGTTCGGGCGGAACTCAAGCTTTTTCGACTTAGACATACAGGTTCATCCTTGGTTACAGAGCGAGATACGGAACAACAAAACACCCACGCCGGAGCCCTTGTTCGGCCCCGCCAGTTGGCTGGTTTGTCACTAAATCAGAACTCCAAAGCAGTCATACTTACGGAGTACATCCCCATCTCATTCAACATTCAGCTTTCGATTATATCACAAAATTACGACGCCCGAAAGGCCACGCCCCATTTTGGCCGTGAAACCTTTGGCTTTTCAAGGCGATACAACCTGTTTCTACACCTGAACGAACAAGTTCAGAGAGCGAATCGCTCAACCGCCTTCGCCGGGTGCTTCGGAGAAATATTTCTCCATCTTGCCCTCTTCACCGTCGCGTTCCTCGGCTTCGGGCAGCGGGTCTTTCTTGGTCACGATCACCGGCCATTGTTCCGAATACTTCCGGTTGAATTCGACCCACTGGTCCATCCCCGGCTCAGTATCGGGGCGGATGGCGTCGGCGGGGCACTCGGGTTCGCACACGCCGCAGTCGATGCATTCGTCGGGGTGAATGACCAGCGTGTTCTCACCTTCATAGAAACAGTCCACCGGGCACACTTCGACACAGTCGGTGTATTTGCAGGCGATGCAGTTTTCAGTGACAACATAGGTCATAGTCGGATTCCCATTAGCGGTTTGGGCGTCTAGCTAATCCAGTATTATACCGTCTTCAAGGGCGGATCAGCCCTCTTTGGTGCGAGAAAGATCAAGTGCGCGTCGATCTTTCTTGGTAGGACGACCTTTTCCCTCGAATCCGGGGTTCTTGGGAGGCGCGTCCTTCTTTTCCGTCATGTCGAAATACAGCGTCTGCGCCTCGGGGGCCGGACCACGGCGTTCACCCAGTTTTTCGACGCGAACCACCCGCACGATGCGACCCTGCGGGAAAGTCAGAACATCACCGGGCCCCACGGCTTGCGCCGGTTTCAGGACCCGGTTTCCGTTCAGCCGGACGTGGCCGCCGCTAACCTGTTTGGCGGCCAGGCTGCGGGTCTTGAAGAACCGCGCCTGCCACAGCCATTTGTCGATCCGCAGTTTGGCCTCGGCCATCGGCGTTTAGTTACCGTCCTTCAAACCCATCAGCGCAGCTGCGAACGGGTTATCGGGATCGATCGCCTTTTCCTTCTTGGGCGGCCGGGACGAGAAGGACTTGGCGCCTTGCGGCTTGCCCCCCTTCTTACCCTGCGGTTTGCCGCGCCCGTCCTGAGGCTTGCCGCGCGGCTTGCCCTTGCCCTGCCCCTGCCGCTGTTCACGACGCGGGCCTCGGTTGGCTTGACGCTGACGACCCCAAGTGAAGGTGAAGAAGACTTCGACCTCGGGTTCTTCCGCTGCCGGAGCCTCGGCTGCCACCTCGGTGCTTTCGGTGGCCTCGGCTGGCGCCTCGGCGGGTGCAGCGGCCTCTTCTGTTGCGGCCTCAGTCGCCGGCGTTTCTTCGGATGACGGTTGTTCCGACGATTCGGCGGTGGGTTGCTCTGTCGGGGTTACATCAGGCGCGGCGACAGGCGCTGGTTTCACCTTTTCACGCTCGCCGCGCTCGGCGCTATAGCCCAGCCCCTTCATCAGGTCGGCGAACTGTTCCAGAGTCATGCCAGTGATCGACAGCATATCAGGCTTGGCTTCAAACCCACCCCGGCTGTCTTCGGCGCGCAGCATATCGGCCAGACGCTCCAGCATGTCGATCCGGATCGAACGCTCGCCCGCATCGCGGTAGCCGCACATGGTGTCGTACCCCTCGGGCGCGTCCTTGGCGACCGGTACGGTGACCAGACCCGGAGGCGGCGCGTCAGGGAATTCCTGCAGGCCGTTGGCCAGCGCCCACAGAACCAGACGCAGGCGCGTCGGCGCAGGCTTCAACAGCAGCGGCATGAAGATGGTGAACTGGCCGAACCGAATGCCGTGCTTGCGCAGCGCGCCTCGGGCGTCCTGATCCAGATCCTTGACCTCTTGCGCGACACCGGCGCGGGGCAGCACGCCCAACGCTTCGACCATGCGGAAGGCAAACCCCTTGGCCAGACCAGACAGTTCCTCGTCCCGCGACAGGTTCAGCAGCGGTTCGAACAGCGCGGCAACCTTGCGGTCGATGAAATGCTGCAGACGACGCTGCACTTTCTGTTCGACTTCCGGCCCTGCGGCTTCGTCCACAAAAACCTCGACCATCGGCTTGAGAGGCTCTGCCCCGGCAACCAGTTTGCCGACAGCATATTCGCCCCACATCAGGCCACCCTGATCGGTGAAATCAATTTCGGTATCGGGCGCGTTGTAGAAGCGATCGGCGCGCAGATGGAATTGCGGCGCGAGTGCTTGCAGGGATGCCGATTTCAAAGCTTTCGCCTCGGTTCCTTGCGCGCTTTTATCCGGGATAAACCGGAACCCTTCCAGACGACCGACGAATTCGCCTTCGACGGTCACTTCACCCTTGTCATTTACTTCGGCCAAAAGGGCCTCCTTCTGTTTGAGCCGGCGCAGCAACACAGATGTGCGCCGGTCCACAAATCTTTGCGTCAGTCGGTCATGTAATGCGTCCGACAGCCTGTCTTCTACAGTGCGCGTTTCGTCACGCCAATGTGATTCGTCACGCACCCATCCGTTTCGCTGCGCAACATATGTCCAAGTGCGAATATATGCCAACCTTTTGGACAACGCATCAATATCCCCGTCCGTACGGTCAATTCGACGAATTTGCCGCGCCATGAAATCATCCGGAATCGAACCGCGTTCATGCAGGTGACCATAGATCACTTCGAGAAGACTGGCGTGTTCAGCATGGCTGATGCCGCGAAAATCGGGGATTCGGCACACATTCCACAGCAAACGGACGGATTGGGGGTCACTGGCGCGGGCCACAACTTCGGTCACCTGCGACAGTGATTTCAGCACGTTCAGGTCATCCGCAGGCCGCGCTTTGATCAGATGTTCGTCATTCGGACTGACCTCAAGCGCGTCGATCAGCGCCTCAACCGATCCGAACCGCAGGGCGGCATTCCGCCAGTTCAGCTTTTTCATCGGCGTGAACCGGCTGTCCATGATGGCCTGCGCCACGCCTTCATCCAGTGGCGGGGCCTCTCCGGTCACGCCGAAGGTGCCATCAGACATGCCGCGTCCCGCTCGCCCCGCGATCTGAGCCAGTTCGTTGGGCGCAAGCGGACGCATTCGGCGGCCGTCGAACTTGCTGAGGGACGAAAAGGCCACGTGGTTCACATCCAGGTTCAGCCCCATCCCAATGGCGTCGGTGGCCACCAGATAGTCCACCTCACCGTTCTGATACAGTTCGACCTGTGCGTTCCGCGTGCGCGGGCTGAGCGCGCCCATGACAACTGCTGCGCCACCCTTTTGACGGCGCAGCAGCTCGGCGATGGCATAGACGCTGTCGACCGAGAACCCCACGATGGCGCTGCGGGGCGGCATCCGACTGATCTTTTTCGACCCCGCATAGACCAACTGAGACATGCGTTCGCGCCGGACGAACTGTGCCTCGGGCACCAGCGCCGCGATGGAGCCGCGCATGGTGTCTGATCCCAGAAACAGCGTCTCATTGGTGCCGCGTGACCGCAACAGCCTGTCAGTGAAGACATGGCCGCGTTCGGGATCGGCGCAGAGTTGGATCTCGTCGATGGCCACGAAATCCGCGCCCATGCCTTCGGGCATCGCCTCGACGGTACAGACCCAATACTGGGTGCGTGGCGGAACAATGCGTTCTTCGCCCGTGACCAACGCCACGACCGAAGGGCCGCGGATCGCAACGATCTTGTCATAAACCTCGCGCGCCAGCAGACGCAGCGGCAGACCGATCACACCGGTCCGGTACCCAAGCATCCGCTCGATCGCGTAATGGGTTTTACCTGTGTTGGTCGGGCCGAGTACGGCCACAATTCGGGATGACCCGCTCACCTTTGCCCCCTGCCCCGTCTCTCTAGAGGGTCGAGCCCTCGACCTGAGGCTTTAGTCGATTCACGGCATTGGTTACTTCTTCATGATGCGGATGTATAGCCAGCGCGCGCTCATAGGCGTCCAGTGCCTTGTCGGGCTGTTCGATGATCTCAAAGATCAGGCCCAGCCCAAAGATCGCCTCGTAATTATTCGGGTTCAACGTCAACGCGTGTTCCAGATCGGCTGCGGCCATGCCAAAGCGATCCATTCCGAAAAACGCCGAAGCCCGCAAGTGCCACCCTTCGGCAAAGCCGGGCGCGTGATCGGTCAATGCCGTCAGATGTTCGATGGCAGCCAGTGTATCGCCGTCCTCAAGCGCCTCGCGGCCGCGCTCCAACAGCAAATCCGCCGAGGCCGAGCCCGACTGCGACCACAGCGCCTTGAGCTGCCGGTCCAATCCGATCGCCTGTTCCGGCGTGGCCTGCGCCAGTTGCTGCAGCAAGGCGGCCTCATCCCGCAGGTCCGCTTGTTGCGCGGCGGAACTGGTGGAAAACATGACCGTGACAAAAAATGCCGCAACGGTACCTTTGAGATTGTTTATTGCAATGCCCATAACAATGTTCAGTGTAGCGTTGCGACCGGGGATGTCCATTCACGGCGCACAAACAAAATGAGGAACACCATGAGCGACACTCTTGAAAAAGCCGCGGCCGCGCTGAACGAAAAACTGTCCGGCGGCGCATTTGACGCTTCTGCCAAGTTTGCAATCGCGGATCTGGGCGCAATCGTTCTGGATGCAAACGGCGCACGCGTCAGCGACGAAGAGGCCGACGTCACCCTGAGCGCTGATGCGGACACGTTTGAACAGATTCTCAGCGGCGATCTGAACCCCACCGGTGCGTTCATGTCCGGCAAGCTGAGTGTTGACGGCGACATGGGTATTGCCATGAAACTCGCCTCGGTACTGGCCTGATGCAGATCTCGCCGGCCCCTTTCTATGAAGACGTGGCCGGCGGACCCGCCGGTGGTGCCGCCCATTGGGTGACAACCGCGGACGATATCCGTATCCGCGTGGGCCACTGGCGCCCCGAAGGCAGAGCAAGCGGCACGGTGATGATGTTCCCCGGCCGCACCGAATACATCGAAAAATACGGCGACGCCGCGGCCGAGTTCGTTGATCGCGGGTTTACATTTCTCGCCGTGGACTGGCGCGGTCAGGGGCTTGCGGATCGCTTGCTGGATGACCCGCGTGTTGGGCATGTCGATCAATTCACTGACTACCAGCACGATGTGAAGGCAACGCTTGACCTTGCCGAAAAGCTGGACCTGCCGAAACCATGGTTCGTGATCGGCCACTCGATGGGCGGCGCAATCGGCCTGCGCGCTGTTTTGGAGCGCGACTGCTTTGCCGCCAGCGCCTTTACCGGGCCGATGTGGGGCATCTTTTTTACTCCGATCATGAAGCCGCTCAGCCGGTTGACCGCCTATTGGGGGCCGCGGATCGGGCTGGGGGAAAAGACCCCTCCGACCACTTCACTGGAAAGCTACGTTGCTTCGCAACCCTTTGACGGCAATGTGCTGACGCGCGATCCGGCGATGTATCAGATGATGAAAGATCAATTGACGGCGCACCCCGAACTGGCCCTTGGCGCGCCTTCGACGATCTGGCTGCGCGAGGCGCTGGACGAATGCGCCTGGTTGATGGAGCAAACCGCGCCCGTAACCCCCGCCCTGACCTTCCTTGGCAGCCATGAGCAAATCGTTGACCGCAAAGCGATCCGCGCGCGGATGGCGAACTGGCCCAGTGGTACACTGGTCGAAATCCCCGACGGCGAACACGAAGTGCTGATGGAGGCGCCCGAGGTACGCGGCCCGGTCTATGACCACTTGGCAGCACATTTTCAGGCTGCACAATCCGACTCTGCACCGGCACCTGCCCTGTCGAGCTGAAGAAAACCTCATGCAATGGCGGCTTGTGATCCGGGCCGCCCGCGCCTAGATGTTTGCGAAAGCAGATAATCCGAGGTGATCCATGCGCGACCTTCCCTTTCCCGTCCGTGACGCAAACGCAGCCGGAGGAACCGGCGATCTTGGCAACCTTCCGGAATGGGATCTGACCGATCTGTATAGCTCGGAAGACGCGCCGGAACTGTCGCGCGATCTGGACTGGCTTGAGGGCGAATGCGCATCCTTTGCTGCGGACTACGAAGGCAAGCTGGCCGATCTGGATGCCGAGGGCCTTTTGACCTGCGTGAAGCGCAACGAGAAAATCAACGCCAAGGCGGGCCGCATCATGTCTTTCGCCGGTCTGCGCTATTACCAACTGACCACCGACGCCGAGCGCGCCAAGTTCCTGTCGGACATGCAGGAAAAGATCACCGTTTTCACCACGCCGCTGGTGTTCTTCACGCTGGAAATAAACCGCATCGACGATGATGTACTGAAGGCCCATTTCGACGCCAATGCCGATCTGGCGCGGTATGAACCGGTCTTCCGCCGCATCCGCGCGATGAAGCCATACCAACTGTCGGATGAGCTGGAAAAATTCCTGCACGATCTGGGTGTTGTCGGTGATGCGTGGGAACGCCTGTTCGACGAAACCATCGCCGGGCTGACTTTCGAGGTCGACGGCGAAGAGCTGAACATCGAAGGCACTCTGAACCTGCTGACAGAACAGGACCGTTCGAAACGCGAAGCTGCATCGCGCGAACTGGCAGCTGTGTTTCAGGACAACATCAAGACCTTTGCCCGTGTCCACAACACGCAGGCCAAGGAGAAGGAAATCGTTGATCGCTGGCGCAACATGCCGACGGCACAAACCGGTCGCCACCTGTCAAATGACGTCGAACCCGAGGTGGTCGAAGCCCTGCGCGAAGCCGTCGTGGCCGCCTACCCCAAGCTGAGCCATCGTTATTACGAACTGAAACGCAAATGGCTGGGCCTGGACGTGATGCAGGTCTGGGACCGCAACGCGCCGCTGCCATTGGAAGACACGCGCATCGTCGGATGGGACGAAGCCGAGAAAACCGTGATGGACGCCTATAACGCCTTCGATCCTCGCATGGGTGAGATTGCCGCGCCCTTCTTCAGCAAAGGCTGGATCGACGCTGCGGTGAAACCGGGCAAAGCTCCGGGTGCGTTCGCACACCCGACCGTCACCGAGGTGCACCCTTATGTGATGCTCAACTACCTGGGCAAACCGCGTGACGTGATGACCCTGGCGCATGAGCTTGGCCACGGTGTCCACCAGGTGCTGGCCGCCGATCAGGGCGAGATGCTGTCGTCGACCCCGCTGACGCTGGCCGAAACCGCCTCGGTCTTTGGTGAGATGCTGACCTTCCGCAAAATGCTGGATCAGGCAGAAACGCCGGAACAGCGCAAGGTTCTGCTGGCCGGCAAGGTCGAGGACATGATCAACACGGTCGTCCGCCAGATCGCGTTCTACGACTTCGAGTGCAAACTCCACGCCGCCCGCCGCGAAGGTGAGCTGACCCCGGACGACATCAACGCCCTGTGGATGAGCGTTCAGGCCGAAAGCCTTGGCTCGGCATTCGAATTCATGGACGGGTATGAGACCTTCTGGGCCTATATCCCGCACTTCGTCCATTCACCCTTCTACGTCTATGCCTATGCCTTCGGCGACGGCCTGGTGAACGCGCTGTATTCGGTTTACGAAAGCGGATCGGAAGGGTTCGAGGACAAGTACTTCGAAATGCTGCGCGCAGGCGGATCGAAGCACCACAAGGAACTGCTGGCCCCGTTTGGGTTGGACGCAAGTGATCCGAAATTCTGGGACAAGGGCTTGTCGATGATCTCGGGCTTCATCGACGAGTTGGAAGCGATGGAAGCGTAAACCCTCGCTCACAAACCTATCAGACGCGCTCGGATAATCTCCGGGCGCGTTTTGTTATGCGACAACGCTTTTGAGCTGCTTCAGATCGCGAATGACGACGGATTTGTATTCACTCTCGACGCCGATATTGCGCAACTTGCCAAAAGCACGTGACAGGCTCTCGGGCTTCATCCCAAGCATTGACGCCAGAACGACTTTGTCGAATGGCAACTCAAGCTTGCTTTGTCCGCCCTGTTTGTCGGACAACCGAAGCAGAAAATTGCACAAACGCTCATAGCCGGTCAGAACCTTCAGTTCCTCCACCTCGTGCATCATCTCGTGCAAATGAGATGACGCCGCAGTCAGCACGGCCACGGCGATCTCGTGCGCGGCATCGTGGCAGGCGCACACGGCCGAGATATCAACGTACAGAATTTCGCAATCCGAAACGGCCTCGACATTGGCTGTGCTTGGTGCACCGCGCAGCGCCGAGATTTCATCGAAACTCTGCCCGTTTGTATGCATCGCCAACATCGCCTCGTGGCCTGATGGCGAAACCCGGTAAAGTTTGACCCACCCCTCCAAAACGATCTTCAGCTTTCGGCACGGTTCGCCTTGTAAGCAGATCGTCTGGCCACGGGTGAAAGACCTTTTTTGAGCACGAGCCAGCAGGCACTTGCGCACTTTTGGCGACAATTGATCCAACATTAGGCTGGACTGCTGAGGGTCTTGGCTAAAGTCAAACATGGCGGCTTCCGGCTGAGAACTGAAACTGTGCTAGCGGAATCAATCAAATATCAGTTTGATATGGATCAATTTTTAACTAATTGTAATATTAGGGTAAATTCAGAATCGGCGTCGAATATGCTTAAACAACAAGAGATTAAAGTGCTCAAAAAACAGTCATTTTAATTGACTATCCTTTAACACTCGTCGGATTATTCCGCCCCAAAATAGCACTTCACCATCACATTCCTGCTGACAGTCCAGACGCAGTTTCACACCCGTAAGGGCGATTCGGCTTTTTTCGGGAATCGGCTCTTCGCATTCGGCGCAATGGGTCAGGCTTTCCCCCACGGGGTGCTTCTGCGCCTGCATCCGGGCCAGTTCGTCCGAAATGGACGCCTCAATCTGTTCCCTCACCGCGCCATCGCGCGCCCAACTGCCTGCCATGGGCTTCTCTCCTGATATCGAAGCAACACAGGAAACTGCTGGTACTGTTCGGGCTGAACGCAAGTGATCCCATATTCTGGGCCAAGGGCCTGTCGATGATCTCGGGTTTCATCGACGAACTGTAAACAATGGAAGTCTGATTACTTTTGGCTTTTGGTCGTCAGGAATACGGCGGCCACGATCAACATGGCTCCGAGGGCTGCAATCGGTGTGATTGCGGCCCCCAGAAATATGGCCGAGTTGATAAAGGTGAACACGACGGATGCGGCAAACATCAACGTCGCGGTCAGCGTCGACACCCGCGCGGCGGCCTCATACCAAAGATAGTAGGCCAGCGCGGTTGGCAACACCCCCAGCAAAAGCAGGAACACCACATCATTAACCGTTGGCACCTGCAGTGAGAACATGGCCAGAGGCAGCAGCAACACGCCTGAGCACGTGAAGATGCCGAACAGGAAATTCAACCGTTCCCCCGTCGATTCCGAGTTGCGCATCGCCCGGCTGCTGGAGACCAGAAACACCGCCCAGCTGAGCCCCGCCCCGATTTCCAGAAGATCGCCGAACAAGGGTTCTCCGCCCCCCTGAAAATCCTGGTAAACGGTAAGAAAAACACCCAGAATGGCCAAACCGGTGGCCAGAACGTCGGTGCGTGTGACCGGCGTGTCGGCAAAGAAATACAGGAATACCAGAACAAAAAACGGCGCTGTGTTCTCTAGCACCATGGCGTTGGCGGCACCGGTATGCTCGAGCCCGATATGGAATAGGATGTAGTTGACCACGGTGGACAATACGGCCAGTCGAAAGTTCCAGTCCCCCAGCCGGATCGAGATGGGAACCCGCATCACCCGTAACATGCAATAGATCGCCAGAGCCGCGATAAACAGGCGCGTAACGGCGATTTGCAGCCCACCCAGATCGCTGGTCAGATAACGGACAATGACGCTGTGCGTGCCCCACAGGAAGGCGGCAAGAAACCCAAGAACCAGACCGTTTTGCAGAAGGTTGATTTTGGGCATCCCTCTGCCCGCTTATTTCAGCTGACTGTCTTTGGACCCACGCCGGTTGATGCCTGCGCGCGCCTTGAAGGACCCGTCGCGCTCTTGCTGGCAGTCCAGGCACAGCTTGACGCCCGGCAAGGCCAGCCGCCGTTTCTCTGGAATCGGCTCTTCGCATTCGGCGCAATGGGTCAGGCTTTCCCCCACAGGGCGCTTTTGCGCCTGCATCCGGGCCAGTTCGTCCGAAATGGACGCCTCAATCTGTTCACTCACCGCGCCATCGCGCGCCCAGCCGCCTGCCATGGGCCTCTCTCCTGATCAGGTGCCCGACAGATTAACGCGACGGTGCGGGACGTGGCAAGTCAGAGGGGTACGGCCCCTTCCAGAACCCGATCAATCATTTCCTGCGTCCCGCGCGAGAATTCCAGCGGGCACGGATACTCTGCCCCTTCGCGCATCGAACGGCAGAATGCCTCGACCTGCAGTTTGTAGTGGTCGTCGCCCGGAAAGCGCGTGACCTGAACCTCAAGCCCCGGGCGATGCAACTCTACTCGCGCCTCGCCAAAGACCCGCGCGTTGAACGGCGCGGTCAGACGGATCACACCACCTTCGCCGTGAAACACCATCTCTTGATGCGGGTGCATCCGGATCGAGAAATAGCTGGAATAGGTAAAACCCGGAAATTGCGCACGGATTTCCGTAAAGGTGTCGATCCCATCCTCCCACCGGATAGCAGAGTCGACCTGCACCGGCTCTTGCCCTGTCGCAAACCGCGCGCCGCCGATCACATAGACACCAATGTCGCGCAGCCCGCCGCCACCGGTTTCTGCGCGGTTGCGGATGTTTCCGGTGTCCGCGCGATTGTCAAAACTGAACGCGCCCGTCACATGCACCAGCTTACCGATGGCCCCATCCGCAATCAGCTTTCGCACCAGCTGCCACTGCGGGTGATGCACGATCATATAGGCCTCGGCCGCCAGCAACCCGGTCTCATCCCGTTTTTGGATCAGCGGCGCGAACTCGGTCGCAGTCATGGCCATAGGCTTTTCACACAGTACATGCTTGCCTGCGTCCAGCGCCTTGAGAGCCCATTCCACATGCAGGTGATTGGGCAAAGGAATGTAAACCGCTTCGATCTGAGGATCGGCAAGCAGAGCATCGTAGCTTTCGTAAACCGTCAGATCTGGGCAATAGGCCTGGAACGGTTCGGCCTTGGCCGCGCTGGAAGTAGCCAGCCCTGCCAGACGCGCGCCACTGGCTGCGTGAATCGCCGGCGCCATGAATTGACGCGCAAACTTGGCAGCGCCCAGAACACCCCATTGAACTGGTTTTTGCATATGTTCCTCCGACATTCGTGACTTCGGTAAAATCTAAAAGTTATCGCTAACAAAGCTTTTCTCGCCCTTCTAGCAACCCTCGGACGTTAAGTCAGGCTTTTATCTGCTCCGTACCGCCCTAATCTGCCCCCATCAGTCGGGAAGGAGAGAAAATGAAAAGGGTCTTCAAATGGATAGGCGGTCTGCTTTTGCTTGCAGTGATCGTTGGGGCCGTGGTGTTTTTCGGGTTCTTGCCGCCTTACATCGAAGCAAAACGCAACGCTGTGATCGACCACGCCCCTTTTGACGTATCAGGTGACGCCGAAGCCCTGCACGAAACCCTGATTGTTGGTGACCTACATGCAGATCCTTTGTTGTGGAGCCGTGATCTGACCGAGCGCGGCACACGGGGTCAGGTCGATATTCCCCGCTTGATCGAAGGCAACGTCGCCCTTCAAGTCTTTACTGCCGTGACCAAATCCCCGGCCGGACAGAACTATGAGGCAAACTCGGCCGAGGCCTTCGACAACATCACCCTTTTGGCGATCGGGCAGCTTTGGCCCCTGCGCACATGGGGCAGCCTGAAAGCGCGCGCCATCTATCAGGCCGAAAAGCTGCACCAGTTCGAGGCCGCCTCGGATGGGCAACTGAAGGTCGTCAAAACCCGGGCCGATCTGAACGCTGTGCTGTCCGCGCGAGCGGCAGGTCAGCCGGTTGTCGGAGGCATTCTGGGCATCGAAGGTGCACATGCGTTGGAAGGTGATCTGGGCAATCTGGGTGCCTTGTTCGACGCTGGGCACCGCGTCTATGGCCTGCACCACTTTTTCGACAATGAACTGGGCGGATCGCTGCATGGCTTTGGCGACGCCGGCCTGACCGCGTTCGGCCGTCAGGTGGTGACCGAACTGGCCCAGCGCCCCGTCGTCATCGACCTTGCCCATTCCAGCCCGCAAGTCGCCCGAGAGGTGATCGCGATGACCGACGTCCCCCTGATTGTCAGCCACGGCGGTCTTCACGGGTTCTGCCCGGTCAAACGCAACTTCCCTGACGATCTGATGCAGGAGATCGCCGCAACGGGCGGAGTGATCGGCATGGGCTATTGGGCGGATGTGACCTGCGGCGATATCTCTCCGACGGGTGTCGCCAGGATGATCAAAGCCGCGATCGAGACCGTGGGCGAGGATCACGTATCGTTGGGGTCGGACTATGACGGGTCGGTCGAAACGGCGTTTGACACCTCGGAATTGGCCGCATTGACGTCGGCCTTGCTGGTGCAGGGGCTGACCGAAACGCAGGTTCGCAAGGTGATGGGTGAGAACATGGTGCGCGTTTTCAGGCAACAATTGAACTAGGTGAAGCTTGCGCCGTAACCGCTTGATTTCAAGAACGGGATTCACGCAAGAACCGGTGAGAAACTCGACTATTTCAAATCTCGACATCCGAATTTCGTGATCCGTATTTCGGCTCTCTCCGTACCAATTGTATCGCCGATGGGAAGAGGTGCTCTTGCAGGCCCTTTCCCAGTCAAAGGTGGCAACCAGGGTGGGAGATGAACCGAAATGCCAGAAATGACAGACGGACCAACGATCACGGAACGCGTTATTCAAATAAGCGGAGACCCGGGAACATTCGACAACAACGGCGGGGATTTCGACATCCTCCGTGAAGCCGTCATCGCGGCGGGACTTGCAGGGACACTGGACAGCGACGCAGTCGACCTGACCGTGTTTGCGCCAACCGATGCGGCCTTCGTGGCCTTGGCTCAGGCCTTGGGCTATGGCGGCTCGGATGAGGCCGGGGCGCTTGGACACATCGTGAAAGCGTTGACCCTGCTGGGCGGCGGTGACCCCCTGCCCTTGCTGACCAACATTCTCAAATACCACGTCGTCGACGGGTCATTTACCAAAGAAGCCGTCGTCAGCCTTGGGGATGGTGCCCAGATCGAAACCTTGCTGGGTACAAATCTGGAACTGAACCTGTTGAGCTCGCCTCCAAGCCTCGAGGACGCCGATCCCGGCATTGCCGACCCGGGTTTGATTGCCTTCGACGTCGAGGCCTCGAACGGAATAATTCATGTGCTTGACGGAGTGCTGCTTCCGGTCTCAGTCACCGGCATTCTGGGGCAGAAAAACACGGATTTCATCATCGGTGACGACTCGGATGAGTTTCACTTTACCGGGCGCGGTCAGGACTTTGTGCATGGCGGCGGCGGCAATGATTTCATCATCGCCGGGCGCGGCAATGATGTTGCCCTGGGTGGCGCTGGACATGACATCATGTTTGGTGGCCGCGGCAAAGACATCCTGCGCGGTGACGAAGGTGACGACTCCATCTTTGGCGGTCGTGGCAAGGATCTGATCGATGGCGGAGCCGGTGATGACTTTCTGATCGGCGGTCGCGGGCGCGACACCTTCTTCTTCGACGATGGTGACGGAGAGGACCTCATCCTCGACTTCAAGGTCGGTAAGGACAAGATCGACCTCAGCGCCTATGACGGCATTCACAGCTTTGAGGACATCGAAGACCACATCTCGGGCGGATATTACAGCACAACCATCGAGTTGGCGGATGGCGACAGCATAGACCTGATTGGCGTTCGGGCCGGACAATTGTCCGAAAGCGATTTTGTTTTCGCCTAAGAAAAAAGCCCGCCGTGAAAGGCGGGCTTTCCTTGCTGGCGCAGGCTTTAGACCGTGCTCAGCATTCCTTTTTCACGCGCAAGTTCACGCATTTTCTTTTGCAGCTTCTCGAAGGCACGAACCTCGATCTGGCGAATGCGCTCGCGGCTGACATTGTACTGCGTGCTCAGCTCTTCCAGCGTGACGGGCTGATCCATCAGACGGCGCTGAGTCAGGATGTCTTTTTCCCGGTCATTCAGCACATCCAATGCAGCCGCCAGCAACTCGCGCCGCGCGTCCAGTTCGTCGCGCGCCTCATAATCGCCAGCCTGATCGGCATCTTCATCCTCAAGCCAGTCCTGCCACTGCATCGTGCCTTCGCCTTCGGACCCGACGGTCGCGTTCAGCGAGGCATCGCCACCGGACATCCGGCGGTTCATGCTGATCACTTCGTCTTCGGTCACACCCAGATCATTGGCGATCTGCGCGACGTTCTCGGGACGCAGGTCGCCCTCTTCCAGTGCACCAATGCGCGCCTTGGCCTTGCGAAGGTTGAAGAACAGCTTTTTCTGCGCCGAAGTCGTGCCAAGTTTCACCAAAGACCACGACCGCAGGATGTATTCCTGGATCGAGGCGCGGATCCACCACATCGCATAGGTCGCCAGACGGAAACCCTTTTCCGGGTCGAAGCGTTTGACCGCCTGCATCAGGCCCACATTCGCCTCGGAAATCACTTCGGCCTGCGGCAGGCCGTAACCGCGATAACCCATAGCGATCTTGGCGGCCAGTCGCAGGTGCGAGGTGACCATTTTATGAGCCGATTCAGTGTCTTGCTCTTCCACCCAACGCTTGGCGAGCATGTACTCTTCTTCCGGTTCCAACAGCGGGAACTTGCGAATTTCCTGCATATAGCGGTTCAGACCGCCTTCCGGCGTCGGCGCGGGGAGATTTGCGTAATTTGCCATGTTTCATGTCCCTCCGACAAATGTTTAAGTCGTTAACATGGATATGGGATGCCACCCCAATCCGTTCAAGAGGTACCGTTAACAGTTTGGAATTAACGATTGATAAAGGAAACCTAAGAAAGTCTTATTCACGCAACTTTGCGCATTATGTCAGCGGCGTGCGAAGCTGATCAATGAGTTTCTGCATGTCTTCCGGCAATTCCGCTTCAAAGCGCAGGTTTTCCCCCGTAACCGGATGTTCAAAACCCAAAACAGCAGCATGAAGCGCCTGACGTGGAAAGGCCCGGACGGCCTCAGAGGTCGCCACACTGAACGCCTTTGCCGCCAACTTGCGCTTGCCGCCGTAGACCGGGTCCCCCACCAGCCCATGCCCGGCATGCGCCATATGAACACGGATCTGGTGCGTGCGGCCAGTTTCCAGCCAGCATTCGATCAGCGCCAGCCCCGCCGGATTACCAAAGTTCTCGACCAAACGCGCCCGCGTGACCGCATGGCGGCCGCCGTGAAACAGAACAGCCTGTCTTTGCCGGTCAGTCTTGTGGCGCGCCAGTTGCGTGGTCAGGCGCATGATATTACCGGGTTCAAAGCTGACGCCTTTCACCCCGCGCAGACGCGGGTCATTCGCATCCGGCACGCCGTAGCAGATGGCTCGGTAATACCGCTCGACCGTGTGCGCCTCGAACTGGGCCGCCAGCCCGTGATGTGCCGCGTCCGATTTGGCAACGACCAGAAGGCCACTGGTTTCCTTGTCGATACGGTGCACGATACCTGGACGTTTTACCCCGCCCACCCCAGACAGGTCATCGCCACAATGATGCAGCAACGCATTGACCAGCGTCCCGTTCGGCGAACCCGGCGCAGGATGCACGACCATGCCTGCCGGTTTGTTGATAACGATCAGATCGGCGTCCTCAAAAACAACCTCCAGAGGGATGTCTTCGGGACCGATATGACTGTCCTCGGCCTCGGCCACGGTGATAGACACCGAGGTCCCTTCGGCAACTTTGGCCTTGGGGTCGCGCGCTTCAGCACCATTGACCAGAACGGCGCCCTCATCGATCAACTTGGCCAGACGCGTGCGCGACAGGTTTTCCTCGGCTGGCACATCGCGCGAAAGCGCCTTATCAAGGCGTGGCGGCGGATCGGCCGCGATCTGAAATTCAATCTGACGGGTGCCCATGACTGTCCCTTCCGAACCCCAAGAACCGCAGGAAACGCCACAGCTTCGCCTGCTGCGGAGAATGGTCATGCTGCTGACCGCGGTGATGATTGGCGGGGTTCTAGTGACATTCGCACTGATTGTCATCCGGCTATCGGACAGAACCCCCACCCTACCCGATCAGGTCGAGCTGCCCGATGGTGCAAAGGCGCAGGCCGTTACCATTGGCAACAACTGGTACGCGGTGGTGACGGATGACAACCGCATTCTGATCTTTGACAAGACAACCGGCCGCCAGCGTCAGGAAATTATCATCGAGCCCTGACACTCAGTTCTCCAGCGCCATACGGAACACGATCTCGGACGCGCGGCGCAGGGCCTCATATTCCTGGGCCACGTCACGACGGAATTCCTGATCCTCTTCGCTCAGCTCAACAGGGTCGAATAACTGAGGCCGCTCGGGGAAAAACTCCTGCTGGAACGCAACATCATGGCTGGCGACGAATTCGTCCAGCCAAGCCCGTTCCTGCGGCTCCAAAACATCGTACCGTCGAATCATGACCGGATCGTCGACGACGCGCCGGCGCAGACGACGACTTTCCTGGCGCCCAAGCGCCCGGGACACGATGCCAAAGGCCTCGCTGGCAGCACGCGATTGCGACAGGTTTGAGGGCCGCTCGGCCACACCGCCATCGGGCACAGACACACCGATACGCGACATGAAATCGTCCACCACATTCCCCTGCACCATCTGAGAACGATCATAAAGAACCGGCACGATGACGACCCCCGGAAAGGCTTGTCGGATTCGATCCAGTTTTGCCGAAAAGCTGTAGATCCCCGGGTCAGCCTTGATCCTGCTCAGCAAGTTCCCGACATAGTCGGTTGCACTGCCCCCCAACCGGCCGTTCTTGGCGCGTTGCTTGTAGTCAGCCTCGAGGAAATCGGAATACCTGCGACAATAGTAGGTGATCCGCAGCTCGCGCGAGGGGATTTCCGCAAAGACTTGCGCCAACCTGCTCAGGTCGCAGTTATAGAACATTTCGGACGACACCAGACAGGTTTGATCCCTGTGCGCCCCGTATTCGACAGCCATAGCCTCGCGGAACGCGTCCATCGGCTGATTGGTCTGGTTCATGTGAAAGGCAATGATGTTGTGGCTGATCGCAAGACGGCCCTGGCCTTCATTGCGGCGCCGTCCGGTTTCCATATAGCGCAGCCCCACATCGGCAAGCTGAGCCTTGTTCTGCTGCACATATCCCTGAAGCGCAGTCGTGCCGGTCTTGGGCATACCCAAATGCAGCCAGAGCATCAGATGCCTCCTGTTTCAGATGTGATCTCGCTCATTCGCTTTGACTGGCCGCAAAATCCGCCGTCATCCGCTGCATCAGGTCCTGCATCTCGGGTTGTTCACGCAGTTGCGCAATCTTCTGTCTGTGCAGGTCGCAGGACATGTGGTGCAACCGGGACGTCTCGGGATCTGAGAGCAGTTCGTAATACTGCTCGCGCTTGCGGTCGAGGATGGCATCGATCGAGCCGTCTTCCTCGGCGTTGTGGTTCATCATGTCCCAATACTCCATGCCAAGGCTTTCCCCCGTATGGTGGGCCCGGCCGCGCAGTTTCTTGACCAGATAGCTTTCGCAGGACTTCAGCGCATAGTGGTTGATCTGCACCAGATCATAGCCAATGGAATCGCGCGCAGACCGCCAGCTGCCGGTAAAGTACCGGTCCGGCATCAACTGCCCCGATCCGTTGTACCAATGGCACTCATCCATGGACTCGACCGTGGGCCGCTTTGGCCTGTGAACCCCCAGGGTGCCCCAAAGCCCGCGCTGAAACATTGTCTTGAAACCCCAGGCCTGTGGCGGTCGGTGTTTTTGCTGCTGCGCCGCGCGTCGAAACTGATCCGACAGGAATCGGTCTTCATACCGAACGACACCTGCATTCCCGAACAGCCGCCACGTCATCGAGATCATTTTCGCATCCGGCACGGCATCAGTCAGCGCCCGCAGCGTGTTGTCCCCGGCTTTGATATTAATGTGTTCGTCAGCATCGATCACGAGCACCCAATCCTGAGGCCGCGCGATCTCCATCTTGAGGAATTTCCTGTAGGCCCGTTTTTGCGGATTGCTCTGGCGGCGTGCATTGTTGTCGACATGGGTCAGGATGCCCCTTTCATCCAGCCGCTGCAGCAGCGCATCCGTGCCATCGGTGCAGTCATTGGTCATCACGACAATCTGGTCGATACCGATTGCACGGCAATGTGCCACCCACTCCAGCACAAAGGGGCCCTCGTTTTTCATCGGGGTCACGCTGATATATCTGGGATCGTGGTCAGACACTTACTCGCCTCGTGTTTTACCGCTTATCGCACCTGCGCCCGAAATTATGCGGTTTTTGCTCGGGCCACAGCCTAGGCTTACTGAGAGCAACAGCCAAGAGGTATCCGGCACCGTTTTGAACACCTGCGCCATTCTCATCGGGTACGAGCCAGTTGGTTTGCAAAACGCTTGAACGGCGGAAACAGGTCATTCGCTTTTTTCAGGTAAGGCCGCGCCTTCCCCTTGTTGCCGCGCCGCAGGTGAATGTGTCCGGCCTCGCCCTGAATGACCGCGGAGTTTTCATCGAGGTCTGCGGCTTGAATGATCTGGTTTTGCCCTTGCTCGACGGCCTTGTTCCGTTCCAGAAACTTCCCCATCGCAAACACCAGAAACGGGTTTCCGGGATCACAAGCCAAGGCTTCGGCCAGTGTCATCCGGGCGCGCGCCACATCGCCATCCGCCTCGTAAAGCACCGACAGGCGTTTATGATATAGCGGGTTTTCTGGCCAGCCGGATGAGATTTTCCGCGTTTCATCGATGGCTTGCTGTAAGTTGATGGCACCCAAATGCCAATGCAGTACAGCCCTGCCCGACAAAACACCCGGGTCATCAACGCTTAGGCCCTCAAGGCTGTCGAACCCTTCGGCCAACCGCTCCAACCGGGAATGATCACCAAAAAACCTGCGGGCTTTTTGATCCAATGCCAGATCGGACCAATCCATCAAAACGAAATCGAAATTGCAGGGCTGCCTGACCAGAACCTTGTGCTGCACCAGGTATAGATTGTTGAACGGTGGAAAGCGCCGCCGCCGAACCTGTCTCTGCACCCGCCAATCCGTCGGAGGAAACAGGCGGGCGGAAATCTGATCGCGGTACAACATTCGCGACGCCAGCACCGCAACATCCGGACGCAAAGGCTTGCCCCAAAACGCGCGTGCCAAATAACGACTGGCCGACCACCGTTTCTTTTGCGCCCCCAGTGTTGCCGCGCGCAACGCAAGCAACACGGCATAGTCCTCGGACCACAGATTTCCGTTGTCCAACCCGGCTGCGGCAAGCTTTTCGCATTCCTTCCACTTTGACAGGTAGAAACAGTTCATAGCCTGCAAAAGCGGCATGAACGCGTTGTCGGCCCCTTCGTCCAGTATGGGCCGCGCCAGTTCATAGGCTTTTTCTGTTTCATCCTGCGCGCATAAATACTGAGCGGCCTTGGCATAGATATGTGCTGCCTCAGACGCGTTCAAAAAGGCATTGGGCCCTTTGGAAACACGGTCAATCACGCGATGATTGGCCACAGAGATTTCATCTTCGGACAGGACGTCCTTGAACACCAGGCGTTGCCGCCCCGATATCCGAGCAGCGGCCATTGAAAACGCCGATATGTAGGGGGCCACCACATGCTCGGCCCGTGACATCGTGTACAGTTCAAGAAAATCGCGCTGCGCCCGCGTCATATCGGAGACGTCCGCAATGTCCGACATCCGCAACAGTTCGGGGTAGCGTTTCTGGAATCGGCTGATCAGTTCTGGCTGATCCGAAAACATGATGGCCGTTTGCCCGGTGGTTTTCTCCAGATGCGCCTCGTACAACTCTTCCGGCTCGATCTTGGCGGGCCAGGTCGTGTGCTTCCACGGCAACCCGTTCAGAATGTCCCCGCGCCGGATGTGATAGGCCGACACCCCCTGCCCGGACAGCTTTTCATCCGCGCGAGCCATGATGGCGCGGATCTCGTCCGTGAAACCGATATGATGGATGAAGTCCCGGTATCGTGGGCGGATCGCCTCGATGTCCTCCCAAGGGAAGGCCAGCACCTCGAACCCCTCCTCGACCAGAACCGAGCGGCCCGCGTTGAGGTGTGCAACCAGCCGATCCGGAGTTTTGTCCCCCTGAAAGGCCCAGACCGGCAGGGCCTTTTTGGAAAGCCTATCGAATTCCTTGGCGCTGACAAAGCGCGCATCGATCCAGTCCTGTTCGAACAGTTCCTGCGGCTGATCCAACTCGGGCGCGTCCGATCCCTGCGGAAACCAGTTCACTTTGTACGAAGTGTCAAAATCCTCGGCCAGACGGACGCAGGTCAGCATCATCAACAGGCGCGCGCCCATGCGGTCTTTGCGCTGTCCGATGAACACTCCTTTTGCAGGCATCATTGAGAGCTTTCGGCCAAAGCAGCGCGACGCAGCGCCCGGAACCTCTGGCGGGCCTGCCGGACTAGTTGCGAGTGACTCTCGCCGGCCTGCGCCTCGATGGCGCGCATGACCATGGGCAGACGGCGGCGGGCGCGCATCATCCGGTAAAATTCGTCCGGTGTCAGAGACCCGTCCATCGCCTTCAGCATGACCGGCTTGAGAATATCCAACTTGCGCAGCATTGGCGCGGCGAAGTGGTTCGAAAACCACGTCTTGAGCAATACGACGTTTTCGCCCTGCAACCGCGTGACCTGCTGCCGGTCGAGGTCAAAAAACGGATCATAGAACACATAGGCCTTGCCCGCCGTCTTCACCGTCTGCGCCGCGTCCCCCAAAGGCAGGTCCCAGTCCTGAACCTGACCAAAACGATACCGGGTCTCCCACGGCACCAGACGTTCATCCAGCGTGGTCTGCGGGTTGAACGCAATCACCTGGGCACCGGGAACCAGTCCGGAAAAGGTCAGCGCCCCGAATCCGCCCATCGAGGCGCCGGCAAAAACGACATGATCGAACTGGTCGAAAAACCCCTCGGCCGCGCGGTTCTGGAAATACGAGATGATTTCGGGGTCGCGATACCACGCCTTGGTGCGTGCAAAGACCCCCATGTGGGACCAGCCCTCATCCCGGAAGAACTTCCACCCCCAGGGTTCGCGTGCAAAGGACAAATCGTTGGCATTGGCGATATTGTCGAAACTCACAACCAGATGCGACGCTGAGCGCTGATGAAACAGCACCGAATGGCGTTCCAGCTTTTGCAGAAACCCGGCCCCGTCGCCGCCCGGATACAGTTCAACAAACCATGGCGGCGCGGGATCGGTCAGAATACGCTCGTACCCCGTCTTGCGGTCGGGGTGTTCGGGTTTCAGCTGCTCTTTCGAAAGGTCGTCTGCCATGTTCCTCAGATGAGATTGTCCGTCAGCCACATCCGGAAATCCACCCAGTCCGGACGCATTTTGATCTCGGCGATTTTTGCGCGGTGCCAGTCGCAGGCCCGGGCGTGCAAATCTCCCAGTACCGGGTCTGCCTTCAACTCCGCCAGCAGCGGTACCGCGCGCCGAGCGATGGGCTGAATGGATGGGTCAGTTTCCTTGTTTGCGTTCATGTCCTGCCAGTAGGACTGCCCCTGATCCACCTTGATATGGTTGGTTCTCCCTCGGTCGCGCTTGATCAGAAATCCATCCAGCGACCGGACCGAATAGTGGTGCAGACGTCCAAGCGAGTGGTCAAACCCCGGCCAGGCTCGCCACCCCACCTTATCGGCCGGGTGCAGATTGCCCCCGGCGTCGGACCAGGCAACCTCGGCCTCCTTGCCCTCTTCTACACCCTTCGGGCGATGTGGCCCGAACCGCGTGAACTTGCCGTTGTTGCGAAACAGGGTCTTCAGGCCATAGGCCCGGCCCGAGTGATAGGGAAACTCCTGATCGCCCATCTCGAATGCTTCGGTTACCGGTCGGTCTTCAAAACTGATATTACCGGAGCTTCCAAACAGTTTCCACGCGAATGAGATCGCATCCACAGGCTGACCTGCGCGGCGTTCGACCTCGGTGATCAATGCGCCAAAGCTGTTGTCGCCGTGGCGGATGTTCCAGAACTCATCCACATCCAGGCACAGGAGCCAGTCGGCTTCTTTCACCTTGGGTTGGCGCCGCGCCCGCCGCAACATCTGATGCTGCGGGTTACCACCCTCTTTCACCTCGTTCGAGACGTGGGTGGCCAGCCCCAGTTCCTGCAATCTGCGGGCGATATCGTCGGTACCGTCATCGCAGTCGTTGGTGAAAATCACAAAGTGATCAACACCCAACGTCTTATGAAACGCGACCCATTCAAGCATGTAGGGGCCTTCGTTCTTCATCGTGGTGAATACGGTTATGGCCTGCGACATCAAAACTTCCCGACTTGTATTGACGTTCGTCATACACAACCCCGAGGGCGTGGGCGAGACAGGAAATCACGACAAAGATAATCCAGGGCAAACTGGTGCAACTCTACCCGCCCCATAACGGGCCAATCGCCAGATTGTCTGATGAGAATGGTGCGGTCGAGAAGACTCGAACTTCCACGGGTGTTACCCCACAGCGACCTCAACGCTGCGCGTCTACCAATTCCGCCACGACCGCACTGCCAATGACTTGGTAGAGGGGCGTATAGACGCTGATGATCGGGATGTGAAGAGGCAAAAAACACGCCGGTTTGAATTCTCTTTTTGTACCCATATCTATAGCTGCACAGTAAACTCATCAGCCCATCAGGAGCCCGGACATGACTTCGACCGATCCCCGCCCCGTTGTTCAGATCGACATTGTCTCGGACGTCGTCTGCCCCTGGTGCATTGTCGGTTTTCGGCAGCTTGATCTGGCCCTTCAGCAGGAAAACGTGCTGGCGCGCCTCAGGTGGCATCCGTTCGAACTGAACCCCACTATGGCGCCCGAAGGCCAGAACCTGCGCGAGCATATCATGGAGAAATACGGAACGACCGCCGAACAGAGCCAGCAGGCCCGTGATCGACTGACGCAGCTGGGTGCGGAACTGGGGTTTGCGTTCAACTTCGACGATGACAGCAGAATGGTGAACACCTTTGCAGCGCATCAACTGCTGGATTGGGCTGAGTCTCAGGGTCGGCAGCATCCGCTGAAGCTGGCATTGTTCCAAGCGTATTTCACCGACCAAAAAGACGTCTCGCAGACTGATGTCCTGCTTGATGCGGTTGCGGCTACCGGGCTGGACGCTGACGCCGCGCGATCCGCACTCGAATCCGGTGCGCATGTCACCGCAGTGCGCCAAAAGCAGGAGTTCTGGACAAGTCGGGGTATCTCGGGCGTTCCGTCGATGGTGTTCGGCGGCAAATACCTGTTGACCGGAGCGCAGGGTACGGACACCTATGCTCAGGTTCTGCAACGCTGCCTGACTGAGGCAGCCTGACCCCTTTCCCTTGCCGCACCTGCGCGATATGGAACCGCCATGGAATGGAAGATCACCGACGGGTTAACCGACTATACCGAAGCCGTCGCCTTCATGGAGGCGCGGGTGGCTGCTATCGCTGCGGGCGAAGCGGACGAATGCGTGTGGTTGCTTGAACATCCGCCGCTTTACACGGCAGGCACCTCGGCCAGGATCGAGGACCTGACCGATCCTGACCGGTTTCCGGTTTATGAAGCCAAACGCGGCGGGGAATACACCTATCACGGCCCCGGTCAGCGCGTGGCCTATGTCATGCTGGACCTGAACAAGCGCGGCAAGGACGTGCGGGGCTTTGTCAAAAAGCTGGAAAACTGGGTGATCGCTGCGCTGGCAGAATTCAACGTGCAGGGTGAGATCCGCGACGGTCGCGTCGGCGTCTGGGTGCGCCGGGACGACAAACCCCTGACCGCCACCGGCCAGCCCGCCGAAGACAAGATCGCCGCCATCGGTCTGCGCCTGCGAAAATGGGTCAGCTTTCACGGCATCTCGATCAATGTCGAACCGGATCTCGAGCATTTCTCGGGCATCGTTCCTTGCGGCATTACCGAGCATGGGGTCACGTCTCTGGTCGATCTGGGCTTGCCGGTGACAATGGCCGATGTCGATGTCGCCTTGCAGAAAACCTTCTCGGATTGCTTCCAGCCGGTCCAAGCCTGACCCGACAACGAATCGCTACCGGCTGAAACGGAGATTAACAATCTCTTGCCGCTGGTATTTTTGTTTCCGAACCTGAACGTAATCCACCGTTTTGCTCAAATGTTTTGGGTTTTATCGGGGGAAAGCACACACCGAAGAATACAAATCGCGCGTAAACGGGTACTCTAGTCTTACCGTTCTAGAGTGAGTGGTGTGTTAAACCGGTGACCCCGGAAAACCCGGGTATTCGGAAAAGTGTTTGGTTACGAGTCTGCCGTTCCGACCCCAAATCGGAACGGCAATTTCTTTTTCAGGCCTGAAGAAAACTGTGATGCCCAAATCGGGGTGGTGTGGTGCAGGCCAGGTCGGTCCGTTCCAGTTCCAACGTCACGTGACCGATCCCGAACCCGGTCTTCAGTGTTTCCTTCACAGCCAACCGTATGGACTCCGCGTCTGTCCAGTGTTGGGCAGCGATTTCGAGATGCGCGGTCAATGCGGGCTCACGCTCCTGCATACTCCAGAGGTGGATGTGGTGAACACCGGCAACGCCCTCAGTCGTCTCGATGGCGGTGGCGACATCTTCGGGGATCAGATCGGACGGCGCGCCCAGCATCAGAACCCGGATGGTTTCTCCGATCTCGGATTTGACGTGCCACAGGATGTAGACCGCGATCAGGATCGTGACCGCCGGATCGACCCATGTCCAGCCGAACAGGATCACAGCGGCACCCGCAATGATGACGGCAACCGACCCCAACGCGTCGGCCACGTTGTGAATGAAGGCCGCGCGAATGTTCATGCTGTCCTTGGCCATCGTATAGGTCAGCGCGGCGGTTATCAGGTCGACAATCAAAGCAAGGGCCGCGATCCAGACCACCATCCATCCATTGACGGGTTCAGGCTGGAAAAACCGCATGATCCCTTCGTACATCAGATAAACCGACAGGACGATCAGCGTCGTATAGTTGATCAGCGCTGCAACCACTTCGGCGCGCCCGTAACCGAAGCTCATGCGCGGATCGGCAGGGCGCCGGGCAATTTTGCGGGCAAAGAACGCGATGATCAGTGCGATCGCGTCCGAGAAGTTGTGCAGCGCATCCGCGATCAGCGCCAGTGACCCCGAGAGTATTCCGCCAATGACCTGCGCAAAGGTCAGCAGCATGTTGACTGCTATCGCGCCAGCAACGCGCATGTCGCCTTTCGCGGGGTCAATGTGAGTGTGCCCGTGGTGATCATGTGGCATCTTACCGGTGTTCCTTGTTTCGGTTGCCCACCTCATGTAATCCCTCTAGCCACTAGAGGTTCAAGGGGCGAAATACGAAAAATGTACTCGATCGGAGAGCTGTCCCGCCGCACGGGCGTCAAGGTGCCCACAATTCGGTTCTACGAAGACAAAGGCCTGCTGCCCAAACCGCACCGAACGGCCGGAAACCAGCGTCGGTACGACGAAGCTGCCCTGAACCGCCTTCGGTTCATTCGCCATGGGCGTGATCTCGGTCTTCCCTTGGGCGACGTCGAAGCACTGTTGTCTTTGGAAGGGGCGCGCGGGTCGGATCTTGACCGGGCGCACGAAATTGCCGAACGGCAACTGATTGACCTGCGGGGCAGGATCACGCAGCTGCGCAGGCTCGAGGCTGAACTGACCCGCATTGCAGCAGCCTGCGATGGTGGGCACGACCATGTTTGCGCCGTGGTCCACGCGTTTGGCGACCACAGCGCATGTCTGGGTCCGCATGACAGCAAAGACTGATCAGACCAGTGCCGCTTTGATCTTTTCCGCGTGCTGCGCGATCAGATCGAAGTCGCCCATCTGACCCGGGGCGCGCAGCGACACACCTTCGTAGCGCGGCAGGACGTGGAAATGCAGGTGGAAAACCTCCTGCCCGCCTGCGGCCTCGTTGAATTGCTGAACGGTGACTCCGTCGGCGTCAAAGGCCTTGACCACGGCTTTGGCCAGTTTCTGCGTGGTTGACAGCACGACGGACAGCTGTTCGGGCGTTGCGTCCAGCAGGTTTCGGCAGGGCGTTTTGGGGATCACCAGCAGATGCCCATCGGATCGCGGCATGATATCCATGAAGGCCAGCGTATCGTCATCCTCGTACACGCGGGTCGAGGGGATTTCTCCGCGCAGGATCTTGGCGAAGATGTTGTCGGGATCGTAAGCGGCCATATCAAGTCTCCGATTTCGGGTATTGAGCGTAGTTCTGCGGCCCCCACCCCCAAGGGTCAAGGCGGAACTCTGCCGCGTCGCGCGAATGGGAGATTGCGGCCCCTTGAAATACCGGAACCAATAGCCAGATATGCCCTGTTCATGGCCAATATTTCGCGGGTTTTCCTCCGACCCGCGACAATTAATCTTGATCCAGATCAAACTCGGCCATTGAAGGCGCCTCTTTCGCATTCTAAAACCAGCAATAATACCGCGCGCCGGAGAGGTCCGGCAGCGCGGTCAGTTGCAACAGGAGGCACCTATAATGGCAGACGCAGCCATTCATGGTCACGGCCATGAAGACCAGCGCGGCTTTTTCACTCGCTGGTTCATGTCGACTAACCACAAGGACATCGGGATTCTCTACCTGGTCGTCTCGGCACTTGCCGGTCTGATCTCGGTTCTGATGACCGTTTACATGCGGCTTGAATTGATGGAACCCGGCGTTCAGTACATGTGCCTGAGCGAAACCGGTAGTTCCGCCGCGCGTCTCTTCTCTGGAGGAGAAACCTGCGAGTTTGGTCCAAACGGCCATCTTTGGAACGTGATGATCACCTATCACGGTGTTCTGATGATGTTCTTCGTTGTCATCCCGGCCCTGTTTGGCGGATTTGGCAACTATTTCATGCCGTTGCAGATCGGTGCGCCGGATATGGCGTTCCCGCGGATGAACAATCTGTCCTTCTGGCTGTACGTCGCCGGTACCTCTCTGGGTGTTGCCTCGCTGCTGGCTCCGGGCGGCAATGACCAGGCCGGTTCGGGCGTGGGTTGGGTTCTGTATCCACCGCTGTCCACGACCGAGGGCGGCATGTCCATGGACCTTGCGATCTTTGCCGTACACGTATCGGGCGCCTCCTCGATCCTCGGCGCGATCAACATGATCACCACCTTCCTGAACATGCGTGCCCCCGGCATGACCCTGTTCAAGGTGCCACTGTTCAGCTGGTCGATCTTCGTCACGTCGTGGCTGATTCTGCTGTCGCTGCCGGTTCTGGCGGGCGCAATCACCATGCTGCTGATGGACCGCAACTTCGGCTTCACCTTCTTTGATCCGGCCGGTGGCGGTGACCCGGTCTTGTATCAACACATCCTTTGGTTCTTCGGCCACCCGGAAGTGTACATCGTGATCCTGCCCGGCTTTGGTATCATCAGCCACGTGATCGCCACCTTCGCGCGCAAGCCGATCTTCGGTTACCTGCCGATGGTGTGGGCGATCATCGCAATCGGTGTGTTGGGCTTTGTCGTGTGGGCGCACCACATGTACACCGTCGGCATGTCGCTGCGTCAGCAGGCATACTTCATGCTGGCCACGATGGTCATCGCGGTTCCGACAGGCGTTAAGGTTTTCTCATGGATCGCGACCATGTGGGGCGGCTCGATCGAGTTCAAGACACCGATGCTGTTCGCCTTCGGCTTCCTGTTCCTGTTCACCGTCGGCGGTGTGACCGGCGTTGTGCTGTCGCAGGCCGGTATCGACCGCGCCTATCACGACACCTATTACGTGGTTGCGCACTTCCACTACGTGATGTCGCTGGGTGCCGTCTTTGCCATCTTTGCCGGTGTGTACTTCTACTTTGGCAAAATGACCGGTCGCCACTACTCGGAGTTCTGGGGCAAGGTTCACTTCTGGCTGTTCTTCATCGGCGCCAACCTGACCTTCTTCCCGCAGCACTTCCTGGGCCGTCAGGGCATGCCGCGCCGCTACATCGACTACCCCGAGGCCTTCGCCCAGTGGAACTATGTTTCGTCGATTGGTGCGTTCATCTCCTTCGCCTCGTTCCTGCTGTTCTTCGGCATCGTGTTCTACGCCCTGTTCCGTGGCGCACGTGTGACCGAGAACAACTATTGGAACGAATACGCGGACACCCTGGAATGGACCCTGCCCTCGCCGCCGCCCGAGCACACGTTCGAGCAGCTGCCGAAGCAGGAAGACTGGGACAAGGGCCACGCGCACTGATCTCCTCCAAACCCAAAGAAAACCCCGCCAATTCGGCGGGGTTTTTTCGTTACTGCTTAAATATGCTGCCAAAAGTCGCCAGAACCGCCAAAATCGGCTATCCTGTCAGTGTTTAGACATCCGGCAACCCGGGGGTATCACATGCCCGACATCGATTTTTGGTATTCCATCGGCAGTACATACAGTTTCCTGACCGTCATGCGTCTGGACGATTGGTGCGCGGAACATGGTGCCTCGGTGAGATGGCGACCGTTCAACGTACGCACTGTGATGTCTGATCAGAACAACATCCCGTTTGCAGGCAAGCCGGTGAAATCCGCGTATATGTGGCGCGATATCGAGCGCCGCGCCGCGAAGTACCACATTCACGCCCGATTGCCCGCACCCTACCCGATCTCGGATCTGCCGCTGGCCAATCAGGTCGCTTTGCTGGGTATGGGCGACGGTTGGGGCAAGAACTTCACTCAGGTGCTGTATCGCATCTGGTTCGAGGAAAATAACGAAGCTGGCAGCGAGTCCGCCATCACCGAAGCACTGCACAGGTGCCAGCAGGACCCGCGGCTGGTGCTGGCCCGCGCCCGCAGCCCCGATACCGTCGCCGCACTCGAGGCCGAAACGGATCAAGCCACCAAACTCGGGGTTTTCGGAGCCCCCAGCCTTGTCGTCCGCGGTGAGGTCTTTTGGGGAGATGATCGGCTGGACGACGCGCTGTCATGGGCGCGTGTCGGCCATGTGACCTGATCATTGCCCTTCGACACACACCCAAGTTGCACTAACTTTCAGCCATGCCCTATCGATGGAAGCGAACTTCGGAAACCGAACAGGAACTGCGCCTTTGGCCACATAACTCGCTGCCACGACGCGGGGCGATGATCGTGATCTTATCTGTATTCCTGTTTGGACTAATTCCACTGCTGGCTGTGCTGGGATCGGTCATCCTGTGGGGACTGCTGCCCTTCCTGCTGCTGACCGTTCTGGGCCTGTGGTTGGCGATCCAGACCAATTACCGCGCCCGCAGCGTATTCGAGATTCTCACCCTGACCGGAACAAAGGCGCATCTGGTCCACCACGATCCGCGAAAAGGCCAGCAAGAGTGGACCTGCAACCGTTATTGGGCTCGGCCCGAGATGCACAAACACGGCGGGCCGGTGCCAAACTATGTCACGCTGACCGGAGACGGGCGCGAAGTGGAAATCGGAGCGTTCCTGTCTGAGGACGAGCGTATCGCGCTATACGATGACCTGACGCAAAAACTGCGCGAACCGGTCGCGCAGTAACAGCAGTCTCAGAATTTGATTAGTGTCAGCAGCCGTCGTTCGAGGCGGCGCATAGGTGGTCTTTGACCATCGGGCCAACTTTGCCGAAATCCATCCGGCCAGTATAGCGAGTCTTGAGTTCGCCCATCACTTTGCCCATGTCGCGGATCGAACCTGCTCCTGTCGCGGTGATCGCCGTCTGGATGGCTTTGGAGACCTCGTCATCATCCAGCTGCTTGGGCAGGAATTCCTCGATTACCTCGACCTCGCGCAGTTCACGTTCGGCCAAATCCAGCCGTCCACCCTCTTCATAGGCGCGGGCGCTTTCCTTGCGCTGCTTGGTCATTTTTCCAAGGATTTCAAGAACCTCGGTATCACCGCAGCCTTTGGCCTCTTCGTTGTCAGAGGCCCGCGAGGCGATGTCGCGGTCTTTGATTGCAGCGTTGATCAACCGCAGCGTCGACAAACGCTCGGCATCCTTGTCTTTCATTGCTTGCTTCAGGGCTGAGTTCACCCGTGATCGCATATCCATATGATCTGTCCATCCCCATGGAAAAGGAACCCCGACCATATCGAAACAAAAAGCGCGACACAACCAGAAGTGAATATCACTAACCTATTGATTTTCCTCAATAGCGCAAAATTTGAACAGACTTGACCCAGCGCCACAACCCCCTTAGTTATGCGCCGATTTACCCAGCAGGAGAGTCGCCCGATGGCCCAGAACGCCCCGTCCAAGCCCACCGCATGTCTGGCATTGGCCGACGGTACACTGTTCTACGGGATGGGCTTCGGCGCCACCGGTCAGACCGTGGCCGAGCTGTGCTTTAACACCGCCATGACCGGCTATCAGGAGATCATGACCGATCCCTCTTATGCCGGACAGATCGTGACCTTCACCTTCCCCCATGTCGGCAATGTCGGCGTGAACCCCGAGGATGACGAAACCGGTGATCCCGTGGCCGCGGGCATGGTGGTCAAGTGGGACCCGACCGAGCCGTCGAACTGGCGCTCGGCCGAAGAGCTGAAGACCTGGCTGACCCGTCGTGGCCGCATCGCCATCGGCGGCATCGACACCCGCCGCCTGACCCGCGCCATCCGTCAGCAGGGCGCGCCGCACGTCGCTCTGGCCCATGACCCCGAGGGGAATTTCGACATCGAGGCTCTGGTCGCCGCTGCGCGTGGTTTTGCCGGGCTGGAAGGCATGGACCTGGCCAAAGAGGTCACCTGCGCTCAAAGCTATCGCTGGGATGAGATGCGGTGGGCCTGGCCTGACGGCTACACTCGTCAGGAAGCCCCGGCGCACAAGGTGGTTGCCGTGGATTTCGGTGCCAAGCGCAACATTCTGCGCTGCCTCGCCTCGGCTGGCTGTGACGTAACCGTGCTGCCCGCCACCGCGACAGCCGCCGAAGTGCTGGCGCACAACCCTGATGGCGTTTTCCTGTCTAACGGCCCGGGCGATCCCGCGGCCACTGGCGAATACGCCGTTCCGATGATCAAAGAGGTTCTGGACACCACCGACCTGCCCGTTTTTGGCATCTGCCTCGGCCACCAGATGCTGGCGCTGGCCTTGGGTGGCCAGACCGTCAAAATGAACCACGGCCACCACGGCGCCAACCACCCGGTCAAGGACATGGAGACCGGCAAGGTCGAAATCACCTCGATGAACCACGGCTTTGCGGTGGACGCGCAGTCCTTGCCCGAGGGCGTGGTGGAAACCCACCGGTCGCTGTTTGACGGGTCGAACTGCGGTATCCGCATGACGGATCGCCCGGTCTATTCGGTGCAGTACCACCCCGAAGCCTCGCCCGGTCCGCAGGATAGTTTCTACCTGTTCGAACGCTTTGCCGACGCGATGGCGAACAAGAAAACCATGGCATAAATGGCGATTAGATCAGAGTTAACCCGCTGTTAACCCTAATTGAGCAACCCTGACGCCTGCTAACCGCGTCAGGGTTGTTATTTATGGTCGAACTGAACCTGCAGCATTTCGCGCACGCCGCGCCGATACCTGCTCAGGAACGCAAGCCCTTGGGAGTTTGCCTTGTCGACCGTGGCCTGATCACAAAGGCGCAGCTGGACGAAGCGCTGTTCTTGCAATCCTGGCAACAGGCACCCTTGGGTGAAATTCTGGTGGCCGAGGGCTGGGTCAATCGTCAGGACGTGATAAATGCTCTGTCCGAGCAAACCGGCCTGCAGATCGCTGATCTGGACAGCTCACCCCCGCCCCCCGATCTGTGCCGGATCAAGTCCGTCGACTTCTGGCTGGCCCATAACGTCATCCCCTGGCGTCGGTTGGGGCCTATTCTGTTGGTTGCCACGGCCCGGCCTGATCTGTTCCCAAGCGTGCACAGCGATCTGGAAGACACCGGCTATACAATCATCCCAGTGCTCGCCGCAGCGGATCAGATTGACGGAGCGATCGCGCACATGTTCTCCACCCCCCTTGCCGAAGCGGCAGAGGCCCGTGTGGACCTTGACCAGAGCTGCCGATCCTGGACCCCGCGATCCCGTGTCGGACCTGCGGCCGCGCTCGCGGGCCTTGTGGCTTTGTCAGCCGCCTTTCCCATGGCCGGAATAGCCGTTTTGATGGCTGCTGCCGTGGTCAGCCTGATCATGTTTCTGGCTCTGCGTCTGGCTGGCCTGTTGAATTTCATTTGGCATCACTGGACCCGCCCCTCCACAGAAGCGTCCGCCAGCCCGCCGCCGGCCTTGCCCTGCGTTTCCATCATGGTGCCACTCTATAAGGAGAGGGAAATTGCCGACGCCCTGATCCGTCGATTGCAGCGGCTGACCTATCCCAAGGCCTTGTTGGATATCATACTGGTGCTGGAAGAAACCGACGAGGTGACGCGATCCACATTGGCGCAGGTCAATCTGCCCAGCTGGATCAGAACCATCGAGGTCCCCGCCCTGAATGGCCTGACCACCAAACCCCGTGCGATGAACTATGCGCTGGATTTCTGCCGGGGCGACATTCTGGGCGTCTGGGATGCCGAAGACGCGCCACAACCTGACCAGATCGAGCGTGTCGTCCGGCATTTCGCACAGGCAGACGAGGACGTTGTCTGCCTTCAGGGCGTTCTGGACTATTACAACCCCCGCACCAATTGGCGCTCACGCTGCTTTACCATCGAATACAACAGCTGGTTCCGGGTTATTCTACAGGGCATCGCGCGGCTTGGGCTTGTCGTGCCGCTGGGCGGGACCACTTTCTTTTTCCGCCGTGACAAGCTGTTGGAACTGGGCGGTTGGGATGCCCATAACGTCACCGAAGATGCCGATCTGGGCGTACGTCTCAGCCGGGCAGGCTATCGAACGGAAATGGTTGATACCGCCACGTTCGAAGAAGCGAATTTCCGCGCCTGGCCCTGGGTGCGGCAGCGCTCTCGCTGGCTCAAGGGGTTCATGGTCACCTACCTTGTTCACATGCGGTCGCCTCTGCGCTTGCTGAGGGATCTCGGCCCCATCAGGTTTTTGGGCGTACAGGCGTTCTTTCTTGGAACCGTCGGGCAATTCCTGCTGGCTCCGGTCCTATGGCTGTTCTGGCTGACCACCTTTGGCCTGCCCAGCCCGCTTGACCCGTTCCTTTCCGGTGTCGGGCTGATCGCATTGTTCGGCCTGTTCCTGTTTGCCGAAGCCATCAATACTCTGGTCGGCGTTATCGCAGTATCCGCACGCGAGCGGCGTTTTCTGCTTCCTTGGGTACCGACGATGCCGCTGTATTTTCCGTTGGGCGTGTTGGCTGCGTACAAGGCCCTGTGGGAGCTGCTGCTCGACCCGTTCTTCTGGGACAAGACACAACACGGTCAGGCCAGCGAAGAAGGCCTGCCGCACTGACGGTCAGCTTTCGCGTCGGATGGCATCCTGTTTCAGACGTGTCATGAAAGCGACCGAAATGTGATCCTTGAGAGCACGCCCTGCCGCCTCTTCGTCGCGGGCTGCGATTGCCTCGACAATCCCCTTGTGTTCACCCTGCGCGATCTCACCCCGGCCCTGCGCCGCCAAGGACGTGGTGGCCATCAGCGCCATGGTGCGATGCACAAGGTCCAGTTGCTGCACCAGATAGCGGTTATGCGAGGCCAGATGTATCTGTTCATGAAACCGCCGGTTCGCCCGTGACAAGGCCGCCGGATCATCGACCAGCGCGTCATCAGCGGCGACCATTTCCTGCAATACCTTGATCTCTTCATCGGTGGCGTGCTTGGCGGCCAGCTTCGCGGCCAGACCCTCCAATTCGCGCCGCACCATATACAGCTCGGCCATCTGGTTGTGATCCAACGAGGCGACAATCAACGACCGCCCGTCGCGTTCCAGCAGGGATTGCGTCTCGAGCCGCTGCAGCGCCTCGCGGATCGGCGTACGCGACACTCCGAACCGCTCGGCCAGCTCGCTTTCGACCAGTCGGTTGCCGGGCTTATAGACGCCGACGTCAATCGCTTCGAGAATTAAGCTGTAGGCGTCTGTGTTGGGCTGTTTGGATGGGGGCATTGGGTGGTTTGTCTCCTCGTTCGAACATGTCTATCCGTCACTTGCCCCCAGGATCAAGAGTAGCATTGAAAACCGATGCCACGCGCCCTAAACCAAAACCATGGTCAAACCTGCCTTTTCTCACGTCACCCAATGGGTCTTCGACCTGGACAACACGCTGTATCCGCCACATATGCGCCTGTTCGATCAGATCGAGGTGCTGATGACGGATTACGTTGTGCAGGCCATCGGAGTGGACCGGGCCGAGGCGGACCGGCTGCGCTCGCACTATTGGCGGCAATACGGCACTACGCTGGCCGGGTTGATGGCCGAGCATGATCTGGATCCGGACCCTTATCTGCACGCGGTTCATCAAGTCGACATGAGCCACATGGACCCCGACGCAGAACTGGCCGATCACATCCGGTCCCTGCCCGGGCGTCGCATTGTCTACACCAACGGCAGCGCACCCTACGCCGAGCGAGTTCTGGATGCGCGCGGACTTGGCGGTCTTTTCGATGCGATCTATGGGGTCGAGCACGCGGGCTATAAGCCTAAGCCCGAAAAAGCCGCGTTCGAAGCGATCTTTGCCCAGGATGGAATCGACACGGCCAAGGCTGCTATGTTCGAGGATGATCCGCGCAATCTGGCCGCTCCTCACGCGATGGGAATGCGCACGGTCCACGTCGCACCCGAGCCGCACGAGGCTGACCATATTCACCATCACACCGACGATCTGACCGCGTTTCTGGCCCGTCTGCGATAGGCTGTCGCCCTGCGACGATCTGCACATTTTGCAGGTGCAGCATCCCCCCCTATATGCGCCTTAGCGACGAACAGAACTGGAGATTCCCATGAGCGCGATCGAGATGCCTCGGCGCCTGCCCATTTGGCAGCGCCTGTTGTTTGCAATCCCCGTTTTTGGCTGGCTGGCAAAAGATGCCGCCAATGGTGGGGCCGAAGACTGGTACTATATGGCTGCCGCGATCGTCAGCATGTGGGGATGCTCGGCCCTGCTGTTTGGCCTGCCGGGGCTTTATATCCCGGCCGTCATGTTGGTGCCGGTGATGTTCCTTATCCTCATCCTGATCTCACGCGGCTGACACACGGGACAGGATGTCACTTGGCACCCACCTTGGAACCGAACTAGTTTCTGCCCAAGACTTCGGAGACCAAGGCCATGAAAGACTGCTGTGACATCCTGATTTCCGGCGGAGGAATCGCCGGACTGACCGCTGCGGCGGCCTTTGGAACTGCCGGGTTCGACGTTGTCTGCGTCGACCCCACCCCGCCCATCACCGAGCGTGACGTGGACGGGTCCGACCTGCGGACCACGGCGTTTCTGCAACCGGCGCATGGGCTTTTGGAACAATGCGGGCTGTGGCAGCGGCTGGACGACCACGCCGCCCCCTTGCAGATTATGCGTATCGTCGATGCGGGCGGAGACGTCCCCGAACCCCGCGTGGTGCGCGACTTCAACGCCGCCGACATCTCGGACCAGCCCTTTGGCTGGAACCTGCCCAATTGGCTGCTGCGGCGTGAAATGGTGGCTCGTTTGTCCGAGCTGCCCAATGTCGATTTCCGCCCCGGCACCGGCACTGTCAGCCTGTTCACCCGAACTGCCGAGGCGCGCGTAGGCTTGAGCGACGGCAGCCGTATTCGCTGCAAACTGGTGGTCGCCGCGGACGGGCGCAATTCGCCCATGCGCGAGGCCGCGGGGATCAACGTGCACACCACGCGGTATGGCCAGAAGGCGCTGGCCTTTGCTGTGACGCATCCGATCCCGCATGAAAATGTTTCGACCGAGATTCACCGCTCGGGTGGGCCGTTCACTCTGGTCCCGCTACCCGATTGGCAAGGTCAGCCCTCCTCCGCGATTGTCTGGATGGAACGCGGTCCGCGCGCGGTCGAGTTGCTGAACACCGAGCCTGAGGCGTTCGAGGCACTGATGACCGAACGCTCCTGCGGGTTGTTCGGGCCGTTGAAACTGGCCTCACGCCGGACCATTTGGCCGATCATCAGCCAATCAGCAGAACGGCTGTCGGGAGAACGCATTGCCCTGATGGCCGAGGCCGCCCATGTGGTGCCCCCTATCGGCGCCCAAGGGTTGAACATGTCATTGGGAGATCTGCGCAGCCTTCTGGATCTGGCGCAGGCCCGCCCCGAAGGCCTGGGCGATGCACAGATGCTGGACGCCTATCACAAGGCCCGTCACGCCGAGATCGAGATGCGCGTCAAAGGCATCGACCTGCTGAACCGCGCCTCGATGATCGAGGCACGGCCGCTGCGCGATGCGCGGGCGATGGGGCTGAATGCGCTTTATTCCCTGCCGCCCGTGCGAAAGACATTGATGCAGATGGGCCTCGGCGTACGCTGAGGCCCCCAGATCACTCAGAAGATCACAGCACCTGATCCAGTACGCGCTTGAGCCGCGCGATGGTGCCATCTACGTCGTACAGCTTGTCCAGTCCGAACAAGCCCAGACGGAAGGTGCTGAAGCCCTCAGGCTCATCACATTGCAGCGGGACACCAGCGGCGATCTGCATCCCCAGCGCGGCGAATTTCTTGCCGTTCTGAACCTCGGGGTCCGAGGTATAGCTGACAACAACCCCAGGCGCACCAAAGCCATCGGCGGCTACCGACACGATACCCTTGTCCTTCAGCATCGCCCGCACACCGTTGCCCAAAGCCCATTGCGCATCCCGCAGCTTTTCGAAACCGTAGTCGCGGGTCTCGACCATCGTATCCCGGAAGGCCTGCAACGCGTCGGTCGGCATGGTGGCGTGATACGCGTGGCCGCCATTCTCATAGGCCTGCATGATCTGCCGCCATTTCTTCAGATCCACGGCAAAACTGTCGGATGTGGTCTCTTCCAACCGCGCCTCGGCCCGTTCGGACAGCATGACCAGCCCTGCACAGGGCGATGCGCTCCACCCTTTCTGCGGGGCCGAAATCAGGACATCAACACCCGTTGCCTTCATGTCGACCCAGGCACAGCCCGAGGCGATGCAATCCAGCACCATCAACGCCCCAACCTCATGCGCGGCAGCAGCCATGGCCGTCACGTAGTCATCCGGCAGAATCAAACCCGCCGAGGTTTCGACATGCGGCGCAAACACCACGTCCGGGCGCTGTTCACGAATAGTTGATACAACCTCTTCGATCGGCGCCGGCGCAAACGGTGACGGGCTGGAATTGCCGGTTTGTCGCGCCTTGAGCACCGTTGCCGACGCCGTCAAATCTGCGGATTCGATGATCTGGCTCCAACGGTAGGAAAACCATCCATTGCGCACGACCAGAACGTTGGCATTGCGTGCGAACTGTCGGGCCACGGCCTCCATCCCATAGGTTCCGCCACCCGGAATTACTGCAACGCCTTCCGCGTTGTAGACATCCCTCAACATCGATGAGATGTCGCGCATGACGGTCTGAAACCGGGCAGACATGTGGTTCAAGGAACGGTCGGTGAAAACAACCGAGAATTCCTCGAGCCCATTGGGGTCAATGCTATCCAAAAGCGCCGGCATGATTTGTCCTTTCAAACAGTACTCGGGCAACGTGAATCTTCTGCCGAGATTGGTAAAGCAGTTTTCTTTCACCGACAATTGACGCGACGGAACTTTATTTCCCCGTGAAAATCGCGTCCGAAACTGCACGATATAGCCCCCTAAGTGACGCCAAATAGTGTCACCACCCCTTTACACCCAGAGGTGTTTCTGAACAGATACATACACTTTGTAGAAGAAAGGTATTGCTTCTCGTGACTGCTCAAAAGCGGATCAGTTTTCAGGTTGTACGGGACGAAGTTAAACGCCGTATCGAAAGCCGGATCTGGCCTCAGGGATCTTTGCTGCCAACGGAAACGCAGCTTGCCGAAGAATTCAATTGCGCGCGCGCGACCGTGAACCGCGCTCTGCGTGAACTTGCCGATCAGGGGTTCGTGGAGCGTAAGCGCAAAAGCGGAACGCGGGTCAAGAAAGAACCCAGCAAACACGCGAAACTGGAACTCTCGGTGGCGCGACAGACCGTCGAAAACCAGAATTCGACATATCGCTATGCGTTGGTCGAACGGAACGTTGTTTCCAGCCCCGGTTGGCTGGCCTCACAGCTCAGTGTTTCACCGAACGCGCGTGTGCTGCATGTGATCTGCATGCACTACGCCGACAACCGCCCCTTCCAATTGGAAGAGCGCTGGATCAACATCGACACCGTGCCGGAAGTGGAACATGCCGATCTCAACGCACAGGGTCCGCATGAGTGGCTGCTGAATGTCGCCCCCTTCACCGAGGCCGAGATTGCCTTTTGCGCAATTTCCGCCGATGGGCGCCTGGCCGAGTTCATGGGCACCACTGCCGGCACCTCGATGATTCAGCTTGAGCGCACGACCTGGAAAAATGGGGAACCGATGACCTTTGCCCGCATGACCCACCATCCCGGGTATTGCATCCGCACCAGCTACTGATCCCTGCTATCCGATTGGACCGGGCAACCGCTCTTCGCTGAGCAGAACGTTGGCTTCGACGTCCCCGGCGCCGGGTAAGGTCATGATTCGCCGCCGCAGAACGCGTTCAAAGTCGGACAGGTCGCGCGCGACAACCCGCAGGCGGTAGTCGTACAGCCCAAGGACGTGCTCGACCGTTTGAACCTCGGGAATTGCGCTGACGGCGCGTTCGAAGTCTTCCAGGCTGATCTGACCCTTGCGGGCCAGTTTGACGCCCAGAAAAACTGTCACGCCAAACCCCAGCGCCTCGGCATTCAGGCGCAGGCGACGGCCTCGGATGACCCCTGCTGTTTCCAGCCGCCTGATACGCCGCCAGGTCGCAGGCTGGGACAATCCCAGTTTGCGCCCCAAAGCTCCGGCACTCTGAGTGGCATCCTGCACCAGCGCACGTAGGATTTGGCGGTCTGTTTCATCAAGCTCAATCATACCGGCAGAACCTCATTCCTTTTCAAGCGAGCGATATGCATCAGTGCCTCGATATCGGCGATATGCGGCAGGGTCAGGATTCGGTCGCGGTAGATTTGCTGATAGTGTGCCATATCGCGCGCCAGCACCGACAAACGCACATCCACCCGCCCCAGAAAGGTTTGGATTTCGATCACTTCGGACACATCGCGCGCGGCGGTCGTGAACTCATCGAAGGCCCGCGGCTGGGTCTTGTCCAGCGTCACGCGCAGCGAAACCTCGACAGCATACCCAAGCGCCGCCCAGTCAATGATCGCCTCTTGCCCCTGAATAACGCCCGAGGCCTGCATCTTCTCGACCCGGCGCCAACACACGCCCTGGCTGATGCCACACCGTTCGGCAAGTTCAGCCATGGAAAGGGTCGGTTCGGCCTGCAGATGGCGCAGAATGCGCCGATCCATGTCATCAAGCATGATTTCTTCGCCCAATTATGTTTTGACGAATAACTTTTCACCTTTTTTGCAAATACTCAATGCTTCAACGCTCGCCAACCAAACCACACCGAACTAAAAGCTCAGCAACCGTAACAGAAAGGACCGGAATCATGCGCGTCTATTACGATCGCGATTGCGACATCAACCTGATCAAAGACAAAAAAGTGGCTATCCTGGGCTATGGCTCGCAAGGTCACGCCCACGCGCTGAACCTGCGCGACTCGGGCGCGAAGAACCTGGTTGTCGCTCTGCGCGAAGGTTCCGCATCGGCCAAGAAAGCCGAAGCCGAAGGTCTGGAAGTCATGGGCATCGCCGAAGCGGCAGCCTGGTGTGACGTCATCATGTTCACCATGCCCGACGAACTGCAGGCAGAAACCTACAAGAAGTACGTACATGACAACATCAAGCCCGGCTCGGCCATTGCCTTCGCCCACGGCCTGAACGTCCACTTTGGCCTGATCGAGCCGAAAGAAGGCGTCGACGTCATCATGATGGCCCCCAAAGGCCCCGGCCACACCGTGCGCGGCGAATACGTCAAAGGCGGCGGCGTGCCCTGTCTGGTCGCCGTTCACAACGACGCAACCGGCAAAGCGCTGGAAATCGGCCTGTCCTACTGCTCGGCCATCGGTGGCGGCCGCTCGGGCATCATCGAAACCAACTTCCGCGAAGAATGCGAAACCGACCTGTTCGGTGAACAAGCCGTTCTGTGCGGCGGTCTGGTCGAGCTGATCCGCTGCGGCTTTGAAACGCTGGTCGAAGCTGGTTACGCGCCGGAAATGGCCTATTTCGAGTGTCTGCACGAAGTGAAGCTGATCGTGGACCTGATCTACGAAGGCGGCATCGCAAACATGGATTACTCGATTTCGAACACCGCCGAGTACGGCCAGTACGTCACCGGCCCGCGCATCCTGAAGTACGACGAGACCAAAGCGCGCATGAAAGAAGTCCTGAACGACATCCAGCAGGGTAAATTCGTTCGTGACTTCATGCTGGAAAACGCCGTTGGTCAGCCGACCATCAAAGCGTCGCGCCGCGCCAATGACGAGCACATGATCGAGGAAACCGGTGCGAAACTGCGCGCCATGATGCCTTGGATCTCGGCCGGTAAAATGGTCGACAAGGAAAAGAACTGATCCTGACGGTTCTTTACGAAGGGGCGGCCAAACGGCCGCCCTTTTTTGTCTCAACAGTCCCTGAACCCAAGGCACGACATGGTTGACCAACCCTCACCCCGTGATTGGAGCGGTGTAATTACTCTGGGCCTCATCTGGGGCGGGACGTTCATGGTTGTCGCCATGGCGCTCGAGGGATACGGGCCGGTCACCGTTGCCACCGCACGGACCACGTTGGGTGCGTTGACCTTGCTGGGGATGATGGCACTGACCGGGCGCAAGCTGCCGTCGGGCAATCCGAAACTCTGGGGATACATCGCCATCATCGGCCTGTTGTCGACTGCACTACCGTTCTTATTGCTCAGCTGGGGGCAACAATACGTGGCCTCGGCCTTTGCGGGCCTGTCGATGGCGGCAATACCGCTGATGGTGCTGCCTTTGGCGCATTTCTTTTCCGATGAGCCGATGAATCTGCGCCGGCTCCTTGGGGTATCACTCGGCTTTTGTGGTGCATTGGTGCTGATCGGTCCGGGGCTGGCGCAGATCGGACAAGGGGCGGAACCATTGGCGCAACTGGCCTGTATCGGAGCAGCCCTTTGCTATTCCTGCGCATCGATCTTTACCCGACGCTGCCCACCGGTTGATCCGGTCGCATTGGCCGCGCTGTCACTGGTCGTTGGCGCGGCGCTTTTGCTGCCGATCATGCTGGTCACCGAGGGCCTGCCTCGCTGGGAGGGCACACGCCCCGGTCTGGCGATCATCGCACTGGGCCTTTTGCCCACCGCTTTTGCGACCTTGCTGCGCGTTTCCATCATTCGCAGCGCCGGGTCCGTATTCCTGACACTGGTCAACTATCAGGTACCGATCTGGTCGATGATCTTCGGCGCCTGGATTCTATCCGAGGCGCTGCCTTTGCGGTTCTACATCGCGTTGATCATGATCCTGACCGGTCTGGCGATCAGCCAGTGGTTCAGCCTGCGCAAGATGCTGATCGGGCGTTAACCCGCGACCGCCTCGACCTCGGCCACGATACCATCGACAACCTGCGTCAGCAGAGCGCCGTCCTCACATTCCGCCATTACGCGGATCAGAGGTTCGGTGCCTGATTTGCGGATCAGCAGACGCCCCTGCCCGTTCAGACGCGCTTCGGCATCGGCGATGGCGGCTTTGACGCTGCTGGCCTCCAGCGGGGTCTGCCCATCCTGATACCGCACGTTCTTCAACAGCTGCGGAACGGTTTCGAACTGCACCGATAGCTCAGAGGCCTTGCGGCCCGAATGCACCATCTCGGCCAGGAAGTGCAGACCGGCCATCAGGCCGTCGCCCGTTGTGGCGTAGTCGCTCATGACGATGTGGCCCGACTGCTCTCCGCCCAGATTGAACCCGCCTTCGCGCATCCGTTCAACGACATAGCGGTCGCCAACCGCAGTCCGTTCCAGCCGCAGCCCCTGCGCGGCTAGATGCCGTTCCAACCCGAGGTTGGACATGACCGTCGCAACCAGTGCGCCGCCCTGCAGACGCTCTGCCTTGGCCCAACTGGTCGCCAGCAGCGCCATAAGTTGATCGCCATCAGCCACCTGCCCGTGTTCATCGACCATCACAACGCGATCGGCATCGCCGTCCAGGCAAATCCCCACATCCGCACCATGGGCCACAACCGTCTCGGCCGCCAACTGAGGTTTGGTCGAACCGCAATTCAGGTTGATATTCTTACCGTTGGGGGCAACGCCTACCGGGATGACTTCGGCGCCAAGCTCCCACAGAACCTCGGGCGCGGTGCGGTGCGCGGCACCGTTGGCACAATCGACAACCACTTTCAGCCCATCCAGACGCAGGTCGCGGGACAGCGAAGATTTGACCCGCTCACCATACCGGAACCGCGCATCATCCACCCGGCGCGCACGGCCGATATTCTGCGCTTGCGCCGGTTTGACACCCTTTTCGATCAGAAGTTCAATCTCAAGCTCGGCCTGATCGGACAGCTTATACCCGTCGGGGCCAAAAAACTTGATGCCGTTGTCTTCGGCCGGATTGTGACTGGCTGAAATCATCACACCCAGATCCGCGCGCATCGACCGGGTCATCAGCCCCACTGCGGGCGTCGGCACCGGGCCCAGCAGCAACACGTTCATACCGGTTGAGGTCAGCCCGGCGGTCAGCGCGTTTTCCAGCATATACCCGGACAGGCGCGTGTCCTTCCCGATCACCACCCGGTGCGCTTCAGAGTGATCCTTCCGGAAATACCGCCCAACAGCGGCCCCGATGCGCAGGGCCATCTCGGCCGTTATCGGATGGGTGTTGGCGGTGCCCCGCACCCCGTCGGTTCCGAACAGCTTGCGCATCGTGTCACTCCGTAATGTCTTGCCTGCGACCGGATTACCGGACGGCAGCCCACAGACGCAAGGCCTGAGCGGTCTCGGGCACGTCATGAACGCGCAGGATCTGCACACCCTGAGACAATCCGGCCAGCGCCACAGCGATTGATCCCGGCGCGCGGGCATCCTTGCGCGGTTCCTGGCCGATCTGCCCGATAAGCCCTTTGCGCGACACACCCAGCAGGATTGGGCAGCCGATTCCGTGGAACAGGCTGAGGTTTTGCAGAAGGGTCAGATTGTGTTCCTGCGTCTTGCCAAACCCGATGCCCGGATCAACTACGATCCGGTCGCGATTCAGGCCCAGTTGCTCCAACTGCACCACCATCCCGTCAAGGAAATCGTAGACATCCAACAACACGTCATCATATTGCGGATCGTCCTGCATCGTGGCCGGATCACCCTGCATGTGCATCACGCAGACCGGGGCACCAACCTCAGCACAAAACGGAGCAAGCTGCGGATCAAAGGTAAAGCCTGAGACGTCGTTGATCAGCCCCGCCCCCGCATCCCACGCTGCCCGCGCAACGCTGGCCTTGCGGGTGTCGATGGAGATCAGTGCCTGCGTGTTGGCGCGGATGGCCTCGATAACAGGTTGAGTCCGCGCGATTTCTTCGTCTTCCGGCACATATGTGGCCCCCGGACGCGTCGACTCGCCGCCGATATCCAGAATGCTGGCCCCATGCGCCACCATCTGTTCCGCCGCCGCTGCGGCAGCCTGGACCGAGTTGTGCACGCCGCCGTCGGAGAAACTGTCCGGTGTCGCGTTCAGGATACCCATGATCTGAGGGCGTTCCATCGCCAGTCCGGCGACCTCGGCGCGCGGACCGGTCAGGCGTGCAAGCACATCACCCGGAATGTCCTGTGCCGCAACAACAGTCGGGGCTTCAGTCCTGGACAACCGTTCAGCATGGGTGAACCACAAAGTCTGCCCCGCCAGAGGCACCGCCCCAGCCGGCCGGGCCGAGCCATTTTGCACCAGCGGTCTGAAGTATTCGGTCACAGTTGCGCCTGATCCACTGGAACGGCGCGCAGAGGCGTCTTTGGTGCGGTCGGCAATGCACCGCCAATCACCATCATTTCGCTGGCCTCGAAGGTGGCCGCGAACCAAGCAGCAAGGGCAACGGCGTCCGAAGGTGCAGCCGAGGGGCCGTCAACCGCATCCAGAACGATCTTTGACGGAGCCCAAACGCAGATCTGACCGTTCTTCATCGCCCAGTCCAATTCGGTCCGCGTCGATACCACCACACAGCGGTGATCCCGCGCGGCCAGAACCCAGGCGTTCTGTTCAATCGCCAGCAGGTCGATCCGGCGCTGCGTCATTGCGTGGCCAGTCTGAGGCACCGCCATATCAGCCGCGCCAACACACAGGATCAGTGGGCGTTGGCGGTTCTCCAACTGGTCAATCCACCCGGTCAGATTGGACGAGGCAATTGCCTCGTTCGACAGGAACACCAACCGCGGATGGGGGCGTTCTTCCTCGACCACATCGTGATGGATCGTGTCCTTGCCGCGCACGATCTCGACACCCAAGGCACCGGGGCCACGGTCCAGTTTTTCAATGCGGACAAAGGCTCTTACGGCCTGAGGCTCAAGCAGAATGCGTTCCGCAACGCGATCTGCCAATGTCTCAAGCAGGTTCAGACGCTCGGCCGCCAATTCGTGGGCAATCGCCTCGGTCACGCGGTCGTAGGACAGGATTCGATCCACGTCATCATCGATCGGATCGGTCAGTGGCCGAACTTCGACTACGATGTTGAAGCAGATGCGCTGCGTCGTGCCGCGCTCGGCCTGAAAGGCACCGATCTCGACCTCGACGATATGGTCCCTGAGCGAGATGCGATCCAGCGGACCTCGCGTTGCGGTCGCTTCGGACCGCTCGGACGGGTGCGCAAAGGCAAGACGGATTTCAGAGCTCATACAACGGACCTTTTCGGGCTTGGTGGGCTGATCTGCCAACACTATAGGGTGCGCGCGCGTATAACACCGCCTCAAACGCCATTCCAGACACCGAATGCGGCGTCAGAGAAAGCGGAACGGAATCTATGGTGCCAAAACGCCCTGCCCTGGCACCTGACGCTCCGCCGGTTTGATCGGACACTGCAAACCCCGATGGGTACGCCGGTCGTTCCCACGACTGACCGCGTTCGACACCCCGCGCCACTTATCTGACAGCGCGGGATTGCCGTTTAGTTGCTCGCCGTCCGGTAATTGTGCCGATAGAAGATATGCACACCAATGCGCGCTGTTTCCTTGTAAACGCGCGACCACGACGGATTCACTGCGGTGGTGTGGTAATGCGTGGCCCCTTCGGTCAATTCCTTGGCAACGCCGTCAATTGCGGCACGCGCGACCTTGGACACACGCTCATAGGCCTTTTTCTCGCGGATCACTTCCTTGTGGCCATCGCAGGTATAGGTGAACTGGCATTGGTATTTCTTGCCGGTTCCCTGCTTGATCACACCACAAAGCGAGTTCGGAAAACGGCTGCTTTTGACGCGGTTCAGAATGACTTCGGCCACGGCAAACTGGCCGCGCACGCTTTCGCCGCGCGCTTCAAAGTACAACGCTTCGGCCAAACATTTGAAGTTTTCGTCCCCAGTGGCCGCTGGCTGTTGGTCCAGCCAGCTCTTGGAATACGAAACTTTTACGGGCTCAAGCTCTTTGCGGGGCTTGAACAGAGTCAGATAGTCACGAAAGTTCTGCCCGGGCAGATCGGTCCGGGTGACAAGTTCGCGTTCGGCAGTATCGGTGGCTTCCCTTTCAGCGAAAGACACACTTGGCAGCACGGTTGCCGCCAATGTGGCAGCAGCCAGTATGTATCGTAGCATCAGATAACCTCGCACAGGCACAAATCGCGCCGTACCCTCCCCCGGCGGGCGCGACGAGGCATTTAGCGCAGTCCAGCCGAGACGTCTAGATCAGAAGAAAAAGCAAGTGGAAAATCGCCCGTGAGGAAAAATAAATCCACCACAAGGTTGCTTAAATACCACTAATCCTAGGGCAACTGCCCAGTGTCAACCCCCAAGTCTGGACGAAATCGCCAGTTGAGCGGAAGCCAGCCGAGCGACGGGCACCCGGAACGGAGAGCATGACACATAGTCAAACCCCAGATCGCGGCAAATGGCGATTGATTCGGGGTTACCACCATGCTCACCGCATACCGAAAGGGTAACATCCGGTTGCGCCTGACGTCCACGCTCGGCCCCGAGTTTCAGCAATTCGCCCACCCCATCGGGATCGAGAACGTGGAAAGGGTCTTCTACGAAAACACCCTGCCGCACATAGGCCGACATGAACCGGCCTGCATCGTCGCGCGACAGGCCGTAGGTCATCTGGGTCAGGTCGTTGGTGCCAAAACTCAGGAACGACGTCTGCGGCGCAATCTCATCCGCCCGCAGACAGGCCCGCGGCGTTTCGACCATAACGCCAAGCCTGTATTCAAACTCCTGCCCGCGTTCGCTCGCCACTGCTGCCGCGACCGTGTCGATGCGGGATTTGACCAGTTCTACCTCGCGCTTGGCGGAAACCAGCGGGATCATCACCTCGGGCACCACGGGGGCGCCCTCCTTGCTGGCCTCAAGCGTTGCCTCAAAGATGGCGCGGGCCTGCATGTCGTAGATTTCGGGCACGGTCACACCCAGACGCACACCGCGCAGACCCAGCATCGGGTTGTACTCGGTCATCGCCGCCACGCGCCGTTCGACGTCCGAGACCGGCAAATCAAGCGCCTCGGCCAGTTCGCGCTGCCCGCTGCGTGTTGTCGGCAGGAATTCGTGCAGAGGCGGGTCGAACAGACGGATACAGACTGGCTGCCCCTCCATGATCCGGAAAAGTTGCACGAAATCCTCGCGCTGCATCGGCAACAGACGTTCCAGCACCGCTGCGCGGCCCGAGGACGTTTGCGCAAAAATCATCTCGCGCATCACGATCAGGCGGCCTGGGTCAAAGAACATATGCTCGGTCCGGCACAGGCCGATCCCCTGCGCCAGAAAATTCCGCGCGGTCTGCGCATCGGCTGGCGTGTCCGCGTTTGCGCGAATGGCGATATCTCGTTCGTCATCAGCCCAGCCCATCAGCGTCTGGAAACAGTCATCCAGCGCAGCCTCCAGCATGGCGGGCTGCCCCGCCAGCACCTGCCCCGAGCTTCCGTCGATCGTCAGCGTGTCGCCGGTTTTGAACACACGTCCATCCGGTGCGGTCAGCAGCTTTTTTTTGGTCTGGAACCTCATCTCGGACGCGCCGACGATACAGGGCAGACCCAATCCGCGCCCAATCACGGCGGCGTGGCTGGTCATGCCACCTTTTTCGGTCAGAACCGCGACGGCCGCGTGCATCCCGCGCACATCCTCGGGCGAGGTCTCGCGACGCACCAGAATACAGGGCTCTCCGCGCGCCGCACTGGCCTGCGCCTCAGCAGCGGTGAACACGATCTTACCCGTTGCAGCCCCCGGGCTGGCGGCGATACCGGTGGTCAGAACATCCCGACGCGCTTCGGGGTGCACTTGCCGGTGCAGCATTTCGTTCAGAGAATGCGGATCGACCCGCATCACCGCCTCTTGCGGTGGAATGATGCCATCTTCGGCCAGACGCACCGCAATCCGCAGCGCGGCCCGCGCACTGCGCTGCACCCGCACGCCGTCCAGAATGTGAACATGGCCGTTTTCGATCACGAACTCGACCTGCATTTCCTCGCGCAGCTTGGAGCGCATCAATGCAGCATGGGACTTAAGGTTGGCAAAAGCCTCGGGCGCCACCTCTTCCAGTGACTTCCCGCGCGGGTCCTTTTCCAGATAGAGGGCTGCCACACCCTCTCCCAGCGCATCCCGCCCCTGGCTCTGGCTCAGGTAACGGCCGGTGATCTGCGGCAAACCGGTGGTCGAGTCAATAAGTTGCAGCACGCCCGATCCGCATTCACCCTGCCCGACACCGGGGATCATCTCTTGAATGACCAGCCCCAGCCCGGCATCCGCCGGCGCGCCCTTGGCCTGACGCAGCAACCGGGCCGAGGTTCCATCCCACGCCCGCGCCATCGACCGCAGTACGGCGATCAACTGCTCGCCCCGGTCCTGCGGGAAGGCCTCGTCGGTTTCATCCTCATAGGCCCGCAAGGACATACGCAGCCCCTCGCGGCCATCCGCGTCGATATCGTCGAACACATCCGCATCCAGACGGGCCACATGGATTGCAAAGCTTTGCACAAAGCGCAGATACAGCGCGGCGGCGGCCTCGGCGCCCATCGAATCCGACAGGTCCACATAGCGCGCATCGTTCATCCCGATATTCAGGATCGCACCGGGGCCACCCCAATCGGGGTCTTCGGAACTGGGCCGCACGCACAGCAGCGCGGTCTGATCGAACTGTTCGACGATCGCCGCGATGTCGGGCACATGGCCTTCCGCAATCCGGTGGACCGCATCGAAGGACAGCGCCACCGTCCGCGGTACCGGCAATTCCAGACGGACCAGACGTTGCAGACATTTCGCCCGCCCGCCATGGGTATTGGCGGCTACGGGCGCTTCGGTCGTGATCAGAGTGGTATGCGGATTATTCTGCACTGCGGCACCTTTTGATTTGCACGCAGCATAAGCCCCTGCACCAATGGCGCAAGGGCGTTATGGCTTAGCCTTCAATCTTGCTGAGGTCCGCGACACTGGAGCAGACCTGACGGATCTGGCTGAGCAGGTTCAGGCGGTTGCGGCGCAGGATGTCGTTGTCTGTATTGACCTGAACATCCTCAAAAAACGCATCCACCGGACCGCGCAGCGCGGCCATGGCGGACATGGCCGACGGGAAGTCCTCTGACTTCAAGGCCGTGTTGATCTCTCCCTGCGTCCCATCCAGAGCGGCAAACAGCGCCTTTTCGCTTTCCGTCTCAGCAAACTTCACATCAGCGCCATAAGAGTATTCGACGCCGTCCTTCTCTTCGGCCTGCGTCAGGATGTTGTTGGCACGTTTGAAGCCCTGCACGAGGTTTTCCCCATCCTCGGTCGCGATCACCGCATTCAGAGCACGGGCACGTTTGACCAGAAGGTTGAGGTCGTCATTGCCGTCCATCGCGATACAGGCGTCGATGATGTCGTGACGGATACCTTCGTCACGGAGGAAGACTTTGAGGCGGTCGTGGAAGAAGGAGAGGATGGATGACGACGCGTTGCTAATCTTCTTCGAGATTCCTTGAAGGATGGAACCATCACTCACATCCGGTTCAAATGGATTATCGGCGCTTTCAGGAATTTGCCCAATCACTGAATTGAACGCCGCTCGGAATACGCCGTACTTAGCGATCTCCTGAAGCGTACTTTCAAGTGTGAATAGGTCTTGTTCATCGCCGGATACCCGAAGACCCTCAAGTTCATATGATAGCAATTGGCGGTCTACGACACCGTTAATCGGCAAACGCAGATTGTTCTCCAAAATCAACCGAATAACCCCCAACACCGCGCGGCGCAGGGCAAACGGATCTTTCGATCCGGTGGGCTTCTCATCAATCGCCCAGAACCCGGTCAGCGTGTCGAGCTTGTCGGCCAGCGCAACGGTCACCGAGAGCGGCGCAGTCGGCACGTCGTCGGACGGGCCCAGCGGTGAGTAATGCTCTTGCGCCACGGCGGCAACGGCGGCGTCTTCGCCCGCAGCTTCGATGTAATACCGCCCCATAAGTCCCTGAAGTTCGGGGAATTCATAGACCATTTCCGAGTTCAGATCGGCCTTGGCCAGACGCGCGGCTTTTTCGGCCTGATCGGCATCCGCTCCGGTCACCGGGGCAAGTTCGCGGGCCAGCGCGGCGATGCGGTCGATGCGTTCGGCCTGTGTGCCCAGCTTGTTGTGGAAGGTCACATTCTCCAGTGCGCGGGTCCATTGGGCGATGTCCGATTTGGCAACGCGCAGGTCATTCTCCCAGAAGAATTTCGCATCGGCCAGACGGGCCGACAGCACCTTTTGGTTCCCCGCCAGAATGGTCGCGCCATTGTCGGTGGTTTCGCGGTTGGCAACGGTGATGAAGCGTTCGATACGCCCGGTTTTGGGGTTACGGACCGAGAAGAATTTCTGGTGCTCCTTCATCGAGGTTTGCAACACCTCGGGCGGCAACTCCAGGAACTCCTCGTCGATCTGCCCCATCAACACCACGGGCCATTCGACCAGACCAGCGACCTCGGCCAGCAGGCCCTTGTCGTCGACAACTTCCAGACCGGCGGCAAAAGCCATGTTCTGCGCGTCGTTCCAGATGTGTTCAGCGCGGTAGCCGGGGTTCAGCACCACAAAGGCGCGCTTCAGTTTTGCGGCGTAGTCGTCGAAGGACGTGACCGAAAACCGGTTCGGCGCCATGAAACGGTGGCCTGCGGTAGTATCGCCGGATGTGATGCCATCGACCTCCAGCGGAACCACCTGCGCGCCCGCCTCGTCATTCAGGATACACAGGATCGAGTGCAACGGACGCACCCAGCGCAGCGGGCCACAGCCCCAGCGCATCGACTTGGGCCAGGGGAAGTTGCGGATGGTGGCCTCAAGCACCTCGGCCACGATCTCAGCCGCGGGTCGTCCGGCTTTTTCGATGGTGGCGAAATAGACCGCACCTTTGGGTGTGTCGCGTTCCTCCAATTGATCGCGGGTCAGGCCAGCGCCACGCAGGAACCCTTCGATGGCCTTGTCCGGCGCACCGACCTTGGGGCCCTTGCGTTCCTCACGGATGGTCGGGCTTTCAGCCAACAACCCCTCAATCGCCAGCGTAAGGCGGCGCGGCGTGGTCAGGGCAGCGGCCCCGGCATAGGTCAGACCAGCCTCGACCAGACCATCGGTAATCCGCTTTTTCAGGTCCTCGCCCGCGCGGGTTTGCATACGGGCGGGGATTTCTTCGGAAAACAGTTCGATCAACAGGTCGGGCATAGTCGGTCCTTAGAAATTGACGATCGTCTGAATGACGATGGCATTGGCGATGTCCACAAAAAAGGCGGATACAAGGGGCAGCACGATAAAGGCAATAGGCGACGGGCCATATCGCTTGGTAACTGCGGTCATATTGGCGATAGCGGTCGGCGTCGCACCCAAAGCAAAGCCGCCGAACCCGGCAGACAGAACAGCAGCGCGGTAGTTGCCGCCCATCACCGGAAACAGAACCCAGATCACGAACGCCACGGCAAACAGGGTCTGCGCACCCATGATGACGACGATGGCCAACCCCAGTTCGGCAATGGTCCAAAGCTGAAGGCTCATCAGCGACATGGCCAGGAACGCGCCCAGCGAAAACTCGGATATCAGCGCCAGCGAGGGGGTCCGGGACACCGGCGGCGCGTTGGGGGCCAGAGCTGCGCGAACATTGGCAATGACGATCCCCATGATCAGGCAGGGCACGAACAAGGGCAGTTTCAACCCGGTGGCCTCGATTGCCTCGCTCAAAAAATATCCGAAGATGATCGCCAGATTCAGATAGAGCAACACGCGCATGATGGTCAGGTGGTCGATCATGGTCTCGGCCGCGGTGGCATCATCCGGCAGCCCAACTGTGTGTTCTTCGTCCGGGCGTTCCGGGGTCAATTTCTTGCCTTCGACCAATAGACGGGCAATCGGCCCGCCCACCAGTGCAGCCAGCACAAGGCCAAGCGTCGCCACGGCCACGCCGAGTTCAGTCGCGCCCTCAAGCCCGGTGACTGCGCCAACCTCGGGGGCCCACGCGATGGCGGTACCATGCCCGCCAATCAGAGACGCAGAGCCAAAGAGAACCCCAGCTTGGGCCGGGTAACCAAAAGCAACCGCTCCGGCGGCACCGACGGCATTCTGGGCAACGATTGTCACCAACGTCAAAATGAGCAGCAGGAACAACGGCTTGCCGCCGGAAATCAAATCGGCAAGTCGCGCATTCAACCCAATTCCGGCAAAGAACACGATCAGCAGAAAATCCCGCGAGGCAAGGTCGAACGTCAGCTCAAGCCCTGCCACGACATACAGAATCAGCAATACAAGCGACGCCAGCAACCCGCCGGTAACAGGCTCAGGGATATTGAATTGACGCAGCAGAGCGACCCGAGAGTTGATCTCGGCCCCAATCAGATAGACCGCAATGCCAAGCGTGGCGGTCAGAAAATTGGGAATGTGAAGCATTTCCTCGACCTCGGGCATCTCAGTCCCCCGGCCGTGGCGGGCATTCCTCGCCCACAACCGTTCCGTCATATGCTTTTTCACCGCAATTGTTCAGCGCGTGCCAGACATAGCCCTTACCGTCAGTGGTCACCGCGACGATGCGATCTACGCCGTAATGGATGTTCTTGGCCCCCATGAATGCCTTAGCCTGTCCGGCTTTCAGCGCCTCTGCGATGGCCACCGCATCGTAGCAGTCAAACCACCCCGGCGCTGTCAGCGGTTCGGGGTTTTCAACCTGCCGGAACTTCGCCAGATCCTCAGCCGAAAGATCGGTTTCAAAACACGCCCGGTAGCGGATCGGAGAGCTGTCGGCATCAATCGCCCGAAACGCCGTATAAGAGATCGGCTCAGGGTCGTCAGCGCCCTCAGCCAGCAAGGACACATCCTGCCCCGGTCTAGCGGTGACATCGTAATAGAACCCATAAACCTGCAAGTAATACATGCCGACACCGGCCAGCACCGCAGATACGACGAGGATGATTGCAAGCAGTTTTCCGGTCATCTTTTGGACATCCTGATCAAGCGGCCTCTTTCAACTTTTTGGAAAATAGGCCAGTTTCCACACTGATACAGGTCGGAACGAGGCTTTTGGAATGGACATGACCCTTGCCGTTGGGTTCTTCGGAGCGCTGTTTGCGATCATGAACCCGATCACCAACTTGCCCGTTTTCCTGAGCGTCACCGACGGCCTGACCCCCGCCGACCAGCGCAAGGTGGCCGCGAAGACGGCGACGTACTGCCTGATCCTTGGCGGTGCGTTTGCTGCGATTGGCAACCAGACGCTGGGCCTGTTCGGGATCAGCGTGGATGACCTGCGCGTCGCGGGTGGTCTCGTCGTTCTGATGATCGGCCTGAACATGCTGAGCGGTAAAGAAAGCACCACGCATCACGGGACCGAAGGTGAAAAGCAAGCCTACCCCGAACCCGCCACGGTTGCCTTCTACCCGCTGGCCTTCCCAATTCTGGTTGGGCCCGGCACGATCACGACGCTGATCCTGTACGCCCACCACATTTCCAAGCCGATGGACACCATTATCTACGCAGGCGTCTTTCTGGCCGTTCTGTTTCTGCTGTTCATCACGTTCTGGAATGCGTCTGCCTTGGCCAAGCGATTGTCGGCCAACGCCCGTGTGATCATGAGCCGCTTCATGGGCATGATCCTGTCGGCCATCGCAATCGGTATGATCGCAGATGGCCTGAAAGTGCTGTTGCCCGGATTGTCCTGAACGCCCCATCAGGCCTCAAACCCGGCAGCCTCGGTCAACAGGAACGCGTCGGCGCATTGTTTGGCCAGCGCCCGAACGCGTCCGATATAGGCCTGACGCTCGGTCACCGAGATCACGCCCCGAGCATCCAGCAGGTTGAATACATGGCTGGCCTTGATGCACTGATCATAGGCAGGGTGCGCCATGACGATGCGTTTGCCCGTTTTGGGATCATCATGTTCCTGCGCCAGAATGGCGGCACATTCAGCCTCGGCCTCTTCGAAATGGCGCAGCAGAACTTCGGTGTTGGCCACGTCAAAGTTCCAGCGGGCATATTCCTCTTCGGTTTGCTTGAAGATATCGCCATAGGTCAGCGGGCTGGGCGATTGCGGGTCGTTGAACGGCATATCCATCACGTGATCAATGCCCAGCACATACATCGCCAGACGCTCCAGGCCATAGGTCAACTCGCCCGAAACCGGTGCGCAGTCATGGCCGCCGACTTGCTGGAAATAGGTGAACTGGCTGACTTCCATACCGTCACACCAGACCTCCCAGCCCAGACCCCAGGCGCCCAGCGTAGGGCTTTCCCAGTCATCTTCGACAAACCGGATGTCATGCAGGTTCATGTCGATGCCGATGGCCGCGAGGCTGCCCAAGTACAGTTCCTGCAGATCCGGCGGGCTGGGTTTGATCAGCACCTGATACTGATAATAGTGCTGCAACCGGTTCGGGTTCTCACCATACCGTCCATCGGTCGGACGACGCGACGGCTGCACATAGGCCGCTGCCCATGCCTTTGACCCCAAAGCACGCAGTGTGGTTGCCGGGTGAAACGTCCCTGCCCCAACCTCCATGTCGTAAGGCTGTAGAATGGCGCAGCCTTTCGAGGCCCAATAGGACTGAAGGCGCAGGATAATTTCCTGAAATGAACGTGGTGCGCTGGACGGTTCGGTCATGACATTCCCTTTGGGCACATCCGCGCCCGGTTCCGGTCGGTTTTGTCCTTCCTATGCAAGGGGCCAAGGGGCGTCAACGGGCCAATGCCCACCCCGCTGTCACTGCACCGCCACACTGGAAATTCCCCGTATTCCGGGCATGGCTTTCCCTGCTGCTATTCGCGTAGTCTGCGGCAAAGCTAAAACACCGCGGACACGGGCAGACTATGACACGAGTAATCACTGCAATTTTGTTTCTATTTCTCTTCGGCGCGCGCGCCGTTTTTGCACAGCAGGAGGCAGGCGTCTGGGTGCAGGTCGAAGCCCGCCCGACGCTGCGCCAGGCGCAGGAGCGCGCGCAGGCCTATGCGAACGTACTGCCCGACGTGAACGGGTTCCGCCTGAACTCTGGCTGGTATGCCATTGTAATCGGTCCATATTTGCGCAGCGATGCCGAGCAGGTGTTGCGCGTTTACCGGGCCGAGGGGCAGATTCCGGCAGACAGCTACATCGCATTCTCGAATTCTCTGGCGCAGCAATTCTGGCCCGTTGGTTCAAGCTCTGTGGATCAGAGCACGGTGACCCCGCCGGTCGAGCCGACACCGCAGCCTGGTCAATCCACCGCCGGGCTGACCCCGCAGCCCTCGGATGAGACACGGTCGCAGGCCCTGAAATCCGAACGCGTCTTGTCTGCGCGAGAGCGCAAAGATCTGCAAACCGCCCTGCAGGCCGCCGGGTTTTACAATTCGACCATCGATGGCGCATTTGGTGCGGGCACCCGGCGATCGATGGGCGACTGGCAGAGCTTCAATGGCTATGAGCCCACCGGTGTTCTGACCACGGCGCAGCGCAAGGTGCTGATGGACGGCTACAACGCACCGTTGATCAGTGTCGGGATGGGGCGTCATTCGGACACGCAGGCGGGCATCGATCTGGACCTGCCGCTGGGTGTCATCGCCTTTGACCGCTATGAGGCCCCTTTTGCGCATTTCAACAGCACATCCGATTTGGATGCCAAGGCGTTGCTGATCAGCCAGAAGGGCAACAAATCCACCCTGCGGGCGCTGTATGAAGTAATGCAGTCGCTTGAGATTGTACCTCTGGACGGCCCGCGACAGCTGCGCGGTGACCGTTTCACGCTGGAGGGCCGCGGCAACGGGATCGTGTCGTACACCGAAGCCGCGCTGAAAGACGACCGGATCAAGGGCTTTACTCTGGTCTGGCCCGAAGGCGATGAGGCCCGCCGCGCGCGGGTTCTGGCCGCGATCAAGGCCAGCTTCACCACAAATGACGCCGTACTGGATGCCGGTGCGGGCGCGGATGCCGATCAGCGGATCGATCTGGTCTCGGGCCTGCAAGTGCGCAAACCGCGCCTCTCCCGGTCCGGCTTCTTCACCGATGCAAACGGCACGGTTCTAACCGTGTCCGAGGCCACGGACAGCTGCACCCGGATCACCCTGAACGACGATCAGGAGGTTCAGGTGGCCTGGGCAGACCCCGATCTTGGAGTGGCCGTGCTGCGCCCGCGCCGCAGCCTTGCGCCAATCAGCATCGCCGAGTTCAGCGCCGACATACCGCGCATTCAGTCGGATGTCGCTGTCTCGGGTTTCTCTTATGAAGGCGCGCTGGGTGCACCAACGCTGACCTATGGCCAGATCACCGATGTGCGGGGCCTGGATGGTGAGGACGGCGTGAAACGCCTGGCATTGGCGGCGCAACCCGGCGACGCGGGCGGCCCGGTCTTCGACGACAACGGACAGGTTGTCGGAATGCTTCTGCCTACCCCGACCGAAGGACGCACCCTGCCTGCTTCGGTTAGTCTGGCGGCTACGACGGACCGCCTGAATGAAGCTTTGGAAAAGGCTGGCGTGTCTGGTCAGCCCGGTCAGTCTACGGCGGAAATCTCACCCAATGAACTCAGCCGACGGGCCAACGGAATGACCGTTCTGGTGCATTGCTGGGACTAAGCTGATCTGAAAAACAAAGAACGCCGCCCCTTCGGGCGGCGTTTTTTTCTAGGCGATGTCCGGTGTCACCCGGATCAAGGTCGGAACCGGGGCGTGAAACGCGGCCTGCACGGCCGCCTGCATCTCTTCCAGATTGCCTGGAGCTGCGGACAAGGCCCCGAAGGCCTCGGCCAATTTGCAGAAATCGGGGTTGCGGGCCACTACCGCGTTCGGGGCGATCTGTCCGCGAACCATACTGTCTTCGATTTCTTTCAGTTTGCCGTTGTCCCACAGGATGATGGGCAGAGACAAGCCGAGCTCAACCGCAGCACCAAGCTCCATCATCGTGTAATGAAACCCATAATCCCCAGCGATCACGGCCGTGGGTTTACCCCGGCGCGCTACCGCGCCCCCGATCCCGGCTGGCAGCGCATAGCCCAGCGTGCCGAACCCGGTCGGGTGATGCCAGTGAAAGGGATAGGCCATGTCCCAGACCTCTTTTGCAACATAGGCGAGCTGAGTCATGTCGGAATAGATCATCGTGTCCGCCGGCATTGCCTCGCGCAAAGCATCCAGCACCGGCACGATCCCGGGACGTTCGGCATCGGATTCGGCGCGCCAGCGTTTGCGGGCCTCGGCGACCTCTTCGGGGCTCCAGCCCGTCGCCGGTTTGATGGCGTCAATTGAAGCCCAGAGTGCATGGGCAAAGCTTTCGCCATCGGCCTGCAGCTTGATCCCCGCGCGGTGACGGTCGGACAGAACCTGTGGATCAAGATCGACCCGCACCAGATGAGAGGTATGCCCCAGCGTGTCACGCCATAGGTCAACCTCACCCAGTTCCGCGCCCACTGCGACAACCAGATCGGCGGACCCAATGACATCGGCACTGCCCGGTCGCGGCAGCGTGGCCCCGAAATCCAGCGCATAGCCAAGCCCCGCCATTCCGCGCCCGGCATAGGTGGTGAAACAGGCGGCCCCCAACTGGGTCAGAATTTGCCGCCATAGGTTGGACCGCGCCCCGCCGCCCAGAATGAATAGCGGCCGGCGCGAGATATTCAGCAACGACATGAGCGGCGCCAAATCAGGAGGCACCACCTTGGGCCGCAATCCGGGTTGGTTTGGAAACGGCGCCGGATCAGCCTCGGCCTCAAGCTGGGCAATTGGCACCTGAATATGCTTGGGACGCGGGCGCGAGAGTTCGAATTCCTCAAAGGCGCGCTCGACCAGCCTATAAGCCGCTTGAGCCGAGTTGGCCTGACGGGACCAATCCGTCACGGTTTCAGCGGCAGCGCGTTGATCCTTCATCTGGTGCAACTGGCCCTGCACTGCGTCTGTCTCGTCCAAGCAGGACGACATCACCAGCATCGGCACCGAGTCCGTATAGGCCTGCCCCATCGGCGTCATGATATTGCACAGCCCCGGCCCGGTGATCACATAGGCAACGCCGGGTTTGCCGGTGGCGCGGGCATAACCATCGGCCATGAACCCGGCCCCCTGCTCGTGACGTGCCAGGACATGCGTGATGCCCGCCTCTTCGATGCCCCGATACATTTCCTGATTGTGCACGCCGGGGATGCCAAAAATCACGTCAACACCCCGGTCTTTCAACATGTGCGAAATCTGGGCACCCAGAGGTCTTTTCATCAGCTTCTCCAGAATTGGACAGTAAACAGCGCGTAGACGGCCAGCAGCTCCAGCCGCCCGACCAGCATACCGATGGACAGCAACCACTTGGCCGTGTCGCTCAGCCCGGCAAAGTTGCCCGCGGGCCCGATCTGATCCCCCAGCCCCGGCCCGACATTGGCCAGCGCCGTCGCCGCGCCCGAAACGGAGGTGATGAAGTCCAGACCCGTCAGCGCCAGTGCCCATGCCAGTACGCCCATCGAGAGCACGAAAAACATGAAAAAGCTCATCACCGAGCTCAGAACATCCGGCCCGATCGTGCGTCCGTCATAGCGCGGGTTGAACACGCCGTGCGGTGATCGGATACGGCTGATCTGAGTTTTGATCGATGCAAACAACAGCTGATAGCGGAAGATCTTGATCGAACAGGCGGTCGATCCCGCGCAGCCCCCGATCAGGCCAATCAGAAAGAACAGCATCACCGGGAAATTGCCCCAGGTCATATAGTCCACGCTGGCATAGCCTGTTCCCGATATGATCGAGGTGACATTGAACAGGGATTCGCGAAATGCCTGCTCCCAGTGGTGCGGAAAAACCGATGTCAGAAATACCGCCATAATCACAACCAGAACCAAAATGGTCGCAAGAAAGGTGCGAATCTGGCTGTCATGGAACAACGAGGTGGTGTGGCCGTTGGCAAACTGGACATACCGCACGAACGGCAGCGCCGCGAGGATCATGAACACCGAAGCTGCATATTCGGCGGCTCCTGTAAACGTGCCAAAAGACGCGTCATAATTAGAAAACCCACCGGTCGAAATTGTTGTCAACGCATGAACCACCGCATCAAAAAAACCCATTCCCAACCCGGCGTAAACCAAAGCACAAACAAATGTCAGAAAAACGTAGATCAGGGAAATCTGGCCCGCAATTTCTTGCGCACGCGGTAAGATTTTCCCCATGGTTTCAAACCCTTCCGAGCGGAAGATCTGCATACCCCCAACCCGAAGCTCGGGCAGGAAGACCATGGCGACAACAATGATGCCGATACCGCCAAGCCATTGCAGCACCCCGCGCCACAACAGCAGACCCTGTGGCAGGTCATCAAGGCCGGATATGACGGTTGAGCCGGTGGTAGTCAGGCCCGACATTGCCTCGAAATAAGCATCGACAAAGCGCAATTCGGTCTCGCCGAACAAAAACGGAATCGCACCGAAAAGCGGCAGCGCCACCCAGACGCCAGTGGTCAGCAAAAATGTCTGACGGATCGTCAGACCTTCGCCTACCCCATTCGAGCAGCTGATGGACAGGACCACGCCCGTCAGCATGGTGATGATGCCGCTTTCCAGAAATACGTGCCACTCGCCCCGACCTTCGATGAGGTCCGCAAGCATGGGCAGCATCATGGTCGCCCCAAGAATGGCGACCAACAGGCCAATCACATATCCAACCGGGCGCATGTCCGTCATGAGGCGCAGCGTTGGCGCGCCTGCACGACCGTGTCAAGCGGATGTCCGGTTTACTCGTCGGTTTTGCTGACGGGTGTGGGCATCGCGGGCGGTTTCGAAGGCGAACGCGTCCGGCGCTGAGGCGCTGCGGGCGTGGCCGCTTCGGCCTTAGGTGCGACCGTCTTGGCCTGTGCCTGAGGGGCGACTGGTTTGGCAACAAGCGCTGTAGGTTTGGCAACAGGTGCAGCTTTGGCCGCAGGTGCAACCGGCTTGGCAACCTCAGCCGCCGGGGCTGCGGATTTCGCTGCCTGTACCTTCGGTGCCGCAGGCTTGGCGGCTGCTTTGGGTGCCGCAGGTTTCGCCGGAGCTTTTTTCGCCGCGGGTCTGGCCTCCGTTGGGGGCGTTGCGGTCTTCACCTCGGGCTTAGAGGCCGCAGGTTTAGGTGCCGCCGCTTTTGCCGAAGCCTTGGACGCTGCGGGTTTGGCCGCCGTTTTTGCTGCGGCAGGTTTGGGCGCGGTTGCGGGATTGGCCTCTTGTGGTTTTGCTGCATTAGCAGGCTTGGATGCCGCCCGAGTAACCGTTGCCGTGGGCGCAGCGACAGTTTTCTTCGCCGGAGAGGCCGACTTTTTGACCGGCACAGGTTTGGGCGATTCGGCCTTTGGCGTAACCGCCGCTTTGGCGCGTGCGACTGGCTTGGCCTTCGGTGCCGCCGCCGGTTTGGGCTTGGCTGCGGCTGCTTTGGACTTGAATTCCGGTTTCGCGGTCGTCGTCGCCGGTTGCGCAGACGACACGTGCAGAGCATGTACCGGTGCAAACGGCAGCTCCATGGCCGAGGTGGCCAGAATTTGCATGATCTTCAGTTGGTTGCTAACCGCGTAGCCGGCCATACGAATGGCCGCCGCCTGAAACTCCAGCGGCTGGGTAATCGGATTCATTAGTCATTTCTCCTGTGAAAGCGATGCAACCTTCAAAGGGAAGAAGCACCCTGTTCCGCCCTGATGTCTGGGGCGGATTGCCAAGGTTTGAAGTCCCGGGGCGTCTCACGTCTCGGCTTCCTTTCAGTGTGGCGAAACGGCTGGCAAGCGCCTACGCCACGGCTGCAATCCCCCTTACTCTACGTCAAAGAAAAAGCGACCGCAGCAATTTTTGCTGCGGTGCGGCGAAAGTTCGCCATTTTGTCTAACTTCGAGACTTCAGAAGCCCCGCGCAGCTATCCGATGTGGAAGAGGGTCGAGAACAGGCGCGGGTCCAGGCTGGCCGATACAAAAGTCGGGCCTTCGGTCAGAACCGACACCGCATCATGGCTATGCAAGCTTTCCTGATGGCTGGCCACCACCCGGAAATCACCAATATGGTGATCGGCCTGAAGCTCGGCGCAGAACAGACGGGCGGCGTCCTCGACAAAGATCGGATTGGCCGCGTTCAGCTCGGCAAAGGCTTGTTCATCCTCGCGCTTGACCATCACCTGCGTTTCCGTCGGCACCGCACGGCGGCAAAGCGCGATCAGGTCCTCGAACCACAGGCAATCCGCATCGCAATCGACAACGACCGAAATGCGCGCAACAGACCGCTGAGAGTGCGGCGTCGCCAGTTGACCGCGCGTAGACCGCGCATGTTCGCTCAGCTCGAGCGAGCACGGACAGGTCGAGGAGTAGACATAGTCCAGATGCATGATCTTCTGGCGCACGCCATTCTGTTCGACCAATTCCAGCGCAATGTCGTAATACTGGTAACCCTCCAGCCCCGAGCGCAGGCTCTTGATGCGATCCGGATAGGAAAACCGCATCTGGATACGCGCATCAAAGCTGTCCAGATCGGTCATGTAGTCATTCAGCGCGGCCTCCATGACCTCAAAGCTGAACGTGCGCTCGGCATGTTTGTAGAACGAGCGCATGATCCGGGACATGTTGATGCCCTTCTTTTCCGCCTCGAGGCTGACCGTGCCGGTAACGGATGTCTCCAGCGTCAGGTCGTCTCCATGCTTGCGGTGAAACCGGATCGGCAGGCGGAAATTCGAGATGCCCACATGCTGAATCTGTTGTTTCGCCCCGCGGATCAGACTGGACGGGCCATTCTGAAGATCGGGCAAAGTTGCGCGATAGGCATCATCGACCCGAAAATCTTCCGGATAGTCCCGCGACAGCGACGGGTAGTTCACTGGGACCAGTCCCGGCACCAGACGCGCAATCGCCGGATCAAGCTGGCTGATCTCGGCCTCGGTTGCGGTTTCGGCCCATTTGCGCAGCGTTTTCAGCGCGGCGGCGGCCTCATCATGGTCAGGTGCGTCATCAATGCTGCGGGGGTGCACGTTCATCGATCGGGGCTCCTCGGGTTGGTCGCCGGACTATATACAGGTTCGGCGCGTTTTCCAGTGTAACTGTATACGCGCCGAAACACAGCCCGGATCGAATTTACGTGAGGGACACGTGATTTGTGCCCCTCATCGTCAAGCTCGAAACGGCTGTAACAGGCAATTGGGCGCCGTTATTGTTGAGAAACGTCCAATGCGCGGCTGATATCGGCAAGCAGGTCGCCTGCATCCTCAAGACCGATGGACAGGCGGATCAGACCCGGCGTGATGCCCAGCTCATCCTTCTGCTCATCGCTCAACCGCTGATGCGTCGTCGTGGCTGGATGCGTCGCAATCGATTTGGCATCGCCTAGGTTGTTCGAGATCACCGGGATCGTCAGCGCATTCAGAAACGCAAACGCCGCGTCCTTGCCGCCCTTTATGTCCAGCGATAGAACCGTACCACCCTTGCCGCCCAGCTGTGTTTGAACCAGCGCGTTCTGCGCGTGGGTTTTCAGCCCCGGATACAAGGTGCGTTCCAACGCGGAGTGACCTTCCAGTGCCTCGGCCACGGTCTGAGCTGTCTCGGCCTGTGCGTTGACCCGCAGGGCCATCGTTTCCAGACCTTTGAGCATGATCCAGGCGTTGAACGGGCTGAGTGCACCGCCTGTATGCTTCATGTAGGGTTCAAGCGTACCGCGGATGAATTCCTTGGTGCCGATTACGACGCCGCCAAGCGCGCGCCCCTGCCCGTCAATATGCTTGGTCGCGGAATAGACGACCACATCGGCGCCCTGCTCGATCGCACGCGAGAAGACCGGCGTGGAAAAGACGTTGTCCACCACCACCAACGCCCCGACCGCATGGGCCAGTTTTGAAACGGCGGCGATGTCGATCACCTCGAGCGTCGGGTTCGACATGGATTCAAAGAATACCGCCTTGGTATCCGGACGGATCGCCGCCTTCCACGCGTCCAGATCGGTGCCGTCGACAAAGGTGACCTCAACCCCAAAACGGGTCAGGATGTTCTCCAGAATGTACAGGCACGACCCGAACAGGGCCTTGGCGGACACCACGTGGTCCCCGGCCTTCAGGATCGAGGTCAGCGCACCGTTAACTGCCGCCATACCGGACGCTGCCGCAAAAGCGTCTTCGCCCCCTTCCAGCGCAGCGATACGCTGTTCGAACATCGACACGGTCGGGTTGCCGTAGCGGGCATAGATGAACTCATCCGGGCCGGTCTCGATGAACCGTGCCTCGGCCTGCTCGGCGTTTTCATAGACGAAGCCCTGCGTCAGAAAGATCGCCTCGGACACCTCGTTATATTGGCTGCGACGGATGCCGCCGTGGACGGCTTGGGTGCGTTTGTTCCAGCTCTCGCTCATGTCATTCCTCTCGACCCTTGTCTGGCAAGGGCATCAAAAAAACCCCAGACGCGGTCAAGCGAAAGGGGCCTTTCATCCTGACCTTTTAGCGGTGTTGTTTAGCGTGGCCCGCAATCCGGTAACAAATCGCCACGTAGCGTTGTTGCCCATACGCCGCACTTGCGGACGCGTCAACCCTTGCAACGGCATCGTCACGGTTCTGCAACCGTCCATTCACCAAAGCGTCATAGCGTTGTGCCACATCGGCGCTACAACATCTTGTGTGAGGCAGAACAATGCCAGTAATCAGGATCAATGCCATCGGCAACACGTTCGCTCTGCACCGCAGCCCGCGATCTCCGCTAGGCACCTTGCAGCAAACGCACGACACCCAGGGGCCGGGCATCATCATGACCCACGGGTACAAATATCGCCCCGACGACGCCAAAGCCTGTCCGCACCGGCATATTCTGTCACTGCATCCCACGCAGATGCCCAGGCATTGCCCAAGCTGGCCGCAACAGTTGGGCTTCGGTTCGGGCTTTGACGACGAAGGGCTGGGCATCGCGTTCGGCTGGAATGCACAGGGGCCGCTCTGGGCTGTTCGCCGCCGCGCCGTCGAGGCTGGGCGCGCTTTGGCGGAGTTGATCCGCGAATTGCGCCACATGTATCCGAAACGCCCCATTCATTTCATCGGGCATTCGATGGGCACCGAACTCGCGCTCGAAGCCCTGTACCACGTCGCGCCCGGCTCACTGAACCGCATCATCTCGATGTCCGGCGCGGTGTATCAAAGCCGCACGCTGGGCGCGCTGGACACGCCTGCAGGCAAGATGGCCGAGTTCATCAACGTGACCAGCCGCGAAAACGACCTGTTCGATTTCCTGTATGAATGGATGATCCAACCGCCACAACGCGGCGACCGCAGCATCGGTGTCGGTTTTCAGGCTCCGAACGCGGTCACGCTACAGCTCGATTGCACCCATACGCTGGACCATCTGTCACGCACGATTTTCCCGGTCGGTGCTCCGCAAAGCCGCATTTGCCACTGGTCCAGCTATACCCGGCCCGGCATTCTGCGCGTTTACAACGCCCTGCTGCGCAACGAGGACCGGCTGAGCCTGCCCCTGCTGCGCAACGGCATTCCCAAAGCATCGTCCCGCCGCTGGTCACGGCTTTTTGCACTGCCTCGTCCCAATGGTCTCTTGCCGTTTGCACAGAAAGCCTCATGATCCCTTCAAGCTGAGGAGGCACCATGATCGACCTGTATTTCTGGCCCACGCCAAACGGCTGGAAGGCATCCATCGCGCTGGAAGAGATGGAGCTGCCCTATACCACCCATCTGATCAACATCGGCAAGGGCGATCAGTTCGACCCCGAGTTTCTGAAGATTTCACCGAACAACCGGATGCCTGCCATCGTCGATCCCGATGGCCCGGATGGCGCCCCGGTCTCGGTCTTCGAAAGCGGCGCGATCCTGATGTATCTGGCGCGCAAGACCGGCAAGTTCTATGGCAAAACCGAGCGTGACCGGATCGCCGTCGAGGAATGGCTGATGTGGCAGATGGGCGGCGTCGGTCCGATGGCTGGTCAGGCGCATCACTTCCTGAAGTACGCCCCGCAACTGGACCCGCCGCAGGACCTGCCCTACGCCCAAGACCGCTACCGCACCGAGGTCGGACGTCTATACGGCGTGCTCGACCGGCGGCTGGCCGAGAACGAATATGTCGCGGGCAATTTCTATTCCATCGCCGACATATCGATCTGGGGCTGGGCCAGTCTGTGGGAAGGTCAGCAACAGGTGCTTGAGGACAAACCCCATTTCACCCGCTGGCTTGAAACTGTCAGCGCCCGCCCCGGCGTTCAGGCCGGTCGCGCGCTGCATGCCGAGTTGCGAGGGGATCATCGAGACAAGCAATCGCAGGGGGTTTTGTTCAAGCGGTAAGGCATGTTGATCCAATGTCAGTTCTGAGCCCCAACCTGCCATTCCTGAGCAATCTGATTGTTGTAACCGCACTCCGTTGGTTTGGTCGGGAAGCTGACCTTCGATTTTGGATTACTTCGCAATTGACCTGCCTCTCCTTGTCCTGTTCTGCGTTAGACAGAATCAATACCTTTATTGCCCTTCATCGCATCAAGGCTTGTAACGTGCGTATTCGAACTCCATATACGCAGGGCTAACGTTTTTCTTTTTCGACCTGCTGTCTCCCAAATTCGGCGTTCAGTCTTTCGATTCAGACCGACCGCGCCGAGTCGCCGCAATAATGCGGGCGGCAAACATTTAGGAGACTTTGACCATGGCAAATGGCACAGTAAAATGGTTCAACTCAACCAAAGGTTTTGGATTTATCGAGCCTGAAGATGGCAAGCGCGATGTGTTTGTGCATATCTCGGCGATTGAACGTTCCGGCCTCAGTGAACTGAAGGATGGCCAGAAGGTCACTTTTGACGTGGAAGCTGGTCGTGACGGGCGTGAAAGTGCCGCCAATCTGGCACTCGCCTGACCTCATGCGGGCATCCTCGCGGGTGCCCGTTTGCTCAATGGGCTCCTAAGAGCCTTTGGAGAACAATCAAGTTGCAACCGCAGGAATGGACCCGTGCGCTCGCGCAATACCGCGTGCCCGATACGAAGCGCAGTGCCTTCGAGCTTGCAGTCACACTTCTCCCCTTATTGGCACTATGGGCCGCGGCGTGGTTTACGTTATCCATCAGTGTCTGGGGCGCTATCCTGCTGGCCGTCCTGAATGCCGCCTTTCTGGTGCGTATCTTCATAATCATGCATGATTGTGGGCATGGATCGTTCTTTAGAAACCGATCCGCCTGCACTTGGACAGGCCGGGTTCTGGGTGTTCTCACCCTAACACCATATGATGTTTGGCGGCAAAGCCACGCAATTCACCACTCTTCGACCGGTAACCTTGATCGGCGTGGGATGGGTGACATCCCGACATTGACCGTTGAGGAATACCGGAAGCGGAAGTGGTACGGGCGGGCCGCTTATCGGGTAATCCGAAATCCCATTTTCCTGTTCGGTATCGTGCCGGTCTATACGTTCTTTCTTCAAAACCGCTTGCCGGTGGGCTTCATGCGGTCGGGCTGGCTGTATTGGGCCAGTGCAATGGGCACAAACGCAGCAGTTGCAGGGTTGTTGGCATTGGCCTATTGGGCCGGAGGCTTGGATGTATTGGTTTTTGTTTTCCTGCCAACCATGATTGTCGCCTCGTCGATTGGTATTTGGCTGTTCTACATTCAACACCAGTTTGAACACACAACCTGGGACCGCGAAAAGGGGTGGAACCTACAGGAGGCCGCATTCTTCGGCAGTTCTCACTATGCCTTGCCCGGCATCCTGCGCTGGTTCTCAGCCAATATTGGGGTGCACCATGTCCACCACCTTGCCAGCCGGATACCATTTTACCGGCTAAACGAAGTTTTGCGTGACCATTCTGAGTTAGAGGGATGCCAGCGCATCACCCTCTATGAAAGCTTGCACTGCGCACGACTACATCTCTGGCACGAAGAAGGTCGGCGCTTGCTGACATTCTCTGAGGCCTTGTCGAGTGCGGGTTCCAAACAACTGTCAGTGCAGTCTGGCACGCACTAGGTAGGCTTCAATTGTGTCACCCCCAAGGGCGCGAATGGCCTCCAATCGGTGCAGACCTTCGATCAACACAAACCTCTTGCTGTCAGCGCGCAATTGGATCGGGGTCGTCTGGCCGTTCTTCAATATATCTTCGGCAAGCGTCAGAACTTTATTCTGATCAAGTGTTTTTGCACGTTTTACAGGCACGTAGATCAATTCAAGCGGATATGGTCTTTTCTCTAGCATAAACTACCTGTGCAACCTTTCGTGCTTTTGGTCAGGTTCGGATTCCCGTTCGACAGCGGGCGCTGGTACGTACATCAAAGTACCGAACGAACAGCGCGGCGCAGTTCCTGATGCATGATCCAAGTTGCTGGTTCATCGTCACTTTCGATATGAGAAAACGCCAGTATCTGAGCAGCGCCATCATTCTGTTCCGATCCGGTCTCGGGAAGATCGAGATCAAGGTATTCCGCGATTAACAGCCCTACTTTTTTAAAGGCCTTGAGGGACGCCCCGCGCGATTTGTGACCGGCTGCCTGAGAGAGCTGACCAACAGTCAGACCTTCCTTTCCTGCGATTGAAAGCGCTCTGAGCATAGCAACCTGCGCCGGTGTAAACCTGATTTGGCGCAATGCTTCTGTGTATTCTCTTTCGCTGGGAACATGGGTGCCGGAGCTTCCCTCCAAACGGCGTTGAGTGCTGCGTTTCCGGTCACGTTCTTCAAGAATTTCCTTTAACGCCTCGATAGCCATTGCCGGTGTTTCACCAACTGCGTCAGCAATCATGGTTTGTGTTTTGGCCGGTGGCTTGGGGAACGCCCGCGCAACGCTGTTACCGCTTAGAATGCCGGCTTTTATCAGGTATTTTCCGAACTCTTCTTCAATAACACCGGATACGTCGGCATTCCGCGATTTTCGAACACTTCGATCCTGAAATTCTCGCTGTTCCATTCCAAGAGCTGATGCCTTTGTGCTCTGAAGACTGATTTGAGGGGCTTTATTGCGCATCAGAAAATCACCACGACAACAACTGTCGCCACAAATACCAATGACGCGATAAAAAATTTGATTCCGTAAGTTAGGCGACGAACCCTTTCGGCGTTGGGCTTCCTGCCCAAATTTTCGTCAATCGAGTCTAGAGTCACAGTTTGTTCCTTCCGGCTCTTTCGTTGCGGCGGCGATTTACAAAAGCCTATTGCCGCGGCAAATTTTCAGCGCATGTATCGTTCTGGCGATTGAAGGGTTGATTGCATTCCCATCCATCCCCTCTTCGGTTCAAATGAGCGTTTGATGGAACGATGATTGCTGTGCATTTGTCTTGGGCTGTGCGGAAACCACGCTCGCATTTCCATCCGGTATGGGTATCTGACGTAAGGTATGCGTGATCAGGAACGGCCACAGGTTCGCAGCCACTTTCCGTAGCTTTGAACCCTCTCAGGCACACCCAACCATCTGCGCTGTTCTTATCGGTCAGGCGACCGTTCAGAGGAACTTCTATAGCAACACAGTTCGGACCCTCTTTGCGAAATCCCCAGTCGCAATGTGCTTCTTGCACACCAAATCGGGTATCAACGAACCCGTTTTCCGGTGCGATCACTTCCTCACACTCTTCACCAATACGTCGATACAATCGATTGCAGGTCCACCGATCTCCTGTTGAAGCGAGGAAGGCATTTTCAGGAATTGCTATTTCCTCACAGGTATCCCCTATACGCTGGAATCCGTGATTGCATTCCCAGCCTCGGCCATAGGAACTGCCTGTCAAATATGCGTTTTCAGGTACGTTTTCTTTTCGGCACGATACGCCCCCATTTTCGTAACCTTCGTCACAAACCAATCCGTCAGCATTTTCAGCCAATTGAGAGGTTGCAGGCGCCACCTGAGCAGAAAGCTGCGTTACCGAAATCAACACGAGTAATGTCAGGGACAAACACGAAACATCGCGCGAACGTTTGATTGAAGTCAGGTTAAAGCGGTGCCTGGGGCCTGAACTATCAGGCATCAGACACGCAGTTTATGAGCCACATACTGTTCATTTATCGCCTTCTTTCATGTGTCGTTCGTCGTCTGAAAAATATCAGGAGACGATTGCGAACGTTTGCGAGTAACGAGTTCGTTCCGAACACCCCAGCGAAACCCGTTCGTATGCTGGGGTACATGCTACAGTTGTTCTGAAGGCCATTGGATCATCGAAGTCGGCAGCATCGCGACGACGAGTAAATTTCACCAATGCATTCTTGTGGATCTTACCCAGAATAGAGTCAAGGACGTTTCCTACGTCGCAAGGCCAGCAACACTTGGATGGATAGCTTTTGAAACAAGCACGAGACCAAGCAGCAATGTGAGCAATCGGATAGCCAAAAGCTAAGTAGTCACTTTAGGCAAACTCACTACACTTCGCTAAACTCGCTTTCTTCACAAAAGAGGAAGTAGATTGATACCTATCTGACTTTTCATCATCGCACCCATCGCGTTCCTGTGCCGAACGACAATGACGGCGGGTTGGTTAATGGATGGTAAACGACTCCTATTTGTGAACTCTCGAATGTAGGCTCTGAGCCCAAACTCTTGCATATCGCCCGATAATCTTCTTCGTGCTGTCTAGTTCCGATACCGGAATCGATTGGAGGATTACTGGCTCCAATTCGGCAAAAAGTTGTACTAGCATCTCGTTTCGACTGCCAACCAGCCATGGAGCAAATCGAATAACGTGCGGCCCGTTCTTCCTTTTGCCGAGCTCGTTGAGGGCCATATTAACCAGTGATGACTTCCCTGATCCCCAAGCGCCCTCGACCCCGACGACAAATCCCTGACCCAGGTCATTTTGGAGAAATGCTGTCGCCAGATGGTGGGCAATACCTCTGAATCCTAGCCTGTCGCGCTCGGAGCAACTAAGTGGCTTATCGTTGATCAACTCAAGTATTCCCGATGCTAATGTTACGGATTTTGCAGTTTATTCAAGATGAACCGCGCCCACCATTCTACCATTGCATGCGCGTGAAGGAGGCTGGAACCGTTTAAAGCGAGTCGTCAATAGGAATACTCAATCAGCATTCGTCATCCGTCGGGAAAGTCCGCTTAACTGCACAACCCGTCGTTCTGGTTATTGGACGCTGCAAGCGTGGCGAATGGCAGCTATGTGGCCCGTCCAGCCAGTTCATGATCGTACAGCGAACGTCTGTTCTGTCCGCATAGCGGACCTACCCCTCCCCCCGCACCAGTACATCCAGCATGCCCGAGATATCCTCGACCTCTTCCGCGATCACGTGGGTCACCGAATGCGCCCGCTGCATCCGGCCAATGACCTTCAGCAACCGACCTGAGATCACCGCGCGGCGGAATTGCTCGTAGATCTTGCGCCAGACCACCACGTTCACGATTCCGGTCTCATCCTCAAGCGTCAGGAAGATCACTCCTTTGGCCGTTCCCGGCCTCTGCCGCAGGATCACCAGCCCGGCCACGGCAACGCGCGCGCCTTCGGGCGGGTCGTCCAGCCGGTCAGAGGGCAGACAGGCAGGCGGGCGCGGCCAATCCCGGTTTGAAACCGCAGGGCGAACAGGGGCAACAAGCATAAGAACAAAGATAGAACAAACCACAGGAAAGTCCAGACGCGGCGTGATGAGTCGCAAATGAGGCTGGAAAGACCTAAATGCCTTCACTAAGGAAGAATTCGACAATCGAAAAAGGAAGACGCACGCAATGGCAAAGATCACCTATGTCGAGCACAGCGGTACCGAACATACAGTCGAGGTCGCCAATGGGCTGACCGTCATGGAAGGCGCCCGTGACAACAACATCCCCGGCATCGAGGCCGATTGCGGCGGCGCCTGCGCCTGTTCGACCTGCCATGTCTACCTCCACCCCGACTGGGTCGAGAAAGTTCCGGCTAAGGACGACATGGAAGAAGACATGCTGGACTTTGCCTATGAGCCCGACCCCGCCCGCTCGCGCCTGACCTGCCAGATCAAGGTCACGGATGAGCTAGACGGACTGGTGGTACAGATGCCCGAAAAACAGATCTGATGATCTCCAAAGCGCCGCGCCTGCCCACCCGCCTGTGGCAATGTCGGGCACGCGGCGCGCTGCTGGCGTTGTGCCTGTGGTTTGCGGGGGAAGCTCCCTCAATTGCCGAAACAGTCGCAAGCGCCCGCTTTACAGAACCCACCACACGCTACGCTCATGGTGTCCTGGGCGATAACATCGAGTACGGCGCGCTGGAATTGACGGTCCAAAGCGGCACACTCATCATTCGACTGCCCTCGGACCGGGTGTTTGAAGACCTGGCTCCACGGCTCGTAGATATAGACTTGGATGACACATCAGAGGTCATCGTCGTTGAATCTCACAATCGAACAGGCGCTCAACTGGCGATCTATGACAGTGGTGGCAGGAAAATCGCCGCCACGCCTCATATCGGCACCCGCTTTCGCTGGCTGGCACCGATTGGCGCTGCTGATTTGGACGGCGACGGTTATGTGGAAATTGCCTATATCGACCGGCCTCATTTGGCCAAGACCCTGCGCATCTGGCGCTACAAAGGTGGTGAACTGACCGAGGTCGCCGCCCTGCCCGGCCTGACCAACCATCGCATCGGTGACGACTTCATCACCGGCGGGATCAAAGATTGCGGCACCGGCCCTGAAATGATTGTTGTCAGCGCTGATTGGCAACAGATCGTCAGCATCAACCATGAAAAAGATTGGAAAACGCGGACATTATCCCCGTTTAGCCGCAATGCAATGAAACAGGCTTTGACCTGTTAAAACTAGACCCAACCGCAGCCCGCGCCAGCGGGCTGCCCGGCCCAAGGCCTTTGACCTTGCGTCTTTGATGCAGCGTCAGGTCGCGGGAGGCTTTGGAATCAAAGCGCCCGCCAGCCGATATCGCGGCGAAAGAACCCATCCGGCCAGTCGACACCGTCTACCATTGCATAGGCCCGGTCCCGTGCTTCCTGCAGTGTCCCGCCCCGCGCGGTAACGTTCAGGACGCGACCACCCGAGGCCAGTACCTGCCCGTCCGAGGCTTTGGTTCCGGCGTGGAACACCATATTCCCGCTATCCTCGGGCAAGTCTTCCAGTCCTTTGATCACGCTGCCCTTCTGATACGAGCCCGGATACCCATTTGCCGCCATCACAACGGTCAGGGCGTGATCGTCTGCCCAATTGACCCGAGCCTCACCCAGTCGGCCTTCGGCAGCGGCGTGCATCAGGTCCATCGCCTGCGCGCCCAGACGCATCATCAGAACCTGGCATTCAGGATCGCCAAACCGCACATTGTATTCCACCAGACGGGGCTGGCCGTCCTTGATCATCAGTCCGGCATAGAGAACACCCTGAAACGGCATTCCGCGCCGTTTCATCTCGGCTACGGTGGGTTTGATGATCTCTTCCATCGCGCGGGCTTCAATCTCGGCGCTCAGAACCGGTGCCGGGGAATAGGCCCCCATGCCCCCGGTGTTCAGGCCCGTATCGCCCTCCCCCACGCGCTTGTGGTCCTGCGCGGTGCCAACGGACAGGATGTCCTCACCGTCGCACAACACAAACAGCGACGCTTCTTCACCCTCCATGAACTCCTCGATGACCACTTCGGCTCCTGCGCCGCCAAAAGCGCCACCGAACATGTCGTCAATGGCCTCCAGCGCGGTTTGCTCGTCCATCGCCACGATCACGCCCTTGCCCGCAGCCAGACCGTCAGCCTTGACCACAATCGGTGCGCCCTGTTCACGGATGTACTCTTTTGCCGGGTCGGCCTCGGTGAACCGCGCGTAAGCCGCCGTCGGAGCACCCGACGCATCGCAGATTTCCTTGGTAAAGCTTTTCGAGGCCTCCAATTGCGCCGCCTCCGCCGAGGGGCCGAACACCAGCACGTCCGCTTCGCGCAGACGATCCGCCACACCGGCGGCCAGAGGGGCCTCGGGGCCAACGATCACGAAATCAATCGCATTTTCTTCAGCAAAGCTGACGACCGCCCCGCCGTTTTCGATATCCAATGCGGCACACTCCGCGATCTGCGCAATCCCGGCATTGCCCGGCGCCACGATCAGACGGTCACATTTGGGGTTCTGCATCACCGCCCAGGCCAGGCTGTGTTCCCGCCCACCACTGCCGAGAATGAGGATATTCATAACTGCTCTCCGATCTGCTTGGCCTCGCCTTGCGGGCGTTCTAAGCTGGGCGGGCATTTGACACAAGGCGCTGAAATGTCCGACCTGCTAGACGACCCCATTCCCGGCCAAAACACCCCTGAATACACTGTTTCGGACATCTCGGGCGAGGTGAAACGGACACTCGAAGGCACCTTCGGCCGAATCCGTGTGCGTGGAGAGGTCGGGCGCGTATTCAAGGCGCGCTCGGGGCATTTGTATTACGACATCAAGGATGACCGGAACGTGCTGGCCTGCACCACGTGGAAAGGTCAGATTTCGGGCCTATCCGTCGTGCCGGAAGAAGGGCTTGAGGTTGTCGTCACCGGGCGTTTGACCGCCTTTGGGGCGCAGTCGAAATACAACCTGAACGTCGATGAGGTCGCGGTCGCCGGGCAAGGCGCGCTGATGGCTTTGCTGGAAAAACGCAAGAAGCAGCTAGAATCCGAAGGGCTGTTTGCACCGGAACGCAAGAAGCCCCTGCCTTACCTGCCGCAGATCGTCGGCGTAGTGACCTCACCTTCGGGTGCGGTGATCCGGGACATTCTGCACCGCCTGCGCGACCGCTTTCCGCGCAAGGTGCTGATCTGGCCGGTGGCCGTTCAGGGATCGAACTGCGCCCCCGAGGTCGCCAATGCGATCAAGGGCTTCAACCAACTGACACCGGGCGGATCCCTGCCTCGCCCCGATCTGATCATCGTCGCCCGGGGAGGTGGATCGATCGAAGACCTCTGGGGCTTTAACGAAGAGATCGTGGCACGCGCTGCTGCAGCCTCGGATATTCCGCTGATCTCGGCCGTCGGGCACGAAACAGATACAACTCTGATCGACTACATCTCAGACCGTCGCGCACCAACCCCGACCGCAGCTGCCGAGCTTGCCGTGCCTGTAAGGATGGAGTTGCTGGCCTGGACCGGCGAACAGGGCGCGCGCTTGTCCCGCGCTGCGACAGATGCGGTGCAACGGCGATTCCAACGGTTGCGCGACTTGTCCCGTGCCTTGCCACGCCCTGACAGCTTGTTGAACACTCCGCGTCAACGGCTTGATTTGATTGCAGATCGCCTGACGCCGGCACTGGAACGCGGCGTTCAAAACCGCCATCTGCAAGTGGTCAAACTGTCGGCCCATCTGCGCCCATCAACCCTGCGCAACCTCGTGGCAAGCCGCCAGGAAGCGGTGCGCAACCTGTCCTCGCGCCTGTCCCTGCGCCCCATTCAGCGTGAGATCGAGGTGCAGCGCCAGACCATCACCCGGCTGGCCGAGCGGATGAACGCGGCGCAGACAACGCGGATGGATCGGATGCGGCAACAGCTGACCGCAACGGATCGGCTGCGCGAAACGCTCAGCTACAAGGCCACGCTGCAGCGCGGCTATGCCGTGGTCCGCGCTGAAGATCAGGTGCTGACGACGAAAAAGCAGGCCGAGAAGCACAGTTCACTCCAGATCGAGTTCGCTGATGGCGTATTGTCCACCGGCCAGTCCGCCGCTCATCGGCCAGCCCTCAAGAAAACCCCGAAAAAGGACGCGCCAGACCAAGGCTCACTCTTCTGAGGGAGGTTTACACCCCGACTTCCGGCCCATAGCAAAGCATCTCTTCACCGATATCCTGGGCCTCATAGAGTTCCGTCTGCGCCGGGTCGCCTTCGAACTGAGCGATCAGACCATTCCCTGACCGGGTAAAGACCCAACATTGCGGGGCCAGACGATCTTCGTAGATGAAACAGATCTGCTCGTCCTTCTCATACCAGACGCCTTCCTTGCAATTGCCATCCAGAAACGACCAGATGACGCGGCGGTTGGGCAAATAGCGCTCGACCCCGTAAACCTTTCCCTGAAAGCCGTAAAACAGAGTTTTCCCGCGTGTATAGTCATCGAAATCCGACGCCGTCAGGGCCGGTTGGGCCGTAGCTGAAAACGCGGGCAGCAGAAGAAGAATCGCTAGGTATCTGAACATGAGCGTATTGTGTCAGATGCGATTGCCCCGTGCCATTGCCATTTCCGCAAAACGTCCTGCCTTAACGTCACCGGTTGAGGTGAACCAACAACCCGTAACATGCTGCAAAAAAACGGGAGGGAGTTTCATGACAACCGCAATGTTCTGGCTCGCAGGTCTCTGCGCACTGGCCTATCTGCCCCTGTCGCCACGCCCCGCCAACGCCTTGCGGTCACTGCTGAAAACCGCATCCGTAGCCCTGTTGGCCGTGATCGCCTTTCTGGATGCAGCACCGCTACTACTGGTTCTGGCGCTCGCCTTGTGCGCCCTGGGCGACGCGCTGTTGTCGCGCGAGACCGACAGCACCTTCATGGCTGGCATCGGGGCCTTTGCGGCCGGGCATCTGGCCTATATCGCATTGTTCCTGACCCATCCCGCCAGCGATCCCGCATTGATTTTCGACAGGCCCGCGTTGTTCTGGTCGCTCATCATACTTGGGATCATGGCCGCCACCCTGCTCGCCCCGCGTGCCGGGGATCTCAAAATCCCTGTTCTCGCCTACATCCCGATCATTCTGGGGATGGGCATAACTGTTCTGGCACTGCCCGAAACCGGCGCCCTGCGCTGGGCCCTGCCCGCCGCATTGGCCTTCATCGCGTCCGACCTGATCCTGGCGACGGAAAAGTTCCTGCTGCCCGCGGACCATCCGGCCCTAAAGGTCACGCCCTATCTGGTCTGGCCGCTCTATTGGTGTGCGCAGGCTGGTTTGCTGATCGCGTTTCTCTGACCCTTTGCAACTGCCGCAAATCCGCATTAGGTGAAGGGAACACCTGCGGAGACCAAAAATGGCGTTTTTCTCAAAGCTCAAGGACAAGCTGTTCAAATCCTCGTCCCGCCTCGAACAGGGGCTGGAGGCTATTGTTGAGGATGGTGGAGAGGAAACAACCGCCCCCGACCCCATCATCCCCGAGCCCGAGCCGCAGCCGGAACCCGTGCCGGAAGTTCCGCAACCGGTCCCCGAAGTGCCGGAACCCGCGCCAGTACCGCAGCCGGTCGAGGTGCCAGAACCCGCACCCGTCGATCCGACCCCTGCCCCACCTCCGCCCGAGGCTGCGCCCTCCAAGGGCGTGTTGGGCCGCTTGTTCGGACGCAGCGAGACCAAAACCGCCTTGCGCCGCACCTTGGACGACGACATGCTGGAACAGCTCGAAGAGCTGCTGATCGCCTCGGACATGGGCGTCGATACCGCCCTGCGCGTCACCGCGAACATGGCCGAGGGGCGTTATGGCCGCAAACTCTCGACCCAGGAAATCAAACAGCTCCTGGCGCAAGAAGTTGCCCGCGTGATGGAGCCGGTGGCCAAGCCCCTGCCCATCTACCCCAAACGCCCACAGGTGGTGCTGGTGGTCGGCGTCAACGGATCGGGCAAGACAACCACAATCGGCAAGCTGGCCAGCCAGTTCAAATCGGCCGGCAAAAAAGTCGTGATCGCCGCCGGAGACACCTTCCGCGCCGCCGCTGTTGAACAGCTGCAGGTTTGGGGTGAACGTGCCGGCGTCCCGGTCCTGACTGCCCCCGAAGGGTCCGACCCCGCCAGCCTCGCCTTCGATGCGCTGACCAAAGCGCAGCAAGAGGGCGCCGACCTGCTGATGATCGACACCGCAGGCCGCCTGCAAAACCGCGCCGACCTGATGGAGGAACTGGCCAAGATCGTCCGCGTCATCCGCAAGGTGGACGAATCCGCACCGCACAACACTCTGCTGGTGCTGGACGCCACCACCGGCCAAAACGCTCTGAGTCAGGTGGAAACCTTCCGCAACCTGGCCGATGTCTCGGGTCTGGTCATGACCAAACTCGACGGCACCGCCAAGGGCGGCGTGCTGGTCGCGCTGGCAGACAAGTTTGGCCTGCCTATCCACGCCATCGGCGTCGGAGAACAAATCGACGATCTCGCCCCCTTCGACCCGGAAGAATTCGCCGCCGCCCTCACCGGTCTGGACCAAAGCTGATCCGCCTCTTCATCTGGCTAAAAATACCTTCCGGGGGTCTGGGGGTGGAAAACCCCCAGCCTCTCCACCCAGCACAAAGATCTGACACTTGAGCGACTGGCTGATCTCACTCGAAGGCACCGAAGCAGGCCACCAACTCGCGCTGGGGCTGGCCCTGATGGCAGCCTTCCTGCATGCGGTCTTTGGAGCCCTGCAAAAGGGCCGCCACGATCCGTGGATGTCACGCGGTGCCATCGACGCCAGCTATTGTCTGCTGGCCGCACCTTTCGCCTTCTTCGTGGTACCGTGGCCCGAGCCTTATATGTGGCCGATTTTTGCAACGGTGTGGGTAATCCACATCGCCTATAAAATCCTGCAGGCCATGGCCTATACCAAGGGCTCATACACGGTCGTCTACCCGGTTGTCCGTGGCACCGGCCCCCTTTTTACCGTCATCGGTGCCTATCTGCTGTTCGGAGAGACCTTCACTGGCACCCAATGGTTCGGCGTAGCCGTTCTGTTGGCCGGAATTTTCGGGTTGGCCGCCTATAATTTCCGGTTTCTCGAGACCAACCGCGAAACACTGGGCATCGCACTGGTACTGGCGGTCGCGACCGGTTTGTTCGTCGCGCTTTACACAACCTACGACGCTTACGGCATCCGCGCCACCGCAGACCCGTTTACCTTTCTGGCCTGGTTCTTCATGATCGACGGCGCGGCAATGCCGATCTACGCCTTCCTCCGATGGCGCGCCATGATCAACCGCCCGGCTATCGGCCCCCTGATGTTGCGCGGGTTGGCAGGCGGCATCATCGCGCCTCTGTCTTTCGGAGCTATCATGCTGGCCACACGGCTCGACAAGGTTGGCGAAGCCGCCGTCCTGCGGGAAACTTCGACCGTTTTTGCCGCCCTCATAGGCTGGCTTGTCCTGAAGGAAACCGTAGGACCAAGACGGATCGCGCTGATGGCATTGATTGCACTCGGCGCCGTAATAGTTGAAATGGGCGGGTAAACAGCAGGAAACCGTTATGACAGGCAAAAAAGAAATCAATCCGTTTCTGAAACAGGTGCTGGAACTTGGCCCCCCGCTGGCCTTCTTCTTCATCTACCTGCGCCTGCGTGACGACAGCTTCCTGATCGGCGGCATCGAATATTCCGGCTTTATCGTCGCCACGATCCTCTTTGTGCCGCTGATGCTGGCCGCCATGGGGGTCCTCTGGTACCTGACGGGCAAGCTCAGCCGGATACAGATTTTCACCGCAATCATGGTCATTTTCTTCGGCGGCCTGACCGCCTGGTTCAATGACGAGCGGTTCTTCAAGATGAAGACAACACTGGTCTACGGCTTCTTTTCGATCATGCTCGGCATAGGCCTGCTGCAGGGCAAATCCTACCTTGCCTATGTCCTGGACGAGATGCTGCCAATGCGCCACGAGGGATGGATGATCCTGACGCGGCGCCTTTGTGGCTGTTTCGCGGTTCTGGCAGTGGCCAACGAATTTGTCTGGCGCACGATGTCGACCGACCTGTGGGTCAAGATCGAGACATTCGGTTTCCCCATCGCATTGATGGTATTTCTGATGCTGCAATTCAATCTGCTGCAAAGTTACATGGACGACCCCGACCACCAATAGGCGAGCAGATACACCCGCACCTCGCGCCAAGGGATAACTGAGTTTTGCGCTGTTCCCAGACGTAAGGCTGGAACAAACAGACGAAAATCCTTGGCTAAACGCCAAAGCTGTGGAAAGTTGTGACACCACTCACAGCCGGAGCACCCGAAACTCATGACGGCTTTCCCAGACACTGGCTTTCTGTCCGAAGCGTCAGACAGGCTGAAAGCCATGCTATCTGCGCAGGCGACAGAAATTTCTCTGGAGCGTGGCGAGGTTCTGTTCGAACAGGGCGACGAAGGCGATGCCCTGTTTGCCATCCTCGAAGGCACGCTCGAAGTGTCCTTTCTGGCCATGAGCGGCCGCAAACTGTCCCTGACCCTGATGCGGCCCGGAGAGATTTTTGGCGAGATTGCCCTTTTTGACAGCGGGCCCCGCACCGCTACCATCGCGGCCGCCGAACAGTCCCGCGTGTTGCGGGTCCGTCAGGGCGATGTGATGGAACAGATTCGGCAGCATCCCGACCTTGCGGTTGACCTGATCCGTCTGGCCGGCCTGCGTATGCGGTGGATGGGATCGCAACTGAACGAACAGGTCTTTCTGCCGATGCCGATCCGCTTGGCCCGCAAACTGCTGCACCTGTCCGGGCTGCAGGATGACCCGTCCACCCGGATCACCCTGTCGCAAAGCGAACTGGCCGAGTTTGTGGGGGCCACGCGAGAAGCGGTCTCCAAGACCATTTCCACCTGGAAGCGCGACAACGTGGTCGAAGCATCACGCGGCGGGCTGATGATCCAGGACTTCGAGGCGCTTCGGGAATTGGCCGAGTCCGACCTGATCTGACCCCTGTGACCTGCTTCACAGACCCCGGATGGCGTTAAGCCTATCGTCATAACTGTTACCGTAGGAGGTCAGAGAATCATCCCCGATATCTGTCCACTGACCTCTCCCTGTATCAGAGCCACGTGCCTTACTCGGTACGTGGCTCACTACCTCCCAGCACAAAAAAGGCCGGAGCATCTGCCCCGGCCTTTTCTTGTTTTTGATCAGGCTACTTACTCGCCAAGGCTCAACGCCACAAAGCGGGGTTCGCCTCCGCGACGGACCAACAGCAGCAGGGATTTGCGCCCGGCTTCGCGTGCTTCGTCCATGCGGGCCTCAAGGTCTTCGATCGAGCTGACCTTCTGCTGACCGGCCTCAGTAATCAGGTCTCCAGCGCGCAAGCCCTTGGAAAACGCCTCCGACGCCTCGTCCACCTCGGTCACGACCAGGCCATCAGCATCCGCATCCAGCCCCATATCCGAGCGCAACTTGTCGGTCAGCGGTGAAATGGTCAGGCCCAGAATATCGGCGTTTTCCTCGGACGGAGCGTCCGGAGTTTCCTCGTCGCCATCCTCGGCGCGCTCTGCGTCCTCACGGCGGCCCAGCGTCACCAGAACGGTCTGGGTGCCTCCGTCGCGGTGGACCACCACGCGAACCGACTTGCCGACGGTGGTTTCACCGACCTGACGGACCAGACCGCGGGTATCCGCGACCTCGACCCCGTCAAAGCTGAGGATCACGTCCCCGGCCAGCAAGCCCGCTTCTTTGGCAGGACCGTCCGGCACGTCACTGATCAGCGCGCCGCCGGGTTTGTCCAGCCCCATTGCCTCGGCCATGTCCTCGGTCACGTCCTGAATGCGCACGCCCAGCCATCCGCGGCGGGTCTCACCGAACTCACGCAGTTGGTCAACGACCTTGACCACCACATTGGAGGCCATCGAGAATCCAATCCCGATCGAGCCGCCATTGGGCGACAGGATCGCGGTATTCACGCCAATCACCTCGCCATCCATGTTGAACAGCGGGCCGCCCGAGTTGCCCCGGTTAATGGCCGCGTCCGTCTGGATGTAGTCGTCATAAGACCCGCTCAGCGCCCGATTTCGGGCTGAGACAATGCCGGCCGAGACCGAGAAGCCCTGCCCCAGCGGGTTGCCCATGGCAATCACCCAATCGCCAACGCGCGCAATGTCGCTGTCGCCGAATTTCACATATTGCAGCGGGCCCGTGGCTTCGACCTTGAGCAGAGCGATATCGGTTTTCTCGTCCGTCCCGATCACCTTGGCGGGCAGTTCCTTTTTTGGCTGCCCGTCACCGGGGAAGAATTCCACAAGGATTTCATCAGCTTCCGCGATGACGTGATTGTTGGTGACGATATAGCCGTCCTCGGAAATCACAAACCCCGACCCCAGCGCATTGCTGCGACGGGGGCGGTTGCCGTCGTCACCGTTACGATCCTGAAACTCGCGAAAGAAATCCTCGAACGGAGAGCCCTCGGGCACGATCCCCTGGGGGCCAGTCTGCCCTTCGATCAGGGTTGTAGTGGTGATGTTGACCACCGCCGGGCTGATCTTTTCAGCCAACGGCGCCAGGCTTTCGCCCCGTGCCTGCGCAGCGACGGTCTGGGCCAGAACAAGCAACATCCCCGCAAAAGCCAGCCACATCAGCCGCATGAAACCTATACTATCGTCCCGCCGGACGGAAATACTTCGTGCTTGTGCCTGCACTTGGGAACTCCTTGTCGACAATTCTTCTGTGGTCGCCTCTCGGCAACCTTTCTTAGCAACCAATGTAGTCAGTTTGTTCAGGCCCGCAACTCGGGATCGCGGGGAAATCACCGGCAATTGAAATGACCGCGCTAAAACCCGACCTGATACGCACCCCACAGCAGCACCAGACCGCTGACCACGCAAAGCAGACCTGCCAGTCGCCGCGCTTGTTCCGGCAGCGACCGCAGCGCCTCGAGCATACGTTCAATAAGCGAAGGGGCCAGCGCGTACGCCAGCCCCTCGACAATCAGTACCAGCCCAAAGGCCAGAAGGATCATGCCCATTACTGAGGGGCCGCAGCTGGTGCCTGCCGCCCGGTTGGCGAGGCGAGATAGTTGAAGAACTCGGAATCCGGGCTCAGGATCAACGAACTGTTGTTACCCTGAAGCGCGTTCTCGTATGCGCTCAGCGAGCGGTAGAATTCAAAGAACTCAGGGTCTGCGCCATAGGCTTCAGCAAAGATCGCGTTGCGCTCGGCGTCAGCTTCACCGCGGATGATCTCGGCCTCGCGGTTGGCGTCCGACACCAGTTCAACCACGGTCCGGTCGGCCTGCGCACGGACACGCTGCGCCGCCTCGTTACCACGGGCGCGTTCGTCGGTGGCCTCACGTTCCCGTTCGGCTTTCATCCGGTCGAATGTCGCCTCAAGGTTCGCCTGCGGCAGATCGGTGGCCTTCAGGCGTACGTCGATCACGTTGACGCCCAGCGCCTGCGCTTCGGCAATCGCGCTGTTACGAATGCGCAGCATCAGTGCCGCACGGTCCGAGCTAAGGATATCGCGGGACGAAACAGAACCCAGCACCTCACGAGTTTCTGCACGCAGGATGCGATCCAGACGATCCTCGGCTACCGGAATACCGCCGACACCAACCGCCTGACGGAAGCGGTTCAAATCGGAAATCCGATAACGCGCGAAGGCATCGACAACCAGACGACGGTCATCCAACGGTGTCACTTCAAGCGGTTGAACATCGATGGACAGGATGCGGTCATCATAGCGGACAACTTCCTGAATAACCGGTATCTTGAATGCAAGGCCGGGCTCTTCCTTCACGGCCACAACGCGACCGAATTGCAGAACAAGCGCGCGCTCACGCTCGTCAACGATGAAAATCGACGACAAGCCGACAACGCCGAGAATTACGACAATGATGAGAAGAATGGGTGATTTACGCATCAGTTGCTCTCCCCGGTCTGGTTGCGGCGCAGTTCGTTCAGCGGCAGGTAAGGCACGACGCCCTGCCCCTGACCGGTCGAGTTCTCGTCCAGAATGATCTTGTCGACATCACCCAGAACCTGCTCCATCCGTTCCAGATACAAGCGTTTGCGGGTCACGTCCGGCGCCTTGGCGTATTCCTCCAGAACCGCGCTGAAGCGGCTGGCCTCACCCTGTGCGCTGTTGATCTGCTGGGCGCGATAGGCTTCGGCTTCTTCCAGAACCTGTGCGGCTTCACCACGGGCTTCCGCCAGAACGCGGTTGGCATAGGCGTCGGCCACATTCTGCAAGCGGTCTCGCTCCTGCGCGGCAGCCTGAACGTCACGGAACGCGGCAATCACGTCCTGCGGCGGGTCGGCTTTGTCGAAGTTCACGCGCACGATGTTGATTCCAGAATCGTAGCTGTCCATTGTGGACTGGATCAATTCCTGAAGGCGATCCGCGATGATACCACGATCCCGGTTCAGGATCGGGGCCAGTTCGCTTTGCGCAATGATCTCACGCATGGCCGATTCCGACACGGCGCGGATCGTCTGGCGCGGGTCGCGCAGGTTGAACAGGAACTTGGCCGGGTCGTTGATGTTCCAAACGACCTGATAGTCGATATCGACCACGTTTTCATCACCGGTCAGCATCAGGCCATCGTCGCTGCCGCGCGTGCCGCCCATGTCTTCGGTCTGTTCGCGGGTGACCGGGATGACCTCAGCGGTCACGAAGGGCCACGGGGCAAAGTTCAGACCCGGGTTGCCTACGGCCGAAAACTCACCCAGGAACAGCTCAACCGACTGTTCTTCGGGCTTGACGGTATAGAAGCTGGCCGCGCCCCAAAGCACAGCCGCAACAACCACACCGATCAGCACGGTGCCTTTGGTAAAGATGGGACCGCCCCCACCTGCACCCTGACCGCCGCCACGACCGGAACCGCCACGACCGCCCATCAGGACGCGCAGCTGTTCCTGGCCTTTCTTCATCAGCTCATCGATCTCGGGGATCTGCGGGCCGTCGCCTTCGGGGGGCTTGCGCCCGTCCCCGTTGTTACCCCGATTTCCTCCACCGCCTGAAGAGCCTCCGCCCCCCCAGGGGCCACCGCTGTTGCCCGCCATATGTATCTATTCCCTTGTGTTGGACCGTGTGATCACGGTTTCCCTTGTAACTTGTGTGCGCGCAGTTGCAAATCAAGCAGTGCGCACAGGTTGCCGCAGTGTAACCAGTTCCTCGGCCATGACCGGGTGAACGGCAACGGTGCGGTCGAAATCTTCCTTGGTCGCGCCCATCTTTACGGCGATTCCGGCCAACTGAATCATCTCACCCGCGCCCGGAGCGACGATGTGACAACCCAGCACCTTGCGGGTCGCCTGGCTGACGATCAGCTTCATCAAGACGCGCTGCGTGCCACCGGCAAACGCCTTCTGCATCGGTTTGAACGAGGTTGCATAGACCTCAATCGGTTCCTGCGCCGCGGCGTCTTCCTCGCTGAGACCCACGGTGCCGAATTCCGGCTGAGTGAAGATTGCGGTCGGGATCAACTCGTGATCCACCGGCGTCGGGTTGCCTTTGAAGACGGTCTCGACAAAGGCCATGCCCTCACGGATCGCGACGGGCGTCAGGTTCACCCGGTCGGTCACGTCCCCAATGGCAAAGATCGAGGGCACACCGGTCTGGCTGTATTCGTCCACCAGAATCTCGCCCTTGCGGCCGCGTTCAACGCCCACGTCCTCGAGGCCCAGATCGTCAGCATTCGGAGCGCGCCCGGTGGCATACATGACCACGTCGAAAACCTGTTCGGTTCCGTTGGTGGCTTTGACCCAGATCTTGTCGCCCTGCTTTTTCATCTCAAGCACGTTTGTGCCAAGGTGCAGATCGATGCCGTTCTGGCACATCTCTTCGCTGATCAGCCCGCGTGCTTCTTCGTCAAACCCGCGCAGGATTTGCGCGCCGCGATAGAACTGAGTGGTTTTTACGCCCATCCCGTTCATGATCCCGGCGAACTCGCTGGCGATGTAGCCGCCACCGACGATAAGGATGCTTTCGGGCAGCTTCTCCAGATGGAAAATCTCGTTCGACGTGATCGCCAGGTCCGAGCCCGGAAACTCGGGCACAACCGGGCGGCCACCGGTGGCGACCAGAATATGCTTGGCCGTCTTGCGGGTTCCATCGGCCAGTTCGACCGTATGCGCGTCCACCACGCGCGCGCGTTGATCAAAGCTTTCGACGCCGTTGTTCTTCAGAATGTTGCGATAGATGCCTTCCAGCCGGTCCAGTTCAGCATAGAGCTTGCCGCGGAAGACATCCCAGTCAAACGCGCCGGGTTTGACATCCCAGCCATAGGCCTGCGCGTCACTGACCATCCCTGCGTATTCACTGGCAAAAACCATCAGCTTTTTCGGCACACACCCCCGGATGACACAGGTCCCGCCATAGCGATCCTCTTCGGCCAGCGCCACCTTGGCACCATTTTCGCCAGCCGCCACACGTGCTGCACGGACCCCGCCCGAGCCGCCTCCGATGACGAACAGATCATAGTCAAAGCTCATCCTGAGTTCCTTTATACCGTCAGGCCAAAATTCGATGATTATCTGGGGTCGAAAGACGCGCTGCCAACCCTTGTCGGTGTGTAAACTTCACTTAAGGCACTGCCACCATGTGTGTTTCACGCTTCTGCACTGGCGCCAGTCGCCGGTCTCAATCCGCCAGATCCGAGAACAGGTTGTCTCCACCCTCAATCAGTTGGTCCAGTTCGGTGGTGCCCGCATTGATGTCGCGCAGCTCGACCCGGCCGTCGCCGTGGCCGATCACAACCTTGTCACAAATATCGATGAACAGTCCGTTTTCCACCACGCCCGGCACCTGATTGAGCACCAAGGCCAACTGGCGCGCATTCCCGATGCGTTGCAGGTGCAAGTCCAGAATGTGGTTGCCCTCGTCTGTCACAAAGGGCGCCTCACCGTTCATCCGCAGCATCGCCGAGTTGCCCAGAACATCCATCGTGTCCAGCGCCTCTTCGATCAGAGTTCGCGTGGTCTGCCAGCCAAAGGGGATCACCTCGACCGGCAGGGGAAAGGCGCCCAGCGTTTCGACCTCTTTACCGGCATCGGCAATCACAACCATCTGATCGCTGGCAGTAGCGACGATCTTTTCCTGCAGATGCGCGCCGCCGCCACCTTTGATCAGGTTAAGCTCACCGTCGAACTCATCCGCGCCGTCAATGGTCAGATCCAGCCAGCCGGCCTGATCCAGCGAGACCACCTCGATCCCGACCTCGCGGGCCAGTTGTGCGGTGCGGATCGAGGTCGGAACACCTTTGACCTGCAGCCCCTCGGTCTGCACTCGCTCACCCAGGCGACGCACCATCCAGGCAGCGGTCGATCCGGTGCCCAGCCCGACGCGCATCCCATCCTGAACCATATCGGCAGCACGGCGCGCGGCAACATATTTGGCCTTGTCGATGGGGGACATATCTGGGGTCATGGCAGCGTTTCCCTGTATTGCTGCAGGGTTTATACGGAATGCAACCGCCGACTGCGAGAGCGAAATCGCCCCGCCGCCACCCAAACATCTATTGAAAATACGCGTTTCCGATTGGAAACGTCGCAATCGAGGCTTCCTGTGTGGTTCCAGCGATGTACATAGATTTTATGAACGCGCCCTATCGTCTGCACTATGCCCCCGACAACGCCTCTCTGGTCATCCGACTGGTGCTGGAAGAGATGGGCCAATCCTATGAAACCGTGCTGGTAGACCGTCGCCAGAACGAGCAGGACAGTGCGGGCTACAGGCAGTTGAACCCGAACGGGTTGATCCCGGTGCTGGACACACCGCAGGGACCGATCTTTGAAACGGCGGCCATCCTTTTGTGGCTGGCGGATACGCACGGGCAACTGGCCCCATCCCCCAAAGCATCGGAGCGGGCGGCGTTTTTGAAATGGCTGTTTTTTGCATCGAACACGCTGCACGCCGACCTGCGCATTCTGTTCTATGCCGAGAAATACATCGACGCCGCACAGGCCGACATCCTGCGCGACGGCATCCGCCCACGCTTGCTTCGACATTTGCAGGTTCTGGATGCCGAGGCGAAAACCGCACCAACCTGGCTGCACCCGGATCAACCGTCGGTTCTAACCTACTATCTGGCCTGCCAGATGCGGTGGATGGCGTTGTACCCCGCCGGCGCCGATCACGGCTGGTATCAACTGTCGGATACACCCCACCTGCAAGCAATCCTGACGCAGCTTGAAACCCGCCCCGCAACCCAAGCCGCCATCGCGGCCGAAGGGTTAGGGGTTACACCGTTCACATCTCCGAGTTACGCTACTCCTCAAGAAGGCTCAGCTACCTGACATGTTTCTATCTGTCTTCGATATGTTCAAAGTGGGCATCGGCCCGTCTTCGTCTCATACCATGGGGCCGATGGTCGCCGCCGCGCGGTTTCTGGACCTGATGCGCGCCTCGCCCTTCGAATTCGCGGGGCTGCGTGGCTCGCTGCACGGCTCACTGGCGTTTACCGGAGTTGGCCACGCGACCGACCGCGCCACCATCCTCGGGCTGGCCGGGTTCGTGCCTGACACCTATGACAACGACAAGGCCGAGGTTGCGCTGGTCGAGATCGCCAAGACCCATACGGTCACGCCCGAAGGTCTGCCGACACTGAAATTCGATCCCAAGACCGACCTGATCTTTGACTACGATCACAACCTGCCCGGCCACGCCAACGGCATGATCCTGATGGCAACCGACGCGCAGGGCGATGTGATCCTGCGTCAGGTCTACTACTCGGTCGGCGGCGGCTTTGTCCTGACCGAAGAGGAACTGGCCGAAGGCAAGGACACCAATGACGGCCCGCCCGTGCCCTACCCGTTCCATTCGGCTGCGGAAATGCTGGAGATGGCGAAAGCCAGCGGCAAAAGCATCGCGCAGATGAAGCGCGAGAACGAAATTGCCCGCGGATGCCCCATCAGCTTCGCCAAAGGCACCGCGCGCCTTTGGGAGGTCATGAACAATTGCATCGAACGCGGCCTGAAAACCGACGGCATCCTGCCCGGCGGCCTGAACGTGCGCCGCCGCGCCAAAGGCATTCACGAAGCTCTGCTGGCCGAACGCGGCATGAACCTGAACGCACCGCACACGATCAATGACTGGATGAGCGTCTATGCCATGGCGGTGAACGAGGAAAACGCCGCCGGCGGTCAAGTCGTCACTGCGCCGACCAATGGCGCGGCGGGCACGATGCCTGCGGTGCTGCGCTATTACCTCGATCACGTGCCGGGGGCCTCGGAAAGCCATGTCGAGGATTTCCTGCTGACCGCTGCCGCCATTGGCGGTCTGGTCAAGTACAACGCCTCGATCTCGGGTGCTGAGGCCGGGTGTCAGGCCGAGGTCGGCAGCGCTTCGGCCATGGCGGCTGCCGGTCTGTGCGCAGTGATGGACGGCACACCGGAACAGGTGGAAAACGCCGCCGAGATCGCGCTGGAGCATCATCTCGGCATGACCTGCGACCCGGTCAAAGGGCTGGTACAGGTGCCTTGCATCGAACGTAACGGGCTGGCGGCGATCAAGGCCGTTTCGGCCGCCTCGCTGGCGCTGCGCGGTGACGGTCAGCATTTCGTGCCACTGGATGCGGCCATCGAAACCATGCGCCAGACCGGGCATGATATGCACGAAAGGTACAAGGAAACGTCTTTGGGCGGTCTGGCGGTGAACGTACCCAACTGCTGACGCCACGACAGGAGGGGAAACCATGCGGGGTCATTGTCTGTGCGGCACCATCCGGTACGAGGTTGACCCTCCGGCCCTGTCTTGCGTCACTTGCCATTGCGACAGCTGCAGACGGCAATGCGCCGCGCCGATGACCACCTATTTCGGCGTGCGCGACGGCCAGTGGCGCTGGACCGGAGACGCGCCGAAAACCTTCAGTTCCTCTCCCGGTGTCGAGCGCAGCTTTTGCCCCAACTGTGGCACGCCGATCTCATTCCGCTCGCAATCCATGTCGGATGTGCTGCACCTCTATGTGGCGACGCTGGAGGACCCGAACCAGTTGGAACCCACACTGCACGTCGCGCATGAGGAAAAGCTGCGCTGGCTGAAACTGGGCGACGACCTGCCCACCTGCATCGGGCCGGACTACACCAAGGTGCAGCCCCTACCCTAGGCGTGGTCCGTAATTTGGCGATCAGCTTGGATGTCCGTCAACACGGGCGGGCCAGCGCCCTGTCTGCCTCGACAGAAGCGCCCGCATGACCTGATCCAATGCGTCACGGGGCACCATCACCAACAGGCCGGGCCCGTCTACGGTCAACTCCACATCAGACAGCGCCCGGTTGGATGTACCCACACGGCCGTTCGGTTCCAGCACCAGATCGTCGATGGGCCATTCCAGCCCCTTGCTGAGGCCCGTTACGCGCTGAAACGGAAACAATGACACCACATCGCCAGGCGTGAGGCTTAACCTAATCTGCGGCGGCGCGTGGAAAACAATCTCATGCTCTCCTATCAGGATGCAAAATCGATCCTGCAAGCGTACCAGCGCGTTAAGCACCGCCATCTGGTGATCCAGCCGCCCCCCCAGAAACCCGACCCCCAGTACCAGAGGCGCGTCGATACTGCGCAAGGCCTTGTCAAAATCGGTGCTATCCTGTTCACGTATTGGAAACAGACGGTCCGCTGGAATCCGGTCAAGATACGTGCCGGTCAGCGAATCAAAGTCGCCGATAACGGCGTCCGGCATCCGCCCCGAATCCATCAAGGGAATCGCTCCTCCATCCGCTGCCACGACTGCCTTGACGCGAATCAGCGTCTGATTCAGGTCTTCAGGGCCGATTTCACCGCCCCCAACCAACGCGATTGGCTCCTCAGACCGCACAATTTGACTATTTTTTCGTAGATTGATCATTTTTCCCGGATTTGGACACATTGAGACCACAAAATGATAGGTTCATGCTGAGAGTTTCGAGCCATAGGTGTGCCCGTCGCCGGGTGAATGGCTCTTGTAGTTTGTAAAGGACGTGCGTCTGATGGTACAGAATAACAAGGTTTTAACCGTCTCCTATGGAACCTTCTCGTGCACTTTAGAAGGTTTTGACGATTCCTTTGAGACGATGAAAGCAATTGCCGAATACTTCCGTGATCTTGCCGCCGATGATCGGTATTTCGGTTCTGAACCTCCGCAGCCTGATACAGAAATGCTGACAAAAATTGCGCAGCGCGATGCGTCGCGCAAGGTCGAAGCAAGCCAGAGCGACGCCGGCCTGCTGATCCGCGCCACGAATGAACCTGCCACCAGCGCGCCGGATCTGAACGTCATCAACACTCCTCCCCCCTCGCCCCCTTCTCAGCCCGTTGCCTCCGACGCCGAAGCCGTCGAGGACACGCCTCCCCCTGCCGCTGACAGCATCGCCGCCAAACTGCAGCGTATCCGGGCCGTCGTATCCCATTCCGAGGAAAACTCAGTCATCTACACCGAGGATGAAGAGACGGCCCTGATGAAAAACACAGCCGGTCCGTCAGACGCGGTCGCGGCGGCATTCGCGGCCGGATCGCTGGATCCGACCGATCTGGAAACCACCGCAGAGGCCGACGCGCCCGTCGAAACATCCGAACCTGAACCGGAAATGCCCCGGGCTGAAGAGGTCGAAGAACCTGCCGCTCCGGCCCCGGAAATCGAAGCCGAGACCCCGGTCTCTGCTGTCGAGGAAGAGGTCGAAGACGAAACCGCCGCTCCGGATGTTCTGTTCACGGATTTCGACGAAACTGATGAGAGTGAGCCCGAAGGCGATGAGGTGACCAACATCCTCAGCGATACCCATGCAGACGAAGAGCCCACCGCAGCAACCGCTGAAGGTATCTTGACGGAAGAGGACGAGGCTGACCTGCTGGATGAGATTTCAAGCGTGGAAGCCATCTTGGCCAGCCGTTCCAGAACGTCGGACGCTGATACACCGGACTTGGACCACGATGTTTCGCGCCTGATGGACAAGGTCGGCGAGCAACTGGACAATCCGGACACAAGCAACACGCGCGAAACTTACACCCAGCTGCGCGCGGCGGTTGCGGCAACCGAAGCCGAACGCAGCGACGAAGGTGCGTCTGATCAGGACGATAATGATCAGGACTACCGCGGCGATCTGTCCTCGGTCGTCAGTCCGCGCCGTCCGGAGGTTGAGGTCACCAGCAAACGCCCGACCAGTGACGCGTCGGCACCGCTCAAGCTGGTCGCCGAGCAGCGTATCGACAACCAGACCAAGGATGCCGGACCGGTGACCCCCCGCCGCGTGACATCCGAGGCCGAGGGCGAAGAAGCTACAGCGGAAGAAAGTGGATTTGCCCTGTTCGCTCAGGAACAAGGTGCGCAATCGCTGTCGGACCTGCTGGAAGCTGCGGCCGCTTATCTGTCCTTCATCGAAGGTCAGCAGCAGTTCTCGCGCCCGCAACTGATGAACAAGATTCGCTCGCTCAAGCAAGATGAGTTCAATCGCGAGGAAAGTCTGCGTTCGTTCGGTCAGTTGCTGCGGGACGGCAAAATCGAAAAAGCAGGCGGCGGACGTTTTGCGGCCTCGACCGAGATCGGCTTCCGCCCGGATGACGCGCGCGCCGCAGGGTAAAACCCAATAAAATCACGTGATGATGGGTCGGAGATTTCTTCGGCCCATTTTTCTTGCACAAGGATATCCACTTATCACTTTGTCGCCTATTTCCGGGCGCACGCGCTATGCTGCATCGCAGAAAAAAGGTATGTTGAGTTTAAGCCATAAGACGTTTCTGATCTCGTTCAAACAGAGGCCGCGCCATGTATGAACTGCCTATTCGACGCCTCCGGATATACGACAAACCAAAAATAGAAAGCCATTTCAACGACCTGGACGACGAAGCTTTAGCGTCGAGATTTGGCGCTCCGGTCAGTGTCGCATTTATTCAGACCTATATATCCGGACTATTTGACAACGCGGCATTGATCTTCGGCGCCTTTCCGGATTCCTGTTTGCGTGGCGTGGGGGAACTGCGCGTTCTGCCAGACGGCCAGACGCATGTGGCCGAGGCTGCCTTTACAGTCGAAACCGTGTGGCAGGATCGCGGTATCGGGGATGCCTTGCTGTCGCGGATCATCACCGCGGCCCGGAACCGCGGAATTCGCGAAGTGCACATGCTGTGTTTGGCAACAAACCAGAAAATGCGCCGTCTGGCCGCGAAGCACGACGCAGACTTGAATCTGGTCACGGGGCAGGTTCAGGCAACTCTGACCGCGCCCTGGCCTACCCCGCTCAGCGTTGCCGAAGAGATTTCGGGCGAGTACCACGCAATGGCGCGTGCGATCCTCAGCTGGTCTGGGCCGGATCGACATTCAGTGTGAACCGACCCAAACAGTCGCCGCGACCTGCTATTCCGACGGCTGGTCCGGGTCTTCCTTGCCAACGCCCTTGAACACGAACTTGAATGGCAGCGCCCAGACAATGCCCAAGGCGACATATACCAGCAACTCCAACCAGATCGGCGGGCGGTCGAGCCAGTTCACGATTGTCACCACCGCCACGATATAGACCGGCAACCCAATCAACAGCAGCACCAGCGACCAGCGTCGCCGCGCTTTGTAGCTGAGGCCGGTCTTTCCGTCGTCGCTCATCAGTCAGCAAACGGGTCGGTCACCAGAATGGTGTCGTCCCGCTCCGGGCTGGTGGACAGAAGGGCTACGGGGCATTCGATCAGTTCCTCGACGCGGCGCACATATTTGATCGCGTTGGCGGGCAGATCGGCCCAGCTGCGTGCACCTTCGGTGGATTCGCTCCACCCCGGCATTTCCTCGTAGATCGGCGTGCAGCGCGCCTGCTGGTCGGCCGCAGTGGGCAGATAGTCCAGACGTTCACCGTCCAGCTCATAGCCAACGCAGATTTTCAGCGTCTCAAACCCATCCAGAACGTCCAGCTTGGTCAGAGAGATGCCGTTCACGCCGCTGGTGGCGCAGGTCTGACGCACCAGGCAGGCGTCGAACCAACCGCAGCGACGCTTGCGCCCGGTGGTGGTGCCGAATTCATGCCCACGCTCGCCAAGGCGTTGGCCGTCCGCATCGTCCAACTCGGTCGGGAACGGCCCCTCACCCACACGGGTGGTGTAGGCTTTGACGATGCCCAGAACAAAGTCGATCGATCCCGGACCGATACCCACGCCCGTTGCTGCCTGACCAGCGATCACGTTGGACGAGGTCACAAAGGGGTACGTGCCGAAATCGATGTCCAGCAACGCGCCCTGCGCCCCTTCAAACAGGATGCGCTTGCCCGCCTTGCGCTTTTCGTTCAGCACTTTCCAGACCGGCGCGGCAAAGGGCAGGATTTCCGATGCAATCTCTTTCAACTGAGCGATCAGCGCGTCCCGGTCCACAGGCTCGATCCCCAGACCCTTGCGCAGCGGGTCATGGTGCTGCAATGCACGGTCCACACGGGCCTCAAGCGTTGCTTCGTCAGCCAGATCGGCCACGCGCACAGACCGACGGCCAACCTTGTCTTCGTAAGCCGGGCCTATACCGCGACCAGTGGTTCCGATCTTGGTGCCTTTGCTGGCGGCCTCTTCGCGCGCGCGGTCAAGTTCACCATGGATCGGCAGGATCAACGGCGTATTCTCGGCGATCATCAGCGTTTCAGGCGAGATATCGACGCCTTGCGCGCGGATGGTTCCGATTTCCTTGATCAAATGCCACGGGTCCAGCACGACACCGTTTCCGATGACGCTCAGCTTGCCGCCGCGGACCACGCCCGAAGGCAGCGCGTGCAGCTTGTAGACCTCGCCATCAATGACCAGCGTATGACCGGCATTATGCCCGCCCTGAAAACGCGCGATCACGTCTGCCCGCTCGCTGAGCCAGTCGACGATCTTGCCTTTTCCTTCGTCACCCCACTGGGCGCCGACAACAACCACATTGGCCATATCCGGTCCTTTTGCGCTGAATTACCAAACTCGGCTCGTATAACGAGGACAAAGCGACAGGGAAACCGGTAATTCGCCGCAGATAAGAACCGCGCAGCGCGCGGTGCCTCCGGCGAAGGTATTATTGGCCAGATGAAGAGCGGATCCCCTGTTCATCTGGCTCGAAATACCTTGGGGGAATCGCCCGGAACGGGCGGCGGGGGCAGCGCCCCCTACCCGCCAGTGGTCAAACGCACCGGTTGACCGTGAGGCGTTGTCAGGTAAGCCTCTTCCCACGCATTCTTATACTGGATGACTTCGCCAGTAACCGCAGCGCCTTGCTCGTTCAGTAGTTGTTCGAGAGTTTCCAGCCACGCATGGAAATAATCATCGCCCCCATCCAGGTCACGATCCAGTCCGTGGCGCTTCAGCGTCTGCGAAAACCGCGTGGCCCAGTCTGACCAATCGAACCGCCCAGCCTCATTGAGGGCCGCGGTCACGGCAAATACCTGTGCGTGCCAAGGCTCGGCAAAAACAGGTTCAGGCGCAGAATGGGCGGCGCAATCGGTCATGCTCGCTCCAGATAGCTTTGCCAGAGGTCCAGAACCACTTCGTCCTTTGGATTTTCCGGGTCCGCCCACAATTCTGAAGCCGGGAAAACGACCGCATAGAGCGGCTCTGGTGCCTCACCAGTCCCATGCGCGTTAGAGTCTGGCAGCACGTGGGTGCCATGCAGCCGCATGATCATTCCGGTCGCACCGGATGCGTAAACCGGCAGGCGCGTGTGACCGCCATCAACCAACCGATTGGCGGCCGGATGCACGGTACGCACAATCTGCCCAACCTTGAACCGTGCAGATATATCTGACGGGCGATCTGCAGGCCCGCCCTTGGCAAGCGCTGCGGCGACGGATTCGGCTTTCAGAACACGCGCTGACAAAGGATGCGGGTCGTCCGAACCCACCCCGGACAGATCAGCCACAGTCAGCACACCCGATTCCACCAGCAGATCAGCAAGGCCCGATATCCACTTTTCGTAATAAGAAAACCGCGCGTAATCCCTGGGCGACAACCTTTCGCGTGCATGGCGCGAGACGTCGATATTCCATTGCCCCAGAAACCCGGCGGCCAGCGTCACCGCCAGCGCCCGTCCATGCCAGTCTTCGGCGAAAACCGGAGCGTCTTCGGATTCGGGCGTTACCGGGCCATCTCCGAAGCGACCGCCCATATCGTGCACGCGGGTCATGAAGGTACCTTGGGAAGGCCAGTGCCGATCATGCTGTCGCGGGTAACGAGCGCAGCCAGATCGACTTCGCCCATCCCTTCGGTGCCTGCGGGACGCATCGGCAATACGAGGTAACGAATCTCGGCAGTCGAATCCCAGACGCGAACGGCTGTCTCGGACGGCAGCGTGACCCCGAATTCGGCCAGAACCTTGCGCGGCTCTCGCACGGCACGGGCACGGTAGGCGTCGGATTTGTACCAGCCCGGAGGAATCCCCAGCAAAGGCCACGGGTAACAACTGCACAGCGTACAGACGACCATGTTGTGCAGGTCCGGCGTGTTTTCCACCGCGACGATATGTTCACCCTGGCGCCCATAGAAACCCAGATCGGCAACAACCGGTGTGGCATCCTTCAGCAAGGCTTTTCTAAAGTCCGGATCGATCCACGCCTTTGCAACCACGCGCGCACCGTTCTGCGGGCCAATCTTGTTCTGATAGGTGTCGATGATCTCATCTAACGCAGCCGGGTCGATCAGCCCCTTGCGGGTCAGAATCGTCTCAAGCGCCTTGACGCGTAGCGCGGGGTCAGGCGGCAACAGGGCGTGCGGGTGGTCGGGATCGTCATGCGGCATGGGTCGCAGCCTGCGTCACCTTTTACCCGCCTGTCCAGTCTCTTTGCAGTGATGCCGCATATCAGGGGTCGTGATGGCAACTCCTCCCTTGCCCCCGATGGCAAACTTGCATAAGTACCACGCGATACACGCCACGCTGTACAGGACCACCATGGAAAACGTCGTTCTCATCATCCATCTTCTCTTGGCTCTGGGCCTGATCGCCGTTGTTTTGATGCAGCGGTCCGAAGGCGGTGGCCTGGGTATGGGCGGTGGCGGCGGTGGCGCCATGACCGGCCGCGCAGCAGCGACGGCATTGGGCAAGGTGACCTGGATTCTGGCGGCGTGCTTTATCGTCACCTCGATCACGCTGACCATTCTGGCGGCTCAGAAATCTTCGGGCAGCTCGGTGATCGACCGTCTGGGCGTTCCGGCCCCGGCCGCGACCGAAGAAAGCACTCCGGCAGTTCCGTCGACCGATGATCTTTTGCCTCCGGCTCAGGGCGACAACGCGCCGCTGATCCCTCAGGCCGACTGATCCACTACACTTAGAAATCTAAAAGAGAGCTGCAACAGCATCTTGCGGTTCTCTTGCGCTATTGGCGCGAATCCTTTATACGTGAAGTCCCGTGATGCAGCGGTTTTTCGGAGCCGCCGGGCAGCTGATATTGACGTCTCACGGGAGCAGCCGAAAAACATGGCGCGTTTTATTTTCATCACTGGTGGTGTGGTTTCGTCCTTGGGCAAAGGACTGGCTTCGGCGGCTCTGGGCGCGCTGCTGCAGGCCCGGGGATACTCGGTGCGTCTGCGCAAGCTGGACCCCTACCTGAACGTCGACCCTGGCACGATGTCGCCGTTTGAACATGGCGAAGTGTTCGTCACCGATGACGGCGCCGAGACCGATCTGGACCTTGGGCACTACGAACGCTTCACCGGCGTGGCCGCGCGCAAGACCGACTCGGTCAGCTCGGGCCGGATTTATTCCAACGTGCTGGAGAAAGAACGCCGCGGCGACTACCTCGGCAAGACCATTCAGGTGATCCCGCACGTCACAAATGAGATCAAGGATTTCATCGCCATCGGAGAGGATGAGGTTGATTTCATGCTCTGTGAGATCGGCGGCACCGTCGGCGACATCGAAGGCCTGCCCTTCTTTGAGGCCATTCGCCAATTCAGCCAGGACAAGCCACGCGGCCAGTGTATTTTCATGCACCTGACGCTGCTGCCCTACATCAAGGCGTCCGGCGAGCTGAAAACCAAGCCGACCCAGCACTCGGTGAAAGAGCTGCGTTCGATCGGTCTGGCTCCCGATATTCTGGTCTGCCGCTCCGAAGGGCCGATTCCGAAGAAAGAACGCGAGAAGCTGGCGCTGTTCTGTAACGTGCGTCCCGACAGTGTGATCGCCGCACAGGACCTGAGCACCATCTACGACGCCCCTCTGGCCTATCATAACGAAGGTCTGGATCAGGCGGTTCTGGACGCGTTCCAGATCAGCCCGGCGCCGAAACCCGATCTGGCGAAATGGGAAGACGTTAGCGACCGCATCCACAACGCCGAAGGCGAAGTGAAGGTTGCCATCGTCGGCAAATACACACAACTGGAAGACGCCTATAAGTCGATCGCCGAGGCGCTGACCCATGGCGGTATGGCCAACCGGGTCAAGGTCAAGGTCGAGTGGGTCGATGCCGAGGTTTTCGACACCGAAGATGCGGCCCCCCATCTGGAAGGGTTCCACGCGATCCTCGTACCCGGCGGGTTCGGCGAGCGTGGCACCGAGGGCAAGATCAAGGCCGCGCAATACGCGCGCGAGCATAAAGTGCCCTACCTGGGTATCTGTCTGGGTATGCAGATGGCGGTGATCGAAGCCGCCCGGAATGCTGCAGGCATCACCGAGGCAGGGTCCGAAGAATTCGACCACGAAGCGGGCAAGAAACGGTTCGAGCCTGTTGTATATCACCTGAAAGAATGGGTGCAGGGCAACCACAAGGTCGAGCGCAAAGTGGGTGACGACAAAGGCGGAACCATGCGTCTGGGCGCGTATGACGCGGTTCTGGCCGAAGGCTCGAAAGTGGCCGAAGTATACGGCGGCACCCAGATCGAAGAACGCCACCGTCACCGCTATGAGGTGGATATCAAGTACCGCGAAAAGCTGGAAAAGGCGGGTCTGAACTTCTCGGGCATGTCGCCGGACGGGCGTTTGCCGGAAATTGTCGAATGGTCGGATCACCCGTGGTTCATCGGTGTGCAATACCACCCGGAACTCAAGTCCAAACCGTTCGATCCGCACCCCTTGTTCCGCGATTTCGTGCGGGCTGCCAAGGAAAGCTCGCGCCTGGTCTGATCGCACCAGTCACACCATTGTGACGGCGGGCGCAAAAAAACCTATACGCGCCCGCCCTTTCCACGGTTAACTGACCGCAACCCAGCGACAGGAGACCGGCCATGACCAATCAGATCACCCGAGCGGAAGAATTCGCAGCCCTACATAAGAAGGGCGATCCGGTCATTCTTTACAACATCTGGGATGCGGGCAGCGCCGGGGCCGTGCGCGATGCGGGGGCTAAGGCGATCGCCACCGGCAGTGCTCCGGTTGCGATGGCGCAAGGGTTTGGCGATGGTCAGAACATCCCAATGGACGCCGCGCTGGACAATGCCCGTCGGATCGTCGCGGCGGTTGATCTGCCAGTCACGTTGGATTTCGAAGGGGCCTATGCCGAGGACGTGCTGGGGGTGGCCGCAAACGTACAACGCGCATTGCAGACCGGCGTTATCGGCTTCAACTTCGAGGACCAGATCGTCGGCACCAGCGAACTTTATGACATTGAAACGCAGGAAGCGCGGGTTAGCGCTATGCGAGAAGGCTGCGACGCAGCCGGTATCCCGGCTTTCATCAACGCGCGCACTGATATCTTCCTGAAGGCCAAGCCTGAAACCCACTCAGACGCCATGCTGGACGAGGCAATTGCCCGGGCCAAAGCCTATGCCGATGCCGGTGCCAGCGGCTTCTTCGCACCTGGACTGAAAGACGAGGCAATGATCGCCCGTTTGTGCGAATCGACCGCCCTGCCGGTCAACATCATCGCCCTGCCCGGCACCCCGAATACGGCCACGCTTGCCGGATTGGGAGTGGCCCGGATCAGCTATGGCCCCGTTCCCTATCGACAGATGCTGGGATGGCTGCAGGAGCAGGCAAAACAGGCCATTCAGAACGGTTGATCCCCCAGCCCCGGGATCACGCTCAGCGTGTTTTTGCCATACATGGCAATCCCGGTGTTATTTGATCCCATGACAGGTAGTCCGCGCTTGGCGGGCTACAAAATATGGAATATCCTCTGGGCATGTTGAAGAAGTTCTTACAGGCTTTTCGCCCGCCGCAACACGACAACCTGCCTGACCCGGATGCCGAGCTGGCACTGGGTGCACTCATGGTGCGCGTGGCGCAGGCGGATCGGGATTACAAGCTTGAAGAAATCAGCCTGATCGACCGTATCCTTGCCCGGCTGTATCAGCATAACGCGATCGAGGCCGCCAAGGTCCGAGCCACCTGTGAAAAGCTGCACGCCGCCGCGCCGGAAACCGACACGTTCGGTAAGCTGATCCGCGAAACCACCGATCTGCACGAACGTCTTGCCGCGCTGGATGCCTTGTGGGAGGTCGTTCTGGCCGATGGCAATTCCGACGAAGGTGAGATGAATATCGTGGAAGAGGCGCGCATTGCCATGGGGCTGAGTTTCAACGACAGCCAGACCGCGCGCGAGCGAGTGCAAAGACGCTTGGAAGAGCGTTAGACCCTCTCTATATCTAACACATGTTCAGTGATTTTCTGGCCCGGCTGACACAGCCCGCCCCCGACCCGCTTGCAGATGATGACGCCCGTCTTGCCCTGACGGCCCTGCTGGTGCGTATCGCGCGGGCCGACAACGATTATGCCGACACCGAAATGGCCCGAATCGACAAGATTTCGACCCAGCGCTATGGCCTGTCTCCGTTCGAGGCGGCCGCGCTGCGTGCCCGGGCCGAGGATCTTGAGGCCGAAGCCCCCGACACCGTCCGTTTCACCCGCGCGATCAAGGAAGCAATTGCGTATGACGACCGGCTCGCCGTGGTGCAGGCGATGTGGTCGGTCGCTCTGGCCGACGGACAACGGTCTGGCGAGGAGGATTCGCTGTTGCGACTGGTGGTCAGCCTTCTAGGCGTAAGCGACGTGGATTCCGCTCTGGCTCGCCAAAAGGCCGCCAAATCGTGATTGCGATGCTGGGCATGTATGACATGCCCGCGCTGCAACCGGCGAATGACCGGTTCTGGGCGTTGATTCGGGATCATCTTGGCCATGGCCCCGAGCACCTGACCCGGGGTGCGGATGTCTGGGACATCTGGCTGAACCCTAAGCTGACCTTTGCCCAGACCTGCGGGATGCCCTTTCGCACTCAGCTACACGGCAAAGTTCAGCTGGTCGGAACGCCAGACTACGGGCTGGCAGGCTGCCCGCCCGGTTATTACCGTTCTGTTTTTGTTGCCCGTCAAAATGATCTTCGCGATCTGGACCAGCTTGCAACGGGCAACTTTGCCTACAACGAAAAACTGTCGCAGTCGGGCTGGGCCGCGCCGATGGTTCACCTTGAAGGGCGTGGTTTACGGCCCGGCAGCATCATGGCAACCGGCGGTCACGCGCAATCCGCCGCGGCAGTCGCAGATGGCGAGGCCGATTTTGCAGCGCTGGACGCGCTGACATGGGAAATGCTCAAGGCGCATACCGACCTTGGCGCGGATCTGCGCGAAGCCGGGACCACAGCCCCGACGCCGGCCCTGCCCTATATCACCGCCAAAGGACAGGACACCCCCGCAATCGCCCGCGCCGTTCGCGCCGCGATTGGCGACCTCTCCTCCTCGGACCGCGAATTGCTGCACCTTCGCGGCCTGATCGACATCTCCGCAAAAGACTACCTGTCGATCCCTAATCCGTCTCAGGTTTAGACAATCGGGCTTATTCACTGACCGATTTGGCCAATACCTTTGGTCAATTTGACCGTTTCAGCCCCCGATGATGTCAATTGCGCATTGCATTGCCCCGATTTTTAAGCCCTATTACCGCACCAACACCGATAACACATGGACCATCCGTGACAGATTCCACTCCCGTCATCGAAATCAAGAACCTCCACAAAAGTTTCGGCCATCTGGAAGTGCTGAAAGGCGTCGATATAACGGCAAGACGCGGGGACGTTGTTTCGCTGATCGGATCGTCGGGATCGGGGAAATCCACCCTGCTGCGCTGTTGCAACCTGCTGGAAGACAGCCAGCAGGGCGAGATCCTGTTCAAGGGCGAGCCCGTGCGCTGGTCCGGCGACGCACACCACCGCCGTCCCGCTGATCCGAAACAGGTCATGCGCATCCGCACCAACCTGTCGATGGTGTTTCAGCAGTTCAACCTGTGGGCCCACATGACCATCCTGCAAAACGTGATGGAGGCCCCCGTCACCGTGCTGGGCCGCGACCCGAAAGAGGTTGAGGACAGCGCCCGCAAATACCTGGAAAAAGTAGGCATCGGCGACAAATGTGACGTCTACCCGGCGCAGCTCTCTGGTGGTCAGCAGCAACGCGCCGCCATCGCCCGCGGCCTCTGCATGGAGCCCGAGGCGCTGCTGTTCGACGAACCGACCTCGGCGCTGGACCCCGAATTGGAACAGGAAGTCATCAAGGTGATCAAGGATCTGGCCGCCGAAGGCCGCACCATGATCATCGTGACTCATGACATGAAAATGGCCGCCGACATCTCAAGCCATGTGGTGTTCCTGCACCAGGGTTTGGTCGAAGAAGAGGGTCTGCCGGAAGATATCTTCACGTCCCCCGAATCCGAACGACTTCGGGGCTTTCTATCCGCCACAAAGGCGGCTTAACTTCAGATCAGAAAACAAACTGGGGAGTATCCAATGAAAAAACTGATCCTGACCACTGCGGCTCTGGCGCTTGGCGCTGGTATGGCCATGGCGGACACCATCCGTCTGGGCACCGAAGGGGCCTATGCACCGTGGAACTTCGTCAACGACGCTGGCGAGATCGACGGATTCGAGCGTGAGCTGGGCGATGAGCTGTGCAAGCGCGCCAATCTGGAATGCGAATGGGTCAAGAACGACTGGGATTCGATCATTCCGAACCTGGTGTCGGGCAACTACGACGCAATCATTGCTGGCATGTCGATCACTGACGAGCGTGACGAGGTCATCGACTTCACTCAGAACTATACGCCGCCGGACCCGTCGGCCTATCTGGCGATGTCCGAAGAAGTTGATCTGGCGGGTGGCGTAATCGCGGCACAAACAGGCACCATTCAGGCGGGCTATATTGCTGATTCCGGCGCGACTCTGGTTGAGTTCGCAAACCCGGAAGAAACCCTCGCAGCTGTACGCAGTGGCGAAGCGGATGCGGTTCTTGCCGACAAATCCTTCCTCGCGCCCTTCACCGAAGATGGCTCGGGCCTGCTCTTTGTTGGCGATGAAGTCCCGCTGGGCGGTGGCGTCGGCATGGGCATCCGTGAATCCGACGGTGATCTGAAAGAAAAGTTCAACGCAGCCATCCAGTCCATGAAGGACGACGGCAGCCTGAACGAGCTGATCACCAAGTGGGAAGTGTCCTCGACCTTCTGATTTGAACTCTGCGGCGCGCCTGCCCCTAGGGCGCGCCGCCTCAGAGCCTTTGCCAGTCAAAGAGGCCCGCTATCTTCTCGTTCTGCACTGATCCCGAAACACTCGGCACGTTCCGTTGGTTCTCCTGTTATTTGACCAACGGTGTGCACTGGTTGTTCTATCTGTCCTTCTTCAAGGTGCTGCTGCTGCTTGCGATCACCGCGCCGGTAGCACTTGGCTTCGGCTTTTTGGGGGCAATGGCAGCCCGGTCGCACTTCCCGCCGCTCAGCTTGCTGGGTAAGGGCTATATCGCCATCGTGCGCGGCGTGCCGGATATCGCCTTCTTCATGTTCTTCGTGATCGCACTGGATCAGGCATTCGAGTGGACGCGCCACAAGATCCTCTGCCCGGAATGGACTGATCCTATCCGGCAGGGCAATGACTTCATCGTCTGTCAGGCTGCCAAGCTGCCGCTGGGTACTGCACCGGAATGGGTGCACGAAACCTACGGGTTCTTTCTGGCTGTAATTACCTTTTCCATCGTTTTCGGCGCTTTTGCCGCCAACGTCCTGTTCGGTGGTATGCGCGCCGTCCCGCACGCCCAGCTGGAAACGGCCGAGGCTTACGGCATGACCCGCCGCCAGACCTTCTGGCGCATTCTGGTGCCGCAAATGTGGGTATACGCCCTGCCCGGCCTGTCGAACCTTTGGATGGTGCTGATCAAGGCCACACCGTTGCTGTTCCTGCTGGGCATCGAGGACATCGTCTATTGGGCACGCGAACTGGGCGGCTTCAAGAACCCGAAATTCACCCAATACCCCCATGGTGACTGGCGCATGTGGTATTTCCTCGCCCTGCTTGTGTTCTATCTGGGCATGACCCGCATCTCAGAGATCGGTCTTGAACGGCTGATGCGCCGCCTGTCCCACGGTCAGGCGACCTCGGGCGGAGAGCTGCTGCGCAAGGAGACCACCGCATGAGCTGTATCCAAACCATCCAGGACTACGGCCTGCGCTCACTCGGCATTGGCGAGCGTCTTCTACCCCGAAACGATTTCACCTTGTGCGAGCAGTTCACTCTGATCGGCTCGGGCATGATCTGGAACATCTATTTCGGGATCATGGCACTGGCGACCGGATTCTTCCTGGCCACAGCGCTGGCATTGGGTAAGGCATCCACGAACAAATGGCTGCGCAAGCCGGCGGAATGGTTCATATTCCTGTTCCGGGGTTCCCCGCTGTTTATCCAGTTTTTCTTTGCCTACTTCCTCTTCCTGTCGCTGAAACAGACCTTTCCGTTCCTCGACGCGCTGACGTCAGCCTGGCTGGGGGCGCTGATCGTGCTGTTCTTCAATACCGCAGCCTACTCGGGCGAGATTTTCTATGGCGCGCTGCGATCGATCCCCAAGGGCGATATCGAAGCTGCGGATGCCTATGGCATGACCGGTTGGTCCCGATTTCGCCGTATCGTCTGGCCAACCATGCTGCGTCTGGCCTGGCCCGCCTATACGAACGAGGCGATCTTCCTGTTCCACGCCACCACGCTGGTCTTCTTTTCGGCCTTCCCGGTGTGGCAACAGCGCGGAGACGCGCTGTATTACGCAGGCTATTTCGCGGACAAGACGTTCAACCCGTTCATCCCCTACCCGATTCTGGCCTTCTACTTCATCCTGCTGACGCTGGTCGTCATCTGGGGATTCGGTGTGGTCAATAAGCGTTTGAACCGACACCTGCCCGTGGCCAAACGGACCAAAATGAAGCTGAGACTGAACTTGGCGCGCTGATAGCAGGCGCGCCAGTAGTCTCTTGGGCCAGAAAAATCTGAAAATCGAAGCAGCAGAGCAGTGCGCGCCACGTGCGCTGTATCAAATGCAGCTTGAGAGAGATGGTACCGCCTCCCTGGCTTGAACAGGGGACCTCTGGATCCACAATCCAGCGCTCTAACCAACTGAGCTAAGGCGGCACTCGTGAGGGGCGATGTACCGAACGCGCCGGGGGAATGCAAGAGGATTAAAGCCGAATTTTCCAGCTTTGTTCGACAAGATCGACCCCAAAGGAATGCACCGGTTTGCTGTCCAGCAACTGCCACCCGTTCGCCCGATACAGCGCACAGGCCGCCCTGTGGCTTTCATGGGTCCACAGCCGCATTTCTGCGTACCCAACGCTGCGTGCAAAGCCCGTACAGGTGTCCAGCATCCGCTTTCCCAGCCCCTGCCCCCGGACCTCTGGCGGCAGCAGGAAGAGCCGCAGTTTTGCGGTTTGATCATCCAGCCCGACACAGAAGATGCTGCCCAACCGTTGCCCCGCGTGTTCGGCGATCCAACCCCGCTCGCGCGTCGAGTCGTGGTCAGCGGTAAAGTCGTCCAGAATGCGCTGCACCAGAGCACCGAACGAGGCGTCAAACCCTTCGTCCCGCGTGTATAGCCTGTGGTGCTGCTCTACCAGCCAGGGCGTGTCTGTGGGGCGAAAGGGTCTGATCCGGACGTTCTCCATGATGCATCTGACCGCAAAGGCAGCTTGATTCTCAACCCTTTGCGCGCTAGCACGAACGCTCAGTCCCGGAGGCGAACATGGGCATCAACACCGAACGCGAAATTCAGGCAAACCTGCAGATCGGTCCCACCGATCAAGGCATGATACGGCTGTTCATCGAGGCAGATGGCATCGAGATTCCAATGGATTTCGATCCCGAAGAGGCCGAGGAAATCGCAGACGAAATCCGCGCAGCAGCGCAGGCAGCCCGTGCCGTCAAAAGTTAAGCCTTCAGATCCGGGGATCACGCAGCGCCTGCAACCGCCGGGCGGCATCCACTGCAAATTTCTGGATCATCTTCTTGCGCCGCGCCGGGGCAAGCTTATCTTCCGGTGCCATTCGAACAATCTCGGCGTCGTAGGCGTCGGCGATGATCAGGCCGGATTCCGCAGGTAACAGATCGGTCGGAAAGTCTGTGTCCACGGCCCAGAAAAAGCGATCACACCACTCCAGATAGCCCTGCCATTTGGAATCCGACTGATAATCCGCACGGCTGGATTTGCATTCGATCACCCACAGCTCACCCTTGGGGCCCAGCCCCATGACATCGACACGCAAACCACGGGCTGGCACGAATTCCTCAACAGAAACAAAGCCATGTGCCCATAAATGGCGTGCTACGCCACGGGCCAGTTTCTGTCCGGGTTGCAGATCAAGGGTCATCTGAGAAATGTGAACAATTCATGAACAAAAATCAAGAACCACTTCACACTTGACATGATACCATTTGGTACTCCAAATATGTGATACCAAAAGGTATCGCTAATGGTGACGCAAATGCAGTCTCAAACCCAAAACGCATTTCGTGCGCTGGCCGACCCAACCCGCAGAGACATCGTGCAGATGCTCGCTGTGCAGGAAATGACCATCGCACAACTGACACAGCGGTTCGACATGACCCGCGCCGCCGTCAAAAAGCACCTGACCGTCTTGTCAGATGGCGGTCTGATCACGGTCGAGACGCGCGGGCGGGAACGTATAAACCGACTGGAACCGCAGGGCATGGCCCCTGTTCTGGACTGGCTCAGCTATTTCGACCAGTTCTGGGACGAACGCCTGAACAACCTGAAAGAAGCCATTGAAAGGAAAGACAGATGACCCATTCCGTTCTGCAAAAAACGATTTTTCTACGAGCTGAACCGGAAACTGTTTGGACTTACCTCACCGATCCCGACCGGCTGGCCGAGTGGTTTCACAAACCCGAACGCCCCCTAGCTGCCGGTCAAAAGCTTGAGATGTTCGGAACGACCAGTGGCGACTTGTTGATCTGGGGCGAAGTGCGCGTTGCCCGCCCGCCGGAGTATCTTGAATACACATTCACGGTTAAACCCATGGGAGATGCAGTCAGCGTGGTCAAATGGACACTAGAGCCCGTACCGGGCGGCACACGGCTAGCGTTGCACCACGAAGGCCTGCCACAGGGGGCAGAAGCCTTTGGCCTGATCCTGTCGCTCGATAACGGCTGGGATGAGCATTTCGGCAAAATGCGCACCGCCTTGCACGAAACAGTTGATGCCTGACCCCTTGTGCAAACCCGCCGCAGCCCCTACTTAGGCGCGTGGCGGGTTCTGCCCTTCTTGTGACTGGTAGCATTCTGGTGGCCTTAAGCAATTCCGAGGGGGCTGGCTCTGTTCAGGTCCTGGCCTGATTACCTGGCGCCCACCTGTACATACAGGTCCTCGGGAATCACACCGCACGGTTGACTGGTGGTCCCGCCACATCACCCCCTAACCGTCGTCCGAAAGGTCCTGTTTGGTAAATCCCTCGTCCGACAGAGCAAAATCATACATGTTCCGCCCTTTCCACTGCGGCATGTATTCGTCGAAAAGCTGGTTCTTCCGCTCGGGCCAGGACGGTACAACAAAATCAGCATCGCGCAGCCCGACACCAAAGCTCAGGACATTTGCGTCCTGATACCGCCGTGCAGCCTGCATAACCGCATGGTGCAGCAGAACATGTTCAATGTGGCCGTACTCTCCCACGTGATTGTGGGTGATGATGGTCGACGGTCTGACCTGCTGCATCAGAGCGAAGGCCGATCCGTTCAGCAGGTCGAACAGAGGATGGCGGTGCAAAGGGCGCAGCAGCTCGGGGGGATTGTCCGCGGGCTCGGACGGCATCTTGATAAAGCGCCGCAACCGCCTGTGATCCTCTTCGACGGCAAAGGGAAACTGAACCCTCCGGGCCCCGACTGCATCACATACGCGCTGCATGGCTGCCTCGCGCGTGTTTGTATCACGGCGGTTGGGCGCGGGTCGAAAGAAGCTGGCGACCGTCACATCCGCCTTGCCCTTCAGGCGTGACAGGGTCGAGCCACAAAACAACGTCTCGTCATCCTGATGGCACACACAAAGCAATATTCGTTGGCCCATCAGGTTTTCGAAACTGACCTTGCTTGCGACAATGTCCGGCCCGGTCGTCAAAACATCGTAAGTCGCGCTTTGGATATCCTGAAAGCTTGAGGAAGTAACCCGACGCGCCCGCCCCTCTGCGATCATTTTCTCGGAACTGGCCTGGACATGGCCGTTCTTATTGTCGCCCTGCAACAGGTGGCAGCGCCCGGCCAATCCCGACCAAACAGCCTCGACCTCTTGAATTCTGGTTTTCTTGAGCGCGTCCAGATGCAACAGGTCAATCGGGCCAAAGGGCTGTTCGGCCGCCGCCTGACGCAACCCGTCGATGGCGTCCGACATGTACAGTTTGACCCGCCCCGGGAACCTGTCTTCCAACCACTTGAAAACAATCGGAACATAGATGTCCACCGGCGGCCAGGACGCCCTAAGCCGCTGCCCGAGATCAATCCCGATGAACTTGAGCGCAGGGTTGGAGTGCAACGCCAGCAAGGCTGCATGTCCCCCGGCGACGCCGACCTCAACAAAACAAGAACTGTCCTGCGCCAACAGGTGCAGAGCCCGCCGCTTGGGTTCCATCCCGGGTTCCAGATCGCTCAGATGAAAGTCCGGCTGCATATGGCCGTAGCAAACATTCCCGTTGATTGCGACAGGTTCGCCTGCCCGGTTCAGCCCTTCTGCAATGGCATGGTTCAGGTCTGCAAGATCCTCGCGAAAGGCCTGAGAGTCGATGACCTCTTCGTAAGTTCTGGTGTTCACAGGATATGCTCTTTCGCTGCCGGTTGGTGTGTTTGGCCGACATCAGATGGCAACATGTTCCGACATTCAAGCGGTTAACGCGCAATCGGTACGAAAAGGTAAGTCCGCCAGTCCTGAGTCTGGTATCAGCTGTTTTCGGCCTTGACCATCACGGGCTCGAATTCAGCGGCCACCGGCGTTCCGCGGCGCGGCCCCTGCGGCTTTTCGGCCATGCTCATGATCGCGTAGGCGAATTGCACCCCGGCGAAGACGATCCCGTTCATGAACCAGATCATGCCAAGCGCGATCAGGCCCATTTCCGAGCTTGTGATCAGATGGCGCAGGTTTGCAACGTTCAGGGCCAGAAGAACACCGACAAACATCGCCGAAATCACGAACCCCCAGGCAACCTGAGTGATATACAACCGGATCAGTTTGGGCATGGCGACTCTCCTTGCACTATGACATTCAGTTTAGCGCATATAAGCCCGGGGTAAAGGCGTCAGAACGCCTCGGGCTGGGCTTCGCGCGCCATGTGATCCAGCACGGCGTTGACGAATTTCGGTTCCTTGCCGTCGGGAAAGAAAGCGCGCGCCACGTCAACGAATTCGGTGATCACAACCTTGGGCGGCGTGTCGCTTTGGGTCAACTCCGCCCCAGCCGCGCGGAACGTGGCGCGTAGGGTCGGGTCGATGCGCGCGATGGGCCATTTGGCCACCAGCGCACGGTCCGTCATCTGGTCGATCGGGGCCTGATAGTTCACGGCATCCTCAACCAGCTTGCGGAAGACGCGAGTATCGCCGTCCAGCATTTCCTCGCCCTCATAGACAGCGCCAAACCGGTGATCCAGAAACTCGTTCACAACCTGTTCGGTCGTCTGGCCCGACTGCTCCATCTGGAACAGCGCCTGCACGGCGTAAAGCCGGGCGGCGGATTTCATCAGGCGTTTCTGGTTAGCCGGTTTCGGCGCGTCTGTCTGGGTCATGCTGTCGTGGGTCCGTTGCTGTCGCCCGCCACAAGGATGGACTCGGACGGGGGCTTGAAGCCGACGCCCTTTTGTGAGGCGCCCCACTTACGGCTGAGTGAGATCAGATGCAAGGCCGCAGCGGCTGCTCCGCCACCTTTATTCATCTTTTCGGGATTTGCGCGGACTTCAGCCTGATCGTCATTTTCCACGGTCAGAATGCCATTGCCGATCAGCAGGCCCTGCAGGCCCATCAGCTGAATGGCGCGGCTGGAGTCGTTGCAGACGGTTTCGTAATGCGTGGTCTCACCGCGGATAACGCAGCCCAGCGCGACATAGCCGTCGAAATTACACTGACGGTCTGCCATAGCGATGGCGGTGGGGATTTCCAGCGCGCCGGGAACTTCGACCACCTCGCAGGTGCCGCCTGCGGCCTCAATCTCGGCCGTGGCACCGGCAACCAGATTGTCGGCGATTGCGCGATAGAACGGAGCCACCACGATCAACAGTTTCACCGGCTTGTCAAATGTCGGAGTCGGCAGAACCCCGTGTTTGTCTTGTTCAGCCACGATCAGTCATCCTTGAGAATGGAGCGGGTACCGACGATGGACAGGCCAAACGCGTCGAGCCCCAGATATACGGTTTCCGGCGAGTCGGTCAGCAGCACCAGTTCCTGAATGCCCATCTTGGACAGGATCTGTGCGCCCAGGCCGGTTTGCTTGATGGTACGGGGGCCTTCGTCCTCAGCCGCGTACAGCGAGTTGCGCGGCTGACGGAACAGGCAAACGATACCGCGGCCCTCTTCGGCGATCTTTTCCATCGCGCGCGGCAATTCGCGTGACGACTTGGGGCCAAGGCCCAGAATGTCCGGCGCTTCGTGCAGGGCGTGGGTGCGGGTCAGGACCGGCTCGGGCGTAGTGATATCGCCCTTGATCATCACGACGTGCTCGATGCCGTGGGTCTGGTCGGTGAACAGACGCATCTCCCATTCGCCGCCATATTCCGACGTCACGGTTTCGCGCGAAGTTTCAACCACCAGATTATCGTTGCGCGACCGGTACGTGATCAGATCGCTGATCGTACCGATCTTCATGTCGTGCTCTTTGGCGAACTCCACCAGATCGGGCAGACGCGCCATGGTGCCATCAGCTTTCATGATCTCACAGATCACGCCCGAGGGGTTCAGTCCGGCCAGGCGCGAGATATCCACGGCGGCCTCGGTATGACCCGCGCGCACCAGCACCCCACCCCGCTTGGCGCGCAAGGGGAAGATGTGTCCGGGGGTGGCGATATGCGCCATCGTGTTCTGTTCGTTGATCGCAGTCGCCACGGTCAGCGCGCGGTCAGCAGCCGAAATGCCGGTCGATACGCCCTCACGCGCTTCAATCGACACGGTGAATGCGGTTTCGTGACGGGACGAGTTGTTCACGGCCATCATCGGCAGGCCCAGCGCATCCACACGTTCGGCGGTCATCGGCAGGCAGATCAGTCCGCGCCCGTGTGTGGCCATGAAGTTGATCGCCTCGGCATCCGCAAACTCGGCAGCGATGACCAGATCGCCCTCATTCTCGCGGTCTTCGTGGTCGACCAGAATATACATCCGGCCTTTGCGCGCCTCTTCGATGATCTCTTCGATCGGGCTGATCGCTTCACGCAATTGCGCTTCGACGGGTCCGGGGGTTTCAAAGCTCATGAGGCAGCCTTTCGCAGAGCATGTTTGAACGGGTGGATAGACCACGACGCGCCCAAAGGCCAGCCCGCAGACGGCAAGGTCAGGTCAGGACGCGACGTTGCAGCGCAACTCAGGACATCTCGGCCAGACGCGCGACGTAGCGGGCCAGCGTGTCGATCTCAAGGTTCACCTTGTCACCGACCGCAACGTCCCCCCAGGTCGTGACCTCTTTGGTGTGCGGGATGAAGTTGATCCCGAAGTCACAGTCATCCACATCGTTAACGGTCAGAGAGGTGCCGTTCAGCGCAACCGATCCCTTGGGCGCAATGAACCGCGCCAGTTCCTTGGGCGCGCGCAGGGTAACACGAGTGCTGTCACCTTCGTCCTGAACGGCAACCACTTCCGCCACGCCGTCCACGTGACCCGACACGATATGCCCGCCCAGCTCGTCACCAACCTTCAGGGCGCGCTCCAGATTGACGCGCTTGCCGACAGTCCAGTTGTCGAGATTGGTTTTCGAAACCGTCTCGGCGCTGATCTGAACGTCGTACCAGTCATCGCCCAGTGCAATGACGGTCAGGCAGACACCATCGCTTGCGATCGAGGCGCCGATATCGATACCTGCCGTGTCATAATCCGTCTTGATCCGGGCCCGCAGATCGCCCTGTTGATCCAGCTCGGTGACGGTGCCCACATCGGTTACGATCCCTGTAAACATTCCGCTAACCCTTATTCCTGACCCGGTTCAATGTTCCCCGCCGAGGTAAGCCCAACCAGCCTTACGGGCAAGCCCCACCTTGCCGCAAATGACCGAAACGGGCATAAATTCATCAACAAGCGGCCAGAGCAGTATTGATGTCATCCCCCACAACAGCCCCGAAACGCCGAGTCTTCCTGTTTCTGCAGGGGCCACACGGTCCGTTCTTCAGCAGCCTCGCGCGGATGCTGCGTTCGACGGGGGCCGAGATCTGGCGCGTCGGCTTCAACGCGGGCGATCAGGTCTTCTGGTTCGACAAATCATCCTACATACCCTTTCGCGATGCCCCCGAGCGCTGGCCGGACCGGCTGTCGGAACTGATCGACGACCGGGGTGTCACGGATATCGTCCTCTATGGCGATACACGTCCGGTTCATGCCCAGGCCGTGAAGGTTGCCCAGGCCAAGGGCGTTACCGTCCATGTCTTCGAAGAAGGCTACTTGCGCCCCTGGTGGGTGACGTATGAGCGGATCGGCTCGAACGGCAACTCGCGCCTGATGTCGCTGGATGTCGGGCAAATGCAGCAGGCAATGGATCAATCCGTTTTGCAGGTGCCACCGCCGCCGTCACATTGGGGGGATATGCGGCAGCATATTTTCTATGGTGCGCTGTATCACTGGTTCGTGCTGTTTCTGAACCGGCGCTACCGTAACTTCAGGCGACACAGAGACCTGCCGGTTTCAAAGGAATTCAGGCTGTATTTCAAACGCTTGGCCCTGATGCCGTTTCATCGAATTCAACGCCGCTGGGCAACGGCCAGGGTGCTGGCCAACGGGCACCCCTACCACTTGGTTCTGCTGCAACTGGGGCATGACAGCTCGGTTCAGGCGCACTCGAATTATTCCTGCATGTCGGACTTTCTAAAGGATGTTTTTCAGGGCTTCGCGGATGGCGCCCCGGCGCATCACCGGCTGGTGGTCAAGGAACACCCGCTTGAAAACCACCGCGAGCCCCTGCGCCGCCGCGTGCGTCAGCTGGCAAAGGCGCATGGTATCGCAGATCGTGTGCACTATGTGCCCGGCGGTAAACTCGCAAAGCTTTTGAATGGGGCCAATTCAGCCGTCACGATCAACTCAACCGCAGGTCAGCAGGTTCTGTGGCGCGGTATCCCTCTGCGCATTTTCGGCAGGTCGGTCTATGACAAGCCCGAGTTCGTGTCACGCCAGCCGCTGGCCGCGTTTTTTGCCGACCCCATGCCGCCGGACCAGGCGGCCTATCAAAGCTATCGCCAGTTCCTGCTGAAAACCAGCCAGTTGCCCGGAGGTTTCTATTCGCAGCGCGGTCGGCGGCAATTATTGCGGGGCGTGGCGGACATGATGCTGGATGCCAAAGACCCCTATCAATCGGTCCTGACCCACAACGAGGCGCTGACGCCACAGTTGAAGGTGGTTGAGTGAAATAGGCCGGTTGGCGCTAGAAGTTGTCGCGCGAACCGGGTAGCCTGCGCCAAACAAAAGACCAAACAAAGACGACTGAGGATAACCGGCAGTGCAGCGCTTTCCAATCCGATGGATACGGGGGATGTCCCTTGTGGCCGCAATTGGCCTGCTGGCTGCGTGCCAGCTTCCCAAAGCGGGCCCCAATAAGACCGAAATTTTGTCAGGTTCAACAGCGAATGGCGGCAATGCCTTTGTGGTCGAGGTTGATGATCGGGTTACAAAGGCGACTTCAGCCGTCCCCCAATACGGATTTTCAGCCGCCTTCAGCAGCGCGCCGAACCTGACCGCGGATACGGTTCGGGCTGGCGACATTCTGGGGCTGACGATCTGGGAAAACGTTGATGATGGTCTGCTGTCCAGCGAACTCAGCGCGGCCACTTCGCTTGCGGAGGTACAGGTGGACAGCGACGGGTTCATCTTTGTGCCCTATGCCGGACGTATTCGCGCAGCCGGCAACACGCCCGAGCAACTGCGCCAGTTGATCACCAGCAAACTGCAGGACCAGACACCCGACCCACAAGTCGAAGTGCGCCGCACTGCAGGCAATGGTTCGACTGTCTCGCTGTCCGGGGAAATCAGTGCGCCGGGCGTGTATCCGATCGAACGACCCAGCCGAACCTTGCTTGGAATGCTATCGCAAGCCGGTGGCGTCGCCGTTGGTTCGGATATCGCACTTGTGACGCTGATCCGCGGCAACGAACGCGGGACCGTCTGGTATGACGACCTGTTCCGCAACCCCAGGCTGGATGTTGCGCTGCGCGGCGGCGACCGCATTCTGGTTGAGGCGGACAGCCGGTCTTACATCGCGCTGGGGGCGACAGGCCAATCTCGTGTGGCCTTTGACACACAGGACCTGACCGCGCTTGAGGCCCTGGCTCAGGTGGGCGGGCTGCAATCGCTGTCCTCGGACCCGACCGGTATCTTCGTTCTGCGCAAGGAGCGGCAGGACATCGCCCGCTCGGTCATGGGGCGCCAAGATTTGCAGGGCGATCAACGCATGATCTATCTGCTGAACCTCACTGCGCCCAACGGGCTGTTCATCGCACGGGACTTCGTCATTCGAGACGATGACACGATCTATGTCACCGAAGCGCCGTATGCACAGTGGAGCAAGTCGATCTCGCTGATCGCGGGCGGCCTGACGCCGCTTGCAAATGTCACCACACTGACGGGCGGCTGATGCAACCCGACGCAGCAGCCGGGACTCAGCGCGCCCGGCTGTATGTCTACAATGGTGGCTTCCTGACCCAGCGCCGTGTGCGGCGTATCCTGAACCTCTCGGGCTATGACATCCGACTGGGCTTTCCCGGCGAAGGGGATGTCGTCGGCGTTTGGGGCAACAGTCCGACGGCCCATCGCGGCCTGACCATTGCGGCTCGGCACAAGGCACCGGTTCTGCGGGTCGAGGATGCCTTTCTACGGTCTCTGCATCCAGGGCGGGCTGGCGAGCCCCCACTGGGCCTTCTGCTGGACCGGTCCGGCGTGCATTTCGACCCGGCGCAGCCTTCCGATCTCGAGACGTTACTGTCCACGCATCCGTTGGACGACACCGCGCTGCTGAACCGGGCCAGATATGGCATTGAACGAGTGCGCGAATTGCACCTGAGCAAGTATTCGGCGGTCGACCCTACCTTGCCGCCCCCCGACCCCGGCTATGTTCTGGTGGTTGATCAGGCGCACGACGATGCCTCGGTGGTTGCCAGCAAGGGCGACTACGCCCGTTTCCGTGAAATGCTGGTCATGGCCCAAGAGGAAAACCCCGGCGCGCACATTCTGATCAAGACGCATCCGGAGACTGTCGCAGGACATCGAAGCGGATATTTCTCGGATCAGGACCTGTCCGACAGGATCTCGTTCATCGATACGCCCATCAGCCCCTGGACCCTGCTGGAAGGCGCAACGGGCGTCTACACCCTGTCGTCGCAATTTGGGTTCGAGGCGATTTTGGCCGGGCACAAACCGCGTGTCTTTGGCCAGCCTTTCTATGCAGGATGGGGCCTGACACAGGACGAAGAGCACTTTCCGCGCCGCCAGCGCAACCTGACCCGGGCGCAGCTGTTTGCAGCGGCGATGATCCTGTACCCCACTTGGTATGACCCGTTTGGGGACAAACTGTGCGAGTTGGAAACCGTTCTGGACACGCTTGAGGCGCAAACGCGCGCGTGGCGGCAGGACCACAAGGGATGGACCGCGTCGGGAATGCGCCTGTGGAAGCGCAAGCACCTACAGCAGATGTTCGGGCGCGAGAAGAAGATCAGGTTTACCTCTGAACCTCCGGAAGTGGCTGACCGCCCGCATATGGTTTGGGCCAGCCACGCCCGTGGTGCCGAAGACGCGACCCGGATCGAAGACGGGTTTCTGCGGTCTCGCGGGCTGGGCGCAAGTCTGGTGCCGCCCCTGTCGCTGGCGACCGATGATCTGGGCATCTATTACGACCCGACACACCCCAGCAGGCTGGAGGAAATGATCGCAGCCCGTGAAACCCTGCGCCCGGATCAGGAACTGCGGGCCGAGCGTCTGGTGGCGCAGATCCTTGCGGGTCAACTCAGCAAATACAACACCGAAGGTGCTACCCCCGACTTGCCCCAAGGACACCGCATTCTTGTGTCTGGTCAGGTACACGACGATGCCTCGATCCTGTTGGGCACCACCACGGTGCGCACCAACACTGACCTGCTGCGTGCAACGCGCGAGGCGAACCCGAATGCGATCCTGATCTACAAGCCGCACCCCGATGTCGAAGCCGGGCTGCGCGAAGGAGAAATCGAAGACGAAAGCCTTGCCGACGTAATCGCCAGAAACACCGATCCTGCTGCCCTGCTGCCGCAGGTGCAGGAGGTCTGGACCATGACCTCTCTGCTTGGGTTCGAGGCCCTGTTGCGCGGGGTTCGCGTTACCACGCTTGGCGCGCCTTTCTATGCTGGCTGGGGGCTGACGCAAGATCTGGGAACGGTCCCGGTGCGGCGGGGGGCGCGACCTTTGATGCTGGGATTGGTGCATGCGGCCCTGATCGACTATCCACGCTATATGGACCCGGTCACCGGACAACCCTGCCCTGTCGAGGTTGCGGTGCAACGCCTGACCGAAGGGTTTGACCGCCAAGGCGGTCGACCCCTCCGTCTGCTATCGAAATTGCAGGGCGCATTTGCCACGCACGCGCATCTGTGGCGCCGCCGTTAGCGCAGCGACCGCGCCCAACGATGCAGTACATCCGGCCCGACGGCACGAGCTTCGATCAACTCGAACCTCGGGGCCGCGTCCAGTGTTTCCAAGCCTAGCGATCCGATGGCTGACAGACCCTCGGCCCCGATTGTCAGACCCGCACTGAATCCCACCAGTTCATCCACAAGATCATCGGCCAGCAAAGACGCAGCGAGCGCCGATCCACCTTCGCAAAAGACGCGCGTCAGCCCGGCCTGCCCCAACTGCTGCAGCAGGTCGGCGGCATCAATGTGATGCTCTTCCAACGCACAAGGGATCAGACGTGCGCCCAGCCCTTCCCACGCGCGGGCGCGCTCGGGGTCCGGGGATGGGCCATGGCAGAGCCAGACCGGTATCTGCGATGCAGTGCGGGCCAGTTGCCCCATCAGCGGGATGTCCAGATGGCGTGAGACGACAACCCGCACCGGTTGCGCTTCGATACCCAGATCTCGGACCGTCAACGATGGGTCATCCGCCCGCGCCGTTCCTGCCCCCACCATCACTGCATCATGCCGCGCGCGCATGGCGTGGACTGCGCGGCGCGCTATTGGCCCAGTGATCCATTTGCTGTGACCGCTGGAGGTTGCGATCCGCCCGTCGAAACTGCTGGCCAGCTTAAGTGTTACGAATGGCCGCCCCTGTTCCGTCTTCAGAAAGAACCCGGCGTGGTCCCGCGCGGCCTGATCGGCCAGAACGCCGGTAGTGACCTCGATCCCGGCCTCGCGCAGCATGGCAAAGCCCTGCCCGGCCACACGCGGATCGCTGTCCTCAATCGCCGAAACCACCCGCGACACACCGGCCTTGATCAGCGCCTCGGCACATGGGGGGGTCTGACCGTGATGGGAACAGGGCTCCAGCGAGACATAGGCCGTCGCCCCGCGCGCAGACTCACCAGCCTGTGCCAGCGCCTGAGTTTCGCCATGCGGACGACCACCTGGCTGGGTCCAGCCGCGCCCGACGATCCGACCATCACGCACAATGACGCAACCCACAGCCGGGTTGGGCCAACACGTGCCCTGACCGCGCTGACCCAATGATAAGGCCAGCGCCATGTATCGCTTATCAGTTTCGCTCACTCGTCCGTCGAAGGCTGCGGCGGTCGCAGTTCGTGGACAAATTCCTCGAAATCATCGGCCGCCTGGAAATTCTTGTACACACTTGCAAAACGAACATAGGCCACGGTGTCGATCCGCGCCAGAGCTTCCATGACGATCTCGCCGATCTTGCTGGAGGGGATATCGGTTTCCCCCATGCTTTCCAGACGCCGCACGATACCAGAGATCATCTGGTCGATCCGATCCGGTTCAATCGGGCGCTTCTGCATCGAGATCCGGATCGAGCGTTCCAGTTTGTCCCGGTCGAAATCTTCGCGTTTTCCATTGGTTTTGATTACCACCAGATCGCGCAGCTGCACGCGTTCATACGTGGTGAACCGCCCCCCACATGCGGGACAAAACCGGCGTCGGCGGATCGCGACGTGATCCTCTGCCGGGCGTGAATCTTTGACCTGAGTGTCGATATTTCCGCAAAACGGGCAGCGCATCCGCCGTCTCCTCGTCCCTTGTTCGGCCTCTTTTTGTAAGCTATGCGGCTTACTTATCCACAACTATAGGGTAGCCGCTAGGATTTGGGTAGTCGGAATTTTCCACCGCTATATCGTGAATCTATGCGAAATGCGCCGCCACCTTTCGATGGTGCGGTGCGGTACGGTGTTCGAACAGATAGATGCCTTGCCACGTTCCCAGTACGGGGCGCCCGGACATAACGGGGATCGACAGCGACACAGGCAAGAGCGCGGCCTTGATATGGGCGGGCATGTCGTCCGGGCCTTCATAGGTGTGCCGCAGATACGCCATCGCCGGGTGATCCGAGGGTGGCACCAGCCGATCGAAAAAGGCGCGCAAATCCGTCTGCACTTCGGGGTCCGCGTTTTCCTGAATGACCAGCGAGCAGGAGGTATGACGCACAAACAGCGTCAGCAACCCACCGGCCCCGGCCGAGTTCAGCCATTGGCGCACGTCCGAGGTAAACTCGTAAAGACCCGGACCCTGCGTTGAAATTGTAAACTCGGTCTGCATCAAGGCCGTAACCCTACTTCAGTCGATGATGGGTCGGACATTGCACCGGCCATTGGCGGCGGAAACGGACATACTGAACCCCGGCTGAAATCCTGACGTAAAAACACCACTGCTTTGCTGCGGAGCGCCCGCAGGTGGTGTAAGCGAGAACTGCACGGCCGTTCTGCGGCCTGTCGTTTCGCTTGGACCATAGCCGCGCTTGACATATAAACGCTGCTGCCAGCTGGCCCCCAGCGTTCTGCGGGCAAAGTCAGACGCCGCGCACCAATACCCATCCACATCTGTGCGCCCTCTTGGGATCACTTCAAACTCCGTTTGGCTCATAGCAACGGTCTGATATCCAAATCGAGCGAACGAGGCCGACGCTGTAGAGCACAACACAATCACCGCAAACGCTGCGCAAGTCATAACCTTTTCCATAAGAATACTCTTTCCTTTTTCGAGGTAAGTATTGACCTAGTTTACCCTAAAATCAGACAACACCGCTTCACGATGAATTCAGCCCGGACGCGGCGTGTCGTGAACGGGTGCCAGCCAGCCGCGATACCGGATCAACGGACCCAACACCGGCATGTCAGCCGAAACGTCGAAACAGAAATGCCCTGTTTCGTCCTGCCACTCCACGGTTGACGAGCGCGGCAGCAAAAAAGCGGGACAGCGCAACCCCATCACGCTGAGACGTCGGATATGGATCAGCAGACGGCTATCAGTGATTTCGGGCACCATCCAAATGGACAGCCAGCCCATTTGTTCACGAACACATTCAGCTCCGTGATCAAAAGTCAGCCGGGATCGCGTGGTGTGACCGTCAAAATCCCGAACCCATTGCCATTCATGCCCGTTACGGTCGATTCTGATCTGCACCGGGATGTCGCTGGCGTCCCGCGGGAAGCGCCCAAGACGCAAGGCCCATGCGACCAGCCACCCCCTGCCCCCGACAACACTGCATCGTCCGGCGTAAAGGCCCGGAGCCTCGTGCAAGCGCCGAACAGCGGCGGGTACATCAGCCCCGGAAGGCAGGGATTGCAAAAAGGGATCAGGTTGCACTCAGAACCCCTCGGGCAGAAACCGGGCCCGTAGCGCGGCGTCCGGGACCATACAGGTCTGCGTGCGCCCGAAGATCTTGTATCTGTTTTTCGCAATCGAGTGGTACAGCGGGTTCTTGATCCAACCGGGCAGAAATCTGCACAGGGACAGGACCGACCAGCCCCCGGGCAGGCCCTTCATCGCGGCGGCAAAAGCATCCAGACGCTGATGCACTTGGCCGTTGACGATGACCAGATTGGTTTCGAAGTCCCGCGTTGGCAGGCCAAGTTCGCTGTACAACCGTTGCCCCAAAGGAGATTGCGCCGTTGCAAACTTGAAACGCTGCGCCTTATCCCGCGCCAGCATAAAGCGAAAGAACCCCGAACACAGGACGCATTCCCCATCAAATACAATGGCATCCTGGATGTCCTTGAAGTCTGCGGAAACAAGGCTCAGCATGTTTTTCGGGTCCGGTAGTTCTTGGCCCCAAACCTTTCACTTCGGCCCCAACCCGGCAATGCGACAAGAGGACATCCGACCAACCACAACAGAGGAAACGTGCCGGGGAACCACCGGTGGGGGGACATCCGGGGTTCTGCCTCCAATGACTGACAAGGCGCCGACCCGGCAACGCGCGAAACATAAAGAATCTACGCTCTCGGGTCTTGTGTTCATACGTCAAAACCTTTCGAATTCCAGACAACGGACATTTGCTTTGCGCAGGAGCTTCATACCCCGCCGCTTTGGCTGCAAGTACATTGAAAACACGTTGGATAATGCCATGGAAGTTGATATCGCCCGCATCCAGTTGCTGACCCGAGCGCTTGATCAGCGAACGAATGGCACCGAAATGTCCGACCGCATCCTAGAGAAATGCAATCTGACCCGGGCAAGTATCGCACCACCCGCAACCACCTTTACCGCCCATCAAGAGGCCCTGTTCGTACGTTATGCCTGCGACGCATTGGGGGACATCACGTTTGCGGCCCAGACCGGATTGCAGTTCAAGTCCACCTCAAGTCTGACCGCCTATATCAGTAAATACTCCCGGGATCTGCGACAGGTCATGGAGAATACGTCGCGCTTTCACAGGATCATCGACCCGGCATTAATGTTCAATCTGCGGCTTGCAGGCAATTTCGCCTCAATCGAAGCTGACTGGAAAGACGCAAGTTTCGCCCGATACCACCGGCGAACCGAATATTTGATGTTCGCTGGATTGTCCCGTATGCGCACTCTGACCCAAACAAATTTCTTTCCTATCGAAGTCCGGTTTCAGCACGAAATAGGCGCAAACCAGAAGAAATTTCAAAAGCTTGCCGGGTGCCCGGTTTTATTCGGCGCTGAGCGGCTGGAAATCGTCATTGCTCCGTCCGCGCTGGATTTGCCAGTACCGACCTATGACCCGAACCTTCGGGCGCATCTTCTGGAATACGGAGAACGTGTTCTGGCCGAACGGCGCTCGCCCGATCAAAAGCTGCGCGCGCAGGTCGAAGGCCTGATCACCCGATCCATGCCGGGAACGGTTATCAACGCCGACGAAGCCGCGGCAAATCTGGGAATGAGTCCGCGCACCTTTGCCCGGCGTCTCAAGGATGAGGGGGTCAGCTATCGCGATATCGTCGATGACTTGCGTTGCGATCTGGCGCAGACCTTCATCACCAACGGGATGCCCCTGTCCGAAATCGCCTTTTCCCTGGGCTATTCCGATCAGGCTGCGTTTTCCACTGCCTTCAAACGCTGGACCGGTCAGGCGCCCAGCACGTTCCGCAGCCGTTTGGATTTTCCGAAAAGCACTTGAAACGAGTGGCCGGGGGTCATCGGTGTTGCCACCTCGCCCCGGCCTGTCCCATGAGTGGACACCAATGATATAAGAAAACACAAGGGTTTAGGCTTGTGAGTTGCCGCCAAATTGATCGTTGAACCGGTCAACGTGAAGGCTTCGGTTGAAAGAAAAAAGGCGCCTCGTCTGAGGCGCCTTTGACTTTACTGATCCAGGAAAGATCGCAGTTTTCGCGACCGGCTGGGGTGCTTGAGCTTGCGCAGCGCCTTCGCCTCGATCTGACGGATACGCTCGCGGGTCACGCTGAACTGCTGGCCGACCTCTTCCAGTGTGTGGTCGGTGTTCATGCCGATGCCGAACCGCATCCGCAGAACCCGCTCCTCACGTGGGGTAAGCGAGGCCAGAACCCGCGTCGTGGTTTCCTTGAGGTTTTCCTGAATGGCACTGTCCAGAGGCAGCACGGCATTCTTGTCCTCGATGAAATCGCCCAGTTGGCTGTCTTCTTCGTCGCCAATCGGTGTTTCGAGGCTGATCGGCTCCTTGGCGATTTTCATCACCTTGCGAACCTTCTCAAGCGGCATCTGCAGCTTTTCGGCCAGTTCTTCCGGCGTCGGTTCGCGACCGATCTCGTGCAGCATCTGACGACCGGTCCGGACCAGTTTGTTGATCGTCTCGATCATGTGAACCGGAATACGGATGGTGCGCGCCTGATCCGCGATCGAGCGCGTGATCGCCTGACGAATCCACCACGTCGCGTAGGTGGAGAACTTATAGCCGCGGCGGTATTCGAACTTGTCCACCGCCTTCATCAGGCCGATGTTACCTTCCTGAATAAGATCAAGGAATTGCAGGCCACGGTTCGTGTACTTTTTGGCGATCGAGATCACCAGACGCAGGTTGGCCTCGACCATTTCCTTCTTGGCCTGACGGGCTTCTTTCTCGCCCTTCTGAACTTGCTGCACGATGCGGCGGAATTCGCTGATGTCCAGACCGACATATTGCCCGACCTGAGCCATATCGCTGCGCAGCTCCTCGACCTTTGCGGTCGAGCGTTCGATGAACATCTGCCAGCCCCGGCCCGGCTTTTCGGCCATTTCGGCCAGCCAGTTCGGATCCAGTTCGCGGCCACGATAGGCGTCGATGAACTCACGACGGTTAATACGGGCCTGGTCCGCCAGTTTAACCATCGCACTGTCCAGCGACATGATGCGGCGGTTGATGCCATACAGCTGGTCAATCAGAGCTTCGATCCGGTTGTTGTGCAGGTGAAGACCATTCACCAGTTCAACGATCTCGGCGCGCAGTTTCTGATAGGTCTCTTCGTCCTTTTCGCTGAACGATCCGTCCTCGTTCAGGGTGGCCGAGATCCGGCTGTCCTGCATTTCCGACAGCATCGAGAAGTCGGTCGAAATACGCTCCAGCGTGGTCAGAACCTGATCCTTCAGGGCCGCTTCCATTGCGGCCAGCGACATGTTGGCCTGATCGTCGTCGTCGTCATCGTCGTCATTGTTCAGCGGGTTGCCGTCGGCGTCCAACTCGGGTCCGGCTTCTTTGGCCGGCTTGGCCGCCTGTACGTTCGAGGTGTCGACGACAGGTTCCTCGACATCGCCGTCCTCGTCCATCTGATTGCCGAATGTGGCTTCCAGATCGATGACGTCGCGCAGCAAAATGTCTTCGGACAGCAATTCGTCGTGCCAGATGGTAATCGCCTGGAAGGTCAGCGGGCTTTCGCACAGACCCGCGATCATCGTGTTGCGCCCGGCTTCGATCCGCTTGGCGATTGCAATCTCGCCCTCGCGGCTCAGCAGTTCAACCGAACCCATCTCGCGCAGATACATGCGGACGGGGTCGTCGGTGCGATCCAGCTTTTCGGTGGCGGCCCCGGCCAGCGCAACCTCGCGATTGCTTTCGGTGGTCGTCAGTTCGGTCGAGCCTTTGTTCTCTTCCTCTTCGGCCTCTTCATCTTCGATGATGTTGATGCCCATCTCGGACAGCATCGACATAACGTCTTCGATCTGTTCCGAGCTGACCTGATCAGGCGGCAGAACCTGATTGAGCTGGTCGTAGGTGATGTAACCTTTCTCGCGGGCCTCGGCGATCATCTTCTTGACCTGGGCCTGGCTCATGTCCAGCGAGATTTCCTGTTCCTGCTCTTCGGATTTGCGATCTTCGGTCGTGTCTTTGGCGGCCATTCAATGCTCCTGCAGGGATGGGTGATTCGTTTGCACCGAATCATTAGCGCGTAGAAGTGATTCGGCCACCCGTTTACCTGTTTTTCTTTTCCAGTGCCTTACGAAAACATCAGTTTAGCGGCGTTTCCGTTCAAAATTGATCCCGGACATGATTGCCTTGAACGCGTCTTTCTCGTCGCGGTTGATTCGCGCGCCGTTGTCGGCGATGTCGAAAACGGCTCTGTCCTCGTTCTGGCTGCGGCTCGTGCGGTTACGCTCTTCGGCGGCCTGCGCCAGCCGATATGTCAGCGCCTCATCGGCCAGATCGGACAGTTCCTCTTCAGCTTCGGCAATCTCAGCATCCAACCCCCGGAGCGCTTTGATCTTTGCGAGTTCCTCGGCCAGCGTCATCTCGGCCTTTTCAACGTCGCCCGGTTTGTACACACAGGGGATTACTGCGACATGGCGAAGGGCCAGCAGGTTTTCAAGGGCGTCAGGCCCCAATGTTTCAGCGATGTGATCTTTCAGGTTGTCCGGATCATCAATTGCGTGGCGCAGAATGGCATTGCGCATGGCTGCATGGTCGGGGTCGCGGCAGTCCAGTTCTTCCAACTGGTTCTCGAACTGGATCACGACCTCCGGGTTCAGCGCAGCAATCGCCAGAATGGCTGCTTCTCGCAACTGGATTTCCGCCCCCTCGGACGAGGCCAGGAAAGAGGTCCGCGCGCCGGGCGTTGCAGGTTGATTCTGCGGCTGCCACTTGCCGCGCGGCTGCCACGGGCGATTTTGAGTTTGCCGTTGCGGACGGAACAGCTGCCAGCGCAGGTCCTTGATCTCTTGCCCATAATGCGACCGGATCGACGGGTCGCGGATCAGTTTGATCTTGTCGCGCAGCACCTTATCCAGCGCCGCCTTGCGCTCGGGGCTGTCGAACACCTTGCCTTCGGTCTCGCGCTGCCACAGCAGCTTGACCATCGGAATGGCCCCATCCAGCACGGTCTGCACAGCCCCTGCCCCTTCCGCGCGCAATAGGTCATCCGGGTCCTTGCCCTCGGGCATCAGGGCAAAGCGCAGCGACTTCCCGGCCTCCAGCAGCGGCAACGCCAGATCAACGGCACGCATGGCGGCCCGCAGACCGGCCGTGTCGCCGTCCAGCGCGATGATCGGCTCGTCCGAGATACGCCACAGCAGTTGCAACTGATGCTCGGTGATCGCCGTCCCCAAAGGCGCGACAGACGCGCCAAATCCGGCCTCGGCCAACGCGATCACATCCATATAACCTTCGGCCACGATCAGCGGTTGCCCCTTCCCCGCCGCCTGACGAGCGAGGCCGTGGTTGTAAAGGCTGCGACCCTTGTCGAACAACTCGGTCTCTGGCGAGTTCAGATACTTGGCGTTGTCATTCGGGTCCATCGCCCGGCCGCCAAAGGCAATACACCGCCCGCGCGGATCTCGGATCGGGAACATGATTCGATTTCGGAAGGTGTCATAGGGTTTTTTGCCCTTGTTCGACGGCTTGGCCAAACCAGCCCCGAGGATCAGATCCTCGGCTACGTTCTTGCCGCGCAGATGATCCCACAACGCCTGCCAGCCATCGGGGGCGAATCCAATCTCCCACCGTTCCAGCGCCTGCGCGTCCAAACCACGGCGGGTCAGGTAATCGCGCGCGGCGCCCCCTGCTCCGGTCTTGAGCTGCAGGCGGAAGAACTGCACCGCCTGCTCCATGACTTCGGCCAATTGCGCCCGGCGGTCCTGTTTCTCCTGCGCTTTTGGATCACGTGCGGGCATAGGCATTCCGGCCTCACGCGCCAGAATCTCCACCGCCTCGATGAACGAGACATTCTCGGTCTCTTTCACGAAATTGATCGCATCCCCTTTGGCATGGCAACCAAAGCAATAATAGAACCCCTTTTGGTCATCGACATGGAAGGACGCCGTCTTTTCGTGGTGGAACGGACACGGGGCCCACATGTCGCCCTTGCCCTGATTGGACTTGCGCTGGTCCCACATGACTTTGCGCCCGACAACCTGAGACAAGCTCAGACGGGTGCGCAGTTCATCCAGAAATCCGGGGGGCAAAGACATTCGTCAAACCTGCCAGAAATGAAAACGCGCGCCAAGGGGATGACGCGCGGTTGTCCACAGGGAATTGACGTGCCTGTGGATTATTGCTGCAGGCACAGTTCCAGCCACGCCGCACCCAGATCCTTTTTGCGGACGTCACGCATCTTTTGCTCGTAGACCCAAGGCGTGATCAGCGGAATGGCGTTATTGTAGCTTTCAGGCCATGTCGGGCCTGTGTCGGCCACCGCCTGCGGCACGTCGCGCTCTTTTACCCTGTCCAGGCGCGCTTTCTGAATCGCCGCAACGACATCGGCCTGATACTGGCAGCTTTGTTCTTTGGTTTCCTGAGCTGCCAGAGGTGTGGCCAGCAACAGGGCCGCGATGGCGGTACGCAACATGGGGGTCTCCCGGAATCGTTTCATTCGCGGCAGCTTACCCCCGGCAGGGCTTGCCCGCCATTGCCGTTTTGCGCCATTCGCCATCGTGTTGCGCTGGGGCGACCGGTTGAACTCGCCCGCCCCAGCCGGAACTCAAAGTCCCTTGGCGCGATAGCTTTTCGCGACGCGGTCAATGGCCACGATATAGGCCGCCGTCCGCAGATCCTCGACATCGTCGCGGCTGTGCCACACTTCGCGCATGGACTGGTAGGCAATGCGCATGGTGTCATCCAGACCCGAACGCACCAGTTCCAGCTCATCCGCGCCACGAAGATACTTGGCCTTGAAGTTTGGAGACATCGACCACGCATCGCCCAGATAACGATCCAGTCGCTCCAACTCGCTGACGATCAGCTCATGCCGCGCCTCTTCCTGACGGCGCTGCATCCGGCCAAAGCGGATATGGCTCAGGTTCTTGACCCATTCAAAATAGGAAACCGTCACACCGCCCGCGTTTGCGTACATGTCCGGGATGATCACAGTGCCCTTCTTGCGCAGAATCTCGTCCGCACCGGCTGTGACAGGACCATTGGCCGCCTCGATGATCAGAGGGGCCTTGATCCGCTCGGCATTGGTCAGGTTGATCACACCCTCAAGCGCCGCCGGGATCAGGATGTCGCATTCTGCCTCAAGAACCTCGGCTCCTTCGGCCGAATGCGTTGCATCCGGATAGTTGCTGACACCGCCATGCTTCACGATCCACTGTCGCACGGATTCAACGTCGATCCCGTCAGGGTTATACAACGCGCCGTCCCATTCGATGATGCCTACGATCCGGGAGCCGTCCTCTTCGCTCAGGAACTTTGCTGCGTGGTAGCCCACGTTGCCCAGCCCCTGCACGACGATGCGTTTGCCGTCCAGCTTGCCCGAAAGGCCCGCCTTCTGCACATCCTCGGGGTGGCGGAAGAACTCGCGCAGAGCGTATTGAATGCCCCGCCCGGTCGCCTCGACCCGCCCCGAGATACCCCCGGCATTCAGCGGCTTGCCCGTCACACTGGCGCGCGCGTTGATGTCGGTTGTGTTCATGCGAGCATATTGGTCGGCCATCCAGGCCATCTCACGCTCGCCTGTGCCCATGTCCGGTGCCGGCACGTTCTGAGAAGGGTTGATCAGATCGCGCTTGGCCAACTCATAGGCGAAACGCCGTGTGATCTGTTCCAACTCATGCTCTTCATATTGGCGGGGATCGATGCGCAGGCCACCCTTCGAGCCGCCAAACGGCGTTTCGACCAGCGCGCATTTATAGGTCATCAGCGCCGCCAGCGCCTCGACCTCGTCCTGGTTCACCGCCATGGCATAGCGAATACCGCCCTTGACCGGCTCCATATGCTCGGAGTGAACCGAGCGATAGCCGGTAAAGGTATGAATTTCACCCCGCAGGCGCACACCGAACCGGACCGTGTAGGTGGCGTTGCAGACCCGGATCTTTTCCTCCAACCCCGGAGGCAGATCCATCAGGGACGCGGCCCTGTTGAACATGAGGTCCACACTCTCGCGAAAGCTGGGTTCTTTGATGGCCGTCATTTAATCCTCCGTGCCAGCGAACGACTTACGTTCTGACGTTTTGTCGCACCCAATACGTAAACGATCAATATTTAAGCGAAAATAAAACTGCCAATTCCCAAGATTTATTTTTTGCGGTTACCTGAGTCGCCCGATACGGACCGCCCTGCCGACATTGTCGCCCATACGACAACAGAAGCACCTAACACCCTCAAATTATCCCGCTTTTCCCAGCAAACCGGTCAAGACGGCGGCTTTTTCGCCTAAATCCCGCCACGATTCGGCGTTAATTTTTGAAAGTTAATATTTCCTAGGCAGTTTGGATGTCTGCTCAGCGAGGTCGACAATATGATAGTGCGCGTATTTAAAAGCGGCTCAAAGAAATTGAAGAACTTCACCCCTTCGGCGCGTCGTTTCGCCCGGGACGAAGAGGGCGGCGTGTTCACGATCTTCGTGCTGACCGGCTTTCTCATCATCATCTGTTTGACGGGCATGGGCGCCGACATCATGCACTTTGAGCGTGACAGGGCGAACCTGCAGGCGACATTGGACCGTGCGGTTCTGGCTGCCGCCGACCTTGATCAGGAACTGCCTCCGAAGGACGTCGTAATGGCCTATGTCGAAAAATCCGACATAAGAGGCAAACTGACGAAAGACCCTGTCGTTACTCCGGGTTTCGGCTCAAGACGGGTTACGGCTGAGGCCGAAGTAGTCGTGAAAACAGCCTTCATGTATTTGGCAGGCATTCCCGAACTGAAGGCTTCGGTTACCAGCACCGCGGAAGAGTCCGTGGGTGCCATCGAGATTTCTCTGGTTCTCGACATGTCCGGGTCGATGGAAAATGCGTCTGCGGAGGCTGGCAAAAAGAAAATTCAGGTCTTGCGGGAAGCGGCCAAAGAATTTGTGACAACGATGTATGAAAAGGAAAATCCCGAGAAGATTTCGATCTCGATTATTCCTTACGCCACGCAAGTAAATGCCGGAGAGAACATTCTGGGCAAAATGACGGGTGTAACCGATGAACATAACTACTCGCACTGTGTGAACTTCACGAGTAGTCAATTCCAAGAACACAACCTGACACCCTCGACTGTGCTTGAACGTACAGCGCATTTCGACCGATATAGATCGAACAACGATGCCTACCAGTGGGAGCACAACCGCAGACCAACCTGCCCCACCCGAGCCGGTAGTGTGATCACCCCGGTGACAAACGACATCGCAGAACTTCATGCCCAGATCGGAGCGCTGACTGCGAGTGGCAACACGTCAATTGATATTGGAATGAAATGGGCCGCCGCGCTGGTCGACCCCGAGTTCCGACCCATCATCACCCAACTGGCAAGTCAGAAAAAAGACCCGGACTCGGAAGCCGAGAATGCACCGACGGTCGTCCCGACAGAATTTGCAAACCGCCCCAAGGAATACACGTCTGATGTTCAGAAGGTCATCATCGTTATGACCGACGGATACAACACCAGTCAGTATAAACTGAAAAATTCGTTGCGCAGCGGGAATTCCCCTGTTTGGTACAATCCCAATTACTCCCAAGAGGAAACCAGGTACAATTGGGACACTGAGGTATGGGAGACGGTGACGGTTCAAGGCGAATACAGTATCCGCTCGTCAACAAATCCGAACAGGTATTACTGGTCTCGGCAGGAACGCTGGAACATGGATCACCGCTATGGGGACAGGGACGATGAAGACGGCACCGCCGCTCGCCTGACCTACCCAGAGCTTTTCGCCCTCACATCGCTCCGCTGGAATGCACGATACAACTTTTATCCATGGGATAGCAGCGCACTCAGCGACTGGTATTCGAATGCTTATTATTCGGTCTCAAGAAGCTCGAAGAACACGCGCACAAGTAACATCTGTTCCGCCATCAAAAACAAAGGTGTACTGGTCTACGGTATCGCCTTCGAAGCGCCTGACGCAGGTTTGACCACGATCGAAAACTGCGCCACCAAACCCAGCATGGTTTACGAGGTCAACAGCACCGGCAAGCTGGGCGACGAGAACCTGACGCTTGAAGAGGCATTCCGGTCCATCGCCTCGTCGATCAAACGACTGAGGCTGACACAATGATCCGCAATCTTCTGAAGAAACTAGTTCGGTTCAAGAGGTCTGAAGACGGGTCGTTGACCGTTGAGTTTGTCCTGATTTTCCCGGCCTATCTCTTCTTCATCATGGGGGCCGTCGAATACTCGATGGTCACGATTCAGCAGTCGTTGTTGGAACGCTCCATGGACATTGTCGTCCGCGATATCCGCCTGGGAACCGATTCAGTTATCAGTCACGACACGATCAAGGACGATATCTGCAGCAGGGCGGGAATAATCCCAAGCTGTTCCAGAAATCTAAGGCTGGAAATGATCCTTCAGGACGCATTCACCGGCTTGGATTTCCCAGTGGTACCGGATTGCGTAAACAGAGAGGAAGAGGCCAAACCGGCCCGGAACTTCGAAGCGGGGGCGTCGAACGAGCTAATGATCCTTCGCGCCTGCGCAAAAGTTGACCCAATTTTCCCGACCACCGCGATGGGGCGCGCGTTGCAAAGTGACGATGGCTTGGTCACGCTCACGGCGATCACCGCCTTTGTTCAGGAGCCTTAAATGACACGATATTTTTTAAGTATCCGGCAATATCTGCGCAAATTCGCCCGCAGCGAATACGGCGGCCTCGCCTTCGAGGGAATTGTGGTTTTCCCGATATTCGTGTGGACCATCACGCTTGGATACACGTTTTTTGACGGTTTCCGCCAAAATACCGCCAACCTGAAGGCTGCCTACACGGTGGGTGACCTTATCTCACGTGAAACGGAAGATGTGACCGACACCTATGCAGTTTCCATGTACACCCTGATGCGGCGGATGGTGAACAACAACTCGACGCTGAAGATGCGTTTGACATTCATCATGTATCAAGAGGACGATGACCGCCATTACGTCCTATGGACCACAACCTGCGGGTTCAAGGGAGAATGGAACAACTCCAACATCGACAGGATAAAAGAACAGCTTCCGCCGATGTCGGACCTGGACACTTTGATCCTTGTTGAAACGATGAACGAATATGACCCGTTGTTCAAAACCGGTTGGCTGACCAAAGATTATGAATTCACCAACTTTGTTTTCACACGGCCGCGCTTTACCGATCTTGTAACAGCGCCCGATATTTCGGCTAATTTCTGTCAAGGGGATGCTGGTCCTGTGGATGTAGCAACAACGAGCTAAGCACATCCGTCATGAATTTGGTTTCGGCGGCAGCAGTCATGCCGCCGACGCCCACCCGGCGTCCCACACGCCACCATAGCCCCGGCGCCCAGCTGTTTTCCCCGCCAACGCGTGTTTTCAACAAAAACCCGTTTGAAGGTTTAAACGCAAAGACCCCCCGGTCTACAGCTTCGATATCCTCTACTTTCGCGATAATGTGCCCTGCCCCGGTTCTGAGTTCGGATTGCGTCAGTTCGATCCAGTCATTCGTCGCGTGCCACATGCGATACGCCAACCAGAACGCCGCGCCGCCAACCGCAATCAGGAACACCATCCACAGGGGCTCGGGCGGCTGCGCCAGCGCGACAGACAGGACAAGCACGCCAACGATGCTCAGCATCCCAACGCCAAGCCAACGTCTGGCAGGTGACGGCTTAATGGTGGCAAGAATGTCCTGTTGCATGTGAACCCCTGTTGTTTTCCCGTGGGTTTAGCGGCTTCTGGCGGGAATAAACAGGGGGGGGCGCTACTGCTGATTTTTGCACATTTCCCGTTCTTTTCTGCCGATTGACGCTGTCCTTGCCGAAAATACATGGTGACCAGAGCTTTAGGAGGCCGCTATGTCCCTACGTCCCGTTCTGGAAACCCGGAATGCCATCGCCGCAGTTGAGGGTGCTGGCGTCAAACTTCACCGCGCGTTCGGGTTTCAGGACCCGTCCGAGCTTGACCCGTTTCTGCTGTTCGATGACTTTCGCAACGAGCGCCCTCAGGACTATCAGGCCGGGTTTCCCTGGCACCCTCATCGCGGAATCGAGACGATCACCTATGTGCTGGCCGGTTCGGTCGAACACTCGGATTCGCTGGGCAATAGCGGCACACTTGGTGCCGGCGACGTTCAGTGGATGACCGCAGGCTCTGGGATTCTGCATCAGGAGATGCCAAGCGGAACCCCGTCAGGCCAGATGCATGGATTCCAATTGTGGGGCAACCTGCCTTCGGCGCAAAAGATGACCGCGCCGCGGTATCAGGACGTCCAAAGCAAGGACATCCCGGAAATCATTGATGACGACGGCACCACGGTCCGTGTGATCGTGGGAGAGTTCTGGGGCAAGACCGGCCCGGTCGACGGGATTGCCGCCGATCCGCAATATCTGGACGTGCACGTCCCAGCCGGGGTCAAAAAAACTTTTAAGATAGACACCTACCGCCGCGCCTTTGCCTATGTGTTCGAAGGTCAGGCTGCCTTTGCAGACGCCTCGCAACCTACCGGCATCCTGCTGGAAAAAGAAGTCGCCGGGCAAGAGGTCAATATCCGCGACATGTCCGGTGACCGGACGCTGGTCCGGTTTGGCACAGGGGATGAAATCACGGTTCAGGCCGGGCCTGACGGTGTGCGTTTCCTGCTGATCTCAGGTGCACCGATTGACGAGCCGGTCGCCTGGCACGGGCCCATCGTGATGAATACACGAACAGAGCTGGAACAAGCCTTTCGGGAATTGCGCAACGGCACCTTCATTCGCCCCGCGCATTAGGCGATCAGGCCGAAACTGACCGGCGGACCATGTCCCAATAGACCTGCTCGACTTCATCCAGCGACAGGCGTCCGCCGGCGCGATACCACGTCATCACACCATTCAGCATGGCGATCACCGCCAAAGTCGCAATCTTGGTATCCGCGATATCAAACGCCCCGGCCGCCTGCCCGGCGCGCAGTATCGCCTGAAGCGCGTCCTCATAGCGGCGGCGCAACGCTTCGATCTCTGCAAAGTTCTCGGACGTCAGATTGCGCAGTTCCATATAGGCGATGAACACCTCATCCGGGCGCTCTAGGTGAAAGCGGATATGGAACCCGACAAACTGGCGCAACGCTTCGGACGCATCAGCGGGCTGGTCCAACGTGTCATAGGCCGACAGCAGCTCTTGCATGTGTTCGTGCATCAGACGGAACAGCAGGCTCTGCTTGTCGGGCGTGTAATTGTACAGCGCCCCCGCCTGTACCCCAACCTCACCAGCGATCTGGCGCATGGAGACGGCGGCAAAACCGTGGCGTGCGAACAACCCCAGCGCCGCTTTGCGAATGCGCGGGCCGGTGATATCGGAATGTGAACCTTGCGTACGTGCCATTCTCGCACCGTATCTGAACGCATGTTCAGATAGAACCCCGCTTGAACCAACGCCGCAAAAGGTGCATCACGTTTGCAATCGACCTTGAAAGGGTTCTGAATGAAGCCCCTGCCTTTGCTGATCCTGTTGCTCGCCTGTGCCGGATGCGCCGATTTTCCGGAACTGGAAGGGCGCGAGCAGCCCGACGTCGGGTCGACCGCCTACCCCACGCTTATTCCCATTCAGGAAAACCTCGGCCCGCCGGTTGACCCGTTGAACGAGGCCGCCGAAGTCGAAGAGGACCTGATCGCGCGGCGAGAAGCGCTGGAGAAAAAGGCGGAAGAGCTTCAAGCTGCGGAAATCAACTGACCCAATGCGATTCCGGGCCCACCCCGGGCCGCGACGCATTGCACCCTAGCGCCGAACCCGCTAAGGCAGCGCTGAACGGGCGGCAGGCCCGATACCACGAAATTTTCGAGCGGAAAGGAACCCACGGGATGACACAGGCGCTGCGGCTGGGAATTGCGGGCTTGGGAACAGTTGGCGTGGGTGTCGTAAAGATCGTCCGTCGCCACGCAGACCTGTTGCAGGCGCGTACGGGGCGGTCTGTGGAAATCGTCGCCGTGTCGGCCCGCGATGCCAGTAAAGACCGCGGCGTGAACCTTTCAGACTATGCTTGGGAAACCGATCCGGTGGCGCTGGCAAAACGCAACGACATCGACGTCTTCGTCGAACTGATCGGTGGTGAGAACGGCCCTGCCAAAGCCTCGGTCGAGGCGGCGCTGGCAACCGGCAAGGACGTCGTCACAGCAAATAAGGCGCTGCTGGCGATCCACGGTCAGGAACTGGCCGAAAAGGCCGAGGCCGCAGGTCGCGTGATCCGGTTCGAGGCCGCCGTGGCAGGCGGCATCCCGGTCATCAAATCCCTCACCGAAGGGCTGGCCGGGAACGAGATCACCCGCGTCATGGGCGTGATGAACGGCACCTGCAACTATATCCTGACCCGGATGCAATCGCAGGAGCTGGGCTATAACGCCCTGTTCGAGGAATGCGCGGAACTGGGATATCTTGAGGCCGACCCGAACCTCGACGTCGGCGGCATTGATGCGGCGCACAAACTGGCGCTGCTGTCCTCGATCGCGTTCGGGACCAAACCGAATTTTGACGGCATCCAGATCGAAGGCATTCAGCAGATCAGCCTGGATGACATCCATCAGGCCGACGACATGGGCTATCGCATCAAGCTGCTGGGCGTTGCACAACGCTCGGCGCGTGGTCTGGAACAGCGGATGCAGCCATGTCTGGTGCCCAGCAGCTCGCCCCTTGGGCAGCTGGAAGGCGGCACCAACATGGTGGTGATCGAAGGCGATGCGGTCGAACAGGTTGTCCTGCGCGGCCCCGGTGCCGGCGAGGGCCCCACGGCCAGCGCTGTGATGGGTGATGTCTGCGATTTGGCCCGTGGGTTGCAGATTCCGACCTTTGGCCGCCCCGCGACCTCCCTGCAGGACGCGCAGCCTGCGGTGACCGGCCTGCCCGCCCCTTACTATCTGCGTCTTGCGCTGTTCGACAAACCCGGTGCGCTGGCCAAGGTGGCGGCCATTCTGGGTGATGCGGGCGTGTCAATCGACCGGATGCGCCAGTACGGGCATTCGGAAAGCACCGCGCCGGTTCTGATCGTGACCCACAGGACCACACGCGCCACGTTGGACGTTGCCCTCGACGGGCTACGCGAGACCGACGTGGTGGCCGGAGAACCCGTTGCATTGCGGATTGAAGAGGTTTGACCCTTGCGGCCTGCATGAAACGCAGGCTATCCCGAACAAAACGCCTTTACTGACCTGAGGATACCGAACATGAGTGCTGCCAAAGTAGATTTCAACGACCGCCTGCTATCTCTGGGCCTTGCGCGGGTTGCAGAACAGGCCGCGCTGGCGTCGGCCTCTCTGGTCGGTCGTGGTGACGAAAAAGCCGCCGACCAGGCAGCCGTGAACGCGATGCGCGAACAGCTGAACCTGTTGGATATTGCGGGCGTCGTTGTCATCGGTGAAGGTGAGCGCGACGAAGCACCGATGCTGTATATCGGCGAAGAGGTCGGCACCGGCGAAGGCCCCGGCGTAGACATCGCGCTGGACCCGCTGGAAGGCACCACGCTGACCGCCAAGGATATGCCCAACGCGCTGACCGTAATCGCCATGGGTCCGCGCGGCTCGATGCTGCACGCGCCGGACGTTTACATGGACAAACTGGCCATCGGCCCAGGCTTCCCCGAAGGTGTCGTCAATCTGGACATGAGCCCGCGCGAGCGTGTCGAAGCGCTGGCCAAGGCCAAAGGCTGCGCGCCCGCTGACATCACCGTTTGCATTCTGGAACGCCCGCGTCACGAAGCAATGATCGCCGAAGTGCGCGAAACCGGTGCCTCGATCCGCCTGATCACCGATGGTGACGTGGCGGGCGTCATGCACTGCGCCGAAAGCGAAGAAACCGGCATCGACATGTATATGGGCCAAGGCGGCGCGCCCGAAGGCGTTCTAGCCGCAGCTGCGCTGAAATGCATGGGTGGTCAGATCTTTGGCCGCCTGCTGTTCCGCAACGATGACGAACGTGGCCGCGCCGCCAAGGCGGGCATCACCGATCTGGACCGCGTCTATGCGCGCGATGAGATGGTTACGGCAGACGTGATCTTTGCCGCAACCGGCGTGACCGGTGGCTCGCTGCTGCCGCGCATCAAGCGCGAGCCGGGCTGGGTGGAAACCACCACCCTGCTGATGCGGTCGAAAACCGGGTCAGTACGTCGCATGACCTACCGCACGCCGATGTGGTCGCACAACAACGCCTAACCGCTTGCGCCCGTACTGCGCGCAAGGCTATCCATAAAGACAATGAGGCCGGGTCCGAGAGGGTCCGGCCTTGGCATATCAGGGGCAGGTCATGAGCTTTCTAGGGGTTGAACAATCATTGTCCGGGCGGCGCTGGGTCGGTCCCACGACCGAGGTGGAGCGCGCGACCGAGATGCTTGTGCAACAGGTCGGTCTGCCCCGCGCCGTGTGTCAGGTTTTGGCGCGGCGTGGCGTTCCGGCGATGGAGGCCGACGGGTTCCTGGAGCCCAAGTTGAAGGAACTGTTGCCTGACCCACGGTCGATGAAAGACATGGAAACCGCCGCAACGCGGTTTCTGGCGGCGGTTCGGAACAAACAACGGATCGCGGTCTTTGCGGATTATGACGTGGACGGAGGCAGCTCGGCCGCGTTGCTGTTGGTTTGGCTACGTCAGATGGGCCTTCAGGCAACGCTCTATGTGCCCGACCGGATTGACGAAGGCTATGGCCCCAATGTCCCGGCCATGCAGGAGCTAGCCGCGAACCACGACCTGATCATCTGCGTCGACTGCGGGACACTCAGTCACGAGCCTATCGCCGCTGCCAAAGGTGCGGATGTGATCGTGCTGGACCACCACCTGGGCGGTGAAACCCTGCCCGATTGCGTCGCCGTAGTGAACCCGAACCGACAGGACGAAAGCGGCGATCTGGGCTATCTCTGCGCGGCAGGTGTTGTGTTTCTGATGCTGGTCGAAGCCGGGCGACAACTGCGTGAGGCAGGCATCAAAGGCCCCGATCTGATTTCAATGCTGGATCTTGTGGCGCTGGCGACTGTGGCCGATGTCGCGCCGCTGATCGGCGCGAACCGGGCACTGGTACGTCAGGGGTTGAAGGTCATGGCGCAGCGGCAACGACCGGGTCTGGTGGCCCTGTCCGACGTGGCGCGCATGGACTCGGCGCCCAACAGTTACCACCTGGGCTTTCTGCTTGGTCCGCGCGTGAATGCCGGAGGGAGAATCGGTCAGGCTGATCTGGGCGCGCGCTTGCTCAGCACGGAGTCGTCGCACGAGGCCGAGGCGCTGTCGCAGCGGCTGGATGAACTGAACACCGAGCGTCGCGACATTGAAAACGCAGTGCGCGCGGCCGCGCTGGAACAGGCCGAGGAACGCGGGTTGGACGCGCCTCTGGTCTGGGCCGCGGGCGAAGGCTGGCATCCGGGCGTGGTTGGCATCGTGGCATCGCGCCTGAAGGAAAACGCGAACCGCCCAGCGATTGTCATTGGCTTTGACGGGGATGAGGGCAAAGGCTCGGGCCGTTCAATATCTGGCGTTGATCTCGGTGCCTCGATCCAGCGGCTGGCATCCGAAGGACTGTTGGTCAAAGGCGGCGGTCACAAGATGGCAGCTGGTCTGACGGTGATGCGGGATCAGTTGGAACCTGCGATGGAACGGCTGTCCGAGTTGCTGGCCAAACAGGGCGCAGGCGAAGGCGGACCTGCCGACCTGAAACTGGACGGCACCCTGATGCCGGGCGCGGCCACAATTGATCTAATCGAACAGATCGAAAAGGCGGGCCCGTTCGGGGCCAGCGCCCCTGCCCCGCGATACGCCCTGCCCGACCTTCAGGTGCGCTTTGCCAAGCGTGTCGGCGAATCCCATTTGAAACTGTCTCTGGCGGACGGTGTCGGTGGCGGTCTGGACGCCATCGCCTTTGGGGCATTTGATGGGCCAATGGGCGAAAAGCTGTCCAATCACGGCGGTGCACGGTTCCATTTCGCCGGACGGCTTGAGGTGAACACATGGGGCGGACGCCAAAGCGTGCAACTCAGGCTCGAAGACGCAGCGCAAGCAAATTGAGCCCAATTTCTGGCCCATGAAAAAACTTTCACATCCCTGCATTTTTCGGCTTGCGGGGGTCACGGCGAAACCGTAAAAGGCCCTCCACAAGCCAGCGTGGCCCGTTCGTCTATCGGTTAGGACGCCAGGTTTTCAACCTGGAAAGAGGGGTTCGATTCCCCTACGGGCTACCACTTGTGCTTGTTTGGACCAAATGGCCCGTTCGTCTATCGGTTAGGACGCCAGGTTTTCAACCTGGAAAGAGGGGTTCGATTCCCCTACGGGCTGCCATTTCTTTCTTACACCCCGAACTTGTCGCGGCACAGATCGGTGATCTGCCCCCAAGTCGATTTGAATTCCGGCGTGTTTTCCGCTGCATAGTGGAAATTCTTCATCAGACCGGTTAACTGCGTGAACACCTGCCGCACCTCAGCCTTGTCGGTGAAAGTTGCTGTCGATTGAGTCACATCATAGACCAGCTTGAAGGTCATCTTCTGACGTTCAAGCGGAACCGTGGCGTCCACCTTGTCAAACGCGTCCTGCTGCAAATAGACCATGTCCACGAACAGCGCCTTTTGCTGAGTGACAAAGTCTTCGATGGTGACCCCCTCTTCGCCCGTTACCTGCATCATCTGGTCGACCTGCTCACCCTTTTCGATCAGGTCCAGCAGATCGCGCACCTTACCGGTCCAGCCGGGTTCGGCGTTTTTGTCGTACCAGTCCGACAACTGATCGGTGTAGCGCGACCAGCTGAGCATCGGGTCAACCGCCGGGTAGAACCGTTTGTAAGCACGTTCAGAAGATAGACCGAGGAAGCATTTCACCGTGGACAGGGTCGACTGCGTGACCGGCTCGTCAAAGTTGCCGCCCGCGGGTGACACCGTGCCGATCAGAGTCAGGCTGCCCAGATCACCATCATTGGTTTTCATCGCACCAGCGCGCTCATAGAGACCCTTGATCGAGCTTTCCAGATAGGCGGGGAAGCCCTCTTCACCGGGGATTTCCTCCAGCTTGCCAGAGGTTTCGCGCATCGCCTGCGCCCAACGGCTGGTGCTGTCAGCGATCAGCAGAACCTCATAGCCCATCTGACGGTAATACTCGCCCAGCGTGATGCCGGTGAAGATCGACGCCTCACGTGCAGCGACCGGCATAGAGGACGTGTTACAGATGATGATCGTCCGGTCCATCAGGCTGCCGCCGGTGGTTGGATCGATCATCTTGGGGAATTCGTGTATCGTCTCGACGACTTCACCAGCGCGTTCACCGCAGGCGACAACGATCACGATATCCACCTTGGCGTTCCGCGCGATCAGGTTTTGCAACACGGTTTTACCCGCCCCGAACGGACCCGGAATACAGGCCGTACCCCCGCGCGCGATGGGGAAAAACGTGTCGATCAAACGTTGCGAGGTCAGGACCGGTTCCGTCGGATAAAGCCGCTCGGACAACGCGCGCTTCAGGATGCTTTCCGGCAGCGGACGCCGCACCGGCCATTTCTGCGAAAGGGTCAGCGTGTGCTCTCCACCCTGTTCATCTTCAAGCCGCGCCACGATATCGTGGATCGTGGCGGCACCCTTCTGGACCCAGACGACCTTGTAATCGCCCACCCAGTTGAAAGGCAGCATGATCTTGTGGTTGAAATGGCCTTCGGGCACGGTCCCGATGCTGTCGCCCGCTGTGACCGTGTCGCCAACCTTGACCGACGGCGTGAACGACCACTTGGCCTGCGCGTCCAGCGGGGCCACATCCGCTCCGCGCGGCAGGAAGGTGCCGAATTCGGCGGCCACCTTGGGCAGCGGCGATTGCAACCCGTCAAAGACCTGCCCAAGCAAGCCCGGCCCCAGTTCGACCGACAACAACTGCCCCGATTGTTCGACCGGATCACCCACGGCAACCCCGTCGGTGCTTTCATAGACCTGCACGTCGGCGATGTCGCCGCGCACCCGCAACACTTCGGCCTTCAAGCGTTCCTGACGGCCACCCGGGCCGGCGCGCGTCGGTAGGATAAACACCACCTCGTTCTTGACCAGCTGCCCGGGCTGGCCCGAGGCATCGTGATTGGCCTGTATCTGCACCAGCCCTTCCTGTACCGAGACAACGCGGGCGGTGGCGGTCTGCCTGGTGGCGGTTGGGGCTGTCATGCGCTTGCTCCATCAATGTCGATCTCGGCGACACCGGCCATGGCCTGCTGCGCCAGATGTTCAAATCTCTTGACCGCGTCCTGCGCATTGCTTTGCGCCCAGCGGTCGAAAATATTCCAGATCAGCACGTAGATCGCCACGGCCTCGAAATCGAACAGATGGCGGGCGGCGTGCTTTTTCAACTGCTTGTGGCTGACCGACAAGAGCAACCGCTCCAGCCCCAGTGGATCTTCGGCATCCAGCAACTGTTTGGCCTCTTTGATCCAGGGCATCGGACCTTCCAGACGGAAGCTCGGATCGGTCCAGTTGGCCGGGATGTGCCGGGTCCAACGCCCCATACCAAACGTTCCCGAGGACGGACTGCCCCCCTGCTTGCGCAAACGCAACGCGGCGGCGGTTGTGCGCAGGTCCATCCGCTCGAGAAACAACTTGCGCAGGGTTGGTTGCGGGATGTCGCGCAACGCCTCTTTGCAGCGTTCGATGGCCTGGGCGTCAGTGACATCCATGTCATAGTCGCCCCAGTTCAGCGCGTGCTCCAACACCCTCAAAACGCGCGCATCCTCGGGCGTCAGCGCCGTCAAACGCCGGTCCAGCCGCAGCCGCGACAAAGGCGGCTGTTTGGCAACAAACAACCGTTCCGAGCCCGGCAGGCTGCTGACCAGCGCGATATAGGCGTCGGGGTCCGACATGTTACCGGATCACTCCTTCCAACACCGCGCGGAAGCGGGGCTGCAGGTGCTCCATCAACAGCGAGGCCACGGCCTTGTCAGTCAGGTCCAACACCACGCCCTGATCCTCGGCCCGAACCCGGATACCATCCTGCGCATCGTCCGAGGCGTGCAGTTCGACCTGCTCGCGCAACATCTCGGCGGTCAGGCCCAGCACGTATTTGGTCAGCTTGCCCGACTGAATGTCGTCGGCGTTTTGCTTGATATCCTCTTGCGTGGCGACCTTGGCGGGTAGGATGACCTGCACCTTGCCGTCCAGCTTGGCCTCAGCGGCGGCGCGGCCCACCACCTCGAGGATCATCTGTTTCAGCAAGTCCGGGTCGGCCATTTCCTTGGTGACCAGACGCTCGACATCTTCGCGGAACCGGTCGGTCAGGCCCGCTTTCATGGTCAATACCGCGTCGCGCATGGCTGTGTTCAGCGCCTCTTCACCCGCAGCACGGTAATTGTCGGATTCGCTGCGGGCCTTTTTCTGATACGCGTCCGCTTCGTGCTTGGCGTCAGCGAGTATCTTCGCGGCCTCAGCCTTGGCATCCTCGCGCAATTTTTCCGCGTCCGCCTGCCCGGCCGCCACACCATCACTGCGCAGCTTGTCGATCAGCGCATCGACACCGTGAGAGATCATGCCATCCTGTCCCATCAGCTGATCCCCGCACTGATGACCAAGGCAAAGACAAAGGCAAAGACACCAAAGCCTTCAATGATCGCGGCGGGTGCTAGCGACAGGCCGAATATTTCCGGTTTTTCTTTGGTCGCGTTGATCGCCGCCGCACAAGCGCGGCCCTGCCAGATACCGCAATACATCAGCGCGATGCCCGACAGGATACCGATCCCGAACAGCCCGCCCGCGTTTTCCGGCGTCACGTCACGGTTGAGCGTGAACATGATAACGATGCCGTAGATCACCATGGTCGAGGGGAAGGCGGAAACACCAACAAATCGGCCATAGCCGCCCTCGGTCTCGGTCATGGCGCCGATACTGGCCATTCCCGCAATCGAACAGCCAATTGCGCTCGCTGCCGCGCCCAGCGCCATGGGGGCATAAATCCCCAGCCAACCCAATGTCAGAACAAGCTCATTCATTCCTGAACCTCCTTGCGGGCGAACGGGCGAAAGACGATGCCTTCATCCGGCAGACCCCATTTAAAGAATTCGATGTAATTGAGACGCAATCCGTGGACGACACCGCTCATCAATGCGAGGGCGAAGTTCAGAATATGGCCGACGATCAGGATCAACAGACCGAACAGAATGCCCGGCCCTTTCAGCGCGTGGATCACCGACATGGCCAGATCGTTGAAGGTAATCGCCAGCGAGGCCGAGGCCAGACCCAGCGCAAACAGGCGCATATAACTCAGAACGTCGCCAAACGCCCCCATCGCCCCGGCGAGGCCCTGCACCCCGTCGATCAGGCGCCATATCCAATCCGTCGGTTTCTTGATCACCCGCTCGCTTGAGAACAGCAGGATGGCCAGAGCCCCCACGATCAGGATCGCTGTCCCCGGAGCCGGAGAGTTCCCCTTCATATAGCTGAGCCACAGAACAAACCCGCCAATCAGCGCAGCGATCCAACCCAGATTGGCGATGGCTTTTCTCTGCCCCCACGCCGCCCGAGCCGCCAGCGCGTTGGCCAGCACCAGGTGCAGAACACCGACAACGATCGACACCATCATCATGGCCCCGAAATTGTTCATATCCAGCAGCTTGAGTTTGGCCCAGATCGAGCCATCGGGCGGAGTTACTCCGAAATAGCTGCCGACCAGAATGCCGTACACAATCGTCGCGCCTGAAATGATCAGCCCGTAGAGCCGCCATGACCTTTGCCCGGAGGTCCCGCCCATCCGTTTCCAGAACAGCAACAGGCCCAGCAGGATGACGACCCCGTATCCGGCGTCGGCCACGATCATCGCGAAGAAGAACGCAAACGAGGCTGCGACGATGACGCTAGGGTCCCAATCCTTGTATCCGGGCACTTGATAAAACAGCGCCAAGTCCACTGCAGCACTGCGTTTTTCCGGTTGCTCCAACAGTGTGGGCGGGGTGTCGTCTGGCGCCGGCTCTTCGATCAGGACGGCTGCATCTTTGGCCTTGGCCATCTCAAGCACGGCCTCAATGCGATCTTCGGGCACCCAGCCTTGCAGGGCGAACATCGCCTCTTCATCGCGCACTTTCTGCGTCGCATGAGCCAGTTCCGCCGCGCTTTCGGCCACCGAAAGGTTGCGCCGCATCAGCGTCAGATAGCGCGTCTGCGCAACCCGTTCAGCCTCAAGCGCTTCGATGGCGATCTCAGCCTCTTCCAGTTGCGCCTCCAACTCGTGAATGGGCAGCGACCCGGTATGGGTGCGCGCAACTGGCAGGATGTCGTCAGCGGGTTCGTCAGGCGCGATAAGGACAGCGTAAATGAACCGATGGTCCTGTTCCAGAATGGCCCAGGGCAGCGTCAGGTCCGACAGCGCATCTCGGTGCTTCACTGGCAATTGGTAGAACCACAGCCGATTGCCCGCCAACACATCATCGGGTGGAAAGTCCAGGTCTCCCCATGGTCGTACCTGAGCGATCCGATGGGCTAGAAAGTCCCGCCGGTCGGTCATGTTACGCGAGCGCTGCATCAGGTTCAGAACGTCCTTGACGAACTTGTCCATGTTAAATGCGGGATCACGCTGTATCTGGCGGCGCGGCTCTGGCACATCTGTCAGAAACCTCAGTGCCTTATAGGCATTTCTTGCACCACGTTCGCTGATCTTTTCGGGCTCGGCCGGCGGCGGAGCCAGCGGCAGAACGTGCATACATCCCAGCTCCTGTAGTGCCTCCAGCGTCTCGGTCTTCTGCCCTGCGCGTCCGACCAGCGATAGTTTCTTGAGACGCGCAACACTCATGACGCAGCCTCCTGCGCGTGTTTGCGTTTGGAGATTTTCGAGCGCACGACGGCCTGCATTTGCTCGTCACTCAGATAGATGCGGATCTTCTTGATATTGGCCTTGGCGCGCGGGATTAGAACCTTTTCGAACAGGTTGACGCGTTGGGTTATCGTAGCGACGGCCTTGTCGAAAATCTTCACCCGCTCCTTGGCCACTTTGACCCGCAGGCGCGCCTCGATCATGTCGTGCAACAACTGCGCGGCGGCGTCGACCCAATGGGGTTTGGCCAGCAAAGAATAGGGTCGCACGGCAACCTCAATCCGGTCGAGCGCAGGCATTTTCACACCGACAACATTGACGTCTTTGACCTGATAGTCCTTGAGTTCAACCAGCCCGTCCAGATCGACACCCTGCTGCGCCAGCATCGGAAGCTTCGCCCCGACCTGTTGCGCCAGTTCCTTGACCTCGTCCTCCAGGCGCCGCACATCCTCACGCGCTTTTGCCCGTTCCGCCATCAACTGCTGGCGCTTCAGGTCCAGCGACGGCAGGAACCGCTCGTAACTTTTCAGCTGCGTCTGCTGGCGGGCCAGCGACGATTTATTCAGCTGCAACCGCGCCATTTGCATCCTTCGGGAAATACTTGTCGACCAGAGCCTGCTTCATCAGCAATTGTTCCGGCTGGAAGCACTCCGCCAGCGTTTTCCACCCCAAATCCAACGCCTCTTCCAGCGGGATTGAGACGTTGATGTCCATGAACCGCTTGCGGAACAACGCGCCAAATTTCAGCAACTGGTGATCGTAATCCGACAGATCAAACGCCATCGCCTGTTTCTGCGCGGCATCGCGGCTTTCGGAATAGAAGCGGATCATCGTGTTCATGATCTGGCCGTGATCTTCGCGGGTTGTCTTGCCGATCACGTTCTGTTTGAGGCGCGAGAGGCTGCCGAACGGGTCGATCACGCCCGAGTGCAGATAGATCTGCCCTTCAGTGATGTAGCCGGTGTTGTCCGGAACCGGATGTGTCACGTCATTGCCGGGCATCGTGGTCACGGTCAGCACCGTCACCGATCCGCCCTTGGCGTAATCACAGGCTTTCTCGTACCGACGCGCCAACTGAGAGTATAGATCGCCCATATACCCACGCTGCGAGGGGACCCGTTCCTGACTGATGCCAACCTCTTTCATCGCGTCGGCAAAGGCGGTCATGTCAGTCAGCAGGACCAGTACGCGCTTGCCCTCTTCCACCGCGAATTTCTCGGCCACAGCCAGCGCCATGTCAGGCACCAGAAGGCGTTCGACCAGAGGATCCATCGCCTGATTGACGAACATCACTGTGCGCGAGAACACGCCCGCATCCTCGAACGACGTCCGGAACGTGTGATAGTCGTCAAAGATCAGCCCCAGCCCGCCGAAGACAACAATATCGGCGTCGGCCTGAATACCGATTCGGCTGAGGAACGCGTTGAACGGCTCACCCGAGACGGAAAAGATCGGGATTTTCTGGCTTTCGACCAGCGTGTTGAACACGTCGATCATCGGCACATCAGTGCGGATCATCTTGTTGGGCACCGCGCGCTCGGCCGGGTTCACGGTCGGCCCGCCAATATCGATTCGAGGCTCGGCCGACAGGTCCGGCCCGCCATCGATTGCCACCCCTGCCCCGTCAAACACGCGGCCCAGAATGTTGGCCGAATAGGGTGACTGCATCGGGTGGCCAAGGAAAGCTGCGGTCGCTTCGGTCGATATCCCCTTGGTGCCGGAAAACACCTGCAACGTCACCACGTCGTGGTCTATGAAGATCGCCTGTGCCAGGGTTTTATGACCATCAACCGTTTCAATCACCGCCAGATCGTTGAACCGAACCGCCGCGTCGGCAGACCCGTCCAAAGGCACCCTGACCTTGATCGTATCCCCGACAATTTCCAGTACACGCGTGTATTTCAACAGACTCTGGGACATTACCTATCCTCATACGTCCAAGTGATTTTCACCAATCAGCGCCACGTCAATCAGCGGCATTTTTTGTAATTATGGGTGCAGCTTACAACGAATTCGCAAATTGGCAACCGAGGATGCATTGGCGTCTCTGAAGCCCCTGCAAAACCAATTACTAAAAATTTAGTTTGACACGTACGCAAGAAATCGCTGATGCTGTCCGGCATCCGGTTCACGCCGGAAACCATAATCTTTGGGAGGAGACAGATGCGGAGACATCTACTTTCCGCAGTGGCGGCGGCTGCCGTCATTGCGGGGCACGGTCCTGCTTGGGCCGACGAAGCCGCAGCACAACGTTGGATCGACGACGAATTCCAGCCATCGACCCTGTCGAAAGACGAACAGATGTCGGAAATGCAGTGGTTCATCGAGGCTGCACAACCTTACGCTGGCATGGAAATCAACGTCCTGTCCGAAGGCATCCCGACCCACTCGTACGAGTCCGAGGTTCTGACCAAGGCGTTCGAGGAAATCACCGGCATCAAGGTCAACCACCAGATCCTTGGTGAGGGCGAAGTGGTTCAGGCCGTACAGACACAACTGCAGACCGGACGGAACCTGTATGACGGCTATGTCAACGACAGTGACCTGATCGGCACGCACTCGCGTCTGCAACTGGCCTATCCGCTGACCGACATGATGGCGGGCGACTGGTCGGCAACGACCTCACCGACGTTGGATCTGGATGACTTTATGGGCATTCAGTTCACCACCGGTCCGGACGGCAAGCTGTATCAGCTGCCCGACCAGCAGTTCGCGAACCTCTACTGGTTCCGTAAGGACTGGTTCGACGACGAAGCCAACAAGGCCGCGTTCAAAGAGAAGTACGGCTATGACCTTGGTGTTCCGGTCAACTGGTCGGCCTATGAGGACATTGCCGAGTTCTTCACCAATGACGTGAAAGAGGTCGACGGCGTGGCGATTTACGGCCACATGGACTACGGCAAGCGCGCGCCCGACCTTGGTTGGCGTATGACCGATGCTTGGCTGTCAATGGCCGGTGCCGGTGACGTCGGCGAGCCAAACGGCATTCCGGTTGATGAGTGGGGCATCCGCATGGAAGCGGGCACCTGTAACCCTGTTGGTGCATCCGTCTCGCGCGGCGGTGCAGCAAACGGTCCCGCTGCGGTCTACGCGATCCGCAAATGGGATGAGTGGCTGCGTGCCTATGCGCCTCCGGGTGCGGCGTCTTATGACTTCTACCAGTCGCTGCCGGCACTCAGCCAGGGCAACGTGGCCCAGCAGATCTTTTGGTACACCGCCTTTACCGCCGACATGGTGAAGCCGAAGTCCGAAGGCAACAACACCGTGGATGACGAGGGCACGCCGCTGTGGCGGATGGCGCCCAGCCCGCATGGCCCCTACTGGGAAGAAGGCCAGAAGGTTGGTTATCAGGACGTGGGTTCCTGGACTTTCCTGAAGTCGACCCCAGCGGATCGCGCTCAGGCGGCTTGGCTGTACGCTCAGTTCGTGACCTCCAAGACTGTCGATGTGAAGAAGTCCCACGTGGGTCTGACCTTCATCCGCGACAGCTCGGTTAACCACGAGTCGTTCACCGAACGCGCACCTAAGCTGGGTGGTCTGGTCGAGTTTTACCGCTCGCCTGACCGTGTGGCATGGTCGCCGACCGGCATCAACGTGCCGGACTATCCGAAGCTGGCCCAGATCTGGTGGCAGCAGATCGGTGACGTGAACTCGGGCGCGTTTACCCCGCAAGAGGCAATGGACCGTCTGGCCGAAGAGATGGACATCACCATGGCCCGTATGCAGGCCGCGGATGAAAGCGCCGGTGTCTACGGTGGTTGTGGTCCTCGACTGAACGAACCTCAGGACCCGGAGTTCTGGCTGGAAAAAGCCGGTTCGCCGAAAGCCAAGCTTGAGAACGAAAAGCCGCAAGGCCAGACCGTCAACTATGACGAACTGGTTCAGCGCTGGCAGTCTCAGTGAACCATTGAAACCTGGGGGTGCCGGTTCAGGCATCCCCACCTCAAAGACCAGTGCACTGCACTGAAGGACCGGAACCTTCGGACATGATCGAACTACAAGACGCCACCAAACGGGTTGGCAATGTCATCCATATCAAGCCGACGAACCTGACGCTGCAGACCGGCCATTTCAACGTGCTGCTGGGCGCGACGGGATCGGGCAAAACCTCTCTGATCAAGATGATGGCCGGGCTGGACCCGATCGCCTCGGGCAAGGTCTTTATGGATGGGCAGGACGTCACAAAGCTGAACACGCAGAAGCGGCAGATCAGCCTGGTGCACCAGTTCTTCGTGAACTACCCTCATATGACCGTTTTCGACAACATCGCCTCGCCATTGCGCGTGGCCGGCATGGCAAAATCCGAGATCGAAGGTCGCGTGGAAGAGGCCGCCGATCTGCTGCAATTGCGCCCGATGCTGCACCGTCGCCCGCACGAGCTGTCGGGCGGACAACAACAACGGACCGCGCTGGCCCGCGCGATTGCAAAGGAAAGCCGCGCGGTGTTCCTCGACGAACCGCTGGCCAACCTCGACTACAAGCTGCGCGAAGAGTTGCGCGAACAGTTGCCTGACCTGTTTGCTGGACGCGGGGCCGTGGTGGTCTACGCCACCTCGGAGCCCGAAGAGGCCCTTTTGCTGGGTGGCTACACCGCCCTGATGGAAGACGGCCGCGTTACTCAGTTCGGGCCGACCGCGGACATCTACCGCAACCCCGAAAACATCGCTGCCGCACGTGTTTTCTCGGACCCGCCGATAAATGTCGCACGTATCACCGTGTCTGGCTCTCAGGCGCAATTGGCAGGCGGAGGCGGCTGGTCGGTCACAGACATGTCCGACGGAGACTACATGGTTGCTGTACGCCCACACCGCGTGACCCCCGTCCGCACATCCGACGCGGACGTGGAGCTGACGGGCCGCGTGATTGTGACTGAACTGTCGGGCTCGGACTCCAGCGCGCATTTCCAACACGGCGATGACGCATGGGTTTCACTCGCCGCGGGCGTGCATCCGTATCAGGTCGGAGAAGATCACAGCTTCTACATGAACCCGGCCCATTGCCGGTATTTCGGCCAAGACGGCAAGAGGGTGGCCTGACATGGCACAGATCAAACTTTCAAACCTGCGACACAGCTATATGCCGACGCCGAAAGGCCCCGAGGACTACGCGCTGAAGGAAATAGACGTGACCTGGCGCGATGGTGGTGCCTATGCGCTGCTTGGCCCGTCCGGTTGTGGCAAGTCCACGCTGCTCAATATCATCTCGGGCCTGCTGACGCCGTCCGAAGGGCAAATCTTGTTCGACGACCGGGACGTGACCGCCCTTCCCCCCGATCAGCGCAACATCGCACAGGTGTTCCAGTTCCCGGTGATCTACGACACGATGACCGTGGGCGAGAACCTGGCATTTCCGCTGAAAAACCGGGGGGTTGACCCGGCAACGATCAAACGCCGCGTCGATGAGATCGCCGAGATGCTGGACGTCACAGATATGCTCAACACCCGCGCCAGTGGTCTCAGCCCGGACAACAAGCAGAAAATCTCGATGGGGCGTGGTCTGGTCCGCGACGACGTGAACGCGGTGATGTTTGATGAGCCGCTTACTGTGATCGATCCCCATCTGAAATGGAAACTGCGGTCGAAGCTGAAAGAGCTGCACCAGCGCGTCAGGGCCACAATGATCTATGTGACACACGACCAAACCGAAGCGCTGACCTTCGCCGATGAGGTCGTTGTGATGCAGGAAGGCGAAGTTGTGCAGATCGGTACGCCCGTTGAGCTGTTCGAGCGGCCTCAGCACACGTTTGTCGGCCACTTCATCGGCTCACCCGGCATGAATGTCTTACCCTGCGAAGCCAAAGGCGACCGGGCAGTATTCGAAGGCCACGAGGTTATGCTGGAAGGCCCAACCCATGGACACGGAGGCCGCACCGATCTGGGCATCCGCCCTGAATATGTGGGCTTTGGTGACACCGGCATCCCGGCGCATGTGACCAAGGTTTCCGATATCGGCCGTCATTTCGTCGTCAGCGCGATGGTCGGCAACACGGCCCTAAAGGCCGTTACCGAACACAGCGTACCCGAGCCGGGCTCGCAGGTCTTCCTGCAATTCAAACCGGAACAATCCCGCGTCTACCGCGACGGCTGGATCGCAACCGAGGAGCGGGTGCAATGAGAACGGAAAACCAAAAGGCATGGTTCTTTGTCCTGCCAGTTCTGGCACTGGTCGCGTTCAACGCGCTGGTGCCGATGATGACGGTCGTCAACTACTCGGTTCAGGAAACCTTCGGCAACAACCAGTTCTTCTGGGAAGGCCTGGGCTGGTTCGAACAAATCCTGCGCTCTGACCGGTTCCAGGCTGCTTTGGGGCGGCAGTTCCTGTTCACCTTCCTGATCCTGCTGATCGAGGTGCCGCTGGGCATCATCGTGGCCCTGTCGATGCCGCGCAAAGGGTTCTGGGTGCCGGTCTGTCTGGTGCTGATGGCCCTGCCGATGCTGATCCCGTGGAACGTGGTCGGGTCGATGTGGAACATCTTCACCCTGCCCAAGATCGGCCTGCTGGGGTATTTCCTGAATGACGTTCTGGGCATCAACTATGACATGACGCAACAGCCCCTGTCGGCCTGGATCACAGTCGTTGTCATGGATGTCTGGCATTGGACGTCGCTTGTTGTCTTGCTCTGCTACGCGGGCCTCGTGTCGATCCCGGATGCCTATTACCAAGCCGCCAAGATCGACGGTGCCAGCCCATGGTCTGTATTCCGCTATATCCAGCTGCCCAAGATGAAAACCGTCCTGACCATCGCCGTGCTTCTGCGTTTCATGGACAGTTTCAATATCTATACCGAGCCCTTCGTTCTGACCGGCGGCGGACCCGGCAACTCAACCACCTTGCTGTCGATCGACCTTGTGAAGATCGCGCTGGGACAGTTCGACCTTGGCCCTGCGGCGGCGATGAGCCTGATCTATTTCGCCATCACGCTGCTGGTTAGCTGGGTCTTCTACACTCTGATGACAAAGGATGACGCGCAATGAAGAAGCGATCCCTCATCCCGATCCTCTATATCGCGTTCCTGATGCTGCCGATCTATTGGCTGGTGGCGATGTCCTTCAAGACCACGAACGAGATCCTGTCGGGCTTTTCCCTGTTTCCCCAGACCTTTACGCTGGAGAATTACATCACCATCTTCACCGATCCGACGTGGTACTGGGGCTACGTCAACTCGATCATCTACGTGACGATAAACACGGTGCTGTCGGTCTGTGTGGCGCTACCTGCGGCCTATGCGTTCTCGCGCTATCGGTTCCTGGGGGACAAACAGCTGTTCTTCTGGTTGCTGACCAACCGGATGGCCCCGGCGGCCGTGTTCGCGCTGCCGTTCTTCCAGCTCTATTCGTCGATCCACCTGTTCGACACCTATCTGGCCGTGGCGCTGGCGCACACACTGTTCAATGTGCCTCTAGCGGTGTGGATCTTGGAAGGCTTCATGCGCGGCATCCCGAAGGAACTGGACGAGACGGCCTATGTCGACGGCTATTCTTTTCCGCGGTTCTTCGTGACGATCTTCCTGCCCAACATCAAAGCGGGTGTTGGCGTCGCGGCGTTCTTCTGCTTCATGTTCTCATGGGTCGAGATGCTGCTGGCCAAAACCCTGACGGCGGTCGAGGCCAAACCCATCGCCGCCGTGATGACCCGTACAGCCTCCAGCGCCGGATATGAACTCGGCCTGCTGGCCGCTGCCGGGACCCTGACCATCATCCCCGGCGCCATCGTCATCTGGTTTGTCCGCAACTACATCGCGCGCGGTTTCGCGATGGGACGTGTGTGAGGTTCGATATGCGTAAACTTCTTCTCACCCTTCCCTTTCTACCCTCGACGGCTTTTGCCCAGCAGGCGGGATGGGGCAATGTCGGCCAGCAAGTGGAAAAAGGCTTTTCCTGGACCGATCCCCTGTGGCCCGATTTCTGGATGGCCTGGACCCCGGCGACACTGGCCGTGTTCGTGGGCATCTTCTCGGCCATCGCCCTGATTGGCGTGCTGGAAGGATTCAGGTACCGCGACGGGATCGAGCGGCGCGGTATACTGGGCCTGACAACCACGTTGGGCGACCGGTTGTTCATCACCCTGTTGGGTTCGGCCTATATCTTCCTGGCTTGGCTCGGGTTGGTGGGCCAGCCCGTCTGGACGCCACTTTTCCTGTCCATCGGCTGGGGCATCTTCGTCTTCTGGAAAGTTTAAGCTTTGCGAAACAGCGAAAGGATGCTTGTCTGTCAGGCATACTAAAAATTGCGACACGAAAGACCGATGCGAAAAAAGAAAACAACAAACCTGCTGACCGAAGTGGAACTTGAGTTCATGAACGAGCTCTGGGCGCTGGGTCGGGGCTCGGTCCGTGACGTGCTTGATCGCCTGCCGCCAGAACGCAACCTGGCCTATACGTCCGGCGCAACCATCCTGCGGATTCTCGACGACAAGGGGTTTGTCGAAAGCCATAAGGACGGAAAAACGCTGATCTATACGCCGCTTCTGGAGAAAGACAGATATCAGGCACGGTCGCTGCAGAACCTGTCGCGGACCCTGTTCGACGACACACCTGCCACGCTGGTCGCGCGTCTGGTTGACGATGCGGGCCTCAGCGAAGCCGATCTGGAGGAAATTCGGGCACTGGTAGAGAGGAGGCTGCAAAATGACAGCGGTTAAACCGGTTCTCGACGCGTATCTGGAATGGAATCTTGTTCTCGGCCTGGCTGCAATTCTCTGGCTGGTTGCGCGGGCGCTTCTGTCCCGGACCTCACTCAGCCACGGGTTTGTGGCACAGCTGCGGGCGCTCAAAGCGCTATGCATGTGTATCGTAGTCAGCCCATTGCTGGCGCTTGGCATATCTGCGCTGGCCACAATCACTCAGGCCAAAGGCACCGTGGCGATCGGAGACATCGCCGTGGCGGCCTATCTGCGCGGTGACATAGCCATGCCCGCCACCCAGTTCGAGGCGCTGCTGAACACGCGCCAACGCTGGGTCGAGGTGTTGTTCAGTGGTGATCATTCGATTGTATCCGCGATCCTTGTGATGATGGCGTTTGCGTCGCTGATCTATGCCCTGCGCGTGATCCGCGACGGGCTGGCGATCCGCGAGACGGTCAACACCAGCTTTTTGTGGCGCCGCTCGGCGAAGGTGGATATCCGCCTGTCCGACCGCATCTCTGTACCCTTCGCGGTTCGAGGTCTGCGCCGGCGTCATGTCGTGCTGCCCAGCCACCTTCTGGACACCCCGCGTGAGCTGCGGTTCGCCCTTGCGCATGAGCTTCAGCACGTGCGCGCCGGGGACGTTGAGTGGGAGCTTGGGTTCGAACTATTGCGCCCCCTTCTGTTCTGGAACCCCGCCTACCTGATACTGAAATACCAGTTCGACCGCCTGCGCGAACTGGCCTGCGATCAGTCGGTCGTGGCCCGCAAGAACATCGATGCGCACGATTATACCAAGTGCCTGCTGGATTATTGCGCCCGTACCGTCACGCGCGGCAGCCCGCGTGTTCTCAACGTGGCTCTGGTCACCGGTGGCAAGGCGAAACGCGTTCTGCGGCAACGGGTGATAGCGTTGGCGGATGCGCCTGCGATGCAATCGTCGATGCCGTTCATGTTCCTCGGTCTGACGATCCTGTTCGCGCTGATCCTTGGGTTGGCCGCCGCATCAGTCCAACAGACCGAGGATTGGAGCCATGATCGCCTGATGCTGTCGACCGTGGTCAACCTTGAACGACTGGAAGCGCGAAATCAGGGCAACTGACCTGCTTACCAGCCGCGGCGCCCAAACAGGGCTTGCAACCGGTTCTGCCCGGCGAACGGATCGGCGGGTTGCGGCGCGGCCAGATTCACAACAACCCGTCGGACCAGAATCCAGCAGATCACGGCGAAGATGACCCCTCCTAACGCCTGCCCCAACAGCACCCCGGGCGCGCCTGCGATATAGGCCCCGGCAACGGCAAAGGGCCATGTACCCAGCGTATGCCGCCCCCAGTTCACCCAGGTCGAATACACCGGATAGCCCAGATTGTTGAAACTGGCATTCGCGACAAAGATCACCCCGTTGAAGAATGAGGCCAAGGCCAGCGGCCCACAAAACAGATAGATCAACGCCCGTGTCTGCCCCTGCGCCTGAAACAGATCGGCAATCGGCGCGCGCAGCACGAACAGAGTGGCCGCCATCAGGCAGACATAAACGGCGGTGAATTTCACACCCGCCAGAAAGGTCGCTTTCACGCGGTCATACTGCCCTGCACCGAAGTTCTGTCCAACAATTGGTCCGATGGCCCCGGACAGCGCGAACACAACCGAAAACGCCACCGGCATCAGCCGTCCGATCACCGCCATGCCAGCCACAGCTTCCGTTCCGAACTGCGCGATTTCGCGAATGACAATGGCGTTGCCGATAGGCGTGGCGATATTGGTCAGGACAGCGGGCACGGCAATCGCGCGAACAGGTCTGACATCTAACGCCAATTGCCGCAGCGATGGTCGAGCGAAACCACGATGCACGCGCACTGCCGGTCTGACCGCCGCAACCAACATGCAGATCCGCGCAATGACCGAGGCGATGGCCGCCCCGTCCAGCCCCAACCCAACGGCAAAGATCAGGATCGGATCAAGCACTGCGTTTGCAACCCCGCCGTAAATCGTGGCCTGCATCGAGCGTCTCGCATCCCCATAAGCGCGCAACACCGCCATGCCGGTCATGGCAACTGCCATCACCCACATGGTCGGCAGGATGATCGACACATAGCGGACCGCCAGACGCAGCACCTCACCTTCCGCGCCCAGCAAGGACAGGCAAAATGTCAGATTGAACAGGACGGTCACAGAGACAACCAACCCGACCAGAGCCCCCAGAACCGCGACGCTGGTGCCGAATTGGCGCGCTTGCTCATGTCGACCGGCCCCGAGCTGCCGCGCCACCAAAGCGCCGGCAGCGATCGACAGACCGACATTGATCGAGTTGGTGAAGAACAACAGCGTCCCGGCATAACCGACCGCAGCGGCCAGAGCATCGTTGCCCAGCATCGAAATGAAGATCATATCGACAAAGTCCACCGCGAAAATCGCCATCAGGCCAATGCTGGTGGTCAGCGACATGCGGGTGACGTGGCCCATCAAGCTGCCTGTCAGAAAGACCGCTCTACCTTCGGATTGTGTTGCCATGTGTAGTTCAGCCTCTGCCCTCTCTGGCCAATGTGCCCGCGTTTCCTTCGGGGATGCAACGGCAATCAGAACTGCGTGCTCATGATGCCACTCGGACACCGGCGCAGGCTTTGGCATCCTGTGGTCAACCAGGCGGCTCAGAGGTTCGGGTATCAACCCTGCGGCACAAATCCTGAACTCCAACGGTTCCCGGGATGGCGTTGGCTGGCTAAGCTCTTCTCAGGAAAGGTATCAGCTATGAAAATCGTCTCAGGCGGGCAAACCGGCGTGGATATGACGGCATTGGAATTCGCACGGCAAAACGGACTGACCTATGGCGGCTGGGTTCCCAAAGGCCGCACGAATGAATCGGGCAGAATTCCTGAGCACTTCACCGGCCTGACCGAGACGGACTCCGAAAATGTTGTGGTAAGAACCCGGTGCAACGTTGCTTCAAGCGATGCCACGTTGATTTTTGTTGATGGGTCGGCAAGCCCCGGAACGCAGCAGACCGTCGTATTCGCCGAAGAGGCCGGGAAGCCGCATCTGGTTGTTGATGTCAGAGATGGAGCGGCGGCTTGTGTGCATCAGGTACGGGAATGGCTGCAATCCACCCCGGCCACGGTTCTGAACATTGCAGGCCCCCGAGCGTCCGAGGCACCGCAGATCGGAGCGCAGGTCCACGCGATACTGGATCAAATTCCGGAACTGCTTGGGGTGTAAATCCTAACGCGCCCTGCCCGACACACCAAACCTGACAAGCACGTTGCAGGTGACTTGTTCCACCTGCCAGTCCCGCCGGGTCAGCCCCATCACCCATTCGCAGGTGCCTGCGGTAAAGACCTCGCCCTCCCCTCGGTGCCAATGCACGATCGCGCCGTTTCCCCGGCTGCTGCGATCCAGTGTTTCGGGTGTAACCTCACCGAACAGGGCGCGGGCTTTGAACTGCGCATCCGCATCCGCGATATAGGCGGTCTCGCCCCAAACACCGTGTGTGGGTTCGATATTGGTCGCCAGCCCCATCGCCACGATCTCAAGTGCCGGGTCAGCCCCATCCGCCCCGGTGGCAAAGGGCAGACCATCTTCCATCCGGTAATCCACCCCATCGACTTCATATCCAAAGATGCGGGACGCGGCCCCCAACTGATCGCCATAGCCCAACTGAGTACCCGTCAGCGCCCAGTGGTCGGGGCGATATACTGTAAAGCCCCCGCTTCCCTGCCCGACGCAGCGCCCCAAACCGGTATAGACCCCCTTCAACCCGTTGACCCCAAAGGTCTGCGCACCTGGACGGTTTGCCGGAGCAACCTCCCACGCGGTGGTTACCAGATGCTCTTGATCCGAACCGACAAGCGGGTCCTGCTCTGCCGTGTACTTGTAGCAGATTTGGGTGCGCCCCTCATCCTCGATGCGAGTTTGCCACAGAAAGTTCCCCCCGAACCGTGCAACACGACCGCCTGAAGCGGTGTACCGATCCACCGCGTCGCGCATGTTTGCCGACCAGTATTCATCGTGTCCCACAAACACGGCGCATTTGTAGCGCTTCAAGAGTTCGGGATCAGCCTCCAGATCGTGTTGCGTGGCGAAGTCGAATTCGAACCCCTGTTCCTCGGCCCAGACCGCAAAATGACGTTCATAACTGGCCCACCCGGCCGAGGCGTATTTCTTGGAATACCCATATGCATAGGCCCACTCCATATACGGATACCGCACCATCGTCCCCGGTTTGTGCGGTGTGTCAGGCACCGCGCGCGGTGCGCCTTCGGGAAGTTTGCAGAATCCCCGCGTCCACGGGCGTTGCGTTGACACCACCGGGGAAAACGCATTGCGGTCCGGACCGGTGATCCCTTCGTAGTGGTTGGACCCACCCCAGCAATTATAGGCCAGCCAGGTACCCGTAGCGCAGATCAGGACATAGGGCGCAGGCGGCTTGTCGTCCGCGCGGCGCAGCAGGAACAGATGGTGTTCCTCAACCTGGTCCCCGTCTCGTTCGGCGGTCATGGACACCAAATATCCGCCTTCGCGCCAATCATCGGGGATCGTGAACTCGTAAGAGACATCCCACCCGCAGCCCGCAACCGAACAATCCTTGGGGGTGACCTGATGCGTTCCTGCGATACCCGTTTCTGAATGCAGCAGCTCGTAGCGCGCACCATCACGGCCGATCTCAAGATCCCAGTGTTCTGCCGTCGTCGACACCCGCAATGCCAGCCGATCACCCGGAGCATAGGTCATACGATCCGTATAACCCCAAATCTCCAGAACCGAGGCGTCCCGGGCCGGTCCGATAAAATAATTATCCAGAATATGCCGTGCCTTGGCGCGCGTTCTTGGTGTGGTTACGGGTTCAGGAGTTTCGGAAAGTGTCATGGCCAAAGCACTACCACAGGACAGACAATCCCGGGGCTATTGTTTTGGTGTTTTTTTGATTGTGAAGTGGCCTTGCTGGGACACTGACAGGTCCTCAATCCGCATTAAACTCCGTTGCTCTGGCCCGACCAACGGCCGATTTCGTCACCGTCGATGATGATCGCAAGATCCCAGAACTTTCTGATTTCCGCTTCGGCCGCCAGCGCCGCCGCCGGTTCGTCCGGGACGCGTTCAACACGAAAGCCGAACTGTTCGAACCCGCTGTACTCGACGCGGCTTAGAATGACCGGGAAGACCTCTCGCTCCAGCGCAGCGGCGGCGAGAAGTCTTGCAACATTATATGCAGACTCAAGCGGCTTCAGAACCCGGATACCAATATAAGTAGGGCCGCCCTTGTCGTGTTCCCACAGGGCAATGGACGGTGTCAGATCCATCACGGGGAATACGACTTTTCCATATGCCTTGGGCTTTTGGTTATCGGTAATCAACGCATCCAGCTGAACCGGCTGCTTAGGTGACGTTCTGCCAAGAATTTCGAACCAAGAGATGTCTGTCATTTCTCGTACCTGACCTCTGCTATGATTTCAGCTGCTCTCGACGCCCCCGCCTCGGGTAACTCGATAGCGTTCAACGCAGACCGATAAAGTTCAACCTCATCGTGATCCAGACAGGCCGATACCGTTTGTTCCAGTTTCATGAGGTCGTTTTCGGTGATGATCGCGCAAAGGTCACGGTCGGCCAAAGCGCGGGCGCGCCGCTCCTGATTGTCCAGATAGGGGGCCGATTGCGGGATCAGGATCGCGGGGATCTTGTGGTACAGAATCTCGAGGACGGAATTATACCCCGCCGCCGAAATGACAAGATCCGCCGCCAGACACAGGGATGTGGCCTCGAATGTCTGAACCACGCGGGTATTCGTCCAACCGAAGGTGGCCGGCTGAACCTTGCTGCCGGGCCAGGTCACGACAAGATGCAGACAGTCCGTCCGATCCTCCAGCATCCCGGATATCGCCTGCAGTTGTGCCGACCGGTCAGACGCCACGCCGCCACCCAACATACTGACGACCAACTGTTTGAACTCGCGTCCGAAGCGTTCTGCTAGCCGCGCCCTGAGCCCGTCGCGCTCGTCCTTGGACTGAACTACCTTGCGAAAGATTGGCCCGACATAGTGGACGTGATCACCATAGCTGTAGGCGTCGTTCAGCTCTTCAAAGGCCTCCGAGGGCACTATGACCCGATCGAACACCCCCTCTCGTCGAAGCATCTTTTGTCGGGGTCGCCCGTCCGGCCACAGACCTCGCCGCACCCAAACCGCTGACAAATTGCGCTCGAGGATCACCCGGTAGACGGAATCGAAGACATGGCCGCCGTCAAAGACCAAGCTGTCGTTTTCCTGCAACGCGGCGCCCAGTCGACGGTATGTCAGAATATCGTTGCCGTCGGGATTGTCCGTCATGTCGATCCGCGAGACCAGCGGAATGCAATCGATACCTTCGCGGCGCACAAGCGGCACACAACTGGGAAAAGCCGCAAAAATCGATGACATGTCATCTGGCAGCGCATTTGCGATCACCGCAGATCGCTGAGCGTGCCCCAATCCCACGCCGTTGGTCGGGAAGAACAACGTTCTGTGCGTGCTGCGAACAGGTTCGCGTGTCTTGGGCGTAAGACCTGCGGCGCTTTCCAGCCGGGAAATGTCCACCGAATGAAGCCACTGGGATTTTCTGGCCTGTTCGGCAATTTGCGAGGTGTTGCCAAGTATTTTGCCTGTCAGATACCCATCCAGCGAAAACGGTGTCTTGGGGCCAAGCAATACGGGCGCTCCAGACGACACCAGAGCTTCGTCATCCGTGCAATCTATCGCAACACCCCCGGCCGCGATCAATTCGACCGCAAACGCGGCAATGCGTACACCGGCAATACCGTGGCCGAACATCACAAGGATGTCCGTCGACTTCGCCAAAGTCAGCGAGGAAAGATCGGTGTACAGATTGGTCGGCAAGTCATGAAACGGGGACGCATTGATCGCCTCGTTTTGTGCCCCGCTTACGACCAGCCGCAGGTTATACCCCCCCCGATTACTCATCCGCGAAAAGCAGGACAGTGTCTCGGGGTTGTCCAACTCCATGGACCCCAGAACAACCGTCACAGTCGGCATCTCGCGCGCGGGCCGGGGCGTTGGCTGAATCTCGGCAACCAGAGGGCTGACCGCCGACGGCAGCACCGAACGCGGCTGAAAATCCGTCAGGTCGATCACCGTGGCTTCGCGCCCTAGCGCATATGCCAGACGCGCCTTTGCGCCGATGTAGCTTTGCTGGGTCTGGAACCGACCCGTCGCAATCACCGGCACGTCCGGACCAATCTGCTTTTCCCGAAGGGAGGCTAGAAGCAGATCATCGATATCCTCAGCGCCAAGCACGAATATGGCCTCGGCCTCATGCTCGGCCGGGTCGACTAGAAATCTGGCAGCCTCGTAAACTCTGCCGCGCCCTGCATCTTCGGGCAGATACTCGGCATCTATGCAGACGGGGAAACCGCGCGCGGCAAGTTGCTCGGCGAAAATCAATTGCGCATCGAAGGATCGTAAGGAACGCGAACCGGCCTCAATGAAAATCATCCCGATACCCCGCTATCTGCGGACAGGACATTGGACAGCTGCGCCCTGAAGTTTTCAGCGGAATAGCGCGCCAGCGCCGATTGCGACCTGGAAACCTGTTCATGATACCGATGCGGCTGCGCGATAAGGTCGGAAATGATCCCGTCTACGTCCGGTGGGCGACAGCTGAGCACTGCATCGCCAAACGTGACCCCTATGTCGGCATTGGTAAGCACCACCTTGCCCGCAGCCAGAGCTTCGGCAATGACCCGGCCGAAACTTTCCTGCCAGGTCGGCGCCGTGAAATAAACGAAAAAGTCAATCATCTCAAAAAACTCGTCCACGCGGATGGCGTTGAAAGGAAGCAAGGTCCAATGCGGGCGCAGAACACGCGCGTCCAGCAATGCATCTGCACCCAGGATTACGTTGCTCTGCGCATGTTCGGGAAAACACCTGTCGAGATCGGCAAGAGCCGGAAACTTTTCAAAACCGGGCCGTGAATGTCTGCCTCGGCGATCTGAGGGCATGTCGCAAGGGGCCTCTATCTCGGTCTCGCAGATGTTGAACCAGTCGGCCCCCAGAACCTCCCATTGCCGCGCCACTCGGGATCCAGCCAACCAATCGGTCACGGTTTTCCGATTATACGGCGAGATCGGCGCAAGCGATTTCCTGAGTGAAAGCGCCGATGCCTCAATCTGGTTCAGGCAGGATGAAACGTCGAACCCTTCTTCGCCGCCCGGGCGCAGAAAGTTCTCATGCGTGACCACGATCAGGTCCCGCGCAAATATCCTTGTATTCAATACGTCCTGAAACTTTAAAAATGCCGGATTGTGCAGGATCACGAAATCCGCACCGACACGAGGCGCATCCCAAATCAGCGGAATGCGCAGTTCATCAAGCACACGCCGTAGCACGGGTGCAATATACTGGTCCTCACCAAACGTCCTTGAGGTTACTGCGTGAACCTCCAGCTCACCAAACTCCACGGCCACACGCAGTTCGGCCGCGACGGCCGCTGACGTGCCGCCAGAGAACCTAGGTTCGATAATGTAGGCGATCTTTGGGCGGGAGGGACAACTGAGGGCGTCGAACACGGGCATGGGGCCTAGTGCTGCAGCGAGGTTGCGCGCGAAGTCGACGCAGTCGGAGCGTCAAACGGATTGGCTGGCACGTTAGCGGGATAACCAAAGTCCAAACTGCCCGCAGACGCGGCGTCATAAAAGTCGCGCAACTCGCGAGATAACTCGTCTTCACCCGTCAGCAACTCCGGGTTTCTCTCAAGGTAGGACCGGAGCGCACGGGTGTCATTGGTTGATAAAAGCTGATCAATCGCGATCAGATGTTCAAGCGTGATCTCGGCACGCACACCCTCTGTCGATGCCAGGAAAAGTAGCGCAGTTACAATACCGACGAGTCTGCTATCAGTCATCTAAAAAACCTTATCAATACTTGTTAACCATACTCACCACTTGCTTCAGTCTTTCGCACTCTAGAACAAGAATAGCGTCTTTAGTTTGTTGTTGCCCGAAGTTTTTTCAGAACCTGACTTCTTAATTGATTGACCGGGTTGTTTGCCGTCGCGCTGCGGCTGCTTCGCTTGGCTTTTCGCTTGACCGGAGCACTGCCATAGCCGTCTCCGGCCAGATATAACTCCACCACACCGCTTGGTGTTTTGGTTCTTGCCCCAGTAAAGTCGCGCAACAGTGCACCGGCATCTTTCGCAAGGGCTGCGGCTTTGGCGGCATCCTGCCTGTGATAGAACCGAACATTGGATTGCGACACCCGGTACCCTACCCGCGCCGCGCCACTTAGCTCGTGACCCGTTGTTGTTAACGACGCGACAACCGAATCCACAGCACCCTGCGGCAGCTTGTTGGGCGCATACAGTCTGAACGCCGCGCCCCCTACACCCGTGCTCGTTTCCGTAGGTTCGACAGCCGCGCCGGGCAAGGCCGCAAGCGCCACTGAAGCTGACGGCTCTGCCCGTGGCGTCAAAGTGGGCGCTTGCAGCGCCTCCGGGCCAATTCCGGGGTCTTCAATTTGCGCCGAGGGGTTCAGTGCCACGATCGTCAAAGCACTATCAACCGGATTGATCGATACGGGTAAATCCGGTTGGATGGCCGGAACCTGCTCCGGCAGTGACCCGGTTTCGGCTGCGGGTCGCAGCGGCACTGGCTGCCTGAACAGAACAGGTTGAGCCGCGAGTTCCGCTGACGGCACCGGAGGGATGAACGCGTCTGAGGCAATGCCTAAGGGTTCAAGCCCTGCAGCAGCGACAGCCACCAGGGCGGTTGCGGGATCAAAGAATTCCGGCGCGATGTCATATGGCAGGAAACTCGGGTTTGCCTCTCGTGTTGGCAGAAACCCGGGACCACCCACCGGCAAGAACGGCTGCTCGAGCGCCGGAACGTAGGCCAGAACGCTTGGAGCGGCATCTGGTATTGCCGGTTCAGTGGGCTCTGACGCCTCTGTTAAACCCGAGGCAGGAGGCGTCAGCGACGCAAGACTGCTTAGATCGTCCACCTCGCCCAAACTCCCATCGGGGAATTCTTGCTGTGTCGATGGACCCACCACAGTCGTAGAAATGACAATTTCACCTTGTGGGGTCGTCGATAGATCGGGTGGCAACGGAACGACGTCCTGACCAGGTAACGGAGTGGCCACCTCAACGTCAGTGCTCCCCTGTCCAGCCGTCTCAATCGGGCCTGGTCCGGAAAGAACCCAAAAAACTGAAGATGAGGCAATCACACCCATAGCGCAGCCAAGGGCAATTAACCCCAGCCTGACCTTACGGCGCGCGCGTTGCTGATCTTCCAGTTTTTGAAGAATCTTTTTGGACAGGCGATAGTCAATCTCTTCATTGGATAGCTTTAAACTCAGCCCCGCATCTGTCTGATCGGAACCGGTCGACCTGTTTTTGCCTCTTCGGGATCTGAAAGTTCCTCGGGCATTTTCGCCCGTATCGGCTTTTTGAACCCCATCCGGCGCATCGGGCCCTAGTTTTTCCGACTCACCCGTGCCCCCGGCACTTGCCGCATTTCTTTTCTTTCTGGCTTCTTCAAGCTGGTCTGACCACGCCTTTTGTCCGACCGGTGAAGGCTCACCTGAGGTTGATTGCGCTTCACCACGGTCTGCTGTTTCGGAGGCTTCGGTCTTTTTGTCCTTCTGCTCGCGCGCGGCATGGTTTCTCTCTTGCTCTATCCGAGCTTTTTCAAGCACCTTCTGCCATTCAGGGGATTGGACGAAATCATAGATACCCGGCGCCTGAACAGCGCCTTTCTTGGCAACTTCTGGTCGAGTCCTTTGGCCGCTCGCCTTCGTCATAAATTACCCCCGACTGGCCGCCGAAATAAGCTCTAAGCTGTTGTATCCCGGTCAATCCGGGCACATGCCGGCACGTCAAAAAAGCTAAAAAATATGGCTTCGAGTATAAAAAACTGACCCCTCTCTGACAAGTCAGCCGGTGCCAACAACAAGAATGTGAACACGCCCGACCAAGGACAGGATCGCTGTCCCATGCTCCGTCGGCCCCCGTTTCCAACGTAATTTTTTTGTCCCACCGCCAATTTCAAGCTAGGCTGAGAGGAATGGTAAGTGCCGCATGAACGCTGTTGCAGGGCTTTCGGCGGCTGTTTGAGTAACCTGTATACAAAACACCTGGGTTTAAATGGAAGCTATTCAGAACGAACCGGACGCATTTACTCTGATCGATCACTCCAATCCCGTTCATGCCAAGGTGGTCGTGGTGGATTGGATGCTGGGGAATGCCTGCAGCTATGCGTGCAGCTATTGCCCCAAACCTCTGCATGACGGCTCGATCAGGTGGCAGAAGACCAAGGACGTTCTGCATTTATATCACCAGATGAAACGGCACTATATGGACGAACGGGACAAGATTGTCTGGCTTCAGTTCACGGGTGGCGAACCCACGATGCACCCCCGCATCATTGATCTGCTGCGCCAAGCGTCAGAGATTGACTTCAAGGTCAGTCTGATCAGCAATGCATCGCGGACACCCCGGTTCTGGGAAAAGATAAGCGGGTGCCTGAACAGCGTCATCCTGACCTATCACGCCGAGTTCGCCGAGTTGAACCATTTCATCCGCGTGGCAAAAATGATGGAGGACCGCATCAGCGTTCATATCAACGTCACGATGCACCCGGACCGTTTTGACCAGACATTTGAAGATGCCCAGGCATTGCGAGCGGCGCTGCCAGCGGCTTCGATTTCGTTAAAGCCGCTGAGGCAGGAATTCGGGGCAAAGCTGTACGACTACACCGACGACCAGTTGCAGGTGCTTTCAAAAGGATTGCCGTCCAAATACGCTCCGGTGGGTGAAAAACCGCGATCGCTGATGCGCGCGACCACACGGTCCGGGCAGTGCGAGACGTTGCCTCCGAATGAATTCATTTTAAGGGGCTTGAACCGCTGGCGTGGCTACAACTGCAACGTCGGGCTGGAATCCCTGCGGGTCAGAGGGAATGGCGAGGTTTACCGGGGCGTCTGCGGCGTCGGAGGCGTGATCGGCTATCTGGGCGAGGACCTTGACCTGCCCCAAGAACCGATCCGATGCACGAATGACTTCTGCTCCTGTCTGGCTGATATCCTGATCCGAAAGGAGCTGTGATCCCTCACCGGGGCAACCTGTCAGATTGAGTTCAAACTCCCGAGGTCGACACCGCTCCAGGCCATACGCGGGTCAGCCAGCACCTCAAGCAGGTCTTTGTGTTCGGGATGGTCGGACGAGCACACATCCAGGCCTTTGAATTCCTGCGGTGTGACATGCCCCCAATTGCGCAGCCTTAGAAAATAAACGCCATCGGCGTTCATTTCATTGGCAAGATCCACGAAGGCGGGCATCTCTCTGTAATTCGCGGCCTGCACGACAAAGTCCAATCGCAATGTATCAATGTCTCCGCGTGCGTTCAGGTCGCCCAGAAATCGCAGGTTTTTCCTCAGCGCGTTAAAATCGCCACCGCGACGGAGCACGCTGTACGTGTCGGCCTCCGCCGCATCTATCGACACCCAGACCGACGAGACCTTGTCCCATAGCCCAAGATCGTTCCAGGCTCTTTCATTGGCCAGCAACCCGTTGGTATGAAGCTGAATACGCCGCCCGGCCGGGCCCGCCTGCGTCAACCGCCCCAGAAGATGACGGAAGTGCCTGCTGCCAAACGGATCACCCGATCCGGTCACCTTGATTTTCGTGGCCTTGCTGACCAGCGGCAGAAGGTGGTCTTCAAACACCTGGTTCAAACGTTCCGTTTCTTTGTGCGGCAGGTTGATCAGCTGTGTTCGGCAACTGGGGCAAGAGATGTTGCAGGACCGGTCATGGGACAGGATGACCCGGTCGGGACCTTCTTCCAACTCCAGTTTCAGGCTTTGCGTTTCCTCGGTGCGGGCCGGAAGCCTGCGACCTGCGATCTGCGGACAATGCCACCGGCTGCAATGCGAAAAGTCGCCGTCACGGACGGACCGTCTGATTTCGCGGGCCCGATCAGAGTTCCAGAACCCGCCCTCGTCCGCTGTTTCAAGACGACCAATTGGAACCGGCTGCCAGGCCGAGCAGCAGAAATGAACCTCACCGTTGACCCGTGTCTCCATTTCCCGAAAAGGTGCGCCACACGTCCGCGTCCTCAGCCAACGGTCGGTTTCGGTTTCAAGATCCTTTGACGTTTCGCGGGCGGCATCGATAAGTCGCTGCGCCATGAGGTCATGGTGATCGCGGCTGACGACCTCGCGCCCAAGCATTTCGGTTACCTGCCATTGCTCCTGCCGCAGCGCAAACCACCCAGCGACCAGCAGCGTCAGAATTTCAAACTCTGTCGCGTTTTCCGAAACCTGTGCGATGAACCGGTCCAACAAAGCCGGACTGCTGTCTTGTTTTATGGCTTCTGCGCATTCGATCACCAGATCTTTTGCATGTGCGCTTGGACCTTCAAGGAGTCTGCGCCGCCTGAGATAGGTCGCGTTCTTTTCCGACAACGACTCGATGATTGCTGCACAGTCGGCATCATCTGTGTCGTAAAGCAATTTGATGTTGTTGCGCGTTGTAGGCATTGCAGCTGCCATAGTGACATACCGCGACATCAAATCAAGTACGCGCTTGGAAGGCCCAAATATCGGCAAAGAATTGAAAAAGAACCGGGACTTTGGCCTGTTTTTCGCCCAATACGCGCCCTCAGCAATCTCAGCCCGTCACCGCCGGGAAAGTTGGTTTGCCCTTGCGCCATGCCCATGAAGGCCGGCTGCCTACATCATGACAAGCCCTTCTGACCGCGCGCCCCAAGCAAAAGCATCCATAGGGTAGACTTATAACATCGAAGATATAATCGATTTTTATTGAGGTTTGAATCTGTCAAACTGCCGACACGCAAATGGGAAATTGAACGCTGCTTCAGAACAGCGAACCTGACAAAAGCCACCAACAGAGGAAAAAAATGAAACACACAACATCATTTCTTGCCGCTTTGGCCACCGGCGTACTGACCGCGACGGTTGCGGTTTCGGAAACCGAATTGACAGTGTATACCGCCGTTGAAGCAGAAGACCTCGCCCGATACGCCGAGACATTCAACCAGAGCAACCCTGATATCAAAATCAACTGGGTTCGCGACTCGACTGGGATCATCACTGCCAAATTGCTGGCGGAACGGGATAACCCGCAGGCTGACGTTGTATGGGGACTGGCAGCCACTTCGCTATTGTTGCTGAAATCGGAAGGCATGCTGGAGCCTTACGCACCTGTCGGGGTCGAAGAACTGGACGTGAAATTTGTCGATGGCGACAACCCTCCGGCCTGGGTGGGCATGGACGCCTGGGTTGCGTCGGTCTGTTACAACACGGTCGAGGCCGAAAAGGCCGGACTGACACCGCCGACATCCTGGAAGGACCTCGCCGATCCGATGTACAAGGATCAGGTGATCATGCCGAACCCGAACTCGTCCGGCACCGGGTTTTTGGACGTTTCAAGCTGGCTGCAGATGTTTGGTGAAGAAGGCGGCTGGGAATACATGGACGCGCTGCACGAGAACATAGCGCGCTACACGCATTCGGGCTCCAAACCATGCAAGCTGGCGGCAGCGGGTGAAATCCCAATCGGTATCTCGTTTGCCTTCCGCGGTGCCAAATCCAAGGCGGATGGCGCACCTCTTGAGATCATCGTCCCGTCCGAAGGCGTAGGCTGGGACATGGAAGCAACCGCGATTGTCGCGGGTACGGCCAATCTGGAAGCCGCGCAGAAACTGGTTGATTTCTCGGTCACAAAAGAAGCCAACGAGATGTACAACACCGGCTATGCGGTTGTGGCCTATCCCGGCATTGCGAAACCGGTCGAACACTTCCCAGAGGGTCTTCTGGATGCGATGATTGACAATGATTTTGAGTTTGCCGCGAACAATCGGGCGGCAATCCTGAAGGAATGGCAATCTCGCTATGACGGAAAGTCGGAAGCAAAATAAACACGTTGGCAGGAGGGGTTCTTGTGCCTCTCCTGCGCGCCGCTCTCTTCTTCCAAACCCCGTGACCTGCGCACCAGGCTATGCCCGGTACGGATCAGCCGTGCCCGAGGTGCAGATGTGAGGACTTCTCCCGTGCTTCAGAAAACACCACCCGGTGAACTGTATCTCAGCATCCAGAACCTGTGGAAGGCGTTCGGCAGCTTTCTTGCACTCAAGGATATTTCGCTGGAAATCAACGAAGGCGAGTTCGTTTGCTTTCTGGGCCCGTCAGGTTGCGGGAAAACAACCCTGCTTCGCGCCATCGCAGGTCTGGATTTACAGACCAAGGGGACGGTCATGCAGGACGGTAAGGACGTGTCCAATCTGCCCCCGTCCGAACGCGATTTCGGGATCGTGTTTCAGTCCTACGCCCTGTTTCCGAACCTCACGATTGAAAAGAACATCGCCTTTGGCCTGGAGAACTCGGGCCGCAGCAAGTCTGAAATCGCTGTCCGCGTAAACGAGTTGCTGCATCTGGTCGGGTTGCCAGATCAGGGCAAGAAGTATCCGGCACAGTTGTCGGGCGGGCAGCAGCAGAGGATCGCGCTTGCCCGCGCCATCGCGACCAAACCCGGCCTGTTGCTGCTGGACGAACCCCTGTCGGCATTGGACGCAAAGGTCCGCGTCCATTTGCGACACGAAATCAAAGAGTTGCAGCGCAAACTTGGTGTGACTACCGTGATGGTTACACATGATCAGGAAGAAGCCCTGGCCATGGCAGATCGGATCGTGGTCATGAACCATGGCGTGATCGAACAGGTGGGATCCCCCACCGAGATTTATCGTCATCCAGGGAATCTGTTTGTTGCCGATTTCATTGGTGAGATGAATCAGTTGCAGGCCACTGCCGGTGACCCTCAGACGCTGGAACTGGGGGGATCGGTTCTGAAATGTGCACGACATTCTCATCAGAAAGGAAGCCGCGTGATTGCAGCCGTCCGGCCCGATGATGTCATCCCCCACGGCGAAGGCGCACGGTCGCCGGATGCGCCGGACACGATCACCACCCCGGAAAACGCATTCGAAGTGCTGATCAATGAGATGGAGTTTCTTGGCTCTTTCTGGCGGTGCCGACTAAGCAACAAGCGTTTCGGGTCTTCGGAACTGATTGCGGATTTCTCGGTCAACGCCGTACGTCGCCTTGAACTGGAGGAAGGGCGGACGATGATGATCGAACTCCCGGCCGACCGCCTGATGGCCTTTGACCTTCCGGAGACCGGGGCATGAGCACGATCTCGACCAACAGCGGCACCCTGCCCCCCGGCCCGGACATCAAGCCCAAGCTCAGCCGGGACGACATCCTGATGCGCGGGAGCATGATGGTCATCGTGCTCTATCTGATCGTGACGCTGGCGCTTCCGCTTTACACGATGCTTTCCAAATCGTTTTCCACCTATCGGATGGAACTGTCACAATACGAGTTTCAGGTAAGTGACGACGCTGGCATTTTTGACGGAACTGTTCTGACGGGCGATGCGTTGAACCGACAGACCGAGGTGTTTACGGATACCGATCTTGTCACGGGCTCGGACGGGCGCTTGCCAGTGACGGGCTTTTTCCCGGATTTCAGTTTCCGCAGCCCGGTCATGTACCAGATCAGGAATACAACGGATACCGGGCGGTTTCTGGTCGGGTCGACATTGCACGAAGGAACCGAATGGGTCGAGCTTGATTCCAACACCTTCCGGCGGGTTCAACTGCGACCGGTTCAATCAAGGGGCCTCGGCAATTTCGTAAACTACTTCTCGACGCCCGCGCTGTTCAACTCGATCAAGAACTCGCTTTGGATCTCTGTTGTCAGCACCATCGTGACGGTGACTCTGGCCTTCTGGTTCGCCTATGCGCTTAACCGCAGCTGTATGCGGTTCAAGGGTGTCTTTCGCCTCATCGCAATGGCACCAATTCTGGTTCCCTCGCTGTTGCCGGGCATAGCCTTGGTCTACCTGTTCGGCAATCAGGGTATGCTTAAAGAGCTGTTGTTTGGTGCCAGCATCTATGGCCCGATAGGCATCGTGATCGGATCGGTCTTTTTCACCTTTCCGCACGCTTTCCTGATCATCTCAACAGCACTGGCGATATCCGATGCGCGGCTTTACGAAGCCGCCGCCAGCCTGCGTTCGACCCCTTGGCGCACGTTCTGGACAGTGACGGTTCCAGGGGCCCGGTACGGTTTGATTTCTGCTGCGTTTGTTGTGTTCAATCTGGTCATCACCGATTTCGGTCTGCCAAAGGTCATCGGCGGGCAATTCAACGTGCTGGCGGTGGATATCTACAAACAGGTGATCGGACAGCAGAATTTTGAGATGGGTGCCGTAGTGTCCGTGGTTCTGGTGATCCCGGCTATCCTGGCCTTTGCCATTGATCGTATGGTCCAGTCCAAACAGGTGGCGCTGCTGTCGGCGCGGTCGGTGCCGTATCAGGCGACCCCGAACCCAAAGGCAGATCGCCTGTTTCTGGCCTATTGCAGCCTGATCGGGCTGTTCATCGTCGGTCTTCTGGCGGTGTGCCAATTCGCGGCTCTGATCAAGTTCTGGCCCTATGATCTGAGCTTGAGCCTGAAGAACTATCAGTTCGACAAGATGGATGGCGGCGGCTGGGGGTCGTATTTCAACTCGATCCGTCTGGCTCTGCTGACCGCCGTGATCGGCACCTCTGTTGTGTTCTTCGGAGCCTATCTGGTTGAGAAATCCAAAGGCTTCCGCACCGGCAGATCAATCTTTCAGATGTTCGCGATGTTGCCGATGGCCATTCCGGGCATGGTGCTGGGGCTGTCTTATATCTTTTTCTTCAACAACCCCTCAAACCCGCTGAACGGCATTTATGGCACGATGGCGATCTTGGTGATCTGTACCGTGACGCACTTTTACACTGTATCCCACCTGACAGCAGTGACGGCCCTCAAGCAGATGGACCGTGAATTCGAGTCGGTGTCAGCGTCGCTCAAGCAGCCGACGATGAAGCTGTTCGCGCGGGTTACGGTTCCGGTCTGCCTGCCGGCGGTTCTGGATATTTCCATCTACCTGTTCGTCAACGCGATGACGACCGTATCGGCCGTGGTGTTCCTGTACTCTCCCAAAACGACACTCGCCTCTATCGCGGTGCTGAACATGGACGATGCCGGAGATATCGCACCGGCTGCGGCGATGGGGATGATGATCTTTTATACAAATGCCGCCGCCCGGATCATTCACCTTGTTGCGTCCAGGGGAATCCTGAAACGCACTCAGGCTTGGCGCAGTCGCTAGAGACCACCTTTGACACCCTGCCCCGCCAATCAGCCATTGGCGGGGTTTTCTTTCAAAGTTCGCTGCACAAATTCCATGAAGGCGCGGATGATCTTCACCTCGCGGCGTTGCGAAAGCGAAATTATGCTCTCGCCCATCTGCAGGTCGATCCCCTTCAATTTGATCTGTCGCAGCCGGTTGTCATGCCCGTATTCCGCCTTTGAGACAAAACCGATACCTGCGCCAGAGGCCACCAGTTCCCGAATCGCTTCGCGCCCTTCAGCCACGATGGCCGGTTTCAGTGTGACCCCTAGCTTTTTGGCCTCGTCTTCCAGTTTCTGGCGCGTTTTCGACCCGGTTTCGCGAAAGATCAGTGGCAGGTTTGACAGCTCTTCCAGGGACAAAGTTGGTTTGGATGCCAAAAGCACACCCTGCGCCGCAAAGGCCACGATTTCGGTGGACCCAAGGCTCAGAACTTCCATGTCCTTGCCCGGCGACAGGCTGCCCACAACGCCAATTTCTGCGTTATATGACCGAAGTTCCTCTAGAATTTCCTCGGTATTGCCCGAACGCACGGTGATCGTGACATTCGGGTTTTTCTTCTGAAAGGCGCCCAGAAAGGCCGTCAGGTGGTACGCAGAGTCCGCAATGATGCGCAACTCTCCATCAACAACAGCCTTGGTTTCGGACAGGTAATCCTCGATCTGATCTTCGATCTCGAAATACTGCTTGGTGTATCTGTATAGCTGCTCGCCCTCTCGGGTCAGCGTCACACGTTTCCGCTCGCGCTGGAACAGCAACAAATCGTGATCCTGCTCCAGCTTTCGCACCTGCTCGGAAATTGCCGGTTGCGTAAGATACAGCGCCTCTGCCGCGCGGGAAAAACCGCCATGTTTCGCCACAAAATGAAAGGCTTTGAGCTGGCTGTGCCGCATTGCATATCCCCGATTCAACTAACATAGGCTGAGCTTATAATTGGATTGATAATTGCAATTTCACATATAGCAACCATTGCGGCAAATCTGTTCTCGAAAATGCCTGTCCGGAGCCTGTTCATGACGTCTTCCAATTCTAGAATCGAACCGCCTCGCCTTGGTGAACCATATCTATTGACGCCCGGCCCCTTGACGACTTCCTACGCGGTAAAGGAAGCCATGCTAAAGGATTGGGGCAGCTGGGATGACGACTTTCGCGCCATGACGCGCGAGGTCAGGTCAAGCCTGCTGGCGTTGCTTGGTGAGGGCGCCGATGACTTCGACTGCGTCCCGATGCAGGGTAGCGGCTCGTTCTCGGTCGAGGCGATGCTTGCGTCGTTCATTCCGCGCGATGGCAAGGCGCTGGTTCTGGCCAACGGCGCATATGGGCAACGATCTGCCCTGACATTGGAATATCTGGACCGCGCACATGTCGTTCTGGACAAAGGTGATTACCTGCCACCCAGGGGAGAGGAAGTCGCCCGAATTCTCGCAGAAGACCCCGATATCTCCCACGTGGTCGCAATTCACTGTGAGACCAGCTCGGGCATCCTGAACCCCGTGGAGGAAATTTCAGAGGTCACCTATGCCGCCGGTCGCAAACTTCTGATCGACTCAATGTCAGCCTTCGGAGCAGTCGAGCTGAAGCCGACCGAAATCCGGTATGAGGCAATGGTATCCTCTGCAAACAAGTGCATTGAGGGCGTGCCCGGCTTTGGCTTCATCGTCGCCCGCAAATCCGAGCTTGAGGCCGCGAAGGGCAACAGCCACTCGCTATCTCTGGATGTGCATGCACAATGGGCGCATATGAACAAAACCGGTCAGTGGCGGTTCACACCTCCGACACATGTGGTCGCTGCATTCATCGAAGCGTTGAGGGCACACGCGGCGGAAGGCGGCGTTCCCGGCCGCGGAGGGCGCTATACCCGCAACCGTGATGTCATGGTCTCGGGAATGCGTGAACTTGGATTTGAGACCTTGCTGGACAACCGCTGGCTCAGCCCGATCATCGTCACCTTCTTCTGCCCTGCGGACGAGAAGTTTGTGTTCGATCAGTTCTACAACCTGATGAAATCAAAAGGTTTCATCATCTACCCGGGCAAACTGACCGTGGTTGACAGCTTCCGCGTCGGATGTATCGGCCAAATGGACGAAGACGTCATGCGCAGGGTTGTGACTGCCGCCAAAGAATCTTTGGAGGAAATGGGGGTAACAAGTGCAGCTCCCCCCCTCCGAGCACTGGAAGAACGCGCCAAACTGGCCGCCTAACTATCAAGGAACGTATCAAGATGACCCATCACTCCCCCATTACTGCGAATGAGCGTGTTTATCCTCAGCCGAAGGTTCCGGCCATTGCGATCTGTCTGGACGGGTGCGAGCCGGAA